>NZ_CP060035.1:0-2770000 GCF_015074805.1 Sphingobium fuliginis | reverse complement strand
CTGACCGCGTACCTCTTGCATAATGGGTCTGTGACTTAGTGTATCGAGCAAGCTTAAGCCGTTAGGTGTAGGCGCAGCGAAAGCGAGTCTGAACAGGGCGTTTGAGTTCGATGCATTAGACCCGAAACCCGGCGATCTAGGCATGACCAGGCTGAAGGTGCGGTAACACGCACTGGAGGGCCGAACCGTTTAATGTTGAAAAATTATCGGATGAGTTGTGTTTAGGGGTGAAAGGCCAATCAAGCCGGGAAATAGCTGGTTCTCCGCGAAATCTATTGAGGTAGAGCGTCGGATGATTGCCGTTGGGGGTAGAGCACTGGATGGTTGCGGGGGTCGCGAGATCTACCAATACTAACCAAACTCCGAATACCAACGAGTCTAGTCCGGCAGACAGACGGCGGGTGCTAAGGTCCGTCGTCAAAAGGGAAACAGCCCTAACCTACAGCTAAGGTCCCCAAGTCACGTCTAAGTGGGAAAGCATGTGGGATTTCCAAAACAACCAGGAGGTTGGCTTAGAAGCAGCCATCCTTTAAAGAAAGCGTAACAGCTCACTGGTCTAAACAAGAGATCCTGCGGCGAAGATGTAACGGGGCTCAAGACGTGCACCGAAGCTTAGGGTTCAGTCTTTTGACTGAGCGGTAGCGGAGCGTTCCGTAGGCCGTTGAAGCGGGAGGGTAACCGACCGTGGAGGTATCGGAAGTGCGAATGCAGACATGAGTAGCGATTAACAGTGTGAGATGCACTGTCGCCGAAATTCCAAGGGTTCCTGCTTAAAGCTAATCTGAGCAGGGTAAGCCGGCCCCTAAGACGAGCCCGAAGGGGGTAGTCGATGGGAACCACGTTAATATTCGTGGGCCTGGTGGTGTGTGACGGATGGCGTAACTTGTTCGGCCTTATTGGATTGGTCCGGGCAGGGAAGTTGTCCCAGGAAATAGCCCCACCGTATAGACCGTACCCTAAACCGACACAGGTGGAATGGTAGAGTATACCAAGGCGTTTGAGAGAAGTATCCTGAAGGAACTCGGCAAATTGCCTCCGTACCTTCGGAAGAAGGAGGCCCCACATATGCGCAAGCACTTGTGGGGGGCACAGGCCAGGGGGTAGCGACTGTTTAGCAAAAACACAGGGCTCTGCTAAGTCGGCTTCAAGACGACGTATAGGGCCTGACGCCTGCCCGGTGCCTGAAGGTTAAGAGGAGGAGTGCAAGCTCTGAATTGAAGCCCAGGTAAACGGCGGCCGTAACTATAACGGTCCTAAGGTAGCGAAATTCCTTGTCGGGTAAGTTCCGACCTGCACGAATGGCGTAACGACTTCCCCACTGTCTCCAGGATATGCTCAGCGAAATTGAATTCTCCGTGAAGATGCGGAGTACCCGCGGTTAGACGGAAAGACCCCGTGCACCTTTACTGCAGCTTCAGAGTGGCATTAGGAAAGAACTGTGTAGCATAGGTGGGAGGCTTTGAAGCCGGGACGCCAGTTCCGGTGGAGCCATAGGTGAAATACCACCCTGTTGTTTTCTGATGTCTAACCTCGCACCGTTATCCGGTGCAGGGACCCTCTGTGGCGGGTAGTTTGACTGGGGCGGTCGCCTCCTAAAGAGTAACGGAGGCGCGCGATGGTGGGCTCAGGACGGTTGGAAACCGTCTGTTAGAGTGCAATGGCATAAGCCCGCCTGACTGCGAGACTGACAAGTCGAGCAGAGACGAAAGTCGGTCATAGTGATCCGGTGGTCCCTCGTGGAAGGGCCATCGCTCAACGGATAAAAGGTACGCCGGGGATAACAGGCTGATGATTCCCAAGAGCTCATATCGACGGAATCGTTTGGCACCTCGATGTCGGCTCATCACATCCTGGGGCTGGAGCAGGTCCCAAGGGTTTGGCTGTTCGCCAATTAAAGTGGTACGTGAGCTGGGTTCAGAACGTCGCGAGACAGTTTGGTCCCTATCTGCCGTGGGCGTCGAAATTTGAGAGGAGTTGACCCTAGTACGAGAGGACCGGGTTGAACATGCCTCTGGTGTACCTGTCGTCCTGCCAAGGGCGCAGCAGGGTAGCTATGCATGGACGGGATAACCGCTGAAAGCATCTAAGCGGGAAGCCTCCCTCAAGATAAGATTTCTTCGAGCGGTCGTAGACCACGACCTTGATAGGCCGGATGTAGAAGTGTGGTAACATATGGAGCTAACCGGTCCTAATTGCTCTGATCGCGCCTGAGAGTCCCACCATCAATGACAACACTGGATATAAACCAGCGTCAGCCATCGAGCGTGGTGATCAACCTCATGCCAGATAAACAAACCAACTCATTTGATGACGCGTTTCTCAACCGAAACGCCCAAGTGCACGGCACCGATTAAAACCCGAAGCGCAAGCTCTATTGCTTGGTGACCATAGCGTCTGTGACCCACCCGATCCCTTCCCGAACTCGGACGTGAAACCAGTCTGCGCCGATGGTACTGTGGCTCAAGCCCCGGAAGAGTAGGGCGTCGCCAGGCATTATAGCTCGCGCTTCACATATAACCCATTCGCAATAAATGCGGCCTCCGCAGCGATCTCTAGTGTCGCGGGATGGAGCAGCCCGGTAGCTCGTCAGGCTCATAACCTGAAGGTCGTAGGTTCAAATCCTACTCCCGCAACCAGAGGCCGCAATTCAACTGCCATTTCATCAGCCATGAACATGTCCCATCGATCTTTCGGATCGGTGTTGGACTTTCATTGCGTCGACATGCGTGACCTGTTCCCCAAATAGCGTTCCGCCGCAAAATAGCGCGGAAGGCGTGCGCGGAGGTTTGAATCCCGCCACGGTCCTTTGGGCGGCCGATTCCCGCTCCTAATCCTGCAATGCGATCATCGAAATCTGCCGGCCATAGTCGGCTTCTCCCCGATGGCAGGAACGGCGGTAGCTGTAAAAGCGGTCCGGCTGGCCATAGGTGTCCTCGTCCAGCAGTTCGATCTGGCCGATTCCCGCATCTGCCAGCCGCGCAGCTACATAGGCGGCGATGTCGAACTGGCAATGCCCCTCGCGCCCTGCTGAGAAGAAGCGATCATTTTCCGCATCCGCCGCCGCGAAGCGCTCTGCAAAATCCAGGGTCACTTCATAGGATGAGCGCCCGATGCAGGGCCCTATCGCGCAGGCGATCCGGTCGCGTGCGGCGCCCAGCGCCTCCATCGCCTCGATCGTCCGATCCGTGACACCGCCCAACGCGCCCTTCCACCCTGCATGCGCCGCGCCGACGACTCCGGCGGAAGTATCGGCAAACAGCACCGGCACGCAATCGGCGGTGAGAATCCCCAATATCAAACCAGGCCGATCGGTCACCATCGCATCGGCTGCCGGCCGTTCGTCGGCTTCGACAGGCGCCGTGACCGTGACCACATCGGGCGAATGAACCTGGTGGACCGTCACCAGCGCCGCACCCGGCAGCAGCGCGTCGCGGGCGAGATCCCGGTTGCGCAGAACCGCGCCGCGTTCGTCCTCCGAACCCAGTCCGACGTTCAGGCCCGCATGAATTCCGGTCGAAACGCCACCGCGCCGCCCTGCGAAACCGTGCAGGACGTCGCCCAAACCCGCAGCCCGCAGCAACTCGACCACGCTTCACTCCTCAACATCGTCATGGGAACCGCTTTTGCCCCATGTCCTGAATGCGCAACATACTTGCGCACGGCGGATTAGGCGATAGTCTCCGTTCCATCACAAAAGGGGAGCGGCCGCAACGGTCGCCTGGGCAAAAGACTTCAAAGATAAAGGGCTCCACCATGATTTTCGGGCGCATAAAGCCATTGGATGCCATATTGGCCACGGCCGAGAAGAAATCTCTCGTCCGTACCCTGGGGCCGGTTCAACTGACGCTGTTGGGTGTCGGCGCGATTATCGGCACCGGTATTTTCGTTCTGACCGCCGCCGCCGCGCAGAAGGCCGGGCCGGGCATGATGTGGAGCTTCGTCATCGCGGGCGCCGTCTGCGCCTTCGCGGCGCTCTGCTATTCCGAGATCGCCTCGATGGTACCCGTATCGGGTTCCGCCTATACCTATACCTATGCGGTCGTCGGGGAATTGCTCGCCTGGATGGTGGGCTGGGCGCTGATCCTGGAATATGCGGTCGCGGCCAGCGCCGTTTCGGTGGGCTGGTCCGGCTATTTCATGGGATTGCTCAAAAGCATAACCGGACTTGAACTGCCACAGGCGCTTTCGGCGGGCCCCGTCTGGACGATGAACGGCCTCATCCCGCATGCCGATTTCTCCCATGGCGTCATCAACATTCCCGCCATCGTCGTTGCGCTCGCCGTCACCGCTCTGCTGGTGATCGGCACCACGGAAAGCGCTCGCGTCAACGCCGTGCTCGTCGCCATCAAGGTGACAGCGCTCACCGCCTTCATCCTCTTGACGCTGCCCGTGCTGGACACCGGCAATTTCTCGCCCTTCGCGCCCAATGGCTGGTTCGGCCCGGAAGGCACAAGCGGCATGGGCATCGTTGGCGCGGCCGCCTCGATCTTCTTCGCCTATGTCGGTTTCGACGCCGTCTCGACCGCGGCGGAGGAAACCAAGAACCCGCAGCGCAACGTGCCCATCGGCCTGATCGGCAGCCTTGCGCTGTGCACCATCTTCTATCTGCTGGTGGCTGGCGGCGCGATCGGCGCCATCGGCGCGCAGCCGGTGCTCGGCCCGGACGGCGCCGTCGTCGCGCCCGGATCGCAGGGTTTCGCCGCCGCCTGCGCCACCGCGGCCCATGTGAAGGACCTTGTCTGCTCCAACGAAGCGCTCGCCCATGTGTTGCGTGAGATCAACTGGACCGTGGTGGGCAATGCTCTGGGCCTTGCCGCCAATCTGGCGCTGCCCTCGGTCATCCTGATGATGATGTTCGGCCAGACCCGCATCTTCTTCGTGATGGCGCGCGACGGCCTGCTGCCGGAAAAGCTGGCCAGCATCCATCCCCGGTTCAAGACGCCCCATGTCGTCACCATGGTAACCGGCGTCTTCGTCGCCATCGGCGCCGCGCTGCTGCCCGTGGGTCAGCTCGCGGACATCTCCAATTCCGGCACGCTCTTCGCCTTCTTCATGGTGTCGATCGCCGTGCTGGTGTTGCGCGTGAAGGAACCGGGCCGCGCCCGTCCTTTCCGCACGCCGCTGGTGTGGGTGATCGCCCCGATGGCGGCCGTCGGCTGCATCTTCCTCTTCTTCAACCTGCCCTTCGATGCCCAGCTGGTCCTGCCGGTCTGGGGCGGCCTCGGCCTCGTGCTTTATTTCATCTATGGCTATCGCAAGAGCCATGTGGGACGCGGCCTGATCGAAACCCACGAACAGGATGCCGGCATTCCGCCTCAGCCCGTGCCGCCTTTGCCGGGCGCGCATACGCCCGGCGGCCGGGACGCCTGATCGACGAAGGGGGGGGCGGCCATACCGCCCCCCTTTTCAGTGCAGCGGTTCGAATTCCGGATCGCGCAGCGCGCCATGATGGGGGCGCGTGAACAAATTGCCCCGTTCAGCCCAGGCGACGATCAGGAAGGAGATCGAGCCGAACACCGCCAGCCCCAGGGTCAAAGGCAATGTCGTCCCGTCGAAGGCGCGGCCGATCAGGCTGCCCAGTGCGCTCGACACGGCCGTGGTCAGGAACGCCTGGAAGGAGGAGGCGACGCCCGCGCCCCTTGCGAAGGGTTCCATCGAGATCGCGCTGAAATTCGATGCGGTGAAGGCGATAGTCATCATCGTCGCCGCCTGCAGGATCATGAAGCTGACGATGGTTTCGTACCCCGTCAGGATCACCGCCAGATGCGTGACATTGATCGCCACCAGGCAGAGCAGCGCCGTCTGGCTCAACCGCCGCGCACCGAAGCGCGAGACGAGCCGGCTGTTGAGCAGGCTGCCGATCCCCATGCTCCCGGCGATGGCAGCGAAGGCGAAGGGGAAGATCCTCTGCGCCCCGAATATGTCGAAGAAAATCTGCTGTATCGAGAGGATGAAGCCGATCAGGCCACTCATCACGACGCCGCTCGCCAGCATATAGCCGATCGAGGTGCGGGTGCGCAGGATGGTGCCGACCGTGCGGAAAATCGTGCCCGCGCTCATGCGCAGGCGATTTTCAGGCAGCAGCGTTTCCGGCAGGCGCATGCTCATCCACAGCAGGACGGCCGTCGCCAGGATCGCGAGCGCCCAGAAGATCCAGCGCCAGGGCGCGATCCACAATATCGCCTGGCCGAATGTCGGCGCCATGACCGGGATCAGCATGAAAACGGCGAAGATCAGCGACATCACCCGGGCCATCGCATCGCCTCTGAACCGGTCGCGGACGATGCCGACGGTGATCACCCGGCTGGCCCCCGCGAAGAAGCCGGCGCTGGCCCGGCCGACGAGCATCATGGCGAAGCTGTGCGCGCCCGCGCAGGCGATGGAGGCGAGGATGAACAGCGCCATCGCGCTGCCCAGCACCCGCTTTCGCCCATATCGGTCGGACAGCACGCCGAACAATAGCGATCCGACCCCCAATCCCATGAAATAGGCGCTGATGATCAACTGCCGGTCATTGGGGTGCGGGACCGAAAGATCCCGGCCGATGTCGGGCAAGGCGGGCAGCATGGGATCGATCGACAGCGCGTTCATCGCCATCAGGCAGGCGCAGAGCATCACGAACTCATGGAACGCTATGTCCTTTTTCGGCTGTGCTGCGGCGACGTCGCGTTGATCGGTCATGCCGGTGGCTATGGGGACAATCGCGCGGACGCGCCACCCCTTTAGTGCCTTCGCGGGGCATTGCCTTTGCCGCCCATGGCATCATCGCGGCTCCGATCTATGGTATCTGCCATGTTAACCATTTTTTATCCGCTGCCGGTGCAGCCTGCCGCTCGTCGAAAACCATCGCGTCGAAATCCATGAGGGGGATTCGGTTATGGCTAATGGACTGAAGAGTGCGCAGTTTCTGATGGAAAGCCGCTTCGCGGGGGCAGCCGACCGAACGGCGGAGGCCTGTTTCGATCTGGGTGTCGCCTATAGCTGTGGCACGGGCGGTCTGCCCGTCGATCTGATCGAAGCGCATAAATGGTTCAATCTCGCTGCGCTCAAGGGCAGCGAGGAAGGGCAGACGATGCGCGCGGAAGTGGCCGGGGAAATGTCGGCGCGCGAAATCGCCGAAGCGCAGCGGCAGGCGCGTGCGCTGATCGCCGCGACGCAATTGCGGGCTGCCTAGGCATTTCCAGCAGGGGCATCGCCTGATCGCCCGGAAATGGCGACAGGGCAAAAGCCTGGGGCGGCCGCGCCGATGCAAACGGATCGGTGCGATGATCCACCGGGAAATAACGGGCTAATCTCCAGCCTTTGCAGGAGCACGAGGCGCCTTTGATCGGACCTGACCGTCCGCCCACAGCCCCTTTGCATCAGTCCGGCCGTGCCTCGCCCTTTCGAAAGGGTGTCCTTTCGGTCAGCCACATCCTGTCGCGCTGCACGCCCTGCCGCTCTGCCGCCAGGAAGTCGGCAACGGCGCGGCGGAAGCTGGCATTGGGTATGAAATGCGCGGAAAAGGTCGGTTCCGGCGCATAGCCGCGCGCCAGCTTGTGGCCGCCCTGTGCGCCGGCCTCCACCCGTTTCAGCCGGCGGGCGATGGCGATGTTGATCGCCTGATAATAGCATAGCTCGAAATGCAGATTGGGCACGTCCTCGGTACAGCCCCAATAGCGTCCATAGAGCGTATCCGCGCCGATCAGGTTGAGCGCGCCGGCGATCGGCTGCCCATGCCGCAGCGCCAGCACCAGCAGCACCCGGTCCCCCATGCTTTCCCCCAGCATGGAGAAGAAAGCGCGGGTCAGATAGGGGCGCCCCCATTTGCGCGCGCCGGTATCCTGGTAGAAGGTCCAGAATATGTCCCAATGCGCCTCCGTCAGCGCGGCGCCGGTCAGGTGGACGATCTCCAGTCCCTCGACCGCCCTTTCACGTTCCTTGCGGATATTCTTGCGCTTGGCGCTCGACAGGTCGGCCAGGAAGTCGCCGAAATCGCCATAGCCGCGATTGGTCCAGTGGAACTGGCTGTCTTCCCGGATCAGCCAGCCTGCCGCCTCGAACAGCGGCACCTGCTCCGGTGCGATGAAGGTCGCATGGGCGGAGGACAGCTCATTCTGCTGCACCACCGCCTCGATCCCGGCGATCAGCGCCGGGGCGAGGGCTTCGTCGCGCAGCAGCAGCCGGGGGCCCGGCACCGGCGAAAAGGGCGCGGCGATCTGAATCTTCGGATAATATTGCCCGCCGGCCCGCTCCCAGGCATCGGCCCAGCCATGGTCGAACACATATTCGCCCTGGCTATGGGTCTTGCCATAGAGCGGCGCAGCGCCGGCGATCCGCCCATCCGGCCCGTCGATGACCAGCGGCAGGGGCTGCCAGCCGCTATTTCCGCCGACGCTGCCGGACCGTTCCAGCGCCGTCAGGAAATCCCAGCTCATGAAGGGATTGGCATCCCCCGCGCAGGCATCCCACTCGTCGCGCGGCAATTCGGCCACGCCCTGGGCAAGGCGCGCCACGCACTCAGCCATGCGACCGCTCGAAGATGATCTGGTCCGCGTGCAGCGCCGCGCGGGCACGCTGCTCCTCGCCACGCACCGTCCATGTCAGCACGGGCAGGCCCCTCCGGCGGGCGTCAACGGATGAGGAGGAAGGCAGGTCGCGGATGTCACAGGCGATAAAATCGGGTTTCGCCGCCCAAAGTGCAAGGGCGCGCCCGATTCTGTCGCGCCAGCCGCGCTTGCCCTGCTCCGTGATCACCAGCCCGCGCACGACCATGGGACGGTGACGCCGGAACCAGCGCATCGCCACGGGATTGAAGGACATGACGGCCGCCGGCGTCTTGGGCCGCCGCGCGAGATCGTCGGCAACCGCCACGCAGATCGGTCCGACATGCCGCCCGTCAACCTTGATCTCGATGAGCAGCGGAACGTCCGTCCCGCACAGGTCGAGCAGGGCGCGAAGGCGGGGAACGCCGCCACCGTCCGGCAGCATCAGCCGGTCTATCGCCCCGGCATCATGATCCTGCACAGCCCCATTCTCGCCCGTCATGCGGCGCAGCACGGCGTCGTGGAAGACAATCGCCACATTATCGCGGCTGAGGCGGACATCGCATTCGATGCCGAAACCGCCGGCGATGGCGGCCGCGAAAGCCGCCATGCCGTTCTCGCTGATCCGGCCCCCATGCAGCCCGCGATGGGCGAAGGGGCGGGCAATCAGGAAGGGGAAGGCGTCAGGCCGGGCGGACAAGGACGATCGCGTCGATCTCGACCACCGCGCCCAGTGGCAGCACCGGCACGCCCACCGCGCTGCGGGCATGCTTGCCCGCGTCCCCGAAGACCTCGACCATCAGTTCGGATGCGCCATTGGCGACCTTGGGCTGGTCGGTGAATTCGGGCGTGCTGCTGATGAAGGCGCCCAGCTTCACGATCCGTTCGACCCGGTCCAGGCTGCCAAGCGCCGCCTTCATCTGGGCGATCAGGTTGAGGCCGCAGGCCCGCGCCGCCTTGACGCCATAGTCGAGGTCGCGGTCCTCGCCCAGCCGGCCCGTCATCAACTGGCCGTCGGACAGCGAGATCTGCCCGGAGATATGCAGCAGGCCGTTCGCTTCCACCGCCGCCACATAGGCGGCGACCGGCGCGGCGGCGGCGGGCAGGGTGATGCCCAATTCGGTCAGGCGGGCTTCGATGCTCATGCGGATGCTCCTTGAGTGGTCGGTAAGGTTTCGGGCGCCGGACCCTCGGCCAATCGGGCCGCGATCCAGGTTTCGGCGGCCGCCCAGTCGTCTATCCGGGCGTGGGCCCGCGGCGCGGCGGCTATCGTGCCGGCGATCTCCGGCTCACCCACCATGTGCAGGCGCCAGACGCCCGGCGCATGGTCCGCCACCGAGCCATGATGCTCGGCCAGGTCGTCGATGAACAGGGCGACGCTGGGCCGGCGCTCCGCGACGATGGCGGCCAGCGGCTGACCCTTGCCGCCCTGGTTCCAATAGACGGTGAAGGGGAGGCCATGGGTCGCGAGCTGCTCCTCCCTCTGCCGGTGATGCCGCTCCGTGATATTGGTGAGGACAACGATGTCCGCGATCCCGCTCAGGCGGCGCATCGCCTCCACCGCCCCGGCGATCGGCGTCTGGCGATGCATTTCCGTATCGAAGAAACCGATCAGCAATTCCCACACCAGCGCGCGCTCCAGCGGCTGGCCGCTGTCCTTGTGCCGCAGCGCCCCACCAAAGCCGCGCTCACGCATGTCGAAATGGACATTGTGGTTCTCGTCCAGCCATTGCCGGAAGGGCACCACCATATGCAGCAGCACCTCGTCGCAGTCGGTGATGATCAGGGGGCGGGTCATGCGATCAGGGACTCCCTTGCGGCGATCAGCGCCTCCGGCCTGCTGTCGATGCTTTCGGCACAGGCGATCAGATCCGGCTCATGATCGGCCAGGAAGCCCAGCACCGCACTCAATATCGCCGGATCGCCCACGCCGTTCCTCAGCGTATCGGCGTCCAGCCCGGTCAGCGCCAGCAGCCGGTCGGCGCGGCGATCGTCCGCCAGTGTCCAGGCCAGCGCCATCAGGGCCAGAACGGATGGCTCCCGGGTCTCGTCTGGGATATGTTGCTTGCCATGGTTAATGTCGGGACGCATGATTGATCTCAACGAAGGGCGGGCCTAGGGGGACGCACTTCCATTATGTTTGCGGATTTCTCCAAACGCGGGTGACTGGTGGCAAAGCGCGTGCTCGTTGTCGAGGACAACGAACTCAATCTCAAACTTTTTTGTGACCTGCTGCGCGCGCACGGGCATGAGGTGCTGCCGCTGCGCGACGGGCGGGACCTGCTGGCGCAGGCGCGCGAATTCCATCCGGACCTGGTGATCACCGACATTCACCTGCCGCATATCAGCGGGCTCGACCTCATCATCTCGCTGAAGCGGGACGCGCAATTGTCGTCGGTGCCGATCATGGCGGTTACTGCTTATGCGGGCCATGGAGATGAGGAACGGATTCGCGGGGCAGGCGCGCAGGCCTATGTGTCCAAGCCGATTTCCGTGCTGCGCTTCATAGAGCAGGTGAACGCTCTGCTCTAGGGCGCGGGGTTGCCGTTGCGGCCATGAAATCCTCCCTCTCCGCCGCCTGAAGCCGGGATTGTCACCGCCCGGTCATACGGCTTTCATCGATCCGTCTCCCTTTTGCAGCCATGTCGTCACGCGGCTCTGCCATGCCGCGGTCGCCAAGGGCGCGGCGTTCAGCCGACAGCCCGGATTGTACACAGGGGTATTCATCCATGTCTCATCTGACCGACGAGGCGCGCGCGGCCTTCCGCGATGCGCAGCCCAAGATCACTGCCGGCGAAGACAGCCTGGAATCGATCGTTGCCGCCAATCCGGCGCGCCGCACCGTGCTGAAGAACGGCCTGCTCGGCCTTTCCATGCTGCCGATGCTGGGTGCGCTCACGGCCTGCGGCGACGATGACGATTCCGGCTCGCCGACACCCACGCCCACGCCGACGCCAGCCCCGGCGCCCAGCTACGCCATCAACTTCGCACCGGTCGCGATCAACGGCAACGACACGGTCACGGTTCCCGCCGGCTACACCGTCGATGTGCTGCTGAAAGCAGGCGACTCGGTCGAAACCGGCACCGCCTATGCCCCCGGCAGCTTCCCCGGCAGCGCGGCCCAGACCAATTTCTGGGCGGGCGGCAATCATGACGGCATGGAATTTTTCGAACTGTCGGGCGTCGACCCCAACAGCGGCGGCCTGCTGGCGATCAACCATGAACTGCCGGATTACAACATCCTCTTTTCCAGCGGCGCCTATAATGCCGCCACCGCCACGGCCGACCAGAAGGCCATCGCCCTGTCGGCGGTCGGCGTTTCCGTCGTGGAGGTCGCCAAGGGCACGGACGGCAAGTTCGCGGTCAAGGCGGGCTCGCGCTTCAACAGGCGCTATAGCGGCAACACGGACTATCGCGTCGGCGGCCCCGCCGCGGGCCTGCTCTCCCCGACCATCCGCGGCACGCTCAACAACTGCTCCTCGGGCCGCACGCCCTGGGGCACCTATCTGACCTGCGAGGAGACAACCAACAACTATCTCGACCCGACGCAGCCCAACAACAATTATGGCTGGGTGGTAGAGATCGACCCCTATCAGGAGCTGGCCGCGCCGACGAAGCGCACCGCCATGGGCCGCTTCTCCCATGAGAATACCGCCTATATGGACGATGCCAACAACCGCGTCGCCTTCTATATGGGCGACGATTCGACGCCGGGATGCATCTACAAATTCGTGCCCGACCGCGCCTACAGCACCGGCAACCGCGCGTCGAACATCGACATGCTCGACTATGGCACGCTTTATGTGGCGCGCTTCAACGCGGATGGTACGGGTGAATGGCGGGCGCTGGTGCAGGGGCAGAATGGCTTGGTCGCCAATGCCTCCGACCCGGGCAATGTCAGCCAGTCGACCACCCCGCCGACCCCCACGACGGTCAGCTTCAACAGTACGGCCGATGTGCTCATCAACGCCCAGTCAGCGGCGCGCGTCGCCGGCGGCACGCTGATGGACCGGCCGGAATGGATCACGGTCGCGCCGAACCGCCAGGCGATCTTCGTCACGCTCACCAACAATAGCGGCCGCCGCGTCACCGATAACCCCAATCCGCGCACGACCAACCTGCACGGTCATATCCTGAAGTTCCGCGAAAATGGCGATTCGCCGCTGGCGACCCGCTTCACCTGGGAAGTCTTCCTGCTGGCGGGCAATCCCAATCTGGCCGAAGCGAACCTGAAGGGGAACATCAGCGGCGATTATTTCTCCAGCCCCGATGGCCTCCGCATCGATCCGCAGGGCCGCCTGTGGGTCCAGACCGATCATAATCTCACCGGCAATGCGGGCACGCTGAACGGTGCGGCGGTCAACATGACCCAGGCCTTCGGCAACAATTCGATGTACCATGTCGACCAGACGAGCAAGGCATCCAAGCGCTTCCTGGTCGGTCCCGTGGGTTGCGAGATCACCGGCATCGCCTATACGCCGGACCTCAAGAGCTTCTTCATCAACATCCAGCATCCGACCGGCAACTGGCCGGTATCGGGGCAGCAGCCACGCTCCTCGACCATCGTGGTGCGCCGTACGGATGGCCAGCCGGTCGGTAATTGATCGATCCGGCTTGGCGGATTTCGGCTAATCCAAGACATTCCCCTCCCGCAAGCGGGAGGGGTAGGGGTGGGTGCGAGCGTAGCGAGCTTCCAGCTTAGACCGTTGCAAATTCCCGCTGATGTCGCGCTAGCCCACCCCCTAGCCCCCTCCCGCCTGCGGGAGGGGGAATGGCAGGAAACCACCCAAAATCCGCCCCCAACCCGCATTTCCAGCCAACAAGGAAAGGCCCGTTCCCCCAGGGGGACGGGCCTCTTCGTTCGGGCATGACGCCGCGAACCGGTAATCGTCGGGCGACCGCAGCCGCCGTCAGATCACTTGATCTTGGCTTCCTTGAACTCGACATGCTTGCGCACGACGGGATCGTACTTCCGGAAGCTCAGCTTCTCGGTCTTGGTGCGCGGATTCTTCTTGGTGACGTAGAAGAAGCCGGTGTCAGCCGAGCTGACGAGGCGAATCTTGACGGTTGCTGGCTTGGCCATGGCCTTAGTCCCTGGTCGTGAATATCGTGAAAAAGAAGAGCGGCCCCAATTCTCTTGCGAGGAAGGGACCGCCCCGTTTCAGCGGTGCCCCATGAGGCAGATTCGGCCCCATGTCAAGGCTCGTGGCCCAGGCGCGGGGGTTATGCTACACTTTACGCGGCCTTAACCCGCTTCGCTCTATCAGGGAGCCGGAGTTACAGGACGGGGGAGTCTTCTCCATGCGACATGATCCGATGCTGGCCATTCTTGCCGATCTGCTGAGGCGGGTCGACGAGCTTGCGGGGGAAAGGGGCCATGTATCGGTCGTGCGGTTGCGCGACGAGATCGACCGCATTCGCCATATTGCCCGCGCCTTTCACCTCGACAGCGTGGAAAGCCTGGCCGGCACATTGCAATCGGCGCTGTCGCTGCAAGGCGCCGGACCGGTCATCATGTCCTATCTCGACCTGATGCGCGACGCGATCGCGGCCAAAATGCCGGAGGCGGACGTCATCGCCATGCCCGTCGCCGCCAAGCCGGCGGTAGGGCCCGGCGCGCACCTGACCGTCTGACTGTCTGGCCGGCTGAATGGATGCATTGCTGATCGCATTGCTCGGCTGTCTGTTGGCGGAGACGGGCGACAAGGGGCAGTTGCTGGCGCTTGCGCTGGCCGAACGGTTCCGCCGCGACGGAGCGGTGATAGCGGGGATCGTGGCGGCGGCGCTCGCCAATGCGGCCATCGGCGCGGCGGCAGGCGCCTTCATCGCGCCGATGCTGGGTACGGACGGGCGGCTCCTTTTCCTGGCGCTGGCGCTGATCTTCCTGGCGGTCGGCATGTTCTGGCCGACGAAACGGCCTGATCCCCTGGCAAGCTGGCGGCTGGGGCCCTTTCCGACCAGCGCGCTCGGCCTCTTCATCCTCGGCTTCGGGGACGGCGCGCAGTTCCTGATCCTGGGAATCGCCGTGCGGACCGCCGATCCTTTCCTGGCCGCGACGGGCGGGGCGATCGGCATCATCGCCGCGACCGTGCCCGCCATTCTGATGCGCGGGCCGTCGTTCAAGGCGCTGCCGCTTCGCGCGATCCGGCTGGGTGGTGGCGTGCTGGTGCTGCTGGCGGGCATGGCGGCGGCGGTGTCGGCCCTGCATCTCGCCTGATCGATTGGCTGCATCACACTGACCGGCATTATCCCGGCAAAATTCCTGTCTTGTCATGGCACCTTATCGGGGACAGACCATTATATGTCCGAAACCAAGTCCCCCAGCAGGAGCCAAGCATGACAGCCCCCGATCTCAAGACCCCGACGGACCTGCGCAGCAACGCCACCAAGTCGGTCGCAGAGGCGCTGAACGGCGTGCTCGCCGACAGCTATGCGCTGTATTTCAAGACCAAGAATTTCCACTGGCATGTATCCGGCCCGCATTTCCGCGACTATCATCTGATGTTCGACGAGCAGGCGACGCAGATCCTGGCGACCACCGACCTGATCGCGGAGCGGGTGCGCAAGACCGGCAACACGACGCTGCGTTCCATCGGAGACATTTCGCGTCACCAGTCGCTGGTCGACAATGACGCCGATTATGTAAGCCCCGGCGACATGCTGAATGAGCTGCGCGAGGACAATCTGAAGCTGGTCGAGGCGCTGCGCGCCGCCAAGGCGGCCGCGACCGAAGCGGGCGACAATGCGACCGAGGGCATTATCGACGACTGGACCGACGAGGCCGAGGAACGCGCCTGGTTCCTGTTCGAAGCTGGCCGCAACGCTTGATTGAATAGACGAAAGCCCTCCAGCCGAAACTGGAGGGCTTCTTTTTTTTGATCAGCATTTATCCGTTTGAACGATACCGATCTTTTTGCAGCGTGCTCCTGCGAAGGCAGGAGCCCAGTCCTGCCGTCCGAACTGGGTTCCTGCCTTCGCAGGAACACAATCCGGCATATTGCGAGGTCTACTCCTCCAATATCGCTTCGATCGCGAGGATCATGATCGCGCCCGGCTTACCGCCGAAATCGACGCTTTCGCCTTCTTCCGCATCCATCATCGCCCGGGCAAGCGGCGCGGAAAAGGCGATGCGTCCTTCAGCCGGCTCCGCCTCATCGTCTCCGACGATGGCGACCCGCTTCTCCTTGCCGTTCAACCGGTAGGTGACGCGGCTGCCGAAGGCCACGGCCTCCGCATCCGGCACCGGCCGCAATTCCGCCGTCGCCAGGCGCGTGCGCCAATAGCGCAGCTCGCGCTTCAGCTTCTTGGCGTCCTCCTCAGCCATGGCTTCGGTATCGACCGCCTCCAGCGCTTCCACCTTCTCCCGCGTCAGCCGCAGGCCGCGCGCCGTCACCCAATTGGGTCCGGGCGGCAACGGAATCTCGAAAGTGGGTTCCAGATGCTCCTCGTCACTCTCGCGACGAAAGGCGACACTCATTGCACTCTCCTGTCAAAACGCTTGTTCGCGCTGACACGAGGTCGAAACTGCCGATCTTCTTTTCAAGGGAAGGTCCGGGCTTCGACATCGCGGAAGCCCGAACGAGCAGGGCCTCTAATCTTCGTCGAACAGTCCGGCGAGCTGCTCCACCATGGTCCCGCCGAGCTGTTCGGCATCCATGATGGTCACCGCGCGGCGATAATAGCGCGTGACGTCATGGCCGATGCCGATGGCGACGAGCTGCACGGGCGAGCGGTTCTCGATCCACTCGATCACCTGCCGCAAATGGCGCTCCAGATAGGTGCCGCTGTTCACCGACAGGGTGGAATCGTCGACCGGCGCGCCGTCGGAGATCACCATCAATATGCGGCGCTCCTCATTGCGGGCGATCAGCCGGTTATGCGCCCAGAGCAGCGCCTCGCCGTCGATATTCTCCTTGAGCAGCCCCTCGCGCATCATCAGGCCCAGATTCTTGCGCGCCCGGCGCCAGGGTTCATCGGCCTTCTTGTAGATGATGTGGCGCAGGTCGTTGAGACGCCCCGGCATCGGCGGACGCCCGGCGGCGAGCCAGTCCTCCCGGCTCTGCCCGCCCTTCCAGGCGCGGGTGGTGAAGCCCAATATCTCGGTCTTCACCCCGCAACGTTCCAGCGTGCGGGCCATGATGTCGGCGCTGATCGCGGCGATGGAGATCGGCCGCCCGCGCATCGACCCCGAATTGTCGATCAGCAGCGTCACGACCGTATCGCGGAACTCGGTGTCCCGCTCGATCTTGTAGGATAGCGAGCGCGTCGGATCGATCACGATCCGCGCCAAGCGCGCCGCGTCGAGCAGCCCCTCTTCCTGATCGAAGTCCCAGCTCCGCGACTGCTGCGCCATCAGCCGCCGCTGGAGCCGGTTGGCGAGCTTCGTCACCGCGCCCTGCAGGCTCACCAACTGCTGGTCGAGGAAGCCGCGCAGCCGCAGCAATTCATCCTCGTCGCACAGATCCTCGGCGGTCACGACCTCATCGTGAAGCTGCGTATAGGGCTTATAGTCGAAGCCCGGCGGCAGGTCGCCCATCGGCCGGTTCGGGCGGACGGGCATCATGCCCTCCTCGCCCATATCCTCCGCGCCTTCCTCGCTGTCGGCGTCGAACTCGTCGCTATATTCGGTTTCGCCGTCCTCGGTGTCGCCGCCCTGGTCCTCGGCGCGCGCCTCGGCAAAGGCGTCGCTGTCGCCCGCCTGATCCTCGCCGCTGTCGCCGTCTTCCTGTTGCTGCTCTTCGTCCTCCCCCTCTTCCTGCGGTTCGGACTCGTCGGTTTCGGGCGGCACGTCGGCGTCGATCAACTGGAGATGCTCCAGCATGGCCGAGGTCAGCTTCTGGAAAGCGCGCTGATCGTCGATGGCCATGGCCAGCGCGTCGAGATCCGCGCCCGCCTTGTCCTCGATCCACTGGTCGACCATCGCCAGACCGGCCCGCACATCCTTGGGCGCGGCCTGCCCGGTCAGCCGCTCGCGCACCTTGAGCGCCAGCGCGGTCGACAAGGGCACCTCATCGGCGGAACGCGCCCGGCGGATCGGATCGGACTTCAATTTCAGGTCGAGCGCATGGTTGAGGTTCGCCCTTACCCCCTCCATCGCCCGCGAACCGATCGCTTCTACCCGCGCCTGCTCGACCGCGTCATAGACGGCCCGCGCCGTCGCGTCGGCAGGCGCGGCGGCGTTGTGAATCCGCGCATTATGGTGCCGCAGCCGCAGCGCATTGGCGTCCGCGAAACCCCGCGCCAGCGCCACCTGATCGGCGGGCAGATTGCGTCCGGGCGTCGGCACCTTGATCGCCTTGCCCGCCATATGCGGCGTGTCGGCGGTGAAGCTCACCTCCACCTCCGCGTCGCGCGCGATCGACCGCGCCGCGCCGGACAGCACGTCCTTGAAGGCGTCGAGGGGCGAACGGTCGGCCATCAGTCGAGCAACATTCCGCGCATCGAATCCCGTGCCGCGGCGTCGACGCCCAGCACATCGTTCAGATAGCCGTCCACGCCGCCATGGCTTTCATCCAGCGTCGCGAACAATGTATCCAGATAGACGGATTCCGCCTTCAGCAGCGGTTCGAGCATGTCGGTCCTGGTCAGCCGCATCCGCGCCACCAGCGTGTTGCGCTGCGCCAGCAGCCAGTCCCAATCGGCATGGGTGTTGGTCGCCAGATAATCCTGAACGATTGTCGGGCGCGGCACGCCCAGCGCCGCCAGAACCAGCGCCGCGCCCACGCCGGTCCGGTCCTTGCCCGCCGAGCAGTTGATCAGCAACGGCACGCGCCCATCCGCGATCCGCGCGAACATGGCGCGGTAGGATTCGGCATGGTCGACCGGGATGACGCGATAAAGGGCGATCATCGTCTGCCGCATATCGTCCGCCGTCGCGCCGTCGCGCTTCAGCATCTCTCCGAGGAGCCCGCTGCTTTCCGCATAGTCGCGGCAGAAATAATCGACCTCGCTCCCATGCCAGAGCGTGGGTTCGGCGGTCCGTTCGTTGCCGCGGCGGAAATCGCAGATCGCCTTGATGCCGAGCGAGCGGAGATGGTCCGCATCCGCGTCCGTCAGCAGCGCCATCGTCCCCGACCGGTAGAGCATGCCGCGCTTCACGCAGCGCCCGTCCGCCGTTGCATAGCCGCCGAAGTCGCGCAGGTTGAACGCGCTCTCCAGCGGCAGGCGGGCTTTTTCCGGCGTCAGGGCGACAGGCTCGCTCACGGCCGCTCGCCCTCCCCGACCATGGGCACGGCGATGGTTTCGATCTGCGTTTCGACCTCGCTCATCAGCTTGTGGACCGGGCATTTCGCGGCGACGGCGATCAGTCTGTCATGCTGCTCTGCGCTCAACGGGCCGGACAGCGCGATGCGCGTGGTCAGCTTGTAGATGCCCTGCCGCTCCTGGCTCGCATCGCGCACCACGCCGACATGGATGCCCTCCACCGGAATGCCGTTGCGCTGCGCATACCAGAGCATGGTCATCGCCTTGCACGCGCCCAAGGCCGAATCGTAAAGATCATGCGGGTCCGGCCCGGCATCATGACCGTCCGGCGCTGTCATGTCCGCGATCAGTTCATGCCCGCGAATGCTGATCCGATGGGCGGTCCCGCCCTCCGGATCGATCCGTTCGACGACGATCACGTCACGCCGCCCGGTGCGCGACGCTTTCGGGCAGATCCTTGCCGAAGACGCGCTGATAATATTCGGCCACCAGCGGCCGCTCCGCCTCGTCGCATTTGTTGAGGAAGCTCAGGCGGAAGGCGAAGCCGATATTCTTGAAGATCAGCGCATTCTGCGCCCAGCTTATCACGGTGCGCGGGCTCATGACGGTCGATATGTCGCCGTTGACGAAGCCCTGACGCGTCAGTTCCGCCACCTTGATCATATTCTCGACTTCCTTGCGGCCGCCCTCATGGTCATATTCGCCGGACTTGGCCAGCACCACCTGCGCCTCGGTAGCGGCGGGCAGGTAATTGAGCGCCACCACCAGATTCCAGCGGTCCATCTGGCCCTGGTTGATCTGTTGCGTGCCGTGATAAAGGCCGGTCGTGTCCCCCAGACCCACGGTGTTGGCGGTAGCGAACAGGCGGAACCAGGGATTGGGGCGGATCACCCTGTTCTGGTCGAGCAACGTCATCTTGCCGTCGGTTTCCAGCACGCGCTGGATCACGAACATCACGTCCGGGCGGCCCGCATCATATTCGTCGAACACCAAGGCGACCGGCCGCTGCAACGCCCAGGGGAGCAGGCCTTCGCGGAATTCCGTCACCTGCTGCCCGTCCTTCAGGACGATGGCGTCGCGCCCGACCAGGTCGATGCGGCTGATATGCGCGTCCAGATTGATGCGGATGCACGGCCAGCGCAGGCGGGCGGCGACCTGTTCGATATGGCTCGACTTGCCGGTGCCGTGATAGCCCTGCACCATCACGCGGCGGTTATAGGCGAAACCAGCCAGGATCGCGAGCGTGGTGTCCGGATCGAACACATAGGCGGGGTCGAGATCGGGCACCCGCTCGTCGGCTTCCGAAAAGGCCGGGATCTTCATGTCGACATCGATGCCGAACACGTCGCGCGCATCCACTTCGCGGTCGGGCGAGGCCAACAGCGTTTCGGCGCGGGTATCGGGCTGGACGTTCGGGATGTCGGTCATCTTCTAATCTCTTTGAACGATCTGGTCGGCACTGCCCTAACCATCAGGGACAGGCATGTCGATAGAGTGGGGCCTTAACACGCCGGGATCAAGCAGCCCATTCGGCCAAATTGGCCTCCTGCCCGACCAGCGCCAGCCCATGGGCGATGGACGTCAATTCTCCGCCGGTTGCAATATGGTCTTTCCCGAAGCGCCGGTCGAAAATGCGCCGGATCGCCGGGATCAGGGACGTGCCGCCGGTCAGGAACACCCGGTCGATGGTATCGGGCGCCACGCCCGCCTTGTCGAGCGCCTTGTCCACCGTGGCTTCGATCCGGGCGATGTCGGGCGCGATCCACCCCTCGAAATCGGCGCGCGTCACCTGCTTTTCGATGGTGAGCCCGCCGCCTTCGAAGCGGAAGGTCGCGCTCTCCGCCTCCGACAGCCGCCGTTTCAAAGACCCCACCGCATCGTAGAGCGGATAGCCCAGTTCCTTCTCGATCACCGTGATCATCCGCCCGATGGCGTCGGGATCATGGGCCGCCTTCTGCAAGCGCGCCAGTTCGTCCATGGTCCGCCGGTTGCGCATCAGCGCCAGCCGCGACCAGTCGGCAAAATCGGCAAAATAGCTGCGCGGAATCTCCAGTTCCTTGCCGAAGCTGTGATAGCTGCCGCCCTTGCCCAGCATCGGCAGCACCAGATGATCGACGATTCGATAGTCGAAGCGGTCCCCGGCCAGGCCGATGCCCGCCGAGCCGAGCGGCACGCAACGCCGCGCCGCGCCCGGCGCCTCGACCCGGACGATGGAAAAGTCGCTGGTGCCCCCGCCAAAGTCCGCCACCAATATCGTCGCCGCTTCGGTCAGGCGGCTGGCATAGCTGAACGCGGCGCCCAGCGGTTCGTAGACATAGTGAATCTCGTCCCCGAACCCTGCGAACATGGCGTCATAGCGCCGCCGGGCGAGCGCCTCGTCGGGCCGCGATCCGGCATATTCCACCGGCCGCCCGACCACGATCCGCTCCGGCCGCCGGTCCAGCGCGCCGCCCGCATGGCCGACCATGCGGGAGAGGAACATTTGCCCCAGTTCCTCGAAGCGGAAGCGCTTCTCGAACACATTCGCGCTTTCGAAGACCGGGCTGGCCGCCACCGACTTGAAGCTTTGCAGGAAGCGGCTGTCCTCCGGAAATTCCAGATATTCCGCTATCGCCCATGGTCCCGCCTCATGCGCCATGCCGCCCTTCACGCCGCTGTCATGCCAGAAGCAGAGCGCGGAGCGGAACACCGCGCCGGTTGCTTCCTTGCCGGCAAATTCCACCAGTTCCGACCCGACCCCGCCAGCGAGCGCGGCCACGCTGTTGGTCGTGCCGAAATCAAGGCCCAGGGCGCGGGTTGTCATAGGAATCTCCGGGGAAGGGTCGGCGCCTATGACAGCGCAATGAACCGATCACAAGTCATTCCCGCCTGCGCGGGAACGACGATGTTCAGGCGAAGGCCTCAGCCTTCCTCAACAATTGATAGGCCTCGATCACTCCCTGCAACAAAGCCTCATGGCTCCGGTCGCCGCCATTATGATCGGGATGAAAGCGCCGCAGCAATTCGGTGTAGCGCTGCCGCAGCGCCCTTCGGTCGGCGTCGATCGGCAACCCCATCACCTCCAGCGCCCGCCGGTCGTCCCGCGACAGGAATTTCCCGTCCTGCCGCGTCTGGTTGTCGGCCCGCGCCTTCGCCATCCGCTCCCTGAACTTGGCGCCGATGGCGTCCAACGGGTCCTGAAAGTCCGACCATCTGGGCGGCGGGCTGGCGGCGTTGGACGAAAAGGCCCGCGTTTCCCGCTCCCACCCCGCATAGGGGCGCTGGGCGGCGGCGATCTCCTCCGGGCTCATGCCGGTGAAGAAATTATAGCCCTGGTTGAATTCCCGCACATGGTCGAGGCACAGCCAGCGCCAGCGTGGGCCTTCCTGGTTCGGCCGGCCTCCTTCCAGGGGCGGCGCGCGAAATTCCCCCGGTTCCTCGCAGCCGGGCACCGCGCAGGGGCGGTCGCTTTCCACGCGGCCGTGGAAACGGTTGAAACGCCGGGTCGAGAAGGGATCGCTAGCCAAGATTGTCCTGATGCAACGGGGAATAAAGGGCCTATATAGGGGCGATGACCGAGATTCTAAAAGGCCCTGTCGCCACCGAAATCGAAGCCCGGCTGCAGGCCGCCCTCAGCCCCGAACGGCTCGCCGTGATCGATGACAGCGAGAAGCATCGCGGCCATGCCGGGCATGACGGATCGGGGGAGAGCCACTTCACCGTGGAGATCGTCTCCGGCCGCTTCACGGGCCAGAACCGCGTCGCTCGCCAGCGGATGGTCAATGCCGCGCTGGCCGACCTGCTGCGCGAAAAGGTCCATGCCCTGGCGATAAAGGCTCGCGCGCCGGGCGAATGACACCATAGCGCCTGTTCGAACGTTGTGCCGCCGTCGAAGGAGGCGCGCATCATGGCCTATGATTTCTGGTACTGGTCCACCATAGCCGGGCGCGGCGAGTTCGTGCGGCTGACGATGGAGGCGTGCGGCATCGCCTATCGCGACCGCGCCCGCACCGACGGCGACGAAGCGCTGATGGCGGACATGGAGCGTCACGACGCCGGTCCCGCCTTCGCCCCGCCCTATCTGGTGACGGACGGCCGCACCGTGGCGCAGACCGCCAACATCCTGTTCTATCTGGCCGAACGCCATGAATGCGGCCCCACCGGCCTCAAGCCGCGCTATTGGCTCGCCCAGGTGCAGCTCACCATCATGGATATGGTGGCGGAGGCGCATGACGTCCACCATCCGGTCGGCGCCCATCTCTATTATGAGAATCAGAAGGCGGAGGCCCTGCGCGCCGCCCAAGGGTTTCGCGCCGGCCGCATCCCCAAATTCCTGACCTATTTCGAACATGCCCTGAGCGCGGAGACGGGCGACTGGCTGGCAGGCCGAAGCTGGAGCTATGCCGATCTCTCGCTCTTCCACCTGATCGCGGGATTGCGCTACGCCTTTCCGCTGCGCATGGCGACGCTGACGCCATCCTTCCCGCGCCTTGCCGATCTGCATGACCGGGTTGCGGCGCTGCCCGAATTGCAGGACTATCTGGCAAGCGAACGGCGCCTGCCGTTCACCGACGAAGATGTCTTCCGCCACTATCCCGAACTGGACGCAGCATGACCCCGCCCGAACCGATCATCCAGAACGATCCGATCATCCAGACGATCACGCCCACCACCCATGACCTGGGCGATTTCCGCGTCCATCGTTCCCTGCCGGTGAAGGATCGCACCATGGTCGGCCCCTTCATCTTCTTCGACCAGGCCGGTCCCGCCCGGATCGAACCGGGGCAGGGCGTGGACGTGCGCCCCCACCCGCACATCAACCTCGCCACCGTCACCTATATGTATGAAGGCAGCTTCCTCCACCGCGATTCCCTGGGCACGGAGCAGTTGATCGAGCCGGGCGCGGTCAACCTGATGACCGCTGGCAAGGGCATCGTCCACAGCGAGCGGTCGCCGGACGAGGACCGGGCAAAGCTGTCGAAACTGTCCGCCATCCAGACCTGGCTCGCGCTTCCCGACCGTTATGAGGAGATGGACCCGGCCTTCGAGCATGTCGGTGAAGGCGGCCTGCCCGTCATCGATGGCGCTGGGGTGCGGGCGCGCGTGATCATGGGCAGCCTGTGGGGCGCAACCTCACCGGTCACCACCTATGCGAACACCATCTATGCCGACATCCAGCTCTCGCCCGGCGGTTCGGTCCCGATCGATGCGGATGCGGAGGAGCGGGCGATCTATGTCTCCGGCGGCGACGCGGCGCTGGACGGGGTGATGCTCCAGCCGCAGACGCTCTACGTCCTGCGGCCCGGCATCAGGGCGACGTTGATGAGCGTGGACGGCGGCCGCGTCATACTTTGCGGGGGAGAGGCGTTCCGGACGCCTCGCCATGTCTGGTGGAATTTCGTGTCATCCTCCACCGACCGCCTGATGCAGGCCCGCGAGGATTGGGAAGCCATGCGCTTTCCCCTGATCCCTGGCGACGACCGGGAATTCATCCCGATCCCCCAGGGACGGCCGAAGACGGTGAGCTATCCGTGATTTTTTGAGATCGTCATCCCCGCGAAGGCGGGGATCCATCTCCCATAAGTCGTCCCAGGCGGCACGTTCAGGAGATGGGTTCCCGCCTGCGCAGGAACGACGAACGGATCACTGCACGAAAGTCAGCGACAGATTCTCGGCATTTTTCGGAATGTCGATCCGGCTTTCGTTGATCGACGCTTCCTCACCCGGTTTCAGGCTGGTCCGGTCCGCCTTGGTGGTCCAGCTGAACACCAGCCGGTTCTGCCTGTCGCGCAGTTGCACCAGCACGGGGGGCACCGGCAGCACCTGCTTGCCGCTGTTCACGATCCGCGCTCCAAAGGCGAAATATTCCTCCCCGGTCGGCAGCTTGCGCCGCTCGGCAGGCTTGGAAAGATAGAAGAGCAGGTCCGGGTCGCCTTCCTCGGGCACCAGGCCCAGATTGACCGCCCAGCCAGGCGTTCCGAAATACCAGAGCGCCCCGCCGGCCGCGCCGATCGCCAGGCAAAAGGCGAGCGCCGCATAGGTCCATATCTTCAGCCGGTTGCGCCGGGGCTTCGCCGCTACCGGCGCGGGTTCGGCCCAATCGTCGCGCGCATCCGCTTCGGCGCGCCCGTAAATATCGTCGAACCGATAGTCCGGCCTTGCCGTTTCCGGGGGTGCGGCTTGTGTGACGGGTTCGGGCTCCACGGGCGCTGCGATGGGCTCCACCGCTGGCGGGGCGGACTCCTCAACCGGAGGCGGCGGTGGGGGCGCCGCCGGGGGGGGCGGTGGAGGCGGAGGCGATGGCGCCGCGACTTCGGGCACGCCTGCCGTCGCCAATGCTTCCTCTCGCGGGGCGAGCGCGGCGCCTTCCTGGAACCAGCTATGTTTGCAGGCGGCGCAGCGAACCTGGCGGCCGTTCGGGCCGACGGCGCTGTCCGGCACGATATAGCGCGTGGCGCAATTGGGACACACCAGGATCATGACGCTTCATAGGCATGAGTTGGATTCGAGGGCAAGCGGCTTCAAACATGCCCGTCCACCCGGGCGCGACTCGCGGACTCAGGCCGGATGGGCTTTACGGCCGCCCGTCCGCTGTGCCATGGCTAGGCCATCGGGGAAGCAGGGAGCGCGCGGGCGCTGAAATAGACGCATGTCGGCCATCGTACAGTTCGAAAATGTCGGCCTGCGCTATGGTCTGGATAGCGAGACGCTGTCCGACGTCAGCTTCTCCCTGGCGAGCGGCGGCTTCTATTTCCTGACCGGCGCGTCGGGCGCGGGCAAGACATCGCTGCTGAAGCTCCTCTACCTCGCCCAGCGGCCCAGCCGCGGCGTCATCCGCCTGTTCGGGGAGGATGTCGTGACACTGCCCCGCAAGCGCCTGCCGGGGTTCCGCCGGCGCATCGGGGTGGTGTTCCAGGACTTCCGGCTGGTCCCGCATCTGTCGGTCTATGACAATATCGCCCTGCCGCTGCGGGTCGCGGGCATGGAGGAGAGCGAGATCGACCTGCCCGTCAGCGAGATGCTGAACTGGGTGGGGCTGGGCGATCGCGGCCAGGCCCGCCCCGCCACCCTGTCGGGCGGGGAACAGCAGCGCGTCGCCATCGCCCGCGCCGTCATCGGCCGCCCGGAAATACTGGTGGCGGACGAGCCGACCGGCAATGTCGACGCCGACATGGCCCGCCGCCTCATGACCCTGTTCGAAGCGCTCAACCGGCTGGGCACCACCATCGTCGTCGCCACCCACGACCTGCCGCTGATCGCGCAGGTGGGCAGCGCGCAGATGATGAAGCTGGACAAGGGCCGTCTGTCCGATCCGACCGGATCGCTGCGCTACCCGCCCCGACCCCAGGCGGCCGGTTGATGGCGTCCCCCGGCACCATGGGCAATCGCCGCGCCGCCGCCGCCGCGCGCCACCGGCTGCTGCCGGAGGGGCGGGTGGCCGGCCCCATGCCCTGGATCATCGCCATCATTATGTTCCTGACGGTCCTGTCGGCCGCCGCCGGCCTGGGCCTGGGCGCGGCGGTGAAGGCGATGGGCGCCGACCTTGCCGGGCGCGCGACGGTGCAGATCGTGGAAGCCAATGCCGAACAGCGCGAGCGCCTCAGCGCCGCCATAGCCGCCGCACTGCGCAAGGACGCGACCGTCCGCGCCGTTCGTCCGGTCCCGTCCGCCGCGCTGGCGGAGCAGATCCGTCCCTGGCTTGGGCAGGATGCGGCCAGCGGCGACCTGCCGATACCGGCGCTGATCGACATCGAACTCACGCCGGGCCAGACGGACGCAAAGGTCGAGCGGCTCCGCCGACAGCTCCATGCCCTCTCGCCAAAGGCCCGCATCGAACCCCATGCCGCCTTCCTCGCGCCGCTCGCGGATCTGCTTTCCGCGCTTGGCTGGCTGGCCGCGGGCATCATCGTGCTGATGACGCTGGCGACCGGCGCGGTGGTCGTCCTTGCCGCCCGCGCCGCGCATGACAGCCATCGCGGCACCATCGACGTGCTGCACCTGATGGGTGCGACCGACGTGCAGATCGCCCGGCTGTTCCAGCGGCGCATCGGCCTCGACGCGCTGTTCGGGGGCGCGCTCGGCTTTGCCTGCGCATTGCTGGTGATCCTGCTGCTGGGCGCGCGGCTGCTGGCGACGGGATCGGAGCTGCTGAGCGGCGTCCAGCTGCCGTGGACAAGCTGGGCCGCGCTGGCCGCGATACCCATGGGTTGCGTGCTGCTGGCGCGGATCGCGGCGCGCTGGACGGTGCTGCGGTCGTTGGGGCGGCTGCTGTGATCGTCCGCTTCATCGCCGTCACCCTGTTGGGATGGATGCTGGGCTTCGCCTGGTTCGCGATCTTCCTGCCCCAGCCGCTGGACGGTCGCCAGACCGACGCGATCGTCGTGCTGACCGGCGGGGCCGGGCGTATCGACCGCGGCCTTTCCCTGCTTCAGGACGGCGCGGCCAAGCGGATGCTGATCTCAGGCGTCGACCGCTCGGTCCGCCCGGCGGAGCTGGCCGCGCAATATAAGGCGCCTGAACGCCTCTTCTCCTGTTGCATCACGCTTGGCCGCGAAGCCATCGACACCCGGTCCAACGCCATAGAGACAGCGCACTGGCTGGAACGGCGGGATTTCAAGACGGTGCGCCTCATCACCACCGACTGGCACATGCGGCGTTCCGCGCTCGAACTGCGGCAGGCCTTGCCCGAACGGGTCACGCTGGTCTACGACGCCGTGCCCAGCCGCCCCAGCCTCACCATGCTGGCGCGTGAATATAATAAATATCTGCTGCGCCGGGCGGCGGCGCTTATTGGTATCTGAACGGTTCAACCGGACATGCTGACCGCGCTGCGATCCCTCGCCTTCATGTCGATCTTCTATCCGGGATCGCTGCTGTTCGTCCTTGCGGCCATGGCGGTCAATCTGGTCGCGCCCCGCTCCATTCCCCGCGTCGCCACCGCGTGGAGCCGCTTCCATCGGGGCTGCGCGCGCTGGCTGCTGGGGCAGAAGGTCCGGGTCGAGGGAAGGCTGGAGAACGGTCCCTATCTCTACATCCTCAAGCATGAATCGATGTTCGAGACGATCGACCTGCTCTGCCTGCTGGATCGTCCCGCTATCGCCGCCAAGCGCGAGCTGTTCGACATTCCGCTCTGGGGCGGCATCGCCCGCCGCTATGGCCTGATCCCCATCGAACGCAGCGCCGGGGCGAGCGCGCTGCGCGCCCTGCGCGCCGCCGCCAAGGCCGCCACGGCGGAGGGCCGCGCCATCTGCCTCTTCCCCGAAGGCACCCGCGTTCCTCATGGCGAAAGCCCGGCCTTGCGCGCCGGTTTCGCCGGGCTCTACGTGCTGCTGGGCCTGCCGGTCGTGCCCATCGCGGTCGACAGCGGCCGCGTCTCGCCCCGCGGCAGGTTCATGAAGCGCAGCGGCACGATCACTTACAAGGTGGGCGAGATCGTTCCGCCCGGCCTGGATCGACGGGAAGCGGAAGCTCGCGTCCATGCGGCCATCAATGCGCTGAACGAGCCTTTATAAGCCGATATGCTGCTGCGAAGGCAGGCGTACGCCGCTATTCAATGTGAACGCCCGAAGTCGGGCTTGGGATCGTCCTGCCCCTGTTCGATGATCGACCGCCGGATCGCCCGCGTGCGGGTGAACAGGTTGAACAGCGCATCCCCGTCATTCCAGCGGATCGCCCGCTGCAAGGCCGACAGATCCTCCGAAAAGCGCTGGAGCATCTCCAGCACCGCATCCTTGTTCGCCAGGAACACGTCGCGCCACATGGTCGGATCGGACGCGGCGATGCGGGTGAAGTCGCGGAAGCCGCCGGCGGAATATTTGATGACTTCCGACTGGGTCACATCCTCCAGATCGCTGGCCGTGCCGACGATGGTATAGGCGATAAGGTGCGGCAGATGGCTGGTCACCGCCAGCACCAGATCGTGATGCGCCGGGTCCATCGTCTCGACATCCGCGCCGACGCGCCGCCACAGCTCCGACACGCGCTCGACCGCCGCCGGATCGGCGTCGGCGGGCGGCGTCACGATGCACCAGCGGCCCCGGAACAGGGAGGCGAAGCCCGCTTCCGGCCCGCTATTCTCCGTGCCCGCGACGGGATGGGCGGGAATGACCGTGCGCCCCGGCAAGGCAATGTTCAACTGCGCCAGCACATCGGCCTTGCAGGAGCCGACATCGCTGATGATCGCCTCCGCAGGCAGATCGTCGGCAATCTCCGCCGCCGCCGCGCCCATGGCCCGCACCGGCACGCACAGCACGACCAGGTCGGCATCCGTCACCGAAGCGCCCGCCGTATCGGTCACGTCGTCGCACAGATCGATGACCCGCGCGATCTCCCGCACGCCGGCATCGGCATCATGGCCCGTCACGCGAACAGTCGGCATGGCTTCGCGGATCGCCCGCGCCAGCGAGGAGCCGATCAGGCCCAGTCCAATGATCGTGACGCGCGAGAATGGCAGCATCAGGCGGCTTCCGCCATGGCGCGCAGCTTGGCCGCGACCTTGCGCATCTGATCCTCGGTGCCGATGGTGATGCGCAGTCCGTTGGGCAGACCCTGCCCCGGCAGCCAGCGGGTGGCGAAGCCTTCGTCCCACAGGCCCTTCATCGCCGCCTCGGCCGTCAGCCGGCCGTCGAACAGGATGAGCAGGAAATTCGCCTTGCTCGGCACGGCGCGCAGCCCATGGTTGGACAGCGCGGCGATCTCGCCCGCCAGCCATTCGCGCCATTTCCGGTTATGTGTCCGGCTCGCCTCGACCCAGGCGGCGTCCTCGATCGCCGCTACCGCAGCGGCCTGCCCGGCCGTCGTCACGTTGAACGGCGCGCGGATGCGGTGCAGCACGTCGATCACCTCGGCGCTGGCATAGCCCCAGCCGATCCGCTCGGCGGCAAGCCCGTAAATCTTCGAAAATGTCCGGGTCACGAACATATTGGCGGCATTCTTCGCCAGTTCCAGCCCGCCATCATCCTCGTCCGCGTCCAGATATTCGGCATAGGCCTGATCCAGCACGAACAATATGTCGGGCCGCAGACCGGCATGCAGCCGCGCAATCTCTTCCCGCGACGTCATGGTGCCGGTCGGGTTGTTGGGGTTGGCGAGGAAGACGACCTTGGTCTTCTCCGTCACCGCCGCGAGCAGCGCATCCACATCGGTCGCGTAATCGGCGTCCGGCGCGATGACCGGCGTCGCCCCCACGCGCCGCGCCGCGATGTCGTACACAGAAAAGCCGTAGCGGACGTAGAGCACCTCGTCCCCCGGCCCGGCATAGGCGCTCGCCGCGATGTGCAGCAATTCGTCCGACCCGGTGCCGTAGATCACCCGCGCCGGGTCCAGCCCATGCGCCGCCGCGATCGCCTCGCGCAGCCTGGCTGCGCCGGGATCGGGATAGGTCGCCAGATCCGCCGTTGCCGCCACCAGAGCGGCCCGCGCCGCTTCCCCGGTGCCCAGCGGATTTTCATTGGCGGACAGCTTCACCAGCGGTCGCCCGTCATCGGCGGCCGACTTGCCGGGAACATAGGGCGAAATGCCGAGGATCCAGTCTTTGGGGGCAGGCTTTGTCATGCGCCGCGCTTTAGCGTCATCGAAGCGAAACGCAAAGCGCTTGGATGCGGGCGTCCGCTTCTCACACCACGGGGGTCAGCAGGGGCTCGCCCGCCGCCCAGGCATCCAGATTGGCCAGCACCAGATCGGCCATCGCCTTGCGCGTCTCGACGGTCGCGCTGCCCTGATGCGGTTGCAGCACCACATGATCCATCGCCAACAGCGCTTCCGGCACATGCGGCTCGTTCGCGAACACGTCGAGACCCGCGCCCGCGATCCGTCTTTCCCCCAGCGCCGCCACCAGCGCGTCCTCATCGATCACGCTGCCCCGGCTGATGTTGATGATCACGCCCTCGGGGCCCAGCGCATCCAGCATCGCCGCATCGACCAGCCCGCGCGCCTCCGGCCCGCCGGAGGTCGCGACAATGACGACATCGCTCTGCCGCGCGAAATCCAGCGCATCGGCCACATAGCGACAGGTCGTATCCGCCACCGCCCGCCGGCTGTGGTAGATAATCTCCCCCGCCACCGGCTCCAGCCGCCGGGCGATGGCGCGCCCGATCCGGCCCAGTCCCAAAATCCCGATCCGCTTGCCCGTCACGCGCCCGCACAGCGGCGGCTTCACGCCCCGCGCCCAATCCCCGGCCCGCACCATCCGGTCATTGGCCGCGATATTGCGCACCGTCGCATAGAGCAGCCCCACCGCCAGGTCGGCCACGTCATCGGTCAGCACGTCCGGCGTATTGGTGACGCGGATGCCCTTTGCCCGTGCATGATCGACATCGACCTTGTCATAGCCAACCGAAAACAGCCCGATCATCTCCAGCTTCGGCAAGGCGTCCATGATCGCCGCGGAGGCGCCGACCGATCCGAAGGATACCAGCGCTCGCGCCTCCCGCGCTTCGGGCGGCAGCGCATCCGGATCGGCATCCGCCGCAAGGGCGTGAACCGCAAAGCGCCGTGCCAGCCCGTCGTCCAGATAGGGATAGAGCGGGCCATAGGTGAGGATAGGGATGGAAGAATGGTCGGTCATGCCCGTCATCTAGGCGAAGGAAGGGCCGATTGACAGAGCCCGGCCCCGGTCCTAGCCCGAACCGATATGGCCAGCGCGTCCTTTCCCGATGACACCCGTTTCGGCCTGCGCCGGCAGGCGCGGCTGCCCGGCCCGCTGCGGCTGGACAGCGGAGCCGCGCTGGGGCCGGTGGACATCGCCTATGAAACCTACGGGCGGATGAACGCGGACCGTTCCAACGTCATCCTCATCTGCCACGCGCTGACCGGCGACCAATATGTCGCTTCGGACCATCCCGTCACCGGCAAGCCCGGTTGGTGGTGGCGGCTGGTGGGGGAGGGGAAGCCGGTCGACCCCGCCCGTCATTTCATCGTCTGCGCCAATGTCATCGGCAGTTGCATGGGCTCCAGCGGGCCTGCCAGCCTGGACCCCGCGACCGGCGATCCCCATGCGATGCGCTTTCCGGTGATCACCATCGCCGACATGGTCCGCGCCCAGGCGATGCTGCTCGATCATCTGGGCGTGGACCGGCTTCATGCCGTGATCGGCGGTTCCATGGGCGGGATGCAGGCGCTGATCTGGCCCACCCTTTATCCGGAACGCGTCGAAAGCTGCGTCGTCATCGCCTCCACGGCGCGACACAGCGCCCAGAACATCGCCTTCCACGAAGTCGGGCGGCAGGCGATCATGGCCGACCCCAACTGGCGCGGCGGCGATTATTATGCGGACGGCGCGATCCCCAGCGCGGGCCTGGCGGTGGCGCGCATGGCCGCGCACATCACCTATCTTTCCGAAGCGGGCCTCACGGAGAAATTCGGGCGTCGTCTTCAGGGGCGCCCGGAAAACCCGAATGGGTCCAAGACCTTCGGCTTCGACGCCGATTTCCAGGTGGAATCTTATCTGCGCCACCAGGGGCTGAGCTTCGTCGAGCGGTTCGACGCCAACAGCTATCTCTACATCACCCGCGCCATGGACTATTATGACATTGCGGAGGATCATGGCGGCAGCCTTGCCAAGGCCTTTACGGCATCCAGGGCGCGTTTCTGCCTCGTCAGCTTCGACACGGACTGGCTCTATCCCACGGCGGAATCCCGCCTGATCGTCCACGCGCTCAATGCCGGCGGCGCGCAGGCGAGCTTCGTCGAACTCTCCAGCCCGTTCGGCCATGACGCCTTCCTGCTGGAATGCCCGGAACTGAACCGGGTGGTGGACGGCTTCCTGAAGGGCGGCCGCGCATGAGCCTGCGTCCCGACCTCGCCCTGATTGCCCGTACCGTGACCCCCGGCGCGCGGGTGCTGGACGTGGGCTGCGGCGACGGCGCGCTGATGGCGGCGCTGCGCGACACCAAACGGGTCGACGCGCGCGGCCTTGAAATCGACCCGCACAATGTCGCCGCCGCCGTTGGCCGGGGACTTTCGGTGGTGCAGGGGGACGCCGACACCGACCTTGTCACTTATCCCGAAGCCAGTTTCGACTATGCGATCTTGAGCCAGACGCTCCAGACCACCCGACGCCCGGACCGCGTGGTGGAGGAACTGCTGCGCATTGGCCGTCAGGCCTTCGTATCCTTCCCCAATTTCGCCCATTGGCGCGGGCGGCTGTCGCTGTTCTGGGGCGGGCGCATGCCGGTGACGCGCCTGCTGCCCGACACATGGTACGATACGCTCAACATCCACCATGTCACGGTCGACGATTTCCGCGCCCTGGTGAAGGATCGCGGCTGGACCATAGACGGCCAATGGTTCCTGAAGGGCGACCGGGAAACCACCCATGCGAACGCCAATCTGTTCGCGGAACATGCGGTGTTCCTGCTGCGGCGGTGAGCGGGAGGGGTGGAATCAGGACATTCCCCCTCCCGCAGGCGGGAGGGGGCTAGGGGGTGGGCTGGCGCGACATCAGCGTGAGTTTTCAACGGCTAAGCTGGAAGCTCGCTGCGCTCGCACCCACCCCTAACCCCTCCCGCCTGCGGGAGGGGAATGTCTCGAATTGGCCAAATTCGGCCGTACCCCGTTCAACGCTCCTTGGTCGCGCTGAACTTGACCTTGGGGTGCCGCTCCTGCTGATAGCCGATGTCCCAGGCGCTCTTCGCCATGAAGACGAGGTTGCCGTCGCGATCCTTGGCCATATTGGCGCCGTTGAACGACACCAGGTCCCTGATCGCGGCGTCGTCCCCCGAAATCCATCGCGCCGTGTCGAAGGGCGAAGCCTCCAGCCCGGCCGCGACCTTATATTCCGCCTCCAGCCGGGAGATCAGCACGTCGAGCTGCAACTGCCCGACCACGCCGACGATCCAGTTCGACCCGATTTCCGGATAGAAGACCTGGATCACGCCCTCTTCGGACAGGTCATCCAGCGCCTTGCGGAGCTGCTTCGTCTTGGTCGGGTCCTTCAGCACGACGCGCCGCAGGATTTCAGGCGCGAAGTTCGGCAGGCCGGTGAAGCGGACCCCGGCCTTCTCGCTCAGCGTATCGCCGACGCGCAGCGTCCCATGGTTGGGAATGCCGATGATGTCGCCCGGAAAGGCCTCGTCCGCAATCTCGCGGTCCTGCGCGAAGAAGAGGATCGGGGAATGCACGGCGATCGGCTTGCCGCTGCCGCTTGGCGTCAGCTTCATGCCCCGCCGGAACTTGCCCGAACAGAGCCGCATGAAGGCGATTCGGTCGCGATGCTGCGGGTCCATATTGGCCTGGACCTTGAAGATGAAGCCGGTGACTTCGCTATTCTCCGGCTCGACGGGCGCGGGCTCGGCGGGCTGGGCACGCGGCGGCGGCGCATGGGCGGCCAGCGCGTCGATCAGTTCGGTCACGCCGAACAGCTTGAGCGCCGACCCGAAATAGACCGGCGTCAGGTCGCCATGGCGATAGGCGGCAAGGTCGAAATCGGCATAGCCGCCCACCGCCAGTTCCGCCTCCTCCCGCAGCCGCGCCAGCCCCTGTCCGGACAGATGCCCGGCCAGAGCATCATCGTCGATGCCGGAGAAGGAGGCTTCCTTCCCTTCAAATTCCTTGCTCGCGCCCGAAGGCTGGCGCAGGCGGTTCCGGGCGAAGTCGTAAATCCCCTCGAACTCGCCGCCCATGCCGACCGGCCAGCTCATCGGGCACACGTCCAGCGCCAGCGCGTCCGCCACTTCATCCAGCAGGGCGAAGGCGTCGCGCCCTTCACGATCCACCTTGTTGACGAAGGTGATGATGGGGACGTTGCGCAGCCGGCACACCTCGAACAGCTTGCGCGTCTGCGGCTCGATGCCCTTCGCGGCGTCGATCACCATCACGGCCGAGTCCACCGCCGTCAGCGTGCGATAGGTGTCCTCGGAAAAATCCTCGTGCCCCGGCGTGTCGAGCAGGTTGAACGTCACCCCGTCGCGTTCGAAGGTCATGACGGAGCTGGTCACGGAAATGCCGCGCTGCTGCTCGATCTTCATCCAGTCGGACCGCGCGCGCCGGTTCGCCCCGCGCGCCTTGACCTCCCCCGCCAGATGGATCGCGCCGCCTTCCAGCAGCAGCTTTTCGGTCAGCGTGGTCTTGCCTGCGTCGGGGTGCGAGATGATGGCGAAGGTACGGCGGGAAGGAATGCTCATGGGCGGCCCATATAGCGATTCTTTGCCGCCGCGCCAGTAAGGCCGTTTTTGGAAGGCAACTCGAATTCAGCCGCCCACCACCGTCACGTCCAACCGGAAGGCCCGTTCCTTCCCCGGCGCCAGCCGCATGATCCCCTGCTTCTCCCAAACGTCTCCGGTAAAACCCACCGGATCGGCCATCCCCGCCCAGGGTTCCACGCAAAGATAATGCGCGCCCGGCTTTTGCCACAGTCCCAGCCAAGGCGTATCGGGAAAATCGATCCTCAGCCCCTTGCTGCCGGGCACGCCCCAGAACAGGCTGCGGCTCTCCAGCCGGTCCCAGACCAGCGCGTCGCCCTCAAACATCGCATGGGTGGGCGCCAGCACCTGGCCATCCACGGGCGAAGCAATGCTTTCCCGCGCGATCAGGCCCGGCTCGTCCCCCACCTTGCGGATCGGCGCGGGTTCCGCCTTCTCGAACAGCACCCGGTGATCCTCCGCCGCCCCGCCATAGGGCAGCGGCCATGCAAAGGCAGGATGATAGCCGAAGGAGAAGGGCAGGTCGCCCTCGCCGCTATTGGCCACCGTCGCCTTCATCCGCAGCGCCGCTCCCTCGACCGCGAAGCGCATGTCCAGCCGGAAGTCGAAGGGATAGACCGCCCGCGTCTCCGCATCCGCCTCCAGCCGGAAGGTCACGGCCTCACCGCTCCGCTCCACCAGCGCGAAAGCCCTGCGCCGCGCAAAGCCATGCTGCGGCATCGCGTAATCCCGCCCCTCGAAGCGATAGGCATCCCCGCGCGATCGCCCGACAAAGGGGAAGAGCAACGGCGCGTGTCCCGTCCACCAGCGCGGGTCCGCATCGGTCATCAATTCGCGCCCCTGCCGGTCCTTCACCGACCAGAGCTCCGCCCCCAGCGGGTTGACGACGGCGCTCAGATCGCCTGAATCGATGGTGATGAATGCGTGCGCCATATGCTGCAATCTCCCTTGCCGTCCGGCATAGAGCGATTTCCCGGCGACCGGAACCGACCGCCGGTCAGGAAATCGCGGAAAAGAAAGAGTCCGGAGCGGCCAGGCCGGCGCGGAACCACGCCCAGTCTCAAGGGGTTGAAGAAGCAGCAGGGAGAAATCGGATGAAATGGATCGGCGTGGCTGCGCTGTTGCTCTGTTCGACGGGCGCTCTGGCGCAGGAACAGGAGAAGAAGGACGACACGTTGAAGAAGGCGGGCACCATCGCGACCCAGCCCGCGCGGGATGTCGGCATCGACAAGGACAAGATTCCCGATGTGCTCCAGCAGGCGGTCGAAGACCCCTATAAGCGCCCGCCCTTGCGGAGCTGCAAGGCGCTCAAGACCTCGCTCGACGAACTCAACGCGGTGCTTGGCCCCGACTTCACCGTGGGGCAGAAGGCGAATGAGAACCGCACCGGCAAGATAGCCGAAGCGGTCGGCAAGACGATCGTCAATTCGATCATCCCCTTTCGCGGCCTGGTGCGGGAGATCAGCGGCGCCGCCCCTGCCGAGCGTCGTCTGGAAGCCGCGGTCACCGCCGGCATAGCCCGGCGCGGCTATTTGCGCGGCCTGGCCGACGCCAAGGGTTGCAAGATCATGAGTCCGCCGCCGACGGCGCAGGAAAAGGCCGACGAGCCGAAAAAATAAGCCATAGCGCGAAGACCGCCTCCGCCAGCACCGCCACGATGTCCGCCTGAATCACCGTCGCGTCGGCCAGGTCCGGCGCGATCAGCGCCATCAGGCGCGCCACCGCCTGTACCGAGCCGCCGAACATCAGCGCCGCGCCCAATGCGCGGGGAAACCGCCGCGAGCGGAAAGCCAGCAGACCGATCAGCAGCAGATACAGCCCCAGGAAGATGCGTGCGACGTGCTGAACCTGATCCCGCAGCAGCAGCGTCAGTTCCACGAGCGAATAGGTCTGCGCCATGCCGATGCCCGGATGCGGCGCCCCGTCCAGCAGGATGAGCGGCGCGATGGAGAGAAGGCTGCCTGCCCCCAGCGTCGCAATGCCGATGACGGAAAGCAAAGCCGCCATCCGCGCAACATGCCTCCCGCCCGGCGCGAACAGCGCATAAAGCAGTACGGTCGCCCCCAGCATGGCGCAGGCCATCGCCAGATCGGTCGCCTCCGCCGCGCGATAGGCCCAGGGAAAGTCCTTTATGTTCCGCGCCGTTTCCCGCCCGGAACCGGGCACGACCAGAGCGGCGCGGATCATGGCCTCACCCACGCCGCGCGCCGCCATGCCGCCGAGAAGGAAGAGACCGGCAAGCCGCGCTTTCCCCTCGATCCCGGCGAACAGCCTCATCCCCGCAGAGTGCCGCCCAGCTTTTCCGCCGCCTTCACCACGGCCGCGCTGATCGCGTCCAGCTCTTCCTGGGAAAAGCTCTTGTCGCCGGGTTGCAGCGTGATCTCGACGGCAAGGCTCTTCTTGCCCTCATCCACGCCGGGGCCGACGAAGACGTCGAACAGCCGCGCGTCAACGATCGCTTTCTTGTCCGCGTTCCTGACCGCACGGACCAGTGCGTCGGCTTCGACAGCCTCATCGACGAGGAACGCGAAATCGCGTTTCACCGCCTGCAAGGCCGGCGGCGCATAGGGCGGGCGCATGAAGCCGCTGGCCCGTCGGGCGGGGATCGCGTCGAGGAAGATCTCGCCCGCGACCACCGCGCCGGTCAGCCCGAACTGCCTGGCGAGGCTGGGATGCAGCACGCCGAACTCCGCCAGAACCGTTTTCGGCCCCAGCCGCAACGTGCCCGACTGGCCCGGATGATAGGCGCCCGACGCCTCGCCGAAGCTCTGGAGATTGGCGACGGGCGCGCCCGCGGCGGTGAGCAGCGCGATCGCCTCGCCCTTGGCGTCGAAGGCGGAGAAGGGCTGCGCCTTCCCGGTCTGCCAGCCCCGCGCCACCTTCTCGCCCGCCAGCACGAAGCCGACGGTCGGCCGCTCCTTGTCCGCCAGATAGCGGCGGCCCAGCTCGAACAACCGCACCGAAGCCGCGCCGCGGTCCACATTCCGCCGCGTGGCCGAAAGCAGGCCGGGCAGCAGGGAAGGACGCATGACCTTCAGATCCTCCGAAATCGGGTTGGCGAGGGTCCATGCCCCGCCGCCGACCGCGGCGGCCTCCTTCTCCGAAATGAAGGACCAGTTGACCGCTTCGGCCAGCCCACGCGCCGCCGCCGTCCGGCGCACGCGCCGTTCGATGGCCTGTTCCGGCGTGGCGGTCGGCTTGGCGACGCCGGGGGCGCGGGGCAGGGGGGTGGAGGGCACCTGATCCAGCCCGACGATGCGCACCACCTCCTCGACGATGTCGGGCCAGCCGTCGACATCACGCCGCCAGCTCGGCACCGTCACGGTCCATGTGGCAGGGGTCGTGACCGGCACGCCGTCCTGATATTCGAAGGTGGCGTCATTGCCTTCCACCTCGAATCCCAGGCTTTCAAGAATGCGTTTCTGCTCCGAATCCGCGACGTCGACGCCGGCAAGCGCCAGGCATTGCGCCGGATCGTAGGTCACGGTCTTCACGGCCAGCGGCGGACTGCCGGCGCGCGTCGCCTCGCTGGCGCTGCCGCCGCACAGATGCGTCACCAGATAGGTCGCTATCGACAGGCCGTCGTCCAGGAAGGCCGGGTCCACCCCACGCTCGAACCGTCCGCGCGCGTCGCTGGTCAGCCCCAGCTTCTGCCCCGTCACCGCGATCCGTTCCGGCGTGAAATAGGCGCATTCGATCAGCACGTCGGTCGTGGTTTCCGTGGCGCCCGAATGCTCGCCGCCCATGATGCCGCCAATGTCGTGCACCGCTTCGTCGTCGGCGATCACGGTCATGCTCTCATCGACCGTGTAGGTCTTGCCGTTCAGCGCCAGCACCTGCTCGCCCGGCCTGCCGCGCCGCGCCACCAGCCCGCCCTTCAGCGTCGCCATGTCATAGACGTGCAGCGGCCGGCCCAGATCGATCATGATGTAATTGGTGATGTCGACCAGCGTGCTGATCGGCTTCTGCCCGATGGCCTTCAACTGCTTCGCCATCCATTCGGGCGAACTGCCGTTCTTCACGCCGCGCACCGTCCGGGCGAAGAAGGCGGGGCAGCCCTCCGCATCCTCGATCCGCACGTCCGGCCCGGGCCCCGCCGCCTCGATCGTCGGCACGATCAGCGCGTTCAGCGTGCCCAGCCCCGCCGCCGCCAGGTCGCGCGCGATGCCGCGCACGCCCATGCAGTCCTGCCGGTTGGGCGTGATCGACACGTCGATGACCGGATCGTCCAGCCCCGCCCATTCCGCATAGACCCGTCCCACCGGCGCATCGGCGCTGAGTTCGATGATCCCGTCATGATCCTCGCCCAGTTCCAGCTCCCGGAACGAGCACATCATGCCGTTGGATTCGACGCCGCGAATGGCGGTCTTTTTCAGCACCATGCCGTTGACCGGCACCACCGCGCCCTCGGTCCCGAACACGCCGACCAGCCCGGCGCGTGCATTGGGAGCGCCGCAGACCACCTGCAACGGGCCGTCGCCCGCATCCACGGTCAGCACCTGCAGCTTGTCCGCCTGCGGATGACGCTCCGCCGTCAGCACCTTCGCAATGCGGAAGGCGCCCAGCTTCTCCGCCGGATTCTCCACGCCCTCGACCTCAAGACCGATGTTCGTCAGCCCCTTGAGGATCGTCGGCAGGTCCGCATCGCTATTAAGATGCGTCTTGAGCCAGCTCAGCGTGAACTTCATGCGCCCACTCCCCCGCTCAAAGTGGGCACATCCAGCGCCGAAAAGCCATAATGTTTCAGCCAGCGCAGATCGCCGTCGAAGAAAGCGCGCAAGTCGTTCATCCCATATTTCAGCATGGCGAGCCGGTCGACGCCCGTCCCGAAGGCAAAGCCCTGCCATTCATCCGGATCGAGCCCGCAGGCCTCGATCACCCGCCGGTTCACCATGCCGCTGCCCAGCACCTCCAGCCAGCCGCCACCCGGCGCGTCGCCGTCGCCCCCGATCACCCGCTGGCCGTTCACCAGCGTATATCCGACGTCGACCTCCACCGAAGGTTCGGTGAAGGGGAAATAGCTGGGCCGCAGGCGCAGGACGATGTCGTCGCGCTCGAAAAAGGCCTTCAGGAAAGTCTCCAGCGTCCATTTGAGATGACCGAGCGTGATGCCCTTGTCGATCACCAGCCCCTCGATCTGATGGAACATCGGCGTATGCGTCGCGTCGCTGTCCGACCGATAGACGCGGCCCGGCGCGATGATGCGGATCGGCGGTTCGCCGTTCATCATGGTCCGGATCTGCACTGGGGAGGTGTGGGTGCGCAGCAGCATCTTCTTCCCGTCCCCATTCCCATCGGTGGTGTCGGGGAAGTAGAAAGTGTCGTGCATCGCCCGCGCCGGATGCGTCTCCGGAATGTTGAGCGCGGTGAAATTATGCCAGTCGTCCTCGATTTCCGGCCCCGTCGCCACGGAGAAGCCCAGATCGGCGAAAATCTCCGCCAGTTCGTCCATCACCTGGCTGACCGGATGCACGGACCCCTGTGGACCGGTGTCGGCGGGCAGGGTCATGTCGATCTTCTCGGCCGCGAGCTTCGCATCGAGCGCCGCCTGCTCCAGCGCCGCTTTCCTTTCCGCCAGCGCCGCCGTCACGCTCTCCCGCAAATCCTGGATCGGGGGGCCTTTCTCCAGCCGCTCCTCCGGACTCATCGGGCCCAGCGTCTTGAGCAACCCCGTCACCACGCCATTCTTGCCCAAGGCGCCGACCCGCAGCGCCTCCAGCGCGTCGAGCGTGTCGGCGGCGGCAATATCCGCGATCAGGCCGGCTTTCAGATTGGCAATCTCAGTCATCGAACGTCGTTCCACTTTCCCGTCATTCCCGCGAAAGCGGGAACCCATCTCCTGCCCTCTCGCGGAGGGGTTCAAAGCCGAAAGCCAGGGCCAGATCATCCCATTCGGGATTTCCAGCCTCGATCAGCTCGATCTTCCATTGCCTGTTCCATTTCTTGATCCGCTTTTCCCGCAATATCGCGCCATCGATCGCGTCATGCATTTCGAACCAGACAAGGCGCTTGACGCCGTAGTCGCTCGTGAAGCCTTCAATCAAGCCGTTTCGATGTTCGTATAGACGCTTTACAAGGTCGGAGGTAACGCCGGTGTACAGCGTCCCATTTCGGCGGCTCGCCAATATGTAGACCGTTGGGCTGATTTCGCGTTTCATGCATTCCTCGGGAGATGGGTTCCCGCTTTCGCGGGAATGACGAGGTGGAAAAGCGGGGACTTACGCCCGCGCCCCCAGCAACGCCCCGCCGAAGCCGATGAACATCAACCCCGTTCCCCGGTTGAACAACCGCTGCCGGTTCGCGGGCGCCAGCCAGCGGGCGAGCTTCATGCCACCCAGCGCATAGACGCACTGCCAGCCGAACTCGATGGCGACGAAGCTCGCCACCAATATGCCCAGCTGCACCGCAAAGGGCCGATCGGTATCGATGAACTGCGGAAACAGCGCGGCCGCGAAGATGATGAGCTTAGGATTGCTGAGGCCGGTGAGCAACCCGGTGCCATAGAGCGCCCGCAGCGACCGCGCCCGCGTGGCGCCCACCTCGCCTGCTTCACCCACCGGCGCGCGCCAGGCCTTGACGCCCAGCCAGATCAGATAGGCGACACCTGCATAGCGCAACCCGTCGAACAGGCGCGGAGAGGCTTTCAGCAACGCCCCCAGCCCGAGCGCGGAGGCGATCAGGCACAGCAGGATCGCGCTCATCAGCCCCGCCATGGTGGCAAGCGCGCGACGCGGGCCATGATGAATGCTCTGCGTCATCACATGCAGCATGTTCGGTCCCGGCGTGGCCGAGATCAGGAAAACCGCCGTGACATAAAGCCACCAGACATGCAGCGACATGAGGGATATTCCTTCAATACCGTTCGGGCTGAGCGAAGCCGAAGCCAGCGCTTGAGCCTGGCGAAACCGTTCGCCTGCGGCTCAGCAGAACCTTCGACTTCGCCCAGGGTGAGCGGAGATGGGGGTTCACGCCAATCAAAAAGGGCGCCGAAGGCATCTGCCCCGGCGCCCCTTTGGACGATCTTGCGACCGTTCTAAGCTCAGGCCGCGGGCAGCGCAGCCTTCGCCTGGGCGATGATGGCGCTAAACGCCTCGCCTTCGTGCATCGCAATGTCGGCCAGGACCTTGCGGTCCAGATCCACGCCGGCCAGCTTCAGGCCGTGCATGAACTGCGAATAGGTCAGGCCCTCGGCGCGGACACCGGCGTTGATGCGCTGGATCCACAGGCCGCGGAAGGTCCGCTTCTTGACCTTGCGGTCGCGATAGGCGTACTGGCCGGCCTTTTCGACGGCCTGACGGGCGATGCGGATCGTGTTCTTGCGACGGCCATAATAGCCCTTCGCCTGATCCAATATCCTCTTATGCTTCGCCTTGGTGGTCGTACCACGCTTGACACGTGCCATTGGTCAGCCCTCCCTTACTTCAGGCCATAGGGCGCCCAGAGGCGCACATGAGCCACGTCGGCGTCGGACATGACCGAGGTGCCGCGATTCTGGCGGATATATTTCGCATTGTGGCTGATCAGGCGGTGACGCTTGCCAGCGACGCCGTGCTTGACCTTGCCGGAAGCGGTGAACTTGAAGCGCTTCTTCACACCGCTCTTGGTCTTGAGCTTGGGCATTTTCGTCTCCTTTTCAAAGCGCGACGATTACGGACAGCCACGGCAGCCCTAGTTAGCCGGGCGGTCCTTCCAAATATCGCGAAGGGCGGCCCATAGTCGGAAGCATCCCCGAACGCAAGCGATTCGGACCCAAAAAGGCGGATCGGCGTTGAACCGCCATGGCCGACGCCGATCCCCTCCGGCCGGACATGCCGGCAAGCCCCGATCGGCCGGATAGGCCGACAAGCGAAATGCCGCGCCCCCGCGGCACGGGCCATTATGTCCAGCGCGCGAGAGAGGGCTGGCGAAGGCTCCCCCTGCCGGTGCGCATCCTGCTCTGGATCGTCGGCATTCTCTTCGCGCTCTGGCTCATGCTCTTCATCACCAAGGGCCGCTTCCTCAAGCATCCCTTCGAACGGATGCTCGGCAACCGCCTTGAACGCGCCGTGCGCGTCGGCGGCGACTTCCAGCTCTATTTCGACCCCATCACGATCAAGTTCCGCGCCGAGCATATCGCCGTCGCCAATACGCCCTGGGCCAGCCGGCCCGCCTTTTTCCGCGCCGATCTGATCGATAGCCGGATCGCGCCCCTCAGCCTTCTCTTCGGGGACAAGTACAAGGTCCGCTGGCTCGAACTGCGCAATGCCGCCGCCGATCTGGAATGGTCGCGCGACGGCAGGAGCAACACATGGACCTTCGGTGATCCCGGCAGGAAGGGCGAGCCGCTCAACCTGCCGTTGATCCGCCGCGCCCTCCTGGCCGGTACGACGCTGCGCTATCGCGACCCCCGCATGCAGCTCGACGCCGACATCGGATTCGAGACGGTGAGGGCGCAGGACACCCGCTTTGCCAGCGACGTGCGCTTTTCCGGCACGGGCACGATGCGGGGCCGCCCCTTCAGGCTGCGCGGCGGTCTGCTCTCGCCCAACCAGACGGTGACGGGCGGCCGGAACAGGCTTGCCCTCCGGGCCGAGGCTGGCGCGACCGTGCTGGAGGTCAGCGGCACGCTTCCCGGCGCGACGGAGATCGAGGGGGCGGACCTGCGCCTGCTCACCCATGGCCCCAATCTTGCGCGGCTGTTCGATTTCCTGGGCGTCGCCATTCCCGAAACGCGCGCCTATCGCTTCACCTCCGCGCTGACCAAGGCTGGCGAGGAGTGGCGGTTCACCCATCTCAAGGGCCGTTTCGGCGACAGCGATCTGGCGGGGCGCATGACCGTGTCCCTGCCCGACGACCGCCTGCTGCTGAAGGCCGACCTCGCCACCCAAAGCCTCGACATCGTCGATGTCGGCCCGTTCATCGGCTATGACCCCCAGCGGCTGGAGAGGCAGGGCAAGGCGGGCGCGATCCAGACGGTGGGCGGCACGCCGCGCGTCCTGCCCGACGCGCCGCTGCGGGTGGAGGCGCTGCGCAATTTCGATGCGCGCGTCCGCTATGACGTCCGCCGGGTCCGCGCCGACAATCTGCCGGTGTCCAATATCGGCCTGACGCTCTCGCTCGACCGCAGCCTGCTCAGGCTGTCGCCGCTGACATTCGACATGTCGGGCGGTCATGTCAGTTCCGACATCAGCATCAATGCCCGGACAGAACCCGTTCGCACCAGCTACGACATCCGACTGTCGCCCACGCCTATGGGCAAGCTGCTTTCCCGCTGGGGCGTGGAGGAATCCGGCACCACCGGCACGATCAAGGCGCGCGTCCAGATGACCGGCCTCGGCAACACGCTGCACGATTCGCTCAGCACGTCCAACGGTCGCATCGCCGTGATCCTGCCGGCGGGCTCCATGTGGGCGCGCAACGTCCAACTGGCGGAACTCGACATCGGCACCTTCATCACCAAGATGTTCCAGAAGAAGCTGAAGGACCCGGTGGAGATCAATTGCGGCCTGATCGCCTTCACCGTGCGCAACGGCGTGGCCGCCGCCGATCCGATCATCATCGACACGCGCAAGAATGTGATGCTGGGCAGGGGCGGCTTCTCCTTTCGCAACGAAAGCCTGGACCTCGCCTTCCGCGCCGACGGCAAGAAGTTCAGCCTGTTCTCGGGTCAGTCGCCTGTCGGCATCACCGGATATTTCGCCAAGCCGGGCATCGACGTGATCAGCCCCGAACTGGTCGCGCGCGGCGGCGCGGCTGCGGCGCTCGGCATAGCCGCCACGCCGCTTGCCTCGGTACTTGCCTTCGTCGATGTCGGGGATGCGAAGAGCGCTGCCTGCGGTCCGGTCCTTGCCGGCGCGACGGCCGCCGCCCAGCGCACCAAGGGCGGCAAGCCCCGCGACGATGTCGGCCGCGGCACCACGGCCAAGGATGAAGCCGGTAAGGGCAATGCCCGCGAAAATAAGAGCCAGAAGAAGAAATTCCTGGGCATCTTCTGATGCACTGGCGCCCTGCACCAATCGCGGGGTGCTGAGCGGCGATAGGCTCATTTCCCAGCTAACAGATCGCCGTCCGAGCTGGACGAGTGATACACCCTCCTGAAATAATTAGCGCCCTAATGACCCTCATGCCCCTCGGCCAACGCCTCCAGCACGTCATCCAGCCGCGCGGCGTCGCCCAGCGCTATCACCTGACCGTCGCTGTCATGCGTGAGCGGCTCGCCGGTCCAGTCGCACATCCGCCCGCCCGCGCCCTCCACCACCGGCACCAGCGCCGCCAGATCGTGCAGCTTGAGACCCGCCTCGACCACGATGTCGACATGACCCGACGCGACCAGCCCATAATTATAGCAGTCCCCGCCCCAGACGGTGTCGCGGCACTGCCCCGCAAGGCGTGAGAAATGCTCGCCGCTGCAGCCCGGGAAAAGCTGCGGCGCGGTGGAGGCCAGGATCGCCTCGTCCAGGGCGCGGCAGGCGCGGGTGGTCACCGGCTTGCCGTTGAAGGTCGTCGGCTGCCCCATCATTCCCGCCCAGCGTTCCTCCGCAATGGGCTGGTCGATGATCCCGACGGTCGGCCAACCCGCCTGGGTCAGCGCGATCAGCGTGCCGAAGATCGGCCGCCCGGCGATGAAGCTGCGCGTACCGTCGATGGGATCGAGGATCCATACCCGTTCCGCATCCTCGCGGCTCGCGCCATATTCCTCCCCGATGATGCCGTCCTGCGGTCGTTCCTTCTCCAGGATCGCGCGGATCGCTGCTTCCGCAGCCCTGTCCGCCTCCGTCACAGGGGACTTGTCGGATTTGAATTCCATGTCGTAGCGCGCGCGGAAAAAGGGGCGGATCGCCGCGCGGGCGGCGTCGGCAAGGCGGTTGGCAAGGGCCAGATCGTCGCGGGTCGTCATGCCATGGGCCTAGAGCATTTTCCCGCCCGGCGGAACGGTCGACCGCCGTGAAAATGCAAAGGACTGTCGCGACGGGCGAAGTTAAAGGATAGGCTGGGCCTCTCCGATTCCCTGAAGGAGGGATGTGATGCCCGGTTCCCCCGTCATCCCCGGCCTGCGCTATGCCGATGCGCCCGCCGCCATCCGGTTTCTCTGCCGGGCTTTTGGTTTCGAAGTGCAGGCCAGCTACGAAGATGTGGACGACCCGCACATCGTCCATCATGCCCAGCTGGTGCTGGGGGAGGGCATGGTCATGCTGGGCAGCGTCCGCGACGGAGCGATGGAATCGCTCTATAGCTGGAGCACGCCCAGGGAACTGGGCGGCGTCACCACCTGCATCTATGTGGTCGTGCCCGACGCCGACGCCCACTGCCTTCACGCACGGAATGAAGGCGCCGTCGTGGTCAGCGAGCCGCACGACAATGACGGCTATCCCGGTCGCGGCTATGAAGCGCTCGATCCAGAGGGCAATGTCTGGAGCTTCGGCACTTACGACCCCTGGGCGCATTCCGCCTAAACTTCCGGCGGTTCGCGCCGTCCTATCCTTCGATATGTCTCGAAGGAGTTGCTGGTGGCGCTGGTCGGCTGGATTGTAAGTTTCATGGCCCTGTTCGGAGGGCTGGCGCTGTGGCAGGATCTGCCGGCCGACGGTTCGCCCGCATTGGCGAACATCCTGTTCATGCTGGCCCTGCTGACCTGCCCCTGGTTGTGGCGCGACAAGCCGCTCGGCATTTCACTCAGCCAGCGCATCTTCCTGGCGATGGCGCTGGTGTGCAGCCTGCCGCTGCTGCTGTTTCCGCGCAACTGAGCAAAGTCGCGCCGCGCGACTTTGCCGAACGGACATGAAAAAGGCTGCCGATGGGATCATCGGCAGCCTTTTTTCGGCTTCCTGGCGGCGATCTCAGTCGAACAGGCTGGAAACGGAGCTTTCGTCCGCGATGCGCTTGATCGCCTCGCCCAACAGGGGAGCGATCGGCAGATGGCGGATGCTCTTCGCGCCGCAGACCGCATCCGTACCCTGGATCGAGTCGGTGATGACCAGTTCCTTGAGTTCCGACGCCTCGACCCGCGCCACCGCGCCGCCCGACAGCACGCCATGGCTGACATAGGCGGCCACCTCCTCAGCCCCCGCCGCCTTGAGCGCGGCTGCGGCGTTGCAGAGCGTGCCCGCCGAATCGACGATGTCGTCGATCAGCACGCAGAAGCGGCCCTTCACGTCGCCGATGATGTTCATGACCTCCGATTCGCCTGCGCGCTCGCGCCGCTTGTCGACGATGGCGAGGGGGGCGTTGTCCAGCCGCTTGGCAAGGGCGCGGGCGCGCACCACGCCGCCCACGTCCGGCGACACGACCATCAGGTTGCGGTCGCCGAAGCGCGCCTGGATGTCGGCCGACATGACCGGCGCGCCGAACAGATTGTCGGTCGGAATGTCGAAGAAGCCCTGGATCTGCCCGGCGTGCAGGTCCACCGACAGTACGCGGTTGGCGCCTGCGGTGGTGATGAGATTGGCGACCAGCTTGGCCGAGATCGGCGTGCGGGGGCCGGGCTTCCGATCCTGCCGGGCATAGCCGAAATAGGGGACCACCGCCGTGATTCGCTTGGCCGACGCGCGCTTCAGCGCGTCGATCATGATCAGCAGCTCCATCAGATTGTCGTTCGTCGGATAGCTGGTCGACTGGATCACGAACACGTCCTCGCCGCGGACATTCTCGTGAATTTCCACGAAAACCTCTTCGTCGGCGAAGCGGCGGACGCTCGCGTCGGTCAGGGGAATCTCGATATAGTCGGCGATGGCGGCCGCGAGCGGCTTGTTGGAATTGCCGGTCATGAGCTTCATGGCCAAACCCCTAGAACTAAATGGCGTGACAAATTGGTGACGCTGTCGGAACGCGGCCCCTTTAGCGGCGGAGGCCCCTCCTGAAAAGGCGCTTTTGCGCGCTGCTGCAAAATGCTCTAGGGGCGCGGACCATGACCGACAAACTCGTGATAGCCCTGGCCCAGATGACGCAGTCGGTGGGCGACTTGTCCGCCAATGCCGACGCGATGCTGGAATGGCGTGCGCGGGCGATGGAGGCGGACCTCATCGTCTATCCCGAACTGCAACTGATCGGCTATCCGCCCGAGGATCTGGTGCTGAAGCCCGCGCTGGTGGACCGGGCCAATCATGAGCTGGACCGGCTGGCGCAGGCGACCGCCGACGGCGGCCCCGCCATGCTGGTGGGCACGGTCGTGGCGTCGCAAGGCGTCCTGTTCAATGTCGTCGCCCTGCTGGAGAATGGCGCGGTCACCGCCATCCGGCAGAAGCGGGAATTGCCCAATTACGGCACCTTCGACGAAAAGCGCCTGTTCGCCCCCGGTCCGCTGCCCGCGCCCATCGAGTTCCGGGGCGTTCGCATCGGCGTCCCGATCTGCGAGGACATCTGGTTTCCCTTCGTCACCGCCCATTTGCGGGCGGAAGGCGCGGAAATCCTGATCAGCCCCAACGGCTCCCCGTTCGAGGTCGACAAGGACGACCGCCGCATCAACGCCGTCGCCGGGACCCGGGTTCGTGAAACCGGCCTGCCGCTCGTCTATCTGAACCGCGTTGGCGGGCAGGACGAACTGGTGTTCGACGGCGCCTCCTTCGTCATGAACGGCGACCTCAGCCTGGCGCACCAGCTTCCCGACTGGGAAGAGGCGCTGGTCCTGACGCAATGGGAAAAATGGGAAGGCCAGTGGGTCTGCCTTCCCGGCGAGCGTCACGCGCTCGATGATCGCCCCGCCGACATCTACAACGCCATGGTCCTGGGCCTGCGCGACTATGTGAACGGGAACCGCTTTCCCGGAGTCGTGCTTGGCCTGTCGGGCGGCATCGACTCGGCCCTTTCCGCTGCCGTCGCGGTGGACGCGCTGGGCGCCGACCGGGTGTGGTGCGTGATGATGCCATCGCGCTTCACCAGCCGGGAAAGCCTGGACGATGCCATCGAATGCGCCCGCCTGCTGGGCGTCCGCTACGACAGCATCCCCATCGAACCCGCGGTGGAGGCTTTCGATGCGATGCTGGCCGACGTCTTCGCCGGCCGCCAGCGCGACCTGACGGAGGAGAATATCCAGTCCCGCATCCGGGGCGTGACGCTGATGGGCCTGTCCAACAAATTCGGTCATATGCTGCTCACCACCGGCAACAAGAGCGAGATGTCGGTCGGCTATGCCACCATCTATGGCGACATGGCGGGCGGCTATTCGGTGCTGAAGGACGCCTATAAGACGACGGTGTTCGACCTTTGCCGCTGGCGCAACGAGAATGTCCCGTCGCTGGGCGAGGGGTTCGGCCCCAATGGCCCCGTCATGCCCGAGCGCGTCATCACCAAGCCGCCCAGCGCCGAATTGCGCGACAACCAGAAGGACGAGGACAGCCTGCCCCCCTATGAGGTGCTGGACCCCATCCTCTACGGTTTGGTGGAGGAGGAACTGTCGGTCGAGCAACTGGTCGCCCGCGGATTCGAACGCGACACGGTCGCCCGTATCGAACGGCTGCTCTATGTCGCGGAATATAAGCGCCGCCAGTCGCCCCCGGGCGTGAAGCTTGGCATCCGCAATTTCGGCCGCGACCGCCGCTACCCGATCACCAACGCCTTCCGCACGCTGTAGACCGCATGACAGTCATCACCCGCTTCGCTCCGTCGCCCACCGGCAACCTCCATGTCGGCAATATCCGCGCCGCGCTGCACAACTGGCTGTTCGCGCGCAAATATGGCGGCCAGTTCCTGCTGCGCCTCGACGACACCGATCTCGAACGCTCGCGCCCCGAATATGCCGATGGCATCAAGGCGGACCTGAACTGGCTCGGCCTGCATTGGGACGGGGAGGAGAAGCAGTCCGACCGCTTCGCCCTCTATGAGGAAAAGTTCGAAGCGCTCAAGGCGTCGGGTCATGTCTATCCGGCCTATGAAACCGCGCAGGAACTGGACCTGCGCCGCAAGGTGCTGCTGGGTCGTGGCCTGCCGCCGGTCTATGACCGGGCGGCGCTGTCCCTGAGCGCGGACCAGATTGCGGCCTATGAAGCCGAAGGGCGTCGGCCGCACTGGCGCTTCAGACTGGATCATGACCTGCCCATCGGCTGGACCGACCTGATCCGCGGCGACCAGCGCTTCGACCCGAAACTATTGTCCGATCCGGTGATCCGCCGCGCCGATGGAAGCTGGCTCTATATGCTGCCGTCGGTGATCGACGACATCGCCATGGGCGTCACCCATGTTCTGCGCGGGGAAGACCATGTGTCCAACACTGCGACGCAGATCCAGATGTTCGCGGCGCTGGGCGCGACACTGCCCGCCTTCGCCCATGAAGCGCTGCTGACCGGGAGCGAAGGCAAGCTTTCCAAGCGGCTGGGGTCGCTTGGCGTCGCGCATTTTCGCGAGAGCGGTCTTGAACCGATGGCCATCGCCTCCCTGCTGGCGCGGCTGGGCAGTGCCATGCCGGTGGAACCCTTTACGGACCTGCAACCGCTGATCGACAGCTTCCACTTCGCCCATTTCGGCCGTGCGCCAGCGCGCTTCGATGAAGGGGAACTGGCGAGCCTCAACCAGAAGATCGTCCACCTGCTGCCCTATGCGGCTGTTGCGGATCGTTTGCTCCAGGGCATGGACGAAGCGGCCTGGGAGGCCATCCGCCCCAATCTGGAAACCGTGGCGGGGGCGGCTGACTGGTGGCGGATCGTCACCGGCCCGATCGACGCGCCATTCCCGGCGGACGAAGATCGCGACTTCCTGGCCCTGGCGCATGCCCGGCTGGCGGAGGCGAGCTTCGATGCCGCCATCTGGCGAACCCTGACCGAAGCGCTGAAGTCGGAAACCGGCCGCAAGGGCAAGGCGCTGTTCCTGCCGCTGCGCCGGGCACTGACCGGACTGGACCATGGACCGGACATGGGCCAGCTCCTGCCGCTGATCGGGCGGGAAGAAGCCTTGGCGCGTCTGTCGGTCTGATCGGGAGATTTGGTGAGGAGCGGACCAGAAGACCGTTCGGGCCGAGCTTGTCGAAGCCCTTTATGCCTGTTTTTGCGCCACAGTCCCAAGCAAGACCGGTGGGAGAAAGCAGGCCTGTCCGCTCTCCACCCGGGCCACTATCCCGGCGCTCCGAAAGCCCTACCGCTGCATAAGCTCCAGCGCCCGGCCCACGGCCAAAATCCCTTCCGGCGCGGCTGCGAAGCCCATATGGGTGCAGTCGACCTCGATTGCCCGATCCCGCTCGCCGACGCGCCCCTTGGCGCATTGGGGCAGTATCACGCCATCCCGACGCGACCAGAGCGCCACGGTCGGCACCGGCGGTTTTTCCTCACGCCGGCAGGTGAAGGGCGGCCGGTCGACCGGAAATCCGGAAACGAGCTGGTAGAGCCGCCACGCATGATTGGCGCGGGGATCGCCGGAAAAGGGCGTACCCATCGTCACGACGCCGCCGACCTTATGCATGGCGAATTTGGCATATTCCCGCGCGAACAGCCCGCCCAGGCTCCAGCCCACCAGAGTGACGGGCGCTCCGGTCTCACGCCTTATGGCGTCCACCCGGCGGTCGATCTGTTCCAGACTGTCCGGCTTGGGTCCGAAATTGCGGCCCATGCCCCAGCCATGCGCCTCATAACCCGCCGCGTTCAGCACGGCGCGTAAAGGCTCCATCCGCTGCTCGCTTGCGAGCAGGCCCGGGATCAGCAGGACCTGCCGCCCATCGCCATGGATGGCCCGCGCCAGTTGGGCAGCCTGCGCCCGTGTCCGCGCCAGATCGAAAGGCACCGATGCATTACCCAACAGATGCTGGAGCGACGGCCGCTCGGCCGCGCGAGGTCCGCTGGCCAGGCGGCTCTTCCAGAAACTGGCAATGGCGTCGGCATAGGGCGGCACGAAAATGTCTTTCCTTCTTCCAACAGGAAAAATGACATTCTCATGACACAGGCTCCCGAGTCCATGGAGATTTGTCCACGGGCATGAACGGTTCGCCGTTTGTGACAGTGGCTTATGGAAGGATCAGGGCGCCAATGGAGAGGTCTGCGCCACCGGCGCGCCGTCGGCCGCTCGCAATTGGCGCGGCTCCAATATCGCGGCCGTTTCGATCAGGTCCAGCGCCCGCCGCGCTTCCATGTAGCGCCGCGCATATTGCATCCAGCGGTCTGCCGCCGCGCGTCCCGGCATCTGCTCCACCTCGGCGAGAGCCGCGCCGACCTGCGATCCGTCCAGATAGCGCAGCGCCCGGTCCAGCGCTGCCTGCGGCCGGGGAGAGGGGGTGGACGCCCGGTGAATGGTGATGATCTCCCGCGCCTCATGTTCCAGCGCTTCCCACCAGCTCGCGTCGGCGGGCGGGACGGTGACCCGGTCGGCCAGGGCCGTCAGCCCGGCGCGCAGGTCGGCCAGCGTCACCGGTTCCCGCGCGGCGTTGATGATGGTCGCCACCGCGCGCGGCTGCGCCTGTCCGAAACGAAGGCGCAACTGGCCCTCGATATAGCCGAGCGGCGTCCCGCTATCGAGCGCCCGCCGCGCCGCGAAGGCGACCAGCAGGCCCTCCGCGCGCGCCGCGTTGCCCGACGCCGCCTGCGCCTCCACCGTGATGCGGTTGAGCCGTTCCTCCAGTTGCACGACGCGCGCGTCCAGCATCTGCCCGGCATCGGCGGACAGCGGCCGCATCGGCACGCCCGGCGCGGCGGCATTCAGCAACGGATCGCTCAGCACCGACGGCCGTTGCGGTGCATTCCACCGCTGGATGCGCGGCAGGGCGAGGACGGTCAGCACGACCCCGACCGCAAAGGCGAGCAAGACCAGCAGCACCAGCAGCCAGGATCCGCGTCGCGCCGGGGGCGGCGCCGCTACGCCGCCGGACGGGCCATCCGTGTCGCTCATCAAGGGCTTTTCTTCCATATGAGGCGAATCATTCGCATAATCGGACGGCAAGGGCCAGCATCCTCTCATCATCGGGCTTATCGGGCGCCTGAGCGCTGGCCCATCCGGTGCCGCAGGCGACCAGCGCCGCAGGGCTGATGGCGATCAGGTGGAGTGATCTGCGCAGCCCCGGACCCACATGGCGCGCCAGCAATTCGCCGGCACGCGGGGAATGGACCAGAAGGACGCTGCCGGCCTCCAGCCGCTCCGCCCATCCCTCATCGCCGGTCCGCAGCATTTCATAGACGACGACCCGCTCGATCCGCAGCGCGCCCGCGTCGATCGGCGCCACCGTCCGCCCCGCCAGATGCAGCACATCGCCATGCCCGTCCGCCGCGATCCGCCGCGCAATGGAGGTGCCGTCGCCATCCCCGGCGACGACATCTGCGAATCCGGCTTCCTCCAGCGCCTTCGCCGTCGCCTGTCCGACCGCATAGACGGGCAACTTCCGATAGCGGGCCAGCCCTTCCCCCGCCAGCCGGGTCGCATTGGCACTGGTCAGCAACAGGGCGTCGAATCTTTCCGGGGCAGGGGCCTCCCATTGCAGCGCCCGGGGCGCGAACAGCGGAAAGACCCGCGTTTTCAGCCCCAGTTCCGCCGCCCGCGCCGCGGTCTTGCCCGCCCCCGGTTCAGGCCGCAGGATGACGAGGGGCCTCACGCCTCGAACAAAGCCCGCAGCGTCGGGCTGGCCCTGTCCAGCAAAGCGCGTCCCATCCTTTCCGCGGCGGCGGCATCGTCCCGCCCGATCCGCAGCGCATCGCTGACCGTCTCCTGCCCGTCGGGGCTGATGATCTCGGCCCGCAGATGGACCCGCCCATCCTCCAGCCGGGCCAGCGCCGCAATGGGCGAATGGCAGGTGCCGCCGAGCCCGGCCAGCACCGCGCGCTCCGCCATCACGCAATCGAAGGTGTCGGCGTCGCTGATCGACGCCAGCAGATCGAGCACCGCTTCATTGTCGCTCAGCGTCTCGATGCCCACGGCGCCCTGGGACGGCGCGGGCAGCATGACCTCGACGGGGATGGTGACGCCCACATCGCCCTGGCCCAGCCGGTCGAGCCCGGCCGCCGCCAGCAGGGTCGCATGCGCCTCCCCCCTTTCCAGCTTGGCGAGCCGCGTCGCGACATTGCCGCGGAACAGGATGACCTCCGCGTCGGGCCGAAGCCGCCTGACCTGCGCCGCCCGGCGCGGCGAGCTGGTGCCCACCACCGGCCTTTCGGGGAGCGCCGCGAAACTGTCCGCGCCCACAAGGCGGTCGCGCACATCGGCGCGGGGCAGCATGGCGGCGATGCGGATTTCGGCGGGCCGGATCGTCTCCACATCCTTCATCGAATGGACGGTGAAATCGATCTCCCCACTGGCCAGCGCGCGGTCCAGCTCCTTGGTCCAAAGCGCCTTGCCGCCGATTTCCGCGAGCGCCCGGTCCTGAATGCGGTCGCCGCTGGTCTGCACCACGACGATCTCGACCGCCCCCTCGTCCCAGCCGTGGCGCGCCCGCAGCGCCGCCACCGTCATATGGGCCTGCGCCAGCGCGAGCGGGGAGCCACGCGTGCCAAGGCGAAGGGGCGTGTGGGGCGGACGGGAAGGCTTTTGCATGATCCCGCTTGCTCTAATGATCGCGGGCATTAGATGGAAGCGGCAATGACGATCATCCTCGGCCTGGAATCAAGCTGCGACGAAACCGCGGCGGCGCTGGTGACGGCGGAGGGCAAGATCCTGGCCCACCGCCTCGCCACGCAGGAGGAGGCGCATCGCCCCTATGGCGGCGTCGTCCCGGAAATCGCCGCCCGCGCCCATGTCGAGGCGCTTTCGCCCTTGATAGAGGCGGCTCTGAAGGACGCCGACCTTACGCTTGGCGATGTGGACGTGATCGCCGCCACCGCCGGCCCCGGCCTGATCGGCGGCGTGATGGTCGGCCTCGTCACCGGCAAGGCGCTCGCCCATGCCGCGAACAAGCCCCTGATCGCGGTCAACCATTTGGAAGGCCATGCCCTTTCGCCGCGCCTGGCCGATCCGACGCTGCAATTCCCCTATCTGCTGCTGCTGGTGTCGGGCGGCCATTGCCAGTTGCTGCATGTGCGGGGGCCGGGCGACTATGCCCGCCTGGCCACCACCATCGATGACGCAAGCGGCGAGGCCTTCGACAAGACCGCCAAGCTGCTCGGACTGGGCTATCCCGGCGGGCCAGCGGTGGAGAAGGCCGCCGCCGATGGCAATTCGAGGGCCGTTCCCCTGCCACGCCCGCTGGTCGGCACCGCCGAGCCGCATTTCTCCTTCGCCGGCCTCAAGAGCGCGGTCATGCGCGCGGCCCAGTCCGGCCGATATTCGACCGAGGACATCGCCGCCAGCTTCCAGCAGGCCGTCATCGACTGCCTGATCGACCGCACCGAGCGGCAGTTGGCGGGCCTTCAGGACATCACCGCCCTCGTCGTCGCGGGGGGCGTCGCCGCCAACCAGTCGATCCGCGCCGCGTTGGAAGCGCTCGCCGCAAAGCACGATCTGCCCTTTGTCGCGCCGCCGCTCTGGCTCTGCACGGACAATGCGGCGATGATCGCATGGGCCGGGGCGGAACGCTATGCGGCGGGCCTGATCGACGACCTCACGGTCCCGGCGCGCCCGCGCTGGCCGCTGGACCCCGGCGCGGAAAAGGCGCGCGGCGCAGGAGTGAAAGCATGAAGGCTCCCTCCCTGAAGGCAGGCGTCATCGGAGCAGGCGCCTGGGGCACCGCGCTGGCCCAGACGCTGGCGGCGGATGGGCGGCATGTCCGCCTCTGGGCGCTGGAACCCGAAGTCGTGGCGGCGGTCAACGGCGACCGCCAGAACCCGCTCTACCTGCCCCATATCCCGCTCAGCGCCTCGATCGAGGCGACCGGCGACATGGCCGCCATGGCCGACCGCGATCTGCTGCTGATCGTCAGCCCTGCCCAGCATCTGCGCACCGTCGTGGCGCAGGCGCCGGCGGGCACGCCGCTCGTCCTCTGTTCCAAGGGGATCGAGGCGGGCACCAGCCTGCTGATGTCCGAGGTGGCGATGGAAGCGCAGCCGACCTCGCCCATCGCCGTCCTTTCGGGGCCGACCTTCGCGCATGAGGTCGCCAGGGGCCTGCCCACCGCGATCACCCTCGCCTGCGCCGACGCCGCTCTTGCCGCGAAGATTGCGGGCCGCATTGCGCGGCCTGCCTTCCGCCCCTATCTGTCCGACGATGTCGTCGGCGCGGAGATTGGCGGGGCGGTGAAGAACGTCCTCGCGATCGCCTGCGGCGTCGCGGAGGGCGCGGGCCTGGGCCTCAATGCCCGCGCCTCGCTGATCAGCCGGGGCTTTGCCGAAATGACCCGCTTCGGTCTGGCCAGGGGCGCCCGCGCCGAAACGCTGGCTGGCCTTTCCGGACTGGGCGATCTCGTCCTTACCTGTTCCTCGACCAACAGCCGCAACTTCTCGCTCGGCAAGGGGCTGGGGGAGGGGCGGGCTGCCAGCGACCTGCTGGCCAACCGCCGGACCGTCGCGGAAGGGGCCTTTACCGCGCCCGTGCTGCGGGAAGCCGCCCGCGCCGCCCATGTCGAAATGCCCGTGGTCGAGGCGGTCTGCGCCCTGCTGGAAGATGCCGCGCCGCTCGCCCAAGTGATGGATGCGCTGCTCGCCCGTCCGCTGCGCGCCGAATAAATTCATCGCCCTATCATCATTTGTTGCTACAGTCCGGCTCCACAAAATGACGCGACAGCATTGATGTCACAGGGGGATCATAATTCTTTGGCGGCTGAAGGGGCCTCTCCCGCGCAGCAGGACGATATTGCGGCGCTTGCCAAGGGTGGACGGACCAATGTGTTCGGTTTCCTGCTCCGCCTCGCGGCGCGCCTGCCGTTCCTGTTCATCGCCGGCCGCTGGTATGGCGCCGACGCGCTGGGCCGCTTCGCCTATGCGGTGCTGGTGGTGGAGTTCGTCGCCCAGCTCGCGACGCTCGGCCTGAAACGCGGCCTCGCGGGCGCGCTCGCCCAGACCGAGCGGCCGCACAGCCATGTCGTGACCGACGCCATGGTGGTGACGCTGATCGCCTCCCTGATCGGCAGCGCGCTCCTGGTCGCCTTCCCCCAGGCCATGTTCCCGAACAGCGGCATCAACGGCCTCGACCGCCTGCTCGCCCTGATCGTGATCGCGGTCGCCGGGTCCGACGTGGCGCTGGCCGCCTGCGCCTATCGCTTCGACATCGGCGCCACGGTGCGGGCCCGGTCCATCATCGAACCCTGGGCGATCAGCATCGGCGCCTTCGGCTTCGCTTATTATTCGACCCGCGACGGGCTGATCCTCTCCTATGTGGTCTCGATGATCGCCGCGCTGGTCGCCTCGATCATTCCGATGACCCGCCATTACGGCATTCCCTATGGCTGGCGCCCGGATTTTGGACGGCTGTGGCGGCTGGCGCGCCGCAATCTGCCGCTGGCGGCGGCGGACGGCGTGGAATGGGGGTCGCGCCGGCTGGACATGGCGATCCTCGGCCTGTTCGTCAGCCCCGCCGTGGTCGGCATCTATTATGTGGCGCAGCAGGTCGCCTCCCTGCCCCAGAAACTGAAGACCAGCTTCGACCCGATCCTGGGCCCGGTCATCACCCGCAATCTTTCGGAGGGCAATCTCACCGCCATAGCGCGGCAGGTGAGCCAGGTCGGCTTCTGGATCATCGCGGCGCAGGCGGGCATCGCGCTTGCGCTCGGCATTCCGGGCGAAGCGGTGATGGGGCTGGTCGGCCCCCATTTCGTCGGCGGAACGGGTGCGCTCGCCTTCCTGCTGCTGGCCGAAGTCGTGGCGGCGACCGCCGTGGTCAGCGAATCGGCGCTGGTCTATATCGCGCGGCACCGCAATCTGATGATCTCGCTGCTGATGATCGGGCTTCAGGCGGCGCTCAGCTTCGCTCTGATCTTCGTGGCGCGGCGCCTGGGCCTGCACGACATGGCCATCGCCGCCGCGCCGGCGCTGGCGCTCAGCATAGCGCTGGGCGTCAGTGCGCTGGTCAAGGCGCGCCTGCTGTCGAACCTGCTGGGCGCCAGGGTCAACGCCTGGCGCTGGCCGTTGCTCAGCGCTTCCGGCGTCGCCTGCATCGTTGGCGCGGCTTTCGTCGCATTGCCACCTCATTTCGAGTGGGTGGAGCTTGTCTTCGGCGTCTTCACCATCCTCGGCGTCTACGGCTTCGTCATCTGGCGCTGGGGGTTCGGCCCCGACGACCGCGCGCTGTTCCGAAAGCAGAAGCCGGCCTGACGCAAAGGAAAAGGCCGGACTTTCGCCCGGCCTCCCATCTTACCCCAGCGTCTTCGCCCGGATCGCCTTCAGGTCGTCCTCCGGCCGCGCGCCCCAGTGGGAGATCACTTCGGCCGCCGCCGCCGCCCCCAGCTTCAGGCACTTCTCGACCTCCAGCCCTTCCAGATGGCCCGCCAGGAAACCCGCCGCGAACAGGTCGCCCGCACCGGTCGTGTCGATCACTTCGGCCACCGGCGCCGCATGCGCTTCGTACCGCACGCCGTCGACCATGGCGATCGCGCCCTTTTCGCTGCGGGTCGAGACCAGCATCGGCACTTTCGCGGCGATGGCGGCCACGGCGGCGTCGAAATCATGCACCCCGGCCAGCGACTGGATTTCGCCTTCATTGGAGAAGAGGATGTCGATCAGCCCCTGGTCGATCAGGTTGATGAAGTCGGCGCGGTGGCGGTCGATCACGAAATTGTCCGACAGGGTGAAGGCGACCTTCCGCCCCGCGCCCCGCGCCGCGTCGATGGCGGCGCGCATCGCCGCGCGCGGCTGCTCCGGATCCCAGAGATAGCCTTCGAGATAGAGGATGGACGCGGAACGGATAAGGTCCAGGTCCAGCGCCGTCTCGGGCAGGAACTGCGACGCCCCCAGGAAGGTGTTCATCGTCCGCTGCGCATCGGGCGTCACCAGGATCAGGCAGCGGGCCGTCGGCACGTCGCCCTGCATCGCCGGCGTATCGTAGCGTATGCCGAGCGCGCGCACGTCATGGGCGAAGACGGCGCCCAACTGGTCGTCATTGACCTGCCCGATGAAGCCGCATTTCTTGCCCAGCGCGGCCAGCCCCGCCAGCGTGTTCGCCGCCGATCCGCCGCTGATCTCCTTGCCCGCGCCCATGTCGGCATAAAGGCTTTCCGCCGTTTCCGCGTCGATCAGCTGCATGCCGCCCTTGGTCAGGGCATGTTCGGCCAGGAAAGCGTCGTCGCTCCGGGCGAGCACGTCGACAATGGCATTGCCGATGGCGACAACATCAAGCGTGGGGGCAGCAGCGGTCACGCAAAATCCTTCGTGAATAAGGGGAAAAATCCCGCCGTCTCTACCGATCCGGGGCGCGCTGCGCAACGGCGCTGATTGACGCTGCGCGCCAGGGCGGGAATAGCGGTGTCATGGTCCTTGCCGCCGTCCTTCGCGCATTCCCTTCCATCTTCCACGGTGCCGCCCTCCGGCTGCTGTTCAGGACGCTGCTCCTGACCCTGCTCGCCTTCGCGGTCCTCGCCGCCGCCTTGTGGACCGGCATCCACGCCGCCCGCCTGCATTATGGCTGGATGCCGGGCGCGGGCTGGGGCGGGGTGGCGGAGGCGACCGCGACCGCCATCGGCGTGATCGCCGCCGGCTGGCTGCTGTTCCGCGCCACCGCCATGGCGATCATGAGCCTCTTTGCCGACGACATCGTCATTGCCGTAGAACGGGACAGCTACCCCGCGGCGGCCGCCCGCGCCCGGCCGGTCGGCTGGGGCCGCAGCCTTCGTTTCGCGCTGCGCTCCATCCTGCGGGCCGTCGGCTGGAACCTGCTTGCCCTGCCGGCCTATCTGCTGCTGCTGGCGACCGGCATCGGCACGCTGGGCCTGTTCCTGATCCTGAACGCCGCTCTGCTGGGCCGGGACATGGCCGACATGGTCGAGCCCCGCCATCCCGACCTGCCGCCGATCCCGCGCGGCAGCCGGTGGCTCATGGGCCTCGCTTCGGCGCTGATCTTCCTCGTGCCGCTGCTCAACCTGCTTGCACCGATCTGGAGCGCGGCTATGGCGGTCCACATGCTGCACGGTGCCCGAAGGAACATGCCATGACCCGTCCTCATCCGGCGCTCGTCCTGGCTTCGCTCTTGACCCTCGCCGCTTGCGGAGGCGTCGTGCCGCCGCCCGCGACCCAGATCGCCCGCCCGCCCGCCGGTCCGCCGGCCAGCGCCTTCACCCGCCCCGGTCCGCTGATCGGATCGGACGCGAAGCAGCTCATGCACCTGTTCGGCCAACCCCGGCTCGACATTCGCGAAAGCACCATGCGCAAGCTGCAATTCGCCAATGGCCGCTGCGTGCTGGACGCCTATCTCTACCTGCCGCCGCAGGGGAAGGAGCCGCTCGTCACCCATGTCGATGCGCGTACGCCCACAGGCACGGACGTCGACCCCGCAAGTTGCTCTGCCGCCTTGCAGGCGAAATGATCTTTTCGATGGGAGAGGGAGGCGCTCCCGCGGAAGGCGGGAGCCCCGTTCATGCGCTTGAACAGGACAAGCGCTAGGCCAGCCGCTGCAGCGCCCAGCGAGCCGCCTCCGCCACCACCGGATCGTCGTCCGCCACCAACGCCCGCAACCGGCCCGCCAACCGCCTGTCACCACTGTTCCCCGCCGCGATCGCGGCATTGCGCACCATCCGGTTCCGCCCGATCCGCTTGATGGGGGAGCCTGAGAAAATCTCGCGAAAGCCCGCATCGTCCAGCGCCAGCAGGTCGCCCAGTTCCGGGGCCGCCAGCTCCGCCCGCCCGACAAAGGCGCGGTTCGCCGCCGCCGCGTCCGCGAACTTGTTCCAGGGACAGACGGCCAGACAATCGTCGCAGCCATAGATGCGATTGCCGATCCCGGCTCGAAACTCCTCCGGTATCGGCCCTTTATGCTCGATGGTCAGGTAGGAAATGCACCGGCGCGCGTCGACCATATAGGGCGCAGGAAAGGCGTCGGTGGGGCAGGCCGCCTGACAGGCGGTGCAACTGCCGCAATGGTCCTTCTCCGGCGCATCGGGCGCCAGCGCGATCTCGCTGTAGATCGCCCCCAGGAACAGCCAGCTTCCATGCGCACGGCTGACGAGATTGCTGTGCTTCCCCTGCCAGCCCAGGCCCGCAGCCTCCGCCAGCGGCTTTTCCATGACCGGGGCGGTATCGACAAAGACCTTGAGCGCGCCGGGATGCTGCTCAACCAGCCAGCGGGCGAGGGCCTTCAACCCCTTCTTGACCACGTCATGATAGTCGCGTCCCTGCGCATAGACCGAAATCCGCCCCCGGTCCGGCACATCCGCCAGCGCCAGCGGATCGCGCCCCGGCGCATAGCTCATCCCCAGCATGACGACGCTGCGCACGTCCGGCCAGAGCCCTTGCGGCGATCCGCGCTGCCCGGCGCGCTCCTCCATCCACAGCATCTCGCCATGATGCCCGGCGTCCAGCCATTGCCGCAGCCTTTCGGCCGAACGCGGCGCCGCATTGGCGGGCGCAATGGCGCAGGCCGCGAAGCCCAGCCGCAACGCTTCGGCCTTAAGCCGCTGTTCCAAGGTTTCGTTTTGCGTTGGCATGCGATGCGACTATCAGAGGGCGATGATCGGGGCTCCTCAACCGACCTATGCCGTCGAAGGGCGTGGTCTTGTCAAGACATTCGGTGATTTCCGGGCGGTGGACGGCATCGACATCGCGGTGCCCGCCGGGTCGATCTACGGCATTCTGGGCCCCAATGGCGCGGGCAAGACGACGATGCTGCGCACGCTGCTCGGCATCATCGATCCCGATGAGGGGCATCGCAGCCTGCTGGGCGATCCCGCGCCGCTGCGCCAGGCGCGCAATGTCGGCTATCTGCCGGAGGAACGCGGCCTCTATCCTTCGATGAAGGCGTTCGAAGCCATCGCCTTCATGGGCGCGCTGCGTGGCCTGCCGCTCAGGATCGGGCGGGAACGCGCCCGCGCCATGCTGGCGGACTATGGCATGGGCGCCTCCGCCGAAAAGCCGATCCGCCAATTGTCGAAGGGCATGGCCCAGACCGTGCAGCTTTTCGGCACCATCGTTCACGAACCGCGCCTGATCGTGCTGGACGAACCCTTTTCCGGCCTCGACGCCTTCAACCAGGGCAAGCTGGAGGCGCTGATCCGGGATCAGGCCCGGCGCGGCGTCACGGTGCTGTTTTCCACCCATGTCATCGCCCATGCCGAACGGCTGTGCGAGCGGGTCGCCATCGTCGCGGGCGGCCGCGTCCGCTTCGAGGGCACGGTGGACGACGCCCGCAACCGGCTGCGCCCGCAGGTGCGCCTGCGCACCCGCGCCAGCGATGGCGGCTGGCGCCGCGCCCTGCCCGCCGAAACCATGGCGCAGGATGGAACCTGGCATTTCGCCCTGCCGCAGGAGGGCATAGAACCGCTGCTGCGCGCCCTGCTCGACGGCAATGCCGGGATAGAAAGCCTGTCGATCGAACGCCCCGGCCTGCACGACGCCTTCGTCGCCATTGCGGGCGAGGCGGCCGCCCGGCAGATGCAGGACGACCAGCAGCGGGAGGAAGCGGCATGAGCGAATTGATGCGCGCCGCCTTCGTCATCGCCCGGCGGGATTTCACCGCCGTGGTGCTGTCGCGCACCTTCATCTTCTTCCTGCTGGGGCCGCTGTTCCCGATCGTCATCGGCATGGCGTTCGGCGGGCTGGGCGACAAGATTTCGACCACCGACCTGCGCCCGGTCGTCGGCGTCGCCATGTCCCCCGCCGATGCGGCGCGGATGGAGCGCGCCCATGCCCGGCTGGCGGAGCGCATGGGGCCGCAAGCGCTGCCGGCGCTGCGCCGCGTGCCGCTGTCTCCCGCGCCCCGCGTTCAGTTGGCCGGGGCGAATGCGGACGTCATGGTGATCGTGTCGGGATCGCCCGCCCGGCCGGTGATGACCGGCCAGCCGCAGGACATCCGGCGGCTGGAAGGGGACATCAGCCTGCTCGCCAGCGCCGCCGTGGCCGAAAAGTCGCTGCACATGGTCCAGGTGGAGGCGCAACAGGTCGCCACCAGCGTCGGCGCGCAGACCCAGGGCAGGCTGGTGATCGGCCGGATCGCGCAGATCGTCGTCTTCTTCCTCACCATCCTGCTCGCGGGCATGATCCTGTCCAATCTGGTCGAGGAAAAGACCAACAAGATCATAGAGATCCTCGCCGCCGCCGTGCCGGTCGACGCGATCTTCCTGGGCAAGCTGATGGCGATGCTGGCGATGAGCTTCGTCGGCATCCTCTTCTGGGGCGGGACCGCCTTTTGCGTGTTCCTGGCGCTGAAGACGCCTGGCGTCAGCCTACCGGAGCCCGCCATCGGCTGGCCCCTCTTCCTGATGCTGGCCGTCATCTATTTCGCCATGGCCTATACGCTGCTCGGTTCCCTCTTCCTGGGCATCGGCGCGCAGGCGGCGACCGTGCGGGAGGTGCAGACGCTCAACATGCCCGTGACCATGGGGCAGATGCTGATCTTCTTCTTCGCCACCTATGCCGTCGACAAGATGGGATCGCCGCCGGAGGTCGCGGCGGTGATCCTGCCCTTCTCCTCCCCCTTCGCCATGATCGCCCGCGCGGCGCAGGTGGACACGCTCTGGCCCCATCTCCTGGCCATAGCCTGGCAGATGCTCTGGGTCGGCCTCATCATCCGCATCGGCGTGCTGCTGTTCCGCCGCCATGTGCTGAAATCGGGCGGCGGCTGGTGGAAGCAGCTGTTCAGAAGCGCGACAGGCTGACCCTGCTATGGCGGGGCCCATGAACCGGCGGCGCTTTCTGGGCATGGGCGGCTGTGCCGCGACGACGATCGTCCTCTGGCAGGCCGGGCTGGGCAGGGCCGCCGCCTATCCCTTCACGCTCAGCGATGCCGAATGGCGCAGACGCCTGAGCCCGCCTGCCTATCAGGTGCTGCGCAAGCGATCGACCGAATATCCCTTCACCAGTCCCCTCAACAAGGAACATCGCACCGGTATCTTCGCCTGCGCCGGTTGCGGGCAACGGCTTTTCAGCTCGAAGACCAAGTTCGACAGCGGCACGGGCTGGCCCAGCTTCTGGGCGCCGCTGCCCCGCGCCGTCGGCACTTCGCGCGATTTCGAACTGGGCTATCCGCGAACGGAGGTGCATTGCGCCCGCTGCGGCGGCCATCTGGGCCATGTGTTCGATGACGGGCCGAAGCCCACCGGCAAGCGCTATTGCATGAACGGCGTTGCGCTGGCCTTCGTCGCCGGCTGAGCGATCACCTTGTAGATGCGGAGCGGCCCCTTGGTGGGAACCGGCTGCAGCCAGCGCGGCGGCCGGTTGCGCTTCAACGCCGCGGCCAGGCCCTTCGGGAAGTCGGCGCGATAATGTTTGATCTCGTTCATCTCGTTGCAGATCAGCAGATAATCCGCGCCCCTGCCGCCATTCAGGCGCATGATGGTCGCAAAGGCCTTTTCGGGCGCTTCCGTGAAACCGTCGATGACCGCGGTGATGCCGGCGGCATTGCGGTGATGGGCTGTGCCGATCACGCTGTGCCCGGTTCGCACGAGGATGTCGGGCCCCAGATCGAGCGGCGCGAACAGGGTCGAGCGGGGCAGCGCCCGCAAGGGCGCCAGCAGCGCCGCCGTCCGGCAATTGACGGTTTCGGGCTGCTCCTTTTCCGCCGCGCCGCTCGTGATCAATATCCAGGCGCCGCACAGGCCCGCCGGGGTGAGCAATATGGCGACGCTCGCCGTCACCAGAATGCGCGCCACGGCCCTGCTCCAGCTCTGGATATGCTGAAAGATCGCCAGCAGCAGCCAGGCCGTGCCGGGCAGCGCCAGGACATGCGCCACCGACATGGCGCGCAGGACGAGGACCGCGACCGCCAGCGCTCCGGTCAGCAGCAGGGCAATGACGATCCAGCGGTCCCGCGCCTCCCTTTCCGTGGCGCGCCAGGCCGCGACGATCGTGCTGACCAGCCCCATGGCCGCCGGCAGCAGGATGATCCCCGCCATCAGAAGACCCTGTTCCCAGACCGGGCGGCCCTCCTTCACCTGGAGATACCATAAGCGATAGGCCACCGGACCGAGCGCCTTGAAGGGATCGCCGGAAAGGCAGGCTCCGCCGCTCAACAGGAACACGCCGGCCGCCGTGACTCCCGCCGCCGCCGTCGCCATGAAGCGTCGCCGGACGCTGGTCGTGCCGATCAGGCGCAGGGCAAGCGGCATCGCCAGCGCAAAAGCCACGAGCGGCCAGATATAGGCTGCCGAAAGGCTGTCGCAATATCGGACCAGCGCCGCACCGGGGCCGCGCAGCAACAGCAGGAGGAGGAGCGCGCCGCCGCCCAGCGTGGCGGCATAGGCGGCGATCCGCGCCGCCTCCCGCCGGTCGAACCAGGTCCGCAGGGCGAAGGCGCCGGCGAACAGCGCGGCATAGGGCAGCGCCTCGCTGGAAATCTGAAGCCACACCGCCAGCGCAAGGCCGGCCGTGATGCCGCCCCTCAGGCGACGGGCATCCAGTGCGCCGCACAGGGCCATGGCCGCCATCCAGATCTGCCACCCGTGATGGTCGATCCGGAACGGGGTGAACTGGACCAGGATGGTCGGCGTGGTCAGCAGCAGCGCAACCGCCAGCATCGGAACGAAGACGCCGCCGGCAGCGCGCCGCGCCGCCAGAAAGACCGTGCCCGTCAACCCGCCCAGCAGCAGCAGCGGCACCAGCGCACAGGCGGCGATTTCGGCCCTTGCAGGCCCAAGCAGCGGTTGGAGCATCAGGATCAGCGCGGCGATCGGCATGTCGACGATGCGCGACCAGTGCATCGGTCCGCCCGCCGGCGGGTTTACCCGGTGCTGGCTGACGTCCCAGAAATCCTGGCCATGCAGCCAGTCGCGGACCTGTTGCAGCCGCATGGCGTCATCGGGATCGCGGAATTCGAGCGTGGTCAGCCCGTTGCGGAACAGCCAGAGCATGACCGCGCAGCACAGGGCCCAGAGCAGCAGGACCGCCACGCCGATCTGCCAACCGGCGATAGAGGCTGTCTTGGGAAGGCGGCCGCTGTCAGGCGCGGGCGAAGATGCCATATTTCCGGATCGCATAGACGGACAGGAAGCTCACCGGCACGGCCGCCAGCTTGGCCATGGCGGGCGGAAGCCCCAGGCCGCTCAGCCCGCCCACCAGCCCCATGGTGATCGCCATGCCGATCAGGGCGCTGAGGATGAAGGCGATCCGCTGTCCATGCGTCGCCGGCTGCTGCATGTCGAACACGAATTGCGTGCTGATCATCCAGTGCAGGACCAGTCCGCCCGAATAGCCGGCGAACGCAGCAATGGCAGGCGGCACGCCCAGCCGGTGGAACAGCATGAACAGAGCGAAATCGGCCGACAGCGCGCAGATGCTGGCCAGAAGATAGCGCGTGAAGGTGAAACGGCCGAGGACGGCGTTGAACGGCCCGGCCATGCTCCGCACCCAATGGGGCATGGGGGTCAGGCCGCCTTCAGACGATTGGGCACCAGCCTTTCGCTGGCGAGCGCGGCGCGCCGACCGGCTGCGTCCTGCCCTTCCTCGCCCGCTTCGTGATATTCGGCATCCTCATTGACCGCCCAGATGTCGTAAAGCTGCTCGCCCGCCTCGATATTGCGGACCGTCAGCATCGCCGTCATCATCGCATGGTCCTGATTATTGTAGCGGTGCATGCCGTTGCGGCCGACCAGATGCAGCGTCGGATAAAGCCGCTGCAATTCGGTGCGCATCGCAAGGACATTGTCGGCATAGCCGTCATCATAGACCGGATAGGCCTTTTCCTGCCGCACCACCGCGCCGCCGACGACATCGGCGGGGTCGCACAGGCCCAGGGTCGCCATTTCCTTCTTCGCCAGTTCGATCAGATCGGCGTCGCTCGACGACCAGAGGCCATCGCCCTCGAAGCAGAAATATTCCAGGCCCACGCAGGCCAGATCGGGGTCCGGCACCATTTCGGGGGACCAGCTCCGAAAATTCTGGATGCGGCCGACCTGCACCTTCGGATCGTGGATATAGATCCAGTTGTCGGGGAAGATGTCCTCGCCCTTCACCATCAGCGCCACGGTCAGGAAATCGCGATATTTAAGGTCCATCGCCTGGCCCAGCGTCGCGGGCAGCGGACGGATGCGGCCGGCCAGCTCGCGCATCGGGGCGGAACTGATGACATGGCCGGCGGTGATGGCGGTTTCGCCGTCCGGGCCGCGCGCCACCATGCGCCAGCCGCCGCTCGCCTGATCCTGCGACAATTGCTCCAGGCTGTGCGCCATCAGCACGCGGTTCCCCCGCGCGACCACGAAGTCGCGGGCCGCTTCCCACATCATGCCGGGGCCAAGGCGCGGATAGCGGAAGCTTTCCAGCAGCGTCTTGGTCGCCATGCCGTCATTGGGCTTTTTGTTGAGGCCCAGGGATCGTCTGAGGCCGTCGGTCACTGCGCCCCAGAGCGACAGGCCCTTGATGCGCTGCGCCGCCCAGTCCGCCGACATCTCGTCGCAGGGCATGCCCCATACCTTCTCCGTATAGGTCTTGAAGAAGATCGAGAACAGCTTGTGGCCGAAGGCGTTAACCGTCCAGTCCTGGAAGGAACGGACATCGCGATTGGGGAACAGCTTCGCCTTGGCGAAGCTCGCCATGCAGAGCGCCGATCGCCACAGCCCCAGATTGCCGAGCGCTTCGAAGGCGCGCAGCGGATAGCTGTAGAATTTGCCTTCATAATAGATGCGGCTCATCCGCGGGCGCTGAATGAAGTCGTCGGGCAGTATCTCGTTCCAGAGGTCGACGACCTCCTGCGACTTGGAAAAGAACCGATGGCCGCCAATGTCGAAACGGAAGCCGTTCAGTTCCACCGTTCGGCTGATGCCGCCGACATAGACCGGGTCTTTTTCGATGATGCTGACCGAATGGCCCTTCTTGGTCAGCAGATAGGCGGCCGTCAACCCAGCCGGCCCCGCGCCAATGATGGCGACATCCACATGGTGGTCGTTCTGCGGCATCCAAGGCCCCCCGGTGAAATCCTTCGCCGGTTTAGGTGAAGGAAATCTTCTAAGGAGTAGTTAATAGCCGGTAACAATGCAAGATAAGGCAAGGCCGGCGGCCATGGTGAGCCGCCGGCCTCCACTCTTTTCAAAAGGGCGGATCAGCCCTGGCGCTGTGCCTGGATCAGCGTGTTGAGGTCCGTGCGGGCGCCGTCGAGCGCCTCGCCGAAACAGGCGCGATAGTCCGGCGTGGCGGGCAGGATCGATCCGTTCATCCAGCCGCAGACCTTCTTCGCCGCCTTGGTGATGCGGGAGTCGGCCACGCGGACGCCATGGGTGCTGGCAAGGTTCAGGTCGGCCATCGACACGGCGATGCTGCGGGTTTCCGTCCCGGTGCGGCCGTCGACCACCACGTCCATATCGTTGATGCCGGCAAAGGCATTTGCTGCGGGCAAGGCAAGGGTCATCGCGGCGGTCAGCGCCACCAACGTCTTTCTGGTCATCCTGTATCTCCTGTCGAACTCTTATCGGATCTGCCCAACGCCTGACGTGGGAGTAGGGTCCTCTTCTAAATAGGCTTCGCGAAGGCATATGAAAAGGGGCCACTTGGCAGAAAGTGGCTGAAAACCGCTATTTTTGCGGATGCGAAAGGATCGGCGCCCTTTCGCATCCGCATCAATCGCCCTTAGTGGCGGAAGTGGCGCATGCCGGTGAAGACCATCGCCAGACCCGCTTCGTCAGCGGCGGCGATCACTTCCTCGTCGCGGATGGAGCCGCCGGGCTGGATCACCGCCGTCGCGCCCGCCTCGACCGCCGCCAGCAGGCCGTCGGCAAAGGGGAAGAAGGCGTCCGACGCAACCGCCGAACCGATGGTCCGGGCCTCCGCCCAGCCGGCCTTTTCCGCGGCATCCTTCGCCTTCCATGCGGCGATGCGCGCGGATTCCAGCCGGTTCATCTGTCCCGCGCCGATACCGGCGGTGCTGTTGCCCTTGGCATAGACGATGGCGTTCGACTTCACATGCTTGGCGACGGTCCAGGCGAACAGGCAGTCGTTCAGCTCCTGCTCGGTAGGCGCGCGCTTCGTCACCACCTTCAACTGATCGCGGCTGACGCGGCCATTGTCGCGGCCCTGCACCAGCAGACCGCCGGCAATGCTCTTGATCTGGAGGCCGGCACGGGCCGGATCGGGCAGGTCGCCGGTCAGCAGCAGGCGGAGGTTCTTCTTCCTGGCGAAGATCGCCTTGGCGTCCTCGTCCGCATCGGGGGCGGCGACGACTTCGGTGAAGATGCCGCTGATCGCCTCGGCGGTCGGACCGTCAAGCGGGCGGTTGACGGCGATGATGCCGCCGAATGCCGACACGCTGTCGCAGGCAAGCGCGGCTTCATAGGCTTCGATCAGCGTGGCGCCGGTGGCGACGCCGCAGGGATTGGCATGCTTGACGATCACCACGGTCGGCGGGCCGTCGCGGAACTCGCTGACCAGCTCCAGCGCGGCGTCGGCGTCGTTGTAATTATTGTAGCTGAGTTCCTTGCCCTGAATCTGCTTCGCCTGGGCGATACCGTTGGCCGACGGGCCGACGGGCAGGTAGAGGGCAGCCGACTGATGCGGGTTTTCGCCATAGCGCAGCGTCGAACCCAGCGTGCTGGAGACCGAGAGGCTTTCGGGGAACTGCACGCCCTGATCCGCGAAGGCGAACCAGCTTGCGATCATCGCGTCGTAAGCGGCGGTGGCAGCATAGGCCTTGGCCGCGAGCATGCGGCGGAAGTCGTAGCTGGTCGCGCCGCCCTTCTCCTCCATTTCCGCGATCAGCCTGGCATAGTCGGCGGGGTCGGTGACGATGGCCACGCTCTCATGATTCTTCGCGGCGGAACGGACCATGGAGGGGCCGCCAATGTCGATATTCTCGATGATCTCCTCGCGCTCCGCACCCTTGGCGACGGTGGCGGCGAAGGGATAGAGGTTGACGACCACCAGGTCGATCGCGCCGATGTCGTGGGCCTGCATGGAGGCGACATGATCGGGATTGTTCCGCACGGCGAGCAGGCCGCCATGGACCTTCGGATGCAGCGTCTTGACGCGGCCGTCCATCATTTCCGGGAAGCCGGTGAGGTCGGAGATGTCCTTCACCTCCAGACCCGCCTCGCGCAGCGCCTTGGCCGTGCCGCCGGTCGACACCAGCTCGACCCCATGCCTGCCCAGTGCCTGACCCAGTTCGATGAGGCCGGACTTGTCCGAAACGGAAAGAAGGGCGCGCTTGATGATGACGTCTGACATGGAGGTGCTTCCTGCTGCTGTTCGGGTGCCGCTCAGGCTTGCCGCAGGCCTCTAGAGCGATTCCGAGCGAAAGGGAACATTCGCCGTCCCGGAAATCGCGGCAATCGCCATGGGGCAAGCCGGCGGCCTCATTGCACGGACCGCGAGGCGCTCAGCTCACCTTTTTCAGCAACCACCCCACGGTCGAGCCGCCCGGAAGGGCCTCGCTGGTGACAGCCAGCTGCTTTGTGCCATGGGGGCGGCCTTGGGCATCCACCCACAGGCTTTCCTCGATCGCCAGCTTCCCCGCATTGGCGCGGAACTGCCATGTCGCGCCGGTGTCGATGCGCAGCAGGGCGCCCATGCCGTCGGCGGTGGGCGTGGGCTCGACGCCGGGGGCGAGGTGGAATCGAAGCTGGACCGGCAGCTTCACCGGCTTGCGCCGCCGCACCGCGGGCGTCAGCATGTCCTCGCCACGGATTTCCTTGCCGTCCGCGCTCATCAGCAGCAGGCGGCGGTGGACATAGCCCATGCGCCGCACATAGCCGTCATGGCTGAGGTCGAGGCGGCTGCCGCTTTCCGTCTCCTGCCGGTTGATCTCCACCTCTGTCACGCCCTTGCCCAGCGTGCCGTCGGGCAGCAGGGCGGTGGAATTGCTGTCGTCCAGCACCAATGTGCTGTGCGCCGCGGTGGTGCGCAGCCCCTGCGCCAGATCGCGCGGCATCCACGCGCCCTCCAGCGCGGCGCCGCCGCAGTTGACGATCAGCCGTTGCTGCCCGTCGCTGATCTCGACCGCGCCGGTGGAGGCGCAGCCCGCATCGGCCAATTGGGCGACGGGAGGCGGGGCGGCATCGACCTGCACCACGGTGCCCCCGGCGGCGAGCCGCTGATAGCCCCAGCCATTGGCCTGCCGCAGCGGGCGGGCGCGCACGCGGCTGGCGCGGATGACGGCGTCGATCGTGGCGGGATCGATGGCGCCCGCACCCTGCCAGTTGCCAAGCCCGCCATCGCCATGGGTGAGGCCGAGCAGGGCCGGCACGGCCTTGGCCAGTGCCTCCTTCAGCAAGGCAGGCGTCTGTTCGCGTCGCACTTCATAGACGGCGGCGACCATGGTCAGCAGCATGATCGCTTCCAGCTGGTCCAGCGGCGAGCGCGAGATGATGCCGCCGTCGCCATGGAGGCCGCTGTCGAGCGCGCGCTTGAGGCCGGCTTCTCCGAACAGCTTGCGCGCCGCGCCGCCCGGCAGCAGCATCGACGCCGCGACGATCCCGCCCCAGGCGACCAGGCGCGGCAGGCCGACCGGCGCCTTGTCCGCGCTGCGGTCCAGATGACGGGCGGTGCGGGCGATGCAGTTCAGCACCAGAGAGCGATAGACGAGGTCGCTCGACGAAAGGATCAGCGGTGCATGGGCCGACCAGAAGAGCAGGCGCCAGCCCGCATTGTCGGCGCGCCATGCGGGTTCGCTGGGCGTGTCGGCATGAGCGGCGAGCCATTTGCGCATCACGCCTTCGGCAATCGGCGCGGCCTGTTCGCGGGTGGCCACGGTGGCAAGGTCGCGCAGCCAGTGGAAGCCGTGCAGATAATCGGCAAAGCCCGCCGTCACGCCCGGATTGGCGAAATCCAGCCTGTCGAGAGGCAGTTTCAGGCCCCGGAACAGGAAATAGCCGGCGCGGATCGCCTGACCCGCATGGGCATTGCCCGGGATTTCATCGTCGGGCACGGCAAGCAGCTTGAGCGGATATTTGCCCTTCAGCCGGCGGCCGTGGATCGGCGTCTTCCAGCTCAGCAGATAGAAGCGGTTGGCGATGCGCTGCGCCAGCGAAAGCCCCTTGTCATCCGCGATGCGGATGAGCCGCTTGCCCTGTTCGATCCCGTCCTCCGGGCCGGGTCCGGCCTCCTCGGGGGCGGAATGGGGGGAAGGGCGGCGGCGGTCGCTCACCCGCCGCGCAGCGTCCGGATGTTGTCGGCATAGGCGGACGGACCGCCCCGGAAGGTCGCGGTGCCCGCCACCAGAACGTCGGCGCCCGCCCCGATCGCCTGTGGCGCGGTGGCGAAGTCGATGCCGCCGTCCACCTGCAGACGAATGTCGCGGCCGGACTTCTCGATCATCTTCCGGATCGCCTCGATCTTGCGGAGCTGGTTGGCGATGAAGCTCTGTCCGCCGAAGCCCGGATTGACGCTCATCACCAGGATCAGGTCGACATCGTCGATCAGGTAATCCAGCATCTTGGCCGGGGTGCCGGGGTTCAGCACCACGCCCGCCTGCACGCCCAGCGACTTGATGTGCTGGATGGAGCGGTGGATATGCGGCCCGGCCTCCGGATGGACGGTCAATATGTCGGCGCCCGCCTCCGCAAAGGCGTTCAGATACTGGTCCACCGGGGAAATCATCAGGTGGACGTCGAACGGCTTCTTCGTATGCGGACGCAGCGCCTTCACCACGCCGGGACCAATGGTGATGTTGGGTACGAAATGGCCGTCCATCACGTCGATATGGATCCAGTCCGCACCCGCTTCGTCGATGGCGCGGACCTCCTCGCCCAGACGGGCGAAATCGGCGGACAGGATGGAGGGTGAGATCAGGATCGGGCTGGTCATTTGACCATCGGCCTTAGCCTTGGCCGCAGGTCAGGGCAACGCCCGATTAACGCTATCCACAGGCTTTTGGCGACAGGCGTCGGCGTGCGGACTCGGCCGGCCTGTCAGGACAGGATGAACAGCGTGGGATCAAGGCCGGTCGACGGCCTGGAACCCCTGGGCAGGAACTGCTTGACGCCATGCAGCGCAACCACCTGATTTCGCTGGATGATGGGCGCGGCGATCAGGCGCATGGCGCATTCGCCGCCGTCCGCCGGGCGGATGTCGACATCCACCGTGAAGCCGCGCCTGTGGCGTATCGCATAGGCGCGCAACTGCTCCATCGCGGCACGGCTTTCGGGCGTGTAGAGCGACACCGCGAGCGGGCGGGGAATCGTCATCCCGCGTTCCAGCCCGAAAATGTCATAGACCCCGTCCGTCCAGTTCAGGCTGTCGTCGCTGAGGTCGCAATGCCACAGGCCCAGGCCGCGCTCCGCCAGCGCCCCATCGTCGCGGGCGATCCGGTCGTCCAGCATCACCGGCGCAAGATGGTCGCGCAACGCATAGAGCGGCCAGCTATGGTTCAGGGGAAGGGGCTCGGTCGGGCGCAAGGCAGGTCTTTCTGAATGCCGGATCGCACCATAGGGTTGCTTGGTTAAGGCTTAGTGGATCGTATCAGCCTTGCAACGAAAAAGCCGTCGGTTCCGCCCTGCGCGGCAAGGCTGTCCGGCAGTGTGCGGACCCATCCTTGCGCCGTCGGCACGATGCCGTCGGGCAGCTCGCCGGGCGTCGCGGGCAGCGGGCTGAAATCCGGCCGGGCGTCGATGAAGCGGGCGACCTGCTCCTCGCCCTCGGCCCGTTCGAGCGAGCAGGTGGCGTAGATCAGCGTGCCGCCGGGCTTCAGCCATGCCGCAGCGCGAGCCAGCAGTTCGGTCTGGAGTTCGCCCAGCTCCGCGATCTGGCGCGGGCCGATGCGGTGCAGCACGTCGGGATGCCGGCGGTAGATGCCGGTTGCGGTGCAGGGCGCGTCGAGCAGGATGGCGTCGGCTGCCCCATCGGGTTCCCATGCGCGCAGGTCGCCCTGCACGATGGCGGCGGAAAGGCCGGTACGCGCCAGATTTTCGCCCAATCGTTCAAGGCGCTTCTTCGACTGGTCGACCGCCGTGACGCGCCACCCCGCGGCGGCAAGCTGCATCGTCTTGCCGCCGGGCGCGGCACAGAGGTCGAGGACGTGGCGTCCCTCGCCCAAGCCCAACAGGCGCGCGGGGGTGGAGGCGGCCAGATCCTGCACCCACCAGGCGCCTTCGCTGAAGCCGGGCAGGTCGGGGATCGCTGCACCTTCGGGCAGGCGGACATGCCCAGGGGCAAGGCTCCGGCCGTTGAGCGCTTCGGCCCAATGCGCGGTCCGGGCGGGATCGCGAAGGCTGATGTCGACCGGCGGACGCTGGCCATAGGCGTGCGCGGCGGCCTGCGGCATGGCGTCCCCCCATTGCGCGGCCCAGCGGCTGGCGGTCTCCGGCGGCAGGGTGGGGGGTGAGGGAAGCGCCGGATCGGCGCGGGTCAGCGTGCCGAAGACGCCGTGCACCAGCTTGCGCGGACCGCCATCCACCAGCGGCAGGGCGGTGGCGATGGCGGCGTGCGGCGCGGTGCCCAGCGCCAGCACCTGGATAAGGGCGATGCGCAGGACCATGCGCGCCTTGGCGTCATGCGGCAGCGGCTGGCGCGTGGCGCTGTCGATCAGCGCGTCGAGATCGGGCAGGTGGCGCAGCGTCTCGGCAGCGATGGCGTGAACCAGCGCCCGGTCGGCGGGAGCAAGCCCTTGCGCCGCGCCATGCAGCGCGAGTTCAAGCGGGTCGCCGCGCCGAAGCACGGCGTCGAGCAGGCGAAGCGCTGCGCGGCGGGCGGGGAGGCCGGGGACGTCCTCGGGGCGGGAAGGGCGGGGCATGGGAAGCGCCTAGGGCAAAATGCCGGGGAAAGTAAGTTTTGTTGGCGGCTGGCGCATATTTGCCGGTCGCGGGGATCACGCGCGCCAGGCTCGTCCCGACGCCGGCGCAGCAACGCGGTTCACCGGGCCGGCCATCGACCTTCGCCATCCCGCCCGACCACCAAAAGAAAAACGCCCCATCCTTCCGGGCGGGGCGCTGATCCTTCTTTCAGGAAAATGCCCTCAGAACGGCACTTCATCGTCCAGGTCATTGTCGAAATTGGGCCCGCCAGCGCCGCCGCGTCCGCCGCCGGAAGAGCGGCCGGAACCGCCGCCAAAGCCGCCGCCGCCGCCGAAATCGTCATAATCGCCGCCGCCAAAGCCGCTCGAACCGCCGCTCCAGTCGCCGCCGCCCTGCGAGCGGCCGCCACCGCCGAAGCCGCCTCCCTGACCGCCGCCGCCCGGCGCGCCGTCCAGCATGGTCAGCACCGCGCCCGGCCCCTGCAGCACCACTTCGGTGGTATAGCGGTCATTGCCCGACTGGTCCTGCCATTTGCGGGTGCGCAGCTGGCCTTCCAGATAGACTTTCGACCCCTTGCGCAGGAAGCGTTCCGCCACGCCCGCCAGCCCCTCGGAGAAGATGGCGACGCTGTGCCATTCGGTGCGTTCCTTGCGCTCGCCCGACATGCGGTCCTTCCAGCTTTCGGAGGTCGCGATCCGCAGGTTGCACACCTTGCCGCCATTCTGAAAGCTCTTCACCTCCGGGTCCGCGCCCAGATTGCCCACCAGAATAACCTTGTTGACCGAACCCGCCATGTTTCCTCCGAAGCGTTAGCAGGCCCTTATAGCGGGCTGTCTTGGAAGGTCCACAAATCAGTGCGCGATGATGCCCAGCAGCAGGCGCCCGACAGCAAGGCGAGCCGGGACGCCGCGATCCGGCACAGCCACAGGGGGTGCGACCGACGCCACAGTTTCAAGGAGAAGTGAAGTCCTTGGCTTCGCCGGCCTTCGGCTCGACAGGCTCAGGGCGAACCGGGGAAAGCGGTCTGTCTGCCATCCACCCAATTCGTCTCCTCCCGCCAATGATTACAAGCTGGAGCGTTCTCGGGCAATTTGAGGCAGCACCTTGGGCTGTCACCATTGGAAATGGTCAAAAATTAATGTTGCAACATATCATGGAAATATGTTGTAACATGACATGTCGATCCGGGAAGGATCGCATGACAGGAGGGTGCGATATGCGACTGATGACGTTGCGGACAGCAGGTGGGCAGGCTCAGGTTTCCGGCTATAGCGGCGGCAACCGATCTTCCTTCGGCATAGGCGGGGCGATCGCCGTCCATGCGCTGGTGGTCGGGGCCTATCTGCTGATGCCCAAGGAAGTGGTCGATGTCTTCCGCGATCCACCGCCGCTGCTGACCTATCCGGTGGACGATACGCCGCCGCCCCCGGAACAGCAGCAGCCGGAAAACGACTCCAAACCCCTGCCCCGAACCAAATCCCATCCGACCGTGGTGGACAAGCCCGTCGTCCCGCCGCCGCCGACGGGCTTCACGACGAAGGCCGACGATGGCATGGCCGCCGGCGATTCCGGCACGGGCACGATCATGCCGCCCATAGTCCCGCCGACGCCCGAACCGGTGCTGGCCGATGCCACCATCGATCCCCGCGCGCTGGCCGCGTTCCAGCCCGACTATCCCGGTGCGATGATCCGGCAGGGGATGGAGGGCAAGGTGGTGGTCCGCGTCACCATCGGCCCCGACGGGCGCGTCACCGACATAGAGCGGCTGTCGGCGGCGGACGAGGCCTTCTGGATCGCCACCCAGCGCCATGCCCTGCGCAAATGGCGCTTCCGCCCGGCGACTCGGGATGGCGTGCCGATCAGTTCGACCAAGGTGCTGACCGTCCATTTCCGCCTGGCAGACGTCTGAAATCCAACAGGAAGGGGCCGGAAATCATGACGGACAGCAACAGCGCTTTTGCATCCGGCCCCGCCTTACCCTATATCGGCGCGATGGCGATCTTCCCCCGTCCGGTGTCTCCCAAGAGCGCGATGAGCGACCTGTGGAGCTATTTTCGTGAGAACCGGCCTCATAAATGGCCGCTGCTCGGCCTGTCCGTCGCGGTCACCTGGGTCATCATCTGGGCCTTCATCGTCGACGCCAACACCAACACCATGCCGACGCGCAACCAGATCTTCTATGTCCAGAGCTGGGACTCCAGCCGGTCCGACGCGGCGATCATCCTCCAGCAGAAGATCGACCTCGCCAAGCGGGAGGCGGCGATCGAGAAGAAGCAGAAGGAAATGCAGGGCGTGGCCGATATTTTCGGCATCGACTGGAAGAAGGACGAGGCCCGCAACACCGCCCGCCGCAAGGAAGCATTGAAGCAGATCAACGCCCAGCTCGACGCCCGGCTGGCCAAGGCCGAGGCTGCGGAGAAATCCGTCCCCGTAGCAGCCCAGAGCGGGGCGGCCCAGCCCTGAGCGCCCGATCCAAAAGCGTCCTGCCCCCCGCCGATCCCGCTCAGGATCGGCGCTTCATGGCCGCCGCCATCGCACTTTCCGAACGGGGACGCGGCCTTTCCACGCCCAATCCCAATGTCGGCTGCCTGATCGTGAAGGACGGGCATGTGGTCGGGCGAGGCTGGACGCAGAAGGGCGGCCGCCCCCATGCCGAGGCGCAGGCGCTTGAGGAGGCCATGGACCGCGCCCGCGGCGCCACCGCCTATGTGACGCTGGAGCCCTGTTTCCACCTTTCCCCGCGCGGTCCGCGCTGTGCCGATCTGATGGCGCGGGCAGGGGTCCGCCGCGTCGTCATCGCCCTGCGCGATCCCGATCCGCGCACCGACGGGCAGGGCGCCGCCTGGCTGCGCAAGCGCGGCATCGTGGTCGAAATGGGGCTGATGGCGCAGGAAGCCGCCGCCGCGATGCGCGGTTTCGTGCTGCGCCAGACATTGGGCCGCCCGGCCGTGACGCTCAAGCTGGGCCTGTCGCTCGACGGCCGGATCGCGCTGGCCGATGGGTCCAGCCGCTGGATCACCGGTCCGGACGCCCGTGCCCATGCCCATGTGGAACGGGCACGGCATGACGCCATATTGGTTGGCAGCGGCACGCTGCGCACCGATGCGCCCCGGCTGGATGTGCGCCTGGCCGGCCTGGAGGACCGCTCGCCCCGGCGCGTGCTGCTCAGCCATGGCGACGCGCCTGAAGGGTGGGATAGCATTGCCGCGCCGGAAGACATCGCCACCCTGCCGCATGTCGACCATCTGCTGGTCGAGGGGGGGGCACAGACCGCCGCCGCCTTCCTGCGCGCCGATCTGGTCGACCGCCTGCTGCTCTATCGCGCGCCGATCCTGATCGGCGCCGGGCTTGCCGGCGTGGGCGACATCGGCCTGACCGATCTGGCCGGCGCGCATGGCCGCTGGCGGCTCGACGACGAGCGGCGGCTGGGCGATGATCGGCTGGAGGTTTACCTCCGCAGCCGGAACGCCTAGATCACCCCGAAAGCCCCGCCCCTTCCGGGCGCGGCCAACGGAACACAAGCAAGGCGCTCCTCATGTTCACCGGCATCATCACCGACATCGGCACCATCCGCACCCATGAACAGCGCGGCGACCTGCGGCTGGCGATCGGCTGCGCCTATGACATGGAATCGGTCGCCATCGGCGCGTCCATCGCCTGTTCGGGCGCCTGCCTGACGGTGGTGGAGAAGGGCGCCGACTGGTTCGCGGTCGACCTGTCGGCCGAAACCGTCGCCCGCACGGCGTCGGGCCTGTGGGACCAGGGCGGCCGCCTCAACCTGGAACGCGCGCTCAAGGTCGGGGATGAGTTGGGCGGCCATATCGTCACCGGCCATGTCGACGGCATCGGCACTTTGGTGTCCGCCGCGCATGAAGGCGATTCGACCCGCCTTGTCATTGCCGCGCCCGCCGCGCTGGCCCCCGCTCTGGCGGCCAAGGGTTCGATCACCGTGGACGGCATTTCGCTGACCGTCAACACGGTGGAGGATCAGGCGGATGGCTCCGTCCATTTCGGCCTGAACATCATTCCGCACACAGCCGCCGCGACGACGCTGGACAGCCTGACGCCGGGCCGCGCCTTCAATCTGGAGATCGATGTGCTGGCGCGCTATCTCGACCGGATGCAGAGCCTTCGCTCTCGCTCAATGTGATTATTGCTTGCCATAATCACATCTTGATGTGATATGCCGCTCCATCCCGCCGTGGGAAGGAGTCTTCAGCATGTCGTCAGCCCTTATCGATACGGTCCGTTCGCTGGTTACGGAGGGCGGCATGTCGCGATCCGGCCTTGCCCGCGCGGCGGGTCTCCATGCCAATTCCCTGCGCAAGCTGGGCGAGGCGGACTGGAATCCGACGGCGGAAACGCTGGGCAAGCTGGAAAGCTATCTCGCCAAGCGGGAGGGCGGCACCGCGCTCGCCTCTCCCGAGGAGATCATCAATGAGGCCCGCAACGGCCGCATGTTCATCCTGGTCGATGACGAGGACCGGGAAAATGAGGGCGACCTGGTCATTCCCGCGCAGATGGCGACGCCGGACGCGATCAACTTCATGGCCACCCATGGCCGCGGCCTCATCTGCCTGGCGTTGAGCAAGGAGCGGGTCGACCATCTGGGCCTGGGGCTGATGAGCCGCAACAACGGCACCCGCCACGAAACCGCCTTCACCGTGTCGATCGAGGCGCGCGAGGGCGTGACCACCGGCATCAGCGCCGCCGACCGCGCCCGCACCATCTCCGTCGCGATCGACGGGTCGAAGGGGCCCGAAGACATCGTGACGCCCGGTCATGTCTTCCCGCTGGTGGCGAAGGATGGCGGCGTGCTGGTCCGCACCGGCCATACCGAGGCGGCGGTGGACGTCGCCCGTCTGGCCGGGCTCAATCCGTCGGGCGTCATCTGCGAGGTGATGAAGGACGACGGCACCATGGCGCGGCTGGACGACCTCATCCCCTTCGCCCAGAAGCACAGGATGAAGATCGGCACGATCCGCGACCTGATCGCCTATCGCCGCCGGCATGACCATATGGTGGAACGCCGCGCCGAAACTGTCTTCAACAGCCAGTGGGGCGGCGACTGGAAGGCGATCAGCTTCTACAACAAGGCGACTCAGACCGAGCAGCTGGTGCTGCAGAAGGGCCATGTCTCCCCCGACGAGCCGACGCTGGTCCGCATGCACCAGCTTTCGCTGCTGGACGACGTCTATGGATCGACCGGGCCGCGCAACGGCCTGCTTGCCAAGTCGATGGAGATCATCGCCCGGCAGGGAGCCGGCATCGTCGTCGTCCTCGCCGCCCAGGCGCCGGGCGATTTCATGAGCCGCAGCCTGCGCCATCATGCCGGTCAGCCCGACTCCGGCATGGACGAATTGCGCGACTATGGCGTGGGGGCGCAGATTCTGGCCGAACTCGGCGTCCATGACATGATCCTGCTCAGCAACACGCACCACAGCCTGATCGCGCTTGACGGCTATGACCTGGCCGTGGTTGGGCAACGGTCGATCGAGCTTTAAGGAAACCTATCCATGGCAAAATTCCTGATCGTCGAAGCGCGCTTCTACGAACATCTCAACGACCTGCTGATCGAGGGCGCGGTCGCCGCGCTGGAGGATGAGGGGCATAAATATGAGGTGGTGACGGTTCCCGGCGCGCTGGAGATTCCCGGCGCGGTGGCGCTGGCGGCGGAAACCGGGCGCTATGACGGCTTCATCGCCATCGGCGTGGTGATCCGGGGCGAAACCTATCATTTCGAAGTCGTGTCGAACGAAAGCGCGCGCGGCCTGATGGCGCTCAGCATGGACGGCATCCCGATCGGCAACGGCATATTGACGGTCGAGAACGAAGCCCAGGCGCTGACCCGCGCCAGGCGGGACGAGAAGGACAAGGGCGGCGAGGCGGCGAAGGCGGCCATCGCCATGCTGGCGCTGCGGGAGAGATTTAGCGCCTGAGACGCCGGATTTAGGTGTGCAAAGGGGCTGCTGCCGGGCGGCCCCTTTCTTTATGCGGTTCGGGGTTGCGGCGGGCCAGGATGGGAGGCCGAAGCTGGCCGATCCAGCCCCCTCCCCTAAGGCGTGAGGGGGGGAGTGTCCACTTTCCACCCGCCCCCCAGACCTCTATTCAGGCCGCTTCCTCCAGCGCCGGATAGTCGACATAGCCTTCCTCGCCCTGGCTGTAGAAGGTCGCCATGTTCGCGCCATTGAGCGGCGCATTGATCCGCAGGCGCTTGGGCAGGTCCGGATTGGCCAGGAAAGCGCGCCCGAAGCTCACGCCGTCGGCCAGGCCGCTGTCCAGATCCCGCTGCGCCCGCTCCAGGTCGTAATCGCTGTTCAGGATCAGCGGCCCGGAAAAATGCCGGCGGATGACCGGCGACTGGCGCGGCACGTCGGTCCGGCCGAAGGACCCGTCCGGCCCCGGCTCCCGCAGTTCCAGGAAGGCGATGCCGATCTGCTGCAGCACGTCCGCGGCCGCCGCGAACAGGGCGGAAGGATTGCTGTCGTCGACGCCCTGCGTCTCGCCATTGGGGGACAGCCGCACCGACACGCGGTCCGCACCGATGGCGTCGGCCACCGCCTGCGTCACCTCCCGCAGCAGGCGCACGCGATTTTCGATCGAACCGCCATAAATATCGTCGCGATGGTTGCTGCCGTCGCGCAGGAACTGGTCGATCAGATAGCCGTTCGCGGCATGGATCTGCACACCGTCGAAACCGGCCGCGATGGCGTTTTTGGCAGCGCGGACATAATCCGCGATCACGCCCGGAATTTCGTCTATGGCCAAAGGCCGCGCCTGTTCATAGGGCTTCTTGCCCTCATAGGTGTGCGCGTCGCCCGGTCCCGCGGTGGCGCTGGCCGAGACCGGCTGCTCGCCAGTCACGCTGCTGTGCACCACGCGCCCCATATGCCAGAGTTGCGCGACGATCCGGCCGCCTGCCTCATGCACGGCCTCCGTCACCGGCCGCCACGCCTCAACCTGCTCTTCCGACCACAGCCCCGGCGCGAAGGGCCATCCCAGCCCCTGCCGCGAAATGCCCGTCGCCTCGCTGATGATGAGGCCCGCCGAAGCGCGCTGGCGATAATAGTCCGCCATGATCGGCGTCGGCACATGATCGCGGGTCGCGCGGCCGCGCGTGAGCGGCGCCATCAGCACGCGATTGGGGGCATGGATCGCCCCGAGCTGTACCGGTTCGAACAGATTCGCCATGAAATACTCCCTTTTCAAAGTTGCAGATTGCAACGGGACTTGCCTGCCAAAGCCAGCTAGGATGCCTGGGGAGCCGCTTCAAGACCCTGGCCGCCGCCATGCCGCCAAGTTTTGCTTTCCCCGCCTTCATCTCGGCTAATGCGTCCGCGCGCTTGTACGCCTGCGCGGCGGGGCGTAATAGCGGGCCATGACCCCGACGCATCAAGACATGACGCTCGACGAAGTGCGGGCCGCGCTCGCCCCGATCCTGCCCCACCATGCCGCCTTCGACGGCTGGCGCCGGGAAGCGGTGGCCATGGCGGCGGAGCAGTGCGGCATCGATGCCGACATCGCCGCGCTGGCCTTTCCAGGGGGCGCGATGGACATGATCGATGCCTGGTTCGAAAGCATCGATGCGCGGATGCTGGAGGCGCTGCCGGCTGAGAAGCTGGCGGCCCTGTCGATCCGCCAGCGCATAACGCGGCTGGTGGAAAGCCGCCTGACCCTGCTCGCGCGCGACCGGGAAGCGCTGCGCCGGGCGCAGGCGGTCATGGCCATGCCCCGCAACGCGGCCCGCGCCGCCAAACTCGGCTGGCGCGCGGCGGACGTGATGTGGCGCGCCGCGGGCGACGAGTCGACGGACCTCAATCATTACAGCAAGCGCCTGACGCTGGCGGGGGTTTATGCCGCGACCCTGCTGGTCTTCGTCGATGATGAGAGCGATGACTGGGCGGAGACCCGCGCTTTCCTGGCGCGGCGGATCGAAGGCGTGATGCGCTTCGAGCGCGCCAAGGCCCAGTGGAAGGGCATTGGCGGCGGCGAACGGCTGAGCTTCGCCCGCTTCATCGGGCGGCTGCGCTACCCGGCCATATAATCTGCCGCGCCGCCGCACCGATTCGCGCTGGCCTTTTCCAATCGGTATTGATAGTCACTCGCAGAAGTAAATGACGAGTGCCTTACCCTTGCGCCTGACCGACCTGCCGCTGCGCCAACCCGCTTATGTGGACCTGATCGACTGGAACGCGCTGTCCGCGTCCGATGGGCAAAGGCTGCGTGAATTCGGCCTGTGCGAGGGCGCGAGCGTGGAAGCGCTGCACCATGGCGGGTTGCTGGGCCGCGGGCCCATCGCCTGCAAGGTCGGCCGCATGACCATCGCCATGCGCCGCAACCATGCCGCCGCCATCACGGTCCGCACCGGCCCCTCGGACAGCGACCTGTGACGAACCTGCCGCTGATCGCGCTGGTCGGCAATCCCAATGCCGGCAAGAGCGCCCTGTTCAACGCCCTGACCGGGGCGCGGCAGAAGCTGGGCAATTATCCCGGCGTCACCGTGGAGCGCAAGGCGGGCCGCTTTTCCTTGTCGGACGGCCGCCCGATCGAACTGGTCGACCTGCCCGGCACCTACAGCCTCAACCCGACCAGTCCCGACGAACAGGTGACGCGCGACGTCATATTGGGCAGGCAGGCGGGCGAGCGCCTGCCTGACGCGCTGGTCGTGGTGGTCGACGCGTCCAATCTCGACAATCACCTCCGCTTCGCGCTGGAACTGATCGCGCTTGGTCTGCCGACCATCGTGGCGCTCAACATGGTCGATCTCGCCACCCGCGACGGGCTGGAACTGGACGCCCATATCCTCTCCCGTGAACTGGGCGTGCCGGTGATCTCCACCGTGGCGGTGCGCAAGCGCGGCCTGGATCATCTGCGCGGCGAGCTGCAATCGATGCTCGACGGCAGCGCAGGCAAGGTCCGCGCTTCCGCCGAACAGCGCGATTTCGAAGGGCTGCGCCGGGAAGCGCGCCGGATTGCCCGCGCGGCCATCGTGCGCGAAACCCCCTCCCGCCGGCTGACCGCGGCGATCGACCGGGTGGCGCTGCATCCCGTGGCGGGGCTGATCCTGCTGCTCGCGCTGCTCTTCATCATGTTCCAGGCGGTCTATGCCTGGTCCGCAGCGCCGATCGCCATGATCGAGGGCTTTGTCGCCAGCGCCAGCGACGCGGTGACGGCCGCGCTGCCCGATGGGCTGCTGCGTTCCTTCCTGGTCGACGGGGTGCTGAACGGCGTTGGATCGGTCATCGTGTTCCTGCCGCAGATCCTGATCCTCTTCTTCTTCATCCTGATGCTGGAGGCGACCGGCTATATGGTCCGCGCCGCCTTCCTGATGGACGGGCTGATGGCCAAGGTGGGGCTGTCGGGCCGCGCCTTCATCCCGCTGCTCTCCTCCTTCGCCTGCGCGGTGCCGGGGATCATGGCGACCCGCACCATCGCGGACCCGAAGGACCGGCTGACCACCATATTGATCGCGCCGCTGATGACCTGTTCGGCGCGGCTGCCGGTCTATGCGGTGATCATCGGCGCCTTCATCCCGACCCGAACGGTGGCGCTCGGCATCGGCTTGCAGGGGCTGGTGCTGTTCTGCCTCTACATCTCCGGCATCGTCGGCGCGATGCTGGCCGCGCTGGTGCTGCGCCGCACCGTCACCAAGGGCGCGAGCGGCAGCTTCCTGATGGAGATGCCCAAATATCAATGGCCGCGCCCACAGGACATATTGCTCGGCCTTTGGCAGCGCGCGGTGATCTTCCTCAAGCGTGCGGGCACGATCATCTTCACCTCGACGGTGATCCTCTGGGTGCTGCTGAGCTTCCCCAAGGCGCCGGAAGATAGCGGCATCAGCCAGGTCAACTATTCGGTCGCGGGACGTGTCGCCAACGGGCTCAACCTGGTGCTCGCGCCGATCGGCTTCAACCGCGACATCTCGCTCGCGCTGATCCCGGCCATGGCGGCGCGCGAAGTGGCCGTGTCCGCGCTCGCCACTGTCTATTCGCTGGACGCCGACGAGGATGAGGCGAAGCTGGAACGCAGCCTGGGCGACCGGCTGAAGGACAATTGGCCGCTGCCGACCGCACTCGCCTTCCTCGCCTGGTTCGTCTTCGCGCCCCAATGCATCTCCACCATCGCGGTGACGCGGCGCGAGACCAACGGCTGGAAATGGCCGCTGTTCATGATCGGCTATCTGTTCATCCTGGCCTATGTCGCGGCAGGCCTTACCTACTGGACGGCGACGGCGCTCGGCCTAGGGTAGAGCGCGCAGGTTGATATTGGGTGGAAAGTGGATGCTAAGTCCCACCCTCCCCCTGGAGGCGAGGGGAAGTGCGATCGTACATAACTGGCCATTTGCTACGGTCAAATGCACCGTGTTCCTGAGAAGTCAGTGGCCGGATTCCGATGGGGTAAGGCACGAAGGGAGGGTCTTGTTGGGGACATATTGAGCCATTTGAGCCACGATGGCGACGAGGGAGAATGTTCGAGACTATGGTGCGGTCCTCAACCCGGCTTTTCCGGCTTTCCGCGTGGAAGATGCGGTTCGATCGCACCCCGCGCCGCAGATCAGAAGGAAAAGTTCAGCGAGAAGGACGCGACATTGTCATTGCTGTCATCGGCGTCCGGGCGGAAGCCGTGCTGGTGCAGATAGCCGATCTCCGCATTCACATTCTTCGCCACGGGGGTGGTGATGGCGATCAGGTTGCGCATCCGCTCCTCCCCCTGCACCCGCTGGAAATTGGTGGTGTTGAAGTCGATGAAGCTCTCATGGCTGAGGAGCAGCGCGGTCTTGCCGCCTTCCCTGAACGGCAGCACATATTTGACATAGGGACGCAGCCGCCAGGCGGTGCCGTCGATCCCCTCGCGCCAGCGCTCCTCCAGCCGGAGGCGCGCGCTGAGCTGGCCGGGCCCGATCTTCACGATATTGTCGAAGGTGACCTGCTGCCGCCCGCGATGCTCCATCACGGAAAAATGGCTCGCGTCATATTGCGGGTCATGGGTATAGCCCGCCCAGACCGTCACCTTCTTGCCGATCCTGTAGCCGATCAGCGAATTCATCTCGACCTCGTACAGCCCGTCGCGATCGTTGCTGAACCGGGCGACGACCTCTTGCGAAAAGCGCCAATGATCGCTCAGCTTCACCGTCGCGTTCGCCGTGGTCCAGAGCTGTTCGTCCTCGCTGGCATGCGCCACGGTCGGGACGGCCAGCAGGGCAAGCGCGGGCAGCAGCTTGTGGGTCAGTCGCATGAAGTCAATCTCCCCTCGCCATCGTGGCGGACGCGGGCGAACTATGACCGATGCGTTACATTCATGTGACTATCTCATTTCTAATTTATGACAATCTCGCCCGACGCCGAACCGTTCGGCCCGCTATAGCGCGCGGTTCGACGTCGCGGGCCCGGTTTCAGGCTGGATTATGGTCCTTCAAAAAGGCGTCGAGCCGTTGGAGGAATTCCAGCCGATCGGCCTGGCGGGAAAAGAAATGGTCGGCCAAAGGCTGTTCGACATAGATATAGTCGCGTCCGGCGACCTTGCCCGCCGCCTTCAGCTTCTCCGCCATTTCGCGCGACTGGTTCACCTGCACCCGCCGGTCCTTCCTGCCATGCATCAGCAGGATCGGCGTTGAGAATTGCGCGGCGAAATTGATCGGAGAAACGGCGGCGAAATCGGGCGCCTGCTCCTTCATCCAGTCCTTGCGCGAACCATGATTGAGGAAGCGGCGGTCATAGCGCATCATGGCCGAGAGGTCCGACACGCCGGCATAGGAGACCGCGCAGCGATAGCGCGCGCCGTCGCGCTGTGCGCCGCGCATCGCCGCATAGCCGCCATAGGAGGCGCCGACGATGCAGACGCGCTTCGCATCGGCAATCCCTTCCTTCACCGCCCAGTCGACCGCGTCGTTGAGGTCGTCCTGCATGGCAAGGCCCCACTGCCCCTCGCCCTTGTCCGCAAAGGCGGTGCCATAGCCGGAGGAGCCGCGATAATTGGGCTGCAGCACCGCATAGCCGCGATAGGCCAGGAACTGCACCCACCAGTCCCATTCCTCGCTGTCCCGTGCGAAGGGGCCGCCATGCGGCATCAGGATCAACGGCAGACCCTTGGGGTCCTTGCCCGCCGGCACGGTCAGCACCGCCGCGATCTCCAGCCCGTCGCGCGCCTTGTAACGGATCGTCCTGACCGGGGAGAGATGGACGCCGGGCCCGAAATTTTCGCTGATCTTCGACAGGATGCTCATCGCGCCGGCGGCGGTGTCGTAATAATAATAGGTGCCCGGCTGGTCCGCGCTGCCGACATGAACGATCATGCGCTGATGATCCCGGCTGGTGGACACGATCCGGGCGCGGCGATGGGCGCCCACCGCCTTGTCGATGTCGGCCTGGATCTTCGCCAACCCCTCGTCGAACCAGTGCACCCCCGGTCCTTCGGCGGTATAGCGCACCCCGGCGAGGCCGGTGCCGGCGGTGTCGCGTTCGATCCCGTCTATGTCGAAGCCGGGCGCGGCGAAAATCTTCTTGCCCAGTTCCAGCCTTGTCAGGTCATATTCGTACAGCGCGTCAGTACCCTCATGATCATCGCTGGCAATCGCCTTGCCCGGATCGGCCGTGAACAGCAGCGGCACGACCATGGATTCGTCGCGGCGGCGATTCGCCCGGTCGATCGTGCGGAAACCGGACCGGCCGTCGACGCGATAGAGCAGCTTCGACATGCGCGTGGCATCGTCATAGCCCACACCCATGCGCACCGTGCCGGTCGCATCGGCATACCAGGACATGACATTCTGGCGCGACTGCACCACCGGGCGCATCTTGCCGGTGGCGACATCCACCTCGTCCACCTGCGGCCAGAAGCCGAGTTCACTGCCGAAGATGGACGATTGATAGGCGAGCAGGATGCGCGGCGTGCCATCGCGGGCGACCCAGATGACGTCATCGCCATTCTGCGCCGCCACATTCTTGGCCAGCAGGTTGATCTTCGACCCGTCGCGCTTGATGCTGACGACGCGGCTGATCGACCAAGGCATGCCCTGGACGTTGGTTTCGCTGCCTATGCCCGCGATCAGCCAGTCGTCATTGACCCAACGCCACCAGTTGAGATCGTTTTCCCCCAGTTGCAGGGTGCGGATACGGTTGGGCTCTTCGATGATGGAGGCGATCATCAGCAGCAGTTCGCCATTGCGCGACACCCTGGCGGCGAGGCGCATCCCATCGGGCGAGAGTTGCGGTTCCACCATCATCGGCAGTTCGGCAAAGGCCTCGATCGGCCATTCCTTGCGCGGTACAGGCGCCCTTTGCGCACTGGCCGACACGCAAAGCTGCGCGAGCGCCATGCCCGCGACGACAGAAAGCCCCCTCAATCTTACCCCCATAATATAATGGCCCCGCCTTTCTATAGGGCGGAGCCATTTTCCTGTCTTTCCCTTTTTTAACGGGGCATTACGCGCCGTGCGCCAGGGCGGCCAGCAGCAGCAGGGCGACGATGTTGGTGATCTTGATCATCGGATTGACAGCGGGGCCAGCCGTGTCCTTGTAGGGATCGCCCACCGTATCGCCGGTCACGGCCGCCTTATGGGCTTCGCTGCCCTTGCCGCCATGATGGCCGTCCTCGATATATTTCTTGGCATTGTCCCAGGCCCCGCCGCCGGAGGTCATGGACAGCGCGACGAACAGGCCGGAGACGATGACGCCCAGCAGCAACGCGCCCAGGGCCGCAAAGCCGTTGGGCGTGCCAGCCACCGCGGAGATCGCGAAATAGACGAAAATCGGCGCCAGCACCGGCAGCAGGCTGGGGACGATCATCTCCTTGATCGCGGCGCGGGTGACGAGGTCCACCGTACGGGCATAATCGGGACGCGAGGTGCCCTCCATGATCCCCTTGTTGGTGGCGAACTGGTCGCGCACGTCCTTGACCACGTCGCCCGCCGCGCGGCCCACCGCCGTCATGCCCATCGCGCCGAACAGATAGGGCAGCAGCGCGCCCAGCAGCAGGCCGACGATGACATAGGGGTTGGAGAGGCTGAAATCGACCGGCTCGGTCAGGCCGAGAGCCGAGTTGTAGAATTTCAGATCCTCCGTATAGGCGCCGAACAGCACCAGCGCGGCCAGGCCCGCCGATCCGATGGCATAGCCCTTCGTCACCGCCTTCGTGGTGTTGCCCACGGCGTCGAGCGCATCGGTCTTGACCCGCACGCTGTCGTCGAGATGCGACATTTCCGCGATGCCGCCCGCATTGTCGGTGACGGGACCATAGGCGTCCAGCGCCACCACCATCCCGGCAAGCGCCAGCATCGCGGTCGCGGCGAAGGCGATGCCGATCAGGCCCGCAAGCTGATAGGCGACGATGATGCCGACGACGATCACCAGCGTCGGCAGGGCCGTCGCCTCCAGACTGACGGCCAGCCCCTGGATGACGTTGGTGCCATGGCCGGTTTCCGACGCGCGGGCGATGCTGCGCACCGGGCGGTAGTTGGTGCCGGTATAATATTCGGTGATCCAGACGATCAGGCCCGTGACCGCGAGGCCGACCATCATCGCCCAGAACAGCGCCATACCGGTGTACCCCCCTGCGCCGTCCAGATCGGCGCCGAAACGGGCGTTGAGGTCGCCCAGCGCGAACTGCGTCACGGCATAGAGCGCCGGGATGGACAGGATCGCGGTGGTCCAGAACCCCTTGTAGAGCGCGCCCATGATCGACTGGCTCGCGCCCAGCCGCACCATATAGGTGCCGATGATCGAGGTGATGATGCATACCCCGCCGACGATCAGCGGCAATGACATCAGGCGCATCAGGAAGGCGTTGTCGACGCCCGTCACCAGCAGCGCGGTCAGCACCATGGTCGCGCCGACCGTCACCACATAGGTTTCGAACAGGTCGGCCGCCATGCCCGCGCAGTCGCCTACATTGTCGCCTACATTGTCCGCTATGACGGCGGGGTTGCGGGGATCGTCCTCCGGAATGCCCGCTTCCACCTTGCCGACAAGGTCCGCGCCGACATCGGCCGCCTTGGTGAAGATGCCGCCGCCAAGCCGCGCGAAGATGGAGATGAGGCTGGCGCCGAAGGCCAGCGCGACGAGGGAGTCGATCACGATCCGATCGTCGGGCGCATGGCCCGCGGGTCCGGTCAGATACCAGAAGAAGACGCTGATCGCGAGCAGGGCCAGACCCGCCACCAGCATGCCGGTGATCGCGCCCGCCCGGAAGGCGACGGTCAACCCGCTTTGCAGCGTGCCGCGCGCGGCCTCGGCCGTGCGGACATTGGCGCGGACCGAGATGTTCATGCCGATGAAGCCCGCCGCCCCCGACAGGATCGCGCCGATCAGGAAGCCGACCGCCGATGTCACGCCAAGGAAGAAGAAGACCAGTGCCGCGACGACGACGCCGACCATGGCGATGGTCGTATATTGGCGGCCGAGATAGGCCTTCGCCCCCTCCTGGATCGCGCCCGCAATCTGTTGCATGGTTTCATTGCCGGCGGACGCCGCCAGCACCTGTCGACTGGTGATGAGGCCGTAGAGCACGGCCAGCAGGCCGCACCCTATGGCAATCGTGACAATCTGCATGGATGTTCCTCTCCCCCTGTTATGCCTGTCATCGGCCGCTCCGCAGGGAATGACGGGCGGGCGAAGGGCGTAAGGGCGGGCGGCCGGAACATGCGCTTCCGGCGTCGGGCACCGCGTCAATCAGCATCGTAGCTCACGCACATCATGCGGTCCTACCGGGCTGAGAAAGGTCGGGGGTGAAGCTACAGGGCGGACGGCGTGCGTCAACCCGTTACGATATTAAGGCAAATCAGCCATGTTCCCAGCCGAGCCGGTCCGGCAGCGGGATCGCCACGCCGTCTATCGTCAGCGTCAGTCCCCCGCCCTTGGCGAAGCGGCCGACGGGTATGGCGCGCACGGGCGGCTTCACCGCGGCGGGAAGGGCGAAGAGCAGTTCATAATCGTCCCCCGCCCGCGCCGCGGCGATCTGGACGGCGTTGCTGGCCCCGCGCGTCGCCTCCAGCGCGGGGGAGAGCGGGATATGGTCGATGGTGACGGCAAGGCCGCTCGCCTCCGCCATGCGGGCGGCGTCGATCAGCAGGCCGTCGGACACGTCCATCATCGCATGGACATGGCGGGCGAGCAGCGCCCCCTCCGCCAGACGCGGACGCGGGCGGCGATAGGCCTCCACCAGCGGCCCCGAAGCGCCGGGCATGTTCCTGAGCAGGTCGAGGCCCACGCCCGCATCCCCCACAGGACCGGTCAGATAGAGCCGGTCGCCGACCTTCGCGCCGCTTCGCGCCGGGATCGGGCCTGTCGCTTCGCCCAGCGCGGTCAGGCTGTAGCTGCGCGGGGCGCCCCTGGGCATCTGCACCGTGTCGCCGCCCAGCAAGGGCATGGCATGGCGGCCAAGCGCCTCGCCCAATCCTTCAAGGAAAGCCGCGTCCCAGGCGTCGTCGCCGGACAGCGCATAGTTGAGCAGGCAGCCGACCGGCTTCGCGCCCTTGGCAGCGAGGTCGGACAGGTTCACGGCGGCCAGTTTCCAGCCGATGTCCGCGGGCGGATCGACCGGCAGATAATGCACCCCCTCCACCATCGTGTCGCTGGTGAGGATCAGGCGGGCGCTGCCGATTTCGAGGACCGCCACATCGTCCCGCAAGCCCTGGGCGGCAGGATCGTTCGCCAGCAGGCGGAGAAGGGTCAGGAAACGGGATTCAGCGGACATTGAAATGAAATCCGTTCACCCTGAGCTTGTCGAGCCGAAGGCCGGCGAAGCCAACGGCTTTTTCTTCTTTTTAAGGACGTGAAGGGCTTCGACAAGCTCAACCCGAACGGATATTTTCTGTTCCTATTTCCGCACATCCTTGGCCACGGCGTCCAGCAGCCCGTTCACGAAACCCGCCTCGCGCTTGTCGTAGAAGGCATGGGCGACATCGACATATTCGCTGATAACCGTGCCGGTCGCCACATCCTTGCGGGCGAGCAGTTCATAGGTGCCGGCGCGCAGGATCTGCCGCATCGGCTTGTCGAGCCGCTCCAGGCTCCAGCCCTTGGAGAGTCGCGCCACGATCAGCCCGTCAATCTCCTCGCGCCGCCGGTCCACGCCCTGCACGACATCGTCGAAGAAGCTTTCCTCCGCCTGCGCATAGGTGACATCCTCTATGGTCGCGCCCAGGCGGTGCTGGTGGAATTCATGCAGCAGCAGGTGGAGCGGCGTGCCCTCCATCTCAAGCTGGTAGAGCGCCTGCACCGCGGCGAGGCGCGCGGCGGAGCGGGATTTGGAGCGGTCGTTCATAGTCTTTCCATAACCGTTCGGGCCGAGCCTGTCGAAGCCCTTTGCCGAACGCAGCGAGGGGGGAAATTATTTCAAACGCAGCGCCACCGATGCAGCATGGGCCGGAAGCCCCTCCGCCTCCGCCAGCGCGACGGCGGCGGGGCCGATGGCGTCGATGGCGTTCTGATCGAGGCTGAGGAAGCTGGTGCGCTTCATGAAATCCAGCACCGAAAGGCCGGAGGAGAATCGCGCCCGGCGGCCGGTCGGCAGCACATGGTTCGGCCCGGCGACATAATCGCCCACCGCTTCCGGCGTCATCCGGCCCAGGAAGACGGAACCGGCATGGCGCACCCGCGCGAACAGGGCGTCGGGATCGTCCACGGCCAGTTCCAGATGCTCGGCGGCGAGGCGGTCGACCAGCGGCATGGCTTCCTCGAAGTCGCGCACGACGATGATCGCGCCATTGGCGTTCCAGCTCGCGGTCGCGACCGCCTGCGTGGCGAGCAGGGGCAGGCGCCGCTCCACCGCCGCCGCCACCGCATCGGCAAAGGCCGCATCGTCGGTGAACAGGATCGACTGGCTGGTCGGGTCATGCTCCGACTGGCTGAGCAGGTCGGCGGCGATCCAGTCGGCATCGTTCTTCCCATCGGCCACCACGACGATCTCGGAAGGCCCCGCGACCATGTCGATGCCGACCACGCCGTAAAGCTGGCGCTTCGCCTCCGCCACCCAGGCGTTGCCGGGGCCGGTGATGACGTCGACCGGCCTGATCCGGTCCGTGCCATAGGCCAGCGCCGCCACCGCCTGCGCCCCACCGACGCGCCAGATCTCCTCGATCCCGGCGATGGCGGCCGCGGCCAGCACCAGCGGGTTGATCTCGCCATGGGGGGTGGGCGTGACCATGGCGATGCGCTCGACGCCCGCGACCCTGGCGGGGATGACGTTCATCAGCAGCGAACTGGGATAGGCTGCCCGCCCGCCCGGCACGTACAGTCCAGCCGCATCCACCGCATTCCAGCGCGCGCCGAGACGGACGCCCGCCGCGTCCACGCTGTCGCTGTCCTGCGGCTTCTGCTTTTCATGATAGGCCGCGATCCGCGCCGCTGCGAGTTCCAGCGCGTTGCGCAATTCGATCGAAAGGCCGTCCAGCGCCTTGCGGCATTCGGCGGGTTCGACCGCCCAGCCGCTGACGTTCAGGTCATGCCGGTCGAAACGGCTGGTATAGTCGGCCAGCGCCGCATCGCCCTCGGCGCGCACGCGCTTCAGGATCGCGGTGACGTCGCGCGACACATCCTCATCGGCCTCGCGCCGGGCATCGACCAGGGCGGCGAAGGCGGCTGCGAAATCGCTGTCGGCGGTGGAAAGGCGGAAGGTCATAGGCCCCATCCTCCTTCCGTCATCCTCGTGGAGGCGGGGGTCCATCTCCCATAAGAAGCGCCAGGCACAACGCTGGGGAGGTGGGTTCCCACCTGCGCGCGAACGACGGTGAAGGGATCACGCCGCATCCTTGACCCCCACGGCCTTGCGGAAGGCATCCACCAGCGGCGTCAGTTCCGCCGATCGCATCTTGAACGCGGCGCGATTGACGATCAGCCGCGCCGACACCTGCATGATGACGTTGGTTTCCACCAGCCCATTGGCCTTCAGCGTCGCGCCCGAGGACACAAGGTCCACGATCCGCCGCGACAGGCCCAGCGAAGGGGCCAGCTCCATCGCGCCGTTCAGCTTCACGCATTCCGCCTGAATGCCACGCGCCTCATAATATTTGCGCGTCAGGTGGGGATATTTGGTCGCCACGCGCACATGGCTCATCGCCGCTTCGTCCTCGTCGGCAAGACCTTCGGGTTCCGCCACCGACAGGCGGCAATGCCCCATGTCGAGGTCGACGGGCGCATAGATTTCCGAATAGTCGAACTCTTCCAGCACATCCGATCCGACGATGCCGATCTGCGCCGCGCCATGCGCGACGAAGGTCGCCACGTCGAAGGCGCGCACGCGGATGATCGACACGTCCGGCCGATTGGTGGCGAAGCGCAGTGCGCGGCTCTTCTTGTCATGGAATTCCGCCTCCGGCTCGATACCGGCTTTGGCAAGCAGGGGCAGCGCCTCATCGAGGATGCGGCCCTTGGGAATGGCGAAGGTGAGCGGACGAGTCATGACGCGCGGGCCTTACTGGGCGAGGCGGGAAAGGGCAAGGTGGCGCTGGTTCCGGCAAGTGCGGCACTTGCGTGCGCAGGAACGCGCCGGGCTATCTACGCCGCCTCGGCCAGCGCCGCTTCCGTCGCTGCGATCCAGCCGCCGCCCAGCACCCGGTCCCCGGCATAGAGCACCGCCGCCTGCCCGGGCGCGACGCCATATTCGGGCGCGTCGAAGACCAGCCGCTCGCCCTCCAGCCGGGCTGGGACGGGTTTGGCCATGGAGCGCACCTTGGCCGTCAAGGGCCCGGAAAAATCCCCGCCCAGCCAGTTGATGTCGCTCAGCCTCGCCGCCGAAACCGCGAGCGCCGCCTTCGGCCCGACGATCACCCGCCGCGCCTGCGCATCCAGCCGCACGACATAGAGCGGTTCGGCCTGGCCGCCGATCTCCAGCCCTTTGCGCTGGCCGACGGTATAGTGGATCATCCCCTTGTGCGTGCCCATCACGCGGCCGTCGATATGGACGATGTCGCCGCCCTCATCGGCATCCGGCCGCAGCTTGCGCACGATCTTCGCATAGTCGCCGTCGGGTACGAAGCAGATGTCCTGACTGTCGGGCTTCATCGCCACCGACAGGCCCAGTTCGGCCGCGATTTCCCGCACCTGCGGCTTGGGCAGGCCACCCAGCGGGAAGCGCAGATAGTCGAGCTGCGCCTGAGTCGTGGCGAACAGGAAATAGCTCTGGTCCCGCGCCGGATCGGCGGCGCGATGCAGTTCGGCGCCCTGTGCTCCCTCCACCCGACGCACATAATGGCCGGTGGCGAGACAGTCGGCGCCCAGATCGCGGGCTATTGCAAACAGATCGGTGAACTTCACCCCCATATTGCATTTCACGCAGGGGATGGGCGTGCGCCCGGCCATATATTCGTCGGCAAAATCAGCGATCACCGAATCCCGGAACCGGCTTTCATAATCAAAGACATAATGGGCGATGCCGATGCGATCCGCGACCGCCCGCGCGTCGCGTATGTCCTGCCCGGCGCAGCAGCTTCCCGTCCGCCCCACCGCCGCGCCATGATCGTAGAGCTGGAGCGTGACGCCGATGGTCTCCGCCCCCGTGCGCGCGGCGAGCGCTGCGACGACGCTGCTGTCCACGCCGCCGGACATGGCGACGACGATGCGCCGCGCATCGAACGGCTCGTTTAGCTGGAACTGGGGCTGCATGCGCGCGCATATAGTCGCCCGCCCTTCGGGGTGCCAGACGAATTCAACGTTTCGTCGCATTCCATACCCCATTTTGGGGGCAAATTTACCGGACCTTATCCTTTGCTCCGTAAACCGCTCTCCCATGGATCTGGGATTCCTCAGGACGGGCGGGCTCAAGGCCGGCTTCGTCAAGCCTTCGGGCCGGCGGCGCGTGCCGGTCTGGCCGTCCTTGCGGGCCGCTTCGGCGGCGGCGCAGGCGGCCAGCCCCACCGCGCAGGCGGTCGCAGGCGTCCTGCGGGGGCAGGAGATCGAGGGAGACTGGGTCCAGGAACTGGCCGATATTCTCGCGCCACGTTCCGGCGGCAAGATCGAGGCCGTGGGGCTCGCGGGCAGCTTTAACCCGTTGATCGCGAACCGTTTAAAGGTGGGGAAAGGATGATGAAGGGGGCGTTTACCGTGGCGCTTTAGGGCCTGTTCAGGGCTTGAAGCGCAAACAGGCAAGCACTGCTGAAATCGGCAACGCCAGTGCCGCTTATTGAGGGTGATAATGATCGAAAACCAGAAAATCAGACCTGCACAGGTCGTCGGGCCGCTGGGAGAACCCCTGACTCTGGAAAGCCTGCCGCCCGTCGATACGACTCGCTGGGTCGTGCGCCGCAAGGCTGAAGTCGTGGCGGCCGTGAACGGCGGCCTGCTGACCGTGGACGAAGCCTGCGCGCGCTATTCGCTGACGCTGGAGGAATTTGCGAGCTGGCAGCGCGCCGTCGACCGTTCGGGCATGCACGGCCTGCGCGTGACGCGCATCCAATATTACAAGTCCCTCTACGAACGGCAGCAGAAATACTGATCATCCGTTTCAGCAATGAAGGGTCGCACAGGAAGGCCGCCGGATATGTCATCCGGCGGCCTTCTTCTTTGTCAAGTGCGAAAGGGAACGTAACGCCGACTTCTCCGTTGAACAGATCAGCCCACCCGAAAGGGGCTATGGTCCAAGGAGAGTGAGAAATGGGCATCATCTTGTGGCTCGTTGTCGGCGGCATCATCGGCTGGCTTGCCAGCATGGTCATGCGGACCGACGCACAACAGGGCATCCTGCTGAACATCGTCGTCGGCATCGTCGGCGCGTTCATCGGCGGCCTGATCTTCAGCGGCGGTTCGATCAATGACGGCCTGACGCTTTACAGCTTCCTCGTGTCGCTGGTCGGCGCCATCATCCTGCTCGCGATCGTCAATCTGGTCCGTCGCGGTTCGGTCCGCTAAACAGCGCCGGAGACGATCAAAAGGGCCGTGCCCCGAAAGGGCGCGGCCCTTTTTTGCGTTCAGCCCCGCCCGGAGAAGAAGCGATAGAGCGCCAGCACGCCGATCGCCCCCAGCACCGCCGCGATGAAGCTCGCCTGCTCGCCGGGCGCATAGACGCCCAGCAGCCGCCCGACATAGCCCGCCAGCAGCGCGCCGGCGATGCCCAGCAATATGGTGACGACGCAGCCGCCCGGATCGCGCCCGGGCATGACCAGCCGCGCGATGGCGCCCGCGAACAGGCCGACCATGATCCATCCGAGCAATTCCATCGCCGCCCTCCAGCCGCCATACAGGGCATAGCGCCATAGTCGCGCCGCTTTGGCAAGGGCCCGCAGGCGCGGCGGAAGGGCTTTGCCGTCCTCCGCACCGCCGTGATAATGGGGGCTTGAGCCGGGTGATGTATTCATATAATACAGCAACCCGAACGGCGCCTATGGCCGAAAGATGGGTTCAGGATGAATTACGAAACTTCATTGGTCGGCGACGCTCCGGCAAATGTCCTTGGCGAGCAGGAGGAACGCTCCGTCTGGCGCCGTCGATTGACGATCGGCGCCGTGATCGCGATCATCCTGATCGCCGCCGCCACCTGGGTCAGCATGCACGGCAAAGGGGCGGAGGCGCCCGCCGGCGCCGTGCAGGCGCCGGTCGTGACGGTGATCAGCCCGGGCCGGTCGACCGTATCGAACACCGTCAGCGCCACCGGATCGCTCGCGGCGCGGGTGGAGATGCCGGTGGGCGTGGTCGGGGAAGGCGGCGCGGTGACGCGCGTGCTGGTCCAGCCGGGCGACTGGGTGCGCGCCGGCCAGGTGCTGGCGACGGTCGAACGCTCCGTCCAGACCGAGCAGATCCGCTCCCTCGCCGCGCAGGTGGAGGTCAACCGCGCCGACGCCAAGCTGGCGCAGGCGCAGCTCGACCGCGCCCGGGCGCTGGTGTCGCGCGGCTTCATCAGCCAGGCCGACATCGACCAGCGCACCGCCACCCGCGACGCCGCCAATGCCCGCGTCAGCGTCGCCGTCGCGCAGCTGGCCGAACAGCGCGCCCGCACCGGCCGCCTCGACATCCGCGCGCCCGCCGCGGGCCTGGTGCTGACCCGCGCGGTGGAACCTGGCCAGATCGTGAGTTCGGGCAGCGCCGTGCTGTTCCGCATGGCGAAGGGCGGGGAGATGGAGATGCTGGCCCAGGTCAGCGAGGGCGATCTGGCCGCGATCCGTCCGGGCAACAGCGCCACCGTGACCCCGGTCGGCGGCACGGCGCAATTTGCCGGGCGCGTCTGGCAGGTGTCGCCGGTGGTCGACAATCAGACCCGGCAGGGCATCGCCCGCATCGCCATCCCCTATAATCCGGCGATCCGTCCGGGCGGCTTCGCATCCGCCGCGATCGTCAGCGGCACCGGCTCCGCGCCAATGCTGCCGGAATCGGCGGTGCAGAGCGACGAGAAGGGCAATTTCGTCTATGTCGTCAACGGCCGGGACGAGGTGCAGCGGCGCGACGTCAAGATTGGTCAGGTGACCGATGCGGGCGTGTCGATCCTGAACGGCCTCAACGGCGACGAACGCATCGTCGCTTCGGCCGGGGCCTTCCTGACGCCGGGGCAGAAGGTGAAGCCGGAAGCCGGCAAGTCGAAATGAAGCGGCGGGATGCGTCTGACCGGCGCATCCACCGGCAGGCGAGGAAGCCGTCATGAGTTTTCGTAATATCTCCGCCTGGGCCATCCGCAACCCGGTGTCGCCGATCGTCCTGTTCGTCGCGCTGCTGCTGGCCGGTCTGGTCAGCTTCAGCCGGATGGACGTCAACCAGAATCCCGACGTCAGCTTCCCCATGGCCAGCGTCGTCGTGCGCCAGCCCGGCGCCGCGCCGACGGAGCTGGAGACGCAGGTGACGCAGCGCGTCGAGGCCGCCGTGCGCGGCATCAGCGGCGTGGACGAGATCACATCCTGGGTGTCGGAGGGCGAATCCAACACCAATGTGCAGTTCCAGATCGGCACGCCCGTCGACCGCGCCGTCAACGATGTGAAGAACGCCGTCGACCAGATCCGCAGCGACCTGCCCGAAGGGATATTGGAGCCGCAGGTCAGCCGGGTGGACATCGACGGCGGGCCTATCGCCTATTTCAGCGCCGAAGCGACCGACATGACGCTGGAGGAGCTGTCCTGGTATGTCGACAATACGGTGGCGAAGCGGCTGCTGGCCGTGCCGGGCATGGCGGCGGTCAAGCGCGGCGGCGGCGTGTCCCGCGAAATCCGCGTCATATTGGACCCGGCCAAGCTGCAGTCGCATGGCATCACGGCGTCCCAGGTCAACCAGCAGCTTCAGCAGGTGAACCTCAACGCGGCGGGCGGCCGCACCGAAATCGCGGGCGCCGAACAGGCGATCCGCGTGCTCGGCAACGCCCGCGACGCCTATGCCCTGGGCCAGACCCAGATCGCCATTTCCGGCGGCCGCACCGTCAAGCTGGCCGATCTGGCCGACGTGCGCGACATGTATGCCGAACAGCGTTCGCTGTCCCTGATGAACGGGCGGCAGGTGACCAGCTTCAGCATGGAAAAGGCCAAGGGATCGTCCGACGTCACCGTCTTCGACGAGGCGATGAAGGTGCTGGACCAGCTCCGGAAGGAAAATCCGAAGGTCCAGTACAAGCAGCTCTACACCAGCGTCGAATATACCAAGGGCCAGTATCACAGCGCCATGCAGGCGATGATCGAGGGCGCGGTGCTGGCCGTCGTCATCGTCTTCCTGTTCCTGCGCGACTGGCGCGCGACCATGATCTCCGCGCTCGCCATTCCGCTGTCCGCGATCCCGGCCTTCTGGTTCATGGACATGATGGGCTTCACGCTGAACGGCATCTCGCTGCTGGCGCTCAGTCTGGTGGCAGGCGTGCTGGTCGACGACGCCATTGTCGAGATCGAGAATATCGTGCGCCACATGCGCATGGGAAAAAGCGCCTATCAGGCCTCCATCGACGCCGCCGACGAAATCGGCCTCGCGGTGCTGGCGACCACCATGGCGATCGTCGCGGTGTTCCTGCCCGTCGCGCTGATGCCGGGCATTTCGGGACAGTTCTTCATTCAGTTCGGCATGACCGTGGTGGTCGCGGTGCTGCTCAGCCTGGCGGTCGCGCGCCTGATCACGCCGATGATCGCGGCCTATTTCCTGAAGGCGCATGGCCAGGAAAGCCATGGCGAGGGCTGGCTGATGGACGCCTATATGGCCGTGCTGCGCTGGTCGCTGGACGAGCGCAAGGCCGTCGCCCATCGCGCCCGGGGCGGCATGGCCCGCTTCACCGCCTGGATTCGCGACCACCGCATCTGGACGCTGGGCATGGGTTTCCTGGCCTTTGTCGCCACGATCTTCGCCTTCGGCACGCTGCCCATGTCGTTCCAGCCGACGATCGACACCGATTTCAGCCAGGTGAAGATCGAAACCGTGCCCGGCAGCACCCTGCAACAGACGACGGCGATCACGCGCAAGGTCGCGGACATGCTCGCCGCCGACAAGGATATGGTAGAGGCCGCCTTTGCCGACATCCAGACGACGGGCGCCGACATCTTCCTGACATTGAGGAAGGACCGGCCCATCTCCTCCGTCGAATGGGAACGCAAGGTCGCGCCCAAATTCCAGCAGGTGGCCGACGCCCGCGTCAATTTCCAGTCGCAGTCGGGCGGCGGCTTCGGCCGCGACATCATCATCATGTTCGGCAGCGACGATCCGGTGAAGCTGGAGGAAACCGCCAACAGGCTGGTGGCGGAAATGGCGGGCATCCATGAAATCCGTGCGCCGCGGGTGGCGGGCGACATGAACCGGCCGGAAATCGTCATCAAGCCGCGCTTCGACCTGGCCGCCAGCCTGGGCGTCACCACCGCCGCGCTCAGCCAGACGATCCGCGTCGCGACGATCGGCGACATCGACCAGAACAGCGCCAAATTCTCGTTGTCCGACCGGCAGATTCCGATCCGCGTGGCGGTCGCGGAAAACAGCCGGCGCGACCTCGCGACGATCCAGAACATGCCGGTGCCCACGGTCAGCGGCGGTTCCGTACCGCTGAAGGTCGTGGCCGACATAGAATTCGGCGCGGGCCCGACGCAGATCCGCCGCTACAACCAGATCCGCCGCATCGTCGTCGGCGCGGACCTGGCGCCGGGCATCGTGACCAGCCAGGCCATGGCCAAGATCGACGCCCTGCCGACCATGAAGGCCATCGCCGCCGGCAAGATACTGGGCGTGCAGAAGCTGAATACCGGCGACAGCAAGTGGCAGGCGGAGATGATCCAGAATTTCGTCATCGCCGTCATTTCCGGCATCATGCTGGTGCTGGCGGTGCTGACGCTGCTCTACAAGCGGCTGATGCCTCCGTTCGTCAACCTGGGGTCGCTGCTGCTGGCGCCGCTGGGCGGGGCGGTGGCGCTGCACCTGACCGGCAATCCGGTGTCCATGCCCGTGCTGATCGGCCTGCTGATGCTGCTGGGCATCGTCGCCAAGAACTCGATCCTCGTCATCGACTTCGCGCTGGAGGAAATGGGCAAGGGCGTGCCGAAGCTGGAGGCGATCATCGACGCCGGGCACAAGCGCGCCCAGCCCATCGTCATGACCACCGTGGCGATGGTGGCGGGGATGGTGCCCACGGCCCTGTCGCTGGGCGGCGACGGCGCATGGCGCGCGCCCATGGGCATCACCGTGATCGGTGGGCTCATCCTCTCGACCGTGCTGACGCTGGTGATCGTGCCCGCGACATTCAGCCTGGCGCTGGGGATCGAGGAATGGGTCGGCCCGCGCCTGGGCCGCCGCCTGTTGACCTACAAGCCCGGCGACAACCGCGCTGCGACGGCGCAACCGGCGGAATAGGGTGGTTTCTGCCTTTCAGCTTTTCTCACAATATGCCGTACTCCCGCGAAGGCAGGGGCACGGTTCACCTGAACCGAACGCGAACGCCCGCCATCCGCCCCACCGTGCCAAAGCCGGACGGCGGATCGGCGGTCGGGCTTGCCCGCTCCCGCTCCGCGGGCTTATAGGCCGCGCCATGACCAGCGAACCCTTCCGTTCGCAGCTCGCCGCGCTGGAAAAGCGCGGCCGCCTGCGCAGCCTGACGCCTCGCGCGGGGCGCGACTTCGCTTCCAACGACTATCTCGGCTTGGCGGGCGATCCGATCATCGGTCAGGCCGTGGCCGATGCGGTGGCGCGCGGGGTGCCGGTGGGGTCCGGCGGATCGCGCCTGCTGCGCGGCAACGCGCCCGAACATGAAGGGCTGGAGGCGAAGGCCGCCGCTTTCTTCCGCACCCAGGGGGCGCTGTTCATGGCCAACGGCTTTGCCGCCAATCTGGCGCTGTTCTCCACCCTGCCGCAGCGCGGCGACCTGATCGTCGCGGACGAGCTGATCCACGCCAGCGTCCATGACGGCATCCGCATGTCGAAGGCCGCGGCCGTCTTCGCCCGCCACAATGATGTGCAAAGCTTTGCCGACCTGATCGCCGCCTGGCGGCAGGAGGGCGGCAAGGGGCGGGTGTGGATCGCGGTCGAAACGCTCTATTCGATGGACGGCGACATGGCGCCGCTCGGCGACCTCGCGACGCTGGCGGCCAGGCATGACGCCATGCTGATCCTGGACGAGGCCCATGGCACCGGCGTCTTCGGCCCTTCCGGACGGGGCCTGTCGGCAGGGCTGGACGGGCTGCACAATGTCGTGACGCTGCACACCTGCGGCAAGGCGATGGGCGTGGAGGGCGCGCTGATCTGCGGGCCGCGCATTCTGATCGATTACCTCATCAACCGGGCGCGCGCCTTCATCTTCTCGACCGCGCCGTCGCCGCTGATGGCGGTGGCGGTCTCCGCCGCGCTGGACCGGATCGAGCAGGCGGGCGACCTGCGCGAGCGGCTGAAGACGCTGATGGTCGATGCGGGCGAGAATATCTGCGCGCCGCTCGGCCTGCCAAGCCCGCGCAGCCAGATCGTGCCGGTGATATTGGGCGAGGACCGCCGCGCCATGGCCACCGCCGCCGCCTTGCAGGAGGCCGGCTTCGACGTGCGCGGCATCCGTCCGCCGACGGTGCCGCCGGGCACCAGCCGGCTGCGCATCTCGCTGACGCTGAACGTGGGGCGCGCCGACATCGCCGCCCTGGGGGACATTTTGCGGCGGGTGGCGACGTGAGCGGCTTCATCGTCACGGGCACCGATACGGACATCGGCAAGACGGTCTTTGCCGCCGGCCTGGCGGGTGCCCTTGGCGCCCATTATTGGAAGCCGGTGCAGGCGGGCGTCGATCCGGAGGGCGACAGGGAGCGGGTCGCCGCGCTGTCGGGCCTGCCTCCGGCGCATATCCTGCCCGAAGCCTATCGCCTCACCACGCCCGCCTCCCCCCATCTGGCGGCGCGAATCGACAGGGTGGAGATCGCGCTTGACCGGCTTGCCCTGCCGAAGGTGGACGGCCCGCTGGTGGTCGAGGGCGCCGGCGGCCTGATGGTGCCGGTCAGCGACAGGATGCTGATGATCGACCTGTTCGCGCATTGGGGCCTGCCCGCGATCCTTTGCGCGCGGACGGGGCTTGGCACCATCAACCACAGCCTGCTCAGCCTGGAGGCCCTGCGGGCGCGGGCCATCCCCATCGCCGGCATCGTCTTCATCGGCGAACCGCATGAGGAAAATGAACGGATCGTTCCGCTGCTGGGCAAGGTTCCCAGCCTTGGCCGCCTGCCCTGTCTCGATCCGCTGGATGCGGGGCAGTTGCGGACGGCTTTCGCAGCATCGATCCGTCTGCCCGGCTAAAGACCGGTGAGGCAAAGCGGAAAGCGTCCAAGTTTTTCGACAAACGACATGGACATCCTCGCTTCGAAGCGCTCAATTCCCTGCATCGCATAAAGCAAGGGAAAGCTTTGATGAAATATCTCCTCCTCGGCGCGGCGGCAGTTGCGCTGGCCGCAGGCGCGTCCGTGGCCCAGACCGGTCAGACGACCGACCCCGCCGCAAAGCCCACCTATGGCAGCTACGGCTTCGACAGCGCCGGCATGGACAGGTCGGTGAAGCCCGGCGACGATTTCTACGACTACGCCAACGGTAGCTGGGCGAAGAACACGCCCATCCCCGCCGACAAGTCCAATTACGGCGCTTTCAACACGCTGGACGACCTGTCCCGCGAACGGACCAAGGCCATTCTCGACGCCGCGCAGGGCGATCCGAACAGCAAGATCGGCAATGCCTATGCCAGCTATCTCGACGCCGCGACGGTGGAGAAGAAGGGCCTGACCCCCGTCAAGCCGTGGCTCGCGAAGATCGGGGCGGTGAAGGACAAGGCGTCCTATGCCCGCCTCGCCGCCGAAGCCGCCCGCGCCGGCATCGACGGCCCCTTCGGCTTCTACGTCAATCAGGACGACAAGGACCCGGAAACCTACATCCTCGTCCTGCACCAGTCGGGCCTGGGCCTGCCCGACCGCGACTTCTACCTGGAACCCGACGCCAAGATGGCGGCGATCCGCACCGCCTATGTCGCGCATCTGGAAAAGATGCTGACCCTCGCGGGAGAGAGTGATGCCAAGGCCCGCGCCGCCGCGCTGATGGCGTTCGAAACGGAAGTGGCCAAGGTCCACTGGACCCAGGTCGACAGCCGCGACGCCGACAAGACCTATAACAAGATGACGCTGGCCGATCTGCAAAAGGCCGCGCCGGGCTTCGACTTCGCCGCCTTTTTCGCCGCCAACAAGCTCGCGCCCAAGGATCTGCTGGTGTCGCAGCCCAGCGCCGTGGCCGGGGAAGCCGCGCTGATCGCCAGGGCGCCGGTCGGCGTGCTCAAGGACGCGCTGCTGCTGCGCACGCTGCACGGCTTTGCCGACCAGTTGCCGGACGCGGTCGCCAATGAGAATTTCGCCTTCTACGGCACCACCCTCTCAGGCACGCCGGAGCGCGAGGCGCGCTGGAAGCGGGCGGTGGACTTCCTCAAATCCTCCATGGGAGAGGAAGTGGGCAAGGTCTATGTCGCCAAATATTTTCCGCCCGAAACCAAGGCGGCGATGGACCAGCTCGTCAGGAATGTGATCGCCGCCATGGGCCGCCGCATCGACGGTCTCACCTGGATGAGCGACGCCGCCAAGGCCCGCGCCCACAAGAAGCTGGCCGCCTTCACGCCCAAGATCGGCTATCCGGACAAATGGCGCGACTATAGCGGCCTGACGATGCAGCGCGGCGACCTGTTCGGCAATGCGCTGCGGTCGAACCAGTATGAGTTCGACTATCAGATGGGCAAGCTCGGCAAGCCCATCTACCGCTGGGAATGGGGCATGACCCCGATGGAGATCAACGCCTACGCCAATTTCGGCATGGTGGAGATCGTCTTCCCCGCCGCCATCCTGCAACCGCCCTTCTTCGATCCCCATGCCGATCCGGCGGTCAATTATGGCGGCATCGGCGCGGTGATCGGCCATGAGCTCAGCCATCATTTCGACGATCAGGGCGCGAAATATGATGAGACCGGCAAGCTCAACCAGTGGTGGAGCGATCAGGACGTCGCCAATTTCAAGGCGCTGACCGACAGGCTGGTCAAGCAATATGACGCCTATGAACCCTTCCCGGGCGCGCATGTGAAGGGCGCCTTCACGCTGGGGGAGAATATCGGCGACCTGGCCGGAGTCGCGGTGGCGCTGGACGCCTATCATGCGTCGCTGGGCGGCAAGCCCGCGCCGGTCATCGACGGCACCACCGGCGACGAGCGCTTCTTCCTGGGCTGGGCGCAGGTGTGGCGGCGCAATTATCGCGAACCCAATCTGCGCCAGCGGCTCGTCACCGATCCGCATTCGCCATCGCAATATCGTACCGACACCGTACGCAACTTCGATCAGTGGTATGCGGCTTTCAAGCCTGATGCGGGCGGCAAGATCTATCTTGCACCGCAAGATCGCGTGAAGATCTGGTAAGGATATGGAGCGGGGGCCAGAAGTGATTCCGGCCCCATTTTCGTTCTTGTTACGTAATGATTTCATCGAACGATGAATCGTGAGTTACAGGCGATTAACTGCGTTTTCTTTGTTGACCGTCTCTTAAATGCAACATTTTGTCGGATCGCCCTTTAATCGGTTCAACCTCTTCCTCAGCTTGGCGTTCAAAGTCTGTGCAAGTTTGAGGAGAAGCATTTTGACGGGTCTGAAATCAATCATTCTGAAAAGCGGCATGGCTTCGATCGCGCTGGCGGTCGCAGGCCCGGCGCTGGCGCAGGGCGCTGCCGCTCCCGCCGCCCCGGCTGCTCCAGCGGCGGCGGGCGCGAGCACGTTCAGCGATGCGGAGATCAAGCAGTTCGCCGCCGCTGCGGTCGAGGTGACGAAGATCCAGCAGGATACGTCCATCGCGGAAGCCGACAAGCAGCCCAAGATGCTGGCCGCGCTTCAGGCGTCCGGCATCCCGCCGGAAAAGTTCAACCAGATCGGCCAGGCGGCTGCGGCTGACCCCGCGCTCCAGCAGAAGATCCAGGCGGCGGCTCCGTCCGCGCCCGCCGCTCCGGCGGCGCCTGCGGCCGGTGCGGCTCCGGCTTCGCCGGCCGCGCCGCCCGCCCAGTAAGCGCGGCGTTGGAAGCATCATTGCATTGGGAGAGGTCATCGGCCTAAGCAGCGGCCATGACCTCTCCCGTCTGGCACCCTTTTTTCCAGCATGGCTTGAACGAGCCGATCCCCCTCGTCCGCCGGGCCGAGGGGGCTTTTCTGCATCTGGCCGACGGCGGCACGCTGATCGACTGCATTTCAAGCTGGTGGGTCACGACCCACGGCCATTGCCATCCCCGGATCGCCGCGGCGATCGCCGGGCAGGCCGGGCGGCTCGACCAGCTGATCTTCGCCGGCTACACCCATGAACCAGCGGAGGAGGTGGCGCGCGGGCTGATCGAACTGGCCCCCAGGGCCGCGGATCGCGACCCCCTCGCTCATGTCTTCTTCTCGGACAGCGGCTCCACGGCGGTCGAAGTGGCGCTGAAAATGGCGCTTGGCTACTGGCACAACCGGGCGCTGGACGGCCTTTCCGACCCGCGCCACCGCATCCTCGTCCTCCAGCACAGCTATCATGGCGACACCATCGGCGCCATGTCGGTGGGGGAACGCGGGGTCTATAACGCCGCCTGGTCGCCGCTGCTGTTCGATGTGGACACGATCCCCTTTCCCCATGAGGGCAAGGAACAGGCGACGCTCGACGCGCTGGAGGTCGCCTGCGCGCAAAGGCCGGCCGCCTTCATCGTCGAACCGCTGATCCTGGGGGCAGGGGGGATGCTGATCTACCCGCCTTCCGTCCTGCGGGACATGGCGGCGATCTGCGCGCGCCACGACGTCCTTTTCATCGCGGACGAGGTGATGACCGGCTGGGGCCGCACCGGCACCCTTTTCGCCTGCGATCAGGCCGGCGTGGTGCCGGACATCATGGCCGTGGCGAAGGGCATCACCGGCGGCGCGATCCCGCTCGCCGCGACGCTCGCCACGCCGCGCATCTTCGACGCGCACAGGTCCACCGACCGCGCCCGCCTTTTCTACCATTCCAGCAGCTATACGGCCAACGCCATCGCCTGCGCGGCCGCCGCCGCCAATCTCGCCATCTGGCGGGAGGAGGATGTGCTTGGCCGCATCGCGACTCTCGGCCAGGCCATGGCGGATCGACTCGAAGAACTCGGCGCGCATCCCGCCTTTGCCAAAGCTCGCCAGCTGGGCGCCATCGCCGCCATCGACCTGATCACGCCGGACGCCGGCTATCTGTCCGACGTCGCGCCGCGCCTGCGCGCCTTTGCCCATGAAAACGGCCTCTTGCTGCGGCCGCTGGGAAACACCATCTATCTGATGCCGCCCTATTGCCTTGACGCAGATCAGCTCGATCACGTCTTCGCGGTGCTTCAAAAAGCCGGTGAAAAGTTCGGACGTCCCGCCTGACTTTCTTTTTCCGCATTTTGGCGCTATGGCGGCGCGATTTTTCGGCTTTCCAGGATATTATGGCAAAAGAAGAACTGCTTGAAATGCGCGGACAGGTTGTGGAGCTTCTCCCCAACGCCATGTTCCGCGTGCGGCTTGAAAATGATCACGAGATCCTCGGCCACACTGCCGGCAAGATGCGCAAGAATCGCATCCGCGTGCTGGTGGGGGACGAAGTGCTGGTCGAACTGACCCCCTACGACCTGACCAAGGGTCGGATCACCTACCGCTTCAAATAAGCCGCCTCACGCATGCGGCTCATCCTTGCTTCGGCTTCTCCCAGACGGTGTGAACTTCTGGGTCAGATCGGCGCGTCTCCGGACGCGGTGGACCCGGCCGACCTCGACGAAACACCCCGGAAGGGCGAACTTCCCGCCGCCTACGCCGCCCGCGTCGCCGCCGAAAAGGGCGCGCTGGTGGCAGGGCGTCACCCCGGCGCCTTGGTCCTGTCTGGCGACACGGTGGTCGCCGCCGGTCGCCGCATCCTGCCCAAGACGGAAACGGAAGCCGAAGCGCGCGAGTGCCTCCAACTCCTGTCCGGCCGCCGCCATCGCGTCTTCAGCGCAATCACCCTGATCGATGCGGAGGGCAAGGCCCGCCACCGCCTCTCGACCAATATCGTCACGTTCAAACGGCTCGATCGCCCCGAAATCGAAGCCTATATCGCTTCTGAAGAATGGCGCGGCAAGGCGGGCGGCTATGCGATACAGGGCCGCGCCGCCGGACTCATCCGCGCCATCCAGGGCAGCCACAGCGCGATCATGGGTCTGCCCCTCTACGAAACCCGCGCGCTGCTCAAGGCAGCGGGCTATCCACTGGACTAACCACACATGGCCGAATGGCTCTATGAAGAAGGCATTGGCGAGGCCCGCGCCGCGCTGATCGAAAAGGGCCGGCTGGTCGAAGCGCAGATCGAGCGGGAAAGTGACGCCGCCCGCGCCGGTGCGGTCATGCAGGGCAAGCTGATCCGCACCGTCATCCCGAAGAAGCGCGGCATCGCCCGCCTGATCTCCGGCGAAGAGGTTCTGGTGGAACCCATCCCCCCGAAGATCGCGGAGGGCGCGACAATCCTCCTCGAAATCCTGCGCGAAGCCATCCCGGAGGAAGGGCGCGCCAAGCTCGCCAAGGCGCGCATCGCCCAGCCCGGCTCCAAGGCGCATCCCGCCCCCAGCCTGCTCCAGCGCCTGCGCGCCACCGGCCTGCCCATCATCCCCTGCCCCGCGCATGAGGAAGACCGCTTCGAAGCCCATGGCTGGAGCGAACTGATGGAAGAGGCGATTTCCGGCGAGATCGGCACGGAGGAAGCGGCGCTGCGCATCTTCCCCACGCCCGCGATGATCCTGATCGACGTCGACGGCTCCCTGCCCCCGGCCAAGCTCGGCCCCAAGGGCGCGAAGCTGGCGGCGCAGGCGATCCGCCGCATGGGCCTGACCGGCTCGATCGGCATCGACCTGCCGACGATGAACAACAAGGACGAGCGCGCCGTCGCCTCCGCCCAGATCGACAAATATCTGCCGCTCCCCTTCGAGCGCACGGCGGTCAACGGCTTCGGCTTCGTCCAGATCATCCGCCGCCGGGAACGCATGAACCTCATGGAACTGCTCCGCGCCGACCCGGTCGAGACGGCGGCCCTGGCGCTGCTGCGCCGCGCCGAGCGCCACGGCAATGGCGGCCCCGCGACGATCACGGCAGCGCCTGCGATCATCGACCGCCTGCACAAGGCGACCGACTGGATCGAACAGCTCGCCAAACGCCGCGGCGGCGTGATCGGCTTGAAGGCGGACGCGGCGCTGACCATATCGGCTGGCCATGTCTCCTAAAGCCTCCTCCTGCCCGATCTGCGGCCAGCCCTCGCACCCCGAAACCCGCCCTTTCTGCGGAAAGGCCTGCCGCGATCGCGACCTTCTGCAATGGCTGGGCGAGGGCTACCGCGTCCCCGGCGCACCTGCTTCGGACGAGATGAAAAAAAGTGACGAAGATGGGGTAGACAGCACCCCGGCCTGATGCCTATAGGCACGCCTCACCAAACGACAGGTGGTCCTCACCGTCGCCCGTGCCCGGGTAGCTCAGTTGGTAGAGCATGCGACTGAAAATCGCAGTGTCGGCGGTTCGACTCCGTCCCCGGGCACCATTTCCCTTGATTTTCCTGTCCATAGCCGTCCGGAATCGATGGTATATTTTGGCCGGTTTGTGGTATCTCGTCCACGGCTGTCCGGGCGTGTACCTTGCTACCCGGATGCGCGAACGGTAGTTTTCTCGGTATCGAACCGGGAAAATCAACGTCATGCTTACCGATGCCGCCATCCGTAAAATCGGGCTCCGCGAGAAGCCTTTCAAGGTCGGCGATATGCACGGGCTCTATCTGCTCGTGAACCCGAACGGCGCCCGCTACTGGCGCTGGAATTTCTCGCATGGCGGCAAGAAGCAGACGCTATCGTTGGGCGTCTATCCCGAAGTCTCGCTCAAGGAGGCACGCGAGAAGCGCACGGAGGCCAGCAAGCTGCTCGAGCGGGGCACGAACCCCTCCACCCACAAAAGGCTCCAGCGCGCTCTGGCGCTCAACGGCGGTGACAGCTTCGGCGCGGTCGCGCAGGAGTGGCTTGCCAAGCTGGAGGCTGAGGGGCGTTCGGCCGCCACGATGGAGAAGATGCGCTGGCTGCTGCGCTACGCCGAGCCGATCATCAGCGAGCGGCCGATCGGCGAACTGACCGCCCCGGAGTTTCTTGCGGTCCTGCGCACGGTCGAGGTGAAGGGCCGCTACGAATCGGCGAGGCGGCTGCGGACGACATGTGGCAGCATCCTGCGTTACGCCATTGCGACTGGCCGCGCGCAACGCGACGTCACCGCCGATCTGCAAGGCGCGCTCATCACGCCCAAGGTGACGCATCGCGCCGCGATCACCGATCCCGGCGGGGTCGGCGAGTTGCTGCGCGCCATGTGGGGCTATGAGGGCCAGCCAGCCGTCGAGATCGCCTTGAAGGTCGGCGTTCACACCTTCGTCCGGCCCGGCGAGCTGCGTCACGCGGAATGGTCGGAGTTCGATCCGGATCTGGCCATCTGGACGATCCCGGCCGAGAAGATGAAGATGGGACGCGAGCATCGCGTGCCGCTGTCCACGCAGGTCATGGACCTTCTGGAGGTGCTCTACCCAATCACCGGCCACTCGAAATATCTGTTCCCCAGCATTCGCGACCCGAGGCGGCCGATGTCGGAGAATACGGTCAACGCTGCGCTTCGGCGGCTGGGATATGACAAGACGCAGATGACCGGACACGGCTTTCGCGCGACGGCCAGCACCCTGCTCAACGAGAGCCGCAAATGGCATCCCGACGCGATCGAGCGCCAGCTGGCGCATGTCGAAAGCAACGATGTCCGGCGCGCCTATCTGCGCGGCGAGCATTGGAATGAGCGGGTCAAGATGATGCAGTATTGGAGCGACTATCTCGATCAGCTTCGAGCAGCCGAGAAGGTGATCAAAGCCAGGTTTGGGCGGCGTTAAGGGGCAGAGCCGCGCCGCTATGCGATTAAACGCATAAACTACGTTTATGCGAAATTCCGCATAGACGGCAGGTAAAAATTTGCCATTTGGCAGTATGATCTATATATGATGCCACAAGGAGGCACCTTATGGCCATGCTGCAACCCATTGAGACGGAGCCCGCTCCGTTCCGGCCGGAACCCGTCACTCAGGAAGAAGGCGGTGCGATGTTTCGCGCGGCACTCAATCTTTTCGCCAAATGGGGTGTTACGGATGAGCAGGCTGCCGTCCTGACCGATATGCCGGTGCGCAGCTTTCGGCGCTGGAAAGCAGAGGGACCGGGCCGCATCTCGCGCGATGGGCTCGCCCGGCTTTCCAACCTCATGGGCATCCACAAGGCGCTCCGGATCATCTTTCAGGAGCCGCAGCGGGGCTATGACTGGATCAAGGCGCCCAATGCGGCCTTCGAGGGCGCGAATGCGCTGACGGTCATGCTGGGCGGCGAATTGACCGACATCATGCGGGTGCGGCGCTATCTCGACGCGGAGCGGGGCGGCTGGTGACCGGAATTGCGGTGCCGCTGGTCAACAAGGTAGAATGGGAGGGGGCGGTCAGGATCATCCGCAGCATCTATCCGCCCATCGATCTGTTCGAGGATATTGCAGACCCTGCCGATTGGCCTCTCCTCATATCTGCCGAGCAGAAGACGAACCCGCGCATTATGACGTCGATCGGGAACATCGAGCTTGTCCCTCCTGAGAGACGGATCGGTGGTGTGGGGGCGTCCTATCTGATGGCGTCGTTCACCCATGTCAGCCTTGATCGACCGAGCCGATTCTCGGACGGCAGCTATGGCGTACTCTATGTCGCGCGAAGCTATGAGACCGCTTTGTTCGAGACGATCCATCATCATGCCCGCTTCATGGTCAGGACGGCTGAGCCGGCGGGGTGGACGTCGCAGTTTCGGGAGATTGTCCTGAAGGTCGATGCTGAGCTGCATGATCTTCGCGGCGGTGACGAGGATTTTGGTCCCTGTCTTGATCCGGACAGCTACCGGGCAGCTCAGCAACTCGCTGCCAGCCTGCGCTTTTCAGGGTCGGATGGCATGGCCTATCCAAGTGTGCGACAGGCTGGGGGCCAATGTGTCGCGCTTTTCTATCCTGACTGCGCGTCCAATCCCATTCAGGGCAGGCATCTCGATTATCATTGGGATGGAAAGCGGGTCGATCTGGTTCGGGACGCTGGAAGCGGCGCGGTTTTCAGGGTGATTGAGGACTGATGGCCGGAATCGTCGCGCGATGAACACCAGCATGCCCGATCGCCATTCTCAGGCGGCTGATTTCCTGAGCATGCATCCTGGCTATCGCGTGCAGCGTCGCCTTGTCCCTGTGACGCATTTTCATGAAGCGGGCCCGCTTGCCTCCAGCCGGATCAGCTCCAGCGCGAACGCCGTTTCGTCGATCTCTTCAAGATCGTCTCGGGCGCTCTGATCGCGTCCGAGAAGGGCTATTCGATCAAGGATCTGGAAGCCTTCTATATGGAGAAGCGCACGGCCGGCGTGGCGACCGCCGGCGCCAGCGTCGTGTTCTATGAGGAGTGGCGCCATACGCAAGAGCAACGGCTTCTCGACGAGATTTACGACTATAACCGGACCGATTGCGTTTCGACGCAACTGCTGCGCGACTGGCTGGTGCGCGATGCGCGGCCTGCCGACATGCCGTGGCCAGTTCTCGGGGATGTGCCGGAGGGGGGATCGCTGTCGAATGTCGAAGCGGAGGACGCGGAGATTGCCGAACTGCGCGTTCGTCTAAGACCGGTACAGGAGCGGCTGGGAGATCGTGTGGCCGAGCTACTGCTCGACCTCAGTCAGTTTCACAAGCGCGAGGACAAACCGACCTATTGGGCAATTTTCGATCGCCTCGCGCAGGAGAGCGAGGAACTGCTCGACGATCTGGAATGCATTCAGGGTCTCGAGGCGATCGATGATCCTGTCGCCGTCACGCGACAGTCATTCGAACGCACCTACCGGTTTCCCGAGCAGGAGACGAAGCTTCGCGCCGGCAAGAGTCCCTGCGTGAAGCCGGCCGCCATGCCCGAGGATGTGAGCCTGCGTTCGATAGACCATGATGCGGGTACGCTGGTCCTGCGCCGTTCCAAGGCGAAGGGCGAACTGCCTGATCGCCTTGACCTTTTGCCTCCGCGACCATTGCGAAACAGCGTGCTGAAAGACGCAGTCGCGGCGGTGACGGACCAGATAATCGCGAACAGCGGCCGCATTTCCGCTGTCGAGGCTCTGCTCTCGCGGTCATTGCCGCGCTTTCTTGAAGGACCGCGCCCGGCAGGCGTAATTCCCGTCGATGGAGACCTGCCCACTGAGACCAGTAAAGCCATTGCGGCAATGGCGGATACGACATTGGCGATCCAGGGACCGCCCGGCACTGGCAAGACCTATGTCAGCGCATTGTCGATCGTGGACCTGGTGAGGAAGAACAAGCGCGTCGCCGTATCCTCGAATAGCCATAAGGCGATCGGCAATCTGCTGGAGGCGGTGGCGGATCGGGCGCGCGAGGAGCGCGTGGTCGTGATAAAGTGGACCGAGGGGCGATAGCCTCGCCTTCTCCGCCGCATTCTCGAACAGGCGAGGGAAGTTCGACAGTGGTTTCCAGTCCAAGACGCAGTTCTTGTCGCTGAGTTCGGCACGGCGGTATGTCGCGAGAGCCTGCATGCGCAATCCGAAGAACTGCGGCGAAAGCCAGTCGAGGTAGAAATTGAGGAAGCCCTCAACCATCGCAGAGGAGGAAGCTATGACGCTGGATGATTTCTTGAACGGCAGCTGGACGGTCCGCGATTTGCGGGCGGGACCTTTCAGGGACTGCATCGACCTGTACACGGCCCGGCTGCGTAAAGACGGCTACAGCACGGTCACGGCAAGATATTCGGTCAGGATCGTCAACTGCTTCATCCAGTGGCTGTTCAAGCACCGTTTCGATCGCGGCGATATCAGCGACCAGCTCGTAGATCGCTTTTTCAGGGATGAGGACCGGGGGTGCGGTTTGCGCGGTGGCGATCCTGCGTCGATCGACAGATTTGTGGAGGTCCTCCGCGAGGCGGGGATTGTAGCTTCAGCAGTACCGCGTCCGCCCAGCCCCGCCGATCAGATCCTCGAGCGCTTCCGCGCCTATCTCGATCATCGACATGGTCTCAGCGCTAGGTCGTGCGCAGCCTATATCAAGTTCACGCGTCCCTTTCTGCGCGATATGTCGATTGCCGGGCCCGACGATTTCGCCGGGCTGACAACGGCCGATGTCCTCGGATATGTCGAGCGGCGCGCCCGTGATGCCAGTGCGGCGACGGCGGTAGCCATGTGCTCGCGACTCCGATCATTCCTGCGATATCTTCAAGTCGAAGGCCTGATCGCGGACGACCTTGCAGCTTGCGTTCCCCCGGTAAAAAAGTGGCGCTTTACAGCGCTGCCGACCTATCTCTCGGCCGCTCAGCTTGAGCAGGTGCTCCAGCACTGCGACCGAAGCACCGCGTCTGGGCGCCGCGATTATGCCGTGCTGCTACTGCTCTCCCGGCTGGGCCTGCGGGCACACGAAGTCGCAACCCTCAAGATCGATGATATCGACTGGCGGGCGGGCCAGTTCCGCATTCGGGGCAAGGGACGGCAGCAAGCGATCATGCCGCTGCCTCCCGATGTTGGCGCCGCCATCGCCGCATATCTTGAGAGGGGGCGCCCGGTATCCGACAGGCGCCAGGTCTTCTTGAAGGCCTACCCGCCGCATTCGGGATTCCCGCCGGCGACCGGCATCCGGGACATCGCAGCAAGAGCGCTCCGGCGGGCCGGGATCAGTGATATCGCCCATCGCGGTTCGCACATTTTCCGCCACAGCCTTGCGACCGAGCTTCTGCGTTCCGGCGCCGCCCTGACGCAGATCAGTCAGGTGCTCCGCCACAAAGATGCCGATACCACGCGCATCTACGCGAAGGTCGATCTGGCAAGTCTTCGCACCCTGAGCTTGCCATGGCCGGGGGGCCTGCAATGAGCCCGCTACGTGACGCGCTCGATCGCTACATCGCCATGCGCCGCGGGTTCGGTTACAAGCTGCGATGCGAGGCCTATCTGCTTGCGCGTTTCGTCGCCTACATGGAGCAACAGGGCGCAACGATCATCACCACCAGGCTTGCCCTCGACTGGGCTACCAGCGAGGCAAGCCCGCCAACCTGGCCGGGACGCCTGTCGGTCGTCCGCACCTTCGCCCGGCATTTGTCGAGCACCGAGCCGCGTACGCAGATTCCGGCGACGGACATCCTCGCGGCAAGACAGCGCCGAACGCCCCACATCTACACCGACCAGGAGATTGGCGGCCTGCTCGATGTGATGCTGACAGTTCGCTCGGCGAAGGGCCTACATCGCTGGACCTATTACTGCATATTCGGCCTGCTTGCGGTCACAGGGTTGCGGATCGGAGAAGCCCTCGGGATAAAGCGTGAGGATGTCGATCTTGACGCCGGTCTTCTGACTATCCGCGATACCAAGTTCGGTAAGTCCCGGCTCGTTCCGATTCATTCGACGACCGCCGCCGTGCTCACCGATTACGCCAGGCGCCGCGACGCACTCTTCTCGACGCCGATCAGCCCGACATTCTTCGTCGGCGAACAGGGGCGCGCGCTAAATCATCACGCGGTCCATCTTATATTTCTGACCGTCGCTCGCCAGATCGGCCTGCGTCACCCCGGCGATGCCTATCACGGCCCGCGCATTCACGACCTGCGCCACAGCTATGCGGTCGCCACGTTACTGCGTTGGTATCGTGCCGGCGACGATGTCGAGCAGCGATTGCCCATCCTGTCGACCTATCTGGGACACAGCCACACCAGCTGCACCTATTGGTATCTGTCGGCCTGTCCCGAGCTGATGGAGCATGCCGCGCGGCGGCTCGATGCCCGGTGGGAGCAGATATCATGAGCCGCTCCCCCTCCATTGCGCCGCTGATCGAGCGGTATTTCACGCAGCGCCTCATGCACCAGCGCGGTGTCAGCCCGCACACCGTCGCCTCCTACCGTGACACGTTCCGGCTACTGTTGCGCTTTGCCCAGCGCAGGCTCGGGAAGCCGCCTTCACACCTCGATCTCGCCGATCTCGATGCCCCCTTCATAATCGCCTTCCTCGACGATCTCGAAGCGGGCCGCGCGATCGGGGCCAAGACCCGCAACCTCCGACTGACGGCGATACGGGCCTTCTTCCGCTTTCTCGCTTTCGAGGAGCCGGCAAGCAGCGGACAGATACAGCGCATTCTCGCGATCCCCGGCAAGCTTACCGAGAAGCGCGAGGTCCATTTTCTGTCGCGCCCGGAGATCGACGCGATCCTCGCCGCGCCCGATCGAACAGGCTGGCTGGGCCGCCGCGATCATATGCTGCTGCTCTTCGCGATCCAGACGGGCCTGCGCCTTTCGGAGATCGCCAGCCTTGATCGCAGCGACATCATGCTCGGCACCGGCGCGCATGTTCGATGCGTCGGCAAAGGCCGCAAGGAACGGTGCACCCCGCTTGCAAGCGAGGTCCGCGCTGCGATGCAGAACTGGCTGAAGGAACCACCACGCGGCGGGGCATCGGCGCTGTTCCCAACCATCCACGGCGGCCGTCTCAGCCCCGACGCGATCCAGTATCTGCTCGCCAAGCACGTCCGGACGGCGCGCGCGCATTGCCCGTCGTTGCGACACAAGCGGGTATCGCCGCATGTCCTTCGTCACACCGCCGCGATGGAACGGGGTGAACCTATCGCGCACGCAAGTGACGCGACCGTTGGTTATGCCGACCGAGATCGTCAATCTTCCCAATTTCACCGGCTACCTGCGGTTCGGCCGCGACCTTCCGGTGATCCGGTTCACCGATCGCTATCATCCGGGCAAGATCATCGGGCCGGGCTATGTCGATCGCATTGAGCCAGCGATCAGGCTCGATGCTCCCGCCCTCCTGATCACCGATCCGGAGGCGCGCGAAGAAGCGGTGGCGCCCCAGCCGACCAGCGAAGTGCCGACCAAGCCCGGGACAGGTTCTGGCGATGCTGATTCGTCGCCGATCGGGCCGCAACTTCGACTGTTCGGTCCGCGTCAGGAGACTGGAGCGTCCATCCAGCAGCAGAGCCGACCCAATGGGCCATTCCGTCCGTCCACCCCGGCCTGACCAACTTCCCCTGTTCAGATCAAAGGAAACCGACATGCAGCGTATCACCCGCAACAGGACGGCCCTCCGCCGCTCGCATTCGGGACCTGAATGAGCGTCACATCATGACCGATTGGGGCTAGAATGGGACAAAGCCGTGTGCAAGACGACCGCTGTGAACGGCAGCTGTTGGCGTAAACGGAAGTAATTCGTTCGCCTTACTCGATCGCGTCATTTGACACGAAAGCTGAGTGATCGTTGACGAAGTCAGGAAGTCCTGGGCCACGTACGAACTGTTGAGCTTCTTCACTTGCCACCAGTTCTTCGTTCAACGCAAGCAGGAACGGAAGTGGATCCGCTTTAGGGGTAAGCGGTCTCATAGGGATCATGGTCTGCGGGACAGCCGAGAGCTTCCACCTTTGGAGTGAAAATTGGATGTAAACGGCCAACAACCGTGCTGATCGCCATCTACTCGACCGTAAAGCCCGTTCAATCGGGAACCGAACCAAGAGAAAAATCTGAGGATTTCTCTATGTTTGGACGCGAGTAGCCAAACATGGATATCATCTGGAATATTCTCACTTAAAATCATATGCTTAGATGAATGCAGCGCTCATCATTCGCGCCTATCGGTATATTTTGCGGTATCATTCCTCTAATAACACTCGGTCAGAATTTTGAATTCAAAGCCATATTTTCCGGTTTGGACTCCGTCCCCGGGCACCATTTCCCCTATATTCCATAGGCCTATGACCGTCGGGAATGACGGTATATATTTGGCCGGCTTGCGGTATATCGTCCACTGCCATCCGGGTGATAGCTCCGCGAAGATACTGGCGCACCCGTTCAAGCCACGCGCTTATTTAGGCTTTGGGAAAATCTGCATCACAGACAGATCAGGAAAAATGGTGCTGCCGGCGAGGATTGAACTCGCGACCTCAGCCTTACCAAGGATGCGCTCTACCACTGAGCTACGGCAGCACTATTTTCAGTTCCATCCGGCTTATCGCGCCGGCGGAGCCGGGCCTATGGCTGCCTCCTCGCGCCATGTCAAGGCGGCTTGCGGCAGAAGATGCAATTTGATTATGGGCGGGCCATGACAAACGGTCAGGACGAACGGAAAGAGCGCTTGGCGCAGGCGTTGCGGGACAATCTGCGTCGCCGCAAGGCACAGTCCCGCGAATCGCGCGACGCGGAAACCCCCCGGCGCCCCGACGGCGCCAAGGGGTAATTCCGATCCGTTACAGCGGGGCGCAGGCCCCCTTCAGCCATTCGAGCGCACCGCCCTCCAATTGCGGGCCGACGATTTCCAGCACCCGGGCGTGATAGGCATCCAGCCACGCGCGCTCCTCGTCCGTCAGCAACTCCGTCGCGATCGCATTCCGGTCGATAGGCGCGTAGGTCAGCGTTTCGAAGCCCAGCATCTCCCGCTCCGCTCCCGGCACGTCGCGGGGTTCGACCAGCACCAGATTCTCGATGCGGATGCCATATTCGCCGGTCTTGTAATAGCCCGGCTCGTTGGAAAGGATCATCCCCGCCTGAAGCGCTTCGTCCCCGCCGCCGAAGGTCGCGATCCGCTGCGGCCCTTCGTGCACCGACAGGAAGCTGCCGACGCCATGGCCGGTGCCATGGGCATAATCCAGCCCTTCCGCCCAAAGGAACTGACGCGCCAGCACGTCGAGCTGCCCGCCCCGCGTCCCCTTGGGAAACTGCGCGCGGGCAAGGGCGATATGTCCCTTCAGCACCAGCGTGAAGCGGCGCTTCATCTCCTGCGTCGGTGTGCCGATGGCGACGGTGCGGGTCACGTCGGTCGTGCCGTCGCGATATTGCCCGCCCGAATCGACCAGATAGAAGCTGCCCGTCTCGATCGGCCGGTTCGTCTTCTCCTCCACCCTGTAATGCACCACCGCGCCATTGGGGCCCGCGCCCGAAATGGTGTCGAAGGACAGGTCCTCCAGCAGCCCGGTCTCCTTGCGGAACGCCTCCAGCTTCGCCGCCGCGCCCAGTTCGTCGACGCCGCCCTTGGGCGCCTCGGTCGCGATCCAGTGCAGGAAACGGCTGAGCGCCGCGCCGTCCCGCGCCTGCGCCGCCTTGTGCCCGGCGATCTCGACAGGGTTCTTCACCGCCTTGGGCAGCACCGCCGGATCGCGCAACGCCAGCACATGCGCGCCGCCGGCCTCCAGGCCCGTGAAGATCGCCGCCACCGCCCGTTCGGGATCGGCGGCGACCGTCTTGCCCGCAAAGCCCGCCAGCGCATCCGCGAACGCCGCGCGGTCATGCACCCGCACCGCATTGCCCAGATGCTTCACCACCGCTTCGTCGATCTTCTCCGGCGCGACATAGAGGTCCGCGGTCGCATCGGCATGGACGATGGCATAGGCGAGCGCGACCGGCGTCCGCTCCACATCCTTGCCCCGGATGTTGAAGGTCCAGGCCAGCGAATCGAGTGCGGACAGTACCGCCGCATCGGCATGCTTCGCCACCAGCCAGTCGGCCATGGCCTGCCGCTTCTCCGCCGCCGACTGCCCGGCATAGCGGTCCTCATGCACCACCAGCTTGGCGTCGCTGGGCGCGGGGCGGTCGGGCCATATGGCGTCGACCGGATTGGTGTCCACCGCCACCAGTTCCGCGCCGCGTTCGGCCAAGGCCTCGCTCGCGGCCTTCACCCAGGCGCGCGTATGCAGCCAGGGATCATAGCCGATCCGTCCGCCGACCGGCGCATGCTCGCCCAGCCACGCTGCGACGGAGGTCTGCGGCACGCTCTCATATTGCCAGTGCGCGCCATCCACCTGCTCGCGCACCTGCAAGGTATAGCGGCCGTCCACGAAAATCGCGGCCTCCTCCGGCAGCACCGCCGCGCTGCCCGCCGATCCCTGGAAACCGGTCAGCCAGGCCAGCCGCTGCGCATAGGCGCCGACATATTCGCTCATATGCTCATCGGTCAGCGGCACGACAAAGCCATGCAATTCATCGCGCACCAGTTGGGCGCGCAGGGCTTTCAGCCGGTCTTCATAGCTAGACATCAAATTTCCCTTGGACTTGCCGGCCCTCTTGCGCAGGGCCTATGGCCGCCAACATAAGCAGACCAGCACAGTTTCGCCAGATCAGGACATTGAATGACCGTTCCCGCCCAAGTCCCTGCCGCCGCCCGCCGCCCGTACAGCTTCACCCGTCACGGCATCACCGTGCAGGACCCCTATGCCTGGCTGCGCGATCCCGGCTATCCGGAGGTGAAGGACAGGGACGTGCTCTCCTATCTGGAGGAGGAGAATGGCTTCTTCGAGGCCGCGATGCAGCCGCACAATGCGCTGACCGACCGCCTGTTCGAGGAGATGAAGGGCCGCATCAAGGAAGATGACAGCTCGGTCCCGCAGAAGGACGGCGACTATATCTACTGGCGCGCGTTCGAGGTCGGCGCCCAATATCGCAAATGGTATCGCAGGCCCGTGGCCGCCCGGGACGACGGCGCCGAGGATCAGCTCATCCTGGACGAACCCGCGCTGGCGGAGGGGCATGACTATTTCCGCCTCGGCGCCCTGTCGGTCAGCCCGGACGGCCGCTACCTCGCCTATGCCATCGACAATAATGGCTCCGAACGGTTCGAGGCGCGGATCAAGGACCTCTTCACCGGCGAAATCCTGCCGGAGGTGATCCCCGATACCCTATCCTCGCTGGTCTGGACGAGCGACAGCAGGGGACTGCTCTACGGCATCGCCAATGAACAATGGCGCACCGACAATGCCCGCCTCCACTGGCTGGGCCAGCCGGTGGAAAGCGACGTCGAACTCTTCCATGAGGATGATGAGGGCTTCCGCGTCTCGGTCGGCCTCACCTCATCCGAAAAATGGATCGTGATCGCGACCGGCGACCATGTGACCAGCGAGGTCTGGCTGCTCCCCGCCGACAATCCCGCCGCCCAGCCGCTGCTCGTCGCCCCGCGCAAGCCGGGCCGCGAATATGAGGTGGATGAGCATGAGGGCACGCTCTACATCCGCACCAACGACACGCATCCCAATTTCCGGTTGGTGAAGGCGTCGCTGGAAAATCCCGGCGACTGGGCCGAAGTGATCGCCCCGGACGCGCATTTCTACCTGACCGACTTCACGCTGTTCAAGGGCTTCTACGTCACGGAGGGGCGGCAGGACGGCCTCGACCAGATCGAACTGCGCGACTATGCGACCCACAGCGCCAGGCGCATTCCCTTCCCGGAGGCGAGCTATTCGGCGTCGCTGGACGATAATCCCGAATATGATGTGACGAAGCTGCGCATCGGCTATGAATCGATGGTCACGCCCGACACCATCTACGACTATCACCTCGCCACCGGTGAGCTGGAAGTGCTGAAGGTGCAGGAGATTCCCTCCGGCTATGATGCGATCCGCTACGCGACCGAGCGTCTCATGATCCCGGCCCGCGACGGCACGCCGATCCCGGTGTCGATCGTCTATCCCAGGGATCTGCCCCGCGACGGCAGCGCGCCGCTGCACCTCTATGGCTATGGCGCCTATGGCATTGCGATGGAGCCGGGCTTTTCCACCAGCCGCCTGTCGCTGCTGGACCGGGGCTTCGCCTTTGCGCTGGCCCATATCCGGGGCGGCGACGACCTCGGCCAGCAATGGTATCTGGACGGCAAGCTCGACAAGCGCACCAACACCTTCACCGATTTCGTGGACGTGGCCAAGGGGCTGATCGAGCGTGGCTACACCTCGAAGGGGCGGATCAGCATTTCCGGCGGATCGGCGGGCGGCGAACTGATGGGGGCAGTCATCAATTCGGACCCCGACCTGTGGGGCGCGGTGGTGGCGCATGTGCCCTTCGTGGACGTGCTCAACACCATGCTGGACGAAACGCTGCCGCTGACGCCGGGCGAATGGCCCGAATGGGGCAATCCGATCGAGGACAAGGCGGCGTTCGAGACGATCCTGTCCTACGATCCCTACAGCAATGTCAGCGCCCAGGCCTATCCGCCGCTGATGGTGACGGCGGGCCTCAACGACCCGCGCGTGACCTATTGGGAACCGGCCAAATGGGTGGCGAAGCTGCGCGCCACCAAGACGGACGGCAATATCCTGCTCCTGAAAACCAACATGGGCGCGGGGCATGGCGGCAAGTCGGGCCGCTTCGAAAGCCTCCACGAAACGGCGGAGGAATTCGCCTTCATCCTCTGGCAATTGGGCATAGACGAGGCATGAAGGCGCCCGCCTCTCCTCCGTTCGCTCTGAGCTTGTCGAAGGGGCTCTCTTTTCTCGAAAAAGGAAGGGGCTTCGGCAGGCTCAGCCCGAACGGAGCGAGAGGATAATGCCCTCCACCTACACCACCCAATTCACCGCCGGTCCCGGGCATATCGACATTCTGGGCCATGTGAACAACGCTGTCTGGGTGCAGTGGATGGAGCAGGTCGCCACCGAGCATTGGACCCGCGACGCCGCGCCGGAGCATCTGGACGCCTATGTCTGGGTCGTGACCCGGCATGAGATCGACTATCGCGGCAATGTCCGGGAAGGCGAAACCGTCACCGCCCGCACGTGGATTCCCGAAGGCCCGCGCGGCGCCCGTTTCGACCGGCACATGGAATTTACCGGCCCGGACGGCAAGGTGAAGGTCGCGGCCAAGTCCACCTGGGCGATCATCGACCGTGAAACGGGCCGCATCCTCCGGGTTCCTCCCGAAGTCGCGGCCCGCTTCCTGACCTCCTGACGGCCTCCAACCCATGTCCGTCATCCCCGCGCAGGCGGGGATCCATCTCCCGGCATAAGGTGCGGACGCAAGGCCGAGGTGTCGCTTACGCCACCCGCTTTCCCTCTTCCCGCGTCTTCCACAGCGACCAGCCCACCCCCGCGCCGATCAGCGCGAAGGTGACGCCGAGGCTGAGGACCGGCGGAAACTTGTCGCCGCCTAGCAGGAAGTCCGCCACGAAGATCTTCGCTCCGATGAACACCAGGATCGCGGCCAGCGCATATTTCAGATAGTGGAAGCGGTGCACCATCGCCGCCAGCGCGAAATACAGCGCCCGCAGGCCCAATATCGCCATCACGTTCGACGTATAGACGATGAACGTGTCCGTCGTGATCGCGAAGATCGCGGGCACGCTGTCCACCGCGAACACCAGGTCCGCGAAATTGATCACCACCAGCGCCAGCAGCAGGGGCGTCGCCGCCGTCACCGCCCGGCCGGTCTTCGGATCGGTCATGCGCGCCAGGAAATGCTCGCCATGCAGCTCCGGCGTCACCCGCATATGGCGGGAAATGAAGCGGATCGCCGGATTGTTGCCGACGTCCATCGGCTTGTCCCCGGTGAACATCATCCTGATGCCGGTGAAGATCAGGAAGGCGGCGAACAGGTACAGCACCCAATAGGCCTGGTGCAGCAGCATGGCTCCGCCCGCGATCATCAGGCCGCGCAGCACGATCACGCCGATGATGCCCCAAAGCAGCGCGCGATACTGATATTTCGCCGGAATGGCGAAAGTGGAGAAGATCAGGCTGATGACGAAGACATTGTCGATGGACAGCGCCTTCTCGATGAAGAAGCCGGTGAAATATTGCATGCCCGGCTCAGGCCCGCGGACGAACCAGACCCAGAGGCCGAATGCGCAGGCGATGCTGATGTAGAAGACGGAAAGTTTCAGGCTCTCCCTGATGCCGATTTCCTTGTTCTCCTTGTGCAGGAAACCAAGGTCGAAGGCGGTCAGCGCCACGACGATGGCGAAAAAGGCGAGCCAGAACCAGGCGGGCGTCCCCAGCCAGTCCGTGACGAGAAATTCCATGGGATATGCTCCTCTCGTTCAACGACAAAGGTCGATCGGAGAAATCCGCTGCCATGAATGGGGGAGGGGGTGAGCCAGACCGCCATGCGCATCGGAGAGTCCGATGCGGTCCGACATCACGCGCTGGGAAAAGCGCGCCAGAGGGGCCCGGTCCGCGAGGGGGGAGGATAAAGGGTGAGGCGGCAAAAATCAACCGGCCTGAGGTGGAGGGGGTAGGTTTTGGCCAATCCAAGACATTCCCCTCCCGTAAACGGGAGGGGTTAGGGGTGGGCGCGAGCGTAGCGAGCTTCCAGCTTAGCCGTTGAAAATTCACGCTGATGTCGCGCCAGTCCACCCCCTAGCCCCCTCCCGCCTGCGGGAGGGGGAATGTCCGCAATCCACCCGACTCAGCCGTCACCCTCTCCCGCCAGGCCCTTCCACCACCTCGAACACATCCTCTATCTTCGGCTCGATCCCCGGCTCGACCGGCATATCGTCCCGCTCGGTCGCCTGCCGCGCCCACATTGCCGCATAAAGCCCGTCCGCCCGCACCAGATCGCCATGCCGCCCGCGCTCGACCACGCGGCCCTTCTCCATGACGATGATCTCATCGGCATCGACCACGGTGGAAAGCCGGTGCGCCACGATCAGCGTCGTGCGCTTGCGGGCGATGCTGCGCAGCACGTCCTGAATCTCCGTCTCGGTCCGGCTGTCGAGCGCGCTGGTCGCTTCGTCCAGCACCAGCACCGGCGGGTCCTTCAGCAACGTCCGCGCAATCGCCACCCGCTGCTTTTCGCCGCCGGACAGCTTCAATCCCCGCTCGCCCACCCGCGTCTCATAGCCTTGCGGCAGGCCCATGATGAAATCATGGATCGATGCAGCCTTTGCCGCCGCCTCGATCTCTTCCTGCGTCGCGCCCTCGCGCCCATAGCCGATATTATAGCCGACCGTATCGTTGAACAGCACCATGTCCTGCGGCACGATGCCGATCGAGGCGCGCAGCGACTGCTGCGTCACCGCCGATATGTCCTGCCCGTCGATGCTGATCCGCCCACCCTGTATGTCGTAGAAACGGAACAGCAGCCGCGCGATGGTGGACTTGCCCGCGCCCGAAGGCCCCACAATCGCCAATGTCCTGCCGGCAGGCACGGTGAAGCTCACCCCGTGCAATATCTCCCGCTCCGGATCATAGCCGAAATGCACATGGTCGAAGCGCACCTCGCCCGCCTCCACATGCAGCATCGGGGCGTCCGGCGCGTCGCCGATCTCCGCCTGCGTGTCGATCAGCCTGTACATCGCCTCCATGTCGATCAGCCCCTGGCGGATGGTGCGATAGACCATGCCCAACAGGTCGAGCGGCCGGAAAAGCTGGCTCAGCAGCGTGTTCACCAGCACCACGTCGCCGGTGGAGAACTGACCCCGGCTCCACCCCCAGACGGTATAGCCCATCGCCCCCGCCATCATCAGGTTGGTGATCAGCGACTGGCCGATGTTCAGCCAGGCAAGGCTGGTTTCCGACTTCACCGCCGCGTCGGCATACCGCCGCATCGCCTTGCCGTAACGGGTGGCTTCGCGCTCCTCCGCGCCGAAATATTTGACCGTCTCGAAATTCAGCAGGCTATCGACGGCATGGGCGACCGCATTGGTGTCCATGTCCACCATGTCGCGGCGAAGCTGGTTGCGCCATTCGGTGATGGTCCGGGTGAACCAGATATAGAGCGCCACCATGACCAGCGTCGCCGCGACCAGCCCGGCTCCGAACTTCACGAAGAAGATCACGCACACCGCCGCCAGTTCCAGCACCGTCGGCGCGATGTTGAAGAGGAGGAAATAGAGCATCGTATCGATGCTCTTGGTGCCGCGCTCGACGATCTTGGTGACGGCGCCGGTACGCCGGTCGAGATGGAAGCGCAGCGACAGCCGGTGCAGGTGGACGAACACATCGTCGGCCAGCCGCCGTCCGGCTTCCTGCCCGACCCGCTCGAAAATGGCGTTGCGCAGATTGTCGAACAGCACGCTGCCGAAGCGCGCGCCCGCATAGGCGACGACCAAGGCGATGGCGAGGCCCGCGCCGGATTCCATTCCCGGCGCCATGAGGTCGATCGCGCCCTTATAGGCGAAGGGCATGGCAAGGCTGACGACCTTCGCCACCAGCACCAGCGCCATGGCGATGGCGACGCGCCGCCGCAGGGCCGGAGCGTCGGCGGGCCAGAGATAGGGAAAGAAGCGCCGCATCGTCGCCCAGACGGGCGGCAGAGGCGAATTGTCGGGTGTGGATGGCGGCATGGGGGTTATGTAATGGGGAAGCCTTCACCTCACAATAAGCCCCTCCCCTTCAGGGGAGGGGTTGGGTGGGGGATCTCCCCAAGCGCTGACGGTGGAGGCGCGCCCCCACCCCCAACCCCTCCCCTGAAGGGGAGGGGAGTGAGGCAGCCTTCAATCCCGCAGCAGCTCGTTGATCCCGGTCTTCGACCGCGTTTGCGCGTCGACCCGCTTCACGATCACCGCGCAATAAAGGCTCGGCCCCGGCGTCCCGTCGGGCAGGGGCTTGCCGGGCAGCGAGCCGGGCACGACCACCGAATAGGGCGGCACTTCGCCGATGAACACTTCGCCCGTGGCGCGGTCGATGATCTTGGTGGACATGCCGATGAACACGCCCATCGACAGCACCGAACCCTTGCCGATGCGCACGCCCTCCACGACTTCGGACCGGGCGCCGATGAAGCAGTCATCCTCGATGATGACCGGATCGGCCTGCAACGGCTCCAGCACGCCGCCGATGCCGACGCCGCCCGACAGATGGACATTCTTGCCGATCTGGGCGCAGCTTCCCACCGTCACCCAGGTGTCGACCATCGTGCCCTCATCGACGAAGGCGCCGATATTGACGAAGCTCGGCATCAGGATCACATTCTTGGCGATATGCGCGCCCGCGCGGGCGAACGACCCCGGCACCGCGCGGAAACCGGCGGCGCGAAAGGCCGCCTCGTCCCAACCCGCGAACTTGCTCGGCACCTTGTCCCACCAGTGGCCCGCGCCCGGCCCGTTGTCGATCATGACATTGTCGTTGAGGCGGAAGGACAGCAGCACCGCCTTCTTCGCCCATTGATTGACCTGCCAGCCTTCAGCGGCCGGCTCCGCCACGCGCAGTTCGCCCTTGTCCAGCAGGGCAAGCGCCCTGTCCACCGCCTGACGGACCTCGCCCTGCGTCTGGAGATTGACATTGGCCCGGTCCTCCCAGGCGGCGTCGATGGTCGCGATCAGTTCGTTGCTCATGGCTGCTCCCCAAAAATATCCGCCAGAAACGGCGTCAGATGGTCGGTTTCGAAGTCGATGAAGTCGGGATGATGCTCGTGATTGCCCGCCTCGGACCCGTTATTGACCCAGATGGTGGTCATGCCGATCGCCTTGGCCGGGCGCAGGTTGCGCGCCATATCCTCGAAAAAGGCGGCGCGGCCCGGCTCCACATGGTGCATCCGGCACAGTTCGGCATAGCCCGACGGATCGGGCTTGGGCACATATTGGCAGGCATGGATGTCGTGGATCAGCTCAAATGCGCCGGTCAGGCCCAGCTTGTCGAGCACCCGCGTCGCATAGGCGCCGTCGCCATTGGTGAAGATCAGCCGCCGCCCCGGCAGCGCCGCGATATGGGCGTTCAGCGCCTCGTCCACCTCCAGCCGGTCCATGGAAATGTCGTGGACATAGTCCAGAAAGGCGTGCGGCTCGATCCCATGATGGTGCATCAGGCCGGACAGGGTGGTGCCATGCTCCAGGAAATAGCGCTTCTGCGTTTCCTTCGCGACGACCGGATCGCAGCCGAGCAGGCCCTGGATGAACTCGCCCATCTTCACGTCGATCAGCGCGAAAAGGTCCGCCTTCGCCGGGTAGAGCGTGTTGTCCAGATCGAAGATCCAGGTGTCGACATGGGCGAGATCGGCGCGCATGGCCGGGCCCTAGTCCCGTGCGGCGGGCAGGGCAAGGGCCATGGCCTACTTCCCGACAGCCAATCCCGACCGCGCTCCTGCGCGCGCAGGAGCGCGACGCGCATCACCCGCAGCCCGGCGCTTCCGAATCCTGGTAAAAGCTCTGCACCGCTTTCCACGCTTCCTCGGCCGTTTCCACCCAGGTCAGCAGGTTGAGGTCCGACGGAGAGATCACGCCTTCGTCCGCCAGCGCCTCGAAATCCACCACGCGCGTCCAGAATTCGCGCCCGAACAGCAGGATCGGGATCGGCTTCATCTTGCCGGTCTGGATCAGCGTCAGCAGTTCGAACATCTCGTCGAACGTGCCGAAGCCGCCGGGGAACACCGCCAGCGCCCGCGCCCGCAGCAGGAAATGCATCTTGCGCAGCGCGAAATAGTGGAACTGGAAGCTCAGCTCCGGCGTGACGAAGCGGTTGGGCGCCTGTTCATGGGGCAGCACGATGTTCATGCCGATGGTGGCGGCGCCCACATCGTCGGCGCCGCGATTGGCCGCCTCCATGATCGAGGGGCCGCCGCCCGAGCAGACGACGAAATGGCGGCATCCCGCCTCGTTCACCGGATATTGCGCCGCGATCCGGGCCAGCTTGCGCGCCTCGTCATAATAGCGCGCCTTTTTGCCCAGATTTTCCGCGATCCGCCGCTGTTCGGGCGTGGTCGCGGCGTCGATGCGCGCCTGCGCCTGCTCCGGTTCGGGAATGCGCGCCGATCCGTAGAAGACGAAGGTCGATTCGATCTTCGCCTCGTCCATCAGCAATTGGGGTTTCAGCAATTCCAGCTGGAACCGCACCGGCCGCAAATCCTCCCGCAGCAGGAATTCGGTGTCCTGAAAGGCCAGGCGGTAGGCGGCGCTGCTGGTCTGCGGTGTTTCCACCCCCTTGCGGGCGTCGGCGGCTTCCTGACGGGCGGGGCGGAATTTGCGTTCTTCGATTTCTTTTCTGGTCATTTTCACCAAGGTAGGCGGCCAAGGCGGCAAAGCCAAGGCGGTTAAGATTAAATGCCGTTAAGTTCGGCCCGCTTCTTCTGCCCGCCCAGCGGCCAAAGCCGCCGCGTTTCTGTTGCGCTCAGCGGCAAAAGCCGCCGCATGCCTGTTTCCGCTCAGCGGCAAAAGCCGCCCCGTTCCCGCTTCCGCTTAGCGGCAAAAGCCGCCGCGGCCGCCCATGTCGAAGTGAAAATGGTCGTGATGGGCGGCGTTGTAATCGGGGCTCAGCACCGTGCGGAACCGCTTGCAGGCGCTGGCGTGGATGATCTCCAGAAACTGGCGGACGCGCCGGTCGCCGTTCCAGTCGTTCTGGATGGTGATGCGCCGCCCGTCGCTCAGCACGAATCCCGACACGTCGACCGCATTGCTGTGGGCATGTTCGCTCAGCTTGCCGCTGCCCGCGATCGGCCGGCAATTATAGGTGCCGAACGTCTCGATCTTCTCGACCTCCGCCCCCAGGATCAACCGGGCGGCAGGCTGCACGCCGAAGCGGGCCCAGGCCGCGAAATTGGCCGCCAGATTGCAGGTCATCGCCCCCAGATTGGTCGCGGGCACGCCGATGTCGAGCAGCTTGACGCTGCCATAGGCGCTGCACCCGCCGCCGAAATTCTGGTCCGGAAGGGGCGTGAAGAGGACGGATTGCGATTGCAGCTTCGCCATGCACTGCCGCACTTCCATGGGCGGCGGGGCGGCTGGCCGGGCGGTCTTAGCGGGCCTTGCCGGGCGCTCCACCCGGCCGCGCGGGACGAGGTCGCCGCCGCAGCCTACCAGCGTCAGCGCGGCAGCCGCTGCGGCCGCCAGCGCCAGGCCGCGAAAAATCGCTTTCCCCCTAACCCGCTCGATCATGACGGGACCATTTACCACGTCCGGCTGGCCCAAGGGTTAACGGCATGCTCGGTTCATCGCGTCCAGACATTCAACTTGACTCTTTGGCCGGAGACTTTAGGGCGGCCAGCGGGCCACGCGGTCCCAACGCCGCGCGTGCTCTCTGTAAGGAGACGCATTACATGACTGACCTGACTGCCGTTGACGCCACCCTTGCGCCTGCTGAAAAGCCCGCCAACCGTCCGGCCAAGAAACCCGAGCGCCCCTATTTCTCTTCCGGTCCCTGCGCCAAGCCTCCGGGCTGGAGCGCCGACAAGCTGAGCGCCGACTCCCTCGGCCGCTCGCACCGCGCCAAGATCGGCAAGACCCGCCTCGCTTATTGCATCGACCTGATGCGCGAGCTGCTGAACCTGCCTGAAACCCACCGCATCGGCATCGTCCCCGGTTCCGACACCGGCGCCTTCGAAATGGCGATGTGGACGATGCTGGGCGCCCGCCCGGTGACGACGCTCGCCTGGGAAAGCTTCGGCGAAGGCTGGGTGACGGACGCCGCCAAGCAGTTGAAGCTCGATCCGACGATCATCCGCGCCGACTATGGCCAATTGCCCGACCTGAACGGTGTGAACTTCGCGCATGACGTGCTGTTCACCTGGAACGGCACCACCTCCGGCGTGCGCGTGCCGAATGCCGACTGGATTCCGGCCGACCGCGAAGGTCTGACCTTCGCCGACGCCACCAGCGCGGTCTTCGCCTATGAGATCGACTGGACCAAGATCGACGTCGCCACCTTCTCCTGGCAGAAGGTGCTGGGCGGCGAGGGCGGTCATGGCGTGCTGATCCTCGGTCCCCGCGCCGTGGAACGCCTGGAAACCCACACCCCCGCCTGGCCGCTGCCCAAGGTCTTCCGCCTGATGGCGAAGGGCAAGCTGGCCGAGGGCGTCTTCAAGGGCGAGACGATCAACACCCCCTCCATGCTGGCGGTCGAGGATGCGATCTTCGCGCTGGAATGGGGCAAGTCGATCGGCGGCCTTTCCGGGCTGATCGCGCGCAGCAACGCCAATGCGGCGGCGCTGAACAGGATCGTCGAGGAACGCGACTGGCTTGGCCATCTCGCCGCCGATCCCGCCTCCCGCTCGACCACCAGCGTCTGCCTGACCGTCGAGGGCGCGGATGAAGCCTTCATCAAGAGCTTCGCGGCCCTGCTGGAGAAGGAAGGCGCCGCCTATGACGTCGCGGGCTATCGCGACGCCCCGGCGGGCCTGCGCATCTGGTGCGGCGCGACGGTCGAGACCGCCGACATCGAAGCGCTGGGGCCTTGGCTCGACTGGGCCTACGCCACCGTCAAGGCTGCTTGATCTCTATTTGAAGCCGTCATTCCCGCGCAGGCGGGAACCCATCTCCTGAACGTCCCGCTTGACGCTTCTTATGGGATATGGGTCCCCGCTTCCGCGGGGATGACGGGCATATTTCCAAAGGAAACACAGATGCCCAAGGTACTTATCAGCGACAAGATGGACCCCCGCGCCGCCGCGATCTTCCGGGAGCGCGGCGTGGAAGTCGACGAAATCACCGGTAAGACCCCGGACGAGCTGAAGGCGATCATCGGCCAGTATGACGGCCTCGCCATCCGCAGCTCGACCAAGGTGACGAAGGACATTCTCGACCACGCCACCAATCTGAAGGTCATCGGCCGCGCCGGCATCGGCGTCGACAATGTCGACATCCCGGCCGCCTCGTCCAAGGGCGTGATCGTCATGAACACGCCGTTCGGCAATTCCATCACCACCGCCGAACACGCCATCGCGCTGATGTTCGCACTGGCCCGCCAGTTGCCCGAAGCCAATGCCCAGACCCAGCAGGGCCTGTGGCCGAAGAACGGCTTCATGGGCGTGGAAGTCACCGGCAAGACGCTGGGCCTGATCGGCGCGGGCAATATCGGCTCCATCGTCGCCAGCCGCGCCCTGGGCCTCAAGATGAAGGTCGTCGCCTTCGACCCCTTCCTGACCCCGGAACGCGCCGTCGAAATGGGCGTGGAAAAGGCCGATCTGGACACGCTGCTGGCGAAGGCGGACTTCATTACCCTGCACACGCCGCTGACCGACCAGACCCGCAACATCCTGAGCAAGGAAAATCTGGCCAAGACGAAGAAGGGCGTGCGCATCATCAACTGCGCGCGCGGCGGCCTGATCGACGAAGCCGCGCTCAAGGAAGCGCTGGATTCGGGCCATGTCGCTGGCGCCGCGCTCGACGTGTTCGTGACCGAGCCGGCGAAGGAATCGCCGCTGTTCGGCACGCCGAACTTCATCTGCACCCCGCATCTGGGCGCGTCGACCGACGAAGCGCAGGTCAATGTCGCGCTCCAGGTGGCGGAACAGCTCAGCGACTATCTGCTCGACGGCGGCATCACCAATGCGCTGAACGTGCCCAGCCTGTCGGCGGAGGAAGCGCCGAAGCTCAAGCCCTATATGGCGCTGGCTGAAGAACTGGGCAGCCTTGTGGGCCAGCTTGAGGGCGACCGCATCCAGAGCGTTTCGGTCGAGGTCGAGGGCCATGCCGCCGAACTCAACCAGAAGCCGATCACCGCCGCGGTGCTGGCCGGGCTGATGCGCGTCTATTCGGACACGGTGAACATGGTCAACGCGCCCTTCCTGGCGAAGGAACGCGGCCTCGACGTGCGCGAAGTGCGCCATGACCGTGAGGGCGACTATCAGACGCTGGTGCGCGTGACCGTGAAGACCGAAGGCGGCGACAAATCCGTCGCCGGCACCCTGTTCGGCAATGCGCAGGCGCGCCTGGTCGAACTGTTCGGGATCAAGGTCGAGGCGGATCTTGCGGGGCACATGCTCTACATCGTCAACCAGGACGCGCCGGGCTTCATCGGCCGCCTGGGCTCCACTCTGGGCGAGGCGAACGTCAACATCGGCACCTTCCACCTTGGCCGCCGCAACCAGGGCGGTGAAGCCGTGCTGCTGCTGTCGGTCGACGGCGTGGTCAATGAAACCGTCCTCAACGACATCTGCAAGCTGGCAGGCGTCAAGACGGTGAAGCTCCTCCGCTTCGCCTGACACGGTTCGGGCCTGACACGGTTCGGGCCTGACACGGTTCGGGCCTGATATGGTTCGGGCTGGCCTTGCGCGCATAATCCGCTAAAGGCCAGCCCATGACCACGATCCCGCCCGGCCTTCTTCCCGAAGGACTTTCCGACCGCCTGCCGCCGCAGGCAGAGGCTTCCGCGCGTCTTGCGCGCCGCGTGCTCGATACCGTCGCCGCCCATGGCTATGAGCGGGTGATGCCGCCGATCGCGGAGTTCGAGGATTCGCTGGTCGGCCGCCTGAAATCGATGAAGGCGCAGGATCTTGTCCGCGCCATCGATCCCGTATCCCAGCGCAGCCTGGCGCTGCGTCCGGACATGACCGCGCAGGTGGGCCGCATCGCCGCCACCCGGCTGGCTACCGCACCGCGTCCGCTGCGCCTGTCCTATGCCGGGCCGGTGATCCGCCTGCGCGCGAATCAGCTTCGTCCGGAACGGGAGCGCTTCCAGGTCGGCGCCGAACTTATCGGCAGCGACAGCGTCGCCGCGGCCGTGGAGATCGTGAACGTCGCCATCGAAGCGCTGCAGGCGGCGGGCGTCACCGGCATCACCATCGACTTCACCTTGCCGGACCTGATCGACACGCTGGCCGCCGGTCCGCTGCCTCTCGCCCCGGAAGAGATAGAAGCCGTCCGCGCCGAGCTGGACGCCAAGGATGCGGGCGCGCTCGCGGCGATCAGCCCGGCCGCCGCTGCCTATCTGCCGCTGATAGAGGGCACCGGCCCCTTCCACGCGGCGATGGAGCGTCTGGAAGCGCTCAACGCGGAACTGGGCGGCGCCATCGACAGCCGGATCGCCGGCCTGCGCGCCATTGCCAGGCCCATCGGCTGGGACATCACCCTGACGCTCGATCCCACCGAGCGGCATGGCTTCGAATATCAGAACTGGTTCGGCTTCTCGATCTTCGCGGACGGCTTCACCGGAGAGATCGGCCGGGGCGGCAGCTATGCGATCATCCGCGCCGACGGGTCGGAGGAACCGGCCATGGGCTTCTCCCTCTATCCCGATCCGTTGATCGATGCGGGCTTCGGCGGCCAATCCCCCAAGCGCCTGTTCCTGCCGCTGCACCATGACGCGGCGCGCGCGGCGCAGTTGCGCGCCGAAGGCTGGCAGACCATCGCCGCGCTGACGGGTGAGGAGAATGGCGAAACGCTGCGCTGCTCCCACTGGCTCGACGGCGCAGAACCCCGGCCTTACTGACCGAAGCGGCGGCTTAGATATTGGTCGACGATGGCGGTTCCGGGATAACCGGGATCGCCCATCGCCCGGTTGATCTGCATATGCCCGCGCAGGCCCCGGCCCGCCAGCGCAGTCATCTCCACCGGCGTTCCCGCCTTGCGCAGCGCCGCCGCCAGCGCCTCCGACTGCGCCGTGCCGTCCGCGCGGTCGACATGCAGGATCAGGAAGCCGGGCGCATTGGGTTGCCCGGCGTGCAACGTCGGCGACAGCGCCTTCTGCCGCGCCGGATCGGTGCCGAAGGCCTGTTCATAGGTGCCCGCCATGAAACGCCCGCCCTCCGCCATTTGCCTGCCGACATCATAGGCCGCGCCGTCCAGCAGGATCACCCCACGCACGGCATCCGGCCTCAGCCCCGCCTTGGCGAAATAGCGCATGTCCGTCCCCACCAATGCGGCCAGATGCGCACCCGCGCTATGCCCCATCAGCACGATCCGGTCCGCATCGAAGCCCAGGTCCATTGCCTTCGCTCGCAAGAAGGCCAGCGCGTCGGCCACGTCCTGCGCCTGTTGTTCCACCGTCGCGTCCGGCACCAGCCTGTAGTCGACGGAGGCGAAGGCATAGCCAAGCCCATGATAATGTTCGGCCTTGGCGGCTCCGGTGGCATTGTCCTTGCTCCCGCGTTTCCACCCGCCGCCGTGCACGAAGACGACCAGTGGCGCCTTTTGCGATTGGGCGGGCCAATAGTCCAGAACCTGCAAGCCATCCTTGCCATAGGCCATGGTCTGTCCGCCCGGCGCATTCTGCTGCCCCTCCGCCATCCGCGCCCGCCAGCGTTCGCGCAGGCCCTGCGCCTCGCTGCCCGATGCGACCAGCATCAGGGCCAGCATCGCTCCCGTCGTCAATCGCCGCATTCAACCGCCCTTTCGCGTTCCCGAGCGGAAGCTTGCCAGACCGGCCGGCCGCGTAAAGCCATCCCGCTGTATCAAAGTGTAACCCCTTCGCCTTGACGCGCCCGCCATGCCCCGCTAACGCGCGCCCCGCACAGGACGGCCATCGTCAACCGGGGCGTCCACCCTATCCCACCGGCATGCCGAGTCCCGTCGAAGGGCATGGCCGGTCCGCGCGGCGGGCGGAGGACTGTAACTGTGGCAAATGTGACCGTGATCGGCGCCCAATGGGGCGACGAAGGCAAGGGCAAGATCGTCGACTGGCTGTCGGAACGCGCCGACGTCGTCGCCCGGTTCCAGGGCGGCCACAATGCCGGCCACACGCTGGTCGTGGGCGAGAAGGTGTACAAGCTCTCCCTGCTCCCCTCCGGCATCGTGCGCGGCACGCTGTCGGTGATCGGCAATGGGGTGGTGCTGGACCCTTGGCACTTCCGCGACGAGGTCGCGAAGCTGAAGGGGCAGGGCGTGGAGATCACGCCCGACAATCTCCAGATCGCGGAAACCTGCCCGCTGATCCTGCCTTTCCACCGCGACCTGGACCGCCTGCGGGAGGATGCTTCGGGCGCGGGCAAGATCGGCACCACCCGCCGCGGCATCGGCCCGGCCTATGAGGACAAGGTCGGCCGCCGCGCCATCCGCGTCTGCGACCTCGCTCATCTGGACGATCTGGGCCCGCAACTCGACCGCCTGACCGCGCATCACGACGCGCTGCGCGCCGGGTTCAACGAAGCGCCGATCGACCGCGACGCCCTGATGGCGGAGCTGCGCGACATCGCCGGCTTCATCCTGCCCTTCGTCAAGCCCGTCTGGCTGACGCTGAACAAGGCGAAGGCGGAAGGCAGGCGCATCCTGTTCGAAGGGGCGCAGGGCACGCTGCTCGACATCGACCATGGCACCTATCCCTTCGTCACCTCGTCCAACACCGTGGCTGGCACGGCGGCGAGCGGCACCGGCCTTGGTCCATCGGGCGCGGGCTTCGTGCTGGGCATCGTCAAGGCCTATACCACCCGCGTCGGCTCCGGTCCTTTCCCGACCGAGCAGGAAAATGACGTCGGCCAGCGTCTGGGCGAACGCGGCCATGAATTCGGCACCGTCACCGGCCGCAAGCGCCGCTGCGGCTGGTTCGACGCCGTGCTGGTGCGCCAGTCGGTCGCCGTATCGGGCGTCACCGGCATCGCCCTTACCAAGCTGGACGTGCTGGACGGTTTCGAGGAACTGAAGATCTGCGTCGGCTACAGGATCGGGGACCAGAGCTTCGACTATCTGCCCGCCCATGCGCAGGACCAGGCCAAGGCGGAACCGGTCTATGAGACGATCGAAGGCTGGCAGGACACGACGGCAGGCGCCCGGAGCTGGGCCGAACTGCCTGCCCAGGCGATCAAATATATCCGCCGGATCGAGGAACTGATCGGCTGCCCGGTCACGCTCGTCTCCACCAGCCCCGAGCGCGAGGACACCATCCTCGTCCGCGATCCCTTCGCGGATTGACGTCTTTTGCGGTTTCAGCGAGGCTGAAACCGTTCGGCTCCGGCCCGCTCCCCCACCCGGCCACCCAAGGGCAGTATCACATGGGTGGCCGGGTGGGGGAGCGGGCCGGAGCGGTCACCTAGAGCGTTTTCCAAGCAGATGGAATCATCTGCTGACTCGGAAAACGCGACAAAACAAAAACTTAGAGCAGTCGAGCCGATGCAATCGGATCGGAATCTGCTCTAGAAGGAAATCCGATGGCCGGCGACCGCTTCGAGCGTCACAAGCAACCCTGGACGGCGGACGAGCTGCAAAAGCTCCACACGCTGGCGAAGAAGGGCATGGCGCTGAAAGCCATCGCCAAGGCTCTGACCCGAAGCGAGGAATCCGTGAAGGCCCGCGCCAAGCAGGATGGGCTGAACATCGCGAAGTTGCGTTAATTCAGCCAAGGACGATGCCGTGTTCCCGCAAGCGCGGGCGCACGGCACGCCTTATGGCAGCAACGGGCCCGATTCAACGCAGCGCGCCCTAGCCCTTTTCCTCTTCCTCCACCATGTCGGGCGCCAGTTCCAGCCCGGCTCGGCCGTGCGCGGCGGTATGCGCCGGCGCCTTGGGGTGGGGCACATATTCGGGTTCCTCGACCTCCAGCATGCCTTCCCATTTGGTGATGACGGATGTGGCGATGGCATTGCCCAGCACGTTGGTCGCGGTGCGGCCCATGTCCATGAAATGGTCGACGGCCAGGATGAAGGCCACGCCCTCCACCGGCAGGTCGAACTGCCCCAGCGTCGCCGCGACCACCACCAGCGACGCGCGGGGCACGGCGGCGATGCCCTTGCTGGTCACCATCAGCACCAGCAATATGGTGATCTGCGTGGCGATCGGCAGGTCGATGCCATAGGCCTGGGCGATGAAGATCGTCGCGAAGGTCGAATACATCATCGACCCGTCCAGATTGAAGCTGTAGCCCAGCGGCAGCACGAAGCTGTAGATGCGGCGCGGCACGCCGAAGCGGTCGAGCTGCTCCAGCATCTTGGGATAGGCGGCCTCCGACGAGGCGGTGGAGAAGGCGATCAATATCGGCTCGCGCACATAGCGGATCAGCTTCACCATCCGCTTCCCCAGGAAGATCGATCCCGCCGCGAACAGCAGCAGCCAGAGCGCGATCAGCGACAGGTAGAATTCGCCCACCAGTTCGCCGAAGGTCTTGAGCACGCCCAGCCCCTCGGTCGTCACCACCGACGCCAGCGCGCCGAACACGGCGAAGGGGGCGACGCGCATGACATAGCCGGTCACCTGCAGCATCAGTTCCACCATCGCCTCGATCACGGTGACGACCGGCTTGCCCTTCTCACCGATGGCGGTCAGCGCGATGCCCACGAACAGGGAGAAGACGACGATCTGCAGGATCGAATTTTCCGCCATCGCCCCGACCATGGAGGTCGGAAAGACATGCAGGATGAAGTCGCGGAAGTTGAGCGCCTCCGTATTCACGCCCGAATCCGCGCCCGACCGGACGAGGTTCAATCCCTCGCCCGGCGCGAAGAAATTGACGAAGATGAGGCCCAGCGTCAGCGAGATCAGGCTGGCGATGATGAACCAGGCGAGCGCGCGCCCGCCGATCCGCCCCAGCGCGGCGCTGTCGCCCATATGCGCGATGCCCGCCACCAGCGTGGAGAAGACCAGGGGCGCGATGATCATCTTGATCAGATGCAGGAAGATGTCCGCCAGCAGGTGGTAATAGCCCGCCACATCCTTCGCCAGCGCCTTGTCGCCACCCACCCAGATATTGGTGGCAAAGCCCACGATCACCCCCAGAACCATGCCCGTCAGGATGAACGCCGTCAGTCGATTTCGCATCTCGTTCCTTTAACCGGCGCGTGGGCGCACCGCATTCATGGTCTGTCCCAAATGGTGGCTACACCTAACAGCCACCCGCAGCGCCCGCAATCGAAGGCGCGCGCCTGCCGTCATCGGGTTAGACGAATGAGGAATCATATTCCGCGCCCCGTCCGGCGCCGGAAAAGCAGGGCCTCAGGGGTAGAGCAGCCCCTCGCGCCAGCCGTCGCCGGTCCGTTCGAACAGGCGGCGCTCATGCAGGCGATGTTCGCGATCCTGCCAGAATTCGATTCGTTCGGGGATGAGGCGGAAGCCCGACCAATGCGGGGGACGCGGCACCGGCCCGCCCTCGAAGCGCAGGCTGACTTCCTCATATCGCGCCATGAACACGTCGCGCGATTCCAGCGGGCGCGACTGGTCGGACGCCCAGGCGCCCAACTGGCTGTCACGGCTGCGCGTCGCGAAATAGGCGTCGGCCGCGGCGTCGTCCACCGGGCCCACCGCCCCCTCGATCCGGACCTGCCGCCGCAGCGACTTCCAGTGGAACAGCAGCGCCGCATGGGGATTGGCGTGCAGCTCCTCCGCCTTGCGCCCCTCGAAATTGGTGTAGAAGACGAAGCCGTCCGGCCCATGCCCCTTCAGCAGCACCATCCGCACCGAAGGCCGCCCGCGCGCATCGGCGGTGGCCAGCGCCATGGCGTTGCTGTCGTTGATCTCGGTTTCGCGCGCCTCGACATACCAGGCATCGAACAGGACGAAGGGATCGGTCATGCGCGGTGATGTACGCCCCTCATAAAGCCATGTCGATAAGGCTTTCCCACGCTTGAACGACGCCGCGCCTTTCGCCACATAAGGCGCAAACGGTTTTTCATGCAAAAGGATATGTTGGCGGCAATGGCTGATCCCTACTCCACCCTGGGCGTCGCGCGCAGCGCGAGCGAGGCAGAGATCAAATCGGCCTATCGGAAGCTCGCCAAGGAACTGCATCCCGACAGGAACAAGGACAATCCGAAGGCGGCGGAGAAATTCTCCGCCGTCACCAGCGCCTACGACCTGCTGTCGGACAAGGACAAGCGCGCGCGCTTCGACCGGGGCGAGATCGACGGCGAGGGCAATCCGACCGCGCCCTTCGGCTTCGGCGGCGCCGGGGCGGGCGGCTTTCGGGGCCGGCCGGGTCAGGGCGGCGGGTTCGAGTTCCAGGAAGGCGGCGCCGATTTCGGGGACATATTCGAAGGCCTGTTCGGCGGCGGCGCAGGCCGCCGTGGTGCGGCGGGCGGGGGCTTTGGCGGTTTCGGCCGTGGCGCGCCGCCGCAGAAGGGGGCGAACGTCACCTATCGCCTCGCCGTCCCGTTCGTCGACGCCGCGACCCTCGCGCCCCAGCGGATCACGCTTCAGGACGGCAAGACCATCGACCTCAAGCTCCCCGCGGGGGTCGAGACGGGCACGCAGATGCGGCTTTCCGGCAAGGGGCAGCAGGGTCCCGGCGGCGCGGGCGACGCGATCGTCACCATAGAGGTGAAGCCCCACCCCTTCTTCAATCGCGACGGCGACAATGTGCTGCTCGACCTGCCCATCACCCTGGACGAGGCGGTGCAGGGCGCGAAAGTCAAGGTGCCGACGGTCGACGGCCCGGTGATGCTGGGCGTGCCGGCGGGCGCCTCCTCCGGCAAGACGCTGCGGCTGCGCGGCAGGGGCTTCACCGGCAAGACCGGCCAGCGCGGCGACCAGCTCGTCACCCTGCTGATCGACGTGCCCGCCGACGATCCGGCGATCAAGGCGCTGGTGGAAGGCTGGCGGGACAGCCGCGCCGTGCGGACCCATCTGGGCGTTTGAGGGGTTAGGGGGGAATGCCGCAGCCGTCCCCCTATTCACCGGAGTCCCGTCGCCAGCGGCTCACCGAAGAAGCCCGCACCAAGTTCCATCGCCAGATCGCACGGGTGCGCCCCGGCAGCCATGCCTTCGAAATCGCGAAGCGGGTGGCGGTCGGCACCTATAGCGACGGTTTCATCCATGCGGGGAACCTTGCCTATCTCTCGCTGATGACTTTGTTCCCTTTCTTCATCGTGGCGGCGGCGGTGGCGAGCATCTTCGGCCGGTCGCAGGACGGGCTGGCGGCGGTCGGCGCCTTTCTGGAAACGGTGCCGCCCGGCGTCGCGGAGGTGGTGCGCCAGCCGATCGTCGATGTGCTCAACGCCCGCACGGGGCCGCTGCTCTGGCTGGGCGGACTGGTCGGGCTGTGGACCGTCGGCAGCCTCATAGAGACGATCCGCGACATATTGCGCCGCGCCTATGGCACCAGGAGCACGCGCCCCTTCTGGCATTATCGCCTGACCGCCATCGGCATCACCCTGGTCAGCGTGTTCGCGGTGATGTTCGCCTTCTCCATGCAGGTGATCATCACCGGCATCGACCAGTTCCTGCACCAGATCCTGCCCTTTGCCGACCAGGCGATACAGATCGTCGGCCTGACCAAGCTGGCGCCCATGGCGATCCTGTGCGTCGCGCTCTATTATCTCTATGTTTCCCTGACCCCCAGCCTGTACAAGGATCCGCGCTTCCCGAAATGGCCCGGCGCCATCGCCACGGCGCTCTGGTGGTACGGCGTCACCCTGCTGCTGCCGGTCACGCTTTCCATGCTCGGCGGCTATGACATGACCTATGGCAGCCTGGCCGGCGTGATGATCACGCTCATTTTCTTCTTCCTTGTCGGGCTTGGCGTGGTAATTGGCGCGGAATTGAATGCGGCGCTGGCGGAGTTCCCGGAAGAGGAAGCCGCCACCGCCGCGCAGGTCGACAAAGGGAATGGGACGACGAAATGACAGGCTTGATGGCGGGAAAACGCGGTCTGATCATGGGACTGGCAAACGACAAGTCGTTGGCCTGGGGCATATCGAAGGCGCTGCACGCCCAGGGGGCGGAACTGGCCTTCTCCTATCAGGGCGACGCGCTGGCCAAGCGGGTCAGGCCGCTGGCGGAGGAACTGGGTTCCGACTTCCTGATCGACTGCGACGTGTCGGACATGGAAAAGCTCGACGCCGCCTTCGAAGAAGTCAGGGCGAAGTGGGGCAAGCTGGATTTCGTGGTCCATGCCATCAGTTTTTCCGACAAGAATGAGCTGCGCGGCAAATATGTCGACACCAGCCTGGAGAATTTCCTGCTGACGATGAACATCTCCGCGTACAGCTTCGTCGCCGTCGCCAAGCGCGCGCGGGCGCTGATGGCGGAGGGCGGCAGCCTGCTGACGCTCAGCTATTATGGCGCGGAAAAGGTCATCCCGCATTATAACGTCATGGGCGTGGCCAAGGCGGCGCTGGAAACCAGCGTCAAATATCTGGCGATGGACCTGGGCCCGGAAAATATCCGGGTCAACGCCATCTCCGCCGGACCGATCAAGACGCTGGCGGCGAGCGGCATCGGCGATTTCCGCTACATCATGAAGTGGAACGAGCTGAACAGCCCGCTCCGCCGCAATGTGACGATAGAGGATGTGGGCGGCGCCGGCCTCTATCTCCTCTCCGACCTAGCGGCGGGCGTGACCGGCGAAGTCCATCATGTCGACGCGGGCTACAATGTCATCGGCATGAAGGCCGAGGACGCCCCCGACATCGCGCTGGACAAGTAACAAAACCCTCTCCCGCCGGGAGAGGGAGGGCCCCGGCGCGAAGCGCTGGGAGGGTGAGGGCGAACCACCTCACCCAAAGGGCAGGGATCATGAGCTTCAACACATTTGGCCGCGTCTTCCGCTTCTCGACCTGGGGCGAGTCCCATGGTCTCGCCATCGGCGCGATGGTCGACGGCTGCCCTCCGGGCCTGTCGCTCAGCGAAGCCGACATCCAGCCCTTCCTCGACAAGCGCAGGCCCGGCACCTCAAAATTCACCACCCAACGCCGCGAGCCGGATGAGGTGCGCATCCTCTCCGGCGTGTTCGAAGGGCGGACCACCGGCACCCCGATCAGCCTGATGATCGAGAATACCGACCAGCGTTCCAAGGATTATGGCGAGGTCGCCAAGGCCTATCGCCCCGGCCATGCCGACTATGCCTATGACGCCAAATATGGCTTCCGCGACTATCGCGGCGGCGGGCGATCCTCGGCACGGGAAACCGCCAGCCGCGTGGCGGCCGGCGCGGTGGCGCGGCTCGTCATCCCCGATGTCGACATCTTCGCCTATGTCAGCGAAATCGGCGGCGACGCCATCGATCCGGCCCGTTTCGACGCGAGCGAGATCGACAGCAACCCCTTTTTCTGCCCCGACCCGGAAGCGGCGAAGCGTTGGGAGAAACTGGTCGATGACGCCCGCAAGGACGGCTCGTCGCTCGGCGCGGTGGTCGAATGCGTCGCCAGCGGGGTTCCGGCGGGCTGGGGCGCGCCGCTCTATGCCAAGCTGGACAGCGAACTGGCCGCCGCGATGATGAGCATCAACGCGGTCAAGGGCGTGGAGATCGGTGACGGCTTCGCCGCCGCCCGCCTGCGCGGCGAACAGAATGCCGATCCGATGCGGCCCAATATGGACGGGGGCAATGACGGCAACCCCGTCTTCCTCGCCAACCATGCGGGCGGCATTGCGGGCGGCATCTCCACCGGGCAGCCGGTCAAGGTCCGCATCGCCTTCAAGCCGACCAGCTCGATCCTGATCCCGGTCGAAACCATCACCCGCGAAGGCGTGGCGTCGGAGATCATCACCAAGGGCCGCCACGACCCCTGCGTCGGCATTCGCGGCGTGCCGGTGGTGGAAGCGATGATGGCGCTGGTGCTGGCGGACCAGAAGCTGCTCCAACGCGCGCAATGCGGTGAAGGCTGAGTCAGGCGTCGCCCTGCTCCTGCAAGGGCAGGAGCCCGCAGGAGAACCGCGTTCACCGCCGCAATATAACGCGCCGAATCGAGCCATTCTTTCGATAAAGGCAGGATTTGCGCGAGACGACTCAGCCAATCTGCGGTAACATCATCGTCACAGATCGCCCGCGGGAGGGCGAGCGGCAGTGCGTAAGCCTGGGGAGCGTCACCATGGTTTCCATGGATTGACGGTCAAAACGTCCCCTTCAGCCGCGAACACGGGCCAGCCATGCAACCATGGCTGGCCCATTTCGTTCAGGCAGGACGCGAAAACGCGATCCGGGGCACAAGACGCATGCATTTCATCACCGCGCTGATCGGCATCTATCGCGCGGAAATCGGACTTCTCATCCTCGCCCTGATGTTCGTCGCCTTCGTGCGCGAACGCTATTCGCCCACGGTCGTCTCCGTGGTCGGCGCGTGCGCCTTCGCGGTGCTGGGCCTGCTCGACGAAAAGGACCTGTTCTCCGTCTTCTCCAACAGTGCGCCGCTGACGGTGGGCGCGATGTTCGTGCTTTCCGGCGCGCTGATCCGCACGGGGACGATCAATCGCGTTGCCGATCTGGTCATGGCCCGCGCCCAGCGCCATCCGCGCCTGGCGCTGGCCGAAGTCACGCTCGGCACGGTCATCCTCTCGGCTTTCCTCAACAACACGCCCGTGGTGGTGCTGCTGATCCCGATCATGTTCAAGCTGGCGCAGGCGACCGGCTATCCGGTGAAGAAGCTGCTGATCCCGATGAACGCCGTTGCCGTGATGGGCGGTTGCGTGACGCTGATCGGCACATCGACCAACCTGATCGTCGCGGGCATCGCCGCCGATCAGGGCATGGCGCCCTTCGGCATATTCGACATCACGCCCTATGGGTTGGCGGGGGTCTTGGCCGGCGTCGCCGCGCTGGCCGGCCTGTCCTTCCTGCTTCCCGGCGATCCGCCCTCCATCGCGGGGGAGGATGGCGGCAATGTGCAGGATTATCTGACCGAACTCACCCTGTCGCGCGACAGCGACCTCATCGGCCGCACGGTCGGCTCCCTGTCGATCATCGGCCGCTCCGCCAGCCTGCTCGGCCTCAAGAGGGCGGGGGAGATACGGCGCCGGGGGATAGAGGAAGAGGAACTGCACGCCGGCGACCGCCTGCTGGTCCATGCCGACGGCGCGACGATCATGACCCTGCGCGAATCCGGCGATTTCGAAATCGGGCTGGCCGCGGCGTCGGAGACTCCGGGCAGCGGCACCGTCATCGAAGCGATGATCGCGCCCAGCCATCCGTCCATCGGGGAACGGCTGATCGACATTCCCTTCCTGCACGCGCTGCGGGTGCGGATCATCGGCGTCCACCGGGCGCGTCACCTGCCGGGTCCGGACCTCAGCGAAACCCGCGTGCGCGGCGCCGACCGCCTGCTGATCGCGGGCAGCGACGACAGCATCCGTTCGCTCAAGGACAATGCCCATCTGATCGGCGTCGACATCAGCCGCGCCCGCGCCTTCCGCCCGCGAAAGGCATGGATCGCCATTCTTGCCCTGACGGCGGTGGTGCTGCTCTCGACCGTCGATCTCATCGGCATCGGCCTTGCCGCCTTCATCGCCGTGGGCGTGATCCTCGTCACCCGCTGCATCGACCCGGAGGAAGCCTGGGCCGCCATCGACGGCGACGTGCTGATCCTGATCTTCGCCATGCTCGCGGTCGGGCTGGCGCTCGAACAGGCGGGCAGCGTCGCGCTGATGGTCGGCTGGATCGAGCCGCTGCTCGCCGCCGCTCCGGCATGGACGCTGGTGTTCCTCATCTATTTCTTCGCGCTTCTGCTGTCGGAACTGCTCAGCAACAATGCGGTCGCGGCGCTGCTCACGCCGCTCACCATCGCGCTCGCGCATCAACTCGGCGCCGATCCGCGTCCGCTGGTGATCGCGCTGATGATCGGCGCGTCGGCCTGCTTCGCCACGCCGATCGGTTATCAGACCAACGCCCTTGTCCATGCGGCCGGCGACTATCGCTTTTCCGATTTCGTGCGCATCGGGATTCCGCTCAACCTGATCGTCGGGCTGGCGGTCTGCACCACGCTCACCCTCCTGGCTTGAGGAGCGGGCCGGGCCTGAGGAGCCGGGCCACGCCAAGCCATTTTCGGCGGACCGGCCCTGTCCCCGCACCGAACGCATCGTCATGATGGCCCGAAACCAAAGGATTGCCCGTGACCAGCCTGCCCATCATTCAGGTCGACGCCTTCGCCGACGCTCCCTTCACCGGCAATCCGGCCGCGGTCATGCCGCTTGGCCGATGGCTGGACGATTCGACGCTTCAGGCGATAGCGGCGGAAAATAATCTGTCCGAAACCGCCTTCACCGTGCCCACCCCCGACGATCCGGAGGCGGACTATGCGCTGCGCTGGTTCACGCCCGCCGTGGAGGTCAAGCTCTGCGGCCACGCCACGCTGGCGAGCGGCCATGTGCTGATGGGCGGGCGTACCGCCGTCCGCTTCCGCACGCGGGAAGCGGGCATCCTGACCGTGTCGCGGGACCGCGACGGCTATGGCCTCTCGCTCCCGGCCTGGCCGACCGCGCCCAGCCCGCTGCCGGAGCTGGCGGCGGCGATGGGCGGGGACGTCCTCGAAACCCAGTGGCGCGAGGGCGGCTTCGCGATCTTCGTCTATCGCGATGCCGCCGCGATCCATGCGCTGGAACCGGACTTCGCGACGCTGAAGAAGGCAGGGCCGCTGCTGCTCATCGCCACCGCACCCGGCGAGGACAGCGACATGGTGAGCCGCGTCTTCGTTCCCGGCGCGGGCATAGACGAAGACCCGGTGACTGGCTCCGCCCATTGCCTGCTCACGCCCTATTGGGCGAAGCGGCTGGACAAGATCAGGCTGACGGCATTTCAGGCATCGCAGCGCGGCGGGCGCTTAACGTGCCGGCTTTCTGGCGACCGGGTGATCCTGACGGGCGCCTGCCGCACGGTGATCGAAGGCAATTTCCTGCTTTGAGAGGTGGCGATGGCTGAGGCCGTCCGGCCAATTCCAGCCAACCGGCGACCCTGCGCAAAGAAAATAAAGGTCAGTTCACCGCGAATAAAGCCCGACGAGCTTCGCCAGCCCCGTCTTCAGCGCATCGCGCTCCGCCTTAGTGGGCGACATGCCCAGCCGCACGACCGTCAGGCGCTGCGAAGGCGAAACCAGTATATATTGCCCTCCATGCCCGACGCAGCCGAACAGGCTGCGCGGCGCCTGCCCCGGCATCAGCGCGCTGTCCTCGCTGTCCCGGTTCAGCCACAGATGCGCGCCATAGGCGGCATTGCGGGGCGAGGGCGCGCGCATATAGTCGATCCACTTTTCCGGCACGATCTGATGCCCCGCCACGCCGCGCCCGTGATTGCGCAGCAATTCCCCGAAGCGGGCATAATCCCGCGCCGTCATATGCATGAAGCTGCCGCCGATCATCGTCCCGGCCGCATCATATTCCACCGCGAGGCTGTCGAGGCGCGCCGGAATCTTCAGCCGCCCGTCGATGAACATCTGCATCGCCCGCCGCCGCACGTCGGGATCGGTGCTGTTGGTCAGCATCCGCGCCATCAGGTCGGCCAGGATGACGCTGTTGCCGGTCGAATAGGAAAAGGCGGTCCCAGGCGCATGGGCAAGCGGCTTGGCCTCCGCAAAGGCGCCCATGTCCTGCGCTCCGTCGGTGAACAGCATCCTTATCGTGTCGGCCTCCGCCAGCGGTTCCCTGTCCTCGACATGATCGAGGCCCGACGTCATGGCCAGCAACTGCCGCAGGGTGATGCGCCCTCGCGGATCGCCCGGCTGTCCCCAGGCCGCGACCGGCACCGGCGAATCGAGCGCCAGCCGCCCGTCCGACACCATCAGCCCGATCAGCACCGCCGTCACGCTCTTGGCCGTGGACCAGGACGGCAGCTTCGTCCGCGGCCCATAGCCCGGCGCGTAGCGCTCCGCCACGATCTCGCCATCGTGCATGACGACCAGCGCCCGGGTCTCGCCCACCGCATCCTCGAACAAAGGATCGATGGCCGCGCGCAGGGCGGCGGCGTCCGCGTCCGAATCGCCTGCGACATGGTAGACCGGCTCCGGCCCGGCGGCGCGCACCGTCCACAACCCGGCCACGGCCAGAATCGCCAAAATCCCGCCCGGCATGCCAAGGCGCTTTACGCTGTTCCGCTCAAGCCTCATAAGCCGCGGCCTTAGCATGGAGCGCGGGAAAGGGGAGCATGTCCGGTCGCCGGAAATGGATTTATGGGGTTTTGGCGGTGGCCCTGCTGCCGCTGGCGCTGCTGGCGTGGAACTGGAGCGCCCTTCGCGCCCATGCCCAGGTCGGCGCGGGCTTCGGCGCGCGCGTCACCTGCTCCTGCCGCTATGTGGAAGGCCGGTCGATGGAAAGCTGTCATGGCGACAAGGAACCCGGCATGTGGGCCGTGTCGCTGAAGGACATGCCCGAATCGCAATCGGTCAACGCTGCGGTTCCGCTGCTCGCTTCGCGCACGGCGCGCTATCGCAAGGGCTGGGGCTGCCTGCTGGAGCCTTGAGCTATCCCGGCTTTCGCTGGGATGACCATGTGGGAAGCTGGCCCCAATCCCCTCAAAGCGCTACAGCCCCTTCCCATGCGTCCCGACATCCCGACCCTCCTCCACGATGTTTTCGGCTTTCCCGGTTTCAGGGGCGTGCAGGAACAGGTGGTCAGCCGCATCATGGCGGGGCAGGCGACGCTGGCGATCATGCCGACCGGCGCGGGCAAGTCTCTCTGCTACCAGCTTCCCGCCGTCGCGCTCGAAGGCTGCTGCGTCGTCATATCGCCGCTGATCGCGTTGATGCACGACCAGCTTCGCGCCGCGCAGGCGGTCGGCATCCGCGCCGCCAGCCTCACCAGCGTCGATGCCGACTGGCGCGAGACGCAGGACCGGCTGCGCAATGGCGATCTCGACCTGCTCTATGTCGCGCCCGAACGCGCCAGCGGGGAGGGGTTCCGCAACCTCCTGCGCGCCGCGAAGATCGCCCTCTTCGCGATAGACGAAGCCCATTGCGTCTCCGAATGGGGCCATGATTTCCGCCCGGACTATCGCCTGCTGCGCCCGCTGCTCGATGAATTTCCGGACGTTCCCCGTCTCGCGCTGACCGCGACCGCCGACCACCACACCCGCGACGACATCCTCGTCCAGCTTGGCATTCCCCGCGAAGGCCTGATCATCGCGGGCTTCGACCGTCCGAACATCCGCTACGCCGTCCATCCCCGCGATGGCCTGCCCCGCCAGCTTTCCGATCTGATCGCCGGCCAGACCGGCCCCGGCATCGTCTACGCCCCCACCCGCGCCGCGACCGAGAAGCTGGCCGAAACCCTCAGCAAGACCGGCCGCCCGACCCGCGCCTATCATGCCGGGCTCGACCCGCAGGTCCGCGCCGCCAACCAGGCCGCCTTCATCGCCAGCGAGGACATGGTGATGGTCGCGACCATCGCCTTCGGCATGGGCATCGACAAGCCCGACGTCCGCTTCGTCGCCCATGCGGCGCTGCCCAAGTCGATCGAGGGCTATTATCAGGAATCCGGCCGCGCAGGCCGCGACGGAGAACCCGCCGAAGCGCATCTTTTCTGGGGCGCCGACGATTTCGCCCGCGCCCGGCAGCGCATCGGCGAGCTCGATCCCCTGCGCCAGCAGGGCGAGCGCGCCCGCATCACGGCGCTGGGCGGGCTGGTCGAAACCGGCACCTGCCGCCGCGCCATATTGCTCCGCCATTTCGGGGAAAATCCCCCGCCGGGCTGCGGCAATTGCGACAATTGCCTCAATCCGCCGCCCAGCATCGACGCGACCCAGACGGCGCGCAAATTCCTGTCCGCCGTCTATCGCACCGGCCAGAGCTTCGGCGTCGGCCATATCGAGCAGGTGCTGACCGGCGCCGTCACCGACAAGATCCGCGAGCGCGGCCATGACAGGATTTCGGTCTACGGCATCGTCGACGGAGAGGAGACGGCGCTGCTGCGCCCCGTCTCCCGCGCCCTGCTGGTGCGCGACGCGCTCCAGACCAACGAGCATGGCGGGCTGGAATTCGGCCCCAATGCCCGCCCGATCCTACGCGGGGAGGAGGAGGTCAGCCTGGTCCTCCCGCCCCGCAAGGAACGCCGCCGCAAGAGCGCCCGCAACGGCAGCGCGGAAAATCCGGTGGGCGATCCGCTGTTCGACGCCCTGCGCGCCTGCCGCCGCGCACTGGCGCAGGAGGCGGGCGTGCCGCCCTATGTGATCTTCCACGATTCGACCCTGCGCGAAATGGCGGAGCAGCGCCCGACGAGCCTCACGGAACTCGGCCACATCAGCGGCGTGGGACAGCGCAAGCTCGACGCCTATGGCGACGCCTTCCTCGCGGCGATCCGCCCTTATCTTTAGAACGGAAGAATTGACCTGCTCCTGCGGAGGAGCATGTTGCTCTGTGGCCTACCCTCTTGAATCCCGCCGCCCACAAGCGCAAGGAGACCCGAAAAGGAGTCCCGCCCATGTTCCGCCAGCTCACCAAAAGCCTCTACGTCTCTCCGCAGATCAGCGTCGATCAGGTGGCGGAAGCCAAGGCGCTGGGCGTGACGGTGATCATCAACAACCGCCCCGACGACGAAGAGCCGGGCCAGACCAACGGCGCGGAGATCGAGGCCGCAGCCAGGGCCGCCGGCATCGCCTATGCCGCCGTCCCCGTGGCCCATGGCGGCTTCGCGCCCTGGCAGCTCGACGGCATGGCCGCCGCGCTGGAGCAGGCGGGCGAGGGCAAGATACTCGCCTATTGCCGCTCCGGCACGCGCAGCACCTTGCTCTGGGCGCTGACCCGCGCCCGCGCGGGCGACCATCCGGCGGCGCTGACCGAGCAGGCCGCCTCCGCCGGCTATGACGTCACGCCCGTCCGCCAGATCATGGACGCGCTCGCCGCCGGTTGATGGCTTCCCCAGCGGAAACCTATGACGCCGTCGTCCTGGGCGCTGGCGGCGCTGGCCTGATGTGCGCGGCCGTGGCGGGCCAGCGGGGCAGGCGCGTCCTCGTCATCGACCATGCTGATCAGGCAGGGAAGAAAATCCTGATTTCCGGCGGCGGCCGCTGCAACTTCACCAATATCCACACCGCGCCCGACCGCTACCTGTCCGCCAACCCTCATTTCGCCAAATCGGCGCTGGGCCGCTACACGCCGCAGGATTTCCTCGGGCTTGTCGAACGCCACGGCATCGCCTGGCACGAAAAGACTCTGGGCCAGCTCTTCTGCGACCAGAGCGCGCGCCAGATCGTCGCCATGCTGCTGGCCGAATGCGAGGCGGGCGGCGTCACCATCCGGCTCGACCACGCCATCGCCGCCGTCACCCATGCCGATGGCCGGTACTGCGTCACCCATGGCGACAGGACCGCCACGGCCCCGGCGCTGGTCATCGCCACCGGCGGCCCCTCCATCCCCAAGATCGGCGCAACCGCCCTTGCCTATGACCTCGCCCGCCAGTTCGGGCTCAAGGTGGTGGAACCCCGACCGGCGCTGGTGCCCCTGACCCTCGGCGGCGAAGAGCTGCTCTTCCGCTCGCTCTCCGGCGTCTCGACCGAGGTCATCGCACGCCATGGCAAGACCGCCTTCCGCGAAGCCGCGCTGCTCACCCACCGGGGCCTGTCCGGCCCGGCGATCCTGCAGATTTCATCCTATTGGCGGCATGGCGACTCCATCGCTCTCGACCTCCTGCCCGACCAGCCGCAAGGCTGGCTGACGGAGGCGAAGCGCGGCAGGCCGCGCGCCACGCTGATGCAATGCCTGCGCGGCCACCTGCCCGACCGTCTGGCCGACGCCCTGGCGGAGCGGCTGGCGCTTCCCGGCGACCTGGGCAACGTCCCGGATCGCAAGCTGCAGGACGCCGAACGCCGCCTGTCGGCCTGGCCCTTCACGCCCAATGGCACCGAAGGCTTCGCCAAGGCGGAGGTCACCAGCGGCGGCATTTCGACCGCGGGATTGTCCTCGCAAACGATGGAGGCGCGCCACCTCCCCGGTCTCTATGCCATTGGCGAAGCGGTCGACGTCACCGGCTGGCTGGGCGGCTATAATTTCCAATGGGCCTGGGCGAGCGGCTGGGTAGCGGCCCAATATCTCTAGAGCGCGCTGCGTTAAATCAGGCGCAGGCCGCGCGCTCTAAGCTTTTGTTGTCGCATCGTTTAAGCGCAAAACCGGTTCCCACTTTTGCGCACGATGCTCTTAAAAAAGCAGCCCCGGCGCAAGGGAACGCCGGGGCCACAAAGAGGGATGTCCCGGCGGGAGGGGGGAGAAGGCCGGGACAAGAGGGAAATAGGAAGAGCTATTTCAGTTTCAAGATGCTACGGAGAATTTTCTTGGGGCTGGTGCGTCTACTTCGCGCCTGGCGATGGCTGATAGGGAACAGTCGCCATTCAAACCCCATCATGAGGATGGAGCCAGCGCCGGTCATCCCCGCCTTGGCTTCAACATCGACTGAGCGTCAGGATATCTCCCTATGCATTTCCGCCGGAGCCGACCCGAACGCCATCAGAGCCGCATTGATCATCTGCCGGTGGGCGTCGCTTCCCCTTGCCACATCCCGCCAATCCTGCCCGGTCATCGATCCATGACTGTCCTGCCAGATTTTGGAGGCGACCGAGTCCACTTCATCGGCGGTGGGCCTTCGCTGTTCAGCGAAACATTCCATCAAGAGGGCGTGAAAAACCTTTCCCGCAAACGGCTTTGCAACCGGCATAAGGCCTCCTCTCCGACAGTATTTTATAGATTTCCGTAAGGGAAATTGAATGGCCGCCCGAGTCGAGTCAAGCCGTGCCGATCTGCCATCGTGGTGAATTTCCGCCTTAACCCGGCGGTTTTGCTGCTCTAACTCTTAAGGATTATCTCTTCGGCAAGGGAGTCTGCGAGGGTTATCCGCACTCCACCGTCACATGCTCCATGCGCGGCAGGGCGCGGACCTGGCGGCGCACGGCGGCGACATCGGCGCCGGGGGCCAGGCTGACGATCGCGGCATGGGCATGCGGCCCGATGCGCCAGACATGCAGGTCGCGGATGGTCGCCCCTTCCGTCTCGGCCAGCGCCTTGATCCGCGCCATCAGAGCCGGTTCGGCCGTGTCGAGCAGGATCGCGGCGGTATCCTTCATCAGCCCCCAGGCCCAGCGCGCGATCACCACCGCGCCCAGCAGGCCGACGGCGGGGTCCAGCCACCACCAGCCCATATAGCGCCCCGCCAGCAACGCCATGATCGCCAGCACCGACGTCAGCGCGTCGGTCAGCACATGCACATAGGCGGCGCGCAGATTATTGTCGGCATGGCCATGCCTGTGATCATGATCATGCCCGTGATCATGGCTATGGTCATGTCCCAACAGCAGGGCGCTGATCAGGTTGATGACCAGGCCGATCACCGCGACCAGCGTCGCTTCGCCAAAGGCCACCTTCACCGGTTCGAAGAAGCGCATCACGGACTCGACGGCGATGAACAGGGCGGTGAAGGCCAGGATCAGCGCGGAGGCGAAGCCGGACAGGTCGCCCACCTTGCCTGTCCCGAACGTATAGCGCGGGTTGCGCGCATGCCGCCGGGCATAGCCATAGGCGGCCGCCGCCACCGCCAGCGCGCCGGCATGGGTCGCCATGTGGAAGCCGTCGGCCAGCAGCGCCATCGACCCGGTCAGCCAGCCGAAGACGATCTCGACCACCATGGTCGCCGCGGTCAGCCACACCACCCAGATCGTCTTGCGAGCATTCTCGTCATGTCCGCGCGTCAGGTAGATATGGTCGAAATAATGGCTTTCCTCGCCATCATCCGCATTGGCCACCGGAATGCCATGCACATGATCATGGTCCTCAGGATGATGGTGGCCGCCATGGCCATGGTCGTCGTGCATGCTCATTTCCCGTAGCGCCGGATCAACGCCAGCATTTCCTCCGCCGCAGCCTCTCGCGCTGCGTCGCTGATGCCCGGCCGGGCGACATGTTCGCGCATATGCTGCTCGATCAATTCTTCCATCAGGCTGCCGACCGCACCCCGCACGGAGGCGACGAGTTGCAACGTTTCCGAACAACCCGCGTCGCCCGACAATTGCCGCTCGACGGCGCCGATCTGCCCCGCGATGCGCCGCACCCGCGCCAGCAGCTTGTCCCGATCCGCCACGATATGCATAGGGTACCCCCCTATACTATGCCGGTCTGAAAATCAATCCGTGCATTTCCCCGCACAGCCCCTAACAAGGGTGCGATGGCGACCATGACCGATTGCGACGTGGCGATAGTGGGCGGCGGCCTTGCCGGCAGCCTGACCGCGCTCGCCCTCGCGGCGCGCCACCCGCATGTCTCCCTGCGCCTGCTGGAAAGCGGCGACAGGCTGGGCGGCAATCATATCTGGTCCTTCTTCGACAGCGACGTTGACGCCGGGGACCGCTGGCTGGTCGAGCCCCTGATCGCCCATCGCTGGCCGGAGGGTTATGAGGTCCGCTTCCCCGGCCACTGCCGCCAACTTGCCGTGCCTTATAACAGCATCACCTCGGCGCGCCTCGACGCCCATGTCCGGGAGCGGCTTGGCGATGCCGTGCTGACCGGCGCGCAGGCCACCGGGCTGACGCCCACCAGCGTCACCCTGTCCGACGGCCGCGTCGTCCGCGCCAAGGCCGTGCTCGACGCCAGAGGGGGCGACGATCTTTCCGCCCTGCGCTGCGGCTGGCAGAAATTCGTCGGCCAGACCCTGCGCCTGCATGCTCCGCACGGCCTTTCCCGCCCAGTCATCATGGACGCCACGGTCGAGCAGATGGACGGCTATCGCTTCGTCTATCTGCTGCCCTGGGACGAGCGGACCGTCTTCGTCGAGGATACTTATTATAGCGACACGCCGGACCTGGACGCGCCTACGCTCAACGCCAGGATCGCCGCCTACGCACAGGCGCAGGGCTGGCGGGTCGAGGGGGTCGTTCATAGCGAGAGCGGCGTCCTTCCGGTCGTCCACGGCGGCGATTTCGACCGCTTCTGGCCGCAGGACGATCCGGTCGCGCGGCTGGGCGCAAGGGCGGCGCTATTCCAGCCCATGACCGGCTATTCCCTGCCCGATGCGGTGCGCTTCGCGCTGCGTCTGGCGAATGAATGGCCGGTGGAGGGGCAACTGCTCGCCCAGGCCACACGCGGTTGGGCGCGGGACCATTGGCGGCGGGGCGCTTATTACCGGCTGCTCGGCCGCATGCTGTTCGACGCTGCCAGGCCGGACCAGCGCTGGCGCATCTTCGAACGTTTCTATCGGCTTGATCCCTCCCTTATCGGCCGCTTCTATGCGGGCCGCTCGACGCTCGGGGATCGCATCCGCATCTTGTGCGGGCGGCCCCCCGTGCCCATAAGGGACGCCATGCGCGCCCTGTTGAGCCCTCCCGCCTGATGAACCGGACCCGATGAACCGGAAAGCGATCGTCATCGGCGCGGGCTTCGGCGGCCTTGCGCTGGCCATCCGCCTGCAATCCGCCGGAATCGACACCACTCTGGTCGAGGCACGCGACCGGCCGGGGGGGCGCGCCTATATGTGGGAAAAGGACGGCTTCGTCTTCGACGCCGGGCCGACCGTCATCACCGATCCCGACTGCCTGGGCGAGTTGTGGCGCCTTTCGGGCCACGACATGGCGGAGGATGTCAGCCTCGTCCCCGTCTCCCCCTTCTACCGGCTCAACTGGCGCGACGGCACGAATTTCGACTATTCCAACGACGAAACCGCCCTCCGCGCCCAGATCGCCCGGCTCAATCCGGAGGATGTCGCGGGCTATGAAAGCTTCCTCGACTATGCCGACGGCGTTTATCAGGAGGGGTATAGAAAGCTCGGCTCGGTCGCCTTCCTCGACTTCGCCTCCATGGTCCGCGCCGCGCCCGCGCTGATGAAGCATCAGGCGTGGCGCTCCGTCTATTCCGTGGTTTCCTCCCATGTGAAGGATGAGAAGCTGCGGCAGGCGCTCTCCTTCCACACGTTGCTGGTCGGCGGCAATCCGATGCAGACCAGCTCGATCTACGCCCTGATCCACAAGCTGGAGAAGGATGGCGGCGTCTGGTTCGCCAAGGGCGGCACCAACCGCCTCGTCCAGGCGATGGCCACGCATTTCGAGCGGCTGGGCGGCACGCTGCGCCTCGCCGATCCGGTGGTGCAGATCGAAACCTATGGCGACCGCGCCGTTGCCGTGCGCACCGCTTCGGGCTGGCGGGGGGAGGCGGATGCCGTCGCCTCCAACGCCGACCTGATGCACAGCTATCGCGACCTGATCGGCCATCATCCCAGGGGCGAGAAACAGGCGGCGAAGCTTGCCCGCAAGCGCTGGTCGCCCAGCCTGTTCGTGCTGCATTTCGGCATCCGGGGAAGCTGGCCGGGCATCCCGCACCATATGATCCTGTTCGGCCCGCGCTATGAAGGGCTGCTGACCGACATCTATGATTATGGCGTGCTGCCGCAGGATTTTTCGCTCTACCTGCACCATCCGACCGTCACCGACCCCAGCATGGCGCCGGAGGGCCATTCGACCTTCTACGCGCTTGCCCCGGTGCCGCATCTGGGCAAGCTGCCTATCGATTGGGACCGTTTCGCGCCGGCCTATGCGGAACGTATCCTCGACGAGATCCAGCATCGCCTGATTCCGGACATCCGCTCGCGCATCGTGACGCGGTTCCATTATGCGCCGCCAGACTTCCGTCGCGACCTGTCGGCGCATCTGGGCAGCGCATTCAGCCTGGAGCCGCTGTTGACCCAGAGCGCCTGGTTCCGCGCGCATAATCGCGACGACGTCATTCCCAACCTCTATCTGGTAGGGGCGGGCACGCATCCGGGGGCGGGCATTCCCGGCGTGGTCGGCAGCGCCAAGGCGACGGCCGCATTGATGCTGGAAGACCTGGCCTGACACATGAAGGATTTATGAAGAGACTGGCTGTCTATTGCGGCTCGGCCACCCCGGCCGATCCCGCCTATGTCGAATCCGCCCGCCATGTCGGACGCATCCTCGCCGAACGGGGCATCGGCGTCGTCTATGGCGGTGGCCGGCTGGGACTGATGGGCGCGGTGGCCGATGCGGCGCTGGAAGCGGGTGGGGAGGTGATCGGCGTCATCCCCGAAGCGCTGGTCGGGGCCGAAGTCGCCCATCGCGGCTGCACGGAACTGCACGTCGTCCAGACCATGCACCAGCGCAAGCAGCTTTTCACCGACCTGTCCGACGGCTTCGTGACCTTGCCGGGCGGCGTCGGCACGATGGATGAATTGTGGGAAGCGATCAGTTGGGCGCAGCTCGGCTATCACCGCAAGCCGGTCGGCCTGCTCAATGTCGCGGGCTTCTATGACCAACTCATCGCCTTCAACCAGCATATGGTGGAGGCGGGCTTCATCCGCGCGCAGCACGCCAATATCCTGATCCATGCCAACGCGATCGAGGCATTGCTCGACAGGATGGCGGCCTATCAGCCACATGAAACCATCTTCGCGATGAAGGCGGATCGGCTGTGATCCCATAGCAGGACCCGTTCCGAGAAACGGGAAGCGCTGAGCCACGCTGCGGACAAGTTCGGAATGCCGGGAAATGGCCAATCCAAGACATTCCCCTCCCGTAAACGGGAGGGGTTAGGGGTGGGCGCGAGCGTAGCGAGCTTCCAGCTTAGCCGTTGAAAATTCACGCTGATGTCGCGCCAGCCCACCCCCTAGCCCCCTCCCGCAGGCGGGAGGGGGAATGTCCGCAATCCACCCAAATCACCCAATCCGGCGAGTCTTGAATTTGTCCACGCCGGATAGCCGTTTCTCAACTTCGCTCGAAATGAACGGAGGTCGGGTGACTTTGGCGCCTGCGCAGGGCATGTCCTGACCATGTCCTCCGAATTTCCTGACCGCCCCTCCCTCATCGCCCAGGCTCGCGACAGCATCGCCAGGGGTTCCAAATCCTTCGCGCTCGCTTCCAGACTCTTCGACCGTTCCACCCGCGAACGGGCATGGCTGCTCTACGCCTGGTGCCGCAAATGCGACGACATCGCGGACGGGCAGGACCATGGCGGCACGATGCGCGGCGTCGCGGACGGTCAGGCGCGCCTTTCCACCATCCGCGTGCTGACCGGTTCGGCGCTTCAGGGCGAACCCACCGGAGACCCGGCCTTCGACGGCTTCGGCCTCGTCATGCGCGAATGCGCGATTCCGGAGCGCTACGCTCATGACCTGATCGAAGGCTTCGCCCTCGACGCACGCGAATGGCGCCCCCGCAGCGAGACGGACATGCTGCGCTACTGCTACCATGTGGCAGGCACGGTCGGCTGCATGATGGCTATCCTGATGGGCGTCGATCCCGGCGACGAAGCCACGCTCGACCGCGCCTGCGACCTGGGCCTTGCCTTCCAGCTTGCCAATATCGCCCGCGACATCAGCGAGGATGAGGCCGCCGACCGCTGCTACCTGCCGGAGGAATGGCTGGTCGAAATGGACATCCCGCCGGGCGAGCATATGAAGCCGTGGGTCCGCCCGCGCCTCGCCATCCTTGCCCGTCGCATGGCCGGCATGGCCGCCGCCTATGAGGAAAGCGCCCGCCACGGCACCGGCGCCCTGCCGCCGCGATCCGCCTGGGCGGTCCTCGCCGCCGCCGGCATCTATGGCGACATCGCCCGAGAAGTGGCGCGCCGGGGCGACCATGCCTGGGACCATCGCGTCACCACGCCGAAAGGCGACAAGCTCCGCTGGGTCCTTCGCGCGGGCCTTCAGGTGCCGGGCCGCGCCCGCCGCTGGCCCGCCGGAACATCGCGGCCGGACACGCTCTGGACCCGCCCCCGGACCTGACAAAAAAAGGGACCGATACTTGCGCATCGGTCCCAAGGCATGTTCGCAGGAGGAACAAGGTGGGGCGGGCGGGCCGTCCTTACCGGCCCGCCCTGCCAAACTTACGGATTGTAGGCGCGCTCGCCATGTTCGCCGAGGTCGAGGCCTTCCAGTTCGACCTCCTTGCTGACGCGCAGGCCGGTGACCGCCTTGGCGATGAAGATGGCGATGGCGGTGCCGATCGACGCCCAGACGATGGTGGTCAGGACCGCTTCGATCTGGACGACCAGCTTGGCGCCCATGTCATAGTCCGCAGCGCCCGGACCGCCCAGCGAGGGCGAGTAGACGATGGCGGTGCCGATGGCGCCGATCATGCCGCCGATGCCGTGGATGCCGAAGGCGTCCAGCGAGTCGTCATAGCCGAGCTTCGGCTTGAGGACGGTGACGGCATAGAAGCAGACGATCGAAGCGACGGCGCCCAGGACGATCGCACCGAAGGGGCCGGAATTGCCGGCGGCCGGGGTGACGGCGACCAGACCGGCGATGATGCCCGAACAGAAGCCCAGGGCCGAACCCTTGTGGCCGTTGACGCGCTCGGCAAGCATCCAGAACAGACCGGCGGAGGCGGTGGCGACGAAGGTGTTGATCATCGCGAGAGCGGCCGAGCCATTGGCTTCCAGCGCCGAACCGGCGTTGAAGCCGAACCAGCCGACCCACAGCAGGCCGGTGCCGACACCGGTCAGCGTCAGGCTGTGCGGCGGCATCGGTTCCTTGGGGAAGCCCACGCGCTTGCCCAGAATGAGGCAGGCGACCAGCGCCGAGACGCCGGCGTTGATGTGGACCACGGTGCCGCCCGCGAAGTCCAGCGCGCCAGCCTTGAAGAACAGGCCGCTCGCTGCCCAGACCATGTGCGCGATCGGGAAGTAGACGATGGTCAGCCACACGATGGCGAACACCATCACGGCCGAGAATTTGATGCGCTCGACCACCGAACCCAGCACCAGCGCCACGGTGATCGCGGCAAAGGTCATCTGGAAGCTGACGAACACATATTCGGGGATTTCGACGCCTGCGGTGAAGGTCGCCGCCTGCGATGCGGGCGTGATGCCCTTCAGGAAGGCCTTGTCGAAGGTCGAGATGAAGTTGCTGAGGCCGCTGGTGTAATCCGGGCCGAACGCCATGGAATAGCCGTAGATCACCCAGATCAGCATGGCGAGGCAGGCCACGGCGCCGATCTGCGTCATGACCGACAGCATGTTCTTGGTGCGGACCAGGCCGCCATAGAACAGCGCCAGGCCAGGCAGGATCATCGCCAGCACCAGGACCGTGGAGGTCATCATCCAGGCCGTATCGCCCTTGTCGACGGTGGCCGCGGGCGCGGCGGCCTGTGCCCAGGCGGGCATCGCGGCGAACAGCGACAGGCCCATGGCCCCCGCGACGCCGCTAAGCTTCTTGGAAAAGGTCATTAATTCCCCCCTTACAGAGCGGTTTCGCCGGTTTCGCCGGTGCGGATGCGCACTGCCTGCTCGACATCGAGAACGAAGATCTTGCCATCGCCGATGGCGCCGGAATTGGCGGCGGCCTGGGTGGCTTCCACGACGCGCGGCGCGAGGTCGTCGTCGCAGACCACCTCGATCTTGATCTTCGGAACCATGTTGGTCGAATATTCGGCGCCGCGATAGATTTCGGTCTGCCCCTTCTGGCGGCCGAAGCCCTTCACTTCGCTCACCGTCATGCCGGCGATGCCGAGCGAGGAAAGTGCCTCGCGGACATCGTCAAGCTTGAACGGCTTGATGATAGCCATGACAAGTTTCATGTCGCCCCCTGTTACTGGTGTGCGACAAACTACTCAGCAAGAGGCGTGCCAATTCGTAAAAGGCGGGTTAATGCGGGCTTTTGATGCGGTGCGTCAAAACAGGGCGCTGAAAAAATGGGCAGCGTCAGGACGATGCTTAAAAATTAGGCACGGCCGTTGCCTATGATCAGGCCCCCCAATTGGGATGAAGCCATCCGCCAATCGTAACGAAGTCATCCCCACGTCATGCTGAAACAGCCCAGCATGACGGAGGAGTGGGGTAAAGCCTTACCAAGCCTTCACCAACTTCCACCTTCCTTCGCCGCTTCTTCCTCGCCCGGTCTGTTCGCACGACCCAGCGTCGCATTACGATGCGGAAAGCGGCCGAAGCGTTCAATCATCTCATAATGCTCCCGCGCAAAGGCCAGCGACTTCTCGTCGCCCGCTCCCTCGAACAGGCTTAGCGAAAGTTTCTGGTCGTCCAGCGCTTCGCTGTGCTGGAAGGGCATGTAGAAGAACAGACGCCCCGCCCCGCCGATCTGGATGTCATAGCCATGGGCAACCGCACCGCGCGCCACTTCCCTGGCAAGAGGATCGGTCGAAAACGCCGCCGCCGATCCCCTGAACATGTTGCGCGGCAACTGGTCGAACAGCAACACCGCCGCCAGCGCGTCATCTGCCCGCTCCAGAAACTCTTCGGCGGGCAAATGGCGCTTTTCCTCCCATAATGCGCGGAAGCGCGCCTGACAGGCCCGGTCCAGCGCCGGATCATGGCTCCACCACCCCTGTTCCCCGATCCGGTTGAACCAGAAATCCAGCAGGGCAGCCGCCCAATCGGCGGTCACCGCATCATGGCTGTCGGTCAGCATGTTCATGAAAGAGATAAAGACGCACTCTTACGCTGGTTCCTCCGCCCGTGGCGTTGGTGCCTCAGGTCGCCGTGCCGCCCACGGTAAGGCCCTCCATCAGCAGGGTGGGCTGGCCCACGCCCGCCGGCACGCTCTGCCCGGCCTTGCCGCACATGCCGATGCCTTCGTCCAGCGCCCAGTCATGGCCGATGCCGATCACCTTGGTCAGCGCCGTCGGCCCGTCACCGATCAGCGTCGCGCCCTTGATCGGCTCGCCCAGCCTGCCATTCTCGACCTTGTACGCCTCGGTGCAGGAGAAGACGAACTTGCCCGACACGATGTCAACCTGCCCGCCGCCGAAGCTTTTCGCGAATATGCCCGACTTCATCCGGCTCAGCAGTTCTTCCGGATCGTCCTGTCCGCCCTTGATGAAGGTGTTGGTCATGCGCGGCATCGGGGCGTGCGCATAGCTTTCGCGGCGGCCGTTGCCGGTCGGCTCCACACCCATCAGCCGGGCGTTCAGCCGGTCCTGCATATAGCCCTTGAGGATGCCGTCCTCGATCAGCACATTTTCCTTCGTCGGCGTGCCCTCGTCATCGATGGAGAGCGAGCCGCGCCGGCTCATGATCGATCCGTCGTCGACCACCGTGACGCCCGGCGCGGCGACCTGCTGGCCCACGCGGCCGGAAAAGGCGCTGGTGCCCTTGCGGTTGAAGTCGCCTTCCAGGCCGTGCCCAATGGCTTCATGCACCAGCACGCCCGGCCAGCCCGGTCCCAGCAGCACGGTCATCTCGCCCGCGGGCGCGGCCACGGAACGCAGGTTGACCCGCGCCTGCGCCAGCGCCTCGTCAATGGCGCGGTTCCAGATGGCGGGTTCCATCACCTCATCGTAGAGATAGCGCCCGCCAATGCCGAACACGCCCGTCTCCCGGCGGCCATTCTCCTCCAGGATGACGGAGACGTTGAGCCGCACCAGCGGGCGGATGTCGGTCGCGGTAAAGCCGTCGGCGCGCACGATCTCGACCACCGACCAGCTTCCCGCCAGGCTCACCGACACCTGCGCGACGCGCGGATCGCGGGCGCGGGCGGCGGCGTCGATGGCGGCGCAGAGCGTCACCTTCTCGGCAAAGGGGACGATCTCCAGCGGATTGACGTCGGTATAGAGATGGCGGTTGGTGTGCTGCGGCGGCGGCGCGGGCTGCCCCTTGGCCGGATCGAGCAGCGTCAGCGTCTCGGCCGCCCGGCGGATCGCGGTTTCGCTGATGTCGTTGGCATGGGCGAAACCGGTCATCTCGCCCGACACGCCGCGCAGGCCGAAGCCCGCATCGGTCGAATAATCGGCGGTCTTCAGCCGCCCGTCATCGAATCCGAAGCTCTCGCTCGCCCGATATTGCAGGTAGAGTTCGCCATCGTCGCAGCCTTTCAGCGCCTCGGCGGTCAGGCGGCGCGCGCCGTCAGGATCGAGCAGGCCGGGCCGGTAGAGCAGGCCGCGGGCGTCGGTGAACTGGGGAGCAGCATCGGTCATGCCGTCCGATATAGGGGCGGCAGAGGCTGAGCCCAATTAAAAAAGCATTTCCGTCATCCCCGCTAAGGCGGGAATGACGATTTGAATGGGATTGCCCTACTTAAAGGCTGGCGCCCGAAGGAATATCCGGCAGCCCGGCGATTTCCGGGGTATCCGCAACGCTGCCGGCCAGCACGAAGCGGCGGTCGCAATAACCGCAGTCGATATAGCCATGCTCATCGATCTCAAGGAAGACGCGCGGATGGCCGAGCGCGGCGGGAATGTCGCCCGAACCGTCGCAGGAGACGCGGGACTTGGTGACTCGGATGATTTCAGGCGGCTGGATCATGGCCGCACCGATTAGCAGCGCTGGCGCTGCGCCGCAATATCCGTGGAGACGGGGCTTACATCAGCAGCAATGGCGGCTTCTTTTTCGGGCAGGGCTTCTCCACGCCCAGGTCCACCGCCTTGGCCGGCGCTTCCCAATCCAGGCAATCGCGGGCGGCCGCCAGCGAAACCGGCGAAAACATCAGCAGGAAGGGGGCCACCGTTCCAGCGAGAAGAAGCGTGAGAGACATGATGCAAGTGCCTCACAAAAGCGTTCCGTTGCCGGAACCTTACGCCATTCCCCCGGCCGCGGGAACAGCTTTCTCGAAGAAGGGGGCATGGTGGGCGATGACGGGCTCGAACCGCCGACATTCTCGGTGTAAACGAGACGCTCTACCAACTGAGCTAATCGCCCGATGCCTGTCCTGATGCCAAGCGTCCGGTGCGCGCCTATCTACGGCAATCCGGGCGTCGGTCAAGCGGCGATGCGCACCGGTACGTCACGCGCACAGGAAACGGCGGCTGGCGGTGAACCAGCGGGTCAGCGCCTCCGCCGTGTGGTCGGCCAGCGCGATGAAGACGCGGCGCCCGTCATGCGGATCGGCCTGCCTGTCGACAAAGCCCATCTCGGTCAGCGTCCTGATCCAGCGCAGCGCGGTGGTGGGCGGCACGGCCGATGCGATGCACAGGCTGGACACGGACACGCGCTCATGCTCCAGCCGCGCCGCCAGCAGGTCCAGCAGCATGTCCCAGGCCGGGTCAGCGAACAGATCGGCGGGCAGGAAATCGTCGCGCAATCGACGCGCCCGCAACAGGTCGCGCACCTGCGCCGCTTCCAGGGCCGCGGCATCGGCGGACTTGTCGGCGCTGCCGATCGGTTCCAGCGCCGGCATGCCGATATAGTCGCTCGGCTCGTCCGATATGCGGGGCCCCAGTTCGAAGGACGGCGTCGCATGGCGCGGGCGCAGCGTCAGCGCCTCCAGCGTGCGGGCGAGGCGGCTCACCTCGTCGCTCAACTGTTGCAACCGCAGGCCTTCATTATCCCGGTTCGCCTCGTGCAGCGATCCGGACGGCCTCTGGCGGGCGGCCGCCAGAAGGGCGGCGGCCAGATCCGTATGCCCCGGCCGGCAAAGCAATTGCGTCCGCTCGCTGCGCAGGCAGGCATAGGCAAGATCGACGGTTCCCAGATCGGCCACCAATATGACCGGCATGTCGTTCTGCAGGGCCAAGGTCTCGATCTGCACCAGCAGCCGCTCGATCATCGGATCGGGCGTCGGGCAGAAGCACAGGATGATGTCGCAGCCGATCTGCACGTCCAGCCGGGTCGACGCCTGGTCCAGCGGCACCGCGCCCAGCAGCCGAAGGCCCGCCGCCTGGCTCAGCATCGCGGCGTCGTCCAGATAGATGTCGTCGGCCAGGATCAGCAGGCCCGGCCGCTCGTCCCGCGCGCCGAAGGGTTGGTCCAGGGATGCGCCGAAACCGATCTCATCATGATCCAAACCCACGCCGAAAATCTCCATCCTGTTTGTTCCAGCTTATCGCAACGCCGTCGTTACGCAGCCAAACCATTCTCCATTATGGAGATAATGCCGCCCATCGCGTTCACGGAGCGCTCTGTAAACGGCTCTTTTCCGGCCTCACCGTAACGGACCGCCAAAATGGAGCCTCGATCCCCGCCGAAATGGCGGGAATGGCGGCATTCCCTTAGTTCATCCGAAACGGATCAAGTTTTGCGCGTTCTTTTGCTCAAACCGCCTTTTGCTCAGACAGCGGTGCGCCGCGCAAAGTCGATATAGAGCGTGCGCAGCCGCATCGCGAGCGGGCCGGGCTTGCCGTCCCCGATGGCCCGGCCGTCGATCCGCACCACCGACTGGCAGAGCGTCGACGCGCTGGTGATGAAGGCTTCCTTCGCCGCCAACGCTTCCGCAACGGTGAAGGGACGGCGGACGATGGCGATGCCGCTTTCCTCCGCCAGCGCGGTCAGCGCCGCGCCGGTGCAGCCCGCCAGCACCGCCTGACTATAGGGCCGGGTGACGATGCCCTCCTCCGTCACGATGAAGGCGGTGGACGAAGCCCCCTCCGTGACAAAGCCGTCCTCGACCATCCAGGCCTCCTGCGCGCCTGCTTCGGCGGCGGCGCGCTTGGCCATGGCCTGGGCGAGCAGGCCGACGCTCTTGATGTCGCGCCGCGCCCAGCGCAGGTCGGGCATGGTCGCGACCGCGATCCCGTTGCGCACGGCGGGCACGTCGAGGAAAGGCTTGGCCTGGACGAACATGACCAGCGTGGGCTGGATGCCGGGCGAGGGCAGGAAATCGCGGGTCGCATCGGCGCCGCGCGTGATCTGGAGATAGACCAGCCCTTCGGCCAGCGCATTGCGCGCCACCAGTTCCTTCTGTGCCGCCTCGATCTCCGTCAGGGAGAGGGGCAGGGCGATGCCGATCGCTTGGGTGGACCGCTCCAGCCGGGCGAGATGGGACGCGCTGTCGACCAGCTTGCCGTCGATCACCGCCGCGACCTCATAAATGCCGTCCGCGAACAGGAAACCGCGATCCAGCACGGAGACCTGGGCTTGCTCCAGCGGCAGGAAGCGGCCGTTCAGATAGGCGATGGACATGGGATGACGATGAAATCCTTGAGGGAATAGATGGCTGATGTTGCCGCTTGTGTTGGCCGGGTCAAGCTTATGAGCGGATTTGTACCCTCTCCCCTAAACCCGCGCTAAGCCGCCTGCCCGCGCAACGCCTTCTGCCGCCGCCGCTGCACCGATGACCCGATCCCCATCGCCTCGCGATATTTGGCGACGGTGCGGCGGGCGATGTCCATGCCCTTGGCGCGCAGCAGGTCGACCAGCGTGTCGTCGGACAAGATGGCGTCGGGCGTCTCCGCCGCGATCAGCGCCTTGATGTGGCTCTTGACTGCCTCAGCCGACACCGCGCCGTCGCCCCCGGCCGCAGAAACGCCGCTGGTGAAGAAATATTTGAGTTCGTAAAGCCCGCGCGGGCAGGACAGATATTTGTTCGACGTCACCCGGCTGACGGTCGATTCATGCATCTGGATCGCATCGGCCACGGCCTTCAGCGTCAGCGGCTTCAGATGCTCCACGCCCTTGCGGAAGAAATCCTCCTGCTGGCGGACGATCTCGCTCGCGACCTTGATGATGGTCTTCTGCCGCTGGTCGAGCGCCTTCACCAGCCAGTTGGCGCTGGCGAGGCAGTCGGCCAGCCAGGCCTTGGACGTCTTGTCCTGCGGACCGGACGCCAGCTCGACATAATAGGTCCGGTTGATCAGCACGCGGGGCAGGGTGGCGCTGTTGACCTCGATCGCCCAGCCCTCCCGCGTCGGCCGCACGAACAGGTCGGGCGTCACCGGCGCCGCGCTCTCGGTGGAAAAGCGCAGGCCGGGCTTGGGATCATAGCCGCGCAGCTCGCGGATCATGTCCGCCATATCCTCCTCATCCACGCCGCAGATCCGGCGCAACTGGGGGAGGGCACCTTTGGCGAGCAGGTCCAGATTGGCGAGCAGCTTCGCCATGCAGGGATCGTAGCGATCGACCTCCTTGGCCTGCAATGCCAGGCATTCCGACAGCGACCGCGCCCCGACCCCCGTCGGATCGAAACCCTGGATCACCGCCAGCACCTGCTCGACCTGATAAAGCGGCACGCCCATGCCATGGGCGGTCTCCAGCAGATTGGCCTCCAGATAGCCGGCCTCGTCGATCTGCCCGATCAGTTGCGCGGCGATCATCAGGTCCATGCCCGACAGCGCGCTGCGGGCCTGATCCATCAGATGTTCCTGAAGGCCCTGCTCCGGATTGGCGAAGCTGTCGAAATCCGGCGCCTCGCCGCTGCCGCCGGACAGCAGGTCCATGCCGCCGGAACCGATGGCCGCCGTCGCCATCCGGTCGCCCGGCCCATCGTCGATGAAGGTCTCCGCGCTATAGTCGACGTCCAGCGGCGAATCCGCGCCGCCCAGGCCCTGGCCGATCAACTGGTCAGCGTCCCCGGTCTCGGCGCGCAGGTCATGCTGTTCCGCCGCCCGGTCCACGCCGTCGGCGGGCGGCGCGAAATCATCCGCTCCGCCGGATTCCAATAACGGGTTCTTTTCCAGTTCGCCCGCGACGAACGCCTCGATCTCCAGATTGGACAGCGCCAGCAGCTTGATCGCCTGCTGAAGCTGCGGCGTCATCACCAGCGACTGGCTCTGCCGCAGGTCGAGACGGGGCGCGAGCGCCATCAGCCTTCCCCCTCGCCGCCGTCAGGAAGGACCCGCCCGCCGCCCATGTCAGAGCGAGAAATTCTCGCCCAGATAGAGCCGACGCACATCGGCATTGGCGACCAGCTCCGTCGGGCTGCCCGCGAACAGCACCTTGCCGTCATAAATGATGCAGGCGCGGTCCACGATCTCCAGCGTCTCGCGGACATTATGGTCGGTGATGAGGACGCCGATGCCGCGCGTCTTCAACTGCTTCACCAGGTCGCGAATATCCGCGATGGACAGCGGATCGATGCCCGCGAACGGCTCGTCCAGCAGCACGATCGACGGATTGGCCGCCAGAGCGCGGGCGATCTCGCACCGCCGCCGCTCGCCGCCCGACAGCGCCATGGCGGAGGAATCGCGCAGCCGGGTCAGGCCGAATTCCTCCAGCAACTGTTCCAGCCGCGCCTGCCGCGCCGCCCTGTCCGGTTCCGCCAGTTCCAGCACCGCGCCGATATTCTGCGCCACGGTCAGGCCGCGGAAGATCGATGTTTCCTGCGGCAGATAGCCCAGCCCCAATATCGACCGGCGGTACATGGGCAGGCCGGTGATGTCCTGCCCGTCCAGCACGATGCGGCCATGGTCCGGCCGCACCAGCCCCATCACCGAATAGAAGCAGGTCGTCTTGCCCGCGCCATTGGGGCCGAGCAGGCCGACCACCTCGCCCTTGCCGACGGTCAGCGACACATCGGCCAGCACGACGCGCTTGTCATAGCTTTTGGCGATGGAGATGACGGACAGGCCTTCTCCCACTTCCTGCGGGGGAAGGGGCGATGCCGGGGCTGAGCGGTCCTGCATCATCACGTCGTCCATCACGTCATCCTTGCTGCCGCATGCTTCTTGCGGGTTGATTCCATGACCCGCGCGGCAATTGGCAAGCTTTGTGCATGGGATCGCCGCCGGGGCAAGGGGAAAATGGTTCCATGCGCCTTTTAGGGCTGTGAAAGGCCGCAAGATTGGGACTGGCGGTGGCGCTTTCAATGACGATGGCGGGAAGCATCCTCGGTTGGCGAGCGCGCCCGGCAATATTTTCCAACCAGCCAACCATATGCTGCCCGCATACGCATCGCTGCGTTTCCGAACTTGGCGATGATGAGACTATTGGATCTCAAGGAAAATGGTGCGGTCGAGAAGACTCGAACTTCCACGGCCTTTCGGCCACAACGACCTCAACGTTGCGCGTCTACCAATTCCGCCACGACCGCACATTTTCCGGGAACCGGCGGGGCCGGTGCCTTGGTAGGAGGCGGCCCTTAGCAAAGGCTTTTTCCTCATGCAACAACCGATCTTCATTTGCGTTGTTTTGGTCGGAGAAAGTCAGGGGGCGGGTGAAGGATAGAGGAAGGGTTGCCCCATGTCCGCGCGTTTCTGGTTGTTTTCATGTGCATGTGCCGGGGTGGCGCTGACCGGCGGCTTCGGTCTGGGCCTGTACGCCACGACACAGCCCAGGCCTGGAACCGAAACCTCCTTGCCGCAGGCGGTCAGTCCCGACGGGACCGGTTACGACATGGGGTCGGCCGATCTGACCGGCCCCGCCATCGTTCGCTGCGACGGCTGCGGTCCGACGCTTGCGGACAGGCAGATGGCGGCCGACATGGCTGGCTGGGACGGAATGAACGATCCTGTTGTGCGCGATTATGCGGCGCAGGGGGACGAGATGGCGCCTGATCATGCCGAACCGCCCCAGACCGTCCGAACGTGGCCGGCCTCCATCGAAAGATTCGCCGATGGCGAGAGCGCAGGCAGTTTCCAGCCCGTCCGGATCGCGCAGGCGCCCGAAAGCAGAACGTCCGCCGAGGAAGCCCCGGCGGACGCTGCCCTGTCTTACTGAACCGGCCGCTTATTCGGCGGCAACGACCTGCGTCGGCGCATCGCTCAGCGGATGGGCGAGGCGGTTCACCATTTCCTTCGGGCAGACCTGCCAGAAGTAGCGGCGCCAGCGGTCCCAATCGTCCAGGATCGTGTTCGACCATTTGCTGTCGGTCGCCACCGCATGCTGGGCGATCAGCGCCTTCAGCTCCGCCTCCCAATGGGCGCTTTCCAGCCGCTGCCAGACGATGCTTTCCGGATTGGCGCGTGTCGGGAAGCTGCCGTCCTCGTCCAGGATGAAGGCCATGCCGCCCGTCATGCCCGCGCCGAAATTGGCGCCGGTTCTGCCCAGGATGACCGCGGTGCCGCCGGTCATATATTCGCAGCCGTTCGCGCCGCAGCCCTCGACCACCACCTGAGCGCCCGAATTGCGGACGGCGAAGCGTTCCCCGGCCTGTCCCGCCGCGAACAGCTTCCCGCTGGTCGCGCCGTAGAGCACGGTGTTGCCGATGATGGTGTTGTCCTTGCTCGACAGCGGCGAGGACACCGTGGTGCGCACCGTGATGATGCCGCCCGACAGCCCCTTGCCGACATAGTCGTTGGCGTCGCCGAAGACCTCCAGCTTGATGCCCTTGCACAGGAAGGCGCCCAGGGACTGGCCGGCCGAACCGCGCAGCCGCACGGTCAGATGGCCGTCCGCCAGCGTCGACATGCCGAACTTCTCCGTGACGGCGGCCGACAGGCGGGTGCCCACGGCGCGATGCGTGTTGCGCACCGTATAGGTGAGCTGCATCTTCTCGCCGCGTTCGAACACCGCGCGGGCGTCCTTCATCATCTGCGCGTCAAGGCTGTCGGGCACCGGGTTGCGCCATTCCGTCAGGCTGAAACGGCGCTGGTCGTCGGGCGCATCCACCTTGGCGAGGATCGGGTTGAGGTCCAGATCGTCCAGATGCTCGGCGCCGCGATTGACCTGCTTCAGCAGTTCGGTCCGCCCGATCACCTCGTCCAGGCTGCGATAGCCCAGACGCGCCAGAATCTCGCGCACTTCCTCCGCGATGAAGGTCATGAGGTTGATGACCTTCTCCGGCGTGCCGGTGAATTTTTCGCGCAGGCGCTCGTCCTGCACGCAGACGCCGACGGGGCAGGTGTTGCTGTGGCACTGGCGCACCATGATGCAGCCCATGGCGACCAGCGACAGTGTGCCGATGCCGAACTCTTCCGCGCCCAATATCGCCGCGATCACGATGTCGCGGCCGGTCTTGAGCCCGCCGTCGGTACGCAGCTTCACCCGATGGCGCAGGCCGTTGAGCGTCAGCACCTGATTGGCTTCGCTGAGGCCCATTTCCCAGGGCGTGCCCGCATATTTGACCGACGTCTGCGGCGAAGCGCCGGTGCCGCCGACATGGCCCGCGACCAGGATGACGTCTGCGTGGGCCTTCGCCACGCCCGCCGCCACGGTGCCGATGCCCGCCTGGCTGACCAGCTTGACGCAGACGCGGGCGCGGGGATTGATCATCTTGCAGTCGTAGATGAGCTGCGCGAGATCCTCGATCGAGTAGATGTCATGGTGCGGCGGCGGCGAGATCAGCGTCACGCCCGGCGTCGCGTGACGCAGCTTGGCGATGAACTCGGTCACCTTGAAACCGGGGAGCTGGCCGCCCTCGCCGGGCTTGGCACCCTGCGCGACCTTGATCTCGATTTCCTCGGCCGACCCCAGATACTCCGCATGGACGCCGAAGCGGCCCGACGCGATCTGCTTGATCACTGAATTGGCGTTGTCGCCATTCTCATAGGGTTTGAAGCGGTTCGCATCCTCGCCGCCTTCGCCCGACACGGCCTTGGCGCCGATGCGGTTCATGGCGATGGCCAGCGTCTCATGCGCTTCGGGGCTGAGCGCGCCCAGCGACATGCCCGGCGTCACGAAGCGCTTGCGGATCTCGGTGGTCGCCTCGACCTCGTCGATCGGCACCGCCTCGCGGGCGAAGTTGAATTCCAAGAGGTCGCGCAGATAGACCGGCGGCAAATCGCGCACGCCGCGCGAGAATTGCAGATAGGTCGAATAGCTGTCGGTCGCGACCGAGGTCTGCAACAGGTGCATGAGCTGCGCCGAATAGGCGTGCGTCTCGCCGCCATTGCGCTGGCGGTAGAAGCCGCCTACCGGCAGGCGCACGATGGCGCTGTCATAGGCGGTGTCGTGGCGCAGCTTCGCGCTGTAGTGGAGCGACTGATAGCCCTCGCCCGAAATCTTCGCGGGCATTCCGGGGAACAGGTCGTTGACCAGCGCGCGGCTGAGGCCCACCGCTTCGAAATTATAGCCGCCGCGATAGCTGCTGATGACCGCGATGCCCATTTTGGACATGATCTTCAGCAGGCCTTCGTTGATGGCGATGCGATAGCGTTCGAAGCAGGCGTCCAGCGTCAGATCGCCGAACAGCCCCCGCGCATGGCGGTCGGCGATGCTGGCTTCGGCCAGATAGGCGTTCACCGTGGTCGCGCCGACGCCGATCAGCACCGCGAAATAATGGGTGTCGAGCGCTTCGGCGCAGCGCACGTTGATCGACGCATAGCTGCGCAGGCCCTTGCGGACGAGATGCGTATGCACCGCCGCCGCCGCCAGCACGCCGGCGATGGCGACGCGGTCGGCGTTGACATGCTCGTCGGTCAGGAAGATTTCGGTGCGGCCTTCGCGCACGGCCTGTTCCGCTTCCTCCCGGATGCGGGCGATGGCGGCGCGCAACTGCTCCTGCCCGCCCTCGGCCGGGAAGGTGCAGTCGATCTCGGCCACCGCAGGGCCGAAATGCCCCTTCAGCTTCGCCCATTCGGAAGAGGTCAGCACCGGCGAATCCAGCACCAGCACATGGCTGTTCTGCGCGTCCTGCTCCAATATGTTGTGGAGGTTGGAAAAGCGCGTCTTCAGGCTCATGACATAGCGTTCCCGCAGCGGATCGATCGGCGGGTTGGTGACCTGGCTGAAATTCTGGCGGAAGAAATGGCTGACCGTGCGCGGCTTGTCGGAAATGACGGCCAGCGGCGTGTCGTCGCCCATCGATCCGACGGCTTCCTTCGCATCCTCGACCATCGGCGCGAGGATCAGCTCCATGTCTTCAAGCGTCAGGTTGGCGGCGACCTGACGGCGCGTCAGTTCGGCCTTGTCCCATGAAGGCAGGGCACTGGGCACATCGCCCAGATCATTGACCGTCATGAAGTCCTTGATCAGTTCCGAATAGGGGCGCTCGCCCGCAATCTGGTCCTTGATCTCATGATCGTCGTAGATCGTGCCTTCCTGCAGGTCGACGGCGATCATCTGGCCCGGACCCATACGGCCCTTCCGCACGATGGTGGTTTCGGGCACGACGACCATGCCGGTTTCCGAACCCACGATCAGCAGATTGTCGCCGGTCAGCGTGTAGCGCAGCGGGCGCAGCGCATTGCGGTCGACGCCCGCCACGACCCAGCGGCCGTCGGTCATCGCCAGCGCGGCGGGGCCGTCCCACGGCTCCATCACGGAGGCGAGATATTCATACATGTCCGCATGCGCCTGGGGCAGTTCGGCGCTGGCCGACTGATAGGCTTCGGGCACGAGCATCAGCTTCGCGGTCGGCGCGTCGCGGCCCGAACGGCAGATGGCTTCGAACACGGCGTCGAGCGCGGCCGTATCGGACGCGCCCGCCGGGATCACCGGCTTGATGTCCTCCGACTGCTCACCGAAGGCGAGCGAAGCCATCTTGATCTCGTGGCTCTTCATCCAGTTCTTGTTGCCGCGGATGGTGTTGATCTCACCATTATGCGCGAGCGTGCGGAACGGCTGGGCCAGCCACCATTGCGGGAAGGTGTTGGTCGAATAGCGCTGGTGGAAGATCGCGACCCGGCTCTCGAACCGCTCGTCCTGCAGGTCGGGATAGAAGACCGACAGCGATTCCGCGAGGAACAGGCCCTTGTAGATGATCGAGCGGCACGACAGCGAGCAGATGTAGAAATCCTGAATCTGCGCGGCGATCACCTTCTTCTCGATCCGGCGGCGGATGAGGTAGAGGTCCTTTTCGAACTCGGCCTGATCGCGTTCTTCCGGCATGGGACCGGCGATCATGATCTGCTCGATTTCCGGACGGGTGCGCTGCGCCTTCTCCCCGATGACGGAGACGTCGACGGGCACCTGGCGCCAGCCATAGATGGTGTAGCCCGCGTCGATGATCTCCGCCTCGACGATGGTGCGGCAGGTTTCCTGCGCGCTCAAATCCGTGCGCGGCAGGAAGATCATGCCGACGGCAAGGCGGTTGGGCAGCGGCTTGTGGCCGGAGTCGGCAATGGCGTCATCGAAGAAACGCACCGGCAGGTCGACATGGATGCCCGCGCCGTCGCCGGTCTTGCCGTCGGCGTCGACCGCGCCGCGATGCCAGACGGCCTTCAGCGCGTCGATGGCGCTGGCGACCACGCGACGGCTCGGGCGGCCGTCCGTCGCGGCGACCAGTCCGACGCCGCAGGCATCGCCTTCCATTTCCGGGTGATACATGCCCTCGGCCGCGATCCGTGCGCGTTCTTCGGGGCTGGCCATGAAATTGGTGTCGGTCATGATGACTTACCCTTGCCTGTGGCCGTCCCTGTCTTTGGGTAAGGCCGCTGTCATTCCGTTGGTTGCCGGCATCGCCGGCGCTTTTGTCAGTGGGCCTTCTTGGCGTCCGCGCCGAGCAATGCGGTGAGACGCTCGCGTTCAGCCTTCGTCAGATCATTATAGGTTCGCGGCTTGGGCAGCTTGGCGAGTTCCGCCGTGGAGGATTTCATGATCTCCGGCATGGCCTGCATCATTTCAGGCATGATCTTCTGCATCCGCCCGATATAATGCGGGTCGGCGGCCAGCTCCATGAAGCCCGCGCCGAACTTGGCGCCGACGGGCGTTTTCAGGAACGCACCGATCTGATCAAGCTCGGCCGCGCTGTAGCGATGGGCGAACGCTTCCGCCATGCCTTCCCGCATGTCCGGTTCATAACGTCCCATGAAACGACCCATGGCCGGCATCATGCTGTTGACGATCACGTCCATCCGCTTGCGGAAATTGGGATCGATGATCGCCATCATTTCCTCGATCGTGCCTTCACCCAGATGTTCCGCCCGTTCCGGGTCGAGGCCGCCGACCTTCAGGAACTCGCGGATCGGCATCCTGGTCATGCCGTCCATCATCGGTCCCATCATCTTCTGCATCATCGGCCCCATCATCTTTTCCATGGTGCCGTTGGGCAGGATGACGGCGGCAATCGGCTGAGCCTTGGTCAGCAGTGCCGGATCGACAGATTGGACGGCTGCCGCCTGAACCGGGGTCTGCGCCTCAGCCGCGATCGGCGTTGCCAGCAGGAGGAGGAGGGCGGCGCGCATCAGGCGGCCTGCCTTTCCCCGGCCGCCGCTTTCGCCTTGGCCTTGAGATAGCGGTGCATATGTTCGGTCACGTCGCGGCCGTCGCGGATCGCCCAGACCACCAGCGAAGCGCCGCGCACGATGTCGCCTGCCGCGAACACGCCGTCCATGCTGGTCATCATCGTCTTGTGATCGACGCGCAGCGTGCCCCAGCGTGTGACGGACAGGTCCTCCGCGCCGAACAGCCTGGGCAGTTCCTCCGGATCGTAGCCCAGCGCCTTGATGACGAGGTCCGCTTCCAGCGTGTGCTCCGTGCCGGGATCGGGTTCCGGCGCGCGGCGGCCCGATGCGTCGGGCTGGCCAAGGCGCATCTTCGTGACCTTGACACCGGTTACATGCTCCGTGCCTTCAAAGGCGATGGGCGCGGAAAGCCAGACGAATTCAACACCCTCTTCCTCGGCATTGGCGACCTCGCGCTGCGATCCGGGCATATTGTCGCGGTCGCGGCGATAGAGGCACTTCACCGAAGTCGCGCCCTGACGCACGGCGGTGCGGACGCAGTCCATGGCCGTATCGCCGCCGCCGATGACGACGACCTTCTTGCCATTGGCGTGCAGCGAACCGTCCTCATGTTCCGGCACGGCGTCGCCGAAACCGGCCTTGTTGGAGGCGATCAGGAAGTCGAGCGCCTTGACCACGCCCGGCGCGCCGACGCCCGGCGCCTTGATGTCGCGCGGCTTGTACACGCCGGTCGCGATCAGGATGGCGTCATGGCGGCCGCGCAGCTCCTCCATGGTCGCGTCGCGGCCGACCTCGAAGCTTTCGTGGAAGACGATGCCGCCGTCCTTCAGCCGCTGGATGCGGCGCATGACCACATCCTTCTCCAGCTTGAAGCCGGGAATGCCATAGGTCAGCAGCCCGCCCGCCCGGTCGTGCCGGTCATAGACATGCACCTCATAGCCTGCGACCCGCAGATATTCGGCGGTCGTCAGACCCGCCGGACCCGCGCCGATCACGCCGACCGACTGGCCGGTGGGGGCGCCGGGGACCAGCGGTTCGACCCAGCCCTCCTTCCAGGCGGTGTCGGTGATGAACTTTTCGACCGAACCGATGGTGACGGAACCGTGACCCGAAAATTCGATGACGCAATTGCCTTCGCACAGACGGTCCTGCGGGCAGATGCGGCCGCAGATTTCCGGCATGGTGCTGGTCAGGTTGCTGAGTTCATAGGCTTCGCGCAGCCGCCCTTCGGCGGTCAGGCGCAGCCAGTCGGGGATATGGTTGTGCAGCGGGCAATGGGTCGAGCAATAGGGCACGCCGCATTGCGAGCAGCGCGACGCCTGTTCCTCCGCCCGATCCAATATGAAGCTGCGGCTGATCTCCAGGAAATCGTCGGCGCGATCGTCGGCCGAACGCTTCTCGGGATAGGCTTGGCCCGTTCCCACGAATTTCAGCATTGGATTGTCTGCCATGATGAGTCCCTGAAATGAATTTGCAGGGAGCGCATAGCAGAAAAACCCGCAGAGTCACGCGGATTCTGTGATTTATGTCAGCATGATTGACCTATTTTCCGGGAAATGCCTCCGGAACTTCTCCGCTCCTGAAATAATCTTGCGCTAAATAGGTCCGTTTCGGGCTTATCGCAGGGAAAGCCACAGCAGGGCGGCTATTCCCGCGACGATTCGGTACCAGGCGAATGGCGCGAACCCATGGCGCGACACCAGCCCCACAAACCATTTGATGACCAGCACGGCGACGATGAAGGACACCACGAACCCCAGCGCGATGCTGTCCCATCCCACCGCGCCGGAGGTGATCTTGTCGCCATTCTTCAGCAGTTCCAGCGCGGACGCGCCCAGCATGGTCGGGATGGCGAGGAAGAAGCTGAACTCCGCCGCCGTGCGCCGCTCCACCCCCAGCGTCAGCGCGCCCATGATCGTCGCGCCCGACCGGCTGACGCCCGGGATCATGGCCAGGCACTGGATGAAGCCGATGCCCACCACCCGCACGAAGGGAATGTCGGCTATGCCGTGGAACCGGTTTTCCTTCACCATCCGCTCGATCGCCAGGATCGCCACGCCGCCGACGATCAGCGCCCAGGCGACGACCCGCGGCGCGCCCAGCAGTTCCTCGATATGATTATGCAGGGCAAGGCCGATCACCGCCGCCGGAATGAAGGCGACCAGCAGATTGCGCAGGAAACGCCAGCTCGTCGGCTCCTTGCGCAGCAGGCCCATGCCCACCGCCCAGAATGTGCGCCAGTACAGCACCACCACCGCCAGGATCGCGCCCAACTGGATGATGACGTTGAACATCGCCCAGGTGGACGCGTCATAGCCCAGCAATTCGCTCGCCAGGATCAGGTGGCCGGTCGAGGATACGGGCAGGAACTCGGTCAACCCCTCGACGATGCCAAGCAGGATGACTGTCAGATAATGCAGGTCCATGGAGGGATGCAGTCCTTATGGGGCGAACAAAGGGAAACCCTCCCCCGGGGCGGGAGAGGGCGTTGGGTGCGTTGCGCCCATTGTGCAGAAGCGAATGGCCCGCGCAAGACGGCCCGTCGCGGCCCGATGTCGGTCCGGCTGATCGGATTCCGGCGGATCAGGCCTGAACCCGGCCCGCGAAACGGCCATGCTTGCGGTAGCGGACCAGCCATTTCTCCGCGACAGCCGGCATCGGCGTGGGCGCGACGCCCAGTTCGGCCAGCCCGTCCGCGCCGGGCGCGACGACATTGTCCTTGGCCAGCATGGACAACTGGTCCCGCGTGATCGGTCCGCCCGGCAGCATGGCGATCAGCGAGGCGACCGAAGCGGGAACGGCGCACAGGCTGCGATCGCGGCCGATGGTCCTGGCGATCCAGGCGTTGAGTTCCCGCATCGTATAGGTCTGCGGCCCGCCCAGTTCATAGGTCTTGCCGCCATGCTCGCCGGGATTTTCGGCGGCGTTGGCGACGGCCTGCGCCACGTCCGCGACATAGACCGGCTGGAACCGGGTGTCGGCGGCGATCACCGGCACCACCGGGGCGATGCGGACGATCTCCGCAAAGCGATTGAGGAACCGGTCCTCCGGTCCGAAAATGATCGAGGGGCGCAGGATGGTCGCATTGGGGAAGGCGGCCTTGACCGCCGCCTCGCCCTCGGCCTTCGACCGGCCATAGGCGGAGGGGCTCTGCGCATCCGCGCCGATGGCGGAGATGTGGACGAGCGCCTGGACGCCCGCCTCCGCCGCCGCCCTGGCGACGTTCGCCGCGCCGTCATGGTGCGAACCCTGGAAATCGCCCGAGAGCACCCCCACCAGATTGACGACGATGTCGCTGCCGGCAATGGCGCGGGCGACGCTTTCGGGCTTGCGGATGTCCGCCGCGACGAACTGCGTCTGGCCAAGGGCGCCCAGCGGCTTGACGCGCACGGCGGTCGACAGATCGCGCTGCGCCACGCGCACCCGGGCGCCGCGCGCCATCAGCGCCTGGGCGACCTGCCGCCCCACAAAGCCGCCGCCGCCGAACACCGTAACCAGACTGTCCTTCATCACGCGTCCCATGCCTGTCTGTTCAAAGGGAATGACTCTGCGCATCCCCTGTCATCCGATAAGGAATGGCTTTCCGCCATCCCCTTGCAACAGCCGCGGCCCGCTGACAACTGCTTTACCCGATCCAGCCCCGCAAATCAGCAATCATCCACAGGCCCAGGCCCAGGAACAGCAGGGCCGCCCCGATCTGGAGCGCGCGCATCGGCACCTTCTTCGCCAGCACCTCGCCGAACAGCACGGCGGGCACGTTGGCGATCATCATGCCCAGCGTCGTGCCCGCGGTGACCGCAAGCACATTGTCGAACCGCGCGCCCAGCATCACCGTCGCCACCTGCGTCTTGTCGCCCATCTCCACCAGGAAGAAGGCGACCAGCGTCGTCAGGAATACCCCCGCCTTCGACGGCGCGCGCAACGGCTCATCCTCGTCGATCCTGTCGGGGATCAGCGTCCACGCGGCCATCGCGACGAAGCTGGCGGCGACGGCATAGCGGAACCATGGCTCCGTCAGCACGCCGGCGACCGAATGGCCCACCAGCGCGGCGAGGAAATGATTGGCCAGGGTGGCGGCGAATATGCCCGCAATGATGGGCGCCGGCTTGCGAAAGCGGGTGGCGAGCAGCATCGCCAGCAATTGCGTCTTGTCCCCCATTTCCGCGAGCGCGACGAGGGCGGTGGAGGTGAGAAATGCTTCCATCAGGGTCTGTCCGGGCCGGGCGAAGGTGAAGACGCAATGCCACCATCCCCTCCCGCCCGGCTGGACGGAGAAGATGATGCCATTGGTCTCGCCCGATGCGGAAGGACGTTGAAGGTCTCCCGCATCCCGCCCGCCATGGCCTCTCGGCCAAATATGTTGACGAACGGCCCGCTCCCTCGGGAACGGCTGGCTACTCCCCAGATGACGCAGGGGCCCATAGGATGAATCGGCGGCAGAGGCAAGACCGCCCGGCGCTGTTGCCGCGCGCCGCAGAAACGGGAAAGGCGTGGCGGCCGGCCACGCCTTTCCTCTCCATCGCCCTGTCAGGCCGCGGCGGCGATCCCGCTGACGCCCAGTTCGGCCAATGCGAACTTGCGGATATGCTCGCCCATATCCTCGCGGTCCAGCGCGAGGGCGAGGTTCGCCTCGATATATCCTGCCTTCGATCCGCAGTCGAAGCGGCGTCCATCGAAGGTCACGCCATGGAAGGGCTGGGTGCCGATCATCGACGCCATCGCATCGGTAAGCTGAATCTCGCCGCCGGCGCCCTTCTCCTGCGTCTCCAGGATCTTCATCACTTCGGGCTGGAGGATATAGCGGCCCGGCAGGATCAGGTTGGACGGCGCCGTGCCCGGCGCGGGCTTTTCCACCAGTCCCTTCACCTCGGTCAGCGCGCCGTCGCGCTGGCCCGGATCGATCACGCCATAGCTCGGCGTGTCGGCCATCGGCACTTCCAGCGCGCAGACCAGATTGCCCCCGACCCTGTCATAGGCATCGACCATCTGCTTCAGGCATCCCCGGCCCGGCGCGCCCTTCATGAATTCGTCGGGCAGCAGGATCGCGAAAGGCTCATCGCCGACAATGTCCCGCGCACACCAGATGGCGTGGCCCAGGCCCAGCGGCTCCTGCTGGCGCAGGAACACCGCATTGCCCGGCGACAGCCGCGTGCCGTCCAGCGCGGACAGGTCCTTGCCCCGCTCGCGCTGCGTCGCCTCGGCCTCGAAGGCCATGTCGAAATAATCCTCGATCGCGCCCTTGCCGCGGCCGGTCACGAAGATCATCTGCTCGATCCCCGCCTCCCGCGCTTCGTCCACCGCATATTGGATCAGCGGACGGTCGACCACCGGCAGCAATTCCTTGGGCACCGACTTGGTCGCCGGAAGAAAGCGCGTGCCAAGACCTGCGACAGGGAAAACGGCTTTGCGAATCGGTTTGTAGGACATGAGGCTCCTGTTTCTTGGCTCGCGCGCGGAATGAAGGCTTCGCCCTCCGCCGCATAAAGATCAAGCGTGGAAGATTACTTAACCCGTTCAGACAGCCAGCAGGCGCTGCGCCACCCTTTCGAGGGAAGCAATTTCCGCTTCGAGTTGCTCAAGCGAGACATGCGTCTGATTGTTCCGCGCATCGCGGCATGTGAAGCCGCCGGGCGCGGGCTGCTGAAAGCCGCCGATGATGAGCGACCGGAACCGGTCGATCCTCTGCATGTCGCGCTCGATATCCGCTATTTCCGTCAATGCGCCGGCATTGCGCCTGTCCCGCATCGACACCATGGTCCGCAGTTCGGTCATCAGCTTCGTCATGCCCGGACGGGTCCGGGCACCCACGGTCCGCACATCCCCCATGGCTTCCCGCATCATCGCGATCTTCGCCTCCAGGCTCTGTTCCAGCATCGTCCAGGCACAGACCAGACGACCCACTGCACACAGAAGCGCCGCATCCTCTGGCGCGTAATCCGACACTGACCTCACATTGACTTCGGCAACCACGTTCACTTCATCCGCGCCCCGGTATGTTATGCTTTCCGCTCGGATAAAAGCCTGCCCGTTTTGCAGCGCAAAAGGCTAGGGGGGTGTTCGGTGCCGCCCGCATCCGCGGCACAGGCCATCGCCAACTGTGCCCAAACAGCGATGAACCGTTAACCGTCTTTCGCGGCCGGATCAGAAATCGATAGCGATTCCCTTGCGTTCCCAGTCGCCGTAGCGAACGGGGCTCAATAACTCGTCATGGCGGGAGGGACTGTCGATCGGGTCGGGCTGCGGCACCGGCGGGCTCTTGGAAAGGTGCGCGGGCGGCTTCACATGCGCGGGGCGCTTGCCGTTGAAGGTTCCCATCGGTCCATCCTTTCGATTGCGGGGGCGTCATCGCCACCCCATATTCAGGGGCGCCCCATATTCAGAGTAAGGCCGCTATCTGGGCCGTAAAGGAGACTTTCGCAAGTGAGTGGGATGAAGACGGTGATGCTGCTGTCGGCGCTGACGGCGCTGTTCATGGCATTGGGCTACACGCTGGGCGGCAGCGGCGGCGCGGCGATCGCGCTGCTGGTGGCGGCGGGCATGAACCTGTTCACCTTCTGGAACGCCGACAGGATCGTGCTGTCGATGCATCATGCGCGGGAGGTGGATGCGCGGAGCGCGCCCGAATTCTACAGCCTCGTCGCGGACCTCGCCCGGCGCGCCGATCTCCCCATGCCGCGCGTCTATCTGATCGATGAGCCGCACCCCAATGCCTTCGCGACGGGCCGCGACCCGAAGCATGCGGCCGTCGCCGCCACCACCGGCCTGCTGTCGATGCTCAGCCGGGACGAAGTGGCGGGCGTCATGGCGCATGAACTGGGCCATGTGCGCAACCGCGACACGCTGATCATGACGATGGTGGCGACCATTGCGGGCGCGATCTCCATGCTCGCCAATTTCGGCCTGTTCTTCCGCGGCGGCAATCATGACAACGGCCATGGCAATGTCGCCGCGACGCTGCTGGCGGTGATCGTCGCGCCTTTCGCGGCGATGATCGTGCAGATGGCGATCAGCCGCACGCGCGAATATGGCGCCGACCGCGCCGGCGCGGAGATCAGCGGCAATCCCCGCGCGCTCGCCTCCGCCCTCGCCAAGATTTCCGGCCGTGCGGAGGCGATTCCCAATCCGGTGGCGGAACGCAATCCCGCCGCGGCCCAGCTCTATATCGTGCCGGTGCATGTCAGCGAGCTTTTCTCTACCCACCCGGCAACGGAAAAGCGCATCGCCGCGCTGGAGGAGATGGCGGGCGGCCCATCCCTGCCGCCGCGCGCATCCGCCCTATCCCCGTCAGTCCAGTCCCCGGCAGCGACCCGAGCCCGCAAGTCGAGCGCGCTCGATCCGCTGCGCCGGGATTAAGCATCGCCGCTGGCATCCTTGCACCCCGTTCCCACGAGCCGCTTGTCCCGTGGGAGCGCGCGGCCTGCGTCCGATTTAACGCAGCGCGCTCTGGCGCCGCCGTTCCGGGACGAGGGATCGCCTCCGGACTTGCGCGACGGATCAGCCAGCGCCCACCAGCGGCACGATGTCGACAGGGCGGCCGTTCCGTCGCAGTTCGACGGTGATGCTGGGCCGCCCGGGCCCGGCATTGCCGAGCGGATCGCCTTGTCGCACCACATCCCCTACGGCGGCGTTGAGGCGCAGCAGGCCGGTGATCAGTGTCGTCCAGCCGCCGCCATGGTCGATGATGACGATCTGCCCATAGCCGCGAAAGGGGCCCGCAAAGACGACGCGGCCGGCCGTCGGCGCTACGGCCAGAGCGTCGGGGCGCGTGGCGATGGTCAGGCCGCGTGAGCGGACGCCGCCTTCCGACACTTCGCCCATGCCCGTCACCAGCTGGCCGACGACCGGCAGGCGATAGGGCGGCGGCGCGCCAGGGCTGCGCGGACGGGCCGGTGCGGACGCGCGCGCCTGATCGGGTCGGGCGGGGCGCAACAGGGGACCGGGCAGGGCAGCCAGCCGGTCGCGCAGGTCGCCCGCCTCCTCCAGCCTGTCCATCAGGTCGACGATGTCGCGCGCCCGCTCGCCAAGGGCAAGCGCGCGGTCGCTTTCCAGATCGGCATTGGCCCTGTAATCCTGCGCTGCCAGCCGCTTTTGCGTTTCCAGCCTTTGCAGGGCCGCCTGCCGCTGCTTCAGGTCCCGCTGGCTTTGCGCAAGCGAATCCGCCGCCTGCTCGGCCGTCGCGCGCAGGGCGCGGCTGCGCTCCAGTTCCGCGCGCAGGCCGGCGGTCCGCTCCCGGATGACGGGCAGCACCTGCCCCAGCACGGCGCGCATATGGATGGCGTCGTCGATCGATCCCGGCTGGACCAGCGCCAGCGCCAGCGGCCGCTGCGCCATCATCTGCAAGGCTGCGGTCAGGCGGACGACCGGCTCCTGCCTCGCGGCCAGGCGAACGGCCTGTGCCCGCTGGAGCCGGGCGACGATGGCGATGCGGGCCTGCGCGGCCTGTATGTCCGCCTCCGCCTGCTGGATGCGGGCGGCCATGGCGGCGGCGCGGCGGCGGGCCTGGTCGGCTTCGTTGCGGGCGGCGGCGGCCTGCTGTTCCAGCCGTTCGGAGCGCGACCGCGCTTCCTCCGACTGGCGGCGCGCGGCCTTCAGGGCGGCCTGTTCCTCGCTGAGGCTGGTGCCGCCAGTGCCGGTCAGGATGATGGCCTGCCCCTCGGCGGCGGGCAGGCGCGATCCGGCGAGCGCTGCCGCGCCGGCAAGAAAGGCCGCGATGATCGCCGTCCGTTTCAACCAAAACCCCCTGCCGGTTCCGCGGTTCGGCGCCGACCGTCCCTGACTAGGCTGTGTTCCGGCGGAATGAAAGAACCTCCATTCCCGCAGGTTCCTACGCAGGCAGGAACCCGGCTCTTGCACTCCCTGTTCAGAGCAGGAGAAACTTCAGACCCTACCCTTCGCGATGATAGGGATGCCCGGCCAGGATCGAGCAGGCCCGCCACAATTGCTCGGCCAGCATGGCGCGGGCCATCATATGGGGCCATGTCATCGCGCCAAAGGCGATCAGCAGGTCCGCATTGTCCCGATCCGCATCGTCGAAGCCGTCCGCCGCGCCGATCAGGAAGCGGCATTCGCGCTTGCCGGAATCTCGCCACCCCTCGATGCGGCGGGCGAAATCGATGGAACTGAGCTGCCGGCCCTTTTCGTCCAGCATGACGGTGACGGTGCCCGGCGGGGCCGGCGGCAGCTTGCCGCCCCGATCGGGCAGTTCGGTGATCCTGAACGGCATGGTCAGCCGCTTCGCATAACGGTCGACCAGTTCCGCCTCGGGCGAGCGCCCGATCTTTCCGCGCGCGATGATGTGGAGGAGCATGGTCTGCCCCCTTAGAGCATCGTGCAGAAAAATCGTGCAGAAAAGTGGGAACCGGTTTCCGCTTAATGATGCGACGACGAAAATTTAGGGCGCGCGACCTGCGTCCGATTGAACGCAGCGCGCTTGTCTTATGACATTGCGGTCCGTTTGGGTCATGCTGGATTGCCCGGGCCGGGGTGGCCACCCCGGCCCGGGCGGAAGGGGACGGATCGTGAAAGCGCCGGTCGTTGTGGGACCGGGTTAGAGTAGGATCGCCCCTTTCTTTTCGTGTCGGCCCGAACGGATACCGGGGTTTTGGACCCGGATGACAAGCATGGGACAGCGGAAAAGATGAGCGACAATCTACCACAGACGATCGGCATCGACATCTCCAAAGCGAGCCTCGATTGCTATGCTCACCCCATCGGCGTCGAGCGCCAGTTCACCAACACGGCCAAGGGCCACAAGGCACTGATCGCCTGGCTGCGACAATGGCCGGTCGAGCGGATCGCCTATGAGGCAACGGGCACCTATCATCGGGCGCTGGAGGCGGCTCTGGCCGACTGGCCCTGCGTGAAGCTCAACCCGGAGCGCGCCCGGCGCTTCGCCCAGGCGACTGGCATTCTGGCCAAGACCGATCGCATCGATGCCATGTTGCTGGCCCGTATGGCGGCCACCTTGCAGCCGCCGGTCAGACCCGCTCGAAGCGCACAGCAGGCGCAGATAGCGGAGCTCATCAATGCCCGAGACGGCCTCGTGCGCGATCGCACCGCGCTCAAGAATCGCGAGAAGAACCTCACCATCGCCTTCCTCAAGCGCCAGTGCCGGCAGCGGCTCGAGCAGATCGAACGGCATATCGAGGCGCTCGATACCGAGATCGCCAACCTGATCGCCGCCGATGCCGCGCTCGCCCGCCGGCATGAGATCCTCACCAGCATCGCCGGCGTCGGAACGCTGACCGCCAACCAGCTCATCGCCACCATGCCCGAACTCGGCAGCCTCGAGAACAAGCAGGCCGCATCCCTCGCCGGTCTCGCCCCCGTCGCTCGACAGTCCGGACAATGGAAAGGCAAGAGCTTCATCCGCGGCGGACGCGCCAACGTGCGGCAGGCTCTCTATATGCCGGCCCTCGTCGCCGCCCGGTACAATCCCGATCTCAAGGCAAAATATCAGCAGCTCGTTACTGCCGGCAAGCCCGCCAAGATCGCCATCACCGCCGTCATGCGAAAGCTCGTCGTCACCGCGAACGCCATGCTCAAAGCCGATCGATGCTGGACGCAATCTCCAGCTTGATCATCACGGATACTCTAACAAGGCGGGACGCGCTTGTCGAAGCGGCGGGTCAGGCGGTTCCCGCCACCGGCGCGTCGACGAAGCCCCACATCCGCTCCAGATTGTAGAAGCTGCGCACCTCCGGCCGGAACAGATGGACGATCACGTCGCCGGCATCGATCAACACCCAATCGGCCACGGGCAGGCCCTCTATGCGGGCGGAGCGCCCGGTCGCCTGCTTGATCCGCTCAGCCAGCTTCTGCGCCATCGACGCCACCTGACGGGACGAACGCCCGCTGGCGATCACCATGTGATCGGCGATGCTGCTCTTGCCTTCAAGGGGGATGGAGATGGTTTCCTGCGCCTGGTCGTCGTCAAGCGACTTCAAGACAAGGTCATGCAGGGCGGCAACGCTGTCGGCATTATGAGCCGTGTCGTTGGCAGGATGCGGTCTGGTCAAAGATGCTCCATTCTAGACAATCAACCGGCGCGTGAGCGGGTCGCGCACGCGTTTGTGTTCATATTCGCGATGCCAGAGGGGGTCTGCCTGCCGCAGCAGGGTCGCCGATCTTGGATCAGGGCGAAAGCGCAGAAGCACAAGCGCCGGCGGTCTCCAATCCGTCCATGCTGCACTCTGGCGTGCGGGCCGGACGAAGCGCCGCAGCCAGCCCATGGCCGGTGAGCCACGGGCGGCCTCATCATAGCCGGGCCGGGCGATCACGGCAATGGGCATAATCCGGGCTATGCCGCGCCAGTCCCTCCACTGGCCGAATTGCGCGAGATTGTCCGCCCCCATCAGCCAAAGGAACCGGTGGCGCGGATAGCGCCTTCGCAAGGCCTTCACCGTGTCGATGGTGTAGCGGGTGCGCAGCTGCGTTTCTATGGCCGTGGGCCGGATGAGGTTGCGCCGCGCGACTTTTCGGGCGTGGGCGAGACGGGCGGGGAGGGGCGCCATGCCGGCCCGGGGCTTCAGCGGATTGCCCGGCGAAACCAACCACCAGACTTCATCCAGCCGCAAGGCGTGGATCGCGAACCGGGAAATATCCCGATGCCCGTCATGCGCCGGATTGAAGGAGCCGCCGAGAAGGCCGATGCGTTTCATGATTCGCCCATGCCATTTGGCGGGGCCGGGAGCAAATTTCCTGCCGAGTGGGCATGATGCTTAGCCAGCTAATAGATAGATCGAGCGATAAACAGGCCTCCTCCGGTCCACGCTCCTGAGACGGCAGCAGCCCAGTTCCCGAATCCCGCTTCACCCCAAAATAATTAGCCTCCTAACCCATGCACAGGAAATCTACTCCGCCGCATCCGGCAGCGCCTCCGGCAAAGCCCGCAGGGCCTCAGCCGAGGACGGTTCGCGAACCAGCGCCTCCACGGGCTCCAGTTCTTCCAGTTCCTTGCCCCCCGTCTCGATATTCAGGTCGCGCAGCTTGCGGCCCGTCACCAGCACGCGACCCTCGAAGCTGCCGACGAAGCTGTTATAATCCGCCACGGCCCCGTTCAGCCGGTTGCCCAGCTTCTTGAGGGACGCCGCCGCACCGGCCAGCCGCTCGTAAAGTTCCTTGCCCAGCATACCGATCCGCTTGGCCTCATCCGCCATCTTCTCCTGCCGCCACACCGCCGCGACGGTCCGGGCAATGGCGATGAGGTTGGTCGGCGTGGCCAGCAGCACCCGCTTCCCGAAGGCATGGTCCCAAAGCTGCGGATCATGCTCCAGCGCGGCGGAGAGGAAATGTTCGCCGGGCACGAACATGATCACATAATCGGGCGCCTCGTCGAACTGGTCGGCATAGCTTTTCCGCCCCAGCGTCTCGACATGCGCGCGCATCGCAGCCGCATGGGCGGACAGGAGCCGCTTCCTCTCCTCCTCGCCCTCCGCGCCATAGGCGTCCTGATAGGCATTCAACGACACCTTGGCGTCAATCACCAGCGCCCGCCCGCCCGGCACGCGCAGGATCGCGTCGGGGCGCAGCCGGCCGTCCTCGCCCTCCACGCTCACCTCGGTCCGGAAATCCACATGCTCGGAAAGGCCGCATGTCTCCAGGACATTGCGCAATTGCTGCTCGCCCCAGCGGCCCCGCGCCTTGGGCGCATGGCGCAGCGAATCGACCAGCCGCTGTGCCTCGGCCCGCACCGCCTCCTGCCCCGACTTCATCGATTCGATCTCGCCGCGCAGTATGCCATAGGCCTCCGTCCGCTGCTGCTCGATCTGGGTGATCTTCTGGTCGTAACGCTGGATCGTCTCGTTGACCGGATGCAGCAATTGCCTCAGCTGCGCCTCACTCTTCTCATGGGCCTGCATCATGCGCTGGTCGGCGCGTTCCAGGAAATGGCTCTGCGCCTGGTGCAGCAGCTTGCCGCCAATTTCGCTGAACTGGGCCGAAAGCTGCTCCTTCGCATCCTTGAGCGCGGCGATCTGCGCTTCGAAGGCTTCCGCCCGCGCCTGCGTGTCGGATCGCAAGGCCGCCAGTTCCCGCGCCGCCGCTTCGCGCACCGCGCGCTCCGCCTCCAGCTTCTGCGCCAGATCCGCCGCCTGCGCCGCGCGCTCCTGCGCCACCACCAGTTCCTGGATCGCGGCGTTGCGCTGGGCCGCCGCCATGTCGAGCTTGCCTGCCAGATCGGCCTTTTCCGTCAGCAGCGGCGCCACGGACCGGCCCCGCGCCAGCCAGCCGATCGCCAGCCCCGCGACCAGAGCGACAATGATGAGAATGGCGGCCAGGCTGTCCATATATGCCCCTTTGCAGAACGAAAGGTGAACCTAGCCGCATGACGTCACCGCCGCAAGCGGCATGCGGCATCCGCCGGCCAGGCGTTTCAGGTCAGGGACGTTCGGAAAGCCGCCAGCCGCGCCACCGCCTCGTCCAATATTTCGTCCGCCTTGGAAAAGCACAGGCGGACGAGATGCGTCACCGGCTCTGCGGGATAGAAGGCGGAAATCGGGATCGCCGCCACGCCCGCTTCGTCGATGATCCGCTCGCAAAAGGCGACGTCGTCCATGTCGATGCCGGAAGCGGGCAGGTCGACGGTCACGAACCATGTCGCCGCGCTGGAATTGACGACATAGCCTGCCCCGCGCAGCCCGGCGACGAGGCGATCGCGCGAAGCCTGATAGGCGGCGCGCATCGCGTCGAACCAGCTTTCCGGCTTGGCCAGCCCCTCGGCCACCGCCCATTGCAGATGGGGCGGGGTGGTGAAGGTGATGAACTGATGCGCGCGGGCAAGCAGCGTCGCCAGCGGCGGGGCGGCGCACATCCATCCGACCTTCCATCCGGTGACGGAGAAGATCTTGCCCGCCGACCCGATCTTCACCGTCCGATCCCGCATGCCGGGAAAGCCGATCAGCGGCTTGTGCGCGATGCCGTCATAGGCGATATGCTCCCACACCTCGTCGCAAATGGCGATCAGGTCGTTTTCCACGCAAAATTCCGCCAGCAGCGCCAGTTCCTCTTCGCGCAGGGCGATGCCCGTCGGGTTCACCGGATTGTTCATCAGCAGGAACCGGGTTTTTGGCGTGACCGCCGCCGCCAGCGCCTGCCGCCCGATCCGCCATTCGGGCGGGGTGAGCCGCAGCACCCGCGCCACCCCGCCCGCCCGCTCGATCAGCGGCAGATAGGCGTCGTAGAGCGGCGCCAGCACCAGCACCTCGTCGCCGGGCCGGACCAGCGCCAGCAGGCTGGCCGCGATCGCCTCCGTCGCGCCGGAGGTGACGATCACCTCCTGCGGCGACAGGTCCAGGCCCTGATGCCGCGCATAATGCGCCGCCACTGCCTCGCGCAGTTCGGCAAGTCCCGCCATGGGCGGATATTGGTTGGACCGGGTCAGCAGCGCGTCGGCGGCGGCGCGGAGTATCTCCTCCGGTCCCTGGGCGTCGGGAAAGCCCTGCCCCAGGTTGATCGCACCGGTCTCCCGCGCGCGGCCGGACATTTTCTCGAAGATGGTGGTGGGCATGTCCCGATAGACGGGATGGCCGAGAGGATCGCGTTCGCTCATGCCGGTGGACATGCCGGTTTTCGGGGTGGGGGGTCAAGTTCCGTGCAATCGGCCCTCTGCTTCGGCCCGCTTATGCATTAGGATGCCGCTTTCCCATGGCCATGAGCGAGCAGACATGATCGACCGCCTGTTCCTGAAGCATCCCAGAGAGGTCAATGAAAGCTATGGCGAGCATTTGGAGGTGGCGACGCGCTTCGGCTTCCTGATGGTGCGGGCGGGGCTTGCCTGCATGATCCACGGGCTGGTCCCGGCTTTCTTCACCCGCACCGGCAGCGCAACGGTGAAGCGGCTGTACGATGAAATGCGCCAACGCCAGCCGGACCTTCCCGAACCCGCTTATCTCAACCCGAAATGGCACCCGGAATATGAGATTTGAAGGAAGAAGGCGGCCGGCAGGGTGCGGCTTCGCTTATAGGGCGACGCGCTCCTGCCAAGGCGGGAGCCCAGTCCTGACGGTGCGCTAAAACGGCGACGCTTGGACTGGATCAGACCTTCGCAGGCGCAGTTGCATCTATTTCCCCGGCGCTCTGCAACCGCTCCGGCGCCGCACGGCGCCAAGTAAAGCCGGCGAATGTCCCCCGGACATTCGCTTTTCCGGCTTTACTCCCACTCGATCGTCCCCGGCGGCTTCGAGGTGTAGTCGTAAACCACCCGGTTGATGCCCTTCACCTCATTGATGATCCGCGTCGCCACCCGGCTCAGGAAGGCGGCGTCGAAGGGATAGATGTCCGCCGTCATGCCGTCGGTCGACGTCACCGCCCGCAGGGCGCACACGCTGTCATAGGTGCGGTGATCGCCCATCACGCCTACCGTGCGGACGGGCAGCAGCACGGCGAAGGCCTGCCAGATCGCATCGTACAGCCCGGCGCTCCGGATTTCCTCCAGATAGATGGCGTCGGCCTTGCGCAGGATGTCGCAGCGCTCCTTCGACACTTCGCCCGGAATGCGGATGGCGAGGCCGGGACCGGGGAAAGGATGCCGCCCGACGAAAATCTCCGGCAGCCCCAGTTCGCGGCCCAGCACGCGCACCTCGTCCTTGAACAGTTCGCGCAGCGGCTCGACCAGCTTCATGTTCATGCGCTCGGGCAGGCCGCCGACATTATGGTGCGACTTGATCGTCACCGAAGGCCCGCCGGTGAAGGACACGGACTCGATCACGTCCGGATAAAGCGTCCCCTGCGCCAGGAAGTCCGCCCCGCCGATCTTCTTCGCTTCCTCCTCGAACACGGCGATGAACTCGCCGCCGATGAATTTCCGCTTCTTCTCGGGGTCGGTCAGGCCCGCCAGCCCGCCCAGGAAGCGTTCCTCGGCATTCACATGGACCAGCTTGATGCCATAATGCTCGCGGAACAGGCTCACCACCTGCTCCGCCTCGCCCAGTCGCATCAGGCCATGGTCGACGAACACGCAGGTCAACTGATCGCCGATCGCCTCATGGATCAGCACCGCCGCGACGGCGCTGTCGACGCCGCCGGACAGACCGCAGATCACCCGGCCTTCGCCCACCTGCGCCCGGATGTCCGCGATCTTGGTCGCGCGGAATTCCGCCATGGTCCAGTCGCCCTTGAGGCCGCAGACATGGCGCACGAAATTGGCGAGCAGCTTCGCGCCATCCGGCGTATGCACGACCTCAGGGTGGAATTGCGTCGCGTAGAAACGCTTTTCCTCATTCGCCGTGATCGCATAGGGCGCGCCCTCGCTGACCGCCACCACCTCGAAACCGGGGGCGAGCCGCGTCACCTTGTCGCCATGGCTCATCCAGACCTGATGGCGCTCGCCCTCCGTCCAGAGGCCGTCGAACAGCGCGCAGCCTTTCTTCACCTCGATGAAGGCGCGGCCGAACTCGCCGCTCTCGCCGCCTTCGACATGGCCGCCAAGCTGCTGCATCATCGTCTGCTGGCCGTAGCATATGCCCAGGATCGGAATGCCCGCCTCGAAGAAATGCTGGGGCGCGCGGGGGCTGTCCTCCCACATGACGGAGGAGGGGCCACCGGAAAGGATGATGCCCTTGGGCTTCAGCCGTTCGAAGGCTTCGGCGGCGCTGTTGAACGGCGCGATCTCGGAATAGACGCCCGCCTCGCGCACCCGCCGGGCGATGAGCTGCGTCACCTGGCTGCCGAAATCCACGATAAGGATGGAATCCTGAAGGGGCAGCGTCATCGAATCGCCTTTATATGTCCAGAGGAAGGGATTCGCGCCCGGTTAGTGCGCTTGCGCTCCCTTGTCCAGCGAAGCCGCGTCCCCGCGCCGCCCCGCCGCCCATCCCAGCACGGCCCCGCCCGCCAGCACCGCCGCGGCGATCAGGAAGGCGCTGCCGATGAAGGGCAGCAGCGGCTTCGCGCCCACCGACAGGGAATAGACCGTGCCGAAGAACAGCGGCGACACGATGCCCGCGATCGATCCGACGCTGTTGTTCGCGCCCTGCAACTGGCCCTGTTCGGATTCCGACACGCGCTGCGTCATCAGCGACTGGATGGTCGGCATGGCAAGGCCCCAGAGCGCGTTGGGGAACATCGCCGCGACGAACAGCCAGCCGGTCGGCGCCAGCCCCATCGCGAAAATCCCGACCGCGCCGAAGCCAAGCCCGATCACCATGGTCGTGCGGTCGCCCAGCCGCTTCACCACCGGCCCGACCAATATTCCCTGCACGCCCATGTCCATCAGGCCGACCAGCGCCAGCAGCGTCCCCACCTCCCACGCCCCCCAGCCATAGCGGTCCCCCGCATAAAGCACGAACACGGCGGAGAAGAGGTGATGCGCGAAATAAAGCAGGAAATTGACCACCGCCAGGCTCGACAGCTCGGGATGCGACCGCAGCAGCCGCAGCGCCCCGAACGGATTGGCCCGCTTCCACGAAAAATCCATCCGCTTGTCGGCGGCCAGCGATTCCGGCAGCACGGACAGCCCGTAGAAAAAGGCCAGCCCCGACAGCCCCGCCGCCGCCCAGAAGGGCGCCCGCAGCGAAATCTCCCCCAGCACCCCGCCCAGCAGCGGCCCGGCGACGAAGCCGCCGCTGAACGCCGCCCCGATCAGCCCATAACCCCGCGCCCGCTCTTCGGGCGGGGTGATGTCGGCCATATAGGCGAAGGTGGAGGTGAAGCTGGACGACGTCACGCCCCCCAGCATCCGCCCCACCGCCAGCCACCACAGATTGGGCGCGATCGCCATCAGCAGGAAATCGAGCGCGAGTCCCGCGACCGAGACCAGGATCACCGGGCGCCGCCCGAACCGGTCGGACAGCGATCCGATGACCGGCGAACAGAGGAACTGCATCCCGGCCCACAGCGCGACGAACAGCCCGTTCCACATCCCCGCCGCCCTGCCGGAACCCGACAGCGTCTCGACCAGTTGCGGCAGCACCGGGATGACGATCCCCATCGACATCACGTCGAGCAGCGCCGTCACCAATATGAAGGCGATCGCGGCCTTGCCGCGATGGGATGGGCGCGGTGACATGATGGACTCCTGGGTGTCGATCCGGACAGAGCTTGTTCCGAGCCGACTGCATCGGATCGAATGCCACAGCCTGATGCTTTACCGCGTTTTTCGAGCCGGCAGATGATTCCTTCTGCTTGCAAAGGGCTCTAGGCGCTGCGCCCGGTCATGCCAAGTCCAACGGTCCCAGGCGGCCGCTCCACAGCAGCAACAGCCCGGAAAAGGCCAGGGCGACCCACAGCGCATGCAGGCCCATCAGCGCGAAGAGGCCACCCCCCGCCACCGCGCCCGCCACCAGCCCCAGCCACAGCAGCAGATAGGGCAGCCAGTTCCATCGCGGCCCGCCGGTCAGCGCCACCGCCAGTTGCTGGCCCAGCTTCACCAGCGCGCCAGTCATATAGGTGACGCCGATGCTGACTTCGCCGTCGCGCTGGAAGACGTTGTTCACCGCGCCCATCGCCGCCGCCATCAGCAGCGTCAGCCCGGAGCCCGGCCGGTCCGGCAGGGCCAGCAACGCGGCGCAGAACAGCAGCGCGGTCGCAAGGCCCAGCACCACCTGCTTGCGCCAGCGGCCCGCCCGGCGCGCGACCAGCGCACCGGCCAGCACGCCGCCGACAAAGGCCCCGACCAGTCCCGCCGCCATCCCGGCGACCGCCGCGCCCTTGGCCAGCCCCACGCCCAGCCGGGTGGAATTGCCGCTCATGAAGGAAACGAACAGCCCGCCCAGCTTCAGGAATCCCAGCGCATCGATGAACCCCGCCTGCGCCGCCAGTCCGATGGCCAGCATGTGGCGGGAAGCATCATATCCGCGCATGGACGGGCCCTCGCACCATCAGCGCGTCCAGCGGAACGGCGCTGCTCTGGTCGCGGGGAAGCAGGGGGGCAAGCCGTCGCGCGGCAAGGCCGGTCGAAGGCAGGCTGGCGATCAGGGCGGCGGGTGCGGCGATCAGCGGCGGCAGCATCGCACCGGTCAGATCGAGCAGCAGATGCTGCCCGATCAGCCCGATCATGCCGAACAGCGCCAGGAATATCGCCAGCAGCATCAACAGCGGCAGGCGACCGACGCCCAGCCAGCCCAGCAGGTCCGCATCGCCGTCAATGTCGAGATCGAAGTCGCCCGCGATGCCGATGGCCTGCACCGCCCCGATGAGCAGCATCAGGACGATCGCTGAGACGAAAACGACATTCTCGGTCGCGAAAAGGAACGCGGCCACCCCTGACTCCCCTGATTCGCGCCGATGCTAATGGATTGACGTAAAACAGGATAGGGCAAAGCGTGGCCGCGATGCGGCGGACCGGGCGCGCCTATCGGGCGGCGCGATCCCGCCGGAAATAAAGGTCCGCGATCCGGCCATTCTGCACCGAACAGGTGAAGTGGCGCGACCGTCCATCCTGCGCCCGCCAGCCGGACCGGACCTCGACATCGCCCTCCACATCATAGCCGTTGCGGGTCTCGCGGGGCTCCTGCACCTGCCGCACCTCGGCATAGCCGCCCTCCCGCTCCGCCTCGTCGCGGGCGGCGAGGGCGCAATAGGTGATCGCATCCTCGCCATCCCGGTCGGCGGGCGCCTCCGCCAGATCGCCCCGCCCGCCCTCGCTGTCAGGGGATCGGGCGCCGGCATGGTCCTGATCCGCCGCCACGACATCGGAAAAATCATCGTCGGCGCGCGTAGGGCTCGCTCGGTCGTCCGGGGCGGCGGCATCGGCGGGCGGCTGCGCTTCGTCCGACAGGTCATCCTGTTCCTGCGGCGCGCCTTGCCGCGGTTGATAGGCCTGCGCCGACGCGACGCCGCCCGCCAGCAGGGCCGTCGCGATCAGCGATCCCGTCATCCACCTCATCTTGTTCATGACCCTCGTCCCTCAGCCGAAATTTGCCGATGGCTAGGCGATCATGGCTGTCGGAGGCCTGAACGCGAGTGCGCCGCCACCGGCGGCCATGGACGCATCCCTCCCGAACCGGTAAGCGCCCGCCCTGCTGCCCGGCTATCGCGGCTGCGCGTCCAGTTTCAGCCCGGTATAATAGGCCGCAAAGGCATAGCTGTCGGCATATTCGTCGATCAGCTTGTCCACGGGCTTGCCCGCCCCATGCCCGGCCTTGGTGTCGATCCGGATCAGGCGGGGCTTCGGCCCCAGCTCCGCCGCCTGCAAGGCCGCGGCATATTTGAAGCTGTGCGCCGGCACCACCCGGTCGTCGGTGTCGCCCGTGGTGACGAGGATCGCCGGATAGTCCTTCCCGCCCGCGATGTTGTGATAGGGCGAATAGGCGTAGAGCAGGCGGAAATCCTCCTCCCGGTCGGGCGATCCATAGTCGTCGATCCAGTAGCGGCCGGCGGTGAAACGGTCGAAGCGCAGCATGTCCATCACGCCCACGGCGGGCAGGGCGGCGGCGAACAGATCGGGCCGCTGGTTCACCACCGCGCCGACCAGCAACCCGCCATTGGACCGCCCCTCGATGGCAAGGCCGTCCTTCGTCGTATAGCCATTGGCCTTCAGATATTCGGCCGCCGCGATGAAATCGTCGAACACATTCTGCTTGTTGGCGAGCCGCCCCGCATCGTGCCATGCCTTGCCGAACTCGCCGCCGCCGCGCAGATTGGCGATGGCATAGACGCCGCCCTGCTCCAGCCACGCCATGCGCGTCGCCGAATAGCCGGGCGTCAGCGCGATGTTGAAGCCGCCATAGCCGTACAGGATGGTGGGCGCGGGCGCTTTGGAAAGGGCCAGCGCCTTCTTGCGGATCACCGTCATCGGGATCATCGTGCCGTCCTTCGACGGATAGCTGACCTGCTCTATGCCGTAATCGTCGGGATTGAAGGGCAGCTCCGGCCGCGCGAACAGCTCGTAACGCAGCGTTGCCGTGTCGAAGCGGTAGATGCTCGACGGCGTGGTGAAGCCCGAAAAGCTGAAGAAGGTTTCAGGATCGCCGTCGCGCCCGCCGAAACCGGCCGCCGTGCCCAGGCCGGGCAGCGGCACGTCGCTGACCTTTCGCCCGTTGAGGTCGATCAGCTCCGCCACGCTTTCCGCATCGGACAGATAGGCCAGGATCAGCCGGTCCCCGACCAGCGACCCGCCCGCCAGCGTGTCCATGCGTTCCGCCACCACCTGCCTGGCGCCGCGCCGGGGGAAGCGGGCGTCGATGCTGACGACGCGCAGATGCGGGGCATATTGGTCGGTGATGAAATAGACCGTCGGCCCGCGGCTGCCGATCAGCCGCCAGTCGTTGGTCATGCCCTTCACCAGCGGGCGGACCTTCACCTTGCCGCCGGTCAGTTCGGCCAGATGCAGTTCGCGGCGGGGGTCGGTGCCCTGGAAGCTGCTGATGACCAGCCAGCGCCCGTCCTGCGTCACCTGCGCCGTGTGGCTGAGGCGCGGCTGGTCCGGAGTCGCGTAGATAAGCTGATCCTGCGCCTGCGGCGTGCCGAGGCGGTGATAATGAAGTTCCTGCCCCACCGTGGAGGATTGCAGGCCGCCGCCTTCCTGCGGCGCGGCGAAGCGCGAATAGAAGAAACCCTGTCCTTGCCCGTCCCAGGCAAGCTGGGAGAATTTCACCCATTGCACGACATCGTCGAGCGGCCGGGCGGTGGCGACGTCCAGAACCTTCAGCGTGCGCCAGTCGCTCCCGGCCTCCTGCACGGCATAGAGCAGGAACCGGCCGTCGGGGGAGGGCGCCCATTCCGCCAGCGCGTCCGACCCGTCCTCCGCCCAGTCATTCGGGTCGATCAGCAGCCGCTGCGCACCGTTCAGGCCGTCGCGCACATAGAGCGGCGTCTGGTTCTGGAGCCCCTTGTTATAGCCGTAGAAATAGCGCCCGCCCGCCTTGCGCGGGATGGTGTAGCGGCCATGGGCGAACAGCGCCTGCATGCGTTTCTTGAGCGCCTCGCGACCCGGCAGCCCGTCGATATGGCGGCGCGTGAGGCGGTTTTCCTGTCCCACCCAGTCGCGGACGGCGGGATCAGCGCGCAGGTCGTTTTCCAGCCAGCGATAGGGATCGGTCACCTTGACCCCGAAATGATCCTCCACCAGGTCCAGCCTTTTGGCGGCGGGATAGCGCAGTCCTGAAGCGCCAGCGACCGCCGCATCCGGCTCCGCCTGCGCGGGGAGCGCCGCGAACAACAGCGCCGCCAAAGCAAAGCAGCCAAAGGCGCGCATCCGATCCCCCCGAAATCCCATTCCCATTCTCTGGCGTCTCATGGCGCGGAAAGGCAAGAAAACAAAGAATATTTCTTATCTCCCCTCCCCTTCGGAGCAGGGGCCGGGGGTGGGGGCTGACCGAATGGCTCGACGCCCCGCATATCCACGCCCCAAAAAAGAAAAAGGGCCGCGCCCCCTTCCGGAAGCCGCGGCCCTCTTCATCTGCCCGCTTGCGCGAGCCGTCAGCGGATCACGCCGCTTCCAGCTCGTCGGCGTCCGCACCCTGGACCGGACCGGAATCCTGACCCTTGGCGTCGACGTCGCGGTCCACCAGTTCGATGATCGCGATCGGCGCTGCGTCCGAAGCGCGGATGCCGGCCTTGATCACGCGGGTGTAGCCGCCATTGCGGTCCTTGTAGCGCTCGGCCAGAACGTCGAACAGCTTGGTGAGCTGCGCGTCGTCCTGCAGGCGGGCATGGGCCAGACGACGGTTCGACAGGCCACCCTTCTTGGCGAGGGTGATCAGCTTCTCGACATAGGGACGCAGTTCCTTCGCCTTGGGCGTGGTCGTCAGGATCTGCTCATGCTTGATGAGCGAGGCGGCGAGGTTGCGGAGCAGCGAGTTGCGATGCCCGGCGCTGCGCTGCAGCTTGCGATGACCAACCTTGTGACGCATATGTCTTTCCTTCCGTTCGTTAAGGGGCCGTTTCAGGTACCCCAGACCAGGCGGCGTTTCAGGGCCGCCGCCCCTTTGCCCTGCCCCTTAAAAAAAGGGGCGAAGTTCACACCGTTCAAAGCGGACGCGAATCCGTGCTTTCCGGTGTCCAGCATCCCTCCGGGCGAACCGGAGGGAAGGCGGATCAGCCCAGCAGCTCCTGTTCGAGCTTCTTGGCCATTTCCTCGATATTCTCCGGCGGCCAGCCGGGGATGTCCATGCCCAGGCGCAGGCCCATGGACGACAGCACTTCCTTGATCTCGTTCAGCGACTTGCGGCCGAAATTGGGGGTGCGCAGCATCTCGGCCTCGGTCTTCTGGACCAGATCGCCGATATAGATGATGTTGTCGTTCTTGAGGCAGTTGGCGCTGCGGACCGACAGTTCCAGCTCGTCCACCTTCTTGAGCAGGTAGCGGTTGATCTGGTTCGCGTCGCTCTCGCCCTCGCTGGCCGAACCGCCGGCAGCGGCGCCGGCGGCCGGAGCGGCGACGGGCAGCGCGTCCTCGAAGTGGACGAACAGCTGGAGCTGGTCCTGCAGGATGCGGGCGGCATAGGCCACCGCGTCTTCCGGCGTGACGGTGCCGTCGGTCTCGACGGTCAGCGACAGCTTGTCATAGTCCAGTTCCTGGCCGACGCGGGTATTGTCGACCTTGTAGGCGACCTGACGCACCGGCGAATAGAGCGCGTCGACCGGGATCAGGCCGATCGGGGCGTCGGCCGGACGGTTGGCGACGGCGGGGACATAGCCCTTGCCGACGTCGGCGGTCAGTTCCATGTTCAGCGTCGCGCCCTGGTCCAGGTGGCAGATCACCAGGTCGGGGTTCATCACTTCGATGTCGCCCACGGTGGTGATGTCGCCCGCGCGCACTTCGGCGGGGCCGGTGGCGGAAAGCTGGAGACGGCGCGGACCGTCGCCTTCCATTTTCAGCGCAACCTGCTTGATGTTGAGGACGATGTCCGTGACGTCCTCACGCACGCCCGCGAGCGAGGAGAATTCGTGGAGGACGTTCTCGATCTTGATCGAGGTGACCGCCGCGCCCTGGAGCGAGGACAGAAGAACCCGGCGCAGCGCGTTGCCAAGCGTCAGGCCGAAGCCGCGCTCCAGAGGTTCGGCGACGAAGGTCGCCTTGCGCTTGCCGTCGCCCGCGACCTTGATCTCAAGGCTGTTGGGCTTCTTCAATTCCTGCCAGTTCTTCATGTTGACAGTCATGTATTTCCCCTGGGGATGAGGCCGAAACGTTCAAAAATCCTGACCCGACAGGACGTTCCGACCGATGCAGATGGGTGAGCGGGCGACGCGTCCGCCGCCCGCCGACAAGCCGCGCGTCGTTGTTAGACGCGGCGGCGCTTGGAAGGACGCACGCCATTGTGCGGGATCGGCGTCACGTCGCGGATGGAGGTGATGTGGAAGCCGACGGCCTGCAGCGCGCGCAGGGCCGATTCACGGCCCGAACCCGGACCCTTCACTTCGACTTCCAGGGTGCGCACGCCATGTTCGGCCGCCTTGCGGCCGGCGTCTTCGGCGCAGACCTGCGCGGCATAGGGCGTCGACTTGCGGCTGCCCTTGAAGCCCATCATGCCCGCCGAGGACCAGCTGATCGCATTGCCCTGGGCGTCGGTGATGGTCACCATGGTGTTGTTGAAGCTGGCGTTGACGTGCGCGACGCCGGCCGAGATGTTCTTGCGTTCGCGGCGCTTGATGCGCTGGGGTTCGCGTGCCATTTTTGCTCTATCCTACTGAAATCTTGTGTTCCGGGAGGCTGCGCCCAGGAAGGGCTGCCTCCGGCGGAGAAGAAGATGAAATAGTCCCCCGGACTATTTCTTACTTCTTCTTGCCGGCAATCGGCTTCGCCTTGCCCTTGCGGGTGCGCGCATTGGTGTGCGTGCGCTGGCCGCGGACCGGCAGGCCCTTGCGGTGACGCAGGCCGCGATAGCAGGCCAGGTCCATCAGGCGCTTGATGTTCATCGCGGTTTCGCGGCGCAGGTCGCCCTCGACCGTGTGGTCGGCGTCGATGGCTTCGCGGATCTGCAGCACTTCGGCGTCGGACAGGTCCTGCACGCGGCGGCTGTGGTCGATGCCCAGCTTGTCGGCGATGTCGACGGCGGTCTTGCGGCCGATGCCGTGGATGTAGGTGAGCGCGATGATCACGCGCTTGTTGGTCGGGATGTTGACACCCGCAATACGTGCCATGGTATTCTGTACTCCTGCTCCACGGGGCGGTTGGCGCCGCCCCATCTCAAAGCGTCAGGGCTGAAGTCCTTAAGGAGACGACAGCCGATTCGATAGGCCCCAAGACGCAAAAAAGACGGCCAGTGCCACTGCACTGCCGCTCGTCAGCGTGTCGGGAAGGGGTGCCCTTAGCGATTCGGCCTCCGGCTGTCAATGACGGGCAGGCGCGAAAGCGGCGAAATCCGGCGCTTCCGCCGCCCTTTCTTTCGACCGGTCCGGCATGTCGTCCCGCCCTTTTCGGGTTGATGCCATCCCCGTGCCTAAGGCATGGAGGCGGGATGCGCTTCACTCTGCCCTCCGCCATGCCGGCGGCCGCCTTCGTCCTGCTGGCTTCCTGCGTGGGCGCGCCCCAGCAGCGCGCGCCTGTTCCCGCACCTGCGCCCCGGCCGGCTCCCGCGGCCCGGCCCGCCCCCCCTCCGCCGCCGCCGGCCGACTGGCAGGACCGCGCGACCACCGCGGGCGACTGGCGCTATCAGGTCGACGGCGCCGGATCGGCCGCCCTGTTCGGCCCGGATGCGCAAGGCAGCCTGTTCGTCATCCGCTGCGACCGGACGACGCGCCGCGTCAGCCTTTTGCGGCCCGGCCCGGCGCAGGCGGCGATGACGGTGCGGACCAGCTATGGCGCGGTCAGCTGGCCGGCCGGCCCCGCCACCGGCGCCATCGCCGCGACCCAGGCGACCCGCGCCGCCAGCGACGCCACGCTCGATCAGATCGCCTACAGCCGGGGCCGTTTCGCGGTCGAGGTGCAGGGTCTGGAGATGCTGGTCCTGCCAAGCTGGGCGGAGGTCGGCCGCGTCGTGGAGGATTGCCGCGCCTAAGCCCTTGATTTCAGGCGAAAGGCGCTGGTTTCAACGCAAATCGCCTGCAAAAGGCGGACGCAAAAGTATGATTCGAAAAAAGAATTTTACAAGCCTTGAAGTGGCGGCCGGTCTGATTCACATATCATTTCATAGACGGCGAAGGACCAGTACCGGGAACGGCTATAGGGGCTTCAACTAGCGAAAGGAGGTGATCCGATGTCTCATGGTTCAGCAATGGGGTCGGTCAAGTCCATTCGGGGAACGCGCCGCTGAGCGACGCCTTATGCGTCGGTTTTCCAGAATAGGGTGACTGTCGACCGCGGTTTCGCGATCGAGGCGCCGTATCTGGAAAATAGCGCGATCAACGTTTCCCTTGGGCGGCGCTTCCGGCCGCTGACCATGTCAATGATGGGCCGTCGGGGTTTAATCTACCCGGCGGCCCCTCTCATTTTCGTGATGTCCGATTTGGGTGTAAGCGGACACCCACTTTACCCCTCTCCCTTGAGGGAGAGGGCTGCGCAGACTTGGCAGCTTGCTGCCTTAGTCGTAGCTGGGTGAGGGGGTTCGCGCGGGCCTCAGACCCGCTCCCTCTCATCCAAATCAGCCCAGGGCTCCTTCGCCGCCAAGGCCTCCTGTCCTTTTCCTCCTCTCCGCCGGAGAGGAAAGCGAAGCCCCAATCCCTACCCCCGCATCGTCCCCGTATCGATGAAGCGCTGGTGCCACGCCAGCGCCTCCCCCGGCAGCATCGGCGACTGCAACCCGTATGACCCCGCCAAAGCCCGCCGGAAATAGTCCTTCAGCATCGGCCGGAAGTCCGGATGCGCGCAATTCTCCATGATGACCTCCGCCCGCTGCCGGGGCGCCAGCCCGCGCAGGTCCGCCAGCCCCTGCTCGGTCACGATCACCTGCACATCCTGGTTGATATGGTCGACATGGCTGCAATGCGGCACGATGGCGGAGATCGCCCCACCCTTGGCCGTCGACGGCGTCATGAAGATCGACAGAAACGCGTTGCGCGCAAAGTCCCCCGACCCGCCAATGCCGTTCTGGATGCGCGATCCCATCAGATGGGTCGAATTGACGTTGCCGTAGATGTCCGCCTCGATCAGCCCGTTCATCGCGATGCAGCCCAGCCGCCGCACCAGCTCGGGATGGTTGCTGATCTCCTGCGGCCGCAGGATCATCCGGTCCCGATAGCGCCCCATATCGGCATTCATCCGCGCCGCCGCCTCCGGGCTCAGGGAAAAGGCCGTGGCGCTCGCCATCCGCAGCTTGCCCGCGTCGAGCAGGTCCAGCATCCCGTCCTGGATCACCTCCGTAAAGGCGACCATGTCCTCGAACGGCGCGTCGATCAGGCCGGTCAGCACCGCATTGGCGATATTGCCGACCCCCGACTGCAACGGCAGCAGCGAAGCGGGCAACCGCCCCTTCTTCACCTCATGGCGCAGGAATTCCAGCAAATGCCCGGCAATCGCCCGCGCCTTGTCGTCCGGCGCCTTGAAGGGCGCGTTGCGGTCCGGCGCATCCGTCTCGACCACCGCGATCACCTTGTCCGGATCGCAGCAGAAGGTCGGCTGGCCGATGCGCTGGTCCGCCCGCATCAGCGGGATCGGCTGGCGATGCGGCGGCAGCGCCGTGCCGTAATAAATGTCGTGCATCCCCTCCAGCGCGGGGTTCTGCCAGCGATTGACCTCCAGTATCACGCCCTTGGCCCGGTCGATCCAGGTCTTGTTGTTGCCCACGGAGGCGGAGGGGATCAACTCGCCCCCGGCGGTGATCCCCGTCACCTCGACCACGGCAATGTCCAGATCGCCCAGGAAACCCTGCCACGCCATCGGCGCGACCTGGCTCAGATGCATGTCGAAATATTGCATCTGGCCCTTGTTGATCCGCTCCCGGGCAATGGGATCGCTATTATAGGGCAGGCGGAACTCCACGCCGTCGGCCTGCGCCAGCGCCCCGTCCAGCTCCGGCCCGGTCGACGCGCCGGTCCACACCCTGACCCGGAAGGGCTCGCCCGCCGCATGCGCCTCGGTGATCCGCTTCGCCAGCGCCAGCGGCACCGCCTTGGGATAGCCCGACCCGGTAAAGCCGCTCATCCCCACGGCCATCCCGTTGCGGATCAGCGCCGCGGCCTCCTCCGCCGTCCGGCATTTGGCGGCCAGCCCGGCATGGGCGATGCGATCGGTCATGGCTATCCTCTTCCATCATTCCTTGCGCGCTGGCATCTGGCTTTTCGGCCGATCAGACAATAAGGATAAGCCGCACAATATCTGTGCGAGTATCGTGCAAATGTCCGATCTGTTGATCGCCCTCCGGACATTCGTCCGGCTATGCGAAAAACCCAACTTCTCCCGCGTGGCTGGAGAGATGCACGCCAGCCATACGACGATAGCCCGCCGGCTGGATCAGGTGGAATCGCATTTCGGCGCCATCCTCTTCCATCGCACCACCCGCCGGCTGATCGCCACGCCGGAGGCTGACCGCCTGCTGGTCCACGCCCGCGCGATGCTGGACGCGCTGGATGGGGCGGAACAGGAATTCGGCCCGGTCCGCGATCAACCGGGCGGCCTGGTGCGCATCGGCTTCACCACCGCGCTCGGCCTCTATTATGTCGAGCGCCTGGGCGATCTGACCGCGCGCTACCCCGCGCTCCAGCTCGATTGCGCCATGACGGACTGGCAACGCGACGTGGTGGAGGACCGCCTCGACCTTGCCCTGCGCGTCGGCCCGGTGGGCGACGACAGCCTGGTGGTTCATCCGCTGGGCGCGCTGCCCCGCCTGCTGGTCGCGCATCCCGCCTATCTTGCCGGCCGCGGCATGCCCTCGTCCGCCGAAGACCTTCCGGGGCATCAGTGCATCGCCTACGCCTATGGCGACGTGCCCGCCCGCTGGACCATCGATGGGCGGGAGAGGGTGGTGGGCGGCACCTTCCGCAGCGACAGCAGCGAAGCCGTCCACCGCGCCGCCCTCAGCGGCCTAGGCATCGCCCTGCTCCCCGCCATCCGGGTGCAGGGCGACATCGCGGCGGGACGGCTGGTCCCGGTCCTGCCGGAAAGCCACATCGCCCCGCTCGACATCTGGGCCGTCCACCCGTCCCACAAACGCCTGCCGCCAAGAGCGCGGGTGGTGCTGGACTTCCTCAAGGAGAATTTCCCCGGTGAACGGCCCTAGAGCGCTGCGTCAAATCATAGGCAGGCCGCGCGCTCCAAGCTTTTGTTGTCGCATCCTTTTGAACGCAAAACCGGTTCCCACTTTTGCGCAGGATGCTCTGGCCCTGAAGACCTGCCGCGCTCATTCGAGCGCCTTCGCAGGAACAGGATAAGGGGCAAGGGGCGCCTCTTACCGCTCTACCCCCTTCGCCTTCCCCCAGGCCCGCGCCGCCGTATAGCCCAGATAGCCCGTCCCGAAGAGCGCATAGAGCGGCTCCGGCAGGGCGTTGAAATAGGCTCGCATCGCCCGGATGATCCCCGCCGCCACATCGGGCCGCACCCCGCCGACCAGCCCCAGCGGCACCGACCACAGCAGCAACCCGTACATCATGTAGAGAAAGGCCGGCCGCGCCCGCAGCGTCCACCGGTCCCCCGCGACTCGCCTGCGTGAAGACGTCATCCCTGCCTCCTATCCGATCCGGTTGGCGAGCCAGCCATAGAGAAAGGCCTCATTGGCCGGCCTGCTCTCGGCCAGCGCCAGGTAGCGCTCGCCCTGAAGCGCTTCGAGGGCTTTCAGCAGCACCTTCTCGCCCGCCCGCCCGCGAACGGCCAGAAAGGCGCCCAGCGCGGAAAGCGTCTTCGCTCCCACCGCCTGATCCACCTTCAGGTCGGCATAGTCCCGCCCGTTGCGATTGAGCGCGTTCAACGCCCGCTGCAGGAAACCGCCGGCCGTGCCCGGCCCCATGTTGACCGCCGTGTCGAACAGTTCCTCCGCCACCGCCGGCGCCAGTTCCGCGACGAAGGCGAAGCCCGGCTTCTCCCAATAGAGCCTGCGATAGATCGCCTCGGCCACCGTCCGGGGCATCGCCCGCATATCGCCGCCATAACCGTTGGCCCGCGCTACGGCCTGGGTGATGCCGAAATTGGTCGGTCCGCCGCGATCCGCCGGATGGTTGCCGTAGCCACCCTCCCGCGCGATGACTTCATCGATCAGAGCCGCAATATCCATGAAAACGCCCTCCTGTTCCGGAAAGGCGGGTCATTTATCCCATTTGGTTAGCTGTAGGACAGCGGAAAAGCGCTGGCGCAGGCGAAATGGAGAAAAATGGGAAAAAGGCAGGCAGGCCGGAAAAGGCCCTGCCGGAAATTTGGTCGGGACGAGAGGATTCGAACCTCCGACCCCCACACCCCCAGTGTGATGCGCTACCAGGCTGCGCTACGTCCCGACCGGAGCGGCGCAATTAGAAGCAGTTTGGGGAATATGCAAGCCATTCGATGCAGGCTTTTTGCGCATTCGTCGGAAACCCTAATCATGTTGCCTCCGCCGTGCGATCTGTGTTAGCCGCGCGCCCTTGATCTGTGGGCGTTTATCGGCGCCCGCGACTGGACAAGAGAATAAGGCGAAAGTCCCAAGCATGTTCATATCTCCAGCCTTTGCCCAGACTGCGGGCGGGGAATCGTCCGGCGCCTCCATGCTGGTTCAGATGGCCCCGCTGGTCCTCATCTTCGTCGTCTTCTATTTCCTGCTGATCCGTCCGCAGCAAAAGAAGATGAAGGAGCACAAGGCCAAGATCGACGCCGTGAAGAAGGGCGATCAGGTCGTGACCGGCGGCGGTCTGATCGGCAAGGTGGTGCGCGTCGACGAATTCTACGCCGAAGTCGAACTGGCGCCGGGCATGAAGGTGAAGGCGGTGAAGTCCACCCTGACCGACGTGATCGATCCCGCCACCGCCAAGCCCGCGAACGACTGAGCCCCACCCATGCTGAATTTCCCTCGCTGGGCGGTCGTCGCGATCCTGCTGCCGCTGCTGATCGGCATAGCCTGCGCCGTGCCGAGCTTCCTGCCGGACACGGTGGTCGGGCAACTGCCCAAATTCATGCAGACCCGCGTGAACCTGGGCCTCGACCTGTCGGGCGGCAGCCACCTGCTGCTCGAAGCCTCGACCCAGGACGTGGCGAAGCAGCGCATCGCCAATATGGAGGAGCAGGTCCGCACGGAACTGCGCCGGGGCGACACGAAGATCGCGATCGGGGATATTTCCAGCCGCGACGGGAAATTGAGCTTCATGGTGCGCAACCCGTCGCAGGTCGATGCCGCCGTGGAGCGCATCCGGCCGCTGACCCAGGGGGCGGGCCTCACCGGCCAGCGCGATTTCAATGTGGAGGTGGTGAACAGCTCCACCATCGTCATCACCCCGACCAAGGCGGGCATCGACAATGCGGTGAAGGGCGCGATGGAAGTCGCGACCGAGGTGATCCGCAAGCGCATCGACGAAATGGGCACGCGCGAACCGACCATCCAGCAGCAGGGCGACAACCGCATCGTCGTGCAGGTGCCCGGCCTTCAGGACCCCAGGGCGCTGAAGGACCTGCTGGGCCAGACCGCCAAGCTGGAATTCAAGCTGGTCGACGTCAACGCCAACCCTGCCGAGGTGGCGCAGGGCCGCGCGCCTGTGGGCAGCGAAGTGCTGCCCTATCCCACAAATCCCGCCGGCCCGCCGGTGATCGCCGTCTACCGGCAGGTCATGGTGTCGGGCGAGGACCTGACCGACGCGCAGCAGGGCTATAACCAGCAGGGCAACGAGCCGATCGTCAACATCCGCTTCAACGGTGCGGGCGGGCGCAAATTCGGCCAGGTGACGTCGCAGAACGTCAACCGTCCCTTCGCCATCATCCTCGACGGCAAGGTGCTGTCCGCGCCGAACATCAACGAGCCGATCCTGGGCGGCAGCGCGCAGATCAGCGGCAGCTTCACCGTCGAAAGCGCCAACCAGCTTGCGATCGCGCTGCGTTCGGGCAAGCTGCCCGTCGCGCTGACCGTGGTGGAGGAACGCACGGTCGGCCCGCAACTCGGCGCCGATTCGATCCGCGCGGGCCTGCTCGCCTCGGTGATCGCGGTGGCGGCGGTGGCGGCCTTCATGTTCATGAGCTATGGCCGCTTCGGCATGTACGCCAACCTCGCCGTCGCCATCAACGTGCTGGTGATCCTGGGCGTCATGGGCATATTGGGCGCGACGCTGACGCTGCCGGGCATCGCCGGTTTCGTGCTGACCATCGGCACCGCGGTCGACGCCAACGTGCTGATCTACGAGCGCATCCGTGAGGAAAGGCGGAGGGGACGCGGGGTCGTGCAGGCCATCGAACATGGCTATAAGGAAGCCAGCCGCACGATCTTCGAAGCGAACGTGACCCACGCCATCGCCGGCGGCATCATGCTCGCTCTGGGGTCGGGACCGGTCAAGGGCTTCGCGATCGTGCTGCTGATCGGCATCGCGACCAGCGTGTTCACCGCCGTCACCTTCACGCGCCTGCTGGTGTCGCGTTGGGTCCGCGCCAAGCGCCCGACCGAAATCCACATCTGACGGGCGGAGAGAAACATGAAACTGCTTAAGCTCGTCCCGGACAACACCAATATCGGCTTCGTCAAGCTGCGCCACTGGGCCTTCGCCCTGACGGCGCTGCTGACTGTGCTGGCGGTCGGCGCGACCTTCTACAAGGGGCTGAACCTGGGCGTCGACTTCGTCGGCGGCCTGATGATCGAGGCGAAGTTCGAAACGCCGCCGCAGACCGACAAGGTGCGCACGGTAATCGACCGACTGGGGGTGGGCGACGGTTCGCTCCAGCAGTTCGGCGATCCGAAAACGGTGCAGATCCGCCTCCCTCTGCCGGAACAGGGCGGCGCGGGCGCGGCCAACGCCATCGTCGAAAAGGCGCGCAAGGCGATGACGGCGGAATTCCCCGGCGTCACCTTCTCCCGCTACGACACGGTGTCGGGCAAGGTGTCGGGCGAACTGATCCAGAACGGCGTGCTGGCGGTGATGCTGGCGGTGATCGGCATCGCGATCTTCTCCTGGTTCCGCTATGAATGGCAGTTCGGCGTCTCGACCTTCGTCGCGATCATGCACGACGTGCTGATGACGCTGGGCTTCTTCGCCATCACCCAGCTCGAATTCGACCTCAACATCGTCGCCGCCGTGCTGACCATCGTGGGCTATTCGATCAACGACAAGATGGTGATCGACGACCGCATCCGCGAAAATATGCGCAAATATCGCAAGATGGACATGAAGTCGCTGATCGACCTTTCGGTCAACGAAACGCTGCCGCGCACGGTCATGACCTCGGTCACGGTGCTGCTGGCGCTGGGCGCGCTGCTGCTGCTGGGCGGCCATGTGCTGCGCGGCTTCACCGCGGCCATGATGCTGGGCATCATCGTCGGCACCTATTCGTCGGTCTATGTCTCCTCCTCGCTGCTCATCAGCCTGGGCCTGTCCCCCGCCACGGCGGAGAAGAAGGCGAGCAAGGTCAATATCGCCGCCCAGGCCGAGCGGATGGGCCCGCGCGACGACGGGGCGCGACCCTGAACGGGAACCGCTCCGGCATAGAGCTGCGCCGCGATGAATCGGGGCAGGGGCCGATCGTCACCGGCTTTCAGGGGCGGGGTTTCCGGGTTCGCGACGATGTTTTTCCCGAAGGCCTGCTGCTCTCCCCGGTGCGGGCGCTCGCCTGGCAGGATGCGCCGCCCGTCGACGCGCTGACGGTGGCGCATCTGGGCGACCTGTTCGACCTCGACGTCCAGCCGGAATTCCTGCTGGTCGGCACGGGCGCCGCCCTGCGCCAGCCGCCGCGCGCCTTCGTGCGCGAACTGGAGGGGCGCGGCATCGGCGTGGAGGTGATGGACAGCCGCGCCGCCGCCCGCGCCTGGGGCGTGCTGCGCGCCGAGGAACGGTGGATCGTCGCGGCCCTCATGCCGCTTGTCTGAGGGGGCTGTCCGCCCCGCCTTGCGCTTTCCTGTTCCTTTGCCTACTCTTGTCGCCAAGTTCCGGCGCTTTTCGGCGCTGGCGAAGAAGAAAAGAGATACGGCCATGGTGCAGCACAGCCGCCCATCGCCGCAGAGTTCCGGCCCGGCCGGCGGAATTTCGGGCAAGGGGGTCCGTTCCGGTCAGGGCAATGGGAGCAAGGCTGCGGCCCTCACTCCCCCGTCGAAATCGCGGGGCCTTTTGCCTCATCCGCTGCGCGGACGCCGGTCCTACGCGGCCATCGACCTTGGCACCAATAATTGCCGCCTGCTGATCGCCAAGCCATCGGCGGACGGCTTCATCGTCGTCGACGCCTTTTCGCGAATCGTGCGGCTGGGGGAGGGGCTTGCCGCTTCCGGCCGGATCAGCGACGCCGCCATAGAGCGCGCGATTTCCGCCCTGTCGGTCTGCGCCGACAAGCTGCGCCGCCGGCACGTCACCCTGGCCCGCTCGGTCGCGACGGAGGCGTGCCGCCGCGCCTCCAACGGGGCCGAATTCATCCAGCGCGTCTATCGGGAAACCGGCATCGCCCTCGACATCATCAGCGCGCAGGAAGAGGCGCGGCTGGCGGTGCTCGGCTGCCACGCGCTGCTGGAGCCGGGCGACGGCCCGGCGCTCATCTTCGACATTGGCGGCGGCTCGACCGAGCTGGTGCTGGTGGACGCCAATCGCGCCGGCGCGCCGCATATCGTCGATTGGGTGAGCGCCCCCTGGGGCGTGGTCTCCCTGACGGAGAGCGAGCCTTTCGACCATGCCGATCCCATGGACCGGCTGTCCGCCTATGCCCGGATGCGCGCCCGCGTGGCGGATGCCTTCGCGCCGCTGGCTCGCCGCCTGCCCGCTCCGCAGGCGGATATCCGCCTGCTCGGCACGTCGGGCACGGTGACGACGCTGGCCAGCCTGCATCTCGACCTGCCGCGCTACGACCGGCAGGCGATCGACGGGCTGATCGTGCCGTCGACGTCGATGCGGGCGATTTCGGCGCGGCTGTCCTCCATGCCCCTGGCGGAGCGGCAGAAGCTGCCCTGCATCGGGACGGAGCGGGCCGATCTGGTCGTGGCGGGCTGCGCCATCCTGGAATCCATCCTCGACATCTGGCCCGCCCAGCGCCTGGGCGTGGCCGATCGCGGCATTCGCGAGGGCATATTGCGCGGCCTGATGGACCGCGACGGAGTGAAGATGTGAGAGGCCCCCTGTGAGAGGTACCGGTGCCGGCAAGGTGCGGGTCAAGACGGCGAAGGGACGGACGGCACAGTCCACCCGCTGGCTCGAACGCCAGTTGAACGACCCCTATGTCCGCCGCGCCAAGGCGGAGGGGTGGCGCAGCCGCGCCGCCTTCAAGCTGATCGAACTGGACGAGAAGTTCCACTTCGTGAAGGGGTCCCGCGCGGTGGTCGACCTGGGCGTGGCGCCTGGCGGCTGGGCGCAGGTGGTGCAGAAACTCTGCCCCAAGGCGAAGGTGGTGGGCATCGACCTGCTGCCGACCGATCCCATTCCGGGCGTCACCCTGTTCCAGATGGACTTCATGGACGACAGCGCGCCCGCCCTGCTGGCGGAGGCGCTGGGCGACGCGCCCGATCTGGTCATTTCCGACATGGCGGCGAACACCGTCGGCCATGCCGCGACCGACCATCTGCGCACCATGGGGCTGGTCGAGGCGGCGGCCATGTTCGCGGTGGAGAATCTGCGCAAGGGCGGCACTTTCGTGGCCAAGGTGTTCGCGGGCGGCACCGACGCCGACCTGCTCGCCATCCTCAAAAGGCATTTCACCACGATCAAGCATGCCAAGCCGCCCGCCAGCCGCAAGGGCAGCGTCGAATGGTATGTCGTGGCGCAGGGCTTCAAGGGCCGCCCGGAAGAGGGCTGATCCGTCCACCATCACCAGGAGATTGAAATGCCTCCCTGTTCCTGCGAAGGCAGGAACCCGGTTCGGCCCCTGACGCGGCACTCCTGCCCTCGCGGGAGCGCCATGGAGGCCGTCCGGGGCATGGGGGAACATCATTGGTTTCGACGGTATCGACGGTCGCCTATCTGGGGCTGGAAGCGCGCGGCGTGGAGGTTCAGTGCCAGCTCGTTCCCGGCCTTCCCAATTTCATCGTCGTCGGCCTGCCGGACAAGGCGGTCGCGGAAAGCCGGGAGCGGGTGCGCAACGCCATCGCCGCCATCGGCCTTTCGCTGCCGCCCAAGCGGATCACCGTGAACCTCTCGCCCGCCGACCTTCCCAAGGAGGGGTCGCATTTCGACCTCCCCATCGCGCTGGCCCTGCTCGGCGCCATGGGCGTGATCGATGCCGAGACGCTGGCGGGCTATGTCGTCGTGGGCGAGCTGGGTCTGGACGGCCGCATCGCCCCCACGCCCGGCGTGCTGCTCGCCGCGCTCCATGCGGGGGAGCGGGAACTGGGCCTCGTCTGCCCGGTGGCGCAGGGCGCCGAAGCCGCCTGGGCCGGTCAGGTGGAGGTGATCGCCGCGCCCGACCTGTTGGCCATCCTCAACCATTTCAAGGGCGCCGCCGCCCTCTCGCCGCCGCAGCCCGGGCAGGTGGAGCCGCCGATCCGTGCCGCGGACCTCAGGCAGGTCAAGGGTCAGGAAAGCGCCAAGCGCGCGCTGGAGATCGCGGCGGCGGGCGGCCATAATCTGCTGATGGTCGGCCCGCCCGGCGCGGGCAAGTCGCTGATGGCGAGCTGCCTGCCCGGCATCCTGCCCGAACTGACGCCGGGCGAGGCGCTGGAAACCTCCATGGTGGCCAGCGTCGCCGGCACGCTGGAGGGCGGCCGGATCAGCCGCGCCCGTCCCTTCCGCAATCCGCATCACAGCGCCTCCATGGCGGCGCTGGTCGGCGGCGGGCACAAGGCGCGGCCGGGCGAGGTCAGCATGGCGCATCTGGGCGTGCTGTTCCTCGACGAACTGCCCGAATTCCAGCGGACGGTGCTCGATTCGCTGCGGCAGCCCCTGGAGACGGGGGAAGTCACCGTGGCGCGGGCCAATGCGCATGTCACCTTCCCGGCGCGGGTGCAGCTGGTGGCGGCGATGAACCCCTGCCGCTGCGGCCATCTGGGCGATCCGGCGCTGGCCTGTTCCCGCGCCCCCCGCTGCGCGGCGGACTATCAGGCCAAGGTGTCGGGACCGCTGCTCGACCGCATCGACCTGCATGTGGAGGTGCAGGCGGTGACGGCGGCGGACCTGGTCCTGCCCCCGCCCGCCGAAGGATCGGCGGAGGTCGCGGTCCGGGTCGCCGCCGCGCGGGCCGTGCAGACGCGCCGCTATGAAGGGACGTCGCTGCGCACCAATGCGGAGGTCGATGGAGAGCGGCTGGAGGATGTCGCCGGGCCGGATCAGGCCGGGCGCGAACTGCTGGCGCAGGCGGCTGCGGCGATGAAGCTGTCGGCGCGGGGCTATACCCGCGTGCTGCGCGTGGCGCGGACCATCGCCGATCTGGCGGGGGCGGATCGCGTCGGGCGCGTCCATGTGGCGGAAGCGCTCAGCTACAGGCGGCGGGCCCCGGTGAACTGACGGCGCCCGACCCGGCCGGGCCGGCCTCCACGGCATCGCCCGGAAAGCCGGCGCCCGCTTTTCTACGCCCTGTTAAAGCTTGCCGGGTTCCGTCATGACCACGTCCATGTCCGCCATGGCCAGCCGCAGCAACTCCACCATGCCGTTGCGCGCGGCGGCCGTGTCGCGGGTGGCGATGGCGCGATAGACCGCCTTGTGATCGGGCAGGGGATCGCGCGGCAGCAGCTTCTTGCGATGCTTGAAGGTGGTGGTCCAACTCACCGCCGCCCCCACCGAACTGGCCAGCGCGGCGAGCGCGTCATTATGCGTCGCCGCCAGCACCGCATGATGGAAACGCTGGTCCGCCGCCCGCCCTTCCGGCGTCGAAAGGCCGTGCTTTTCCATCTCGTCCAGCGCCTGCGCCATGATGGCCAGTTGCTCGTCGGTCCGCCGCCGCGCCGCGAATTCGGCCGCCGCCGGTTCGATCACGCCGCGCAGTTCGAACAGGTCGCGGATGAAGTCGCGGTCCGGCTCCCCCGCGAACATCCAGGCGAGCATTTCCGGGTCCAGCACATTCCATCGGCTGCGCGGCAGCACGCGGGTACCGGCCTTGGGCCGGCTTTCCAGCATCCCCTTGGCGATCAGGATGCGCACCGCCTCGCGATAGGCGGTGCGGGATACGTGAAGCCGCTCCGACGCCTCGATCTCCCCCTCGAACAGGTCGCCGGGCTTGTGGACGCCCATCAGGATCGCCGTGCCCAATTGCCGGGCGATGGCCTGATGGATGCGAAGCGAGCCTTCGTCCGTCGCGAATTTGCGTTCCGTTACGTCCTTGCGCTCGCTTCCCAATGTTCAGGCCCCCCCGGTTCAGTCCTCGAAGGCCGTCGTAGGGCAATGCCGCCCACAAAGGAAGGCGTCCGCCACCAAACGCAGCGGCGCGATGTCGGCGTCGATCGCCCGGTCCTCGACCAGCCCCACGAAGCGGCGATACATGGCCGGATATTCCTCGTCCGGCGCCTTGAGCTGGATTTCCCCGTCCAGGCGCAGCATATTGCCGCCCTCCGACAGCAGCAGGCTGCCATTCGCCGTCTCGACCGCGATGTCCCATGTCTGCGGGCCGGTCTGGCGCCAGTCGAACACGGCCTCGACCGTCGCGCCCGACGCCGTCGCCATGCTCAGCGCGGCGCCGATGGGCGCGTCCCTGTTCTCCGGCACTTCCAGGCTGGCCGACAGCATCGTCACCGGCTCCGGCACAATCTCCGTCAGGATCGACAGGGCGTTGATGCCCGGATCGAACACGCCGAACCCGCCCGCTTCCCAGATCCACGGCTGGCCCGGATGCCAGTGGCGGACATCCTCGCGCCACTGGATGTCGATGTGCCGGATCGTGCGCTCGGCCACCCACGCCTTCGCCTGCGCGACCGCGGCGGCATAGCGGCTGTGCCAGCTTGCATAAAGGGTGACGCCCTGCGCGCGGGCGAGGGCGATCAGCGCCTCCACTTCCGACACGGTGGCGCCCGGCGGCTTTTCCAGGAAGACGTGCTTGCCCGCCAGGATCGCCTGCCGCGCCGCCTGGTATCGGACCTGCGGCGGCTGGCAGAGGATCACGGCGTCCATGTCCGGCTCCCCCGCCAGCATCGCGTCCAGATCGGGATAGTTGTTCACGCCCTCGCCCCGCGCATTGCGGCTGGCGACGGCGACAAGGTCTATGCCGCCGGTCTTCGCGATGGCGGGAAGGTGCTGGTCGCGGGCGATCTTGCCCAGGCCCACAAGGCCTGCCCTGATGGTCATAGGACTTTCACCTTCGTCTTGCCCTCGTCCGCCGCGCGGCGCAGGCCGTTGCGCACGGGCAGGGCGAAGGGCGCGGCCTCCACCTCGAACACATCGCCTTCCTGTGCGGCGAAGCCTTCCGAAAAGGAAAGGGTGGCGGTGCCGAAGAAATGGACATGGATGTCGCCCGGACGGCGGAACAGGCCATATTTGAAATGATGATGTTCCAGATTGTCGATCCGGTGGGACATGTTGGTCTCGCCGGAAAGGAAGGGCTTTTCCCACACCGTCACGCCATTGCGGACGATGCGGCTGGTGCCGCGCAGGTCCTCCGGCAGGTCGCCCAGCAGCAGTTCGGGCCCCAGCGCGGCCTGACGCAGCTTGCTGTGCGCAAGCCACAGATAATTGCCGCGTTCGGTCACATGATCGGAAAATTCATTGCCGATGGCAAAGCCGAGGCGAACCGGCGCGCCGTCCCCGTCGATCAGGTAGATGCCGGCGACCTCCGGCTCCTCCCCGCCATCCTCCGCGAAGGCCGGCATGGTGAAATCCTCGCCGGGATGGACCAGTATCTGGCCGTCGCCCTTGTAGAACCATTCGGGCTGCGCGCCGATGCCGCCGTCGGCGGGCTTGCCGCCCTCCACGCCCATCAGGAACATGCGCATGCTGTCGGTCAGATCGCCCGACGCGGCCGCCTTGTGCATCTTGTCGCGGCCTTCCGCCGAGCCGAGATGGGTGAGGCCGGTGCCCGCGACCAGCAGGTGCGCGGCATCCTCATGGTCGATGGGGCAGAGCAGCCGGACGGCGGAAAGGTCCACCGCCCCGCCCAGCCGCGCTTCCGCCATGGCGGCCAGGCCCTGCCCAGCCGCGATCGCCTCCAGCGCCAGCGCGCGGGTGGAGCTTGCGGCCTCCACGCGCCGGGCCGCGCCGGTCCGGTCGAGGGCGGCGACGCCGCGGCGGCCGCCTTCCTCGAACTGGACCAGCGACCGGATCATGGATTCATCCACGGACGGCATCACCGGGCGATCTCCAGCCTGCCCTCGATACGGCGGTTGAGCTGCCACGGATTGGCGGCCTGCAAGGCGGGCGGCAGCACCGCGTCGGCCACGTCCTGATAGCAGACCGGGCGCAGGAAGCGCATCATCGCCAGCGTGCCCACGGACGTCGAGCGGCCGTCGGAGGTCGAGGGGAAGGGGCCGCCATGCACCATGGCATGGGTGACTTCCACCCCGGTCGGCCAGCCATTCGCCAGCACGCGTCCGACCTTGCGGGACAGGGTGGGCAGCAGCTTCGCGGCATCGGCCTGGTCGCTGTCGTCCATCTGGAGCGTCGCGGTCAACTGGCCCTCCATCCGGGCGATGGTGTCGATGACCTCCTCGATCGTCGCGCATTTGACGAGGATGGAGGAGGAACCGAACACTTCATGCGCCAGCGCCGGATTGGCGCGGAACTGCTCGCCGCTGGCGGCGAACAGCGCGTGCTGGCCGCGATTGACGCCGTCCGCCGCCGCGCCGCGCGCGATGGTGGTGACGCCCTCCGCCCCGGCCAGCGCCGCGACGCCCTTTTCATAGGCGGCATGGATGCCGGGCGTCAGCATGACCTGCGCCGCATTGGCCGACAGCGCCTGGGCCGCCGCAGCGACGAAACGGTCCAGATCGGGGCTGTCGAGCGCGATCACCAGCCCGGGATTGGTGCAGAACTGGCCCGAAAACAGCGTCAGCGACCCGACGAAGGCGGCGCCCAGCGCTTCGGCCCGGGCGGCCAGCGCGCCGGGCAGCAGCACGACCGGGTTGATGCTCGACATTTCGGCATAGACCGGGATCGGCTCGTCGCGCCCGGCCGCGATCTTCATGAGGGCAAGGCCGCCGCCCCGCGACCCGGTGAAGCCCACCGCCTTGATGCGCGGATCGGCCACCAGAGCGCCGCCCAGGTCGTTGGTCGTGCCGGGCAGGTAGGAAAACACGCCTTCATGCAGGCCGCTGGCCTCGACCGCCGCGGCGATGGCGCGGGCGACCAGTTCGCCGGTGCCGGGATGGGCCGGATGGCCCTTCACCACCACCGGGCAACCCGCCGCGAAGGCCGATGCGGTGTCGCCGCCCGCGACCGAGAAGGCGAGCGGGAAGTTGGACGCGCCGAACACGGCGACCGGTCCGACCGGCTGGTTGACGCGGCGCAGGTCGCTGCGCGGCAGCGGCTGCCGCTCCGGCAAGGCCTTGTCGATGGTGGCGTCCAGCCAGTCGCCCTGGCGGACATAGCCTGCGAACAGGCGAAGCTGGCCGACGGTGCGGCCCCGCTCGCCTTCCAGCCGCCCGCGCGGCAGGCCGGTCTCGCTCATGGCGGTGGTGATCAGCAGGTCGCCAATGGCCATGATCCCGTCGGCCACCGCCTCCAGAAAGGCGGCGCGGGCGTCGGGCGTCAGCGTGGAGAAGCTCTCGAACGCGGCATCGGCCAGCGCGCAGGCGTCCGCGACATCGGCGGCCGAGGCGTTGTGAAAGGCGATCCCGCCCTTCGCGCCGGTCGACGGGTCGATGGCGAAGAAGGGCTCGCCGCCCTGGCGCTCGCTCGCGCCGACAAGAATGGCTCCGTTGAACATGGGGATAAACTCCGAAATGGGGGATTAATGATTGTCGCGCGGCAGGCCCATGGTCTGGGCAATGCGCTGATATTTCTCCGCGCCCTCCAGGATCGCGCCGCTGTTCAGCTGGCCGACGACGGAGCGCTGGATTTCCTGCCACGGCGTCTGCGAGGCGGGATAGGGATAGCCGCCCTCCGCCTCCAGCGCCGCCCGGCGGCCGGCCAGTTCCTCGTCGGGAATGAGGACGTTCACCGTGCCCCTGTTCAGGTCCATCCGCACCCGGTCGCCGGTCCGCAGCAGCGCCAGGCCGCCCATGGCCGCCGCTTCGGGCGAGGCATTGAGGATGGAGGGACTGCCCGAAGTCCCCGACTGCCGCCCGTCCCCGATGCAGGGCAGGGCGGACACGCCCTCGGTGATGAGGTAGGCGGGCGGCCGCATGTTCACCACCTCCGCCGCGCCCGGATAGCCGACCGGGCCGGCGCCGCGCATGAACAGCAGCGTATCGGGCGTGATGCCGACGGCCGGATCGTCGATCCGCGCATGATAATCCTCCGGCCCGTCGAACACGACCGCCGGGCCTTCAAAGGCGTTGGGATCTTCAGGGTTGGACAGATAGCGCTGGCGGAACTCGTCCGAAATCACGCTGGTCTTCATCACCGCCGCGTCGAACAGATTGCCCGACAGCACCAGGAACCCGGCCTCCTCCTTCAGCGGCCGGGCGAAGGGACGGATGACCTTCTCGTCCTCGATCTCCGCGCCCCGGCAATTCTCGCCCATTGTCTTGCCGTTGACGGTCATCGCGCCCTCGCGGATCAGGCCCTGCGCGATCAGCTGGCCCACCACCGCCGGCACGCCGCCGGCGCGATAATAATCCTCGCCCAGATATTCGCCCGCGGGCTGGAGGTTCACCAGCAGCGGTACCTTGTGCCCCACCGTCTCCCAGTCCTTGAGCGGCAGCTCCACCCCGACATGGCGCGCGATCGCCGCCAGGTGGATCGGCGCGTTGGTCGACCCGCCAATGGCCGAATTGACGACGATGGCGTTGTGGAACGCGTCCAGCGTCAGGATGTCGGACGGCTTCAGGTCCTCCGCCACCATCTCGACGATGCGCTTGCCGGTGAGGTAGGCGACCTCCTGCCGGTCGCGATAGGGCGCGGGGATCGCCGCCGATCCCGGCAGCATCATGCCCAGCGCCTCGGCCAGCGAGTTCATCGTCGTCGCCGTGCCCATGGTGTTGCAATAGCCGGTCGACGGCGCGGAGGACGCCACCAGCTTGATGAAGCCCTCATCGTCGATCTTGCCCGCGGCCAGCAATTGCCGCGCATGCCAGACGATGGTGCCCGAACCCGTCCGCTCGCCCTTGAACCAGCCGTTCAGCATCGGCCCGACCGACAGGGCGATGGCGGGGATGTTGACCGTCGCCGCCGCCATCAGCAGCGCGGGCGTCGTCTTGTCGCAGCCCGTGGTCAGCACCACCCCGTCCAGCGGATAGCCGTAGATCGCCTCGACCAGCCCCAGATAGGCCAGGTTGCGGTCCAGCCCCGCCGTCGGCCGCTTGCCGGTTTCCTGGATCGGGTGGACCGGAAACTCCAGCGCGATGCCGCCCATCTCCCGAATGCCCTCGCGCACGCGCTCGGCCAGCACCATATGATGGCGGTTGCAGGGCGACAGGTCGCTGCCGGTCTGGGCGATGCCGATGATCGGCTTGCCGCTGCGCAGTTCGTCCAGGCTCAGGCCGAAATTCAGATAACGCTCCAGATAGAGCGCGGTCATGTCTATATTGTCTGGGTTGTCGAACCAGGCGCGGCTGCGCAGCTTGTTGGCGGGCTTGGACGAATCGCTCATTGAGAAGGCACCCTGTCGAAGAAAATGGTCAATGGATTCTCGGGCACGTTGACGCGCTTGCCTCTCCGATATACTCATACAAATAGAAATTCAAGGATGGTTCGGGCCAGGTGACGAATTTGCTGAGCCGCTACGAGGTCGTCGGGGACTGGGGCACCAGCCGCCTTCGGCTGTTCCGTATCGAGCAGGGCCGCGTCACCGCCCGCCATGACGGCCCCGGCATCGCTGCGGCGGCCGGGCAGGCGGAAGCGGCCTTCGCCGCCACCATCGCCCCCTGGCTGGAGGAAGCCGCGCCGACGGAAATACGCCTTTGCGGCATGGCCGGCGCCCGCGACGGCTGGGTGGAGGCGCCCTATGCGGATTGCCCCGCCGACGCCGCGACCTGGCGTGCGGCGGCGGCGCGGTTCGACTGGCGCGGCGTGCCCGTCGCGATCATGGCGGGCCTCGCCTGCACCGGGACGGCCGGCGCGCCCGACCTCATGCGCGGAGAGGAAACGCAGATATTCGGCGCCATCGCGCGCGATCCGGCGCTGGGGCAGGGCCGCCGGCTCATCGTCCTGCCCGGCACCCACAATAAATGGGCGGTGGTGCAGGATGGCCGCGTCACCTCCTTCCGCACCATGCCGACGGGGGAGCTTTTCGCCCTGCTGCGGGATCGTTCCACCTTGGGCGCGCCGGCCGACCGGCCCGATCCGGCGCAGGAGGCGCAGGGCTTCGCCGACGGTCTGCGCCGGGCGGAGGAGGGGGGGCGTCTGCTCTCCTCCCTGTTCGCCGCGCGCAGCATGCGGCTGCGCGCCGGACGTTCGGCGGACTGGTCGGCAGGCTATCTGTCCGGCCTGCTGATCGGGTCGGAGGTCGCGGAAATCCTCGCCACGTCCGGACTCGCCACGTCCGGACAGGCGGACGACATATGGCTGATCGGGGACGCCCGGCTCTCGGTGCGCTACGCCCAGGCGCTGGGCAGGCGCGGCGTGCCGAGCGAGACGCTGGACGGCGACGCCTGCTCGCTCGCTGGTCTGTCCTGATGGGGGCCTGTCCTGATGGGGGCTGTCCCGATGGGGGGCTGTCCTGATGAGGACCGGGGAGGAGAGAGGCTGTTCCCGCCGCCCCATCCGCCAACGCCCCATCTCACGGAGACCCCTCATGACCCTGGACGACCTGCTGGCCAAAGGCGCGCCGCCCATTTGCGCGATCCTGCGCGGCATCGGGCCGGAGGAAGCGCTTGCGGTCGGCGCCGCCCTGATAGGGGCGGGCATCCGCATTCTCGAACTTCCCTTCCACTCGGGCTTCAGCCCACCTGCCGCGCTCCGTTCCGGTCCAGCATGTCGCGCACCTTGGCGGCCAGTTCGGCATAGGTGAACGGCTTGGTCAGCAGTTCCACGCCCGGATCGAGCCGCCCGTGATGGATGATGGCGTTGCGCGCATAGCCGGTGGCGAACAGCACCCTCAGCCCCGGCCGCTCCGCGCGCGCCTGTTGCGCGATGTCGGCCCCGGTCATGCCGCCGGGCAGGATGACGTCGGTGAACAGCAGGTCGATGGACTGCGAAGCGCTGTCCAGCGCCTGCAAGGCCGCCGCGCCGTCATTCGCCTCGATCACCCGATAGCCCAGTTCCTTCAGCACATCGACGGTATAGGCGCGCACCTTCTCGTCATCCTCGCACACCAGCACCGTCTCGTCGCCGCCGCATATCGGCGCGGCGCGGTCCACCGACCCGGTGTCGTTGTCCGGCAGCGGACCGTAGAAGCGGGGAAGGTAGATCTTGACCGTCGTGCCATGGCCGCTTTCGGAATAGACGCGGATATGGCCGCCGGACTGCTTGATGAAGCCATAGACCATCGACAGGCCAAGGCCGGTGCCCCGCCCGACCTCCTTGGTGGTGAAGAAGGGTTCGATGGCGTGGCTCAGCACCTCCTCGTCCATGCCCTCGCCCGTATCGGACACGCTGATCAGCACATATTGGCCGGGCTTTACCTCCGCCTCCTGCGCGGCATAATCCTCGTCGATATGGGTATTGGCCACCTCTATGGTCAGCTTGCCGCCGTCCGGCATGGCGTCGCGCGCATTCACCGCCAGGTTCAGCAGCGCATTCTCCATCTGGTTGACGTCGATCTCGATCGGCCAGATGCGCGCGCTCTGGATCGTCTCCACCTCTATCGTCTCGCCCAATGTGCGGTTGAGCAGGTCGGACATGCCGCTGACCAGCCGGTTGGGGTCGATCCGCTCGGGCGCCAGCGGCTGGCGGCGGGAAAAGGCGAGCAGCCGCTGCGTCAGCAACGCGGCGCGCTCCGCGCCCGCCATGGCATTGTCGGCGGCGCGCCGCAGCCGCGCCTGATCCTCGTGAAGGCCGCGTTGCAGCAGTTCCAGATTGCCGGTGACGATCTGCAGCAGATTGTTGAAGTCATGCGCGACGCCGCCGGTCAACTGGCCCAGCGTCTCCATCTTCTGCGCCTGCCGCAGCGCCTCTTCCGCCTCCGCCAGCGCCCGGGCATGGGCGCGCTGCTCGGTCACGTCGCGGGCGACGCAATAGATAAGGTCGTTTTCCGGCACCGCCGTCCAGCTGAAATTGCGATAGCTGCCGTCCTTCGCCCGGAACCGGTTTTCGAATCGCACCGTCGGCATGCCCCGCGCCAGCCCGGCGATCTCCCCCTTCGTCTTCTCCAGATCGTCGGGATGCTCCATCCATTCGGACGTGCGCCCGATCAGGTCCGCCTCGCTCCATCCCAATATTTCGGTCCAGGCGGGGCTGGCGGCCAGCCAGGTGCCGTCCCGGTCGGCGACCAGGAACGGGTCGCGCGCCAATGCCCAGAGGCGGGCGCGATCGGCGCGCATCTCCTTTTCCGCGACCACCCTCTTGGTGGTCTCGCTGACGATGCACAGCGCGCCGCCGACGGAGCCGTCCGTCTCGAACACCGGGGAATAGTTGATGTCGAAGAACACCTGTTCGCCCTGTCCGCCGTCCCGCTCGATATAGAAGGGGCGGTCCTTGGCATGCACGGACTGCCCCTGGTCGACGACGGAACGCAGCAGCGGCTCCAGATCGTCCCACAGTTCCGTCCACCCCTCCCGCGCCGGGCGGCCCAGCACGCGGGGATGCTTGTCCCCGATGGTGGGCGCATAGGCTTCGTTGTAGAGCGCGCAGAGATCGGGGCCCCAGAACAGCACGATCTCCGCCTGCGACGACAGCATCAGCCGGACGGTCGACACCAGCGCCGGGGACCAGCCGTGCACCGGCCCCAGCGGCGATCCGGCGTCGATGCGCGCGGTCAGGGCGCCCAGCGGCCCCTGCGCGGCGATCATCTCCGCTATGCCCGGCGCGCCGCTCATCGATTATCCTCGGTCAGCCTGTTCATAGGGCGAGATACGCCTGTCCGGCGCTTTGTATCCGTTCAGGCAGAAGGCGTTACGACCTTTTGTCCACCGGTCAGGGTTATCCTTGCAACAGGCGAAACAAGCGCGCATGGATCGGCGCCATGACCGCGACGACCCTGAGCCGCCCCGCCACCGCCGTCCCACGCCCCGCGCCGATCGCGCGCTGGCTGCTGACGGTCGCCGCCCTCGTCTTCTGCATGGTCGTGGTCGGCGGCATCACCCGCCTGACCGAATCCGGCCTGTCGATCACGCAATGGAAACCGATCAGCGGCGCCATCCCGCCGCTGACCCACGACCAGTGGATGGATGCGTTCCGCGCCTATCAGCAGATTCCCGAATATCGGCAGTTGCGGCAGGGCATGACGCTGGGCGATTTCCAGTTCATCTTCTTCTGGGAATGGGTGCACCGGCTGCTCGGGCGGCTGATCGGCGTCGCCTTCGCGCTGCCGCTGCTGTGGTTTGCGTGGAAGCGGGCGATCCCGCAGGGCTATGGCTTCCGTCTCGTCGCGCTGCTGGCGCTTGGCGGGCTGCAGGGCGCGATCGGCTGGTGGATGGTGGAATCGGGCCTGTCGGTGCGCACCGACGTCAGCCATTACCGGCTGGCGGTGCATCTGCTGACGGCGCTGTTCATCATGGGCGGGCTGATCTGGACCGCGCTCGACCTGCTGACCCGTGCGAAGACCCCCTTCGCCAGGCCCGCCATGCTCCATCCCTTCGCGGTGGTCGCGCTGCTGGCGCTGCTGGTGCAACTCATGTTCGGCGCCTTCACCGCTGGTTTGGACGCGGGCTATGTCTCCAGCACCTGGCCGCTGATGAACGACCATCTGGTGCCGGAGGGGATCGAATGGCTGGGTTCGCTCTGGGCCACCCTTTCCAGCGATCCCTATCTCGTCCATTTCATCCATCGCTGGTGGGCCTGGGTCGCCGCGATCCTGCTGGTCATGCTGGCGCGCATGGCGAAGCAGGCGGGGCAGCGCGGCCCCTCCATCGCGATCAACGCGGCGGTGGGCACGCAGGTCGCGCTCGGCATCGCCACGGTCGTCAGCGGCATCGCCCTGCCGCTGGCGGTGCTGCACCAGGCGGTCGGCGCGCTGGTGGTGGCGTCCGCGACCTGGGGCGCCCATGCGCTGGGGGAACGCCGGGGATGAGCGCCGTCGCGCTCGTCTACACGCTGTTCGGCTCGCGCGAGGCCGCGACCCGCATCGCCCGCCAGCTGGTGGAGGAAAGGCTGGCCGCCTGCGCGAACCTGCTGGGGGAGGCGACCTCCATCTACGAATGGAACGGCGCGGTCGATACCGCGGCGGAGGTGCCCGTCCTCTTCAAGACCGCGCCCGCCCGCCGCGACGCGCTGATGGCGCGCATCGCGGAACTGCACGATTATCAGGTTCCGGCGATCCTCGCTCTGCCCGTCGACGCGGCCCATGCCGCCTTCGCCCGGTGGGTGGACGATCGGACGGGCTGATCGACAGGTATTATTTTACCCGTCAGCAAAGCCGCCGAATCTCTTGACTTGCGCCCTTCCACCCGTCATTAGCGCGCATCTTCCGAAAGCTGGAAACAGCCTTCAATTCACTGTTTCATTCTTGGAGTATTGGCACCATGAAGGCGCTGATGAAGACCACCAAGCCGGCGACCCCGGCCACGGTCGAAAAGAAGTGGGTCCTGATCGACGCGGAAGGCCTCGTCGTCGGCCGCCTCGCCTCGACCGTCGCGAACATCCTGCGCGGCAAGCACAAGCCGAGCTTCACCCCCCATGTCGATTGCGGTGACAATGTCATCATCATCAACGCGGAAAAGGTGAAGTTCACCGGCCGCAAGCTGACCGACAAGGTCTATTACAAGCACACCGGCTATGCCGGCGGCATCAAGGAAACCACCCCCCAGAAGGTTCTGGAAGGCCGTTTCCCCGAACGCGTCCTGGAAAAGGCCGTCGAGCGCATGATCCCCCGCGGTCCGCTGGGCCGTCAGCAGATGCGCAACCTGCGCATCTTCGCCGGCGCCGAACATCCGCACGCCGCGCAGAACCCCGAAGTGCTCGACTTCGCGTCGCGCAACCGCAAGAACAAGGTGGGTGCATAATGTCCGATAACCGCCAGTCCCTGTCCGACCTCGCGTCGCTGACCGCCAACGCTCCGGCCGCTGCCGAAACCGTCGCCGCCGACGCGCCGATCGCTCCGGTCCAGCCCTCGGCTCCGCTGCGCGCCCAGGAAATCGACAGCCTCGGCCGCGCCTATGCGACCGGCCGCCGCAAGGATGCCGTCGCCCGCGTCTGGGTGAAGCCCGGCACCGGCAAGATCACGGTCAACGGCCGCGATCAGGAAATCTACTTCGCCCGCCCGACCCTGCGTCTGGTGATCAACCAGCCCTTCGGCGTCACCGAGCGCGAAGGCCAGTATGACGTGATCGCCACCGTCAAGGGCGGCGGCCTGTCCGGCCAGGCCGGCGCAGTCAAGCACGGCATCGCCCAGGCGCTCGCCAAGTACGAGCCGGCGCTGCGCAGCGCGGTCAAGGCCGAAGGCTTCCTGACCCGCGACAGCCGCGCCGTCGAGCGCAAGAAGTACGGCAAGGCCAAGGCCCGCCGCAGCTTCCAGTTCTCGAAGCGCTGATCGGTTCGACCGTTACGAATGCAAGGGAAGGGGTCGGGTTTCCGGCCCCTTTTCCTTTTCGGGCAGATGAACCCCCGGCAGGCAGGCGCGCGGATCAGGCGGAGCTGGAAATCCGGATCAGCCGGAAGCAAAAGCGCTAACCGCGGCCGCCGACATCCGCCAGACGCGCCGTGGCGACCTGCTGGATCTGGAGGACATCCTTGCGCGCCTCCAGGAAGCGGCGGGGATTGATGGCATTGCCGTTCACCCGCACCTCGAAATGAAGATGCGGCCCCGTGGAGCGGCCTGTCGATCCCATCCGCGCAATGGCGTCGCCGCGCGCCACCTGCTGGCCGACCCGCGCGCTGAAGCCCGAAAGATGGGCATATCGGGTCAGGATGCCATTGCCATGGGTAACCTCGACCACATTGCCATAGCCGCTGCGCTGGCCCACGAAGCTGACCTTGCCCGATGCGGCCGCCAGGATCGGCTGGCCCATGCTGCCGGGAAAATCCAGACCCGCGTGAAAGGCCGCATGGCCGTTGAACGGATCGCTCCGGTAGCCATAGCTGCTGCTCAGCATCGGCGTCGCCGTGGGCTTGCCGGAGGGGATGGCGAGCAGGCTCCCTTCCAGAAATTCCATGCGGGACAGCGCCTGGGCGAGCTTTTCGAACTCGTCCGGCAGGACGTCCTGCCCTTCCCATGGCACGAAGGGGCCGCCCTGCGCGCGGGCCGCCGTGCGGGCGAGGCTGTCGGGATTGAGGCCGAAGCTGCGGATCGCGGCGGCTGCCTTGTCGGCACGATGCCGGACGGCGTCGGTCAGCAGGGCGGCAAAACGGCGCTGCCGCGCGTCGATCCGGAACAACGGCGCCGCTTCGGGCGCGACGCTGATCTTGGTGTCGAGCTTGGACGTGCCGTTCCTGGTTCCGCTGTCGGCCTTGCCGACCACATCGCCGGCCGGAGCCGCGCCCTCCTGACCGAAATGCGTGCGGTAGAGGTCGTCCATGAAATCCTGGCGTTCCTGCAACTCCTGCGCGAGCTGGTCGACCGACTTGCGGTAGCGCTCGACCTGGCTGGCGCTGTTGGCAACGGCCTTGTCACGGGCGGCGAGGGCGGCGCGCTCCTGCTCGATCTCCGCGTTGTTGGCGGCCATGGACAGGGATAGCCCAAGCCCACCGATCAAGGCGGAAGAGAGCAGGCCGACCGTGGCGAGCTGCGCCCCGCGCGAAATACGGATGAACTTCACCTGGCCGCCGGAGCGCAGGAAAATCTCCCGTTCCGGGCACAGCTTCGAACACCGGGCGGTCATGCCGGCCCAGAGGGCGGCTGCCCCCATCTTGCTCCATTGCGACAATTGCGACCCCGCATGCGTTTTTAGTGAACGGGGCGCTAACAAAAGGAATCGAGTCGCGCGAATCCGGGGGAGCGGAGTCGTGACGAGTCGAAAGATGAACGGGGTGAAACGTGGAACCGGGCAAAGGGTTCCGATCCCCCGCGAAATTTTTGCCGGCGCTCTCCATCCTTCGCAAACCGGCCTCGCGGACTCTCCGACTCCGGATAGAAAGGCGCCATCGCCTGCCGTCCCCGCCACGTCGGATCGGGACGGCGCGATCGTCGGGCCTGTTCTTGACCGGCGGCCGCCACATGGCTATAGGCGCGCCTGCCCAAAGGCCGGAATGGACGGATTCGTTCGCGCCGAACCCCGGTCCTCAGGGCATCAGAGCTGAACATTGCCGGTGCTCTTGCGGCTCCGGGCGGGTTTCCGCCGGAGCCTTTGCTGTTTGGAGGCGATTCGTTTTCCAGGCCGCAAGGAACGCGGGAATGCATGCGGTAAAGTAACTGAAAAAGGTGAAGGGCTTCATGCCAACGATCAACCAGCTGGTCCGCAAGGGCCGCGAACTGCAGAAGACCAAGTCGAAGGTCCCTGCAATGGAAGCGAACCCGCAGAAGCGCGGCGTTTGCACCCGTGTCTACACGACGACCCCGAAGAAGCCGAACTCGGCTCTCCGCAAGGTGGCGAAGGTGCGCCTGGTCAACCAGCGCGAAGTCATCACCTACATTCCGGGTGAAGGCCACAACCTTCAGGAGCACAGCGTCGTGCTGATCCGCGGCGGCCGCGTGCGCGACCTTCCCGGTGTGCGCTATCACGTGCTGCGCGGCGTTCTGGATACCCAGGGCGTCAAGGACCGCAAGCAGAGCCGTTCGAAGTACGGCGCCAAGCGTCCGAAGTAAGGGGAGACCAGTAATATGTCACGTCGTCGTCGCCCCGAAAAGCGCGTCATCCTGCCCGATCCCAAATTCGGTGATGTCGTGCTGTCGAAGTTCATGAACAGCATCATGCAGGACGGCAAGAAGGCCGTCGCCGAGTCCATCGTGTACGGCGCTCTCGACACTGTCGAGGCGAAGTCCAAGAAGGACCCGATCGCCATGTTCCATGACGCGCTGAACAATGTGAAGCCCGGCATCGAGGTCCGCAGCCGCCGCGTCGGCGGTGCGACCTACCAGGTCCCCGTCGAAGTGCGCCCGGAGCGCGCCCAGGCGCTGGCGATCCGCTGGCTGATCACCGCGTCGCGCAACCGCAGCGAAACCACCATGGCCGCCCGTCTGTCGGGTGAACTGCTGGACGCCGCCAACAACCGCGGCAATGCCGTCAAGAAGCGCGAAGACACGCACCGCATGGCGGAAGCGAACCGCGCCTTCTCGCACTATCGCTGGTAATTCGGCGCTGGAAAAAGGCGAAGCGGGCGCCCATATCGTCCGCTTCCTCTCATGGTTTCGAAAAATCGGTCCGTTCGCCACGGGTGGCTACCCATGGCGGACGGATTGGTTTAGGGGCCACGCGCAGATTTAACGAATCCCCAACCGCCGGCGCGCCGGCAACGGAGAAGCATCATGGCCCGCAGCCATCCGCTCGAACGCTATCGCAATTTCGGTATCATGGCGCATATCGACGCCGGCAAGACCACCACGACCGAGCGTATCCTTTACTATACCGGCAAGTCCTACAAGATCGGCGAAGTCCATGACGGCGCCGCCACCATGGACTGGATGGAGCAGGAGCAGGAGCGTGGGATCACCATCACGTCGGCTGCGACGACCTGCTTCTGGAACGATCATCGCCTGAACATCATCGACACCCCCGGCCACGTCGACTTCACCATCGAAGTCGAGCGTTCGCTGCGCGTGCTCGATGGCGCGGTCGCCGCGTTCGACGGCGTCGCGGGCGTTGAGCCGCAGTCGGAAACCGTGTGGCGCCAGGCGGACAAGTACAAGGTTCCGCGGATGTGCTTCATCAACAAGCTCGACCGCACCGGCGCCAACTTCTATTATTGCGTGCAGACGATCATCGACCGTCTGGGCGCCACCCCGGCTGTCCTCTATCTGCCCATCGGCGCGGAATCGGACTTCAAGGGCTTGGTCGACCTGGTCGAGAACCGCGCCATCATCTGGAAGGATGAGAATCTGGGCGCCGAGTTCACCTATGAGGAGATTCCGGCCGACCTCGCCGACAAGGCCGCCGAATATCGCGAGAAGCTGATCGAGCTCGCCGTCGAACAGGACGACGATGCGATGGAAGCCTATCTGGAAGGCAATCTGCCCGACGTCGCCACGCTCAAGAAGCTGATCCGCAAGGGCACGCTGGGCCATGCCTTCGTGCCGGTGCTGTGCGGTTCGGCGTTCAAGAACAAGGGCGTGCAGCCGCTGCTCGACGCGGTGGTCGACTATCTGCCCTCGCCGCTCGACATTCCCGACGTTCAGGGCATCAACCCCGACACCGACGAGCCCGACAGCCGCAAGACGGCCGACGACGCGCCCTTCTCGGGCCTGGCGTTCAAGATCATGAACGACCCGTTCGTGGGTTCGCTCACCTTCCTGCGCGTCTATTCGGGCACGCTGACCAAGGGCAGCTATCTGAACTCGGTCAAGGACAAGAAGGAAAAGATCGGCCGCATGCTCCTCATGCACGCCAACTCGCGTGAGGACATCGACACCGCCTATGCGGGCGACATCGTCGCTCTGGCGGGCCTCAAGGAAACCACCACCGGCGATACGCTGTGCGCCGAGCGCCAGCCGATCATCCTGGAGCGGATGGAATTCCCCGAGCCGGTGATCGAGCTGTCGGTCGAACCCAAGACCAAGGCCGACCAGGAAAAGATGGGCATCGCGCTCAACCGCCTGGCCGCCGAGGACCCGTCCTTCCGCGTCTCGACCGACCACGAATCGGGCCAGACCATCATCAAGGGCATGGGCGAACTGCACCTCGAAATCCTCGTCGACCGCATGAAGCGCGAGTTCAAGGTCGAGGCCAATGTCGGCGCGCCGCAGGTCGCCTATCGCGAATATCTCGCGAAGAAGGTCGACATCGACTACACCCACAAGAAGCAGTCGGGCGGCTCGGGCCAGTTCGGCCGCGTCAAGGTCACCGTCATCCCCGGCGAGCGCGGTTCGGGCTACCAGTTCTTCGACGAGATCAAGGGCGGCAACATCCCGCGCGAATATATCCCGTCGGTGGAAAAGGGCTTCCGCGAGACGGCCGAGACCGGTCATCTCATCGGCTTCCCGATCATCGACTTCGAAGTCCACCTGACGGACGGCGCCTATCACGACGTCGACTCGTCGGCCCTGGCCTTCGAAATCTGCGCCCGCGGCGCCATGCGCGAGGCGGCCGCCAAGTCGGGCATCAAGCTGCTTGAACCGATCATGAAGGTCGAGGTCGTGACCCCGGAGGAATATCTGGGCGACGTCATCGGCGACATGAACAGCCGCCGCGGCCAGATCCAGGGCACCGACAGCCGCGGCAACGCGCAGGTGGTCGAGGCGATGGTCCCGCTGGCCAACATGTTCGGCTATGTGAACCAGCTTCGCTCGTTCACCCAGGGGCGCGCGAACTACTCGATGATCTTCTCGCACTATGACGAAGTGCCGCAGAATGTGGCGGACGAGGTCAAGGCGAAGATGGCCTGATGAATTTCCCGGGCCGGGCCGCGCAAGCGGCTCGGTTTTGGGCTGGCATTCTCTAAATTTGCTGCTATGGACGCGCCTTCGCGAGGCGCGGCCGAGCGGTCAGACCAAAGCTGATTTGATTAGAAGGTAGGATAAAATGGCTAAGGCTAAGTTTGAGCGGAACAAGCCGCACTGCAACATCGGCACCATCGGTCACGTCGACCATGGCAAGACCTCGCTGACCGCGGCGATCACCAAGGTGCTCGCCGAAACCGGCGGCGCGACCTTCGTCGACTATGCCAATATCGACAAGGCGCCCGAAGAGCGCGAGCGCGGCATCACCATCTCGACCGCCCACGTCGAATATGAGACCGAAGCCCGTCACTACGCGCACGTCGACTGCCCGGGTCACGCCGACTACGTCAAGAACATGATCACCGGCGCGGCCCAGATGGACGGCGCGATCCTCGTCGTTTCGGCCACCGACGGCCCGATGCCGCAGACCCGCGAGCACATCCTGCTCGCCCGCCAGGTCGGCGTGCCGCAGCTCGTCGTGTTCATGAACAAGGTCGACCTCGTCGACGATCCGGAAATCCTGGAACTGGTCGAGCTGGAAATCCGCGAGCTGCTGTCGTCCTACGACTTCGACGGCGACAACATCCCCGTCATCCCCGGTTCGGCCGTCAAGGCTCTGGACGGTTCGAACGACGAAATCGGTAAGAACGCCGTTCTGAAGCTGATGGCCGCTGTCGACTCGTTCATCCCGCAGCCGGAGCGTCCGGTCGATCGTCCGTTCCTGATGCCGATCGAAGACGTGTTCTCGATCTCGGGTCGCGGCACCGTCGTGACCGGCCGCGTCGAGACCGGCATCGTCAAGGTTGGCGAGGAAGTCGAGATCGTCGGTCTGAAGGATACCCGCAAGACCACCGTGACCGGCGTCGAAATGTTCCGCAAGCTGCTCGATCAGGGTGAGGCCGGCGACAACATCGGCGCGCTGATCCGTGGCGTGGGCCGTGAAGAAGTTGAGCGCGGTCAGGTTCTGGCCAAGCCCGGCACCATCACCCCGCACACCGAGTTCGACGCGGAAGTCTACGTCCTGTCGAAGGAAGAAGGCGGCCGTCACACTCCGTTCTTCGCCAACTATCGTCCGCAGTTCTACTTCCGCACCACCGACGTGACCGGCGAAGTGATCCTGCCCGAGGGCACCGAGATGGTCATGCCCGGCGATAACGTGAAGCTCGGCGTGAAGCTGATCGCCCCGATCGCGATGGACGCGGGTCTCCGCTTCGCCATCCGCGAAGGCGGCCGCACCGTCGGTGCAGGGGTTGTCGGCACGATCTCGAAGTAATATAGGACCGCAGCGGCGCGAATCGCCTGATTCGCGCCGCTGAGTTTTTTACCGCCCCGGATCGCCTTTCTCCGGCTCCAGTCGAGCTAGAAGGGCAAGGAACGGGGCGGATATTTTTTTGGTTGGCGCATTTTCATAAATCATCGGCTGCTCCGGCTGATTTCTGAAAATGCTCCGGGTTTTGGCTCTTTCGCATCGGTACAGGAACAATGGACAGCAACATCCGCATTCGCCTCAAGGCGTTCGATCATCGCGTGCTCGATCAGGCGACCGGCGACATCGCCGACACCGCCCGCCGCACCGGCGCCCTTATCCGCGGTCCGATTCCCCTTCCGACGCGCATCGAAAAGTTCACGGTCAACCGTGGTCCGCACATCGACAAGAAGTCGCGCGAGCAGTTCGAGGTCCGCACCTACAAGCGCATGCTTGACATTGTGCAGCCGACGCCGCAGACGGTCGACGCGCTGATGAAGCTGGATCTGGCTGCCGGCGTGAACGTCGAAATCAAGCTGGCCTGAAGCCGGCAAGTCCCTGCCAACCCGCAAGGTGGGCAGGGTATCGGGCATTCCGCTGGCCGGAAGCTCAAAAGACACAGGGATACCGCACGGCCTCTCCGGTGAACCGGAAAGGGCTCGTGGTCCTGGTCCCCCGTCGCTGGTCCCGAATAGGGGTCGGCATCCAACCCGGACGGGGTGATCTATATTGGGGTTGGGCCGCGAGGGAGAAATCCTGAGCGGTTTTTTCGTTGGATACGCCCGCTGCTAAGGCGGGCCTCTATGGGAGTAATCGGTGATGCGCACAGGCGTGATCGCTAAGAAAGTCGGGATGACCCGTCTGTTCCAGGAGGACGGACGTCATATTCCGGTTACGGTTCTGGCCCTTGAGGGCAATCAGGTCGTGGCCCGCAAGGAAACCGATCGCGACGGCTATGTCGCGGTTCAGCTCGGTGCGGGCGTCGCGAAGGTCAAGAATGTCGCCAAGCCGCAGCGCGGCCACTTCGCCAAGGCGGAAGTGGAGCCGAAAGCGCGTTTGGTCGAATTCCGCGTCGCCGAGGATGCGCTCCTCGATGTCGGCGCCGAAATCGCGGCCGATCATTTCATCGCCGGCCAGCTGGTCGACGTTGCCGGCCACACCCAGGGTAAGGGTTTCGCCGGCGCCATGAAGCGCTGGGGCTTCGGCGGTATGCGCGCCACCCACGGCGTCTCGATCAGCCACCGTGCCCATGGTTCGACCGGTAACCGTCAGGACCCGGGCCGCGTCTTCAAGAACAAGAAGATGGCCGGTCACATGGGTGACCGCGAGCGCACCCAGCAGAATCTCGAAATCGTCCGCACGGACGTCGAGCGCGGCCTGCTGTTCGTCAAGGGCAGCGTCCCCGGCGCCAAGGGCACCTGGCTGACCGTCTGCGACGCCGTCAAGGTCAAGCGTCCAGCCGACGCGCCCTATCCGGCGAGCCTGAAGCAGGCTGCCAACAGCAACAACGCTCCGGCCGAAACGCCCGCTGAAGAAGCGGCCGCTCCCGAAGCGACCGAAGGCCAGGAGGGCTAATCATGAAGGTCAAGGTACAGACCCTCGATGCCGCAGCCGCCGGTGAAGTGGAACTGAACGATGCCGTGTTCGGCGTCGAACCCCGCACCGACATTCTGCACCGCGTCGTCACCTGGCAACTCGAAAAGCGTCGCGCCCCGGCCCGCGCCACCCGCGAGCGTTCGGACGTTGCCCGCACCGGCAAGAAGTTTGGCCGCCAGAAGGGCGGCGGCACCGCCCGTCACGGCGACCGCAAGGCGCCCGTGTTCATCGGCGGTGGTAAGGCGCACGGCGCCCGCGCCCGCACCTTCGGCCACGACCTCAACAAGAAGGTTCGTGCGCTCGGCCTGAAAATGGCCCTGTCGTCGAAGGCCAAGGACGGATCGCTGATCGTTCTCGACAATCTCGACGTGGCGGAAGGCAAGACCAAGGCTCTGGTCGCGCACCTCGCCAAGCTGAACCTCAACAAGGCTCTGTTCATCGACGGCGACGCGGTGAACGTCAGCTTCGCGAAGGCTTCGGCGAACATTGTCGGCGTGGACCTGCTGCCGGCCGTCGGCGCCAATGTCTACGACATCCTTAAGGCGGATTCGCTGGTGCTGACGCGCGCCGCGGTCGAAAAGCTGGAGGCGCGTTTCAATGGCTAAGAAAGAAGCCGCGACCGTCGACAACCGTCATTATGACGTCGTTGTCGCGCCGGTCATCACCGAGAAGTCGACCCTTCTCTCCGAGAACAACGCCGTGGTCTTCAAGGTCGCCAACGATGCGTCGAAGCCGGAGATCAAGGCCGCCGTCGAAGCCATTTGGGGCGTGACGGTCAAGAGCGTGAACACGCTGGTCGCCAAGGGCAAGACCAAGAAGTGGAAGGGCAAGCCCTATACGCGCTCGGACGTCAAGAAGGCGATCGTTCGCCTGGCCGATGGCCAGTCGATCGACATCACCGAAGGAGTGCGCTGACCATGGCGCTTAAGAGCTACAACCCGACCAGCCCCGCCCAGCGCGGCCTGATCCTCGTCGACCGCAGCGCGCTGCACAAGGGCAAGCCCGTCAAGGCGCTGACCGAAGGCAAGCGCAAGACCGGCGGCCGCAACAACAAGGGTCATGTGACCTCGCGCGGCATCGCCGGCGGTCACAAGCAGCGCTACCGCATCATCGACTTCAAGCGTCGCCTGTGGGACGTCGAGGGCACGGTCGAGCGTCTGGAATATGACCCCAACCGCACCGCCTTCATCGCGCTGGTCAACTATCCCGACGGCACCCAGGCCTATATCCTGGCGCCGCAGCGTCTGGCCCCCGGTGACAAGGTCGTCGCGGGCAAGAAGACCGACGTGAAGCCGGGCAATGCGATGGAACTCGGCCAGATGCCGGTCGGCACCATCATCCACAATATCGAGATGAAGCCTGGCAAGGGCGGTCAGCTCTGCCGTTCGGCGGGCACCTACGCCCAGCTGGTCGGCCGCGATCGTGGCATGGTGATGGTCCGCCTGTCCTCGGGCGAGCAGCGCTACATCCGTTCGGACTGCATGGGCACCGTCGGTGCCGTGTCGAACCCGGACAACGCCAACACCAATCTCGCCAAGGCCGGCCGCAACCGCTGGCTCGGCAAGCGTCCGCTGACGCGCGGTGTGGCGAAGAACCCGGTCGACCACCCGCATGGCGGTGGTGAAGGCCGGACCTCGGGCGGCCGTCATCCGGTCACACCCTGGGGCAAGCCGACCAAGGGTGCGCGCACCCGCCACAACAAGGCGACGGACAAGTTCATCATCCGTAGCCGCCACGCGAAGAAGAAGAGGTAAGCGAGATGGCTCGTTCCGTCTGGAAAGGTCCGTTCGTGGACCTCAGCCTTCTGAAGAAGGCGGAAGTGGCGCAGGACGCCGGTGGCCGTTCGGGTCCGATCAAGACCTGGTCGCGCCGTTCCACCATCCTGCCGCAGTTCGTCGGCCTGACGTTCAACGTCTATAACGGCCGCAAGCATGTGCCGGTCTCGGTGAACGAGGACATGGTGGGTCACAAGCTGGGCGAATTCGCCCCGACCCGCTACTTCCCCGGCCACGCCGCCGACAAGAAGGGCAAGCGCTAATGAGCAAGGAAAAGGCTCCCCGTCGCGTCGCCGACAATGAGGCGCTGGCCGTCGGCACGCAGATCCGCGGTTCGGCCCAGAAGCTGAACCTGGTCGCCACGCTGATCCGCGGCCGCAAGGTCGAGGACGCGCTGAACATCCTCGCCTTCTCGAAGAAGGCGATGGCGGTCGACGTGCGCAAGGTGCTGGCTTCGGCCATCGCCAATGCGGAAAACAATCATAATCTGGACGTCGACTCGCTGGTCGTCGCGGAAGCATCGGTGGGCAAGAGCTTCACCATGAAGCGCTTCCACGCTCGCGGCCGCGGCAAGTCGACCCGGATCCTGAAGCCCTTCAGCCGCGTGCGCATCGTCGTTCGCGAAGCAGCTGAAGAAGCGGAGGCGTAAGAGACATGGGTCACAAGAGCAATCCGATCGGTCTGCGTCTGCAGATCAACCGTACCTGGGACAGCCGCTGGTTCGCGGAAGGCGCCGACTATGGCCGCCTGCTGCTGGAGGATCTGAAGATCCGCCAGTATATCATGAAGAACCTGCCGCAGGCCGCGATCTCCAAGGTGGTGATAGAGCGTCCCGCCAAGCTGTGCCGCGTGTCGATCTACGCTGCCCGCCCCGGTGTCATCATCGGCAAGAAGGGCGCGGACATTGAGAAGCTGCGCAAGAAGCTGGGCAGCCTGACCTCTTCGGACGTCAGCCTGAACATCGTAGAGATCCGCAAGCCGGAAATCGACTCCAAGCTCGTCGCGCAGGGCATTGCCGACCAGCTGGAGCGCCGCGTGGCGTTCCGCCGTGCAATGAAGCGCGCGGTGCAGAGCGCCCTGCGTCTGGGTGCCGAAGGCATCAAGATCACCTGCGGCGGCCGTCTGGGCGGCGCGGAGATCGCCCGCGTGGAATGGTATCGCGAAGGCCGCGTTCCGCTGCACACGCTGCGCGCGAATGTCGATTATGCCGAAGCCGAAGCGCACACCGCTTATGGCGTTTGCGGCATCAAGGTCTGGATCTTCAAGGGCGAAATCCTTGGTCACGATCCGATGGCTACCGACCGGCTGATGCTGGAGGCTCAGACCTCCGGCGTGCGCCCGGCGCGCTGAGAATAAGATAGGTATAGCGTCATGCTGCAACCGAAGAAAATGAAGTTCCGCAAGACCTTCAAGGGCCGGATCAAGGGCGACGCCAAGGGCGGTTCGGCCCTGAACTTCGGCGCTTACGGTCTGAAGGCTCTGGAACCCGAGCGCGTCACCGCCCGCCAGATCGAGGCGGCCCGCCGCGCGATCCAGCGCCACCTTCGCCGTCAGGGCCGTCTGTGGATCCGCGTGTTCCCCGACGTGCCGGTGTCGAAGAAGCCCGCCGAAGTCCGTCAGGGCAAGGGCAAGGGTTCGGTCGAATATTGGGCGGCCCGCGTCAAGCCCGGCCGCATCCTGTTCGAACTGGACGGCGTTCCCGGCCCGCTCGCAGCAGAGGCCTTCTCGCGCGCCGCGATGAAGCTGCCCATCAAGACCAAGGTCGTTGCCCGCCTCGGCGACACCTCGCACCTGGAGGGCTAAGCCGTGGCGAACGTTGCCGACCTCAAGACCAAGACGGACGACGAACTGTCGACCGAACTCAACAACCTGAAGCGCGAGCAGTTCAACCTGCGCTTCCAGGCGGCCACCAACCAGCTGGAAAAGCCCAGCCGCGTGCGTGAAGTCCGCCGGTCGATCGCGCAGATCAAGACCCTTCAGTCCGAGCGTTCGCGCTCGGCTGCGAAGTAAGAAGGAAATCACACGATGCCCAAGCGCGTGCTGACGGGAACGGTGGTTTCCGACAAGACCGACAAGACGGTGGTGGTTCGCGTGGAGCGCAAGGTTAAGCATGCGCTCTACGGCAAGATCATCCGCCGTTCGAAGAAGTACCATGCCCATGACGAGGGCAATGTCTACAAGGAAGGCGAAACGGTCCGCATTGAGGAGACCGCTCCGATTTCCAAGCTCAAGACCTGGAAGGTCATCGAGCGTGTGGACACCCACAAGTCGCCGGAAACGGCGGCCTGAGGGAGGCTCGCTGAGCCTTTGAAGAAAAGTGTCGCGCGGGGCTGGCCTTTTCCGCCTGGAAAGGGTACAGGCCCGCGCTTCGCGTAGAGTCAGATGGCTCCTCAAAGGTAGAGTCAGATGGCTCCTCAAAGGTAGAGTCAGATGGTTCGCCAAGGGCTCTAGTGCAGTGAAATTCGGAACCGCCGGGAATTGTCCCGGTAGGCCAAATAAGAAGGAACCGGATCCATGATCCAGATGCAATCCAATCTTGACGTCGCTGACAACAGCGGCGCCAAGCGCGTCCAGTGCATCAAGGTGCTGGGCGGCTCGAAGCGTCGTTTCGCGAGCGTGGGCGACATCATCGTCGTCTCGATCAAGGAAGCTGCGCCTCGTGGCAAGGTGAAGAAGGGTGACGTGCACCGCGCCGTCATCGTGCGCACCGCCAAGGACGTGCGCCGCGCTGACGGCAGCGTGATTCGCTTCGACGGCAATGCCGCCGTGCTGATCAACAAGAACGAGGAGCCGATCGGCACCCGTATCTTTGGCCCGGTCGTTCGCGAACTGCGCGCCAAGAAGCACATGAAGATCATCTCGCTCGCCCCCGAGGTGCTGTAATGAGCGCTGCCAAGATCAAGAAGGGCGACAAGGTCGTCATCCTGGCCGGCAAGGACAAGGGCCGCACCGGCGCCGTCCTGCAGGTGCTGCCGAAGGAGGACAAGGTCCTCGTCGAAGGCATCAACGTGCATGCGCGTCACCGCAAGCCCGACCAGGCGAACCCGCAGGGCGGCATCGAGCGCAAGCCCGCGCCGCTCCACATTTCGAACGTCGCTGTCGCTGACAAGGATGGCAAGCCGACCCGCGTCCGCTTCGAGGATCGCGACGGCAAGAAGGTCCGTGTCGCCGTCAAGTCCGGTGAGGTGCTGTAATGAGCGACAAGTACATCCCGCGCTCGAAGGCGCTCTATGACGCCGAAATCGCCAAGGCGATGACCGAGAAGTTCGGTTACAAGAACGTCATGGAAGTGCCGAAGATCGAGAAGATCACGCTCAACATGGGCGTTGGCGAAGCCACGCAGGACAAGAAGAAGGTCACTTCGGCCGCCGAGGAAATGGAACTGATCGCCGGCCAGAAGCCGGTCATCACCAAGGCCCGCAAGTCGATCGCGCAGTTCAAGCTGCGTGAAGGCATGCCGATCGGCGCCAAGGTCACGCTGCGCCGCGAGCGCATGTATGAGTTCCTTGATCGCCTGATCAACATCGCTCTGCCCCGCGTGCGCGACTTCCGCGGTCTCAACCCGAAGAGCTTCGACGGCCGCGGCAACTATGCCTTCGGCATCAAGGAGCAGATCATCTTCCCCGAGATCAACTATGACCGCATCGACAAGGTGCGCGGCATGGACATCATCGTGACCACCACGGCGAAGACGGACGAGGAAGCGCGCGAACTGCTGCGTCTCTTCGGCTTCCCCTTCCCGCTCGAAGAGAAGCAGGCGGCCTGAAAAGGTCCCGCTTCTCTTTCCAACCGTTAGGCTAAGAAAGAGAACTTAAGTCATGGCGAAACTGAGTTCGATCAACAAGAATGAGCGCCGCAAGAAGCTGGTGAAGAAATATGCCGGCCGCTATGCGAAGCTCAAGGCGATCGCAGCCGATACCGCGCTCGACGACACGGAGCGTCTGATCGCGCGTCTGAAGATGGCGGAAATCCCCCGCAACGGCAACCCGACCCGCGTGCGCAATCGCTGCGAGCTGACGGGCCGTCCCCGGGCCTATTACCGCAAATTCCGTCTCTGCCGCGTGCAGTTGCGTGATCTGGCCAACAAGGGCCTGATCCCCGGCGTCACCAAGTCGAGCTGGTAAGGATCATTTGAGATGGCATTGACCGATCCCCTGGGTGATATGCTCACCCGCATCCGCAACGGGCAGCAGGCGAAGAAGGACAGCGTTGTGTCCCCCGCTTCGAAGCTCCGCGCCCGCGTGCTCGACGTGCTGCAGCGCGAAGGCTATATCCGCGGCTATTCCGAGGAACTGCTCGGCAAGCATGCCGGCCTGCGCATCGAGCTGAAATATTTCGAGGGCCAGCCGGCGATCAAGCATGTCGCCCGCGTGTCCAAGCCCGGCCGCCGCGTCTATTCGGGTTCCAAGGAACTTCCCGTCGTGCGCAACGGCCTTGGCATCACCATTGTCTCGACGCCCAAGGGCGTTCTGTCCGACGCCGAAGCGCGCGAGCAGAATGTCGGCGGCGAAGTGCTGGCGGAGGTGTTCTGATGAGCCGTACTGGTAAGAAGCCGGTTGCCGTCCCCGCGGGCGTCACCGCGGCCATCGCCGACGGCCAGCTTTCGGTGAAGGGTCCCAAGGGCACCCTGTCGCTGCCGCTGGCCGACGAAGTCACCTACAGCATCGAGGAAGGCTCGATCGCGGTGAAGCCTGCCAATGACAGCAAGCGCGCCCGCGCTTTCTGGGGCATGCAGCGCACGCTGATCCAGAACCTGATCACCGGCGTGACGGAGGGCTTCTCGAAGAAGCTGCTGATCACCGGTGTCGGCTACCGCGCCAATGCCCAGGGCAAGACCCTGAAGCTGCAGCTCGGCTATTCGCATGACGTCGACTTCGCGGTGCCCGAAGGCATCGAGATCAAGACCCCGGACAACACCACGGTCGAGATCAGCGGCATCGACAAGCAGCAGGTGGGTCAGGTTGCCGCCGAGATCCGCCGCTGGCGCAAGCCCGAACCCTATAAGGGCAAGGGCATCAAGTACGCCGGCGAGTTCATCTTCCGCAAGGAAGGGAAGAAGAAGTAAGATGGCAAAGCTTTCCCTCTTCGCGCGGCGTCGCCGCCGCGTCCGCACCGCGCTCAAGGCTGTTTCGGGTACCCGCCCGCGCCTCAGCGTCCACCGTTCGGGCCGTCACATCTATGCCCAGATCATCGACGATGCGCAGGGCAAGACCCTGGCCGCCGCGTCGACCCTGGACAAGGATGTCCGCGGCAATACCGGCGCCACCGCCGATGCCGCTGCGGATGTCGGCAAGCGCGTTGCCGCTGCGGCGACCGCCGCCGGCGTCACCCGGGTCGTCTTCGACCGTGGTGGCTTCCTGTTCCATGGCCGCGTCAAAGCGCTGGCCGATGCGGCCCGTGAAGCCGGGCTGGAGTTCTGATCATGGCTGACGAAAACGATATCCAGGCCCAGCCGGGCGCACCCGCGGCCGTTGAAGGCGGCGAGCAGACCGAAGGCCGGGGTCCCGGTCGGGGCCGTGGCCGTGGCGGTGACCGCAACCGTGGCGAGCGTGGCGGCCGTGGCCGTCGCGACGACCGTCGCGGCAATCGTGACGAGGAACAGGGTGAGGAGCTGATCGAGAAGCTGGTTCACATCAACCGCGTCTCGAAGACGGTGAAGGGCGGCAAGCGCTTCGGTTTCGCCGCTCTGGTCGTCGTTGGTGACGGCAAGGGCCGTGCGGGCTTCGGCCATGGCAAGGCGCGCGAAGTGCCCGAAGCCATCAGCAAGGCGACCGCTTCGGCGAAGAAGGCGATGGTCCGCGTTCCGCTGAAGGAAGGCCGCACCCTGCACCATGACGGCAAGGGCCATTTCGGCGCCGGCAAGGTGACCGTGCGTTCGGCGCCTGCCGGTACGGGCATCATCGCGGGCGGTCCGATGCGCGCCGTGTTCGAAAGCCTCGGCGTCGCTGACGTCGTGACCAAGTCGAACGGCACGTCGAACCCCTACAACATGATCCGGGCGACCTTCGAGGCGCTGGGTGAACAGGTCAGCCCCAAGGCGGTGGCGCAGCGTCGCGGCAAGAAGGTTGCCGACCTGCTCCGTCGCGGCGGCGCCTCGGCCGAAGTCGCCCAGGCGGATGCCGAAGCGATTGCGGAGTAAGACATCATGGCGAAGATCAAGATCAAGCAGATCGGCTCACCGATCCGCCGTCCCGAAGCTCAGAAGAAGATTCTGATCGGCCTCGGCCTTGGCAAGATGCACCGCGTGGTGGAGCTGGAAGACACTGCGGAAGTCCGCGGCGCCATCGCGAAGCTGCCCCATATGGTGGCGGTGGTCGACTAAACCGTCATCCCGGCGCAAGCCGGGATCGCAAACCGCTGGGCGCTTCTTCAACGGGATGCGCCCAGCCTCACGAGGCCCCGGCATTCGCCGGGGCTCCGGCCCGGTCCTGGTGGATCGGGCCTTCGCGCGAACATAGCGAAAGCGAGTGCAGATTATGACCAAGCTTAACGAACTCAATGACAATGCCGGCGCCCGCAAGGGCCGGATGCGCGTCGGCCGTGGTATCGGCTCGGGCAAGGGCAAGACCGCCGGTCGCGGTCAGAAGGGCGCGAAGGCGCGTTCTGGCGTCAGCATCAACGGCTTCGAAGGCGGCCAGATGCCGCTCCACATGCGTCTGCCGAAGCGCGGCTTCAACAACATCTTCGCCAAGGATTACGCGATCGTGAACCTCGGCGCGGTGCAGAAGGCGATCGACGCCGGCAAGCTGGACGCCAATGCGACCATCGACCACGCGGCGCTGAAGGCGGCCGCCCTGGCCCGTGGCGGCAAGGACGGCGTGCGTCTGCTCGGCAAGGGCGAACTGACGGCCAAGGTCAACCTGCTCGTCGCCGGCGCGTCGAAGGGCGCTGTCGAAGCCGTCGAAAAGGCTGGCGGCAAGGTCGAAGTGATCGCCGTCGTTCCCGCCGCTGAAAAGGCCGCCGCCAAGAAGGGCAGCGCCAAGGCCGCGAAGAAGGCGTGAATTAAGCCGTAAGGCTTGCAAGCATGGCCCCGCTGCCCGATATGGGTGAGCGGGGCCACGTGTTTTGGGGACTCCGGAACCCTCGCCGTCCGTATCGAGTGGAGGCTGAGCCTGTCGACAGGCGCAAGGCCATTCGGAATGGACGGGGTGCAATTCCCGGTTCGACAGCGCCCCATCGCCCCGCTAAGGGGTTAGCGATTCCGCTCCGGGCTTTCCAAATCCCGGCAAGATGTTTTGAAGGGCAGCCAAGATGGCATCGAGAGCCGACCAGCTCGCATCCAATCTCAGCCTGGCGAAGTTCAGCCAGGCCACCGACCTCAAGAAGCGCCTGTGGTTCACCCTGGGCGCGCTGATCGTTTTCCGCTTCCTGAGCTTCGTGCCGCTGCCGGGCGTCGATCCGACCGCGCTGTCGCAGCTTTACAAGCAGACCAATGGCGGCATCCTCGACATCTTCAACACCTTCTCGGGCGGGTCGCTGTCGCGCATGAGCCTGATCGCGCTCGGCGTGATGCCCTACATCACCGCCTCGATCGTGGTGCAGCTCGCCGCCTCCCTCTCGCCGCAACTCGCGGCGATCAAGAAGGAAGGCGAAAGCGGCCGCAAGAAGCTGAACCAATATACCCGCTACGGCACGGTGGGCCTGACCGCCGTCCAGGGCTATTTCATCGCCGTGGGGCTGGAAAGCTTCGGCGCCCAGTCCGGCGTGCAGGCGGTGGTCGATCCGGGCTATCTGTTCCGCGTCGCGGCGGTGATCTCGCTGATCGGCGGCACCATGTTCCTGATGTGGCTGGGTGAGCAGATCACCTCGCGCGGCATCGGCAACGGCGTCTCGCTCATCATCATGGCGGGCATCGTCGCGCAATTGCCGGTGACGCTCAGCAACCTGTTCAAGTCGAGCAGCACGGGCGCGATTTCCGGCCTGGTCATCTTCCTGGTGATCGTGCTCGGTTTCGGCCTCATCGCCTTCATCTGCTTCATGGAGCGGGCGCAGCGCCGGGTGCTGATCCAATATCCCAAGCGCCAGACGCGCCAGGGCCTGATGCAGGCCGACCGCAGCCATCTGCCGCTGAAGGTCAACACGGCGGGCGTGATCCCGCCGATCTTCGCCAGCTCGCTGCTGCTGATGCCGCTCACCGTCTCGCAATTCGCCGGCCAGACCGTGGCGGGCGAGAGCAGGCTGGGCGATTTCGTGCTGACGCTGAACCAGTATCTGTCGCACGGCAGCCCGGTCTATATGGCGCTCTACGGTCTCGGCATCGTCTTCTTCTGCTTCTTCTACACCGCCGTGGTGTTCAATCCGGAAGAGACGGCCGACAATCTGAAGCGCAATGGCGGCTTCATTCCCGGCATCCGTCCGGGCAAGAACACCGAAAATTATCTCGACTATGTGCTCACCCGGATCACGGTGATCGGTGCGGCCTATCTGGCCTTCATCTGCCTGGTGCCGGAATTCGTGATCGCCCGGGCGGGCATTCCCTTCTACCTTGGTGGGACTAGCCTGTTGATCGTCGTCAATGTTACGGTCGACACCGTGACGCAGATCCAGAGCCACCTGCTCGCCCATCAATATGGGGATCTGATCAAGAAGGCGAAGCTGAAAGGGCGTCTGCGCTAAGCGGCGCGGAACGGTAAAAAGCGCGAAGAACAGGGGAGAATGCGCGACATGAATATCATTCTGCTCGGCCCTCCGGGCGCCGGCAAGGGAACGCAGGCGACGCGCCTGGTGGACAGCCGGGCCATGGTGCAACTCTCGACCGGCGACATGCTGCGCGCGGCGGTGAAGGCCGGGACGCCCATCGGCCTCAAGGCCAAGGCGGTGATGGAGGCCGGCGAACTGGTGTCGGACGAGATCGTCTCCGGCATCATCGGGGAGGCGCTGGATGCCCTGGCGCCCGAAACCGGCGTGATCTTCGACGGCTATCCGCGGACGGAGGCGCAGGCCCATTCGCTGGACGGCATCTTGGCCGACCGCAACCGCACCCTAGACCATGTGATCGAACTGGAAGTGAACGAGGATGCCCTGGTAGAGCGCATCACCGGCCGCTTCACCTGCGCGACCTGCGGCGAGGGCTATCACGACAGCTTCAAGCAGCCCAAGGTCGAGGGCGAGTGCGACAAGTGCCATGGGCACGAATTCAAGCGCCGTCCCGACGACAATGAGGAAACCGTCCGCACCCGCATGGCCGAATATCGCGCCAAGACCGCGCCGATCCTGCCGATCTACGAAGCGCGCGGCATCGTCTCGCGGGTCGACGGCATGGCCGATATGGACGATGTGACGGTCGCGATTGCCGCCATATTGGACGGCAAAGGCGCCTGACACCTCTCCGTTCGCGCCGGATTGCCGCATTCGGCCGCTCGGCAAATGCGGCAATCGGCATTAGGCTACCCTTCTGATCAGGGAAGGGAAGGCGCGATGGGAAAGCAGCGGATATGGATATGGGCTGGCGTGGCGATGGCTGCGCCGGCCCATTCTGCCGTCACCGGCAGCAGCGATCATGGCTTCGCCGTGGAGAACAGCGTCCACATCTCCGCCGACGCGGCCACCGTCTATCGGCTGTTGGGCCAGCCGGGGCGCTGGTGGAACGGGCAGCATACATATAGCGGCGACGCCGCCAATCTCAGCCTTGATCCCGTAGCCGGCGGCTGCTTTTGCGAGAAGGTGCCGGGGAAGGACGGCAGGCCGGGCAGCGTCGAACATGGCCGCGTGATCCAGGCGCAGCCCGACAGGCAGTTGCGCCTGTCCGGAGCGCTGGGGCCTTTGCAGGCGGAGGCGGTGACCGGCACGCTCACCTTCGACATTGCGCCCGACGGCGAGGGCGCGCGTGTCGGGATGAGCTATGTCGTCGGCGGCTATCTCCGCGCCGGTGCCGCGGGCATCGCTCCGATCGTCGACAGGGTGCTGGCCGAACAGTTGCAGGGGCTGAAACGCGCCGCGGAAGTAGGCGGGCAATAGCTTTCCACGCAGGTTGCGCCGCTGACGCGCAATGCCATGCCAGCCGATAGGCCGACGGGGCGCGCAACGGGCCTCGTCGCGCCACCGCCGCTTTTTTTTCCGGAAATGCCGCCGGGCTGCGCGTTAACCACGATATTAACGGTATGATTGCTGTTCTGTTGCTATGGCGGACTCATGACGGGGCCGCGCCCTTCCACCCGCCGCCTGACGGAATTGGACGCCTTGCGGGGGCTGGGCGCGCTGTGCGTGCTCGTCTTCCACTATTCGACGCGCTTCCATGAGCTGTTCCCCCAGGCGGCCCATGTGCCCTTCCGCTTTCTGGGCGGCAATTACCGGGTGCTGCTGTTCTTCGCCATCTCCGGCTTCGCGATCTTCTTCACGCTCGATCGCATCCGCACCACCGCCGATTTCCTGATCAACCGCTTCGCCCGGCTCTATCCCGCCTATCTGGTCGCCATGCTGCTGACGCTGGGCATCGAATATCTGGCCCATGTCTCGCAACTGCTGATCGGGCCGGGGGCGATCCTGGCCAATGTCACCATGCTGCAGGGCTTCGCCTTCCTGCCGGAGGTCGACGGCGCCTATTGGACGCTGACGGTAGAGATCGCCTTCTATGTCTGCATGCTGTCGATCTGGAAGTGGACGGGCCTCAGGCGGCTGGAACCCGTACTGCTCGCCTGGCTGGCCCTGCGCTGGCTCTATGCGCTGTGGCCGGGCATGCCGGAGCGGATCGTGATGCTGCTGGTGCTGCGCTACGTGCCCTTCTTCATCATCGGCATATTGTCCTATCGCGTCTGGGCAGGGCAGCGGAGCTGGCTGCAACAGGCGCCCTATGCCGCGCTTGCGCTGCTGTCGATCGCGACGATCGACAGCCCGGACATCATGCTGGCCGGCCTCCTGCTGCTCGCCGCCTTCGCAGCGCTGACCGCCGGGCGGCTGCACTTCCTCAGCCTTCGTCCGCTCGTCTGGATGGGCGGTATCAGCTATTCCTTCTACCTCATCCACCAGCATGTCGGTTTCGTCGTGATGCTCAAGATGGCGGAGGCGGGATATAGCCCCTGGGCGGGATTTGCGGCGGCGTTCGCCGTGGCGCTGGCGCTGGGCACGCTGATCAACCGGCTGGTCGAACGGCCCGCTGGCGAGGCGATATTGGGCTGGTGGCGCCGTCGCCGGGACCGTGCCGTGCCGCGCGAGACGGCCCCGAGCCGGGCCTGAGGCGATTCGGAAGCGCTGCCCGATCCCCTAAGGCCTAATCCGCAAAGGGAAACATGGACCACCAGGGCTGCTTCTCCCGCAGCACCCGGGCAAAGCTTTCCCGCGCCTCCAACCGTTCCAGATAGGCGCGCAGCCCCGGAAAACCCCCGCGCATCGGCTCGATCTTGTCGGCATAGAACAGCGCCGGGGCCGCCGCGCAATCGGCCAAGGTGAAATCGTCGCCCGCCGCCCAGCGCCGCCCCGCCATCCGCGCCTCCAGCAACGCATAGGCCTTGCCCAGCATTCGCCGCGCCTCCCCCACGCCATGGGAATCGCGGGCCACGCCCTCGGGCCGGATCTTGTCCGCGACGATCGCCTGCATCGGCGTCATCACATAGAGGTCGAACAGCCGGTCCATCAGCCGCACCTCCAGCGCCGCGTCGGCATCCTCGGGTATCGGCCGGAAGGGTCCGGGATGATGCCGTCCCAGATATTCGACGATGATGCTGGTTTCCGCGACCGTCCTGTCCCGCGCCTCGTCCCGCAGCACGGGGAACTTCCCCAGCGGCCACAGCGTCAGCCACGCCTCCGCCACGGCCGGATCGTCCAGCATGCGCGCTTCGAAAGCCGTGCCGTTCTCGTAAAGGGCGATCAGCACCTTCCAGCTGCAGGAGGAGAGGGGGTGGTAATAGAGAATCATGTCGGCTCCTCTCGTCGGCCATGGGTTCGCGCCATTCCGTTCCCCTGTCTTGTCATCCATCCGTCACGAAGCGCCAAGCGCGGAATCGCCCGGCCCGGGGAATTGCGTGGCAAGCCAAATTTATTTTCCGCGCCAAATTGTCCCTCTTGCCTTTTGCAAAGCCAAGGAAAGTCCGTGCGTCGCTGCGCTGCGCCGTGCCGGACCGTCGATGAAATGAGTCTCCGCGTCGATGAACCGAGTTCCCGAACTGTCATTTACCCCCTTGAAAGGAAATGAAGCTGTGGCACTATCCCTTGTATCGGGTTAACGGGGGTTACCCAACAGATTGTGATCGCACCAACCGGGCCGGTTCCCGGAGGAAGGCTGTTTTTGCCCTTGCGATCGCGTCTGCTGGCCCCATCTCCGTGCCTGACCGGGTCGATAATGCTACATTCGTTCGGCCCGGCCGGCAGCGGCTTGACCGAATCGAACGAAACAGGAACATTCGGGGAGCTGGTCATGGATTTTCGAGACAGCGAACAGGTGAGTGCAAGCGACGTGGCAACCGTGATTGACGAAGTGGTCGAAACCGTGGCGGACAAGAAGAAGGCTCCCGCTCCTTCGGACCAGGCGCCGGCCCCCAAGGCCGATCCCACGCCGGGCTCGTCAACCGTGCTGGAACGCCGTTTCCATGTCGTGACCGACGCCAGCCGCGACGCGCTGCTGACCGATTTCGGCAAGGACACGCTGCAGGACCGCTATCTGCTGCCCGGCGAGAGCTATCAGGACCTGTTCGCCCGCGTCGCCGCCGCCTATGCCGACGACGCCGACCATGCCCAGCGCGTCTACGACTATATCTCGCGCCTCTGGTTCATGCCCGCGACGCCCGTCCTGTCGAACGGCGGCACCGGACGCGGCCTGCCCATCAGCTGCTATCTGAACAGCGTCGACGACAGCCTGGAAGGCATCGTCAACACCTGGAACGAGAATGTCTGGCTCGCCAGCCGGGGCGGCGGCATCGGCACCTATTGGGGCAATGTGCGCGGCATCGGGGAGCCGGTGGGCCTCAACGGCAAGACCAGCGGCATCATCCCCTTCGTCCGCGTGATGGACTCGCTGACCCTCGCGATCAGCCAGGGCAGCCTGCGCCGCGGCTCGGCTGCCTGCTATCTCGACATCTCCCATCCGGAGATCGAGGAATTCCTGGAAATCCGCAAGACGTCGGGCGACTTCAACCGCAAGGCGCTGAACCTGCACCATGGCGTCCTGCTGACCGACGAGTTCATGGAGGCGGTGCGCGACGGCAAGGACTTCGCCCTGCGCAGCCCGAAGGACCAGTCGGTGCGCGGCAGCGTCAACGCCCGCGCCCTGTTCCAGAAACTGGTGGAGGTCCGCCTCGCCACCGGCGAACCCTATATCGTCTTCAACGACACCGTGAACCGCACGATGCCCAAGCATCACCGCGATCTCGGCCTCAAGGTGTCGACCTCCAACCTCTGCTCCGAAATCACTTTGCCGACGGGTCGCGACCATATCGGCAATGACCGCACGGCCGTCTGCTGTCTTTCCTCCCTCAATCTCGAAACCTGGGATGAGTGGAAGGACGACAGGCAGTTTGTCGAGGATGTCATGCGCTTCCTCGACAATGTGCTGCAGGACTATATCGACCGCGCGCCGCCGGAAATGGCGCGGGCGAAATATAGTGCGAGCCGTGAACGGTCGGTGGGCCTGGGGGTGATGGGGTTCCACTCCTTCCTCCAGGCCCGGGGACTTCCCTTCGAAGGCGCGATGGCGAAAAGCTGGAACCTGCGCATCTTCAAGCACATCAACGAGAAGGTGAACGAAGCCTCGATGCAGCTCGCGGTCGAGCGCGGCCCGTGCCCGGACGCCGCCGACATGGGCGTGATGGAGCGCTTCTCCTGCAAGATGGCGATCGCGCCCACCGCGTCGATCAGCATCATCTGCGGCGGCGCGTCGGCCTGCATCGAACCGATCCCGGCGAACATCTACACCCACAAGACGCTGTCGGGCAGCTTCGCGGTCAAGAACCCCTATCTCGAAAAGCTGCTGGTCGAAAAGGCGAAGGACTCGACGGCTGTCTGGAATTCGATCCTGGAAAAGGGCGGCAGCGTCCAGCATCTCGACTTCCTGACCCAGGAGGAAAAGGATGTGTTCAAGACCAGCTTCGAGATCGACCAGCGCTGGCTGCTCGAACTGGCCGCCGACCGCACGCCCTATATCGACCAGGCGCAGTCGCTGAACCTGTTCATCCCGGCCGATGTGGAGAAATGGGACCTGCTGATGCTCCACTACCGGGCGTGGGAGCTGGGCATCAAGTCGCTCTATTATCTCCGCTCGAAATCGGTCCAGCGCGCCGGCTTCGCGGGCGGGGTGGAAGCGGACAACACCATCGACGCCCCCAAATTCGAAATCGGCGAGACCACCGACTATGACGAGTGCCTCGCCTGCCAGTGACCCGATAATTTCCTCTCCCCTTGTGGGAGAGGAAGGGGCCCGCGCGGCAAAGCCGCGTGGGAAGGTGAGGGGTAAGGCCCCAAACCCGACGATCGCCCGTGCGAGAGAACTGCGCCGCAACGCCACGGATGCTGAGAAGCTGCTCTGGAAGCAGCTCCGCCAAAAGCTGTCCGCAGCGAAGTTCCGCCGCCAGGTTCCCATCGGCCCCTATTTCGCGGACTTCGCCTCTCATGCCGCCCGCCTGGTCGTCGAACTGGATGGCGGCCAACATGAAGAATCGGCAGATGCGCCCCGCACGGCCTTCCTCGAACGGGAAGGCTATCGCGTGATCCGCTTCTGGAACCATGACGTGATGCAGAATCTGGAAGGCGTGCTGGCAACCATCGCCGCCTTCACCCCTCACCCTCCCATCGCTGACGCGATGGGCCCCTCCCTCTCCCACAAGGGGAGAGGGTCTGGTATAAGTTTCGCGGAGTAAAAACCCATGCCCCTTCTTCAAGCCAGCAAGGTCTACAAGCCCTTCGAATATCCCTGGGCCTATGAGTTCTGGAAGCGCCAGCAGCAGCTCCACTGGCTGCCGGAGGAAGTGCCCCTGGGCGAGGATTGCCGCGATTGGGCGCAGAAGCTCAGCGACCATGAACGCAACCTGCTGACGCAGATCTTCCGCTTCTTCACCCAGGCGGACGTGGAGGTGCAGGACTGCTACCACGAAAAATACGGCCGCGTGTTCAAGCCGACCGAAATCAAGATGATGCTGACCGCCTTCAGCAACATGGAAACGGTCCACATCGCCGCCTATTCGCACCTGCTCGACACCATCGGCATGCCGGAAAGCGAATATAGCGCCTTCATGCAGTATAAGGAGATGAAGGACAAACACGACTATCTCCAGCAGTTCGGCGTCGACACGGACGAGGACATCGCCAAGACGCTGGCCATGTTCGGCGGCTTCACCGAGGGGTTGCAGCTTTTCGCCAGCTTCGCGATGCTGATGAACTTCCCGCGCTTCAACAAGATGAAGGGCATGGGCCAGATCGTGAGCTGGTCGGTCCGCGACGAGACGCTACACTGCGAGGGCATCGTCCGCCTGTTCCACGCCTTCGTGAAGGAACGCGACTGCCTGACCCCGGCGGTCAAGGACGACATCATGGACATGTGCCAGAAGACCGTCCGCATCGAGGACGCCTTCGTCGACCTCGTCTTCGAAATGGGCCCGGTGCCCGGCATGACGCCCAAGGACATCAAGAAATATGTCCGCTACATCGCCGACTGGCGCCTGGGGCAATTGGGCCTGAAGCCCATCTACATGATCGACGAGCACCCGCTCCCCTGGCTGACCCCGCTGCTGAACGGCGTGGAGCACGCCAATTTCTTCGAAACCCGCGCCACGGAATATTCAAAGGCGGCCACCCGCGGCCAGTGGAACGACGTGTGGGATGCGTTCGACCGCCGCTCCAAGCTCAAGGGCGGCACCGCCGCCAATGCGGATGAAGCGGGCGATCCAGATATGTTCAAGGCCGCCGGGATCGCGGCGGAATAATCATGACAGGCGAAAAGGCGGCACCGCTCCCACGGTGCCGCCTTTCGGTCCAAGGCAATGCTTGCCGGCCGTCCCCGCCGGCCGGCAAGCTGACCCCCGCATGAACGCCCTGTTTTGTTCCGTTCATGCAACGTTTATCTGCTTTGGTTTGTTGTGCTCCCATCGAAAAGTCGACCAAGGGAGCCAGAGATGAAATCCACCCTGAAAACCGCTTTCGCCGCCCTGTCGCTTGGCGCCGTGACGCTGAGCGCCGCCCCTGCCGCCGCCGATCCGCCGCCCTGGGCCGGACATGGCAAGGGCCATGGCCGCGACGACTGGAAGCATGGCGGCCGCCACGACAATGGCCGTCACGAAGGCTGGCGCCGTCCCGGCGGCGTGATCTACAGCTATGACTGGAACCGGCCGGACCCGCGCTATGGCCGCTACTATCGGCCTGACCGCTATTATCGCGGCGGTTACGAGCCGATCCGCGTCACCCGCTCCACCCGCATCTATCGCGGCTATGACGACCGCTATTATTGCCGCCGTTCGGACGGCACCACCGGTCTGATCGTCGGCGCGGCGCTGGGCGGCCTGCTCGGCGGCCAGCTCGACCGCGGCTATTCGAACACGGCGGGCATCCTCATCGGCGCAGGCGCGGGCGCGCTGCTGGGCCGGGAGATCGACCGCGGCAATCTGAGCTGCCGCTAAGCGGTAGGGGGAGGGCGAAGGCCCTCCCCTCCCGACCCGCTTAACACCGGGCCATCAATAGCGGGCCATCAACACCATGGGTGCCGCGCCCCGTCCCATTCCCGCGCCAGCCCTTCGCTCACCAGCATCTCGCCGATCGACTGCCCGCCGCGCGTCACCACCCGCAGCGCCCGCCCATAGCGGTCCGTCTCCCGATCCCCGCTCTCCAGCGAGAAAGGGCCGGCATTCATCAACTGCTGCAATCGCTGCGTCGCCCGCGCTCCCAGAGCGGCTTCCTCGGCACAGCGCGGCCCGTGCGTTTCCGGCGCGTCGATGTCCATCACCCGCACCTTCTCGCCATGGAACCAGAAGGTGTCTCCGTCGACCACGCAATTGACGCCCCCGCCGACATGGCAGAAGCCGAATTGCGCCGACAGGCTGTCCCCTGCGACGGGAAAGGCGGCCTCCCGCCCACTCCTCTGGAAGCGCTGCGCCAGGTCCGGCCCGAACCAGCCCAGCGCCGCGCCGATCAGCACCCCGCCGATCACCAGGACGGCGATGGAGGGCCCACGGGACTTCCTGGGTTGCAGGCGCCCGCGCCCAGCCCGACGCGCCTCCGCCAACCAGACCGTTTCGCTGCGCTTCTTCCTCGACCCTCGGCTCATGACGGGGCCATAACGAAAGCCGCTCCTGCCGTCTCGCGCCAAAAGCGTCCGATTTGACCCTGATCAATGATCGCCGCCCGCAAGCCGCCACGCTGTGCCCATCCGCAGGAGGCTCCATGACCACCCCCTATGCCCGCATCGGCGGCGAAGCGACCGTCGCCGCCATCGCCAACCGTTTCTACGACCTGATCGACCGGGACCCCGCCTATGCCGATCTGCGCGCCATCCATGCGGCCGACCTCAGCGCCGTGCGCCATGGTCTCACCCGCTTTCTGGCGGGATGGTCCGGCGGCCCGCGCGACTGGTTCGAACGCGGCCAGTGCATCATGTCGCTGCACCGCGCCTTCCCGATCACCTCGGCGCTGGCGGATCGATGGTCCGCCGCCATGACCCGCGCCATAAAGGCGCAACCGGGCATCGACCCGCAACTCGCCGCCGCCATGGCCGATGCGCTCGGCCATATGGCGCGGGGGATGATCAACCTGTCGCTGGATCAGAACGCGGCTTAGCCGGATAGCAGGCCGGCGGGCCGGACCTTATTCCTCGTCCTCGGTCGGCCCCAATATATCCTCCTCATCGTCCATCTGCGGTTCGCCGGCGAAGGCGTCATTGTCGATCCGGCCGGATCGGTTCATCTCCTCCATCTTCTCCACCAGATCGGGCGTGTCGTCGGGTAGGATCTGCGCCGGGTTGGGCCGCCCGCCGCGCTCGCTGTCTTCGGCCAGGTCCGTCGACCGCACCCGCGCCTCGTCGGCCACGTCCTGCGCCTGCGAACCCGCTTCGGCCTGTTCGTCATTCTCCTCGCCCGTGTCGGGAAAGGGACTGTTGTCGGGTCGGTTCATGCTCTGTCTCCTTTCCGCTCCAACGGCCGGCGGCCCGCGCCGTTCCCGCCGGGCAAAAGGCGCTGGACAGCATCCCGCGAACGGGGCAAGAGCCGCGGCGATCCTTTTCGCTTCGTTCTGCACAAGGAACTTCCATGCCCCGCCAGCTTATTTCCTCCGGCTCGCCCTTCGAGGCGCAGGTCGGCTATTCGCGCGCCGTCGTCCAGGGCGACTGGTGCTTCGTCGCCGGCACCACCGGCACCGATCCCGAAACCAGGGCCATGCCCGAATCCGTCGTCGATCAGGGCAGGAACGCGCTGAAGGTCATCGGCCGGGCGCTGGAGGAGGCGGGCTTCTCCTTCGCGGACGTGGTGCGCGTCACCTATTACATCACGGACCCGGCCTATTGGGATGTGCTGGGGGAGGCGACCGCACCGGTCTTCGGCGACATCCGCCCCGCCGCGAGCTGCATCGTCACCGGCCTCATCAAGCCGGAGATGAAGATCGAGATCGAAGTCACCGCGTTCAAGGGATAACAGCCATGCTGACCATGTACGGCATCAAGAATTGCGACACGATCAAGAAGGCGCGCAATTTCCTCGACAATAGCGGCAAGGCCTACAGCTTCCACGACTATAAGGTGTCGGGCGTCGACAAGGCGAAGCTGGAGGAATGGGTGATGGAACATGGGTGGGAAACCATCCTCAACCGTTCCGGCACCACCTTCAAGGCGCTGGACGCGGGCGACAAGGCGCATATCGACTCGGAAAAGGCTATTCTGCTGATGATGAGCAACCCTTCGATGATCAAGCGCCCGATCCTGGACCTGGGCGACCGCACCATCGTCGGCTTCAAGGCGACCACCTATGAGGACGCTCTGGAGGGCGTGAAGGCATGACCGTGGGGAGGATGCTCCGGCCGGGCATGTATCGGGCCGCCATCCTCCTCCTCACCCTGTTGATGGCGGCGCCCGCGATGGCCGAACCCTTCATCATCGCCCATCGCGGCGCCAGCGGGGAGCGGCCCGAACATACGCTCGCCGCCTATGAGCGCGCGATCGACCAGGGCGCCGACTATATCGAGCCGGACCTGGTGCTGACCCGCGACGGCGTCCTCGTCGCCCGGCACGAAAATGAGATTGGCGGCACCACCGATGTCGCGGATCATCCCGAATTCGCTACCCGCAGAACCAGCAAGACCATCGACGGCCAGCCCGTCTCCGGCTGGTTCACGGAGGATTTCACGCTCGCGGAACTGCGCACGCTGCGCGCCCGCGAACGGCTGCCGCAGCTTCGCCCCGCCAACAGCCGCTTCAACGACCTGTACCTCATTCCGACCTTCGAGGAGATATTGAAGCTGGTCCGCGCCAAGGAGGCGGAGCTTGGCCGCCGCATCGGCCTCTATCCCGAAACCAAGCATCCCGGCTATTTCGCGGGCATCGGCCTGCCGCATCAGCCGCCCTTGCTCGCGCTGCTCAGCCGATATGGCTATCAGACGGAGGCCGATCCGGTCTTCATCCAGTCCTTCGAGGTCGGCAACCTCAAGGCCCTGCGCGCGGCGACCCGCCTGCGCCTGATCCAGCTGGTGGACGGCGAGGGCGGACCGGCCGATGAACCCGGCACGACCTATGCCGACATGATGACGACCCAGGGGCTGCAACAGATCGCTGACTATGCGGACGGCATCGGCCCTGCGACCGCCATGGTGCTCGCCCCCGACGGGGCGACGGGTCTTGTCGACCGCGCCCATCAGGCCGGATTGCAGGTCCATGTCTGGACGCTGCGCATGGAAAACGGTTTCCTGCCCGCCGCCTTCCAGCGCCCGGACGATCCGCAGGGCAGGGGGGACTTTGCCGGCTATGTCCGGGCGGTCGCCGGCACGGGCGTCGACGCGATGTTCAGCGATTTTCCGAAACAGGCGCGGCAGGCGCTGAATCCCGCGCCCTGATGTCTTGTCAAATCTCCGGCGGGAGCGAATAACAGCCCTATGCTTTCGCAGAAGACCCGTTACGCCATCCGCGCCCTCCAGCATCTCGCAGACCGCTACCGGCAAGGCCCGGTGCCCCTGAACGAGATCGCCACGCGCCAGAATATCCCGTCCAAATTCCTGACGGTGATCCTGTCGGAACTGGCGCGCGAAGGGTTGGTCGCGACGCAGCGTGGGCGGGATGGCGGCTATTGGCTGGCGCTGGCCCCGGTCGACATCAGCTATGGCGACATCGTCCGGCTGACGCGCGGCTCGCTCGCGCTCACCCCCTGCGCCAGCCGCTTCGCGCATGAGACCTGCACCAACTGCCTGCCCGAATCGGAATGCCGCCTGCACCGGGTGATGCTCCGCGTGCGCGACGAAACCGCCAAGGTGCTCGACAGCATCAGCCTGGCGGAACCCTTCGCGACGGAGGAAATGGGCTAGGAACCTTGGCCGGTTGAGCCATCAGGCGCGCCGTGCTCCTGCCTTCGCGGGAGCAGCTTGTGCATCAGGGAAAGCGGAAAAGCAGCAAGCCGCCCCAGCCCCCTCGAATGCCCCTCGCTGCTCCCCAAGGCCTTGCACCCGGCGCGCAGCTTCGCCACATCAGCGCCATGACGACTCCGCCCCTCAAAGCCGCCCTGATCCCCGTCACGCCGCTCCAGCAGAATTGCACGCTCTTCTGGTGCACGGCGACCCATCGCGGCGCCTTCGTCGATCCGGGCGCGGACCTGCCCATTCTGAAAAGGGCGGCCGAGCAGCATGGCGTCACCATAGAGAAGATCCTCGTCACCCACGGTCATATCGACCATTGCGGCCAGGCGGGCATCCTCGCCCGCGATCTGGGCGTTCCGATCGAGGGACCGCATGAAGCCGACCGCTTCTGGATCGACCGGCTGGGCGAGGACGGCGCCCGATACGGCATCGACGGCGAAAGCTTCGAACCCGACCGCTGGCTGGAGGACGGCGATCAGGTCACGGTCGGCGACCTCACGCTCGACGTCTATCACTGCCCCGGCCACACGCCCGGCCATGTCGTCTTCCACCATGCGCCCAGCAAGCTCGCCATCGTCGGGGACGTGCTGTTCCAGGGGTCGATCGGCCGCACCGACTTCCCCATGGGCAATCATCAGCAGTTGGTCGATGCGATCACCGGCAAGCTCTGGCCGTTGGGCGGCGACACGGCCTTCGTCCCCGGCCACGGCCCGATGAGCAACTTCGCCCATGAACGCCGCACCAATCCCTTCGTGGGGGATGCCGTCCTCGCCTGATCCTATCGAACCATCGCCATGGCGGGCGGCGCCGGCACCTCCCGCGTCGCGCCATAGGCGACAGTGAGCGCCGCCACCGCCATGCCGACCATCACCGCCCAGGTCAGCAGCGCTCCTGCACCGCGCCAGACGGTCGGCTTCTCCGCATCCATCCCGAAGCCATGGGCGATTCGCGCCAGCACCAGCGCCAGCGCCGCGCCCCAGAGCCAGATCGACGCCCCGACCGCCAGTTCCACCAGCCCGAAGAGAATCAGCGTCACCGGCACATATTCGATGAAATTGGCATGCGCGCGCATCCGCTTGGCCAACAGCGCGCTACCACCGTCGCCGTGCAGCACATGATCCGAAATCCGGATTCGCGCGCATCGAATCCCCAGCCACATGTTGAGCAGCGCGCAGGCGGCGGCCAGCGTCAGCGTGATCGGCAGCAACATCGGATTTCCCCTCCTTTCATGGCGACGCCCCCAGAATAGGGCAGCGGCATGGCGGGGCAAGAAGGACTTGCGCACGGGCCAAAAAACGCTATAGGCGCAGGGCTTCGCGATCATCCGGGCCGCATGGGTCTGCGGCGCCGTTGGCGTCGTCATCCATCGGATACGGCCAGTCGCACTAACAGATCAATTTATGGAATAAGGTGCCGACATGGCTGTCCCCAAGAGGAAAACGTCCCCGTCCCGCCGCGGCATGCGCCGCAGCCATGACTCGCTGCGTGTCGAGGCCTATCAGGAATGCTCGAATTGCGGCGAACTGAAGCGCCCGCACAATCTCTGCGACGCCTGCGGCCACTATAACGGCCGTGAAGTCGTCGCCGTCGGGGCCTGACGCTCAAGCATTTCTCCTGAAAAGGGTGCGTTAACTTGTCCAGCCAACCGCGAATCGCAATCGACGCGATGGGCGGGGATGAAGGCGTACGCGTGATGATGGCGGGCGTTGCGCTCGCCCGTCGCCGTCACGAAGGGTTGCGCTTCACCCTTTTCGGGGACGAGGCGCGGATCAAGTCCGCGCTCGACAACCACCCCAATCTGCGCGCCGCGTCGGAAATCGTCCACGCACCCGATGTGGTGGCTTCAGGCGACAAGCCCAGCGTTGCCATCCGCAAGAAGACCAGCTCGATGAGCATGGCCATCGCGGCGGTGAAGGCGGGCGATTGCGGCGCTGCGGTCTCCTCCGGCAATACCGGCGCGCTGATGGCGATGGCGAAGCTCGCCCTGCGCACCATGAAGGGCGTCGACCGGCCCGCGCTGGCCGCCATGCTGCCGACCCTGGGCGACAATGACGTGGTCATGCTGGACCTGGGCGCCAACACCGAATGCGACGCCCGCAACCTTGTCCAGTTCGCGGTGATGGGCGCCGCCTATGCCCGCATCGCGCTCGATCTGGAGCGGCCCCGCGTCCGCCTGATGAACATCGGCACGGAAGAAATGAAGGGGACGGAGGAAATCCGCGACGCCGCCGCGATCCTGCGCGCCGCGACCAGCCTGCCGCTGTCCTTCGAAGGCTTTACGGAGGGCGACAAGATCGGCCGCGGCGATGTCGACGTCATCGTGTCGGACGGCTTTTCCGGCAATGTCGCATTGAAGACGGCGGAGGGCACGGCCCGCTTCGTCACCGACCTGCTGCGCACCGCCTTCACCAGCTCGATCCGTTCCAAGCTCGGCTTCCTGATCTCCAAGCCCGCGATGCACCTGCTGCGCCATCATCTCGACCCCAACAATCATAATGGCGCCGTTTTCCTCGGCCTCAATGGCGTGGTCGTGAAAAGCCATGGCAGCGCAAACGACAAGGGCGTCGCCAATGCCGTCCATGTCGCCGCCCGGCTGCTGGAGGAAGACATCACCCGGCGCATCGCCGCCGACATGCACGGGATCGAGGGGTTGACCGCCCCCGCATCCAGGATGGAGCTGCCCGCAAAGTGATCCGCCGATCCGTTCTCCTGGGCACGGGCTCTGCCCTGCCGGTCCGCTCCGTCACCAATGCCGAATTGGCGCAGACCGTGGACACGAGCGACGAATGGATCGTCGAGCGCACCGGCATCCGCACCCGCTACATCGCGGGAGAGGGTGAAACCACAGCGACGCTCGCCACCGATGCGGCCAGGGCGGCGCTGGAAGCCGCCAGCCTGTCCGCGCAGGACATCGACCTGATCGTGCTGGCCACCGCCACCCCCGACCAGACCTTCCCAGCCACCGCCACCATCGTCCAGGCCGCGCTTGGCATCAACGATTGCGTCGCCTTCGACGTGGCGGCGGTCTGTTCCGGCTTCCTCTACGCCATCACCGTGGCCGACAGCATGATCTGCTCGGGCGCGGCGCGGAACGCCATCGTGATCGGTTCGGAAACCTTCAGCCGCATCCTCGACTGGGAAGACCGCACCACCTGCGTCCTCTTCGGCGACGGCGCGGGCGCGGTCGTGCTGGGCGCCGAGGAAAGCGCTGACGGCAAGCGCGGCATCCTCGCCTCGAAGCTCCATGCCGACGGCCGCCACAACCAGCTTCTCTATGTCGACGGCGGCCCCTCCACCACGCAGACGGTCGGCAAGCTGCGGATGAAGGGACAGGAAGTCTTCCGCCACGCCGTCACCAACCTGGCCTCGGTGCTGACCGAAGTGATGGCTGCTGCCGACATGACCGCGGCGGACATCGACTGGCTGGTCCCGCACCAGGCCAATGCCCGCATCCTCGATGCGACCGCGCGCAAGCTGAAGCTCGCGCCGGAAAAGGTGGTGATGACGGTGGATCGCCATGCGAACACCTCCGCCGCATCGGTTCCCCTGGCCCTGGACCTCGCCATGCGCGACGGGCGCATCCAGTCCGGCGACCTGCTGGTGCTGGAGGCCATGGGCGGCGGCTTCACCTGGGGCGCCTGCGTCCTGCGGGTGTAGGGCCAGGATTGGTCCTGAACATCGTGCGGAAAAGCCGGTCCTGAGCCTGTCGACGAATGGGAACCGGCTTTCTGCCTGAAAGAATGCGACAGCAGAAAGCTGGAGCGCGCGACCTGCGCCGGATTTAACGCAGCGCGCTCTGGAGCCGCCGATCCGATGCAGTCGTTCGGAATCCGTTCCGGAGCAGGCCAAAAAGGAACCGTTCGCGCCGGGCCCGTCCGACGCCTGGCCTTTTCCCGAGGCCACAGTTCCAAGGAAGCGAAGCCTTTCGACAGGCTCAGGGCGAACGGGTGAGAAAAAGCGGCCTGTCTGCTTTCCAGACCTCTTCACTTCCGACTCAACCAAACAGCGCCCCGGCAGCATCCTCGTGCCAGGCCGATGTCACCCAAAATGGATGGCATCCCTGCGCCATATTCTTCCCAGTCCCATTGCGGGACCGCTACACCGCCCATTTTTCACGGTTTTTTAAGGATTTCGCCGGGTGGTCATCTTGCCGAATCATGCAGAATCGCGCACATTGTCAAATGATCACCCGCATTTAGGCTCGACGGGTGTCAAGGTGGGGAAATGCGATGAGCGGTAACGGAACTCTGACGCGCGCGGATCTCGCGGAGAGCGTGAACCGTCATATTGGCCTTTCACGGGCAGAAGCGGCAACCTTAATCGAATCCATTTTGGAGCATATGTCCGCCGCGCTCGAACGCGGGGAGAATGTGAAGATCTCCAGCTTCGGCACCTTCGTGTTGCGCGACAAGACGCAGCGCATGGGCCGCAACCCCAAGACGGGCGTGGAAGTGCCGATCGAGCCGCGCCGGGTGCTGACCTTCCGCGCCAGCCAGACGATGCGGGACCGCGTCGCCTCGGCCTGAGGGGGCCGTCGCCAAAACAGCCATTTTCCCGAAGGTTGACCTTTGCGCCGCTAAAGGTGCAACATCAGGACCATGGAAAAGGCAGAGGGCGCATTTCTGACGATCAGTGAGCTGGCGAGCGAACTCGATTTGCCGCAGCATATATTGCGCTATTGGGAAACCCGCTTCACCCAGCTCCGTCCGCTCCAGCGATCGGGCAACCGGCGCTATTACCGCCCCGCCGACGTGGCGCTGGTGCGGCGCATCAACCATCTGCTGAATGTCGAGGGCTTCACCGTCCGTGGCGCGCAAAAGGCGCTGGCCGATGGAGGTGGCGAGCCGCCGGTCGCGCCTGCACCCAAAAATGGCGAAACGGCCCCCCACGCCGATCTGCTGCCGCGCCTGGAAGCCATCCGCACCCTATTGGCCAGGGCGATCGGGGAATAGGGCCCGCGCGTTCCGATCTGGACATATGCTGCACGCCATCATGCGCCTTTCCGGTCACGTCCGGACAGCCGTCATCCCATCGCCGCCGCCCACCGTCAGGGGATCGGCGTAACCGTCAGGTTCAGCGCGATCCCGGCCCCAGCGCCGGGTCCAGGTCGCGCGGGCGCGTGAAGCTGGCCAGGGTCGCGATATTGGGCTTCGCCTCGCTCCAATGTTCGATGGGCAGGTCCATCACCGCGATCGAGGCGGTCGGGAACTTCACCTCCACATCCTCGCGCAGCGGGCTCGCGCCATCGTCGGGCACGAGGTCGAGGACCAGTTCCTCCAGACCCGGATTATGCCCGGACATCAGCACGCTGCCGGCGCTGTCGGGCAGATCGCGGATCACGTCGAACAGGGTGGGCGTGGAGGCGAGATAGATGCGCCGGTCCCAATGCGGGTCGATCACCTCGCCATAGCCGGTGAAGAAGACGTTCAGCGTCTCCACCACCCGCACGGCCGGGGAGGCGATCACCATGTCGAAATGCAGGTCGCGCGCCTTGGCGAATTCCCCCATCACCAGCGCCGCCTTTTCCCCCCGGCGGTTGAGCGGCCGGTCGAAGTCCCGCGCAACCGGATCGTCCCAATCGGACTTGGCGTGACGGAACAGGATCAACCGCTTCATTTTTTCTCCAGGTCCCAGAGTGATTTCGAAGCAGGTGGAACGCCTGCTGACTCGGAAATCACGAAAACACAGTCACCAGGTGCCGGATTCGAGTCCCTGAAGCCCTAGCGTTGCATTACCGTTAAGGCCAGCGCGGGATTGCCCGCTGACCGAGATGATGGCCTCGTCCAGCGTCAGGCGGCGGATCGGCGTGCCGGCGGGGAAAGCGCTCAACAACCGGCTGGGCATGGCGGCGGACAGGATGATGAAGCTGCCCCGGTCCTCCGCCCGCCGGATCAGCCGGCCAAAGGCCTGCGCCATCCGCGCCCGGATCAGCCGGTCGTCATAGGCGCTTCCGCCGCCCGCCAGCTTGCGCGCCGCGTGCAGCACGGTGGGCTTGGACCAGGGCACCCCCTCCATCACCACCAGCCGCAGCGAATGGCCGGGCACGTCCACCCCGTCGCGCAAGGCATCGGTGCCCAGCAGCGAGGCGCGGGGATCGTCGCGGAAAATATCGATCAGCGTGCCTGTGTCCATCGGATCGACATGCTGCGCGTAGAGCGGCAGCCCCGCCCGCGCCAGCCGGTCGGCGATCCGCGCATGCACCGCGCGCAGCCGCCGGATCGCGGTGAACAGCCCCAGCGTCCCGCCGCCCGCCGCCTCGATCAGCCGGGCATAGGCGCCCGACAGCGCCGCAATGTCGCCGCGCTTGATGTCGGTGACGATCAGCACTTCCGACCGTTCCGGATAGTCGAACGGGCTGCTCGCCTCGAACTGCTCCGCTCCGCGCGGCAGATGGGTCGCCCCGCTCCGGCTCGCCGCATTGTCCCAGTCGCCGCCGCCCTTCAGCGTGGCGGATGTGATCAGCACGCCCTGCGCCGGTTTCAGCACCGCCTGCGCCAGCGGCCGCGTCGGGTCCAGCCAGTGGCGGTGGATGCCGATGTCGAACTCCCGCCCCTCGATCCGCTCGACCGCCAGCCAGTCCACGAAATCCGCATCCGCCGGCCCGCCGATCCGCGCCAGCAGGGCCAGCCAGGCCGTCACCAGATCGCGCCGCCAGCCAAGCGAGGCAATCGCCCCCTCGACCCGCGCCCGCGCCGCGCCGTCCAGCCAGTCGGGCGCTTCCTCGATCACGGCTTCCATCCGCTTGCCAAGATGGGTCAGCGGCCGCAGCAGCGCGTCCAGCGCCCGCGCCGCCTCCTGCGCCGCCTCGACCAGCGCGCCGTCAGGTTCCGCCAGCTCGGTCTCCAGCCCATAGCCTGCATCCGCCTCGCCGCCATCGGCGGCCCGCGCATAGACCGTGCCCCGCACCGCCGCGAGCAGCTCCTCGACCGGCCCGAACGGCTCGCCCGCGACGATCCGCTTCAGCCATTCGTCGGCCGGCAGCGCCCTCGCGGCCTCCGCCGCCGCCCGGATCGCCTCGCCGCCCTGCTCGTCATAGCTGGCAAGGTCCGACAGCCGCGCCGCCAGACCCCGACGACGCCCTCTTGAATTGCCCTCCGGCCCCATCACCCAGCGGCGCAGCTCGATGGCTTCCTGCCCCGACAGGGCGACGGAAAAGGTCGAATCCGCCGCATCGAACAGATGATGGCCCTCGTCGAACACGATGCGCTGCGGCGCCTGCCCCGTTTCCCGCCCACGCGCCGCGTTGATCATCACCAGCGCATGATTGGCGATCACGATGTCCGCATCGGCCGAAGCCCGCGCCGATCGTTCGATGAAGCACTTCCGGTAATGCGGACAGCCCGCATAGATGCACTCGCCCCGCCGGTCGGTCAGCGCGGTGGAGCCGTTGCGCCGGAACAGCGTCGGCAGCCATCCCGGCAGGTCGCCGCCGATCATGTCGCCATCCTTGGTGAACGCCGCCCAGCGCGCCACCAGTTGCGCCAGGATCGCCGCGCGCCCCGCAAAGCCGCCTTGCAGCGCGTCCTCCAGATTGAGCAGGCAGAGATAATTTTCCCGCCCCTTGCGCACCACCACGCGCTTCGCCGCCACGGCGGGATCGGGGAACAGGCGCAAACTCTCCCGGTCCAACTGCCGCTGCAACGCCTTGGTAAAGGTGGAAATCCACACCGTCCCCTGCGCCTCCCCGGCCCAGAGCGAGGCGGGGGCGAGATAGCCCAAAGTCTTGCCGATCCCGGTCCCGGCCTCCGCCAGCAGCATATTGGGCTGGTCGCGATGCGCCTTGGGCCGGAACACCTCCGCCGCCGCCGCCGCATAGGCGCGCTGTCCCGGTCGCGCTTCGGCTCCTGCGCCGGTCAACTGCTCCAGCCGCGCCACCACCGCATCGGGTTGCAGCGATACCGAGCGGGGAGCAGGGCGGGGTGGGCTCTCCTCCCATTCCGGCAATTTGGAGAAGAGCCAACGCTCCGCCTCCTTCGGCTGGGCGATGCGCCCGGCCACCAGCGGGGCCCAGGGCCAGCGCAACCGGTGCAGCGACTGCGCCGCCGTCCAGCCGCCCTCGCGCTCGGTCCATGCGGGGGATTCCAGCGTCGCCAGCAGGGCGCCGGTCGCCGCCTGCAACAATTGGGGAATGTCGGCCTCGCTCGCCGGACGAGGCAGGTCCAGCGCTTCGGCCAGCCCCTTGGGCGTCGGCACCAGAAAGCGCGCGGGATGGATGAAGGCCCACAATTCCAGCAGGTCCAGGCCATTCAAATCGGGATAGCCCAGCCGCTGCCCGGTCAGCGGCGCGTTCAGCAGCAGCGTCGGTGTTTCCGCCGTCCGCGCGATGGCGGTGCCCTTGGCGACCGCTGCGGTCCGATCCCCTTCCCTAAGCCATATACCGCCATGGCTGGCGTGAAGGGCGGGCAGGGCAGCGGGGTCGATCACCTCTCCCGCTTAGGCGAACGGGAACAAAAGGGAAACCTGAAAAGCGCCCGATTCAGCCGAACCGACGCCCGAAACCGCCCGCCGGACGACCGCCGGGCATGCGCGGCTGAAAGGCCGTGGGCGTCAGCCGCGCGGCCCGTGCGATCTCCAGCCGGTCGAACAGCGGGCCGTCGGTCAGTTCATAGGGGAAGCGGATGCCCATGCGGTCCTCTTCGGACCATTGCACCGTGCCGAACACGACATGGCCCTCATAGTCGATCTGGCACTGGCTGCGCACTGGCAGGCCGCAGCCCGCAATCTGCGCGCCGCCCTCGCTCAGGTCGACGATCATTCCTTCCACGCTGTCGAGCACCGTCGTCACGACGACGGGTATATCGACCGTTATTCTGTGACGGCTGCGCGGCTGCATAGTCCCTCCTGAGCCCCCTAAGCTCCCGATAAATATGCCTGAACAGGGTTAATCAAAGTTAAAGAGCTGGCGGGAAAAGCCGCCATTCGTCTCCATTTCGGCACCTGGAATCGCCGCGTCGGGTCCAAAATGAAGCTTGATCTATATTAATGAAGCCTTTGCCTTTCCTTCCGCCGCATGATGTTTTCCGAGTCGTCAGATGTTTTCAACGGCCGCGAAAATGCTTAGGGGGCATGCATCATGACCGTGTCCGAACTCATCCGCACCGCCGCGCAGGCGTCCAAGGCCTGGCCCTATGAGGAAGCGCGCAAGCTCCTGAAGCGCTATCAGAACGGCGCGCCCGAAAAGGGCTATGTGCTGTTCGAGACGGGCTATGGCCCCTCCGGCCTGCCGCATATCGGCACGTTCAACGAAGTGCTGCGCACCACCATGGTCCGCAACGCCTATCATGCGCTGTCGGACATCCCCACGCGCCTGATCGCGTTCAGCGACGACATGGACGGGCTGCGCAAGGTGCCGGACAATGTGCCCAACCAGGCGATGCTGGCCGAGCATCTGGGCAAGCCGCTGACGCAGGTGCCCGATCCCTTCGGGAAGTTCGAGAGCTTCGCGCATCACAACAACGCCATGCTGCGGGAATTTCTCGACCGCTTCGGCTTCGACTATGAATTCGTCTCCGCTACGGAGCGCTACAGGTCCGGCGCCTTTGACGACGCGCTGAAGAATGTCCTGCGCCACTATCGGGACATCATGGACATCATGCTGCCGACGCTGCGCAAGGAACGGCAGGCGACCTATTCGCCGGTGCTGCCGATCTCGCCCAAAAGCGGCATCGTGCTTCAGGTCCCGGTCGAGGTGATCGACGCCGATGCCGGCCTCGTCCGCTTCGAGGATGAGGGCGAGCTGATCGAACGGTCGATCCTGTCCGGCGGCGCGAAGCTGCAATGGAAGGTCGACTGGGCGATGCGCTGGGTCGCGCTGGGCGTCGATTATGAGATGGCGGGCAAGGACCTGATCGATTCCGTCACCCAATCCTCGAAGATCTGCCGCGCGCTCGGCGCCCGCCCGCCCGAGGGCTTCAATTACGAAATGTTCCTCGACGAGAAGGGCGAGAAGATCTCCAAGTCCAAGGGCAACGGCCTCAGCCTGGAACAATGGCTGACCTATGGCCCGCAGGAGAGCCTCGCCTTCTACGCCTATCGCGAACCGAAGAAGGCGAAGCAGCTCCACATGGGCGTGATCCCCCGCGCCGTGGACGAATATTGGCAGTTCCGCGGCAATTATCCGAACCAGCCGGTCGAACAGCAACTCGGCAATCCGGTGCACCACATCCATGACGGCAAGCTGCCGCAGGGCCGCCTGCCGGTGACATTCGGCCTGCTGCTCAATCTGGTCGGCGTGATGGGCGACGCCAGCCGCGAACAGGTCTGGGGCTATCTCCAGAACTATGTCGCCGATGCCAATGCGGAAAGCTATCCGGAACTGGACGCGCTGATCGGCCATGCGCTCGCCTATCACCGCGATTTCGTCGCCCCTACGCTCCAGCGCCGCGCGCCGACCGAAGGCGAAGCCGCCGCCCTGCGCAGGCTGGACGCCGAACTCGCCGCCCTGCCCGCAGGCGCCTCGGCGGAGGACATCCAGAATATCGTCTATGCCATCGGCAAGGACGAAGCCTATGGCTTTGCCGAACTGCGCGACTGGTTCAAGGCGCTCTACCAGACCCTGCTGGGGGCCGATCAGGGGCCCCGGATGGGCAGCTTCATCGCGCTCTACGGCATCGAAAACAGCCGCCGCCTGATCGCGGAGGCCCTGGCCGCCTGAGCGGCGCGCGGCGGAACATAACGGGGCGCGGGGCGTTTCGGCATATGGTCCACCCCCTTTCGGACTGATGGTGCGCCCAGCGCGCGCCATCGGCCGCGCCCGCCCGGAACGAGCGGCGCGGCCAAGGGGGGTAAACGGACCGGAAGCGCCATAGCGCAAAAGGAAACGGCCCCTCGGATCTTCCGGGGGCCGTTTCGTTTTTCACGCCTGGCGGCTCTTACCAGAAGAAGCCGCGATGCACTTCCATCACCCGGCCGGTCCGCACATTGACCAGCAGCACGTCGTTATAATGCCTCACCCACCGCAGGTTCGCGCCGGCGCGGGGCAGGCGATAGCGATAGGGGTCGGAAATATAGTAGCGCGAATTATAATAGTTGGGCTGAAGCCGCGCGCCGACTTCCCAGCGATTGTAGCGGAAGGGGGCCCGCCAGTTGCCGCCGCGATAGACGTCGCGGTGCGACCTGCGGTAATCGCGCCAGTCCTCGCGCAATTCCTGCCGGGCTTCGCGCACGTCCCGACGCTCCTCGCGGACGTCGCGCCGGTTGCCGTAGCGCTGCGCATCGCGCAGGTCGCGCTGTTCATGGCGCAGCTCACGGGCGCTGTCGCGCACCTCCGCGCGGGACTGGGCCATGGCGGCCCCCGGCATGACGGTAGCGGCCATCAGGCCCAAGATGATCAATTTACGCATAGGTCTTCTCCCATTGCCTGGCGGCTGAAGTGCGGTGGGGGAGGGGAGAACTTTCCCCGGCCCGACCGGTTCCGCCGACCACGAAGACGGATATGCGCCCCGCCACCTGAACATGCCGGGAATGAAACGGTCAGGAATCAGTCATTTATGTCGCACTTTGTATCAGGGGCCGCCGGGCCCGGCGGTGCGGGGATCAGGGCGTCCAGGGCCGCTCGCGAAACCATTTGGTGACGACATATTTGGTGCCCCGCTCCACCGGGCGCGCGGCGTGCAGGCTGGATCGGTTGGGCGATCCGTCCCGCTCCATATTGTTCCACATCAGCAGCATGCCCTCGACGGGCGGGACCATGAACCCGCAATGCGGGAAATGCGTCTCCCCGCCCGCTTCCACCGGGGAGAGGTAGATCATCGCCGTCCAGCTCCGCTGTCCCCCGGTCTTCAGCATGGCCGGCCAGTAACTGGCCGTCACCGGAAAATAGTCGCAATGCGCCTTATATTCCTGGCCCGGCTGGTATCGCTGCCCCTGCAGCGTCTCGCCATGCTCCGCCGCCAGGCCCATCAGCGCGCAGATGCGGTCGCTGATCCCCCCGACCAGCGGGCTCCAGGGGCTGAGGTTGCAGCTCGCGCTGGTGCGGTAATCGGCATTGGCGCTGCCGGAAAACAGGGTGGAGGGCTGCGCCCCCGCATCGATCAGCTCCCGCAGGCCCGCACATTCCTCCGCGCTCAGAAATTCCTGCCGGCCATAGATTTCAAGCTGCGGCGTATCGATCCGGCTGACCATCGGATTGCGCTCCAGCCGCGCCCGCACCGACTCCCCGATCCGCGCCCGCGCCGCGGAGGCGACCCCGCCATCGTCAACAATCTCGCTCATGCCGCTCTCCTGCCACCGGGCCGCGCCCCTGCGCAAATGAAAAGGACCTGGAACGTCGCCGTCCCAGGTCCAGTATGTCCTGAAGGCCAGTTCAGGAGCGCATGTCTTCCGGCATCACCAGAAGAAATCGTGGATCACGTCGACCACATAGCCGTCGCGTATGTCGACCAGCAGCGCGTCGTCATAATAGCGAATCCAGCGCAGCGAGCCGTAGGCCGGCGGCAGGCGGTAGGAATAGGGATCGTCGATCCAGTAGCTGTTCGAATAGAGCAGGCTGTTCAGGAAGATCCCGATGGAAAAGCGCGAATAGCCGTAGTTCCAGCCGCGCGGCGCATAATAGCGGCCGATCCGGTAGCGGTCGCCATAGCGGGAACGATAGCTGTACCAGTCATAGCGCCGGTCGTTGCGCCAGCCATTGTCCCAGCGCCTCTGTCCTTGCCACCGGGTGCGGTCGTCGAAGCGCCGTCCGTTGTTCCAGCCCGGATTGCCGCCATTCCAACGCCGGTCGTCATCGTTCCAGCGGCGGTCGTTGCGGTCGTCGCGCCGATCCCAGCCGCCCCGATCCCGGTCGTTCCGGTTCCGGTCGTTCCGGTTCCAGTCCCGGCCGTCATTGTCGCGCCGATTGTCCTGCCAGTTCTGCCGATCGCGGTCGTTTCCGCCCCAGTTGCCGCCGCCCCTGTCGCCGCCACCCCAATTACCGCCACCTCTTTCGCCACCACGGGGTGTGGTCTCGAAGCGCTGCTGGTCGCGGTTCCAGCGGGTGACCGTCGCGGGGCCGCGCTGGTCGGGCCGCGCCTCATTGCCGCGCCATTGCGGCTGGGCGACCTGCGCCGGCCGTTCCGGCCGCTGCTGCCGCATTTCGCCGCCCTGCCACTGGCGCTGCGGCTGTCCGTTGCCCTGGCCGCCACGGCCGCCTTCGGGCCGGCCGGCCCGTTCGCCGCCACGGCCGCGCCAGCCGCCATCGTCGCCCCGCTGGGCATAGGCCGGGGCGATCCCGCCCAGTACCGTCGCGGTCATCAAGCCCGCCAGCATCATTTTCCTCAACATGCCGTTCGCCTTTGTTTCACGGGGCCATTCGCCCCTCATATGTCGCTTTTAGGACTTGTGCGATGTCACGATGCTGAACTTGTCTGTCAGCGATTTGAAAGAATCCCCGGCGGCGCCTCAAAGGCTGCTTTGCGCCGAAATCCCCGGAAATGTGACCGAAGGAAGGCAAAAGCTGATCCAGATCAGTGCGCGCCCCTGCAAAGCCCCTTAGGAATGCGGGGTGACGATAACGCCCACTGCCGGCAGCGCCCGACAGGCCCTGCGCCAAGCGACGATGGAAAGCCATCAGCGTGTCGACGACCTGTTCTCGCATTTTTCGCTGAACGATCGCCCCGGCTATGCCGCCTTCCTGAAGGCCCATGCCCGGGCGCTCGCCCCGCTGGAGCGGATGACCCGCCCCGATGCGCCGCGGCTGCCGCTGCTGACCCGGGACCTTGCGGCCCTGGGCGAACCGCAGCCCGCGCCGCTCGCCGCGCCGGCGCCCCCGTCCGATGCCTATCGCTGGGGTCTGCGCTACACGCTGGAAGGATCGCGCCTGGGCGGCGCCATGCTCGCCCGCCGCGTCGGCCCCGGCCTGCCGCGCGCCTATCTGTCCGCCGTGCATGAAAAGGGCGGCTGGGCGGATTTCCAGCGACGACTGGATGAAGCCGCGGCCGATGGGGGCCAGCCATGGATCGGCGACGCGATTCGCGGCGCGGAGGCCGCATTCGATCTGTTCGCCGCCGCCGCCAGGGGCGAAGTGGCGCCCGTCCATGGCTGACGGCAATATCCCGGCCCAGGATTTCGCCGTCGACCTCAGCAATTGCGACCGGGAGCCGATCCATGTGCTGGGCACGGTCCAGCCCTTCGGTTTCCTGATCGCGCTGACCGCCGACTGGCTGGTGTCGCGCGTGTCGGCCAACAGCGCCGATCATATCGGCCTTTCGCCCGAACAGATGCTGGGCCGGCCGATCAGCGGCATCTTCAGCGGGGAGGCGGTCCATTCCCTGCGCAACCGCATCACCCTGCTGCGCGGCCCCGACGCGGTGGAGCGCATCTTCTCCCTCACCCTGATCGACGGGATCGCGCCGTTCGACGTCGCCGTCCACTTCTCCGGATCGCTGGTCGTGATCGAGGCCGAAGCGGCGTCCCATGACGAGATGGAGGCCAGCAGCATGGTCCGCTCCATGGTGTCGCGGCTCGGCCAGACGCAGGGCATGGCCGCCTTCCTGCGGGATGGCGCGCGGCAGGTGCGGGCGCTGACGGGCTTCGACCGGGTGATGGTCTATCGCTTTGCGGAGGGCGGCGACGGCGAAGTCGTGGCCGAAGCGCTGCGTCCCGGCATCGACAGCTTCTTCGGCCTGCATTATCCCGCGTCCGACATTCCGGCGCAGGCGCGGGCGCTCTACCTGCGCAACATCTTCCGCGTGATCGCGGACGTGCAGGCGCAGCCGGTTCCCATCGTGCCGCAGCTCGACCCCTCTGGCGCCGCGCTCGACATGTCGCTCTGCCTGACGCGGGCGGTGTCGCCCATCCATATCGAATATCTCGGCAATATGGGGGTGGGGGCCTCGCTCTCCATCTCGATCGTCGTCGAAGGGCGGCTCTGGGGCCTGTTCGCCTGCCACCATTATGGCCCCCGCCTGCCCAGCTTCGCGCAGCGCAGCGCCGCCGAACTGTTCGGCCAGATCTTCTCGATGATGCTCGAAAACCGGGAGCGCAGCGAAACCTCCGCCTATGAGGGCAAGGCGCGGCAGGTGGCCGACCGGCTGATGTCGGCGGTGGCGCAGGACCATGACCTGCTGTCCAACGCCCGCTGGCTGGGCGAGGTGATCTTCGACACCATCCCGGCCGACGGCGTCGGCGTCTATATCGACGGCCAGATGACCTTTTCCGGCCTCGCCCCGGACGAGCGAAGCTTCGCCGCCATCGTCGCCATGCTGAACCGGGCCGCCGCCGGCCAGGTCTTCACCACCGATCATCTGGCGCGCCTGCTGCCCGAATCGTCCGCCCATGCCGACCGGGCGGCGGGGCTGCTCGCCATCCCGCTCTCGCGCCGCCCGCGCGACTATGTGGTGCTGTTCCGGGCGGAACAGCTCCGCTCGGTGCGCTGGGCGGGAAGCCCGGAAAAGCATATCGAATATGGCCCCAACGGCCCCCGCCTGACCCCGCGCAAGAGCTTCGAACAATGGTCGGAACTGGTGCGCGGCACCGCCGTGCCCTTCACCGCCGCCGAACTGCGCGTGGCGGAGGCGCTGCGCACCGCCCTGCTGGAAGTCATATTGCGCCTGTCCGATTCCGCCCATGATGAACGGCAGAAGGCGCATGAGAAGCAGGAATTGCTGATCGCGGAACTCAATCATCGCGTCCGCAACATCCTCTCGCTGATCCGGGGGCTGCTGTCCCAGACCCGCGACAGCGCCGAATCGGTCGACCAGTTCATCGACACGCTGGAAAGCCGCGTCCACGCCCTGGCCCGCGCCCATGACCAGATCACCGCCGACCGCTGGGCGCCCGCCCGGCTCTACGACCTGATAGAGGTGGAATCGGCCGCCTATCTGGCCGAACGGCGCGACCGGGTGAAGCTGACCGGTCCCAATGTGCTGCTCACCCCGGCCGCCTTCACGGTGCTGGCGCTGGTGATCCATGAGATGCTGACCAACGCCGCCAAATATGGCGCTCTGTCCGACAATGGCAGCGTGGCCATCGGCTGGAGGGTCGATGCCGACGGCAGCCTGCTGATCGACTGGCGGGAAAGCGGCGGGCCCGCCGTGGTCGCGCCCACCCGCCGGGGTTTCGGATCGACCGTGATCGAACGGTCCATCCCCTATGATCTCGATGGTCGGGCGGAGGTGCATTACCGCCTTTCCGGTCTGGAGGCGCGATTCTGCATCCCCTCCGCCCATGTCGCCTCCGTCCTGCCCGACGTCGTCGGCATCGAACGCGCCAGCCCCGCCCCGGCGCCCACGCCGACGCTGCTCAAGGGGCGCAACGTCCTGCTGGTCGAAGACAATATGATCATCGCCATGGATGGCGAGGACGCGCTGCGCGACCTCGGCGCCGAAGTGATCACCGCCGCCAGCGTCAGCCGCGCGCGGGATGCGATCGCGAACCATGACGTCGATCTGGCGGTCCTGGACTTCAACCTCGGCAATGAAACCAGCCTTCCCGTGGCGGAACTGCTGGCGGAAAAGGGCGTCTCCTTCCTCTTCGCCACCGGCTATGGCGACGGGCTGGACCTGCCCGAACGCTTCGGCGACGTGACCCTGCTCAAAAAGCCCTATTCCGGCGCCACCCTGGCCCAGGCCATCGCCCCCGTGCTGGAAGAAAACGAAGCTTGAGGGCCGCCCGCCGCCGCCTTTCACGCCCCACCCGAAACAGTCCGTTTCCAGCGCCCCGCTTGCGCCGCGCCCAAATCCATCCGATCTCCTGGGCATGAGACAACCGACTCTCTTCATCCCCCATGGCGGCGGCCCCTGCTTCTTCATGGACCCCAGCGACCCCGATCGCCCGCATTGCGACCCGATGTGGCAGCCGATGCAGGACTATCTGGCGGGCATCGTCGCGACCCTGCCCGAACGCCCCCGTGCGATCCTGCTGGTCTCCGGCCATTGGGAGGAAAGCCGGTTCACCGTCCATGACGGCGAAAGGCCTGGCCTGCTGTTCGACTATTACGGCTTTCCACCGCACACATATGCGCTCCGCTGGGACGCGCCCGGCGCGCCCGCGCTCGCCCGCCGCGCCGCCGGCCTGCTGGAACAGGCGGGCTTCCCCACCGGCAGGGAGGATGCGCGCGGCTGGGACCATGGCGTCTTCATCCCGATGAAGGTCGCCCTGCCGCAGGCCGACATCCCCGTCGCCCAGCTCTCGCTTCGCGGCGATCTCGATCCCGACGCGCATCTCGCCGCCGGCCGGGCGCTCGCGCCGCTGCGCGACGAGGGCGTCCTCATCATCGGATCGGGAATGAGCTTCCACAATCTGCGCGTGCGCGGCGCGCAGGCGACCCAGCCTTCGATGCTCTGGGACGAAGCCCTGACCGCCGCCGTCACCGACCCCGATCCGGCCAGCCGGGCGCAGCGCGTCGCCGCCTGGGCCGACCTGCCCCATGCCCGCTTCGCCCATCCGCGCGAGGAACATCTCCTGCCGCTGATGGTCGCCCTGGGCGCGGGCGGGGAGGATGCGGCCGTGCGCGACCACGCCAGCAATGTGCTGGGCTGGGCCGTGTCGGGCTACCGCTTCGGCTGAACGGCAGGAACGCGGATGGCCTCAAGGCTTCCGCAGCGCCGGAACCGCCTTCGCCGCTTCGTCCGGCGTGATGCCGGAGGGCGGCACGGCGTCCACCACCTCCTCGCCCCGCATCACCCGTCCCGCCCGCTGGATCGCACCCCGCAACCGGGGATAGATGCCGCACCGGCAGATATTGGTGATCGCCGCGTCGATCTCCTCGTCGCCCGGATCGCTGGTCCGCCGCAGCAGCACCGACGCCGCCATGATGACGCCGGGGATGCAGTAACCGCATTGCGAGACATTGTCCGCCGCGAACACCTGTTGCAGCGGATGGCCGCGGTCGGGCGACAACCCCTCTATGGTGGTGACGAACTTGCCCTCCGTGGCGGCGATCGTCACCTGGCAGGAGCGCACGGCTTCCCCGTCTATGTCGACCGTGCAGGCGCCGCAATCGCCCGTGCCGCAGCCATATTTCGTCCCGGTCAGGTTCGATGCGTCGCGCAGCGCCCACAGCAGCGGCGTCGCCGGGTCCATGCGATATTGGACGGGCCGGTCGTTGACCGTGAACTTCGTCATCCCGCGCCCTCTTCCTCGACCTTGTGGTAGAGCACCTCGTTGCGGATGTGGATGGTGCGCGAGGCGAGCCGGATTTCCTGGATGAAGGTGCCGAAGGCCGCCGCCTGCAACACCATGGCCAGGATGAAGAGGATCGCGATCGGCGTGCCCAGATGCACCCCGAACAGATTGGCCGCGAACAGCAGGATGACCACCAGACAGACGGCGCAGGCCGACGCCACCGACAGGAAGATCGCGCCATTGACCACGCTCATCCGCCGGTCCAGCACGCGGATTTCGCTGACCATCCGGTCATGTTCCTTGCCCCGCGACGCGAGGATCTTCTCCTCCACCTTCCGCGCCCGGTCGATGATGCGCGCCAGCCGCCCGACGCAGACGTTCAGGAACGCCCCGATACCCGCAAGCAGGAAGACGGGAGCCAAAGCGAGCTGAATAGTCTGTGCGACCTGGGAAACCTGGGGGAGTGCGATCATCGTTTCACAGCAGCGCAGCGCGAAGGAAATGGCAAGGGTTGAAATGATGGCATGGGACTCACGCCATCATGACTTGGAGGAAACGCGCGCCTGCGAAGGCAGGAGCCCAGTTCCGCCGTCCGGGCATCACTCAACCCTCCGAACCGGGCTGCATGCGAGCCGCTTGTCCCGCTTCAGCGCCTCCGCAGGAGCGCAATCCATATTCCTCAGGCCTATATTCCTCAGGCAGCGCCCTTGGCCGGCGTGTTGACGCCCATGGACTTCAGATAGTGCCGGATATTGCGCGCGGCCTGCCGCAGCCGCTGCTCATTCTCCACCATGGCGATGCGGACATAGCCCTCGCCATCCTCGCCATAGCCGACCCCCGGCGCGACCGCGACCTTGGCATGGGTAAGGAGCTGCTTGGAAAATTCCAGGCTCCCCATGTCCTTGAGGGCAGGGGGCAGCGGCGCCCAGGCGAACATCGACGCCTTGGGCGCGGGAATGTCCCAGCCCGCCCGGCCAAAGGCCTCCACCATCACGTCGCGGCGCTTGTGGTAGAGTTCGCGGTTCTTCTGCACGATGTCCTGCGGCCCGTTCAATGCCGCGCAGGCCGCCGCCTGGATCGGCGTGAACGCGCCATAGTCCAGATAGGACTTCACCCGCTTCAACGCCGCGATCAGTTGCCGGTTGCCCACGGCGAAGCCGATGCGCCAGCCCGCCATGGAATAGGTCTTGCTGAGCGAGGTGAACTCGACCGCCACATCCTTGGCGCCCGGCACCTGCAGGATGGAGGGCGTCGGATTGCCGTCATAATAAAGCTCGGAATAGGCAAGGTCGCTCAGCACCCAGACCTTGTTCTCCTTCGCCCAGGCGACCAGCCGCTCGTAGAAGGCGAGGTCGACCGTCTCCGCCGTCGGATTGCTGGGATAGCCCACCACGAGGATCGACGGGCGCGGCACGGTGAAGGCCATGGCCCGTTCCAGCGACTGCCAATAATGTTCGTCCGGCGTGGTCGGCACGGATCGGATGGTCGCGCCCGCGATGATGAAGCCGAACATGTGGATCGGATAGCTGGGATTGGGCGCCAGCACGACGTCGCCCGGCGCGGTAATCGCGGTGGCCAGGCTGGCGAGCCCCTCCTTCGACCCCATGGTCACGACCACCTCGGTCTCCGGGTCCAGATCGACGCCGAAGCGGCGGCCATAATAATTGGCCTGCGCCCGGCGCAGCCCCGGAATCCCCATCGACTGGGAATAGCCGTGCGCGCTCGGCTTCTGCGCGACCTCGCACAGCTTGGCGATGACATGGTCGGGCGGGGGCAGGTCGGGATTGCCCATGCCTAAGTCGATAATGTCCTCCCCCGCGGCGCGTGCGGCGGCCCGCATCGCGTTCACTTCGGCGATGACATAGGGCGGCAGACGCTTCATGCGGTAGAATTCTTCGGACATTGGGGCTTTCCTGAAAGCTCGCTGTAAGGAATAGTGCGTGACGCGCATTCGGCTTGTCACGATCCGGCTATAACCCGCCAGCCCGCGACACGCCAGAGAAAGCGGCGGACCGGACCATGCCAGGCGAAGGAAGGTGGCCATGAAAGCACAGGACGTCATGGAACCCCATCTCCCCACGCTGGAGGACATGCAGCAATGGACGCAGGTGCTGGGCCGCGCGCAGCAGTTGCTGCTGGAACAGGCGGCGGGCGCGACCGGGCGCACGCTGCCCTTCGATCCCGAAGCCGTGGCGCGCATCCAGACCGGCTTCGCCGACGAAGGCCTCGCCCTGTGGCAGCGTTTCCTGGATTCCGGCGGCCTGCTGCGCGACCAGCCGGAGCCGCCGCCCTCGGGCAGCCCCGCCGCCGCGCGCGACCGCCGCTTCGCCGACCCGGCCTGGACCGAGCATCCCTTCTACGACCTGATCCGGCAAAGTTACCTGCTGCTTTCGGATTATCTGATGAAGCTGGCCGACGCGGTGGACGGCGTCGATCCGAAGCAGAAGGCAAAGCTGCGCTTCGCCACCACCGGCCTGCTCGACGCCATCGCCCCCAGCAATTTCCCGCTGACCAACCCGCTGGTCGTGCAGAAGACGATCCAGAGCGGCGGCGAGAATCTGGTCAAGGGCCTCCAGCACATGCTGGCCGACCTGGAAAAGGGCCAGCTCACCCACACGGACGGCACGGCGTTCGAGCTTGGCCGCAACATCGCCTCCACGCCGGGCAAGGTGATCAGGGAAACGCCGCTCTACCAGTTGATCCACTATGCCCCGACGACGGACAAGGTGCTGGAAACGCCGCTGATCATCTTCCCGCCATGGATCAACCGCTTCTACATTCTCGACCTGTCGCCGGAAAAAAGCTTCGTCAAATGGGCCGTGGACCAGGGGATCAGCGTCTTCCTGGTGTCGTGGAAATCGGCCGACGCCTCGATGAAGGACCTGGTCTGGGACGATTATATACTGAACGGCCAGATCGACGCGATCGACACGGTGCGCGACCTGCTGGGCGTGCCCGGCGTCCACGCCATCGGCTATTGCGTCGCGGGCACCACCCTTGCCGCCACGCTGGCGCTGCTGGCGGCGCGTGGGGAGGGGGAAAAGGTCGCCAGCGCCACCTTCTTCACCGCCCAGGTCGATTTCAGCAAGGCGGGGGACCTCAGCCTGTTCGTCGATGACGAGCAGATGAAGATGGTGGAGCAGCTTTCCTCCGGCGGCTTCCTCGACGGGCGCTACATGGCCGCGACCTTCAACCTGCTGCGCGGGCGCGACCTCATCTGGAACTATGTGGTCAACAATTACCTGCTGGGGCAGGATTATCCGCCCTTCGACCTGCTCTACTGGAATGGCGACACCACCAACCTGCCGGCGCGCTGGCACAGGGATTATCTGACCCAGCTCTATCGCGACAACCTGCTGGTCCGGCCGGGCGCGATCAGCGTCGCGGGCACGCCTATCGACCTGCGCCGGGTCAGGACACCCGCCTATGTTCAGGCGGGACGGGAAGATCATATCGCCCCGCTGGAAAGCGTGTGGAAACTGACCGAACATTTCTCCGGCCCGATCCGTTTCCTGCTGGCGGGGTCGGGGCATATAGCGGGCGTGGTGAACCCGCCCGCCGCCGGCAAATATCAATATTGGACCTGCACCGAATCGCAGCCCACCCTAGAGGCCTTCCTTGCACAGGCGAAGGAGACGAAGGGGAGCTGGTGGCCCGACTGGATCGAGTGGATTCGCGGGCAGACCCCCGCCACGGTCCCGGTGAAGGGCGCCCGCCGCCCGGGCAGAGGCCGACTCAAGGCCATTGAGGATGCGCCCGGCCGCTATGTGAAAACCCGCTAGTTCCTTCACATGGGACAGATGGGACAGGGTTTGCGGCAGCCCGCCTCGTTGCAGCGACGGGCCGTATGAGGCAATTTTGTTGCACTGCACAAAAACACTTGCAACCGCATTTCGATCCCTATATTGTGCACTGCAACAAATGGAGGTTGGTCCATGGCCGTTACCCCAAAGCCAGTGCGTAAGAAGCCTGCCGCCAAGAAGGCGTCGTCGTCGACCCTGTCCGCCAGTGAGGCGCTCAAGGCCGCCGAAGCTGCGATCAAGGCCCCGGCCCAGACGAAGGCGAAGCCCGCCGTCAGGAAACCGGCGCCGCCCAAGCCCGTCGCTCCAGCCCCCAGGCCGGCGCCCGTGGCGAAGGCCGATCCGGTGGCGGTGATCGCGGCGACCACGGCGGTCGACGCCGCGCCTGAGCCCGAGCTGGTGAAGGATGCGACGCCCGAACCCACCCCCGTCGCCGCGGCGCCGGCGGTGAAGACGCCGAAGTTTGAGCCGGTTGCGGAACCGAAGCCGACCGAACCGGAGCTATGGAAGAGCCTGTCGTCCAAGGCCGGGCCGCTAGAGCCCATGTTGCTGCCCGCCACAGAAGGAACGAAGATGATGAACGACGTGATCGAGACCGGAAAGAAATTCGCTGAAGAAACCAAGGCCAAGCTCGAAACGGTCTATGCCGACCTGAACGAGAAGGCGAAGGTGAGCGTCGAGAAGTCGACCAAGGCGATCGAGGAGTTCAGCGACATCGCCAAGGGCAATGTCGAAGCGCTGGTCGAATCCGGCAAGATCGCGGCCAAGGGCTTTGAGACCCTGGGCCAGGAAGCCGTGGACTACAGCCGCAAGAGCTTCGAAAAGGCGACTGCCTCGTTCAAGAGCTTCTCGACCGTGAAGACGCCGACCGAATTCTTCCAGCTCCAGAGCCAGCTGCTCTCCAGCAGCTTCGACGAATTCACCAAGGAAGCGGCCAAGAGCAGCGAAGCGCTGATCAAGCTGGCCGGCGACGTGGCCTCTCCGCTGACCGCCCGCGTGACCGTGGTGACCGACAAGGTGAAGGCGCTCGCCGCCTGATCCCCCCTCGGTTTTCTGAAACAGGGAAACGGCTCCGTGATCGGGGCCGTTTTCTTTTTTGCGAAGCGCGCAAAGGCCCGGTCCGGGCCCTGGAATCCACCCGCATCCTCTCCCGCTCCCCCACAATATTGCGCCTCTCCTTTGCGGGTTCCCCAACGTCGTTCGTCTTGGGAAGATGTGGGGCAGTTGATCGTCCCCGCCACTTACATTCCGCCGAAGAGAGGCATGGGTTTCCATCATGGTCGATTGCACAGCTTCCGCCGCCTTGATCCACCAGGGCATCTTCCCCCATAATGCCGCCCGCACGGCACCGGCAGGGGAGCAGCGCTGATGCACGGCGACGTGATGACCTGGCTCCTGCCGCTGGTCGCGATGCTGGGGGCGGGACTGTTCGCCGGTTTCGCGGCGGGGATTTTCGGGATCGGCGGCGGCTTCGTGGTGGTGCCTGCGCTGTTCGTGGTGCTGCCGCTGCTGGGCGGCACGCATGACGCCATCGCCCATGTCGCCATCGGCACGTCGGCGGCGACGATCATCGTGACGTCGATCCGTTCCCTCCTCGCCCATGCCAAGCGCGGCGCGGTGGAGTTCGAGGTGCTCAAGACCTGGGCGCCGTGGATCATCCTGGGCGACGGCGCGGGCGTGCTGCTGGCCGGCCATGTCGACGGACGCATCCTGACCATGATCTTCGCGATCGGCGTGTTCCTGATGTCGCTCAACTTCCTGCTGCCCAAGGTCGGCGGCAAGGTGATCAGCGACACCATGCCCTCGGGCATCGCCCGCGTCGGCATCGCCGGGGGTCTGGGCACCTTCTCCGCCCTGCTCGGCATCGGCGGCGGCACCATCGCCATCATGGTGATGACGCTGTGCGGCCGCTCGATCCACCGCGCGATCGCCACCGCGTCGGGCATCGGCACGCTCATCGCCATTCCCAGCGCCATCGGCTTCGCGCTGATCGGCCTCAAGGAAGGCGGCCTGCCCTGGGGATCGCTGGGCTATGTCAACATCCCCGCGACGCTCGCCATCGCCTCCATGTCCGTGCTCACCGCGCCGCTGGGCGTCGCCGTCGCGCACGCCATGCCCGCCGCCCCGCTCAAGAAAATCTTCGGCGTCTATCTGGTGATCATCGCCTTCGTCATGTTCCGCAACGCGATCCGCATGTGACCCGCTTCCCCTTCCCGCCCATGGCCGCTGCAAGGGCCATGGGCGGGATTTTGCCATAACCTATTGAAATAAGGTTATTTCCGGCCGGTTTCCCTTTTCCGCCGGTCGCCGCTGGGATGCGCTTCATCCATTCTGCACAACCGTTCATGCGCAAAATCCCTTTCCTCGCACGTTGACCCCCCATCGGGACGAGGAAGAGGAGAAGAGACATGAAACGCTCGACTGTCGCCAGCGCCCTTGCCATGCTCGCCATGGCGCCGCTTTCCGCAACGGCCATGCCCCATGGCGCGATGAGCTATGAAGAAAGGCTCGCCGCGATGGAGGACGACATGACCCTGCCCGCGCCGATTGCGGGCGTGCAGAATAAATATTGGTTCAACTATCGCACCGATGTTGCGGAGGCCCGCAAGGAACTGGCCCACGACCTGCGCCACGCCACCGATGCGGAGGATGAGCGCGACGCCTGGGACGAATATCGCGCGGAACTGGCCGACGCCCGCCGCGACTATGCGAAGGAAATGCGTGAGAAGGGCTATCGCACCGGGCAGGTGCGGGTCCACGGCTCCGGTCGCTGACCATGACATGGGCTGGAGGGTGGTAGAGCCGCCGGAGCATCGTGCGCAAAACCGGTTCCCACTTTTGCGCACGATGCTCTGAAAAGGATGCGGCAGAAAGCCGGAGCGCGCTGCGTCCGATTGGCGCAGCGTGCTCCAGGCGCGCCTCACGCCGACTCATCCTCCGGCATGACGTCCACCATTACCTGCACGCTCTGGCCCGCGCCGCCGACGAACAGCCCGTCCATCGGCGCGACATCGGCATAGTCCCGCCCCATGGCGACGAACAGATGTCCGTCCCCAGCGATCACGCCGTTGGTCGGATCAAGGCCGATCCACCCCCGCGCCGGCCCGCACCACAGCATCGCCCAGGCATGCATGGCGTCCGCGCCCACCAGCCGCGCCATGCCCGGCGGCGGATCGGTGCGCAGATAGCCGCTGACATAGGCGGCGGGCAGCCCGAACCAGCGCAAGGCCGCCACCATCACATGGGCAAAGTCCTGGCACACCCCATGGCGCGCCGCAAAGGCCTCCGCCACCGGCGTCGCCGCGTCCGTCGCCCCGCTCACATAGGCGAATTCGCCCTTGATCCGCCGCGCCAGTTCCACCGCCGCCTCGACAATCGGCCGCCCGGGGACAAGCAAATCCGCTGCCCAATCCCCGATCTCCGCCACCAGCGGCACGCGCTGCGAGGCGTGGAGATAATGCGCCGGCCCCGCCGGTCCCATGTCCCGCGCCACCAGCGCCGCCTCCGCCACCGCGCCGACGGTGGGATCATCGTCCCGCGCTTCCGCCGCTGGCCCGCCCTGCACCCCGGCGCGAAAGCTGCTGTCGATGCTGATCCGGCGCAGCGGGCTGTCGATCTCCAGCCGGGCGACATGCACCGGCCATGCCCCCGGCCGCGATTCGATGGAGGAAGGCGCCGGATCGACCGCCAGATGATAGTCCGACGTCCACTGCCCCGGCCAGGGCGCGGGCCGCAGCCGCAGGTTCAGGCGCGCCAGTTGCACCGGCGCATCATAATGCACGATGGTCTGATGCCGGATGCGGTAGATCATGACAGCAGGCTGGCGCCCTCGCTCTTTTCCTTGCGCCGCTGCAGGAAATAGCGCTGCCCGATGGCGTCCGACAGTTCCAGCAACCGGCCCTCCGCCTCCGCCAGATCGGCCATGCCGAGCACATCCCCCGTCAGCGGCGCCAGCCGCGCCGCCAGCATCGCCGCCAGCCGTTGGGGCTCCTCGGGCATGCCGTCGCCATGCAGCGTCGGCAGCGCCCCGACATGCTCCGCCAGCCTCTCCGCCTGATAGACGATGGAGCGCGGATTATGCGGCTCCAGCGCCACCAGATCGCGCACCGGCGCCAGGGCGGGCCCGGCCAGATAGCGGTTGCGATAGCTGATCTGGCTGTCGTTGAGGTCCAGCAGCACGGTCAGGTCGTCCGCCGAAGCCCCATCGCCCCCGAACAGCATCGCCAGACGGCAGCCATTGATCGCCCGCTCCATCCGCCGCCCCATGTCGTGGAAACGCCACCCCTCGGTCCGCCCCATATTCTCCGCCGCCAGCCCCGACAGCGCCGAAATCCGCTCGATCATCCGGGATGACGCCTTCAGCAGGGTCTCCGTCACCCCGCCGTCGAAATCGGGCAGGGGCAGCCGCACCAGCCGCCAGTAATCCACCGCCAGCCGGTCGCGCAGCCCTTCCCCTATGCCCGCCACCGCTGCCAGCAGGGCCCGCACGCTGCCCGGCTGAGCGCCATCGCCCAACGCCTGCGCGCAGAGCGGCCCGACCGCCCCCGCAACAGCCGGGATCGCGCCCCAGGACGCAAGCTGCCCCATCAGCCGGTCCATGGCGGGCGACCCCACCGCCGGCCCCAGATCGGCCTCGATCGACCCGCCGACGATCGCCCGGATCACCCGCGCCGTCATCTCCATCCGCTCGATATAGCGGCCCAGCCAATAGAGATTGTCCGCCGCCTTGGCGGGCAGCATGCCGCCCACCCGCCGGATCGCCGGAGCCGCCGCCGACAGCCCGTCCTGCGGCACCGGCTTGCCGTCCAGCACGCACATGTCCGCCGACAGGTCGCCTTCGCCCATCAGCGCGGCGCGAATGTCGCCATGCGCCGCCAGCCGCGCAAAGGCGCCCGGCATGATCCGCCATTGCCCCAGCTCGTCCCGCGCCAGGAACACCCGCAGGGTGAAGGGCAGGGCGGTCAGCCTGCCCCCGACGATCGCGGGCGTGGTCGACAGCCGCACCACTTCCTGCCCGACATAATCCATCGGCCGCCGCGCCATCGCCTCCAGCAGGGCCGCCCGCTGCGCCGCATCCATCCCCGATCCGGGCAGGAACCGCGTGCCCGTCAGCCCCGCCACGTCCCGGTCGAAGGCGGACCCCACCACCAGCTCATCCATCGCCCCCGCCACATGCGCCCGCTCGGCCGCCTGCCCGCACCACCATGTCGCGATATTGGGCAGGATGAGGTCCGCCCCCAGCACCTCCCGCGCCAGCCCCGGCAGGAAGGCCGCCATCGCCCGCGATTCGATCACGCCCACGCCCGGCCAGTTGGCCAGCATCAGCCCGCCCTTGACGCAGGCGTCGAACAGGTCCGGCACGCCGATCCGCGATTCCGCGTCGAACGCCAGCGGATCGAGGAAGCGGCTGTCCATCCAGCGCCAGAGGCCATCGACCCGCTTCAACCCCTGAATGGTCCGGACGAACAATTGCCCGTCCGACACGATCAGGTCGTCACCCTCGACCAGCAACAGGCCCAGATAGCGCGCCAGATGCGCCTGCTCGGCATAGCTCTGGTTGAACCGCCCCGGCGACAGCAGCCCGATGCGCGGATCGCTCCGTTCGCAATCCGCCGCCAGCCCGCGCCGCAGGTCGCTCAGGAACGGGGCCAGCCGCCGCACATTGAGCGCGCCCAGCAGGTCCCCGGTCGCCCGCGACAGGGCCAGCCGGTTCTCCAGCGCATAACCGACGCCCACGGGCGTCCGCACCCGGTCCGCCAGCACCCGCCAATCGCCCTGCGGCCCCCGCGCCAGATCGGCGGCGTAGAAATGGACGAAATGCCCATACGGCGGCGGCGCGCCGGTCATCACCCTCCAGTGATGCGGGCTGCCGGTGATCACGCTCGCGGGCAGCTTCCCATCGCGGACCAGCGATTGGGTGGAATAGATGTCGCTGATCACCCGCTCCAGCAACTGCGCCCGCTGGATCAGCCCCTGCTCGATATGCGTCCATTCCCGCGCCCCGATCAGCAGCGGAATGGGGCTGAGCGGCCAGGGCCTTTCCTGCTGGTCCCCGGTCAGCCGGAACGCCAGCCCCAGGTCGACCGCCTGCCGCTCGACATTGCCCGCCAGCACCGCCGGATCGCCCTGCGCCTGCGCCGACAGCCGCTCCAGCATCGTCCGCCAGTGCCCGGCCATCTCCGCGCTCGCTCCGGCGAACAGGTCGCCCTCCGGCGCCCGCGCCAGATAGGCGTCGGCCCAACCGGCCGCTTCCACGACAGGGGCGCTCGCCACGGTCATGGATGCCGGAAACGCAGGTCCAGCGTCATCGGAAATTCGCCCGGGGCCTCGGCGGGCGGCATGTCGACCGGCCCCGGCGTATGGCCATGGTCCTGGAACCGCGCCTTGCGCCGCGCCTCCGCCTCATAGGCGTTGATCGGCAGCGTGTCGTAATTGCGCCCGCCCGGATGCGCGACATGATAGACGCAGCCGCCCAGCGACCGCCCGCTCCAGCTATCCAGCACGTCGAAGGTCAGCGGCGCGTTGACCGGCAGGGCAGGGTGCAGGCAGGCGGCCGGCGCCCAGGCCTTGTACCGCACGCCGCCCACCGCCTCGCCCGGCACGGCGGTCGGCGTCATCGGCACCCGCCGCCCGTTGCAGGCGACGACATGCCGCCCCGCGACCAGCCCCGTCGCCCGCACCTGCAACCGCTCGGTCGAACTGTCGACATAGCGCACGGTCCCGCCAATGGCCCCGGTTTCGCCCAGCACATTCCACGGCTCCAGCGCATGGGCAATCTCCAGCCCCACGCCGCCCGCATCCACCGCGCCATGCACCGGAAAACGGAACTGCCGCTGCGCCTCGAACCAGTTGGGATCGAACGCGTAACCCGCCCCGCGCAGGTCGCCCAGCACCTCCAGAAAATCCGCCCAGACGAAATGCGGCAGCATGAAGCGGTCATGCAAGGCCGTCCCCCAGCGTACCAGACCGCCCTGCTGCGGCTGCCGCCAGAACCACGCCGTCAGCGCCCGCAACAGCAATTGCTGGACAAGGCTCATCCTCGGCTCCGGCGGCATTTCGAAGCCCCGAAACTCCAGCAGCCCCAGCCGCCCGGTCGGCCCGTCGGGGGAGAACATCTTGTCGATGCAGATTTCGGTGCGATGGGTATTGCCCGTCACATCGACCAGCAGGTTGCGGAACAGCCTGTCCACCAGCCATGGCGGCGGCGCGTCGCCTTCTCCGGGCGGCGGCACCTGCGCCAGCGCGATCTCCAGCTCATACAGCCCGTCATGCCGCGCCTCATCGATGCGCGGCGCCTGGCTGGTCGGCCCGATGCACAGCCCCGAAAACAGATAGGACAGCGAAGGATGCCGCTGCCAGTACAGCACGAAACTCTTCAGCAAGTCGGGCCGCCGGATGAAGGGGGAGTCGTTCAAACTCGGCCCCCCCAGCACGATATGATTGCCGCCCCCGGTCCCCACCGAACGCCCATCCACCATGAACTTGTCGGCGGTAAGGTCGCAGGTCCGCGCCAGCGCATAGAGCCGCTCGGTGATCTCCACCGTCTCGTCCCAGCTTGAAGAAGGCTGGATATTCACCTCGATCACGCCGGGATCGGGCGTGGCCTTCAGCACCTGCAGGCGCGGATCGGGCGGCGGCGCATAGCCCTCTATCCGCACCGGAATCCGCATCGCCTCCGCCGCGCCCTCGACCTCGGCGACCAGTTCCAGATAATCCTCCAGCGCCTCCACCGGCGGCAGGAAGACGGACAGGAAATGCCCCCTAGGCTCCACCGTCACGGCGGTGCGCACCGCCCCCTCGATATGGAACTGCTCGACCCGCTCCTGCGCCACGGCCCCGCCCGGCGCGTCGGGCACCCGCTGCACCGGCTGGGCGTGAACCTCGTCCACCGTCGCCCGGAAATCCGGCAAAGGCCCGCGCGGCTCGCTCGGATCGCGGGGATGGATATAGGGAAAGGCCGCCTCCGGCACATGCGGCAACGACCCCAGGGGCAGGCGATAGCCCAGCGCGGAATCCCCCGGCACCGCGAACAGCCGCCCGCGCCGCAATTGCCAAATCTCGCTCTGCCAGCGCGGCGTCGCGGCCTGAGCCTGCCACCGCTGCACCGGCAGCACATAGCCGACCGGCTGGTCCAGCCCCCGCTCGAACGCCCGCACCATCCGCGCCCGCGCCTCCGGATCGGCAATCTTGGGATCGTCGGGCGAGGTGTTGACCGGCAGGTCCGCCTCCTTGACCGCCCACACCGCCGGGTCTTCATAAACCGGCTGGATATGATCGGCGGAAAAGCCCATCGCCCCCGCCATATGCGCGATGAAGGCCTGCGCATCCTCCGCCGTCACCGCCCGCGCACCCGCCGGCGCGACCTCATCCGCGATCAGCGCCGCATCGCGCCAGATCGGCACCCCGTCCTGCCGCCAATAGACCGCATAGGCCCAGCGCGGCAGGCTCTCGCCCGGATACCATTTGCCCTGCCCATGATGCAGCATCCCGCTCGGCGCGAAGGCTTCCCGCAGCCCCCGGATCAGCCGGTCGGCATAACCCGCCTTGGTCGGCCCCACGGCATCGCCGTTCCACTCGCCCGCATCGCCGCCATTCTCCGCCACGAAGGTCGGCTCGCCCCCGGTCGTCAGCCGCACGTCCTGCGCCTGCAAGTCGGCGTCCACCTGCGCGCCCAGCGCCATCACCGCATCCCAGCGCGCATCGGTGAAGGGCTTGGTGATCCGCACCGCCTCGGCAATGCGGCTGACGCCCATGGAAAAGTGGAAATCGACCTCCGCCGGTTCCGCCATCCCGCTGATCGGCGCGGCGGAACGATAATGCGGCGTCGCGCAGAGCGGGATATGCCCTTCGCCCGCGAACATCCCCGAAGTCGCATCGAGCGCCACCCAACCCGCGCCCGGCACATAGGCCTCCGCCCAGGCGTGGAGATCGACCACGTCCTGCGAAACACCCTTCGGCCCCTCCAGCGGCTCGACATCGGCCACAAGCTGGATCGAGTATCCCGATACGAAGCGCGCCGCAAAGCCCAGCCGCCGCAGCAACTGCACCAGCAGCCAGGCCGAATCCCGGCACGACCCGGTGCCGATCTCCAGCGTCTCCTCCGGCGACTGCACCCCGGCCTCCATCCGGATCACATAGCCGACCCGTTGCTGAAGCTGCCGGTTCACCTCGACCAGAAAGTCGATCGTCCGCCCCTCGAACCCCTTGTGGCTCTCCACCAGAGCCTCGAACAGCGGCCCCTGATCCTCCAGGTCGAAATAGGCGGCGAGGTCGGTCTTCAACTGCTCGTCATAGGCGAAGGGATACTCCTCCGCATAAGGCTCCACGAAGAAATCGAATGGATTGATGATGTCGAGATCGGCCAGCAGGTCGACCTCGACGGAGAAACGGTCGACCGGCTCGGGAAAGACGATCCGCGCCAGCCAGTTGCCATGCGGGTCCTGCTGCCAGTTCAGGAAATGCCCCGGCGGATCGATCTTCAACGCATAATTGGGGATTTTCGTCCGGCTGTGCGGCGCGGGCCGCAACCGGATCACCTGCGGCCCAAGCGTGATCGGGCGACTGTAGCGATAGGACGTCAGGTGGTGGAGCGCGGCCTTCAGCATGAAAGCGATGAAACGCCACCCCCTGCTGCAATGCAATATGGAATCGCTTCGGCGGCAAAGAAACTGAATTTATATATAGAAGCCCCTCCCCTTCAGGGGAGGGGTTGGGGTGGGGGCAGGCCGTTACTCCCAGCTTTCCCTTAGGGCACGCCCCCACCCCTCAATCCCCTCCCCTGAAGGGGAGGGGAAGCGCGCTCCTCAAGGCACCAGATCCACCCGCTCCGCATCCGGCATGACCGCATCGATCAGCAACGACCGGTGACAGGCCGCCGCATCCCGCTCGAAGCACAGCAGCGCCACCGCCTGCTCCTCCGCCATCTCCACCAGTTGCGCCGCCTGCACCATCGCCTCGGGCAGCTCCAGCTGCCCCGCATAAATCTCCGCCAGCCGCTGGTGCTGCCCCTTGCGCGCCGCCTCCCGCCCGGCGGCGGGCGTCCCCAGCGCCTTCAACCCGACATAATCGATCCCCGCCTCGCGCAGCCCGGCGGCGAGGATATTCTTGGAAAAGCCCGGCCGCCGCGACAGCGGCACCGCCCGCACATCGGCCAGCATCGTAACCCCCGCCGCGCGCAGGGCGGCGATCACCTCGTCCTGCGTGGCGCCCTCATAGCCGATGGTGAAGATTCGCATGCCCGACAGACTAGCCTGTTCCTGCGCGGCGGCAAAACCCTACTCGTTCCCCTCGGCCCGCTCCATCATCTCCATGAAGTCGCGCGCCGCGTCCCGGTCCGCCGGGTCCTCGAACGCCTCGTCCAGATCGGGCGCCGCCCCCAGCAGGAACATCAGCGACCACAGCGCAAAGCGCCGCCGCCCGTCCGTCTCCAGCCCGAAATCCACCCGCATGCGCTCCAGCCCCGCTTCCAGGGCATCAGGGGTCAGCGCGTCCACATCCCGCACCCCGAAATAGCGGTGCAACTGGTCGTCGAAATTCATGCCGCTACCGTCTCCGGCAACCCCCAGTCGATCGCCCCGCGCCCCTTCTCCTCCAGAAAGGCGTTGGCCTGCGAAAAATGCCGGCACCCCAGGAACCCGTTATGCGCCGAAAGGGGGGAGGGGTGCGCCGCCTTCAGCACCAGATGCCGGCTCCGGTCGACAAATTCCGCCTTGCGCTGCGCATAGCTGCCCCACAGCAGGAACACCACCGGCTCGCCCTGCTGGTTGACCAGCCGGATGATCGCGTCGGTAAACTGTTCCCAGCCGCGCTTCTGGTGCGACGCCGCCTTGCCCATCTCCACCGTCAGCACGCTGTTCAGCAGCAGCACGCCCTGCCGCGCCCAATGCTCCAGGAAACCGTGGCGCGGCGGCGGCAGCCCCAGGTCGCTCTGCAATTCCTTGTAGATATTGACCAGCGACGGCGGCGTCCGCACCCCCGGCTTCACCGAAAAGCACAGGCCATGCGCCTGCCCCTCGCCATGATAGGGGTCCTGCCCCAGCACCACCACCTTCACCCTGTCCAGCGGCGTCAGGTCCAGCGCCCGGAAATATTCGCCGCCCTTGGGGAAGATGCGCTTGCCCTGCGCCTTCTCCTCCTGAAGGAAGCGCTTCAGCCCCTGCATATAGGGGCTCTCGAATTCCCGCAGCAGCGGCGCGCGCCAGCTCTCGTCCAGCTTGATCGTATCGCTCATGGCCCGGCGTGATGAACCCCGCGCCGATCCGCTGTCAACAGTGCTTGCCCTTCTCCGGCAAATCGGGGAAACAGGCGGCATGCCGCGCCTTCGTACCAAGCTGATCGCCTTTCTGGGCCTGTTCCTGGCTCCGCTGCCCACCGCCGACGCCTTCGGCCCGACGCCCAATCCGGTCCAGCACAGCGCCGAATCCCGCCTGATGGCCGAATTCGCCCGTTTCGCCACACTGACCGACGGCACGGTCGGCATCGCCGTGCGCGACCTCGGCACTGGGGAGACGCTCGCCTATAATGGCGACACGCTGTTCCCCATGGCCAGCACCTACAAGGTGGCGGTCACGGCCAAGATCCTCTCGCTGCTGGACGCGGGCAGCCTCAGCCTCGACGAACCGCTCATGCGCCTTGGCCGCCCGCTGCCGGTGCGCACCCTGATCGACATGAGCCTGACGCTCAGCGACAATGAGGCGACCGACGCCCTCGTCGCCCGCGCCGGCGGGCCGCAGGCGGTCAACGACTGGGTCCGCGCCGCCGGGATCAGGGGGCTGCGCGTCGACAGCAACACCCGCGACCTGCTCGCCCGCGCCAAGGTGACGGGCATTGGCTTCGGCGATGAAGCCGCGATGGAATCCGGCCTCTCCGCCAGCCAGCGCGACGCCCGCGACATGCCCAATCTGGGCTTCGCCGCCGATCCGCGCGACACCGCCACGCCGCGGGCGATGGACGACCTGCTCGCCGCGATCCGCCTGGGCAGGGTGCTGCGGCCCCAGACGACTGCGCTGATGCTGTCGGTCATGGAACGCTGCAAGACCGGCAAGGCCCGGCTGCGCGCCATGCTGCCGCCGGGCACCCGCATCGCGCACAAGACCGGGACGCTGAACGGCCTCGGCAACGACGCGGGCATCGTCACGCTGCCCGATGGCCGCATGTTCGTCATCTCGGTCTTCGTGATGAAGGACCATATGGGCCATGAACTGCGCGACCGCATCATGGCCGAAGCGGCGCGGGCGGCCTATGATTATTTCCTGTTCGCCCCCGATCGGCACACGGCCTGACGCATCCATCTTAACTTCCATCCCGTTTCCCGATAGGCTTGCGGACACAGGCAGGAGGGGATGCGATGGACGACAAGACGGCGGCGTTCCGCGACTTTTGGCCCTATTATCTCCAGGAACATGCCCATGCGGGCACGCGGGCGATGCACTATGCCGGCACCAGCCTGGTCGTGCTGCTGATCGCCGCGCTGCCGGTCGCGGGAAGCTGGTGGATGATCCCCGCCGTGCCCCTCGCTGGCTATGGCTTCGCCTGGATCGGCCACAGCCTGATCGAACATAACCGTCCGGCGACCTTCCGCTATCCCTTCTGGTCGCTGCGGGCCGATTTCGTGATGTGGTTCCGCTTCCTGACGGGGAAAATGGGCCGCGACCTCAAACGCGCGGGCGTCCGCCCCGATGGCTCGGTCGACCCCGCATTGCGCCGCGAATTGTGATGGTCCCGACCGGTTTGGGTGGAATCAGGACATTCCCCACCTTCCCCACCTGCCCATACAGCTTGAGGTGCTGCAAGCTTGACCCCCACCGCCGCTCTGCCAAAAGGGGGCCCGCAATGGCCCTCACCGCCCACTTCACCCGCCTGCCCGACCTCGCGAGCCTAGCCCCCCGCTGGCAGGCGCTGGAGTCCCGCGCCGCCGCCAGCTTCTTCCTCGGCTGGACCTGGACCGGCGCCTGGCTGGAAAGCTACGCCGTCCGCCCCGAACTGCTCGCCGTCACCGATGCGCAGGGCCGGGACATCGCGCTCGCCCTCTTCGGCCATGCCCTGCAACCCCGCCTGCTGGGCCGCAGCGCCACCCTGTCGCTCAACCAGTCCGGCGACCCCGGCGCCGACCGCCCCTTCATCGAATATAACGGCCTGCTCGCCGCGAAGGGCAGGGAAGGGGAGGCGACACGGGCCGCCCTCCAGGCCCTGCAAAACCGCAACGACTGGCGCACCCTCCGCCTCAGCGGCATCGCCCCCGACTCGCCGCTCCTGACAATCCCCGCCCGCCGCAAGACCCGCCTCGACCGCTCCCCGGTCTATCAGGTCGACCTCGCCGCCGTCCGCGCCGCCGACTATCTGTCGCTGCTCAGTTCCAACAGCCGCGCCCAGATCCGCCGCGCCCTCAAGGATCATGGCGGCGCGCTCCCGGCCATCGCCAAAGCCGCCCCAGCGGACATCGTCCCATGGCTGGAGGAAATGCGGTCCCTCAACACCGGCCGCCACGCCGACAATGCCTGGGACGACCCCGCCTTCCGCCGCTTCGCCGCCACCCTCGCAAGCCGCGACGAAAAGGTCGAACTGCTGCGCTTCACCGATGGCGGCGGAACCGTCGGCCTGCTCCTCAACTTCCTCCACGACGGCACAGCGATGAACTACCAGTCCGCCTTCGCCGCCCCCCGCGCGCCGAAGGACAAGCCCGGCCTGCTGTGCCACGCCGCCGCCGTCGCCCATTATGCGGAACGCGGCCTCGCGCTCTACTCGCTGCTCGCGGGCAAGGACCGCTACAAGCAGAGCCTCGCCACCCGCGAGGAAGCCCTTGAATGGTGGCAGGTCGACCGCTTCAGCCCCCGCCTCGAAGCCGAGGCCGCCTTGCGCAAAATCCTCAGACGCCCAGCTTCCGCATGATCCGATAGGCGATCCGCCGCGCGCCCTGCGCCTCCGGCCGCGCCCCGATCCGCCCGACCGGCAGCCCGCGCCGCCGCAGCAGCGCGTTCAGGCTGTGCAACTCGCCCTCCGCCACGCTCCGCTCCGACCGCCACGTCACCGACAGGCTGACCGACACGACAGGGCCATTCTCCACGAAATGCGGCGCCTTGACCGGCACATGGATCGCATCGCCCGGCAACAGCGTCACCGCCATGCCCCGCTCGCGAAACCCGTCCCGCCAGTCCAGATTGCGATGCCCGCCCGCATGGAAGGCCTCGCTCTGCACCGCCGGCACCAGTTCCTCGTCGCCCGCCGGAAAGACCGTCATCGTCTTCTCGCCCCGGATCTGGAGCAGGATATTATGCTCCGGGTCCATGTGGAACGGCGTCACGCTGCCGGGCGAGGACAGGAAGATGAACGCCTCCCGATGCAGCATCGGCCCGGTCTCCCGCTCCACCAGCGGCGCCAGTTCCGCCAGCGCCCGGTCCAGCAGCGCGCCATAATCCGCGTCCCGCTCGACATTCTTCAGCACCGCCCAACTGCCGTTGCTCTCTATGGTCCGGATCGTCTCGCCCAGCGTCAGCCCGTTGGACGGCGTATCCTCCGCCCGCACCCCCAGGGGCAGCTTGCCCAGATTATACTCGACCGAAGCGGCCGGCATCCGCTCCGCCAGCCCGGCCAGAGCCTCCAGAGTCAGCAGCGCATGCCCCGCCAGCCCATGGCTCAACTTCGCCGCCCTGTCCGGATAAGCCGCCGCGAAGGCCGCCCGCGCCTCTTCCGGAAACACCCCCGCCTCGATGGCGCTCACCGCGTTCATATCTGCCCCTTCAACCTCTGCCCCAGCGCCTCCACGCCATTGGCCAGCGCAAAGGCGACGCTTCGTCCCGCACCCCGCAGCGCGATGCGATATTGCGTGATCGTCCGCCGCTCGCCCCACAGGCTGTCGATCATCGGATGGTCCGCCGCCGCGCAGCTATCCATCCAGCCGATGGCGGGATCGCCCAGCACCGCCTGCAAATTGGCGATCTCGATCAGCACCCCCGGCGAAAAGCGCCCCAGCGCCTCGTCAAAGGCGATCTTGAAGGAAAAGGCCCCTTCGCCATGCCGGAAATTGACCAGCATCGCGATCGCCCGCCCATCCAGGTCCATGCGCAGGAAATGCAGCCGCCCGTTCTCGAAAGCCGCCGCGCAGGCCGCCCGGAAGAAAGCCGCATCCTCATCCCTGCAGGCCAGCGCCGATCCTTCCGCCCCCTTCCAGCCCGCGGCCTCCAGCGCCAGAAATTCCCCGCACCACGCGGCCAGCTCCGCCCCGTCGACCAGCAGCCGGCTCCCGACCGTGCCCAGTTCGGCCAGCCGCTTCTGCAGGCGCCGCAATTCCTTGCGCTTCTTGGCCCGCACATTGGTTTCCCAATAGGCGTCCGCGTCCAGTTCCGACCGCAGCATCGCCCGGTCGTACCGATGCACCTCCCGCCGCCCGCGCCGCTGCTCGACGCATAGCGCCTCCAGCGCCGCCGCATTCGCCCCCGCCGCGTCCAGCCCCCGCAGATGCAGGAAGCCCGGCGCCCAGTCCGCCTCGTCCAACTGCTCCAGCAGTCCCCGCCACGCCGCCACTTCCTCGCCCCGCCGGATCAGCGGCGCGCCGAAGAAGCAATGATCGTGCATCCAGTTGGTGACGCAGCGCAGCGGCAACCGCCCATGCCGCGCCGAAACCGTCACAGGCATCAGCCCGATCAGTTCCCCGTCCCGCTGCGCCTCCAGCATGCGCACGGCGGTGCCGCCCGCCAGATGGTCCAGCGCCGCGCACAGCATGTCGGGCATGTAGAAGGCATTGGCCTCCGCCGCCGCGTCCGCCAGCGCGGCCCAGCGCGCCCGCTGCACCGGCGCATAGGCGCGCGCATGCGCCATTGCGGGATGGGAAGCCATGTCCATGCCCCGGCCATATCCGCCAATGATTAGGGAAAGGCTAACCCGCGTTCATCGCCAGGATCATGTTTCGCACCTGCGGATAGACCTGCTTTTCCCATTTGCTGCCGGAAAAGACGCCATAATGGCCAACGCCCGGCTGCAGGTGATGGCGTTTCAGATGCGGGCGCAGGCCCGTGCAGAGCGCATGGGCGGCCGCGGTCTGGCCCACGGCGCAGACGTCGTCCTTCTCCCCTTCGACCGTCAGCAGAGCGGTCTTGTGGATGGCGCCCGGATTGACCTTCCGCCCGCGATAGGTGAGTTCGCCCTTGGCCAGCAGCGTCCGCTGGAACACCTTGTCCACCGTTTCCAGATAAAATTCCGCCGTCATGTCGAGCACGGCGAAATATTCCTCGTAAAAGGTCTTGATCTTGTCCGCCTCGACCTGCCTGCCGTCGGCCAGCAGCTGGTAAAGCTCGCGGTGCGCGGCGCCATGCCGGTCCATGTTCATCGACATGAAGGCGGAAAGCTGGAGGAAGCCGGGATAGACCCGCCGGCCGCGCCCGGCATAGCGCATCGGCACCAGGCTGATCAGATTCTCCTCGAACCATTTGATCGACTGTTCATTGGCCAGTTCGTTGACGACCGTGGGCGCGGCGCGCGTGTCGATCGGTCCGCCCATCAGCGTCATGGAGCGCGGCGTCGCCGGGTCCTTGTCCTCCGACATGATCGACACCGCCGCCATGGCGGGCACGCAGGGCTGGCACACCGAAACCAGATGCGATCCCGGCCCGATTTCCTGCATGAAGGTCATGACGTAGTCGACATAATCGTCGAATCCGAAGCGCCCGGCGCTCAGCGGCACGTCCCGGGCGTTCTTCCAGTCGGTGATGTACACGTCATGGTCGCGCAGCAGCGTCTGGACGGTGTTGCGCAGCAGGGTCGAGAAATGGCCCGACATGGGGGCAACCACCAGCACCCTGGGCTGCGGCGTTTCGACATCGTCCTTCGCGAAGTGCAGCAGGTTGCCGAAGGGCAGGTCCAGCGCCACCTCTTCCCGCACGGCGACCACCGCATTGCCGCTATGCACCTCCGTTATGCCATAGGCCGGCCGGCGATGCGTCAGCTTCGCGCCCTGGAACACGTCCATCAGGGCGAACATGCGGCGGGGCATGGCCCAATCCGCCACCGGTCCCATCTTGTCCTTGAAGGAGAGAGCGATCTGAGCACCGAAGCGCGCAGGGGCCATCATGTCGTTCCAGGCCTGATAGCCGCTATATAGCATCATCATCTTGCTCAAACGCGTCCTAAGCTCTTTCGGTGCCGATTCGGTCCCATGCCGGACCGTTATACAGGTTTTGCATATTGCACCGCATCATGATTGATGAAACATAGGGATGAAGCGGGAGGAACGCCATGGCCGACGCCGAACTCACCATTTCCAGCAAGACTTATTCGTCCTGGTCCCTGCGCGGATGGCTGTTGTGCCGCATGGCCGGGCTGAAGGTCGTGGAAAAGACGATTGCGCTCGACGATCCCGAAAACCGGGCGGAATTGCTGCTTCTGTCGCCGTCCGTGCTGGTGCCCCGCCTGACCCATGAGGGGGCGGGCGTGTGGGATACGCTCGCCATTGCGGAATATCTGCATGAACTCTATCCGCACGCCGGCCTTTATCCCGCGGAGCGGATCGCGCGGGCGCACTGCCGTTCGGTTTCGGGCGAAATCCACTCCGGCTTCATCAACCTGCGCTCGGCCCTGCCCATGAACCTGAAGGTGCGGCACGAAAAGTTCCCGGTCTTTTCCGGGGCCAAGCAGGACATCGAGCGGATCGAGGAAATCTGGACCGAATGCCTCGGCGCCTATGGCGGACCCTGGCTGTTCGGGGAAAGGCCGACCGTGGCCGATGCTATGTTCGCCCCCGTGGCGCAGCGTTTCCTGACCTATGCCGTGGCGCTGTCGGAGCGGTCGGCCGCCTATTGCAACTGGAGCAACGACTGGGACCTGATTCGCGAGTGGATCGACGCCGCCCGCGGGGAGAAGGATGAGGTCGAGGAACTGGAAGTCGAATTTTAGGGCGCGCCGCGTTCAATCGGACGCAGGTCGCGCAAGCTTTTGTTGCCGCATCGTTTTAAGCGCAAAACCGGTTCCCACTTTTGCGCACGATGCTCTGGGGCGCGCCGCGTTCAATCGGACGCAGGTCGCGCGCGCTCATTTGCAGGCCGTCATGGCCTGAATGCCGATCGGTCCTGGTTCCCGATTCCGCTCAACCACTCGCCGATCATCGCGCGTCCGGCAGCGACGGCTGCGGGGCCATGGTCGGCATGGTCCTGCCGAAGGGCAGTGCCGCATTGCTTCGCTATGTCGAGATCGGCCCAGAAATGCGTGAGCCAATCCTCGAAGCGCGGGTCTTCGCCCATTTCCGCGTGGAACTGCAACGCCAGCAGGTTGGGGCCGCGGCGAAAGGCCTGATGAGCATAGTTTTCGGTCGACGCCAGCAGCTCGACCCCGGTCGGCATGTCGAAAGTGTCGCTGTGCCAGTGGAGGACGGGCACGCCGTCCAGATGGCGCAGCGGGGATTCCGCGCCCGCCTCGTTCAGCATGACCGGCGCGAATCCCAACTCCATCCGCCCGCCGGGATAGACGGGCGCGCCGAGCGCGGCGGCGATCATCTGGCTGCCCAGGCAGACGCCCAGGGTCGGCAGGTCCTGCTCCAGCCGGGCGGACAGCTTTTCGATCTGGAGCGGAATCCAGGGGTGCAGGTCCTGCTCATAGACGCCCATCGGGCCGCCCATCATGATCAACAGGTCCGGGGTGCAGAGGTCGACATCGGCAAAGTCGGGGCTGGCGACATCGATCCGTTCGATCGCATAGCCCGCGGCCTCGATCGGCTGGAGATAGCCTGCCGCTCCCTCCCGCGGCACATGTCGGACGATCAGCGCTTTCTTCATCTCCATCATGCTGGTAGCCAAAGAGAACATGGCCTGCCACCCCAGCCTTTCTTGGGTTTTTGAAATGAGGGCTATTGGCGGGCGATGCGCATCAACGCGACCGCGCCTATGCCGAGCCAGATGATGTTGAGCACCATCGAGGGGATGGCGCCGTGCCACCATGTGTTGAGGATGAACAGCGTCGAACCCAGAGCGTTCATCCCTTGGAACAGGGCCGACTTGCCGGACACATGCCCGCTCGACACGAGCAGATAGGCGCCCAACACCAGCAACGCGCCCAGCCATCCGGCGATTTCGACAAGGATCGGCAATCCATCCCCCGGGAAAAGGGATGGTCTAGCTTGCCGAAGGCGGACCTGAATAGTGGCTTTGGATCATCTGGGCTCGATCCAGGCAAGTCGTGCGTCTGCAAGGGCCGGTCCCAGTCCCACCCTTATGCAGTCCCACCCTTATGCAGTCCCACCCTCATGCAATATTCCATCTGGCCGGGGCTACCGGACGTCAATGCTTCCCCTCCCCTTCAGGGGAGGGGACCGAGGGGTGGGGGCGTGCCCCACGCGCAAACTCAGCCTGTAGAGGCACTCCCCCACCCCAACCCTTCAAACGAGTCACGTGCCTCGTTTGACCCTGAACGGGAGGGGCTTGATGGCAGGAAACCACCCATTTCCGCCAGCCCATCCGCATCCCAACCCGGCAATTTTTAGGGACTAACACGGAGCTTCTGGGGAAAGCCCTTTACATCGCCTCCCGGATTGTCTGTGAAAGACTCCAGCGCCAAGGCAAGGACAGGAACCCGCAACCCATGACAATCCTCGTGACCGGCGCCGCCGGCTTCATCGGCATGGCCGTCGCGGACCGTCTTCTGTCCGAAGGCCGGGCCGTCTTCGGCATCGACAATATGAACGACTATTACCCCGTCTCGCTGAAGCGGGACCGGATCGCCGCCCTGCACGATCGCCATGGCGGCCTGTTCACCTTCGCGGAGCTGGACTTCGCCGACATGGACGCGCTTCAGGCGGCGCTGCACGACCATCCCGTCGACGCGATCGTCCATCTGGGGGCGCAGGCGGGCGTGCGCTATTCGCTGATCAACCCGCACGCCTATGTCCGCTCCAACCTCGCGGGCCATGTCAACATGCTGGAAGTGGCGCGGGAAAGGCGGGTGAGGCACCTCGTCTACGCCTCCTCCTCCTCGGTCTATGGCGGCAACGACACGCTGCCCTTCCGGGTGGAGGACCGCGCCGACCACCCCGTCTCGCTCTATGCCGCGACCAAGCGCGCCGACGAGCTGATGAGCGAGACCTACGCCCATCTCTTCCGCATTCCCATGACGGGCCTGCGATTCTTCACCGTCTACGGCCCGTGGGGCCGCCCCGACATGGCGATGTGGATCTTCACCTCGAAAATCCTCTCGGGCCAGCCGATCCCCGTCTTCAACCACGGCCGGATGCAGCGCGACTTCACCTATATAGACGACATCGTCAGCGGCGTGATCGGCTGCCTCGACCATGCGCCGGAAGATGACGGCGCGCCCAAGGCGGGGGGCAGCCGCTCGCCCCACCGGCTCTACAATATCGGCAACAACCGGCCCGAGGAGTTGATGCACCTCATCTCCGTCCTGGAGGAAGCCTGCGGCCGCAAGGCGGAGATCGACTTCCAGCCGATGCAGCCGGGCGACGTGCCGGCGACCTTCGCGGACATCAGCGCCATCGCGCAGGACATCGGCTTCGCGCCGACCACGGGGATCGAACTGGGGGTGCCCCGCTTCGTCGACTGGTACCGCGCCTATCATGGTGGGGCGGCAGGCGCATAAACGGCGCGCTTTACAGGTTTATTCCCCTGACCGTGGCGCAATGCAGCACGGCGCCCCACAACCGCTTCCCTCGTAAAAGGTTCCGCCATCCGCCGATATTATTCGGCGGCTCATCGCTTTTTCATCCATTGTGGCGTTAATGGCGCGGAAATCATCATTCGCGCTTGCGAAATCGATTGCCAATACTAGGGGAAGACGCTTATCCCCGGCAGCCGGGTGCCGGTCGTTTCGACCGGTCGGGTCGCGGAACGAGGTAAGGACGGAACACCCTGGGACGGTGGATCGTCGCCGCTGTCGTCAGTCGGAAAAAGCCGGCGGCGGCGGTGGAAAAAAGGGCTTACGCGTGTCGACAGTAACGAAGATCGTGCCATTCGGCTCAGGCGGGCGCATTGCGGAAACCGCGCGCCGGACATTGTCCATCGCGGCCGAAGGGCTGAGCGCTCTCGAAAACCAGTTCAACGACCGGGAATTTTCGGCGACCTTCCTGCGGCTGGTCGGCATCATCATGAATGTGCGCGGCCGCCTGATCGTCACCGGCATGGGCAAGAGCGGCATCGTCGCGCGCAAGATGACGGCGACGCTTACCTCGACCGGCACGCCCGCCATCTTCCTGCACCCCGCCGACGCGGGCCATGGCGATCTGGGCATGGTCACGCCGGACGACGTCGTGCTGATGCTGTCCCATTCGGGCGAATCCAACGAACTCGGCCCGATCATCCAATATTGCAAGCGCTTCGCCATCCCCCTGCTGGGCATGACCGCGCGCAAGCGCAGCACGGTCGCGGCGGCGTCCGACATCTGCATCCTGATGCCCGACGTGAAGGAAGCGTGCCCCAATTCGCTGGCGCCAACCACCTCCACCACGATCCAGATGGCCTTCGGGGACGCGCTCGCCATCGCGCTCATGGAAATGCGCGGCTTCTCGGCGGACGACTTCCATAAATTCCATCCCAATGGCCGGCTCGGCGCGCAGCTCGTCAAGGTGCGCGAACTCATGGCCTCGGGCGGCGACGTCCCCCGCGTGGAGGAGGACGCCTCGCTGCTCGACGCCACCATCGAAATGACCCGCGCCCGGCTTGGCGGCACGGCGGTGGTCAACGGCAAGGGCGAACTGATCGGCGCCTTCACCGACGGCGACCTGCGCCGCACCGTCACCGGCACCCGCCACATGAACGAGCCGGTCGGCCGCTACATGACGGTCAGGCCCGTGTCGGTCGGCCCGGAAGAACTGGCTTCCGAAGCGCTCCGCCTGATGCACGACCATAATATCACGCTCCTCTTCGTCTGCGAAAAGGACCGCCTGGTCGGCGCGCTCCACATGCACGACCTCCTCCACGCGGGCGTCGCCTGAGCGCCATTCGCCCCAGGGACGACCGCACTCCCGCAAAGGCGGAAGCCGGGGCGGGCAAATTCGGGGTTCTTCAGCCTGATCGATTTGGGTGGAAAGCCGCCATTAAGCCCCTCCCCTTCAGGGGAGGGGTTGGGGTGGGGGCGTGCCTCTACAGGCTGAGTTTGCGCGTGGGGCACGCCCCCACCCTTGAAGGGGAGGGCAACACCGCGCGTCCGCTCCTGGCCATGTCCCCCATCCCGATCCGTCCACCCAGCCCGGTCCCGCCCCCTGACCGCCTTTCCGCACATGCCCCTTCACGCAGCTCCTCAACGGCATTGCTCCTGAAATGACCCCGCCCACCCTCATCGTCATCCCCGCCCGCGCCGGCTCCTCCCGCCTCCCGCGCAAGCCGCTGCGCCTGATCGCGGGCCGCACGCTGCTGCACCGGACCATCGCCATGGCCCGCGCGGCCACGACCGGCCTCTCCGACATCCAGCTGCTCGTCGCCACCGACGACGAGGAAATCGCCGCCCACGCCCGCGCCGCGGGCTGCGACGCCGCCCTGACCGACAGCGCCATCGCCACCGGTTCCGGCCGCGCCCTCGCCGCCGCCCGCCAGTGCGACAGCCAACCCCGCTTCATCGTCAACCTCCAGGGCGACAGCCCCTTCCAGCCTCAGGACGCCCTCCGCGCCGTCATCGCCGCGCTGGAATCCGGCGCACAGGTCGCCACCCCCGTCATCGCCCTCGACTGGCCCGCGCTCGACGCGCTGCGCGACCACAAGACCCGCTCGCCCTTCAGCGGCACCACCTGCGCCCGCGCGCCCGACGGCCGCGCCCTCTGGTTCTCGAAAACCATCATCCCCGCCATCCGCAACGAGGACGCCCTGCGCCAAAGCCAGCCGCTTTCCCCAGTCTGGCGCCATGTCGGCCTCTACGGCTACACGCTCGAAGCCCTTACCCGCTTCGAAGCCACGCCCCCCACGGCGCTCGAAAATCTCGAAGGCCTCGAACAGCTCCGCCTGCTCGAACTCGGCATCCCCGTCACCACCGTCCCGGTATCCCCGCCGGTCTTCGACAGCTCCGGCATCGACACCGAAGCCGACATCGCCCGTGTCGAGGCGCTGATCGCCGCCCATGGCGACCCCACCCCCTGATCCTCAACATCTTCCGTTCGTTTCGAGCGAAGTCGGGAAACATCATCAGTCCATGCGCCGCATCTTCATCATCCGCCACGGCAACACCTTCGAAAGCAGCGCGCAGGCCCGCCGCATCGGCGCGCGCACCGATATTCCGCTGGTGGAAAGCGGCCATGCCCAGGCCGACCGCCTCGGCGTCTGGTTCGCGGCGCAGAACTTGCCGATCCGCCGCCTCCACAGCAGCCCGCTCCTCCGCGCCCGGCAGACCGCCGCCAGCATCGCCGCCGCCACCGGCCACGCCAGCGACGGCTCCCTTCCCTGGCTCAACGAGATCGACCACGGCCCCGACGAAGGCCAACCCGAAGCGCAGGTCCTGACCCGCCTCGGCCCCCAGGCCCTAGCCGCCTGGGACGAACAGGGCATCCCGCCCAAGGACTGGAAAGTCGACGCCGAACCGCGCATCGCCGCCTGGAGGCAATGGTTCGCGCAAGCAGGGGAGGGCGCCGACCTCCTCATCACCAGCAACGGCGCCGCCCGCTTCGCGCTCCTTGCGCTAGGCCTGCCGCTCGCCGACCTCAAACTCCGCACCGGCGCCTTCGGCGAACTGACGGTGGGGGGAGGGGGCGAGGTCGATCTCATCCGGTGGGACGTCCGCCCATAACCGCCGCCGAAAGCCCAAAACGGCAACCAACGGCAGTCAGCAAACCCCCATTATCCCTCTCCCTCAAGGGAGAGGGCTGCGCAGACTTGGCAGCTTGCTGCCTAGTCGTAGCTGGGTGAGGGGGATGCGATCCAACGGATCGCGCGGGCCACAGGCCCGCCCCCTTCATCCAACTCCGCCCAGGCTCCTTACGTCGCCCCGGCTCAATCCTTCCGCTGCGGCACCGTGAAAGTCCCCGACACGCGCCCGCCCGAGCCGCTCCCGGAAATCCCCGGACCGCCGCCCCCGGCAGCCCGCCCGTCCACGGTCGAGCGCCCGCTGGTCAGGTCGATCACCAGCCGCCCCCCGGTCAGCCGGTTCGCCCCCTGCGTCAGCGACACATTGCCCAGCATGGTGATCAGCCTGCTGTTGAGGTCGTAGATCGCGACATTGCCCTTCGCCGTCTGGTCCGCCTTGCGCACCACGACATTGCCGGACGCATCGATCCGGTCGATCTCCACGCCGCCCGGCCCGGTCCCGCCCCCCGGCTGGTTCCGGTAAGCCACCGTCATCCGCGCCGCATTCAGCGTCATGCCCGCCTGCGTCACCTCGACATTGCCCGACACCACGACGCGGTCGGCGCGGTCCTGCACCTCGATCCGGTCGGCGGTGAAGTTGACCGGCGCATTGCTGTCATGATTCTTCAGCACCTGCGCGTCCGCCCCCGCATACAGGAGGCCCGCCGCGCCCAACGCGCCCAGCGACAGCAAAAGAAGGGGCTTTCTCATCACCTTTGCCCTTTGAGACCATTTTGTTCGATACGCAAGCTCGCCCGCCCGTTCAGCGTCACCGTCCGCGCGCTCAGGTCAGCCTCCAGATGGTCGCCGCTGAACGTCCCGATGGGTATCCGCCCGTCGACCCGCCCCGCGCTCTGCATCCGCCGCGTCTTCAGGTCCACGCCCACGTCCCGCGTGGTCATCCGGTATCCGCCCTCCGACTGGAACTGCACCGGCCCGTCGATCGCGACCCGTTCCGTATCCATGTCGTACCGCCCCTTCTGCGCCCGCAGCAGCGCCTGCCCGTCGGACAGCAGGATCCGCGCCGACATGTCGTTAAGGTCGACGATCGGCTCGCGCGAACTCTTCTGCACGGCAGAACCCGCCCGCAGGGAAAAGGGCTGTCCCTTGCTGTCCTCCCCGCGATAGAGCGCCTCGGTCACGCGCATCCGCTCCTTCGCCACCTCGACCTTGTTCTTGTCGAGCACGAAGCTCACCTTGTCCCCCCCGGTGAAGGGCGCCGTCGCCAGCAACGCCGCCAGCACGCCCACCGACACCGGCAACCAGTTCTTGAGCAGCCCGACCAGCCGGTCGTGGCTCCCCCCCGGCCGCGCCCAGTGACGGCGCACATTGCGTTGCTGATCGGCCTGTATCGACATGGGTTCAGCCCTCACATATGCGCGAAGATGTCGATCTCCGGCCAACCCGCCAGGTCCAGCTCCGCCCGGTGCGGCAGGAAATCGAAACAGGCCTGCGCCAGTTCCATCCGCCCCTCGCGCACCAGCCGCTTGTCCAGCTCCGCCTTCAACGCATGCAAGTACCGGACGTCCGACGCCGCATAATCCTTCTGCGCGTCCGACAGCACGGGCGCGCCCCAGTCGCTCGACTGCTGCTGCTTGCTGATCTCCTGCCCCAGCAGCTCGCGCACCAGTTCTTTAAGGCCATGCCGGTCGGTATAGGTCCGCACCAGCCGCGACGCGATCTTGGTGCAATAGACGGGCGCCGCCACCACGCCCAGATAATGGCGGATCGCCGCAATGTCGAAACGCCCGAAATGATAGAGCTTCAGCCGCTCCGGATCGGCCAGCGCCGCGCGCAGGTTCGGCGCGGCATAATCGCTGCCGGGGTTGAAGCGGACCAGATGCTCGTCCCCCCCGCCGTCGCTGATCTGCACGACGCACAGGCGGTCGCGGGGCGTGATCAGCCCCATGGTTTCGGTGTCGACGGCGATCGGGCCGGGGGCAAGGACGCCCTCGGGCAAATCCTCTTCATGGAAATGGACGGTCATGACTCCCCTCTATGGCCAAAGCCGCCGGTTCGCAATCGCCCCTTGGCGACCGGGAACGAAAGGCGACCGGGGCGGTCGCAAAGCCGCCATTTTCAGGCCTTTTACCCGCCTCAAAAATCATTCGCCTGTCCCGGAAAAGTTGATATAGTGATTCCCAAACCGCGCGTGAGCGGTGGATTCTGCATGTCATTCGCCCGACATGCTTGTCTGGTTTAGTCTGGGGCGAAGCGAAAGTGACCAACAGGGCATGAGTTTTGATAGAGGTCGCCGCGGCGGGCGCGGCAAGGACAAGCGCGACAGTTTCGGCGACGACAGTTTCTATGAAGGCGGCCGTGGCGGCTTCGGCGGTGGGTTCGACCGCGGCGGTTTCGGTGGTGATCGTGGTGGCTTCGGCGGCGGCGACCGCTTCGGTGGCGGCGGCGGTGGTGGCTTCGGCGGCGACCGTGGCGGTTTCGGCGGCGGCGGCGGTGGCGGCGGCTTTGGCGGTGGTCGCGGCGGCGGCGGCGGTTTCGGCGGCGGTGGCCGCGGCATGCCCGCGCAGGTCGTCGGTGAAGGCACCGGCGTGGTCAAATTCTTCAACGGGCAGAAGGGCTTCGGCTTCATCGTCCGCGACGATGGCGGCGAAGACGTGTTCGTCCACATCAGCGCCGTCGAGCAGGCGGGCCTGACGGGCCTGGCCGAAGGCCAGCCGCTCGGCTTCACCCTGGTGGATCGCGGCGGCAAGGTGTCGGCCACCGATCTCAAGATCGAGGGCGAACCGCTCCCCGTCACCGAACGCGCCCCCCGCGAACCCCGCGCCGGCGGCTTCGGCGATCGTCCGGGCGGCGGCGACCGCGGCCCGCAGCGCCAGCTCACCGGCGAACGCGCCAGCGGCACGGTCAAGTTCTTCAACGCAATGAAGGGCTTCGGCTTCATCCAGCGCGACGACGGCCAGCCCGACGCATTCGTGCACATCAGCGCCGTAGAACGCGCCGGCATGAGCGCCCTGAATGAAGGCGACCGCCTCGACTTCGAACTGGAAGTAGACCGCCGCGGCAAATATGCGGCCGTCAACCTTCAGACGAAGGCCGACTAAAGAACGGCCTGCCCGCTTTAGGGAGAGGATAAAAGGGGTCGCCTGCCCGGCGGCCCCTTTTTGTTTGCCTGCTAACTTGGGCTTCGGCAGCTTTGCGCCCGTCTTCGCCGTTCGGACCGCTTGCCGCTATTCCCGAAAGCTGCCACCATTTTTGGAAGCATTGCTATCGCGTCTTAGAACAGAAAATTGGTTGCTGTTGCAGTCGATGATGGCGTCACAGGTGGAATTTTCGTGGAAGCCAGATGAAAGACACATTACGGATAGAACGCCTGCGATTTGTAGCTGGCAGTGCACCTGACCAACCTCCTCTTGAAATTGAATGCCCAAATGTGACCATACTGGTTGGACCGAACAGTGCAGGCAAAAGCCAGACCTTGCGCGAAATTGAGGCGTATTGCTCGGGCCTAGAAGTGTCGTCTGTCCTTTTAGACCAAATCGAAATTGCCATGCCCCAAAACGGTGAGGCGATTGATCGAATGATGATGGTGTACCGGACGGAAGCCCCCCAAGGGCAGGGAGTGCAACCAGGAATTCTCTGGTTTTTTCGCCCACGATCTAGAAATAACGAGCAAGAGCTTAGAACTCAAATACAGAGTACGAGCTTTGTTGATTGGCATAAAAACAATCAAATTTTACAACTTCGTCAGTATTTTGTTCGATTTTTCACTACTCGACTTGATGGTCGCACGCGGTTTGAGCTGATCGACCCAAAGCCAACGGGAGATCTTGATCGCCCGCCCGAAAATCTGCTGTGGCATCTCTTTAAGTCGAAAAAAATTCGCGAAGCAGTTCGTAAGTTCACTGAGCAAGCTTTTGGGAAATTTTTTGTTGTTGATCCAACCGGTATGACTACTTTCCGTGTTCGTCTGAGCAACCGGGCTCCAAAAAGTGACACTGAAGAGCAGGCGCTTGATGATAGTGCACGTCGGTTTGATGGGGATGCCCCGATTATTCAATCGCTCGGTGATGGCGTTCAAACATCGGTTGGTCTTGTTGCCGCAGTTTTGGGATTGCCAGATAAGATCATTTTAATTGACGAGCCGGAGGCATTCTTGCATCCGACGCTCGCTCGGCGCGTCGGAAAAGTGCTCGCAAAAGCGGCACGGGACCGCGAAGCTTCACTGATTATGGCAAGTCACAGTTCAGAGTTGCTGCTGGGCTGTATGCAATCTGAACCTAATCTTCGAATTGTGAGGCTGACCTATACCGGTGGATTAGCAAGTGCACGCTCGCTCGATCCCACGGAAATTCGGCAGTTAATGAATGACCCGCTTCTTCGTTCGGCACATAGCTTGAGGGCACTTTTCCATCGCGGAGCAATTATTTGCGAAGCCGATGCGGATCGGGCTTTTTACGAAGAAGTCAATGCGCGCATGAGCGCTGATGATCGAGGCATCGAAGATTGCATCTTTATGAATGCACAGAACTGGCAAACAATACCTCGTCTAGTGGAACCGCTGCGACGTTTGGGGGTGCCTGCACTCGCTGTATTCGACTTTGATGTTCTTATGAGCAAGGATTTTGCATCGATTTGGCAATTGGTGAATTTAGATGCCGCATCGCTTCACGGTCTACAAGAAGAGCGGGCATCGATAAAATTAGCTATGGAGAAAGCTGGTCGCGCCAACTGTAAAAAACTTGGTCTTGATGCCTTAGGTTCCGACAAAAGCGCTGCGGAAGATTTACTCAGTCGATTTGCATCCTTTGGCGTCATGTTTGTACCGGTCGGCGAATTAGAGTGTTGGCTGAAGACTAAAATTCCGGACAGGTTTCAAAGCAAAATTGGTTGATGGCCATGTTCGAAGCAATGGGGGCCGACCCAGAAGATGCGCTTTATCTGAAAGCCGGGGTTGATGATGTGTGGGCATTTATTGAGACGGCTCGACTCTGGGTTGACAATCCTGAGCGTCAAGGCATGCCAAACTGAGGAGATGAGAGATTTTCCTAATTGAATTAGAGGAGGGCGGCTTTCTGCTAAACGGCGCCCTAAGCCGACATTCCGCCACCGGCCAAATCCCCCCTCAAACCCGCCGAAACGGAAACGGCGCCACCGTCCGCTCATAGCCATGCAGATCCAGCGCCCGCGTCACCGGCGGCAGGGCGCGATCCGGACACCCCCGCCGCTCGCACAGATGGCAGGTCGGCCCCACCCCGGTCGCCGCGCCCTTCTCCAGATCGATCCCGTCGGCATGCACGATCCGCGCCCCATGCTTCGCCTCGCAGCCCAGCGCGATCACCGACCGCCCCCGCGCGCCGCCCTCCTTGGGCAAGCCCACCGTCAGGCTGACGAAGCGCCGCCCGTCCACCGTCTCGATCAGTTGCGTGTGCACCGCATCCGGCGCCTGCCCCTCATGCGCGTCCCAGCGCGGACAGGTGCCCCCCAGCCGCGCAAAGGGCCACGCCTCCCCGTCGAAGCGCTTCGACACGATGCCCGCCCGGTCCACCTTCGCCATGAAGAAGGGCACGCCCCGCGCCCCCGTCCGCCCCAGGCTGGTCAGCCGATGCGCCAATTGCTCCATCGACACGCCGAAGCGCGCCCGCAGCAGCGGCAGGTCGTGCCGGCTCTGCTCCGCCGCCTTGGCGAAACGGTCATAGGGCATGATCAGCGCCGCCGCCGCATAGTTGGTGAGCGCGATTCCGGCGAGGCGGCGGCTGTCCTCGTCCGGCGGCCCCGCCCGCGCCACCTGCCCGCTTATCGCGTCCGCCAGTTCCTGCGCGCAAAGCTGATAGGCCACCGCGAACAGCCGCCCCGAAGAGGCCAGCCGCTCGCTCAGCAACAGCCGCCGCCGGTGCATGTCATAATGGCGCAGCGTTCCCGCCAGCACATCCTCCCGCACGATCTGCACGGCCATGCCATGCCGCTCCTTCAGCCGCGCCCGGATGCCCGCCTGCAAGGCCGATGGATCGTCGCCCAGTTCCCCCGCCAGCGACTCCGCCGCCGCATCCAGCTCCGCGAAATGATTGCCCGCCCGCGCGATCGTCTCGCGCAGCCAGTCGAGCGGCGCATGCAGCGGCGCCACGCTCCCCGGCGCCCCCGCCAGTCCGGACGCCACCTGCTCCGGCAGGCGCCGCAAATCGCTGAGCGCCCGGTAAAATCGTCCGATAGCCTCGCTCACCCCCGGATAATTTTCCGCGACCTCCAGCACTTCGTCGCGGGCGATGCCGATGTCGCGCACCAGCGCGTCGGACAATATCTCCCCCAGCGCGCTGGCGGCCCCTTCCTGCGTGCTGGCGACGAAATCGCGAATATCGATGTCATAGACATTGGCCAGCCGCAGCAGCATCTGCGCCGTCAACGGCCGCTGGTTACGCTCCAGATGGTTGAGGTAACTGGGCGACACCCCCAGTTCCTCCGCCATCCGCGTCTGGTTCAGCCCCAGCTCCCGCCGCAAAACCCGCAGCTTCGGCCCCAGATAAAGTTTCCGATCATCCGCCATACTGTCATTATGTCAAAAAATGACAATATGAACAAGTCACCGCATGACACCGCTTCACTAATCGGCCTTCATTGACCGACTCGTTCATGGTTTGATGCGTCATCCCAACGGAAAGGAAGACCCATGGAAACGACCGAAGCACCCCAGCCCGCCCGCTCCCGCGCGGTTTTCTCCCAGGAGGATTTCGGCCTGATCCGAACCGCCATCGCCCATTATCTGCGCGAGGTTCAGGACAAGCCGGAATCTGTCAAATACGCCAATCTCTACCACCGCCTCGGCCGGGTGAGCTGAGCGTTTCAGGGTTCAGGAGAGGGAAGGGCGCGGCGGAAAAACCGACCGCGCCCTTTTCCCGTCAGAACAGCCGCGTCAGCCCGTAAAAGGCCGCGCCGATCACCGCCGCCGCCGGCAGCGTCACCACCCAGGCGACGATGATGCTCGACGCCACGTTCCACCGCACCGCCGACAGCCGCCGCGAAGCCCCGACGCCCACGATCGCGCCGGTGATGGTGTGGGTCGTCGACACCGGCACGCCCAGATGCGTCGCCAGGAACAGCGTCAGCGCCCCGCCGGTCTCCGCGCAAAATCCCTGTCCGGGCGTCAGCCGCGTAATCTTCGACCCCATGGTGTGGACGATCTTCCACCCGCCCAGCAGCGTCCCAAGGCCCATCGCCGCCTGACAGCTCAGCACCACCCAGAAGGGCACGTGGAACCCGCCCGTCAGCATGCCCTGCGAATAGAGCAGCACCGCGATGATCCCCATCGTCTTCTGCGCATCATTGCCGCCATGCCCCAGCGAATAGAGCGACGCCGACACAAGCTGCATCTTGCGGAACACCCGGTCCGCCCCCTGCGGCGTGAAGCGCCGGAAAATCCAGCTCACGACCAGCACCAGCAGCAATGCCAGCACCAGCCCGATGGCGGGCGACAGCACGATGGCGGCGCTGGTCTTGAACACCCCGCTCCACACCACGGCGGAAAGTCCCGCCTTGGCGGTTCCCGCACCCAGCAACCCGCCGATCAGCGCATGGCTGCTGGAGGAGGGGATGCCCAGTCCCCAGGTGATGAGGTTCCAGGCGATGGCCCCCATCAGCGCGCCGAAAATCACCGCCGGATCGATGATGCTGGCATCGACAATGCCCTTGCCCACGGTCTCCGCCACATGCAGCCCGAAGAAGAGGAAGGCGATGAAGTTGAAGAACGCCGCCCAGGCGACCGCATATTGCGGCTTCAACACCCGCGTCGACACGATGGTCGCGATCGAATTGGCGGCGTCGTGCAGCCCGTTCAGGAAATCGAACAGCAGCGCGACCCCGATCAGCGCGATCAGCAGCGGAAAGGCGATATGGGCTTCCATCTATCTGCTCTGGCCGGATCAGGCGTGGTCGATGACCAGGCCGGAAATCTCGTTGGCGACATCCTCGAACCGGTCTGTCACCTTCTCCAGATGGCTGTAGATTTCGTTGCCGACGACGAAATCCATCGGATTGCCCTGCCGCGCCTGGTTGTAGAGCGCTTTCAGCCCCGCCTCATGCAGGATGTCGGCATGCCCCTCCAGCTTCACCAGCCGTTCGGTCAGGTCATGCAGCCGCGCCGAATTCAGGTTCAGCGACCGCAGCAGCGGCATCGCCTCCGCCGTGATCCGCGCGCATTCGACGATCAGGGCGCTCATGTCCTGCATCTGCGACGGAAATTCCTTCACCTCGAACAGCGCGATGGCTTTCGCCGTCTGGTTCATCTGGTCGATGGCGTCGTCCATCACCCCGATCAGCCCCGTAATGGCGCTGCGGTCGAACGGCGTCACGAAGATGCGGCGCACATCCTGCAGCACTTCGCGGATGATGTCGTCCGCCTCATGCTCCCGGTCCGAAATCTCCTTGATGTGGGCGTCGATGTCCGGCCCGCCCTTCAGCAGCTTGGCGAGCGCATCGGCGCCGGCGACCAAAGTCGCGGCATGATCCTCGAACTGCTCGAAAAAGCGCCCTTGCTTGGGCATCAGCGCGTGAAACCAGCGCAGCATTCCAGTCCTTTCGCTTTGCCATTCCTTGACCCGCAGCAACGTCCGCACGAACAGGCCCGGGTCCCGGGGCGGTTCGCGGAAAGCGGCGATGATGGATTGCAGATCGGGTTCGTCGACAGCCTTTGCAGCTTCGGCAACGGGGAACCAACGCAGTTCCCGCTGCCCTTGTTCGGGCCATTGCGACAACTGGCCCGTCACCGCAAGCGGGAAAACCTCGACCGTCGCCTCTTTCGTGTCGCCCCGCCGCCGTTTCTTGTCATAGCGATAGCGGCCGAGCGGCGCGGGGCAGGCAATGCCGTGAATGCCCGCCTCTTCATAGGCCTCCAGCTCTGCGGCGCGGTGGCCGGCCATGCCCTTGATGCGATTGCCCTTGGGAATCACCCAGCGCCGCGTATCGCGAGAGGTGATCAGCAGGATACGCATCGACCCGTCGGGGCCGGTCGAATAGGGAAGGGCGGCGATCTGACGCATTCAGCCGCCCTTATACGCCCGCCGGCGCATCCGATCGAGTTTCGCCCACCCCTGGTCCATCCGCGCCTTGTAACGAAATCGTCACATTGCGCAATCAACCAGGTTATCAGATCGACAGGCGGGCCGTCAGGCGGATGTCCCGTCCCGCCAGGGGGGCGTAATCCTTCAGGAAACTGGCCGCCCGCCGCGCCTCCACATCGAAGATGTTGTTGGCGGAAAGGGTGATGGTGGTCCGGTCGTTGCCCTTGAGCGGCTTGAAGGAGAGCGAGGCGTTGACCAGCGTGAAACCGTCGGTCGGCGTTTCGGTGTCCGCGATGCGGTTCTGGGCGAAGCTACGCTCGACCTCGCCCCGCAGGCTCAGCCGGTCGCCCTGCAATTCCACGCCGCCCAGCAGGCGGAGCGGGGGTATGCGCGGCGCCGGACCCGATCCGATGATGGTGGCGCGCACATAGTCGGCCACGCCATCCAGGTTGAGGGCATAGCCGCCGATCTGCCCCAGCTTCACCGTGCCTTCCGCCTCAAAGCCGAGATAGCGGGCATTCGCCTGCAGATTCTGGTAGCAGGGGAAATCCAGCGGTTCTCCGCCATTGGCGGCCATGCAGACGCTGTCGTCGGCCAGCGTATCGTAGATATAGCCGTCGAACCAGTTGTGATAGGCGGAAAGCGAGAGGGTATAGCCATTGCCCTGGCCGCGCAGCGTGCCTTCGATGCCCCAGCTCTTTTCCAGCCCGAAATCGGGATTGCCGAGTTCAAAGGCCTGCGTTCCGGCATGGTTGCCGCGGGCGAACAGCTCCTCGGCCGAAGGAGCGCGCTCCGTGCGGGACAGGTTCAACCCGACCCGCCAGCCAGGAGCGAGTTCCTGGCTGATCCCCAGCGAACCGGAAAGTGCATTGAAGCTGCGATGATAGGCGGGATTGAGCAGCGTCTCGTCCGCATCGGCCCCGACCCGCGTATGTTCATAACGCCCGCCCAGCTCGATCCGGGTGGTGCCGAGGTCGAAGGATTGCAGCGTGAAGAAGCCCAGTTGCTCCGTCTCGTTGCGCGGCAGGAATTTTTCTTCCCCCACCACGTGGAAGTTGCGTGCAAAGAACTGCGCGCCGATCGCGCCGTCCCAGCCGCCGCGCCTGGCCTGAACCAGTTCCAGCCGGGATTCGATCGACTGGTTGTAGAATGTCGTGCCGACCTCGCCCGTCTCCTCTATCTCCTGATGCTGATAATCGGCGAAGCCCGCGCGCAGGCGGATCGATTCCAGGAAGCCGCCATTGACGGGCAGTTCGGCGCGCAGGTCGGCCCGATCCTGCTTCATGTGCAGCCGCACCTTTTCCGCTTCGCCATCGGGATCGAGCGAATAGCGGACCGGCACGCCGTAGAAATTGTCGGTATGCGCCACCGAAAAGCCCAGATTGCCGCCATCGGTGATGAGCGCCGCGCCGCCCGCCACCTCCCATGTCCGCGCCGCGCTGTTGGGCAACTTGTCGCGCAGGGTGGCAAGGTCGCGGATTTCCGGATCGCTGCTGGCGTTCGCCTGGGCCCGCAGGGCGGGGGTCAGGATATAGCTGCCGGTGTCCAGATCGCCGCTCTTGGAATAGCTGCCGTCGAAATGGACTACGAACTTGTCACCGATGGGGGCCTCGATCTCGCCCGATCCAGTGCGTTCATTGGCTGCGCTGCCATGGGTGGCGATGCCGTCGACGTGGATCGGTTCGTCCGGCACGCGGCGGGGGATGCGGCTGTCGATCACATTGACCACGCCGCCAATGGCGGAGGAGCCGTAGAGCAGCGCCGCAGGGCCGCGCAGCACCTCGATCCGGTCGGCGGTGAGGGGGTTGATCGCCACGGCATGGTCGACGGAGGTGTTCGACACGTCGAAGCTGCCGATGCCGTCGGTCAGGATGCGCACGCGCTCGCCCTGGAAGCCGCGCAGCACGGGGCGGGAAGCATTGGGACCGAAGGAGGTTGCCGAGACGCCTGGCTGGTGCGCCAGAGTGTCGCCGATGGTGGGGCGCAGCGCCCGGGTCAGTTCTTCGCCGGATACGACCGACGTTCCTGAAAGAATATCGCCCTGCCGGCGTGGAATGATGGCGGTGACGACGATGTCCGCTCGTTGATCATGATAGGCTTGGGGCGCCGCGTCGGCAGGTGCGTCCTGAGCAAAGACGGGAAGGGCGGCAGACAATGCGGAAAAGGCGCAACCGGCACGCAACAGTGCGGAACGATACATTCGGTTCGTCATCCTTCAATGGGAGGAGATGCGCTCTCCTATCTGAAATGATATAGCATATCAATACTGCTTGGCGCGGGATCGATCGCTTGCCCGCGAAATCGGCTCAGCCAGTCGCAGCGGATGATCAGAGAAAGAGGAATTCCGCCAGCGCGGCAGCCGCGGCCGGGCTTTCGGGGCGGAGAGCCTGCCGCACTTCGATGGCCGGGAGCGGACGTTCGAGCGCGATCCGCCTGATCCCGGTCATCCGGCCCAGATCGCGGGCAAGGGGGCCGAAGGCGGCGAAGCAGCCCGCCCCTTCGCGCAATATGGTCATGATGTCGAACAGATTGTCGGTCTCCAGCACCGGATCGCCCAGCCGGACGCCGCCGCGCAGCAGCGCCTCGTCGATGATCCGCCGCAGGCCGTTGCGCGGCTCCATCGCCAATGTCGGCATGGCGGCAAGCTCTCCGGTCGCAACGCTGTCGCGGCGGGCGAGCGGATGGTCCGCGCCGGCATAGAGGTTGATCTGCTCCGACCAGCCATAGCGGGAGGATGGCTCATCCGTCTCGCCCAACGCATAGAAATAGGCGATGTCGGCCTTTCCCCGGCGGAGCGTCCAGGCAGCTTCGTCGGCCAGGTGGATCGTCAGGTCGAGCGTGATGGCGATGTCGTCATTCGCGGCCTCGAACGCGGCCAGCGCTTCCTGGAAATGGCCGAAGACCGGGGCGGGCGCGGCCAGGACGATGCTTTGCCGCGATGGCGCCGATTCCGACGGAGGGGCGGCGGGGATCATGCCATCCGCCTGATCGACCCCCCAGTTTTCCGGCTGATCCTGCGACAACAGGGTCATGGCCTCCGCCGTTTTCCGACCGGCGGCGGTCAGGCGGGGGGCGCCGGCAAGATCGTCGAAGAGGCGGTAGCCCAGACGCAGCTCCAGCGAGGCCAGATCGCGCGCGACATCATCGGGTGTGATCCCCAGATCGCTGGCGCAGCGTGAGAGGCTGCCCGATGCCACCATCTGCGCGAATATATCCAACTGGCGCAGGGAAGGCGTGGCCATGGCCCCTGATAGTGCAAATATCGCGCGGGGTTAAGGCCGATATTGGGTGAATATCGCTTTGGCATATTGACGAAGGCCGCCCAAAGATGGCAGGGCGCTCAGCCTGACGGGCGGGTATAGCTCAATGGTAGAGCACTAGCCTTCCAAGCTTGTGATGCGGGTTCGATCCCCGCTACCCGCTCCATCCCCTCAGGGAGGCCCGTCCACGCCCATGGGCGACATCGTCAATCTACGACAGGCGCGCAAGGCGAAGGCTCGGGCGGACAAGGAACGCCAGGCGCAGGGCAATCGCATCAAATTCGGTCGCACGAAGGCGGAACGTCTGGCGCAGTCAGCGGAAGAAGAACGGAACAGGCGGCTGATCGAAGGCGCGCGCCGTGACAATAGGGATGATAGTCCCAAATAATAGATCGCTGATTCTGAACCACAGGCAAGAATATAAAGACTAAAACATCATCCATCAAAATGAACGAATGTTCATATTGGCCATGTTCGGATCGTTTCGTCGGCCCTTTGGCTCGCTTGATCGGGAATAGCCTTCAGGCTTTGCGCTGAATCGTGAGGCTCGCGGGTTTGATCATGGCTATGACTGGAATCATTCGCTCACTTCGCCCCGCCAGGGCCGCGATTGCCGCTGTTCTGGCTTTCAGTTCGCCTCCGCTGCTCGCGCAGACCATCGTGCCGCCGAGCCAGCCGGTGATTGTCAATCCAGCCGCGGAACCGGAGCAATCGCCGGCTTCGTCCGCTCCAGCATTTGCGCCCGCTCAGCCTGTGGTTCAATCGACGCCTTCGGTCGAACAGCGGCTGGATGCCGCCATTGCGGCGTCGCAGGCGGAGGAGAAGGCGCAGACTGCGGTAGCGGCTCCGGTGGAGCGGCGCGCACCAAGGCCAGCGACCCGAACGGCAGCGCGGACCGAGCCTGTCGCGTCCCCGCAACGCGCTACGGCCCCGGTACAAAGCGAAGCGCCTGTCCCGGCGCCTGTACAGGCGGCCGCTCCGCCGGCAGCCGCCGCTCCTGTCAGGCCGGCGCCAGTTCCTCCGTCGCAAGCCGGGATCGATCCCGCGCTGCTTTGGGCGCTGGGCGGCGGCTCGCTGCTGATGGCGGGCCTCGCGGGCGCTGCCCTGTTGCGCAGGCGCAAGCGTCGTGAGGAGCAGTGGGAAGGCCAGGAGCATTGGGAGGGCGAGGTGATCCAGCCCATGCCTGCGGCACCAGCTCCCGCCATGCCGCTGATGACGCCACCGCCCGTGATTGCTCCTGCGCGGAGCGAGGAGGAAAGCAGCTTGGAAGCGATGGTTGCTGCGCCGCCCAGCCCGGAAAACCCGTTCCGAACCCACGCCAAGCGCATGACTCGCGCAAAATTCCTCCTCGCGCAGCGGCAGAAGCAGGCGGCGACCCCGGCGGCGGAGGAAACCATGGCAGCGCCGCCAGTATCGGCCAGGCCCGCGCCTGCGGCCACGCAGACGGTCTATCGTTTCGGTTCCGACCGGCGCCGCGACAGCGTCTTCAAGCCGCGGACGAGCTGAGCCCGATTCGATTCCTTGAGGGAAGGGGATGCCGGTTCCGATCGGCATCCCTTCGTCATGCGATAGTTCCGCCGTTGCGGTTGCGTTGGATCGCCCGGCCTGATACCGGCCCGCCGGTAATTGCATGGCCGCCCAGGCCCGCTTCAAGGAAAGTTGCCCATGTCCGACCAGATCAACCGCATCGTTCTTGCCTTCTCAGGTGGGCTGGATACCAGCGTGATCCTGAAATGGCTGCAACAGACCTACCAGTGCGAGGTGGTGACCTTCACCGCCGATCTGGGACAGGGCGAGGAACTGGAGCCCGCCCGCGCCAAGGCGCGTCTGATGGGCGTCAAGGAAGAGCATATCTTCATCGATGACCTGCGCGAGGAATTCGTGAAGGACTATGTCTTCCCGATGATGCGCTCCAACGCGCTTTATGAAGGGCTTTACCTGCTCGGCACGTCCATCGCCCGGCCGCTGATCGCCAAGCGGCAGATCGAGATCGCGAAGCAGGTCGGGGCGGATGCCGTCAGCCACGGCGCGACCGGCAAGGGCAATGACCAGGTGCGCTTCGAACTTGGCTATTACGGCCTCGCGCCCGACATCAAGGTGATCGCACCCTGGCGCGAATGGGACCTCACCAGCCGCACCAGGCTGATCGAATTCGCTGAGAAGCACCAGATTCCGATCCCCCGCGACAAGCGCGGCGAAAGCCCATTCTCGACGGACGCGAACATGCTGCACACCTCTTCGGAGGGCAAGGTGCTGGAAGATCCGTGGGAAGAAACCCCGGACTATGTCTATTCGCGCACGGTGAATCCGGAGGATGCGCCCGACGCGCCCGAATATATCACCATCGATTTCGAGCGCGGCGACGGCGTGGCGATCAATGGCGTCGGCATGTCGCCCGCGACCTTGCTGGAAACGCTCAACGACTATGGCCGCAAGCATGGCATCGGCCGCCTCGATCTGGTCGAGAACCGGTTCGTCGGCATGAAGTCGCGCGGCATGTATGAGACGCCGGGCGGCACCATCTACCACCTCGCCCATCGCGGGATCGAGCAACTGACGCTCGACCGGGGGGCCGCGCACCTGAAGGATGAACTGGCGCCGCGCTATGCCGAACTCATCTATAACGGCTTCTGGTTCTCGCCCGAGCGCGAGATGCTGCAGGCGGCGATCGACTTCAGCCAGGAGAAGGTGACCGGCACGGTTCGCCTGAAGCTCTACAAGGGCGGCGTCTATGTCGTCGGCCGCAAGTCGCCCTATTCGCTCTACAGCGAGAAGGTCGTGACCTTCGAGGACGATGCGGGCGCCTATGACCAGCGCGACGCGGCGGGCTTCATCAAGCTGAACGCGCTTCGCCTGCGTCTGCTGGGACGCCGGGATCGTTGAATTTGATTGTCGTTCCCGCGAAGGAGGTTTGGAACCGAAGCCAAGCCTCCGCTCGATACAAATTGCGACATTTTATCGGGTGACGTGACAAAATTGCGGGACAAAATTCCCCGATAAGCATCCGCAAGGACGGCAGCGCGCCGTTCGTGACAGACGCTTTGAAGGAAGATTTCCATGATCCGCAAATTCATGACCACGGTGGCGCTGGGCTCGCTGTTCGTCGGCGGGCTTGCTGCCTCGCACCTTGCTTTCGCTCAGGACGACAGCGCCGGACCGCGCGGCGGTGGCATGCTGATGATGGCCGACGCCAACAAGGACGGCGCCGTCACAAAGGTGGAACTGACCGCCGCCCTCGAAGCCCGCTTCGCCAGGCTGGACGCCAACAAGGACGGCAAGCTCGACCAGGCGGATCGCGACATCCTCCGTCAGCGGAGGCTCGATGAACGCTTCGCCGCGCTGGACACCGACAAGAATGGCCAGATCAGCAAGGCGGAATTCGCCGCCGGGCATCAGGGCCGGGACGGCATGCACGATCGCATGGGCAAGCCCGGCGGGCCGGACGGCCATGGCTGGGGTCATCGCGGTTGGGGAAAGCATGGTGGCGGACAGTATGGTGGGGCACAGGGCATGCGCGGCGGTTCGGGCGATGAAATGAAGAAGGACGGCACCATCACCAAGGCCGAATTCATGGCCCGCCCGCTCGCCATGTTCGACAAGGCCGACGCCAATCATGATGGCAAGGTGACCGCCGATGAGATGAAGGCGGCGCGGCAGGCCTTCCGCGACGGCTGGCGCGACCGCAAGGGGCCGCCGCCCGCCAATTGAGGCAGGGGTGAAGGCGTCGATTGCGCGCCTTCGCCCTTCCCACCCGCATCCAGCCATGACAAGAACCGGACCATGAGCGAACGACCCCATCTGCTGCTCGTCGACGACGAGCGCTCGATCCGCGAGCCGCTGGCGCAATATCTCGGCCGCAACGGCTTTCGCGTGACGGCCGTCGAAAATGCGTCGGAAGCGCGGATGCGCCTTAACGCCAACGCCATCGACCTGGTGATCCTGGACATCATGATGCCGGGCGAGGACGGGTTGTCGCTCTGCCGCCACATCCGTGAGACCAGCGAGATTCCGGTGATCCTGCTGACTGCGAAATCGGAGGAGACGGACCGTATCGTCGGGCTGGAAATGGGCGCGGACGATTATGTGCTGAAGCCCTTTTCCCCGCGCGAGCTGGTCGCCCGCATCAAGGTGATCTTCCGCCGCGTCGCGACCGGCGGGCAGCGGGTCACGGCCCCCGATGGCGCAACCTATGCCTTCGCCAACTGGCTGCTCAAGACGCAGGAACGCACGCTGGTCGACGGCGAGGGGGTGGCGTTGCCCCTATCCACGGCGGAATATAATCTGATGCTGGCCTTCGCCACCCGGCCCAATCAGGTGTTGAGCCGCGACCAGTTGCTGGACATCACCCAGGGGCGGGAGGCCAATGCCTTCGACCGGGCGATCGACAACCAGATCAGCCGCCTGCGCAAGAAGATAGAACCGGACCCGAAGAACCCGACCCTCATCAAGACGGTCTGGGGCGGCGGCTATACCCTGTCCGCGGATGTGCGGAAGCTGTGAGGCGGCTGCGCCTTTGGCCGCAGAGCGTCGTCGGCCAGATCATCATCCTCGTCGCGCTGGCGCTGTTCGTGGCGCAGGCGATCAATTTCACCCTGTTGCTGCGCGAGCGCCAACGGATCGAGCTGACCGCGCAGACCGCGCCGGGCGTCTATCGCATCGTCGACGCGCTCGACAACCGGCCGGACCGGCGCGGCGGCGGCGAGGCGGATCGGCGGGGAAGGGTGCGCTTCCTGAATGCTGCCCCGCCCTTGCCGGGGCAAGCCCGGCCGGACGTCGAGCGCCGCGCGAGGGCGATGTTCGACGATGTCGGCCTTTCGGTCCGCTCCATCCGTGCGGCTGAGCAGCCGCAGCTGCTGCCGCTGCGGCGCTGGGACAATTTCCGCATGCGCGCGGCCGGCGGCAGGCATGATCATGTGCATATGACGCGTCTGGCGATGGCGGTCGAATATCAGCCGGGCAAATGGGCGCTGACGCAGACGCGCATCGGGGACCGGCCGCCCCGCTTCGGCGGATGGCTGGTGGGGCAGACGCTGATCCTCTACGCGATCGTGCTGCTGCCGCTGCTCTGGGTCGGGCGCAGGCTGGCGCGGCCGTTGAAGCAGTTGACCCTTTCGGCGGAGCAGTTCGCCCGCACCGGATCGGCCGACCCGGTGGAGGAACGCGGCCCCGGCGACGTGCGGCAGCTCACCATAGCCTTCAACGCGATGCGCAGCCGCATCTTTGCGATGTTGAACGAGAAGGACCGGATGCTGGGCGCCATCGGCCATGATCTGCGCACGCCCCTGGCCTCGCTGCGCGTACGCGCCGAATCGGTGGAGGACGAGGGCGAGCGGGCCCGCATGTCCGAGACGATCGACGAGATGAACCGGATGCTGGAGGATATTCTCTCGCTCGCCCGCGCGGGTCGCAGCAGCGAAGCCCGGCAGAAGGTCGATATGTCGGCGCTGGCGGACGCCGTGGTCGAGGATTTTCTGGAACTCGGGTCCCCGGTCGATCTGGCCATCAGCGATCGCGCGGTCGCCAATGTGCGTCCGCAACAGATTCGCCGCGCGCTGCGCAACCTGATCGAGAATGCCATCGTCTATGGCGAGCGGGCTCATGTCTCGGTCGAAAGAGAGGATGGCACCATCCGGCTGATCGTGGCGGACGATGGACCCGGCATATCGGAAGACCGGATGGAAGAGATGATGGAGCCCTTCACCCGGCTGGAGGGCTCGCGCAATCGGGACACTGGCGGGGCCGGCCTGGGGCTGGCGCTGGTTCGGGCGATCATGACCGAACATGGCGGCGCGCTGAAGCTCGCCAACCGGGCGCAGGGCGGATTGGAAGCGAGTCTGGTCCTGCCGGCCTGAAAACGGCGATTTTCAGCCGAAGTTCACAGTGTATGCGCGCGCGTGCCCGGGCGCGCGTAGGCGCATCGCGCAATGCGTCGGACGTTTCAAAGAGGGGTGGGCGATAGGCCGGCCGGCGGACAATAGGACAGGCCGAATTGGGTCATGTCGGGGAAATAGGATATTTTGTCAGGAGCCTGTTGCGCTTGGGTCACATGCTCCTGCGGGGGGCTTGGGGCGAGGTCGGGAGCAGAAAGGCTGGAAATTGGCCAATTCGAGACCTTCCCTCCCGTAAACGGGAGGGTTAGGGGTGGGCGCGAGCGTAGCGAGCTTCTGACTTAGCCGTTGCAAAACAGCGCAGATGCCGCGCCAGCCCACCCCCTAACCCCGTCCCGCCTGCGGGAGGGGGAATGTCCGCAATCCACCCAAGGCAGCCGGGTCGGTTCAATGCTTGCCGGGCTTGTTCGACGTCCCCGGTGCTGTCGGGTTGATCAACTGCGCGCCTGCGGGGAGGCTGGTGCCGCCCATGTCGAGCTTGCGCGCTTCGGTCCGCGCCATGGTCATCGGGTTGTCGCGTTCCTTGATCGCGGCCCTGGTTTCGGCGTCGGGCTGTTCGTCCGCATCGCCGTCGTTCGCGCCGCGGCTCCACCCCAGGATGATCGACATGCGCCGGTTGCGCGGGTCGTAGACGTCGCCCTTCGCGAAGGGTTCGCGATCGGCCACGCCCTCGATCCGGGCGAAGCGGTCGTTGCCGATGCCGCTGGCGGCGAGCGCCTTGCGCGTCGCTTCGGCGCGGGCGGAGGAGAGCATCCAGTTGTTCATCGTCTGGCCCGCGCTGTATGGCAGGCCGTCGGTGTGCCCGCGCACGATCAGCGGATTGGGCATGGTCCCGATCGTCGCCGCGACCTCGTTCACCAGTTCCCGCGCCTGCGGCAGCAGGCGGTCGGTGCCCATGGCGAACATCGCGAAGTCCGCCTCGTCTATCAGGTCGATGCGCAGTCCTTCGCGCGTTTCGGTGAAGCGGATGTTCTTCAGCAGCTTGCGGATGCCCTGGCGGCGGGCCATGCGCGCCTCCAGTTCCTTCCTGATCGATTCGAACTTCACCCGGTCGGCGGCCTTGGTGGCCTTGCCGCCCTGGTCCTTCGTGCCCGATGCGTCGCGCGGGATGGTGATGGCGAGATTGCCCTGACCGCCCGTGGTCGGATAATTTTCCTTCGCCGTCATGCTGTCGCCGCCGAACATGCCGTTCGACCCGGCCGAACCTTCCTTGAGCTGCACCAGGGTCGGCGTGAAATAGTCGGCCAGCCCCTTGCGCTGCTTTTCCGTGGTCGCGCCCAGCAGCCACATCAGCAGGAAGAACGCCATCATCGCCGTCACGAAGTCGGCATAGGCGACCTTCCACGCGCCGCCATGATGGCCGCCATGACCGTCGACGACGATCTTCTTGACGATGATCGGTCTGGGTTCGGGCTCGTTCGCGCCGCGCTTCTTCTCGGCCATGGCTTATTTGCCCCGCATGCCGTCGAACACTTCGGCGAAGGCCGGCTGGTTCGCATGGGTCAGGCTGGAACGCGCGGCCTCGATCACCAGCGGCTGCGGATGGCCGTGCAGGGAGGCGACGATGATCTGCTTGACGACATGGTACATGGACCCGTCCGCCTCGATCACGGCGCGGCAGCGGTTGGCGAAGGGATTGACCATGCCATAGGCGAGCAGAACGCCGAGGAAGGTGCCGACCAGCGCCGAACCGATCATGCCGCCCAGGATCGCCGGGGGCTGGTCGATCGAGCCCATGGTCTTCACCACGCCCAGCACCGCCGCGACGATGCCGAGGGCAGGCAATGCGTCCGCCAGCCCCTGGAGGTTGTCCGCGGGACGCAGCGCTTCATGATGATGGGTCTTGAGCGCATTATCCATGACTTCCTCGACCGCATGGGGATCGAGCGTGCCGGAGGAGACGACCACCAGACGCAGCGTGTCGCTGATCAGGTGGATCAGGGTCTTGTCGCCCATCAGGCGCGGATATTCGGAGAAGATGGTCGAGCTGGCCGGGTCCTCGATATGCGGTTCCAGCGCCACGGGCCCTTCGACGCGCAGCGTCTTCATCAGCTTGGAAACGAGGAAGATGCAGTCGAGAAAGTCCTGCTTCTTGTATTTCGGCCCCTTGAACACCTTGCCCAGGCCGCCGCCCAGCGCCTTCAGGTCGGACCCCGAATTGCCGATGATCAGCGCGCCGACGGCCGCGCCGCCGATGATGATCATTTCATGTGGAAGCGCGTGCAGAACCGGGCCGATGTCGCCGCCTGTAAAGATGAAGCCGCCGAACACCATGGCGAGCAGCACGACCAGGCCGATGATTGCGAACATGATTATCCCCGAAATTCTGCCCGAAGGCGCCGTCTTGATCGAAGCATCGCATGAAAGACGCTCTCGATTGGTTAATACGGCTTGGCGATGCCGTGGTTTAGGGCGCGACCGAAAAATCGATGGCGATGTTTCCGGGCGAAAGATCCTTCTGTTTCGGAAGGTTCGTCCAAGCCATGGCGTGTTCCTGCCCGGGCAGGAACATGATGCCATGGGATCGCTTCAGGCGCCTATTTGATCAGGTCGAACAGGGTCTGCTGGTTGATCCGGGCGAAGGCGGACTGCGCCGCCTCAAGCTGGAGCAGCTTGGCCGATACCGAGGAGATCACATCCTGCAGGTCGGTCGATTCCAGGCCTGCGCGCCGTTCCTTGAGGTCGAGGTCGACATTGGTGAGGCGCGTGCCGATCACGTCCAGCCGGTCGCTGCGCACGCCCTGCTTGGTCTGTTCCAGGACGATGTGGTTCTGGGCCGCCTTGATCGCGTCGAGCCCGGCCGCGACGTCGCTGTCGGTCCCGCTTTGCAGCGCGGCGATGCTCTGGCCCAATATGGCGTCGAGCGTCATCGGCGTGCCGTTGACGTCGATCCCTTCGGACACTTCCTGCCGCGTGCCGACCACCGCGAGGTTGAGGCCGCGGCTGACCGGGACCAGCACGCTCTGCCCATCGTCGAAGGCAGGTACGCCGCTGTAATCCTTCTGGTTCAACAGCGAATCGATGGTCGACCGGATCGTCGTCATTTCCTGGACGATGGCCGTCTTGTCGGTCGTGCTGAGCGATCCGTTGCGGGCGCGCGTCATCAATTCCTGCGCGCGCGTCAGCAGGGAGTTCATCTCGCCCAGATTGGCCTCCGCCGTGTTGGCGCGGGCCGTGCCGGTGCTGATATTCGACTGCCAGGCGGCCTGTTGCGCCTGCGCCCGGCCGATGTCCGACACCTGCACCCAGGCGAGCGCGTCGTCCGACGGCCTGTTCAGCGTCTGGCCGGTCGAGATGGCGGTCTGGCCATCGACGATGTCCTGCGACAATTTCTGCTGACGGCGAATCTCGGCCAGAAGGATCTTGTTGGTGATGCCGACCATGGTCCCGTTGCTCCCGTTCAGATGATCTGCAGAATGGCGTCGACGGTTTCCTTCGCGACCTGAAGGATCTTGGCGCTGCCCGAATAGGCCTGCTGGATGCGCAGCAGTTCGGCCGCCTCCATGTCGAGGTCGACGCCGCTTACCGCTTCGCGGGCGGCCACGGCCTGGTCGCTGCGGTTCTGCGCCGTGGTCTGCTCCGCCTTGGTGGAGGAAAGCAGGTTGGCGTGGGTGGCGATCAGGTTGGTCCAGCCCTGTTCGACGCTGCCATTGCCGCGCAGCACGGTCGATACGGTCAGCAGATTGCCGTTGGGCGTGCCGTCGGCGGCCTTGGTCGCAAGCTGCGCCGGGTCGGTGATGAGGGCGGCGACGGTCGCAGCCGTCGTTCCGGACAGCAGCGGCGCGCCCGCCGCGCCCGGACTGCCGTTGGTCAGCCCCTGCGCATGCCAGTTGTTCATATTGGCGACGAACTGCTGCGCCAGCGTATCGAGGCTGGTGCGGCGCTGCGACACCGTGCCGGCGGCGGAGAACAGCCCGCCCAGCGTGCCGCTCGTCGGCGCGGCCAGGGCGGCGCCGCTGCCGGTCGCAAGCGCCAGCGTGCCGTTGGTGTTGACGGTGAGGGCCAGCGGCGTGGCGCTGCTCCCCTGCACCAGCGTCTGGCCGTTCAGCGTCACCTGCGCCTGGTCATGCGTGCCGAAACCGATGTCGATGTTGAGATTGGTGGACAGCGTGCCCAATGCCGCGTCGCGGCTGTCGAGCAGTTGCGCATAGGCCGATGTGCCCGGCTGCGCGCGCAGCAGGCTGTTGTTGATGTCCGCGAGGGCGGAGAGGGCCTGGTTGATCGTCGTCACCGAAGCCTGCGCCTCGGTCGCGATGCCGCTGGACACCTGCACCAGGTCGGCCGAGGTCTGGTTGAAGGCCTGGGCGACGCGGCCGATGCTGTCCAGCGTCGTCACCCGCAGGGAGTTGTCGGTGGGGCTGGCGGCCAGCTTGTCCATGTTCTGGAACATGCCCGTCATGAGCTGGCCGATGCCGGTTTCCGTGTCGTTGAGCGCCGTTTCCGAATCGGTCAGCCAGCGCATCCGCGCGACCGCGCTGCCAAGCTGCATGTTGGTGTAGCGCACCGTCGCGTCGAGATAGGGATCGGTCGCGCGGTTGACGCTCTTGACCTCCGTCCCGCCGAAATTGGCGCGGGAGATGTAGACGGCCATGGTGGCGGTGGACGAACCGGATTCGATGGTCGTCACCGAACGGCGGGAATAGCCCTCCGTGCTGGCATTGGCGATATTCTCGGAAATCGCGGCCATGGCGGTCCGATAGGCCTTGGTGCCCGATGCGCCGATGATGAAGAGATCGCTCATTCGGCCTTATCCGCGGCATTTGAGCCGGCAGGCGCGACGGCTTTGGCGCCGAACTGGCGCATCAGCATCTCCGCTATGCCCAGCGTGCCGTGGCTCGCCATGCTGTCGGCGGTGCGGGCGTCGGCCATGTCGCGGAACTGGTCGGTGGCGCTGGAATCGCTGATGCCCTCCGCCAGGCTGGCCGAGCGCATCGCGCCCATCATCTGGCGCAGGAAGATCGCCTCGAACTGCTGCGCCGCCTTTTGCAGCGCGGCCCTGTCCTGCGTTCCGCCCGCCGGAGCCGTCGTTTCCGAAGTCGCACCAATCCGCATCACAACACCACCAGTTCAGCCTTGAGCGCCCCTGCCTGCTTGAGCGCTTCGAGGATCGCGACCATGTCCGCGGGGGAGGCGCCGATGGCGTTCACCGCTTTGACTATATCGGCCAGAGAGGCTCCACCTTTAAAATTAATCATCGGTTTCTTTTCCTGATCGATCGAAATCGAACTGGATTGCTCCACCGCCGTCTGCCCTTGCGAGAAGGGGGCGGGCTGGACGATGCGGGGGGATTCGTTGACGCTGACGGTGATTTTCCCGTGCGCGATGGCGGCGGGATGGATCTTCACCGCGCCGTTGATGACGACGGTGCCGGTGCGGGCGTTGACGATCACCTTGGCCGGGGCGTCGGCGGGCGAAATCTCGATATTCTCGATCATGCCCATCATCATGATGCGGTCGGTGGCGCCCGGCGCGGCGTCGATGGTGATCGACACGGCGTCCACGGCCTTGGCGCGATGGTCGCCATAGGTGCGGTTGATGCCGTCCGCCACGCGAAGGGCGGTCGTGAGGTCCGCTTCGGACAGGTTGAAGGTGAGGGTGGGGGCGGTGTCGAAGCCGGTGGCGACGGCGCGCTCCACCGTCGCGCCGCCCGGGATGCGGCCGGCGGAAGGAATGTTGACCGACACCTGGCTGCCGTCCGCGCCCGACACGCCCAGGCCGCCGACGGCCAGATTGCCCTGCGCCATGCCGTAGATTTCATTGTCCGCGCCGCGCAGGGGGGTCATGATGAGGGTGCCGCCGCGCAGCGACTTGGCCTTGCCGAGGGCGGAGACGGTGACGTCGAGCCGCTGGCCGGGCTTGGCGAAGGCAGGCAGGTCCGCCGTCACCAGCACCGCCGCCGCATTTTTGAGAGCCGGGTTGATGCCCTGCGGCAGCGTCAGGCCGAAGCGCGAGACGACGCCCTTCATGCCCTGCGTCGCATAGTCCAGGCTGTCGTCGCCCGTGCCCGCCAGGCCGACGACGATGCCGTAGCCGGTGAGCTGGTTGGGGCGCACGCCCTGGAAATTGCCGAGGTCCTTGATCCGCTCCGCATGGGCGGGGGCGGCGAGGAAGGTGAGGGCGGTGAGAAGGGCGAGTATTACGCGACGCGCTAAACGCTTGCCCAACCACACGCCGTCATTCCCGCGAAGGCGGGAATCCATCTCCCGACGTTGCACCAGACGCGAGGTCCGGAGATGGATTCCCGCCTGCGCGGGAATGACGAAGTTGGGGAGGCGGGCGAAGGACGTCATGGCGTGCATGTCCATCAGAAGGGGCTGATCATGGAGAAGAAGCGCTGCAGCCAGCCCTGGCGGCTGGCGCGGGCGATTTCCCCCTTGCCGGTGTAGATGATCTTCGCGTCGGCCACGCGGGTCGAGGCGATGCGGTTGTCCGGGCCGATGTCGGCCTGGCGGACGAGGCCGCTGATCTGGATATATTCGTCGCCGCGATTGAGCGTCAGCGCCTTTTCGCCCTTCACCAGCATCGTGCCGTTGGGATAGGTCGCCGCGATGGTCACGGTGATCTCCCCATTCAGGGCATTGGACTGGGTGGCGGCGCCCTTGCCGGTGAAGCTGTTGCTGCCGCTGGAGCCGATGTCGCTGGCGGAGAAGATCTTGGAGAGCGGGCCGGTGCTGGGCGGGGTCAGGGCGATGCTGCCGTCGCGGCTGGTGTCGGCGCTGTTGCTCTTGGTCGCCTGGGTCCGTTCGACCAGCACGATGGTGATGATGTCGCCCACGCTGGTCGCCCGCGCCCCGCTGGTGAGCGGGGTATAGCCTATCGACGCCTGGAAGATCGAACCGTTGGCGGCCGGGGCGGCAGGGGCGGCAACGACCGTGGGGGCATAAAATTGCCGTTCGGCATCGCGCTTCTTGCCGGCCATGGCCGGGGATGCGGCGAGGGCGGTTCCGAAGAGGAAGAAAATGGCCGTTCTGCGCATCATCCGGCTCACAGCTGCTGGTTGACGTACTGGAGCATTTCGTCGGTCGCCTTGATCATCTTGGAATTGACCTCATAGGCGCGTTGGGTCTCGATCATGTCGACCAGTTCCTCGACCACGTTGACGTTCGAGGTTTCGAGATAGCCGGAGCGGACGACGCCGCGCCCGTCCAGCCCCGCGACGCCGACCTGCGGCGTGCCGCTGGCGGCGCTTTCCTTCAGCAGATTGCCGCCGACCGCCTGAAGGCCGCCCGGGTTCATGAAGCTCGCCAGTTCGATCTGGCCGAGCTGGGTCGGTTCGGCCTGCCCCTGAAGCGTGGCGGAGACGGTGCCGTCATTGCCGATGGTGACGCTGGTGGCGCCTTCCGGAACCGTGATCTGCGGGATCAGCGGCAGCCCTTCGCTGGTGACGACGACGCCTTCCGCCGTGGTCGTGAAATTGCCGGCGCGGGTATAGGCGATGGAGCCGTCCGGCTGCTGCACCTGGAAATAGCCCGAACCCTCTATCGCCATGTCCAGCGTGTTGCCGGTCTGGTTGAGCGTGCCCTGGCTGTTGATCTTGGCCGTGCCCTGCATCGCGACGCCCGAGCCGAGGTTAAGGCCGGTGGCGAACTTGTTCTCGCTGTCGCTGTTCGCGCCCGCGGCCACGATCTGCTGGTAGGCCAGCGTTTCGAAATCGGCGCGATCGCGCTTGAAGCCGGTGGTGTTGACGTTCGCCAGGTTGTTGGCGATCACGCGCATCTTCGTGTTCTGCGCGTCAAGGCCGGTGCGGGCGACATGAAGGGCTGCGTTGGTCATGGCTCAAAATCTCCGTAGGGCCGTCAGGCTTGCCTGTCGAAAAGCAAGAGCCGTGCCAAATTAACCATCAGTCCAGGCGCATCAGCGATGCGCCGCCATCGTCGAGCTGCTTGGCGGTGTCGATCATCTTGACCTGGGTTTCCCAGGCGCGGCTCGCCTCGATCATCTGCACCAGCGCTGAGGTGGCGTTGACGTTCGACCCTTCCAGCGATCCGCCGGTCACGCTGGCGAGCGGATCGTCGGGCAGCGCGCCGCCATTGGCTTCGCGGAACAGCCCGTCCGTGCCCTTGGCGATGCTGGAGCCGACCGGGCTGACCAGCTTCAGCTTGTCCACCTGTTGCGGATTGGCGGGGTCGCCGCCCTGCGGCACGCCCCAGATGCTGCCGTCTTTCGCGATGGAGATGCTGTCCATCTGCGGCAGGGTGATAGGGCCGCCTTCGCCGAGCACGGGCAGGCCGTCGCCGGTGGTCAGCAGGCCGCTGTCGCTGACCTTGAGGTCGCCGCGGCGCGTATAGGCTTCGCTGCCGTCCGCGGCCTGAACGGCGAGCATCGCATCGCCGTTCATGGCCACGTCCAGCGGATTGCCGGTTTCGGTGACCGCGCCTTGCGCCATGTCGGCGGCGATCACCTGTTCGGACGCCTGCGCCCGCGTGTCGAAGGTGCTGCCCTTGATCCAGCGCGTCTCGGCATTGGCGATTTCCGCGCGGAAGCCGGTGGTGTTGACGTTCGCCAGATTGTTGGAGATCGCCGCCTGCCGCGCCATCGCGCCGCGCATCGCGGTGAGTGCCGTGTTGACGAGCCGGTCCATGGGGGTGTCCTGTTGTTGACTGCGGGCGCTGATTTATTTCCGTCACCCCCGCGGAGGCGGGGATCCATCTTCCAGCGTTGCCGCTTTGTGCGAGGTCGGGAGATGGGTTCCCGCTTTCGCGGGAATGACGGTTCAATTCATGCGGAAGCTTAGGTCCGCATGTTGACGATGGTGGTGGACAGCGTGTTCGCCGCCTCGATCGCCTTCGAGTTCGCCTGGAAGTTGCGCTGGGCGGAGATGAGGTTCACCAGTTCCTCGGTGATGTCGACGTTGGAGCGTTCCAGCGCGCCGGAGCGGACCGAGCCGAACAGGCCGCTATTGCCGGTGCCCAGCATCGGCGTGCCGCTCGCGTTGGTCGCGGTCCAATGGGCGTCGCCGCTCTGGCGCAGCCCTTCCTGGCTGTTGAACGCGGCGATGGCGGTTGCGCCCAGATAGACGGTGGAACCGTCGGCATAAACGCCGGTGATCTTGCCTTCTTCCGACACGCCCACGCTGGTGAGCTGGTTGCCGGTGCCGCCGTCGGGCCAGTTGGTCGGAATCTTGAGGTCGGTCAGCGATGTCGGGGTCAGGGTGCCCGTCACCGTCGGCGCGCCGGTAGTGGGATTGAGCGGGATCACCTGAAGCCGGGCGCCGGTGGTGTCGACGACATAGCGGTCCTCCTCCACCGAGAAGGCGCCGTTGCGGGTATAGCCCACCTGATTGTCGGCGCTGCGCTTCACCGTGAAGAAGCCTTCGCCGGTGATGGCGAGGTCCAGCGTCTTGTCGGTGGTCTCGATCGTGCCCTGGGTGAACTGCTGGCTGATGCCCTGGGCGCGCACGCCCTGGCCGGCGACCTGCGTCGTGGTCTGCATCGGCGCGGCGGCGAAGATGTCGCCGAACACGGCCTTGCTCTTCTTGAAGGCGGTCGAGTTGACGTTGGCGACATTGTTCGCCGTGGTCGACAGGTCGGTCTGGGCGGCCTTCAGGCCGGAAAGCGAGATGTAGAAGGACATGGCGTTGCTCCTTGGGTGAAAAGGAAAATCGGTGTGAAAAGGATTGGTCGGTTAGGCGAGCGAGATGGCGTCGGACGGCGAATAGGTGCCGAGCGCGGTGATCAGTTTCGACGAACTGCCGTCGGCGGGTGACTGGACGGCGGCGATGGTGGCCCAGCTCGCGACGCGGCTGGGGCTGGCGCCGTTGACCTTGATCTTCAGCGCGTCGGTGGCGATGGTGTTGCCGGCTTCATCCTTGCCGTCCCAATAGAAATTGATGTCGCCCTTGGGCTGGTCGCCCAGTTCGATCGTCTTGACGACATTGCCGTTGCCGTCGATCAGGTCGACGCTGGCGTCGCTGGTCGCGGCGGCAAAGCTGACCTGGCCCATATATTGGCCGGCCGCATCGGGCGCGGCGATGTTGCTCTGCACCAGCATCGACTTGCCGATCCAGCTTGCCGCGTCGCCAAGGCGCGATCCGGTCAGTTGCGACGCCAGATTCTTCAGCGTCTGGTTCATTTCCGCGATGCCGCTGCTGTTGGTGATGGTCGCCATCTGCGCGACCATCTGGGCGTTATCGACGGGTTCGAACGGGTCCTGCGTCTGCATCTGCGCGGTCAGCAGGCGCAGGAAGTCCGCCTGGCCCATTTCCGACTTGCCCGTGCCGACATTGGCATAGGGGTTATAGACGGACAGGCCCGCGCTGTCGGTGGCGGTCGTGGTCGTCATTTGCCGATCCTTATGGTTTCCATCATCAGGGACTTGGCGGTGTTCAGCACCTGCACGTTGTTCTGGTACATGCGGGCGGTCTCGATCATGTCGACCAGCTCCGCGCTGCTATCCACGGCGGCTTCCCAGACATCGCCATTCTTGTCGGCCAGCGGATGGTTGGGATCGTGGCGCTTGGTGGGCTGCGCATTGGTGGTGACGACATTCTGGACCTTGACGGTCGAGACGCCGGGGCTGTCGGTGACGGACTGGAACACCGGCTTGATCGCGCGATAGGCCTCCGCCGCGCTGCCGGTGACGTTGCCGGCGTTCGCCATGTTGGAGGCGGTGGCGTTGAGCCGCACAAGCTGCGCGCTCATGGCGCGGCCGGCGATGTCGAAGACGTTCAGGGGGCCATGGCCGCTCATGCTCATTCTCCCTTAAGCGCGCGGGTGATGGTGTTGATGCGGCCCTCCAGGAAGGAGAGGGTCGTGCGATATTTGACGGCGTTTTCCGCAAACAAAGTCTGTTCGGTGCTGAGTTCGACCGTGTTGCCGTCGAGGCTGGGTTGCAGCGGCACGCGATAGCCCATCGAATCGTCGACGGCCTGCGACACGTCGGCGGCGGATTTGCCCTGCCGCGTCGTGGCTTCCTTGAGGGCGGACTCGAAATCGATGTCGCGCGCCTTGTATCCGGGCGTCGAAGCGTTCGCGATATTGGACGCGAGCAGGGACAGGCGCTGCGAGCGAAGCGCCAGCGCCTTTCCATGTATCCCGAACAATCCGTCTTCCAGCGACATTGTCGTCTTTCCGCTTTTTTCCGCCCCGATGGGCCTAAAACTTCCGTCTCCCCCGCCGTTCTGAGGCCTGATGGCGTGAACTGCGGGTGATCCAGCCTGATATTCGCAAGAGCCGTGCCAATTTGCGTGGGTGACGCATCGGCATGGCGGAAAATGGCGGAAATCTGGGGGATTGCGTGAGGATGGCGGCAAGGGCGGCAAAATTTTGCCGGCGGGTGGCAGCGCTTTGCCGCCGGCCGGCCGGGCGTAAGCGGGGACGTGAAGATGATCGGGATCATGGCGCATTTGTTCGACCCCCTGACCTTGCTGGCCATGGTCGCGGGGATCGGGCTGGTGGCGCTGTTCCAGAATGGCGCGCGGGCGCTGGGGCGGGCCTTTGCCGCCCTTGTTCCCCTGTTGCGCGCCGATCCAGCGAAGGACCGGGATGCTGCGCGGGCGGCCATGCTGAAGATCGATCAGGTCGCGCAACTGCGCGGCCTTGCCTGCACGGACCGGGTGAAGACGGCCAATCCCTATCTGACCGAAGCCGCGCGCAAGCTCGCCAATTGCGAGAAGACGGAGCAGTTCGAACTGTGGGCCGCGCAATCGCTGGCGGACCGGGCGCAGCGCCATGGCTCTGCCTGCAAGGTCTGGCTGTCCATCGCGGATGCCGCCCCGGCCCTGGGCATGGCGGGCACGATCATCGGCCTGGTCGGCATGTTCGCCGCGATGGACGATCCGGCGGCGCTGGGCCCCTCCATGGCCCTGGCGCTCCTCACCACCTTCTATGGCGTGGTCATTGCCAATGTCATCGCCGCGCCCGTAGCGACGCGGCTTGCCGACCTGTCGGAACGGGAACTCGCCTGGCAGAAGGAGGTCACTGATCGCATGGCCGCCATCGCGCGGCGGGAAAATGTGCCGATGCGCCGCGCCTCGATCCGCGAGGTGGCATGAATATCTCCGCCCTTGCCGGGGCGCGGCGCGGCCGCTGGGCGATCAGCTTCGCCGACCTGCTGCTGTTGCTGCTCGGCTTTTTCGTCATGCTTCAGGCCAGCGGCCAGCGGCGTGACGCCATGCTGGCGCAGGTGCGGCAGCAATTTGGCGGCCATGCCAGCAGTCCCATGGAAATCCACGCCGCCGAACTGTTCCTGCCCGGTGAAGCGTTGCTGACGCAGCAGGGCCGGAAGCGGCTGAAGATCGTGGCGGATCGCTTTGCGCTGGGGCGCGAGCGGCTGGAGGTCAGCAGCCGCGGCACGGATGTGGGGCATCAGCGCTTCGACGGCTGGGACCTGTCGGCGGCGCGCCTCGGCGCCGTGGCGCGGGCGCTGAAGGCCGAAGGCATTGGCGGCGACCGGCTGGTGCTGCGCGGGCTGGACCAGTTGGATGGCGAGGGCGGCAAGGGGCAGGTGATCCTGATTGTCGCGGGGCGTTAGGCGTCGACCGCCCCAAAGCTGCTGCTGTTTTTTTTTGGGCACGGCTCGCCTCCCCCCGCAGCAGCGTCCATTATATGGCACGAATTTTGCGTGATTCATGGTTAATCCTGTCCGCTTTCGGAGAGATACCGTGACGAATTTGCCCAAGATCCTGCTTCTGGCGCTGTCCGTTTCAGCGTCCGATCCTGCGCTGGCGCAGCAGAAGTTCGAGAATCTGGATCGGATCGACAGTCTGGTCGCGATGACCGTCGGCGCCAATCTGGGCGAACCGGGCGGGCCGATCGCGCCGGTCGACCGGCGTTTGCGGCTGGCCGCCTGTCCGGCGACGCCCAGCGTGGACGGGCCTGTCTTTGGCGCCGCCATCGTCAAGTGCGATGCGTTAGGCTGGCGAATCCGCGTGCCGTTGGTGGCCGGCGGCGCCGCTGCCGCTTCCGGGCCGGTGGCGCGCTACGCCCCTGCGCCGCGGGCGGCGCCCAGGGAGGCCGCCGTCAAGAAGGGCGACCCGGTGCAATTGATGGCGGGCAATGCGGCCTTCAGCGTCTCGCGCATGATGGTCGCGGACGAGGACGGCGCCGTGGGCGAGACGATCCGCGTGCGGGAAGACAGGAAATCCGCGCCGATATTGGCGCAGGTCGTGGAAATGGGAATTGTTCGTGTTCCGGGATTTAACAATTTTTGAACCCGGCCGTATATAGACTGTGCGGGACGAATGAAGGATTGAAACGATGATCAAGTCTGTCGGCCAGAATATCAGCGCCGCCATAGAGGCAGCCCGCCTGAAGGAAGGCGGCAGGACGACGCGCGCTTCTTCGACCGGTTCGGCCGCGACTTCCGCTTCTTCGGCCAGTTCGGCAAGCCCCGTCGCCCGCATGGCGGCCGAAGGCGCGCCGGTCGACATGGACCGCGTCGCCGCGATCAAGGCGGCCATCGCTTCCGGCAATTACCCCGTCGATCCGGCGGCGATCGCGGATCGCATGCTGGCGCTCGACCTGCCGGCGGCCGGTTGACCCCATGCCGCTCGGTCTTGCAGCGCTGGACGAGTTGGGCGCGGCTTTCGAAGAGCTGCGCGGGGCACTGGACGGCGTGGATGCGGCGGTGATCGAAGCGGCGACGCAGCGGATCGCCAAAGCCGCGTCCGCTGTTCGCGCCATCGGCGTATGGCGGTCCGACGAAGCGGTGAAGGATCGATTGAGGGCGCTCCAGCCGCTGATGGAATCGGCGCGGATCCGTACCAACCTGCTCGTGGACCATGCGAATCAGCGGCTTGCGATACTCGCGGCGCGCGGCGCGGAAACGGCGCCTCTGGTTTACGGGCGCTGAAAATCCGACCCTCCGAGACGTTGCAAGGGCGCCCGCTACGGCGCCCTTTTTGCTTTCCACTGACGGCGGACTGGGCTCCTGCCTGCGCAGGAGCAGGTGGGCGCGGCTTGATTTGACCGGAGCAGGCTCCATTCCCGAAAATCAAATTATGAGCGCGCGTTAACCAAATCTTGGCACGTCACTTGCTCTAATGACCCCCGGTACCAACGGGGATTGATCGAACCAGTGTCGGCTTTCGCAGACATCGCAGGAACGGGGGCGGCAACGGGCGCTTCGACGGGCAATCGCGTGACCAACGCGATCGCCATGGCCAGCCGGCGGACGGGCGTGGACTTCGCCTATCTGCTGGGGCAGGCGAAGATCGAGAGCAGCCTCAATCCCACCGCTCGCGCGACCACCTCCTCCGCGACCGGGCTTTACCAGTTCGTCGACCAGAGCTGGCTGGCGGTCATCGACCAGCATGGCGGCGAATATGGGCTGGGCTGGGCCGCCGACGCGATCAGCCGGGGCAGCAATGGCCGCTATTATGTGGCCGATCCCGACCTTCGCCAGCAGATACTGGACCTGCGCAAGCATCCCGAAACCGCATCCGTCATGGCCGCCCAACATGCCGCTGACAACAAGGCCACATTGGAGCAGCGGCTGGGCCGCGAGGCGGAACCGGTCGACCTTTACATGGCCCATTTCCTGGGCGTCGGCGGGGCCAGCAGGTTCCTGTCGATGAACGACCGCGTGCCCAATGCCGCCGCCGCCGGGATGTTCCCGGCCGCCGCCCGCGCCAACCGGTCCATCTTCTACGACAGGCAGGGCAACGCCCGCAGCTTCGCCGAAATCCGCGACCGCTTCGCCGCCAAGCTCCAGAAGGGCTTCGATTCGGTCGGCGGCGGCGACATTCAATATGCCGATGCGTCTTTGCCCTCCGGCGCGAAGACCGTGCAGCCCGCCGACTATGTGCGGATCGAAACCCAGCGCCTTGCGACCGCCGCCGACGTCACCGTCCGGCCCGAACCGCAGACGGCGCGCCTCGCCTATCTCATGCTCGCCACCCTCGGAAGGTAACGGCCCGATATGACTCCCGCCCAAGTCAAAGCGAAGATCTGGATGAGCGCCGCCAAGGGGGCGGTGCTGCCCATTGCGACGCTGATGGTCGTGCTGTTCATGATGGTGCCGGTGCCGGCGATCATGCTGGACGTCGGCTTCATCACCAACATCATGATCAGCCTGGCCGTGCTGATGGTGGCGCTGAACGCCGCCAAACCGCTCGACTTCTCCAGCTTTCCGACGGTGCTGCTGTTCGCGACGCTGCTGCGGCTGGCGCTGAACGTCGCGTCGACCCGCGTCGTGCTGGTGAACGGGCATGAAGGCACCGATTCGGCGGGCCATGTGATCGAGGCCTTCGGCCATTTCCTGATCGGCGGCGATTATGTCGTCGGCATCTTCGTCTTCGCGATCCTGATGATCATCAACCTGGTCGTGATCACCAAGGGCGCGGGCCGCGTGTCGGAAGTCAGCGCCCGCTTCACCCTGGACGCCCTGCCGGGCAAGCAGATGGCGATCGACGCCGACCTGAACGCCGGCCTGCTGACCCCGGAAGAGGCCAAGGTCCGCCGCCGTGAAGTGGCGACCGAGGCGGACTTCTACGGATCGATGGACGGCGCCTCCAAATTCGTGAAGGGCGATGCGGTCGCAGGCATCCTGATCCTGGCCATCAACATCGTTGGCGGCATCATATTGGGCGTGGTCAGCCACAAGCTCAGCATCGGGGAAGCTGCCCAGACCTATATCATCCTGGCCATCGGCGACGCGCTGGTCGCGCAGATTCCGGCGCTGCTGCTCTCCATCGCCGCCGCCGCCATCGTGACGCGGGTCGGCAGCGAGGACGATCTGTCGAACCAGATCACCAGCCAGTTCGGTTCGGGCAAGGCCTGGATGCCGGTCGCGGCGATCCTGACCTTCCTGGGTATCCTGCCCGGCATGCCGCACATGATCATCCTGCCCGCCGCCGCGGTGGCGGGCGGCATCGCCTGGCACCTCCGCAAGTCCAGCCAGCGCAAGGCCGCCGAACCCGAAGCCGCCGCCCCGCCGCCCAATCCCGCGCTGATCGAGTGGAACGACGTGTCGGACGGCGCGGTGCTGGGTCTGGAGATCGGCTATGGCCTGATCAGCCTGGTGGACGAGCGCAAGGGCGCGCCGCTGATGGCCCGCATCACCGGCATCCGCCGCCAGCTTTCGAAGGAACTGGGCTTCGTCGTGCCGATGGTCCGCGTGAAGGACAATCTGGCGCTGGAGCCGAACCAATATCGCATCACCATCGCCGGCGTCGTCGTGGGCGAGGACGAGATTTTCCCCGACGACCTGCTGGCGCTGGACAGCGGCGCGCTGGAGGGAACGGTGTCCGGCCGCGAGGCGAAGGACCCGACCTTCGGCCTCGACGCCGTCTGGATTTCGCCCGCCAAGCGCAGCGAAGCGGTGGTCGCGGGCTATACGGTGGTCGATCCGCCGACGGTGGTCGCCACCCATCTCAACCAGCTTATCGCCATGAACGCCAGCGAGATGTTCGGCTTGGACGAAGCGCGCAAGCTGCTCGACAACCTCAAGGACGCCGCGCCGCAACTGGTCGACGGCCTGACGCCGGGGCTGCTGAACCTGACGCAGATCAGCGCGCTTTGCCGCGCCCTGCTGGCGGAGGGCATTCCACTCAAGGATTTCCGCCGCATCTGCGAGGCGATGGTCGACGCGGCGCGGCCCGACATGACGCTGGACCAACTGGTCGAAGCGGTGCGCCAGCGCATCGGTTCGCTGATCATCCAGGGGCTGGTGCCGGTGAAGATGCCGCTGCCGGTGATCACGCTGGACGGCGATCTGGAAGCGTTGCTGGCGCAGGCGATGAGGGTCGCGGGCGATGCCCGGCACCCGATCGAACCCGCCCTTGCCAACCGCATCATAGAGGCGGTGGTCACGGCGGCCCGTCCGCTGCTGGGGCAGGCGCGCAACTTCGCCATCGTCACCTCGCCGCTGGCCCGCCGCGCGCTGGCCCGGCTGTTCAAGCCGCATCTGCCGGAGACGCCGGTGCTGTCCTTCCTCGAAATTCCCGATGGCAAGGGCGTGGAAGTCGTCGCCGTGGTCGGCGGCGAGCAGCGGCCCGCGCCGCGCCACGACCCCCTGCCGACACGCGAACGCGTTGCCTGAGGAGCCTGACCGATGTTCATGAATAGGGTCGTCGCCGGTTCCGATGCCAACACCTATGGCCGGTCCGCCCATGCCAATTCGCCCGAACGGCTGGCGCGCCAATATATGCCGCTGGTGCGCAAGATCGCCTGGCATGTCCATGGCCGGGTATCGAGCGCCATCGAGATCGAGGACCTGCTCCAGATCGGCATGGTTGCGCTGGTCGAGGCAGCCAATGGCTTCGAGGATCGGGGCCTTGGCTTCGCCTCCTATGCGCAGATGCGCGTGCGCGGGGCGATGATAGACCATCTGCGCCGCCATGCGACGATGACGCGTTCCGCCATGTCGCAGCGCAAGCAGTTAGGGGCCATCCGCAACCGGTTGGAGCAGAAGCTGGGCCGTGCGCCGCTGGAGGCGGAGATGTCCGCCGAAATGGGGCTGGACCCCGCCGCCTATCGCGAAGTGGCGGATGGCTGCGAGATGGTGCAGCATAGCAGCATGGACGAGGTCTATTCCGACCAGTCCATGTGGTTTGCCGATGTCGAGGATCGCGCCGACGATGTGATGGAGCGGGAATCGCTCAAAGCCGCGCTCGCCAAATGCATAGGCGACCTGCCGCAGCGGGAGGCGCTGGTGCTTCAGCTTTATTTCGTCGAGGAACTCAATCTGGAGGAGATCGGCGCGACGCTGGACATCGGCGCGGCGCGGGTGTGCCAGATCAAGAAGGCCGCGCTGGACAGGCTGCGCGAGAAATTGCGGGATTGGGACTGAGTCCCTTCGCTTTCCTTCAGACGTGCCGTGCTCCTGCGCAGGAACACGGTGTTTCAGGATCGACTAACTGTCGTTCGCGGCGTTGGAGAAGTCCTTGATCGGCGCATTGTCCAACTGCAACTGCCGATAGCGCGTCTTCTGGTAATTCTGCATCCGCCACCAGGGTTCCGCCACCTGGAACAGCCCGCTTTTCGCGACATGGCTGCCCCAATCCTTGCGCGCCGTGAAGGCCGCGAAGAAGGGCGCCAGCACCAGACCTGCCGCCACCGGCACGATCCAGCCCAGCGATGTATCGGACTCGACCGCCAGCAGCGTCAGCCCCATGCCCAGCAGGATATGCCATTTGAACAGCCAGATCGCCGGCAGCATCCGCATGCCGTCGCGGTCGCGGGTCTGGCCGTTCCAGCTGCTCTTGCGGCCCATCAATATGCCGAACAGGTTGATCGTCTGCGTGAGCATGCTGATCGGCGCCATCAGGATCGACAGCGCGATGTCCGCGATCACGCCGCGCATCATGCGCACTCCGCCGCCGAAACCGATGCGCCGTGCAGGATCGGCCAGCGCCCAGAGCAGCGCCAGCAGCTTCGGCCCGAACAGCAGCACTGCCGTCAGCGCCAGCAGCCCGCCCGACGGCAATATGGCGCTCGGCGGCCAGACGCCCGCCACCGCGCCGCCCAGCACCACCAGCATCAGCGCCAGCCACAGCGGCGAGGTGCAATAGGCCGACGCCCCGACGAAGAGCTGGAACTTGCTGACCGGGTGCATGCCCCTGATCTTCGAGAGCAGGGGGATATGCTGGATATTGCCCTGGCACCAGCGGCGGTCGCGGGTGGCGAGATCGGGCAGGGAAGGGGGAAATTCCTCGAAACTGTCGTCGGCCATGACGATATGCACGTCCCAGCCGCGACGGCGCAGCAGGGCCGCCTCTATCATGTCATGGCTCATGATATGCCCGCCGAAGGGCGCGCGCCCCGGCAGTTCGGGCAGGCCGCAGCTCTGCGCGAAGGCCCTGGTCCGCAGGATCGCATTATGGCCCCAGAACATGCCTTCCGACCCTGACCACCAGATCATGCCGGCGGCGGAAATGGGGCCGAACAGGCGGCTGGCGAATTGCTGCCAGCGGGCGAACAGCGTCGACGCGCCGACGATCGACGGCACGGTCTGGATCAGGCCGACATGCGGATGCCGCTCCATATCCGAGGCCAGCCGCGCCATGGTCTGGCCGCTCATCACGCTGTCCGCGTCCAGCACGATCATATAGTCATAGGCGCCGCCGAAGCGTTCGACCCATTCCGCGATATTGCCCGGCTTGCGCCCGACATTGAGTGCGCGGCGGCGGTAATGGACGGGGCGGGAAAAGCCCTTGCGCATCTTCAGATAGGCGGCGCGCTCCTTCTCCCCATTTTCCGGGTTGGAATCGGAGAGGATGAAGAATTCGAACCGCTCGCCCCCCATGACCTGTGCCAGCGAGCGCTCCATGATCGACAGGCGGCCGAGCACGCCCTGAAAATCCTCATTGCAGACAGGCAGCAGCACGGCGGTGCGCCCGCGCAGCGGCGCCGTCGACCGCGCGCGATAGGGACGGACGCCCGGGCCGCGCCCCATGGTCAGCAGCAGGAAACCGATCAGGCTGGTGGCGAAGCCGAAGGCGATCCAGGCGAAGAGCGGGATGAAGAGGGCGAGATAGACGCCCTCCCATGCCGAAATGCCGTCCAGGCCGATGGAACGCCGCATCTCATGCGCCGCCATGGAGGCGGGCAGCAGCGCCAGCAGCACCACCAGGGTGCGCCGGGCCCAGAGGTCGATGTTGAACGGACGGTGGGGCAGGTCGCGCGGGGTCGCGGAAAAATCCTGCGCGGGCATGGCCAGGGGCCTCTCCGGGGGAAGATGCTCGAACGCCCTGGCGGTCGCCATTCCGCCGGTCCTGTTGCTGTGCACGCCACCCGTTGCTTTCATGCCCGACTCGTTTCGCCAGATTTCACGGGCTCGAAACCCGTCACCAGAACCGCCTTGAACCCGGCTGGTTCCCTTGTCGCCCTTAATTCACGCGCCCAGCGGGTAATGCACATATTCGCTGAACGGGCGATTGCCAGCCCTGAGCTGGGCGCGGATATCGGTCGGCCTGCCCCGGTCCCGACGAATATCCAGGACCATCCGGAACATGTCCTTCTGGTGCAGGACCGGATAGCCGGCCTTCTTGACCAGCGTTCCGCCGGCAAGATCGACCCATATGTCCGGCCTGCTTCCGGTCGGCACGCCGGCGAAGTCGACCAGGAAACGGTCGACCCCGGCTTCGCCCGACTGCCCGGTCCAGATATTCTCCACCGTGGCAAGGCCGGCGGAAGCGGGGGCGCGGGCGGCGGACCAGTCCAGCCGATAGCTCGCCTCTATCCGGCTGCCCGCGCGGGTGGGCGCGGCGGGGGTCCAATAGGCCGCGACATTGTCGGTATATTCGCTGTCGGTCGGAAAGGCATAGAGCCGCACCTGTCCGGCGCCCAGCGGCTTGCGGCTGGTCGCCCACAGGGAAGGCCGCCGTTCGTAGAAGACGCCGTCATCCTGATAATGGTCGAAATTGCGGTCGCGCTGGAGCAGTCCGAAGCCCTTGGGATTGCGCTCCTCAAACACATCGACGCGGGGGGCGGAGGGATTGACCAGCGGACGGCAATGGACGGTCCCATCCGCGCCGGCGATGGAGAGCAGGTCGGAATCGTGGATTTCCGGCCGCCAGTCGGTGCGGGTGCGCCGGTCGGCCTGATCGTACCAGAACATGCTGGTCATCGGCATCAGCCCCAGTTCCGCGATCGCCTTGCGCGTGAACAGCACGGCGTCGACATCCTGCCGCACGCCCTGCGGCGTCAGTTCATTGGCAAAGCGGAAGGCGCCGGTGAGCGATGCGCTGTCCATCAGCGCATAGACGGTGACGCTGCTGCGCCCGGTCCGCTCCAGCCAGAAATGGGTGAAGCGGGGAAATTCCTCCTTCCCCGCGATGCTGGTGTTGATGGCGACGGCGCGGGCCGATAGCCCGAACTGCCTTTCGGCGGGGGCGCGGAAATAGGTCGCGCCCAGAAAGGACAGCCAGTCGCCGTCCCGCGCCTGATTCATGATGCGGAAGCCGGCAAAGCCCGCATCGGGCCCCAATGCGCGCACCGCATTGCCCGGCGGCGCGTCGAACATGGCGGGATCGTAGCGCAGCGGCGTCGCCCGGCCTTTTTCGACCAGCGCGATCTCCACCGGCTGCTGCACCGTGCCGCTCAGGGGGAACAGGCGGATGCCGGTATCGTCGCCGCTTTCGTTCCAGATGGTCCGCTCGTCACGGAAGCGCGCCTCGTTGAACGCATCATAGCCGATCCTGTCGGCGCCGGGGAAGAAGGGCGTCACCATGAACGCGCCGCGGGCGAGGCGCTGTGCCCGGGCGATCAGCATGGTCCAGGAAAAGGCCTCGGCCCGGTTCTGGGCCAGCACGGAATGCGGCAGCAGCAGCGCAGCGCCGGATGCCGCGATCATTGCGCGGCGTCCGATTCCTGTCGAAGAATTGTTGGTCATGGCCGTCATCATGGGTGTGACAACCGCCAATGCAAGTGTTTCGATCCCGCATTGATTGGAAACCGGCCGATCGACAAATGCGATGAAGCCTCCGCCCGGGGGGACGGAGGCTTCGTTATGCTGGTCGTTTCATCGAAGTTTTTACCCCCGGCGCGGTGGGGACTGTAAATGCGCCGGGGGCGGCATGACCGGCCGGGGTGACCAAAACCCCAGCCGGTCAATCTGAGTGTCGCAGCTTAGCTGATCAGCTTCAGCACGCCCTGCTGGCTCTGGTTCGCCTGGGCCAGCATCGCGGTCGAGGCCTGGCTCAGGATCTGCTGCTTGGCGAGCGCGGTCGTTTCGGCCGAGAAGTCGGCGTCCTCGATGCGGCTGCGGGCGTCGGTCAGGTTGGTGACGTTGGCCGTCAGCGTGTTGACCGTCGATTCGAGGCGGCTCTGCGTCGAACCCAGCGTGGCGCGGGCGGTCGAGACCGACTGAAGCGCCGTGTCATAGAGCGCCAGGGTGGCGGTGGTCGCAGCCGAGCCGCTCACGGTGGCGGCGCTGGCGCCGACGACGGCCGAGAGGTCGATGCCGCCGACGGAGAGCGAGACCGAGTCGGCCGCGGTCGAACCGGCCTGGATCGTGATCGTCGCCGCCGTGGTCGGGAACAGCGAGATGCCGTTGAACTTGGTGTTGGTCATCACGCTGTTGATCTGGGTCGACAGCTGGTCGAGTTCCGAGGTGATGTTCGCCTTCGAATTGGTGTCGTTGGTGCCGTTCAGCGCCTGGACGGTCAATTCACGCATACGCTGCAGCATGTTGCTGACTTCGCCCAGCGCACCTTCCGCCGTCTGGGCGAGCGAGATGCCGTCATTGGCGTTGCGGATGCCCTGGGTCATGCCGCGGATCTGCGAGGTCATGGTCGATGCGATGGCAAGGCCGGCCGCGTCGTCCTTCGCGCTGTTGATGCGCTTGCCGGTCGACAGGCGTTCCATCGCGGTGCTGAGCGCCTTGCTGGCCTGGGCCGAAGCATTGGATGCACGCAGCGCCGAGGAGTTGGTTCCGATAACAGTCATTTTGATACCCTTTCGTTCGTTCAGGTCGCTGCCATCAGGCTGCTTGCGGCCTCGAAAGGGGATAACGGCACCGGAAAAAAAGCTTTTAGGGCGGGGATGATTTTTTCTGCTATTTTCTTGAAAAGGCCCGTAAACAGGGCATTCGAGCCCCTTTGCGGGGGCCGATATATCCATGAAGCGGCGAAAAGTTCCGCGCCGGCGGAAAAAAATTGCCGTTATGCGGCAAGGGGTTTGCCGCATTAACCATATGCTAACCACAGTCGGGCAGTTTCACCCCATCGAAGGGGTCAGGGGCGTGCGGGGGCACAAGCCGGCCAAAACATGGGGACAAGTTCATGTCATCGTTGGACGTGAGCCGAGGAGTCTGCGCGCTCGTTCCGGGCCTGCAGCACTGGCTGGAAAATGCGTTCTTTACCGTCCGGATCGTGGACGCCCAGAGCCCGCGCGAGCGGGAAGACCGGCGCGTGTTGCTGGCCACCGAAATCGGCCATGCGACCCATCGCGACATATTGATCAACCTGATCGACGGCCTGCCCTCGCTGGTGCCTGCCGCCAACGGCCTGCCTGCCCGCGTCGCCTTCGGCCTTGAGGATATGGGTTTCGCCTTCGCGCTGATCGCGGAGCTGGCCCGTCCCGCTGCCGTTCCTGCGGTGGGCGACGCCGGCAGCACGCGGCTGATGACGCTGGCCGGCCGCGTGGCGCGCAGCGACGCCACCGTGCTGATCCAGGGCGATACGGGCACCGGCAAGGAAGGCATGGCGCGCTTCCTTCATGCCCAGTCGGGCCGCGTGACCCGCGACTTCATCGCCGTCAATTGCGCGGCGCTGCCCGAAACCATGATGGAAGCCATGCTCTTCGGCCACAAGAAGGGGAGCTTCACCGGCGCGGCCAATGCGTCCGAGGGCCTGTTCCTGGCGGCGGACGGCGGCACGCTGTTCCTCGACGAAATCGCCGAACTGCCGCTCAGCCTTCAGGCCAAGCTGCTGCGCGCCCTCCAGGAAGGCGAGGTGCTGCCCGTCGGCGCGACTCATCCGGTTCCGGTCAATGTCCGCATCATCGCGGCCTGCAACCGCAACCTTGCCGCCGAAGTCGCTGCCGGCCGCTTCCGCGAGGATCTATACTGGCGCCTCAATGTCATGCCGCTGGAGCTGCGTCCGCTGGCAGAGCGTCCGGGCGACATCGCCGCCATCGCCGCCGCCATGCTGCTGCGCCAGCAGGATGCCTTCGTCTGGCCGACCGCCGCGGCGCTGGAAAAGCTGACCGGCCATGTCTGGCCCGGCAACGCCCGCGAGCTGGGCAATGTCCTTCAGCGCGCCGTGGTCCTTCGCGACGGCGACCGTATCGATGCCGACGACCTGCACATCACCGGCGCGCCGCAACTGCGCATCGTGGAGCAGGTCCTGGCGCCGGCCGATCCGATCCGGCTGCGCGACGTGGCGCATAACAGCAAGCTGGAGGCGGTCCGCGCCGCCCTGCGCGAAACGGATGGCCATCGCGCCGCCGCCGCCCGCAAGCTGGGCATTTCCGAACGTACGCTGCGCTATCGGCTTGCCGAGATGCGCGAGCGGGCGGCGGCCTGAGGAGGAATAGGGCATGTCCGGAATTTCTCCGACCGATAGCGTGATGGCGATCCGCAACGCCATCCTCCAGAAGAACGCGGCGCTGCGCGACGTGGCCCAGACCGGCAATGTCGGCCCTGGCTCCGCGGTCGGCACCAATGGCGCAACCGCGCCGGGCGGCTTTACCGACGCGCTGAAATCGGCGCTGGAGCAGGTGAACGGCCTGCAGAACCAGGCGGGCGAAGCAGCCGCCTCGTTCGAACGGGGGGAAACCACCGATATTGCCGGGGTCATGCTGGCCAAGCAGCAGGCGTCCGTCAGCTTCGAAGCCACCCTTCAGGTCCGCAACAAATTGCTGTCCGCATACAAGGACATCATGAGCATGCCGGTGTAATATGAGCGAGAACGCACTCACCCCCTCCGTCGGCGGCGCCGCCGCTCTCCCGGCCACCAGCCCTGCCTTTCCGGGCGGCGCGAAGGGCGTCGATGCGCTGAAGGCGCGCTTCACCGGCTTCATGAAGCAGCCCGCCGTGGCGAAGAGCCTGCCGCTGCTGGGCCTGCTGGGCGTCGTCGCGACCGCTGGCGCGGCCTGGCTCGCCCTGCGCGAACCGCCGCAGCGCGACCTGTTCCGTGCCCTGCCCGATGCCGACAAATCGGCGGTTGCGAGCGTGCTGGACCAGAACGGCATCCGCTACGACTTCGACAATTCGGGCAGCATGACCGTTGGCGAGGACGATTATTTCAAGGCGAAGATGATGCTCGCCGCCCAGGGCCTGCCCAAGAGCGCGCCCGACGGGAACAGCATGATCGACAGCCTGCCCATGGGCGCATCGCGCGCGGTGGAAGGCGAAAAGCTGCGCTCCGCCCGCGAAATGGACCTGGCCCGCACCATCGAGGCGATCGACAGCGTGGAGAGCGCCAAGGTCCACCTTGCGGTCGAGCCGCCCAGCGTCTTCCTGCGCGAACGGTCCAAGCCCTCCGCATCGGTGATGCTGCGTCTTGCCTCCGGCCGGTCGCTGACCGACCAGCAGGTCAGCGCCATCGTGCATCTGGTGGCTTCGTCGATCCCGGAACTCAATCCGGAGGACATATCGGTCGTCGATCAGAATGGCCGTCTGCTCAGCAATAACGACAGCAACGCCGCCGACGACCGCCAGTTGGCCGTCCAGACCAGGATGGAGGATCGCTATCGCCAGTCGGTGATCGCGCTGCTGACGCCGATTCTGGGCGCGGGCAAATTCTCGACCGAAGTGCATGCCGAACTGAACTTCGCGGAGCGGCAGGCGACCCGCGAAACCTATCCGCAGGATGAAGCGCGTCTTCGCAGCGAACAGGGCACCTGGGCATCCGACCCGCGCGGTCAGGGCGCGGGCGGCGAAGCGAGCGGCATTCCCGGCGCGCTCAGCAATCAGGCGCCGGTCAATCCGACCGTGACGCAGACCAATCCCAATGGCCAGGCCGTCGCGCAGGGCGCCACCAGCGCCCAGACCGCAGCCCAGCCCGGCACGCCGCCCAATCCGCTGATGAAGACCGAGGAAACCTTCAACCGCAGCTTCGAACTGGGCCGCGAGGTTTCCGTGACCAGGGACGCCATCGGCACGGTCAAGCGCCTGTCGGTCGCGGTCGCGCTCGACAACGGGCCCGACGGCAAGCCGCGTTCGGCGCAGGAGATCGCGGCCTTGGAGGCTTTGGTGAAGGGGGCGGTCGGCTTCGACCAGGCGCGGGGCGACGTGGTGGCCCTTTCCGCCCGCAGCTTCGCCAAGGAAGAAGTGGTTCAGGCGCCCTGGTATGAAGCGGGATGGGTGTCGCCGCTGGTGCGCAATGTCTCCGCGCTGCTGGTCGCCCTGCTGGTGATCTTCGGCATCGGCCGGCCGCTGCTGAAGCGCCGCGCCGCCGCTCAGGCCGCCGCCGCCGAACAGGTCGCCGCCGAGGGCCAGAAGATCGGCCGCGAAATCTCGACCGAGATCACCCGTCAGGCGACGGTCAACCCGGATGGGTCGACGCCGGTCACGCTCGATATGATCTCCTCCACTTACGACTATGCCCAGCGCGCCGACCTGATCCGCAATTTCGTGAAGCAGGACCCCGATCGCGCGGCGCTGGTCGTCCGCGACCTTCTGAAGGAAGGGAAGAAGGAAAATGCCTGACGCCGCCACCGCCACGGCGCTGAAGGGCAGCGCCGCCGCCGCCGTCCTGCTGATGCTGTTTGACGAGGATGAGGCCGCGCAGATCCTCTCGCGCCTGGAGCCGGACGAAGTGCGCCAGCTTGGCTATGCGATGTACGATGTGGCCGACGTGCAGGTCGAGGAAGTCAATGAGGCGCTCGATCATTTCGTCACCAAGGCGAAGAAGCGCACCACCATCGGCTATGGCGCGACCCGCCATATTCGCGGCGCGATGACCAAGGCGCTGGGCGAGGAGCGGGCCGAGAACATGCTCGCCCGCATCACCCCGCCGACCCGCTCCACCCAGCTTGAGATGCTGAAATGGATGGACGCCAAGGAGATCGCCGTGCTGATCGAGGCGGAGCATCCGCAGATCATGGCCATCGTCCTCGCCCATCTGGAGGCGCCGATCGCCGCCGACGTGCTGCAATTGCTGCCGACCGAATATCAGGAAGAGGTGGTCTACCGCATCGCCACGCTGGGGCCCGTGTCGAACGAGGCGCTGGACGATCTGGAGCAGCTCCTGCTGCGCGGCAATATGGCCAAGAAGCAGGGCGGCGCCTCGCAGCGTGGCGGCACCATCGAGGCGGCGGCGATCATGAACAATGTCCGCAAGGAGAATGAGCAGCGCATCATCAAGGCGCTGGCCAAGCGGGACAAGATGGTCGCCCAGACGATCGAGGAGGAGATGTTCGTCTTCGACAACCTGATCGACATGGACGACAAGAATATGGGCACGCTGATGCGCACCGTCGACAGTTCGATCCTGGTGGTCGCGCTGAAGGGCGCGAACGACATGCTGAAGGCGAAGATATTCGGTTCCATGTCCGCCCGCGCCGCGCAGGCCATTGCCGACGAGATCGAGGAACGCGGGCCGATCCGCCTGGCCGAGGTCATCGACGCGCAGAAGCTGATCATCGCCACCGCGCGCCGCATGGCCGATGCGGGCACCATCATGCTGGGCGGCAAGGGGAATGATTTTGTCTAAGCTCTGGAGCAATGCGGAGGTCGCCAGCATACCGCTGGGCGGCATGGGACAGGTGACGAGCGGCGGCTTCCGCAGCCTGTTCGCGCCTGCGCATGCCGCGCCCGGCCAGCCGGTGCATGACAGCATTCCGGAAAGCGAAGAGGATGTGCTGGAACAGGCGCGGATCGAAGCCTTCGCCATGGGCTTCGACGAAGGCAGCCGCGTGACGGCGGAAGCCCATGCGGCCGAGACGCAGGCCCGCCAGCAGCTTGCCCAAGCGCTGGAACTGCTGGCGCCGGCGCCCAGCGGCATGCTGTCCACCATGCTTTCCGCGACCGTGGTCCGGCTGGTGGAGCAGATCGTGGGCGAGGTCGAGATCGACATCGAGCGGCTGCTCCAGCGCTGCGACAGCGTGGCCGCCTTCATCGAGGATAATGACGAAAAGGGCGCGCTGCACCTGCATCCCGACGACATCGAACTGTTGGAAGGCGAGAGCATCGGCGTGAAGCTGGTGCCCGACGGCGCGATGCAGCGCGGCTGCGTGCGCCTTGAAACCGCCGACGGCTGGGTCGAGGACGGCCCGGATGTGCGCCTGTCGCGCCTGCGCGCCCTGCTGGACGATATGGAGGGCAAGGCCTGATGATCCGCGCCTCGCTGGCCCAGGCGGAAACGCTGTTCGACCATATGCAGGTGCAGAACCGGCAGCCGCGCCATGTCGGCCGGCTGGTCAGCCATGATGCGGGCATGCTGGAAGTCACCGGCTTTCGCCGTCCCATCGGCGCGGGCGCGCGGGTGATCGCTTCGGACGGGACGGTCTGCCGCGCCGAGGTTGTGGGCTTTCGCGGCGACAGGACGCTGCTGGTGCCGCTCGACAGCGACGCGCCGCTGGAAAATGGGGCGCGGGTCGAACCGGATTCCCAGGCGACCATGGTGCAGGTGGGCGAAGGCCTTATCGGCCGCGTCATCGACGCCATGGGCCAGCCGCTGGACCGCAAGGGGCCGATCATCGCGGGCGGGTCGTGGCCATTGAACGGCGTCAAGGGCAATGTGCTCGACCGGGGCCGCGTCACCGAGCCGTTCGACCTGGGCGTGCGTGCGGTGAATGCGCTGCTGACCGCCGGACGCGGCCAGCGCATCGCGATCATCGCGGGGTCCGGCGTCGGCAAGTCGGTGCTGATGGGCCAGATGATCCAGGGCGCCGAAGCCGACATCGTCGTCGCGGGCCTGATCGGGGAGCGCGGACGCGAGGTCAGCGATTTCCTGGAGACCAAATTGAAGGGCGCGATGCACAAGAGCATCGTCGTCGCCGTCCCCGCAGACCATCCGCCGGTGCTGCGCCTGCGCGCCGCGGCCCGCGCCACCGCCATTGCCGAATATTTCCGGGCGCGGGGCAAGAAGGTGCTGCTGCTGATCGACAGCCTGACCCGCTGCGCCCATGCCCAGCGCGAGATCGGGCTGGCATTGGGCGAACCGCCCGCGATGAAGGGCTATCCGCCCTCCGCGCTGGCGCTGATCCCGCGTCTGGTGGAGCGCGCCGGCGTCGACGCCCGGACTGGCGGGTCGATCACCGCGCTCTACACTGTGCTGGCCGATGGCGACGATACGGACGATCCGATCGTCGATGCCGCCCGCGCCATTGTCGACGGGCATTTCGTGCTGTCGCGCCATCTGTCGGAACAGGCGATCTTCCCGGCGATCGATGTCGGCAAGTCGCTGTCCCGCGTCATGGCGGATGTCGTGCCGGACGAGCATCGCCTTGCCGCCGCCGCCTATCGCCGCCTCTGGGCCGCCTATGAGGAAAATCGCGACCTCATCCTGATGGGCGCCTACCGCCCCGGCAACGATCCGGTGATCGATGAAGCCGTGCAGCGGCGACAGGAAGTCCTCGACTTCATTCGTCAGGATCAGAAGAGCTTCATCGACCTCGACACCAGCGCCCATGCCCTGATCGCCGAGTTCGGCGCGTGAAGGGCGAAGTCGCCCGCCGCCAGCGCGTGCTGCGCGTCCGCCATGTCCAGCATGCCATGGCCGCGGCCGAAACCGCCCGCGCCCGCGACGAGGCGGAGGGCCTTGCCCGCAATGTCGAGCGGCTGCGCAATGTGCGGAACGATCTTTTTACCGGGCAGGGCGTCGCAACTGGCGCGAATTTTGCAGCGATGCAGGAACTGGCGGGCCGTCTGGAACAGGCGGGGCGCCAGTTGGATGGTGCGCTCTACGATGCGCGCCGCAAGGTGGAGGTCAAGGAAGGCCTTTCCCTCGCGGCCAATCGGGATCGCGAAATCGCCGTGAAGCTCAAGGATCGCGCCCGCGCGGACCTGGAGGAATGGCGGGAGAACAAGCTTGCGGCGCTGCCGCGCTATCGCCGGATGCAGAGGACAGGAGATGTCTGACGTGAACATGCTGACCAGCCTCAAGGCGCTGCTCTTTTCCTCGGCGGCGACGTCGATGCCCGCCGATGGCGCGGCTGCGTCGGCCGTGCCTGCGGAGGGGGCGGCGGATTTCGCCAAGCTGCTGAACGGCACGATGGCCGCTTTGCCCGAAGCGCAGGAAAGCGCGGGGATCGCTGGCCCGCCGCAAGGGATCGCCCCGGCGGCCGCGGATGAAGCCGAGGGCATGGAGCCCGCACCGCCCAAGGCGGGCAAAGCCGATGGCGGCGATCCGGAGGTCGAGACGGCTTCCCCCTTGCCCTTCGGTCTGGCCAACGCATTGAGGGCGGTGCAGAGCCACCGCAAGGATTCGCTGCCGCTGCCGCCCGGACTTGCGAGGAAGATCGACGCGCCAGCCGAGGCCGCCGTTCGGGAGACGGCGCCTGCGGTGGATGCTGGCCCTATGGTGGATGCCGGCCCTGCGGTGGATAGCGGTTCCGTTGAGGAGGTCGCGGCGGAAATGCCTGCTGCGGCGCCGGTCGCGATGGAAGAGGGCGAGGTCGGCGGGCCGGAACTGCCGGTCGCGACGCCCGATCCCCAGACCAAGGCCCCGCGCCCCGGCAAGGAGACCAAGCCGGAGAAGGTGGAGGCCTTGCCCGAAGCCGCGGCGGTGGAGCATGCCGACGAGCCGGTGGAAGCGGAGCCGGGCGACAGCGACAGGCCGAAGGAGCAGGCCGAGGCGGCACAGGCTCCGGCAACGGTCGTCGCTGCTGTCCAGATGCCGGCCTCGCCAAGCGTTCCGGCGCAGGCGCTGCCGCCATCGACGGCCCCGGTCGCGCAAACGGCGCCCGCCAAGCCGGATCGCGGCAAGAATCTGCCGGTAGCGGCGCCCTTGCCGCCTCAGTCTGCCGGACAGCCGGTTCCCGCCCAGTCGACGGTTGAACCGACTCCCGTGGCGGACGCCCCTGTGCAGCCAGCCATTGAAGCGCCTGCGGCATCGGCCGACCAGCCGGAAGGCCCGGTTCCCGCTGCGCATCCCGGCAGCGCCCCGGTGAAGTCCGAGGCGCTCGCCCTGCTCCAGCTCGTGCGCGATCAGGTCGCTGCCCGCCAGCCGGGCACGCCGGTCCGCGCCGGGGAACCGCTCGCGGCCCGCGTCGAAACGGGCAGGGCCGCCACGCCGGTCGATGCCGTGCCGGCCCATGCCGTCCAGCATGACCCGGTCGATGCCGTGCCCCCGATGCCGCTCGCCCAGCCCGTTTCCGCGCAGCCGGTGCCGTCGGCCGTCGCGCCGCCGCCGGCCGACCTGTCCGCCAGCCTTGGCGCGCAGATCGTCGACATGGGCGTTTCCGGCCAGTGGATCGACGGCCTCGCCCGCGAGATTGCCGGGCTGTCCGCGAACGGTGCGCAGGGGCGGTTCCAGATCAACGCCGACCAGCTTGGGGCCGTGCAGGTGGACATCCGCCAGGGCAGCGACGGCGCGGCGGTCAGCCTGACCGTCGCCAGCGAAGCCGCCGAAATGGCGCTGCGCCAGGACAGCGACCGTCTGCGCCTTGATGCCGGACTTTCGGCGGTGCGCATTGCCGAGGTGAAGATCGAACGCGCGCCTCCTGTCGCGGAAGCGGCCCGGGCGGACAGCGCCAATCAACAGCAATCCTCCCAGCAGCAGGGCGCGCAGCAACAGGGTTCCCAGGGCGCGAACGCATGGGCGAACAACGGCCAGAACATGGCGCAATCGCAGGGACAGGGTCGTTGGCGTCCCCAGGAAAATAGCGCATTCGCCCCTAAAAATTCCGGCGATCCGGCCGTTCTTAACCATGACGAGCTGCGCCATGCCGGCAATCCCGCCGCGCGCGCGCGCTATGCCTGACGACATGGATTGCGGGGGACTTTGACCGATGAGTGACGACGCCAAGCCGAAGAAGAAAAAGGGCGGTGGGATGAAGATGATCCTGCTCATCGTCATCGCCATGGTCGTTGGCGGGGCGGGCGCGGCCGGCGGTCTTTACGCCGCGGGTTTCTTCAGCCCGAAGGAAGAAGGGCCGAAGGAAGATCCGAACAAGCCCGTGCTCGTGCTGGCGGGGGAAAATGCCGAGGAAGTGGCGAAGGCCCATGGCTATGCCGGCGGCGGCGGCGGCGAAGGCGGCGGGCATGAGGGCGGCGGCGGGGGTCATGCCCCTTCGGGCGTCCATGTCCCGGCCAAGGGCATCGACCTGCCCAGCCCGGCCAATCCTGCGGCCTATCAGGCGACCTATTTCCAGCTTCAGACGCCGTTCACCTCCAACATGTCGGATACGGACGCCTTTGCGCAGATTTCCATCGCCGTTTCGACCTATTACGACATTCGCGTTGTCGAGGCGATCAAGGTCCATGAGATGGCGATTCGCAGCCAGGTCCTGATGATGCTGGCCGAACAACCGGTGGAGGCGCTGTCGACGCCGGAGGGGAAAAGGGCGCTTCAGGGGAAGATCAAGGGCATTATTAACGACATTCTGAAGCAGAAGACGGGCTATGGCGGCGTCGATAACGTTTATTTTACCAATTTCGTTATTCAATAGGGCTGCCTGATCGGCGGGAAGTCCCCCGCCCGGGACGGCTGGGGACTGAAATGACCGACGTTCAAGCCTACGCCTTCGGGCGGGGGGAATCGCAGGCGCCGCTGATGCTGTCGGGGCTGGACCGGCTGGGCGAAAAGCTCGGCCGGCGTTTGCGCGCCCTGATCGAGCCGATCGCCGGGGTTCGCCCGCATGTCGCCGCGCAGGACGCGCGCGCGCTGGAATTCGGCGCCTGGGCGCATGAGGTGCCCGGCTCCTCCAGCATCGGCGTCTATCGCCTGGCGCCGCTCAAGGGGCAGGTGCTGCTGCGGCTCGATGCGGCGATGATCTCGACGCTGGTCGACTGTTTCTATGGCGGCATCGGCAACCGTGCCCTGCCGCCGCGCGGCGAGTTCACGCCGACCGAAGATCGCCTGATCGCGCGGATTTCCGATGCCTTCATGGCCCGGCTGGTGGAATGCTGGAGCGACATGTTGGCCATAGAAGCCGGTCTGATCGTCCGGGAAACCGGCATCGGCTTCGCCGCCGCGGCCCAGCCGGGCGAGCAGATGGTGCTGCAACGCTTCCTGATCAGCATCAGCCGCGATGCCGAATGGCCCGTCGACCTGCTGTTCCCGCTGTCCGCGCTGCGCGCCGTCGAGTCGTTGACGGGCAGCCGCATCCCGATCGACGACGAACGCGCCGACCCGGTGTGGCAGGCGCGTATCGCCCACCGCATGCGCGACATCCGCCTGCCCGCCCGCACGGTGCTGGCGCGCCCCGACCTGTCCCTGGCCGAACTGATGCAGCTCAAGGCCGGCGACATCATTCCCGTCACCATCAACCGCAGCCTGCCGCTGATCGTGGGCGACCGTATCGTCGCGCACGGCTCCATCGGCGAACAGGATGGCCGCGCCGCATTCCAGATCGAAAAGCTTGCACAGGAAACCGGACAATGAGCGACATGAGCGAAGCCCCCCGCCTTGACAGCGTGGGCGAGGACAGCATTTCCCGCATGGTGAACAACCGCCAGTTCCGGTTGCTGGCCGACATTCCCGTCCGCATGTCGGTGGAGGTCGGGTCGACCTCGCTCCGGCTGGCGGAGGTCATGGATCTGAGCGAAGGAAGCGTCGTGGAACTGGACCGCCAGGCCGACGACCTGCTCGACATCATGGTCAACGGCGCGCTGATCGCCAAGGGAGAGGTGGTGACGGTGAACGGCCGCTACGGCATCCGCATCGTCGAAATCGCGGCTGCCGAAAGCCGGCTGGCGGGCGTCGAGCGGCGCGGCTGAAGCGCAGGCGGCAGATTTACCGCTTGCCTTGCGCGCCAATCTTTCGGAACGGATGACGAATTAACCATCTTCGCGGAAAGCCCTCATGATCTGGTATTTCGTCAAGCTGCTGATTTTATTGCCTCTGGTCGGCGGCATGGCCTTCGGCGCGCTATGGCTGTGGCGCAAATATCAGCCGGGGATGATGGCGGGGCAGAACGACCGGTCGCTCAAGGTGCTGGAAGCGCTGCCGATGGGGACGTTCGGCAAGCTCGCCGTCGTGGAGTTCGAGGGGAAGAAGATCCTGCTTTCCGTGACGCGGGGGCGGATCGAGAAGATCGCGGAAGGCGACCCTTATCGTGCCGGGCGCTGACCTGCTTGCCACCGTCATTCCGGCGCAGGCGGGAACCCATCTCCGGACTTCGGGTCCGCAGGCTGCTGCCGGGAGATGGGTCCCCGCCTGCGCGGGGATGATGAAATGGGGCGTGGTGGCGCTGCTGCTGCTGACCCTGGTCCTTGCCATGCCCGCCTTTGCGCAGGCCGCGCCCGCCGCCCCGGCGCCCGTCGACAATGGCGGCGCGCTGAGCCGCGCCATGGGGCAGATCAGCGGCGACGGCCGTTCGCTGTCCCTATCGCTGCAGATCCTGATCCTCATGAGCCTGCTGACGGTGTTGCCGTCGCTGATCCTCATGATGACCAGCTTCACCCGCATCATCATCGTCCTGTCGCTGCTGCGTCAGGCGCTTGGCCTGCAACAGACGCCGCCCAATCAGGTGCTGGTCGGCCTGTCGCTGTTCCTCTCCCTGTTCGTGATGCGGCCGGCCATCGACCAGATCAACGCCCAGGCCTTCGATCCCTATGGCAAGGGGCAGATTTCCATCGAGGAGGCGGTGGGCCGTTCGGGCAAGGTGCTGCACGGCTTCATGACCAAGCAGACCCGCGAGACGGACCTCAAGCTCTTCTCCAATCTGGCGGAGGCGCCGGCCTTCCGCTCGCCCGCCGACATTCCCTTCTCCATCCTGCTGCCGGCCTTTGTGACGTCGGAACTGAAGACCGCTTTCCAGATCGGCTTCATGATCTTCCTGCCGTTCCTGATCATCGACCTTGTGGTGGCATCGACGCTGATGGCGCTCGGCATGATGATGCTGTCGCCCACGATCATCTCCATGCCGTTCAAGCTGCTGCTGTTCGTGCTGGTGGACGGCTGGGCGTTGACCATGGGTTCGCTGGCCGGATCGTTCGCGACATGAAGGGCGGGCGCTTCTCTCCTCCAAACGGCTCCGGGGCGGCCTGATCCATGGAAAACGCCGATTTCTTCATGGGGCTGGCGCAGCAGGCGCTGTGGATCACGGCGCTGGCGGCAGCGCCGATCCTGATTCCCGCGCTGATCGCAGGCGTCGTCATCGGCATGGTGCAGGCCGCGACCTCCATCAATGAACAGACGCTGGCCTTCATCCCCAAGATCATCGTCGTCGGCGCGATGCTGGTGCTGTTCGGCGGTTCCATCATGGTGCTGATCGCCGATTTCACGCGCGAGATTTTCGAGCGCATTCCGGACCTGCTGCAATGATCGCGCCGGGCTTCGCCCCAGGCTTTGTCAATGTGGAAGTCCAGCTCTGGATCTGGCTGATCGCCATGATCCGCCCCGGCGCCGCCTTCATCGCCGCGCCCGTCTTCGGCGCGCCCGCCGTGCCGTTGCAATTGCGGCTGATCCTGTCGCTGGCGCTGGGCATGGCAGCGCTCAACAGCGTGCCTATCCAGCTTCCCGCCGACGGCGTCGCCAGTTTCCAGGGCGTGATGCTGGTCGCGGGTGAGGTGCTTGCCGGCCTCGCCATCGGTTTTGCCGTGCAGATCGGCTATGCCGCCGCGCTGGTGGCCGGGGAGGCTATCGGCAACACCATGGGCCTCAATTTCGCGGCGATGGTCGATCCTTCGTCGGGCCAGGCGACGCAGGCGGTGGGCCAGTTCCTCTCCATCCTGTCGACCTTCCTGCTGCTGGCGATGGACGGGCATCTGATGCTGGTGAGCTTTGTCGTGCAAAGCTATCGGGCGCTGCCGCCGGGTGGCGCGATGCTGAGCAACGATGCGGTCTGGCACCTGATCGAATTCGGCGGCGCGCTGCTCGGCGCGGGCGTCACCATCGCGCTGCCGGTCGGTTTCGCGCTGGTGCTGGTGCAGATCGTCATGGGCATGCTGGCGCGCACAGCGCCCGCGCTCAACCTGTTCGCGGTCGGCATGCCGGTGGCGCTGATGGCGGGGCTCATCCTGCTGGCCGTCACCGCGCCGATCATGGGGGAGGGGATCGCCGCCGCCCTGAAGGCCGGGCTGGACCAGGCCCAGACCATTGCGGAGGGGCACTGACCATGGCCGGGAGCAATGGCGGCGGCGAAAAGACCGAGAAGCCGACAGCCAAGAAGCTGAAGGATGCGGCTAAGAATGGCGACATTCTCCAGTCCCGCGATCTCGCCACTGCATTGGTGGTGATGGCCGGCATTGGCTGGATCGCGGTCACGGGGCCCTCCATGGTCGAATCCCTGTCCGACATGCTGATAGAGGCGTTGCGTTTCCGGCGGGAGGACATCGTGAATTTCGCGCCGGCCGACCGGGGCATCGCGCTGCTGTCCGGCATCGCCCTGCCGGTCGCGGGGATATTGCTGGCGACCTTGCTGGCTGCCATTGCGGGGCCGGCGCTGCTCGGCTCGCTCGGCTTCCGTCCCGGCGCCTTCGCGCCCAAGGCGTCGAAGCTCAATCCCGCCGCCGGCCTCAAGCGCATGTTCGGGCTCCAGGGGCTGATCGAACTGGTCAAGTCCGTCGCCAAGGTCGCGCTGCTGGGCGCGATCGGCGTCTGGATGATCTGGGACCGGCTGACGGAGATCGTCGGGCTGGGCAAGGCGGGGCTGGCGCCCGCCATGGCGGACCTTGGCAATATGTTCATCATGACCTGCCTGATCATGGCGGGGGGCCTGTTCCTGATCGCGGGCATCGACGTTCCCGCCCAGCTCATGCAGCGGTCCAGGCGGCTGTCGATGACCAAGCAGGAGATCAAGGACGAGCATAAGGAGAGCGAAGGTTCCCCCGAGCTGAAAGGCCATATCCGCCGCAAGCAATATGAGGTGCTGAGCGGTTCGACCCGCAAGGCGGTGGCGGAGGCCAGCGTCATCATCACCAACCCCACCCATTTCGCCGTCGCCTTGCGCTACAAGCCGGGGCAGGACGCCGCGCCGGTGGTGGTGGCGCGCGGCTGCGACGCGGTGGCGGCGGCGATCCGCGACCTTGCCGACCAGAACGGGGTCACGGTGCTGCAATATCCCGAACTGGCCCGCGCCATATACTTCACCTCGCGCGCCGGGCAGATCGTCAATGAAGGGCTGTACATGGCGGTCGCGACCGTCCTTGCCTTCGTCTTCCGGGTGGAGAATCGGATGGCGAGCGAGATGGACCGGCCATTCATCACCGTGCCGGACGATCTGCGCTTCGACGCGGACGGCAAAAAATCATCTTGATAATCAGCGGTTTCCTGAAAATCGATCGTCCTTAACTTAAGTTTAGGGCTTAATATCCGTATAATCTTCACGGGGACGCATTAGGATGTGCGTCATGAACGACTATATTTCGCGGACTGAACTGTCGGTGGAGCGCGGCGCGACCCGCGCGCCGTCCGCCGTGTCCGCGATTGCGCCCATTTCATCGGCCGCCACCGTGCATCAGGGCGGTGGATCGTCCCGGCAGGCGCCGACGCCGGAGGATCAGTCGGGCGTGGAGGAAAGCATCGCGACCAGCGCCGAATATGCCAAGGTGCATGCCCGCATTGCCGACATTCTGGCTGAATTGCGCAGTCAGGGCGGCACGGTGACGGTCGACGGGGCAGCCGACGAAATCCAGTCGATGCTGCCCGAGCCGCAGATACTGGTCCCCTTGCCCCCGGCCTCCAAGGAGGCGGTGGAAAGCACGATCCGCGTCGCCAAGCGCATCGCGGAGCAGGCCGCCTATGCCCATGCGGCGCAGGCCAACATCCGTCGCGGCGCGGTCGACCAGATTCTGTCTCCGGGCGTTTGAGCCGGGTTCGTCGCGGCGCTCCTGCGCCTGCTCGCGAGCGCGCCGTTGCAGGCGGCGTTGAGAAATTCAGGACTGTGGTCTGAGCGGTTGGGGTGGATTGCCGACATTCCCCTCCCGCTTGCGGGAGGGGAATGTCTTGGATTGGCCAATCCCGGACATTTCGAAATTCGTCCACGCGGCCTGGATGTTGCGTCGGTGAGGTGGGCTCCTGCCTTCCCCCCTGAAAATCATTCCTAAAGGTCTTCGCGCTAGGGCCGTTCTCTCTCTTGAAAGGACGGCCAATGACTTCGGTGAGCAGCAGCATCTTGACGGCGCTAGGCGCGGGATCGGGCATCGACACCGCGTCGCTCGTCTCCAGCCTGGTCAGCGCCACCAAGGAACCGCGCCAGACGGCCATCACCAGTCGCCAGACGCTGAACACCGCGCGGATTTCCGCCCTGGCGTCGGCCTCCAGTTCGCTCGACACCTTTGCCGATGCGCTGAACAGCCTGCTCGCGGGCACCGGCTATTCGGGCGCGCCGGCTTCCAACGACCCCAGCATCGCTTCGGTCAGCGCGCTGCCCGGCGGCACGCCCACCGGCCTTCCGGCGCAGATCGAAGTGCGCAACCTGGCGACCAGCCGGACGCTGGTGTCGGCGGTCAACGCGAACACCGATGCGGCAAGCGGCGCGGCGGCGACCGTGGGCACGGGCACGCTGATGCTGAAGGTCGGTTCCGGCGCCGCGGTTCCCGTCACCATCACCTCGGCCAACAACAGCTATGCCGGCCTTGCCGCCGCCATCAACGCGTCCGGTACCGGCGTCACCGCCTCCGTCATCACCGATTCGCAGGGCACCCGCCTGATGATGAAGGGGCCGACCGGTGCGGCCAACGACATCTCGCTGACGGTTTCTTCCTCCACCCCCGATGCCAGCGGCGCGTCCCTGGACCAGTTCGCCTGGACCAAGGCCAGCGTCCCGGCCGGCAGCACCATGGCCAGCGCCGCCGACCCGGCGGACGCGGTGATCCTGCTCGACGGCGTGGAGCAGCATTATGCCGGCAACACCATCGACGGCGCGATCCCCTATCTGCGCATCGACCTCAACAAGGCGGCGCCTGGGACCAGCGTCACGCTCGCCACGACCGAGCCGACCACGTCGATGCGCGACCTGATGGTCGAATTCGTCGACGCCTACAACACGCTGATGAAGGCGCTGAACACCGCCACCTCCACCGGCACGGACTCGTCCAATGCGGGCGTGCTGAACGGAGAATCCTCGATCCGCGACATGAAGCGGCAGCTTTCGCAGATGGTGTCGGCCCAGCTCAGCAGCACCGGCGCCTACAAGACGCTGAACGACCTGGGCGTCAGCACCAATCGCGACGGTACGCTGTCGCTCGATACCAAGGCGCTGGACAAGGCGATTGCGGCCGATCCAAAGGCGATCACGCAATTGCTGAACCCGTCGGTCAAGACCGCCACGAATATCGGCCTTGCCGGCCTGATGGACAGCGTGCGCGACAATATCAAGAAGGATGGCGGACCGCTCGCCACCACGCAGGACAAATATGAGAAGCTGGCGAAGGATCTGACGGATCAGCTCGACAAGCTCGATACCCAGATGACCAACTATCAGGAGCAGCTCACCAAGGTCTATTCGGCCATGGAAACGCGCCTGTCGGCGTTGAAGGCGACGCAAAGCTATCTCCAGCAGCAGGTCGCCCTCTGGACCAAAAACGACAATTAATACCGAAAGGGTCGGAATATCATGTTCTACAATCATGGCGGGTTCGGCGGCACGGCAGCGGCGCGGCGCTATGCGGCGGTCCATTCGGGCAGCCGGATCGAGGGTGCGACGCCCCACGCGCTGGTCAAGGTGCTGTTCGACGAGCTGCTGCTGGCGCTGGATGCCGCCGCGCTGGCGGAACGCAATGGCGACCGGCTCAAGGTTTCCGACAAGCAGGCCCGCGCCATGTCGATCCTCTTCGCGCTGGAATCGAGCCTCGATTTCGACAAGGGCGGAGACATCGCCACTGGCCTCGCCCAGATCTACCGCGAAGCGCGGCGCCTGCTGCTCGTCAGCGCCAAGGAGCATGATGCCGCGCCGGTGGAGCAGGCCCGCCTGATGATCGGCGAGATCGCGGAGGCGTGGAACCAGATCGGCTGAAGGCGTCCGTCATCCCGGCTTTCGCCGGATGACGGCATGTTGCACGGGGTTGCGCCTTCAAAGGCGCGCTTGTATAGGCAGCGCTCGCAAAGGGCGGCCCGGCGGGGGCCGCCTTTTTGCGTTTCGGACTTTGTTTGCATCAGCCCAGAAAGGGAAGGACCATGTCGATTACGCCGCTCATGCCCGTTTACCCCCGGTGCGATGTACGCCCGGTCCGAGGCGAGGGCTGCTATCTGATCGGGGAACGCGGCGAACGCTATCTGGATTTCGCCAGCGGCATCGCGGTCAACCTGCTGGGCCATGGCCATCCGAAGCTGGTCAAGGCGATCGCGGATCAGGCCGCGACGCTGATGCACACGTCGAACCTCTACGGCATGCCGCTGGGCGAGAAATTCGCGCAGCGTCTGGTCGACACGACCTTTGCCGATACGGTGTTCTTCACCAATTCGGGCGCGGAAGCGGTGGAATGCGCGATCAAGACCGCGCGCCGTTACCACTATGCCAATGGCGAGGCGCACCGGCACAAGATCATCAGCTTCGACAACGCCTTCCATGGGCGGACGCTGGGGACGATCTCCGCCACCAGCCAGCCCAAGATGCGCGACGGTTTCGAACCGCTGCTGCCCGGCTTCACCGTGGTGCCGTTCAACGATCTGGAGGCCGCGACGGCCGCCGTCGATGAGAACACCGCCGGTTTCCTGGTGGAAACGGTGCAGGGCGAAGGCGGCGTGACGCCGGCGACGCAGGAGTTTCTGAGCGGCCTGCGCAAGCTGTGCGACGATCAGGGCCTGCTGCTGATCCTGGACGAGGTGCAGTGCGGCTATGCCCGCACCGGCACCTTCTTCGCGCATGAGCAATATGGCCTGACCCCCGACATCATGGCGGTGGCCAAGGGCATTGGCGCTGGCTTCCCGCTGGGCGCCTGCCTCGCGACCGAGGAAGCGGCCAAGGGCATGGTGTTCGGCACCCATGGGTCGACCTATGGCGGCAATCCGCTGGCCATGGCCGTCGGCATGACGGTGCTGGACGAAGTGCTGGGCGAGGGTTTCCTCGACCATGTGAAGGCCATCGGCGCGCGCCTGCGTTCGGCGTTGGAGCAGCTTATCCCCAATCACGACATGTTCGAGGATGTGCGTGGGCTGGGCCTGATGCTCGGCGTGAAGCTGAAGAGCGACTATGACGCCCGCGAGTTCGTGGCGCATCTGCGCGACAATCACGGCCTGCTGACCGTGTCGGCGGGGCAGAATGTCGTGCGCATCCTGCCGGCGCTCGTGATCGAGGAAAGCCATGTCGCGGAATGCGTCGAACGGCTTTCCGCCGGGGCGCGGAGCTTTGCGGAGGCTGCGGCCTGAATTAATCTCCGTTCGCCCGAACGGGTTGAGGGGGTTCCTCATGACCAATCATTTCCTGAATCTGAGTGACGCCGGCGGCGATGCGATCGCCGCCATGATTGCCGACGCCATCGACCGGAAGGCCGCGCGCAAAGCTTGGCCCAAGGGCAAAGCGGATGCGGATGCGCCGCTCGCCGGTCACACGCTGGCGATGATCTTCGAGAAGAATTCGACCCGCACCCGCGTGTCGTTCGACATGGCGATCCGCCAGTTGGGCGGCACATCGCTGATCCTGGACGGCGCGACCAGCCAGCTTGGCCGGGGCGAGACGATTGCGGACACCGCCCGCGTGCTGAGCCGCATGGCCGACGCCATCATGATTCGCACCGACGATCATGCGAAGATCCAGGAAATGGCGCATTACGCCAGTGTTCCGGTGATCAATGGCCTGACCGACCTGTCGCACCCCTGCCAGATCGTCGCCGACCTGCTGACCGTGGTGGAGCATGGCGTGGCATTGCCCGGCAGCCAATGGGCATGGCTGGGCGACGGCAACAATGTCCTCCATTCCATCGTCGAGGCGGCGGGCCTGATGAAGTTCGGCGTGCGCATCGCCGTGCCGGAGGGTTATGACCCCGACCCGTCCTTCGAGGCCGAAGCGCAGGCGCGTGGCGCGACCATCACTCGCACCCGCGACCCGCTGGCGGCGGTGGCCGGCGCGGACATCGTCGTCACCGACACCTGGATCTCCATGGGCCAGGCCCATGCCGAGGAGAAGCTCAAGGCGATGATGCCCTATCAGGTGACGCCGGAACTGATGGCGCTGGCGAAGCCCGCGGCGAAGTTCCTCCATTGCCTGCCCGCCCATCGCGGCGAGGAAGTGGTGGAAGCGGTGATAGACGGGCCGCAATCGGTGATCTGGGACGAAGCGGAAAACCGCATCCATGCGCAGAAGTCGGTGCTGCTCTGGGCGTTGGGCCGGCTTGGTTGAGTTTGGGGCTCCTGCGCGGCCAGGAGCCCGGTCCCGCCCTTCGCAGATTATCGCATCGCCTGAACCGGGTTCCCGCCGGCGCGGGAGCACGACCTGTCCCAAGGAGCGGGCCGCGATCAGACCGTCCGCATCCCACCGATCAAGTCCAAACCCAAGTGCATTTGCATGCCCGGGCATCGCAACCTATCTAAGCGCCTTTGCATGATCGGCGCGCCCCGGCGCGCCGCACGGAGCCTGACTTGACCTCTTCCGCTACCCTTGACCAGGCCCTTGGCTTCACCATCCCCTCCCGCCACGCGCGCGGGCGGATCGTGCGGCTGGGGCCGGTGCTCGACGATGTCCTTGCCGCCCATGCCTATCCGCCGCAGATCGAGCGGCTGCTCGCCTCCGCATTGGTGCTGGCGGCGCTGCTCGGCTCGACGCTCAAGGATGCGGGTGGGCAGCTCACGCTTCAGGCGCAGACCGAAAATGGCGTCGTCAGCCTGCTGGTGGCGGACTATAAGGGCGGCGAGGTGCGCGGCTATGCCAAGTTCGATGCCGACCGGCTGGCCGAACTGGGCCCCGATCCGACGCTGTTCGGCCTGTTCGGCAAGGGCTATCTCGCCATCACCTTCGACCAGGCGGTGACTGGCGAGCGTTATCAGGGCATCGTCCCATTGGACGGCGAATCGCTTGCCGATGCGGCGGAACATTATTTCTTCCAGTCCGAGCAGATCCCCAGCATCATCCAGATCGCCACGCGCCACGACGCGGGGGAGGGGTGCCTTGCCGCTGGCCTGCTGCTCCAGCACCTGCCCGAGGGGGAAGTCGGGCGGGAACGGCTGCATGTCCGCCACGACCATCCGGAATGGGAGCATGTCCAGGCGCTGGCCCACACGCTCAAGGACGCGGAACTGACCGACAACGCGCTGCCGCTGTCCGACATCGTCTGGCGGCTGTTCCACGAAGAGGAGGAGGTGCGCGTCACCGATCCCACGGCGCTCAGCAAGGGGTGCCGTTGCGACCTCGATCATATCCGCAGCGTCATCGGCCGCTTTCCGGCGGCGGAGCGGGCGGACATGGCGGATGATCAGGGCATTATCGGCGTGGATTGCGCCTTCTGCTCGCGTCTTTTCCCGGTCGCGCTCGCCAGCTTTGCGGAGGAATGAGCGGGCGCCCTCCTTATTGCTATCAAATTGCCGCAATTGACGCGCAAGGCTGATCTGGATCAGCAACGATCGACAGGGGGATCGGAATGGTGGCAAAGCGGCGCGCCCTTGGTGCGGCGGCGATGATGATGGCGGTTTCTGCCGTGCAGGCGGCGGCGCCCGCGTCACGCCTGCCCAAGGGACTGGAGACGGGTGAATGGGAATTGCGCGGGCGGGGCGAGGATGGCGCCGCGCGCAAGCTCTGCGTCTCCAGCCTCAGCCAGCTTCTGCAAAGCCGCCATGCGGGCCATGCCTGCAAGAGCTTCACCGTCAGCGATGTCGCCAACCGGCTGGTCGTCACCTATGAATGCGGCGCGGCGGGCAATGGGCGGACGGACCTGCGCGTCGAAACGTCCCGGCTGGTGCAGATCCAGTCGCAGGGCATTGCCGACGGCGCGCCCTTCGCCTTCGCGCTGGAGGGCCGCTGGCTCGGCGCCTGCCATTAGGCGCGACCGGCTTGCGCTGACGCGTCGGGAGGCGTAGCGCGGCGCTCATGGTTGCCCATAACGGAAAATTCGCCGTCGTCCTGCTGTCGGGCGGGCTCGACTCCATGGTGGCGGGCGGGCTGGCGCGCGAGGCCGGTTATCGCCTGTTCGCCCTGTCGATCGACTATAATCAGCGCCACCGGCTGGAATTGCAGGCGGCGGGTCGAGTCGCGTCGGCGCTGAACGCCATCTCGCATATCGTGCTGCCGCTGGACCTGACGGCCTTTGGCGGGTCTGCGCTCACCGCGGACATTGCCGTGCCCAAGGGCGGCGTCGGGACCGGCATTCCCGTCACCTATGTACCCGCGCGCAACACCATATTCCTGTCGCTGACCCTGGGCCTGGCCGAGGTGGCGGGCGCGAACGACGTGTTCATCGGCGTCAATGCGCTCGATTATTCGGGCTATCCCGATTGCCGGCCGGAGTTCATCGACGCCTTTCAGAAGATGGCCGCGCTCGCCACCAAGGCAGGGGTGGAGGGGAATCCGGTCCGGATCAATGCCCCGCTCCAGCATATGAGCAAGGCGGACATCGTGCGCGAAGCCTATCGGCTGGGGCTGGATACGGGGCTGAGCTGGTCCTGCTACGATCCGACGCCGGACGGCAGGCATTGCGGCCTCTGCGACAGTTGCCGCCTGCGGTCCAAGGGTTTCGTGGAGGCCGGCCTGCCCGATCCCACCGACTATGCGGTGAAGCCCTGACGCCATGAGCTACGCCGTCAAGGAAATGTTCCTGACCCTTCAGGGAGAGGGCGTCCATGCCGGCCGCCGGGCGGTCTTCCTGCGCTTTGCCGGTTGCAACCTCTGGACCGGGCGGGAGCAGGACAGGGCAAGCGCCGTCTGCCGCTTTTGCGACACCGATTTCGTCGGCACCGACGGCGATGGCGGGGGCAGGTTCGCGGATGCGGACGGTCTGGCCGAGGCCGCGCTCGCCTTTTGGGGCGAGGGGCGGGAGGGGCGCTATATCGTGCTGACCGGCGGGGAACCGATGCTCCAGGTGGACGATGCTCTGGTCGATGCGCTCCATGCGCGCGGCTTTGCCATTGCGATCGAGAGCAACGGCACCTTGCCCGCGCATCCGGGGCTGGACTGGGTCTGCATCAGCCCCAAGGCGGGCAGCGAGGTGGTCCAGCGCAGCGGCAATGAGCTGAAGCTGGTCTGGCCGCAGCCGGGGCGGGGGCACAGCCTGGCGGATGTCGAGGATATGGAGCGCTGGGCCTTCGATCATTGGCTGGTGCAGCCGCTGGACGATCCGAAGGCAGCGGAAAACGCGCGGGCGGCGGTGGATCTGGTGATGGGGCGGCCCCGCTGGCGGCTCAGCCTTCAGTCGCACAAATATCTGGGATTGCGCTGAGGGCCGTGGCCTGCCTCAGGGGAAGCTTCCATCCTGGAGCGATGAAAACCACTCTGGCCGCTGAAACCTGTCGCTGACGTCGCGCCAGCCCGCCCCCCTTGCCCCCTCCCGTTTGCGGGAGGAGGAATGTCGTGATTGGCGCCGTTGCCTTAAGGCTGGACGCCGATCTTCTGGTTCCATGCGAGCTGGCACGCAGGCAGCATCTTGCCCTTCTTCCAGCATTTGGGGTCGAAGGACGGCAGGGTCAGCGAATAGCTGCGTCCCGGATCGCCGTAAAATTGCTCGCCCGCCAGGACCAGCGACTTCTTGATCGACCCCAGTCCGTTGCGCGCCACCTCGTTCAGCGTGCCCCGCTGGGCAAAGATCGCCTGCCGTCCGACCAGCGCCGCCGCCTGGCAGAAGCCGCGTTGCGCCTGCACCGTCGAATAGCCGGAATAGATGCGCGTGCCATATTGGTCCGATGCCATCTGGCCGGGCTTGCCCTTGCCGACCGTCCGCTGGAAATAGCCGAGCAGCGTCGTCTGCGCGGCGTCCAGTTCGGCGTCGTGATGGGCGATCATGGCGTTGTAATTGCTGATCGACAGCAGGGTCGGCTCAAACTGGCATTGCAGGGCCGCGACGTTCAACGCCGCGCGCAGGTTCCACACCAGCCCGGCCTTGACCTCCGCCGCGGTCGCGCCCGGCAGGCCCAGCGCGGTCGTGGCTTCGGCGTCGGTCAGGGGCGGGGTCGAGAAATCGGGCGGCGACCAGAAGAATTGCGCGGCGGCCGGCTGCGCCATCAGCGTCGCCGCCGTCATGGCCAGCCCCAGCACGACCCGGCGTCCAAGGGATCGGTGTCCAATGGAACGGCCCACATAACGCAATGTCATTGAAATCCCTCTTTGTAACGAGCGCTGCGAACTATCTCCCGCCCGTCTGTATCATGCCTGAACGCGGACGCCAGCCTATTGATCCGACAGCACTTCGGTATCGGCCGCGGGCTTGCCCTCGCTCTCATTCTTCGCCGCCGCCGCCGGAGCGGCCGCATTGTCGCTGCGGTTGGCGGGAAGCGCGACGGCCACGCCCTCGCTCTGCACCCCGTCCAGATCGGTCATGGCGTCGGTGGCGGTGCCGTCGACCACTTCCAGATTGTTCATCGGGACGGCGGTGCCGCTTTCCTTCTTGCTGCCGCATCCGGCCAGCGCCATGCAGCCGGCCGAAACCAATATTGCCATTGTCGTCTTGACGTCAGGACGCATCCGGGTCTCCTAAAGCGTTGCAGCATGCCCGGCAGCCCCCCACCTGGCGAAAGCCGCGACCCTAGCGGCCCGTCCCGCATTGCTCAACCCCCGCTCCATCTGCCGCCGGACACCGGCGCAGGCGGCCGAGAAAGGCCGGGAAATGCCGGGCAAGCGCCGAGTCCAGCTCGGTCATCGATGCCTTCACGCCCAGCGCGGCCATGCTCGTCACAGGATATTCGGCCAGGCCGCACGGCACGATGCCTCCGAAATGGGACAGGTCGGGATCGACATTGATCGAAAAGCCATGAAGCGTGATCCAGCGCCGCACCCGGATGCCGAGGGCGCCGATCTTCGCCTCCCGCCCCTGGGCATCGTCGGTCCAGATGCCGATCCGTCCCTTCGCGCGCCGGGCCGCTATGCCGAAATCGGCCAGCGCATCGATCATCCATCCCTCCAGGTGATGGACGAAATTGCGCACGTCCTTGCCCCGATTCCGCAGGTCGATGTTGAGATAGCCGATGCGCTGGCCCGGCCCATGATAGGTATAGCGTCCGCCCCGCCCCGCATCGTGCACCGGAAAGCGCGGGTCGAGCAGTTCGGCCGGATCGGCGCTGGTTCCGGCCGTGTAAAGCGGCGGATGTTCGAGCAGCCAGACCCGCTCTGCGGCCTGCCCCTCGAAGATCGCGGCGGCCCGGCCCTCCATCTCGGCCAGCGCCCGGGGGTAGTCGACGGGCGCGCTTTCCACGCGCCATTCCACGCTGGGGGCGTCAGGGGCTTGGGCTGGGGATGGCGAGGACATGGCGCTTCCTTGACTTGGGCAGAGCGAGCGATCAAGTCTCCTCCGCGATTTTCAGAGCATCGGGTAGAGAACAGGGCGTAGAGATATGGCGACAATGTCCATCGGCAAGGCGTGGGAGGAGGCGGTCGCCTTCGTCGCGCGCGAAAGCAGCCTGCTGTTTCCCGTCGCCCTGCTGTTCGTCGCCCTGCCGGGCCTCATCCTTCAGGAGATGACGCCGCCGGAACTCGCCAAATGGAACCTGTCGGAAACCACCATGCCGCAGGTGCCGGGCAGCTTCTGGCTGGCGATGATGCTGGCGATGATCATCATCGGGTTCGGATCGCTGACCCTGTTGGCGCTCGCCCTGCGCCCGGGCATCAGCGTGGGAGAGGCGCTGCGGCTGAGCTTTGCGCGGCTTCCGGTGCTGCTGGGCGTGGCGCTGGTGGTCGCCGGTTTCCTGGCCGGCGCGGTGATCGCCGCCACCCTGGCGGTGACGGTCCTGTCGCTCATCGCCAAGCCTCTGGGCGCGACGCTGGCGCTGCTGCTCGGCGTGGGAGTGGTGGCCGTCACCATCTTCGCGAGCGTGCGGCTGCTGTTGCTCAATCCCGTGGTGATCGACGGGACGGCCGGCGTCATGGCGTCGCTGCGCCATGGCTGGGCGCTGACCAGGGGGCATTTCTGGCGGTTGTTCGGCTTCATCGTGGCGCTGACCCTGTTGTCCGCCATTGTCGGCGGCGCGGCGCAGGCGGTGTTCGGCCTGATCGGGACGTTGATCGGCGGTCCGACGGGCGGCCGGCTGATCGGCGGCGTGGCTGCCGCTGTCGTGTCGACGGTGGTGCAGGTCTATATGCTGGTGATGCTGGCGCGGCTCTATCGTCAGGCGGAGGGCAGCTGACCCAGCACCGGCACATGCGGCGCGGCGTCGGGCGACAAAAGCCCCGCAAGTCGCGGATCGGCGAAGATTTCCACTTCACGCCTGTAGGGCACGAAGCCCGCCTTGCGGTAAAATCCCAGCGCCGCGGGGCTGTCGAGCGTGCAGCTGTGCACCCAGAAGCGCGTGACCTCCTTGCGCCAGGCCAGCGCCTTGGCCTGCGCCATCAGCCATCGGCCCAGACCCTTGCCGGTCAATTCCGGGATCAGTCCGAAAAAGGCCAGCTCGCAGTCGGGCAATGAACGGAAGTCGAGTTCCAGCAGCCCCACCTCCACGCCCCGGGGATCGGTGACGGCATAGACCTCGACCGCGGGATCGTGAATGATCGCGCTCAGCGTGGCGTCGTCCATCACCAGGCGGGAGAACCAGAGCCACGGCTCACCCACGCGCCGGAACAGCGCGCGATAGGCCTCTGGCGTCGGCGCCTTCCATGGCACCAGCCGCAACGGGGCGGGCGGGATGGGGGCGGGTTTCGGCCGCTCCCGCATTTCCAGATGGGTGACGATCGTCGCGATCCGGTCGTCGGGAACGGGCGTCAGGCCCATGCTCAGCTCCAGCTCGCCATCGGCGGCAGGCTCATCAGGATCGCGTCGACATTGCCCCCGGTCTTCAGCCCGAACAGCGTGCCGCGGTCATGCACCAGGTTGAATTCGGCGTAGCGGCCGCGCCATTCGAGCATGCGGGCATGATCCTCCCGCGACCAGCTTTCCCCCATGCGCCGCCGGACAATGGGCGGGAAGGCCTTGAGGAACGCCTCGCCCACGTCCCGCGTGAAGGCGAAATTCGCGTCGAAATCGCCCTCCAGATGGTCGTAGAATATTCCGCCGACGCCGCGATGGACGCCGCGATGCGGAATGAAGAAATAATCGTCTGCCCATGACTTGAAACGGGGATAATAGTCCGGGTCATGGGCGTCGCAGGCGGCCTTCAGCACATCATGGAAATGCGCCGTGTCCTCCTCGCGCGGCAGGGGAGGGTTGAGATCCGCGCCGCCGCCGAACCAGCTTTTGGACGTCCTCAGATAGCGCGTGTTCATATGCACGGCGGGCACATGGGGATTGGCCATGTGCGCGACCAGGCTGATGCCGGTGGCGAAGAAGCTCGGGTCTTCGCTCGCGCCGTGGATGGTCCTGGCGAACTCCGGAGAGAAGGCGCCGCCCACGGTCGAGACGTTGACGCCGACCTTCTCGAACACCTTGCCCTTCATGACGCCGCGCACGCCGCCGCCGCCTTCGCCGGGCGCTATACCAGGCGCCTCCCGATTCCAGGCGATATAGTCGAAGCGGGCGTCGGACCCGGCCTCCCGCTCGATCGCTTCGAATTCGGCGCAGATGCGGTCCCTCAGCGATTCGAACCAGTCGCGGGCGGCTTGCTGTTGCGGGTCGAGCGCCAACGTCATTTTCGGTAACTCTGTCATTGCGGGAAACTTCCGGTCTGGCGAAGGGCCTCTGCTATCGCGATGCCCGTGGAAACGGCGATGTTCAAGGACCGAAAGCCCGGCGCCATCGGAATGCGCACGCGCACATCGGCCAGATCGCGCACGCTGTCGGGGACGCCGGCGCTTTCCGATCCCATCAGCAGAACGTCGTCGGCGCGGAATTCCACCTCCGGCAGGCGTTGCGAAGCATGGCTGCTCATCAGCATCAGCCGCCTCCCTTCGGCCCGGCGCCGGGCGTCGAACGCCTCGAAATTTGCATGCTGGGTGATGTCGGCGGCCGCCCCATAGTCCATCGCGGCGCGTTTCAGCTTCGCGTCGGAAAAGGCGAAACCCATCGGCATGATGATGTCCACGGGCACGGAAAAGCAGGCGGCAAGGCGCAGGATCGCGCCGACATTGCCGGCGATTTCGGGTTGATAGAGGGCGATACGCATGCGCCGCGCCATAGAACAGCGCGGTTAATTCTCCTAGCCTGTCTAAAAGGCTTGGCAAATGGCGCATCCTACGGTTATCAGGCCTGCAAACCGCGCCAGGGGGAAAGGCGCGCCCTTCTGCTTGGGCGCCGCGGCTCTCCCGATAACATAGCCATAATGGGCAATGCGGCGGGGTCAGGGACGTTCTTGCAAGGGTTGAGGTGCATGGCGATCGTTGAACATTTGGAGAGTGAGGGGGCGTCCGTCTCCGATGGAGGCGGCAGCGACGGTGTTCGCCGTCGCGATTTCATCAACATCGCCGCGGTGAGCTTCGCCGGGGTCGGTGCGGTCGCGGTGGTCATACCGCTGGTCGATCAGATGAACCCCAGCGCCGACGTGCTGGCGCTCGCCTCGACGGAGGTCGACCTGTCCTCCATCCAGCCGGGCCAGGCGATCAAGACGACGTTCCGGTCGCAGCCGCTGTTCGTCCGGCACCTGACCGACAAGGAAATCGCGGAAGCCGACAAGGTCGATCCGTCCAGCCTGCGCGATCCGCAGACGCTGGAGGAACGCACCGTCGACGGCAAGAAGCAGTGGCTGGTCACCATGGGCGTCTGCACCCATCTGGGCTGCGTGCCGCTGGGCGCGGGCGAGGGTGAGAACAGGGGCGAATATGGCGGCTATTTCTGCCCCTGCCACGGTTCGTCCTACGACACCGCCGCCCGCATTCGTAAGGGCCCCGCGCCCAAGAACCTGGAAGTGCCGAAGTTCAGCTTCACTTCCGACACCGCCATTCTCGTGGGTTGAGGGGGACTGTCATGAGCTTTCCATGGGCTGAACATTATACTCCCAAGCATCCCGCGATGCAGTGGATCGACGAGAAGCTGCCCTTGCCGCGCCTCGTCTACAATGCCGTGGGCGCCGGTTATCCGGTGCCGCGCAACCTCAACTATTTCTGGAACTTCGGCGTATTGGCCGGTCTCGCGCTGGTGATCCAGATCGTCACCGGCGTGATCATGGCGATGCATTACGGCGCCAACACGCTGGTCGCCTTCGGCACCGTCGAACAGACGATGCGCGACGTGAACGCCGGCTGGCTGATGCGCTATGCCCATGCCAACGGCGCCAGCTTCTTTTTCATCGTGGTCTATCTGCACATCTTCCGCGGTCTTTTCTTCGGTTCCTACAAGGCGCCGCGCGAAATGGTGTGGCTGCTGGGCCTCGTCATCTTCCTCCTCATGATGGCGACCGCCTTCATGGGCTATGTGCTTCCCTGGGGGCAGATGTCCTACTGGGGCGCGAAGGTGATCACCGGTCTGTTCGGCGCGATCCCCGTGGTGGGCGAGCCGATCCAGACCTGGCTGCTGGGCGGTTTCGCCCCCGGCAACGCGTCGCTCAACCGCTTCTTCTCGCTGCACTTCCTGCTGCCCTTCGTGATCGCCGCCGTGGTGATCCTGCACATCTGGGCGCTGCATATTCCGGGTTCCTCCAACCCGACCGGCGTGGAAGTGAAGGGGCCGCAGGACACCGTGCCCTTCCACCCCTATTACACCGCGAAGGACGGTTTCGGGGCGGGCGTGTTCCTGATCCTGTTCGCGGTCCTGCTGTTCTATGCGCCCAACTATCTGGGCCATCCGGACAATTATATCGAGGCGAACCCGCTTTCGACGCCGGCGCATATCGTGCCTGAATGGTATTTCTGGCCTTTCTACGCGATCCTGCGCGCCTTCACCGTGGACTTCTTCTTCGTCCCGGCGAAGCTGCTGGGCGTGCTGGCGATGTTCGCGTCGATCCTGCTGCTCTTCTTCCTGCCCTGGCTGGACACCTCCCCGGTGCGGTCGGGCAATTATCGCCCGACCTTCAGGAAGTTCTTCTGGATCCTGATCGTCGACGTGCTGATCCTGGGCTATTGCGGCGGCGCGCCGGCGGCGGAACCCTATGTGATGATCTCCCAGGTCGCGGCGGCTTATTATTTCGCCCACTTCCTGATCATCCTGCCGCTGATCTCGCGCTTCGAAAAGCCGCTGCCGTTGCCGAACTCGATCACCGAGGCGGTGCTTGGCCGCCATGCGCTCGAGGGTGAGCGCGAGGCGCTTCCCGGCATGGGCAGCGATCCGCAGCCGTCGCACGCCGGTTAAGGGGGACAAGACTAATGATACGCATCGGCGCATTTCTCGTCGGCCTCTTTTTCGCGGGCTGGCTGCTGGTTTCCTTCCTGGTGGGCGCGGTGGCCTATGTCACCGAGCCGCCGGCGGTCACGGTGGAGCATGAATTCCACCGCGATCCCAAGCATGTCGCCTTCTCGTTCGACGGCCCCTTCGGCAAGTACGACCAGGCGCAGCTCCAGCGCGGTTTCCAGGTGTTCAAGGAAGTCTGCTCGGCCTGCCACAGCCTGAAGTTCGTCGCCTTCCGCGACCTCAAGGGCATTGGCTATAACGAGGCGGAGATCAAGGCGATCGCCAAGCAGTGGGCGATCAAGACCCCCGACGTCGATCCCAAGACGGGCGAGATGTCGACCCGCGATCCCATCCCGGCGGATTATTTCCCCAAGCCCTTCGCGAACAACGTTGCGGCGGCGGCGGCGAACAACAATGCGATCCCGCCCGATCTCTCGCTGATGACCAAGGCCCGCCATCACGGCAGCGCCTATGTCTATTCGCTGCTGACGGGCTTCCAGGCGCAGCCGGCCGAACTGCTGAAGGAATTTCCGGACGCGAAGACGCCGGAGGGGCTGCACTACAACCCCTATTTCGCGAACCTGAACCTCGCCATGGCGCCGCCGCTGACGGCGGACGGACAGGTCACCTATGGAGACGGCACCAAGGCAACCGTCGACCAGATGGCGCAGGACGTCGCGGCCTTCCTGACCTGGACGGCCGAACCCAAGCTGGAAAACCGCCGTCGCGCGGGTCTGGCGACGATCTTCTTCCTGCTGATCGCGACGGGCCTGGCTTATATGGCCTACCAGAATATCTGGGCGGACAAGAAAAAGGCCGCCTGAACGGGGTCTGGAACAGAACATCGGAGGGGGCGCGGGAAACCGGGCCCCCTTTTCTTATGAGGGCGAAGATGAGCGCAGACAGCCTGGCGGCCCTGGTCCGCACGATTCCCGATTTCCCCAAGCCCGGCATCCAGTTCCGGGACATCACCACATTGCTGGCGGACGCAGCCGGTCTCACTGAACTGGTCGAGCGGATGGCGGCGGTGGCGCGGCCGCTCGACCCGGCCTTCATCGTCGGCATCGAGGCGCGCGGTTTCATCCTTGGGGCGGCGCTGGCCCATGCGCTGGGGGTGGGTTTCGTGCCCGTGCGCAAGAAGGGCAAGCTGCCCGGCAAGACCGTCGGCATCGATTATGTGCTGGAATATGGCACCGACCGGCTGGAATTGCATGAAGGGCAAATCCCGGACGGGGCGCGGGTGGTGCTGGTCGATGATCTGATCGCGACCGGCGGAACCGCGCTTGCGGCGGCGCAACTTGTCCGGGAGCAGGGCGCAACCGTGCTGATGGCGCTGTTCGCGATCGATCTTCCCGATCTGGGCGGCATGGCTGCGCTGGAAGCGGACGGCGTCGCGTCGGCGGCGATCATCGCCTTTGAGGGGCATTGAGGCGGTTCTGGTCAGGCGCCTCAGATAAAGGGGGAGAAAGGCCCCAGGGGCCAATCCAGGACATTCCCCCTTCCGCCAGCGGGAGGGGAAATGGCAGCAGTCGGCCCATTGCGCCTTAAGAAGACCGCATCTCCTCAGCGCCCAAGCGCTCCCTCCAGCATATCGACCGCCTGTGCCAGACGCTCGTCCAGCAGCGCCAGCAACTGGGTCCATCCCAGCATGTCCGCTAATTCGCCCGGGCCGTCGGAAATGCCCCGCAGGCCCATTACCGGCACGCCAAAGCGCTGGCAGGCGCGGACGACCGCGAAGCTCTCCATGTCGACCATGTCCGCGTCGATCGTGGCATATTCGTCCCCGCCGACGATGTTCGCCCCCGTGGACAGCCGGGCGGTGCGAAGTTCCAGCGGCATGTGCAGCGCTATTTCGGCCGGGTGGTCGGAAAAGGGGGTCACGCCCTTCGGAAAACCGAGGCGGGAGGCGTCCATGTCCCGCCAGGAAACGCTGGCGACCTGATAGACCTCGCCCAGGGTGCAGATGCGCGATCCCGCCGATCCCAGCGAGATGACGAGGTCGGGCAGCGCGCCTTCCAGATCCAGCCGCTGGAGCGCAAGGCCGGTGTTGAGAGCGGCTTCCACCGGGCCCACGCCGGTCATCAGCGGGTCGAACCGGGCCCTGAGGTGAGGACCATATTCATCCTCCACCGCCATCACGAACAGGACGCGCTTGTCCGCGATCATTTCTCCCCGTGGCATGCAGTCCCCCCGATTCGCCGATGTTTCAAGGCAGGCGGGCGAGCAGCGCGCTCATCCCGTCATGGATGGTCAGGCCGGCGGTCCCTTCGATCAGCCAGCATTCGCCCTGCCGCCACGGCTCGCCGTCGATCGTGCCGGCGCCGGCCAGCGGAATGAACCAGGCCATTTCTCCTTCGATCCGCTGCCCGGTGCCGGCTTCACCCTGCACCATGTCCAGGATGAAGGGCGCATCGCAGCCCGCCACCAGTCTTTCTTGCGCTGTCATCGGGACGACCCGGTCGGGCAGGGCATAGGGCGTCGCCACGCTGACGGCCATCGCCTCTTCCAAATGCAGTTCGCGTGGCCGGCCATAATCGTAAAGGCGGTAGGTCACGTCGTTATTCTGCTGCACTTCCACCAGCGTCACGCCGCCGCCTATGGCGTGCACCGTGCCGGCGGGAATATAGTAGAAGCTGCCCGCCCGCACCGGCTTCCAGTCCATCAGCGCCTCGATGCTGCCGTCGAGGGCTGCTGTGCGCAACGCCTCTGCCGTCAGGTCGCGGGTCAGGCCGATTCCCAGCCGCGCATCGGGTTCCGCATCCAATATGTACCAGCATTCCGACTTGCCGCCCGCCAGCCCGCGTTCCCGCGCCTGCGCATCATTGGGGTGGACCTGAACCGACAGCTTTTCGCTGGTGAAGATATATTTGACCAGCAGCGGCAAAGGCCGCCCTTCTTCCTGCTCCGGCGGCGAGAACCAGACTTCGCCGACGCGACGGCCATCCGAAGGCGCGATGGCGGCAGGAATATCGATGCGGCCCCAGGGCTTTTCGACGCTATGGGCGAGCAGGCGGATCGTGGTCATGCGGTTCCTTATGAACGGTCGCTCCCGTCAGGCAAGGGCCTCCATCCGGAAAGGACGCACTATCGGGCTAGAGCCAATCGACATTCAGCCCTGACGGCCTGCAAATGACGCTTTTCCGTGCTTCCGGTGCTCACCTATTTTGAGTAGGCTGCGCTCCGGGTCACGGAAAACCATCATTTTCGGCTCGTCATCTTCTGAATGTCGATTGGCTCTAGCGGTCAACGGAAGTGCGGGACATCCCACCCGCGTCCGCCTTGCTGTCGAGATCGGAAACGGTCCGTATCGATCTTCCCGTCTGGAAGTTCGTTTATTGGTTTCTATATGAAACCGATCAGATCAGTGAGGATCAGGACATGAACCGGCCGATGAGAAGCGGCGCCGGCGGCGCACGCCCTGAAGGCCAGCGCCGCAGGGGCCATATGGATGATGCGATCGGCGTCCTTGGCCGGCGGATGGGGGGCGGGGTGGTTCCCCTGATCCTTCCCGTTCTGGCGACGATGGCCTTCCTGATGTTCTTCACGACGGTCTATCGGTGGGTCGACGATCTGCTGGTCGCCAGCGTGATCGCCATGGTCGCGCCGATGATGGTCCTGCCGCTGCTCCTCCGGCAGAAGGGCGTCAACTGACGCCCTCCGCGCTCAGCGCATCCATGGCCAAGGCCACGGCACCCAAAGGACCGGCCTGATCGCCAAGCAGCGGCGTCATGACGATCCGGCCGATGCTGGAATCGTCGACATGCGGCAAATAGCCCCCAAGCTGGACGACGACGTTTCGACGGACCTTCGCCAGCAGACCGGTCCGCCCCATGCCCACGCCCCCGCCGATCAGCACCTGTCGCGCCGCGGTGCCCAGCAGGATGGTGGAGACGAGATGGGCGATGTCGCTGGCGACATCGTCCCATCGGGGGTCGGCGGGATCGATCTCATGGCCCGGCATGCCGAAGCGGTGGGCGAGCGCGGGCCCGGACACCAGACCCTCGATGCAATCGCCGTGAAAGGGGCAACGGCCCGCAAAGCCGTCGCCGGGAGCGCGCGGAACACGGATATGGCCGATTTCCGGATGCATGGCGCCATGGACGGTGCGGCCGTTGAACGCGAACCCTGCGCCCACGCCGGTCCCGATCGTGATGTAGCACAGGCTGTCGGAGGGCGCGTCCCCCAGCGCGCCCGCGCCCCAGCGCAGCTCCGCCAGAGCGGCTCCGTTGACGTCGGTGTCGATCATCGCGGGGCAATCGAAGGGCGCGGTCAGGGTGCCGAATATGTCCGCACCCGCCCAGCCGGGCTTGGGCGTGGGCAGCATGACGCCGAAGTCCGGGGCGCGGCGGTCGAGCCGAAGCGGGCCGAAGCTGCCGATTCCGATGGCGGCGATGGGCGCCTCCGCATGCCAGCGTTTCAGCACCGCGACGGCGCTGGAGAGCGTCTCCCGCGGCGTCGTGGTCGCTATCGTCTCCCGGTCGACAATCGTCCCGCCGCGCGCGCGGAGCACCAGGACCTTGGTCCCGCCCAGTTCGATTCCGGCCAGCATCGGTTCAGCATCCATCATCGCCGTCCAATCATATTGCCCCAGGCCCTGCAAGTTCGGAGCGCACCGTCATGCGTGGCCCAATTCAACATTTGTACAATGGGATGGCGGCTTTTCCATTGCCGACCGCTATTAGGGCGGGAAGAACAGGGCAGGGCGCGACGAACGCAACCCGATGATTTGGAGGCAATGGATCATGATCCGGCAAAACCCGTGCTTCAACCCCGTGCCGGTTGCCGCCCGATGAGGGCGCCGCTGCTCATCTGCGCGCTGCTGCTGACGGCTTCGGCCTGGCCCATCGCTGCGCAGACGCCTGCCGATCCGCTGGGCTTCGTCGATCCGCTGATCGGCACCGGCCCGGAAGGCCACACTTTCCCTGGAGCCTCCGCGCCTTTCGGCATGGTCCAGCTTTCGCCCGATACCGATACGACCTGCCAGGTGCGCGACTGCTATGCCCATGCGGCGGGCTACAGCTATCATGATCCGACGATCCAGGGATTCAGCCACACCCATTTCTCCGGCGCGGGCCATTCCGATCTGGGCGACATATTGGTGATGCCGCAGACGGGCGCCGTCCGGCTCGATCCGGGCGATCCGAAACAGGCGGGCTCCGGCTATCGCCAGCGCTTCTCACACGACAGCGAGACGGCCAGGCCCGGCTATTATGCGGTGACGCTGGCCGATAGCGGCATCCGGGCGGAGCTGACAGCGGGCGAGCGGGTGGGCATCCACCGCTATGCCTTTCCGGCGGGGCGGGAGGCGCATCTGCTGATCGACCTGCGCTCCTCTCTTTACGATTATCCGGGCAAGATCCTCTGGTCCGGTCTGCACCTCCACCCGGACGGCACGCTGACGGGCTTTCGCGAGACGCGGGGATGGGCGGCGGGCCGCAAGCTGTTCTTTGCCATGCGTTTTTCCGCACCCCTGAAGGACCATGCCTTCATCGACCGGGACCAGGCGGTTCCCTATAAAGGCTTCCAGGCGCCGGGGCGGGGCAGCGACGCGCTGGCCGAGAAGCTGGGCAAGGCGCTGGAGGCAAGGCTCGACTTCGGCAGGCTCGATGGCCCGTTGGAGGTCCAGGTCGCGCTTTCAGGGGTGGATGAGGGCGGGGCCATCGCCAATCTCGATGCGGAAGGCGCCGGTTTCGACACCGTCCGGAGGAGGACCGAGGACGCATGGCGGCAGGCGCTCGGGCGGCTGGAGATGGATGCGCCGGAGCCGATGCTCACGAATCTCTACACCGCGCTCTACCATACGCTGCTGGCGCCCAGCATCTGGAGCGACGTCGACGGCCGCTATCGGGGGCCGGACGATCAGGTTCATGCGGCGAAGGATTTCACCTTTCGCTCGACCTTCTCGCTCTGGGATACCTTCCGCGCTGAACATCCCCTGCTGACGCTGGTCCAGCCGGAAAGGACGACCTCCGACGTCGTCAACTCGCTGATCGCCAGCCGGGAACACAGCCCGCACGGCATATTGCCGGTCTGGCAGTTCGCCGGGCGGGAGACATGGACGATGATCGGCTATCATGCGGTGCCGGTGATCGCGGACGCCTATCTGAAGGGCTTCAGGGGATTTGACCCGGACAAGGCGCTGGCCGCCATGGTCGCCAGCGCGGACTACGCGCCCTATGGCGGGCTGGGCGACTATATGAAGCTGGGCTATGTGCCCATCGACCGGGAACCGGAGGCGGCGTCGAAGACGGTCGAATATGCCTATGACGACTGGGCGATCGGCCGCATGGCGCAGGCCATGGGGCGCGGCGATGTGGCGAAGCGCTTCCTCGCCCGGTCGTCCAGTTGGCGCAACGGCTTCGACGTCAGGAGCGGCTGGCTGCGGGCGCGCAAGGCCGATGGCAGCTTCCGCACGCCGTTCGATCCGGCCGCGATCAACTATGGTTCGGATTATACGGAGGGCAATGCCTGGCAATATAGCTGGTTCGTGCCGCAAGATCAGGCGGGGCTGTTCCGCTTGCTGGGCGGCGACGCCCGGGCGATCGCGAAGCTCGACGCCATGTTCGACTATGATGTGTCGAAGCTCGACTACAGCCATGCGGAGGATATTGCCGGGCTGATCGGGCAATATATCCATGGCAACGAACCCAGCCATCATGTCGCCTATCTCTATGCTTATGCGGGCGCGCCCTGGCGGACTCAGGCGCGGCTGAAGCAGATCGTCGAGAGCCAATACAAGCCGACACCCGACGGACTGTCGGGCAATGACGATCTGGGGCAGATGTCGGCCTGGCTGCTGTTCACGGCGCTGGGCTTCTATCCCGTGACGCCGGGATCGAACCAATATGTCGTCGGTCGCCCCTTCGTCCGCCGCGCGGTACTGACGCTTCCCAACGGCAGGCGCTTCACGGTGGAGGCGGAAAATCTGTCCGCCGCCAATGTTTATGTGGGTGCGGTCGAACTAAACGGACGGCCGCTGCGGCGAAGCTGGATCGCGGACGGGGAGATCCGCGAGGGCGGGACGTTGCGCTTCACCATGCAGGCAAAGCCGAACCGGGAATGGGGAAGAGGAGCGGGAACCTGGCCCTATTCGCTTTCTACCGCGCCGGCTGAGCGGTGATGGGCGTGGCAAGGATTGAACTTATGATGCCTGCGATGTCAAGGCAAAGGTTCACATCTAGTTTTTCGTTTGAAATCAAATCAGTAGGAATTGAGTCTGGCGTGTCTGCCCAGAATTTGCACAACTCGCCCACAGTTGAATTTCCTTCAGATTTGCATCATCTTGGATGACTGCCTTAGACTCCTCAGATAGTCGATGTTCGTATCTGTTTCTACCCTGGTCCATAGCTGGAAAATGCTTGCGCGGCTTAAGCCATTTTCTTTCTCATACTATTCCAGGATGCTGGCGGTCATCTTGGTCGCATCATAAGCGGCGAGGGTCTACGCCTCAGGCCGCCAGGCAGTGCCGACGAAGGGCTATCAAAAGCATGCCGGCAGGGACCTCGACGAGAGCGTAGGCGGACCAGCAAACCGTCCTTCAGCGCCCTGTTGAAAGAACAGCGGCGAGAATCGCCGACACCCAGCAGTTTAGCCAGTTAGCTCCCGCTAAAGATTCGTCCAGCGAGGATCATTGTCCAACCTGACCTGCGAGCGCGCCCATAAAATTCCATGTACTTCCGGATAGGGAAGTTTCAAAAATTTATTGAAGTGCCCTCTGCTACTGCCCTTTCTCCAGCCCATCCGAGAATTTCGTAAGTTTCAGAGCTAAATCGCTCCGGTGAAAAAACCCTAGCTGTCTGCAATTCGCCGTAGATTCGTCCTCTCACGAGGTAACGCATTTCGGAGTTCAGCAAATGGCATTGCTCCGCGTTTGGACGCTTGCGTAAACAAAAGCAGAAGCGCCGTCATTATGCTGATCGCCAGTCCGGCCTTCTCCTGCCAGATCGTCAACCGCTCGATGCGGTAGATGCCAGGCTGGGCGTCAAAGCTGATCAGGGGGCCTTTGTGTGGGACGGGCGACCCGTCTCGCGTCACGCGCCAGATCGGAAAATCGGCCTTATGAATTGTGATGTGCCCGGCTGCCTTGACCCGAATTTCGTTCCCACGCGGTAACGCCCGAAATTTCCGCACATCCGTCCAGCGATATTCTTTCTCTACCAGCGAAATATCGAAACCTTTCGGAAGATATTCCGGTGCGTCCGGCTTGATCCGGTCGATGAGAGCATAATCCACCGGATGGTTGAGTGCGTCCAGCGTTCTCGAGAACATGAGAGCATAGGCAAAAACGAGAAGAGCCGCGCCTGCTGCAAGTACCATGCGGATGCGGTGCAACTGACAGGACAACAGTGCCGCAATGGCGGTAAATTCGACGATACCCATCATGCGCCAGGGAAATTGCGTTTTGTTGAGCAGGGGAATGTCCCACACAAAAGGCATGAGACGCACAGCTGCTAGCGCACCGATAATCGTCAGCACTGTCCAGAAGGACCGTGCCGGCCATGCGAGGATAACGAGCGCCAATGCTGGCCCTGTAAACATGGTGAAGTTCGTGTTGTTGATCGACCAATCCGTCGCCTGATAACCCGGGGCCCAAAGTAAGACGGTGGAGATATGGTCCTGAAGCGTCGCCGCCGGGAGCAGAAAGAAGGCGGACAGCCCCAACGCGATCACGCCTGCCAGAGCGCCGGGTAGAAATGCCTTCGGTTCCTGCCAGATGCGTCGGAGCATCAGCGGCCCGATCAGGAACACCCCGGTCAGCACCGCCAGCGGCAAATGGGTGATGATAAGGCCGCCATAGGACAGCGCTAGCAGGAGAAGTCCGCGTCGATGCGGTAGCCGTTCTATCCCGAGCGCGATCAGCGGTAGCCAGACGAGGGCGGCAAATTCCGCCAGCGCTCCTCGCACATGGAAGTTATAGAGATGATAGGGTGCGAGCATGTAGACAATGGCGCCTAGGAGCGGGTAGGTGCCCCGCACCGAAAGCCAGGCATGCATGGTAAGGCCCGAGGCGATCAACAGCAGCAGTCCAGCACCATTTATGGCCTGGGAAACCGTAAGGCCCAGTGCGTGGAGTCCGCCCGACACCCAATAGGCAAGGGGTGGGTAGAAATAGAAGGTTGGGGCGCCTAGTCCCTCAAAACTTTTCGGCAGCCAACGCTCATAAAGGTGGCCCGCTGCCATCTGCTCCCCGAAATGGGCCGTCCACATGTTGTTATAGAGGTGTGAATGGGTCGCCCCGGGACCCAGCACCAAGCTGGGCAACAATGCTCCAATTCCGACCATGGTCAGGATGATGGCAGGTTTTGTGGTCAGGGCTTGGAAGCTGGGCATGCCCCGTCATGCCAGCCTATGGTAAATTTTGCCTTTATCCTTCCTGACCCTCACCTTCCGTTAACCATTGTGGTCGATAGCGTAGGGTCTCATTTCGGGTGGACCAGGCCAAGACCCATGCGCATCTCGCTGTCGATCGTCATTCCGGTCTTCAATGAACAGGAGAGCATTTCGCTGTTCCTGGATGCAGCGCGTCCCGCGGTCGCCCGAGCGCTTCAGCTCATCGGACCGGACGCTCGAGCCGAATTTCTGTTCATCAATGATGGCAGCACTGACCGCACCTGCGACATATTGACGATCCTCGCCCGTCTGGACCCCGATGTCCGCCACATCACCCTATCGCGCAATTTCGGCAAGGAAGCGGCATTGGCTGCCGGGATCGACCGGGCGAGGGGAGACGCGGTTATCCCGATCGATGTCGATCTGCAGGATCCGCCGGAAGTCATTATCGCCATGGTCCGCCAATGGCTGGCGGGGGCGAAGGTGGTCAATGCGCGCCGCGCCGATCGGTCCAGCGACGACTGGTTCAAGCGTTGGAGCGCGCAAGGCTTCTATCGCCTCATCAACCGCCTTTCGGATCACCCAATCCCGGAGAATGTCGGCGATTTCCGGCTGCTCGACCGGCGGGCGGTGGACGTCATCAAGCAGCTGGGAGAACAGGCACGCTTTACCAAGGGGCTTTTCTCGTGGGTGGGCTTTCGCGTCGCCACGGTCGATTATGAACGTGCTCCACGCGAGGCTGGAAGCAGCAAATGGCGCGTCAGCAAGCTCTGGTCCCTCGCCGTGGATGGCATCACCGCCTCGACCACCATGCCTTTGCGGATTTGGTCCTATATCGGCGGCAGCATCGCCCTGATGGCCTTTGCCTATGCCGCCTTCCTGGTGCTGCACACGCTGCTGACCGGAGTGGATACGCCGGGCTACGCCTCGATCATGGTCGCCGTGCTGATGCTGGGGGGCCTCAACCTGATGAGCCTTGGCATCATCGGGGAATATCTGGGCCGCGTCGCGCAGGAAGTGCGCAATCGGCCGCTTTATGTCGTGGCGGAGGAAAGCGAGCCTATAGCGCCGCGTGCTATCCAGCCCCAAGCCAAGGAAGAGGACGAATGGACCGATCAGCCTATGCGAGCATGAGCGCGCAGGAGCAGGATCATTGGTGGTTTGTCGCGCGTCGCGCGATCATCGACAGCCTGGTCCGCACCCATGTTCCGTTGCCTGCCGACGCCCGCATCCTCGAAGCGGGATGCGGCACCGGCGGCAACCTTGCGCTGCTGGCACAATATGGTGTGCTCGATGCCATGGAATATGATGCGGACGCCCGCGCCCTGGCCGCTGCGCGAGGTCTGTGCCGGGTGGACGCAGGCGCCTTGCCCAATGCGATCGGTTTCGGCGAAACGCGCTACGGTCTGATCGCGCTGCTCGATGTCCTGGAGCATATCGATGAGGATGAAGCATCGCTATACGCTCTGGGTAGACGGCTCGCGCCTAACGGGCGGTTGTTGCTTACCGTCCCGGCTGCGCCCTGGCTCTGGTCGGACCATGACGTGCTGCACCACCACAAGCGTCGTTACACCCATGATGGCCTGCTGGAAGTGATCCGCGCAGCAGGGTTGAAGGTCGAAGCCTCCGGCCATTTCAATAGCCTGCTTTTCCCGCTCGCGGTAGCGCAGCGCTTCGCTCATCAGTTGTTGCGCCGTGACACGCCCCTGGACGCGCGTCCGTCGCCGCTCGTCAATGCCGCGCTTCAGCGGATGTTCGCGGCAGAGCGACATCTGCTTGGCCGCCTTTCCTTCCCCTTGGGCTTGTCACTTTACGCCATTCTCTCGGTCTGACGGAGCGTTGCGCGGATCATAGGGCAGCCTCCAGGTGCCGTCCCAGCAGCGGGCCGGTTCGCTCGCCGAGGCGCGGGCCGGATGGGTAGGGCGGATGAGCGAGGGAACCTTATCGACAGGCGCCAGATAGGAGCCCTTGGGGAAGGCAGCGAAGGTCTGGTCCCATGCCTTGAAGAAGGTGCAGCGCACTTCGGGTGCGGCAGGATAGAGCATAGCGCGCCGTATCTCGGCGAGGCCGGTCAGGCTACCGATGGCAAGCACCACCATAAACCAGCGCCACCTCTCGCCCCGTTGCACGATATGATCGCTGACCATGACCGTGACCAGAGCCAGGGCAGTGATTGAGCCGCGCATCATGAAATCGGTCGACCAGCCTATCTGCACAAAGGGGATGAGCATCAGCCAGGCAAAGGCCAGCCACAAGCTGTCCGATCCGAATCGCGTCGATTGCCCGGCGATCGCCAGAGGGATGAGATAAGGAAGCGTTTCGAAGGATTGGAAAAGCAGCCATTGGACGAAGGGGATCGGCTGAAAATGGAAGCCGACGTCATCCGATGCCGTGCCCAGATAGATGAGCGAGGGCAGGCAAAGGAGAAGCGATCCCGCCGGAGCCAGGACATCGCACGAGCGCAGCGAACGCGCGATCAGTGTTCGCAACCCTGCCAGCGCGACAAAGGGCATGGCTCCCATCAGCCCCAGCGGCGACCAGAGCGCCGTCATCGGCAGTAGCGCAAGCCACGGCGCGAGGGGCACGCGGCCCTCCCGCCACAACATATAGCTGACCGCGCCCACCCAACCGGCAATTGCGTGCTGCGGCACCCAGAAAAGCAGGGTGATGGTCGAGGAATATTGGATCTCGGCCCAGTCTTCCATGTGACCGGTGAGCATTCCCTGCATGAGCAGGTCGCCAATCGCATCCATGCCGGAAAACAGGATGAATATCGCCAGGCCGATCAGGCGCGAGCGCTGATTTATGAACAGCTGGCTACCCAAGGCGAGCAGTAACGCAACCAGCGTGGTATTTTGCAACAGCAGGGCGATATCCGCCGCTCTTGGGCCAAGAGCCTTGAAGACCAGCGCGGGTACCAGGAACATGCCGATCGGCGCGCGCAGCAGGTCGGGCTCAGGGCGTGCCGTATAGATGAAAGGCCAGGGATTGATGCCCATGTCCCGCAACACGGCAAAGCGCACCTGCCAATCCACATTGGCGTAGAAGAACCGTCCTTCGCCGCTCAGTACCAACAGGCCCAGTGCGACCAGGAAACAGGTCAGCAAGGTGGTGAGGGCAATATCGCGGCTATCCTTGGTGATTTTAACGGTGAAGAAGCAAAGTCCGCCGACGATCAATGCGCCAAGCACGTAGGCCCAGCCGGGCGCGGTATCGAGAAACCGCCAAAGCAGTAGCTGGCTGCTGCCCAGAAGAGCGGCAAGAGATGTCCAGATCCAGCGTTGTGCGATGAAAATGGAGCGCTGATTCCCCGAGACCATGGCAGCGGCGTCAGTGGATGGCCCGATATGGCCGGCCGAGGTGGATGTCTCCCCCATTTTCCAGGTCCCCAAAAATCACCCGCCTAGGTCGATAGAGGAGCGGTGCCATATGGCAAAGGGCGGTAATGGAAAAAATGTGCGTTCAGTTCAACTTGCTGATCGACTCGCGCATGTGGTCGGTGCCCACGCTGGCATAGCGCTGGACCATTCTGAGCGATATTCAGCCGCCCATGTGCATGTTGGTGAAGAGGTCGATCCGGCCTGCTTGCAGGCTGTCTCGTGCTGCGTCTTCAGCGAATTGCTTCCCGGGATGCGGCCAAGCTGCGTGTCCTTGTAAGGCTCGCCAAAGCGGTTGAAGAATACATGGCCATCACCAATCTGGCGCGGGGTTGAAAGTCGCATGCCAAAAATATCACAAGCTGATTTCAATGCTCCGCCTTTGACGCTCGCCCGATTATATTTAAAACAGATGTGAAACGAATGACAAAATGACACGATGGCTGGGTATCGTGCGTCTGAAAATCACTTGGCAATCAGATTCTTTCCGCGCATGAAGCCAGCAAGTGGGGGTCGGTTCATATTGCAGCCGGCTCAGACTCAAACTATTTGTCTTTGCTCAGATAATGTGGGTTATGATCAACGACCTTCCCAAAATTGTGCCAGTAATCCTGTCGGGTGGTTCCGGCACACGGCTTTGGCCCGTCTCAAGACCTGAACGTCCAAAGCAACTTCTACCGCTGACAGCGGATGAAACTATGCTGCAGCTCACAATGAAGCGGATTAAAGGCTTCAGGGCAGCGTCGATCGGCCGCCCGATCGTGGTAGCTAGTGCTGCGCATGCCAGCATCATCCACGAGCAGATCACCGTCAGTGGTTTGGAGGATTATCTCGTTCTGCTCGAACCCTTCGGCCGCAATACGGCTCCTGCTATCGCGTTGGCTGCGTTCGAAGCGCAGGCGAGCGATGCAATGCTCGTCATGCCAAGCGATCACACGATCGCTGACTTGCCTGCCTTCCACGAAGCGATTGCCCGCGCTCTACCTCTGGTGGCTGAAGGCTGGCTCGTCACGTTCGGCATCACACCGGATGCTCCCGAAACGGGCTATGGCTATATCAAAATGGGCGAGATCTGCGGAGACATGATCCATGAGGTCGTCCGTTTTGTCGAAAAACCCAATGCGGACCGTGCTGCTGAGATGCTTGCCGAGGGCAATCATGCATGGAACGCTGGCATTTTCATGTTCCGTGCTGACGCCTATCTGGCAGCATTGGGGCGGCACCAGCCCGCTATACTTGCTGCGGTCAAAGCTTCGTTGGCAGCGGCGGAACGGAATGGCCTGCAAATTGTCCCTGACCCGCAAGCCTTCGCTGTCTGTCCATCGGATTCCGTCGATTATGCCGTAATGGAACGTGAGGCCCGTGTGGCATGCGTGCCGGTAAATATGGGTTGGTCGGACGTCGGGAGCTGGGATTCGCTGCACAGCGTCAGCATCAGGGACATGGACAATAATGCCGTCCGGGGTGAAGCGATACTTTTAGGCGCACGGAATTGCCTCATCAATAGTGATGGCCCTCGGGTCACCCTGGTCGATGTCGATAACTTGATCGTGGTGATATCGCAGGGCGAGGTCATGATCCTGCGCCGGGGGGAATCTCAGAAAGTGAGGAAGGTGACGGAAGCCATCAAAGCCGCGGCGATGGCTGCCGAATAGCTTGAACGCTGGACGATCCCTCTTTCTGCTGATTCCCGGAGATATATGACGCAAACTGTTTCGATTGCCGATCTGATGTCGCTATCCGGCGTCACTTTCGGCACCAGTGGTGCGCGCGGGCTCGTCAGTGCGATGACCGACCGCATATGTTTCGCCTACACCTGCGGGTTCTTGCAACATTTGGAGAATATCGGGCAGTTCGCACCGGGAAGCCATGTGGCGATTGCCGGCGATCTGCGCCCTTCTTCCTCGCGCATCATGGCTGCCTGCGCTGCAGCTATCCACCACAAGGGCGGTCATGTCGACTTCTGCGGCTTTGTGCCATCCCCCGCTGTAGCTGCCTATGGCTTTGCCCGGGGAATCGCGTCTCTGATGGTAACTGGAAGTCACATCCCTGACGACCGCAACGGCATCAAGTTCAATCGCAACGATGGCGAAGTGCTCAAATCCGATGAGTTGGGAATTCGCGCCCAAAATATCACGCTGCCCGACCTGTTCGATGATGAGGATATGCTGGGGGAGCCGACCCCACTGGGCCCACTCATTGATGTCGCAACAGCTTATGTCGCCCGCTATGTCGATGCCTTTGGCACCGAGGCGCTACAGGGGCTGAGGCTTGGCATATATGAACATTCGGCGGTTGGCCGCGACATTCTGGTAAGGCTGGTCGAACAATTGGGGGGAGAAGCCTACCGCCTCGGCCGGTCGGAAACCTTCATCCCAGTTGATACTGAGGCTGTTCGGCCCGAAGACCAGGCTCTCGCCCGTCAATGGACGTCCGAACTGAACCTCGACGCGATTCTCTCCACCGACGGAGATTCGGATCGACCGCTGCTGGCAGACGAGTCCGGAACGTGGATTCGGGGCGATATACTGGGCATCCTATGCGCGCGAGCTCTGGGCATCAAAGCCGTAGCGACGCCGGTAAGTTGCAACAGCGCGGTCGAATTGTCTGGTTTGTTCGACGCGGTAAGCCGTACCCGCATCGGATCTCCCTTCGTGATTGAGGCAATGAACAACCTGATAAATGCGGGGCAGGTCACCGTATGCGGCTATGAAGCGAATGGCGGGTTCCTTCTCGGGGCAGAGGTTCGTTTAGAAAATACGCGCCTGTCCGCATTGCCTACGCGCGACGCGGTCCTGCCGATTCTTGCTGCGCTGGTCGATGCGCGGCGGCAAGACGTCTCCTTGTCGATGCTTCCGCGTCAATTGCCTGCGCGCTATACATTCAGCGAACGGTTGCAAAATTATCCCACTGCCCAAAGCAGGGCGCTGATCGCGCATTTGGAGGCAGGAAGCGAGGCGGAAATATTGGCGCGACTGACCGCCACATTCGGTGGTATCGCTGGTGAAGTGGACGGTATCGATCTTACTGACGGGCTGCGTATCCATTTTGCAGGCGGCGACATCATTCACCTGCGCCCAAGTGGCAACGCGCCCGAACTGCGCTGTTATACGGAAAGCGACACATCGGAGCGGTCGGTCGCCAACAATGCGAAGGCGTTGGAGGTGGTGCGCGATCTTGTGATCGGGTGACTCATCATCCTTTGGATGTCTATCTGAACGCTCGCCGGTGCGGCTTGGGCGATAGTAAATAGCTTTGCTCCTTCCGAAAAAGCCGACATGCCCACCTCCCCCAGATAGGCATGTGCGATGCGCCTCCATTGCCTCCTGTAAATTGGCCTTCTAGGGCGTAAATATGCGGTGGATCACAAGCTGGCTGGACCGTATGTCCAGGAGATGGGGACTTGGTCCCAAGTCGAACGGCCTGACTGTCCGGCGGGGCACGGCCGTGCATATCAGATTCGCTAACATGGCCCGTGCACGCCAAGACTGGGCCACTGCTGCATCCGGTTATCGTCAGGCAGTGACCCATGAACCGCATTTGCACCATCTGTGGATTCAGCTTGGGCACATGGAAAAGGAAGGAGGCGCCATCGATGCTGCCAGAGCGGCTTATGAAATGGCTGCGCAATTACATCCTAATGATGCTGAACCCCTGCTCCATTTGGGGCATATGGCGAAGGCATGGTATCAGCCGGTGGACGCAGCCCGATATTTCATCCGGGCGTTGAACCGAGACCGGGCAAATCTGGAAGCACTGTCGGAACTAGCGCGAGCGATGCCCGACCCCGATGCAGAAGCGGAAACATGGATCGATGCGCTGACCTTGCTAGGCATCGATCCAGCAATTCAAAAAACTGAAGGTCATCAACCTCTGCCCATCGGTGCGGTCCTGCTGGACGTGACTGACCTGATCGCATTCTTCGGTAAGCGCCGCTTGCCCACGGGCATTCAACGCGTCCAGATCGAGATATCGCTGGCTGCCATGGAAGGAATTGTTCGGCCGATATACTGTATCTATTCCAGCGTACAACGAGGATGGATCAAACTCGACAATGACCGTTTCGAGGCGCTTTGCCGTTTGGCTAAACAGAGCGACGATGCAGAAGATCCGGCGTGGAAAGCGCACCTGAACGACATGTACCGACTGATCGCTGTATCACGGACGGTTCATTTCCCGCGCGGGGCCATCTTAATCAATCTGGGCACGTCTTGGGCAGATCGCAATTACTTGCTTGATATCCGGACGGTCCGGACCCGCGATGCCGTCATTTATGTTCCTCTCGTCTTCGACCTGATCCCGATGATTGAGCCGACTTGGTTCATCCAGTCGCTTGTGCGCGACTATCGCGCTTGGTTCAGGTCCCTTCTCCACTCGGCTGATGGTTGTATCGCCATTTCCGAGGCCACGCGGCGCGATCTTGTCGAAAAATCGGCACAATGCGGTGCCCCCATGGCAGCAAGTGCCGTTCCCGTCGTTCGCCTTGATGGCGATTTCCGGCAGCTCTCGGCCAGTGTCGACGTCCTGCAGACCTTTGGCTTGGAGCCGCTCGGCTATGTCCTGTTGGTCTCGACGCTTGAACCCCGAAAAAATCACATGGGAGCGTTTAGGGCCTGGATGTCGCTGGCTGACAGTTTGGGTGAATCTGCTATGCCGCATTTGGTATGTGTGGGCGGGCGTGGTTGGCTAAACGATGATTTACACCGGATGTTGCGTGACAATCCGGGGTTACAGCGCTTGGTGCGTATCCTCCACGGCGTTCCCGATGACGGATTGGCCGCGCTGTATGAAAATTGTCTTTTCGCACTTTATCCAAGCTTCTACGAAGGGTGGGGGCTGCCGGTCTCCGAGGCCTTATCCTACGGCAAAATTCCGGCGATTTCAGGTGTTTCCTCTCTACCGGAGGCTGGGGGGTCTTTCGCTCGCTATTTCGATCCTCATGATGCCGCCCAAATCGCGGCCACCGTGCGCACACTGCTGGACGAGAAAACGCGACTTGGTGCTGAGGGAGCAATTCGGAAGAGCTACGCGCCTCGAAGCTGGCAGCAAATTGCAGCCGAGCTGATGGTGAAGGCGAAAGCGATTCCATCGCGCACGCGCGACACATTACCTCGAATCACTGGCACAGGGGTCTGGTCGCTGTCCCTTTCACGGCAAGGGAGCGATGACATAATGTCGGGTGATCCCCTTCGCCATGGCTATGGTTGGCTGGCGCCAACCATGGAAGGTTGCGGCATCAGAGGCGAGGATGCCGCGCTGTGGTTTTGTTGGTCGGGATCGCCCAATGCGCATTTACATATTCATGTGATGGCGACAGGCGATCCCGTCACGATCGCGATTGGTTTAGACGGTCTCACCCACAAGGTTCAGTACAATGTACACGGACCCACGATCTTGTCCTATCCACTCCCCCATATCCCGGGTCCGCTGCGACTAGCTATAACACCGTCGGCAGGGGAGATAATCGTGGAGAAAATCATTATTTCGTACGAAATATAGAGATCAGTACCGATTTTCAGCGGGTGAGCAGCAACATGACGTCATTGGTCGGGGAGGCTGCAAGGATCGCCTCCTTATGTGTTGGCTGTACGCCACTCTCGAATGTGATTTCGGCAAGACGAAAGCCGTCAGACGCTATCCTGTCGATGAACGCGCCCGGATCGGCATAACGCACGCGCGCGAATTCAAGTACGATTGTCAGAGGACGACCGCTTTGAAGGATGCCCGCCATACCGTGCCAGATCGCCTGTTCGGATGTGTCAGCATCGATCTTGATGATATCCGCGTCGAGCAATTCATTGTAGCTGTCGAGCCTACGCGTGCGGAGCAGGCGGCTTACGGTTGTGTCATCTGCGGAAACGGGATGGCCTGCGGGCAAAAGATGGGCATTTTTCGGTTCGGCGGAGGGCACAACCAGCAAAACGTCTGCCTCGACGTCTGCCAATGCCTGCTCATGCACGGTAGCAATGCCGTCAAAACCATTAATCGCAAGGCTTTGAATCATCCGCCGCGCCAAATCGGTGTTGGGTTCAAAGGCGTGAACCTGTCCCGCTGGACCGACGAGATCCGCCATCAGCAAGGAGAAATAGCCAAGGTTGGCACCGACATCCACCACCTTCATGCCGGGTTTGACCAAATCTGCCAATAATTCGGTAAGCCACATTTCCCAATAGCCGTCGAGCAGCAGATGACTTGAGAGCCCAACGTCAGAAGTATCTACAATCATCTTATATCGGCCCAGCACTCGGCACAATGAGCGCCCTTCACCCAGATAAGCGTTCGCGCAAAGTTGGCGGATCACCGCTTCGTTGCGTTGTCGCGGATAGGTTCGGAGATGATCGAGATGAAATAGCCGCATGCCGTCGTCTTTGCTGGAACCGGGGCGAAAGCGAGACAGGATATCCGTACGGGGAAAAATATGCTTCATATATCCGCCCATATGCCAAACCGAATGGTAAGGCGACAATTACCGTAAACAGCGATGGACGCATTGAGTAGCATCGCGCAGCAGGATATGGCAGCCACCATGATGCATAAAAATAGGGAACCGGCGACTTTCGGATCGCGTCTAACTGGCCCGCCTGTGCCAGTGGCGAATTTATATCGTATGATGCTCGTATCGAGATAGAAGCTCCCGCATGACTATGATTTCAAACACTTCCGGTTCCACCGGGGATCGCGGCTTTTGGCACGGTCTGAAGGTCCAGGGAGACGTGATCGGCGCCCTTCTGATGCGCGAACTGCATACCCGTTATGGTCGCGAAAATATAGGCTATCTCTGGGTTTTCCTGGAACCGCTCAGCCTGGCTAGCGCAGTCGCCCTGCTTCATGCCGGGCATGGTTTGCCTCACGGGGGCATTCATCCAGTTCCGTTCGCCATCCTTGGGTATACTTTGTTCATCATGTTTCGGGGCATGGTGACTCGTGCCGATGGCGCGTTGGAATCCAACATGCCACTACTCTATCATCGCCGTGTTACGATCTTCGACATGATGCTGGCACGCGGCTTGCTGGAGGGCGTCGGGACGACGATGTCCTACATCGTGCTGATGGGCCTTGTCACTGCATTGGGAATGTCTGAACCGCCCGCCCGCATGCTGGAATTATTGACCGGCATTGGTCTGATGTTCTGGTTTTCTTTCTCTGTTTCGCTTTTGATATGCGCCTGGACGCACGATAATAAGCTTGTTGCGCGGTTCGTACACCCGATCACATATATTTTGATGCCGCTATCGGGGGCATTTTACCAACTTTCTTGGGTCCCGCAGCCATATAAAAACTGGCTGACTTGGTTCCCATTGCCTACAATCTTTGAGCTTTTGCGATATGGCCAGTTCCATGCCGCCAAGGACACCTATGTCGATATACCCTATGTTGTCAGCTGGTGTCTGTTTCTGACATATGCCGGGCTCGTCTCTATCAGAATAACAAGACGTCGCATTCATCTTCACTAAGGTGTATATATCTTGGATCATTCATCTTCAACAGCTCGAACTTGGCTGCTAGGCTGGTTCCACAAGCACCGTAACTGGTGTTTGATCGTGCTGCTCCCCACTGCCCTGGTCGCGATATATTATTACCTGATAGCGGCCGATCAGTACCAGTCAGAAGCGCATTTCGTCGTAAGGACGTCGGATACTCCGGCTGCACCCAGTGGCCTCAGTCAAGCGTTGACGATGGTTGGCGGGACTTCTTCCGAACGCGACGCCATGGTCGTCGCGGATTATCTGGAATCGCATGATGCAGTTGCCGCCCTGCAATCGAGGATTGGCCTGAGCCAGAGATTTCAGAGGCCGGAGGCTGATGCTGTGTCACGCCTTTGGTTCACTAGCCCGACGCCTGAACAGCTTGAAAAATATTTCAAGGGTAAGGTCGATGTGGATGTTAGTACCGAAACCGGCATCACCACATTGAAGGTCCGCAGTTTTCGGCCCGAGGATTCCTACCGTATCATCCGGGAACTACTCAAGCTGGGCGAAGGCCGGGTCAACATGCTCAACCAGCGCAACTATGCCAACGCGATCACCATGTCACAGCGTCGCGTGCACGAAGCCGAGGCCAATCTGTCGCAAATTCAGCGGCAGATCACGCAATTTCGTCTGAGTGAGCAGGACTTCAATCCGCAGGTTACCGGAGCGTCCAGAACAAGTATGGTATCCGACCTCCAGGGCCAGCTTGCTATCGCGAAGGCTCAGGAAGCCTCCATGGCTGGCGTTGTTTCCGCCAATAGTCCACAGCTAGTGGCGCTGCGGCGGCGTGTTGCAGCCTTGTCCCGTCAGGTCGTGGCGGAGGGCGCAAAATTGTCTCGAGGGCCTGGCAATGTCGCAGCGGGTATGGGTGCCTACGAAGGCATTAAGGTTCGGCAGGAAATGGCTGGAAAGCAGTTGGAGATCGCATCGGCGGGGCTTCAGCGGGCGCAGGATGACGCCCGTCGCCAGCAGTTGTTCGTCGTGCCGGTTGTCGATCCGAATATGCCCGTAAAAGCCCTGTACCCAGAGCGCACTAAAACCGTGCTGACAGCCTTTTTAACTTTGATGCTTGTTTATGGTATAGGTTGGCTAATTACCGCCGGCGTTAAGGAACATGCCGCCTAAACCGGCATGGCGTGCCCGGCGCACCTGGCGCCGGGCACGCCATGAGCTTTACCGCGTGGCATTCTGGACAGCGATGACCGGCGAGAACAGCTGCCCCAAAGCCTGCACCAGCTTAAGAGGCTGGTTGGCTGAAGCGTTGCCGATATAAATAAGGTCCTTGTCTCGCATAACGAAACGTTGCGCTAGGAAGTAGTTTTGCGCCTGCATCATGTTGATGCGGTAAGCAACCGGCATCATCACACTCTCAGTGGATGCCGGCGATTTGCCCAGTTGCTCGGCTGAGCCTGCATCAGCTGTCAGACGGAACACGAACACCGATCGCGGATCGGCACGACCGTCGTTCGGGCCGCCAGCACGCGCCAAGGCCTCGGCTAGGGTCAATGTGCGGCTTTCGAACGGGATTTGCGATATCCGGTCCAGCGCTCCGAAAACGGTAAAAGTACGAGGCTGGCGGATCAATTCGATACGATCGCCGCCCAACAGCACTAGATCATCTGGAGATCCTGCGCTGATACTATCGAGCGATTGCTCCGCCATGTGGCCGCGGCGCGTGAACCGAACCATGACGTCCTGCGCGCCGGTACCGGTAGCAGTGGACGAACCAGTTTGCGCCGTCCGGCTAATGCCGCCTTTTTCTGCGATTGCATCAAGCAGTCGCTCGCGCGCCAATGAAAGAGGCAAGCGCCCTGGATTTGCTACATCCCCCATTACGACGACGGCATTAGCGATATTTCGGCGAAGGGATACAATCACCTGCGGACTTTGGGACTGGCCCTGTAATCTCACCACGATCTCATCCTGGACCTGAGCTGCCGTGAGGCCCGCGACCTTTATGGTTCCGATATATGGCAGACTAATGTTGCCATCGCCGTCCACGACAACTCCGCCATTACCGATCGTTTCGTTGCTTGCGGAGAGATCAGCTTCGGTCCCCGTAGAAGCATTAGCGCTTCCGATATTTGCACGGCCACCAAACAAGGTGACACCTACTTCGAAGATCTCAACAGACAGGACATCGCCCGGACCTATCCTATCGACTAGACCATCGGTAGCGAGAGTGGCAAGCGCACCCGTTGGACTGTTTGTCGTCGACAATGCGGCGATATTCTCTGGCGCGATATCTATGATCTTGAAGCCGATCGTGTTCTGTTTCGTCGCGCTCCTCGAGATTTGGCTTCCGGTCGGGCCATTTCGAGGCAATGTCGTGCAGCCGCCCAATGCCGTTGCGGCTAACAGGATGAGTTCGGGTCGTACAGTTCGCACCCAGCGCTTGACGTACATGATATCACTCCAATGCTGCCTGGGCAGCGTCCGCATAATAACTAGCTGACCGCTGTTGGTGGCAGCTCGCCTTCTTTCGCAAGCGCCTAGCGCCTGATAATCTTCTGGTAAAGCTGGCCAATGCGATCGGCGAACGCCGTGCGGGAGAATTTGGCAGCCTGGAAAGGCCCTCGCTCGGCGAGACGAGCCCGGAGCGCAGCGTCGCGGTCCAGCCTTCGGATGGCATTAACCAGAGCGTCGATATCATAGGGATCCACCGACAAGGCCGCGTCGCCTGTCACTTCAGGCAGTGCGCCAGTGGTACTCGACAATAGGGGAACCCCCGCGGCAAGCGCTTCCAGCGCGGGCAAGCCAAAGCCTTCATACAGGGCAGGGAAGAGACTGGCTTTCGCGCCATGGACCAAGTCGGTCAGTAATGTCCGCGGCACATAGTCGATCCGGCGAATCCTATCAACGCCAGGTAACTTTCGGCCGTGGGCGGTGCCGAGCAATTTTAGTTCGCGGTCAGCATGCCAAGCCTCTGAGCCCACGATGACGAGAGGAGTTGCAATGTCCGCCTCCAGATAAGCCTGGATTATGCGGCCCAGATTCTTCTTTGGTTCGATTGCGCCAAAAAACAGAAAATAGCCATTCATCTCCAGATCGAAAAGTTGATGCAGGCGGTTGGGCAGCGCTGCGGGATCTCGCAGTGCTGGCATGTCGCTGGTCTGGTAGCAGTTCGTGACCTTTTCGGGATTTGCATTTAACAGATCTATAATATCGGTACGCGACTTTTCCGAGACCGTAACAATTTGATCGGCCTCATGGACGCAGGTTCGCACTAGCGCGTCATAATAGCGCTTATCTTCAAGACTGGCGCGCGGCAGCCGTAATGGCACTAAGTCGTGCAGAGTGTATATATTGTGCGCGCCCGCCAGACGTACTGGCAGGGGATAAGTCCAGTGCATGATCGCGGGCGGATCGAGCATATTTAGTGTCATAAACTTACCATATCGGCGGAAGTGCCGGGCGCAGAGGTCGTAAAGTTCGGCGCGATTGAAGAGCCGCTCAAAGGCAGGCAGTTGGGCGGTGCCTTCCAATGATACCGTGCGACCAGTTACGGGAATCTGGATCAGTTCATGCTCAAAGGGATGTACACGCCAGCGACGCATCCGTCGGCGCATAGTCAAGTGACCGGGAGAATCCGCGCCTAACTGTCCGAAAAAGAGAGATTCCAGAAGTTCATTGTTGGCCTTCCGCGGTATGTTGACGCCGAAGACGAGGTCAACCGAGTGGCCTAGTTCCGCCACGGCCGCAGCCAGATTGCGCCCGTAGGTTGCAACGCCGGTCCCTTGCGGCATGGCCAGATTATAGCCATCCAGCCCAATGCGGATTGCCGATAAAGCGTTGTCGGTCATGCTATCCCATACAGTTTGAGGAGCCGCTGTGCATAGGGCTCGAGGGCAAAATGTTGCGCTCTTTTGGCTCCAAGCCTGGAAAGGCGATCGCGCAACAAAGGATCGCTGTCGATAGCGATCAGGCCGTCACGCAATGCTGCTATGTTGAGCGGATCGACAAGCAGTGTGGCGCCGCCTCCCACCTCGGCCAATGCCGGCACGTCGGCGGAAATAACGGGCGTCCCCAGCGCCATCGCCTCCGCGACAGGCAGCCCGAATCCTTCAGCTAGCGATACAAGGATCAGCGCGCGCGCGCCGGCAATCAGTTGAAGCACCCTGTCGCGGGGTTGGAGCCCCAGTCTGATCGCCCCTGGGGTCATCCTGATACGCGCGTCAACGGCTGCAGCATCGAGACCGTCTGGGCCCGAGATGACCAGTGGCGTCGGACTGCCACTGGCATGATAGGCTTCGAGCAGCCTCAGTAGGTTCTTACGCGCTTCAACGGCACCCACATACAAAAGATAGTCACCCTCGCAGAGGCTTTCTGGCAGCGCTCCCTGTCGCGCTCCCGAGATATCCGCTGCCTGGTGACAGGTCGCTACCATATGCATAGGCCAGCCCATTTGCGAAATGATCTGGCTGCGCGCAGTATCTGACACAGTCACAAATTCTCCCCCCGTATCACGCAGCGCATTCAGCATGGTGCGAAGTCTGGCCCCGTCGACGGGGCTTGGGATCCCGGGGTCAAGTGGCATCACATCGTGCACCGTATATAGATTGCGCCATCCTCTGATCTGTAGGGGCAGCGGATAGGACCAATGCATGATGCCAGGCCGCCCCGGCAGGGCAATAGGCATAGGGCGTTTGTGCATATTGAAAAACACTTGCGCTTCGCGAAAAACGTCGCGCACGTAGAAGCCCTGATCACTGAAAAATGCCACGCGAGACCATGGCCGCGCCGCCGCCAAAAGCTTGCGGATGCGTGGGCGATGCCTTGCCGGACCGCCATCCTTCAAAACGGAAGGGCAAATGCCTGCCGTTTGCAATGCAGCGATCAAAGTGCGGGCATATTGCCCCACTCCCGTGCCAGCACCTCCATCGTTGAGCATTCGCCCGTCGATGCAGATCGGCATATTAAGCTGGGCTGATTCTGGCACCATTGCATTTGTCAAGGAAATATCAGCTTGCTCGATCCACTAGACTCATGGCCTCAAGTAATTCTTGCCGTCCCCGCATGTTTTCTGGATCAGCATATCCAAATGTGCGTAGTCCGATAACAAAATTACGTGCATCGTTAGCAGACCGCGGATAGGAGCCTGTAACATCGATCCTTATACGTATTGCGCTGTCTTCGCCTACCTTCGCCATGAAGCGAACCGGCTGGCCATGACTGATGTCAAACAATCTTATGGCATCTGTTTCCTCGTTCGCAACCTGATCGAACAGGGTCATCATGCAGTCTGAGGCACCTGGTGCCACCGAAAACTGAATATAGGCGAGAACGGACGTGCCCGGTGCCATTTCGGTCGGTATCGAGAATGTAGGCCGCGGGCCTTTCATCCACACACCATGATTTTCTGCCCCATATAAAAACACTGAATCAATCAAGATACGCTTGGGATTCTTGAAATAAACCTTGGTGTTGATTCGATGTCCAGGGGTTATCTTGAACGAAAGTGCCCGTCCTTCCTTAAGGTTGCCTTCGAAAGGCGCGATATCGGTATCTTGATATGCCTTGACCTTTTCAAGGAAGTCCGCACCCACGTCCTTCCACGTTCTGGGAACGAAACGATCGCGGATAGCTTGTGCCCGAGTGTCGCGATACGCTTTGTCCGTGATCATGCGGCGGAAAACTTCCATTCCCTGCGTGATGCTGAATGGATCTACATAGTCCACCAGGTCGCCCCCAACTTCAGGGATTGATGACGTGTCGGACGCGATGCAGGGACGGCCGTGGAACAGGCTTTCGCCGACCGGCAGACCCCAGCCTTCGACAAAGCTGGTGAAAACAGAAAAATCGCAGTTGGCATAGACAGCATTCAGTTCGCCGTCGGACAGGTTGTGCGCAATATGGAGGCGCCCGTCGAGATTGTTTGTGGCCGCCAGAACATCGGTAAGCGCGCCAATTTTCCAACCGTGCCGCCCGACGAACACTAGGTCGGGAACATCGACACCCTGGGCGATCAAACGCCTCCAGACGTTGACGACATAGAGATGGTTTTTTCGCCCCTCTATGGTTGAGATATAGGCGGCATAGCGTTTCCCCTTCACGCGTCGTAACTGTTGAGGCCATTCGACCACCTCATCAACTTCACGCGTCAGGTGATGCGCCAAGGGGACCGTTGTCATGGGGATCGGCCGCCCGCCGCTTTCAGTGATAAAATCCTTCAGCGCAGTCTGCGTCGCATCGGAAATAGTCAGTATGAAGTCAGCGGTGGCGCATAATTCGCAGATCGCCATCGAAAAATCGGTGACCAACGCTTCATCGCAAAATTCAGGATGAGTGACCGGGATGATGTCATAGACATAGGCACCCACGCGTACCCCAGCGCGCTTGGAATGTACAAAATCCCTGATGCTGTTCCCCAGTCCCCAGAAGGCTCCCAGCAGGACAATAGTACTCCCCTGCAACGGCTGAACGCGTTCTGCACCATCTTCACACGCCATCACCATTGCGCGGAGCGTGTCATGATCGACGTGCTTGCCAGAGGCATAATCGATGATGCCCATGACCAGTGCGTTATCGACCATCCAGAATTCTCCGGCAGGAAGAACCTGTGTTCTGTCCCCCGCGTCGGTCAGGATGAAGCGGACATCGACATCCGCGTCCTTAATCGCGTGTATCGCAATACCAGCTTGGACGCGCTGGATGCCCGACATCGTTACATGCGCCTTGAGATATCCAAACAGATCCTGGATCGCAAAGAAGGTCGTTCCTTCCCCCAGGCCTGTGGCAACCGTGACCCTGGCGTCGTTACGTAATAATCGGATATTACGCATCGCCTCTGCGTTGGGTGCAGCGCGGTTTGCTCGTTCATAAGCTGCTAGAGCCTCTTCGCCCCGGTCTAGGCGACGTAGGATGTCGGCGAGGTGGGTATTGGCGTCCACGTCGTTGATATCCAGATCGACGGCTGTCTGATAAGCCTCAGCGGCCTCCTCAAGCTGCCCCTGCTCCTTCCAGGCATGGCCCAGCTGAACCCAGATGGGCTGGTCCGCATTATTGAACGCAAGATGGCGCGTATAGGCATTGACTGCGCCCGCCCAATCGCGGGCGTCACGGCACTGATTACCTTTTCGGCGGTCGCTGACCTTGCGCTTGCCGTCCAACAGTTTTGAAAGCATATTTTGCTCCTACGAACCCCAAGAGGTAAATGCCGTGTTTAGGCGCTTCCTGCACGAGGCCCAATCATCCCGCAAGCCGGGGAACCCAGATTATCGTCCCCCTGCCTGGGCATTTGTCCAAAGCCTAGTGGTCCTGGCACTCCTAATTCTGGGTGTTGTTGAAGGGCATCCCGATGTTGCCAGCGCTCAACCGAAGGGGCCGTGCGATGCGGTGTCATCATTTGCGGGCAACGTGCGCGATGCGGGACCAGCGCTTCAGGCCTGCCTAGACGCTACGCCCCCTGTCATCGGTCCTGCAATTCTCCGCAAAAGTGGGCTTTGAAAATTCCCTAGTTGGTGGCCCCTTCATCTCATTCTGCCGGGGCTAGCCCCGGCAGAATGAGATGAGCCGACATCGTCCTCATCTCCTTTGCAGACGCGGAGACGGGGCCGATGATCCGACTTGGAGAATTGATGATGATCCTCGAGCTACATCGGCAGGGCGTATCCATATCAGCCATCGCCCGACGCACTGGCCGCGATCCCAAGACCATCCGCAAATATATCGAACGGGGCGTCGAAGCTCCGGTCTATGGCCCACGCGCATTGGGACGGCCGAACAAGCTGGCGCCCTATCTGGAATTTCTGCGCGAGCGGGTGGCGGCCTTTCCCGATCTGACAGCGGCGCGCCTGACGCGGGAAATCCGTGAGCTGGGTTATATGGGCGCCTATACTGCCGTGAAGCGGTTCCTGGCCGCGATCCGGCCGGAAAACGGCCCCAAGCCCTTCGAGGTGCGGTTCGAGACGCCGCCAGGCGTGCAGGCGCAGATCGACTTCGCCCGGTTCGTCGTTGATTTTACCGATGAGCCTGGCGTCAGCCGGATCGTCTGGCTGTTCAGCCTGGTGCTGGGGCATTCGCGCTTCCTGTTTGCACGCTATGTCATGCACCAGGATCTCCAAACCCTGTTGCGCTGCCATATGCAGGCTTTTGAAACGATCGGCGGTGTTCCGATCGAGATCCTCTACGATCGCATGAAAACCGCCGTGACGGGGGAGGATGATCAGGGCCATATCATCTACAATCGATCATTGCTGGCCCTGGCGCGGCATTACCGCTTCGTACCCCGCGCCTGCCGCCCCTATCGGGCCAAGACCAAGGGAAAGGTCGAGCGGCCGTTCAGCTATATCCGCAAGGACTTCTTCCTGGGCCGAAGCTTCCGCAATCTGGAAGATCTCAATGTCCAGCTGATAGACTGGCTCGATACCGTCGCCAACGTCCGTGTCCATGGCACGACGCAGCGGATCATTCTCGAAGCCTTTGCCGCCGAGCAGCCTGAGCTGCAACTGCTCCCAGCAGAGCGCTTCGATGCCGTGCTGAAGCTGGAGCGCCGCGTCAGCCACGACGGCATGGTCTCCGTCGGCGGCAACTATTACAGCGTTCCCGATCGCACCCGCCGCGTCGTCGAAATCCAGCAGTTGCCCGACAAGATCCGGATCATCGACCTGGGCCAGGTCATTGCCGAGCATCCTGTCCTGGAGGGGCGCCGACAGTACAGGATCGATCCTGTGCATCGAACCGGAGGCAGCGGGGCCAAGCGTCGTCACCACGCAAAGGATGCAATCACCATTGGCCGTATCGGCGAGCATGTCGCTGTGCGCTCCCTGGCGATCTATCAGGCGATCGGCAGCCAACTGGCCCGAGGAGAACGGCCATGAGCCATGGGGGTGCTGCGTCTCGCGTTGATAATATCCGCCGCAGTCTGGTCCATCTTAAAATGCCGCGCGCCCTGGAAATGCTCGACGCCACCCTGCGCGGGATCGAGCAGGGCAAGATCGATGGCGTTGAGGCGATCGACATATTGCTGAACGAAGAACTGTCGCTGCGGGAGAACCGCAGGATCAAGGCGGCCCTGCGCATGGCCAGGCTGCCGATCATCAAGACGCTGGACGGATATGACTTCTCCTTCCAGCCATCGCTCGACCGCAACCGGATCCTGGCGCTGGCCGGCCTCGACTTCATCAACCGGGCCGAGGTCGTGCATCTGCTGGGGCCGCCGGGCACCGGGAAAAGCCACATCGCGACCGCCCTCGCAGTCGAAGCCGTGAAGGCAGGCAAAAGCGTCTACTTCATCCCGCTTGCCGATCTGATCGCTGCGCTGGCCAAGGCTGAACGCGAAGGAACGTTGCGCGAAAGGATCCGCTTCCTGTGCCGCTCCTCCCTGCTCGTCGTCGATGAGATCGGATATCTCCCTGTCACGCCGGGCGGCGGCAACCTGTTCTTCCAGCTCGTCAACGCCCGATACGAAAAGGGCGCCATGATCCTCACATCCAACCGCGGCTTTGCGGAATGGGGGGATGTCTTTGGCGATCCTGTGGTGGCGACGGCCTTGTTGGACCGCCTCCTTCACCATGCCGTTGTCATCCAGATCGAGGGCTCGAGCTATCGTATGCGACAGCACGCCGACCTGCTGCCTGAGCATGCGCGCGCAACTCCATCCATCAACCCACCGCCCTTGCCGAAACGGCGCGGCCGACCACCAGCAAAGGAAAAGCCAGATCTCCATCACGGCTGATCACCGGCACAGACCGTCCCGCCAAACTAGGGAATTTTAGATGCCCACTTTTGCGGAATCTTCGGTGCCCGTTGACACGCCCAGGCGGAACAGTGGCGATCCCGCCAGGTCACTATCTGATCGCGACACCCATCCGGATATTGCGTCCTGTCAAATTGCAGACCCGGGGCCGGAGTAACATCACCCCGCCATGCTCTGCCAATGAAGCGCGCTGCGCCCTGTTGCATCTCGCGATCGCACCCTCCTCCCAGGTGGGAGACGCGATAATGCCTTTCGATATAATTAGCGACGCTGTCCGGCTTGATAGCTTGGTATTTCAGGGAACGCGCCTGAGTGATCCTAAATTATCCGCAAAGCGTTGTGCATCTGACAAGGAAAGGCCGATGGGAGGCGGACTGAGGATAAGCGGAGATAATGTTTCGATTACGCGGTCCGTTTTCCGGGACATGGCTTGTTATACAGCGCTTGAATATGGCTCGGGCACCGGCACGGTTATTAGGAACAATTCCTTCAACGGGAACGGGACGCACAACGCTAACTTACGATGGGCCGATGGCCTTACAATCCACAATGCGAAGCGCTTTCAGGTATCGGGTAATCGGTTTCACGACAACACTGATGTGCAACTCATCTTTGGAAGCTGTGTCGGCTGTATGGTTGCGAACAATCAATTTAGTCATAGTGATGCCGAGGAAGGTGGCTCGTTCGCGGAAATCATGCTCCAGGCTTGGCCCAAGGCCACCAGCGGCGACTTCACTGGCACGAGGGTCAGGCGTAATGTGATCGATTGTGGTCCGCGGCATCGCTGTGGTTTTGGTATCATGATCGGATCGGCACCATGGTATGAAGCGCCCACCTTTGGCGGTGCTGTGACCGACAACAGGGTCAGGGGCGCCATGCTTGCGCTCAACGTGGATAAATTGACGGGCCCGATGGTGATCGAGCGCAACGATCTCAACAGTAGTTCGGGAACATATCCATCCATGTGCGGCCCGCGTAGCATTCAAGGAATTACGACGAACATATCTCCGGCTTCACGGGAATTTCTCCCTCGCCCGAGATCCAAGAACGTATCGTCCACGCATCATTGCATCTTCAATTACAAGATCTCTTCGGTTCGACAATAGCATGTGTGTCCTACGGCGACATCACCTTGGCACATTGCAATGCCGATGGGAGCCGTCCAACCCAACACCTTAGATCGACTGCGGCCGGTATTCTGCAATTGCAGATTCGAGCTCAGTTTGCGGCCAACTTCATCCTTGGTGCGGTAAAAGTGGTTGTTAATTCATCAGATATCATAATATTATATAATTTTTGCGTCAAAGGTTGTTGCATAGATGACTGCCATGAATGGTAAAATTGGTCAGTGGGCAAAGCCGCGGTTGTCCGTGCATATTGTGATATCTGACACCGGGTGGATATTGGAACGGCTGGCAAAGGAGATCGCTGACCGTTTGCCTTATGTCACTTATGGCAGAGATACGGATCCGACAGCTTCGATTCAATATTACATAACCTATGGGTGTCGTGGCGGGAGGATTTCGCCGATCGAGATCGCCCTGTTCACTCATCGCGAGGAGGACGCAGCTACTGCCGCTCGCTTTGATGCGGCCGCACTGGAAGTCGATCATGCTATCGCCATGTCGCGTGCTACGCTCAAATTGATCGACGCTCTTGGTGTTTCGCAATCCAGTTGCATCATGCCAGGGGTCGACATCGATGCTTTTCGACCCAAGATCAAAATTGCCGTTGTTGGTCGCACCTATCACACTGGACGTAAGGGCGAGGCGTTGGTGCGCGCAGTGATGGATGTGCCGGACATAGAATGGCACTTTACGGGTGAAGGGTGGCCGGGCATGGCCGAGCATATCGACGAAGTCGACCTTCCGGCATTTTACCAATCAATGGACTATATTCTGGTGCCTGCGCTCAATGAGGGCGGTCCAATGAGCGTGCTGGAGGCGCTGGCATCGGGTGTTGAGGTCATTGCTTCGGACGTGGGCTGGGTGTCTGACTTCCCTCATATTCCCTTCAAAAATGGGGATGCCGCCTCGCTTCGTACGGTTTTGATGAGATTGCGCGATGAACGGATGAAATTGCGGGCTTCGGTGGAACATGTTACCTGGGACCGCTGGGCTAGCGAGCACGACAAGTTGTTCTGCACGCTATTCCAGCAAATAGCTTCTCCCTCGCTTTATAGAAGTGGTGGCAAGCCGTCCAAGACGTATGGCGTGTCACTTGTCACCCACGGGTTTGAAGACACTACATTGGGAGGTCCCAGTCGACGTGTCCCAGCGACGGCACAGGCGCTCCGGTCATTGTCTGTGGCGGCGACGGCTCTTCACGACCGAATCATGCCGTCCACGGATATCGTTCATGGCTTCAACATATGGCACCCGAAAACTGCGCTGCGTGTTGCTCGAGAAGCAAAGCGACTGAATAAGCCGTTGGTCTTTTCGCCGATCTTCCTTGACCTTTCAGAGGCTCCGCTTTGGCAGGCGGACATTTTTCGCGCTTTCCGAAGGGCTGAATCGGGCGGCGAGGCCGAAACGATGGTCCGGCACTATGCGCAAATTCATCGTGAGCGATCGACCTTGCATCCATCGGCCGATCCGGAGCCGGGATATCGAGACATGGCGACCGAGATTGCGGAGCTGGCCGATGCCCTAATCTATTTGAGCGAGAGTGAGCGGAACGCTTTCAAAAACCTTGTCGGAGATGTGGGTACGTCTGAATATCTTGTTCGTAACCCAGTTGACGCTACTCATTTCCAGAATGCGCCTAGGGACCTGTTCCGTGAGGCTTATGGGTTGCAGGATTATGTGGTTTGCGTTGCCCGAGTGGAGCCGCGCAAAAATCAGCTGATGCTGGTGAACGCCTTGAGGGATAGTGATCTGCCGATCGTCCTTATCGGTCATGAAGCGCATCCCGAATATGCTGATCTGATCAGGCGCTTTGGCGGTCCGGGTGTCGTCATGATAGACCGGTTGGAGCCAAATTCGGATATGCTTCGTTCCGCGATCGCCGGCGCCCGCGTTTTTGTTTTGCCAAGCTGGGCGGAAGGGGCGCCACTGACAGCTCTTGAGGCTGCCGCGACCGGGGCCAACATGGTACTCAGCGATCGTTCCGGCGAGTGTGAGTATATTGGAGACCGTGCTCGCTATTGCGATCCATCCTGCTCGGACTCCCTCCGCGACGCTGTTCGGGAAGCGTGGGATGAGCCCATTACACCTGCGCAAGCTCTTGACCTGGCAAATCATGTCAAGGAACAATTCTCTTGGGAGAAGCATGTTCAGCAAACGCGAGCCGTATATGACGAAGTGCTACACCGTTTTGCAGAAATTCGTACAAAAGAAGGAAATAAGGGGGGCATCTTTGCTGCCAAAACCGGTCATGGTGATATTATTCTTGATGTCACTACCTGGGCCAATAATGCCAATATGTTATCCGGCATAGTCAGGGTAGAGCGATCGATAGGAGCAGAATTGATTAAGAGAATGGATTTATCCGTTCGTTTTGTTTTCTATCATTCAAATGAAATTGGGTTCATAGAAATACCTAGAGAAGTAATAATTAAAGATATTTTGAATGCCTATATGGTTCGCCTTATGTCGCAGAAATTAAAAAAGAAAAATGCAATTATATTCTCTGATAACAGTAACATTATTTCGGTTGGCAGTAGCTGGATGCTTAATTCCGATTATGCCATGGAACTAGCTCATTTTGCGCGTGGTCATAAATTGACTTTGACAGTGCTGATGCACGATATGACCCCCGCGCTGTTCCCACATTGGTATGAGGGCAACTATGGGGAACGGTGGGAGCGGAATTGTGCGATAATCCTTGAGCACACGAACCGTTTGCTCGTCTATTCGGAAAGCACGCGTAGAGATGTTTCTGCCTTTGCGGAAAAATATGACATAACCATGCCGACGGTTGCCAAAATCCGTCTGGCTGATGAAGTGGGCACGTTTGAATCAAAATCCACTCCAGAAGGAATGCGAGCCCAGGAGTTTTTCCGCAGCCGTCCATTCGTGCTGAGTGTTGGCGGAATTCATCTTCGCAAAAACTATGGGCTCCTTTACGATGTTTGGCTCATTCTGCGGGAAAGGATGGGCGACGCCTGCCCTCATCTTGTGATCGTGGGCGGCGTTTCATGGAATGGTGCCGAGACCGCACGCGTCATGCGGGATGACCCGAAAGTCAATTCACATATCCATATTCTGGATAATATCGACGATAGCTCGCTGGACTGGCTTTATGACAAGGCTCTGATGACGGCTTATCCCTCGCTATATGAGGGTTGGGGATTGCCGGTCGGCGAAAGCTTGGCGCACGGTAAGATTTGCCTGTCTTCCAACCGGTCGTCGATGAAGGAAATCGCCCCGGATCTTACGGACTTGATTGATCCCTTCGACCGCATCCGCTGGGCATCCATGATTCAACATTATTCCACGTCATCAACATCCCGGGCGACCCGTGAAGCCGAAATCAGGGAAAATTTCACCGTCACTTCCTGGAGCGAAACAACCGACCATATCGTCGAGGCTTTGGCCGCAGAAATGAAGGTGCGCGCGGCCACCGTTTATAATCTGGGCGACGTCGCCTTGGTTGGCAATCATGGTGAGGGAGCGTCTTATCTGCCGTCGGGATGGTATGGCTCTGAAGTGTGGGGACGATGGGCTAAATCGACTATCGGGACCATCGAATTGCGGTTTGCTCATGTTCCAGACGAAGATGTTGTTCTCACTGTCCTAGCCAAGGTTTTGAAGCCAAGCCACGAACGGCTTCGTTATGAAGTGCGTGCCAATGATCGGGTCGTGGGACTATGGGAATTTCCGCCTGTTGCAGTTGGAGAGGAGACAGCAGATTTGTTGATCAACCGGGTGGTTATCCCGCAGGAGATTATCAACAAAGATGACTGTCTTGTCATAGAGATGATCGGTGATCATGCCTTTGCTGTTCGGGAGGTTTTCCACAGCTTCGAAGATGCCAGGCGCTTGGGTATCGGTCTTAGCGCGTTCATGGTCGAAAGAAGGTCTCAGGCAGGGGACGCTGCCATATTGTTCAGTACGCGTGAAGACATTCGTGCTGCCCTGCAAGTTGAACCATCGGTTGATCTGCCCCGTCGGCTTACCGAAACGATCCATCGTCCCTCCGTTACGCCCGACGAGAGGATACATGATTTCCGGCCCTTCTGCCGAATCGGATCGCCTTATGGGGGAGATGGCGTTCATGCCCAAAACAACTGCCTGAATCTGGCGTTCGGCGTTGCGCGCCTCCGGTTTGATCGCCCTGTCAGGATGCAATTCGTTATCGATGCGCCCCACGCCTCCCCCGGACATCCGATGACGATAACATTGTTCGTTAACGACCATTGCGTATCTGCCATAGAATTGCAGGATGATATCCCCACGGTGGTTGACGTGGAAATTCCTACCACTCTTTTAACTGAATCGGACCCGTTGTACGTTTCCCTCTTTGAGGCTGGGGGAAAAAAGGCTGGGAAGTCAGATTTCTTCGTCAGCATGATGAGTTTCAGTCAGGATATGCTGTTGCCCAGCCAGAAATGGCCACTGATGACTCCGGGCCAGTTTCTTCGTCCAGGTTCCGATCCGGATCGGCAGCGGCTTCCGGACCAGATGCTGTGTGGTGGCTGGCATAATCCCGATGGTGCAGGAATATGGTCACTTGCAGATGCGGGGCGCATTTGTTTTTCTGTCGACCCCGATATCGTTAGAGATGGCGTTCTCCTGCTGGATCTTTCCCGCATGGGCAGTGACCGGCAGGACGATAGCATAACAATCCTCGCCAACGGCGGCGCTAAAATCGCCGAAGCTAAGATGCCGGGTGGAACTGCGTTGCAGCACCGGATACTCGTCCCGTTGGACGCTGCGGCCAATAGCCGGGGCGAGGTCGATATTCGGTTGATACCCAATAATCCGAACTGGCCGAGCCGAAGCGAAGCGCATCCGGACTATCGGCGGTTTGGCGTGCAATTGCTCGGTCTTGAATTACGGACCTTTGATGGCGCGGGCGGGAAATTGCTTATGCTGGATGGATGGCATGATTGGGAACCGGATGGTCGCTGGTCGGCGGCTTCGTCGGTGACTTTTGCCTTCCGGACAAGGGATGTAGCTCAAGCTCCAGTCATCCACGCAGAAGTGCTACCCGGATCCTATGGGGATGTCGGTGTGTCGCTTCACTATGCGGTCAATGATGAAGCATCGTTGGAGGTGCAGGTTATTCCCGGAGAAAACCAGGAGATTTTGCTGCCACTGATCGATTTCGTCGAGCCTGGCATCCACCGGGTGAGTTTGAGCGGAATTGAGCCAGTGAGCCCGATGTCGCTGGGGCTTAATGAGGATCCCAGGCCGCTTGGCATTCGCTTGAACTCCGTTTCCTTCGGGGCCGCTCGCGAAATAATGGATAATGGATGGGAAGGGAATCTGAGCGAAATGGGGCCGGCTGAGGAGGTTTCGTAAGCGGCGCCAGAACCTCTTTCAAAATTGCAAAAAAAACGTTGATTTTCCGGGGGCTTGGAGACATTTTTCTTTCTCGTGGTCTCGCTTTGTTTCAGGAAATGCCCCGAATGGAGCTCAAAGCCGCAGAAATCCATGCCTTTCCGGCATGCGATACCCCCTATCGAAAAAAACGACGAAAAGGCCTATATTTTGGGATTGGCCTTCAGCCGGAACCGATCCCAATATTTTAAACAGCATGCCGCACCGCTCTTCAAGGCCAGCAGCGCGCCCAAGCTTCCTGCGCCAACGATCACGGTTTCGCACCGCGACGGGGCGCACGGCCGGGGAGCATTGCCGATGAAGGTTGTCACACCGTCCTTTTTCCGGCATGGGAGCCTTATCTGCGGCCGTTGGTTGGTTTGGAGGGTGGATGGATGGCGCGCCCTTTCGCACCACTGTCTGCCCTGAAGAAATCTTGGGCGGCTAAGATGCGCTCTCCAAGCACGGAGCTTTTCTGAAGATGATGATGTCGGCCCCGGTGGGGAACAAGTGTCCCGGTGATGCGATGCACCTGACTGTCGACGACTATGAAAGCTTCGTCCTGAACGGCCAACGGGGTGATCGGTCTATACAGACGGTTGGAAAATCCGGCTTCCTTGTCTGCGGCCCCTATCGCGCCTGCAAAGCCGGCGTCTACACCGTGGCTGTCCTTGGCGAGGTGGAGAATAGCGGCGCGAGCGCAATTGTTGACGTGGTTTGCAATTCCGGGCTGCATGAGTTTGTGAAAACCGACATAACGGCACAGGCTGGACCCGGCCTCATAACGATTTTCTCTCTGAATATACCCCAAGACGTCAGTGACCTCGAGATCCGCCTGACGGTTGCGGACGATACGCGACTGAAGTTCCAAGGCGTCCGGATCCACGGCCGGGACGTTGATCGGGACTATGCTATTCTGAACAAGAGCTATGCCAATGATGCTCATTGGTCCGTTATATTGTTTGGATCCTACCTCTCTTACGTAAAACCTGAAGTCCCCTTCTATCTGGTTATCCCAAGGCGGGATGAAGCGCTATTCGATAGGTTGTTTGATAGCGCTTCTGTTACGGGGTTCATCGAAAGACTGCCGATAATCCTGTATGAAGATTGGGTGTTGGAGAAGACTGGTAATGTCCCACCGGCTTATTTCGACGGTTGGCATGTACAGCAGGTTGTTAAACTGGCCTTTTCCAAGCTCGGCTTGTCAAGGCATTACCTGACGTGCGATTCAGCCCAGTTCTTTACGCAACCATTCGACTTCGGAACAGCCTTATTTCGTGACGGCGTTTTGTGCACCACGGCCCGCCCTCTAGATCGACAGGAAATAAATCAGCACTTCATTGATACGGGCGAACAATGTTGGCTGAGAGGCAATCTCGTTTCGGCCGGCGTGGCATTTGATGCCATTGACGAACATTTCAGTGCGCGTCTTAACCCACTTAAATATCATTATATCGGGTGTAACGGCATATTTGATTCAGATATTTGCCTCTCTCTCGAATCGCGCGCGGCAGATTTCGGCTACACCAACCTTTGTGGTTTGATCGCGGTGAGCCCCTATGAATTTGCCTGGTACGGTGCGTTTGTGACCTATTGTCATCCAGAGCTGTTCAAGCCGATCGAACCCTGCATACTACGGCCGATCATCGAACCCGACCAATTGTTGGATGGCGCAGCGCCGACCGGCGAGGACGGGTATTTCGGCTATCTTTTTCAGAAGCCCGCCTGCGACACCTTGCAGCCAATGCAGACATATTTGGCTTGCCTCGCAGCCTGAACAGATCGATGGGCGCGGCCAGGGCAGTAATTGATCGACGAAACCAGGCTAGTGGATTGATCGGAACGGACGAGTCTTATTGGGGATTCCCGACGCTGATGCGGCGTGCGACACTGCGGAATGCGTACTGGTATCAGCATTTCCGTCACGGCCTCGGACAGGGCTCGGCTTGAGGCTATCGCTGCGGCGCGGAGCTCGCCGCAGAAGCACGCTTGGCGAGCGCGGATCATTCTCCTGACCGATCAGGGTCTCGGAACCAATGCGATCATGGCGGCCACCGCCAAGTCCAAGACTTGCGTGTGGCGCTGGCAGGAACGCTTCATGGCCGAGGGGGTCGAGGGCTTGCTGCGCGACAAGACCCGGCCACCGGGCATCGCGCCGCTCGACGCCGTGCTGGTCGACAAGGTCGTGGCGTTGACGCTGGAGCCGCCTGCTCACGAAGCGACGCACTGGACGGTTCGCGCGATGGCCAAGGCAGTTGGCATCGCCGCGTCCTCGGTCGTGAAGATCTGGCACGACCACGGCCTTGCTCCCCACCGCTGGCGCAGCTTCAAGCTGTCCAATGACAAAGCCTTTGCCAAAAAGCTTCACGACGTCGTCGGGCTTTATGTCTCGCCGCCGGCTCACGCCATCGTGCTGTCGGTTGACGAAAAGAGCCAAATCCAGGCACTCGATCGCACGCAGCCGGGGCTGCCGCTGAAGCGTGGCCGCGGGGCGACCATGACGCACGATTACAAGCGCAACGGCACCACCACCCTGTTCGCCGCGCTCAATATCCTCGACGGCTCGGTGATCGGCCGCAACATGCAGCGCCACCGGCATCAGGAGTTCATCCGGTTCCTCAACGCCGTCGAAGCCGAACTGCCGGCCGACAAGGCCGTCCACGTCATCCTCGACAATTATGCGACCCACAAGCAGCCCAAGGTCCGCGCCTGGCTGGCCAGACGTCCGCGCTGGACCTTCCACTTCGTGCCGACCTCGTGCTCATGGCTCAATGCCGTCGAAGGCTTCTTCGCCAAGCTGACCAGGAGGCGCCTGAAAAACGGCGTCTTCCACTCCGTCGTCGACCTACAGGCTGCCATCAACCGCTTTATCACCGAGCATAACCAAGAACCGCGCCCGTTCGTCTGGAAGGCTCATCCCGACAATATCATCGCTGCCGTTCGGCGCGGGCACCAAACGTTGGAATCAATCCACTAGAGCAGATTCCGATCCGATTGCATCGGCTCGACTGCTCTAAGTTTTTGTCTTGTCGCGTTTTCCGAGTCAGCAGATGATTCCATCTGCTTGGAAAACGCTCTAGGTCCGGCGATTGCTACAGAGTCAGGTCCGGTCGCCGCCACCCTCAAGAATGCCGGACGGTGCTCTTCACGCCAAAGTAGGGCCTCCTATCCTACCCAAAAAGTAACACTTCCTCCGGGCCGAGCGTCGGCGCCCTGCAGATGGCAAGATCGCATCAGTGCGCCGCCTGATTATGCATGTGCACATCGATGGCCTCATCGATCGTATCGAAAAAGAGCAACTGGCCATTGTTCAGAACGGCGCCACGTTCGCAATATGAGCGCAGCGTATTGGGGTCGTGACTGATCATCAGCAACGTTCCGTTAGCGCGGCGATAATGAAGGGCTTCCTCACATCGTTGGCGAAAACGATCATCGCCAGCGGCTGTGACCTCATCGACGAGATAGCAATCAAATTCGATCGCTAGGGATACTCCAAACGCCAATCGCGCCAGCATACCTGCTGAGTAACTGTAAATCGGTTGATAAAAATACGGACCCAACTGAGCAAAATCTTCGACATAATCCAGTAACTGCCGTATATCCCTGTTATAAATTCTCGCGATGAAACGTGCGTTGTCTGCCCCGGTCAGACTTGATTGAAAGCAACTGGAATATCCTATGGGCCAGGAGCAGGTTACGGTTCGCGTGATCTTTCCAGAGGTTGGCGCCTCTACGCCCGAAATCAGACGCATGAGCGTCGATTTCCCGGCCCCGTTCGCTCCACATATTCCAACACTGGAACCGGTTGGAATTTCGAAGTTCAGGCCGCTCAGAACATCCTTCCGGAACTTCCGGATATGGTAGCTTTTCGAGACATTTTCAAAAGATATCATTTACGCAACCAGACATCTAACTTTGCTAAATACATTGCCGGATAATGCCACCGAACAATTATGGTTGTCTTCGCTGACTATCATCGACGCTATACATCCATTCTAATGTATCATCTAACGACATCGGTTGCCAATCGGGCAGAATTTGACGAAGTGTTGCGGCGCTTCCGCCAAGGACCTCTACATCACCTTTTCGTACGAAAGCAGGATTGACCTGCACATCGATATGATGGCCACTCAGCACTGTGAGCCGCTCCAATATATCGCCGATCGAAAATACTGATCCGGTTGAGATATTAACGACCGATGGGACGACAGCCGCCTGCACAAGGCCAGTATAGGCGTCCGCAACCGTCCGCACATCGCCAAAATCACGGCGCACCCAAGTATTGCCCAGTTCTATCACGTCAGCTCGACGTCGGAAATGATCGACGATTTTGGGGATTAGATACTTAGTATCTTGCCCTACCCCCGTATAATTAAAGGGTCGGGTCGCAACGATTTCAAGCCTGTCGCGCCAAAGTTCAGCGCCACGTTCCATCGCCCATTTGCTCAGAGCGTAATGATTTGTCGGATTTGTCGGAGCGTCTTCTAAGATCAGGCCTTCGGCATGTGGGCCATAGACCTGCGCGCTCGATGCGATAATGCACCGCGCACCGGGCCTTTTCCGCGCCACGGCATCAAGCAGGTTCAGCGTTCCAAGCTGGTTGATCGAATAGAAAGACTGCCAATCAGCCGCTTCCACAAAGGCGTGGCCTGCAAGATGGATAACCCTGTCAAAGTCTGTCGCGTTGACAACTTTATCAACAGCATCCTTGTTGCGCAGATCGACCCGTAACGCGACCGGCGTCAATCCTGCCTTTTCCAAGGCAGAGGTGACGAAACGACCGGTAAACCCAGTCGCCCCGGTCAGCGCCACCCGCATCAGAACGACCAGCCCGTAGCGTTACGTCGCATATCGGCTTCCACCATCAGACGGGCGAGCTCTTCAAGCTGTACCTTCGGTTTCCAGCCCAGGTTGCGCTCCGCCTTGCCTGGGTCGCCGATCAGCAGATCGACTTCTGCAGGCCGATAAAAGGCAGGGTTTATGCGAACGCGGGTCTTTCCGCTTTGCGGATCCACACCGATTTCGTTCTCTTCTTTGCCCGACCATTCGAGCGAAATGCCTGCTTGGGCGAATGCCAGCTCAACGAAATGGCGGACCGTTTCTGTCCGATTTGTGGCAAGTACATACGTATCCGGCACGTCATGCTGCAGCATTAGCCGCATACCTTCAACATAATCCTTTGCATAACCCCAGTCGCGTTTGGCATCGAGATTGCCAAGCTCCAGGACCTCTGCCTTGCCCTGGGCGATCTTTGCAACTGTGTCGGTGATCTTGCGTGTCACGAACTCACGGCCGCGCAGTGGAGACTCGTGATTGAACAGGATGCCACTGGTGCCAAAGATACCGAAGCTTTCCCGATAGTTGACTGTCAGCCAATGGGCATAGAGCTTTGCGACACCATATGGGCTGCGTGGGTAGAAAGGGGTATCCTCTCGTTGCGGGATGGCTTGGACCTTGCCGAACATCTCGGATGTGGAGGCTTGGTAAAAGCGTATGTCCTTGTTGACGGTACGGATCGCCTCGAGCAGATAGGCGGCTCCCAAACCTGTGATCTGGCCGGTGGTGATAGGCTGATCGAATGAGACCCCGACGAAGCTCTGCGCAGCAAGGTTATAGACTTCGGTCGCTTCAGACGTTTCGATGAGCCTGATGGCCGACCCCATGTCGGTGAGATCATATTCGACCAGCTTAAGCTGGGGATGATTGGAAATCCCAAGTTCGTCAATCCGCCAGAAATTGACTGAACTGGTCCGGCGATATGTGCCATAGACCGTATACCCGCGGTCGAGCAGATTCTCCGCCAAATATGCGCCATCTTGGCCGCTGATTCCGGTAACGATGGCACTCTTTGACATATTTTGTTCCCTTAACGATGTTGGCACATCCCAATAGTGGCATTGTGGCGTGATGGCCAGAGGGCAAAGCATTCATTTCTGACCACGGTCCAACATATCTATTTTAAATAATTTTATAGAAATTCGGTTTCGTGGTTCACAGCAAAAAGATATCGTAGCATCAGTGTTGGCACGAATTGGTTCGACATTGTAATGATGTCGCGCGTCTAAGAAGTTCGCAGGAAAGTATGGATTCGGCCTGTCTTACTAGGCGATACCATACAGCTATTAGCTATTTAATAGCTGTATGGTATTTGGAGTTTAGAAACGGATACTCAAGCCAGAAGAGGCTCTTTGACCGGTGCTTTCGGCGCCAAATTCGCTGATGCCGCTGAAAAAAGACGGCTGCAGCTGACGAAACCTGCAGGTTCGCACCTGCTCTAACCGTGGTGAGCGTCCTGCTTCGGCTTACGCCCGCTACAGTCAGGGTATCGGTGACGCCGGCATAGGCGGCGGTCGCAGAGCGGCGTGTGCCGGTCAGTTGATGCAGGACATCAGTAGAGAGCCACGGGCTGATGCTAGCCTTGGCCACGCCGTGCAGTTCGAGCGATCCCCGCAGGAAGCTGGCCTTAGTCCGCCGTCCCTCGACATCCAATGCCCAGACCACATCGCCCGTCTCGCTCGCGCTCCCGCGGCGCGAGGAGATATGGGTGAAGCCGACCTCGGGTTCGAGGCCCCTGCCGTCGGCTAGACTGAAGGGATGACCCAGCGATATGTCTGCCGTCCAGCTATGCAGGCGGTAATGGCTGCTGAGCTTGCTGCCGCTCAACAGGCTGCGATCAGTATCCACCTTGCTGGCGTCAGGGCTGAGCGAGGCGGCAATGTGGAAGCCCGCCCGCGCTGCCTGCGCGATCGCACCGGCCATCATGCCGTCGGCCTCGGTCCTGGCCGTAAGCGCACCGATCTGCTGACGGGTGTCGATATAGCGGACGAATGCGCCGAGCGAACCCGCCTGTCATACGCAGGTTTTGGTGACGAAAGAATGTGGAGTTGGTTTCCCTGCGCCACGTCTCTCTCGGGCATGGGCCGTTCTGCTTCAGTTTAGCTGGTTGATGGATTCACGCATGTGGTCGACGCTGACACTGGAATAGCGCTGGACCATGCGCAGCGACTTCCAGCCGCCCATGTTCATGATGGTGATGAGGTCGATGCCCGCCATGACGCAGTGCGATGCCCAGTGGTGGCGCCAGTCATGCACGGTGAAATCCTCTACCCCTGCGCGCTTGCACGCGGTGGCGTGCTGGTTCTTGATCGGATTGCCGCCGGGAATCTTCGCCAAGCGGGTGTCAGAATAGGGTTTACCGAACCGGTTGAGGAAAACATGCCCCGTTGTCGGCTGGCCCTGCTTCTCCCAGATCGGGCGCAGCACGTCCATGACACGTGGATGCATCGGCACGGATCGGATGATCGCATTCTTGGTGTGATTGAGCCGGATAGAGCCCTCCTTCATATCGACGCCGTTCACGCCCCACGGCAACTGCAATGCGGTCTGGATGCGTGGGCCATGGAAGGCGAGCAGGGTGATGATCGGCTGTATGTGCGGTGAGTAGGCCGCGATCAACCGGTCGCGGTCTTCCTTGCTGAGAAAGCGCACCCGTTCATTGTCGAACGGGATCGCCTTGATGCGCAGGGGCGGAAGGTCGTGCAGGTCGTGATGGACGTTGATCGCGGCCTGGAACACGGCGCGATAGCGATCCTGACCCGCCGGGTCATGGCCGGTCAGATAGGCGCGGCGAAAATGCTCCCAGGCTTGCTTGGGTTCGCGCAGGCTGAAGTCTCCGATCAGGCCATTGAGCTTGCCGATGCGCAGGACATCGGACGGGCAGGGGGGCTTCGCCTTCGTCAGGTAGCTTTCAAACGCGTCGGCTATTTTGCCTTGCGCCACGATCGCGGCCGGACCGAACATCAGCCGGTGCCGCAGCTTCGTCTCATGTTCCGCCATCAGGTGCGCCGCAGCATCGCGGTCACTCGTTCCTGAACTGAACTCCTTGACGATGATCCGTTTGTTGCCGAGCGCGATTGTTCCTCGAATATGGTAAACCCGGTTCTTCCCACGGGGACGGAAGGAGAGCATGTGATCTTCTCCAGCAGCAGCTGATATTGTGACTCTGTCGCGCGCGTCTTTCCGCACGCATGGATGTAGGGCACGCCATGTTTCACGAAGGTCCGGCGCATCCATTTTGCGGGATCGGTGCTGTGCATGTTCAGCCGCGACAGGATGTCACGCGGGGTTAGGAGAGTTGCCGTCGGCGTTTCGCCAGCCGCCGGTGCCCCATGCAGCGTTGTCGCATCGGCTTGGCCGGGTGGCTTGGTTAGGCGACGTCTTGTCGACATGGAGAAGCCCCTTTAGCTGCCGTCGCCCGTATCGTTCCACCGAGGGCTTGCTGGCGCGCTGCGCCTTTGAGTGTGCGGCGCGGCGTCGGGCAGTATATGCACAGGGCGATCAGCTCGAGCATGCCGGGGTTTGGAAGCTCCGTGTTCTTGAATGGTGGAAGTTCGGGCATCATTTGCAAGCTCCTCGGCCACTGGGCAAAGAGCTTGGCGCCTGTCGCAGGTTGAAACAGGCATCGACCAGGACTTCCGACCGCGCCCGACCCGAACTTGTCGCCAGATGCTCAAGCCGCCTGCTCATCTCCTCGGGCAGGCGCCGGGTCTTGTAGTTCTTCATCGGGCGTTGGCCTGTTCATGACGATGTCCAGTGGCCGCGGGCCAGCCCCACGTCGGGGATGCAGAAGCGATCCGCTGCCATGAATGACTATCGCTTTTCGCCGGCCTGCAAGGGAATGGTCCAGATCGGCCCGGATCGGCCCGGATCGGACTTATATGCGCCGATAGTGGAACCGCTGCCCCGGCCGATGCTCGACGTGGACGACCGGTCTGTCCTCGCACATGAACTTAGGGCATGTCAGAGGTGCCTCTCTCAACCAAGGGCGATGCGGAGAGGGTGGAACAAAGCTGATTTCGATCTTTCTCTAACCTGTTGCGCCGACTTGACATTACGATAATGTGTCGTGGCGTTTTCGTTGGAAGGCGCCGAGGTTTGAGCCCCTCGCTTGGGAAGGATAGACTCGTCGCGGAAGCGGCCGGGTGGTCGATGTTATGTCCAAGCCATTTATGGCCAAAGGCATCGACACGCGTTCTCAAGCGCGGCTCAACGCCCGGTCTTATCCGGCGCAACCTCGTCTTGTGCGAGGGAGCGGCGGATGGGATCGCAAGCCAGAACAAATAGCAGGAGCAGGCTATGATACGGCCCGCTTCGGAAATGGCGCGCCTGCCGCTGGATGAGGGTGATCCCCTGCCGCCTGAGCATGATCGCGCGGCTTTCTCGCCGGACCCGCTGGCAAGCCTGTATCGGGAAGAGCGGCCCTCGCTGCTGCGTTTCCTCTCGCGATGGACGGGGCATGACAAGGCGGAAGATGTCATCCAGCAGGTTTTCAGCCGCATGGCTGGAAGTTCGGACCATGATGGTCGAGCGATCCGGGCACCCGGAGCCTATCTCCGCCAGGCGGCGCGCAATGTGCTGCGTGATGAGGCCAGGGTAGCAGAGCGCTGCTGTGCGCATCATCATGTTCCGATCGAGGATCTGGCGCTTTCGGGTGGCGATCCCGTCGCCGCGCTGGAGGCGCGCGACCGGCTCGTCCGAATCGAGGAGGCCGTGCTGCGATTGAAGCCGTTGACCCGCGAGATATTTCTGGCTTGCCGTCTTGATGGCTATAGCTATGCCGAGATTGCCGAACGGACCGGATTGAGCGTGCGAGGGGTCGAGAAGCAGATGAGCAGGGCGATCAGGCAGCTTGGACGGCATTTGCGGGCGCATGACTGAGCCCGGCGGGGCAGAGATTCCCCAATCCATCCATGAAGCCGCCGAAAAATGGCTGGCGCGGCGTGCCGGACAATCCGATCCGGCATTGGAGCGCGATTTTGCGCTCTGGATCGATGCGGATCCCCGGCATCGCATCGCGTATGACCTGATTAAGCGCAATTGGCAGCTCGGCACGCTGCTCCAGGAACGGCATGTCGGCCGGAACCGCTCGCTCCCGCGCGCGCCATTCTGGATGCGGCAGAAGACGCATATCGCGGCTACCGGACTTGGCGCCGCCGTTCTGCTGGGGGTGGCGTCGGTCAGCTTCCTGCGGTTCGGCGGCCCCTTGGGCATTTCCACGGCGGCTGAGGCCGCCGTCTATGAAACGGCAGTGGGCGAGATCCGGACGATCAGCCTTGCGGACGGATCAACCGTCATCCTCGACACGGCCTCGCGGCTTCGCGTGCAATTGTCCGGCAGCGAACGGCGGCTCGACCTCGACCGGGGGCGGGCGCGTTTCGAGGTCGCTGGGGATGAGAGGCGCGTCTTCCGTGTGCGGGTCCCGGGTGGCGAAATTGTCGCCCATGGCACGATGTTCGACGTCAGCCTGATCGGTGCGCATCCCTTGGTTACCGTTATCGATGGGTCAGTGGAATTGCACCGATCCGATGCCAGTGCAGAGACAAGGGCGTTTGGACCGGGACAGAGCGTCGCGCTTGATGGGCATAGGACCGGGCAGGCCGTATCGGCGGTGGAGGCGCGATGGGTATCGGGCATGCTGGCGCTCGATGCCACGCCCCTTGCCGAGGCGGTGGCAGCGATCAACCGCTACAACAGGATACAGATCCGGCTGGCCGAGCCCTTTGCCATGCCGCTGCGCGTGACGGGTGCATTTAGGGTTCGCGATCCAGAAGGGTTCGCGCGCGCTGTCGCGGCCAGTTTCCATCTCAAGGTGGAGCGGCCCGACCGCGCCACGCTCCTGCTGATGGCGCCGCCCAAGCGGGCGGGATCGAATATGTAAAAAAATCTGTCGGGTGTTTTAGCAAGCCGGCGTCTTCCCACTGTCCCGCCCACTGGCGGCAAGGGGGAGAAGGCCAAATGTCTCCATTTTCATTATCCGCTCTATATCTGTCCGGCAGTATCGTCGCCGCTGCGCTCGCGGTCAGCGCCCCGGCGGCGCTTGCCCAGCATTCTTCCAGCATCGCAATGGTGTTGCCCGCTCAGCCGCTTGGTGCGTCGATTCGTGAACTGGCCCTGCGCTCCGGGCAGACAATCCTTGTTGATGCGGACCTTGTCGAGGGAGTGAATGGCCCAGCCCTGCAGGGCGCGTTCACGGTGGAGGCAGCCCTGGATCGACAGCTTGCCGGAACCGGTCTTGTCTGGACGCGGATCGAGGGCACTATCATTATCCGGAAAGGACGCGGGTCCGGGCAGGACGGGGAAAGCGGCGAGGGCGCAAGCCTCCTGGTCACGGGCAGCCGCATCCGCGGCGCGCCGATCCCCTCGCCCGTGATGGTTCTCGATAACAGGGCCATCAGGGATAGCGGCCTTGCCGATCTTGGCGATGTCGCGCGCAGCCTGCCACAAAGCTTTGGCGGTGGGCAGAATCCGGGCGTCGGCTTCAACGTGCCGTCCAGCACGGGCGGCAATGTCGGCGGCGGGTCCTCGGTCAATCTGCGCGGCCTGGGAAGCGACGCGACGCTCACCGTGTTGAACGGTCGCCGTGTGCCCTATGACTCGGCCCGGCAGGGCGTCGACATTTCCGCTATTCCGCTTGCAGCGGTCGATCGGATTGAGGTGGTGGCGGACGGCGCCTCGGCCATTTACGGATCGGACGCGGTCGGCGGCGTCGTCAACGTGATCCTGAGGCGCGACTATGATGGCGTTGAAACCCGGACTCGCATCGGCGGATCGCCCGATGGCGGGAATTTCCAGCAGCAATATGGCGTGTTGGCGGGTAGCCGCTGGAACGGCGGCGGCGGTTTCCTGACCTATGAATATGGCCGGAACACTGCGCTCATGACGAACCAGCGCAAATATGGCCGGATCAGGCCGGACCTGACCCTGCTGCCGGCCAGTCGTCGCCATGCGGTGGCGGGAAGCATCCATCAGGACATCAGTGACAATCTGACCATCGAACTGGACGGCCTTTACAACCAGCGGACCGGTGAATTTTCCTATCCCACGAGCGGAGCCGCCAATCTGTCGGTCAGCCGGATCACCCAGAGCTTTGACAGCTATACGCTGGCCTTTTCGGGAGCGGCGCGGCTCTCGTTGGGGCAGTGGCAGCTCAGCCTGTCGGGTAGTTTCGGCAAGGGGCGCACTTATTTTCAGGGTGATACCTTCATAAACGATCGGTTTTTGAGCCGGGCCTTTGGGCGCTATAATAACCGGACGATCACCGGCGAGATCGCGGGTGACGGCCCCTTGTTCGCCTTGCCAGGCGGGGACGCCAAGCTGGCCATAGGGGCCGGTATCCGGGCGAATGACTTCGCAATCTTCAGGGGCGTGGGCAATATCAACAACGCCAGGCCGTCGCAGGACAGCGTCTATGCCTTTGGCGAGGCCAGCTTCCCGCTCATTGGGCCCGGGCAGGCCTTGCCGCTGATGCGCAGCCTCAGTCTCAGCGCCGCGCTTCGCTATGAGCGCTATCGCGGCCTTGCCGATGTCGTGACACCCAAATTCGGCATGATCTACGCGCCGGCTGATTTCCTCGACATCAAGGCGAGCTGGGGCCGATCCTTCCGGGCGCCAAGCTTCATCCAGCTTTATTCGATCGAACAGGCGATCCTATATCCAATCACGACATTCGGGGGGAAGGGCTATCCCGCCGGGACCACCGCATTGCTGATCGCCGGGGGCAATAGCGACCTCAAGCCGGAAAAGGCGCGCAGCTGGTCGGCCACCATGGCGCTGCGTCCGCCCGCCCTTCCGGGCGCGTCCTTCGAGCTCAGCTATTTCCAAACCCGCTATGTCGACCGCATCGTGAACCCGATCCCGACGTCAGCGCTGGCGCTCGTCAATCCGATCTACGCCAGGCAGATCACCTACGCGCCGACGCCCGAGCAGCTTGCAGCGGCGATCGCCCATGCGAGCCAGTTTCTCAACGGGGCGGGCGTGCCCTATGATCCGGCAAAGGTCGCCGCGATCATTAATCGCGCCAATATCAATGCCGGGCGTCAGACTATCAGGGGCATCGATGCCCAGCTTGCCTACAGGACCGGCCTTTCCGATGGGAACATCGAGATGTCGGCCAATCTCACCTATCTCGACAGCGAGCAGCAGCTTCTGGCGGACGGTCCGGTCGAGCAACTGGCGGGACGATTGTTCAACCCGCCGCACTGGCGCGGCAGGGGCATGATCGGCTGGAGCAAGGGCGGCTTCCGCACCGCGGCCACGCTCAGCACGATCGGCGGCGTCAAGGATGTGCGCTCCACCCCGGCTCTGCACATTGACGGCATGACGACGATCGATATCAGCGCCCGTTACCGCTTTGGCGAGGAAGGGGGGCTGCTGCGCGGCGTCGAGCTTGGCCTTTCGGTCCAGAATATTCTCAATGCCTTGCCTTCGGTCGTCGCGACCAGCCTCTATTATGACACGCCCTATGACTCGACCAACTATTCAGCGGTCGGCCGCTTCATCGCGCTCGAACTGGTCAAGAAATGGTGAGCGTCATGGACAGGAGATCGATCGCGCTGCTGGCCGCGGGCGTTGGACTTCTCGCCTTGCCTTCCACGGCGACGGCGGATTGCAGCGACCTGCTGCCGGTCCCTGCGCCCATGATGAAGCGACGCGCCATCACGGCGCAGGACCTGCTCGGCGTGCGCGACATCGGGCGGGGCGATGGCGCCCTTCTTGGCAACAAGAGCCCGCTCGGACTTTCCCCGGACGGCAGACAGCTCGCCTTCATCCTGATCCGGGCGGAGGCATCGACCAACAGCTATTGCATCGGCCTTGCGGTGATGGATGTGAAGCCATCCGCGAAGCCGCGGCTTCTCGATCAGGGCGGAGAGTTTATTGGCGGGACCGGCGATTATCGCGGGGTCATCCTGCCGACGGGATTTCCGATCCTGCTCGCGCCGTCCTGGTCGCCCGATGGCCGGTGGATCGCCTTCCTGCGGCGGGACAATGGTGTCACCCAACTCTGGACAGTGCGTGCCGATGGCGGTCCCGCCCGGGCCGTCACCCATTCTCCCGTCGATGTGGAGCAATTTGCCTGGGGGCCTGATGGCAGGTCGCTCATCTATGCGATCCGGACCGGACAGATGGCGGAGCGGACCGCATTGGTGCGCGAGGCCGTGACCGGCTTTCGTTATGATGATCGCTATGTGCCGATGATGGGCGACAAGCCCATGCCGCTCGCCACGACAGCCCTGTCCCTGTTTCGCGTCGATCCGGGCGGGGGAGAGGCCCGGCCCGGCGAAGAAGGTGACCGGGCGCTGCTGGGCCCCGATCCGATCGGCTATGCAATCCTTCCGCTTTCGGCGAGGGCCGATGATGGGCGCTTTATCCAGACGGAGCATGTCACCGCCAATCCGGCCAGCCCATGGGCGCTGGCCATGTCCTCTGCGGCTGGCGTGAAAATCCCCTGCCCGGGTGGGGCCTGTAGCGGCAAGTTTGCCGGGCTTTGGTGGATGTCCCATGATGGCCCCTTGCTCTTCCTGCGCCGTGAGGGCTGGAATGACCGGTCGACGGCGCTCTATCGCTGGCGGCCTGGCTCCGGCCCGCCACGGAGAATATTCGTCACAAGCGATGTCATCAGCGGCTGTGATCTCGCAGGCAGGGATCTTGTCTGCTTGCGTCAGGGCGCGAGCGTGCCGCCACGGATCGTGCGGATCGATCCGGGCGATGGGCATATGGATCTGCTCTACGATCCCAATCCCGAATATCGATCCATCCGGTTCGGCAGGGTCGAGCGGCTGGAATGGCGGAACGACCGAGGCCTGGAAGTCGCCGGTGACCTCGTCCTGCCTCCCGATTATGATGGACAAGAGAGGCTGCCCATGATCGTGACGACCTATCGCAGCAACGGATTTCTGCGGGGCGCGACCGGCAATGAATATCCGATCCATCTGTTCGCGGCAAAAGGCTTTGCGGTTCTCAGCCTGGACCGCCCGCCCCATGTCGGGGCGATCAACCCGCTCAACAAGGACTGGCAGAAGTTGCTGGCCGAGAATGACCGGGATTGGGGGGAGAGGCGCAGCATGCAATCTTCGGTCATGACCGGGGTGCAGCGCGTCATCGACATGGGAATTGCCGATCCGGATCGCATCGGCATCACCGGTTTGAGCGATGGATCGAGCACGGTCGGCTTTGCCCTCATCAACAGCCGCCGCTTTGCCGCAGCCGCGATTAGCACCTGCTGTCTTGAACCCTGGACCGTGAACGCCACCATCGGCCCGGCCTTTGCCCGGAAGATGCGGTCGCAGGGTTTCCCGCCCGCCACATCCGACGATCGGGACTATTGGGAGCCCGGTTCGATGATCCGCAATGCCGCGTCGATCGATACGCCATTGCTCATGCAACTGGCCGATCGGGAATATCTGACGGCGATCGACGTCTTCGCTGCCTTGCGCGAACAGGGCAAGCCGGTCGACATGTATGTCTTTCCCGATGAATTTCATAATAAATGGCAGCCGCGACACCGGCTGGCGATCTACGAACGCAATGTCGACTGGTTCCTCTACTGGCTTCAGGGCAAGAAAGATCCCGATCCGCGCAAGGCGGAGCAATATGCGATCTGGGACAGGCTGCGCCTAAAACAGCCCTTTCCTCCCTAATCCTGGGCCTGCCCCGCCACCCATGCCTCGACGTCAGCGAGATGCATGATGCGGTGATAGGCCGTGCCCTGGACGTAACCCTCGCCGTCCAGGGCATGTTCGAGCAGGGAAAGGTCAAGCAGTCCGGCTCGGCGCAGATGTCCGTCGAGCAGCATGGCGCGGATGACGGAGCGGTTCGCGGTGAAGATTTCCGCGATATAGCTGTCGGGCGTGCCCTTCGTCCTGCGGTCGACGACGGCTGCTGGCAAGCTGTCGCGAAAGGCATCCCGTGCCACGACCCGGTTCTGGCCTTGTCTGAACCACCACCAGCTCGGTATCCGCAGGCATGCTTCCACGACCGGCTGCGAAGCCAAAGGCGTCATATGGCGCACCGGGCTCCGGATATCATTGCCTTCCGCCCAGCCCTGGGCGGCGGTGATGAGCGCGATATGGGCGGCCGTCCCGGTTTCACCGCCGCGGGGCGGCTCCAGCCAGGGGTGGCGTGGTACAAGAGCTGTGTCGCCCATGACCTGCGGGGACAGAAATTGGGTCATAGGCCGCCAGCGATAGGCCGGCGACCGGCGGAACGCGCGTGACACTGCCCGGCCAAGCACCGTAATCGTGCTCACATCGGCCATGGCCGCGATCGACTTGGCGGTAGACCAGCCTTCACCCAGGCTTCGTCCGCGCAGGAAAGCGTCGGTCGCCGGCGCGATGGACCGCAAGGAAAAGAAGACATTGTCCCCACCGCCGCCATCGATGGTGAGATCGGCTCCGCTTGCCCCGACCGCCTCATGGAGCAGGCGGGAGGTGCCCTGCATGAAGCTGCGGGCGAGGGGATTGGGTTGATCCTGGGTATGGGAACGGCTGACGTCGACCATGCCAGCATCCCATTGCGCTTCGATGTTCGGCGCGCCCAGATGGGATGCGACCATCCGGGCATAATGGCGTTCATCGCCGATCGCGCCGCGGCTGGCGAGATTGAAACAGGTAAAGGGGCAGCCATGAGTGCCGAGCGCGGCGGCCAGCACGGAGGAGTCTATCCCGCCCGACAGCATGAGCAGGGCACGCTTGGCCCCCATGATGCTGGCGCGGGTCGCGGTCGATACCGCGCGCCGGATCATGCGCGCGGCCTCGTCCCGGTCGTCGATCCAATGGTGCCTGCCAGCCCGGTCCCATGGGTTCCATGTCTGCGTGACGCTCAGCCCTTCTGGGGTGAGATCGAGACGGGAGCCGCCCCGCAGTTCCTTCACGCCTATGAGGCAGGTGGAGGGCGAGGGGATGTCCCTGAGCGCGAGGCGGCGCAATATGGCGGACCATTCGACCCCACGGGATTTCCATCCGCCAAGCGACAGCAGGGCCATGTCGGAAGCGAGAATAAGCTGATCGCCCTGCACCGCATGGAAGCAGGGCAGGCGCCCGAAGGCCGAACGCAGAACATGAAAGCCTGCAGCGCGATCGCGCAGGATCGCGACGAAATTACCCCAATAGTCCTGGCTGAAGCGATGGAGATCTGACGGATCGCCGCTGGACGCGACATCCGAGGGCGGGGTCGCCGGATCGCTCTTGCCGGTCGCGAAAATGGGGCCGATGACCATGCCGATATCATCGCCCAGATGCCGGACTTGTCCGCCGCCGCTTGCGACCAGCATATCGTCCCGGTCGATCATGACCGACAGCGCCTCGGCGCGAGAAATCGCGCTCCGGATCGGCGGCGCGATAGGACTGCGTTCCGGTTTCGGCGCGAATATGGCGACAAATCTCTCCATCAGATGATCCTGATCGGGCAGAAGGGACGGACCTGATCGGGATCATCGGCGACGACCATGCCGTCGACCTCGACCCAGCTATGGGCCTGGAAGGGGTTGAGCTTGACGCCCAGGACGAGATCCGGTCGGATGCCGAGCGCGATCAGCCATGACGCGAGCGACAGCGCGGTGGGGAGGCACTGGTCACGGGCAGAGACAATCATGGCGGCCCGGCGATAGGCCTGATCAATATGGGCAAGCCGGTCGGTCGGGGCCGTCCGTGGGGTCACGCCAAGCTTTCGCCGTTCGATCGAGCGGATGTTCCGCGAGAAGGGCAATTGTCTCAGTCTCGCGCGCCACCAGAACCGGCGGGTCAGGGCGCTTGCGAGATAGGCTGGTGACAGGCGCGGCTTCGCAATGGGCAGCCTGGCCTCGGATGCATGCGAGCGCGGGCAGGGGGCGGGCCTGATACCGACCGGCGACCGGATGATGATGCCCGCTTCCAGCAAGGCGTCGCACTGCCGGGCATCGATGTGGTTAGCGTCGATGAGGGATCTGAACGCTTGGTCCAGCGCTGGCCGCAGGCCGAAATAGCGATCGGCATGGAGGTCGAGGAAAATGACCTGTCCCTCGGTCCGGCAGAAGCTCAGACCATCGCGCAGTGTATAGCCGCTCATTCTGTGTCTCGAACGGACGAGGCGCGCAGCCGCGAAGCTGCGCGCCATCGCTTCAGTCGTCGGAAAGGCCGAAATTATTTTCACCAAGCCCGACATCGCCGGTGATGCCGCCGGGCCCCTTGGTTTCCACGCTGACCGCGCCGAGTTCGATCACGTCATTGTCACGTTCCATGATATTCACTCCTTGGCTTTGCTGCGACTAGTTGCAGCACCATGGAGCGTAGGAAGCGGACGGCCCTATCCGAAATTTATACGGATCCGATATCGCGAACATATGGAATGATCGGGAGGAATGGATATTGCTCTTCGGCAAGTTGCAGGCGGAATGTCCCGCCTGTTAATCATCTCGATAGATGCCGCGAAGCAGTTTTGCCGCGGCGCGCTGGCGGCGCAGATGATAGGTCGATGAGGTCCTGCGCAGCAGCCCGATGTCACCGGCGCGCGCGCTGTGCGCCAGCGCCTGCAATTCTTCCCCAGTGTCGCCCAGAATGTCTTCTTCGCCGATACGCGCGACATGAAGGCGGGCGTTGGTGCGTTCCATCGCTTCGCCATGTTCGCGATTGCTGGAGGCGCTCGCGATTCGGTGAAGGAGGTGCGCGGCCCGGTCTGCGCCCGATGCGAAATCCGGGTCGAGTTCGATCGCTCGCAGCAGCGAAAGGCGGGCGCTACGCAGGGCGAGCTGGACGATGTCGCCCGACCAGGCGTAGAGATCCTTGAGGCCCGGCTCGTCGATCAGCGGCACAAGGAAGCCCCCGCCGCTTCGCGCTTCGACAAGGCCCTCGCCCGCCAGATGGTTGAGCGCCTCCCGGATCGGTGTCGTGCTCGATGCCAGGATTGCGGAAAGCTCCGCAGGATCGAGACGGGATCCGGGACGATAGCCCCGTTCCATGATGAGGCGCCTGAGACTCTGCTGAACCCGCTCGGAGGTTGGACCGGCGTTCATCCTGATTCAGCTTTGCCGCGCCGCAAAGGCCGCCACCATGTCCTGCTGGTCCGGCCGCAGCGCATCGATCGCGGCCAGCGGGCGATCAGGCGCGCCAGTCAGCAGGACCGAGGGACACTGTCCCTCGAAATTGCCGAGATTGGGGCGGTGCTGGCGATAGCCGGCGAGCTCGGCCAGTTCAGGAGAAAACCGGCGTGCGACTGCGGGCGGATAGGCAAGCCAAGGATTTTCATAGGGTTTGAGCCATCCCAGACTATAGCCCGTGACGATCGCGCGCCGCACCGCAGCGGTCCGGTTCGCGCCGGCACCGTGCAGGGTTGATCCCAGCAGGATGAGGGCAGAGCCGGGCTCCATCCCGACAGCGATCGGATCTGTGACTGGACCGGGCAGGAGCGCCTGGGCGCCGTGGCTGCGCGGCCAGACCAGCGTCGCGCCATTATCGGCGGTGAAGGGCGTCAATGGCCAGATGATATTGACCAGATATTCGATCTCTCCCTTGGGCGCTTGCCACATATCCTGGTCGCGATGGGGTGCCTGCGCCGGCGCGCCGGGGTGGATGGCGATGGCCTGCCCGACATTGAGCTGGATGCAGTCGCACCAGGGGCTAAGAATCTGCCGGGCGATCCGGGTGATGAGCGGATGCCGCACCAGGGCTTCTGCATGGGGCGACCGCGTCAGCAGCCGTCCGAAGCGCTTGGTCGTCTCGCCATAAAATGGTCCCTGGCAGAAGGGAGTCTCCGCAAAAGAGGGCGAGAGATCTGCGTCCAGCGCGGCGATGACGCCTTCGGGCAAGGCGTGCGGTAGGACGGACCAGCCCTGGTCGAACAATTGCTCGATCAGGCGCGACGCACTGGTGGGAAGGGGTTCGGTCATGATCGCGTCTCCCGTCTCACGCTGCCATCGGTGCCTGATCATAGATCCCGGCCTCAGCGAGCCGGTCGAGCGTGTCCGCGCCCATCTCTATCTCCAACGCGACGAGCAGCGAGCCCTCATGCCATTGCGGCGCGCCCAATGGCCGGCATTGCCAGCCAAAGGCCAGGATCTGCTGGAACCAGTTCATCTCGGCGATGGCGACATAGCGGCTGATGCGGTTCTCCAGCGCATGCTCCGCGATCGCGGTCACAAGGCGGTTGCGGACCACCCGCCGTTCGGCCGCCCGCAGGTTCCGGTCGAGGCAGAAGCGGGTGATCTCGAAAATGTCCCCGCCGCGCGGCGGTGGCGCGTCGCATAATCTGGCGTAGAAGCTGTCGAGAATATGGGGGCGCTGGGTCGGCAGCAGCCTCGCCGAGGCGAGATGGGTGCCGTCGGGTTCGGACAGGATGATGTAGCGCGCATGTTCATCGTCAAACTGGTCGACCTCGAACCGGCCGTCGAGAACCGGAATCTGCCATTTGAGGAGATCGACGAAGACGGATTTGCGGGCCGCGAACATGGCGCGCAACACGGTGTCCGGCAGCGGCCGGAACGGTTCTTTCACAATATGCAACATGGATAAGCTCCCTTGGTCATGGGCGATCAAGGGTCGGTTCGGAGGCTGAGTCGCCGCTATTCCCAGAAATGGGGATGGCTCCAGCCGCCAATGTCGCTGATCGTCAGGGTTCCGTCACCCAGCGTCCGGCCGACGAGCAATATCCGCTTGTTGACCTGGTAGCGTGCACAGGCTTCCTTGATATGGCTCGTCACGGTTTCCCTGCTGATGTCCAATATCTGGCTGGTCTCCCAGTCGCTCTTGCCTCGCGCCGCCCACTGCACGCAGTCGCGCTGCCGATCGGTGATGAGCGGCGCGGTCATGGCCTGTCGGGGCATCGACCAGAGTCGCCGAGCGGCATCGAACGCATAATTGCCAAGCAGTTGCGCCAGGAGGAGCCTGTCCTCGCGCAGGGGACGATCGCCCGCATTGGCGAAGGTGCAGGACCCTGGGGGCTGCCCACCGATATTGGAGGGAATGGTAAAACCGTCGCCGATCCCCGCCTGCCTTCCGCGTGCGAGATGCCTGTGGTCGCCGCTCGTCAAGGGAATGAGGGCGGGCATCTGTGTCCAGCGAAACCCCCAGCTGGTCATATGGCAGGCCCTGTGGACGGGATCGGTGATGCCCAGCGCGTTCGCGGCATAGAAATCCGCCCAACGGTCGGGATAATTGTGGATGTGGATCACGCCGCTGCCCGCCGCGACCACATCGACATGCTGGGTCAGGGCAAAATATTGAAAGCCCAGCTGCTCTGCAATCACGCGCATGACGGACCCCATGTCATCGCGCGTCCGAACCTGGTTGATGCATTGGAGGAAATGCATCGCTTCCTGATGCATGCTCATGCGCACGCGTCCCGGCCGCAGGCGGCATCTCAAGCTGCCGCGCGTCCTGCAGTCGGCCTTTCCTCATTGTTGTGGCCGAAAGGCGGGGCCTCATGCCGCCGACCGGCAGGTTTTGTCATGAACCTGACATATCATGGTTTTTTCTGTCCGGGGACATATTTGCTGCCGTGCAGCAAAGATCGCCGACTTCGATCATTCAAAGCGGCCAAAGCGCGGCCGGTCCGCCCGGAAAGCGAGCGGTGAGACGGAGCGCTGCGGGTCCTGCCGCCGAAAATTGGCAGGATCCGGCATGCTATGCCGGGCTGCGCGGAATCGATCGCGCGGGACTGATGTGGGAATGGCTGCGCCGCGATCCGGACTATGTCGCCTGGCATGCGCAGGCGAGCCGCATTACCAGAGGTGCCGTGGACCCGTCGCCATGGGGGCTTCACTTTCGCTGAACATCCCGACCTCCCGGCACCGGAGGCTCGGATCATCTGGCGTGCGGATATCGATCCTGCGACCCTGCCTGTCGTCATCGCCAACCATTCTGCGCCGGTGGAGGAAAGAATCGAGCTTGGGCAGCTGCTGCCGTGGCTGCGGATCGCGACCGATACCATGGGCCGGGAACATGCCGTGCTAAGCGATGGGCTTCGGCATCTGAGAATCGACATCATGGCAGGCAGCCTGACCCACACCCGGGGCGCTGTGTTGCTGCATTATGAGATATGGGGCTCGCAAGGGGCGGCCCGGCGCCTGAGAACGCTCGAGCGCTTTCTTGATCTGGTCAGGACTGGCCGGTTTCGCGCGCCGCTCTATCCCGCTGATCCCGTGATCGGGCGGGGATTGGCGCTGCTGCGCGTCCATGATGCGCGCGCGTCGGGGGCCAGCCACCGCGAAATCGGCAAAGCCTTGTTCGGGGCACTGGCGGTGGAAGCGGGCTGGGAAGGCCGGACCGACCATGTGCGCCAGCGCGTGCGGCGCATGGTGAAATCCGCCCGCGCCATGGCGCAGGGCGGCTATCGGCTGCTGATGCGACCGAAATAGGAGAGCAGAGGATCGGCAGGGCAGCCTTGCCGCCGACTGGCTGCTGGAGAAGCATCGCGCTGCCCGGTAGGGCGTGGGTGGAGAGGGCGAGGCTGATCCCGCCATTGCCGCCACGCCCATGGATGGGAGGGCGGCATGATCCTCCTTTCCTATGAATTGCGCGCCCGCTTGATGATGCCGATGCAATCGTCCGAAGCGAACTGTGGCATGATGCAACGCGGCCTTCTTTCCTGGTTGTCGGACTGACGGGCCATGCATGCCATCGTTTCCCGATTGTGCTGCCGCGCGATCCATCCCGGCGCCTTGAAAAGCAGGCTTCTGGGCCGGGCCCACCCTCCCGCAACCGGCTCGGCTGCGCCTTATTTCCCCACCCCTGGCAGGGCTCCTCGCGGACCAAATAAGGCTGGCCGGCCGGTCCTTCGCTGACGCTTCGGCCTGCGGTGCGTGAGGCCTTTGCGGCCCGGCCCTCCTGGCCTGCTGTCGCCCGGAAATGGTTCGCGGGCACACGACAGGAGACAGAAAATGGCTGCAATCGGTTATGTCACCCGCAACAGAAATGGCTTCAAGGGCCAGCTTCGCACCCTCTCGATTCGCACCGATGTCGAGATCATCCCCAACAGCCACAAGAATGGCAGTACCCAGCCCGACTATCGCGTCCTGGCGTCGGGGGTTGAGATCGGGGCGGGCTGGATCCGGATCAGCGAAACCTCCGGCAAGGACTATGTATCGCTCAGCCTTGCCGCCCCGGAATTCGGACCCCGCCGACTCTACGCCAATCTGGGCCGGGCCGCCGGGCAGGATGATGAGGATGCCTTCGCCATCATCTGGAATCCGGCTGACTGATGGTCCGTCGCCGGTCCCGGTCGCTTTCCATGCGGCCGGGACCGGATGATCGCGCCGGGGGTCGAAAAGGGCGCCCCCCATTTTCCGACCGTGCCGCGATGGGCCGGATCGCCCCAGCATGGGCCGATCTGACCCACATGCCCCTTCCGGGGCCGGGTCGCGAAGGAAAACAGCCATGGAAGATCATGCGAAGGAACGGCCCGGCGCCCAACCGCGGGACCTGGCCGAGCGCGCCCGGGTCGCGCGGAATACCTGCCCCTATCTGACCGCCAAGCAGGCGGCCTTTCATCTGGGGATCGCCGCCAACACCCTGAAGCGCTTGCGCCATCAGGGGCGGGGGCCGCTCTGCCGCATGCATGGCGGAAGCTGGCGTTATCATGTCGATGATCTTGATGCCTGGTCGGCGGCCCGCAGGTCTGGAGAAGGCGCATGAGTCGGCCTCGCGACCTCCCGCTTTTCGCCTGGGGTGAGGCGTTGCGCGCGGCACGCGCAAGGCGCCGCCGCCTGCGGCGCCATGCCCTCTGGATCGGGTTGGGCGCGCTTGCGCTGGGGGCGACCATTGCCTTCCCGCCGTCCCCGCGCCTGGTCTGGAATGCGACAGCGAGCGCCCCGGTCGGTTTCTACCTGGTGTACCCGGGGGCAAGGCTCGCGCGCGGCGACATGGTGGTGGCGCGCGCGCCCTATCCGGCCCGCCTGCTTGCCGCGCGGCGGCATTATCTCCCCATGAACGTGCCGCTGGTAAAGCGCGTTATCGGCGTTCCGGGCGACATCGTCTGCGCGCGCGGCGAGAGGGTGGCGCTGGACGGAAAGCTGGTCGCCAGACGCCTCCTGCATGACAGCATGGGCCGGACCTTGCCCTGGTGGGAGGGCTGCGAGGGTCTGCGTCCCGGCCGCTATTTCCTCCTCATGGACAAGGTTCCGGCATCTTTCGACGGCCGCTATTTCGGGCCGGTGGGAGAGGCCGACATCATCGGCAAGGCGAGCCCGCTATGGCTGGGCTGACGCGATGCCTGCGGTCGATCGCGATGGGGCTGATCCTCTGGGCAACGCCGCTGCGCGCCGACCCAGTTGCGGACTGGGCCGGAGAGATAGCCGAGGCGTCGGCCCGTTTCGGGATCGACCGGCTATGGGTCGAGGCGGTCATGCGCGCGGAGAGCGGCGGCCGCACGGTCTGGCAGGGCAAGCCCATCACCAGCTCCGCCGGGGCCATGGGGCTCATGCAGCTGATGCCCGGGACCTGGGCGGACATGCGAAGGCTTCATGGGCTCGGGCAGAATCCACACGATCCCCATGACAATATCCTCGCGGGCACCGCCTATCTTGCCGCCATGAACCAGCGCTTCGGCTATCCGGGGCTGTTCGGTGCCTATCATGCCGGTCCCGAGCGCTATCGGCAATTTCTCATCGAAGGCCGGCCGTTGCCGCCGGAAACGCGCGCCTATATGATGACCCTCGCATCACTGATCGGACCCTATCCTACGGCGTTACCGCCACCCTCACCGGTCGCAAATCCGCCGCCCCTTTTTATTTATCTGGCCGGAGAGCCTGTACCCGAGAAGGCAGAGGCGCCGGGCGAGGGAAGGGCGAATTCCGACCCGCTTTTCGCGGTACGGCGTTGATCCCGATCGGGTCGCGATCTTGCGGGCACTTGCTGCATCAACTGCTTCAGACTGAGCTGTGCCCGGATTCCGCCTGCTGTGGATCAGACCCTGGAACCCTGCATGCCCTTGGCCTGAGGATTGCCCAGATTGATGGGACCGCATCTGGGGATGTGCCTTTCCGACATCAGCAGATCAATTGCCCGATCGAAGCGGGACGCTGATCTTTCATCGCGCCTGGTTCAGCGCGATCATATTGGGCGCTGGTGATGGCAGGGCACAGGGACTGATCGCGCGGCCTGATGTGGCAGGCGCAAGCGTCGCCCAGGCACGCTGGGAGGGGTGTTGAGTGGTGGCGTCTGACCGATGCTCGGTGCCGTAATGTCGGCGCCGCGCATGACCACGGCACCGCAGTTGACTGGGGCATTAGCGGTTGAGCTGATCCTTGACGGCCTTGGCTGCGGTGAAACCAGGCTGCCTTGATGCCGCGATCTGGATCGTCTCACCGGTCGCGGGGTTGCGGCCCTCGCGGGCCGGGTTGTGCCTGACCTTGAACTTGCCGAATCCGCTCAGGGACACTTCGTGGCCCTTGCTGGCAGAATGGACGATGGCGGCGAAGACGGCATCCCCATATTGCGGGCGTCAGCCTTGGAGATGCCGTGATCGGCAGCAAGCGCATGGGCAAGACCGGCATTGGTCATGGGAACGTGAGCCTTCTCTGATAAGTTGGGCGCTCCGCTTTGCTAATATTGGATCTTCAGAAACGGATCCTCAGGCCAGCAGTGAGGTTTTGACCGCTGCTTTCGGCTCCAAATTCGCTGTTGCCGCTGAAAAAGAGGGTTGCCGCCGACGAAACCCGCAGGTTCACGCCTGCTCCGACCGTGGCTAGCGTCCTGCTGCGGCTCACGCCCGCGACAGTCAGGTCATCGGATACGCCAGCATAGGCAGCAGTCGCGAAGCTGCTGTTGCCGCTCAGCTGATGCAGAACGCCCGCGGAAAGCCATGGATTGATACGAGCCTCGGCCGGGCCATGCAGTTCGAGCGCGCCGCGCAGGAAGCTGGCCTTGGTCCGCCGCCCCTGGACATCCAGTGCCCAGACAGCATCACCCGTCTCGCTCGCGCTGCCGCGGCGCGAGGAGACATGCGTGAAGCCGACCTCGGGTTCGAAGCTCCAGCCATCGTTCAGAGCGAAGGCATGGCCCAGCGAAATATCCGCCGTCCAGCTGCGCAAGCGATAATGGCTGCTGAGTTTGCTGCTGCTGAGCAGGCTGCGGTCGGTGTCGGCCTTGCTGCCGTCGTAGCTGAGCGAGGCGGCGACATGGAAACGGCCAAGCGACGCCTGCGCGACTGCGCCGGCCATGATACCTTCGGCCTTGGTCCTGGCCTGAAGCGCACCGATCTGCTGGCGGGCGTCGATATAGCCGACGAACGCGCCGAGCGAGGCTGTCTGTGAGCCGAGACCGATGCCGGCAAGCGCGCCATAGGTCGAGATATTCGCTCGCGCGGTGCCGAGCGCCGCGTCGCCGGGGAGGCGGCGCCAGCCGCCGAGCGTCTGGCCGAAGGTGAAGAGGCCCGTTTCCTCACCCCGCGCGCTGGTCGAGGCGGTGCGCAGGGCCGAGGCGATGGCCAGGCCATTTTCGATGCCGATCTGCGGAGCGGAAGCATAGCTTTCCGCGTTGAGGCGAGCGACGGCTGCCTGATTCACCGTACCATCTGCCAGCAACAAGGAAGGCGCCGCATTCAAAATGCCGCTGGTTGCGGTGCCGGCGATCAGCAGGTCGTTCAGATAATTGACCGTCTGCGTGACCTGGCCGCTGGCGCCGCTGCCAAGTACGAACTGGCCCAGCAGGTCGATACTGTGATCGCCCTGCCGGACAAAGCCCACAACGCTGGATGCCTTGTCGATGGTGGCGAAGCTGCCGGTGATGCCGCTGGTGGCGGTGATCAGTTCATAGGTGACGCCAGGGGTCAGCGGACGATTGCCGGTGATCTTCAGCGTCGCACCCGGCGCGATGCTGAGCGTACCATTGATGATGAGCGCATCACTGATGGTCGGCGTCATCTCGAACAGGGTGGTGGAGCTACCCGCCAGCGCGACATTGCCGTTGACCGTCATCGTGCCCGGAGAGGCGCCGGGGGAGAGGGCGCCCTGCACCATGATATTGCCGTTGACGGTCCCCGCGCTGCCAAAGGTCGCGCCTTGGTTGACCAGGATGGAGGGGGCATTGAGTACCGATCCGGTGCGGCCGATAAAGCGGCCGCCGGCAAGGATCAACTGCCCGGTGGTGAAGTCGCCCGACAGAGCGAGCGCGCCGCTGTCCTGCCGCGTGCGTTCGAAGCCCGTGAAGCCGGACAGGCGCGATTCCTGCGGTGCCGCGTCGGTGCCGCCCGCCGCCAGGATCAGCAGATCGTCGGTGCCATTGGCGATGACCGGCCCGCTGACCGAGGATCCGGCGCCCAGCGTGAAGCTGTTGCTCCCCCCGCCAAGGGTGACGGGTCCTGCAATGCTGCCCCGATTGACGAAACTGTTCGTGCCTGCTGTGAAGTTCAGGGACCCTGCGATGGTGCCGAGATTGACCAGGCTGTTCGTGCCTTCGGCAAAGACGATGCTGGTGTCGCTTGCGGTCTTGAGCGTCTGCCCGGCGGCCAGGGTAAGGTTGGCGTCGCGCAGCACAAGGCTGGCGATCGAAAGCGGGCCATCGGTAGTGATGGTGCCGGTGCCGGTGATGGACTGTTCTTCGAAGTTCACGAACTTGTCGAGCGTCGCCTGGTTGAGCAGGCCACCGCCAGTGATGTCGATGACCAGTGCGTCGGTGCCGGTGCCGCCATCGACAGTGCCGTTGAGTGTCGCGCCCAGGCCATGGGTGAAGCGGTCATTGCCTTCGCCCAGATACACATTGCCGTTGATGGTGCCGTAATTGGCCATGCTGTCGTCCAACACGCCCAGATCGACCGAGCCGGTGATCACGCCCGTGGCGAGGTTGGTGACGTTGTCAGCCGAGTTGATCGTCTGGATCGCGCCGGCGAGGAACTGGCCTGCGAAATCATGGTCGGATGCGGTCGGATCGACCTGCAGACTGGCAGGCACAATCCCGCCTTGAAGGCCGCGGATCGTCCCGGCATTGACCAGCGTGATCTGATTCGCGCGACCCATAAAGGCGGTCGAACCGATATTTTCCAGGCCCGCGACCACAGGGTTTTGCACATCGGCAGCATTGCGGGTCGCACCGGTGGCGGAAATGATCCCGCCTGCCTCATTGATCAAGGTAATGCTGGACTGGCCGCCGCTGGAGGCATCGATGCTGAGCGCGGCGACGAGGTTGAGACTTTCGGGGAATGAAGGATACCAAGGATAGGGCAGCGTGGTTGCGGGACGATAGCTGGCACCGCCCTCGGCGATCAGCGTGCCGCTGTTGGTGACGATGATGGTCGTGGTGGGTTCGCCGGCGATCGGGCCATCCGTCTCGTCAAAGCCGTTCCTAAGCTGTTCGACTGAGCGCGCATCGCTCTCAATGGAAACGGCCGAAGCGCCCAGGCGGTTGGTGCTGATCCCGCCACTGTTGGTGAAGGCAATGGTCTGGCTACCCAGGCTGTTCCCTTCGATCCTCAGAGCCGGGTCATCCAGCTCCACAAGGCTGTTGATCGGCACGGCGATCGTACCGCTATTGGCGACGGCGATGGAGGTTGCACTGGAATAGAGATAAGCGCTGCCGTTCAACGTACCGCTATTAGCAAAGGACAGGCTTTCCTGATCGATTGCCCCATAGAGACCCTGCGTCATGTCACGGGTCTCATGCGCCGTTTGGGTGAGCAAGACGGCCGCGCCGTAAAGGGATGAACCGATCGTACCGCCGTTGCTGAAAGCCAGCGCCTTGGCCGCGATTGCGGCATCGATCGCGTTCGTCAGGCTCCCGCCGTTGCTGATCGTCGCTTTGTCGGCATTAGTGTCAGTACCGCTATAATAGCTCTGGCCGAGTGAGAGCGAGACCGAAGGGAGATAGCTGTTAAGGCCCGGTTCGATCGTCCCGTAATTGGCGAAACTGAATTCGGTCGCATGGAACGAGGCCGACAGTCCGCCCGTGATGCTTCCGCTGTTGCCAATTGCGACATTGTCGATGATCTGGCTGTCGGATGCGCCTTGAATGGTGACGCCTGTGGTAGTGTAAAAATAGGGCGAACCATTGGGCGAGACGATGGTCCCGCTATTCTGGAAGGTGAAGCCATCCGGGCTGTTGGCAATGAGTTCCACGGCTGTCACGCCGCTGGCGCTGTTGCTGATGGTGCCTTCATTGGTGAAGCTGGCGGTATAGCCTCCGACCGCACCGCTGATCTTGCCTTGGTTGATGAAATTCAGGGTCGAGCCGGCGCCGGAAAGGTTGAGCGGATCTACCGAATAGCCCAGCGTCAGCAACTGTTCCGAGGGGTTGGCCGTGCTGAAATCCGCTTGATTGACGATCGCGCCGTCGCCGACCAGCGTGAGATGCTTGCGGATCGAGCTATTGGTGGCGGTGAACGTAATGACCGTGTTTTCGCCCAAGGCACCGACGCCGAACCGCTCGAACCCGCCCGGGAACGAGGGGAAGGCATTGAGGTCGACGGTCCTGCTGGCATCATAGGCACGGACGAAGCTGTCGACGCCATCACCTGCGTCGATGCTACCCATCACGCTGAGCGTGTCGCTGCTGGCAACGAAAATATCGTTGCCAGCACCAAACAGCAGGTCGCCGTTCAGCGTGCCGCCGCGATCCACATAGGCACCGCTGGCATAGCTGGCGCCGCCATAGGGAGAATAGCTGAGGTTCACATCGCCGTTGATCGTGCCGGCATTGCTGACTGCGCCGCCGCCGGAAAGGGCGATGGCTTCGAGGCCCGCGCCGCCGGTGATGGTTCCGCCGGCCTGGTTGACGACCACGGTGGGCGCATAACCGCCAATGATCGCCCGCGTGCCGGTGCTTTCGATCGTGCCGCTGTTGCGGACCGTCGAGGCGCTGTAATCGCCGGCATAGACCGCGCTGCCGGAAGTGCGGATCGTGCCGCTATTGGTGAGATCGCGAAAGCTTGATACGCCCACCGCCGCAGCGCCGCCGCTGACCTCGACGATCATGCCGCTGTTGGTCACGGTGAGAGCGCCCGCAATGGCGCTGCCGCCGTTGAGCAGGATCTCGCCCTTGTTCACGACCTCCTTGCCGCCGCTGATAGCGGAGGCACGCGCACCATAGGGGTTGGTGGGCTGGGTGAGGGTGATGCTGCCCTCATTGGTGAACCGGTCGAGCTGATCCAGCTGAACGGCGCTGCCGCCATAATAGGCAGAGCTGAAAACTGCATTAAGCGAGCTCCGGCTGACGATCGTTGTGCCGGTCTGGACATAGAGGCTGCTACTGTCGCCGGGGAAGTTGAAGCCGTAGCCCGAGGCGTTGATCAGCGTGACATTCTGGCCGGCGATATCGAGCGACAGGTCGACGCTGCCCTTGCCGTAGAGGCTGAGCTGGGCGCCGCCCGTGGCACCGGCAAGACTGAGCTGCTTGCCCTCGGCGATATCCAGTCCGACCGTTTCGAAATTGATGGTATTGTCAAGCGTGATCGCGGCATCATCCTTGATCGGCGCCAGCAGCTGGTCGGTCCCGGCGCCGCCGTCTAGCACCCCGGAAATGCCGGCCAGGAAACCATCGTCCCGCATCGTCCCGTCGAAAATATAGCTGTCATCCCCGGCGCCAAGTCGAATATCGCCACTGACTGTCCCGCCCTGTTGCATGACGAAGCGGTCAGTGCTGGCCGCGCCGGTCAGATCGACATGACCGATGATCGAGCCGGCATTGGTTATGGTGGTCGAAGCGTAGGAATAGGGGCTGCTGTCGGGCAGGATGGCGATGGCGGCTGTATCGCCCTGAATGATGCCTCCAGCCTTGTTCACCAGCGTCGCGCTGCTGGAATAGCCGCCCCCAAAGAGTATGGCCACGCTCCCGGTCGCACTGACTGTCCCGTTGTTGGTGAGGGCCGTGCCGTAGCCCGACTTCAACAGCACGCCCGCGCCGCCGGTCGCTTCGATGCTGCCGTCGTTGGTCAGGGATACGCCATCGATCGAAACGGCGGCGTCGGTCGCGCTCCTCAGGCTTGCCTTGATGGTGCCGTTATTTTGCAGGCTGAGTGGCGAGGAATAGCCGGAGCCATAAGCCTCCATGGCCCGGCCTTGTGTATCGATCAGTCCCTGGTTGAGTAGCGTGCCCGTGCCGAAGACATAGAGGCGCGACGTGCCGCTGAAATTGGTGTCGAGCGTAAGCTTCGCCTGATTGGAGAGGCCCGCCTGCAGCAGGGAAAAGCGGGTCGGCAGCAGCGGCGCGCCGGTCAGCGTGGCATCGGCGGCAATAGTGAGAGCAATGGCGTTCGTGCCAGCGCCGCCGTCGATCTGACCGGTGATCCCGGTCGTCAGCCGGTTATTCTCATCGAGCGCGGCGATGATGATGTCATCGCCATCGCCCAGCAGCACGTCACCCTCGATGGTGCCTGCCGTGCTGTCGATCGTGCTGGCGCCGCTGGCCACGATATCCCCCTGGATCGTGCCCGAATTGGTCAGGTACAGGTTCGATCCGGCATGGATCGACTGGCCGCCATTGCTGTTTCCGATCACGCCGCTGTTGTTAACGGACAGCGGGTTGTGCTGGCCGATAATCGTCGCCCCGGCAGTGGAAGTGATTGTACCGCTATTGATGATGTATGACAGGCCATAGCTGGCAAAGAAGCTGTCATAGCGCAGGCCAACGTCGATGGCCGCATTGCCGCGGCCGTCGATCAGGCCGGCATTGGTGATTGTTTCGATGGGTGCTGCAATGCCATGGATCGTCCCGCTTTCCTGGTTGGTGATCGATGTGTAGCTGACGCCGGAAAGACCGGAGGGACCACGGATCGCGCTTCCCGAGGTCGCGGTGATGAGGCCGCTATTGTCGATCGAGGCCGTGGAGCCGCCCAGATAGTTGTTGCTTGATCGCTCGATCCAGATACCGGTATCGCCACTGATGACGCCCTGTTCTCCGATCAGAATCCTAGCCTGACCGGTGGGATAGAGGTAGGGGTAGGAATAGTATCCCCTCGGCGATGCAGCTCCGGCATAGGGATCGTAGTTAAGAATCCGGTCGCCATTCTGGATGGTAAGCACAGCAGCGCCAGTAGCGCTGACCGTCCCATTGACGACGAGATTTGCTCGCGTGCTGTTCAGGCGGATCGCGGACAGACCGGACCCGGTAACGGTCGCGTCCTGCGCAATAATCGTCTGGGTGTCAGAGGTTATGGTGAAGGGCTGGTTGTCGCCCGTGCAGGTGACGATGCCATTGGCGGTGGTGCAGGCGGCCTGCGCAGACGAACCGGTACCGAGCGCGGTGATGACACTGGCGCTGGCGAGCAGCGCCCATTTGGACGCGCAATTCTTCAGATTCATGTTGGACCCCTGTAAACCCCGCCAATTGGTTACACGGAGAATTCGAAAGGTTGCAAGCCGCTAAATCATTCCAATTTGAAGATAAATTCCTTTCCTTGCTTAATGCTCCGGCCTTGGTCCCGGACATGGAGATGGCATCCCATCGCAGCTCGATGTCAAAAGATCGGAAAGGCATGTGTGGGCATCGCCATTCTCGTCCCTGCCCGACAATGGATACCCTTTGTCCACGAAACCTGGCGCTTCAACGCGAACGGGACCAAGACAGGAATCGCGAGACCAGGTGCCTCCAATTGCCTGGCGGACGAAGGGGGAGAAGCGGCAAGACGGGTGTTTCGATTTTGGCGTTAGCAGGCACTCGCGCATTTCAAAATGGCCGCGATCGAGGAGAGGTGACGGGGAGAGCAGAGGGGAGCGGGAAGGGGGGCGGCCTAAGGCAAGATAAAGGTGCCGGCACCAGAGGCCGTCTAACCTCTTGTCTGCACATCATTTTTCCTGGTGCCATATTTCGGGATGGGCGCTTGTCCAGTGCCAAGTCCATCTGAAAGGCGCGGATTTCCGGGCTCTCTGGCGGCACCGCTTCCCATGGCGCGGAAGATGCCGCACTCTGGCTACGAGAGGGGCCAGAGCAGGAACCATGCGATGGCCGATGATGAGGATTTCGCGCCCCGGCTTGGACGGCAGCGCGCGTCGCGTGGGCCCAAGGCGCGGCGTTATGCCGGCAGGGTGGTCGCCGCCGCCAATCTGGCGCGCGGCGCGGGGCCAGGACGAAAGGGAGGAGCCGGTTTTTCCGGCCATCGCTATGGGCGCGGCGCTGGCATCGGCCGGCTGCTTAGCGTTGGGACAAGCAATGCGTTCTTCCAGCGCCGGCGTGTCATCGTCAAGGCGCGGCTTGTGAGGCTGGGCGGCAAGGGCGGAAACCAGGCGGTCGACCATCTGCGCTATCTGCAGCGGGACGGAACCAATAGGGCGGGTGACCGCAGCGCGCTTTACGGTCCCGGGGAGGACCATGCCGACGGCAAGGCCTTTCTGGAAAAGGGCAGTGGAGACAGGCATCAGTTCCGCTTCATCGTCGCGCCGGAGGATGGCGATCGATATGAGGATCTCAAACCCCTTGTCCGCCGTCTCATGATGCAGATGGAAGAGGATCTCGGCACGCGGCTCGAATGGGTCGCGGTCGATCATTATAATACGGGCCATCCGCACAGCCATATCCTGCTCCGGGGCGTCGATCAGCATGGCGACAATCTTGTCATTGCGCGCGACTATATCAGCAGGGGATTGCGCGAGCGTGCGGCTGAACTCGTTGAACTCGATCTTGGTCCCAGAAGCGATCGCGAAATTCTCGTCTCGCGCCGCGCGGAAATCACGCAGGACAGGTTCACGCCGATCGACCGTTCGCTGCTCCGCATCGCCGATGACCATATCGTCAAACCCATTGCCCGCGATCCCCGCGAACATGACTTGCAGGCGAGCAGGCTTGGGCATCTCGCGCGTATGGGGCTGGCCGAGCCTCTGCCCACCGGCCGCTATCGGCTTGACCCAGATCTCGAATCTGTCCTCCGCACCATGGGTGAACGGGGAGACATCATCCGCACGATGCAGCGCGAATTTTCGCGGCTGCGGCTGGAGCGGTCAAGCGCCGACCAGCTTATCTATGATCCGGCCGAGGCAGGCGCCTCGCCGCTCATCGGGCGCATACTCATGCGCGGGCTTGCCGATGAGCTGGAGGATCGTCATTTTCTGCTGATCGACGGCATCGACGGACGCTCTCATTATGTGCCGATCGGCAAGGGCGAAACCGGCGATTTGCTCCCACCATCAAAGGTCGATGGGGACGGTCCTCAGCCAGGCGCCGCCGTTGTCGCCATCAGGCCGAGGGAAGCAGCCGTCCGCGAGGTGGATCGGACGATCGCCGCCGTCGCGGCTGGCAATGGCGGACGCTATGATGGCGAAGCGCATCGCCTCCATGACCCGGGCGCGCGTTCGGACTATGTCGAGGCGCATGTCCGCAGGCTCGAGGCGCTTGCGCGTGCCGGGGATATTGCCGGGCGTCCGGGCGATGGGCGCTGGATCATCACCCCCGACCATCTCGATCGCGTAGCGGCGTTCGAGCATCGGCAACTCAGGATCCAGCCCGTCATGATCGAGATGCTCTCGCCCGTGGGTGTCGCGGAACTGGCGACCGCCCATGCCGCAACCTGGCTCGATCGCACGCTGGTCGACGGTGATCCTCCCCAGTTGCGCAATGCAGGCTTTGGTCGCGACATGACGGATGCGCTGGCGCGTCGGCGACAATGGCTGGTGGAGGAGGAGCTGGCCGAGCAGCGCGAAGGCGAAATCCGCTATCGCAAGGATCTGCTTGCAGTCCTGCGGCGACGTGAGCTTTTGCGCGTGGCGGGCCAGTTGTCGCACGAACTGGCCTTGCCCTTTGCCGAGACCGTCGAGGGCGAAAAGCTCGAGGGCATATACAGGCGCCGCATCGACCTCATTTCCGGGCGCTTTGCGGTGCTCGAACGGTCGCGGGATTTTGCGCTCGTGCCCTGGCGGCCAGTGCTGGAGCGGCGTGTCGGGCAAAGTGTGTCCGGCCTTATGCGCGAAGATGGCGTGAGCTGGTCCTTCGGGCGGGGTCGAAGCGGGCCGACGATCAGTTGACCCTGGAAATGCCGTCGTCAGTTACGCGGAGACTGCGGCTCGCGATACGACACGCGAGGATGCATCGGGTCCGACCGGCCGCAGGCGCTCATGCGGGCGCAAAGGAACGGACGACGCCTTGCTGGTCCACTGAATCTTCACGCGGGGGGCGAGGGTAGCGGGCTGTCGGTCGCAAGGCTGTCAGCCCAGGCCTGAACATTCTGATGATCGATCACCCGGCCCGCGTCTACATCTGCCAAGGCTTCAAGCGTCATCTTGTGCCGCTCTTCCTCCTGGTCGATCCATGCCGCCAGAGCCTGCTTCATGATCCACCGTCGCGAACGGTCAATGCGAGCAACCGGGGCATCGATCTTATCGGCCGTCCCACCGGCACATGGGCTGTCAAGACCCCGGTCCCTGTTGCCATCTTCATCACTGCCAATCGTCATGAAAGTTGTTCAAAAGGCTCTTGGCTTGGCAAGCAAATGCAACAGCCGTGGCCGGGAAGCGATGCTCTTGTCCCTGCCCCATGATTGTGCACGCTTCGCTTCTCCAGGACAAGTTCATAGGTGCTTGCCAAGGGAAGGAAATCCCGCGAGAATCCGGACATGAAAACGGATCTTGATCACCTGCCGGATATCCAGCGCGGCGAGTTGGAGCGGGTCCAGAAAATTCTCCTTGGCGAATTTGCCGAGGCGACCTCTCGCGCAAGCCAGTCCTGGAAGCGCAATGGGCGGATCCTGAAGATCGTTCTCTTCGGGAGTTATTCACGCATGGATTGGGTCGACGAACCTGAAAATGGCTACCAGTCCGATTTCGATCTGCTGATCATCGTCAGCCATGCCGACCTCACTGACATCGCCGGTTATTGGTATGTCGCCGAGGACAAGATCCTGCACGATGACGCTGTGCGCCGGCCGGTCAACATCATCGTCCATACGCTCGATGAAGTGAATCAGGGCCTGCGGAAGGGCGAATATTTTTGGGTTGATATCGCTCGTGATGGAATCGTCCTCTACGAACTCCCCGGAACGAGTTTGGTAGCGCCGCAGCCGCTAACACCTCGGGACGCTTATGAGATGGCGCTGGCCTACCATCAAAGTTGGATGGACAGTTCAAACCGCGCGCTAGTTACGGCAGATGATCAGGCTGCGAAAGGATCTGAAGACTTAGGTTGGCGAAAGGATGCAGCATTCTCGTTCCACCAAGCAACGGAACGATTGTACATCTGCTTTCTCCTCGTCCGAACACTGTATTTTCCGCGCTCCCATAATATCAAATTTCTCCGATCCCTTGCCGAAGACATTGAGACGCGTCTGATCTCCGCTTGGCCACGGGGCACAAGGGCAGAGCGTCGCCTGTTCGAACTGTTGAAGCGCGCCTATGTCGAGGCGCGTTACTCGGCTGCGTATGCCATTAGCATCGAGGATCTTGAGGCGATTGCCCAGTCCGTCCGAATGTTGCGGGATGCCGTCGAAATATCCGCATGCGAGAGAATCGAACAGCTTCGGGTGGATGCCGGGGCCTGATCGATCGGGCGATGATCGTGTGGACCCGTAAATGGCGACCCAATTGAGCCGATCTGGGCCGATTTGCACCATGTCCTTCTGAAAAGCTTTCGCGGATTCTTGAACCCGCTCGAACCGGTCCAGTCCGGCGGGCGGGAGCAAAACCGTGACCCCGACCAAATTGTTGATCGGCCAGATCCTCATTGTGCTGGCCATCGTCCTTGCAGGCGTGTGGGCCGCTACCCAGTGGGCGGCGATCATGCTCGCCTATCAGCCCCAGCTGGGGCCCTCCTGGTTCATGCTCGGCGATATTCCGGTCTATTGCCCCTGGTCGCTTTTCGCCTGGTGGTATCATTTCGACGCTTATGCGCCGATCGTCTTCGACAAGGCGGGCGCGCTGGCTGCGGCCAGCGGGTTTGTTGGTTGCGCCGCCGCGATCTGCGGCTCGCTATGGCGCGCGCGCCAATCCCGGCAGGTGACGACCTATGGCTCGGCGCGCTGGGCGAGCCACAGGGATGTGCGGCGGGCGGGACTGTATCGGCCGGCCGGTGTCATGCTCGGCCGCCATGGCGACCATTATCTGCGTCATGAGGGGCCTGAGCATGTCATGGCCTTTGCGCCCACGCGTTCGGGCAAGGGCGTTGGCCTGGTCGTGCCGACCCTGTTGTCCTGGACCGGGTCCGCGGTCATTCACGACATCAAGGGGGAGAACTGGACCCTGACGGCAGGCTGGCGCGCCCGTTTCTCGCATTGCCTGCTGTTCAATCCAACGGATGCACGCTCTGCCCGCTACAATCCCCTGCTTGAGGTTCGCCGCGGCGCGGACGAGGTCCGGGACGTCCAGAATATCGCCGATATCCTCGTCGATCCCGAGGGCGCGCTGACAACCCGGAACCACTGGGAAAAGACCAGCCATTCCCTGCTGGTCGGCGCCATTCTCCATATTCTCTATGCCGAGGAGGAAAAGACGCTCGCCCATGTGGCGACCTTTCTTTCCGATCCCCGCCGAAGCTTTGCGGCAACGCTCCATCTCATGATGACCGCCAACCATCTCGGGACGAAGGAGCATCCGCAGGTCCATCCTGTCGTCGCCTCCGCCGCCCGGGAATTGCTGAACAAGAGCGAGAATGAACGATCGGGCGTGCTTTCGACCGCCATGTCCTTCCTTGGCCTCTATCGCGATCCCACTGTCGCGCAAGTGACGTCGCGCTGCGACTGGCGGATCGCCGATCTCATGGAGGGCACGCAGCCCTGTTCGCTCTATCTGGTGGTGCCGCCGTCCGACATCAGCCGTACCAAGCCGCTGATCCGGCTGATCCTCAACCAGATCGGACGGCGGCTGACCGAGCGCCTCGATCAGTCGGCCGGGAAAGATCAACGGCACCAACTCCTCATAATGCTGGATGAGTTCCCCGCGCTTGGCCGGCTGGATTTCTTCGAAACGAGCCTTGCCTTCATGGCCGGTTACGGGATCCGGGCCTTCCTGATCGCGCAGAGCCTTAACCAGATCGAAAAGGCCTATGGCGAGCACAATGCCATTCTCGACAATTGCCACGTCCGTATCGCCTTTGCGACCAATGACGATCGGACGGCGAAGCGTATATCCGATGCGCTGGGGACGGCGACCGAACAACGCGCCATGCGCAACTATGCGGGGCACCGTCTGGCGCCGTGGCTGGCCCATGTCATGGTCAGCCGCCAGGAAACCGCGCGCCAGCTTCTGACACCCGGCGAAGTCATGCAGCTTTCGACCGAGGAGGAACTGGTCCTCGTCGCCGGCATGGCGCCGATCCGCGCGAAGAAGCTGCGCTATTATAGCGATCCCAATTTCGCCGCTCGTATCGGAGCGCCGCCGCTGCTGAGCGACAAGGCCTATTCCGACATTCCCCCGTCGCGGCAAGATGATTGGAGTGCGCCTGCCGAGCGGGGAGGTACATTGGCTGCCGCAGCTGTCACGGGGAAGGCGGCCGACGAAGGCGGGCGCCAGCAGCATCGGCATCCGGCGTTTGAAACCGAGATTCGGACCGGCAGGCAGAATTCCGAATTGGAGATGGATCGCTCCATCATCGAGGATGAGGATGTCGTTTCCGACAAGCGCGCGATGGAGCAGGCGCAGCGCATGGCGCCGGTCATCCGCGGCCATGCCATCGATGTCGCGTCAACCCATGAAAAGGCGTTGGGGCTATGAAGCGCGCGCCCAAGATCCGCCAGAATCTCTATATCGACCGCGAGATCGGCGATGCGCTCGATGCCATGGGTACCGGCCATGCAGGGAATAAAAGCCGATTGGTCAACGATGCGTTGCGGACATGGCTGCGCCATCGCGGCGCGAGTGAGGCGGAAGCGGCGCTGCGCATGCGCCTCAATGAACTGTCGAAGGAACTGGCAGCCGCCCGCCGCGACATCGACATTATGGTCGAAAGCCTCGCTTTGTTCATCCGCTACCAGCTCATGGTGACACCCCCGCTCGGGGAGAATGACGAGGTTGGACGGGCTCAGGGCCGCCAGCGCTTCGAGGCGTTCATCAGCCAGGTTGGCCGCCAGCTTGCAACCGGCAAGCGGACGATCGCGGCCCCATCGGCCGAAGGAGGCGAGGGGTGACCCGGCACGAAACATTCACCGCGACGACGCATGATGAAACGGCAGCCGGACGGCGCAAAGCCATGCTGCACAGCGCGATGGGACCGGCGATCGCTGCGGCACTTGACGATCCCCGCGTCATCGAGATCATGGTCAATCCCGATGGCGCCCTGCGGCTCGACCTGCTGGGTGAAGGACGTGTCGATACCGATATTGTCCTTGGGCCCGGCGAAGTCGAACGGATCATCCGCCTGGTCGCCTCGCATGTGCGCACGGAGGTTCATGCCGGCGCACCCATATTATCAGCGGAATTGCCGCCGCAGACAGAAGGAAGGACCGGCGAGCGATTTGAAGCGATCCTGCCGCCGATTGCGGTCGGCCCCTGCTTCGCGATCCGCAAGCCGGCGTCCCGGCCCTACAGCATGGACGATTATGTCAGCGATGGCATCATCAGCGATACCGCCGCGGCGCTTCTGCGTCGCGCGGTGCATGAGCGGTGGAACATCCTAGTCGCCGGCGCCACCAGCTCTGGCAAGACGACCCTCGCCAATGCCCTGCTGGGCGAGATCGGGGCCAGGGAGGAACGGCTGATCCTGATCGAAGACACGCGCGAATTGCAAAGCCCCTCGGTCGATACCGTGGCGCTGCGCACGCGGGCGGGCATCGTCACCATGACCGACCTGGTGCGTTCCACGCTCCGGTTGCGGCCCGACCGGATCATTGTCGGCGAGGTGAGGGGACCCGAAGCCCTCGACATGCTCAAGGCCTGGAATACGGGTCACCCCGGCGGGATTGCGACCGTCCACGCCAATGGTTCCGCCGCTGCGCTCAACCGTATCGAAAGCCTGGTGCAGGAGGCCGTGGCGAGGGTTCCGCGCGCCCTTATCGCCGATGCCATCGACCTCATCGTCTTTCTGTCCGGGCGCGGCGCGGCGCGGCGCGTCACCAGCCTCGCGCGGGTCGATGGTCTCGACCCGCAGGGTGGCTACCGGCTCATCGAACTCCTCGTCCCTCCAACCCCCACAGGATTAGCTTTATGACCAGAAAATCATTCCCCCAACCAGCCGTCCTTCACGGTGCCGGGTCCGTCGCCATCATGCTCGCCGCTGGTCTTGCCATGGCTTCGGCCGCCGCGCATGCCGCCGGCTCCGGCATGCCCTGGGAACAGCCGCTCGAACAGGTGCTGGAATCGGTGCAGGGACCGGTGGCGAAGATCGTCGCCGTGATCATCATCATCACGACCGGGCTCACGCTTGCCTTTGGTGAGACCTCGGGCGGTTTTCGCCGCCTGATCCAGATCGTCTTCGGCCTTTCCATCGCTTTTGGCGCATCCTCCTTCTTCCTTTCCTTCTTCAGCTTCGGCGGCGGGGCGCTCGTGGCATGATCGCGATCGAAGGCTTCGAGGTCCCCATCCATGCGAGCCTCGCCTCGCCCATTTTGCTGGGCGGGGTGCCCCGGGGCCTGTCGATCCTCAATGGCACCCTGGCCGCTGCGATCGGCCTTGGCTTTCAGATATGGCTGGTCGGGATCGCGGCATGGACGATCGGGCACAGCATCGCGGTCATAGCGACCCGCCGCGATCCTGATTTCGCCCCGGTCCTGCTTCGCCATCTCCGCCAGAAGGGATATTGGGCATGCTGAACCTGTCTGAATATCGGTCCCGGGCCGACCGCATCACCGACCATCTGCCCTGGACCGCGCTCGTCGCGCCCGGCGTGGTCCTCAACAAGGATGGCAGTTTCCAGCGCACATTCCGCTTCCGTGGGCCAGACCTTGAGAGCGCGACGGAAGCGGAACTGGTTGCCACCTGCGCGCGTGCGAATAATGTTTTGAAAAGGCTCGGTTCGGGCTGGGCGATTTTCTTCGAGGCCCACCGACGGGAAGCGCAGGGGTATCCCGATGGCAAGTTCGGCGATCCTGCTTCCTGGCTCATGGATCAGGAACGGCGTGCGCAATTCGCGTCTCACGAGCAGCATTTCGAAAGCGTATATCATGCAACCCTCCTGTGGCTGCCGCCTGCTGACAGCAGCGATGCGGCTGGACGGCATCTTGTCGAGCGCGAAGGGAAGGTCGGGCAGCGTGATTGGCGTCAGGCGCTCGGCGGCTTCATTGCCGAGACAGCGCGGATCATCGATCTGTTCAGCACTTTCATGCCTGAAATCCAGCCGCTGGATGATGCCGCAACCCTGACCTTTCTCCATGCGGCCGTGTCGGATCGGGATCATGGCGTGCATGTTCCCGAGACGCCCTTCTATCTCGACGGCCTGCTGGCGGACACGCCGCTTGTCGGCGGTCTCGAACCCCGCCTTGGCGGGCAGCACATCCGTACGCTGACGCTGCTCGCTTTCCCCAATATGAGCAGACCCGGCCTGCTCGACGCCCTCAATCACCAGAATTTCGGCTATCGCTGGGTCACGCGCTACATCGCGCTCGACAAGAGCGATGCCGCCCGCTCGCTGACAAAGCTCCGGCGGCAATGGTTTAACAAGCGCAAATCGGTCGCGGCGCTGCTGCGCGAGGTGATGTACAATCAGCCGGCCCAGCTGCTCGACAGCGACGCCGACAACAAGGTGATCGACGCGGACCTCGCCCTGCAGGCGCTGGGCGGCGATCATGTCGCCTTCGGTTATCTGACCACGACGATTACGGTGATGGATCGCGATGCCACTGCCGTCGATGCCAAGGTCCGGGCCGTCGAGCGGGTTGTGAACGGGCTTGGCTTCACCTGCATCCGCGAATCCGTCAATGCGGTCGAGGCCTGGTTGTCGGGCCTGCCCGGGCAGGTCTACGCCAATGTAAGGCAGCCGCTGGTGCACAGCCTCAATCTTGCCCATCTGATGCCGCTTTCCGCCGTCTGGGCCGGACCTCATGGCAATCGTCACCTCGCCGGGGCGCCTTTGTTCCAGGCAAAGACCAGCGGATCGACACCGTTTCGCCTGTCGACCCATGTCGGCGACGTGGGCCATATGATGGTCTTGGGACCAACCGGCGCAGGAAAGTCGGTTCTCCTTTCCTTCATCGCTTTCCAGTTCCGCCGTTATGCCGGTGCCCGCGTCATCATGTTCGACATGGGCCGCTCGGCGCGCGCGGCGGTGCTTGCCATGGGGGGCAGCCACCATGCGCTGGGCGCCGGTGATGGGGAAGGCGATCTGCTTTCCTTTCAGCCGTTGCGCAACATCGACAGGGAAAGCGAGCGCAGCTGGGCGGCCGAGTGGCTGGGTGGCATTTTCGCCCAGGAACGGGTGCTGCTGAACCCCGAGATAAAGGACGCGCTCTGGTCGGCGCTCTCCAGCCTGGCAATGGCCCCGGTCGAACAGCGGACGCTGACCGGCCTGTCGCTTCTTCTCCAGTCCAATGCTCTTCGGCTGGCGCTCGCGCCCTATATGCTGGATGGCAGCCATGGCGGATATCTGGACGCCGCGGAGGAGCGCCTCGCGCAGCGCGATGTCCAATGTTTCGAAACCGAGGCGCTGATGGGGCGCAAGGGTCTGGCCGCTCCGGTCCTCACCTATCTTTTCCATCGGATTGAGCAACGCTTTGACGGCCGGCCGACGCTGATGATCCTGGATGAGGCTTGGAGCCTGTTTGACGATCCGCTCTTCGCCGCGCGCATCCGGGAATGGCTGAAGACTCTCCGGAAGAAGAATGTGGCAGTGCTGTTCGCAACCCAGAGCCTTGCCGATATCAGCGAGAGCAGCATCGCGCCTGCCATCATCGAAAGCTGTCCGCAGCGCATCCTGCTTCCCAATGACCGGGCAGTCGAACCGCAATCGCGGGTAGCCTATGAGCGTTTCGGCCTCAATGCGCGCCAGATCGAGCTCATCAGCCGCGCGACGCCCAAGCGCCATTATTATCTCCAGTCCCAACGCGGCAACCGTCTGTTTGAACTGGATCTGGGGCCGGTCGCCCTCGCTCTGTGCGGTGCGTCTGACCCCGACAGCCAGAGCCGGATCGATGCGATCATCACCGAACATGGTCTCGACGGATTTGCGGGCCACTTCCTGCGCGGCTGCGGCCTCCCGGCAGCAGCGGACGATCTTGAGCTTTTTCCATCCCCTGCTTCCCTCCAGTCCAAGGAGAAATGAGATGAAAGCGCGCATTCCGCTCCGCAAATATCTGGTGGCTTCTGTCCTCGCATTGGGCGGGGCCGGTGCGATGGGCGGTGGTCTGCTCCTCCAGAGCCGGCCCGCTTATGCCATCCCCGTATTCGACAGCGCCAATTATGCGCAGAACCTGCTGACCGCTGCCCGAACGCTCCAGCAGATCAACCAGCAGATCCAGTCGCTTCAGAATGAAGCGTCGATGCTGACCAACATGGCGAAGAATCTGAGCCGCATCAGCTTTCCCGAACTCACCGAGCTGACGAATAAATTGCGCGCCGTCGACCAGTTGATGGCGGCTGCCCAGGGCATCGACTTTCGGATCAACACGCTCGACAGCCAGTTCAAGCGGTTGTTTCCCGACAATTACGACGCTGCGATGCGCAGCGACGAACGCCTGGCATCCGCGCGGGAACGTTTCGACGCTGCCAAGGATGCGTATCAACAGTCCATGCGCATCCAGTCGCAGGTGGTGGGCAACGTCGCCCAGGACGCTGACGCCATCGAAACGCTTGTAGGGAAAAGCCAGGGCGCCGAGGGCGCATTGCAGGCGGCCCAGGCGACCAACCAGTTGCTGGCATTGGCCACCAAGCAGCAGCTTCAGATCCAAAATATGATGGCCGCGCATTTCCGCGCGCAGGCGGTCGAAGAGGCGCGCCGGATCCAGGCGGAAGCCGATGCGCGGGCGGCGACCAGGCAATTTCTTGGGTCCGGCACCGCCTATAACCGGAATTGAGATGAGGCAGCGCCGGTCCCGCCGCTCCCCCACGGCCGGACGCTGCCTCGTCGCGGAGCCTCGCTCATCAACAGCCCCTCTCGCAGCGGGGCTCCGCGACACCAAAGTCCATGAGGATTCTGTCTCATGAATGATCTCAATGTCATCGACCAATTTCTCGCGGCTTTCATCGCCTATATCGACAGCGGCTTCGGCCTGCTGGGCGGCGATGTGCGGTTCTTGACGGCCACGCTGATCGGCATCGACATGACCCTCGCAGGGCTTTTCTGGGCGATGGGCGGTGAGCATGATGTGATCGGGCGGTTCCTGAAGAAAATCCTCTTCGTTGGCGCCTTTGCCTTCATCATCAACAGCTTCTCCTCTCTTTCCGAAATCATCTTCCGTTCCTTTGCCGCGGCCGGGCTGACGGCGGGTGGGGGCAGCATCTCGGCGGAGGATCTGCTGAAGCCCGGAAGGCTGGCTGGAGCCGGTTTCGAGGCGGCGTGGCCGCTGCTCGATCAGGCGTCCGATCTGATGGGGTTCACCGGCTTTTTCGACAATTTTCTGACGATCGCCATTTTGCTGTTCGCCTGGGTGATCGTCATTCTGGCCTTCTTCATCCTTGCCGTGCAGATGTTCGTCACCGTGATCGAGTTCAAGCTCGTGTCGCTGGCGGGTTTCATTCTCGTTCCCTTCGCGCTCTGGAACCGCACGAGCTTCCTCGCTGAACGCGTGCTGGGTCATGTCGTGAGTTCCGGCATCAAGGTCATGGTGCTGGGCGTGATTGTCGGGATCGGCTCCAGCTTCTTTTCGCAGATGGTAGATGCCCTCAAGGGGCAGGAACCCGACATCGGCGCCGCCATGAGCCTGGTGCTGGCGGCGCTGGCCCTGTTCGGCCTTGGCATCTTTGCGCCTGCCATGGCGTCGGGCCTTGCCGCCGGAGCGCCGCAATTGGGAGCGGGCGCCGCCGTTGGCAGCGCGGCTGGTGCCGCCGGGGTCGCGGTTCTGGGCGGTGCCGCCGCGATCGGTGGCGGCCGAGCGCTTGCCGGTGGCGCACTATCCGCGATCCGGGCCGGCACCATGATGGGGACGGCGGCGCAGGCAGCCTACAAGCTAGGCCAGGAGACTTCCGGCTCGTCGGGCATGGCTGCCGGCCTGAGTGGTGTCGCCACGGCAGCCGGACATGCCGTCCGCAACAAGGCGGCAAGCAGCCTGGGTATCGCCGCCGCCGCCGAGCGTGGACGGGAGGCGGCCTGGTCGGCGCTGGGCACGGGCGGTGCAAAATCGGCCGGAGCAAAGCAGGGCGATGTACCGGACTGGGCGCAAGCGATGCAACGCCGGCAGGACGGGCGCCATCACCGTCACCTTGCCGCGCAGACATTGAAGGAAGGTGATCGCGGCGGCGCGTCCGTCACCCCCGACATTCACGAAAAGGACGACTGAGATGATCTTTCGACGAGCAGTCCAGCGTTATGGCCAGACTCCCGCGCCCGAAACTCCGTACCAGCGAGCGGGTCAGCTCTGGGACGAGCGGATCGGGAGCGCGCGCGTGCAGGCGCGGAACTGGCGATTAATGGCTTTCGGTACGTTGGCCTTGTCGAGCGCGATGGCATCAGGCCTGATCTGGCAATCGCTGCAAAGCCGCGTTGTGCCCTATGTCGTAGAGGTGGATCGACTGGGTGAAGCGAGGGCGGTGTCGCAGGCCGAGGCGGATTATCAGCCGACCGATCCGCAAATCGCCTATCAGCTGGCGCGCTTCATAGAGAATGTACGCGGCGTGTCGCTCGATCCTGTGCTGATGCGCCGGAACTGGTTGCAGGCTTATGATTTTGCCAGCGAACGGGGCGCCATTTTCCTGGGGGAATATGCGCGGGCGCGGCAACCCTTCGCCCGGATCGGTGAACAGACGGCTTCGGTGCAGGTGACGAGCGTCCTGCGCGCGTCGAACAGGTCCTTTCAGGTGAAATGGACCGAGAGCGAATATGAGCGGGGAAGCCAGGCGGGCTCGTCGCGCTGGACGGCGATATTGACTATCGTCACCAAGGTTCCGCGAACCGCCGATGATCTCCGCCGTAATCCGCTCGGCATCTATGTCGATGCGATTGGCTGGAGCCGGGAGATCGAGGGCGACGCCACCCAGGTACGATCGGCCCCGTCCCGGACAGCGGCGGCAACAGCCATTTCCAACCCATCGGCCGACAGGATGGAGGCGCAGCCATGATCCATAAATCAACCATTTCGTTCGCCATGCTGGCCATGATCGCATCGCCCGCCATCGCCGATCGGGGAAACAGGTCGGCGCAGGCGCAGAATCGCGGCCTGACAAATGTCGAACTCGCCAATCGCCATGCCACCTTGGGCCCCAAAACCGATGCCTTCTTGAATGCAGTGCAGGTCTATCCTTATTCGGCTGGGACGATCTATAAGCTGATCACCGCGCCCGAACGGATAACGGACATCGCGCTGGAGCAGGGGGAAATGCTCGTCTCCGTCGCCAGCGGGGATACCGTTCGCTGGGTCATAGGCGATACGTCCAGCGGTAACGGAGCGACTAAGCGGACTCATATATTGGTCAAGCCCAGCCTGACCGGCCTGTCGACAAACTTGCTCATCACGACCGATCGCCGTGCTTATCACCTGGCGCTGTTCAGCACTGCGCGGACCGCGCTGACGGGCATTTCGTGGAGCTATCCCGAAGATGCCCTGCTGGCGCTGCGCCGCGCGAATGACGCGGCCCGTGCCGCCGAACCCATCGCGGCAGGCATTCAGGTCGAGCAGCTGCATTTCAATTATGCAATTTCGGGCGATACCCCGACGTGGCGTCCGCTCCGCGCTTTTGATGACGGCCGGCAGACCTATATCGAGTTTCCAGCGTCGATCGTTGTTGGCGATGCGCCTCCACTTTTTCTGGTGGATGGCCAGGGGGAGGCGCAGCTCGTGAATTATCGGCTCAGGGACCGCTTCTACATCGTCGACCGGATCTTCGACCAGGCTGAACTGCGTTTTGGCACCAGAAAACAGCAGGTTGTGAGGGTCGTACGGACTGGCTCAACTCGCCGGCGGAGGGCGTCATGAGCGGATCGGAGGCGCCGACAGAGATCCCGTCGAGCGACGAACGGCTGGGAGAGAGCGCTGCTCACGCATCGACGGAAGAAGTTCGGCCAAAGGAAAATCCGGCAGCGCTGCAAATGCGGGCTCAACCGATAAAAGCGCTGAGATTCAGGCGCAATATTCTGGTGGGCGGTGTCGCCATTTTCGCCATTGGAATGGCGGCTACGATGTGGTGGGCGCTGGCGCCGTATCGGCCTAAAGATATCGGCATGTCGATGAATGAGGCCGAGTCTTCGCGCCTGCCATCGGATCAGTTGGCGGGATTGCCCAAAAGCTATGATGCGGTGCCGCAGCTCGGACAGCCATTGCCCGGCGATCTGGGACGCCCGATCCTGAAGCGGCAACGGGAAGAGGGTGATTTGGCTGGTGTACGGCCCGATGACGCTGATGCAAGAGCTGCGGCTGCCGCCCGCGAAAAAGCCGCTGCCGATCTAGAAGCTGCCCGGCAATCTTCCTTGCTGGCGATCACCGCGCAAAAGGCTGGAGAAGCGGCCAGCCCCGAACTTGCGGCAACGTCGCAGGTTACGCCGACGGCACACGTGCCAGAGGCGTCGGGGCCTGATCAGGATCTCGATCCAAACCGGCAGGCGAGGAAGCAGCGTTTCATGATGTCGTCTCAGGCGGAGAGCGACATCAATTCGCACAGCATGGAGCCGCCCATGTCACCGAACATAGTGTCGGCCGGTAGTGTGATTGCCGCCAGCCTGATCACCGGCCTGCGATCCGACCTGCCCGGCCTTGTGACCGCTCAGGTCTCGGAACGTGTTTATGACAGTCCAAGCGGTCGAACCTTGCTCATTCCGCAGGGCGCGCGGCTGATCGGCCGCTACGATAGCGGCATCAGCTATGGGCAGAACCGCGCCCTGGTCATCTGGCAGCGCATCATCATGCCCGACGGCAGTGCAATCCGGCTGGACAATGCGCCGGCGACCGACACGTCCGGTTATGCAGGGCTGGCGGACAAGGCCGATTATCATAGCCTGCGATTGCTGCAGGGTGTGGCGATATCGACCTTGCTGGGTGTTGGCGCCAATCTCTCCATTTCCGGTGAGAGCGATCTGGTGCGGGCTGTCCGCGAGGCGGCCCAGCAGAATGTGTCCCGGGCGGGCGATCAGATCACTTCGCGTAATCTGCAGGTGCAGCCGACGATCATCATTCGTCCGGGAACGCCGGTACGATTGCTGGTCCATCGAGATCTCGTCCTGCCGCCATGGAAAGAATAGGAGGAGCACATGGCTGATCTGAAACTGCCGCGCATTCCCGAGCGAACGCCGGTAAAGCTCACAATTTCGATTCTCCCTGACCTTCATCGGGCGGTTGTCGAATATGCAGCGTTATATAGCCAGACTTACGGAAGAGAGGAACCTATCACTGAGTTGATACCGGCGATGCTAGAAGCATTCCTTGAGAGTGATCGAGTATTCGTCAAGAGCAGGAATGTGCCTAGTGGATTGATTCCAACGTTTGGTGCCCGCGCCGAACGGCAGCGATGATATTGTCGGGATGAGCCTTCCAGACGAACGGGCGCGGTTCTTGGTTATGCTCGGTGATAAAGCGGTTGATGGCAGCCTGTAGGTCGACGACGGAGTGGAAGACGCCGTTTTTCAGGCGCCTCCTGGTCAGCTTGGCGAAGAAGCCTTCGACGGCATTGAGCCATGAGCACGAGGTCGGCACGAAGTGGAAGGTCCAGCGCGGACGTCTGGCCAGCCAGGCGCGGACCTTGGGCTGCTTGTGGGTCGCATAATTGTCGAGGATGACGTGGACGGCCTTGTCGGCCGGCAGTTCGGCTTCGACGGCGTTGAGGAACCGGATGAACTCCTGATGCCGGTGGCGCTGCATGTTGCGGCCGATCACCGAGCCGTCGAGGATATTGAGCGCGGCGAACAGGGTGGTGGTGCCGTTGCGCTTGTAATCGTGCGTCATGGTCGCCCCGCGGCCACGCTTCAGCGGCAGCCCCGGCTGCGTGCGATCGAGTGCCTGGATTTGGCTCTTTTCGTCAACCGACAGCACGATGGCGTGAGCCGGCGGCGAGACATAAAGCCCGACGACGTCGTGAAGCTTTTTGGCAAAGGCTTTGTCATTGGACAGCTTGAAGCTGCGCCAGCGGTGGGGAGCAAGGCCGTGGTCGTGCCAGATCTTCACGACCGAGGACGCGGCGATGCCAACTGCCTTGGCCATCGCGCGAACCGTCCAGTGCGTCGCTTCGTGAGCAGGCGGCTCCAGCGTCAACGCCACGACCTTGTCGACCAGCACGGCGTCGAGCGGCGCGATGCCCGGTGGCCGGGTCTTGTCGCGCAGCAAGCCCTCGACCCCCTCGGCCATGAAGCGTTCCTGCCAGCGCCACACGCAAGTCTTGGACTTGGCGGTGGCCGCCATGATCGCATTGGTTCCGAGACCCTGATCGGTCAGGAGAATGATCCGCGCTCGCCAAGCGTGCTTCTGCGGCGAGCTCCGCGCCGCAGCGATAGCCTCAAGCCGAGCCCTGTCCGAGGCCGTGACGGAAATGCTGATACCAGTACGCATTCCGCAGTGTCGCACGCCGCATCAGCGTCGGGAATCCCCAATAAGACTCGTCCGTTCCGATCAATCCACTAGGCGGCGTGGACAAATACCGATGGAGAGATGGTAGCATCTCGGCGTCTGCGAGGTATGTTCCAGCTCATGGCGAGTTCTGAACACATCGGCCGGAGGTTTTGGCGCTGGTTTATAACGCCTCCCAGCACCGCGACGCTTTGGAAACGGGCGGCGGTGTCGCTTTGGGTCACGCCACCGATCATGTTGTTCCCGTTGCTCCTGCCGCTCCTTGAGCCAAGCGCGATACCGGGGGTTTTGGCTGAATATTGGCAGAATACGCACTATTCTTCGCCCTCCCTTTCGCATTGGGAGCGCTTTGCTGGCAAAGAGCGCACCGCGTCCCACGGAAGTGATTGACCCGGCGGCGAAGGGTTGATTCAAGGTTCCCTTTTGGAGGTAGGCTTGAGCCGGGGCGATCTTACAGAAGCAGAGAGGAGGGTTCTGAAGGCCTCGCTACCCATTGAGCCCGAGAACCGTAGCCGTGGCAGGCGTCCGGAGCAAAACCGCCCAATCATCAACGGCATTCTCTGGCGGCTCCGCTGCGGTGCTCCGTGGCGCGACGTTCCGCAAAATACGGCAGTTGGAATACAATCTATCGGCGGTTCCGGCGATGGAGCGAGGCCGGGGTCTGGGAGACCGTCGCTGTGACGCTTGCCGACAGCGGCCACTACAGCATCGACAGCACCACAGTCGGCGCCCACGTCTCGGCAGCGGGCGGAAAAGGGGGATTCATCGACGCGCTCTTGGCCGCTCGCGGGGCGGATTCACCAGTAAGCTTCAGTGCCTGGCTGATGCCCTCGGATGACCGATCGCCATCCTGCTGACAGGCGGCGAGTCCGCGGACTGCAAGGCTTATGATGCCCTTATTGGCCTGCCCGAGTGCGCGCCCGACGCTTTACTTGCCGATAAGGGATACGATGCCGAGGCCATCCGCGCTGACCTCGCCAAACGGAATATCGAGGCTGTCATCCCCGGTCGATCAAACCGCCGTGAAGATCGAACACGACCGAGAGCTCTACAAGCGCAACCGCATCGAGCGCATGTTCGGCCATCTCAAAATCAACCGCGCCATCGCCACGCGCTACGACCAACTGGCCAATAGCTTCCTCGGTATGGTGCATCTCGCTACCGCCAGATACTGGCTCAAATTTGTCCACGCCGCCTAAAGAACGGCGATCAACCATTGCATCAGCCGAACCGGAAAAGTCTGAGCGCCATTGCGAGTGGCATAGGCGAGTTGGTTTGGCTTAATACGCTTGTTGATTTATGTGAAAGAATAGGTTCTTTATTTGGCAGTGTATTATGCTGTGGTGAGGAAAAATGAAACTAAAGGAAGATTGGCTTGCATGTAGTTTCATCATCGTGCTGCAGCTTTCACTGATTTGGACTCATGTCCCGTGGCAGGATGAATGGCAGGCGCTCCAAATCGCTACATCGAGCCCGACCTTAGCAGCCTTGGCGGAGCATTTGCGATATGAAGGGCACCCGCCGCTTTGGTACATTTTTCTTCGATTCATTGCGTTCGCTGTAGGTAATGGCTTAGCTTTAAAAATTGCTGCGACCTTTTGTGGGTTGATAACAATATTTATTGTTTTTAGTTTTACGAATCAGGCTCTTTGGTTGCGTGTCTGCGTGCTTCTGTCTGAGCCGATCCTGTTTGAGTTCAACACGATTTCTCGCAGTGGAAGTCTTGGAATAATGATTATTTTCGCGGTTGTTCGATTTTGGAACAAGCGCGCATTTTGGGTCCTGATCGGATTATTGCCGCTCACTGATTTTTTGTTCGGTGTGGTTTCTATCGTGTTTTTATCACTGAGATGGCGAGAGATGTTCCATTGGCGTGTTGCTCCTTGGTTCATTTCAGGCGTTGTTGCTGCAATATCAGTTATTCCGCCAAGTGATATTGTTCCAGCACTCCATCCATCGAGCCTATATTGGGATGCGTTTGGTTGGTTTTCTCGCATGGGCCAGTTGGTTTTCCCATTTCAGCCAAGATGGAACGCGTTTTATTTAATCAACGCATTGATGTTTCCAATTTTAATATATATGATTCATCAACAATTATTTTGGATTGAGAGATTATATTTTTTTGTATTTTTATTTGTTACATTTTTATTTTCAATTTTTGTATATCCGCTGTTGCTTCGTCATTTGATGATCATTTCAATTCTGTTTGTCGCACTGTCGCTAAGACGAGAAATGACAACCTTAGTGCGCGTCTGGATCGTAGGTCTCGCGTGTCTGGGCATAGCGACAGCAACCATGAATTTCCTCCTTCCATTCGATACGGCACCGAAAATGGCATCGATCATCCGCCGGAAGGGGTTGGAAAATGCTCCCTGGGTCGGAGCCCCGCAATCTCTGCCGCAAGCAGTGTTTGCCGAATTGGATCTGCCGTTTCAGCGAGTTGGGGCCGATTGCGCATCAACATTTACCCGCTGGAACTTTCCTCATGTATTGAACGACACGTCGGCTCTGTCGAAGTGGCTCGTTCAACGGGAACAGCAGGGCGGATTTTATTTACTTTCTAGTGTTGAGTTGGACCGGAATGCTGTCGCTCGCGTCGATGCGGGCTATGATAGCATTCCATATTACATATACAGTTTCGGAGATCCCAAGAGGGGCGAGCGGGTTCCGCCATGCTTTAATGTTCGTCATGCGCGGGCAGATTCGAGCGATGCGAGGCTTTGAGGCGCGAGTTATTTGGAAGTTCCCCTAAGGGGGGTGAAGCGTCCCGGGGTTTCCGGAGCTTCTCGTTTGTTGGAAGAGGCTTCATTTTGAACAAGGCCCGGAACAGGTGTCCCGTTGGCACGCGAGATTAGCGGATGATCAGGCACTCTCCGGCGCAGGGGAGGTGACGCTGATGGTTTATCGCGCGCGGATTGACACGTAATCTTGTCAATACTTGGTAAACCATACTGATCTACATTGATATTGGGCAGGCCGATGTTCGAGACGGACGGTGCCCGCAGCATAACAAGGAGTGGGTATGAGGGCGTTTTGGCCCCGATGCGGCCTCAAAACAACTGGAACGGGGCCAGCGATAATACCGGATCTGCCGATCCTCGCTTGGCGCAGCGTGGCGCTGATCGCTGTCTTGAGCGTACTGTCGGTTCTCGCTAACTTCGACATTGCCGGAATGTTGTTAGGTCGGCAGGATTTCCCGCTGCTTGGCCTTGAGTTGATCCTTGTCGCCCTTGTGATCTTCAGTCCCTTTGCCCCCACACGGCCGATCATGTTCGGGAACCGTACGCTCATCCTGAAGACCATCGCCATGGTGGCAGTATGTTGGTGGGGACACCGTGCAGTCCTGTTTGGCTTCGACCATGCACGCGACGAGCAGATGGCGGTGTTCGATTCGATCGTGTTCGCGCATGGTCGGCTGGTTTGGCCGCTTCCCCCGGCTTGGCAGGAACACGCTGATGCGCTGAATCTGCGCTTCATGCTGCCAGTCACCCGACCGGAAGCGTGGATATCGGCCTATCTTCCCGGTAATGCCATGTTGCGTGCGGTAGTGGGCAAGTTTGCTGATCCCGCGCTGACTGGACCGCTGCTGAGCGCGCTCGCGTTGTACGCCGTCTGGCGGTGCGCACGGCTGCTGTGGCCTGAGGATCGCGAGGCCGCCTCGATTGCGGTACTTACGCTCGCATTATCGGGCCAAGTCGTGCTGACCGGGATGACAGCTTTCGCCATGCCCGCACACCTGGCCGCCAACCTCCTATGGCTATGGCTATTCCTCAAGCGCGGACGCGCCACCGATCTAGCGGCGCTGATTGTGGGTTTCCTCGCCACGGGCCTGCATCAGCCGCTCCCTCACCCGATGTTTGTGGCACCGTTTTTCCTGCTCATGCTGGCCGAAAAGCAGTGGGCACGATTGGCGGTGTTCACCGTCGGCTATGGGGCGATCATGGCATTCTGGATGATCTGGCCACACCTGATGATCGGACTCGTTGCCGGACCGCATTCGATTGTCGCTTCGGGCACGGGCTACACCGACCGGCTTGGGGACATGCTGGCTAGCAACTATCGAGCGATTCCGGTGATGGCGGCAAACCTGCTACGCTTCGCGACCTGGCAGTGGCTGGGCTTTATACCGCTGCTGCTCGCCGGTTTTCGGGCGACCCGGCACCATCGCATGGCGCAGGCGCTCGCTGGCGGTATCCTGCTAACTGTCGCCGTGATGACTGTCATCCTAGCGTCGCAAGGCTATGGCTTTGGCTACCGCTACCTGCACGGGTTGCTTGGCAATGCGGCGCTCTTAAGCGGTTATGGCTGGCGCGCGCTCGCTGGGGAGCGTGATCGCTTGCGGCCTTTCATATGGCGCGGGGCTACTATGTCACTGTTACTGCAACTGCCCGTGCAGATGTACCTTGCCCACCAGCAGTACGGCGCCTATGCCGAAGCGGAGGCGAGCATAGCCGCTAGCGGTACCGACTACGTTCTGGTCGACCAGCAGCACGCGCCTTTCCTCGGCGACCTCGCGCTCAACCAGCCCGACCTATCCAATAGACCGATCCGTCTGATCGCATCCTCGTTTGCCGACCTTGAACGGATCGCCCGTTTCGTGTGCGCGAACCATGCGAGCATCGCCGTACCGCATGGTGGTATCTATGCCGGTATAAATCGCCTTTATCGCGTCGATCCTGGGCCGATGAACGCGATAGATCAGCGCAGTCGCTCGGTATTTGCCGCTGCCGGATGCCGGGTTGCTGCACCATGACTGACGTACCAGCCATCCCAAAGCGCATTTGCGTAGTCTATGACTGCCTGTATCCTTGGACCGTGGGTGGCGCCGAGCGATGGTATCGTGCGCTGGCGGAGCGTTTTGCCGCGAGGGGATATGAAGTTACATACCTCACCCTACGCCAGTGGAATGCGGACAATGCGCCGGCAATAGCCGGGGTCACGGTTGTTCCGGTTGGTCCGGTTATGCCGCTCTACGTCGGCGAACGACGCCGGATCTGGCCGCCAGTGCGTTTTGGCATTGGCGTTTTCGCGCATTTTGTGCGCAAAGGGCGTCACTACGACCATGTGCACACGGCAAGCTTCCCTTTTTTCTCGCTGCTTGCGCTCGGCGCGGCGCGGCTGTGGTGCCGCTTCAGCCTCGACGTCGACTGGTTCGAGGTGTGGACGGCCAGTTATTGGCGCGAATATCTGGGTCGGTTGGGTCCGATCGGCGCCGGGGTTCAGGCACTTTGCGCGAAAATCCCCCAGAGGGCTTTCGTGTTCAGTAGCCTTCATGGAAACCGGCTTGCCGGACTTGGAAGGCAGTTCGTCCATTTGACAGGTGCATATACCGGTGGTCCGAAACCGTCCTGCGCACCAAGTAGCGTTCCGACGCTGCTCTATGCCGGACGGCTGGTTGCACCCAAACGCGTGGACCTTCTACTCGATGCCTTCGCCCTCCTTCACGTAAACCACCCGGATATACGCCTGAACATCTTTGGCGATGGACCCGATCGTGATGCGCTGACCGCACAGGCCCGCACACTTGGGCTGGAGAACGTGGTCACTTTCGCGGGGTTCGTATCCGAAGCCGAACTCGAGCGTGCGATGGGCGAAGCGCTCGCCATTGTACAGCCGTCTGAACGCGAAGGGTATGGTCTAGTCGTGGTAGAAGCTTCGGCCCGCTCAATTCCGACAGTGGTCGTCGAGGCGCCCGACAACGCTGCGATTGAACTCGTTAGCCCATGCGAAAACGGTCTCGTTGCCAAGTCCGATCCGGAATCGCTGGCAGAAGCGCTACTGGCGATGGTGGGCGACCCCGTCGGCTGGCGTCAGAGGACCGCCGATTGGTATGCCCGCAATCACGAGCGACTCTCGCTTGACCACTCGCTCGAACAGGTCGAGCGTTCCATCAATTTTTGAAGCCAGCCGCAGGAGGCGCCCGACAGAATGGCGGAAGCCTATTGAGTGTCCGCGTGGGCCGGTTTGCGCACCACGATCCGTAACGCACTCGGGCGACCCGTCAGTTTTTCGGCAAGCCACTGTACCGGACGAAACAGCAGGCCGACGGCAAAGAATGGTGCCCCCGGCTTGCACCCGAGGCGGTTGGCAAGGCTGAACGCTATGGTTGGACCGCAGATGTTCTGCTGGTCCACAATTTCCAGACCGTGCTGCGTAAACAGTGCCGCAAGGCTACGTCTGCTGAAATGGACCCGGTGAAAAGGTGCATACCAGTTCGCACAGGCCGTGCCGAACCATGGTGTCCATACGCAGTCGATGTTTGGCACCTCGAGGATGGCGGTTCCACCAGGCCGGAGCAGATCGGTCATCTTATGAAGGAGGCGCCCCGGATTGTCATCATGCTCTAGGACGTGGAAGCCTACCAATAGATCAACCTTTCCTGTCAGGCTCGATGCCTTTTCGAATGGTAAGTAGGCCGCTCCCTCCATCGGACCGGGAGGATCAGAAAAGAAATCGAGAGCGAATACTCTTGCATCGCTTTTTATGGCTGCCAGGCTGCGAGCAAGCATGCCGTTGCCGGTGCCGAAATCGACGATCAACTTTGGCGGAACTTGAGCAAAAGCCACCAATCGGCGCGCCAGTCGCAAAAATGCAAGTGTCTTTATTTGTGTGACCCATGAAGGATCGCGGGCTAGGAAATCTTCACTCTCCCGGCCCGCATAAAGAACCGACACGTCCTCCATCGCTGGGCGGGTCACACCATGCCTACACATGCCGCACTGCCATATCTCAACAACCGGCGAGGCTGGATGGCCGGTGTTTATGACGATCCGTGGCGTCGCGCCATATGAGCACAGATGGTGCAATCCATCGCAGACCTGCGGTGCTGAAGAAGTTGGAATAGCCCCCCTCATTGGAACAACGCACCTGCTGGCCGCTTCGACACGCCAAAACTTGCGAAACGCATCGCAATGAAGTTTACGGGCGCCATTAACGCAGCCGAAGCATAGACCGCAATCCAATAGGCGATACCTTGACGCACCAGAACCACACTGATTACCATCGACAGCAGAAGGCTCGCAAATGAGAGCACAAAATAGCGCAGGAATTGCCACTTCCACCGGCTATGTTTAACACGAAATGTCCAACTGCGATTGGTAATGAAACCGAAGATGTTAACTAGGAAGAAGCAGATCGCAAATGAAACGAGATATGGCTGACCAAATAATTCAGTGAGCACTACGATGATCGCAGTATTAAGAGCCGCCGACGCAGCGCCAACAGCGAGGAACCTGCAAACCTCCCGTAAGCCGATCCCGTAGAGTTCGGTCCTCACCCTCGCGAACCCATAGCGCGCCCAAAGTGAGTATCATGATCGGTGATGATCGCTAGCATGAAGCCTCCCAGCGCTGTTTGCAGGCCGATTGCCGCAAAATCGCTCGCCACCACAAGCGGAAGCACCGAAGGCAGTGCGACAAAGCCGCTCTCTGACCAGCGCCAGCCGACTGCGGCGAGCCCCGCGATTCCGATCCCGATCAGTCCCAGGCCTGATGCCAACGCGTGCTCCAGTGTGAGCATGCTGGTATTGCGCGCGATCCACGGCCGCAGCGAACGGTAGCCGCGCCGTACACCATGAATGTGCGTGACAAAGGCCATGATCCCGGCAAAATGGCCGGTCGTCAGCAGGAAACCGGCGGCGATGGTCCAACTTGTCCCGAACGGCCCGGTTCCGGCAGCAAGACCAATCTGGAAGGCAAAGGCCGTTGCGAGGATGGCCAGGCCGGTCAGCATCGCCATCAGCGCCGGCACTCCGAACACCCAGGTCGGGCTCAGCATCAGCAGATAGCGCAAGTGTCGCCAGCCATCTCTCCATGGCCGGAGATGAGGCGGGCGATCACGCAAATCTGGTGAAAGGGTTGCTGGCACTTCCGCGATCCGTAAGCGCTTGAGGCTAGCCTTGATAACCATCTCGCTTGCGAATTCCATCCCGCTCGAGGTCAGCCCGCAGGTTGCGAACGCCTCGCGCGTAATGGCACGCAGTCCACAATGAGCATCGCTAATTTCCGAACGGAAGAACAGATTGAGTACGCCGGTTAATGCGGGGTTGCCGATGTAGCGATTTTTCCACGGCATTGCGCCTCGGGCGATTCCGCCCTTGAAGCGCGATCCAATGCACAGGTCAGCACCTTCGAGGAGCCGACCAACCATTTCCACACTATCAGTGAAATCGTAACTGCCATCAGCATCGCCCATCACTAGCATGTGGCCCCGGGCCTGACCGAACCCGCCGATGATCGCCGCGCCATAGCCGCGCTCGGCCACATCTACGACCCGTGCTCCTAGCGAACGGGCAAGTGCTTGGCTGCCGTCAGTCGAACCGTTGTCGGCGATCACTACCTCGCCGGAAATGCCGTGGCGCTCGGCGATAATCATCAGCGCGTCCTGCGCGTTGGCGATGCAGTGTGGAAGGCTGCCGCTTTCATTTAGGCAAGGCATAACGATTGAGACGGCGATTTCGTCTTTGTCGTCGGCAGGCAACACCAAGTTCTGCGCTGTTTGATAAACCGTCATACTAGCCCCCCGCGGCCTACGCTGCGATCGCGCTTTTTACGCGAGCAGGCCTGCTTTTGCATATCGCTGGCTAAAATTTCGTTTCTTACTTATCCCCAATCTTCAGTCCATTCTACTAGGTCGGGTCAATGTACTAAGCAAAATGGTGAGATTCGCGCGTTGGCTGCCGATTCTGACGAGGCAGCCCCTCGTTTCCGAGATGATGTCGCCCACCGGAGATAGGGCCGCGCTGGCTGCGCCTGTTGTTGCTTCGTTCGTGCCTGTCGTCAAGCTTCTGCAGGCATTTGGCGCAGCGCATGCTGTCGCCGTCAGGGTTAAGACGGCGAGCGTTGTGGACGAGCCCATCACACCATCTAGCGGGTGTGCTGGCGGAACCAGACAGCCACTTCCTCCTCAGACAATTCACCCGCTGCGAGTGCAACATAAGCCACCACCAATTCAGCATCCGTGGCGGCCAGCTCATGGCCATTAAGCACGAGAAATGTTTCGTTCACTACCGCAGCGGTCCTCTTGTTGCCGTCCACAAAAGGATGGTTCCGCGCGAAACCGAACGCATAGGCAGCTGCTAAATCTGCGACATCGGGTTGGCCGTAGGTCGCAAGGTTCAGCGGGCGCGTTATGGCGCTATCAAGCAGGCCCTCGTCTCGTATACCGTCATCGCCGCCATTCTCGGCCACCTGCTCGGCATGCGCTGCGATGGCGACCGCGGATGAGACCCAAATCCAATCCTGCACGGATTTATTTGGCAAGTTCGCGGAGCGAGCGTTTGCGCCGAAGCATTACCTCGCGGGCCGCTGCATCTGGGCGTCAAAATCGGACGCAGCTGCACTCAACTCGATCCCTCGGGGTGTGGTGACCACCGAAAGGGTTTCGCCCATCTTGACATTGAGGTGTGCCAGAAGATCGCGGGGTAGTATTACCCCCGCGCTATTGCCTATTTTCGTGATCTTGAGAACGCCGTTCATACGCAAGTTATAACTTAACCGCTCACGGAAGGCCAGGGCGGCAGAACTCTACTTCAACGTGTTTGTTGAGCTTGGCTATCTGCCGTTCGCCCGCTCAGACGGCCATTGCGGGCCAGTCTGTGAGGGATACCCCGGCGCGTTTGCAGGCGGTGGCGCGCTCGTTCTTGATCGGATTGCCGCCGGGAATCTTCGCCAAGCGGCTGTCCTGAGAGGGTTGGCCGAACCGATGGAGGAAAACATTCCCTTGTCGGCTGATCGCCGTTTCTCCCAGATACAAGGTCCGATGGCGCAGCAAAGACGGGCGCGCAGCGCCCCCCTGTATCTCGTTGAGGCCCGTCAAGCTGTAAGCTGCGGATGGGTCAGCCTACCGGGAGCTACCATTCGCCCCCCCCCCCCCCCCGGTGCCTCGAGCACCTGGGGGGCTGCGCCCCCAGTGGGTGGCCCCGATGACGTCCCGTAGGGAGTATATGTCGAACATCACCGTGGTCGAGGTCCGCGACGAGTTGGCGGCATTGCCGGCGGACATTCTCACGACGAGGCTGAACGGCTTTATCGACGCAGGCCGCTTCACCGGCCGCTATGATGGCGCGACGCGCGGCGCGATCGAGGAGAGCTTTGAGCAGAACCTCGCGCGCATATGCGCTCGCGCGGAAACGCCGCGCCTGGCGGGCGTCCAGATCAAGGCGCCCATGCTCTGGGCCCGATGGCGGACTCCTCCCAGCCATCGATCTGCCATTCACCCATATCCTCAAGCCGGCAGGCACCGCTGGCTTCGAGATGCTGCCAATCGTGGAATGGCTCTGTCTTAAATTCGGTCGAGCCGCCGGCTTTGCGGTGCCGGATGTCGCCCTGACGGCGATGCCCGATGGCATGGTCCCAGCGCTCATCGTGGAGCGGTTCGACATCTGCCAAGGACCGGGCGATCAAAGGCGGATCGCGCTTGAGGATTTCTGTTCGATCTTGGATCTTCCCGCCTCGGCCAAATATGATGGGACGATAGAGCGGATGGCGCGCGGACTGCGGCCGCTGTCGACCGACCCTGCGGCCGATCTCGACATTCTCTTCCGCCGCGCGGTTTTCGCGTGGCTGATCGCCGATGGCGGCATGCACCTCAAAAACCTTGCGCTGCTCAAAATCGCCCAACCGGATGCCAGAGCATTTACTTCAGTTCGTTTCGCTCCGCTTTATGATGCGGTCACGACGCGGGTATCCTCACCAGACAACACCTAGCGGCTTGTTGCCGATGCATGAGACTCTAGTGCGGGCTGATCTGCTTCAGCTCAGTTTGTTGATCGACTCCCGCATGTGATCGACGCTGACGCTTGAATAGCGCTGGACCAAGCGTTTCGACCGTGAAAATGGCAACGCTGCGCTGGGTCGGTTGGTACAACAATCACCGGCTCTTCGGACCTATCGGGCACATTCCACCCGCTGAGGCCGAAGACAACTACTATGCAGACCTCGAGAACCTCGATATCGCTGCATAGCCCAATGAAAACTGCCTCCTGAAAAGCCGGGGCGCTTCAGCGTGCAACTGGACGATAGTTATGGCGAACCGGCTCCTCCAGCGGAAACGAATGGGAAAAGCAGAATTGTTGCCATTAAGGCCAGTGTGAAAGCGGCTATGTTCCGCCATATCATTCCATCGCGCCGCCAGAGCCAAGCGCGAGAGAAACCAGAACTACTGGCGGGCCACCACGCGTCCGCCAGTAGTCTGGTGATGGGTCCTGCTTCTGGCTCTGCGCCTCGCATCGCGGCATAAGCTGCCGCGCGCCAGCAATAATTTGCCATCCTAAGGGGCAATGGAAGCGCGGCTTCGCGCGATAACACCGTACGCTGGCCATTATTGTTCTTCCATGCCGCAACGGGGATCGGGACAGAAACGACGCTTCTTCGGTGTCGCCTTGTCGGCGCTGTGTTTCGCGGCCATTTGCTCGCCAGTGATGGCGCAGGATGAAGGAACGAGCGCGTTGACCTTGTCGGGCGGCTTCGACCTTATCGAAATGCGGATGGGGAAGGGGGACGATGCCTTTCTTCTCGACGGCACCTTTTCCTACGGCGGTGCGACCGATCAGGTCATGCTGGTGACCCAGGGAGGCGGAGCGCTCGGCGGTCAGATCGATGAGGTGCAGGCGCGCCTCTTCTTTGGACATACGGTGGGAAACACGACGTGGCTGGCGGGTGTGCGGAAGGATTTCAAACCCCATCCGCGCGACTTCCACGCCGCGATCGGAGTGCAGGGCACAGTGGGCTCGCGCCTTAGCTGGGAGAGCTACCTCTTCCTCTCGGACGATGCGCAACTGACCGGTGAAGGGCAACTCATCTACCAGTTGCCGATCACGGGGCGGCTCTATCTCGAACCACGCGTGGCGGTCGGATGGTCCGCGCAGGGCGCGGCAGGGCAGGGTATGGCTTCCGGCCTCACCGAAGGCGAAGGGACGTTCCGCCTCCGCTATCGGCTGACGCCCAAGATCAATATCTATACAGCGGTGGTCCATGAACGATTGCTTGGCGGCACCCGTCGGCTGGCGCGTCAATCGGGCGATGCGTTGCAGTCGACCATGGCGGTGATCGGGTTCGGCTTCAGCCTGTGACTTTTCAGATCTGCCAAGATTCGGTCTGTCGGCGTGTCGCGAGCCTATTCGTGGCGAGCTCAACCGGCGCCGGACGGTAAATTTTCGGCAGGAGGCACGAGCCTGCCGCAACGGCTGTAGGCAATCATGGAAGCAGTCGGCCGTCCCCTACTCCGCACCCCCAAACAGGCGCTCGATCGGAAAGCCGTCGCGCATGATCGGAGAACCCAGAACGATATAGCTGAAATATTTCTCGATGCCCGCGTCGCTCTCCAGCAGCCCCTCGATGATGCGCTGATAATGACTGACGCTGCGGGCGACGACCTTCAGAAAATAGTCATAGCCTCCGCTGACATGGTGGCACTCGACGATTTCGCATACTTCCCTCGCCCGCGCGAGGAATCGCCCGAAATCGGCAACGCGGTGATCGGCCAATGTTACCTCGGTGAACACCATCAGGTAATCGCCCATTTTCTCCAGCGCGACCCGCGCACCGTAGGATTTTATGTAACCTGCATCCTCCAGCCTCTTCAGCCGGCTGAGACATGGACTGGCGGACAAGCCGATGGCGTTCGCCAGACCGACGTTCGTGACGCGACCCTGTTCCTGGAGATAGGACAATATCTTGAAATCCAACCGGTCCAGTTTTTCCATTGCACGCTCCACCCGCGCGATCCGCGCGGCCGATGCTATGATTTTTCGGTCGGCAGAATCCATCGGCTCGATACGTCCAAGCCTGATATTTGGATTGTACAAAGCTCCTGAACCGCAGAATCTTTGGCGGCATTACCTCATGATGGACAGGCAGACCCCTTGGCCTGCCGAAAGCAGATGGGACGGGGAAACAGACCAGCGAAATGAAGCTCGACCGGATCGATATCAAAATTCTCCGCAAGCTGCAGAGCAGCGGCCGCATCAGCAATGTCGATCTGGCGGAAGCGGTGGGACTGTCGGCCAGTCCCTGTCTGGCAAGGATCAAGAAGCTCGAGGCGGCGGGGATCGTGATCGGCTATAACGCCCATTTCGATCTCACTAAGCTTGGCGATTTCGTCACCGTTTATGTGCAGGTGATTTTGAAAAACCATCGGCGGGCGGAGGCGGAGCGGTTCGAAAGGGCCGTCTTGCGTATAGCCGAGGTAGTCGAGTTCCACATGGTGAACGGCAAATTCGATTATCTGGTGAAAATCGTTGCTCAGGGCTATGACGGGCCGGCGCGAATTCTGGAACAGATATGGCAAGCGGATCTCGGCATCCAAAGCTATTCCATATTCATCGTTTCCAGCACGCCGATCCGCAATTCGTCGCTGCCGCTTAGCGATTGATCTTTGGTGAAGGCGCCAAAAATTGGAAGAATTCGCTTCCGACAATTTAATGCACAGCGGAAATTGTCGATAAAGAGACGCTATTCATCAGGCTCTTCAACGACAGCAAAGGTACGGCCCGGTGTTCAGACCCAAATTTATCAGCTTTGACTGCTATGGAACGATGATAAACTTCATCATGGGGCCGACCGCCCGCGAAATTTTTGCCGAGCGGGTAGACCCATCGGAAATGGAGCCCTTTCTGGCATCCTTTCGCGCCTATCGCCTTGACGAGGTTCTTGGTGCCTGGAAGCCTTTCCATGATGTCGTCGCCAATTCAATCGAGCGTACGTGTCGGAAGCACGGCGTCATTTTCGAAGCCAAGGATGCGCAGGCTTTATACGATGCCGTTCCGACGTGGCAACCGCACCCGGACGTTCCGGGTCCGCTGTCGCGAATCGCCGATCATTATCCGCTGGTCATCCTGTCCAATAGCATGGTGGACCTGATCCCACACAGCGCCCGCAACATCGGCGTGCCCTTCTACGCCGTGCTGACGGCGGAGGAGGCGGGTGCCTACAAGCCGCTCATGCGGCCCTTCGAATATATGTTCGATCGCCTGGGCTGTTCGCCCGAAGATATGATGCATGTGTCATCGAGCCCCCGCTACGATCTGATGACTGCCCACGATCTCGGGTTTGGCGCGAAGGTCTTTGTCGATCGCGGTCATGAGCCGCCGACAGAACATTATGGTCTCACCCGCATTCGCGATTTCAACGATCTGCCGGCATTGCTGGGACTTTGAGATCGCGGGTGCTGATGGCCGGCCATTTCAACTTCGCTGAATAGAGGAATTGCCGCTGCCGTGAAAAGGACCGTCAAGCTGGATGCGACCGACCTGCGAATCATGGCCGTTCTCGAAAAGAATGGCCGTATCACCAATTCTGCCTTGGCGGAGAAGGTGGGTCTGTCGCCCAGCCCTTGCCTGACGCGGGTGGATCGCCTTGAAACGGCGGGCTACATCACCGGCTATGGCGCACGTATCAATCTTGCGGCGATCGGCGAACTGGTCACGGTATTCGCGGAGATCACGTTGCATGACAGGCGTATGGGAACGGTATCGCGCTTCGAGCAGAAGCTGAAGACTATCGACGAACTTCAGGATTGCGCGCGCATCAGCGGCGATTGCGACTATATATTGAAGTTCGTGACCCGGTCGGTGTCGCATTATTCCCAAACGATCATGAAGATCGTCGAGGAAAGCGGTCTGGTCGACCGCTATTTCAGTTATTTCGTCGTGCGCAGTTTTGAGGTCGGGCAACGCGGGTTCCTCGATCTCGTTCAATCGGCGGACTGACATGGGCATAAAGATGCTCGAGCCGTTTCAAATCTCAGCCTGATCGATCGGCACTCCGCACGAATTCGGCACATTTTACGGCAGCATGTCCCTCATAGCATGCCAGCATGCGGAACGTCGAAATCTGTCGGGTTGCGCAGGAAATACCATCGCGGCTCGATCAACATGGGGCGAAATATGCTACTCGATCCGACGCTTACCACCCAGCCGCCCCAACTCGGCGCGCAGGATGCAGAAGACCTGGCGCGAAACATCTTCGGCAAGGCGCTCCATGCCGTTGAACTGAGTGGAGAAAGGGATCGCAACTTCAGGATGACCGCCCCCGACGGCAGCCAGTTCCTGCTGAAGATATCGAACCCCGCCGAAGCGCGCGAAATCGTGCATCTGCAAAATGCTGTGCTCAATCATCTCAAGGAGGCGGCGCCTTCATTGCCCGTGCCACATCCAGTGGCGGCCCTCGACGGGCGGTACCACACGGACATATCCTTGGCCGACGGTCGCGCTTCGATCCTTCGGATGCTGACATTCCTGCCGGGAACGCCGCTTGTCGCCTCGCCTAGGACGACAGCGCTGCGTCAGGCGCTGGGCCGCTGTCTCGCCTCGCTCGATCGGGCCCTTCATGACTTTGTCCATCCGGCGGCAGAACATGATTTGCTCTGGAACGTGGCGGCCGCGCATCGCCTTGCCGGGATGATCGACAGCATTGCCGACCCGGCGCGGCGCGTGCTCGTCCGGCGCTTCATGGATCATTATGAGACAAACACACTGCCGGCACTCACCAAGCTGCGCGCGCAGGTGATCCATAATGATTTCAACCTAGGCAATGTGCTGGTCCGACCAGACCGCACCGACGAGGTGGCGGCTATCATCGATTTTGGCGATGTGATCCACGGGCCGCTCGTGGGCGAGATCGCGACTGCCGCTGCCTATCAACTGGTGGACGGTCCCGACCCGCTTCGGAATGCAGCGGAAATGATCGGCGCCTATCACGGTCGGCTGCAGCTGGAGCCGGGGGAGCAGACCGTGATGCTGGACCTGGTGATGGCGCGGCTTGTTATCACGGTGCTCATCACCGAATGGCGCGCGACACGTTACCCCGAAAATCGCGCCTATATCATGCGCAATAACGGTCTCGCATGGGCGGGCCTCGACCATATCGACCAGCTGCCTCGGGCCGAGGCCAGCCGCCGTTTGCTTCAATTCTGCCAGTCAGGAGACAATGAATGACCTTCGTGGATGTGTCCTCCGTAAACGCCTTCATCCCCGGGCAAGTCGAACTCGATGCACATGAGGCGCGGATGATCGAACAGCGCGACCGGCTGCTTGGGCCTGCTTATCGGTTGATGTACCAAAAGCCGCTCCATTTCGTCCGTGGCGAGGGTGTGTGGCTCTACGACCCCGATGGACGGCGCTATCTCGATACCTACAACAATGTCGTGTCGCTCGGCCATTGCCATCCTGATGTCGTAGAAGCGATCACCCGACAGGTGGCGACGCTATGCACAAACACGCGCTATCTGCACGAAACCATCCTTGAGCTCGCCGACAGTCTGCTTTCGACCGTGGAGGGCGATTTGTCGCATATGATGCTGACCGGCTCAGGCAGCGAAGCGAACGATCTTGCCTATCGCATCGCGCAGGTTCGCACTGGCGGAACCGGTGTCATCGTCACTGAGACCGCCTATCATGGCATAACCGACGCGGTTTCGAAATTCTCTCCGACATTGGGTGAGGGCGTTCCGCTGGGGATGCATGTGCGCACCGTTCCCGCGCCAGCGGCCTATCGTACCGGTCCCAATGTCGGCGAACGCTTCGCGCGCGACGTGGAGTCGGCGATCGCCGATATGAAGAGACACGGTATCCGGCCTGCCATGCTCATCGTGGATTCACTTTTTACGAGTGACGGCATCCTTCCCGAAGAGCCCGGATTTCTGAAGGGTGCAGTCGAGGCAATCCGCAAAGCCGGCGGCATTTTCGTCGCCGACGAGGTGCAGCCGGGCTTCGGCCGGACCGGGAGCCATATGTGGGGGTTCCAGCGGCATGGCATTGATCCCGACATCGTGACGCTTGGCAAGCCCATGGGCAACGGACAGCCCATTGCCGGTCTGTTGACCCGGCATGACGTGGTTGAGGAGTTCGGGCGCAGTTCCCGCTATTTCAACACGTTCGCGGGCAACGCGGTGTCCTGCGCAGCGGCGGCGGCGGTGCTCAAGGTCATCAAGCGCGACCATATCATGGACAACGCCCGTGATGTCGGGGCTTATCTCCTGAGCCGAGTCGAGGCCTTGCGGGAGCGGCACGCTTGCCTCGGGCATGTGCGCGGCGCTGGCCTTTTCGTTGCCGCCGATATCGTGACGGACCAGGAGAGCCAGGCGAGCGACCGTGCCCGAACAACCCAGGTCGTGAATGCCATGCGTGAGAACGGCGTGCTGATCAGCGCGTGCGGCGCGGATCACAACATCCTCAAGATCCGTCCGCCGTTGATCTTCAGCCGGGAGAATGTCGATCTGTTCGTCGATGTGCTGGACAAGGCGCTGGAGCTTTAAAATGCCGAAGGGGCGGCAAACCCCTCCGGTTCCGACTTGCCTGTCGTGCTTTCAATAGCCTGTGCTGCGTTCTACCTTGCCTTCCATCGCTGTTCCCGCCCGATGGCGGCGGATATTGGCGATGAGGGCGTGGGCGGCGCTGTCCGCGCGCGTCATGCTCGCGACATGCGGGGTGAGCAGAATGCGGGGATGACTCCAGATAGGGTGGCCTGTCGGCAACGGTTCGGGATCGGTGACGTCAAGCAAGGCTGCGGAGATATGGCCTTCATCGAGCAAGGCCAGCAGATCCTCTGTCACGAGATGGCCGCCACGCGCGGCGTTGATGAGCGACGCGCCCCGGGGCAGTTGCAAGAGCAGGTCGCGGCACAGGATGCCGCGCGTTTCCGGCGTCAGCGGGAGAAGGCACAAGAGAATGTCGCATTCGGCGAGGAAGTCACCAAGCCCCGTCGTGCCGGCATGACATGTCACGCCCGCCAGCCGATGCAGTGAACGGCTCCAGCCCGATAGCGCAAAGCCAAATGGGCGTAACGCTTCGAGCACAGCCTGACCCAATTGGCCCAGGCCCATGACCCCGACGCGACGATGCTGCGCCGGAACGAGCTTGATCGGTGACCAGCGCTCTTCCCGCTGGGCTTCCCGGTAGGCGATAACGTCGCGGTGTAGCATCAGAACCGCCATCGTCGCATATTCCACCATGCCCGCCACGATCCCGGGCTCAATCATCCGCACCACGTCAATATGGGGCGGCAGACCGTCCATGTTGAATTGGTCGACCCCGGCACCGATCGAGAAGAGAACTTCCAGATTGGGAAGGCTCGCGATCAGTTCCGCCGAGGGACTCCAGGCGACCAGATAGCGGATGGCGCTCGGATCGTAGCTTTCGGGCGGCTCGACAAAGGCAATATCGGCCGCTTCCCGCGCGAAAATGTCACGCAAGACCCGGCCGCGCGCAGGATCGGAGGTGTAGAGCAGGGTCATGTCGGAACCTTTCGAGGAGCGCGGCGGCGCTGAGTTGCAACGTGCCACCACATGAGCGGGCCGGTGAGCGCCAGCGCGATTAGGGAGAGGGCGACGAGCAGCCAGAGAGCGGAGCCGGTAAGGCCTATGAACTCGCCGGTATGAATGGGAAGCAGGACCATCCAGAGCGCGCGGCTGCGGGAGGCGGGCATGGCACTCAAGATATGGGGAGACGGCAAGGCCACCGCGACGACATCGACCGCGCGCCCATTCCGATCCGGCGCATGGAAATTGACGGTCAGCCTGTCACCACCGACCCTTATGTCACGGAGCGCCGCGCCGGGGAAAATGCCTTGCGCGAGGGTCACACTCCGATCGATCTGAAGAGCCGATATATTTGCCGGCGGAACGGAAACCCCGCTCCCGACCAGATCCGGAAAAACGAGCAGGAAACCCGTGCAAGAGATGAGAATGAGAAAGCCGCTGGCGATAACGCCCAGGGTCCGATGCACCTGCCGCAGGACGAGGCGGGGGGAAAGCTTCCATCGAATTGCCAGCGCCTTGGCGGGATTGCGCCTGGGCCACCAATAACCGACGCCGCTCACCGCCATGATCGCCAGCGCCAGGCCGTTAAGTGCGATCACCATCATCCCGGCTCGGCCGGTGAGAAGGCGGTAATGGATCTGTAGCGCCGCTTCGAGGGGGAAGCGGGTCAGGTCGCCGGCCCGCAGCACCGCGCCGCCGGCCGGGTCGATCGAGGCATAGGTGCGGCGGCCATCCGCATCGGACATATGGGCGAACCATGTGGCGCGGTCGGTGTCCGGCGCGAACAGACGGAGGAGATGCGTGCCAGGCATTGCGCTGTTGGCGGCGCGTGCCGCCTCTCCCGCTGAAATAAGCGCAGCTCTTCCCCGGCTGGTCTGGCCCGCGGGATCGAGCAGGCGCTCAATAGGTCCACGATATAGAAGCAGCGCGCCAGTGAGCGCCTGAACGAGCAGGAAAAGTGCCATGGTCAGGCCGGCATAGCGATGAAGGCGAAGCCATTGCAGCCGGGACATGATATGCCTGTGTTAAGAAGGGGCAATGCCAGGCCGCCGGCACGAAAATGCCGGCGGCCTGGCATTGCATCAGAAGTTGAAGCTCGCGCGGACGGTGAACTGTCGCGGCGTACCCGGCGCGACCCACAATGCCGCATAGGAGCTGGCATAATATTTCTTGTTGAAGAGGTTGTTCACATCCGCCGACAGCTTGATCTGGTCGGTGATGTTGAACGATCCCAGCACCTTGGCGATGGTGTAGCTAGGCAGGAAGAAGGTCGTCGCTGTCTCCCCCAGCCGCCTGCCGACGTGGTTGACGCCCGCCCCCAGCATCGCCTCATGGTCTCCGATCGAGAAATTCTTGAACAGCAGCGCATTGCCCTGATGCTTGGGAATGTTGATGAGCGGATCGCCTTTGAGGATCTGGAAGCCGAAATTGGGATCGAGCGCGTTGGTCGCCCACTCCGCATCGGTATAGGCATAGGTCAGGAACAGCTCGAACCCGGCGGGCAGCTTGGCGTTGAGGTCAAACTCGATGCCCTTGCTCTTTGCCGATCCCACCGGCTTGGAAAAGCCCGCGTTGGCCGGGTCGGTCGTCAGCACATTATCCTTCTTCATCTTATAAAGCGACAGGGTGCTGGTGATGCGTCCGTCGGCCGTCATGAACTTGGCGCCGACTTCATAGGATTTGCTGATTTCCGGCGCGAAAGGATTGCCGTCGAAGCCCACGCCGCTGTTGGGACGGAAGCCCTTGCCATAGCTGGCGTAGAAGGACAGGCTACTCACCGGCTCGAACACGAGGCCGGCCATCGGGCTGAACTTGGTATAGGATTTGCGCGGATTGGTGTTGTTGAGGCGCAGATCTATATCCTGGCTGAAATCGTCATAGCGGCCGCCAAAGCGTATCTTGAACTGCTCGGTAATCTCGATCTGGTCCTGCGCGTAGATGCCCCAGGCCTTCTGGATTTCGGTCGCGTTCTGGATCACGGTTCCCGGCGTGGGCGCGGGAATGTTGTAGTTGGGGTTGAAAATGTCGATCGCATAGGACTGGTCGGAAGCGATCGGACGATAGCGGGTCTGGTATGTCTTGATCTTGAAGCGATCCCAGTCCGCGCCGATGCGGATATTATGGACGATCGATCCCGTGTTGACCTTTCCGCTGAGCTCCCCGCGGAACACCATATGGGTGGTGCTGTAATCCCGATAACGGCGCTGGCGGGTCAAGGTGCGTCCGTCATTGTCGAGCCGCTGTCGGCTAAGCACCAGTTCCGGATCGCTGGAAAAACCCTCGAACGTGGTGTCCTTGTAGCCCGCACCCAGCATCAGCGTCCAATCCGCGCTGAAATCATGCTGGTACTGCGCTTGATGGCCCAGCACCTCGACCTTGACCGGGCCGTCATTGGGATTGCCGAGGAACCGGCTGTTGGGGATAGCGCCCAGATTATAGCTGATAGAGCCGTTGGCGTTGACAGTCGGGATCGCCACCACGCCGCGCTCAAAAGGTACCTCCTGGTTCACATATTCCAGTTCATATGTGAAGATGTCGGCATCAGACAGCTTGGCTAGGAAGGACGGGGTGAGCGTATATTTCTGCGTGTTGACCGTGTCGCGGAAGCTTTCCGCCTGCTCGGACGACCCGTTGATCCGCACCGCGACGCTGTCCGACAGCGGCAGGTTATAATCCGCTTCGACCCGGTATGTCTCCCAGCTGCCCGCGGATATGGCGAAGCTGCCGCCTTCCTTGAAGGTGGGTTTCTTGGTCACGATGTTGACCGTGCCGCCCGGCTCGCCGCGCCCGAACAACGCCGAGTTGGGGCCTTTCAGAATCTCGATCCGTTCGACGTTCGACGCGTCGCGCGGACCGCCATAGCCACGTCCACCGTTGAAGCCGTTGACCAGAAAGCCGCTCGGGAAATTCTCGTCGCCCGCAAAGCCGCGGATTGCGAAACTGTCCCAAAGGCCGCCAAAATTATTCTGGCGCGACACGCCGCTCGCCAGTTCGAGCGCGGTGTCGAGGCGGGTGATGTTGAGATCGTCGAGCAGTTTGCCTTCCAGGAACTGCACCGCCTGGGGAATTTCCTTGACCGGCGTATCGCCGAAATATTGCCGCTTGAGGCCGGTGACCACGATGTTGCTGTCGGAGGCCGGGTCTGCCGGCTCTTGCGCCAGAGCGGCGGGCGAAAGCGCGGCAGACAGGGCGATGGCGGCGGAGCCCGCGAGGAAGCCAAGGCGGCGGACCGATGACATGCGCATGATGTGTTCCCCTTATGAAATCGCTGTTCCCGATGTCCTGCGAAGTGGGGCTGGCTTTTTATGTCCGCACGGGCTTTGTCCTGCCTGTCGCGGAAGCCTTCGCCGGGGTGGTTCTTTCCACCTCTTGTTACGGATCAGGCTAGGCCGCGTTACGGAAATATTACGTCAAATTCATCGGGCCGGCCGGTGCAATATTGTGAATCGATGAACCCTAACGGCATGAACATGCGGGGCGGTCCGCACCTCATCTGCCCGGGTCAAAATTCCGATACGTCGATCTTTTCGCCGCCACTGAACCGGGAAAGGCGATAGGGTTTCGGGTCGACGATCGGGGTTTGACCCGACGCGATATCCGCAACCAGATGTCCGGCACCCGGACCGATGCCAAAGCCATGGCCGCTAAAGCCAGCAGCCAGAATGAAGCCGGGGATGTTCGGGATTTCGCCGATAACCGGAACGCCATCCGGTGTGCTGTCCACGAAGCCTGCCCAGGCCGCGACCATCGGCACCGAGCCCAAGGCAGGGATCAGGTCGGCTGCGCGCTCGATCGTCAGCCGCACCGTCTTGGGATCGGCGATCGGATCGAGGATACGCACCTTTTCCATCGGCGTGGGGCCATCGAGAGTCCAGCGCGTCATTCCCTCATGTCGACCGCGAAGGCCGTGCAGGCCGCCCGGCGACAGGCTGCGCCAGCGATTCTTGAACATCGGCAGGAACTTGCTCTGATAGCGCAGAAATTGCAGCGTGGGATCGACCTTCGCCCGGCCGCTGATCGCCAGCGTGTGGCAGCCATCGTCGCGCCGCGTGATGGACAGCGACTTGCTGTAGAATGCGTCAGGGAGGTTGAGACCGCTCGTGCCCACCGCCAGGATCGATTGGCGCACGGTGGCTTGCGGAAAATCCACGCCCAGCTGGCGCAGGAAGGACGATGCCCATGCGCCGCCTGCATGAATGACCAGCCGCGTACGGATCGTGCCGCGCTCGGTCACCACGCCGCTGACCGCGCCGCCGGCGGTTTCGATGCCCCGCGCCGCGCACGCCTGATGCACGCTGCTGCCCATGCGCATCAGCGCCCGTGCGACCGCCGGCACGGCCATGCCGGGATTGGCGATGCCGTCATTTTGCGAATGTACCCCCCCCTTCCAGCGTTCGCCGGTGAAGCGGGCGTGCTGGGTCGCCTCCTCGCTCGACAACATGCGCGTCTTGACGCCGACCGACCGGGCATATTCGCCCCAGCGCGCCCAGGTGTCGAGTTCCTCGTCATTATTGCTGACATAGAAGAGGCCACAGCGGCGGAAGCCGGTATCTTCCCCCATATCCTCGCCGAACGCCTGCCAAAGGTCGAGCGCCTTGGTCGCCAGCGGCAATTCACGCTCGTCGCGATTTTGCTGGCGGCACCAGCCCCAGTTGCGGCTCGATTGTTCGCCGCCGACCACGCCCTTTTCGACCAGCGCGACCTTGAAGCCGCGCTTGGCCAGATAATAGGAAGTGAAAGCGCCAATGATCCCGCCGCCGATCACGACAGCGTCTGCTTCGGCGGGAAGTTCGGGCGAGGATTCGATGAAACGCAACGGGGCGGGCATGGAACGGGCCTCCAATGTTCGGACGGATCAGGCGAAGCCTAGAATGGACTTGATCTCGAGATATTCTTCAAAGCCAAAGGCGCCATATTCGCGGCCATTGCCGGATCGCTTATAGCCGCCAAAGGGTGCATGAGGGTCCCAGGCGGGATAGTTCAGATGCACCTGTCCCGTGCGGATGCGGCGGGCGACGGCGCGGGCCTGATCAAGGTCGGCACCCTGCACATGACCGCCAAGCCCGAAGATCGTGTCGTTGGCGATCGCGACCGCCTGATCGACATCGTCATAGGGGATGATCACGAGCACGGGCCCGAAAATCTCCTCCTGCGCGATGCGCATGGCGCTGTCGACGTCGGAGAAAATGGTCGGGCGTACGAAAAATCCCTGCTCCAGCCCTTCGGGCTGCCCCGGTCCACCGCAGACGAGCCGCGCGCCTTCTTCCATGCCGACCGCGATCATCGCCTGCACGCGCCGATATTGCGCGTGATTGGCGATCGGCCCCATGATCGTTTCCGCCTCGCTGGGCTGGCCGACGATGATCGACGCGACCGTCGCGCGGGCGATCGCCTCCACCTCGGCCAGCCGGTCGCGCGGCACGATCATGCGTGTGGGGGCGCTGCACGACTGACCGACATTGCGGAAGGCGGACATGACGCCGGGCGGGACCGCCTTTTCGAAATTGGTGTCGGGCAGCATCAGATTGGGTGATTTGCCGCCCAGTTCCTGCGTCACTCGCTTGACCGTGGGCGCGGCCGCCTGCGCCACCAGCACCCCGGCGCGGTTGGAACCGGTAATGGAGATCATGTCGATGCCGGGATGCGCCGCCATGGCCGCACCGACTTCGGCCCCGGTGCCGTTGACGAGGTTGAAGACACCGGCCGGCGCACCTGCGTCATGCACGATCTGCGCGAACATGAGTGCGCTCAAGGGCGACAACTCGCTGGGTTTCAGCACCACCGTGCATCCGGCGGCCAGCGCCGGCGCGACCTTCGCCGCGATCTGGTAGAGCGGCCAGTTCCAGGGCGTGATCAGCCCACACACCCCTATCGGCTCGCGCACGATAGCGGTGGTGCCGCGCATCGTCAGGAAATCATAGTCGCGCAACACGTCGATCGCGGCCTGCACATGAGCGGCCGCCAGAGGGATATGGGCGGCGCGCGCATGACTGATCGTCGCACCCATTTCCAACACCAGCGCCTGTGCCAATATTTCCGCACGGTCGAGCATGAGCGCGTGGATGCGCTCCAGCAGCGCCAGGCGATCCGCGACGGCGGAAAGGGCGAAGGACGGGAAAGCTGCGCGGGCGGCGGCAACCGCACGGTCGAGGTCCGCCGCCGTGCCGGCAGCGACCTTGGCCACCACGTCGCCGGTGGAGGGGTTGACGACCGGCAGCATCTCGCCGGCGTTCACCGTAACCCACGCGCCGTCGATAAAGGCTTCTCCGCCGCGGGCGATCGCCTGGCTCAGTTTGTCCATGGTATCAACGGTCATTTCACAAGGTCCTGATAGCGGTAATAGGCTCCGACGAACGGCAGGAACCAGGGCTTGCCGAAATGGCCGGGAATGGCCGGCCAGTCGAAATCGCGCCAGGGGTTGAGGTCGGCCCGGCCGTCCAGCACCTCGGCCATGATCGCGCCCATATAGGTCGCCATATGGGTGCCGTGGCCGCTATAGCCCATCGAGTAGAAGAGGCCGTCGCGCTCGCCCGCGCGAGGCAGGCGGTCCCGGGTCATGTCGACCATGCCGCCCCAGCAATAATCGATGCGCGCGTCGGCTAGCTCGGGGAAGACGCTGACCATCGACTGGCGCAGGATGACCCCGCTCTTCGCGTCGGACGCCGCGTCGCTGCGCCCGGAAAAGCGCGCGCGCCCGCCGAAGATGATGCGATTGTCGGGAGACGTGCGGAAATAGCTGACGAAATTGCGCGTGTCCGTGGTGTTGCGGCGATGGGGCGTCAGCCGATCGAGCAGATCGACCGGCAGCGGTTCGGTGGCGATCAGGAACGCTCCGATCGGTACGATCCGGCGACGGAACCAGCCCAGCGGCCCGACCGCCGACGTGCCGGTCGCCAGCAGCACCTGACTGGCGCGCACGGTCCCTTGCGGCGTCTTCAGTTCATGCGCCTGTCCCGCCAGCCGCTTCATGCCGATGACCGGATTATACTCATGGATCAGCACGCCATGCCGGGCGGCGGCTTCGGCGAGCCCCTGGCCGAACTCACCCATGTGCATGTTCGCGCCCTTTTCGTAGAGCATCCCGCCAAAATAATGATCGGAGCCGATCTCGCCGCGCATGTCCGATCGCGGAACGAGCCTCGTTTCCGGATCGACCTCGCGGGCCAGCAGCTCCTGCGAACGGACGATCCTGTCATAATGTTCAGGCTTGGCGGCGAGCTTCAGCTTGCCGACGCGGGCGAAATGGCAGTCGATGCCTTCCGCGGCAATGATGGACTCGACCTTGTCCACTCCCGCGTCGAAGGCACGGTAGAGCATATTGGCGCGCTCGCGGCCGAGCTTGCCGACCATGCCGGCATAATCCTGCGCGAAACCGTTGTTGCACATGCCCCCGTTGCGGCCCGACGCCGCCCCGGCGACCCGATCAGCCTCCAGCACGACGACCTTCGCGCCTTTCTTCGCCAGTGCCAGCGCGGCGGACAGGCCAGTGAAGCCGGCGCCTACGACCGCGACATCCGCGGTCCCATGCGGGCCACCGGGCGCGCCGGAGGCGAAGGGCTTGGTCGTGTCGAGCCAATAGGACATCATCTTCATGCGGCTGTCTCGCCGCGCGGCATGGCCTTCATTTGCATCACCAGCCGCGCATCCGCGACCATGTGGCGGATATGGCATGGCCGCCATGCTCGATCACATTATAGGTCTCGTGCTGCGCGCCGGTCGCGCAGGCATGATTGGGTAGAATTCGCACGCGCGATCCGAGGGGCAGGTCGGGCAAGGCGGCGGTGCTGCCCGCGCGGAGCTTCAATATGCCATGTTCCTGGCTCGCATCCTCGACGATCAGATCGCCAAAGGGCATACCGTCAATATCGCAAACCAGCCCATAGCCCTGATCCACCGGATGCTTCTGCGTGCCCCGGTCGCGCGAGAGCGCCATCCAGCCAGCATCGATCAGGATCCAGCCCTTTTCGGGGCGGTGACCGATCACGGTCGCGACAACCGAGAGGGCGATATCGTCGAGCGCGCAGACACCGATGCCCTGCATCACAAGGTCGAAGAACATGAAGACGCCGGCGCGGACTTCGGTCACGCCGTCAAGATTGCGCGCGAAATGGGCGGTCGGGGTCGATCCCACGCTGACCACCGGCGCGGCATGCCCCGCGGCGCGCAGCGCTTCAGCCGCGGCGACGGCGGCGGCCCGTTCCGCCTCGGCCGCTTCGGGCAGACCCACGCCGCCGCGCGCGCCATAGGACTCGCCCGCATGGGTCAGAACGCCGGCCAGTGTCACGCCGCCATCTCGCAGACTGTCTGCCACCAGCAGCAAGGCCGGATCGTCCGGCGGAAGCCCGCCCCGATGGCCGTCGCAATCGATTTCGATCAGCACCTTGGGCATGGGTGCGCCATCCCGCGCGGCCTCGCCCAGTGCCTCGGCCTGATCGACCGAGTCGATCAGGACCGACAGGTCAATGCCGCGCGCCACCAGATCGCGTGTACGCCCGATCTTGTCCGGGCTGAGGCCCACCGCATAGCAGATGTCGGTAAAGCCGCCGGCGGCGAAATATTCGGCCTCCGCCAGCGTCGAGACGGTGATCGGCCCTTCGCCCGAGGGAAAGAGCCGCCGCGCCACGTCGATCGACTTGGCTGTCTTGACATGGGGGCGGAAGGTGACGCCAAGCACATCGAGCCGGCCGCGCAGCCGGGCGATGTTGCGATCGACTTTGGCGAGATCGAGCACGAGCGCCGGCGTTTCGATTGTGTCGACACGCTGGTCCGCGAGCGCCTGTTCCGATTGCATAACCGTATCGATCATCTCTTTCACCTCTTCAGCCGAGCGACTGGTTGGAGAGCGCGTATAACCGCACGCCATCCCGCGCCTCCGGGGGGGCGCCAAGCGCCATGCACAAGACTTCGCCCACCTGCGGCAGGCCCAGGCTTTCGATCCACGGGCCGAGCCCGCCGCTGCGATACACGTCGATGCGGACGAAATCGCCCACATGGCGGGCGGCGAGCGCGGCGATCAGCGCCTTCGCATCCTCGTCGCTGGGGGCGATGACCGGCCCGATCACTACGCCCCGGCCCCAACGGCGTACACAGCCATAGCCCGCCGCCGCGCCGTCCCGCTCGATCACCAGCACATCGGCCATGGCAAACAGTGCGTTGAGCAGGTTCGTGCGATCCATTCCCGCACCCGCGCGGTCCAGCTCCATCAATGTCGCGCGGTCGTCGGCAGTGGCGGGACGCAGTGGCAGCGCTGGATCGAGCTCCGGCGTTTCAGCCAGCACCGCCTGATGCTGGATCACATTGTCGAAGGGCGTGAAACCCCGCTTGCGATAGAGCGCCTGTCCCTCGTCGGTGGAATTGAGGATGATGCGACGTCCCGCCGCGTCAGCGAGCAGGGCGTCCATCAGTCGCGCGCCGATCCCGCGCCGCTGCGCTTCGTCCGCCACGATGATCATACCCGCGGTGGCGAAGTCGTCGCCATAGGGCCACCAGAGCGCGGTGCCGACGAGGCGCCCGTTCATCTCGACACCGAACCCCCGGCCGAGATCGAACGCGAATGCCCAGTCCTCCGCACGGTAAGGCCATTGAACCGCCCGCGACAGGGCGAGCGCCTGGGGCAGATGATCGCGCGTCAGCGGCATTGCATCGCTCGTCACCGTCGTCTCGGGAAATATGTCGGTCATGTCGCCAGCCCCACGGAAATTATTGCGCGGGCGCGGCTGCGCGCGCGCAACCAACGCCCCCAAAATCAGTCTCGTCAGAGGAAAACCGGGTCATCACGCCATCATCCTCTGGCGGCACCTTCCAAAGGCGCCAAAACCGCCATCTTGCATGCAGCGATGGCGACAAATAGCGCCGCCATCGCTTTCTTCATCAGGAGACCGGACGCTGGGTGGCGTAGATCTTCTTCACATATTGCTCGCTCAGCCACGCGCAACCATCGCCCCGAACAAACATGCACACGTCGCCCTTGCGGAACGTCACGCTGCCTTTGTCATTGCTGAAGCTGACCTCTCCCTCCAGCAGCAGCATCAGTTCGACCTGGCGATAGGGAATCTGTCGCCGATGATAAGGCGTCGAGTCCCAGATGCCGCAGACGAATTCGCTGTTCGCCGACAGATAATCGGTGTGGTTGCGGCAGGACGGAACGGGGCCGAGCAGATTTTCGGCCGCCGGCGGACCAGATGGCGTCATGTCGGCGTCCAGATCGATCGCGACCGGCGTCGTCTCGCTGCCCGGACCCTGTGCAGGGGCGGTATAGACGATCGCGAGCAGATCGTCTGAAGCCCGCCAGCCGAAGTTCGATCCAACTGGCAGCACCACGCCATTGTCGGGCAGAACCGTCAGCGTCCGCGCATCGCTCTCGATCTCGAGCTGGCCTTCCAGCACCAGCACGAACTCGTCCGCCGCCAGTCCTTCGACCCGGCCTTCACCCCTCAAGGAGACGGCCGACACCTGCGCCGCGTTGTCGGCGAAGGCCGGCGCCTTGCGGCCGGCGAACCAGTCCGTCGCGGGCGCCGTGCCCGCGGCATAGGCGCGCATGTCGACGACCGCATCAACCGCTTGCTCGATCATGGCGCTCACAGACCCATCAGCCCTGGCAGCCCACCCAGATCGGGGATCTCGTTGACCTCATAATAGGCATTCATCGGCTCATGGCGGCGATTGACGAAGGCCTTGTCCTTGATGCCCAGGTCATAGGCGGTCATGAGGTCGTAGCGGAAGCTGGACGAGCAGTGCAGCACATCTTCAGGACCGCAGCCCAGCGTGTCGAACATATATTCGAATGCCTGCATGCGCGGCTTGTAGGCCTGAGCCTCCTCGGCGGTGCAGACGGTATGGAACGGCGCTTCAAGCTTTTCCACGCTGTAGGGGATCAGATCCACCATCGAATTCGACAGGATGACCAGCGGGATCTTCTCGCCCACGCGCTTGAGCGGCTCCACCACATCGGGGTGTGGATTCCAGGTCGGAATGGCGGCATAAAGCGCTTCGCCATCGGCATCGCGATATTCGGTGCCCGACCGCTTGCACGCGCGCTGCAACGCTTCGGCGACGACCTCGCGATAGGGCCGCCACGCGCCCAGCACGCCGTCCAGCCGATAGGCCGAGAAATAGTCGCAGAAATCCTCCAGGGCCCGTCCGGAAAGGCGATCCGCATAAACCTGTCGCGCAACCGGCGCCATTTCAAAATTGATGAGGGTGCCATAGCAGTCAAAGGTGATGAACTTGGGCCTGAGAGTCGTCATGGAAACCCCTTCTACAAAAGCGCTGAACCGTCCCGAACCGGGCGACGCGGTAGATCGTGCCGAGCGGCCTCCTAACGGCCATCGGTCGCTTCCCTCACGGATCGGCGGCACCGTCGCGCGGAGATTAGCGCTCGACTGCGACGCGATCCTGTTCTTCTTGGCTGCGGCCGTGGCACAACCTGACCTATATCTGTCACATCACGGCAGGATATACCGCGCCCGCCCGGCGCGAATCACGGCTTCATCGCGATCAGATGACGTGCGATGCAGAGATCCTGCAGGGCGATGCCCGAACTGTCGAATATGGTGATCTGGTCGGCTGACGTGCGCCCCGGATCGCGACCCTGCAAAACGTCGCCAATGGCGACGATGGCGCTGCGATCGCCGGCGAAATGTTGAAAGTCGCCCATGATGACCGACTGCGCCGGAAGGTCGCAATAGAGCGACGCTTGCTCGAACAGGGCAGGGGGAAGCTCCTGCTTGCCAGCAGCGTCCGATCCCATGCTGGCGACATGCGTGCCCGGACCTATCCAGCTCGCGTCGAACAAGGGCGCGCGCGCCGGCGTCGCCGTGACCACCATGTCGGCGCGGCGGCACGCCTCCTCCGCGCCCGCGCGGGCAGCCGCCAAGCCCTGTTCCTGCAACCGCGCGACGAACGCAGCGCCTTTGTCGGCGTCGCGCGCGACGACCAGTACCTCGGTGATCGGACGGACGCGGCGAAGGGCCATGACCTCGTAAAAGGCCTGGTTGCCAGCGCCGAAGATCGCAAGGGTGCTCGCGTCGTGACGCGCGAGCATGTCGGCCGCCACGGCGTCGGCCGCCGCGGTGCGATAGGCATTGACCAGCCCTGCCTCGATCACCCAGTCGATGCGTCCGACCTGCTGGTCGAACAGCAAGATCAGCGAATTATGTCGCGGCAGACCGAGGGCGTCGTTGTCGGTCCAGAAGGACCCGACCTTCAGCCCCGCGAAGGACCCGGTGGCGGCCGACTTGATCGAAAAGCGGTTGGTCTGCTTCGACCCGTGCGCGATGACGGCGGGGAAAAGCACGGCATCGTCGACCGCTGCGATCAACGCTTCGCGTGCCGCGGCATAGGCCATCTCGTGCGAGACAAGCGCGGCCGATTCCTGTTCGGACATGAAGTGAATGACGATTACCCCTATTTCCGTGAAGATGGTGTTCAGTCGCTGAACGTCACCGACGCTATCCGAAAGGACGTGCCGCATGACGCGCGGCATGTCCTTCCACCGATCATGTCCGTTCGAACAGCGTTTCGTAAAAGCCGTCGGTCTTGACCGTGATCGTCACGGGAACATCCTCGCGATTCTTCCAATACCAACCATGGGTGCCGGCGAAGGGGGCGGTGAAGCTGCCTTGCGCGCCCTTGATGTCCTTCTGCTTCCAATAGTCGGTGAATTCGTCTTCCTTGCCGCCGATCGGTTCGCCATGCATGTCCGCGCGCACCGGGCCGGTCGCGGTCCAGCGGAAGTTGAACGTGTCGCCGACCTTCATCCGGGCTTTGATTTCCATCCCGCTGTGCGGGGCGAGCGTGATCGTTTTGGTGTCGCTCCGGAAGGCAGTGGCCTTGGCGATGCTCGCCTGCGTCTGGGGCGGCACCGTATAGGCCGCGGGAGCTGGCGGCGGCCCGGCTGCTTCTGCGGGTTCCGCGGCATCCTGGTCCCCCGCCATCGCGGTAAGGCCGATCGCCCGGCCGACGCCCGTCACATCAACACCATATTCGGCGGGCAGCACGAACAGCAGCAGGATCGCCGCGCCGGCCACTCCGGCGGCGAGGGCCGCGCGCCAGAGGGTGGCTGGCTGCGCCCGATAGGGCGCCGCGACAGAGGTCGTGGCAGTCATAGGCTCTTCTCCATCATGAAGCCGGCGAACTGATAACCGGTCAGGACGATACCGGCACACATCAGCGCGCTGTTGGCGATGACGACATTGCGCGTGAAACTGGGCGATCGCCGCCACAGGCCCATCAGGATCAGGATGACGCTGAGCGCCATGAACTGGCCCATCTCCACGCCCACATTGAAGCTGACGAGATTGGGGATCAACCCCTCGCGCGAGGCGATCAAGTCCTGAAGCTTGGTGGCAAGGCCGAACCCGTGAAAGAAGCCGAAGACCAGCACGGCCACCTTCTGATTGGGCTGAAAACCCAGCAACGTCGGAAAGGCGCCGAGGTTGTCGAGCGCCTTGTACACGACCGACAGCCCGATGATGGCATCGATCAGGAACGGATTGGCGTGAATGTTGAAAAAGACGCCCGCCAGCAGCGTCGTGCTGTGTCCCAGCGCGAACAGGGTCACATAGGTGCCGACATCCTTCAGCCGGTACAGGAAGAAGATGACGCCGAACAGGAACAGCAGATGGTCATATCCCGTCACCATATGTTTGGCGCCGAGATACATGTAGGGCACGATGTTCATGCCGGGATTGTTCTGGATGAAGGCCTTGTCACCCTCCGCCACGCCATGCGCCGCGGCGAGGTCGGTGAGACCTGTCGCAAGCGCGAGACCGGCTAGCCCCAATAGGGCGGCGCGTCGGCCGTTCATTTGATGGCGAAGGTCGCCGACTGGCGGGCCTGGGTCTGCTTGTTGATCACGAGCACGCCCACGCGCGCGCCGCTCGGGATCTGGGCACCCTTTGCAACGAACTGATTGCCCTTCGCCGCCACCAGCGGAACGTCGGTCTTTTTGCCGCCCGCCGTGACGATCAGCTTGCCGGTCATCGACGCGGCCGGCACTTCGTCACCATCCTCCATGATATAGAGGGATGCGCCGGCCGGCGTGCGGACCAGTTCGAAGATGGTCTCACCGACCTCTGCGACCTGGCCGCCGTGGCGCGGCTTGTCATCGCCATGAGCGAATGCGGGCGTGACGGCGAGCGCGGAGGCGATCGCGAAGGATAGGAACTTCATCGAGGATTCTCCCATTTTCGGCCAGGCTTATTCGGGTTTGTGAGGTAGCGTGAAAGCCAGTGTCGCGGTGTGCTCGTAGCGATCCGTCTTGGCCGGATTGTCGCTCGGCGTGACCAGGACCGCGCGGATGACGTTCAATCCCTGGTTGCGCACCGGGAACGTCACCGTGCCGTCAGCCCTGGTCTTGACTTCCACCGCATCGGGGTCGTTGACGAAGTCGTTGATCACTCCAGCCCCTGCCGCTGGCTTGCCCATCCAGGTCACGCGATAGGTCAGCGGCTCGCCCAGCTTTTCGGGAATTTTGCCGACGGGGACGATCTGCAGCGCTTGTGCTGGTATCAGCGGCACCGGCTTGGTCAACGGACCCTGGATCGACACAGCATATTTGATCGTCGTCTCGGTCTTGGTCGAGTTCGGAACTTCTTCCCTGGTCTTTTTGACGATCTCGCCGCCAGGCACCCAGGACCAGGTGCCATTCTGAAGCACGGCGCTGACGATCGCCGGCGGCTCGTCGGTATCCACGACGACCAGCGGCCCATTGGTGCGCAGTTGCGCGCCGACTGGATTGAGGTCGGTGTCCCAGGCCTGCACGCTTTCCATATTAGGCTGACGCTTGACGGATTCCAGATCGTCGGCGCCGACGCCATAGATGACGGCGATCTGCTTGGCGCGCTGGGCGAAGTAGATGCCGTGCGCCTGGACGATGGTCGGTGTGACAAGGGCGGCCGCCGCCGCAGTCGACCAGATGAGGGATTTCAGTTTCGCCACGCTTTTTCTCCTCCACGGTTGTGAGGTCGAGCCTATGGCGGGGGATCAGCAGGATTCACCAATTTGACACAGGCTTCGGTATGTTACGCCGTATCCACCGGCTTCAGAAGCACGTGATGCAGCGGCCGCCGCGCCCTCTGCTACCGCGCCAATTCCTCTTCCGTCCGGTGGCACAGAATGATGTTGCCGGCGGCCATCGACTGCAAGGGCGGTGCGATCGTGTCGCAACGTCCGCTTATCGCGACCGGGCAGCGCGGCAGGAACCGGCAAAGCGCGGGCTGCTCGTTCATCCCGGCAAAAGGGGCGTTGTTCCGGAAGCTTTCGTCAGCCAGCCAGTCGGTCCGCATTTCCGGAACCGAGGAGATCAGCAGATCGGTATAGGGGTGGAAGGGCGCTGTGGAATAGCTTTCGCATCGGCCGCTTTCCACCCGCGTACCCTTGTACAGGACCACGATATCGTCGCACAGGGCTTTGACCGTGGCGATGTCATGGCTGATGAACAGATAGGCGAGGCCAAGCTCGCGCCGCAGGTCCGCCAGCAGGTCGAGGATCGCGCCTCGAACCACCGTGTCGAGCGCCGATGTCACTTCGTCGCACAGAATGACGTCGGGTTCGGCTGCCAGCGCGCGCGCCAGATTGACGCGCTGCTTCTGCCCGCCCGACAATTCGCCGCACCGTCGATCGGCAACGCCTGCCGGCAAGCGGATCAGGTCGAGCAATTGCGCGACCCGCCGGCCCGCTTCCGCGCCACTCACCCCATGATAGAAGCGCAGCACCCGCCCCAATATGTCGCCCACATTATGCGCCGGGTTGAGCGCGACATCGGCATTCTGGAACACGATCTGCACGCGGCGCAGCTGTTCGCGTGTCCGCCCCGACACCGTCTGCGCAAGCGCCTCTCCATCGAGCGTCACCTGACCGGCGGTCGGCGCGAGCAGACCGGCGACGACGCGCGCGACGGTCGACTTGCCCGATCCGGACTCGCCGATCACGCCGACCGCCGCGCCCCGGCCAATCGTCAGGCTGACGTCGCTCAAGACCGGATTGGCGGGGCGGCCTGCCTTGTCCACCGGACCGTAGCCGGCGAAGATGCCGTGGATCGCCAATAGCGGCTCTGGCGCGCGGGCAGCCGGAGCGGCCACCGCGACGACCGGATGCGCCGCCGCCATCAGCGTCTTGGTATAATCGTCGGTGGGTGCTTCCAATATGGTGCGGACGTCATTCTGCTCGCGCACCCGGCCGCGATTGAGCACCAGAATATGGTCCGCCATCTGCGCGACCACGGCCAGGTCGTGCGACACATATACCCCGGTCGCTCCCTGTTCGCGCACGACTCGGCGGAAGGCCTGAAGCACCTCCACCTGCGTCGTCACGTCCAGCGCGGTCGTGGGTTCGTCGAAGATCACCAGGTCCGGCCTGGTGATCAGCGCCATCGCCGCCATCAGCCGCTGAAGCTGCCCGCCCGACAGTTCGTGCGGATAGCGGCTGCCGATCGTCTCGGGATTGGGCAGTGCGAGCGCGCGGAAAAGTTCGACCGCTCGCTGCCGCGCCGTCGCTGGCGAGGCGGTGCGGTGGATCAACGCGGGTTCGATCACCTGATCGATCACCCGCCGCGACGGGTTGAACGCCGCCGCGGCACTCTGGGCGACATAGGTGATGCGATGGCCTCGCTGCGCGGCAAGCGATCGGGCACCCACACCGTCAAGGGTCGTGTCGCCCACCCGAATGTCGCCGCTGATGGCTGCGCCGCCTCGACCATGGCCCATCAGCGACAGGGCGATCGTGGTCTTGCCTGAACCCGACTCGCCGATCAGCGCCAGCATTTGTCCACGGGCGACATCGAAGGAGATGTCATCGACGATCCGCAGCGGCGCGCCATCGGGACCGCGCACGGTGACGCAGAGATCGCGCACCTCGACATGGGCGTCCGCCATCACTTCACATTCCCCTGCGTGGCTGCATCGATCAGCAGGTTGACGCCCACCGTCAGGCTGGCGATCGCCACCGCCGGCGCCATGATCGCAAGCGCGCCCTCGGCCAGACCAGAAACATTTTCGCGCACGAGCGCCCCCAGGTCGGCCTCGGGCGGTTGCAGGCCGAGGCCCAGGAAGCTCAGGCCAGACAGCAGCAGCACGATGAAGACGAACCGCAATCCGATATCGGCGCACAACGGCCGGATCATGTTCGGCAACATTTCGACCAGTGCGATATGAATCCGCCCTTCGCCGCGCGCGCGCGCGACCTCCACATAATCGAGCCGGGCCAGCCCGACCGCGAGCGAGCGCGCGATCCGGAAATTACCCGGAACATAGGTAATCGCGACGATCAGCGTCAACAGCAGCACCGACGATCCGAAGGCCGCGACCAGCACCAGCGCGAATATCTTGCTGGGAATCGATATCAAGGTATCCATTGCGCGTGACAGGAGCTCGTCGAGCCAGCGCGGACCGACCGCCGCTGTCAAGGCCAGCCCGGTCCCGAGCGCGACCGCGATGGCGACCGCGATCGCGGACAGCCCCATGGTAAGGCGCGCCCCCACCAGCAGACGGCTCAGCACGTCGCGGCCCAGGAAATCGCTGCCGAACCAGAATTGGCTGGTCGAACCGGCGAAGACCTCTTCGCTGACGAACGCACCGGGCGGGTAGGGAGCGACAAGGGGGCCAAGGATCGCCGCGAGGATCCAGAAGCCGACAAGCGCAAGCCCGATCTTGCCCGAAAGGGGCAAGGCACCAGCGCGGCGAAGGAGCGATCTTCGCTTCATCCCTGCCGCAACCTCGGATTGGCCAGGATCGCGACGGTGTCCGCGATCAGCACGAGCAGAAGATAGGCGGCGCAGAAGATCATCGCGCAGGCCTGAAGCAGGGGCATGTCGCGCGAAGTGACCGCGTTCACCATCAGGCTGGCGAGCCCGGGATAGCTGAAGATCGTTTCCACGATGATCGCACCTCCGAAAAGATAGGACAGGCTGAGCGCCATGGCATTGACGATGGGACCGACCGCATTGGGCAGGACATGGCGAAAGATCAGCCGGCTGCGCCCGACGCCCTTGAGCTGAGCCATTTCGACATAAGGGCGATCCAGTTCGGCGATGATGGCGGCGCGGACCATCCGTGCCAGCTGCGCAACCACGCCAACCGTCAGAACCATGACCGGCATGGCATAGGCGCGGACGAATTCGGCCAGTGTCGGGTCCTTCGGAATGAGAGCGATCGACGGCAGCCAGAGCAGTTTGACGGCGAAAACCAGCACCGCGATCGTCGCCACCAGGAATTCGGGCAGCGCGACCATGGACAAGGTGAGGATATTGAGCGCGCGGTCAAGCTTGCGTCCTCGGGCGACCGCTGACGCGATCCCGATCAGGAAGGCCAGAGGAACCGAGACGAGGGCGGCGAGCGCTGCGAGCGTCAGCGTGTTGGGCAAGCGTTCCGCGATGATATCGGCGACCGGCTTGTTGGCGACAAGGGACTGGCCCGGATCGCCGACGAGAATGCCCTGGAGCCAGCGCGCATAACGGACCGGGCCGGGCTGATCGAGGCCCATTTCATGGCGCAGCGCCGCCACCTGTTCGGGCGTGGCGCTCTGCCCCAGCACTTCCTGCGCGGCGTCGCCGGGCAGCAGCCCGCTGATCGTGAAGATGACCAGGGATACCAGAAACAGAGTGAGGAAGGCGAGCCCGATGCGCTTGACGATGAGCCTCAGTGGCCCCCGCCAGCGGGACATGGCAGGCGCGCCGCTCATGCGTCCCACCATGCATGTTCGGCGAAGTTATAGCCCATGAAGGCGCCTAGAGGGATCGGGAACATGCCCTTGAGACGCCTGTCATACCCGTCGAGAAGGCTGATGAAGGTAGGAATGGCCAGCCCGCCATGCTCATGGATGATCCACTGCATATCGCCGTAAATCTCCTTGCGCAGCGCGGCGTCGGTCGTGCTGCGCGCTTCGAGCAACAGCCGGTCGAAGCGCGCATTGTTCCATCCGGTTTCGTTTGTCGGTGCCTTGGACTGGAAGAACAGGCTGAACATCATGTCGGTCGTCGGCCGCTGGTTGGTGTTGCCGAACGTCATCGGGTGCCTCATCCAGTGGGTCGCCCAATAGCCGTCGCTGGGCACGCGATTGATGGCTAGCTTCAGGCCGATTTGCGCGGCGTGTTCCTGCAGCACTGTTCCCATGTCGATGGACGCATTGGCGACCGGCGCGGCATAGACCGGCAGTCGCACACCCAATAGACCGGACCGTTTGAGGAGGAACTTCGCCCGATCCGGGTCGAACGGGCGCTGTGGGATGTGGGGATTGAAATTGGGATCGGCGGGCGAGATCGGCTGGTCGTTCGCGATCGTGGCAAAGCCGCGGAACAGCGCCCGCTTGATCAGTTCGCGATCCTGGAGATATTTCATCGCCAATACGAAATCCGGGTTGGCGGTTACCGGATTGTCGCGGCGCATGATCAGGTTGGTGAACAGGCCCGAGGGGATTTCCATGATGGAATGGGTGGACGTGGCGCGCACGCGCTTGACCGAACCCGGACCGATGGCATTGACCATCTGCACATCGCCCGACAGCAACGCGTTGACGCGCGAGATTTCGTCGGGGATCGCGATCAGTTCGATCTCGTCGAGATAGGGTCGGCCCGGCTTCCAGTAATTGCGGTTCTTGCGCACGATGGTGCGAATGCCCGGCGCGAACTCATGCAGGGTGTAGGGCCCGGTGCCGTTCGCCTTGCTGAAATCGCGGTGGCCATTTTCCACGATCAGGAAATGCGACACGGCCAGGATCGCGGGCAGATCGGGATTGGGACCGGTCAGCCGCAATTGCAACTCGAGCGGCCCGGTCTGCCTCGCGCCGGCGAACTGGTCGGCGACCGTCTTCACCTTGGACCCCGCAGCCGGGTCGCGGTGGCGCAGCAGCGAAAAGATGACGTCCTCGGCCGTCAGCGGCTTGCCGTTGTGGAAATGCACGCCGCGACGCAGGCGGATATTCCACACGATATTGTCCTGGCTCACGATCCGGTCGGCCAGTCCCGGTTGACCGCGCAGCTGCCCGTCAAATTGTGTGAGGCCGCTGTAGAGCATGTAGTGCCGAATATAGTCGGTAGCAGTGCTGCCCTTGGCCGGGTCGAGCGTGTCGGCGGTGGAGGCATTGGTGCTGGCGATGCGGATGCGTCCGCCGGCCTTGGGTCTACCGGTCACTCCGCTCGCGCCGCCGACCGTCATCCCCGCAGCCAGTCCCCCCAGCAGCATCCGCCGGGACAGATCGGTGGAAATGACATTGGCCATGGATTGTCCCTGTTCCTTCATGTGAATGCACTAGGGCATGAATGGGGCGCTGCCGTCCCAAGCCTATCGCCATTTGCCATCGGTCTCTGCCGATTTGTCGCGGCGGTCCGGCATTGCCCGGCATCTTGTGCCGCTCGTCCGGCAGTTTGTGCGGCAGGTCGGGCGGCCGACTCGTCCTTGTCGGATGGTGGTCGGCCGGCCTGCCGGTCAGAAATATTTGAGCCAGGCGATATCCCGGCGGCGACGCTTCAGTCGCGCGAACCAGGCCGTCGGAATGTAGAGCGGCAGGATCATCGCGGCGTACCAAACGAACACCCAATTATAATTGTCGAACCCGAAATTCGCGCCGTGGTTGGGACCCCAGATCGCGAGCGCACTGTGGTAGAGGATACGCAGCACGGACAGATGCAGCAGATAGAAGAACATGGGCGCGCCACCGAACACGGCCAGCGCCGCGATGACCGGCGAATCCTTGATCCGCTCGAACAGCGCCAGCAACAACGCGCCGCCGCCCAGCGTGGGCAGCAGGAACAGCAGCGACGGCGGATATTTGGTCATCGAGATGAAGCTCACCAGCGTGCGCACCGGGTCCCCGTCGATCGCATGCCAGGGTTTGTCACCATAGATGTTGAGCAGGCGCAGAAGGATGAACGTCAGGATCATGCCAAAGCCCAGCAAGAGCAGGCGACGCTGGCGCGTGGCCGGGTCCACCTCCAGCCGGAACCAGGGCCCGATGCCGAAGCCCAACGATATGACGCCCAGCCACGGCAGGAGCGGGTAGGTCGTCTTCGCCACGAAACCCAATGGCAGCAGGATTGTGTCACGCTGATGCAGCAATGCCCAGAGCGGGAAAAAACTATCGCCCTGTGCCAACCGGATCGGATCGAGCAGATTGTGGAAGCAGACAAGGGCGATGCCAAGGCCGATCAGCACCGGGCGCGGCAGTCGCATCAATCCGGCCAGAGCGATCATGCAGATGCCGATACACCAGATGACCTGGAGCCAGAATGTGGGCTGCGGCACGATTCCCCAGTAGAGCGGCGACAGGAACAAAAGCTCGATCGCGATGAGCAACAGGCCACGCTTCACAAGGAAGCCGGTTGTCTCCCGCGTTGTGTGATGAATGCTGAACAGATAGACGCCAAGCCCCGTCAGGGCGACAAATATGGGTGCGCAGAAGCTGACGATGAACCGCGCGATACCCATTGCGGGCAAGCCCATGCGTGCGTCGAACGGGTCGGTAACGTTGACATAGACAAACCATGTCTCGCGCAAATGGTCGAGCAGCATCAGCACCATCACGAAACCTCGCAGGGCATCGATATTCTGGAGCCTTCCCGCCGCTGCGGCGGCCGGTGCCCTGGATGCGCTCATTCCGACCGCGCCATGTGTCATCGAAGCGTTGCTAGCCATGTCCCGTCCCCATCACCGATCAGCATCGATCCATGCCGATCATGATCATGTTACGAAGCGACGTGTATCGAGTTTCGCCGGGCATCGGCGCTTCCTGCCGGACCAGTCGCTTCAGATGAAAGATTATAGCGTCTTTGTGCTTCGGCATGCTCCCTGCCGACCAGAGTCGTCATTTTCCCGCCGCAAGGTGTCTCTCGACCAGCGCGACATGGAGCCTCACGCCCAGTTCCAGTACATCGTCGTTGAAGTCATAATGCGGATTATGCAGCGGGGCGGATCCTTCCGGCTTCGCCTGTCCCAGCCAGATATAAGCGCCCTTGCAGGCCTGCAGCATGAAAGCGAAATCCTCCGACGTGAAGGCGGGATCGGGGGCCAGCCGTGCGTCGCCGACGGTCGCAGCCGCTTCAAGCGCCTCCTGCGCGGCCTCGGCGTCGTTGATCGTCGCCGGATAATAGCGGTCATATGTCACCGTCGCGGTGACTTCCCCGGCCAGCCCCACGCCTGCGGCCATCTGGCGTATCGACGCTTCGATGCGATCCTGTATCTGGGGGTCGAAGGTGCGAACGGTGCCGGATATGATCACCGCCTCGGGTATGACATTATGCGTATGTCCACCATGAATCTGCGTGATCGAAAGGACGGCGGAGGCCGTCGGCGCGACCCGGCGCGACACGATGCCGTTCAATTGCTGCACCAATGCAGCCGCAGCAAGGATCGCGTCCGGCGTGTCCTGCGGAATGGCGGCGTGGCCGCCACGTCCTTCCAGCCTGATCTCGAACTTGTCGGCAGCGCCCATGATCGGACCGGGCCGGGTGGCGATGGTTCCGGCAGGAAGATCCGGCCAGTTGTGCACGGCAAAGACGCGATCGCAGGGAAAGCGGTCGAACAACCCTTCCTGCACCATTTCGCGCGCGCCGCCATGGCCTTCCTCGGCCGGCTGGAAGAAGAAATGGACCGTGCCGTCGAAGGTGCGGCTGCGGGCCAGATGCTGCGCCGCGCCCAGCAGCATGGCGACATGCCCGTCATGTCCGCAACCGTGGAAATGCCCGGGCGTACGACTGGCGTAAGGAAGGTTTGTCTGTTCGTCGATCGGCAGCGCGTCCATATCCGCCCGCAGCCCGATGCAACGCGCCGAACTGCCATTGCGCAGCACGCCAACGACGCCCGTTCGCCCAATTCCCTCGTGCACCTCCAGTCCGAGAAGGCGCAGCTGCTCGGCGATCCGACCCGCCGTGCGATGCTCGCTGAAAGCCAGTTCCGGATGGGCGTGGATGTCCCGGCGAAAGGCGACGAGCGGTTCGATGAGGTCGGCAATGTCGGTCATGGATCGCGCTCCGCCCTATCGCTGTTCGCCAAACAGATGCTGAATGGGATAATGATGCTTGATGAAAGGAGACTTGATGACGACGTAGCTGAAATATTTCTCAATTCCATAGTCGCTTTCAAGCATATTCTCGATGATCGACTGATAATGGGCGACGCCGCGCGTCACGAATTTCAGAAGATAGTCGTAGCCGCCGCTCACAAGGTGACATTCGACGATCTCGTCGAGCTTGCGAATTCTTGCCTCGAACCTGGAAAAGTCGCCTGAACGATGCTCCGTCAGTGTGACTTCGGTAAACACGGTCAGAAATTCACCGAGCTTGTGGAGATTGATATGCGCGCCATAACCCGTGATATATCCGGCCTTCTCCAGCCGCTTGACGCGGGTCAGGCAGGGGCTGGGGGACAGGCCGACCGCGTCGGCCAGCTCGACATTGGTGACGCGGCCCGACTGCTGAAGCTGCGAGAGGATCTTGAGATCAATCCTGTCCAGTCTGGGTCCGCCCAACATGTTCCTAGCCCCCTTATGTCTTACCCGACAACCGCGCGAATATCCGCCTCTTCCAGCAGGTCGTCCAGCGTTTTGCGGATGCGCGCGAAGATCATGTCCATCTCCTCGTCCGACGCGCATAGCGCCGGGGCAAGGCCGATGATATTGTCGCCGAAGGCACGGAAAATGACGCCATTCTCATAGCCTTTGGCGAAAAGGCGATCGGGCAGTTTCAGGGCAGGATCGAACCGCTCCTTGCTGCCCTTGTCCGCCACCAGCTCGATCGCGCCGAGCAGGCCCCGGCCACGCGTATCGCCCACCATCGGATGATCGGCGATAGCCCTCAGCCCCGCTTCAAACCGCGCGCCGACCCTCTGGCCGTTCGCCAATATACCGCCTTCGGTGTAGAGGCGCAGCACCTCCAGCCCGACGGCCGCGCTCACCGGATGGCCCGAATAGGTCGCCCCATGGCCGATCACCGCGTCAACCGCCGCGCCGTCGGCGATGCCCTGATAAACCTTGTCCGACATCAGTACCGCGCCCATCGGCACATAGCCGGAGGTCAGCCCCTTCGCGACCGTGATCAGATCGGGCGCGACGCCCTCCGCCTCGCAGGCGAACATCGGGCCGGTGCGTCCGAACGCCGTGATGACCTCGTCCGCCACCATCAAGATGCCGAGTTCGTCACAGGTGGCGCGGATCGCCTTTAGCCAGCCGACCGGCGGCACGATCACGCCGCCAGACCCCTGGATCGGTTCGCAGAAGAAGGCCGCGACATTGTCCGCGCCCAGTTCGGCCACCTTGTCCTTCAGTTGCTGGACGGAGCGCGCGATGATGCCATCATCATCGCCTTCCAGGTCACTGCGATAGGGATAGGGGGAGGGGATATGATGCTGCCAGCGCAGCGGCAGGTCGAAATTGCGGTGGAAATTCGCAAGTGCGGTCAGCCCTGCCCCCGTGCTGGTCGAACCGTGATAGCCTCTGTCCAATGCGATGCACTGCTTTTTCGCCGGCTTGCCGATCGCGTTGTAATAATGGGTGATGTAGCGGATCGCGGCATCGACCGCATCCGATCCGCCCAGGGTGAAATAGACATGATCCAGCCCCTCGGGGCTGAGGTCGACAAGTCGCTGCGCCAGCCGCGCAGCCGGTTCGTTGCCGAAATGGAAATAGCCGGTGGCATAGGGCAGGCGACGCATCTGCTCTGCCGCGACCTCGACGATGCTGTCGTGGCCATAGCCCACATTGACGCACCACAGGCCGGCGAAGGCGTCCAGAAGTTCGCGCCCCTCCATATCGGTCAGCCACATGCCCTTGCCGCTTTGCAGCATGGTCGCGCCTCGCGCTTCATGCGCACGGAAGGATGTGACGGGATGGATCAGATGGTCGCGGTCGATGTCGAGCAACGACCGGTTGGAATGGAGCGTCATGAGTGGGCTCGCTGTTGTGATCATGGTCCAAGCCTAGCCGCATGCGGCGGAGCGAAAGGCCGATGTGCGCCGGGCAGCGATCCGTACTCGCCCTTTAGGCGGGAGCCGGCGGCATAATCTGCCGCCGGCTGGACATGGCGCTTGGCGGCCGCTTCAGCCGATCGCGTCCGCGATCGCCCTGCCGCATTGTTCGGTCGTGGCCTTGCCCTTGAGGTCTCCCGTGCGCAGCGCCGGCTCGGCAAGCACCGTCTCGACAGCCCGCATGATCGCGCCAGCGGCCTCCACCTCGCCCAGATGCTCGAGCATCATGGCGGCGGACCATATCTGGCCGACGGGATTGGCGATGCCCCTCCCGGCGATGTCGGGCGCCGATCCATGGACCGGTTCGAACAGGGATGGCGCGGTGCGATCGGGATTGATGTTGCCGGACGGCGCCACGCCGATGGTGCCGGTGCAGGCCGGGCCCAGATCGGAAAGGATGTCGCCGAACAGGTTGGATGCCACGACCACATCGAACCGGTCGGGGTTCAGCACGAACTGCGCGGTCAATATGTCGATATGATATTTATCGTGCGTGACGGTCGGGTAGTTTTTCGCCATTTCCTCGACCCGCTCATCCCACCAGGGCATGGTGATGGCGATGCCGTTGGACTTTGTTGCGGAAGTCAGATGCTTGCGCTCACGCGTCGCAGCCAGCTCGAAGGCGTAGCGCAGCACCCGGTCGGTGCCGTGGCGGGTCATGACCGTCTCCTGGATCACCACCTCCCGATCAGTGCCGGAAAACATCTTGCCGCCGACCGAACTATATTCGCCCTCGGTATTTTCCCGCACGACCCAGAAATCGATATCGCCCGGCTCGCGCCCGGCAAGCGGGCACGGCACGCCGGGCATCAGCCGCACCGGGCGCAGATTGACATACTGATCATATTCACGCCGAAACTGGAGCAGCGATCCCCAGAGCGAGACATGATCAGGCACGATGTCGGGCCAGCCCACCGCGCCGAAGAAGATCGCATCGGGATTGCCGATCTGCGCCTTCCAGTCCTCCGGCATCATGACGCCATGCCGGGCATAATAGTCACAGCAGGCGAAATCCTGCCATTTCTGCTCGATGGCAAAGCCATAGAGGCTTGCCGCGCGTTCGAGCACGCGGATGCCCTCGGGCATGACTTCCTTGCCGATGCCGTCGCCTGGAATGACGGAAATGGAGTAGGTGCGCGTCACGAAATCCCCCTAGATGTCCGGATTACAGTTTGAGACCGCCGATGTGGAACGCCTTGGTCTCAAGATATTCCTCGATCCCCGCGTGGGCGCCCTCCCGGCCCAGGCCGGATTGTTTGATCCCGCCAAAGGGCGCCATTTCCATCGCCATGCCGCCCGTGTTCAGAACGACCATGCCCGCTTCCAGCCGCTCGCCCACGCGGAAGGCGCGGTGGAGATTTTCCGTGTAGAAATAGCTGGCAAGGCCAAAGCTGGTGTCGTTGGCTAGCGCGATCCCCTCCGCTTCGTCATGAAAGCGGAAAAGAGGAGCGACCGGTCCAAAGGTTTCCTCGCGTGCGAGGCGCATGTCGCGGGTGGCGCCGGTCAGGATCACGGGGGTAGCGAAGCGTTCCCCCGTCGCGCCTTCGGGCGCCTTGGCGAAGATGCTCGCTCCGTGGGAAAGCGCATCCTCGACATGCGCGTGCACCTTGTCGACGGCCGCCCGGTTGATAAGCGGGCCGATGGTGCTGCCGTCCCGGTCGCCCGGCGCGACTTTGAGCGCTGAAACCGCCTTCGCCAGCTTCTGCGCAAAGGCGTCATAGACGCCGTCCTGCACGAGGATACGGTTGGCGCACACGCAGGTCTGGCCAGCGTTGCGGAACTTGCTCGCCATGGTCGCGGCCACCGCCAGGTCCAGGTCGGCGTCGTCGAACACGATCAGCGGCGCGTTGCCGCCAAGCTCGAGACTGAGGCGCTTGATGGTGTCGGCACTCTGTCGCATCAGCAGCGCGCCTACCCGGGTGGATCCGGTGAAGGACAATTTGCGTACGGTCTCGCTGCCGGTCAGCACGCTTCCGATGGGGGCGGCCTGACCTGTGACGATGTTGAGGACGCCTTTGGGGAAACCCGCCTGTTCGGCCAGCTTGACCAGCGCCAGCGCGCTGAACGGCGTCAGTTCGGATGGCTTCACGACGACCGGGCAGCCGGCCGCCAGCGCTGGCGCGCACTTGCGCGTGATCATGGCGGAAGGAAAATTCCAGGGCGTGATCGCCGCCGATACGCCGACCGGTTCCTTCATCACCAGGATGCGGCGATTGGCTTCGGGCGCGGGGATCATGCTGCCATCGATGCGCCGGCCTTCCTCGGCGAACCATTTGACGAAGCTTGCGGCATAACGGATTTCGCCCTCTGCCTCCGCCTTGGGCTTGCCTTGCTCTGCGGTCATGATGCGGCCGAGATCAGCGACATTGTCCATCATCAGCGTGTACCAACGCTCCAGCAGCGCCGCCCGTTCGCCGGCCGTCTTTGCGCGCCATGCCGGCCAGGCCGCCTCCGCCGCGTCGATCGCGGCCTGTGTGTCGGCTTCGCTGCAATCGGGGATCGTGCCGATGACCGCGCCGGTCGCCGGATTATCGACGTCCATCGTCGCGCCGGATCGCGCGCCCGTCCATTCGCCGTCGATATGGACGTGCTGGACGAAAAGGTCAGGATTGTTGAGTGAAATAGTCATCCGAGGGCCTGCGTCGTGAGAGTGAAAATCCGAGCCGAAGGGTCGGTCTTGGGCGGCCGACCACGCACCATGCGCGTCACCTCCGCAACCCGCGGCAGCCCGAGTTCCTCGAGCCAGTCGCCAAGGCCGCTTTCCGCCGGTATGTCGATGCGACAGAAGATGCCGGCATTGGACCCCAGCCAGTGGGAGATAAGCGCCTTCGCTCCGCCGCTATCCGGCGCGATCGTCGGGCCCACGACATGACCCCGGCCGAAGCGGCGGAACAGTGAAAAGCCGACCGGTTCATTGTCGCGGGTAAGCACCACCCCCTGCGCACCGGGCACCAGCGCATTCAACAGGGCGTCGCGATTCATCCCGGTGGCCCGGCGGGCAAGATCGTGCAGAGTGGGCATGTCCTTGGCTCCCAGCGGACGCACCCGTTCAGCTGGAATGAGTTCGGCGATCGGGACGGCAAAGGCGGCGCCCTGATGCTGGAACACCGGCCCGGCAGCTTCGAATCCCATTTCGGCGTAAAGCGGCTTCCCCTCGGCCGTGGCGTTGAGCAAGATCGTGCGTTCGCCCAGGTCGCTCAGCACCGCGTCCATCAACTGCCGGTCGATGCCGGATTCGCGCACTTGCGGCGAGACGGTGACCATCCCCAATGTCGCGGCGTCGGCGCCATAGAGCCACGCCATGGCCGTGCCTACGATGCCGTCCTCGCTTTCCGCGACATAGCCGAAGCCAAGGCTCAGCAGAATCTCCCAATCCTCGACGCGGTGTGGCCATCTCTGAGCCTTGGAAAGCGACTGCGCGGCGGGCAGATCGTCCACCGTCATCCGTCGCAACGTCGCCATCGTACCTACGCTTGTCGCCATGCCGTCGCTCCCTGGCGGATGAAACACCCGCCTGATGCTTGTCCAGAAACCGACATGTAGTCACCCTGGCTAGCATTGGCTGCTGCCTTCGCCTTTTTTTCGAAAGATTATCGCGCGTAATTCCCCGTCGTGCCTGCACAAAATGCCGCGTCTTGCCCGGAATCGAAGATGAATGGCCGAACCGTGGGGTAGCAGGAACGCCTCTGCCCACGACGCTGCGATCGGGCGAAATTGCAATGTTGTGAACCGACGGGCCTTTCGATCAATGTGTCGACAGGCAGGGTGAAGCATCCCTGGTCCCCCTCCTTCTGCCTTCGGGCAAGAACAATGGTGGCCATTCCGGAGGGTTGGAGAAGAGCCCATGAACGACGGCCATGAATGGGATGCCGTGAGGAGAGACCTTTCTCGACCCGCTCTAGCCCGCGCCGCGGCGGTGAGCCAGAGGTCGGCTTTCTGCCGGAGATCATCGAACCAGTCGCGCGACATCTTCTCGACCGCGTCGCACAACATGGTCACTGCCGCCTTGATCGCCTGCGGATCATCGCTTCTGGTGTCGTACACCGCTGAGTAGCGCGCCTCGACACAAGCGCGCGCCGCGAGCTCGAGACGCTGATGATGGATCTTTATCGCCTCGACCAAGCCTTGACCAGCCGCGTCTTCTGGTCGTCGGCGGGCGAACGCTAAAACTTCAGACTACGCGAACGCGAGACATATTGGCAGCGCACGAGAAGATAGAAGATATTGGCGCCACTGTGGCGCTGCAACATCATGCGACGCCGGGTCAGCGAGAAGAGTCCACGAATCAGTTCAGGGCCTTGTTTGGACGAATATGATGTGGTCGATACTCGCCTCCATTAGCGATCGTTCTTTAACAGCGGGACTGACGTTAAGCGCCATTTCGCGGGTCGAAGGCCCTCAACCAAAGCGTCATCATGGGGGCGTTGCGGGGCAGGCTGTGCGAAAACTATCCGTTACGCCTCACCAGTTTGGGTCCGCTTTCGGCCGTTCATCCCTCAACAGCCGGATCAGCCGCCCTGACAGCCCCAAATTGGTGTGGACGATGCTCATGACCTTTGATTCAAGGCCGTTCACACTCGGCGAAAATTAGGAGGCCCGGGCAGCCAGGCCTCCCGATAATCAATAATCCATCGCCGGCGCTGGCGCGGTCTTCTCCTCCTTCGGCAGCTCGGCAACGAGCGCCTCCGTCGTGATGAGCAGCGAGGCGACCGAGGCGGCATCCTGAAGGGCGGTACGCACCACCTTGGCCGGATCGATCACGCCCGCCTGGACGAGATCCTGATATTCGGCGGTGGCGGCATTGAAGCCCCAGTTGTACTCGGAGCTTTCGAGCAGCTTTCCGACGATATAGGCCCCATCCTCGCCGGCATTTTCGGCGATCTGCCGCGCAGGCGCGCGGAGCGCCCGGCGGATGATGTCGATGCCGGACTGCTGGTCGTCATTGGCGGCCTTGAGACCGTCGAGCGCCTTGATCGCGCGGAGCAGCGCGATACCGCCACCCGGCAGGATGCCTTCCTCGACAGCGGCGCGCGTCGCATGGAGCGCGTCGTCGACGCGGTCCTTCTTCTCCTTGACCTCGACCTCGGTTGCGCCCCCGACCCGGATCACCGCGACGCCGCCGGCGAGCTTCGCCACGCGCTCCTGCAGCTTCTCGCGGTCATAGTCGGACGTGGTGGTCTCGATCTGCTGGCGCAGCTGCGCAACGCGGCCGTCGATATCGGTCTTTTGACCCACGCCATCGATGATCGTCGTATTGTCCTTGTCGATCGTGACCTTCTTGGCGCGGCCAAGCATGTCGACGGTGACATTCTCCAGCTTGATGCCAAGATCCTCGGAGACGACATTGCCGCCGGTCAGGATCGCGATATCCTCGAGCATCGCCTTGCGGCGATCGCCGAAGCCCGGCGCCTTGACCGCCGCGATCTTGAGCCCGCCGCGCAGCTTGTTGACGACCAGCGTAGCGAGCGCCTCGCCTTCGACATCCTCGGCGATGATGAGCAGCGGTCGGCCGGACTGGACGACCTTCTCGAGCAGCGGCACCAGCGCCTGCAGGTTTGAAAGCTTCTTCTCGTGGATGAGGATATAAGGATCGTCCAGCTCGACCTTGAGCTTCTCGGCATTGGTGATGAAATAGGGCGACAGATAGCCGCGGTCGAACTGCATGCCTTCGACCGTCTCCAGCTCGGTCTCGAGGCTCTTCGCCTCCTCGACCGTGATCACGCCCTCGTTCCCGACCTTTTCCATCGCTTCGGCAAGGATGCGTCCGACCTCCGCGTCGCCGTTGGCCGAGATGGTCGCGACCTGTGCGATCTCGCTGTTGGCGCCGACCTTCTTGGCATGGCTCTTGAGATCCTCGACGACGGCGCCGACCGCAAGGTCGATGCCGCGCTTGAGATCCATCGGATTCATTCCGGCGGCAACCGCCTTCGCGCCCTCGCGCACGATTGCCTGGGCCAGCACGGTTGCCGTGGTCGTGCCGTCGCCGGCCTTGTCGTTCTGCTTATTGGCGACCTCGCGCAGCATCTGCGCGCCCATATTCTCGAACTTGTCGGCGAGTTCGATTTCCTTGGCGACGGTGACGCCGTCCTTGGTGATGCGAGGCGCCCCGAACGACTTCTCGATAACGACATTGCGGCCTTTCGGACCAAGCGTCACCTTCACGGCGTTCGCCAGCGTATCCACGCCGCGCAGCATGCGGTCACGCGCGTCCGACGCAAATTTCACTTCCTTGGCAGCCATCTGCCAGCTCCTTTCTTCAATTCCTTCCTGGTGATTAGAGGAATGACAGGCTGGCTCAGGCCGCCTGCTTCAGAGGCACGACAGTGTCGATCACGCCGAGAATGTCGCTCTCCTTCATGATGAGCAAATCCTCGCCACCGATCTTGACCTCGGTGCCCGACCATTTGCCGAACAGGATGCGGTCGCCGGCCTTGACGGACAGCTCGACGAACTGACCGCTGTCGTCACGCGCGCCGGGCCCAACGGCGACGATTTCGCCTTCCTGCGGCTTTTCCTTGGCCGTGTCGGGAATGATGATGCCGCCCGAGGTCTTCTCCTCGGCTTCGATGCGGCGGACGACCACACGGTCGTGCAAGGGGCGGAAATGCATGCATAACCTCCAGATGCAAAACAGAATGGGACAAGCCTGCCGTTCATCGGAACGACAGGTTTGCAAGAACTAGGTAAAGAGATTTTTCCGATCAAGAGATGGAATGAAATTTTTTGGCACTCGCTTCCCCGGAGTGCCAATTCAGCCATTTTCAGCACCATGTGCCCACATCTTCCCTCTTGACGCGACTCAAGGTGTCACCAAATCTTCTCCCGTCTGCGTCACCACCGCGCGCATGAGAAAGGAGCGACACAAGGAAAGGAGTCACGGCCATGTCGCAGCCATTTTCCCGATTTCTGCACCCGTTTGACGTTGCGCACCATCCAAGTCTCGAACCCGAAGTAAAGCGGGCCATCCTCGCCTCCTGGGCGTTCGACCGCTCCGCGGTGAAGGACCAGCCAGCGCTGCGCAAGCTGCCCGGTGCCAGACGCGCCGTGCCGATCGACGAGGTCTTCGCCGCCATGCGCTCGCTCGATAAAGCGCGGACGGACGGCCGCTCGCTGCAATGACCGATCGCGGCTTTATCGCACAGCTGGAGGGCTACGGTCTCACGACCGCCGAGATCCATTATTACCGGCCCGATGCGCCGTCGCTTCTCCAGCTGTTCGTCTGGCAGGAATATGATCTCGCGCCTGATTTCCCCGTGCTGTTCGATTTCCTCGACCATTGGCGGCGCGAGATCGAGGCAGCGCTCCATTCGGTTCGGATCGCCCACGGCCGACTGATCGGACCCAGGGAATGGCGCGCGGTCGATGGTATCATCCCGCTCCCATGACGCCGGTCTTGCCGAGCGCTGGCGCAAGCGGGGCGGACGGACGGTGCGCCTCGTCCTCGCCTTCGACCACATCATGGAGTTCGCGCTCGCGCTGCTGTCGGCACCGCCGGACGAGCTGGAAGCGTTGGGCTGGAGCTTTGCCGATCGCAAGCGGCTCCTCGATCACTTCCTGCGATCCGGCAAGGCGGCTGAGCATATTCCCCCGGATGCACTGGGGCAAAGTCTGATCACGCTGCGGTTGCCGCGGCGGGATTTGGCACTGCTGCAGCGCTTCGCCCGCCGTGAGCTGCCAAGGCAGCTTCCAATGCCGCCATGCTCGACCGGGTGCTTCGGGTGCTCGATCAGGCCGCATAGTGGGTGATTCAGCCGACAAGGAAGGGCGCGGCCGCGAGGCCATCGAAGATGAACTGGACGGCGAGTCCGGCGAGAAGCACGCCGGAGAGGCGGCCCACCACGTCGGCACCGGTGCTGCCGAGCAGCAGGACGAGACGGTCTGCGGTGAGCATCGCCAGCCAGGTCAGCCCCATGCAGGCGATGATCATCGCGAGCACGCCGCTCCCCTCGATCCAGCCCTCGGTGCGGCCCATGACCAGTACGGCGGCCGAAAGGCTGCCCGGACCCGCAATCAACGGAAACGCCAGCGGGAAGACCGCGATGTCGCCGGGCCCCTCGGCTTCCCGGCGCTCGCCCTCGCTGATCGACGAGAGTCCCGGGCTCGAGAAGGTGAGCGTCATTGCCTGGAGGAACAGCAGCACGCCGCCCGCCACGCGGAATGCCGGTAGCGAAATATGCAGGAGCGAGAGAACCGTGCCGCCCGCCACTGCGAAAAGCAGCAAGACGCCAGAGGCGATTATGACCGATCGGGCGGCGAGGCTGATCCGCTCGCTGCGATGAATCCCAGCCGTCAGGCCGGCGAAGACCACCGCCGTTTCGATCGGACCGATCGTGACGAGCAGGGTGATGAAGCTCGAGAGGATACCGGCTGTTACGTGCATGAGCTAAGCAACTGCAGACTCGTAAAGGGAGCGGCGCCAGCGGCGCTCCCCTATGATACAGGCGACTTTGAACAACCTCCCGCGTTGACCATCAGCAGATTGCGTCATGTTCGGCGCAGCGCGTCGGTCCGGTCCGGATGGACGACCGTTGCCGACGGCGCTTCGCGGCAATCACCTGAACTGTTCGACACGACCCTGGGTTGCCGGCCCGAGCCGAGCGAGGTGGCCCGTACGCTTCGGCTGCACGTGCTTCCGCCATTGATCGTCGAGACAAAACTGTAGCTGACGGTGCCCGGAGGCAGGCTGCGCAGCGCCGTCAAGTCGATCTTCCCATCATCGGCGATCGCCGGGAGCGGCAATGCGTGGACCTGGCGCATCATCAGGTCGCTTTGCCGGTCCAAGTCGGCCGCGATCCGATCGAACAGGGCGAATGGAGCCGCCTCGAACGGATCGAACCAGGCGATCGGCGCCAGGCTGGAGGCTGGCGCGAACGTGACCTTCGGCGCCACATTACCCTGATATTCTATGCGGGCTACCGTGCCGTCCGGCAGGCCGACCTTCATCACATGACGGTCGTGGCTCGTCGCCAGCGCGGTGCCCATGACGGCGACCGCCGCCACCCCAGCCAGGACGGCTGCACGAATTTTTCGCATCAATCGTCTCCTCTGATCATGGTGAATGTGAAAATGCTATTCCGCCGCCGCCAACCGTTGTTCCCAGGCTTTGGGTGCCCTCAAGCACGGCCGCATACCGGCTGCCGCATCGCGCGTGCGGACCTGTGGGCCAGCAGCACAACTTCGGCGGGGCTTGATCGGTGAGCCGGGGCTGCATGGAACGGCCCGATCGTGCCACTCCACGAACCTCGAAGGACACGCCTTCGCGCCGACAATAGCGCACGGCCACTTCTAGGTCGGGAAAGCGGAGTTCGATCTGCGCAAGCGGATCGCCTCCTCCTGCCCATCCCATCAGCGAATCGGCGCGCGAGCTCCAGCGCTCGGCGAAGCGCAGCCGCCACATGCTCCTTGGACGCGACCGGACTGGTTGACCGCGATCGGCACCGGCTCGATGATCGCCGAGGCATCCGGCGGTAGCGCGCTTGCGCGGCTTGGGCCAGAACCATGATTGTCGTTGGCGGCACGGCTCTCCGGCTCGGGCGGAACGTCCTGCGGCTGGAGGGTCGGCCCGGGGCTAAAGCCCCGGGCCGCGCCGTCATGCGGCCCTCGCATTGATCGGAATGCGGCGGACATTCTCATTCGCCGCCTCCGACTTTGGCAGGGTGACGGTCAGCACGCCATTTTTGAAGGTCGCGCTCGCCTTTTCCTGTTCGACGCCACGCGGAAGGCCGATCCGCCGTTCGAAGCGTCCATAGCTGCGCTCGCTGTAGCCGCGGTCCTTGTCTTCGACCTCGGATTTCTTCTCGCCGCGCAGCGTCAGCACGCCTTCCTCAACGGTGATGTCGAGGTCCTTCTCATCGAGGCCGGGGAGTTCGGCCGTGACGCGGATGTCCTTTTCGGTCTCGCCGAGCTCGACATTGGGCCACGACAGGCTGCCGTCGAACCCGCCGAGTGACGGCACGCCGAAACCGCGGAAGACGTCGTCGAACAGCCGGTTCACCTCGCGGTGAAGCGACAGCAACGGGTGGTCGCTCCGGTCGCGCTCGGCGCTGACCGTGGCGGGGAGCCGGTTCTCCTGCCGGCTCCAGGGGATCAGATCACGAAAAGCCATGAGGTCATCTCCTTTTCTGGCTAGAGAGTTGAGTGAATCCCGCCGCCCGCGAGGGCGGCGGGAGGAAGTCGGGATTAGGCCGACTCGAGACTCTTCTCCTTCGTCGCCTCGATCCGAGTCTGGGTCGGCGTGTTCCCGCTGATCTCGATCTTGCGCGGCTTCATCGCTTCGGGGAGCACGCGCTGCAGGTCGATCCTCAGCATGCCATTGTCGAAGCTGGCCGAGCGAACCTCGACGAAGTCGGCCAGCTGGAACCGCCGCTCGAAGGGCTGGGCCGCGATGCCGCGATGCACATACTGCCCCTGGTCCTTGTCTTCGGCGCGCTTGCCGGTGATGGTCAGCTGGTTCTGCTGCGCCACGATCTCGATCTCGTCGGGACGGAAGCCGGGGACCGCGAGCGTGATGCGGTAACTGTCCTCGCCCTGCCGCTCGATATCGAAAGGCGGATAGCCATCGTCTTCGCGCATGCCCGATTCGAGCAGGTTGAAGAGGCGGTCAAAGCCGACCGTGGAGCGCCTGTAGGGCGCAAAGTCAAAACTGGTTCTCATTTCCAAATCCTCCTGATTGAGCAATTTGGGCATGAGACGCGCCGGAGAGAGCCGGCGCTCTCCATGTCCAACCGGACCCGGTTATCAGCGTCCGGCAAGAGAAAAGTTAGGAAGGGGGGAAAGGGTTTCAAGAGGGAATTTTCGACTGGCCCGCTCCTCTGTGCGGTCCGCCGTTCGGCAGTCCGGCGGGGGGCCTCCGGCTCTTGAAATCCTCACGACCAGAACGAGACAATCGGTGCGGACCGGGCCCCTCTGACGGTGGCTGTTCAGCCCCCGTGATGTCGGACCGCATCGATTGCGCTCGGTGCAGGATCGCAGGCTTCATGCCGAAGCCGCCGAGTGCCTCATCAATTTGGAAACAATGGAGTGAGGCATGAACAGACCATTTGACCCTATCACGTACCCGCCACCGTCATCGGAGCGTGCGGCAGGCGCAGCCGTCTACGACGAGGGCCTTCGCCGGCCCATGCCCGGCATCTATCGCAACATGGCGGGCTACGCACGCGCGCCGAAGCTGCCGTCTTACAACCTTCAAAGGGTGGTCGATGTGAAGAGTGGCCTCATCATCCATCACGACGTGTTCAACGACGCGAACGTTGGCGGCCAAAGATGTCCTGGGCGCTGACGAATTGCACGTTCTGACCGACGGCGGTTACTCCAACGCCGAGGAGGTTGCCCGCTGCGAGTCCGAGGCGATCATCGTGACCGCACCGATCAAGCGCGGCGCGATGAATACGGAGCACTTCCGGCCGACTCAATTCGTCTATGATGACGAAAGCGACACGATCAGGTGCCCAGCCGGTCAAACTTCACGCCGGTCCAGCAAGCACACTCGCAACCGCGCGATCCGATACCGGACATCAGCGTGCAAGAGCTGCGCCCTGAAGCCTCGCTGCACGCCAGGCGTCCAACGCACGGTCCATCGACTGTTCGATCAGAGCGCGTTCGATCGGATGGACGCGCGGATCTATGCCGATCCCAGCCTGATGCGGACCAGGCGATGTACGGTCGAACATCCGTTCGGAACCATCAAACGAATGTCTGGTGGGGGTAGGTTCCTCACCAGAGGATTGCGGAGAGTGAAGGCGGAAGCGGCGCTGTCGGTGCTGGCCTTCAACATGATCCGCGTAGTGAACACTGTCGGAACCGGAGCATTGGTCCGGCCGAACCGAACGGAGTCGTGCCGCTTCGAGACTGAAGGGCATGGCTCGCGGCACCGCCGGCGTGGCGAGTTTCTGCACAGCTTGGGGGGCTGAGCTCGCCCGCAGAAGGGGGCGGCCGAGACTCTGCGGCTCGGCGGCAGGGAAGGCTTTCCCCTACAGAAGCCCTTACTGCCGCTGGTGCGCGACCGCGATCGACGACAGATCGGTATCTGGGTTCACCACCAGTTTTGCAGATTTCCGCTCCGAATAGCGATCGACAAGCTGGCCAGCATGCGGTCGAAGCAGCACGGTCATCCGCACCAGTTCCTCCATCACATCGACGATGCGGTCGTAATAGCTCGACGGCTTCATCCGGCCAGCCTCATCGAACTCCTTATAGGCCATCGCGACCGACGACTGGTTGGGGATCGTGAACATCCGCATCCACCGTCCGAGAAGGCGCAGCGTGTTAACCGCGTTGAACGACTGCGAACCGCCCGACACCTGCATGACCGCCAATGTGCGCCCCTGGGTCGGCCGCATCCCCTTCATCTCGAGCGGCAGATGATCAATCTGCGCCTTCATGATGCCGCTGATCGCGCCGTGTCGCTCGGGGCTGCACCAGACCTGGCCTTCCGACCAGAGCGACAGCTCGCGCAGTTCATGGACAGCGGGATGATCGTCGCCTTTGACCTGATCGGGCAGCGGTAGATCGGATGGGTCGAATATGCGCGTCTCAGCGCCGAATAGCTGAAGCAATCTGGCAGCTTCCTCGACCGCGAAGCGCGAGAAGGATCGATCGCGTAGCGACCCTAGAGTAGCAGGATGCGGGGTGATGGCTGGTCGTCGCCAAGGCCCAGCGCCGGGCGGGAAATAACATAGGCCGGGTCAAGCGCCGGGAGGCGATCGGGATCGTAAAGCAGGCGAACGCGGGTCATGACGGTTCCTTGGTAAGTATCGTATCGAAGAAGATCCAATCTAAGCCGCCTCGCTATGCGGTTTCGCGAAGATCGTGCTGGCAACGAAGTGCGCGGCCAGCGCGCCGACAAGCTGGGCAGCGATAAAGGCGGGCACGCAGGCCGGGGCGATCCCGGCGAAGCTGTTGCTCAACGACCGGGCGATGGTGATTGCAGGATTGGCGAAGCTGGTCGACGAGGTGAACCAATAGGCTGCGGTGATGTAGAGCGCGACGCTGATGGGGATGCTCTCGGGCCGCATCTTCGCCGTTCCGAGGATGGCGAGGATCAGCCCGAATGTCGCGATGGCTTCGCTCGCGAGCTGGCCGGGACCGCTGCGGATCTTGCCCGACAATTGGAGGATCGGCAGGTCGAACATCAGATGCGCGAGCCAGACGCCAACTATGCCGCCAACGAGTTGGGCAGCGACGTAAGCGATAGCCGTATCGGTGCGGATGTGGCCGCGCAGCCGCATGACCAGCGTGACGGCCGGGTTCATATGGGAACCGGACACCGGCCCGAACATCGTGATGAGGACGAACAGGATCGCGCCGGTCGCGAGCGTATTGCCGAGAAGGGCAATGGCGAGGTTCCCGCCGGCAAGCCGTTCGGCCATGATGCCCGAGCCGATGACCGTGGCGAACAGCATGAAGCTGCCCGCCGCCTCGGCGAAGACGGCACGTCGGGTCACGCGGCCGTGATGCGGTTCCCCGCCCCATCGACGACCTGCTCGCCGTCCTCCTTTGCGAAGGCTCCGCGCTGCGCATCCGGCAGGATGTCGAGCACTGCCTCGGACGGCCGGCAGAGCTTCACGCCGAGCGGCGTCACCACCAGCGGACGATTGATGAGAATGGGGTGCGCCATCATCGCATCGATCAAGGTTTCATCGGATAATGTATCGTCACCCAGGCCGAGGTCGGCATAAGGCGTGCCTTTCTCGCGCAGGAGTGCGCGCGGCGTCATGCCGGCCCGCTCGATCATTTCGATGAGCAGTGCGCGCGACGGCGGTGCCCTCAGATATTCGACGACATGCGGCTCGACCCCCGAATTGCGGATCAGCGCCAGCGTGTTCCGCGAAGTTCCGCAGCCGGGATTGTGATAGATGACGATGGTGGTCACGGGCGCCCGGTCCTTCGGCAACAAGTGAGGTCGGCGAGCAGCGGCTCGCAGAGTTCAGCGCGGCCCTGACAGCAATCCTTGGCGAGAAAGATCATGAGGCCGCGAAGCGTGTCGATATTGGCGCGCTGAATCTGATGCCGGCCGCGCTTGTCGGCGCTGACGAGGCCAGCCTTCGCCAGAACAGCGAGATGGGTGGAAAGGGTGCTTTGGCTCAGCCCGCTGGCTTCGACGAGTGCCCCCGTGGACAGACCGTCGGGCTCATGCCGGACGAGCAGGCGAAAGGCATCGAGCCGCGTGGGGTGTGCGAGCGCCGCAAGAGCTTTGAGAGCGAGGTTCGGATCCATGCATCGGATTTATCCGATGGGTTTTCATCTGACAATATGCATCGACATTTCCCGATAGATTAGAGTGATCACCATCGTCTTTCCGTCTATGGAAGATTTGGCGGCCCTTCCCATTGCATCGATGCGGATTTCTTGAGCCGTTGCCGCAACCAGGTGAGGCCGGGTGCCTGATGGTGTTGCATCATCTCCCGCATGTTCGGCAATGGGATAGGGGGGCTCGAAGATGTCGAGAGGCAGCGCCCCAGCCATGACGCACGCCAGTCTTTCGTGCGGTCGAGCAGACCAAGCCGGCCTGTTCATGAATCACAATACTATCTAATTTGGCGTCGAATCGCTTGCCCCACGCTGCGCTGAGGGAGGGGCAGCCTTGCACCATGGCGGAATGAATATGCGAATGAAATTTGGCGCCCCGGTCGATTTGTGCGCCATCGTCCCTGCGCCGGATATAAGCACATGAGCGACCCGGACATCTCGCGCCTCACTGACAAGCAGAAAGAATGCCTTCGCTTGGTCGCCCAGAATCTCAACACCAAGCAGATCGCCAGGCAGATCGGCAAATCAGATCATGCAGTGAACCAGCGGGTGCGCCAGGCATTGCGCGCGCTGGGGGTTGCCGATCGTTTCGAAGCCGCCCGCATTCTCTCTGAAGTGGAGGGACGGCAGACATATCAGCCATTGATATATCAACCGGAAGAGGTTGCCATCGCCCCGCAAATGTCGATTGTTGGGGGGCAGGAGATGCCGGTCGAACATCAAGCACTGCGCATCCCTCCGCTGGGAGGCCGAGACAATGATCTAGGCTCAGGACTCGTTGATCACAGCCAGAAGAGCACGGTAGCTGCGAGAGCGATGGCGGAGAAGAAGACGGTTGGGCAGCGGTCGTAGCGGGTTGCCACACGGCGCCAGTCTTTCAGGCGGCCGAACATGATCTCGATGCGGCTGCGGCGTTTGTATCGGCGCTTGTCGTATTTCACTGGAAAGGAACGGGATTTCCGGCCCGGGATGCAGGGCGTGATGCCCTTTTGCTCGAGCGCGTCCCTGAACCATTCGGCGTCATAGCCCCGGTCAGCCAGCATCCACTGCGCCTTGGGCAGATCATCGAGCAGGGCTGCCGCGCCGGTGTAATCGCTGATCTGGCCGGCCGTGATGAAGAAGCTCAAGGGGCGGCCGTTGGCATCGGTGACGGCGTGAAGCTTGGTGTTCATGCCGCCCTTGGTCCGTCCGATCAGGCGGCCGAGATCCCCTTTTTTACCCCAAGGCTGGAAGCCGTGCGGTGGGCCTTGAGATAGGTCGCATCGATCATGAGGGTCTGCGGTTCGGCTTTCTGGGCGGACAGACCCTCCATCATCCGGCCAAACACGCCCATCTCGCCCCACCGTTTCCATCGGTTGTAGAGCGTCTTGTGCGGACCGTATTCCCTGGGCGCGTCTCGCCAGCGCAGCCCGTTGCGATTGACGAAGATGATCCCGCTCAGCACCCGCCGGTCATCAACCCGAGGCTTGCCGTGACTCTTGGGAAAATACGGCGACAAACGCGCCATCTGCTCGTCCGTCAGCCAATACAGGTCGCTCATGCTCAGTCTCCTCGCGGAGCCTGAATCACATCGCTCTCAGCCAATCAATGGGTCCTGAGCCTAGATGCGTTGCAACGCATGAAGTGGATCCTGAGCCTGGCGCTCATGATCGGCGGAACGGTTGCCGCGCTTGTCGCGGCCGGCCTGTGGATCATGTCTTTCTTTTCATAGCGGTCGCGCGTTCAGACAATCCGACTTTCAAGACGACGCTCGTCGTCCAAGGAGATCCCATGTCCAAAGCTGACAGCCCCATGCCGCTTAGCAAAAATGCCGCCCAGACGGTGGTCACCGACCTGAACATGGCTTACGCCAAGCTCGACGATTTACTTGCCCACACGCTTCGGGCCAGCGCGAACATGATCGAGGTGGGCCGGTCCATGGGACTTGATCCTCTAAGCGGGCAGAAGATTTTTTCCGACCTTACGCGCTGCACAAACGCCATATTGCAAAGCCGCCAGAGCCTAGTCGAGGCGCATAGCAAGGCGCACCGCATCCGCAAGCGGTCCGAGGTCGCCGACGAGAATCTTTTTGGCTGCCCCCGGGAGAAAATGCAGAGCGGCAAGGCGGGCGTGCCGTCGCTGTTCGGCGATATACCCGGCAGTGCCGCCGCCTGAGAGACCGCCTATCTCGGGGAAGTCGAATGGATCTGTCCGCCGCCTTCAATGCAGCTCTGATCTGCATAGCGCTTTATGTCTGGCTCCAAGGTGGCTGGGCAGGAAAAGCAGGTGCCTTGCTCGTCATGCTGGCGAGCCTGCTCACCTACATCGGAATGGGTGGCCATCATCCATTCGGCAAGCCCAACCCTCTGGTGTTCAGCGGCGACCTGCTGCTGCTGATCGGGTTCATCTATCTCGCGCTGACCTCGTCACGATGGTGGCCGATCTGGGCAGCGGCCTTCCAGTTCAATGGCGTCTGTTCGCACCTGGTTGCCTGGGCAGCGCCCAAGCTGGTTTCCAAGGTCTATTACAGCATGACCACCGCCTGGGGCATTCCCATCCTGATCGTCATGGCCGTCGGCGTGCTGATGGATCAACGTGCCTCGAGAAGGCTCGAAAATGGGGGGATTCAAAGATGACCGCCATGTTCGGCCAACGCGCAGCACTGCTCCGCCCCACAGATCTTAAGGCGATCGAAAACGATCTTGCCCGCCTCAGCGAAACCATTCGATCGCTGACGGGACCTTCCGAAATCCTTGTCGATCCCGGGGGGCAGGAAACCCCTTCTTCGATGGGTGACGTGGCGGAGAAGCGTCTTGGCTCTCTGGCGCGGCGCTTGTTGCGAGAAAGCGATGCTCGGCAGGCGGTGTTACCGTTCGGCATCACTATCGATCCGGCGTGGCATATGCTGCTGGACCTTTTCGCTGCCGAAACAGAGGGAAAGGCCATTTCAGTGAGCAGCGCCTGCATCGCTTCGGGAGCGCCGCATACGACGGCGCTGCGCTATCTCAACCAGCTGTGCGAGAAGGGGGCCGTGATCCGGGCGCCGGATACCGTGGATGGCCGCCGGATGCATATTCATCTGGCGGAGGAGTTCCGCTCTCGGATACGCGACTATCTTGTTCTGGTGGCCGAGGGGCGGGAGGAGCATCAAACCCCGTAATAGCTGCCAGTTTGAGTGACCAATATGAACCCATCTCTCAGCAAGTCTTTGATTCCTGATGAGACATGGCCAAGGATAAGCGCTATCCTTCATTTATCCCGAGCCAAGAAGCCACAGGGTCGCGTTCCCGCCTCTTCGTGCCTCCCTCCACGAAGAGGCGGGACAATTTTCATCAGGGCCACCCGATTTGCATTTTGGCGGGCAATCCATCTGCCATGCCGCCACTGGCATGACTTTGTTCATGAAGGTCGTTCCGGATAGATATTACGGCACTCGCGCGATAAGGAGCCATTTCGTCGCTGGCATGCGTATATGCTGGCGAGGTAAGGGCCAGGGTGGCAATTTAGGATTATGTCGGTGGATGCATAGCGCCGCATCCAAAGCCGTTCCATCTGCGCGATGGACGACTCGGTCAGAAAGGCGCAATATCATTGCTCTTCTCCCCCTTTGGAAGAAGTCTTGGCCCCGCCTCTGTCCCCCTACTGAGGCGGGGCCATTTTCAGTGGCCGTCAGTTGCGTCGGCGGCGGCCGCAAAGTCGCTCATCCGTGGGCGACACCATCGCCAGCCCCGCCTCGAAAGTGCTCACAGCGGGCATCTTTTTTCGAACCGTCGCTGCTTGGTCTAAAATGGACGGTCTGCTCGCCCTCCAACCCTTACTAGCCGGTGCGGCATGCCAGGCAGAGCGTTTCCGATCAATCAAGCGGCCAAATCCCGAAAATCTTCCGAAATCCAGCGTGATTTCGGTGCATTCTATCAAGTGCAAGATGCAATGAAGAATGATGGAACCCCGCTTCCACCTCTTTGCATCGAGGTCCGTTGAAACATGTCACCCCAGGTCGAGCGCATTCATAGTGACGAGCGTCTTCCGTCTGAGGCTGACGTCGTCATCGTTGGCGGCGGCATCCTCGGCTCTACAGCGGCCTATTATCTAGCGAAGCGCGGCCTCTCTGTGGCGCTCCTCGAGAAGGGCCACGTCGCTTGCGAACAGTCGAGCCGAAATTGGGGTTGGTGCCGCCAGCAGAACCGCGACCGGCGCGAACTGCCGCTCTCCGTGCTCTCCATGCGACTGTGGGACGAACTCACGCGCGAAATTAATCGAGACCTAGGCTTCCGACGGTGCGGCCTTGTCTATGCGACTAATGACGAGGCCGTGCTCGCCGGTTGGGAAAAGTGGCGCGAGATCGCCCGGGAATACGACGTCGATACCCAGGTGCTGAGCCGGGCGGAAGTGGCCGAGCGCGTCCCCGAAGCGCGCGGCAAGTGGGTCGGCGGGACCTATTCGGAACAAGACGGCAAGGCCGAGCCTGCCCTTGCCGCGCCGGCTATTGCCGAGGGGGCCAGGGCTTTGGGCGCGACGATCCACCAGGAATGCGCGGCGCGGGCAATCGAGCTTGCCAACGGAAAGATTGCGGGCGTGCACACGGAGAAAGGCTACATCAAGGCCAGCGCCGTGCTGTGTGCCGCTGGCGCCTGGTCCTCTCGATTCCTTAGGCCGCTCGGGATCAGCTTCCCTCAGGCGAGCATCCGACAGACCGCGCTACGTTCCACCCCGACGATCAACATAGGCGAGGCGGTCTCCACACCCTACTGCACGATCACGCGCCGACTGGACGGCAGCTATACGCTTGCGATCAGTGGCAAGGCGAACCTCGAAATCACGCCGCAGGCTATCCGTTACAGCCGTGAATTCATGCCGCAATTCTTCCGTCGCCTGAAGAATGTCAGGCTTGGCATCGGCCGATCGTTCGTTTCGGGGCCGGATTCAATGCAAGCCCTGCTGACAGGCGACGATCGGATTTTCGAACAGAATCGCGTGCTGGATCCTCCGCCTTTGAAATGGCTGGTGAGCCAGGTGGTGGAGAGTGTACGGAAGACCTTCCCCCAACTCGGCCAAATCGAGATTGATAGCGCCTGGGGTGGCTTCGTCGATTGCACGCCGGACGCAGTGCCTGTCGTATCGAAGGTGGACGGGGTGGATGGCCTTGTCCTCGCGGCGGGCTGCTCCGGGCATGGATTTGGATTGGGTCCGGGTCTTGGCTATCTGGCTGCAGAGCTTGTCGCGAACGACACGCCTAGCGTGGATCCCGTACCGTTCCGGCTGTCCCGACTGGTCGATGGATCGAAGCTGAATATCGCGGCGATCTGACTGCCGGGTCTGAAGTCAGGCCCGGCGCCCACAGGCAAACTCAGTAGACAGGCAGAGAGGCGAGAGGGCCGGCCCCGTGCCCGCTCCGTCAAGTCTGTCGCTTATTGGTAGCGGGCGCCCCGTCTATGACAGGATTCAGCGGTGGCCCCACCACCTTGGATCAATAGCCGCGGGATCGGTCTATCACGCCGATGAGCGGTTCGTTGCGTTGATCTCGACGAATGTTGTCGAGCAGGATCGGTGCGGCCGTCTCCGGTTGGGTCATGCTCGCCACATGCGGTGTTACAAACACCCGCGGGTGCGCCCACAGCGGATGTTCGGGCGGGAGCGGCTCGGTTTCAGTGACATCAAGGATGGCCCTGCTCAAATGTCCGCTGTCCAAGGCAGCCAGAAGGTCGGCTTCGACCAGATGAGGCCCTCGTCCGACGTTAATGATAGACGCACCATGAGGCAGGGCAGAGAATGTCTTGCTGTTCAATATACCCACGGTGCTTGGCGTGAGTGGCAGCAGGCACACAAGAACGTCGCATCTACTCAGGAACTCGTTGAATTGTTCGGCCCCCGCATAGCTATCAACACCGATAATCGCGCGCGGGGACCGGTTCCAGCCCCGGAGGCGAAAACCATAGCTGCGCAGCCTTTCGAGTACCGCGCGGCCCAGAACCCCCATTCCCATCACCCCAATTGTACGGGAAGAAGCCGGTGGAACCTCGAGCGGGTTCCATTCTCGCGATGTTTGGGCCTCGACATAGTCGAAGAAATCACGGTGAACCGCGAGAACCGCGAGACTCACATATTCGACCATGCCGTCGATGATGCCCGGTTCGACCATGCGGACGAGGGGGACGTGATCAGGCACTGCGGAAAGATCGACATGATCGACGCCGGCGCCCGACGAGAACAAGACCTTCAGCCGCGGCAAGGATGTCAGGAACTCACGCGGCGCCTGCCAGGCAATCAGATACTCGATCTCATCGAGGTTTCCAGCATCCGGCCAGACGCGAAAGTCGAGGTCGGGAGCATGCTTGGCGAAAAACTGGGACCAAGCTGCGGCGCGAGGCGCGTCGGAGCGATAGAGGATCGCCATTTACCATCCCCCCACCCAGCCGTCGAACAGCCCGTCGGGGAGTGAATCCTTTTCGGCACCGCGCAGGAAGTCGAAGTCGCAGCCACGATGGGCTTGCTCGATGTGGCGACTATATAGCGAGCGATAGCCGCGGTTATGGCGAGGCTGTGGTGCCTGCCATTGGGCACGTCGACGCTCGAGCTCGTCGCTGTCCACCAGCAGATCGAGCCTCCGTTCTGCAAGATTGAATTCGATCATGTCCCCGTCGCGAACCAGCGCCAGCGGCCCACCGACTGCCGCTTCGGGAGAGACGTGCAATATGGCGGCCCCATAAGCCGTGCCGCTCATCCGAGCATCGGATATGCGCAACATGTCCCGTACGCCTTGCGCCAGGAGATGGCGGGGCAGCGGCAGCATGCCCCATTCCGGCATGGCCGCACCCACGGGGCCGGCGTTACGCAGGATCAGTATGCTGTTCTCGTCAATGCCGAGCGCGGGATCGTCGATCCGATCGGCGATCGTCTGAACGTCTTCGAAAACGACGGCCCGGCCACGGTGATTGAGCAGCCGGGCTTCCGCGGCGCAGACCTTCATAACGGCGCCATCGGGAGCAAGATTGCCCCGCACAACCGCTAGAGTTTCTCCGATCCGAACGGGCTTGTCGAGTGGACGGATAACGTCTTCGTCGAGTATTTCGGCCGCCGAAACGACATCGCCGATCGTTTGACCGCTAACGCTGCGGGCGTCCAAATGGAGCAGGGGAGCGAGCCTCTTAAGTAATGCCGGCACCCCGCCCGCAGCCATCAATCGCTCGGTCAGATGCTCGCCGGCCGGCTGAACATTGGCAATCAGCGGCACCCGGCGGCCAATCTCATCGAAACGTTCGAGCGAGAGGTCCACACCGGCGCGCCCGGCAAGCGCCAGAAGGTGGATGATCGCGTTCGTCGATCCGCCCACGGCGCAGAGCAATGTGATCGCATTGTCGAATGCGCGCCCGTCAAGTAGTGTGAGCCCGGCTTCGGCAGCATTTGCGAGGATTACGCTGCGGCGCCCCACCTCCCGCGCAAATTGGTTGCGGCGCCGATCGACTGCAGGCACAAGACTGCTGCCCGGCAGGGAGATTCCCAGTGCCTCGGAAATGACCGCCATCGACGATGCAGTGCCCATTTCGGCACAATGTCCGACCGTTCCCATGACATTGCGCTCAAAATCGGCGAACTCCCCTTCCGCAAACTCCCCAGCGCGCAACTTGTCGACCATTCGCCAAACGCCGGTGGCATTGGCGAGATTCCCGCCGGTCGCCGAGCGCGGCGTCGCGGGGCCACTCGCGAGAAAGATAAACGGCACGCCTGCACTTACCGCTCCCATGATGAGCGCCGGCTGTGTCTTATCGCATCCGCCCAGCAGGACTACCGCATCAAAGGGATAGGCGCGAACGCACTCTTCCACTTCCATGGCCAGAAGGTTGCGAAACGGAAACGAGGTGGGCTTGATGATGTTTTCGCTGAGCGACATCAGCGGCGTCTCGAATGGGATTCCGCCTGCCTCTATGATCCCGGTCCGCACATCTTCTGCAAGGACGCGGAGGTTCATGTTGCATGGATTGATGTCGGACCAGGTATTGAGGATCCCGACGACCGGACGCTCCATCAGGTCCTGACGGCTCCAGCCGGCAGCCGCAAGCGTGGAGCGGTGAATGAAGCCCGGCAAATCATCCTTGCGGAACCAGCGTGCGCTGCGCAGCGCCTTTTTGTCATTCGACTTTCTGGCATCTTTGTCATCGTCAAGCATCCGCGCCTCGTCTCAAAACTCCCTGACATGATCTTACTATGCTACAGGCACGTTTATTGCCTATTTCGTGGTTAAAAACGGCTACAAGTCTGCACACTTCGCCTTTAATCGGAATCTTCTTCTGCTTGGCTGAACCAGTATTGGGCCAGCGGGGCCGTCGCGTTCTCGCGGTGCGGAACGAACAACGGGAAGGATTTCCAATGAGCCAATTTAGACCCAAATACATCACATTCGATTGTTATGGCACCCTGACCAATTACGAGATGGGGCCGTTGGGCCGTCAGCTGTTTGCCGATCGTATTGCCTCGGAGCAGATGGAGGCCTTTCTCGCGGACTTTAAAGCATACCGGCTCGACGAAGTTCTTGGCGACTGGAAGCCATTGCATGAGGTAGTCCGGAACTCCGTCGAACGTCTCTGCCGGAAGTGGAGCGTGGAATTTCGCGAGGCGGACGCATCCAAAATCTATAATAGCATTCCAACCTGGGGTCCTCATCCCGATGTCCCCGAGGGCCTAGCCAAGGTCGCCAAGGAAATCCCCCTGGTGATTCTTTCCAACGCGGATAACGCACAGATACATGAAAACGTCGCCAAGCTCGGCGCTCCGTTCGCCCATGTCTTCACGGCAGAGGATGCGCAGGCGTACAAGCCGCGGCTGCAGGCTTTCGAATATATGTTCGACCAGCTCGGGTGCTCCCCCGAAGAAGCCATGCACGTATCTTCCAGTTTTCGGTATGATCACATGTCCGCCTGTGATCTGGGTTACGGTGCGCGCGTGTTCGTCGCGCGCGGACATGAGCCTAGCCTACCTCATTATGCCACCCACCAAATCGCGGATATCGGCGGTCTTGCCGGCGTGATAGGTCTCTGAGTAGAACCGGCAGGGTCGGCGGTCCTGCCGGTACGCTTCTCGTTGGTTGGCCTGGTGAGGCACAGCTGATGGCGCTGGAGTATCGAGGTGAATAGGAATCTGGGGGTTTGCAAAGTTTAGGGAATATGATCTGTAATGTGCAGCGCCAGGCGGCGTGGATCCCTTGAGGGTTTCATGGACCTGTCAGCACCCCAGAGAGTGGCGAGTGGATTTTCATGGTATGACTGAAAAAGTGGAGCTGGTCTCCGTCGCCTGCCCCACATTCTTCTTTGATGTTACCTGATCCGCTTCAGTTCAGCTTGTTGATGGATTCACGCATGTGGTCGACACTGACGCTGGAATAGCGCTGGACCATGCCCAGCGATTTCCAGCCGCCCATGTTCATGATGGTGATGAGGTCGATCCCGGCCATGAGGCAGTGCGATGCCCAGTTGGTGGCGCCAGTCGTGGACGGTGTCCAGCCATCTCTCGAACTTCAAGAGCCGATCGGTATCTTTGCCGAACCTCGCACTTCCTGGACCAGCGCCAGCGTGTTGAGCCTTGCGAGAAGTGTTCCCGACCACCGCTCGCCCAGAAGTTCCGGCGCCGTAGCTGGCCAAGTGTCCAACGCACGTTCCACCGTCGCCTTGACCTCGCGAACGACCCACTTGGGGTCCACCCGCAGAAAGCTCGCCACTCGTTCGAATCGGTGGAGGTTGACAGTGTCGAAGCTGTGGGTGCGTACGAACCGTAGAGCGAGCGTGTCGCGCGGCTGAAAAAGGACAGTCGGAACAATGTCGTAGGCTGGTGACAAGCGGACCTGCCCCGGTTCAGGGAAACGGAAGGACCAGTTCTTGAGGTGATTATCGCCGTTGCCGATCAGCACGTCCGCGACAATGCGGCGGATTGCCTCGAGGATGTCGGCGCGGCGGTCAGTACTGAAGCGGCTGATCATGTTGATGACGGTTTCGGTGGTGGCCATGGTATATTTGCGATCCCCGATCGCTCCGATGACCTGCCCGGCGTCCTCAATGTGAATGCGCGTGTCGTCGGCTGCGCGATCGAACCGATCGACCACCAATACCTGCTCGCCGTGTTCGAGCATTTCGTCGGGTATACCCGCGACGGCGGCGCGCGGCATCAGCCGACAAGGCGCTGTCTCGACGCCGATCATGCCCGCCAGCGTCATTGCGCCATGCTCAGCTTCCGGAAGCCCGCGATAGGTATCGCTTGCTACCTTGATGATGCAGCGGCCGGTGTCGCCCCGGGCGGGAAGTGTAAGCCGTTCGCCGTCGATATTGGCGGTGAATTTGAGTTGGACTCCGGCGAGTGAGAATTTAACCACACCCTTGGGTTCGGCCGCCTTGAAGCCTTTTATAGATATCAGATCCAGAGGGCCGGCGGAGGCTGGTGTGTCGGTTTCGGCTGTAACCAGCACGGCGCCGGGAAGGTCGGCGCCCAGCCGGGTGAGCACGTCGAACTGGTCATGATCCCCGGGACCCATTTCGGTGAGCACCAGTTCGCGAAGCGCGCCTTCGGGAAGCAACCCGGCAAACCAGGGCGGGATCGAGCCGTGCAGGCCAATCTTGTCGCCACGAGCGGAAAGCCGGTCGCGGGTGCCTGCGTCAGACGTCGGATCATACCAGCCAAGGCTGAGTACGGGCCGTGCCGTGTCGCGGAGATAGGATTCGGACACTGTGAAGGCGACCGCGCCGTCGGCATCGCGCGTGAGCGTTCCTACCTTCACTGGCCCAAGCTTCGCATCAAGCAGGTGAACGCCGAGGATCGCGGAAGCCTTCCCCATCTAGCGGTTCTCCTCTTCGTCCTCATCGAGATCGACGAACAACTCCTCGAACGTCGAGCGCACCGGGTGGTTGAAGTCGATGCCGCGCGCGCCTTCGACCTGATCACGGACTGCGCTAGCCTGGGCGCGTGGCACGAGGACGGGCACCAGATCCAGCGCGTCGCAGATCTCGGCGAATAGGGTCAGGCGGTCGCGACCCCGGCGGCCGCCGATCAGATCACGTTCGAGTTCAGAGATGCGCGCGCGATCACGACCAAGCCGCCGGGCCAATCCAAGTTGACTCATGGAGCGTCTGCCGCGCCAATGACGCAATTGATCCCCCAGGATAGAAAAAATATCCATTTGCATGCGGAATTCCGCTCTAAAAATATATACTATGCGGAATATCGCTACAGGAAAAATTTCGAAGATCAAGCGGAATTCCGCTCTAAGTGTTCGAAGATAGCGGTATCCCGCTCTCATATTCCCCCCGAAACTTTGTCGAGATGCATCAGGCCGCCGCAACAGGCGCGGGGACCTGGCTTCACACCCGCAACTGGTATCGACCGCGAGGCAGGCTACAATCCATGCCGCCATCAGTCGCTCGCTCAACCACTGAACAACCTCTCGAGGCGCTTTCTCTGATTGCGCTGCACCCTATGGGCGGCTTCGCTAGGCTATCGGTTCTCGCAGGAAATGGAGCAGACTGTGCGGTCTGCCCCAAATCCTTCTCGGACGTGCGGCTCGCTTTAGCTGAGCCTATTGATGGATTCGCGCATGTGGTCGACACTGACGCTGGAATAGCGCTGCACCATCCGGAGCGATTTCCAACCGCCCATGTTCATGATGGTGATGAGGTCGATCCCGGCCATGACGCAGTGCGATGCCCAGTGGTGTCGCCAGTCATGGACGGTGAAATCCTCTATCTCTGCGCGCTTGCACGCAGTGGCGTGCTGATTCCTGATCGGGTTGCCGCCGGGGATCTTCGCCTTGCGGGTGTCGGAATAGGGCTTGCCCAACCGGTTGAGGAAAACATGCCCCTTTGTCGGCTGCCCTCGCTTCTCCCAGATCGGACGCAGGACGTCCATGACGCGGGGATGCATCGGCACGGACCGGATGACGGCATTCTTGCTGTGGTTAAGCCGGATCGATCCTTGCTCCATATCGACGCCCTCGACACCCCACGGGAGCTGCAATGCCGTCTGGATGCGTGGGCCATGGAAGGCGAGCAGGGTGATGATCGGCTGTATGTGCGGTGAGTAGGCCTCGATCAGCCGGTCGCGGTCTTCCTTGCTGAGAAAGCGCACCCGTTCATTGTCGAACGGGATCGCCTTGATGCGCAGGGGCGGAAGGTCGTGCAGGTCGTGATGGACGTTGATCGCGGCCTGGAACACGGCGCGATAGCGATCCTGGCCCGCCGGGTCATGGCCGGTCAGATAGGCGCGGCGAAAATGCTCCCAGGCCTGCTTGGGTTCGCGCAGGCTGAAGTCTCCGATCAGGCCATTGAGCTTGCCGATGCGCAGGACATCGGACGGGCAGGGGGGCTTTGCTTTCGTCAGGTAGCTTTCAAAAGCGTCGGCTATTTTGCCTTGCGCTACGATCGCGGCCGGACCGAACATCAGCCGGTGCCGCAGCTTCGTCTCATGTTCCGCCATCAGGTGCGCCGCAGCATCGCGGTCACTCGTTCCTGAACTGAACTCCTTGACGTCGATGTGCTTGTCGCCAAGCGTGACGGTACCTCGGATATAATAAATGCCGTTCTTGCCACGGGTTCGAATGGAGAGCATCTTATCTTCCTGTTCCCTCTGATCGCGCGCTTGCGCCGGGAGTTTCGCTCCGAATGCTTCAGCGTGAGGCGCGTTAGCTTTTATGAAGGTCTGGGGCAGGCTGTCGTCCTGATTGGTACGGGCGCATGCTGAACTGAAACAGCATGCCAAGCGACAGCAAGGTGATCATCCATTCCATGGAGGTGCCCGGCTTCGTGGCAGTGCACGGATGCGTCGGCAGGCAAAGGCCGTGATGGGCGAGCAGCGTTTGTATGCTTCCTGCGCGGCTGCGGGATCGACCCTTTTGGAGCCCGAGCTAAGCGAATCGCTTGCAGTCCGAGATAATTTCGGCGGCGTGCGCGACTCGGGATTTCGCTCCGATCGCCCGGCATTTGCATGCCCAGAATTTGCCCAAAGAGACCAGGATTTGCCCAGAATTTGCCCAAAAACTGATGGGCATGGCGAGGCTCTACGGCTTGCGGCAGGCAAACAAAAACCCCGCCAAACCGTTGATTTGGCGGGGTTTTCGATGGTGGGCGTGGCAAGGATTGAACTTGCGACCCCTGCGATGTCAACACAGTGCTCTACCACTGAGCTACACGCCCACGGTGGAGTGGGCCAATAGCCGGGGGTGTAAGGGAGCGCAAGCGGGAAATTGAGCCTTGCCGCTATTCTTCTGGACAGCAGCCCGGCAGGTCATATGTTGCGGTGCGAAAAGGGGACGCCAAACGCCATGCTGCCATCGCCCACGCCGTCTGATCAGCCCATCGCCCGCCTGCCATTCTATCGCCAGCTTTATGTTCAGGTGCTGATCGCCATCGCCCTTGGCGTTGGGATCGGGCATTTCTTTCCCGAAACCGGCGTCGCGCTGCAGCCCCTGGGGGAAGCCTTCATCAAGCTGGTCAAGATGATCATCGCGCCCGTCATCTTCCTCACCATCGTGACCGGCGTGGCGGGGATGAAGGAGCTGGGCGCGATCGGCCGTGTCGCGGCCAAGGCCTTCGCCTATTTCCTGACCTTTTCCACCCTGGCGCTGATCGTCGGGTTGATCGTCGCCAATGTCGTCCATCCCGGGGCAGGCCTCGATATCGACCCGGCGACGCTGGATGCCGGGAAGGTCGCGCAATATCAGCAGCAGGCGCATGACCGGACGCTCACGGGTTTCCTGCTGGACATCATACCCGGCACGCTGGTCTCCGCCGTGGCGGATGGACACAATATCCTGCAGGTGTTGTTCGTCGCCATCCTGTTCGGCATCGCGCTCACCATGATCGGGGAAAGGGCCGATCCACTGATGACGGTGCTCGAATCGGCCAGCCATGCGATCTTTAAGCTGGTGTCCTTCCTGATGAAGGCGGCGCCGCTGGGTGCTTTCGGCGCGATGGCCTTCACCATCGGAAAATATGGGGTGGGGGCGCTCGCCAATCTGGCCGGGCTGGTGGCGACCTTCTATCTGACATCGATATTGTTCGTGCTGGTGGTGCTGGGCGTGGTGGCGCGGCTCGCCGGGTTCAACATCCTGCATCTGATCCGCTACCTGAAGGCGGAACTGCTGCTGGTGCTCGGCACCTCCTCCTCCGAAGCGGCGCTGCCGAGCCTGATCGAGAAGATGGAGCGCGCCGGGTGCCGCAAGTCCGTGGTCGGGCTGGTCGTGCCGACCGGCTACAGCTTCAACCTGGACGGCACGAATATCTACATGACGCTGGCGGCGCTGTTCATCGCGCAGGCGACCAATGTGCATCTGAGCCTGGAGGAGCAGATATTGCTGCTGCTGGTCGCCATGCTTTCCAGCAAGGGGGCCGCGGGCGTCACGGGGGCGGGGTTCATCACGCTCGCAGCGACGCTTTCCATCGTGCCGTCGGTGCCAGTGGCGGGCATGACGCTGATCCTGGGCGTCGACCGCTTCATGAGCGAATGCCGCAGCCTCACCAATTTCATCGGCAATGCGGTCGCGACGGTGGTGGTGTCGGTTTGGGAAAAGGGGCTGGACCGGGAACGGTTCGCGGCCGCCATGGCCGGGCAGCCCCTGCCGCCGACGCCCGATATGGAAGAGGTTGTCTCGGCCTAGCTGAGGCCGGTCAGGCTTTCGGTGCCGAACATGCGCTCGACCTCCAGCACCAGGTCGCGCAGGTGAAACGGCTTTGACAGGACCTTCGCCTGCGGCACGGCCTTGCCCGCTTTCAGCGTGACGGCGGCAAAGCCGGTGATGAACATGATTCGCATGTCGGGCGCCACGGCGGCGGCATGCTGGGCCAGTTCGATCCCGTCCATTTCCGGCATGACGATGTCGGTCAGCAGCAGGTCGAACCGGTCGCTGTCGATATGCGGCACCGCCTGCGCTCCGGTGGAGACGGAGACGACTTCATATCCTGAACGTTCCAGCGCGCGGGCCAGATAGGCGCGCATGCTTTCATCATCTTCCGCCAGCAGAATTCGAACCATTGCCCCGTACGTCTCGTCCCAGGCCTGTGACGGCCGACCCCTGATCGCCCCCTTCGCGGATGGCGTGAAGCGACTATATATGCGACAAGGTGTAAATATTATCCAGCCGAGTAACCATTTTTGGGCGGCGGCCTGTGAAAGGATCTTGCTTGGGACATAGCGCGCCGCCGGTTCCGACCGAAACCACGCCCGCCTACGATCTTTACGAACCCGATGTCCCCGCCGGGCCGGTGGTCGTTTCCGTGCCGCATGCGGGGCGGGATTATGACGAGGGGCTGCTGGCACAGGCGCGGGTGCGGCGGGATGTGCTGCAAAGGCTGGAGGATCGCTGGGCGGACATGCTGGCCTATCCGCTGATCGAACGGGGCGTTCCGGTGCTGGTGGCGCGGGTGCCGCGAGCGACGATCGACCTCAACCGGCATGAGCGGGAGATCGACGCAGGCATGGTCAGCGGCATTCCGCGCGACGTTCCCTTGCAGAGCAGCGCCAAATTGCGGGGCGGGCTGGGCCTGATCCCGCGCCGCTTGCCGGGCGCGCATGAGCTATGGCAGCGCTCGCTGGGCTGGGCGGAGGTCGAACGCCGGATCGAATTGTTCCACAGGCCCTATCATGCGGCGCTCGCGCGATTGATGCGGACGGCGCGCGATGCCCATGGCCATGCGATCCTGATCGACCTGCATTCCATGCCGCCGCTTCCCCCGCCCACCGCGGGGCAGGTTGCTCCCGGACTCGTGCTGGGGGACCGATTCGGCCGCAGCGCCTCGGCTCGGCTGATGACGCTGGCAGCGGATGTCGCCGCCGCCCACGGCATCGCCGTCGCGCAAAATCATCCTTATGCGGGCGACCATATGGTCGAACGCCACGGCAGGCCGACGCATGGCTGTTATGCGATCCAGGTGGAATGCGACCGGAGCCTCTATCTGGACGTCTCGCTGGACCAGCCGGGACCGGGGCTTGCCCGCTTGCAGCAGGTGGTGGCTGCCATGGTGAATGCATTGGCGCATGAACTGCCGCGCTCGAACTATGCGATGGCGGCGGAGTGATGGGCGGGGATGATTTCAGGCGGGGCTGCGACAGCGGCGGATTCGGCCTGATTCCATCCGATCCTTGCGCATTCGCCGGCAAGGATTGAATCTTCCCAAATCCGCCGCCCTCGGATAGGGGCAGGCACTTGATGCGTTTGTCGATCCTACGACCAAGCGCCCCGACATTCTGGAGAGTTCCCATGCGCGCCGAAGCGCAGCAATATATCGACCGCATCGACGCCGCGCTGGACCTGCTGCGCCGCTTCCTCGACTGGGACCGCGCCCTGCGTCGCCTCGACGAACTGAACGCCCGCGTCGAGGACCCGACCCTCTGGGACAATCAGAAGCTTGCCCAGGAAGTGATGCGCGAACGCACCCGGCTCGACGCCGCCATCGGCGCCACCCGCGCGATCGAGAGCGAGAAGACCGACACCGCCGAACTCATCGAAATGGCCGACGCCGAAGGCGATGAGGATATGGTGACCGAAGCCATCGCGTCCTTGAAGGCTCTGGCCGACCGCGCGGACGAGGACAAGATCAAGGCGCTGCTGGCGGGCGAGGCCGACGCCAGCGACACCTATCTGGAAATCCACGCGGGCGCGGGCGGCACGGAAAGCCAGGACTGGGCCGAAATGCTCAGCCGCATGTACCGCCGCTGGGCCGAACGGCGCGGCTACAAGGTCGAACTGGTCGACTATCAGGCGGGCGATCAGGCGGGCATCAAGTCCGCCACCTTCCTGTTCAAGGGCGAGAATGCCTATGGCTATGCCAAGACCGAAAGCGGGGTGCACCGGCTGGTGCGCATCAGCCCCTATGACAGTTCGGCGCGCCGCCACACCAGCTTCTCGTCGGTCTGGGTCTATCCGGTGATCGACGACAATATCGAGATCGAGGTGAATGAAAGCGACCTCAAGATCGACACTTATCGCGCCTCGGGCGCGGGCGGGCAGCACGTCAATACCACCGACTCCGCCGTCCGCATCACCCACGTCCCCTCGGGCATCATCGTCGCCAGCCAGAACGACCGGTCGCAGCACAAGAACCGCGCCACGGCCATGAACATGCTGAAGGCGCGCCTTTACGAAGCGGAACTGCGCCGCCGCGAAGAAGCCGCCTCGGGCGAATATCAGGCCAAGACGGAGATCGGCTGGGGCCACCAGATCCGCTCCTATGTGCTCCAGCCCTATCAGCTCGTGAAGGATCTGCGCACTGGCGTCACCTCCACCTCGCCCGACGATGTGCTGGACGGCGCGCTCGATCCCTTCATGGCCGCCGCGCTCAGCCAGAAGGTGACGGGCGAGAAGGTCGATGTGGAGGACGTCGACTGATGAAAGCTCCGGCGCTGGCGGCCGGAACACTGACAGCATGCCTGTTCCTGCTGGCGGGCTGCGGCCCGTTTTCGTCGGACAGCAATGGCGACCGCCCGGCAGGCGCTCGCGCCTTTCCGCGCGCCGACCGCCCGGTCGCGCCGATCGTGTCCACCCGCTGGTCCAGCGAGGAGGCGCGCGACCGGGTGAACGAGGCCGAGGACATCATGAACCGGGCCGGCATCCGCACCGGCATGACGGTCGCGGACATCGGCGCGGGCGAAGGCTATTATACGGTACGCCTCGCCAGGAGGGTGGGCGACAGCGGCCGGGTCTTGGCGGAGGACATCATGCCCGAAGTGATCGAGGCTCTGTCCCGGCGCATCACCCGGGAAGACTGGCGCAATGTCAGCGTCCGCCTGGGCGCGCCGGAGGACCCGAAGCTGCCGGAAAACAGCTTCGACCGCATCCTCATGGTGCATATGTACCATGAGATCGCGGAGCCCTACGCCTTTCTCTGGCATTTGAGTCCCGCGCTCAAGCCGGATGGCGAACTGATCGTGGTCGACGCCAACCGCCCGACCGACCAGCATGGAACGCCGCCGCGCCTGCTCGCCTGCGAACTGGCCGCCATGGGGTTCCGGCTGGAGGAACTCATCCCGAAGCCGACGGCCGGGGGCTATTTCGCCCGGTTCAAGCGCATCGCAGCCCGGCCCGAACCTTCCTCCATCGTTCCCTGCGCCCTTCGGTCCTGACCTTCCTGTCGCCGGGAGGCTTTTCTTGGCGCGGATTATGGTTAATGCGCTGCCAGCGATTCTATGATGCGTTGACCATTGGACGACCTGATGCCTTGGGGAGAGGGCAGGATATGACAGACCTGACTGGCGCCGCAGGGCAGCGGCGGCTCGACCCGCGCCACAAGATGTTCGGGCCGGTTGCGCTGCGTTTCGGCGGCACGGCGGCGCGGGCCCATTTTCTGGACCTTTCCAGCTCGGGCGCGCTGGCCCATTGCGAAACCCCGCCGACAACCGGCACCTACCTCATGGTCGAGGCATTGGGCGTGCAGGCGAGCGGTCGCGTCATGTGGGCCGAGGGCAAGCGCTTCGGCATACGTTTCAGCGAGCCTTTGACCCGCCATGCCATGGATGTGCTGATTGAAGGCGTCTGACACCCCTTGTCTTCAGCCCTTTTGCCGCCATTTCCGGAACAGCGACGCGCCCAGCAGTCCGCCGCCGACAAGCGCCGCAATGGCTCCTCCCGCGCTCGCCAGCGCCCAGGCGCCGGCCGCCAGCAGTCCGGTGAGGAAATCGACGATGATCAGCGTCAAATGGATCATCACTGTAGGAAGACGTCAGTCCTGCCCAAGTTCCTTCGCTTCCTGATATTTGAGTTCCAGGAAGCGGTTCTGCACCGCCAGCTTGTCCAGGTCGCCGCTCGCCAGATTTTCGCTCATCCGCGCGATTTCCGCGTCGATCACGCCCAGTCCGTCGATCAATTGCCGTTCGGGAACGCGCCCATTGCGCTCCTCCCGCCGAAGCGGCTCGGGAATGGATTGGTAGCCGGTGACGAGTTCGGGCAGGTGATCGGCCAGCAATTTGCGGATTTCCTGCGCCGCCGGGTCCTGATCGCCCAGCCGTTCGAGTTGCGGCGCCAGGGTTTCCAGCTTGACGCCGATGCTGTCGACCAGCGTGACGGCCGGTGCGGGCAGGGCCTTGCGCTGATTCTCCAGCCATATTTCGGTTTGCAGGGGCAGGGCGGTGAGCGCCGTATCCGCCAGCGCCTCTGTCCGCACCCTTTTTTCGCCGGGAAGCATGGCGACCAGCAGCAGGGCCGCCAGCATCGCCCCCAGCGCGATCATCACCCCGGTCGTGCCCAGCGGGGTCACGAAACCCGCCACCGCGCTGCCGATCAGGACCGCAGTCACCGCCCAGAAGGCATATTTGACCTTCCGCATCAGCGCCGCGTTGCGCCGCTGCCGGGCACGCGCCGACAGGCTTTGCCCGCGCTCGCTATGGCGGCGCAGAACCGCCTCCGCATCGGCCAGCACGCGGTCGGAACGGCTCATCCCCTCACGCCTCGATGGAACTCAGCAACGGATTGTCGGCACGGGCCTGGCTTGCCGCCTGCGCCTGCCCTTCGGCGCGGGCGATATAGCCCTTGGACTTCTCCACCTCGTTCGACAGCGTGTTCACCGTCGTCTTCATATTCTCCAGCGCCTTCAGCTTGAACGTGTCGATATTGTCCATCGTGTCGTAGATATTCTGGAAGGCGCGTTGCAGCGTCTCGATGGGAATGGTGCTGGATGCGGCCTGCTCATGAATCTGCGCCGTCTGGTTCTTCAGCATCTCGCCGGTCGAATCGATCATGTTCGCGGTCGTCGTGTTGAGCGCGGTGATCTGTTCCAGCACCAGCTTCTGCCCGACCAGCGCCTGCGCCACGGTGACGGCGGTGCGCAGCGCGGCGACGGTCGTGGTGCTGGCGCGGTCGACGCCCTTCACCAGCTCGACATTGTTCTTCTTGACGAGGTCCAGCGCCAGATAGCCCTGCACCGTCACCGCCATCTGCGTCAGCAGGTCCTGCGTGCGCTGGCGGATGTAGAAGAGCGCGCTCTCCCGGATCGCCTTGGCTTTCGCGGGGTCGGTCGAATCCAGTTCCAGCGCCTTGGCTTCCAGCCGGGCGTCGAGCGTCTTGCTGATGTGGATCATCTGCTCCAGACGGCCCATCGTCTGCCACATATTCTGCCGCTCGACATCGATCGCGGCATTGTCCTTGATCAGCACGTCCTTGCCGCTGGCGAGGGAGCCCAGGATCGAATTGATATGGCTCTGCGCGCTCTTGTAGCTGTCGAAATAGTCGCGCATCCGGTTGCCGAAGGGGATGAGGCCGAACAGCTTCTTCGGCGCGGTCAGGCTGCCGCGCTTGCCGGGGTCGAGATCCTCGATGGTCCGGCGCAGCTCCGCCAGGTCGACGCCGACCTTGTTGTCGCTGTCCATCGCCCGCACCGGCCGGTCGAGGAAGCGGTTCGAATGCCCGGCCGCCTCCGCGATTTCCTTGCGCCCCATATTGGTGAGCTGGTCGACCCGCTGGCCGAATTCGGGCGAATTGGCGTCCTGCGCGACCAGATCGTCGATGAAGGCATCGACCTTCTCGTCCAGCTTCGACCGTTTCTCGTCATCCAGCGGCACCAGCCCGGCGGCCTTTTCGGGCGCGACCGGCGGCACCGGATCGGGCGGCGTCAGGTTCAGCGTGTCGCCAGAGGTCGTGGCGGTGGCGGTCGGCGCGGTCGAAGCCATGTCATCTCCCAGGGGCCAGGGGCGGTTCGAACTGTTATATGTGCATAGAACAGTTGGCCCGCAAGTCCATGATGCGAGCTATAAAGCCTCCGCGCTTGCCATTGCAATCGCCCGGCGCGCGGCTAGCATGGCCGAAAGGACGAAGGAGGGCGCATGAGCGACGGACCGGACGAACAGAGGATCGCAGCCGTGGCGGCCGATCCGCGCTATGCCCGGCTGGTGGCGCGTCGGGCGAAGATCGGCTGGCTGTTGTCCGCCATCATCTTCTTCGCTTTCGTCGGTTATCTGTTGCTGATCGCCTTCGACAAGGCGCTGCTGGGCATGCCCGTCGGCCCGGGCGTGACGTCGATCGGCATTCCGGTCGGGCTTGGCCTCATCCTGCTCGCGATTGCGCTGACCGGCGTTTATGTCGCCTATGCCAACCGCCACCATGACGCCCGGATGGCGGCCCTCCTGATCGACCACGGCTTCCAGGATCGCGTCGCATGAGGGCTTGGCTTGCCGCGCTTGCCACCGCCTCCATCATGCTTCTCCCGCTCCCCGCGCTCGCAGCGGCGCTGGAGGGGGAGGCGCAGCGCCAGCCCGTCAACTGGGTCGCGATCCTCATGTTCGTCGCCTTTGTCGGGCTGACGCTCTGGATCACCAAGGCGGCGGCGGCGCGCACCCGTACCGCTTCCGATTTCTATACGGCGGGGGGCGGGATCAGCGGTTTCCAGAACGGTCTCGCCATGGCAGGCGACTATATGTCGGCGGCCTCCTTCCTTGGCATTTCGGCGCAGATCTTCAACGACGGCTATGACGGTCTGATCTATTCCACCGGATTTCTGGTCGGCTGGCCGATCCTGCTGTTCCTGATGGCGGAACGGCTTCGCAATCTTGGGCGCTTCACCTTTGCCGATGTCGCCTCCTACCGCTTCGCCCAGCCGCCGGTGCGCAGCTTCGCGGCGGTCAGCACGCTGCTGGTCGTCAGCTTCTACCTGATCGCGCAGATGGTGGGGGCGGGGCAGCTCATCAAATTATTGTTCGGCCTGCCCTATGCCGTGGCGGTGGTGATCGTCGGCGCGCTGATGATGCTCTACGTCCTGTTCGGCGGCATGCGCGCGACGACCTGGGTGCAGATCATCAAGGCGGTGCTGCTGCTGGGCGGCGCCAGCTTCATGGCGCTGATGGTGCTGGCGCAGATGGGCTTCAGCCTTGAAGCGCTGTTCGCCCGCGCGGTGGAGGTGAAGCGCCAGGCCGCCCTGTCCGGCGGGGCGACCATGGCCGAAGCGGCGGAACGGGGGCGGTCCATCATGGCGCCGGGCAATTTCATCAAGGACCCCGTCTCGGCCATTTCCTTCGGCCTCGCGCTGATGCTGGGGACGGCGGGCCTGCCGCACATATTGATGCGTTTCTTCACCGTTCCGGATGCGAAGGAAGCGCGCAAGTCGGTGCTCTGGGCGACCGGGTGGATCGGCTATTTCTACATCCTGACCTTCATCATCGGTTTCGGCGCGATCGTGCTGGTGGGAACGGAGCCCGGCTATCTGGACGGGGAGGGCGCGTTGCGCGGCGGCGGCAACATGGCGGCGATCCATCTGGCGCATGCGATCGGCGGCAATGCCTTTCTGGGCTTCATTTCGGCGGTGGCCTTCGCGACCATCCTCGCCGTGGTGGCGGGGCTGACGCTCTCGGCGGCGTCGGCAGTCAGCCATGATCTCTACGCCACGGTGTTCAAACATGGCCGGGCGGGTTCGGCGGACGAACTGCGCGTGTCGCGGTTGACCACGCTGGCGCTGGGCGCGCTGGCGGTGCTGCTGGGGCTGGTGTTCGAGAAGCAGAATGTGGCGTTCATGGTCAGCCTTGCCTTCGCGCTGGCGGCGTCGGGCAATTTCCCGGTGCTGATCCTCTCGCTGCTCTGGAGCGGGTGCACCACCCGCGGCGCGGCATGGGGCGGGACCATCGGCCTGCTGACCGCCTTCGTGCTGACGCTGCTGTCGCCCGCCGTGTGGACGACCACCTTCAACCTCGGCCCCGCGCCCTTCCCCTACAGTTCCGCGGCGATCTTCTCCGTCCCGGCGGGCTTCCTTTCGATCTGGCTGATCTCGTTGCTCGACCGCTCGCCCCGCGCGGCGGTGGACAAGGCGGGCTATGCGGCGCAGCGGGTGCGGGCGGAAACGGGGATCGGCGCCTTCGCCGCGTCGGACCACTGAACGCTTCCGCTGGCCGTCGCGCCGCCCTTGCCGCAGCGCGTCATTTCCTGTAGGGGCGCGCCCGATAGTCCTGAGCAGGCGCGGTGCCGGCCGGGAAACCTTAAATCCCGAAGGCAGTTGCATGTCCCTGCGTAACATCGCGATCATCGCGCACGTCGACCATGGCAAGACCACGCTCGTCGACCAGCTTTTCCGCCAGTCCGGCACCTTCCGCGACAACCAGCGCGTCGAGGAACGGGCGATGGATTCGAACGACCTGGAAAAGGAACGCGGCATCACCATCCTGGCGAAGCCCACCTCGGTCGAATGGAACGGCACCCGCATCAACATCGTCGACACGCCCGGCCACGCCGACTTCGGCGGCGAGGTGGAGCGCATCCTGTCCATGGTCGACGGCGTGATCCTGCTGGTCGATTCGTCGGAAGGCGCGATGCCGCAGACCAAGTTCGTGACCGGCAAGGCGCTGGCCCTGGGTCTCCGCCCCATCGTCGTCGTCAACAAGATCGACCGCCCGGACGAACGCATCCAGGAAGTGCTGGACGAGGTGTTCGACCTGTTCGTGACGCTGGACGCCACGGACGAGCAGCTCGACTTCCCGGTGCTCTATGCGTCTGGCCGCAACGGCTATGCCAATGAAGACCCGTCGCTGCGTTCGGGCACGCTGGAGCCGCTGTTCCAGAAGATCGTCGACCATGTGCCGCCTCCGGCGCTGGACGAAGATGCGCCGTTCAGCTTCCTGGTGACGCTGCTCGACCGCGACAACTTCCTGGGCCGCATCCTGACCGGCCGCGTCAATTCCGGCACGCTGAAGGTCAACCAACCGATCCACGCCATCGACGCCGACGGCAATGTGCTGGAAACCGGCCGTGCCTCGAAGATCCTGTCCTTCCGTGGGCTTGACCGCGTGCCGGTGGAAGAGGCGAAGGCGGGCGACATCATCAGCCTTGCGGGCCTGACCGTCGCCACCGTGGCGAACACCATCGCCGATCCGTCGATCAACACCGCGATCAAGGCCCAGCCGATCGATCCGCCGACCCTGTCGATGCGCTTTGCGGTGAACGATTCGCCCATGGCGGGCCGCGAAGGCAGCAAGGTGACGAGCCGCATGATCCGCGACCGCCTGATGCGCGAAGCCGAATCCAACGTCGCGATCAAGGTGACCGAATCGGCTGACAAGGACAGCTTCGAAGTTGCCGGTCGCGGTGAACTCCAGCTTGGCGTGCTGATCGAGACGATGCGCCGCGAAGGCTTCGAACTCGGCATCTCCCGCCCCCGCGTGCTGTTCGGCGAGGATGAGAACGGCAACAAGACCGAGCCCTATGAAACCGTCGTCATCGACGTGGACGATGAATTTTCCAGCACGGTCGTCGACAAGATGAACCAGCGCAAGGCGGAAATGACCGACATGCGCCCGTCGGGCGGCGGCAAGACCCGCATCACCTTCTCGGCGCCCTCGCGCGGTCTGATCGGCTATCATGGCGAATTCCTGTCGGACACGCGCGGCACCGGCATCATGAACCGGCTCTTCGAGAAATACGGCCCGCACAAGGGCAATATCGAAGGCCGCAAGAATGGCGTGCTGATCTCCAACGGCGCGGGCGAGGCGGTGGCCTATGCCCTTGGCCCGCTGGAAGAACGTGGCATATTGATGGTCGGGGTGGGCGAGGCGCTCTACGAAGGCATGATCATCGGCCAGAACGCCAAGCCGGAAGATCTGGAGGTCAACCCGATGAAGTCGAAGGCGCTGACCAACTTCCGCGCAAGCGGCAAGGACGACAGCATCCGCCTGACCCCGCCCTGGAAGATGACGCTGGAACAGGCCATTGCCTATATCGACGACGATGAAATGGTCGAGGTGACGCCCAAGAACATCCGCCTGCGCAAGCGCTATCTCGATCCCAATGAGCGCAAGCGCATGTCGCGGGCCAAGGCTGCCGCCTGACCGGATTTCGAGGGATGAGAAAGGGCCGGCGTCGCGAGACGCCGGCCCTTTCTGCTTCGGGAGTCTGACGATGGCCAATCCAAGACATTCCCCTCCCGTAAACGGGAGGGGTTAGGGGTGGGCGCGAGCGTAGCGAGCTTCTGACTTAGCCGTTGCAAAACAGCGCAGATGCCGCGCCAGCCCACCCCTAGCCCCCTCCCGCCTGCGGGAGGGGGAATGTCCGCAATCCACCCGAACATCTCGCCCAAACGCATTTGCACCATCGTAAAGTTACTGGCGTAAAGCTACTGGCCTCGCCGCTACGGCGTCTCTATGGTCGCGCCGTTCGTTCTTCCCGCGAAAGCTTTTCATGCATCTTCTCATTGGCCTAGCCGGCATCGCGCTGATCCTTGCCATTGCCTTCGCCCTTTCCTCCGACCGCCGCGCCATCCGGCTTCGCGTCGTGGGCGCGGCTTTCCTGCTGCAGGCGGGCATTGCGCTGCTGGTGCTCTATGTCCCCGCCGGGCGCGCCGTGATCGCCGGCATGTCGCACGGCGTCGCCAATCTGCTCGGCTATGCGCAGGCGGGAACGGACTTCATCTTCGGCCCGCTCGCGAAACCGGAGATCGGCGGCGCGAGCTTCGCCATCGCCGCGCTGCCGGTCATCATCTTCTTCGCCAGCCTGGTGTCGATCCTCTACCATCTGGGCATCATGCAGCAGATCGTGCGCTGGGTCGGCGGCGCGATCGAGAAGGTGACGGGCGTGTCCAAGGTCGAAAGCCTCTGCGCCGCCGCCAACATCTTCGTGGGGCAGAGCGAGAGCCCGCTCGTCATCCGCCCCTATCTCGCCGGTCTCACCCCGCCCCAACTCTTCGCCGTCATGACCAGCGGCATGGCGGGCGTCGCGGGCACGATCCTGGCCGCCTATGCCTCGATGGGGATCAAGATCGACTATCTGCTGGCGGCCAGCTTCATGTCCGCGCCCGGCGGCCTGCTGATGGCGAAGATCATGATGCCCGACGAGCCGGAGCGCGAACCCGAACTCCCCCTGGGCGATCATCCCGAAGTCGTCCTGCCCGAAAGCCGGATCGGCGACACCGGCCCCGCCGCGCTGCTGCCGGGGGGAACGCCGGGCGAACCGATGCCGCCCGCCACCCATGACGAGGAAAAGCCCGCCAACCTCATCATGGCCGCAGCCCAGGGCGCGCAGACCGGCGTGAAGCTGGCCGTCGCTGTGGGCGCCATGGTGCTGGCCTTCGTAGCGCTGGTGGCGCTGGCGAACGGCATCCTCGGCGGCGTCGGCGGCTGGTTCGGCTATCCCGACCTCAGCTTCCAGCAACTGCTCGGCTATCTCTTCTCTCCGGTCATGTATCTGCTCAACATTCCCTGGAATGAGGCGCAGATCGCGGGCGGGCTGTTCGGCACCAAGGTCGTGCTCAACGAGTTCGTCGCCTATATCAATCTCGGCCAGGCGCAGGGCGCGCTGTCGCCGGCGACCGTCGCCATCGTCACCTTCGCGCTCTGCGGCTTCGCCAATTTCAGTTCGATCGCGATCCAGATGGCCGTCACCGGCAATCTCGCGCCCAACCAGCGGCCGGTGATCGCCCGGCTGGGGCTGAAGGCGCTGGTGGCGGGCAGCCTCGCCAATCTGATGAGCGCGGCGCTGGCGGGCCTGATGCTCAGCCTGCGATGATCGTTCCGATTCTATAACGAAAGTTCTACCCGTCGCTGGCAGGATCGGCTATGGTTAACGCATGGGGGCGAAACGCATATTCGGACTGACGGCCATGCTGTCGGTGGTGATGGCAGCGGCGCCGGCTGGGGCGCAAGCGCCGAAGCCGGGCAGGCTGGAAAGCTACAAGGACTGGACCATCGGTTGCGACAACGGCAACCGGTGCGAGGCCGTCTCCCTGCTGCCAGAAGGCGGCGACTGGCCCGATGCGCCGGTCATGCTGGGGATCGCGCGAGGGGCGGGGGCCGACGCCGATCCCGAAATCCGGGTCAGCCGGGACGCCAAGGGCCGGGAGGCGCTGGACTTCCTGATCGACGGGCGAAAGCTTGCCAGCGTGGCGAGCGTGGACGGCGAGGCCAGTCTGGAAGGACCGCAGGCGTCCGCACTGGCCATTGCCATGGCGAAGGGCGGACGCATGGAGATCCGCGCCGGCGCGAGGGCGATCGACCGGCCGTCGCTCGCCGGCTTGACCGCTGCGCTCCGCTATATGGATGCGAAGCAGGGCAGGGCGGGCACCATGGCGGCCCTCGTCGCGACGGGACCGCTCGCACGCAGCGCCGTGCGTCCCGCGCCTGCCATCCCCACGATCCGGCGCGCAGCCGTACCCGGCGGCGCGCAGCCGCCCGCGCTCTGGCGGGAGGAACTGACGGCACTCGGCACCTTCACGGGTTGCGCCGACGAGATGAGGGGCGCATCCTCTCCTCCCGAGTTGCACCGGCTGTCGAAGACCGAGACGCTGGTTCTGGTGCCCTGCGGCGCCGGGGCCTATAATTTCACATTCGTCCCCGCGATCGCCACCGGCATTCCCGGCCGCCGAACCTTCCGCTTCGCCGGCTTCGACTATCAGCCGGGCTGGAGCGAGGAGGCCGGCCATCCCATGCTGGTCAATGCAGGCTGGGCGCCGGAGACCTCCACCTTGCAAAGCTATGCCAAGGGCCGGGGCCTGGGCGATTGCGGGGGTAGTGAAACCTATGTCTGGGACGGTTCGCGCTTCCGCCTGGTAGAGGCGAGTGCGATGGGGGAATGCCGCGGCGCCTGGCACTGGATCACCACATGGTCGGCCAAAGTGACGGACTGAAGGCCGGAATTTCCTGTCGATTCGCCGTGCCGCCGCCCTGGCTTCTTTTTTCGCGCCTGGAAATCGCCCCTTAGGCTTCTGCCAATATCAGCGAGAACAGCTCGTCCGCATCGCTCCATTCGCGCACCGGCTCCCATCCCCCGGCGCGCAGCAGCAGCCTTTCGTCGCGCGCGCCATATTTGTGGCTGCTTTCGGTATGGATCGTCTCGCCCGCGGCCATGCGGAAGCATTGGCCCGCGACGTGGAAGTGAAGCGGCCGCACCGCCTCCAGATGCATTTCGATCCGCGCCTTGTCGTCGTTCCAGATGGCGCGATGGCGGAAGCCGTCCAGCGGCAGGTCGCCCTCCAGTTCCCGATTGATGCGCGCGATCAGATTGAGGTTGAACGCAGCCGTCACCCCCGCGGCATCGTCATAGGCGGCGACCAGCCGGTCACGGTCCTTGATCCGGTCCATGCCGATCAGCAGCATCGCGTCCTTGCCCAGCAGGCGCCGCATTGCCCGCAACAGGTCCACCGCCGAATCGGGTTCCATATTGCCGATGGTCGACCCGGGGAAGAAGCCGAGGCGCGGCAGCCCCTCTATCGCCGCCGGCAAGGCCAGTTCGCCGTTGAAGTCGCCCACCACCGGCAAGACCGGCAGCCCCGGAAAGGCCGACGCCAATTCAGCGCTCGACGCGCGAAGAAAGTCGCCGCTGATGTCGATCGGCACATAGGCGGCTGGATCGATGGCGCGCAGCAGATGCGGGGTCTTGCGCGAACTGCCTGCACCGAACTCCACCACCGCCCGCCCCGCGCCGATGGCGGCGGCGAAATCCGCGCCATGCCGTTCCAGCAGGGCGGTTTCCGTGCGCGTCGGATAATATTCCGGCAGGTCCGTGATCGCTTCGAACAGTTCCGACCCGCGCCGGTCGTAGAACCAGATGGGCGGGGTCGCCTTGGGCTCGCGGGACAGGCCCTCGATAATGTCCCGCCGGAAGGCCGGGTCAGGCGCGCGCAGGGACAGCGGGGCATCTTCGGTCAGCAGCATCGCGTCAAAGATCCTTTGCCAGCCGCAGTCCGGTGAACTGCCAGCGTTGATGGGGGTAGAAGAAATTGCGGTAGCTTGCCCGCATATGGCCGCGCGGCGTGGCGCAACTGCCGCCCTTCAGCACGAACTGCCCCGACATGAACTTGCCATTATATTCGCCCACCGCGCCGTCCGCCGCGCGGAAGCCGGGATGCGGGCGATAGGCGCTGCCTGTCCATTCCCACACATCGCCGAACATCTGCGTCAGCGTGGAGCCGCCATCCGCCGCGCGGGGGCGGGGGCAGGCCGGACCGTCCAACTGGTTCCCGCTGGTCGGCGCGACATTGAGGGCGGCGCTTTCCCATTCCGCCTCGGTGGGAAGGCGCGCCCCCGCCCATCGGGCATAGGCATCCGCTTCATAAAGACTGATATGACTGACGGGCGCGGCGGTATTGACCGGCTTGCGCCCGTCCAGACCGAAGCGCGTCCAGCCTTGCTCGCCCCGCCGCCAGTATAGCGGCGCCTCGACCCGCTCGGCCTGCACCCATGCCCAGCCGTCGGACAGCCAATGGGCGGCGTCGGCATAGCCGCCATCCTCGATGAAGGCGATCCATTCGCCATTGGTTATCGGCCTGTGCGCCAGCGCATGCGGGTGGAGCACCGTCTTGTGGCGGGGGGTCTCGCAATCGAAGGCAAAATCGCTTTTGCCGTCATCGCCGATCTCCACCAGCCCCTGCCGGCCCTCGATCCAGTGGAGAGGGCCGGGGACGGGCGCAGGCAGCGCATTGGGCGCGTCGTACAGCGCCGGTTCCAGCGGATTGAGCGACAGAAGATGCTGTACGTCGGTCAGCAGCAGTTCCTGATGCTGCTGCTCATGGTGGAGGCCCAGCAACACCAGCGCCTGCACATCGGGCATCAGCATCGGCAGGGCGGTGGTCAGCGCCTCGTCGACTTGGGCGCGATAGGCGCGGATTTCCTCCAGCGTCGGCCGTGTCAGCATGCCCCGCATCGGCCGCGCATGCCGTGGACCTTCGGCCTCATAATAGCTGTTGAAAAGATAGGCGTAATGCGGATCGAAGGGTGCATAGCCCGCCACATGATCGCGCAGGACGAAAGTTTCGAAGAACCAGCTTACATGCGCCAGATGCCATTTGGCGGGGGACGCGTCGGGCATGGACTGGACCGTCGCGTCCGCATCGGACAGCGGCGCGGCAAGCGCTTCGCTCAGCGCCCTGACCTCGCGATAGCGGGTGATGAGGTCGATCTGGCTCGGTACGGTCCGGCTTCTTGCCATGCATGCCCCTTCGATACGGTTGCGCCGCTCTCCTGGAATAATCGCATGAAGGGGCGGATCGGTTCCGGCCGGGCCGTTTCGCCGCCCTTCGATGATTGCGCATGGGGACGATGGGAATGGCTGGACAAGGGCCCGCCGCTTGCCCAAATGATGGGCCTGTCATGACCAAGCGCATCCTTCTCATCGTTTCGGGCGGCATCGCCGCCTATAAGTCGCTGGAACTGGTGCGGCTGCTGCGCAGGCGCGGCATCGCGGTGCGGGCGGTGCTGACGGAAAGCGCGGAAAAATTCGTGACGCCGCTGTCGCTGGGCGTGCTGACCGAGGATCATGTCTATGGCGACATGTTCGACCTCAAGGAAGAGCGCGAGATCGGCCATATCCAGCTTTCGCGGCAGGCCGATCTGGTCGTGGTCGCGCCAGCGACGGCGAACATCCTGGCCAAGATGGCGGGCGGCATTGCCGACGATCTGGCGACGACGCTGCTGTTGGCGACCGACAAGCCGGTGCTCGCCGTTCCCGCCATGAACGTTCGGATGTGGCACCATGCCGCGACCCGGCGGAATGTCGCACAGCTCAAGGCCGATGGCGTGCATGTGATGGAGCCGGACAGTGGTGAAATGGCGTGCGGGGAATTCGGCAAGGGCCGTCTGCCCGATCCGGAAGCGATCGCGGCGGAGGTGGCGCGGCTGCTCGCCCGGCCGCTCGCCGCCGATCCGCTGGCCGGGCAGCCGGACTTCGAAACGGCCGACGCGCCGCTCGCCGGACGGCATGTGCTGGTGACGGCCGGCCCGACGCATGAGCCGATCGACCCGGTCCGTTACATCGCCAACCGGTCCTCCGGCAAGCAGGGCTTCGCCATAGCGGCGGCGGCGGCGCGGGCCGGCGCGCGGGTGACATTGGTGGCGGGGCCGGTATACCTGCCGACGCCCGCCGGCGTGACCCGCGTCGATGTGGAAACCGCGCGCGAGATGCTGGCCGCGGTGGAGGCGGCCCTGCCCGCCGACGCGGCGATCATGGTGGCGGCGGTGGCCGACTGGCGTACGGCGGACGCTGCGGATCAGAAGCTCAAGAAGGATGGATCGGGCAAGCCGGCGCCCTTGGCCCTGGTCGAGAATCCGGACATTCTCGCCACGCTGGGCAAACATGCGCAGCGTCCCGCCCTGCTGGTCGGCTTTGCCGCCGAGACGCAGAAGATCGCTGAACATGCGCAGGCGAAGCTGGCGCGCAAGGGCGCCGACTGGATCGTCGCGAATGACGTGTCGGGGCCGCCCGGCTCAAGCGTGATGGGCGGCGATTCCAACAGCGTGCACATCGTTTCGAAGGATGGCGTCGAGAGCTGGGACCATCTGCCCAAGGACGCCGTCGCCACCCGCCTGATAGAAAAGGTCGCCCATGTCCTCTCCTCTCCCGCCCATTGAAATTCGCCTGAAGCGCCTGCCCCATGGCGCCGGCCTGCCGGCGCCGGCCTATGCCACGGCGCATGCGGCGGGGATGGACGTCGTGTCGGCGGAGGACATCATCCTTGTGCCTGGCGGCCGGCATGCGGTGGCGACCGGCTTTGCCATGGCGATTCCCGAAGGCTATGAAGTGCAGGTGCGGCCGCGTTCCGGCCTGGCGCTGAAACATGGGATCAGCCTGCCCAATACGCCGGGGACGATTGACGCCGATTATCGCGGCGAGCTGAAGGTCATATTGATCAATCTGGGCGAAGAACCCTTTGTGATCGCGCGGGGCGACCGGATCGCGCAGCTGGTCGCCGCGCCGGTGCAGATGGCGCGCTTTGCCGAAGTCGAGGAACTGGACGAGACGATCAGGGGCGCAGGGGGATTCGGATCGACGGGGGTTCGATCCCAATGACGCCCTTGGCCCTCACGGACGATCAGCTTGAGCGCTATGCCCGCCATATCGTGCTGAAGGAGATCGGCGGCGCGGGGCAGGCGCGGCTGCTGTCGGCGGATGTGGCCGTCGTGGGGGCGGGCGGGATCGGCAGCCCGGCCATCCTCTATCTCGCCGCGGCGGGCGTGGGCACGATTCGGGTGATCGATGACGATGCGGTCGCCCTCTCCAATCTGCAGCGGCAGGTGCTGTTCGGCACTGACGAGATCGGAGCGCCCAAGGCCGAAAGCGCGATGGCGGCGGTCGCGCGGCTCAATCCGGACGTGAAGCTGATCCCCATCAACGCCCGCATCGATGCGGACAATGCCGCGCTGATGCTGCGGGATGCCGATGCGGTGCTGGATGGCTGCGACAGTTTCGCGACGCGGCTGGCGGTGGCGGACTGCACGCAGAAGCTGCGGATTCCGCTGGTGTCGGCGGCGGTCGGGCCGTTCGAGGGGCAATTGGCCACCTATCGCGGTTGGGAGGCGGGCAAGCCCTGCTATCGCTGCCTGGTCGGGTCGCCGCAGGATGCGCCGGAGCGGGACTGTTCCGAAACCGGCGTGATCGGGGCGCTGACAGGGGTGATCGGCAGTCTGGCGGCGCTGGAGGTGATCCGCGCGCTTGTGCCCTTCGGCGATGACATGGCGGGGCGCTTGCTGCTGGCCGATCTGTTGTCGATGCGGTTTCGGACCGTGGCGGTGCCGAAGGATCCCGCCTGCCAGGGTTGCGCCGTGGAACTATGCGCGAGCTGAGGATCATCGTCGCGACGGCGGATGCGGAACGGCTGCGCGGAGCGTTGGTGATCGCGGCGGCTCAGGCGGCGCTGGGCGGCGGCGCGGCGCTGTTCCTGCAACTGGACGCGGTGAGCTTGCTGCGAGCGCCTCCGGAAGCGCCCCGCGACGAAGCGCATCGGGCATCGGGGCTGCCTTCGCTGGCGATGGTGATCGAAGAGGCATTGGGCTTGGGCGTGATCCTGCTTGCCTGTCAGAGCGGACTTGCGCTGTGCGGAATGACTGCCGATGATTTGCCGCAGGGCGTTGAGGTCGGCGGCCCGATGGGGTTCTTGCAGCAGACCGGCGAAGAGGCCCGGCTGATCTTTGCCTGAGCCGGTCGGCTGGCTCGGCTGGTGGGAAGCGGACGATTGCGACGCTTTTCTAAAGGCACAGCATGCTCATGCGAAAGCAGGCGCCCGGATCGGGCGGCGATGATGCGCGGAAGGGAGGGCCGGGCCTGCCTGCGCAGGAGCAGGCTTGCTTCAGGGAAAGCAGAAGCTCCGTTCCCTGACCGCATTCAGTCAGCCCCCTACCAGGCCAGCCGGTACTTCACGCCCATGGCCTGGGCCAGTTGCCGCTGCCGCCGCTCGACCGCTTCTCCGAACAGATCGGCGTCCACGCTGCGCAGCCGCAGTTCGAGTACATTGCCCTCCATCTCCAGGCGGGAGGCGAGCAAAGGCCCCTCCACGCCGCCGGACAACCGCTGCCCCAATCTGATCGCCAGACCCCATAAGGTCGCTCGCTGAAGCGCTTCGGGCGGGGCCAGCCGCTCGATGCCGGGCGGCGTCGACAGGCCGCCGCCAAAATTGCTGTGCAGCGCCTGGGCCAGCATGGCTCGCTCGGCCGCGTTGATGCCGACCCAATTGCTGTGCAGCGCGATCTCGACGCCCCGGTCCGACCGGAAATCGGGATTGGCGCGCCACCCGACATCGGCCAACAGGCAGGCCGCCCGGCGAATCCGCCGCCACGCGCTGCCGTCCTCCAGGAACAGCGGCGCGATCCAGCGCTCGATCATGTCGCCATGGCCGGTAAAGCGCGCCTGCGCTTCGCCTTCGGCCTCCGCCGCGATCAGCAGCGGATCATGTGCCTGAATATCCGGGGGCAGATCGCTGAACAGCAGCCCCTCGCGCAGGCCATAGGCCGACACGACCAGCCTGCTCGACCTCAACTGGCGCACGATCACCGACAGCAGCGCCGCCGCATCCGGCAGGGTCGGCACGCGCGATCCGGTGATCTGGGGAATATCCTTGAACCGCGCCTTGCCGACATGGGACACGATGCGCGTCAATTGTTCGGCCCGCGCGGCAGGCATTTCATATTGGTGCACGACGGGAAGCGGGAACTGGGTTAATTCCATGTCGAACCGGGCCAGCGCGCGCCACGACCCGCCGACCAGATAGAAGGGCAGGCCGGCGGGCGCGTCCCAGCCCGCCTTGGCCAGCATCTTCCTGACCATTCGTTCCAGCACGGCCGGCCCCTTGGCGCGGATTTGCGGCAGGCGCAGCACGCCCAGCGGCAAGGACACCGTTTCATGCACGGCGCCGTCGCGGATTCGGGCCAGCTCAAGGCTGCCGCCGCCCAGGTCGCCGACGATGCCGTCCGCGCCCGGAATGCCCGACAACACGCCATAGGCCGCGGCGACCGCCTCCTGCCCGCCGGACAGCAGCTCGACCTCCAGCCCCATGTCGCGGGCGCGCCGGATGAACTCGTCGCCATTTTCCGCGTCCCGCACCGCGGCGGTGGCGACGCAGCGCACCTCCTGCACCTCCATCTCGCGGCAGAGATGGGCGAAGCGGCCGATCGCGCGCAGCCCCCTGTCCATGGCTTCCGCCTCGATCCGGCCCGTCTTCCCCAGGGACGCGCCCAATCCCGCCATCACCTTTTCGTTGAAGAGGATGAAGGGGATGCGGCGCGGCCCGTCATAGACGACCAGCCGCACGCTGTTGGAACCGATGTCGATGATCGCCGTGCGCGCCTTCGCCTGATGCGGGGACGTCGCCATGCCGGGGGCGAGCGCCCGGACCTGGCTCAACATGGAATTCATGCCGATCAGGCCCGCCCGCGCAGGCGCAGCGTCGGCACCGCTTCGCTGTCCAGCGCGGCGCCACGGCCCGAAAGGGACGGGTTGGTCATGAAATAGCGGTGCAGGTTGAACGGCCGGTCGCCCGCCTCGACGCGGCTGTAATGGCCGTCGCTGTCCAGCACCCAGCTCTGTTCGGTGTCGATCAGGTTGGCGACCATCACCTGGTCCAGAATCTGGTCGTGCACGGTCGGATTTTCGACCGGCGCCAGGAACTCCACGCGCCGGTCGAAATTGCGCGGCATCCAGTCGGCCGAACTGATGAACACCTTCGCGCCATTATTGGGCAGCGCCTTGCCATTGCCGAAGACGGTGATCCGGCTATGTTCAAGAAAGCGGCCGACCACCGACTTCACCCGGATATTTTCCGACATGCCCGGCACGCCCGGCCGCAGGCAGCAGATGCCCCGCACGATGAGTTCGATCTGCACGCCTGCATTGCTCGCCGCATAGAGCTTTTCCATGATCGCCGGGTCCACCAGCGAATTCATCTTCGCCCAGATGGTTCCCGGCCGCCCGGCGCGGACATGCTCTATCTCCGCATCGATCAGGTCGCACAGGCGGTTGCGCAGGTCGCGGGGCGACATCACCAGCTTTTCCAGCCGCTGCGGCTCGACATAGCCGGTGATGTAATTGAACAGCGCCGCCGCATCGCGCCCATAGGCCGGATCGGCGGTGAAGAAGCTGAGGTCGGTGTAGATGCGCGCCGTCACCGGATGATAGTTGCCGGTGCCGAAATGGCAGTAGGTGCGGAACGCCTCCCCCTCCCGCCGGACGACCATCGACACTTTCGCATGGGTCTTCCAGTCGATGAAGCCATAGACCACCTGCACGCCCGCGCGCTCCAGCGCGTCGGCCCACATCAGGTTCTGCTCCTCGTCGAAACGGGCTTTCAGCTCCACCACTGCGGTCACGGACTTGCCTGCCTCGGCCGCGTCGATCAGCGCGCGGATGATCGCGGACTGCTTGCCCGCGCGGTACAGCGTCTGCTTGATCGCCACGACATCGGGGTCGGACGCCGCCTGCTTCAGGAAGGACACCACCACGTCGAAGGCTTCATAGGGATGGTGGACGACGATGTCCTTCGCCCGGATCGCGGCAAAGCAATCCCCGCCATATTCGCGGATGCGTTCCGGGAAGCGGGGGGCGTAGGGCTCGAACTTCAGGTCCGGCCGATCCTCCTCGACGACGCCGGACAGGTCGCCGATGCCGACGAACCCTTCCACCTCCGCGATGATCGCCTCATGGCCCTGGAGCATGTCCTGCAACATCTCCTCGACCGGCTCGGGAATGCGTTCCTCTATCTCCATGCGGATCACGCGGCCCCGGCGGCGGCGCTTGATGGCGCTGCGGAAATAGCGGACCAGATCCTCCGCCTCTTCCTCTATCTCTATGTCGCTGTCGCGGATGATGCGGAAAACGCCGCTGTTGCGGACGCGATAGCCGGGAAAGAGATCGGCCGAGAAGCGCCGGATCACCGCCTCCAGCGCCATATAGCGGGCCGTTTCGCCCGGCATCCGCACGAAGCGGGCGAGTGAGGACGGTATCATCACCAGCTCGCGAATCGGCTCCTTGTCCGACAGCCGCTCCAGGTCGAAGACAATCGACAGCCCCTGATTGGGGATGAAGGGGAAGGGGTGCGCCGGGTCCAGCGCCTGCGGCGTCAGGATCGGGAAGACCTGCGTCAGGAAATGATCGCGCAGCCAGTTCTCGCAGGAGGGGTCGAGCGCGGTGGACGGGCCGATCACCTCTATCCCCACCTGCGCCAGTTCGCCGTGCAGCGCCCCCCACACCTTCTGCTGCGCGCCCATCAGCCGGGCAGTTTCCTCGCTGATGGCGGCCAGTTGCTGCGCCGGGGTCAGCCCGTCGGCGGAGCGCATGTCGACATCCTGCAGCTGCTGCCCCTTCAGCCCCGCCACGCGCACGGAGAAGAACTCGTCCAGATTGGCGCCGGAAATCGACAGGAAACGCAACCGCTCCAGCAGGGGATGCGCCCGGTTCATCGCCTCTTCCAGCACGCGCTGGTTGAACGCCAGCCAGGACAGTTCCCGGTTGAAATAGCGGTCGCTGGGCAGGGTCAGGCTGGCGGAGGGGTCGGCTTCGGCCACATCTCTCTCATCGTTCGGAACCGGAGGATCAGTCCGGGACTATAGGCAAAAATCCCGCGTCTTGCAGGACATCTTTCGCCATAGCGGTAGAAATCTTACGTCCCGATGACAAAGCCGCCTCGTCCAGCAGGCGGGTCACGGCGGCGATGGCGGCATAGCTGCGCTCGATCCGCCGCAGCAGCCATTCGGGCAGGTCGGCGGCATAGCTTGCCCCGGCCGACGCCAGGGACCGCTCTATCAGGGCGCGGGCCAGCGCCTCGTCCGGCTGCTCCAGCGCGACATGCGGCGCCGCCGCCAGCCGGGACCGCAGGTCGGGAAGGGCCACCTGCCATAGCACGGGCGGCGCGTCCGCGATCAGCAGCAGCGGGCGCTGCGCCGTCTGCGCATCGTTCCAGGCGTTGAACAGCGCCTGCTCATCCTGCCGCTGCGCATCGTCGATCATCGTCCCGCCGCTCTGCGCGACGAAATGGCGGCCCAGAGTCGAACGGCCCGACAGGGGCGGCCCGCTCAGCACGCTGATCGCCAGCGGCCATCCCCGCCAGTTCTCCAGATGGCGGACGGCGATGCGGTTGGCGTCGCTGACCAGGAAATCCTCGCCGCTCGCCCGATCAGGCCGGTCGAACGGCAGGCTGATCTGTCTCATGGCGCCTTTCATTGCGCAGAGCCGGCTCCCGGTGTCCCACCCCTGCGGATGCGCAGCGTATTGCCGGACACGGCGACGTTATAGCCCTTCGCCGCCAGCGCTGCACGCAACATGTCGACCGTGCCGTCGAAGCTCACCTGCATGACCGACGTGCCGCCCAGCGCCAGGCTGCTGGTCGCGGCTGAACGCACGCCCGCGATGGAACGCACGGCGGCTTCGCCCTGCGCCACCGATCCGACGTCCGGGGTGTCGAACTGGATCGCGTAGCTGCCCGTCGTGGCGGCGGGCGTCGGCATGTCGAGCGTTTCCACCGGCAGATCGGCGGCATTTTCGATCTCCAGCGCATTGGGATCGACCGGCTCCTCGATGATCAGCGACGGATCGGGACGCAGGCGGCCGTCATTCAGCGCCTGGGTATAAAGCTGGTCGATCCGCTGCGTCGCCTGGTCCAGCATCTGCGGGATCGCGCTGTCGTTGGAGGCGCGCAGGGAAAAGCTGCCGATCAGGAAATTGTCGGGGCCGTAGCGCGCCGTGAAGGTGCCGGTCACCGGACCGCCCGGATATTGACGGTCGAGCCGTGCGATCGGGATCACCACGTCCGCCGCGCCATATTGGTCGAGCAGCACGCGCCACCACAGCCGCCCGCGCCGCCCGGTCTGCCCCGCATTCAGCAGGATCGGATCAGCGATCGACCCGGCCACGCGGACATAGTCGATCGCGCTGTCGCCGGTGCGGAAACGCGCCCAGGCCCGCTGCCATTCGTTGATCCGCTCATAGGACACGGCAGACCCGCCGTCCCACAGCACCGGGATCACCAGCAGGGGCGGGGACCGCATGACATTGCCGGTCACGCCCAGCAACTGGCCCGTCCGCGCCCGGTCGAACATGACGCCCAGCGTGGCGACATAGCGGGTGGGGCCCGCCTGCTCATATTCGATCTCGATACCCGAAATCATGCCTTCAAGCTGCGAATCGGACAGGGCCGGCGCGCCGCTGCCGCCATGGGTTCGGGTCCACAGCATCTGCCACGCCCGCCGCTGCGCCAGCCGCCAGCCGGCCTTGCGCGCGCTGTCGGCATCCTTGGCGAAGACGTCGACCTTCACATGGCTCACCTGGAAATCGCCGCCGCTGGCGATGGGGGGCACGCCGCGCTCCCCCTCCATCTGCGCGACCAGCGCCGCAGCGGCGAGGCCAAGCATGATCGCGCCCAGTATCTGGATCGGGCGCGACGCTGCGCGGAACAGGTTCAAAGGCCGGAGGGACAGGCCACGAAGGACAGAAGGCACGTTCACGCGCGTCCTTTTGGCGAGATTTGCCTGCGCTGCCAAGCGGCAACCCATTTCCCGTTCCGTTTTCGCGCACAATGTGCGTTATTTGGCTTGCCGCATTTTCTTAAGCCGTCAGATGTTTCCATCTGACTTGAAAATGCTTAGGGGCCACAGCCATGAGCGACACCGAATCCTACAGCTACGCCAAGGCTGGCGTCGACATCGCCGCGGGCAATGCGCTGGTTCGCGCCATCGCCCCGCTTGCCAAGGCCACCCGTCGCCCCGGCGCCGACGCGGAACTGGGCGGCTTCGGCGGTTTCTTCGACCTGAAGGCGGCCGGATACGACGATCCGCTGCTGGTCGCGGCCAATGACGGCGTCGGCACCAAGCTGAAGCTCGCCATCGATCACAACGCCCATGACGGCGTCGGCATCGACCTGGTCGCCATGTGCGCCAACGACCTGATCGTGCAGGGCGCCGAACCGCTCTTCTTCCTGGACTATTATGCCACCGGCAAGCTGGAGAGCGGCGTCGCCGAACGCGTGATCGCGGGCATTGCGGAGGGCTGCAAACAGGCCGGCTGCGCCCTTATCGGCGGAGAGACGGCGGAAATGCCCGGCATGTACGGGCCGGGCGACTATGACCTCGCCGGTTTCTGCGTCGGCGCGGTGGAGCGGTCCAGAGCGCTGACCGGCAACCGGGTCAAGGCGGGCGACGTGCTGCTGGGTCTCACTTCCTCGGGCGTGCACAGCAACGGCTTCTCGCTGGTGCGCCGTCTTGCCGCCGACAAGGGCTGGAAGCTCGACCGTCCGGCGATCTTCGATAATGAGGTGCTGCTGATCGACGCGCTGATGGCGCCGACGCGCATCTATGTGAAGTCGCTGCTGCCGCTGGTCCGGGCAGGCCGGATCAATGCGCTGGCCCACATCACCGGCGGCGGCCTGCTGGAGAATATCCCGCGCGTGCTGCCCGAAGGCTGTCATGCGGTTATCGACGCCGACGGCTGGGAACAGCCGCGCCTGATGGCTTTCCTCCAGGCGCAGGGCAATATCGAGCCGGAGGAAATGGCCCGCACCTTCAATTGCGGTGTCGGCATGGTGCTGGCGGTGGATGCGGATGCGGTGGACGCCGTGACGGCGGATCTGGAAGCAGCGGGCGAAACCGTGGTCCGCGTCGGCCTCGTGGAGGCGGGCGAAAAGGGCTGCACGGTCAAGGGCTCACAGGAAACATGGAGCGCCAGGGCCGACTGGACCGCCACGCATCTGGGGTAAGTCACTGAAACCCGTTCGTTTCGAGCGAAGTCGAGAAACGAAGTCACAAGGGTTCTCGACTTCGCGCGAACCGGACGGGGACTGCAAGTGAAGGCAAAGGTCGGCGTTCTGATTTCCGGACGTGGCTCGAACATGGCGGCGTTGCTCTATGCCGCCAGGCATCCGTCCTGCCCCTATGAGCTGGTGCTGGTCGCCGCCAACGATCCCGAAGCCCCCGGCCTGACCCTCGCCGCCGCCGAGGGCATCGCCACCTTCGCGCAGAGCCACAAGGGCCTGAAGCGCGCCGAATTCGACGCCATTATCGACAAGGCGTTGCGCGGGGCGGGCGCGGAATATGTCGCGCTGGCCGGCTATATGCGCCTCCTCTCGCCCGAATTCGTCGCCGGCTGGGAAGGCCGGATGCTGAACATCCACCCCAGCCTGCTGCCCAAATATAAGGGTCTCGACACCCATCGGAAGGCTTTGGACGCAGGCGATACCCATGCCGGCTGCTCGGTCCACATCGTCACGGCGGAACTGGACGACGGGCCGGTCCTTGGCCAGATCGAAGTCGCGATCCTGCCCGGCGACACCGCCGACAGCCTTGCCGCGCGCATATTGATGGCGGAACATCAGCTCTATCCGCGCACGCTGGCGGATTTCGTCACCCGCGAGCGCCAGCCCGAATGGCTGCTGAACAAAGTCCGTGAGCGCGCCCTGGCCCTGCCGCAGGCGGATGAGGTCACGTCCCACGGCATGCCCTGCTTCGGCATCGAAAAGGGCAAGAAATTCGCCTATTTCACGCAGGATCGTCATGGCGACGGCGTTATCGCCATCCTCGTCAAGACGACCGCGCCGGAAGAACAGGCGATGCTGATCGAAAGCGACCCCGCCCGCTATTACCGCCCCCCCTATTTCGGGGATGGCTGGGTCGGCATCCGCCTCGATCTGGGGGACACGGACTGGGACCAGATCAACGAACGGCTGGAGCGGAGCTGGCGGGAGGTCGCGCCCCGCAAACTCACGGCCCTGATGGACGCCGCCGACGAATTTTAACCCCGCTCTTTCCTTTCCAATGGCCCAACCCCACTATAGGCAGCCATGACCGACACCTCCCCCACTCCCGCCATAGAGATCGCCAACCTCACCAAGGTTTACAAGGGCGGCAAGCAGGCGCTCGACAATATCAACCTCACCATCCCGCGCGGGCAGATTTACGGCCTGCTGGGGCCGAATGGCGCGGGCAAGTCGACCACCATCAACATCCTCGCCGGGCTGGTGAACAAGACCAGCGGCACGGCGAAAATCTGGGGCTTCGACATCGACCAGAACCCCCGCAACGCCAAGAACAGCATCGGCATCGTCCCGCAGGAGATCGTCTTCGATCCCTTCTTCACCCCGTTCGAGACGCTGGAGAACCAGGCGGGCTATTATGGCGTACCCCGGGACCGCCGCCGCTCGATGGAATTGCTGCGCGCCGTGCATCTGGAGGACAAGGCCGACGCCTATGCCCGGACCCTGTCGGGCGGCATGAAACGCCGCCTGCTGGTGGCCAAGGCGATGGTGCACAGCCCGCCGATCCTGGTGCTGGACGAACCGACCGCCGGCGTCGACGTGCAGCTTCGCCAGCAGCTCTGGGCCTATGTGCGGGAGTTGAACCGCCAGGGCGTGACCATCGTCCTCACCACGCATTATCTCGAAGAGGCCGAGGAATTGTGCGACCGGATCGGCATCATCAACCATGGCAAGGTCATCACCGACAAGCCGACTCGCGAACTGATCGCCATGGCGCAGGAGAAGGTGGTGCAGGTGACGGTCGACCGCGATGTGGTGACGCCCCCCGCCGACCCCAGCTTCGAGAAGATCGAACTGTCGGACGAACGCACGCTGACGATCACCTATATGAAGAACCGCGCCAATGCGGGCCAGGTGCTGAGCGCCGTGCAGGCCAGCGGGCTTTCGATCGTCGACGTGGTGACGCGCGACCCTGATCTGGAGGATGTGTTCCTGAACCTGACCGCGGCGGCGTGAGGGAGAGGGATGCCTCTCCCCCTCCCGCAGGCGGGAGGGGGCCGGGGGGTGGGCTGGCGCGACCTTTCAAAAGCAGGAATACGTCCCGCGCAAAGTCGCTAAGAAACGAGGCATCTCCGCCTGAGCGGTTCCTTTGGCAGCGCCTGCGCAACCGCCAACTCGACGGCCGCAAGTTCAGCCGCCAAATCCCTATCGGCCCTTATTTCGCGGACTTCCTTTGTCGCGAGGCGAAGCTCATCATCGAACTGGATGGCTCCACCCACGACGACAGTGCGGAATATGACGCCCGCCGCGACGCCTACTGTCGCGAACTAGGCTTTACCGTCTTGCGCTTTCAGAATGCCGACGTGATAGGGAATATCGAAGGCGTGCTGTCGCATATCATGGCAGCCCTCGCGCAAGCCCACCCCCAACCCCTCCCGCCTGCGGGAGGGGAGTAAGAAGACTATATGCCCACCACCACCTATGACGTCGTCATCATCGGCTCCGGCGCGGCGGGGCTGACCGCCGCCATCAACCTGGCGCAGGACCGCAAGGTCGTGGTGCTGGCCAAGGGAGCGCTGGACGGCGGGTCCACCAACTGGGCGCAGGGCGGCATCGCCGCCGTACTGGACGCAGGTGACAGTTTCGAGGCGCATATCGAAGACACGATGGTCGCAGGCGCAGGCCTGAACGACCGCAGTACCGTCGAATTCGTCGTCTCCGAGGCTCCTGCGGCGATAGAGCGGCTCGCGGAGCTTGGCGTTCCCTTCAATGGAGGGGAGGAATTCGGCGAACGCTGGCACCTGACCCGCGAAGGCGGTCACAGCCACCGCCGCATCGTCCATGTCGACGACGCCACCGGCCATGCCGTGCAGGTCGCGCTGCTGAAGGCCGCCCGCGCCAATCCCAACATCACGCTGCTGGAGGACAGGGTCGCCATCGACCTCATCACCAGCCGCCATGGCGAGCGCTATTCGGGCGACGGGCATGTATGGGGCGTCTATGCCTTCAACAGGCTGACGGACCATGTCGACGCGATCCTGGGCAAGGCGACGATCCTCTGCACCGGCGGCGCGGGCCGCACCTATCTCTTCTCCACAGCTCCCCGGGGCGCGACCGGGGACGGCATCGCCATGGCCTGGCGCGCGGGCTGCCGCGTCTCCAACATGGAGATGAACCAGTTCCACCCTACCTGCCTCTACAATCTGGAGGTCAAGAATTTCCTCATCACGGAGGCGGTTCGGGGGGAGGGCGGTCATTTGAAGCTGCCCCCCGGTGTCCCCGGCGGCGGGGAACGCTTCATGCCCCGGTTCGACCCGCGCGGCGAACTCGCCCCCCGCGACGTGGTGGCCCGCGCCATCGACCATGAGATCAAGCGGCTCGGCCTCGACTATGTCCATCTCGACATCAGCCACAAGCCGCCGGAATTCGTGCGCACCCATTTCCCGACCATCTATGCGCGCCTGCTGGATCTTGACATCGACATCACGAAGGAACCGATCCCGGTCGTCCCGGCACAGCATTATACCTGCGGCGGCGTGGTCATCGACCTTGACGGTCGCACCGACCTGCCGGGGCTCTATGCGGCGGGCGAAGTCACCGAAAGCGGCCTGCACGGCGCTAACCGCCTCGCGTCCAATTCGCTGCTGGAATGCTTCGTCTTCGGGGAAGCCGCCGCCCGGCACATCCGCGCCCATTGGGATGAACTGCCCGCGCCGCCGCCGATCCGCCCCTGGGACGAAAGCCGCGTCACCAATTCGGACGAAGAGGTCATCGTCCAGCATAATTGGAAGGAAATCCGCCGCTTCATGTGGGACTATGTCGGCATCGTCCGCACCACCAAGCGGCTGGAGCGCGCCAAGCACCGCATCGACCTGCTGGCGAAGGAAGTCGACGAATATTACGGCCATTTCCGCGTGACGCCGGACCTCATCGAACTGCGCAACCTGCTGGAGGTCGCGCGTCTGGTCGTCCGCTCCGCCCTGCATCGCAAGGAGAGCAGGGGGCTGCACTATACGCTCGATTATCCGGCGATGCTGCCGCAGGCGGTCGATACGGTGCTGGCGCCCTGAAAGAAGCTGAAAAAAGGTGGCGCAGCGTCCATCGCGCTGCGCCATGAGTCGAGGAGTGACGCGGAGGAAGGCGTCGGATTGCTTTTACCCCTGCTGTCCCGCCGCGCCTTTGATCGGCGTCAAACCGTCTTCAGAAAATTGCCGAGGACCGCGTTGAAGCGGGCCGGCTGATCCGCCATGACGACATGGCCGCTGGGGCCGATGGGCACCAGCCGCACGCCGCGCTTGGCGGCATAGGCGGCGCGGAAGGTTCGACCGATCTCGCCCGCCTGCGCCGCATCGCTGCCGACGGCATAGACCACCTCCATCGGCGCGGTCAGCCGCGCCAGTTGCGGCCCCAGGTCGACATTGGCGAGATCGCGCAGCGCATTGGCGACGACATCCGGATCGCTTCCCCGGGCGCCCGGCATTTCCGCCAGCATCCGCGCCAGATAGGCGCGGCCCGCCCTGGTTCCGGTGAAATATTGCCCCAGTTGATCGGCCAGAAATCCCATGCCCTGTGCCGTGCCGCCGACCATCGCTGCCCCCTCGGGCAGCATGTCGACCACCATCAGCCGCCCCGCCAGCCCCTTCAAACCCAGCATCATCGCCAGCGTGCCGCCCATGCTGTGGCCGACGATGGCGGGCCGCTCCAGCCCTGCCGCCGCGATATAGCGGGCGATCTCGTCCGCCAAAGGCTGGACCAGCGGCCCGCTGGCATTGGCGTCCGCCGCGAGGCCGGCAAAACCCCGCACGTGGACCAGATGCCAGCGATAACCGGAAAGCGCGCCGACCACCCCGTTCCACAGCCCCGGCCCGCTCGCCAGCCCCGCGATCAGCACGACATCTCGACCGGCGCCGCGAGTCGTCACGGCAATGCGGCGCGAAGCGAAGGGCGCCGCCCACGCCCGTGCCGGCAACATGCCGCCCGCCAGCAGCGCAGTCGCGCCCCGCATCATCGTCCGTCTGTTCATCATGTGGTTCATCGGCATGTGGTTCATCGGCGCTTCCTTGCAGGCCTTCGCCTGAACCTCAACTGAGTTAAGGCGCGCCTCGTTCAGCCTCCTTACATCGCATTTGTGGAATCGTTCATCGCATGATTCTTGTCACCCGGCGCGGGTCTGAACCCTAATGCGAAAGGAGAGTGCGGGGATTTCGATGACCAATTTCAAGGGAGGGCGCGGCAAGCGCCCAAATGGCGGCGGCAATGGCGGCTCGGCCCGGCTCGTCCTGTTGATGGCGGCGCTTTCGGCCTGCGTCAGCGCGCCGCAGCAACCCTATGCGGCGGTCCAGCAGCGGCCGCAGCCTTCCACCGCGACCTTCCCCATCAAGCCGGTCGCCAATCCGCCCAAGCCCTTCGAAGCGCTGAAGGTCGACCAAAGGGAAACGCCGCCGCCCGCTTTGGTCAGCGTGATCCGCAACCTGGGCCAGAGCTTCAACGGCAAGGTCGGCATCGCCGTGCGCCGCATCGGCAGCGACTGGACCGTTGCATGGAACGGCAATCTGCTCTTCCCGCAGCAGAGCGTTTCGAAGCTCTGGGTGTCCATGACCTTCCTCGACGCGGTCGACCGGGGCAAGATCCGCCTCAGCGACAGCACCACCATCACGAAGAAGGACCTGACCCTCTTCCACCAGCCGACCGCCGCCCTGGTGGGCAATGCCGGCTGGACCACCACCTATTCCGACCTGATGCGCCGCGCCATGACGCAGAGCGATAATACCGCCAACGACACGCTGCTGCGCGCCGTCGGCGGGCCGGAAGCGGTGCGCAGCTATCTCGCGCGCCGCTATATCCGGGACATCCGCTTCGGGCCCGGCGAACGGCTGCTGCAATCCACCACGGCGGGCCTGGAATGGCGGCAGGATTATTCGATCGGCCGCAACTTCTACGCCGCCCGCGCCAGGCTGCCCCTCTCGGTGCGGCAGAAGGCGCTGGACAATTATCTCGCCAGCCCGCCGGACGGCGCCGCGCCATCCTCCATCGTGCAGGCGCTGGCGAAGCTCAAGCAGAACGACATGCTTTCCCCGGCATCGTCGCAACTGCTGCTTTCGATCATGGGCGAGGCGAAGACGGGGCCGCAGCGGATCAAGGGCGGCGTGCCGGCGGGATGGCATTATCTGCACAAGACCGGCACGGGTCAGGAACTGGGCGCGCGTTCGACCGGGTTCAACGACATCGGCATCATGACCGCGCCCGACGGCACCAGCTATGCGGTCGCGGTGATGATCGGCAGCACGACGGAACCGATCCCGACGCGCTGGCAGTTGATGCAGGCGGTGGCGAAGGCGGTGGCGGCCAACCACGAGGCGCGGTAAGTTTTTCGCTTCCCGTCATTTCCGCGAAGGCGGCAATCCATCTCCTGACCGTGCATCAGGCACCTTCTTATGGGAGATGAGTGCTCACCTGCGCGGGAACTATGGAATAAGTCCTAATCCAGATTGGGCCGCAGCCAGCGCTCGGCCGTCTCCAGATCCACCCCGCGCCGCCCGGCATAATCCTCCAGCTGGTCGCGCCCCACCCGCGCCACGCCGAAATATTCCGCCTGCGGATGCCCGAAGTAAAAGCCGCTGACCGCCGCCGTCGGCAGCATCGCGAAGCTTTCCGTCAGCGAAATGCCCGTCGCGTGATGCGCGTCCAGCATGTCGAACAGCAGCGGCTTCAGACTATGCTCCGGACAGGCGGGATAGCCGGGCGCGGGCCGGATGCCGCGATATTGCTCCTTGATCAGCGCCTCGTTGGTAAGCTGCTCGCCCTCGGCATAGCCCCAGAGCGCGGTGCGCACATAATGGTGCAGCCGTTCGGCAAAGGCCTCCGCCAGACGATCCGCCAGCGCCTTGAGCAATATGTCCGAATAATCGTCGATAGCGTTCTTGAACCGCGCCAGATGCGGCTCGATGCCGTGGATCGATACGGCGAACCCCCCCATCCAGTCGCCATCATGGCTGATGAAGTCGGCAAGGCACATATTGGCCCGGCCCTCCCGCTTGGCGATCTGCTGGCGCAGCATCGGCAGGCGGACATGCTTTTCATCCTCGACATGGACGATGATGTCGTCGCCTTCGCGGCGGCAGGGCCACAGGCCGGCCACGCCGCGCGCCGTCAGCCATTTCTCGTCCACGATGCGGTCGAGCATCTTCTGCGCATCGGTGAACAGGCTGGTCGCGCTTTCGCCCACCACCCTGTCCTCCAGGATCGCCGGATAATTGCCCGCCAGTTCCCATGCGCGGAAGAAGGGCGTCCAGTCTATATAGTTGCGCAGGTCCTTCAGATCCCAGTCCGGGAAGCGGTGGACGCCGGGCAGGCGCGGCTTGCCGGGCTTCAGGCTCTCGTCGATCTCGAAGGCATTGGCCCGCGCTTCCTCGATGGACAGCAGCTTGCTCTGCCCCTTGCCCTCTCGGGCGGCGCGGACATGGGCATAATCATCCTTGGTCTTCTGGACGAAATCGGTCTTCTGGGTTTCGGAGACGAGCGCCGTCGCGACGCCGACCGCCCGGCTGGCGTCCAGCACATGCACCACCGGCCCGGTGAAGGCCGGATCGATGCGCAGCGCGGTATGCACTTTGGAGGTGGTCGCGCCGCCGATCAGCAGCGGCATGGTCATATCCGCGCGCTGCATTTCCGCGGCGACCGTCACCATCTCGTCCAGCGAGGGAGTGATGAGGCCGCTGAGGCCGATCATGTCGGCGTCATTTTCGTTCGCCGCCTTGATGATGTCCTGCCACGGCACCATGACGCCCAGGTCGATCACCTCGAAGCCGTTGCACTGAAGCACGACGCCGACGATGTTCTTGCCGATGTCGTGGACGTCGCCCTTGACCGTCGCCATCACGACCTTGCCCTTGCCCTTGGCGCCGGGCTCCTTCGCCGCCTCGATGAAGGGGAGGAGGTGGGCGACCGCCTTCTTCATGACGCGGGCGGATTTCACCACCTGCGGCAGGAACATCTTGCCCGCGCCGAACAGGTCGCCGACGACATTCATGCCGTCCATCAGCGGGCCTTCGATCACCTCGATGGGCTTTGCGGCAGCGAGGCGGGCTTCCTCCGTATCCTCGACCACATACATGTCGATGCCCTTGACCAGCGCATGTTCCAGCCGCTTGGCGACCGGCCAGCCGCGCCATTCCTGCGCCGCCTTTTCCGAAGCGGCATCCTTGCCCTTGAAGCTCTCCGCCAGCGCGACCAGGCGTTCGCCCGCCTCCGGATCGCTGTTCAGCAGCACATCCTCGCACGCCTTGCGCAGCGCCGGGTCGATGGCGTCGTAAACGTCGAGCTGGCCCGCATTGACGATCGCCATGTCCAGCCCCGCCGGGATGGCGTGGTAGAGGAAGACCGAATGCATCGCCCGCCGCACCGGCTCATTGCCGCGGAAGGAGAAGGAGAAGTTCGACAGGCCGCCCGAAATATGGACATGGGGGCAGCGCGCCTTGATCTCGCGGCAGGCCTCGATGAAGTCGACGCCGTAATTATTATGTTCCTCGATCCCCGTCGCCACGGCGAAGATATTGGGGTCGAAGATGATGTCCTCCGGCGGGAAGCCGATGGACATCAGCAGCTTGTAGGCGCGCTCGCAGATCTCGACCTTGCGCTCCTTCGTGTCCGCCTGACCGGTCTCGTCAAAGGCCATGACGACCACCGCCGCGCCATAGGCCATGCAGAGGCGGGCGTGATGGAGGAAGGCTTCCTCACCCTCCTTCATGCTGATCGAATTGACGATGGGCTTGCCCGACACGCATTTCAGGCCGGCTTCGATCACTTCCCATTTGGAACTGTCGATCATGACCGGAACGCGGGCAATGTCCGGTTCGGACGTCATCAGCTTCAGGAAGGTCGTCATCGCCTCCACGGCGTCGAGCAGGCCTTCGTCCATGTTGACGTCGACGATCTGCGCGCCGTTCTCCACCTGATCGCGGGCGATGTCGATGGCCGCGGCATAGTCGCCCGCCATGATCAGCTTCTTGAACTTGGCCGATCCGGTGACGTTGGTGCGCTCGCCGATATTGACGAAAGTGGCGCGGGAAAGATCGGGGGAGGTCTCAGTCATTTTACTACCTGCTCCCCTCCCGCAAGCGGGAGGGGCTGGGGGTGGGCTTTTCAGGGGACAGCGCCTGGATCGGCCCACCCCCTAACCCCCTCCCGCCTGCGGGAGGGGGAACAATTATCTTACGCCGCAATATGCATCGGTTCGAGGCCCGCAAGCCGCGTCACCACCGGCAGCTCCGGCACCTGACGCGGCTTGTGCCCCGCCAGCGCCTTCGCCACGGCGCCGATATGCGCGGGCGTGGTGCCGCAGCAACCGCCGACCATATTGACCAGCCCCTCATCCACCCACTGGCGGATCAGGTTCGCCGTAGTCTCCGGCAGCTCATCATATTGCCCCAGTTCATTGGGCAGCCCCGCGTTGGGATAGGCCAGGATCAACGTATCCGCATTCTTGGCCAGCTCACTCAGATAAGGCCGCAGCAGATCCGCCCCGAAGGCGCAGTTCACCCCGATGGTCAGCGGCTTCAAATGCCGCAGCGAATACCAGAAGGCGTTGATCGTATGCCCGGACAGGTTCCGCCCCGACATGTCCGTGATGGTGAAGCTCAGCATCAGCGGCACCGGCCGCCCCGCCGCCGCCTCTGCCTCCCGCGCCGCCATGCCCGCCGCCTTGGCGTTCAGCGTGTCGAAGCAGGTCTCGACCAGCAGGAAGTCCACGCCGCCCTCGATCAGCGCCTCGCACTGCTCGCGATAGTCGGCCTTCAGCGTATCGTAATCGACCTCGCGATAGGCCGGATCGTTGACGTCCGGAGAGATCGACAGCGTCTTGTTGGTCGGCCCGATCGACCCCGCGACAAAGCGTGGCCGCCCATCCTTCGCGCTCGCCGCCTCACAGGCCTTGCGGGCGATCTTCGCGGCGGCGATGTTGATCTCCCGCACCAGATGTTCGCAGCCATAATCGGCCATGGCGATCTTGGTGGAGGAGAAGGTGTTCGTCTCGATCATGTCCGCACCGGCGTCGAGATAGGCGGTGTGGATGCCCTCCACGATGTCCGGCCGGGTCAGGCAGAGCAGGTCGTTATTGCCCTTCTGGTCCTTCGCCAGATCGAGCGACCCGCGATAATCCGCCTCCGTCAGCCCATGTTTCTGGATCGACGTGCCGTAGCCGCCGTCGAATATCATGATTTTCTCCGCGGCCACGGCGCGGAAGCGTTCCTCGGCGGTCATGCCGTCTTCTCCAATGTCGCCGGCCGCAGCCCGAGCAGATGACAGATCGCATAGCTCAGTTCCGCCCGGTTGAGCGTATAGAAATGAAAGTCGCGCACCCCGCCCGCATAAAGCTTGCGGCACAGTTCCGCCGCCAGCGTCGCGGACACGAGCTGCCGTGCGGCGGGCAGGTCGTCCAGCCCCTCGAACAGCTTGCCCATCCAGCCCGGCACATCGGTATTGCACATGGCCGACATGCGCTGGACCGCCGCGAAATTGCTGACCGGCATGATGCCCGGAATGATGTCCGCGTCGATCCCTGCCGCCGCCACCGTATCGCGGAAACGGAAGAAGGTATCCGGCTCGAAGAAGAATTGCGTGATCGCCCGCGTCGCGCCCGCATCCAGCTTGCGCTTCAAATTGTCGATGTCGCTCTGCGCGCTCAAGGCATCAGGATGGGTTTCCGGATAAGCCGCCACCGAAATCTCGAACGGATGCCGCTTCACCAGCCCCTCGACCAGCTCCGCCGCGCCCTTGTAACCGTCCGGATGCGGCTCGAACTTCGCGCCTGCCTCGGGCGGATCGCCGCGCAGGGCGACGATATGCCGCACGCCCGCTTCCCAATAGGCGTCGATCACCTCGTCAATCTCACCCTTGCTCGCCGCCACGCAGGTCAGGTGCGCCGCCGCCGACAGGGGCGTCTCCTTCGCGATCCGCGCCACCGTGTTATGCGTCCGCTCCCGCGTCGACCCACCTGCGCCGTAAGTCACCGACACGAATTTCGGCGCCAGCGGCGTCAGCGTCTGGATCGCGGACCAGAGCTGCTCCTCCATCTTCTCCGTCTTGGGCGGGAAGAATTCGAAGCTCACATTAATGTCTCCCGTCAGATCGGCATAGAGCGGCGCTTGCCAAGCCCGCGTGGCCTCTTCGACGGAGGGAAAGCTCAAGGTCATGCGGAAAGTCGTCCTTCGATAGGCAGGACGCGCGCGCCACGGCGGCGGCCCAGCCATAATTGCACCGTCAGTTCCTGGCCGGGCAGCACCTCCACCCGCTCCAGTTCCAGGCCCGCATCCGCGAACCAGCTTTCGATCTGCCCGTCGGAAAAGCCCAGCCGCGCATGCTGGTCGCGCAGTCTGAGTTCTTCCCGTTCATGCGCCGCGAAATCGGCGATCAGGACGCGGCCGCCCGCCGCCGTCACCCGGGCCGCTTCCTCGATCACCGCCTCGGGCGCCTGGGCATAGTGCAGCACCTGATGCAGCACCACCGTATCGGCGCTGCCCGGCTCCAGCGGCAGGGCGCTGAAATCGCCCAGCACCAGCGCATATTTGTCGCCCGCATCCTCGGGCAGCTTGGCGCGGGCCAGCCGCAGCATGTCCGGGCTGCGGTCCAGCGCCGTCACCTGCTCCGCCGACGGACCGAACAATTCGATCATTCGCCCGGTCCCGGTGCCGATGTCGAGCAGATGGCCGATCGGTTCCGCCCCCAGCAGGGCGGTCATCGCCGCCTCCACATCGCCCTCCGGCACATGCAGGGACCGGATCGCGTCCCATTCCTCGGCATGTTCGGCAAAATAGCTTTCCGCCGCCTGGGCGCGATCCGCCCGTACCGCCGCCAGCCGGGCGAGGTCGGCCTTCTGCCACAACAGCTCGCCCTCCGACGGCACGAGTTGGTCGAAAAGCGTCAGAAAGGGTCCGATTTCCGCCTCTTTGCCCAGCCGCAGAAAAACCCAATTGCCTTCCTTGCGCCGCTCCACCAGACCGGCTTCGGCCAGGATGCGGACATGGCGGGACACGCGCGGCTGGCTTTGCCCCACGACCTGCGCGATTTCGCCCACGGCCAGTTCCATGGCGCGCAGAAGATAGATGATGCGCAGCCGCGTCGGGTCGCCCAATGCCCGGAAAATGTCGATTGCTGCGCTCATGCATGGATCATATAAAGAAATCTTTATATGCGTCAATGGTCGTTCGGAACCGCGCCGTTCAACCCCTGACAGCCCCGAATCACGGGCTTGACGCATGATTGGGATTGCCATGAGTCGCCGGATTCATTACGAATCGCGGCGCAGACGCAATGGGGGGTGAACTTTTCTCCGAGAGTGGTCTGCACCGTTATTATTCTCAGAGAGGGGTTAACCCATGACCAAGTCGATTGCTCTTTCGCTCGTTCTCGCCGCGTCGCTCGGCCTGGCCGCCTGCTCGGGCGGTGCGGAAAATGCCGCCAACGCTTCGGCCAATGCCGCAGAGAACGCTTCGAACGCTGCCGACAACGCCATGAACGCCGCGCTGAACGCTGCCGACAATGCTTCGAACGCCGCTTCGAACGCTGCGAACACGGCCGGCAACGCTGCCGCGAACGCGATGTAATTCCCAAAAGGGAATTGTCTGGAATGGGCCGCGCCGGAAACGGGGCGGCCTTTTTCTTTGGCTCGCGCCGGTCGGTCGGTTCCGTCAGCCTGAGCCTGCGCTGGCGTTGCAGGGGCAGGATGCGTCAGAAGGCAAAAAGAGGGCCGCCCCGATGGAGCGGCCCTCTTTTCGTTCATCCTTCAACGGTGGATCAGCAATCCCGGTCGATCGCCCGCCCGGCCAGCGCACCCACGCCCGCGCCGATGATGGCGCCCGTGGTGCCATCGCCGCGGCGACCGTAGCGGCCGCTGCCCTTGCCGACTTCATTGCCGAGCAGGCCACCGGCTATCGCGCCGATGATGGTGCCGCCCGTGCCATTGTCCCGGCAGCGATAGCCACCGCGATAGCCGCGATAGCCCCTGTAATAGCCGTCGCCGCGATAATAGCCGCCGCCCCGGTAATAACCATCGCCGCGATAGCCGCGATACCCGCGGTCGCCGCGATAATAGTCGCCACGGTCGTAATGGCGGCCCCAGCCGTCGCGGGCCATGGCCGGCGTTGCGGTGACGGCCAGAGAGGCAGCGCCCATCGCCAGCGCCGCCCCCAGATTGATCAGAAACTTCGTCTTCATGGCGTTGCTCCTCATTTGCCATCGATCACGGCAGGTCTTCCACGGAGGACTCACCATCGATTGAGACCCTTTTGCCCGATTCGCATTGAGCCAAGCCTGAATGGCGATGTCAGCCGCCGTTCAGCATTGGAGCCACCGGCGGGAACGCTTATCGCGCTTTTCGGCGGTCGATGCCAGCGCCGCGAAAAACCCTGCACAGGGGCCGATTATCCCCTATGGCAAGGGCGATGCGCCGAATCCTGATCGTCCTGCTGCTCGCGATCCTGCTGCTCCCCGCGCCGCATAAGAACAAGCCCGAACCCTTCGGCCCCGGCCCATTGCTGGTGCGGGCGCGCGCCTTGTCCCTGAACGCGGCCGATCCCGCCCAGCGCGACCTTGGAATGCTGCACTATCTGGGCGGATGGCAACTCAGCAGCACCCATCATGGCTTTGGCGGCATATCCTCGCTGCTGGCGGAACCCGACGGCCAGATTCTGGCGCTCAGCGATTCCGGCACGCTGATGGGTTTCCACATCGGCCCGGGCAGGGCGGAACGGCGTCCCTTCATCGCCCCGCTTCCCATCCGCCCGCAGGATCGGGAGCGCCCCTGGTGGGCCTGGGATTCGGAGGCGATGGCTCATGATCCGGCGACAGGGCGCTATTGGGTGGGCTTCGAACTGCAACAGATGATCTGCCGTTATTCCCCCGGCTTCGCCCGCGTCGAAGCCTGCCGCACCTGGCCGGAGATCGAGGCCTGGCCGGAGACGGGATCGGTCGAATCCCTGGCGCGGCTGCCCGGCGGCCGCTTCCTCGTCCTGGCGGAAATGGGGATGACCGCCGACGGCAGCCACGACACGCTGCTGTTCGCGGGCGACCCGGCCGAAGCCGCCACGGCGGCGCCCATGCACCTGCGCTATGTGCCGCCGCGCGGTTATCGCCCGACCGACGCGGTCGCGCTGGACGACAGGCATGTGCTGGTCCTCAACCGGCGGCTGACCTTGCAGGAACTGTTCACGGCGACCTTGGCGATCATCGAGCTGCCGGAAGAGCCGCGCTCCGGCGACCGGCTGAAGGCGCGCGTCCTCGCCCGGCTGGCGCCGCCCCTGTTGGCCGACAATTTCGAAGGATTGGCCCTGAGCCGGGAAGGCGGCCGCCGGATCGTCTGGATCGCGTCGGACGACAATCACGAATTTTTCCAACGCACCCTGCTGCTGAAATTCGCCCTGGATTGGCAGGGATAGGGCGGCATGAAGGAACAGCGGGCGGGGACCGGCCTCCCGGTCCCCGCAGCCCGTCTCAGCTACGCACATCCTGCTCCGTCACGGGAGCGATCTTGATTTCGACGCGGCGGTTGGACGCCTTGCCCTCCGCCGTGGCGTTGGATGCGATCGGCTGGGTCTCCCCGAAACCGCGCGTGGCGATGCGGGCCGACTGCACGCCATGGCTCGTCAGATAATCGCCCACTGCCTGGGCGCGCCGTTCCGACAGGGCCTGGTTATAGGCATCGGTGCCGTCGCTGTCGGTATGGCCGTACACGTCGATATAGGTCTTGGGATATTGCGCCAGTACGGATGCGACGTCGTTCAGCGTCGGCTGGAACTGGGGCTGCACGGCGGAACTGTCGGTGGCGAAGGTGATGCCCGATGGCATGCGCAGCACCAGATTGTCGCCATCGCGGATCACGTCCACGCCGCTGCCGGCGGTTTCTTCGCGCAATTTCTTTTCCTGCGCGTCCATATAGGCGCCGATGCCCGCGCCCGCGACCGCGCCGATGCCCGCGCCCAGGATCTTTTCGGTGCGGTCATGCCGCCCGCCGACCAGATCGCCCAGCAGATAACCGCCCAGCGCGCCGCCGATGCCGCCGATTGCGGCCTTGGAAATGGTGCGGTTGCCGGTGTTGGGATCGGTGGTGCAGGCCGTGGTCGCCAGCATGGCAGCCAGGCCGGCGGCGCTGATGATGCGATGAAAATTCCGCATGGATATATTTCCCTTTCTCGTGCGCCCGAACGGAGCGGATGCACCCCCAATGGATGAGAGGAGGCCTTTGTTCCACAAGCGAACTGAACTGCAGATGATGCGGCGGTTGTGAAATTGTAAGAATCAGGGTTATAGGTGGCCGCCGACCGCCATGGCCAATATCCCCCCGCACGCTCCGACGCCCTTTCCCTGGGTCGACCTCGTCATCATCCTGGCGCTCGTCGCGCTGAACGGCCTGTTCGCCATGTCGGAACTGGCGATCGTGTCCGCCCGCAAGCCGCGCCTCCAGGCAATGGAAAAGGCCGGGCGGCGCGGCGCGCGCTCCGCCCTGGCGGCGGCGAGCGATCCCGGCAAGTTCCTTTCCACCGTGCAGATCGGCATCACCCTGATCGGCATCGTCGCGGGCGCCTATTCCGGCGCCAGCCTTGGCGGGCCGACGGGGGAACGGCTGGCGATGCTGGGCCTGTCGCCCCATGCCGCGCAGAATGCCGGTTTCGCCCTGGTGATCGGCCTTACCACCTATGCCTCGCTGATCGTCGGGGAACTGGTGCCCAAGCAGTTCGCTCTGCGCGCGCCGGAGCCCATCGCCGTGCTGGTCGCCGGGCCGATGCTGTGGCTGGCGAAGGTCACCGCCCCGATCGTCTGGGTGCTGGACGGATCGAGTGCCCTCATCTTCCGCCTGCTGGGGCTGACCCGCGAATCGGAAAATCAGGTCACGGCCGAGGAACTGCACCTGATCGTGGCCGAGGCGAGCAGGTCCGGCGTGATCGAGGAGAGCGAGCGGGCCATTATTTCCGGCGTGGTGCGGCTGGCCGACCGCCCGGTGCGCGAGGTGATGACCCAGCGCATGGATGTCGACTGGATCGACATCCATGCCGATGAGGAGGCTATTCGCGCCAAGCTGCTCGATACGCCGCACACCCGCCTGCCGGTGGGCCGGGGGACGGTGGAGGACATCATCGGCGTGGTGCAGGCGCGCGACATCATGACCGCGCTGTTCCGGGGCGAGGGGCTGAGCCTGGAAAGGCTGATGCGCAAGGTGGAGGTCGTGCCGGATCAGGTCGACGCCATGGACGCGCTGGAGGTGCTGCGGCGGGCCGAGGTGCCGATGGTCATGGTGCATGACGAATATGGGCATTTCGAGGGGATTGCGACGCCTGCCGACCTGCTCTCCGCCATTGCAGGCCATTTCGTGTCCGACCTGGACAGCGAGGATGAGCCGGACCTGGTCGAGCGGGAGGACGGCAGCCTGCTGGTGTCGGGCCAGATGCCGGTGGACCTGCTCGCGGACCGGATCGGCATCGACCTGCCGGAGGATCGCGACTATGCGACGGTCGCCGGCCATGCGCTGTGGCTGCTCAAGCGCTTGCCGGAAGTGGGCGATTTCATCGACGATCAGGGCTGGCGGTTCGAGATCGTGGATATGGATGGGCGCAAGATCGACAAGCTGCTGATCGCGGAGCGATAGGATGCGGAACGATGCGCTGGACGCGGTCGAGGGATTGACGCGGCGGGCGCTGGAGGAGGCTGGCGGTCGCCTGCTGGTGATCGGCCTCTGCGGGGCGCAGGGCAGCGGCAAGTCGACGCTGGCGGCGGGCTTGCGGCAGAGGTTGCAGAGCGACGGGATTCCGGCCGCGATCCTTTCCATCGACGATCTGTATCGCACGCGGGCGGAGCGGGAGGCCATGGCCCGTTCGATCCATCCGCTGCTGCGCACGCGCGGGGTGCCGGGGACGCATGATGTGGCGCTGGGGCTGCGGGTGATCGATGCGTTGGAGCGGGGAGAGGCGACCTTGCTGCCGCGTTTTGACAAGGCGTCGGACGATCCTTTGCCGGAAGGGCGATGGGAAAAGGCGGCGACTGGCACGCGGTTGCTGCTGCTGGAGGGCTGGTGCGTCGGTGCGCTGCCGCAGGGCGCGGCGGCGCTGGTGGAGCCGGTCAATGCCCTGGAGCGGGAGGAGGATGCGGACGGCGTCTGGCGCGCCTTCGCAAACCGGGCGCTGGCGGGGGATTATCAAGCGCTGTTCGCGCGGCTGGACCGGCTGGTGCTGCTGGCCGCGCCGGACTTCGGGATCGTCCGGTGCTGGCGGACGCAGCAGGAGCATGACCTGCGCAAGGAGGCTGGCGGCGGCATGCCGGATGCCCGGATTGCGCGCTTCGTCCAGCATTATGAGCGGCTGACCCGGCATATTCTGGAGGAGATGCCGGGCCGGGCGGACCTGACGATCAGGCTGGACGAGATGCGGCGGGTGATCGGGATTTGCAACGGCTGACGCCCGGCATTGCTGCGCTCGCCGCCTCGGACTTGATCCGGCCCCCTTGCTTCTCAGTCACCGTCAAAGAAAAAGGCAGTATTCCGGATCGCGTCCGGGATGACCAAAAGGGCATCTCAAACGGAGGAGCGGCAGACGAGCGCGCCCGTCAGGCCATGAGACGCTTCACCCAGAATTGCATGGGATGGCGGCTTTCCGCGTCGTCGCCCAGATCCTTCCAGTCGAAATGGCCGATCAGCCCCTCGACCGGGGCATAGCCGCGCGCGCGCCAGAAGGGATCGAGCGGGGCATAGCCGGCGGGGCGGGCAGGGTGATCCGGCGGGCGAATCACCGCGCAGAAGCTGGTCATGGCGAATCCCAGTTCCCGCGCCTTGGCTTCCCGCCGGTCGAAAAAGGCGTGGCCGATGCCGCGCCCGCGCCATTCCGGCAGCAGCACCGATTCGCCAAAATAATAGATTTGGCCGATGTCCATGCCGCATGCCCGGAAAGGAGCGGCGAATTCCGCGGCATGGTCGGCCATGGGAGCGGCGGTGGCGGCGCCGACCAGCCGGTCGCCCGCGAAAGCCCCGGCGATCAGCGCGCCGGGGCTGTTCGCATAGGCGGTGAGATAATCGCGCTCATAGGCGCGGCCCGCTTCGCCCGACCCGTCATAGAGGTAGGGAAAGGCGCGGAAGACCGTGATGCGCAGGTCCGCCAAGGCGTCGAGCGCGGCCAGCAAGGCCGCGCCCGTCAGATCATCGACCCGAATGGGTTCGCTGTCCAGTTCTTACTCGCTGGCGGCGGCGTTGGCGGCGGGCGCCTCTGCCGCGTTGGCGGCGGCATTGCCACCCTCGGCCGCGGCATTGCCGCCGCCGGCTGCCGGAGCCGCATCGGCGGCGGGCAGCGGCAGGTTCGAACCCTGGGTGTTCAGCCATGCGATCAGGTTCGCGCGGTCGGCCGGGTTGCCGAGACCGGCGAAGGTCATCTTGGTGCCGGGCGCGAATTCACGCGGGGAAGTCAGCCAGTGATCGAGATTCTCGAAGGTCCAGTTGCCGCCCTTGCTCTTGAGCGCGTCGGAGAAGGCGAAGCCGCCCTTGCCCTGGCCGATCGGTTCCCCGACCGTGGCGTAGAGATTCGGGCCGATGCCGTTGGCGCCGCCCTGGTTGACGGTGTGGCAGGCCGCGCACTTGGCGAACACCTTCTCGCCCGCCGCGACGTCCGCGCTGGCGAGCAGGGTGTTGAGGCCGGGGCCGCTGGCCGCGCCGCCTTCGCCTTCCGCTTCGACGCCCTCAATGGCGTAGCCCATTTTCTCGGGCCGTTCCTCATGGAAGAATTTGGAACTGACGATGGCACCGCCCAGTGCGATGATACCCGCGAACAAAGCCCAACCGGCAGCGGTGTTGAAACGATCGCCCATTCGCTCGGATTCCCCTGGATTTCTGTTCTGGCCGCTTGGTTCGCGTCCCCTCTAGCGCGCTGCCATAATGGCGCAAGCGCGAACGTGCAAGCGGCCTTGAACGGGATCGCGCACGCTTTTCATGGCTTTGCGGCCGGAGAGGATGCTTGCGCGGGCGCGATGAAGTGAATAAGCGCGCAGGCGCCCATGGAAAACTATCCCGCCCCCGCCCGCGATCTGGTCGCGGACCTCGCCGCGAAGGCTGCCGTCGATCCCGTTCGCGCCGTCGCCTTCCAGGGCGCGCCGGGCGCCAATTCGCATCTGGCGGCGCTGGATTATGCGCCCGATTGCGTTCCCTTGCCCTGTTTCGCGTTCGAGGATGCGATCGATGCGGTTCGGGAAGGGCGCGCCGCGCGGGCGATCATTCCGATCGAGAACAGCCTGCATGGCCGCGTGGCCGACATGCATTTCCTGCTGCCCGAATCCGGGCTGCATATCGTCGACGAATATTTCCTGCGCATCCGGCACTGCCTGATGGCGGTCGACAGCACCCCCGTCAAAAGCGCGGTCAGCCACCCGCAGGCGCTGGGCCAGTGCCGCCATTATCTGCGGGAACGCGGCATCCAGCCGGTCAGCTATGCCGACACGGCGGGCGCGGCCGCGCTGGTCGCTGAAACCCGGGTGGCCGGGGAAGGGGCCATCGCCCCCTATCTGGCGGCGGAACTCTACGGCCTGCGGCTGGTGGCGGAGAATATCGAGGACAGCGCCGACAATATGACGCGCTTCCTGGTGCTCTCGCGTGAGCCGAAGATGCCGGCGGCGGGGGTGGGCCCGGTGATGACCACCTTCCTGTTCGAGGTGAAGAACATCCCGGCCGCGCTCTACAAGGCGATGGGCGGCTTCGCCACCAATGGCGTCAACATGACGAAGCTGGAAAGCTATCAGCGCGGCGCCAGCTTCGCCGCGACGGAATTCTACTGCGACATAGAGGGGATGCCGGGCGATCCGGCCATCGACCGGGCATTGGCGGAGCTGGAATTCCACACCAAATGGGTGCGGATACTCGGCAGCTACCGGCAGGCGCGGCCGCGCACCTGAGCGCCCGGGCGTGACGGCGGGCTCCAGACCGCTTATGGTCGGGGCGATGTTCACCGCGATCCTTCTGTCGGCCCTTGCCATGAGCGTGATCGTGGGCGTGCGCTATCTGTTGGCGAGCGGCGCCTTCGCGCTGGCGACCCGTTATCGCAGGCCGGGCCTCTATGCCGGGCTGGACCGGCAGGTCAGGCGGGAAATCGCCTGGTCGCTGGCCTCCGCGCTGATCTACGGCGTGCCGGCGGGCATCGTCGCCTGGGGGTGGCAGGCGCATGGCTGGACGCGGGTCTATGCCGACGTCCATGCCTTTCCCCTCTGGTATCTGCCGCTGTCCGTGCTGCTTTACCTTGCGGCCCATGACGCCTGGTTCTACTGGACCCACCGCTGGATGCACCGGCCCCGGCTGTTCCGGATCGCCCACGCCGTGCATCATGCCAGCCGCCCGCCGACGGCCTGGGCCGCGATGAGCTTCCATCCATGGGAGGCGGTGACCGGCGCGGTGGTGATCCCGGCGCTGGTCTTCCTGATTCCGATCCATGTCGGCGCGCTGGGCGTGGTGCTGACGATCATGACGGTGATGGGCGTCAGCAACCATATGGGATGGGAAATGTTTCCGCGCTGGATGGTGCAGGGCCGGGCCGGCCGCTGGCTGATCACCGCCAGCCATCACCAGCGGCATCATGAACAATATGCGTGCAATTACGGCCTGTATTTCCGCATCTGGGACCGGCTGTGCGGGACCGACAGGGGATTGGGCCATTTTTAGGGAAGGATGGGCGTGAAGGGCAGGGCAGCGATGATGGCGGCGGTCCCGCTGGTCATGGGCGCGGCGGTGGCCGACCAGGCGCAGCCGCTCAGCATGGACGTGCAGGGCCTGCGGTCCTCCAGGGGCAATTTCCTGATCTGCGTGACGCGGCAGGCGGACCATTTCCCCGACTGCCGGGGCGATCCGGACGGGCGGCATTTCACCGTCCCCGCGACCGCCGGCATCGTGCCCCTCGGCCGGATGGAGCCGGGAACCTATGCGATCGCCATCATTCATGACGAGAATGGCAATGGCAAGCTGGACACGCTGGCCGGCATCCCGCGCGAGGGGGTGGGCTTTTCGCGCAATCCGGCGATCCGCTTCGGCGCGCCCAGCTTCCGCTCGGCGCAGTTCGCCATGGCGGGGGCGGCGGTGCGGCAGGACATCAGGGTCAAATATTTCCTCTGAATGTCGCGGTGCGGAACGGTAATGGCGTAAAAACATTATCTTGCCCGACAATCTCTTTGAACAGGCTCATCATGCATCATCGCTGTCGCCTTTCCGCGGCGTTCGCCGTCGCGGCCCTTTGCCTTGCGCCATCGGCCTTCGCCCAGCAGGATGATCGCAGCAGCCTGACCATCGGCGTGGGCGTGGCCGCCGTGCCGAGCTATGAAGGGTCCGACGACTATCGCGTCCTGCCCATCCCGCAGCTTCGCGGCAAGGTGAAGGACTTCGCCTTCTGGACGCGCGGTCCGGGCCTTTATGTCGACGCGATCCCCAACAGCGATCCCGACGGCGTCGACTTCGAACTGGGCCCGGTGGTCAACGTCCGCTTCGACCGGTCGAGCCGCAGGAACATCAAGGACGATGCCGTGCGCCTGCTGGGCAAGCGCGACATCGCGGTGGAGGTCGGCGGCTTCGTCGGCATCGGCAAGACCGGGGTGATCACCAGCGCCTATGACAATCTGTCGGCGCGCGTCGCCGTGACCAGGGATGTGGCGGGCGCGCATGGCAGCTATGTCATCACGCCCGCGGTGGAATATATGACGCCGCTGTCGCAGACGGCCTTCGTCGGGCTGGGCGTGTCGGCGGACTATGTCGGCAGGAAATATGGCCGCTATTATTATGACGTCGATCCGGCGGGCGCCGCCGCATCGGGGCTGCCGGCCTATGGCGGGGCAGGCGATGGTTCGGGGTTCAAGAAGGTGAATTTCAGCCTGGCGGGCGGCAAGTCGCTGTCGGGCGACCTGCGCCATGGCTGGGCGATCTTCGCCGCGGCCAGCTATTCGCGGATTCTGGGCGACTATGCCGCCTCGCCCATCGTGTCCGTCGCGGGCTCCCGGAATCAGTGGATCGGCGCGATCGGCATCGGCTACACCTTTTGATCTCCGGTTGATCCCCGGCCGATCTCCCTTGTTCCTATGGGGTGACGCCCCACATAAGGCGCTGTATGAGGGCGGCTTGGCAACCGCGTTTGCAGCAGGAGATAAGAGAAGTGGCGACCCTTGGACTGAGCGAGGCCGACAAGGCATCGGTGGAGGCTTTCCGCCGCGATGTGGTGGATCCTTCGCGCACCCAGTTGGTGATCGTCGATTTCTGGGCCGAATGGTGCGGCCCCTGCAAGCAGCTCGCGCCCGTGATAGAGAAGGTCTGCGCCGACTATGCGGCCAAGGGCGTCAAGCTGGTCAAGATCAACGTCGATGAGGACAAATTCATCGCCGCCCAGTTCCGCGTCCAGTCGATCCCCACCGTCTATGCCGTGTTCCAGGGCCAGCCGGTGGCCGACCTCAGCCAGGCGCGGACCGAGGGGCAGTTCAAGCAATATCTCGACCAGTTGCTGGGCCAGTTGCCGATCGAATCGGAGGAGAAGGCGCAGCTGGAGGAGATTGCGCCCCTGATCGCCATGGGCGAGGAATTGCTGGCCGGGGGCGAAGCGGAGCGGGCGCTGTCCGTGTTCCGGCAGATCGATCAGATGCTGCCCGACAATGCCGATGTGGCTTCGGGCGCGGCGCGGGCGCTGGTGGCGCTGGGACAGTTCGACGAAGCCGAAGCGGCGTTGGCCGCTCTGCCCGCCGATGTGGCCAGGGACCAGGCGGTGGAGCGCGCACGCGCCGCCATTGCGCTGGCGCGCGATGCCCGGCCGGTGGCTGACCTGTCGGGTGTGGAGGCGAAGGTCGCCGCCGATCCGGACGATCATGAGGCGCGCTTCGAACTGGCGAACGGCCTGATGGCCAATGGCGACCGCGATGGAGCGGCGGAGCAGTTGCTGGAACTGGTGCGGCGCGACCGGGCGTGGAATGACGGCGCGGCGCGGGCGCAGCTCCTCAAGCTTTTCGAGGCGACGGGGCTGGAAGATCCCTGGGTCGCGGGGCAGCGGCGCAAGCTTTCCCAGATCCTGTTTTCCTAACCGGCGCAGGCGTCATGTCGCGCGTCTCGATCTTTCCCCTGCCGGGCGCGCTGCTGCTGCCGGGCATGGAACTGCCGCTCCATATCTTCGAGCCGCGCTATCAGGCGATGATCCATGACGCCATGGCGCGGGACCGGCGCATCGGCATGATCCAGCCGCGGGAGGAAGGAACCAAGCCCGCGCTGTTCGATGTGGGCTGCCTGGGCCACATCACCCATATCGAGGCGTTGGAGGGCGGCCGGTACAACATCCTGCTGAAGGGGCTTGCGCGCTTTCGTGTGGTACGGGAACTGGACGTCCCCACCGCCTTTCGCCAGATCGAGGCGGATGTGGAGCCCATTGCGCAAGAGGATGAAATCCTCTCCGCCGTGGAGCGGGCGGCGCTGGAGCAGGAATCGCGGCGCTTTGCCGATGCGCTGGGCTATGTGGTCGACTGGACGGCGGTGTCGCGGCTCGACGACATGGCGCTGGTGAACGGGATCGCGCAGATCGTGCCGTTCGATCCGGCGGCCAAGCAGACCCTGCTGGAGGCGGATACGCTGGGCGAACGGGCCGACCGGATCATCCAGCTGATGCAGATCGTCGGGCGGATCGAACGCGACGGCGGGGCGACGATGCAATGAGCGGCAGGATCGATCCGGCGCTGCTCGCGAAGCTGGTCTGCCCGGTGACGCGCACGCCCCTGCGCTGGGATGCGGAACAGGGCGAATTGCTGTCCGAGGCGGCGCGGCTCGCCTTTCCGGTGCGCGACGGCGTCCCGGTGCTGGTCGTGCGGGAGGCGCGGTCCATAGCGGGGTGACGAACCGCTACCGGACCCTGTCTGTCCGCGACGGCCTTTTACGCGACCCCGTCCGTATCCAGCGCATAGCCCGCTGAACGCACCGTGCGGATGATGTCGTGATAGCGGCCGTCCGCATTGATCGCCTTGCGCAGGCGGCGGATATGCACGTCGACCGTGCGCAGTTCGATGTCGCTGTCCTGCCCCCATACGCTGTCCAGCAGCCGCTCGCGGGAGAAGACCCAGCCCGGATGCTCCAGGAAATGCTTGAGCAGGCGGAATTCCGTGGGGCCGAGCGGGATCACCTGGCCGCCGCGACGGACCTTGTGCCCCACCGTGTCCATCTCCACATCCGCGAAGGTCAGCGTCTCGCCCGCCAGCGCCGGGCGCACGCGCCGCAGCACCGCGCCGACGCGCGCCACCAGTTCGCGGGGCGAGAAGGGCTTGGTCACATAATCGTCCGCGCCCGTTTCCAGCCCGCGCACGCGATCCTCCTCCTCGCCGCGTGCCGTCAGCATGATGATCGGCACGTTGGCCGTGCCGTTCATGCGGCGCAGTCGGCGGCAGACCTCTATGCCCGACAGGCTTTCCACCATCCAGTCGAGCAGCACGATGTCGGGCACATTCTCCTGTGCCAGCAGCAGCGCTTCCTCGCCGTCGACCGTGTGCGCGACCTCGAAATCCTCGCGCTTGAAGTGCCAGATGAGCAGTTCGGCCAGCGCCGCGTCATCCTCCACCAGCAGCATCCTGGCCCGCGCCATGCTCAGCCCTCCGCCGCCGCGCCGCCGCGTTCGCGGTCGGGCAGGGTCTGGCCGGTCGCGGCATAATAGACCATCTCCGCCACATTGGTGGCATGGTCGCCGATCCGCTCAATATTCTTGGCGATGAACAGCAGATGGGCGCATTCGCTGATCGTCTTGGGATTTTCGACCATGAAGGTGACGAGCGTGCGGAAGACGCTATTGTAGAAATCGTCGACCACCGTATCGCGCTCCACCACCGCGACGGCCAGGTCGGCATCCCGCGCGGCAAAGGCGTTCAGCGCATCCTGCACCATCTCGCCCGCGACCTGGCCCATGGAGGGAAGAAGCGCGATCGGCTCCTGCGTCCGCTGGTTGGCGGCGATCAGCGGCACGCGCTTGGCGATGTTCTTGGCATAATCGCCGATCCGCTCCACCACGCCGACGATCTTCAGCGCGGCGATCACGTCGCGCAGGTCGTTGGCCATCGGGGCGCGCAGGGCGATGATCTCGATGGCGAGCTTCTCGACCTCCGCCTCGATCGCGTCGATGCGCTTGTCCTCCGCCACGACCTCCGCCGCCAGCACCTTGTCATGGCGTTGCAGCGCGAGCATCGCCTTCTCAATGGCGGATTCAGCGCGACCGCCCATTTCCGCGATCAGACCGCGGAGCTTGTCCATTTCCTGGTCGAACGCCTTGATCGTATGTTCTGCCATGTCTTTCCTCCCCCGGATCAGCCGTAGCGTCCGGTGATGTAATCCTTTGTCCGTTCCTGACGGGGATTGGTGAAGATGTCCGACGTCACGCCATATTCGACCAGCTCGCCCAGATGGAAAAAGGCGGTCCGCTGCGACACGCGGGCAGCCTGCTGCATATTGTGGGTCACGATCACGATGGCGTAGCGGCCGCGCAGTTCGTGGATCAGCTCCTCGATCTTCGCCGTCGCGATGGGGTCCAGCGCCGAGCAGGGCTCGTCCATCAGGATCACTTCCGGTTCGACGGCGATGGCGCGGCCGATGCACAGGCGCTGCTGCTGCCCGCCCGAAAGCGCGGTGCCGCTGTCATGCAGGCGGTCCTTCACCTCGTCCCACAGGCCGGCGCGGCGCAGCGATTTCTCGACGATCACGTCCAGGTCCGCCTTCGCATGGGCCAGGCCATGGATGCGCGGGCCATAGGCGATATTCTCGTAGATCGACTTGGGGAAGGGATTGGGCTTCTGGAACACCATGCCGACGCGGGCGCGCAGTTGCACCACGTCCATGCTGGGGGCGTAGATGTCCTCGCCGTCCAGCGTGATCGTGCCTTCCACCCGCGCGGAGGCGACCGTATCGTTCATGCGATTGAGCGTCCGCAGGAAGGTCGACTTGCCGCAGCCCGACGGGCCGATGAAGGCGGTGACATTGTCCATGTCGACATCGATCGACACGCCCTTGATCGCCTGCTTCTCGCCATAGAAGACCTTGACGTCCCGGGCCGTCATCTTGGTTTCGACCGCAGGGGTCAGCGTCTGTTGTTCATGCATCATGGCTGTCATCGCGGTCACCACCGCCTTTCGAACTTGTTGCGCAGGTAGATGGCGATGCCGTTCATCGCGAGCAGGAAGACCAGCAGGACGATGATGGCGGCGGAAGTCTTTTCGACGAAGCCCCTGGAGACTTCGTCGGACCAGAGGAAAATCTGCACCGGCAGCACGGTCGCCGGATCGGTGATCCCCCCCGGCGGCGTGGCGATGAAGGCGCGCATGCCGATCATCAGCAGCGGGGCGGTCTCGCCCAGCGCGCGGGCCATGCCGATGATGGTGCCGGTCAGGATGCCGGGCAGGGCCAGCGGCAGGACATGGTGGAACACCACCTGCACCGGGCTGGCGCCGATGCCCAGCGCCGCGTCTCGGATGCTGGGCGGCACCGACTTGATGGCGTTGCGGCCCGCGATGACGATGACCGGCATGGTCATCAGCGCCAGCGTCATGCCGCCGACCAGCGCCGCCGAACGCGGCAGGTGCAGGAAGTTCAGGAAGATCGACAGGCCCAGCAGGCCGAAGATGATGGAGGGGACGGCGGCCAGATTGTTGATCGACACTTCGATGATGTCGGTCAGCCAGTTCTTGCGCGCATATTCCTCCAGATAGACGGCCGTCGCCACGCCCACCGGGAAGCTCAGCGCCAGCGTCACCAGCATGGTCAGCAGCGATCCCTTGAACGCGCCCCAGATGCCGACCTGCGTCGGATCGGTGCCGTCGCTCGCGGTCAGGAATCCCCAGTTGATGCCGGTAGTCAGCAGGCCCGCCTTGTCGAGCCGCGCTACCGCCGCTTCCGCCTCGGGCGAACCGTTGCTCTTGGCGGCAAGGTCGATGGCGGTGGCGGCGGGCAGCTTGACCGTCACGGTCTGGGCGAGGATCTTCGGATCGGCCTTGATCGCGTCGCGCAGCACGGTCCAGGCGGTGGGCGACACCCATTCCTCGGCATCCGCGCCCAGCGCCTTCTTCACCACCGCCCCCGTCACCATCGGCAGGTTCGCATTGGCGAGCGCCTGATCCGTGATGGCATTGGGGTCGAGCAGCAGAGGGGAGGCGGGGAAGTCGACCTTCACCGCGATTTCCGTCCGGGTGAAGCCGCGCAGGCCGTTGCCCAGCATGCTGAACAGCAGGAAGGCAAGGAACGCGGCGGAGAGCGCGACGGCGAGCAGGCCCGCCGCCTTGAAGCGGCGTTCCGATGCATAGCGACGGGCGATCCGCCGGCGCATCGCGTCCGACTTCCAGTCGGTGGGAAGGCGTTCGGCACTCATTATTCGTAAGCCTCGCGATATTTCTTCACGACCCGCAGGGCCACGATGTTGAGCAGCAGCGTCACGATGAACAGCACCAGCCCCAAAGCGAAGGCCGCCAGCGTCTTGGCGCTGTCGAATTCCTGGTCGCCGGTCAGCAACTGGACGATCTGCGTCGTCACCGTCGTCACGCTGGCAAAGGGGTTCAAGGTGAGGTTGGCCGCCAGACCCGCCGCCATCACCACGATCATCGTCTCGCCGATGGCGCGGCTGACGGCCAGCAGCACGCCGCCGACCACGCCGGGCAGCGCCGCAGGGATCAGCACGCGGCGGATCGTCTCGCTGGTGGTGGCGCCCATGGCCAGGCTGCCGTCGCGCATCGACTGCGGCACGGCGGCGATGCTGTCGTCCGCCATGGAGGAGACGAAGGGAATGATCATCACGCCCATCACAAGTCCCGCCGCCAGCGCGCTTTCCGAAGAGGCGCCGTGGATGCCGATCATGACCGCGAAATCCCGCAGGGCCGGGGCGATGGTGAGCGCCGCGAAATAGCCGTAGACGACGGTCGGCACGCCCGCCAGCACCTCCAATATCGGCTTCATCCACTTGCGGAAGGTGGGGCTGGCATATTGGGTCAGGTAGATAGCGCTCATCAGGCCCAGCGGGATGGCGACGGCCATGGCGATGATCGCGCCGATGAAGATGGTCCCCCAGAACAGCGGCACCGCGCCGAAGGCATCGTCATTGCCATAGCCGAGCGCGGCCGATTGCGGGCTCCATTTCGCGCCGAACAGGAAATCGACGGGGCTGACCATGGAAAAGAAGCGGAAGCTTTCCCACAGCAGGGATGCGACGATCCCCAGCGTCGTGATGATCGCCAGCAGCGATGCGATCAGCAGGGTCGCCATCACCAGCCGCTCGACCCGCGTGCGCGCCCGGAAATCCGGGCGGACGCGGGTGAAGGCATAGGCGCCGCCGGCAAAGGCCAGCACCAGCGCCAGCGCGGCGCCGGCAAAGCCATATTGGCCGATGGCGTGCTTATAGGGTTCGACCAGGCCCTGCGAGAGCGGATTGAACGCCCCCGCCTGCATCCCCGTGGCGATCGCCCGCGCCTCGCCCAATATGGCGGAGCGTGAGAAATCGTCGGCGGGCAGGCTCTGCGCCGCCGGACTGCCCAGCACGTCCTGCGTGACGAGACCGGGCGCGACATTGGCCCAGACCGCCAGGAAGAGGCCGGCGGGCACCAGCGTCCAGAGCGCGACATACCAGCCGTGATAGCCCGGCAGGCTGTGCACGGCGTCGCGGCGGCCCGAAGCCCGCGCGGCGCTTTGCAGCCGCATCGCGCGGGCGCGGGCGCTGACCCAGGCGATGGCGCCCAGACCGGCGAGCAGCAGAAGGATTGCAGGACCTGTCATATCGCCTGTCTTATTTGAGCTGCGAACCGTCGAGCACGGCCAGCGACTTGACGGTCTCGGCGCTCGCCTTGCGCACGCCTTCCGGCGCCGCGACCATGCCGCGCTTGGTCAGCGCGCCGTTCGGGTCCCAGTTCGCGGCGAAGGTGTTGAGATAGGCCTGAAGGCCCGGAATGGCCTGCATATGCGCCTTCTTCACATAGATGAAGAGCGGACGCGCGCCGGGATATTGGCCGGTGGAGACGGTTTCGTAGGTCGCCTCGACGCCGTTGATGGAAACGTCCTTCAGCGTGTCCTTGTTTTCCTCCAGGAAGCTGTAGCCGAACACGCCGAGCGCATTGGGATTGGCGCCCAGCTTCTGGACGATCAGATTGTCGTTCTCGCCCGAGTCCACATATTTGCCGTCCTCGCGGATGCGGGTGCAGGTCGCCTTGAACTCGTCCTCATTCTTCTTCTTGAGCGCTTCCATCGCCGGGTCGGTCTCGCAACCCTTGGTCAGGATCAGTTCGGCCAGCGAATCGCGGGTGCCGCTGGTGGACGGGGGGCCGAAGACGCTGATCGGCGTGGCGGGCAGGCTGGGGTCGACATCCTTCCAGCTCTGGGCCTTGTTCGGACCCTTGCCATAGGGATTGGCGGCCAGCGCCTCATAGACGATCTTCGGGGTCAGCTTCAGGCCCGGGCCGTTCTTCGATTCCGCGAAGGCCAGACCGTCGACGCCGATCTGGATTTCGATGATGTCCTTGACGCCATTCTTCCGGCAGTCCTCATATTCCGACTTCTTCATGCGGCGGGAGGCGTCGGCGATGTCGGGATGCTGGGCGCCGACGCCCGCGCAGAACAGCTTCATGCCCCCGCCGGTGCCGGTCGATTCGACGATGGGCGACTTCATGCCGGGATTGCCCTGAACGAACATCTCGGCAATCGCGGTGGCGAACGGATAGACGGTGGAGGAGCCGACCGCGCGGATCTGGTCGCGGGTGCCGCCGGCCCCGCCGCCGGACTGCTGGCCGCAGCCTGAGAGAGTGAGTGCCGCCGCAGCGGTCGCGGCCATCAGAGCGAAATGCTTCACCGGGTAATCTCCTTCGTCAAAGGCCGCGATTCGCTTCTCGCCGCCCCCCTCTGGGCACGCGCCGTAGCCGCGGTACGTCGCGCCTTTGTGACAATGGGATTGCACTTTTATGACATTGACGGCGGAAGCCCGGCCTGTCGCTGTCTTTTTTTGATCAAGCCTTTGCCGCGACGGCCTTTTCCTCGACGGCGAAGCGGGGCAGCAGGATGGAGATGGTGGTGCCCTTGCCCAGCACGCTGGCGATGTCCAGCCGGCCGCGATGCCGCTCCACGATATGCTTGACGATGGCCAGCCCCAGTCCCGTGCCGCCCACCGCCCGGCTGCGCCCCGAATCGACGCGGTAAAAGCGTTCGGTGAGGCGCGGCAGGTGATCGGGGCCGATGCCTTCCCCCTCATCCGCGACGGTCAGCCGCAACAGGCCGCTCGGCCCGTCGGAAAGGGACACGTGGATCGGCGTGCCCGCGCGGCCATATTTCACCGAATTGCCGATCAGATTATGGAGCAGTTGCGACAGTTGCGCCCGGTCGCCCTGCACGTCGGTCAGGCTGGGCGCGATCTCCATCTCCACCTCCCGCCCGCGATCGCCATGGCTGGTGCGGAACACGCCCACCACCTCGGCCACCAGGCCGGACAGGTCGACCGCGCTGTCGGGCAGGCGATATTTCTCCGCCTCTATGCGGGAAAGGGAGATGAGGTCGTCGATCAGCCGCTGCATCCGCCGCGCCTCGCCGTCCATGATCTTCAGGAAGCGCTGCCGCGTTTCGTCGTCCTTGCCCAGATCGGGGTCGGCCAGCGTCTCGATGAAGCCCAATATGCCGGCCAGCGGCGTGCGCAGTTCATGGCTTGCATTGGCGACGAAATCGACGCGCATCTTCTCCGCCGCGTGGGCGCCGCTATGATCGGCCAGATGGACCAGCCGCCGGACATGGCCGTCCTCTCCCACCGGCGCGATCCGCATCTGCCAGCGCTGGTCGCGGGTGCCCAGGCCCACCAGCTCGATCATGACCGGTTCGGCCAGCGGCGCCTGGCTGGCGAGCCGTTCGGCAGCGGCGGGATGGCGGATGGCGATGCGGGCGTCCTCTCCCTCGATATGCGCGCCCAGCAGCCGCTGCGCGGCGCGGTTGGCGGCGATGATGCGGCCCCGTTCGATCAGCATCAGCGGGTCGGCTATGCCCTCCAGCAGGCCGCGCGCATCGGGATGGGCGATGATGTCGGGAACCTCCGCCGGCAGCGGCGACACGGCCGGTTCCGGACGGTCCGGACTGGCCGCGCAGATGACGAGCACCAGCAGCGTCGCCAGCACCGGCAGGAGGATGTCGAGCGGCCGCGCGCCTATCATCAACGCGCCCCCGGTGCCGAGCAGCAGAACGGCCAGCGAGGCGGTGATCTGGGAGGCGGTCAGGCGATTCATGGTTACCATGCTGGAAATTTGACGCATTTGCTGCAAAGTAGGGCCGCAGTAGCCGGCAATTTTTACAGTTTGGCAAGCGCGATAGCGGATCAGGATGACATGAGCGAGCCGTTGCCCCCCCAGAAGGAAGCCGAGTCGCAGGACGACGGCCTTGCCGCGCCGTCGCGCCGCCAGTTGCTGATGGGCGGCGCCGTCGCGGCCTCCGCGATCATATCCATCCGGCCGGCGCTGGCGAACACGGCCGCGTCGGTGCTCAACTGCACGATACCCGTTCCCGACCAGGGCCGGGCCGGCAATTATATCGCGCCCAACGGGCAGGTGGTGCCGGCGGGAACGCAGGGCGCCTTCCCCGCCGGCAAGAACTTCAGCGGGGAACAGGTCCGGCAGGCGCTGCGCGGCGGCCGGCTGCCGGGCGCCAGCTATGAGCAGAACCAGGCCTATCTGAACTATATCCGGCGGCTTCAGTCGGGGACGAGCGGCTTCACCTGCTACGCATCGCTGCAAATGCCCCGCTGAGCCGAGGGCTTTATTTCCACCCGAACTTATACGGTTCGCCAGCGTTGACGGCGTCGAGCCTTCGACGATCCGGTCAGGCGCAGCAAGGGCGACCCCATGTTCCATACACCCCATTGGGTGAAACAAGATTGTTCGGTCGCGATCTACCTCTATGAACCCGGCGATGGCGGGCTGGATCGGGTGGCGATCCTGCTCGCCAACCATCTGCGGCTGCGCGGCGTGGACGTGGAACTGTGGATGACGCGGACGGACGGCCCGGTGGCGGGCCTCATCCATCCCGCCGTGCCGGTCCGTCGCGTACCGGCGCCGCCCTTTTCGCGGCGGCTGTCGATGATCGCCCAATTCCCGGCGCTGGCCGCCATGGTGCGGCGGTTCCGCCCGGATATTCTCTATTCGGCGGGCAATCAGAGCAACATGCTGTGCGCGCTGGCGGCGCTGGGCACGGCGACGCGGGCGGTCGGCAGGATTTCCAACCCGATCATCCGGCCCGGCCAGCGCGGCCTGTCCGCCTGGATCAGGCGTAGCCGCTTCCGCGCCATCGCCCGGACCAGCGCCATGACCATCGTGATGGGCGAGGCGGACCGGATGACGCTGACGCAGGCCGGGCCGCTCGCGGGACGGCAGGTGACGCTGCTGCCGCGCCCGACGGTCACGCCGCTGCTGGAACGGCTGCGGCGGCAGCGCGCCGCCAGAGCCGGCGGCGGTCCATGGCATTTCCTGATGGTCGGGCGGCTGGTCGAGCAGAAGGACCAAGCGACGGCGCTTCTGGCGCTCGCCCGGCTGAAGCATCTCGACTGGCGCCTGAAGATCGTCGGGCAGGGGCCGCTGCGCCGCGATCTGGAGGCGCTTTGCACGCGGCTTGGCATCGCCGGGCGGGTCGAATTTCCGGGCTTCGTCGGTGATCCGGCGGAACTGGCGGCCCTGATGGCGGATGCCGATCTGCTGCTGCAACCCTCGCGCTGGGAAGGGCTGGTCGCGACCCTCATCGAAGCGCTCGGTTGCGGCACGGGGGTCGTCGCAACCGATTCGACGCCGAATATCCGCCCGGTGCTCGCCGCGGCGGGCCAACATGCGCCGGTGCCGGTGGGCGACGCCGATGCCTTTGCCGATGCGATCCTCTGGGCGCTCGACCATCCCGCGCCGGCTGCGCGCCTGGCGGACGCGGTGAAGGAACATGGCGTCGAAAGCGCGCTCGACGCCTATTTGCGGGCCTTTGTCCGGCTGGCGCGATCCGGCGGCATGCGGTGGCGGGGCGTCGCGCAAAATAGCCTGTCCCGTTAGGCACTTGGCTACCCCTTTGTCTTAAGGATGGCGCGACATTCCCATCCGAAGGCCAGGTTTCGCGATCATGCCAGCCCGCTATTGCCAGGACAGCCCGGACGCCATCGCATCCTGCGTGCTGGAGGATATGGTGCTGCTCTACCACCGCCCGTCGGGACAGACCCATATGGCGATCGCCCCGGTGCCGGAGATCCTGGCGGCGCTGGATGACGGCGCGGCGCTTACGGCGGGCGAGCTGTTAGGGCAGCTGGCCCAGCTTTACGATCTGGGCGAGCCGGAGGAGGCCCTGCCGCTGGTGGAGGCGCATCTGGCCGAACTGGCCGCGCTTGGACTGGTCCGCATCGCGTGAACCATGCCCTGACCCTGAAGATCGGTCCGGCGACCTTCCGCATCGGATCGGCCTGGCGCCAGCCGGTGGACGCGCTGGCGCGGCTCTACGCCGATTATCCCATGCCGGCGGGCGCGATAGCCGATTTCACCGTGCGGCTGGAGCCTGCGGGGCCGTTCCGGCGCTGGTTCCGGCCCTCCATCTTCATCACCGGCGATCATGGGCTGGCCGACGCCGCGCCGATGAGCCTTGCCCATGGGCTGCTGGCGGCGGAAATGGGGATGAACCTGCAAATGGCGCTCGGCTGGCGGCGGCACCTGCTGCTCCATGCCTCCAGCGTCGAAAAGGACGGGCGGGCGCTGGTGATGACCGGCGAGTCCGGTTCCGGCAAGTCGACGCTGGCCGCGCAACTGGGGGAGCGGGGCTGGCGGCTGATGGGCGACGAGTTCGCGCTGCTCGACCTGGAAACGGGGGCGATCTTTCCCTTTCCGCGCCTCGTCTCCCTCAAGAACCGCGCCATCGACGTCATCGCGGCGGAAGCCCCGGCGGAGCGCATGGGGCCGCTGCTCGCCGGCACGGCCAAGGGGGACATTCGCCACCTGATCCCGCGCAGAGAGGCGATCGGGCGGATGGCGGAGGGCGCGCCGCCCGCGCTGCTGCTGTTCCCGCGTTTCGGCCATGAAGCGGACGTGCGCCCGGTCGGCCAGGGGGAGGTCTTCATGCGGCTGACCCAGGCATCGACCAACTATGTCGCCCTGGGCGAAGCGGGCTTCGCGGCGTTGAGCGGTTTCGTCGGGAATGTCCCCGCGCGCGCCATCGACTTTCCATCGGGCGACGAGGCCATCGCCCTTGTCGAGCGGCTCTGGGAGGAACTGGCATGAGCGCCCGGCTGCTGGTGCGCGCCTTGCGCGACCCTGACGAGGTGGCGGCGCTGGATGCGGACGGGTGGAACGCGCTGATCGCCATGGCGAGGGCGGAGCGGCTGATCGGCACGCTCGCCCTGCGGATGGGGGAGCGGCCCGTGCCCCCGGCGGTGGGCGCGATATTGGCGGACGCCCGGCTGGATGCGGCGCGCGAAGCCCTGCAGGCCCTGTGGGAGGCGGATCGCGCGGCAGAGGCGCTTGCCGGCCTGGACGTGCCGGTCGTGCTGCTCAAGGGCACGGCCTATGCGGCGGCGGGGCTGCGCGCCGGGCAGGGGCGCTTCATCGGCGATCTCGACATATTGGTGCCGCGCGATGCGATGGATCGGGTGGAACGGGCGCTGATCGGCGCGGGATGGGAATGGGTCAAGGACGACCCTTATGACGACGCCTATTACCGGCGATGGATGCATGAGCTGCCGCCGATGATCCACGCGGCGCGGGACCGCATGATCGACGTGCATCACACCGTCCTGCCGCTGACGGCGCGGCAGACGCCGGACGCGGCGGCGATGATCGCGCAGGCGGTTCCCCTCACCAACGAATTATCCATGCTCTCGCCCGAGGACCGGCTCTGCCACGCGGCGGCGCATCTGCTGGCCGACGGCGATCTGGCCGGGGGGCTTCGCAACCTCTGGGACATATATTGCCTGCTCGATGGCGTCGACGGGACGGCGCTGGAGGCGCGGGCGGCGCACCATGGCCTGCTGCCCCATGTGCGGCAGGCGCGGCGGCTCGCCATGGCGCTCTATGGCGAAGGGAGGGGCGAAGGGGCGCGGCTCACGCTCCGGGACCGGATCGTCAAGGCCCGGCTGCTGGCGCGCGACGGGTGGGGACGGGAAAGGCGCGGGCTGCTGCGTTTCGCCTTCTACCTGCGCTCCCACTGGCTCAGAATGCCCCCCGCCATGCTGGCGCGGCACCTGTTCACCAAATGGCGCAAGGGGCATCGGCCTGTTTAGGAAGGGGCGCCAGCCAAGGTTTTTGCGTCTGCACGGAAATGCCCTATATTGCCCCTTCGATGCCAGGACTCAGGACACGCATGAAATCCAATTTCTTCCGGGGCGCCGTCGCCCTTGGCGCGCTCGCGCTCATCCCTGCCACCACCGCGGCGCTCGCCGATGGGGAGGCAAGCAGCTACAAGGCGCTCGACGAGTTCATGGACGTGTTCCAGAAGGTCCGCAGCGACTATGTCGAGAAGGTCGACGACGAAAAGCTGATCAAGGGCGCCATCGACGGCATGCTCGCCAGCCTGGACCCGCATTCGAGCTTCCTCGACGCCCGCGATTTCCAGAATCTCCGCACGCAGACGGAGGGCAGCTATGGCGGCCTTGGCCTTTCCGTCACGCAGGAGGACGGCGCGGTGAAGGTGATCGCGCCGACGCAGGATACCCCGGCCTGGCGCGCGGGGATCAAGGCGGGCGACTATATCACCCATCTCGACGGGCAGCTCATCTATGGCGGCACGCTGGACGAGGCGGTCGACAAGATGCGCGGCGCGCCGGGCACGCAGATCAAGCTGACCATCGTCCGCCCCGGCCGCGACAAGCCGATCGACCTCACCCTGACGCGTGAGATCATCCAGTTGAAGCCGGTGAAGTGGGAGGTGAAGAACGGCATCGGCGTCATCAACATCGTCAGCTTCTCGGCCAATACCGGCGCCGACGTGCGCCAGGCGATCCGCAGCATCGACAAGTCGCTGGGCCGCAAGCCCACCGGCTACATCCTCGACCTGCGGTCCAACCCGGGCGGGCTGCTGGACGAAGCCGTGTCGGTCAGCGACACCTTCCTGGAACGCGGCGAGATCGTGTCGCAGCGCGGCCGCAACAAGGGCGATGTCGAGCGCTATTATGCCAAGCCCGGCGACGATGCGAGGGGTCTGCCGGTGATCGTGCTGGTGGACGCGGGCTCCGCCTCCGCATCGGAAATCGTCGCGGGCGCGCTGCAGGACCAGCATCGCGCGCTGGTGATGGGGGAACGCAGCTTCGGCAAGGGCAGCGTCCAGACCATGCTGCCGCTCAGCAACACCACGGCGCTCAAGCTGACGACGGCGCGCTATTACACGCCGTCGGGCCGCTCCGTGCAGGAAGGCGGGATCGAACCCGATGTCAGGGTGCCGCAGCTTAGCGACCCCGATTACAAAAATCGTCCGAAATTCCGGGAAAGCGACCTGCGCCGGCACCTGATCAACGAGATCAAGACCGACAATGCGGCGCTGGAAGAGGACAGCAAGGACGATCCCCGCTTCGCCGCCACGGCGGAGGAGCTGAAGAAGAAGGGGATCGAGGATTTCCAGCTCGACTATGCGCTGAAGACCATAGCGCGCCTGGCGGCAAAGCCGGGCGGGGCGGTGGCTCAGGCCGCTCCCGTCCGCAAGCCGGCGACGCATTGATCGTTGCGGATCGACGTGCCGCGCCTGGCGGGCGGGGACCAGTTCGGGACTTGCCGGATTGCGTTGGACGGGAAGCGGACACCCGCTTTATCCCTCTCCCTTGAGGTAGGGGGCTGCGCAGACTTGGCAGCTCGCTGCCTGGTCGCAGCTGGGTGAGGGGATCGCGCGGCCCTCAGGCCGGCTCCCTTCACCCCGCAAGTTCAGCATGACGAAAGCCACGTGACGGTTTAAGCGAGCGACATGAAATCCTTGCCTCTCGCCCGCGCCCTGGCGCTGATCGTCCCGCTGGTCATGCTGGGCGGCGCCTATGCCTTCCAGTTCCTCGGTGGCCTGCACCCGTGCGAAATGTGCTGGTGGCAGCGTTATGCGCATATGGCGGCCATTCCGCTGGCGCTGATCGCCTATGCGCTGCGCGGCAAGGCCTGCGTGAGCGCGCTGTTCACCGGACTCGCCGGCCTTGCCATTGGCGTCAGCGGCGGCATCGGCCTGTTCCATGCGGGCGTCGAATATGGCTGGTGGCAGGGGCTCACCGCCTGCTCGACCAGCCCGGCCGGCGGCAATCCGGCGGACATCCTCAACCAGATCATGGCGACGCCGATCACCCGCTGCGACGTCGCGCCGTGGAGCCTGTTCGGCATTTCCATGGCAGGCTATAACGGCCTCTTGTCGGCGGCGGCGGCGCTCCTCATCTTGGTGCTGCTGCTCAGGAAAGGGAGCAAGGCATGAGCGCAAAGGACTTCCCACGCCCCGGCCGCCGCGTGACCGGGGCGGAGCGCGCCTCCATGCTGCGCGTCGATCAGGCGGGCGAGTTCGGCGCGACCCGCATCTATGCCGGGCAACTGGCCGTCATGGGGGATCGGCATCCCGATTCCCGTCTGATCGCCGGCATGGCCGCGCAGGAGGAACGGCACCGCAAGCATTTCGACGCGATGATCGCGCGCCGGGGGGTGCGGCCGACCGCGTTGCAGCCGATCTGGAATGTCGCCGGCTTTGCGCTGGGCGCGGTGACGGCGGCGATCGGGCCGCGCGCCGCCATGGCGTGCACCGCCGCGATCGAGACCGAAATCGACCGGCACTATGCCGAGCAGCTCGAGCAATTGGGTCAGGACGATCCGGAACTCTCCACCGTCATCGCGGATTTCCAGGCGGAGGAGGTCGAGCATCGCGACGCCGCCATCGCCCATGGGGCGGAGCAGGCTCCGGCCTATCCCCTATTGTCGGGCGCCATCAGATTGGGCTGTCGTGCCGCCATCGCCCTTTCCAAGCGTATCTGAGGAGAAGCATGATGAAGACCAGCCTGATTGCCGCTATGCTTTTGCTGGGCACGGCTTCCCCCGTGCTGGCGCAGCAGGGGCCCAGCGTGCCGCAGGAACAGGCGCCCGCCGCGCAGGCGGGGTCGGAACGCGTCAATCTGGTCATCGTCTATGGCGACGATCCCTGCCCGCAGAGCCAGGGCAGCGACATCGTCGTCTGCGCCCGCAAGGGCGAGGAGGAGCGCTACCGCATTCCCGAGCCGTTGCGCGGCGATCCGAACCAGCCCAGCCACCAGGCATGGGGCGAACGGGTGAAGTCAATGGAATATGTCGGGCGCAGCGGCACCGAAAGCTGCTCGCCGGTGGGCGGCGGCGGGGCCACCGGCTGCTTCGCGCAACTGGCGCGCCTCGCCAAGGCGGAGCGGCAGGCCGCGGACAATGCAAGCTGGAAGGATCTGGTCGAGGCGGAGCGGACCCGGCGCCTTTCCACCATCGACGCGGAAAGCAAGGCGATCGAGGCGCAGGCCGTGGCGGAGGAAAAGGCCCGTGCCGCCCAGCAACAGCAGCCGGCTCCGGCGCAGGGACCGCAACCGGGAACGCCGCCGCAGCAGTGACGGCATTTGCCGCGGCGCGGCGTCTGGAAGAAGGCTGCCGGAAACCGGGCAATCCGGCCGGCGGGACAGGGGACGAACAAGGATTATGGATCGATGCGTCTCCTCACTGCCCTTTCCCTCGCCGCCGTCGCGCTGGCTCCCCTGATTTTCGGCGGCGCGGCCCATGCCGAGCCGCCGCAGAAAATCTTCAACCTGGTCGTCTATGGCGACGATCCTTGCCCAAAGGGCGAGGGCGACGAGATCATCGTCTGCGCCCGCAAGCCCGAATCCGAACGCTATCGCATTCCCAAGAAGTTGCGCGAAAAGCCTGAACCGGCGGGCGGCCCCGGCTGGGGCAGCCAGGTCGCGACCATGGAGCAGGTCCAGCGGCAGACCCTGCCGGGCAGTTGCTCCGCCATTGGCAGCAACGGCTTCACCGGCTGCACCGCCAAGGCGCTGGAGCAATGGTTCGCGGAGCGGCGGATGCAGGAGTCCAAGGGCGAGCCTTGAGCGGCGCGCCATCTCTAGGCGGCGTGGATAAATTCGAGACTCGCCGGACTGAGTGATTTGGGTGGTTTCCTTTCATTCCCCCTCCCGCAGGCGGGAGGGGGCTAGGGGGTGGGCTGGCGCGACATCAGCGGGGATTTTCAAAGGCTGAGCTGGAAGCTCGCTGCGCTCGCGCCCACCCCTAACCCCTCCCGCCTGCGGGAGGGGAATGTCTTGGATTGGCCATTTCCCGACATTCCGAACTTGTCCACGCGGCCCAAAAGCCGGACGGCCTTCGCCTATTTGAAGCTCGCGATGCATTCGATCTCCAGCGGCGCGCCCATCGCCAGCCCGTCCGCGCCGAACGCGCTTCGGGCGGGCAGCCGCTTGCCCTGGAAATAGCTGACATAGGTGCCGTTGAATCGTGGCCAATCCGCCATGTCGTCCAGCATCACCGTGCATTTGACGACATGGCCGAAGTCGAGGCCATTGTCCTTCAGGATCTTGCCGATGGAATCCATGGAATTGCGGACCGCGGCATCGAAGCCCTCCTTATGGGGGTCCATGCCATCCGGCACCCGGCCGATCTGGCCGGAAAGATACAGGGTATCGCCTGCCCGCACGGCAGGGGAGAAGGGAGGCTGCTGCGCGGCCAGCGGAGTGGCGCCAACAGCCAGGACCAGGGCGAACCATTTCTTCATATGCCTATTTCCCCGATGCAAAAAGGGCCGGTCCTTTGGCGGACCGGCCCTTCCTTCGTGACGCGTCAGAATTTGAAGTCGAGCCGGGCGTAATAATAGCCGCCCGACGTGCTGTAGGGTCCGTGGCCATAATAGCTGTTATAGGCCCCGGCGCCGTTGATATAGGGCGAGACGCCAGCGCCCGGCGTGACGCCTTGCATTAGCGCGGGCACTTCCGGCCGCTTGTTGAACAGGTTGTTCGCACCCACAGAGAAGGTGACGGCATCGGTGAAGTCGTAGCTTGCCTCCAGATCGGTGAGCGCGGTCGCCTTGACCACGCCGTTGAAGTAGAGCTGGTTGGCGTTGATCCCGTTGACGATGGCGCCGTCCGCGATCAGGAAGCCGCCATTGGGGATGAAGCCGCCGCCGGGTGTGAAGGCCGGGCGGACCAGGACGCTGGTCTTGCCGTAAAAGGTCTCACGCAGGTTGAGCGCGAACTTCCCGCTCTTGAACAATGCGCCGGCCACGATCTTGTAGTCGGGGTTGGAGCGTTCGATATTGCTTTCCGACGCCGCGTTGAAGATGGGGTAGCCGACCTTGTTGTCGGTGATCTTCGTCTTGTTGTAGTTCGCCGTCAGCGACAGGTTCAGCGTGCCGAAGTCGAGCGCCACCGGATAGGCGGCCGAGAAGTCGATGCCCCAGGTGCGGGTGTCGATGCCGTTGGTGAAGCTCGACACGCCGATGGTGCCGTTGGTGAACAGGGCGCTGTCCAGGACGATGCCGGCGGCGTTCAGCGCGTTCAGGATGTCGGCGCCGCCCGGTTGCGGCACGCCGTTCAGGACGGCGTTGCGGGCCGCCGTGCCGGTGATGCGGTCCTTGATCTTGATGATATAGCCGTCGACCGTGATGGCCAGCTTCGGCACCGGCCGCAGCACGACGCCGGCCGAGAAGTTCTTCGACTTTTCAGGCTTCAGCGAGTTGAAGCCCAGCAGCGCGGCGGCAGGCGTGCCGGCGGGAAGCTGCGCGACGGCGCTGGTCGGACCGACGTTGATGGTCGAATATTTCTGTTCCGCCAGCGTCGGCGCGCGGAAGCCGGTGCTGACCGTGCCGCGAATCGCGAAGGCGGGGCTGAAGTCGTAGCGCGTGGTGATCTTGCCGATGGTGGTGTCGCCGAAGTCGGTATAATCCTCGTAACGGCCGGCAAGGTCGACGGACCAGTTTTCAACCGGCTCCGCGATCAGGTTGATGTAGCCCGCGCGCGAACTGCGGCGGAACTTGCCCGCGTCGGTCGCCTTGTATCCGGGGAAGGACTGAACGCCGGTCTTGTAGGTCGAATAATAATCGCCCGCGACGATCTCATAGGTGTCGCGGCGATATTCGCCGCCGAACGCCAGGGTCAGCGGCCCCGCCATGCCGGCGTCGAATTCCTTGCGGATGTCGGCGGTGACGGTGGTCTGGCTCAGGCGGAAGCCGCCGTCATAGGCCTTGTCAACCGTATTGGGCCTGCCGATGCCCTGCAGGGAGGCGGCATAGCTTTCCTGCCAGACTTCGCGATGGGCCGACGCTTCGGTCCAGATGTCGTCCTTCTGATAGCCGTAGGTCGTGCTGATGTCGTAATTCCAGTCGCCGCCGAAATCGCCCTTGGCGCCGACCGTGAAGCTATATTCATCCTCGATCACATGCTGGAGCGGCACCATGCCCCAGGTGCCGGTGTCGCCATAGCAGATATTGGGATTATATGCCGCGGGCGTGATGCTGCCGCCCAGATTGCCGGTTTCGTAGCAGATGCGCTTGGGATGGCGGTAGCCCTGCTTGGCATAGCCGATGCGGCGGGCATAATCGCCGAAGCTGTAGAGTTCGATGCCGCCGAAATCATAGCCCATATTGTAGAAGGCTTCGGTCAGATAGGTCTTGGGCTGGCCGCCGTTGATGCCCGACAGCGCGTCGCCCGCCAGGTTCGACCATTGGGCGGGCGTGTTGGGCTGAAGCGTGCCGTCCGGCCTGGTGATCTGGACCTGCCCGGTGCCCACCGTGGTGTAATCCTGGCGGCGGTGGAACAGGCTCAGGTTGAAGAAGCCGTCCTCGCCCAGCTTGAAGCCCATATTGCCGGAGGCGGAGAACAATTCGCCTTCGCTGTCATAATATTGGCCGCCCGTGACCTTGAAGCTGCCGCCTTCGTTATTGTCCTTCAGGATGAAGTTGATGACGCCCGCGATGGCGTCCGTGCCATAGACGGCGGCCGCGCCTTCCTGGAACACTTCGACGCGGGCGATGGCGTCCGGCGGGATCAGGTCGATGCTGGGCGCCGCCGAACCCTGGAACGCGCCGGAGATCACCTGGAGGATGCCGTTGCCGTGGCGGCGCTTGCCGTTGACCAGCACCAGCGTGTGGTTGGGGCTGAGGCCGCGCAGACGGGCGGAGAGCGAGAAGCTGGAAAGGTCGGTGCCCTGCGTCTGGGCGGTGAAGCTCGGTACGATCTGGGTCAGGACCTGGTTGAGATTCGGCTGGCCGACATGGCTGATCGCCTCCTGGCTCAGCACCTGGATCGGCGCGGCGCTTTCGGCCGCCTGCATGCCGACGGCGCGGGTGCCGGTAACGATGATGGCGGCGCCATCATCGGCTTGCGCGGTCTGCGCCTCCTGCGCCATCGCACAGGCCGACCAGGACGAGGCCAGCACCAATGAAAGGCGAAGAGCGGATAATCTTGTCATCTATGCCCCCTGTTTTGCATTTATCCATGACAGGGGGATCAACGAACTTTTAGGATGAAACCTCTACCGCATCGCACAAAATAATAGAAAAATTAAATATTTCTTCTTTATTTCTGGGAGGAAAATCAGACCAGATTGCGATGCCATGAGGCAGAATCGCAATTGATTAGGGTGCATGTGGCGCGGCGCATTTTGCAAGCAGCGCATATGGCGGATTTTTGACGGAAGTTCGTTTCAGGGAAACCTTGCCCCTGTTCGTCATGCCGAACCTATCGACATGACGAGTGGACAGGGGGAGCAGGGGATCAGCTCGCCATCGCCGCTTCGATCAGCGCGCGGCCTTCCCTGCTGGCCCAATCCATCGCGCCGACCACCCGCACCATTTCCTTGCCCTGCGCATCATAGATGACGGTCGTCGGCAGCATGCCGGTGTTGTAGTGGAAGCCGAACTGGTTTTCCGGGTCGATCCAGCCCTTCAGATGGGGCAGGGGATGTTTCTCGAAGAAGGGCTTGATCACCGTCTCCCCCTGGCTGTCCTGGGAGATGGTGAGGACGGCGAGCCCCTTCCTGCCATAATCCGCCGCCACTGCATCCAGCGTCGGCATTTCCGCCACGCAGGGCGCGCACCAGGTCGCCCAGAGGTTGACCAGCACCGGCTTGCCCGCGAAATCCTTGAGGCTGGCATCGCTGCCGTCCGGATTCTGGAAGGTGAAATCGGGGGCAGGGGTTCCGGCCTTCGACCTGTCGAGCGTGTAGCTGAACGCGCCTTTCCCGCTTTGCGCCGGTCCCGTCGCCTCGCCGCTGGTGGCGTTCTGGCCTTGCCCGGCGGGCGGGGATTGCTTATCGCACGCGCCAAGGCCGGCCAGCAGGAGCAGTGTCATTACGCAGCGTAAGGATGATCGCACGGGGAAAAGCTCCAACAGCATGTGGGGCGGACGCTTCGCGGCCGGTCCGGCTTCGGTCATGCGGGAGATAAATGCGTCGATCCCGTTCGACAAGCGCCTGTGGAAGCAGGACATCGCCGGGTCCAAGGCCCATGTCGCGATGCTCGCCAAACAGGGCATCGTCGACGGAGAGGACGCGCAGGCGATCACCGAGGGGCTGAACCGCATCGCCGCCGAATATGAAGCCGACGGCGTGCCGGTCGATCTGGACCTGGAAGACATCCACATGGTCACGGAGTCGCGGCTGGCCGAACTGATCGGTCCTGCGGCGGGACGGCTGCACACGGCGCGCTCGCGCAACGATCAGGTGGCGACCGATTTCCGCCTCTGGGTGCGCGACGCCATCGATGAGGTGGAGGCGGGCCTGCAGGGCCTGTCCGCCATGCTGCTCACCCGCGCCGAGGAGCATGCCGACGCGGTGATGCCCGGCTTCACCCATCTCCAGTCCGCGCAGCCGGTGACGCTCGGTCATCACCTGATGGCCTATCATGAGATGGTCCGCCGCGACCGCAGCCGCTTCGCCGACGCGCGGGAGCGGCTGAACGAGTGCCCGCTGGGCGCGGCGGCGCTGGCCGGGACCGGCTTTCCCATCGACCGCCACGCCACGGCGGCGGCGCTCGGTTTCGCCAAGCCGACCGACAACAGCCTCGACAGCGTGTCGGACCGCGACTTCGCGCTCGATTATCTGATGGCGGCGACGCAGTGCAGCCTGCACCTCTCGCGGCTGGCCGAAGAGTTCATCATCTGGGCTAGCCAGCCCTTCGGCTTCGTGAAATTGCCCGACGCCTATTCGACCGGCAGCTCGATCATGCCGCAGAAGCGCAATCCCGACGCCGCCGAACTGGTGCGCGGCCATGCCGGGCGGATCATGGGCTGCATGAATGCGCTCTGCGTCACGATGAAGGGCCTGCCGCTCGCCTATTCGAAGGACATGCAGGACGACAAGCCGCCGGTGTTCGAGGCGCATGACCTGCTGGGCCTGTCCATCGCGGCGATGACCGGCATGATCGAGACGGTGACGTTCCGCACCGACCGGATGCGCGGCCTGGCGGAGAGCGGCTTCGCCACCGCGACCGACCTCGCCGACTGGCTGGTGCGGGAGGGCGACATTCCCTTCCGCGAGGCGCATCATATCACGGGCCGCGCGGTCGCGGCGGCGGAGGCGGCGGGCGTTCAGCTTGCCGATCTGCCCATCGAAACGCTCAAGGCCATTGATGCGCGGATCGATGAGCGTATCTATGCGGTGCTGACGGTCGACGCCTCGGTCGCCAGCCGCAGGAGCCATGGCGGCACCGCGCCCGATCAGGTGCGTGCGCGGATCGCTGAGGCCCGGAACGACGCGAAAGGGCAGAAGAAGTGATGACGGCACGGATCGCCAAGGGAGTTGCGCTGGCGGCGCTTGCGCTGGCCTTGGCGTCCTGCGGCGGTCGCCAGCCGCTGAAGCCGGTGCAGGGGCAGCGCCTGCCCGCCGTGCCGGTGGGGGCGGCGACGGCGCCCACCGCAGCGCAGCTCACCACGCCCACGATCCAGGCGCGGCCGGAACGGAATGTCGAACTGCTGACCCAATCGAAGGTGCGCGGCGACGACCCGTTCGACCTGCCGCCCGAAAGCGACCCCCGCTGATTTTGGCGCTCAGATTCTAGGATAGACTGACTTGGACCATTTTACCTATGTCGACGGCGCGATGCTGGTGGAGCAGGTGCCGATGGCGGAGATCGCCGCGCAGGTCGGCACGCCCGTCTATATCTATTCGACCGCGACGCTGACCCGCCATGTCGGCGTGTTCCGCGAAGGACTGTCGCAGCTCCATGATCCGCTGATCGCCTTCGCGGTGAAGGCCAATCCCAATGCCGCCGTGCTGGCGACGCTGGCGAAGCTGGGCCTCGGCGCCGACGTCGTGTCGGTGGGCGAACTGCTGCGCGCCATGGCGGCGGGCATTCCGGCGGACCGCATCGTCTTTTCCGGCGTCGGCAAGACGGCCGACGAAATGCGCATCGCGCTGGAAAAGGGCATCTACCAGTTCAATCTGGAGAGTGAGCCCGAAGCGGAAATGCTCTCCGAAGTGGCCCTGTCGATGGGGAAGAGGGCGCCGGTCGCCTATCGCATCAACCCCGATGTCGACGCGGGAACCCATGCCAAGATCTCGACCGGCAAGTCGGAAAACAAGTTCGGCATCCCCTATGACCGGGCGCTGGCCAGCTATGCCGCGGCGCGCGACCTCCCCGGCCTCGACGTGCAGGGCGTGGCGGTGCATATCGGCAGCCAGCTCACCGATCTCGCGCCCCTGGAAGCCGCCTTCGCCAAGGTCGGCGCGCTGATCGAAAGGCTGCGCGGCGAAGGCCATGACATCCGCACCGCCGATCTCGGCGGCGGGCTGGGCGTGCCCTATGATCCCTCGCAGCCGCTGCCGCCCAGCCCCGCCGATTATGGCGCGATGGTGACGAAGGTGACGCAGGGCTGGAACGTCCGCCTGATGTTCGAGCCGGGCCGCCTGATCGTCGGCAATGCGGGCGTGCTGCTGTCGCAGGTGGTGCGGGTGAAGCAGGGCGCGCAGGCCCCCTTCGTGATCGTCGACGCGGCGATGAACGACCTGCTGCGGCCCAGCCTCTACGACGCCTGGCACGACATCCGCGCCGTGCAACCGAAGGGCGAGCGCGCCGCCGCCAATGTGGTGGGCCCGGTGTGCGAGACGGGCGACACCTTCGCCATGCACCGCGACATGGATGTGGTGGGGGCGGGCGATCTGGTCGCCTTCATGACCGCCGGGGCCTATGGGGCGACCATGGCGAGCACCTATAACAGCCGCGCGCTGACGCCCGAAGTGCTGGTGTCGGGCGACAAATGGGCCGTTGTCCGCGCCCGTCCGCCGGTAGAGGCGCTGATCGAGGGGGACAGCATTCCGGCCTGGGTAGCGTCGAAGGATGTGCAGGACTGATGCACAGCCTGCCCGTCTTCCTGCGGTTGCAAGGGCGGGCCGTCATCCTGACCGGCGAAGGGGAGGCGGCGGACGCCAAGCGGCGCCTGCTCGAACGGGCGGGGGCGCGGATCGTGGGGGAGGCGGCTGAGGCCACGCTCGCCATCGTCTCGGATGGCGATGCGGCGACCGTGCAGCGGCTCCGGGCCCGGGGCATATTGGTGAACGCGACCGACAGGCCGGAACTTTGCGACTTCACCCTGCCCGCCATTGTCGACCGGGGGCCGGTGCTGATCGCCATCGGCACGGGCGGCGCTTCGGCGGGTCTCGCCAAGGCGCTCAGGCAACGCATCGAAGCTTTGCTGCCGGCCCGTCTGGGGCTGCTGGCGACGGCGCTTCACGATGCGCGCGCCGCGATCCGCCAGCGCTGGCCCGATGCCGCGGCAAGGCGGCGGGCGATCGACGCCGGCCTTGCCGTGCGCGGGCCGATCGATCCGCTGTCCGACAAAGCCGTGGACGCCGTGCCGCACTGGCTTTCCGAAGGGGCCGGGCTCGGGACCGGGGCCGACAGGCTGGAAAACATCCGGCTGCTGTCGGGCGATCCCGACGATCTCAGCCTGCGCGCCGCCCGCCTGCTGGGCGAGGCGGATCGCGTCTATCACGCGCCGGACGTGCCTGCCGCGATATTGGACCGGGCGCGGGCCGATGCCGTGCGCATCCTGGCAGACGCGCCGCCCGACGATCCGGGGGCAGGCCTGTCGCTCTGGATGGAGATGACGCCATAAGCCGGGTCTTCCTCTTCGACGGCGCTCGGGCGCAGGAAATCTCGCTCGACGATTTTTGCGCGCGGACGCAGGACGCGCCGTTCAGTTGGGTCCATGCCGATGGCTGGAAGGAGGATGCCCGCCACGTCGCGTCCCGCTGCGACCATATGCCCGAAGCGGCGCTGTCCGCGCTGCTGGCGCAGGAGACCCGGCCGCGCTGCACGCTGATGGCCCATGGCGCGCTGGTGAACCTGCGCGGGCTTGGCGCGGCGGATGACGATGGGGGCGACCCGCTGGTGTCGATCCGCCTCTGGGCCGAAGAGGCGCGGGTCATTTCCGTCAGCTATCGGCCGCTCGCGGCGATGGAGCCCGTCATGCAGCAGATGCTGCGCGGTCTGATCCGCGATCCGGGCGACCTGATCGCCGCCTTCGCGCAGCAGATCACCGAAGCGCTCGACCCGGAAGTTGGCGAGCTGGGCGACGGCCTGGACGAGATCGAAAGCGCGCTGACCGAACATGGCCCGGCGGAGGCGCGGCGGCGCGTGTCGGAAATCCGCGCGACGGCGATCGGCTATCGCCGCTTCATCGCGCCGCAGCGGCAGGCATTGGAAAGACTGTCCGCCGCCGATGCGTCATGGCTGGAACCCGACGACCGGTTGCACCTCCAGGAAGCGGCCGACCGCTGCGCCCGCATGGCGGAGGAGCTGGAAGCGGTGCGCGAACGGTCGGCGCTCGCCCATGAAGAACTGACCGACCTGCGCGCGGAGCAGATGAACCGGCAGGCGCTGATCATCTCGGTCGTGGCGCTGGTGTTCCTGCCGCTGACCTTCCTGACCGGGCTGCTGGGGATGAATGTGGACGGCATACCCTATGCCCATGAACCCTGGGCCTTTTGGGGCGTGGTCGGTGTGTGCATGGCCATGGCGGCCGGCATTGCCGGCTGGTTCGCGGCGACCCAGTGGCTGAAGTGATTCCGGCCCGTCATTCCGGCCTGCGCCGGGATGACGGCCTCAGGCCCTAGTTCCGTGCCGCGTTGAGCCGGGCGATCTCGTCATGCAGCGCCTGGATCGAGGACACCAGCCGCGCCCGGTCCGCCTGCATCTCCGCCAGCGCATCGCGCGTTTCGCCCAGTTCCAGCGCGCGGCGGGCGATCCGCGCGTCCAGTTCCGCATTATGCCGCGCCAGCGCACCGACCTGCTCCGCCCTTGCGCACAAATGGCGAAGCCGCGCATCCAGCAGGTCGAAATCGAAGGGCTTCACCACATGGTCGTCGGCCCCCGCATCCAGCGCGTCGACCGCGGACACCCTGTCGTTCCGCCCGCCGATCATGACGAAGCAGGCATTTTCGGCCAGTCCCGCCGCGCGGATCTTCCGCATCGTCGTCAGGCCGGGCAGCAGCGCCAGTCCCATGTCGATCAGGATGATGTCCACCGGCCGCGTGACCAGCATGTTGAGCGCGGTGAAGCCGCTTTCCGCCAGCGCGACGTCATAGCCCAGATGCGACAGCCGCCGCGCCACGACGCCGCGGGACGTGGCGTCTTCATCGACCAGCAGAAGGCGCAATCGCCGGGGCGCGCGTCCGCCGTCCGGACCCTGCGCCTGTTGCGGCCTGCTGATGCTGTCGCGTTTCCAGAATTGCATGACGTCCCACCTCTTGCCACCGCGCAGCATAGGATCGGCGGGCAAAGAAATGGTTAACGCGGCTCCGGCGCATAGGCGCGCAGGAAACAGTCCAGCCCATTGTCGACATCGGCCTCGATCTGCTCTGCCGTCGCCCGCTCGATCTGTCCCCAGACCAGCGACTGGTGACAGCCCGTAAGCATCAGCATCGTGAAGGTGCGCGCCGCCAGTTCGGGATCTGCCCGGCGCAAAAGGCCGCGATCCATCGCCCTTTCCAGGAATTCGGCCACCAATCGCCGGGTATTGCCCGGCGCATGTTGGTAGAAGATCGCCCCCATTTCGGGAAAGCGGCCCGCTTCGGACGCCACCAGCCGGTATAGCGCGACGCTTTCGGGCGATGTGATCTTCGTCAGCAGGTTGACGCCCAGGGTCCGCAACGTGCCTGCAAGGTCGCCGTCGGGATCGAGGATTTCAGCGAGGCGGGATCGATAAGCGGTGGTCGCGTCGTCCAGAACGGCGGCGAACAGCTCTTCCTTGGACGGGAAATAGCTCCACAGGGTGCCCTTCGATCCGCCCAGCGCCGCGGCGATCCCCGACATGGTCGTCGCGGCATAGCCCTTTTCCATGAAGGAACGCGACGCGACCTTCAATATGGTCTTGCGCCGGTCGCGGCGCCGCGCTTCGCGGCGGCTGATCGGGGGAATGGGCTCCGTCATGAAATCGTACCATATAGTACGCTATTTTGGTTGACAAGGATTCGCATCAGGCGCAAAGGCTCATTTCATACTATTTGGTACGGTTTTATGCCCGTGAGTCGCCTTCCAAATCCCTTTCCCCCTTCCGCTCGCGCCGGGCTTCTTGCCGGGGGCGTGGCGCTGCTGTCGGCCTGTGCGGCGGTGCCCGACCTTGGCCCCCAGCCGGTCGTGCGCGCGCCCGCCAGCATCGCGGCGGATCGCAGCCTTCAGGCCGACGGTTCCGCGCAATGGCCGTCCGAAGGCTGGTGGAAGGGCTATGGCGATCCGCAACTGGACGCGCTGATCGAGGAAGGGCTGAAGGGTTCGCCGGACGTCAGCGCCGCCGCCGCCCGCTTCGCCCAGGCCAATGCCGCCGCGCAGCAGGCGGGCGCGCCGTTGCTGCCTTCGGTCGATCTGGACGCCAGCAGCGGCGTCACCAAATCCAGCTATAATATGGGGATGCCCAAGGAGTTCGTTCCCAAGGGCTGGCTGGGTACCGGCCGCGTGGCGCTGGATTTCGGCTTCGACCTCGATCTGTGGGGCAGGAACCGGGCGGCGCTGGCGGCGGCGACTTCGGAAGCCCGCGCGGCGGAGATCGATGCGCGGCAGGCCCGGCTGGCGCTGGCGGCCGGCGTGGCCGATGCCTATGCCGATCTCGCCCGGCTCTATGACGAGCGTGACATTCAGGCCCGCGCGCTGGAAATCCGCACCGCCAGCCGGAAGCTGGTGGCGGACCGCCGCGCCAACGGGCTGGAAACGCGCGGCAGCGAGCGGCAGGCCGACGCCACCCTATTCTCCGCCAAGGCGCAGCTCGCCGCCGCCGACCAGGCGATTGCCGTCCGCCAGCATCAGATCGCCGCATTGATCGGCGCCGGACCCGACCGGGGTCTCGCCATTGCAAGGCCCCGGCTCGGCAGACCCGGTCCGCTCGGCCTGCCGGCGGACGTCACCACCAATCTGGTCGCCCGCCGCCCCGATGTCGCCGCGGCGCTCGCCCGGACCGAAGCGGCGGCCAAGCGGATCAAGGTGGCGCGGGCCGACTTCTTTCCGGCCATTCGCCTGAGCGCGCTGATCGGCGTGCAATCGCTCGGCTATCAGACGGTGCTCCAGAACGGCGCCTTCTCCGGCGGATCGAGCTCCTTCGCGGACACGCTGTTCAAGAAGGATTCGCTGTTCGGCAATGCGGGGCCGGCGGTCAGCCTGCCGATCTTCCATGGCGGCGCGCTCAGCGGCCAGTATCGCGGCGTCCGCGCCGCCTATGAAGAGGCGGTGGCCAGCTATGACCGGACCGTGCTCGGCGCCTATCAGCAGGTGGCCGACGCCGTGACCGGACGGCGGACGCTGGACCAGCGGCTGACCGATGCCCGCGCGGCGCTGACCGCGTCGGAAGAAGCCTATGACATCGCCCGCCAGCGCTATGAAGGCGGGCTCAACACCTATCTCGACGTGCTGAACGTGGAGGACCAGCTTCTGGCCGCCCGCCAGACCGTCGCGGAGCTGGAGGCCAGCGCCTTCACGCTCGACATCGCCCTCATCCGCGCGCTGGGCGGCGGCTTTGCCGCCAGCGATGCGCAGAACCCGCTCCAGTTGCCCAAGGATACGCCCCATGGCTGACGCCAAGCCCGAATTCACGTCCGAAGCGAGCAAGGCCGACGATGCGGCCGATGCCGCCGCCCGGCGCATGGAAACCCGCAAGAAATGGCTCGTGCGGCTGGCGCTGGTCATATTGGTCGTCGGCGCGGCCTATGCCCTCTGGTACCTGCTGGTCGGCCGCAATCATGTCAGCACCGACAATGCCTATGTGAATGCGGAAGTGGCGCAGGTGACGCCGCTCATTTCCGCCCAGGCGGTCGAAGTGCTGGTGACGGATACCCAGGCGGTCAAGCGCGGCGACATATTGGTGAAGCTCGACCCCACCAACGCCCGCATCGCCGTGGCGCAGGCGGAGGCCGACCTTGCCGAAGCCCGCCGCCGCTTCCGCCAGACCCTCGCGACCAGCGGCTCGCTGGCGGCGCAGGTGGAGGCGCGCGGCGCCGACATCAACCAGGCGCGGGCCCAGCTCGCGACGGCGCAGGCCGATTTCGACAAGGCGCGCATCGACCTCCGTCGGCGGGAGGCGCTGGCCCCCAACGGCGCCGTCTCGGGCGAGGAACTGACCAGCGCGCGCAAGGCCTATGCCGCGGCGCAGGCGGCGCTCGACCTGGCGAAGGCCGGGGTGGCGACGGCCGAGGCGACACGCGGCGCGGCCAGCGGCCAGCTTGCCGCCAATGACGCGCTGGTGCGCGGGTCGACCGTCGACACCGATCCCGCCGTGCTGGCCGCGAAGGCGAAGCTCGACAATGCCCGGCTCGACCTTGACCGCTCCATCATCCGCGCCCCGATCGACGGCGTCGTGACCCGGCGGTCGGTGCAGGTCGGCCAGCGCGTCGCGCAGGGCAGCCCGATCATGAGCATCGTGCCGCTCGCGCAGGTCTATGTCGACGCCAATTTCAAGGAACGCCAGCTCGGCCGGGTGAAGGTCGGCATGCCCGCCACGGTCACTTCGGACCTTTATGGCGGCGACGTCGTCTATCATGGCAAGGTGATCGGCTTCGCCGGCGGCACCGGCGCGTCGATGGCGCTGATCCCGGCGCAGAACGCCACCGGCAACTGGATCAAGGTGGTGCAGCGCCTGCCCGTGCGCATTGCGCTCGATCCCAGGGAACTGGCCGAACATCCCCTGCGCATCGGGCTTTCCATGGAAGCCGAAATCGACCTTTCGGGCGAATAGGGAGGCCCGTGGTGAGCCGCCCGGCCGAAACCTTCACGCTACTGTCGCCCCGTCATCGCCTGCTGGCGGGGCTGACGCTGGCGCTCAGCAATTTCATGGTCGTGCTCGACCTTACCATCGCCAATGTCTCGGTGCCGCATATCGCGGGCAATCTGGGCATTTCCGCCGATCAGGGCACCTGGATCATCACCAGCTACGCCGTGGCGGAGGCGATCTGCGTGCCGCTGACCGGCTGGCTGGCGCAGCGTTTCGGCGCCGTGCGGCTGTTCACCTTCGGCATGCTGGGCTTCGGCCTGTTCTCCCTGCTGTGCGGCCTGTCCATGACGCTGGGCATGATCGTCGTCTGCCGCATCGGCCAGGGCCTGTGCGGCGGGCCGCTGATGCCGATGTCGCAGACCCTGCTGATGCGCATCTTCCCGCCGGAACAGCGCGGGCGCGTCATGGGGCTGTGGGCGATGACGACGCTGCTTGGCCCCGCGCTCGGTCCCATCGTCGGCGGCTATATCAGCGACAACTGGAGCTGGCACTGGATCTTCTTCATCAACCTGCCCATCGCGGCCCTGTGCGTCTTTGCCGCCATGGTGCTGCTGCCCCCGGTGGAGACGGATCGGATGAAGCTGCCCATCGACTATATCGGCCTTGCGCTGCTCATCTTCTGGATCGGCTGCCTTCAGATCATGCTGGACATCGGGCGCGACCATGACTGGTTCGGCGATCCGCTGATCGTCGCGCTGGCGGTGCTGGCGGCCATCGGCTTCTGCGTCTTCCTGATCTGGGAACTGACCGAGGAACATCCCATCGTCGACCTGCGCGTGTTCCGCCATATCGGCTTCACCTCCGGGGTGTTCACGCTCGCGCTCTGCTTCGGGGCCTATTTCGCGGGTATCGTCGTCATCCCGCAATGGCTGCAGATTTCGATGGGCTATACCGCCGCCTGGGCGGGGCTGGCGACGGCGTTCACGGCGATGACCGCCATGCTCGTAGCGCCCATTGTCGGGCGGCTGGTGAGCAAGGTCGACGTGCGCCTGATGATTTCGACCGGCGTCGCCTGGATCGGGCTGATGACGCTTTGGCGGGCGCACTGGACCACCGATGCGGACTTCTGGACGATCTCCCTTCCGCAACTGGCCCAGGGTTTCGGCATGCCCCTGTTCATGATCCCGCTGACGACGCTGACCCTGGGGTCGGTCCGGCCGGAGGAAACCGCCTCTGCGGCGGGCATGCAGAATTTCCTGCGCACGCTGGCCATCGCCATTTCCACGTCGATCGTGCTGACCGGCTGGGGGAACGGGCAGCGGGTGTGGCGCAATGAGGTGGTCGGGACGCTGCATGGCGACGCGACCATGGCCGACCTGGCCAGCCGCGGCTTCACGCAGGAACAGGCGCGGCAGACGGTGGGCAATCTGGTCGACGCCCAGTCGCAGGTGGTGTCGATGAACCATGTCTTCTTCATCGCCGCGCTGGTGCTGTTCCTGGCCGCCGCCGTGGTGTGGCTTGCCCCGCGCCCCACCGGCAATGTCGATCGTTCGGCGGCGCACTGACCGGCGCGCCTATTCCAGGCTGACCTCCCGGCCGATGCCGACCGCTTCCAGAAAGGCGGCGTCATGGCTGATCACGATCAACGCGCCGTCGAAGGCGGCAAGCCCCTGCTCGATGGCCGCGACGGAATCGAGATCGAGATGATTGGTCGGCTCGTCCAGCATCAGCAGCGGCGGCAATGTGTCGCCGCCAAGCACGCAGGCGAGCCCGGCGCGCAACAACTGCCCGCCGCTGAGCGTCCCCACCCGCTGCAGCGCCAGATCGGCGCGGAACCGGAACCGCGCCAATGCCGCGCGCACGGCATTTTCGGTGGCGCGGGGGTGCAGCCGGGCGAAATTGGCGGCAATGCTGGCCTGCGGGTCGAGCAGGCCGACGCCCTGGTCCAGCAGCGCGCAATCGACCGATAGCTGCACCGTGCCGGACAGCGGCGGGATCAGACCGGCAATCAGCTTCAGCAGCGTCGATTTGCCCGCGCCATTGGGCCCGGTGACGGCAATCCGCTCCGGCCCGTCGATCCGCAGGCTGAAGTCGCGCAGCACCGGCGCATCGGCGCGATAGCCCGCCGACACCCTGTCGATCCGCACGATCTGCCGGTCCGCCTGCAATCCGGTCGAGGGCAGGGCGACGGTCAGGCTTTCGACGATCTCGATCCGGCTGCGCGCCGCCTGCGCCGCCTCCTCCGCCTCCCGGCGCAGGCGGTCGGCCAATCGCGCGGCATCGCCGCCGGACCCTTCCGCCCGGTTCTTCCGCATGCCGATCAGGATGCGCGGCATGTCGCCCTTCGCACCCTTGCGCGCTCCGGCGGCGTCCCGGCGCTGCTTGCGCTCGGCTGCGATCTGCGTCCGGCGGGCGATGTCCGTCATGCGCCGTTCGGCCTGTTCCAGTTGCTGGCCCGCCGCGGCGAGTTCGACCGCCTTGCGCTCGCGATAGGCGGTCCAGTTGCCGCCATAGCGCTGGATGCCAAGGCTCGTCAGTTCCGCAATCGCCTCCATCTGCTCCAGCAGCGCGCGGTCGTGGCTGACGACGATCGCGCCGGCCTTCCATCGCGAAAGCAGGTCGGACAGGGCAGCGCGCCCCTCGGCATCCAGATTGTTGGTCGGCTCGTCCAGCAACAGGAAGTCGGGCCGGGCAAAGGCCGCTCCGGCCAGCGCGGCGCGGCTGCGCTGGCCGCCGGACAAGGCCAGCAATGGCGTGTCGGGATCGGCCGCCAGCCCGACGGAGGCCAGCGCTTCCTCGATCCGGCCGGGCAGCGTCCAGTCGCAGGCCTCCAGCTCCGCCATATCGGCCTCGCCGCGCTCCGCCTTGCCGAGCAGGGCCAGCGCCTCCCGCGCGCCGAACAGGTCGGCAATGCGTTCCTCCGGGGCGACCTGAACGGTCTGGCGCAGCGTCGCGATGCCGCCGTCGATGCGGATCGTGCCGCTGGCGGGCGCGCGTTGCCCGGCGATCAGGGCGAGCAAGGTCGACTTGCCGACGCCATTGCGTCCGACAAGGCCGAGTCGTTCGGCGGTGAAACGAAAATCGAGCCCGGAAAGGACGGCCGTGCCGTCAGGCGCGGACCAGCCGAGCTGGGAAATGACGATGGAGGGCATGGACGGCAACTTTCCTGAGGGCAGAGCGATTGGGCTTTGCGATCAGATAGTTGTCCATGACGTCATCCTCCGGGAAACGGGACCGGGCATACAGCGGCGCGCCATCCTTGGCAATTGTCGTCGGTCGCGCCCGATTGACGCGGCGCAACATCGCGGCCACTGAGTGGCGAAAAAGGCTTGGGGTCTCATGCGAATCGTCATCATCGACGACAGCGGCCTGCGCGCGACGGTTCTGGAGGAAGGGCTGCGCGAGGCGGGCTATGACGATATTCATATCGTCCCCCCGCGCGGCGGATTCGTCGCGCGGCTGGAACGCATGGCCCCGGACGTCGTGCTGATGGACCTGGGCAGCCCAAGCCGCGATACGCTGGAGGAGATGCTGACGGTCAGCCGGGCGCTCGCCCGTCCCATCGCCATGTTCGTCGACCAGTCCGACGAGGCGATGATCGGCGCGGCCATCGACGCGGGCGTATCCGCCTACGTCGTCGACGGGCTGCGGAAGGAGAGGGTGAAGCCGGTGCTGGAACTGGCGGTGCGGCGCTTCAACGCCTTCGCGAAATTGCAGTCCGAACTGGACGAGGCGCGCACCGCGCTGTCCGACCGCAGGATCGTCGATCGCGCCAAGTCCATCCTGATGAGCCAGCGCGGCCTTTCGGAGCCGGACGCCTATGCGCTGCTGCGGTCGAGCGCGATGAATCAGGGAAAGAAGATCGTGGACGTCGCCCAGGCCCTCATCACCGCCAGCGACCTGTTGGGAGGGATGTGATGACGACCGACCTGCGCATCGCCTTCCTGCCGCTGACCGACGCCGCCGTATTGGCGGTGGCGCGGGAAAGGGGCTTCGCGGAGGAGGAGGGGCTGCATCTCGACCTCGTCCGCACGACTAGCTGGGCGACGTTGCGCGACCGGCTGGTGTTCGGCCAGGTGCAGGCCGCCCATATGCTGGCGCCGCTCGCCGTCGCCGTGACCCTGGGGTTGAGCCAGCAGGCCGCGCCGCTTGCCGCGCCCTACAAGCTCAACGTCAACGGCAACATGCTGGTGATGGCGAGCGCGTTCGCGCAGGCGCTGGACCCGGACATAGCGGCGCGGCTGGACGATCCGCTGGGCACCGCGCATGATTTCGCGGCGGCCATCGGCCTCTGGAAGCGCAAGCCGGTGATCGGCGTCGTCCATCGCTTTTCCAGCCATTCCGTCATGCTGCGCTACTGGCTGGCGAGCGCGGGGGTCGATCCGGATCGCGACGTCATCCTGCGCGTGCTTCCCCCCTCGCTGACGGTGGAGGCGATCGGGGCGGGGGAGATTGACGGCTTCATCGCGGGCGAACCCTGGGGCAGCGCGGCCGTGGATGCCGGGCTGGGCGAAGCCGTGGCCATTGGCGAGCGCATCTGGCGGCGCGGGGTGGAGAAGGTGCTGGCTTTCCGCACGCCCTGGCTGGAGGAGAATCCCGACAGCGTCGACCGGTTGCTGCGGGCGTTGGTGCGGGCGGCGGGCTGGTGCGACGACCCGGAAAATCAGGAGGCGCTGGCGCATCTTCTCTCACGCTCCCAATATGTGGACCAGCCTGCGGAGGTGATCCTGCGCGCGCTGTCGGGCAGGATCGTGCCCCGCATCGACATGGCGCCGCTCTCCATGCCCGATTTCATGCTCTTCTCGCGGGAGGCGACGCCCTTTCCGTGGCGCAGCCAGGCGCTGTGGATCTATTCGCAGCTCGTCCGCTGGAAGATGGTGGACCATAGCGCGGACAATGCCGCCCGGGCCGCGTCGGTGTTCCGGCCGGACATCTTCCGCCGGGCGCTGGCGGACAGCGACGTCGCGATGCCGGGCGCCAGCATGAAGGTGGAAGGGGCGGTGGCCTCTCCGCTCGCGGTGGGATCGAAACGGGGCGAACTGACGCTGGGGCCGGACCGTTTCTTCGACGGCCGGATATTCGATCCGGAGCGGATCGAGGATTTCCTCGCCAGCTTCTGAAATCCCGCCCTCGCGCTCGCCAATTTGTGCCTTGCAACATGGATCGAATCGCGAGATAAGATGAGAGTCGCGCGACGAGGCGCGTTTTCCGGGATGAGCCCTTCCCAAGGTCGGGATCGCGTTCTCCCTCCGATCATACAGCAAAGCCGCTGGCCGAATTTCGCAGGAGCGAGGTCCGGAAGCGGCTTTTTTCGTGCCCATTTCACAAGATTCGAGGGACGTCATCATGGCAACTGCATATTGGGAGCGTCCGGAGGACCAGGCTCCGGGGGTTGAAGGAGAAGCCGGCCAGACCAGTTTCTGGAAGGCCGGGCACACGCCCACGCTCATCGCCGCTTTCCTCTATTTCGACCTTGCCTTCATGGTGTGGGTGCTGCTGGGGCCGCTGGCGCCCTCCATCTCCAAAAGCCTGGGCCTGACGCCGGCCGAAAAGGGCCTGATGGTCGCCGTCCCGACTTTGGCGGGCGCCGTGCTGCGGGTCGTCAACGGCCTGCTGGTCGATCGGATCGGCTGCAAGCAGGCGGGGGCGATCAGCCAGGCGATCGTCATCCTCGGCCTCTTCACGGCATGGCTTCTCGGCGTCGACAGCTTCGGCGGCACGCTGGCGCTGGGCGTGATCCTGGGCTTTGCCGGGGCCAGCTTCGCGATCGCGCTGCCGCTCGCCAGCCGCTGGTATCCCGCCGAACATCAGGGCAAGGCGATGGGCCTTGCCGGCATGGGCAATTCCGGCACGGTGCTGGCGTCGCTGTTCGCGCCGATGCTGGCCAGGCTGTTCGGCTGGAACGCGGTGCTGGGCCTTGCCTGCATTCCGCTGACCATCGTCTTCATCCTCTATATGGTCATGGCCCGTAACGCGCCCGATGCGCCCGCGCCCAAGCGGCTGGTCGATTATTTCCATCCGCTGAAAAGCGCCGACGCCTGGTGGCTGATGGGCTTCTACTCGGTGACCTTCGGCGGTTTCGTGGGACTGGCCGCCTCGCTGCCGATCTACTTCACCGATCAATTCGGCCTTACCCCGGTGGTCGCGGGCTATTGCACCGCCGGCTGCGTCTTCGCCGGGTCGCTGGTGCGCCCGATGGGCGGCGCGCTGGCCGACCGGATCGGCGGCGTCAAGGCGCTGATGATGGTCTATATCGCTGCCGCGCTGGCTCTGGCGGGCGTCGCCTATGCGCCGACGCTGCTCTCCGCCCTGGGCTTCTTCGTCGCCGCGATGCTGGCGCTGGGCGTCGGCAACGGCGCGGTCTTCCAGCTCGTGCCGCAGCGCTTTCAGGCGGAAATCGGCGTCATGACCGGGCTGGTCGGCATGGCGGGCGGCATTGGCGGCTTCTATCTCGCCTCGTCGCTGGGCATCGCCCGGCAGTTCACCGGCAGCTTCGCGCCCGGCTTCCTGATCTTCGCGGGCCTTGCGCTGGCCGCCTTCCTCGGCATCACGCTGGTCCGCGCCCGCTGGCGCGCGACCTGGACCGGCGCGGCGCGCATCTGATCGGCTTACGGCAAGGAGAGGGAGGCGGCGGCCCACGACAGGCCGCCGCCCTTTTCGCGCCTGCGGCAAGGCGCAGGGGCGCCGCAACAAAAATACATCGTGCTGCGAGGAACCGCTTGACCCGAATCGTCAAGAGCATATGCTGCAATGCAAGGGACAGGGTTGTCCTTCTTCCATAGCCGCGGTGGTCCACAGACGGACGATCAAGGCGCTTATGATGGCAAGGCCGCCATCCAGACCTCCGGTTTCAGGACCGGGGGTCCGGATGGCGGCCTTTTTCTTTTCTGGAGTCGAAGGATGGATTTTCAGAACAACGCCGGACCGGAAACGGCCAGTGAAGAGGCGCTCTTCATGCCTTCGGACGATGTTCGCGAACATCTGGTGGTGGTGGGCAACGGCATGGCCGGCTGCCGCGCGGTCGAGGAACTGCTGGCGCGGGACAGGGACCGTTACCGCGTCACCATCTTCGGCGCGGAGCCCCATGTAAATTATAACCGCATCATGCTCTCGCCGGTTCTGGCCGGGGAAAAGAGCTTCGACGACATCATCATCAACAGCCGCGACTGGTACAGCGACAACAATATCGAACTGATCGCGGGCGATCCGGTGACGGCGATAGACCGCGCCGGAAAGACCGTCACGAGCCAATCGGGTCGCACCGTCGGCTATGACAAGCTGCTCATCGCCACCGGGTCGGACCCCTTCATCATCCCGGTTCCGGGGAAGGACCTGCCCGGCGTCATCAGCTTCCGCGACATGAAGGATGTCGACGCCATGCTGGAGGCCGCCGGAAAGGGCGGCGACGCGGTGGTGATCGGCGGCGGCCTGCTCGGCCTCGAAGCCGCACATGGCCTGACCCTGCGCGGCATGAAGGTGACCGTCATCCACCTCATGGACACGCTGATGGAGCGGCAGCTCGACGAAGCGGCGGGCTGGCTGCTGAAGTCGGCTCTGGAGGGCCGGGGCCAGACCATCCTGACCGGCGCCAACACCGAATCTATCTATGGCGACGGCAAGGTCGAGGGCGTCCGGCTGAAGGACGGCCGCGACATCCCCGCCAGTCTGGTGGTGATGGCGGTGGGCATCCGTCCCTCGACCGCTCTCGCCCGCGAAGCCGGGCTGGAGGTCGATCGCGGCATCAGGGTCGACGACCATATGGTCACCAGCGACCCCGATATTCTCGCTGTCGGCGAATGCGTCGAGCATGACGGCAATGTCTACGGCCTCGTCGCTCCGCTGTGGGAGATGTGCCGCAGCCTCGCTGACGGCCTGACCGACCGGCATAGCGGCTACAAGGGTTCCGTCACCTCCACCAAGCTCAAGGTCGCGGGCCTGGACGTCTTCTCCGCCGGCGACTTTTCGGGCGGAGAGGGGTGCGAGGACATCGTCCTGCGCGACGCCTCGCGCGGGATCTACAAGCGCGTCGTCGTCAGGAACGACAGGATCGTCGGCGCGGTGCTCTATGGCGACACGGTCGATGGCGGCTGGTATTTCGACCTGCTGAAGCGCGAGGAGGATGTCAGCGGCATTCGCGACCTGCTGATCTTCGGTCAGGCTTATGCCGCCCTTGGCGCCTCGGGAGGGGGCGCGCTGGACCCTAAGGCGGCCGTTGCGGCGCTCTCGGACGATGCCGAGATCTGCGGCTGCAACGGCGTAGCCAAGGGCCAGGTGGTCGCCTGCATCGAAAAGGGCGCGTGCAGCCTCGACGCGGTGCGCGCCACCTGCAAGGCGTCGGCAAGCTGCGGCTCCTGCACGGGCCTTGTCGAAAATCTGCTGAGCGTGGTGCTGGGCGATGAGGTCCAGTCCGGCCCGAAGACCCTGTGCAAATGCACCAGCTTCACCCATGACGATGTCCGGCGGGAGATCGTGGCGCAGAATATGCGCTCCATCCCGGAAGTCATGCAGTTGCTGCACTGGTCGACGCCGGACGGCTGTTCCTCCTGCCGCCCCGCGCTGAACTATTATCTGCTCTGCGCGCTGCCCGGCGAATATCGGGACGACCAGCAGAGCCGCTTCGTCAACGAACGGATGCACGCCAACATCCAGAAGGACGGCACCTATTCGGTTGTGCCGCGCATGTGGGGCGGCCTCACCAGCCCCAGGGAACTGCGCGCCATCGCCGACGTGGTCGAGAAGTACAACGCGCCCATGGTGAAGGTGACGGGCGGCCAGCGGCTCGACATCTTCGGCATCAGGAAGGAAGACCTGCCCGCCGTCTGGGCCGATCTCAACGCCGCCGGCATGGTGTCGGGCCATGCCTATGGCAAGTCGCTGCGCACCGTGAAGACCTGCGTCGGGTCCGAATGGTGCCGCTTCGGCACGCAGGATTCCACGGGCTTGGGGGTCAGGATCGAGCGGATGACCTGGGGATCGTGGATGCCCCACAAGTTCAAGATCGCGGCGTCGGGCTGCCCCCGCAACTGCGCGGAGGCGACGATCAAGGACTTCGGCGTGGTCTGCGTCGACTCGGGCTATGAACTGCATGTCGGCGGCAATGGCGGCATCCATGTCCGCGCCACCGACCTGCTGTGCAAGGTTTCGACCGAGCAGGAGGCGCTCGATCATTGCGCCGCCTTCATCCAGCTCTACCGCGAGGAAGCCCGCTATCTGGAGCGCACCGCGCCGTGGATAGAGCGGGTCGGCGTGGAATATGTGAAGAGCCGGATCGTCGAGGACGAAGCAGGCCGCGAGGCGCTGCGCAGCCGCTTCCTCTATTCGCAGAGCTTCTCCCAGGATGATCCCTGGGCGCAGCGCGCAGCCGGTGCGGACAGCGAACTGCACCAGCCCCTCGAACCCCCAATGCCCTTTGGCGCCATCGCTGCGGAGTGAACGACATGACCGACTGGATCGACATCGGAACGCTGGCCGACATTCCCCAGCGCGGCGCCCGTACCGTGCAGATCGCAGGAGAGAAGGAAATCGCGGTGTTCCGCACCGGCGACGACCATGTCTTCGCGCTGGTCAATGAATGCCCGCACAAAAAAGGCCCGCTCAGTCAGGGCATCGTCCACGGCCACAGCGTCGCCTGCCCGCTGCACAACTGGACCATCGCGCTCAGAACGGGCGAGGCGCAGGGCGGGGATAAGGGCTGCACCCCGACCATAGCGGTGCGGATGGAAGGAGACCGCATCCTGATCGCACCGCCGGAGCAGGCGAGGGCGGCGGCGTGAACCGGCACAGCAAAAACCCCCTTCCCTTCAGGGGAGGGGCCGGGGCAGCCCCGACAGGCGAACCCGAAGGGGAGGGGTGAATGGAGCGCGCCATCCGCACCACCTGCGCCTATTGCGGCGTCGGCTGCGGCATCTCCGCGACGCCGACCGGCCCCCGCTCGATCACCATCAGGGGCGACGAGACTCACCCCGCCAATGCCGGCCGCCTCTGTTCCAAGGGCACGCATCTGGGCGAGACGACAGGGCTGACCGGCCGCCTGCTGCACCCGATGATCGGCAACAGGCGTGCAGGCTGGGACAAGGCGCTGGACCTTGTCGCCCGGCGCTTTCGCGAAACCATGGATCGTCATGGCCCGGACAGCGTGGCCTTCTACGTCTCCGGTCAGCTCATGACGGAGGATTATTATGTCGCCAACAAGCTGATGAAGGGCTTCATCGGCTCCTCCAACATCGACACCAACAGCCGCCTCTGCATGTCCAGCGCCGTCGCCGGACACAACCGGGCCTTCGGCGAGGATGTCGTGCCCGCCAGCTATGACGATCTGGAGCAGGCAGACCTGATCGTGCTGGTGGGTTCCAACACCGCCTGGTGCCACCCCATCGTCTATCAGCGCATCCAGGCGGCCCGCGCCGCGCGCGGCACGAAACTGGTCGTCATCGACCCGCGCCGCACCGAAACCTGCGAAGGGGCCGATCTGCATCTGCCGGTGAAGCCCGGCACCGACGTTGCCCTGATGAACGGCCTGCTGGCTTGGATAGCGCAGCAGGGGCTCACCGATCCGGCCTTCCTCGCTGACCATGTCAGCGCGCCCGAGGGTTTCTGGGAACATGTCCGCACCGGGCACGATCTCTGGACGACCGCGGAGACCTGCGACGTCGCGCCCGCGCTGCTGGAGCAGTTCTACACGCTGTTCGCCGCCACGCCGCGCACGGTGACGCTGTTCAGCCAGGGCATCAACCAGTCGATCCGCGGCACCGATCAGGTGAACGCGATCATCAACGTCCACCTCGCCACCGGCCGCATCGGCAAGCCGGGCGCGGCGCCCTTCTCGATCACCGGCCAGCCCAACGCCATGGGCGGGCGGGAAGTCGGCGGCCTCGCCTCGACGCTCGCCGCGCATATGGACTTCGCGCCGGACAATGTGGCGCGGGTGGGCCGCTTCTGGGCCGCGCCGAAAATGGCGACCAAAGCGGGCCTGAAGGCCGTCGACCTGTTCCGCGCCGTGGATGAAGGCCGGATCAAGGCGCTCTGGATCATGGCGACCAACCCCGCCGTCTCCATGCCCGACGCGAACCGGGTCAGGGACGCGCTGGCCGCCTGTCCCTTCGTCGTCATGTCGGACATCATGGCCGACACCGATACGGGCGCGCATGCCCATGTCCGCCTGCCCGCCGCCGGCTGGGGGGAAAAGGACGGCACCGTCACCAATTCGGACCGCACGATCAGCCGCCAGCGCCCCTTCCTGCCGCTGCCCGGAGAGGCGAAGCCGGACTGGTGGATCGTCAAGGAGGTCGCGCGCCGCATGGGGTGGCGCAATGCCTTCGCCTATGATCGGCCCGCCGACATCTGGCGCGAACATGCGCGGCTCACCGCTTATGGCAATGATGGGCAGCGGGTGCTGAACCTGCGCGCCTGGGCCGCCATCGGCAATGATGCCTATGACGCCATGGAGCCTTTCCGCTGGGGCGGCACGCCCTTTGCCGACGGCCGCTTCCCGACGCCGGACGGCCGGGCGCGGCTGGTCCTGACGAAGCAGATGGACATGCAGGAGCCGCTGAAACAGTGGCCGATGACGCTCAACACCGGCCGTTATCGCGACCAGTGGCACACGATGAGCCGCACCGGCCTGTCCCCTAAACTCGCCCGCCATCGCGAAGAGCCGCTGGTGGAAATCCACCCGCGGGACGCCGCGGCGCTGGGGATTGCCGACCGCGACCTCGCCCGCGTCGAGACGGCGCAGGGCAACAGCATCTTCCGCGTCAGCCTGAACGAAGGCCAGCGGCGCGGCGAAATCTTCACCCCGATCCACTGGACGGACCAGACGTCCAGCGGCGGCCGCACCGGCCTGCTCCCGCGTCCGCTGGTCGATCCCCATTCGGGCCAGCCCGGCTTCAAATCCACCCCGGTCAGCATCGGGAAGGTCGCGACCGAGTGGAGCGGTTTCCTCATCCTGCGCGATCGGGAAGGGATCGGGCAGCCGGTGAAGCTGCCCTGCCTCTGGTCCACCCGCATCGCCGTGCCGGGCGGCGCGCTCTACGAAATCGCCGGCAATGGCGACCCAGCCCGACTCGACGCCTTTCTTCCGAAGGGCGACCGCGTCGAGGCGATGGACGCATCGCGCGGCACGCGCCGCATCGCGACCATCGGCGAAGGCAGGCTGAACGGCGTGCTGTTCGTGACGCGCAGCGGCCTGCTGCCCTCGCGCGACTGGCTGATCGGCCAGTTGCAGGCAGAGGGGGTGGGCGGCTCCGTCCTCGCGGCGCGGGGACCGGGCGCGGCTGGAGACAAGGGCGCGACCGTCTGCGTCTGCTTCGACATCGGCCTCAACCAGATCGTCGCCGCGATCCGCGAACGGCAACTGGTCGATGTGCCCGCCATCGGCAGGGCGCTGGGCGCGGGCACCAATTGCGGATCGTGCCGGCCCGCGCTCGCCAATATCCTTGCCCAAAACATGCAGGAGACGCTTCATGCAGCCGAATGATCTCATCGCCCCCGGACAGGTCTGGCTGGTCGGCGCGGGGCCGGGCGATCCGGACCTGCTCACCCGCAAGGCCGAAAGGCTGATCGCGGCGGCGGATGTCGTCTTCCACGACGCGCTGGTCGGGCCGGGCGTGATCGACCTCATCCCCTCAGGCGTCGAGCGGGTCAGCGTCGGCAAGCGTTCGGGCCGCCATTCGAAGGCGCAGGGCAGCATCAACGACCTGCTGCTCGCGGCCGCCAGGGCGGGCCGCCGCGTCGTCCGCCTCAAGGGCGGCGACCCCTCGGTCTTCGGCCGCTCGGCGGAGGAGATCGCCCATCTGGCGGAGGCGGGCGTTGCCGTGCGCATCTGCCCCGGCGTCACCACGGCCAGCGCGGCGGCGGCGAGCGGCCATGCCTCGCTCACGCTGCGCGGGGTGGCGCGGGGATTGACGCTGGTGACCGCGCATCTGAAGGCGGGCGAGCCGCTGCGGCTCGACTGGGAAGCGCTGGCCCGTCCGGGCGGCACGCTCGGCATCTATATGGGCCGCGCGGCGGCGGGCGAGATCGGCCGCTGCCTGATCGCCGCCGGACGCGATCCCGAAACGCCGGTGATGGTGGCGGTCAACGTCTCCCTGCCCAATGAACGCCTGATCCGGGGCAAGCTGTCGGCGCTCGCCTTTCTGGTGCGGACGATCAGCGACGACGACCCGACCCTGCTGCTGATCGGGGAGGCGGTGGCCGGAACGCATGCGCCTGCCGACCTCGCCGCGCATGTTGGCCTTCACGCCTGACGACCGTCTCGACCCGGCCGGGTGAGTCTCTCCAGATCCTCGGGCCGGTTGATGTTGGGCAGCACGAACTCCGGCCGCTCCACGATCCGCGCGCCCACCCGCTCCAGCCAGCCACGGATCGACCGGTTATTCTCCTCCGCCAGATGCGCGTCCAGCTCGCCAGCCAGCGAAGCAGGCCAGAAGCCGATCAGCTGCTGCCCCTTGAGGATGGCGGCTCCCTGTCCGATCAACGCCTCCGCCAGCCCGTCCGGATAGGCGGGCACGTCGCATCCGGTCGTCAGCACCGCGTCATAACCCAGCGCCCGCGCATGATGCAGCGCCGCGTTCAGGCCCCCCAGCGGCCCCATGTCCGCAGCCGGCCGATCCGCCAGCCCGATCATCCCCTCCACCTGCCGGCCGCAGACCGCCACGGTTTCGACCTGCCGCCCCAGCGCCGCCACCGCATGCTCCAGCAGGCTGCGCCCATCCAGCATCGCCCGCGCCTTGTCGCTGCCGAACCGGCTGGACCGCCCGCCGGCCAGAACCGCCCCCATCAGCCGCATCATGCGCCGCCCGCGATGATCCGGGCATAGCTGTCGGGATCGACATTGCTGCCGGAGATCACCACGACGCTCGCCCCGTCGGCATCCGGAGCCAGCCCGGCCAGCATCGCCGCCAGCGACGCGGCCCCGCCCGGCTCCACCACCAGCTTGAGGGCCGAAAAGGCAAAGCGCATCGCGTCGCGCACCTGATCGTCGCTCACCGTAAGGCCGCCCGACAGATAGGCCCGGTTGATGGGAAAGGTCAGCGCCCCCGGCGCGGGAGACAGCAGGGCGTCGCAGATCGACCGCGCATCGGGCGATACGCTTTCCCGCACGCCGCTCGCCAGCGAGCGCGCCGTATCGTCGAACGCTTCCGGCTCCACCGCCAGGATCGCGACGCCGGGCTGGCGCGCCTTCACGGCGGTCGCAATTCCCGACACCATGCCGCCGCCGCCGCAATTGACGAGGATCTGGCCGATCTCCGCCCCCGCTTCGGCGGCCTGTTCCATGATCTCCAGCCCGATCGTCCCCTGGCCGGCCATGATGAAGGGATCGTCGAAGGACGGCACCAGCACCGCGCCCCGTTCATTCGCCAGCCTCGTGGCGATTTCCTCCCGGCTTTGGGTGAAGCGGTCATAGGGCACGACATCTGCGCCCAGCGCCCGCGTATTCGCCGTCTTGATCGCGGGCGCGTCGGCCGGCATCACGATCGTCGCCGCCATGCCCAGCAACCGCGCCGCAAGGGCCACGCCCTGCGCATGATTGCCCGAAGACCAGGCGACGACCCCCGCCTTTCGCTCCGCCGCGTCCAGGCGGGCCAGCCGGTTGTAGGCGCCGCGGAACTTGAACGATCCGCTGTGCTGCGCGCCTTCGAACTTCACCAGCACGCGCCGGCCGCAGCGGGCGTTGAGCGCCGCATTTTCCAGCAGCGGCGTGCGGATGGCGGCAGGGGCGATGACCCGCGCCGCATCCTCGACATCGGCGGGGCTGATGGCGAACGGCATGCAATCTCCTTCCATGGCTGCCTCTTGGCATGGCCGCCGCTTTCCCTTATGGCGCGGGACGCGGGCGGGGCAATGCCTTCGCGCGCAAAAAGAAGATCGCGCCGGTGCCCCGAAGGGGGCTGAAAACGGGAATGCGGTGCGGACGGGAAACCGTCCTATTCCGCGGCTGTCCCTGCAACTGTAAGCGGTGAGCGCGATGCACTTCGGCCCAGGGGCCGGCCACTGGACGCAAGTCCGGGAAGGCGTGCATCGCCGCATTGACCCGCGAGCCAGGAGACCTGCCGGCGCATGGTCGCTCTTGCCTTGGTCCAGGGTATGGCCATGGCACGGTGTTCTCCGTCTGAGCGACGAAGCGGCGCAGGGCCGCATCGGTGCGGGGAGAGGGCACGGGCGCCGGCCATTTCCCCCGTCCGGCCGCGCGAGCGGACGCCCTGAGCCATGTTGCACCGGCGCTCAGGGGGAATATAGACATGTTGAGGATTTCCATTTCCATCGCCGCCTTGCTCGCGGCCGCTCCCGCCCTGGCGGAGGATGAGATCATCGTCACCGCGCTGGGCATCGAACAGCCGCGCGACGAGGTCGGCCAGGCGGTCACCGTCATCGACGCCGACACCATCCGCACCCGCCAGAGCGTCAGCGTCGTCGACCTGCTGGCCACCACGCCGGGGGTGCGCTTCAACCGGGCCGATGCGGTGGGCGGGGTCACTGGCGTTTCACTGCGGGGGGCGGAAACGACGCAGACGCTGGTGCTGATCGATGGCGTAAAGGTCAACGATCCGAGCGGGATTGGCGATGCCTATGATTTTGGCAATCTGCTGACCGGCAACATAAGGCGGATCGAAGTGCTGCGCGGTTCCAATTCCGTGGTATATGGCAGTCAGGCGATCGGCGGTGTCGTCAACATCATGACGGGCGCGCCCGCAGAGGGTTTGGCCGGCAACGCCTCGGTCGACTTTGGCTATGCCGACACGCTGAATGCAAAGGCAGATATTTCCGGTGCCACTGGCATGGTGTCCGGCGGCATCGGCATCGCCTATTTCAACACCGACGGAATTTCCGCCGCCGCCAACGGCACTGAAAAGGACGGCTACGAAAATCTCGCGACCAACGCGAAGCTGAAACTGGCCTTTGCCGACAATCTCAGCCTCGACCTGCACGGCTATTATATCCATGCCGATCTCAACACCGACCTGTTCTTCGGTGCGCCGATGGAATCGAGCGATGTCAGCAAGCTCGACCAATATATCGGCTATGCGGGTCTCAACCTGTCCTTGTTCGACGGCAAGTTGGCCAACCGCGCTGCCATCACCTGGTTCCGCAATGACCGCGATTATATGCTCCAGCGGGGCGAGGCGCCGGATTACGGCTTCTCCGGCACCAATCTGCGCTTCGAATATGAAGGCGTCTATCAACCGGTCGATCAGGCCCGGCTCATCTTCGGTTACGAGCATGAACGGCCGGACTATGATTTCTTCTATCATGATTTCTTCACGGGCGACAAAGTCGTGGGCAAGGCAAAGGCCGACATCGACAGCGTCTATGCCCTCGCAGTCGTGAAGCCGTTTGCGGGCCTCGCATTGACCGGCGGCGTCCGGCATGACGATCACAGCCAGTTCGGTGGCGCGACGACCTTCGGTGCAAATGCGAACTACACCCCCAATGGCGGCTCCACCAATTTTCGGGCCAGCTATGGTGAGGGTTTCAAGGCACCCTCCCTCTATCAGCTTTACGACAGCTTCAGCGGCAACCGCGCACTCAAGCCCGAGCGGTCGAAAAGCTATGACATCGGTTTCGACCAGAGCCTGGCGGGCAGTCGGGCGATGCTCTCGCTGACGGCGTTCCGGCGCGTTACGCGCAACCAGATCAATTTCGATTATGCGACTTCGCTCTACGGAAATCTGGACCGCACCCGCGCCAAGGGCGTGGAGGCGATGCTGACGCTGCGGCCCGTCGATGCGCTGACCGTCACCGCCGCCTACAGCTATGTCGATGCTCGGGACCGCAACACGGGCGCCCGGCTGCCGCGCCGCGCCGCCAATGCGGTCAGCGTTTCGGCGGACTATGTCTGGCCCTTCGGCCTGTCGACCGGCGCGACGGTGACGATGGTAGGCGACAGCTTCAACGATGCGACCAATATGGTGCGGCTGGACGGCTATGCGACGGCGAACGTCCGGGCGTCTTTCCCGATCCGGGAAAATCTGGAAATCTACGGCCGCATCGACAATCTGACCGATGAGAAATACGCCACGGTCTATGGCTATGGCACTTATGGCCGGTCGGCCTTCGGCGGCGTGCGTGCGCGCTTCTGAAAATAGCCTAGCGGCGCGGCGCGGCGTTCACCCGCGCCGCGCCCTTGCGCTGCGCTGTGCCCTTGCGCGCAGCGCCGTGAAGCTGCGCCGTGCTCTTGTGCGCAGCGCCGTCAAGCTGCGCTGTGCCCTTGTGCGCAGCGCCGTCAAGCTGCGCTGCGATGCCCCGCGCCGCCTCGACATAGGCGGGGCCGCCGCACACCGTCCACGCCTGCGGCACGCGGATGCGCGGGATGGCGCGCAGTATGGGGTGGTGCAGCATTTCCGTCCCCTGATCGACCACCTTCTCGCTGCCGGTCTCCACGATCAGCCAGTCCGGATGGGCGGCGATCATCTCCTCCAGCGACAGTTGCGACAGCGCCGGCTTGCCCAGCCTGCGGGCCAGATTGATCAGGCCCACCCGCTGCATCAGGTCGTCGACCAGCGTGCCGGTGCCGGTCATATAGCCGCGCCGCTGATAATAGGCGGCAACCCCGCGACGCTTCGGGCGGGGCAGGGCGGCAAGGTCGCTGTTCATCCGGGCGATCATCGCTTCGCCCCGTTCGGGATGGCCGACCGCCGCCGCCACCTGCCGGATCTGCGTCAGGATCATGGCATAGCTGTCCGCGCTCGCCAGCCCCAGGGTCCGCCACTCGCCCGGCGGCGCGCCGACGACGCTGCCGCCGGAAGGAAAGCCGATCAGCAGGTCGGGGCGGATCGCCAGCACTTCCTCCGCCGGGCGCTTGAGGGTGCGGAAGGCGCGGGCCCTGCCGACCGCCGCCGACAGTTCCGGGTCGTGCCCATAGGGGCTGAGCGCGGCGATCTGCGCCGGGTCCGCCAGAGCGAGCACATATTGGTCGGCGCAGGTGTTGAGCGACACGATGCGCCGGGGTTGGGCGGGCGCCGCGCCGGTCAGGGCCAGGGCGCAGAACGTTGTAAAGATCATTCTGCACCGCACGCTGCTGCTCCCGGATCGTGCCTCAACAAACCAACGTGCTCCCTCCTTCGCAGGAGCACGGCACGCTGTAGCAAGCAGGGAAGGACGCGCAAGCCATGAGCGCCCGGCGCCATCCGCTGCTGATCCCCACGCTGACGGCGCTGGCGCTGCTGGCCGCCCTTGCTTCCCTCACTCTTGGCGCGGTTCCGCTCTCCCCGGCGCGCATCTTCGCCGTCCTCGGCGGCGGCGGCGATGACGTCGCCCGCGCCATCCTTCTCGACCTGCGCCTGCCCCGCATGCTGCTTGGCCTGATCGTCGGCGCGATGCTCGGGCTGGCGGGCGCGGCGCTTCAGGGCTATCTGCGCAATCCGCTGGCCGAACCTTCGGTCCTGGGGGCATCCAACTGCGCCGCGCTGGGCGCGGTCGGCGCGCTCTATTTCGGGCTGGCGCAGGCGCATCCGCTGGCGCTTCCCGCGCTCGCCATCATGACCGGCCTGATCGGCATCGCCGCGCTGTTCCTGCTCGCGGGCCCCGCGGAAAGCCCGCTCACGCTGATCCTCGCCGGCATCGCCATCGCGACGCTGGCGGGGGCGGGGATCAGCCTGTCGCTGAACCTGTCGCCCAATCCCTTCGCCGCCATGGAGATCATGAGCTGGCTGATGGGCAGCCTGGAAAACCGCGCCTATGGCCATGTCTGGATCGCGCTGCCCTGCGTCGTGGTGGGGGCGGCGCTGCTGATCGCGGACGGACGGACGCTGGACGCGCTGACGCTGGGGGAGGATGGGGCGCAGGCGCTCGGCATCGACCTTCGCCGGGCGCGCATCCGCCTGATGCTGGGCGTCGCCATCGGCGTCGGCGGCGCGGTGGCGGTGTCCGGGGCGATCGGCTTCGTCGGCCTGATCGTGCCGCATCTGGTGCGGCCGCTGACCGACCGCTCCCCCTCCGCCATATTGCTGCCCTCCATGCTGGGCGGCGCGGCGCTGCTGACGCTGGCGGACATCGGCGTGCGGCTGATACCGACCGGCAGCGAACTCAAGCTGGGGGTGCTGACGGCGCTGCTGGGCGTTCCGGTGTTCCTGATGCATCTGATGCGGGAGAGGCGGCTATGGTGACGATCCGCGCACAGGGGCTTTCCGTCAGGCTGGGCCGCCATCCGGCGGTAAGCGGCGTCGATCTTGCGCTCGGGCCGGGCGAGCTGGTCGGCATCATCGGTCCCAATGGCGCAGGGAAGTCGACGCTGATCCGCGCCATGCTGGGCCTTGTGAAACGGGAAAACGGCTCCGTCCTGATCGACGGCGCCGATAGCGCGCGGCTCAGCCGGCAGCAGATCGCCCGGCGCATCGCCTATCTGCCGCAGGGACAGACGCTGCACTGGCCGCTGGCGGTGGAGCGGCTGGTGGCGCTGGGCCGCCTGCCGCATCTGGGGCCGCTGTCCCGCCTTTCCGTGGAGGATGAGGCGCTGATCGACGCCGCCCTGATGCGCGCCGACGCACTGCATCTGAAGGGCAGGGTGGCGACCGAATTGTCGGGGGGCGAGCGCGCCCGCGTGCTGCTGGCCCGGGCGCTGGCGGTCGGCGCGCCCGCGCTGATCGCGGACGAGCCCTTGGCCGCGCTCGATCCGGGGCATCAGATCGACGTCATGGACCTGCTCAGGGCAGAGGCGCGGGCGGGATCGCTGGTCGTCACCGTGCTGCACGACCTGGGCATGGCGGCGCGCTATTGCGACCGGCTGGTGCTGATGGATCGCGGCTCGCCGGTGGCCGACGGCGCGCCGCTGGACGTGCTGACGGCGGGGAATCTCGCCAAAGTGTACGGCATTTCGGCGCGCATAGAAACGGACGGCGACTGGCCATTGATCCTGCCGACCGGGCGGACCGCGTCCTGACCGTCATCTGCCGCGTGCTCCGCCGTTGCAGGAGCACGCGGCACGCTATTCGGCAAAGGCGCGTGGCGCGGGCGCGACGACCGTGAAGGTGCCCGCGCCGATCTCCGACACTTCAAGCGCCCGTTCCGCAATGCCGTCCCGGCCGAAGCGGAACGCGCCGTCGATCCCGGCAAAGCCCCCCGCATCGCGCAGCCGCGCCGCCGGGAAGGTCGTCCCCGGCTTCCAGTCGCGCGCGATCCGCACGGTCAGCAGCACCGCGTCATAGCCGAGCGCCGACAACCGGAACGGCGCATTGCCGTAGCGCGCCCGATATTTGGTCGCGAGCTGGCGGTAGAGGCCATCCGACACGCTGGCGAACCAGGCGCCGCGCAGCACCGGGCTGGACGCCAAGCCGCTGTCCGTATTCCACAATTCGGTGCCCAGCAGCCGCGCCGTCGCGCCGCCATTCTTCCGCACGATCGGCGCGACCTGCACCGCCACCCGGCCGCTGTCCGCGATCAGCAGCGCGTCATAGCTGGAGGAGGCCTGCAATTTCCTGACCGCCGCCGTGATGGAGGCGGGGCTGCGGTCGAAGGTCTGCATCGACACCACGGTCCCGCCCGCACCCTCGACCGCGCGCAACAGGGCGGTGCCAGACCGCTCGCCATAGGTTCCCTTGGGCACCAGCGCGGCGAATTTGGACAGGCCCTTGCCCCTGGCGAATTCCACCACCCGTTCGATCGACTGGTTGGGGTTGTAGCCCATGATGTAGACGCCGTTCCCGGCGACGCTGGTGTCGTTGGAGAAGCTGATGACCGGCACATTGGCCCGCGCCGCGATGGGGCCGACGATCCGCGCATCCTCCGCCAGCAACGGCCCCAGGATCAGCTTGTTGCCGTCCGCCAGCGCCTTGTTCGCCGCCGCCGCCGCGCCGACCCCGGTGTCGTAGGTGGTGATGCGCACCTTGTCGGCCTTGGTGTCCAGCAGCGCCAGCGTGGTCGCATTGGCGATGGACTGGCCGACCCCGGCATTGGGACCGCTCATCGGCACCAGCAGCGCGACGCGATGGCGCAGCGTGTCGGTGGGCAGGCCTTCGGTGACGTCGGGGCCCGTCTGCACCGGCCCGCTGGGCTGCGCCGGACCGGGGCCCTTGGGCACGATCGACTGACAGGCGGCGACCAGCAAAGCCGTCGCGGCGAACAAAATCCGCCCGGCGCGTCGCATCGAAGCGAACAAGTCCGCTTGCCGGGGGGCATCCGTCTCTGTCATCTGGCATCCTTATGGAAACTGAACCGTCTAGGCTTGAACCGGGGCTTTACATCGTTGCGGGGCCGATCGGCAACCTTGCAGACCTAACCCCCCGCGCGGCCGAAGTCCTGCGTCTGGCCGATGTGATCGCCGTGGAAGATACACGGGTCAGCGCACGACTGCTGCGCCATGCCGGGTCCGACCGGCCGATGGTCCCCTATCACGACCACAGTGCGGAGGGGGTGCGGGCCCGCCTGATCGAGCGGATGGCGCGCGAATCGGTGGCGCTTCTCTCGGACGCGGGAACCCCGCTGATCTCCGATCCGGGCTACAAGCTGGTGCGCGACGCCCGCGCCGCCGGACGCAGGATCACGACGCTGCCCGGCCCCAGCGCCGCCATCGCCGCGCTCACCCTGTCGGGCCTGCCCACCGACCGCTTCCTCTTCATGGGCTTCCTGCCGTCGAAGCAGAAGGCGCGGGGCGACGTCCTCGCCGAAGTCGCTGCCCTGCGCGCCACGCTCGTCTTCTACGAAAGCGGCCCGCGCCTGTCGGAAAGCCTTGCCGCCATGGCGGAGCATCTGGGCGACCGCGAAGCCGCCGTCTCGCGGGAGATCAGCAAGGCCTTCGAGGAAACCGCCACGGGCACGCTGAGCGAACTCTCCGCCCGCTATGCCGACGCCCCGCCCAGGGGGGAGATCGTCGTCACCGTCGGCCCCCCCGGCGAGGCGCCGCCCGCCAGCGCCGAGGATGCCGACGCGGCGCTGCTGGAGGCGATGGAACGCCTCCCCCTGTCCAAGGCGGCTGGGGAGGTCGCGAAGAAGCTCGGTCTCGACCGCCGCGCCCTCTATGATCGCGCGCTGGAACTCAGGGGGTGACGGGAACTCGGGGGGTGAAGCGCCGGGCAGCCGAAAAGCGCGGAAAACAGGCGGAGCGCATCGCCGGCTGGTGGCTGCGGCTCAAGGGCTGGCAGATCGTCGGCCGCCGCCTGCGCACGCCCGCGGGGGAGGTCGACCTCGTCGCCCGGCGCGGCAGGATGCTGGCCTTCGTCGAGGTCAAGGCAAGGGCGACGGATGCCGATCTTCACCTCGCCATAGACGAACGCCGCCTCTCCCGCGTCGCGGCGGCGGCGGAAATCCTGTTCCACGACCTTGCAAAACCGGGCGACGACATGCGAATCGACGTGATGCTCCTTGCGCCGGGCCGCCCGCCGCGCCATCTGGCCAATGTCTGGCACGGGGGGTAGGTTGAACCGATCCTCCCGTTCCGTTCGCCCTGAGCCTGTCGACCCGAAGGCCGAGCTTGCTCAACGGCGAAACTTCTCTTCAGGAAAGGGATGGGCTTCGACAGGCCCAACCCGAACGGTAGGAAAAGCAAGTCGATGACGACCGAACTCAACCCGCTCACCGTCGCCGTGCAGATGGACCCGATGGAGGGCATCAGGATCGGCGGCGATTCGACCTTCCACATCATGCTGGCGGCGCAGGCGCGGGGACACCGGCTCTATCATTATCTCGCCCCGGACCTCACCTATCGCGACGGCCGCGTGCTGGCGCGGGCGCGCCCGGTCAGGGTGCAGAAGGTGGAGGGCGATCATTTCGCCTTCGGGGAGGCGGAGGTGCTGGACCTTGGCCGGGACGTCGACGTGGTCCTGATGCGGCAGGACCCGCCCTTCGACCTCAGCTACATCACCGCCACGCACCTGCTGGAGCGCGTGCAGGAAGAAACGCTGGTGGTGAACGATCCCGCCTCCGTCCGCAATGCGCCGGAAAAGCTGTTCGTGCTCGACTATGCGCGCTTCATGCCGCCGACGATGATCACCCGCGACCTGGAGGAGGTGAAGTCCTTCCTCGCCCAGCATGGCGAAGTCGTGGTGAAGCCGCTCTACGGCAATGCGGGCAATGCCGTCTTCCATGTCGGGCGGTCCGGCGCGAATCTCTCCGCGCTGGTGGAACTGTTCAAATCCTCCTGGGTCGAACCCTTCATGGTGCAGGCCTTCATCCCCGGCGTCGCGGAAGGCGACAAGCGGATCGTGCTGGTCGACGGCGAAGTCGCGGGCGCGGTCAACCGCATTCCCGGCGCGGGCGAGATCCGCTCCAACCTCGCCGTGGGCGGTTCGGCCGCGAAGACGGTGCTGACCGAACGCGAACTGGAAATCTGCGAAGCGCTGGGCCCGGAACTCAGGCGGCGCGGCCTGCTGTTCGTCGGCATCGACGTGATCGGCGGCGAATGGCTGACGGAAATCAACGTGACGTCCCCGACCGGCATCGTCTCCATCGACGCCTTCAATGGCACGGACACCGGCGGGATGATCTGGGACGCGATCGACGCCCGGCTGGCGGCGCGGGCAGCCGCTTGAATCGATATGGCGTCATCCCGGCCGGGGCGGGGACGCCGTGCGGCAGGGCCGACCGCGCGACGGGATGGGCGATCGGATGACCGACTGGGTTCTCCGCCTGATCGATGCGGGCGGCTATTGGGGCATATTCGTCCTGATGGTGCTGGAAAATGTCTTCCCGCCGATCCCGTCCGAACTCATCATGGGCATTGGCGGCATCCGCGTGGGGCAGGGCCGGATGGAGATGGGATGGCTGCTGTTCGCGGGCACCGTCGGGACCACCATCGGCAATTATTTCTGGTATATGATCGGCCACCGGCTGGGCTTCGGCCGGTTGAAGCCGATCGTCGACCGCTATGGCCGCTGGGCGACGCTGGAGTGGAAGGATGTCGAGGCGCTCGATCATATCTTCGGCAAATATGGGCAGATCGTGGTGTTCGTGTTCCGCTTCATGCCCGCCTTCCGCACGATGATCTCGCTGCCCGCCGGCCTGTTCCGCATGGGGCATGTCCGCTTCCTGCTCTGGACCAGCGGCGGCGCGCTGGTGTGGAACATCGTCCTTGCCTATGCGGGCTATATATTGGGCCAGAATTTCCGCGACATCGACAAATATGTCGGACCCGTGGCGACCGCCTGCGTGGTCGGGGCGGTCCTCTTCTATCTCTGGCGGCTGGCCACCTGGAAGCCGAGGGGGTGATCCCGGATCGTCATGCTCCCGCGCGGGCAGGAACCCGGTCCGGACGAGGAAACGGCTTCACGCCCGGGGATGGGCGTTGCGATAAATATCCAGCAGATGCGCCGCATCGACCTGCGTATAGATCTGCGTCGAGGACAGGCTGGCATGGCCCAGCAATTCCTGCAACGACCGCAGGTCCGCCCCGCGCCCCAGCAGATGCGTCGCGAAACTGTGGCGCAGCGCATGGGGCGTCGTCCGGTCCGACAGGCCCAGCCGTCCCCTCGCGCCCTGCACGGCGCGGCGGATCAGCGCCGGCGAAAGCGGCCCGCCCCGCGCGCCCCGGAACAGCGGCCCGTCCTTCTCCTGCCCAAAGGGACAGAGCGACACATAGGCTTCCATCGCCTCCCGCACCTGCGGTAATAACGGCACGATCCGGGTCTTGCCCCGCTTGCCCGTGACGCGCAGGGTTTCCCCCAGGGGCAGCACCGCGCCGGTCAATCCCATCGCCTCCCCGATGCGCAGTCCCGCCCCGTAAAGCAGCAGCAGCACCGCCCAGTCCCGCGCGCCGATCCACGGCTCCCGCGCGGTTTCGGCTATGTCCCCGGCCAGCGCCACGGCCTCGTCGGGCGACACGGGGCGGGGCAGGCCGCGCTTCACCCGCGGCCCCTTCAGCATCGGGACGCGGGCATCCTCGCCGCCCACGAACCGCAGGAAACCGCGCACCGCCGACAATTCCCGCGCCGCCGAGACGTTGCCGATGCCGTCCATCCGCCGCACCGTCAGGAAAGCGCGCAGATCGGCCTGTTCGATGCCCGCCAGCATGGCCGCCGTCACCGCTTCGCCGCGATGCTCCTCCAGGAAGGCCAGTAACCGTTCGGCGGTCGCCACATAGGCGCGCACCGTATGCACCGACCGCCGCCGGTCCAGCGCCAGATGCCGCCGCCATTGTTCGCAAAGATCGTCCGAAGCCGCCATGGCGCCATGATAGGGCAGGGGATCGCCCTTGAAAACCGCCCGGAAATGGGCACATGGGATCGGACATGGCAACACCCTTCGATCCGGCCGACCTGCCCACCGGCGCGCTGATGCGGCTTTCTACGCTGGTGGGTCGCGTGCTCGCGCCCAATCCCTCGCCCTTCACCTATACGGGCACGCAGACCTATCTGGTGGGCGTGGAGGATGTGGCGGTCATCGATCCCGGCCCCGACGACGCGGCGCATCTGGCCGCGCTGCTCGACGCGATCGGCGGGCGTCCGGTCAGCGCGATCCTCTGCACCCACACCCATCGCGACCATAGCCCCGCCGCCGCGCCGCTCAGCGCCCGGACCGGCGCTCCGGTCGTCGGCTGCGCGCCGCTGACGCTGGACGACGACGGACCCCGCGCCGATGCCGCCTTCGACGCCGCCTATCGTCCGGACCGGGTGCTGGCGGATGGCGAACAGCTTGGCGGCCGGGGCTGGACGCTGACGGCCGTCGCGACGCCGGGCCATACCTCCAACCATCTCTGCTTCGCGCTGGCGGAGGAAAATGCCCTGTTCACCGGCGATCATGTGATGGGCTGGTCCACCAGCGTGGTTTCCCCGCCGGACGGAGACATGACCGCCTATATGGCCTCGATGCAGCGGCTGCTCGACCGGACCGACGCGGTCTATTATCCGGCCCATGGCGATGCGGTCGACAATCCGCAGCGGCTGGTGCGCGGCATGATGGGCCACCGAAAGCAGCGCGAAGGCCAGATATTGCGCTTTCTGGAACGCAACGGCGCATCGGAAATCCCCGCCATGGTCACGGAAATGTACAGGGGCGTCGATCCCCGGCTGCACAGCGCGGCGGGGCGTTCGGTGCTGGCGCATCTCATCGACCTCGACGGGCGCGGCATCGCCGCCGCGACGGGGGACGGACGATGGCAGTTGCGCTGAAGCGCTTCGCCGGCCCCGTTCTGGCCGTCCTGGCCCTGCTCGCCGCGGGGGCGGCCATGCTGGTCGGCTGGCACCGCTATGAACGCGACTATGCGGTGACGGTGGAGGAGGACGGCTCGGCCGTCACCAGGGTCATCGCGGAACGTTTCGCGGGCGCCTCCAGCCTCAAGGTGTCGGAACTGTCCGGCACGATACAGAGCACGGCGCAGGATGTGCGCGGCTTCGGGCTGCTGAAGTCGGACCAGCTGGTGAAGATGCCCTTTTCGGTCGCCTATTTCATCGACGTCGGCGGCATCGGCGCCGGCGATCTGGAATGGAATGAAAAGACCCGGACGCTCATCGTCAACGCGCCGGACGTGAAGCCGGGGCAGCCCAATATCGACGAAAGCCGCCGGACGCTGGTGCAGACCAACGGCCTGTTCGTGACCCGGCAGGCGGGGGAGGAACTCAGCCGCCGCACCTCGCTCCACGCGCAGGGACGCGCGGACAGGGAAGCGCGCTCGCCCGAACGCATGGCGCAGGCGCGCGATTATGGCCGCGCCGCGCTCGGCAGGCTGCTCGGCGCGCCGCTGGGGGCGCTGGGCTATGGCGACGCGCGGGTGATCGTCACCTTCCCGCCGGAACGCGCCGACCGCGACCGGGATCGATGGGACGTGACGACGCCCATCAACGATGTACTGGCCAACAGCCGCAACGCCCGTTAGGGGGCGCTGGACGAAGGCCCTTCAAGGAGCAGGGTAGGGACATGAACGCCATCACCGGAATCCCGCAGGGGATCGACCTGCGCGCGGAGATCGACCGGCTGCGCAAGGAACGCAACGCCGTCATCCTCGGCCATTATTACCAGAAGCCGGAGATCCAGGACCTGTCCGATTTCGTGGGCGATTCGCTGGAACTCTCGCGCAAGGCGGCGGAGACGGACGCCGATGTCATCGCCTTCTGCGGCGTGCGCTTCATGGCGGAAACGGCGAAGATCCTCTCGCCGGAAAAGATCGTGGTGCTGCCGGACATGGATGCGGGATGCAGTCTGGAGGACAGTTGCCCGCCCGCCCAGTTCAAGGCCTTTCGGGAGGCGCATCCCGACCATATCGCGCTCAGCTACATCAACTGCTCGGCGGAGGTGAAGGCGCTTTCCGACATCATCGTCACCTCCTCCTCGGCGGAAAAGATCCTGGCGCAGATTCCGAAGGATCAGAAGATCATCTTCGGCCCCGACAAGCATCTGGGCGGCTATCTGAAGCGCAAGCTGGGCCGCGACATGCTGCTCTGGCCGGGCGTCTGCATCGTGCATGAGGCGTTCAGCGAGACGGAACTGCTGAAGCTCAAGGCCCAGCATCCCGGCGCTCCTGTCGCCGCGCACCCGGAATGCCCGCCGCATATCGTCGACCATGCCGATTATATCGGCTCGACCAGCGGCATATTGGAATTTTCCAAGACCATGCCCGGCGACACGCTGATCGTCGCCACCGAACCGCATATCATCCACCAGATGCAGAAGGCGGTGCCGGAAAAGAATTTCATCGGCGCGCCCGGCGCGGACGGCAACTGCAACTGCAATATCTGCCCCTATATGGCGCTCAACACGATGGAGAAGCTCTATCTGGCGCTGCGCGACCTGCAGCCGCGCATCGAGATGGAGGAGGGGCTGCGCCTCGCCGCCAAGAAGAGCCTCGACCGCATGCTCGAAATGGCGAGCGGCACGGTCGGGCAGGGCGATCTGGGCACGCGCTGATGGAACGGATGGTCACGGCCGTGGAAGTCGCGCGCCGCCACCATATATCGGACAAGCGGTTGCGCGGCATTCTGCGCCGCGACTGGCCATGGCCGCGGCGCAAGCACGACTTCTGGACGTTCCCGGCCGGCAGCGAGCAGGCAGCCATGATGGAAATGATCGCAAAAAGGCTGGCGGCAGCATGACCTTCGCTCTCCCCGGCTTCGATCTCGACGCCTTCATCGCCTCGACCCTGGCGGAAGACCTTGGCCCCGATGGCCGCGACGTCACCAGCGAGGCGGTGATCCCCGCCGACGCGGTCTTCGACGGGGTGATGGACAGCCGCGACGCCGTGACGCTGGCGGGCCTGCCGATCGCTGCCGCCTTCTTCCGCGCGCTCGATCCGGCTGTGGAGATCGAACTGCTGAAGGAGGACGGCGATCGCGTGCCTGCGGGCACCGACATCATGCGCATCCGCGGCAAGGCCCGCGCCATGCTGACGGCCGAGCGGTCCGCCCTCAACACCGTCCAGCACCTGACCGGCATCGCGACCATGACCCGCGCCTATGTCGACGCGATCCTCGGTACCGGCGCGACGCTGCTCGACACGCGCAAGACCATTCCGGGCCTTCGCGTGCTGGAAAAATATGCGACCCGCATGGGCGGCGCGACCAATCACCGCATGGGCCTGTGGGACGCGGCGATGATCAAGGACAATCACGTCGCCGTCGCCGGATCGGTGGAGGAGGCCGTCCGCCGCGCCGCCGCCGCCGGAATCGCCAGCATCATCGTGGAGGTGGACCGCGTCGACCAGATCGAACCCGCGCTCGCCGCCGGGGCCACGCACCTCCTGCTCGACAATATGGACGCGCCCACCCTGCGCGGGGCGGTCACGCTGGTCGGCGGCCGCGTCCCCACCGAAGCATCGGGCGGCGTTACGCTCGACACCATCCGCGCCAGGGCGGAAACCGGCGTCACCTATATCAGCGTCGGCCGCCTCACCCAGTCGGCCCCCGCCGCCGACATCGGCCTTGATTTCGCCTTTGCCTGAAGTCGCGCATGCGCCCCGGCGCTTGCCCGCCGCTGGGCGCATTTGCAGGCCGCCAGGGCTGCATGTCGATACAGCCTAACCCTCGACGATCACGGTCGATGGATGATGCCGGTCCAGATGGTTGCGGATGATGCGCAGATTCTTCGTATTCGACTTGTAGAAGAAATCGAAAACATCCCCGGCAAAGGGAATGGCGCCGATCAGCGTATCGAAGCCGACATTGGCCGCCATGCGCGTGAGCTGCCATTTCGACATGCCCAGGTTCCGCGCTTCCCACACGATCCACGCCCCCATGGCGGCCGTGGCGAAATCGCCCACCACGGGGATCAGCCCCACCAGACTGTCCAGCCCGACCCGCCGGTTGGTGCCGGGAAGGACGAACAGCCCCTCCAGCATCGCCTCCATCATCTCGATCCGCCTGCGCACCGAAGCCGGATCGCGGCCGAATCCGGGCATGTCGCGCACGATCCGGTCGAACTGGTCCTGCGAAATCGCCATCATCCGTCCTCCAAGCATCGGCTTTCGTTGCTCTAGTTGGTGCTCCTGAACAGATGGTTCAATGGGTGCCGCGCCCGGGGCGAAGCCATGAAGCCGGTCAGCCGCCGCGCCACCAGCGACCAGCGCACCGGCGCGCCCAGCGCGATGAAGCCGTTATGCGCCTGCATCAGCGCCTCCGCCCGCGCCACGCGGGCCATGCGCTCGTCCAGGCTGGCGGAAAGGCTCGCCGCCTGCAATTGCGCCTCCGCCTCCGCCGAGCAATGCACCTTCCGGGCGCAGCCGATCCGCCCCAGATACCAGAGCGCGCTGTCATAGGCCGCAACCTCGTCGACCAGCCGCAGATCGGCATCGGCCGCCATGTCGACCCGCTCGACAGCCAGGCCGATCATGCCCAGGTCATGCCGCACCAGCCCGAACAGCAGGGTGGAGCCCGGCCCCCTGGGCAGTGCCACGCGCAACGCCGGCGGATCGCCATGCTCGCTGCGCCAGCGTTTCATGACCGCCTGTCCCTGCGCCCAGCGTTCATCCTGCGACAGGCGGGACCAATCCGGCACGGCGGGCGGCGCGGGCAGGTCGAGCTGGCCCGGCACGATCTGCTCCGTCGTGGCCCAGCCGCCGACGGGGAACATCACCGGCAGGCGGCTGCGGTCGATCGCCATGTTGATCGCCCGCCGCACGCCGTCATCCTCCAGCAGCTTGCCGCTCGCCCCGCTCCGGCCCGTCACCGCCAGTCCCAGCAGCCCCTGCACCGGATCGATCCGCACATCGTCGCGGTCGACCCCCGCCGGCACCAGCAGCGGCAGGTCGGAAAAGCGCCCGCCCAGCACGAGCGCGGCCTTGCCCTGCTGGAAACGGGTGATGGCGAGCGCGGCCCGCTCCGCCCGGACGATCCGGGTCTGCCAGGCGGGCACCGGCAGTTCGTCGCCGGATTCGTTCGTGGCCCGCTCCACCGGCGTCAGCACCAGCGCCTTCCCCGGAACGCCGCCCCGCTTCTCCCGCCGATAGGGGCCGGTTCCCCCCTCCCGCGACAGGATCGCCATCTGCGGCTGGGCCAGCATCTGCAACACATAGGGGCGCGGCGCCGCCAGCCTGATCTCGATCACCTCGCCCGTCATCGCCACCACGTCCTGCACCGCGTCCAGCGGCCCGGCGGGGTCCAGCCGGCGCAGCGCCTCTATCCGCGCGGTCAACAGCCGCCCGACATCCTTCGCCAGCACCTTGCTGCCATCGGGCCAGAAGGCGCGGCGCAGGCGGAAGATATAGCTGCGGCCATCGTCCTCCACGATCCAGCGCTGGGCGAGGGCGGGCAGGATCTCGCCGCCGGCATCGAACGCCACCAGCCCCTGCGCGGTGGTTTCCAGGAACAGCTTCGATCCGGGGTCCGGCAGATTCTCCAGGGGCGTGGCGAAATCGGCGGGGCTGCCGATCACGCTGACCGTCACCGGTCCACTCCCCTCGTCAGAGCAGCCGCCCGTCATCGCCGCCATCAGGGCGGCTCCGCAAAGGGTCAGCCAGGCGGGAAAGGGACGGGAGGGGGCGGAAACCATGTCCGGACAAGGCTTAACCCGCAACCGCGCCCGCGCCAACCGTCATGATGCGGCATGTGCGGGGACCGCTCAAAGTCGCGAAATCGCGGGAACCCAGCCGGGCGCAAGGGGGCGTTTTCCCGCTGTCCCATAGCGGAACAATATTTCATTAACCATGACTCCGCATTGGCCGCAGAAAGGCGCTCCTCTATATCCTTGGATATGCGCCTTTTTTCGACTCTCCTGCTTGTATCCGCCGCCGTGACGGCAACCGCGCTGGCGCAGGGGGTGACGTCGCCCTTCACCGTGGCGGAAAGCGGGCGAAGCTATGCAACGCTGGGGGACGCGATCAGGGCGATCGGCAATGGCCGCGGCACGGTGCTGGTGGCGCCGGGCAGCTATGCGCAATGCGCGGTGCAGCAGGGCGGCGACGTCACCATCCGCGCGCAGAAGCCGGGCACCGCCATCCTCGACGGCGTGGCCTGCGAGCAGAAGGCGGCGCTGGTGCTGCGCGGCCGGTCGAGCACCATAGACGGCCTCATCTTCCAGAATCTGCGCGTGCCCGATGGCAATGGTGCGGGCATCCGGCTGGAAAGCGGCAACCTGACCGTCGCCAACAGCCTGTTCCGCAACAGCGAGGAAGGCATTCTGACGGGCGACGCGCCGGGCAACGCGATCAGCATCGACAGGTCGACCTTCCGCCATCTGGGGCGCTGCGACCGCGACCTCGCCTGCGCCCACGGCATCTATGCGGGCCGCTACGGCAGCCTGACCGTCACCCGCTCCCGCTTCGACCAGGGCGATGGCGGTCATTATCTGAAAACCCGCACGCCCCGCGTCATTATCACCGACAACAGCTTCGACGACAGCGGCGGGCGGCTCACCAACTATATGATCGACCTTTCCAACGGCGCGAGCGGGACGATCAGCGGCAATGAAATGGTGCAGGGCCGCGACAAGGACAATTACAGCGCCTTCATCACCGTGGCGCCGGAGGGGCGGGAGCAGGACAGCACGAACCTCTCCATCGCGAACAACCGCGCCTCCTTCGTGCCGGGGTTGCAGCGCAACAGCAGCTTCGTCGCCAATTTCACCGACGATGCGGTGAAGATCGGCCCGAACCGTCTGGCAAGCGGCATCAGGATCACCGATCGCCGCTGACAGCGCCAAATTCCGCCATCGGCTCGCATTCTCCTATAGGTTGACCCTTTCCGAAGCGATTGGAGGGCAAGCGATCATGGCGAAGCGGACGATCATTCTCCGTCTGGTGATCGACAATCCGGTTCCGGATGTCACCTATAGCCTGCAAGACAGAAAGGGTGCGCCGGTAGGCCCTGTGGTCGCGCGCAACGAAGCCCTTCGCTTCGATGTGCCGGTCCAGCTGGCTCCGGGGCCGAAGCTCAGCGGCGAGTTCGTCCGCCGGGAAGGTCCAGAGCGCCGCTTCGTCTATATCGCCATCGGCGGTCAGGCCGGCGATCCTGCGTCACCGTGGAGCCGCCGTGCCAAGATCGACGTTCACGATATTTCTCATGATCTTCTGGAACAGGCTGCGCCGCCTGCGGCGCTGGAATGTCACTTGCCCGGCCGCGCCAGGGATGACGGCCCGTCCTGCGCCACCATTCAGCCGCTCGACGGCTGGCGGGTTGCGATCTGAGGAGCAAAGGTTGCTTCTCACCCCGAAATGCATCCGATCCGACTTGCATGGCCTGACCGCCGCGCCGATAATCCCCGCCCATGCGCACCACCTACAACTCGGCCACCGTCCGCCTCTATCATCTTAGCGACGCTGACGGCGGCGGCGCGGCGACGACGCTCTTTTACGGCCCGTTGAGCGAAGCCCTGCGCATCGCGGAGCAGCAGCCGCAGGATGTGCAGGACGGCCTTTTCCTCGCCACGGACAATGACGTGGTGGCTTATCTCGATCTTATGGAGGGTTAGCTTTCCGGGGCCATCGGCGCCTCTCTCGACCCCGGAACAAAGCCCGGCAAAACAGGTTGATCCCGTGCAGGCGGCGGGCGTCGACAGCGGCTTTGCGAAGGCCGTGGAGGAGAGAGATGTCATGGTCACTCTGACCCCGCTGGAAGTCGGCCTGGCGCTTCTGGCGCTTGTTCTTGTCGTGGCGGTCGCCGTCTTGGCCGTCGCCCATCGCCGCCGCGCCGATCTGCGCGCCCGGTTCGGCCCGGAATATGGCCGGACCGTGGAAATGACCGGCAGCGCGCGCAAGGCGGAGGCGGAACTGCAACAGCGTGAGAAGCGCGTCGCCGCCTTCCCCATCCGTCCGCTTTCGCCGCAACAGGCCGATGCCTTCACCGACGCCTGGGTGCGGGTGCAGGCGCAGTTCGTCGACGATCCGCAGGGCGCGGTCTCGCGGGCCGACGTGCTGCTGGCCGAGGTGATGGAGGTGCGCGGCTATCCCGTCGTGGACTTCGAGCAGCGTTCGGCCGACCTGTCGGTGGACCATCCCGAAGTCGTCCAGAATTATCGCGCGGCCCATGACATCGCCCTGCGCCATGCGCGGGGCGACGCGGATACCGAAGACCTGCGCCGCGCCATGATCCATTATCGCGCGCTGTTCGACGATCTGGTGCATGAGCCGGTCGATCACCGCATGGCGCCTTCGGTCTCGCGGCTGAGGCAGGACGATGTGCGCGGGCCTGATTCGCGCTGAAGCCAAAAAGGGGCGGACGGGTCCGGCGCAGGTCAGCCGGACCCGCCACGATCCGCCGCCGCCGCGCTCACCCGTCGGCGAAACCGAAGGGCGCGTGGGTTCGCCGGAAATCCTCCGGCAGCATGTCGCGCCCGATGGGCGGGGCGGATCGCGCCATGCACTGGCTGCGATGGCACAGGCGGCAGGTGACGCCGATCGGCGTGGGTTCGGGCGTGGCCTCGCCGGTCGTGTAGATCAGCCGATGGGCGTGCTCCGCCGCGCAGCATAGCGCGATCGCCCGCTCGATCTTCGGCGCGCCCCAGCCGCCGCCGCCCGCCGTCACCGTCCGCGCGATGGAAAAGAATCGCTGCCCGTCGGGCAGTTCTAGCCATTGCGTCAGCAGTTCCCTGGGCCGCTCGAACGCATGATGCACCGACCAGAGCGGGCAGGAGCCGCCATGGCGCGCAAAGGGAAAGCCCGCGCTGTCCAGCCGCTTGCTGACATTGCCCGCATGGTCGACGCGCAGGAAGAAGAAGGGAACGCGCTCCTGCCCCGGCTTTTGCAGCGTGGTGAGGCGGTGGGCCGTCTGCTCGAAGCTCGCGCCGAACTGACGGGCCAGCGCCTCCACATCGTAACGCCGCGCCTCCACCGCCTTGGCGAAGGCGGTATAGGGCATCAGGATCGCCGCCGCGCCATAGCTGGCCAGCGCCCGCCGGGTCAGCCGCCGCCCGCTCTCGCTCGCGAACTGGCCGTCCTTCAGCACCGCGTCGAAATCGCGGCGCATCTCCAGATAGGCGATCTGCAACGCCAGTTGGAACTGGGTGCTCGCCCCGTCCAGCGCGTCGTCCAGCAGCACAGCGTCGCGGTGCCGGTCCAGCCGCCGCATCGATCCCGCCATGACGTCGGGCGGCAGGCGCCGGACCCGCAGATTATGCTTCGCCTTCAGCCATGCCGACAGGCTCCCCGCCGCCTCCACCTCCTGCGCCAGCTTTTCCCCCGCATCGTCCAGCAGCGGAAAGCTGTTGCGCCGCGCGCCCAGGAATCGCCGCGATTCGGCCACCGGATCGGGCGCCTCGGCGGCATCTTCCCGCTCCACGCCCCGGTCCGCCAGCGCCAGTTGCTCCTCGCGATAGGCGGTGTGCAGCCGCAGCAAAGCCTCTGTGATCCCCGGATAATTGACCGCGACATCCCCGGTCGCCAGCACCGGCAGGTCGATGTCCGCGAACATCGGGTCCCTCAGCACCGCCTGCAATCGCGCGGTCTGCTCGGCGCCGCCGTCGCCCGCCAGCTCGCTCATGTCCATCTTGTAGGTGCGGGCAAGGCGCAACAGCATGTCGGCGGTCAGCGGCCGCTGGTTGCGCTCCAGCAACGCCACATAGCTGGCGGAAATCTCCAGATCCGCCGCCATGTCCGCCTGCGTCAGACCCAGTTCGCGCCGCAGCCTGCGCAGCCGCGGCCCCATGTAAACCGGTCGATCCTTGGCCATTCGTCAAGCGCTCCTGTGCAGCCTTTACAACTTTACACGCAATTCTTGTAAAGTTCTACAACTGAACTTCACGCCCCCTGCCGCACCCGCGAAAGCCCGATTAGAAAAACGCCATTCATTCACCACATCGTTCATGGGATCGAGCTGTCATGACCTACCAACAGGAAATCACGAAGGCTGGCGCCACCATCGGGGGTCAGGGCCATTGGGACGGCATCGCGGCCGAATCGGTCGCCCGCATGCGTCTCCAGAACCGTTTCCACACCGGCCTCGACATCGCGCGCTACACCGCCGGCATCATGCGCCGCGACATGGCCGCCTATGACGCCGATCCGGCCAACTACACCCAGTCGCTGGGCTGCTGGCACGGCTTCATCGGCCAGCAGAAAATGATCAGCATCAAGAAGCATTTCGGCACGACCAAGGGCCGCTACCTCTACCTCTCCGGCTGGATGGTCGCCGCGCTGCGCAGCGAATTCGGCCCGCTGCCCGACCAGTCGATGCATGAGAAGACCAGCGTCCCCGCGCTGATCGAGGAACTCTACACCTTCCTCCGCCAGGCCGACGCCCGCGAACTGGGCATGATGTTCCGCGACCTCGACGCCGCCCGCGAAGCCGGCGACGAAGTCAAGGCGCAGAAGATCAGCCATGACATCGACAATTACGAAACCCATGTCGTCCCGATCATCGCGGACATCGACGCGGGCTTCGGCAATGCCGAGGCGACCTACCTGCTGGCCAGGAAGTTCATCGAGGCGGGCGCCTGCTGCATCCAGATCGAGAATCAGGTTTCGGACGAAAAGCAGTGCGGCCACCAGGACGGCAAGGTCACGGTTCCGCATGAGGACTTCCTCGCGAAGATCCGCGCGGTCCGCTACGCCTTCCTGGAGCTGGGCGTCGACGACGGCATCATCGTCGCCCGCACCGACTCGCTGGGCGCCGGCCTCACCAAGCAGATCGCCTACAGCAAGGAAGATGGCGACCTGGGCGACCAGTATAACAGCTTCCTCGACGTCGAGGAGGTCACCGACTTGGGCAGCCTGCGCGGCGATGTCGTCCTGGCCCGCGGCGGCAAGCTGTTCCGTCCCAAGCGCCTGCCGTCGAACCTCTTCCAGTTCCGCACCGGAACCGGCGAGGACCGCGTCGTGCTCGACTGCATCACCTCGCTCCAGAACGGCGCGGACCTGCTGTGGATCGAAACCGAAAAGCCGCATGTCGAGCAGATCGCCGGCATGGTCGACCGCATCCGCGAAGTCGTGCCCAATGCGAAGCTGGTCTACAACAACTCGCCCTCGTTCAACTGGACGCTGAACTTCCGCCAGCAGGTCTTCGACGCCTGGACCGCCGAGGGCAAGGATGTCAGCGCCTATGACCGGGCGAAGCTGATGAGCGCCGATTACGACGCGACGGACCTGGGCCGCGAGGCCGATGAGAAGATCCGCACCTTCCAGAAGGATGCGGCGGCGCGGGCCGGCATCTTCCATCACCTCATCACCCTGCCGACCTATCACACTGCCGCTCTGTCGACCGACAATCTTGCCAGGGAATATTTCGGTGAGGCAGGCATGCTCGGCTATGTCGAGGGTGTTCAGCGCAAGGAAATCCGCCAGGGTATCGCCTGCGTCAAGCATCAGAACATGGCCGGTTCGGACATTGGCGACGACCATAAGGAATATTTCGCGGGTGAAGCGGCGCTGAAGGCCGGCGGCGCGCACAACACGATGAATCAGTTCGCAGCCTAGGGGCTGCGGCGGGAACCAGTTTGCAGCCCGAAGGCTGCCGAACGGTCCGGATCGCGGGAGTGCAGTTCCCGTGATCAGGGTGGAAGGACTTGGCGGCCCGGAGCCTCGCGCTCCGGGCCGTTTTTTTGCATAAGGCCAGCTTGTGAAACCCTTGTCCCGTTCCGGCTTTCGCCGGGCGGCAGGCAGGTCTATTCCGGACGCTCCGTTCCACCGGGAGAAGCCGATGTCCTACACCCTCGTCACCGCCAACCGGAATTATTCGAGCTGGTCGCTGCGCCCCTGGGTGCTGATGAAGGCGCTGGGCATAGCCTTCGAAGACCGGATGGCGCCATTCGCCGCCGCCGAAAACTACGCTGCCTTCCGCGAATTTTCGCCAACGGGCCAGGTGCCTGCCCTGATCGACGGGGACCGGACCGTCTGGGATTCGCTGGGCATCACGCTCTATCTGGCGGACAGGCATGCGGAAGTCTGGCCGAAGGAAGAAGCGGCGCGGGCGTGGGCGCAATCGGCCGTGGCGGAAATGCACAGCGGTTTCGCCGCCCTGCGCAATGATTGCCCGATGAATGTCGGCGTGCGGGTGGAACCGCACCTGCCTTCGCCCTCCCTGAACCGCAACATCGCCCGGCTCACCGAATTATGGGGGGAGGGGTTGTCCCGCTTCGGTGGGCCGTTCCTGGCCGGGCCCGCCTTCACTGCCGCCGACGCCTTCTATGCACCGGTCGTTTTCCGGGTGCGCACCTATGGCCTCGATGTCGGTCCGGTGGCGCTTGGCTGGGTCGATCATATGCTGGCGCTGCCCGCGATGCGCGAATGGGAAAGCGCGGCGCTGGCCGAAACCTGGCGCGAGGAAAGCCATGAAGCGGAACTCGGCGCTGCGGGGCGCATCGTGCGGGACGACCGGGCGATTTGAGCCCGATGTCCAGCGTGCACGCCGCGTCCGGCTAACCCGTTGGCGCGGCGTCCTGCGGTCGGGCTATCTCCAGCGTCAGCAAAAAATGGCCGCTTTTCCCCTTTTCCCCTGTCCTGTCTGGGTCTAGGGGGAAATCACTATGGTCAAGCCCCGCACACTCTATGAGAAGATCTGGGACGCGCATGTCGTCGAGCGCCGTCCCGATGGAACCTGCCTGATCTACATCGATCGCCATCTCGTGCATGAGGTGACGAGTCCCCAGGCGTTCGAGGGGCTGCGGATCGCCGGGCGCAAGGTGCGCCGTCCCGAACTGACGCTGGCGGTGCCGGATCACAACCTGCCGACCACGGCGCGGCGCGACGCCGCGGGCCGCCGCATTCCCATTGCCGATCCGGAAAGCGCGCAGCAGCTTGCGGCGCTGGAGCGGAACGCGCCGGAATTCGGCGTCCGCCTGATCGGGGATGCGGACCCCGAACAGGGCATCGTGCATGTCGTCGGGCCGGAGCAGGGCTTCACCCTGCCGGGGACGACTTTGGTCTGCGGCGACAGCCATACCAGCTCGCACGGCGCGCTGGGGGCGTTGGCCTTCGGCATCGGCACGTCGGAGGTCGAGCATGTGCTCGCCACCCAGACGCTGCTCCTGAAGCAGTCCAAGACCATGGAAGTCGTGGTCGAGGGCGAATTGGGCTATGGCGTCACGCCCAAGGATGTCGCGCTGGCGATCTGCGGGCGGATCGGCACGGCGGGCGGCACCGGCTATGTCATGGAATATCGCGGATCGGTGTTCCGCGACATGTCGATCGAGGGACGGCTGACCGTCGCCAACATGTCGATCGAGGCCGGCGCGCGTTCCGGCCTGTTCGCGCCTGACGAAAAGACTTTCACTTATCTGGAAGGCCGCCCGATGGCCCCCAGGGGCGCGGAGTGGGATGCCGCCGTCGCCTATTGGAAGACGCTGGCGACGGACGAAGGCGCGGTTTTCGACAAGAGCGTGGTCATCGACGCCGCCGACATCGTGCCGAGCGTCACCTGGGGCACCAGCCCCGAAGATGTCGTGCCGGTCACTGGCGTGGTGCCCGATCCGGAAAGCTTTGCCGACGCCTCCAAGCGCGCGGCCGCGCAGAAGTCCCTCGACTATATGGGCCTCTCCGCCGGACAGCGGATGGAGGATGTGGCGATCGAACATGTCTTCATCGGCAGTTGCACCAACAGCCGGATCGAGGATCTGCGCGCCGCCGCTGGCCTGCTGAAGGGCCGCCGGATCGCCAGCGGCATCAAGCATGCCATGGTCGTGCCCGGTTCCGGGCTGGTCAAGCGCCAGGCGGAAGCCGAAGGCCTGGACCGCATCTTCACCGAAGCCGGTTTCGAATGGCGGGAGCCGGGCTGCTCCGCCTGCCTGGGCATGAACCCGGACAAGGTGCCCGCCGGCGAGCGCTGCGCATCCACCAGCAACCGCAATTTCATGGGCCGGCAGGGGCCGGGGTCGCGGACGCATCTCGTCTCGCCCGTCATGGCCGCCGCTGCCGCGATCACCGGACATCTCACGGACGTACGCGAACTGATGGGTGAAAAAAGGGGAGAGGCGGTCGCATGAAGAAGGTATTCTGGCTGCTGGCGCTGGGCGCGCTGGCAAGTGCCGCCATGGCGGCGACCCTGGGGCGCGCGGAAGACACGCCGCGCCCGGCGAGCAAGCAGGCGCATTGATGGAAAAGCTGAATATCGTCGACGGCCGGGCCTATCCGTTCGGGATGAAGAATGTCGACACCGACATCGTCATCCCGGCGCATTGGCTCAAGACCATTTCCCGTGCGGGCCTGGGCAAGGGCGCCTTCGAAGTGCTACGCAAGGAACCGGGCAATGTCTTCGACGATCCCGACTATGCGGGCAGCCCGATCCTGATCGCGGGCGACAATTTCGGGTGCGGGTCCAGCCGCGAGCATGCCGCCTGGGCGCTGGCCGACCTTGGCATCAAGGTGGTGATCGCGCCCAGCTTCTCGGACATTTTCTCCGGCAATGCCTTCAAGAACGGCATATTGACGGTCGTCCTGCCGCAGGAGGCGATAGACCGGCTGATGGAGGTGGCCAGGACGGACCCCATCCATGTCGATCTGGAGCATCAGACCGTCACGACACAGTTTCAGGACCGCTTTCAGTTCGAGATCGATCCCTTCCGCAAGCATTGCCTGCTCGGCGGTCTGGACGAGATCGGGCTGACATTGGGGCAGGCGGACGCGATCGGCGCGTTCGAGGCGAAGGACGCCGGAACGCGTCCCTGGCTCGTCCCCGCCGTTGCGTAAGCGTCCCGATCTTCCTATTTCGGATCGGATGATCCATTTCACCTTTTACAGGGCACAGGCATGACAACCTTCGACGACCGCGAAAAGGCCTTTGAAAACATGTTCGCGCACGATCAGGAGATGCAGTTCCGCATCCAGGCGCGGCGCAACCGCCTGCTCGGCGAATGGGCGGCGGCGAAGATGGGCCTGACCCCCGAAGAAACGGACGCCTATGCCAAAGCGGTCGTGCAGGCCGATTTCGAGGAAGCGGGCGACGAGGATGTGATCCGCAAGCTGCTGGGCGACATGACGCAGGCGGGCATCGACATCGACGAGGCAGGCGTTCGCGCCGCCTTGGACGAGCAGCAGGTCATCGCCCGCCGCATGTTCATCGAAGCCCAATAAGCGTCAGGACCCTTTCGCCATGCCGATGGCAGCCGAGGAAATAGCGGACATGATCCGCGCCGCGATCCCCGATGCGGAGGTCGAGATCACCGACCTTGCCGGTGATGGCGATCATTATGCGGCGCGTGTCGTGGCGGAGAGTTTCCGGGGCATGAGCCGCATTGCGCAGCAGCGGGCGGTCTATGCCGCGCTGGGCGGCCGCATGGGCGGCGTGCTCCACGCCTTGCAACTGACCACCGCCGTTCCCAATTAACGGCCATTGGACGAAATGCGCCTTGATAGCGGCGCCTGACAGGAATGGACCCAGATAATGACCGACGCCGTGCAGCAGCGGATTGCGGAGATCGTCAACGGCAATGATGTCGTGCTTTTCATGAAGGGCACGCCACTATTCCCGCAATGCGGCTTTTCCAGCCGCGCCATTGCGATCCTGGAACATCTGGGCGTCGCCTATGAAAGCGTCGACGTCTTGCAGGATCAGGCGGTTCGCCAGGGGATCAAAGCATTTTCCGACTGGCCGACCATTCCCCAGCTCTATGTGAAGGGCGAATTCGTCGGCGGCAGCGACATCATGATGGAAATGTACGAGGCCGGCGAGTTGCAGCAGTTGATGGCCGATCAGGGCGTCGCCGCGGCCAATTGAGCGCTGGCTAAAGCGAATGGAGCGGGCGGTTCGGTCATCCGGGCCGCCTTTTTCATGCCTGTCAGGTCCTGATGCGGCCCTTCGGATGACGGGATGCTGAGAGGGGACGGAGCTTGTCGAAGGCCGTATGGGAACATGGCCGTCGAGACCGGTCCTTCTTCGACGAGTTCGGCCGCCATCGAGGCAAGGCAGTCGACAGGTCTGGTTTAAGGCCTGGCGCTGCACGGGAAACCCGGGTGGGAGGATGCGGCGGAGACTGGTGCCGCATCCTCCCGGGTAGTCGAACGATCGGGTATGTCTGAAACGACGCAAAGCCTGTGCCAACCATCGCGAATAGCCCGTTCCCGCGCTTTGAAAAGGTTAATGCCTGTCCGGCCGATACCGGCGCTGTAAACCGCACCGACAGTTCATGACATGCACTTGACTACAGATGTAATCAATGCGATTACGTCTGTAGTCGATTCTGATGCGGACGAGTCCCTTGAGCGAGAAGATCAGCGAAGCGGAACTGGTGGTGATGGAGGCGCTGTGGGAACGTGCGCCGCAGACCGCCGCTGATGTTGCGGACCGCGTCGCCGCCGGGCGCGACTGGAGCGTCCAGACCGTCAAGACGCTGCTGTCCCGGCTGATGGCCAAGGACGTCATCGCCGCCGATCAGGATGGCCGCCGCTTTTTATATCGCCCGCTCGTCGCGCGGGAGGAGTATGTTGCCAGCGAGTCGGGGCGGTTGGTGAACCGGCTGTTCGGCGGACGCGTGTCGCCGCTGGTGGCTCAGCTCGCCAGCCAGGACCAGTTGACGGCGGAAGATATTGCCCAGCTTGAGGAAATTTTGAAGGGGTTGAAATCATGAGCGTCTGGATCGCGGAAACGCTGATCGCCATGACCCTGCTGATGGCGCTGGTCATGCTGCTGCGGCAGCCGGTGGCGCGCTGGCTGGGTGCAGGGGCGGCCTATTGGCTATGGCTGCTGCCCTTCGCTCGCATGGGCTTGCCGGCCCTGCCGCGAGAGGTCGCCAGCCCTTCGCCCCTGCAACGGGCGGTTGACCAGGCGGGCTTGCCGACCTTGCTGGATGCGGCGCCGGTGGCGCTTCCGGTCAGGTCGGACTGGAGCATTCCCTGGCTGGAGATCGCGGTGTCGATCTGGCTGCTGGGCGTGGTCCTTTTTCTGATCGTCCAGGCGGTCGGCTATGTCCGCTTCCGGCGTTTCATCCTGAAGGGCGCCACGCCGATCGGGGAAGAAGGCCGCATCCGCATCGTCACCGGCCCACGGGCGGGCGGACCGCTCGCCTTCGGAGTGTTCCGCCCCGTCATCGTGCTGCCCGTTGATTTTGCGTTGCGTTTCGATCCCCAGGAACAGGCCATGGCCATCGCCCATGAGCGCGCCCATCATCAGGGCGGCGACCTAGTCGCCAATATGGTCGCGCTGTTGCTGCTGGGCCTGCACTGGTGCAATCCCGTCGCGTGGATTGCCTATCGCGCCTATCGGGCGGATCAGGAACAGGCCTGCGATGCCCGGGTCCTGTCGCTCTACGGCCGGGATCAGGCGCATGCCTATGGCCGCGCCATCTTGAAGGCTGCGGGCGGCCGCCAGTTTGCCGGCGCCTGTCATCTCAATCGCATAACCGCACTCAAAGGGAGGCTGAAAATGCTCTCTGCCCATGAAGTGTCGCTGCGCCGCATCAGCTGGGGCATGGCGGCGGTCGCCCTGGTGACCGCGTCCGGCTTGGCGCTGACCGCGTCCGGCAGCCGGGCGGCGCAGCAGGTCGCCGCGATCACCGACAAGGTGGATTCGATGAACTTCGGCAGGCTGGCCGATCTGGTCGCCCAGCCTGCCTCCGCCAGCGAGATCGCCCTGACCGAAGCGCCGAAAGCCGCGGCCACGCCCCCGTCCCCGTCCTCGTCCGATGCGAGAGATGCTGAGGAGATGGCCGTCCTGCCGCCGGCGCCTCCTGCTCCGCCTGCTCCTCCGGCGCCCGTTGCCGACATGGCGCTGCCGGCGCCGCCGGTTCCCCCGGCGCCGCCCGCCGGCCTGCGCGACGAGGGCGACCGCGCCTTGAGCCACGCCATGCCGAGCGAGGCTGAAATCCGCCGCATGGTGCCGCATGTCGACGTCGCCAATGGCTGCGAGAACGGCAAGAGCGTAAGCCAGCGGGAGACGGTGGATGCCGATGGCCGCCGCCATATCCGCGTCCGCATCTGCCAGGACCAGATCGAGGCGCAGGCCCATCGCGCCGCCCGGGCCGGATTGATGGCCGCCCGCGCCCAGATCGCTGCGGCTGCGCGGATGTCGGACAAGGTCCGGGCCGAGGTGTTGCGCGATCTGGACAAGGAGATCGCGCATATGGATGGCGAGGATTGACGGGCGAGATCCGGAGGGCGCCGCCGCCACTATCCCATGCGCCGGCCTCCTCGGATTGTTCCGGCATCCATTTCTCTCCGCAGGCATAAGCTGCCTGAAGGCAGGATGGATGCTGAAAACGGGTTCAGCATGACGCGTTTGTAGCGGATGCCGCGCCCCTCGTTCAGACCGCCACGATCTCCGGCAGGATGGCGTCGAGCAGCAGCATCCCGGCAGGCTCGATGCGGAGCCGCTGACCCTCTCGCCGCACGAGCCCATGGCTGGCCAGCCGCGTCACCGCCTCGGCATCCACCAGAGCCTCGACCGCCATCCTCGACATCCGCGCAATCCTCTCCAGCTCTACGCCTTCGCCCAGCCGCAGCCCCATCAGCAGCGCTTCCCTGGCCCTGTCATGCCCGTCGAGCGGGTCTTCGCTTTGCAGGCCATGGCCATTGCGCGCGACGGCGTTCATCCAGTTTTCCGGTTTCCTGTGCCGCAGCGTCGCCAGCCCATCGCGCCGGCCATGGGCGCCGGGGCCTATGCCGACATAGTCGCCATAGCGCCAATAGGTAAGGTTATGCCGGCTTTCCTGCCCCGGCCGGGCGTGGTTGCTGATCTCATAGGCGGGAATGCCGGCGGCGGCCGTCATCGCCTGCGTCCGTTCGTAAAGGTCGGCGGCATGGTCCGGATCGGCGGGATTCAACTCGCCCCGCGCCACCAGCGTCGCAAAGCGGGTGCCAGGTTCGATGGTGAGCTGATAGAGCGAGAGATGATCGGTGCCGAAGGACAGTCCGCGCGCCAGTTCGCTTTCCCAATCCGCCAGGCTCTGGCCGGGACGGGCATAGATCAGGTCGAAATTCACCCGGCCGAACACCGATTGCGCCACGTCTAGCGCGGCCAGCCCCTCCCGCACGTCATGGGCGCGGCCGAGGAAATGTAGCGCCTCATCCTCCAGCGCCTGAAGGCCCAGAGACACACGGTTCACCCCGGCCGCCGCCAGATCCGCGAAGCGGGCGGCCTCGACCGAACTGGGATTGGCCTCCAGCGTGATCTCGATGTCGCTCGTCGGCCGCCAATGGCGCGTGGCCGCGTCGATCAGCGCCTCCACGATGTCGGGCGGCATCAGCGACGGCGTGCCGCCGCCGAAGAAGATCGAGGAGAGCGGCCGGCCGCCGCTCAGCGCCGCTTCATGGGCAAGGTCGCTCAGCAGCGCCGCGCGCCAGGCATCGCTGTCGATCTCGGCCCGAACATGACTGTTAAAATCGCAATAAGGACATTTGGAAACGCAAAATGGCCAATGCACATATAAGGCCAGGGGCTCATCGGGCGCGGCAGCGGGGATAAAGGGGTCGGGCGACATGAATGGGGGCCTTCTTAAACGGCTTTGGCCTGCGCGGCTAGCGCTGCTCGGCCTGTTGGCGGCAGCGCCGGGGCAGGGCGGCGCGGAGCCGTCGCCCGGGGCGCGGCAATTGCCTCCCGCCCGGCCCGCTTCCTATTACGGTCTTGAGGAAGCGGATCGGGACGAGGGTCTGATGCGCGACGTCGTGCTGGGCATGCACAATGAGGAACGGGAATCGCTGGGGCTTTCGCCCTTGGCCTGGGATAGCGCCCTGGCCGCCGATGCGGCCCGCTATGCCCGGCAGATGGCGCAGACCAACATCTTCCGCCATTCCGCCCGCGCCAGCCGCGCCGTTCCCAGCGGCGAGAATCTCTGGATGGGATCGCGCGGCCTCTATGATTATCAGCTGATGGTGGGCTCCTTCATCGATGAGAAGCGGCTGTTCCGGCGGAGCGGCAAGCTGCCCGACCTCAGCGTCACCGGCCGATGGGAAGATGTCGGCCATTATACCCAGATCATCTGGCGCGGCACCCGCAAGGTCGGCTGCGCCCTGGCGGAGGGGCAGAGCTACGACTATCTCGTCTGCCGCTATTATCCGGCGGGCAATATATTCGGCCGCAACCCCCTGGATGGGGAGGATGGCGTCCAATCCTGACGGGATGGAGCCAGTCGAGGGGGCCAGCGGCGCCGCCCGTCGGTTGGGTCAACCCATTTACTTGCGGAATTGCTCCGCCGCCGCGCAGGCGAGTTGATCGGCCCGCTCATTTTCGGGGTGGCCGGCATGGCCTTTCACCCATTGCCACGTCACCTTGTGGCGGGCTGCGGCCCTGACCAGCTCCTGCCAGAGTTCCGCATTCTTCACCGGCTTCCTGTCGGCCGTCTTCCATCCATTCTTCTGCCAGCCGAACACCCATTTTGTGATGCCGTCCATCACATATTTGCTGTCGGTATAGAGCGTCACCTGGCATGGGCGCTTCAACGTCTCCAACGCCTGCATGGCCGCCATCATCTCCATGCGATTGTTGGTCGTCTGCGCTTCACCGCCGGAGATTTCCTTCTCCGTCTCGCCAAAGCGCAGCACGGCGCCCCAGCCGCCGGGGCCGGGATTGCCCTTGCACGCGCCGTCGGTGAAGATCTCGACCTGGGGAAGGGTGCTCATGCGCCGAGCAGCATGGCCGGATCGGCAGCGGCGTAGAATTCCAGGCGGCGCAGATAGGCCAGCGGGTCCTTGCGCGTCACCAGCGCATCGGCGGGCGTATTGATCCAGTCATAGGCGCGCGTCAGCAGGAAGCGGAGCGCCGCACCCCGGCAGAGGACGGGAAAGGCGGCCCGTTCGGCTTCGGTCAGGCCGTGCGTTTCCCGATAGCCGGCAGCCAGCGCCGCCGCCCGATCGCCGTGCCATGTCGCGCCGTCATTGCTGAACACCCAGGCGCTGTGGGTGACGGCCAGATCATAGGCGCGGATATCGGTGCAACTGAAATAGAAGTCGATGAGGCCCGTCACCCGATCGCCCAGCATCAGCACATTGTCCGGGAAGAGGTCGGCATGGATCACGGAGCGAGGCAGCTCGGCGGGCCAGTGGGCGTCGAGGAAAGCGAGTTCCTCCGCCACGCGGGCCTTGAGACCCGGCGCGATCCGGTCGAAGTCCGCGCCGCATCTGGCGGCCAGATCATGCCAGCCGGGGAGATCGAGGGCATTGCGGCGCGTGCCGGCAAAGCCCTCCGCCGCCCGGTGCATCGCGCCCAGCGCCGCGCCCGCGGCCCGGGCCTGGCCCGCGGTCGGTTCGGTCACGGAGATGCCGGTCAGGAACTCGATCAGGCAGGCGGGGCGACCGGCAAGCTGTTGAAGCCGCCTGCCTTCCCGGTCCGCGATGAAACGGGGGACGAGGCAACCGCGTGCGCCCAGATGGTCGAGCAGGTCCATGAAGAAGGGCAGGTCCGCCTCGTTCACCCGCTTTTCGTAGAGGGTGAGGATATAGCGATGACCATTGCCGTCCGGGCCGGTGGTCTCCAGCAGATAATTGCTGTTCTCTACTCCCTCCGCAATGCCCTTGGCGGAAACGAGGCGTCCGGCGTCGTAGCGGGTGAGGAAAGCGTCGATCTCTTCGGCGGGAACCTGGGTATAGACGGCCATGGAGTTATGCGGCCTCCAGTCCGCGGGGGAGTTTGAACGCAATGCTTTCCCGCGCGGTTTCGACCTGTTCCTCCGCCACGGAAAATCTTTCGCCGATCCGGTCCACCACTTCCCGCACCAGCACTTCGGGGGCGGATGCGCCGGCGGTAAGGCCCAGCGTGTTCACGCCCTTCAGCCAGGCGAAGTCGATCTCGTCCGCGCGCTGGATCAGGCGAGCGGGCGTGCCTTCGCGCTCCGCAACCTCGACCAGCCGCAGCGAGTTGGAGCTGTTGGGCGCGCCGATCACATAGACGGCGTCGCACCGGGCGGCAATGGCCTTCACCGCCGCCTGCCGGTTGGAGGTGGCGTAGCAGATGTCCTCCCCCTTGGGCGCATGAATGGTGGGGAAGCGGCGCTGGAGCGTGGCGACGATCGCGGCGGTGTCGTCGACGGACAGCGTCGTCTGCGTCAGGAAGGCGAGATTGTCGGGATCGGCAGGGGTAAAGGCCTCTGCATCCTCCACCGTTTCGACAAGGGTCATATGCCCCGCCTCGACCTGACCGAAGGTGCCGATCACCTCCGGATGGCCCTTATGGCCGATGAAGAGGATATGGCGCCCCGCTTCCACCTGCCGTTCGGCCTGGCGGTGGACCTTGCTGACCAGCGGGCAGGTGGCGTCCAGATAGTCGAGCCCGCGCTCCTCCGCCTTGGCCGGGACCGTCTTGGGAACGCCGTGGGCGGAAAAGACCACGGGCAAGCCGTCGGGAACCTGGTCCAGTTCCTCGACGAAGATCGCGCCCTTCGCCTTCAGCCCGTCGACCACATATTTGTTGTGGACGATCTCGTGCCGGACATAGACAGGCGCGCCATATTTCTCGATCGCCCTTTCGACGATGACGATGGCGCGGTCGACACCGGCGCAAAAGCCGCGCGGGGCGGCGATCAGCAGCTTCATGGGCGGAAGATCGGTCATGCCTGCCGCTTAGGCCAATGTGGCTTTGGAGGAAAGCCGCTTCCTTGCCGCCCTGTGCAGTTTGAGTTGCGTGGGGGACGGGCTATGGATAAGAAGCCCAACGCCTGTTCCCAAGGGATTGCCTGTGACCTTTTCTCGATTTGCGCTGACCGGAATGATCGCCATGGCCCTTGCGGGCTGTTCCCAGCGGGGCGAAATCGATCCCACCGGCGGCATCGTGGCCGTGCGATCGGCCTGTCCCGTCGCGGCGATCCCGGCGCAGACCGGCGACGTCACCCTGTTCAATCCGGCGGGCAGCACGGATGCCCGTGCGATCGACGTGGTGGCGGAGATCACCAACCTGCGCTCCACCTGCTCGGAAGGGGACCAGCTTTACACGGAGGCGACCTTCACCGTGAACGCCCGCCGCAGCGATGCGGGCGCGGCGCGGCAGGTGACGCTGCCTTATTATTCCGCCGTGGTGCGGGGCGGCAACGCCGTCGTCGCCAAGCGTGTGGGCCAGGTGGTGCTCGACTTTCCGGCCGGGCAATATCGCGCCACCACGACCGCCAAGGCCGGCTCCTATGTGAACAGGGCCGCCGCGACGCTGCCGGCCGACATCCAGCGCAAGATCACGGAGAAGCGCAAGGCGGGGGATGCCGACGCGGCGATCGACCCCTTCGCGCAGCCGGACGTCAAGGCGGCCTTGCAGCGAACCAGCTTCGAGCTGCTCGTGGGTTTCAACCTGACCCAGGATCAGCTCCGTTACAACGCGACCCGCTAAGCTTAGCTCAGTTCATTTCCCCGTTCGGGCCGAGCTTGTCGAAGCCCTTGTTTCTTGAAGAAAAAGGGCGACCCTTCGACAGGCTCAGGGTGAACGGGTCCTGGTAGAAAGTTCGCCCAGTGTCTCTTTACAACCGCTTCACCGCCCATCTCGATGCCGTGCTCGACGCGCTGGAGGCTGACGGCACGCTGCCCGCCGGCCTCAACCGCAAGCCGGTGACGGTCGAACCGCCGCGCGATCCAGGCCATGGCGACCTTGCCACCAACGCCGCCATGGTGCTGGCCAAGCCCGCCGGCAGCAATCCGCGCGCACTGGCGGAGAAGATCGTCGCGGGCCTGGAAAGGCTGGACGAGGTAGAGAGCGCATCGATTGCCGGCCCAGGCTTCATCAACCTGAAGCTGACCGACGCCACCTGGCGGGCGGAACTCGCCGCGATCCATGCGGAGGCGGAGGAATATGGCCGCTCCTCGACGGGCGAGGGCGTGACGGTCAACGTCGAATATGTCTCCGCCAATCCGACCGGCCCGATGCATATGGGCCATTGCCGGGGCGCGGTGGTGGGCGACGCGCTCGCCACGCTGCTGGAGCATGTCGGGCACAAGGTGATCCGCGAATATTATATCAACGATGCCGGCGGGCAGGTGGACGTGCTCGCCCGGTCGGCGCATGTGCGCTATCGCGAGGCATTGGGCGAGGCGGTAGGAGAGATTCCCGAGGGTCTTTATCCCGGTGATTATCTGGTACCGGTGGGGCAGGCGCTGGCCGCCGAATATGGCGACAAATATGTCGGTGCGCCGGAAAGCGAATGGCTGATGCCGTTCCGCACCAGAGCGGTCGCGGCGATGATGGAGATGATCCGCAGCGATCTGGCGCTGCTGGGCATCCATCATGACATATTCTCTTCCGAGGCCGAGTTGCAGGCGGCAGGCAAGCCCGAAGCGGCCGAAAAATGGCTGCGGGCGCACGACCTCGTCTATGACGGCGTGCTGGAAGCGCCCAAGGGCGAGACGCCGGAGGATTGGGAGCCCGTCGAACTGCCGCTGTTCCGCTCGACGAAATTCGGGGACGATCAGGACCGGCCGATCAGGAAGTCGAACGGAAGCTGGACCTATTTCGGCGCCGACATGGCCTATCATTTCCAGAAGGCGCAGACGGCCGACCAGTTGATCGACATCTGGGGCGCGGACCATGGCGGCACGGTGAAGCGCATCCAGGCCGCCGTCGCCGCGCTGACGGAGGGCAAGGCGCGCTTCGACGTCAAGCTGATCCAGATGGTCCGCCTGCTGCGCGACGGCGAGCCGGTGAAGATGTCCAAGCGCGCCGGCAATTTCGTGACGCTGGCCGATGTGGTTCGCGAAGTGGGCAAGGATGTGGTCCGCTTCACCATGCTGACGCGCAAGGCCGACGCGCAGATGGACTTCGACTTCGCCAAGGTGGTGGAGGCGTCGAAGGACAATCCGGTCTTCTATGTGCAATATGCCCATGCGCGCATTTCCTCGCTCGGACGGCGGGCGGAGGAGGCGGGGATCGACCTGCCCGTGCCCGACCTGTCCCGCCTTGGGACGGAGGAGCTGGGGCTGGTGAAGCTCGCCGCGCAGTTCCCGCGTGTGGTGGAGGGGGCGGCTTCGGCCCGTGAACCGCATCGCATTGCCTTCTATCTCAATGACTTGGCTTCGGCCTTCCATAGCTGGTGGAATCTGGGCAACGACAATCCGCGGGCGCGGGTCATCCTGACGGACGACCCGGCCACCACTTCCGCGCGGCTTTTCTTGAGCCGGGGAATCGGGCAGATCATCCGCAACGGGTTGGCGCTGATGGGCGTTGCGGCCCTGAACGAGATGCAATGACCGGCGGAGTTTGATCGAGATGGGCGATTATGCGCGGGGAAGGCTGGACCTGGACGATGAGGAGCGTCTGCCCTGGCTGGAACCCGCCATCGAGGATGAGGAGGAGCCGGGGCTGTCGCCGCTGCGGCTGCTGGGCTTCATTCTCTTTGGCCTGGTGCTGATCGGCGCGGTCGTCGCGGGGGTCTGGCTGATCCAGAACCGGACGGGCGGCGCCGGGGGCGAGGGTAAGCTGATCGCCGCGCCTGCCGGCGACTATAAGATTCCGGCCAAGGAAGCCGACGCCAAGAAGTTCGATGGTGAGGGCGATGCCAGCTATGCCGCGAGCGAGGGCGTGGCGCGTGACGGGCGAATCGATCCGACCCGCGTGCCGGAGGCGCCGATCACGCCGACCGGGACAGCGGATAATGCGCGCCCTGCGGTGCAAGGCAAGCCGTCGCAGAGCGTCACGGCGCGCGTGGCGGACGAGACCAGCGCCAGGCCGGCGACGGCGGCGGCCCGGCCGGCGGGCGGCGGCATGATCCAGCTTGGCGCCTATGGCAACCAGGCTTTCGCCAAGGATGCATGGAAGCGGCTGTCCAAGCGCTTCACCTATCTGGAGCCGTTGCCCATGTCGATCGAGCAGGCCGAGGTGGGCGGCAGCACCGTCTACCGCCTGCGCGCGGCGGCGGGCGGGCAGGCGAGTACGCTCTGCGGCAAGCTCAAGGTCGCGGGCGAAAGCTGCATGGTGGTGAATTAGGGGAATGGGGACTTGGCCGGGAATGGCCGTCCTGAGGCATTCCTCCTCCCGCAGGCGGGAGGGGGAATGTCTTGGACCCGCCCATTTATGTCCCTCGGCCAAATCCCACCGATCCTGCGGCAAGGCCGGAACAACCCCTTCGACAGAGCCGCTTTCAGCCGCTACCATCGCTCCGCATGAAACCCGTTATCTTCGGCCTTTCCGGCGAGACACTGACTTCCGATGAACGCGCCTTCTTCGCGGAGGCCGATCCGGCGGGTTACATCCTCTTCCGCCGCAATATCTTGGATCGGGGGCAACTTCGCGCGTTGACCGACGATCTGCGCGCGCTGCATGGCCGGGACGATCTGCTCATCATGATCGATCAGGAAGGCGGCCGGGTCGCGCGGATGCAGGCGCCGGTCTGGCCCAGCTTTCCTCCTGGCGCGGTGTTCGACAAGCTCTACGAAATCGCTCCGTCCAGCGCCATCGCGGCGGCCCATGCCAATGCGCGGGCCATTGCCATCACATTGGCGGAAGTCGGCATTACCGTCGATGCGCTGCCGTTGCTCGACGTGCGGCAGGAAGGGGCAAGCGACATCATGGGTGACCGCACCCTTGGCGCGGAGCCGATGCGGGTCGCCGCGCTGGGGCGGGCGGTGATCGAAGGGCTGGCCGATGGCGGCGTGGTCGGCATCGTCAAGCATATGCCCGGGCATGGCCGGGCGATGGTCGACAGCCATCATGAACTGCCCATCGTCACCGCCGACGAGGATGCGCTGGCGATCGATCTGGCGCCGTTCCAGGCGTTGAAGGATGCGCCCATGGGGATGACGGCGCATGTCGTCTATACGGCCTGGGACCCCGACCTGCCGGCCAGCCTCTCCCGTTCCGTGATCGACACGATCATCCGTGGGCGGATCGGCTTCGCCGGGCTGCTGATGTCCGACGATCTGGACATGAAGGCGTTGAAGGGCAGCATCCCGGAACTGGCGGCGGCAACGGTGGCGGCAGGCTGCGATCTGGCGCTCAATTGCTGGGGGCGGATGGACGATATGGTCGGCATTGCCCGCCTGCTGCCGGACATCGGGACCGAGGCGAAGGCAAGGCTGGACCGGGCGATGGCGTCGAGCGGCGCACCGCCCGGGGGACCGCCGCTGGAGGAACTGCTCGCCACCCGCGACGCCTTGCTGGCGATGGTGCCGGCGTGAGGCGGGGCGCCGATTGCCGGAAAGCGCCCTGCTAGCGATGGACGACCTCTTCGCCCCTGCCGCCGCGGCCCGGCCCGACATGCTGACCGTCAGTTTCGAAAGCTGGGAGGGGCCGCTCGACCTGTTGCTGGCGCTGGCGCGGACGCAGAAGGTCGACCTGCGCGAAATCTCCATCCTCGCGCTGGTCGAACAATATCTCGCCTATATAGAGGGCGCGCGGAAGCTGAAGCTGGAACTGGCGGCCGACTATCTGGTGATGGCGGCGTGGCTGGCCTATCTCAAATCCTCGCTGCTGCTGCCGAGGGAGGCGCAGCCCGAACCCAGCCCCGAGGAACTGGCGCTGCGTCTGCAATTGCGGCTCCAGCGGCTTCAGGCGATGCGGGAGGCGGGCGCCCGGCTGATGGCGCGCGACCGCATCGGCCGCGACGTGTTCGTCCGCGAAAGGCCCGAAGGCCTGCGCCTCGTCCGCAAGGCGAAATGGGCGGCCAGCCTGTTCGACCTGATCCAGTCCTACGGCCAGGTCCGTGCGCGGACGCAGCCGGTGGTGCATATGGTCGCGGTGCGGCCGGTCATGACCCTGGACGAGGCGATACAGCGCGTCGGCGCGCTGGTGGGGGCGGCGATCGACTGGACCGCGCTTGAAGCCTTCCTGCCGAGCGGGCAGGATGGGCCGATGGCACGATCGGCATTGGCCAGCAGTTTCGTCGCCGCGCTGGAACTGGCGCGGCAGGGGCGGCTGGAAATCCAGCAGGACGGGATTTTCGAACCCATTTTCCTGCGGGCCGCCGTGCCGGAACCGAATGCGGGGCGCCTATTGTGATCGAGGAACAGGACGATTTCCTTCGTGCGGTGGAGGCCGTGCTGTTCGTATCGGAACAGCCGCTGACCCTGGGCGAAATCAAGCTGCATGTGGGGGAGGCGGGCGATCTTGCCGCCGCGCTGGCGACGATCAGCGGTCATTATGCGGGGCGCGGCGTCAATCTGGTCGAGCGGGGCGGGCGCTGGCATTTCCAGACGGCGGCCGACCTTTCCCATATCCTTCGCCGGGAGAAGGACGAGACGCGCAAGCTGTCGCGCGCCGCCATGGAGACGCTGGCGATCATCGCCTATCATGAGCCTGTCAGCCGGGCCGAGATAGAGGCCATTCGCGGCGTTCAGGTGGCGAAAGGCACGCTGGACGTGCTGATGGAGGCGGGCTGGGTCAGGCCCGCCGGACGCCGGGAGGTGCCGGGAAGGCCGCTGATCTACGCCACCACGGTAGAATTTCTGTCACATTTCGGCCTTAGCAGCCGCAGGGACCTGCCGGGTATCGACGACTTGCGGGCCGCCGGCCTGCTCGATCCCGTCGATTTGGCGCTTGAGGGTCTGGGCGCCCAATCCGTTGTGGAAAATGATGAGGAAGACGCCTAGATCATGCTTGGGCCCCTGCCGGGCCGAAACATGATCTGCGGGTTTGTTCGCCGTGATTTCCGGGCCGTGAAATATTTCCATTTCACGCGAAATCACTCTAGATAAGACGCAGTTTCAGGAGTGTGTTCAAATGGGTTCCTTTTCGCTGATGCACTGGGTCATCGTTCTCCTGGTGGTCATGCTGCTGTTCGGCGGCGGCCGCATCTCCGGGTTGATGGGCGACGTTGCCAAGGGCATCAAGAGCTTCAAGAAGGGCATGGAGGACGACGACGTGCCCACCAAGCCCGCCACGCGTATCGAGGGCCATCGCGTGCCCGAACAGGACGCGCCCACCGCGACGGAAGAAAAGACCAAGGCCTGATTTTTCCTTCGGCCGGGGCGGTAGGCACGCATGTTTGGTATCGATTCGTCTGAACTTCTGGTGATCGTCATCATCGCGGTGATCGTCATCGGCCCGAAGGACCTGCCGCGCGCGCTCTACAAGGTGGGGCAGATCGTGGGCAAGGCGCAGTCCATGGCGCGCCATTTCCGCACCGGCATCGATGCGATGGTCCGCGAGGTGGAGCTGGAGGAACTGGAGAAGAAATGGGCCGCGCAGAACAAGCGGATCATGGAAGAGCATCCGCCGGAGACGCTTGCGCCTGAAACCGCCGGTGAAACCGGAGCCTTGCCGGCACCCGCCGCCGCAGCGGCAGCCGGAGAGGTGCCGCCCTTCGTCGCTGAATCGGCCCCGGCGAGCGAAGCGCCCCCCTATGTCGCCCCGCCAGCGACGGACGGACCGCCCTATGTGGCGCAGGAACCGGTGCGGAAGGACGACGCGGCGGCATGAAGGACATCGACGACAGCAAGGCGCCTTTGCTCGACCATCTGATCGAGCTGCGCGGACGGCTGCTCAAATGCGTCTATGCGCTGTTCATAACGGGCGCGATCTGTTTCTATTTCTCCGAGCAGTTGTTCGCGATCCTGGTCCATCCGCTGAAGGAAGCCTTTGGCGACGATGGCGGGCGGCTGGTCTACACCAAGCTGTATGAAGCCTTTTTCGTTCAGGTGAAGATCGCGGTCTTCGGCGCTTTCTGCCTGTCCTTTCCGATCATCGCGAACCAGCTCTGGGCCTTTGTCGCGCCGGGGCTCTATGCGAAGGAAAAGAAGGCGCTGCTGCCGTTCCTCATCGCCACGCCCTTCCTCTTCGCCATGGGCGCATCGCTGGCCTATTTCGTGGTGATGCCCACGGCCTTCCACTTCTTCCTGGAATTTCAGGGCAACAGCAGCGGCCTGCAGGTGGAGGCGTTGCCGAGCGCGGACAGTTATCTGGGGCTGGTGATGCAGTTCATCCTCGCCTTCGGCATCAGCTTCCTGATGCCGGTGCTGCTGATGCTGCTCAACCGCGCCGGTTTTGTGAGCCGGGCGCAGTTGATTGGCCTGCGCCGCTACATGATCGTGGCCGCCTTCGTGCTGGCGGCGGTGCTGACGCCGCCGGACGTGGTCTCGCAGCTCATGTTGGCGATTCCGCTGCTGGCGCTTTATGAAATCACCATCGTCGCCATCTGGTTCACCGACCGGAAGCAGGCCAAGGATCTGGCCACCAGCGAAGCGGCGGACGCTGCGGGTTGAAAAAAGGCTCGCTGTGAAGCGAGCCTTTCCATCGGATCAGTTGGCGGCGTTTTCGACCGCCTGGCCGGCGCTTTGCACGTCCTTGCCGGCGCCTTCGACCGTGTTGCAGGCCGCGACCATCAACGAACCGGTCAATAGAAGGGCGGCCAATATCTTCCTGGTCATCATCGTCTCCTTTTCAGAGCCTTTGTCCTGCATAGCTGGCAGGAAATGCTTCAACCGGGCGTCATGCCGGTGACCACTGAACAACCCGCTGCCCGGAAAAGCGTTCCGAGAGCGAAAATATCTCTGATTTCCGGGAGTTGGCTAAAAAATTCTGAGCCCGGAACGCGTCGGGGGGGGGAGATGCGTTCCGGGCTCATGTTTTTTTGGATAGCAAGAGCGGGGGGCAAAAGATTTGCTATCCGCAGTGCAGAACCCATGAAGGAAGGATTAGGTTCCCCAGGTCCGAAAAAATGATGAGAAATTTATTTCGTTATTTTTCAACGGTTTGATTGGTTTCTAAAACGGTAACCATAAAATAATCGGCATTTTTCCGCAAAAAACGCTCGTCAGATCAGCGGTCGGCCGCTGTTGCGATATTCGGGGCGGATCGTCGATTGGGGAAGGCCCGGCGCATCGGGGGACAGAGGGACAAAAGGCCCGGTGACGGGCACGGCGGGCGCGGGGGATGCCGTGACGGGTTCCGCCACCATGGGATCGAACATCGGGGACTTCGCGGTCAATGCCAGTCGGGCAGGCCCCGACTGTGTTTCGCGCCCCGAATAAGCCATGCGGAAAGCGGCGGCCGTGCCACCGGCACCGGGCGGGCGGTAGAAGATATGCGCGCCGATCACGGCAACCGGCCGCATCGCGCCGGCCCATTCGGGTCGCACCGCCAGCGTATGATAATAGGTGGCAAGGCCGACGGGCCGATAGACCATGCCGGAAAGCGCCTGAGCGGCGATGCGGCGGGCGCGCGCCCATCCGTCCGCGCTCGCGCCGCGCGCCATGGAGCCGTCGCAGCTGAAGGTGAACTGGCAGCGATAGTCGGTGCGTTCCGACCCCTGGTAGATGACGCCGCACACGCTCTTGGGCCAGGCGGGGTTGCGGACGCGGTTCAGCACCACCTGCGCCACGGCGCGTTGCCCGTCCTCCGGCTCGCTCCCCGCCTCATAATAGACGGCGGATGTCAGGCAGTTGAGCGCCCGATAGCTGTCGAGCGCGGTCAGGCCCCGGAAAGCCATGGCGGGAGCAGCCTGCACGGCATCAAGCCCAAGTACATGCTCGCTTCGCAGCGTTGCGGCGCCGGGCGCGGGATCGAAGGCGCCCTGCGCGAAGAAGAAGGCGGATCCGGGGAAATTCTCACCGGGCTTCTCCGCGGGATCATCCTGCGCATGGTTGGCGGCCAGCAGGTCAAGCGGTGCCGCTGTGATCAGGCGCGGCGCGGCGAGGGCGAGCAGCGCCAGCGCGGCGACGACACCGTGCCTCACCCCTGTCCGCTGGCCCTTCAAAGCCCCGTTTCCCCCGAAAATCCGCATGTTGGCGCTTATCATAGGGGAAAAGCCTCGCCAGTTCCCCCGCGGAATCCGGCCTGTCCCGCTCTGAGACGGTGGAGGATGCAAAGCTTAACGAGTCCAGCGACAATCCCGACTTTCGTGCGGCCATCAATCCGTTGCTTGGCAAGCGCGTATCTGGTCCGCTATGCGGAAGCCATGCTGGTTCAGAAAGATAGTCTCGCCCTGATTGGCAACACGCCGTTGGTGCGCCTTGCCGGCCCTTCGGAAGAGACGGGTTGCGACATTTACGCCAAATGCGAATTCGCCAATCCCGGCGCTTCGGTAAAGGATCGCGCGGCGCTGTTCATCGTCAACGATGCGGAGGAAAAGGGGCTGTTGAAGCCCGGCGGCACCATCGTCGAGGGGACGGCGGGAAATACCGGCATCGGGCTGGCGCTGGTTGCCAACGCCAAGGGCTATCGGACGATCATCGTCATGCCCGAGACGCAGAGCCGCGAGAAGATGGACACGCTGCGCGCGCTGGGCGCCGAGCTGGTGACGGTGCCGGCGGCGCCCTATTCCAATCCCGGCCATTTCGTCCACACCTCCCGCCGCCTGGCGGAGGAGACGGAAGGCGCGATCTGGGCCAACCAGTTCGACAATATCGCCAACCGCAAGGCGCATATCATTGGCACCGCCGAGGAGATCTGGACCCAGATGGACGGGCAGATCGACGGTTTCACCTGCGCGGCGGGCACGGGCGGGACGATCGCGGGCGTGGGGCTGGGCCTGAAGGCGCATGACGAGAATATCACCATCGCGCTCAGCGATCCGCATGGCGCGGCGCTTTACAATTATTATGCCCATGGCGAGCTGAAGGCGGAAGGGTCTTCGGTGGCCGAGGGCATCGGGCAGGGACGCATCACCGCCAATCTGGAGGGCGCGCCGATCGATACCCAGTTCCGCATTTCCGATGAGGAAGGGCTGCTCTGGGTACGGCGTCTGCTGGCCGAGGAAGGGCTGTGCCTGGGCCTGTCGTCGGGCATCAATGTCGCGGGCGCGGTGGCGCTGGCGAAGCGCCTTGGGCCCGGCAAGCGGATCGTCACGATCCTGTGCGATACCGGATTTCGTTATCTTTCAACGCTTTATAATCGCGAATGGCTGGAATTGAAGGGCTTGACTGTCTTCCCCTGGCTCGCGCAAACTCGTTGACCGCCGACACAGGTCGCGGCGGCGATAAAAAAGAGCGCTTCATGGCTGAAACACCCCGCCAACAGGAAGGGTTGCAGCGTGTCCAGATTGGCCTCACCGGGCTGGCGGGCGTGGTGTTGCTCGTGGGTCTGGCGAATATCGTGATCGACAAGGCGCGGATAGACGATCCGGCGGTGCCGCCGCCGACCGTGCCCACGCTGGACGTGAATGCGGTATCGCCCAAGGAGCCGCTGGCGGAACTGGGCGTGCAGCCCGCGCCGGAGCAGGCGCCGATCGTGCCGGACCTGCAACCCGACCCCAATCTCAAGAAACCCATGGATCGCGAGATTCCGCCGGCTTCGCGCTGATGCTGGCGGGTTCGGCTTGAAGGCTGCGCTTCGGACATTTTTGATGCTGGCTCTGCCCGGGCTCCTGGTGCTGCTCGGCGGGTTGCCCGCGCTGCTGCGGACCGGGCAGGTCGATCCTCGGGGCTGGATGGTTCCGGCATTGCTGGCGATCCCGATGGCCGCTGTGCTGAAGGCGCGGCGGGGGGACGGGGCGGCGTGGTGGGCCGGGCTGGGAACGGTTGGGACGGTGTTGTCCTGCGCGTTTCTGGCGGCTTGGCGCGTGCCGGCTTTGCTGCCCGTGCTTTGGTTGCTTGCGGTGGTGCTGGCGGCCACGTTTGCGGGATTGATGTTCCGTGTTCCCACCAAGGCGCTTGAGAGAGACGAATGGCTTGCGACCGCCCCGTCCAAATGGCGGGACTGGGTTCCTGCCTTCGCAGGAACAGGGCGGATTGCTGCGATGGGCCTGGCCTTGCTGGCTCTCGCGGCGTGCTGGCTGGCTCAGGAGCCGGCTGTTCAGCGCGCGCCTCATCCTCCCAAATTGTCCATCATCACCGGACTGCCGCTGTTCTGGCGCGATGGCGCCCAGGTGGATGCGCCCATCGTCACCGTCCTCCGCCAGCGATTCGACCTGAGCCCCCTCGATTCGCCGCTCGTTCTGGAAAACAGCCCTGCCAAGACGCTCCTCCTCGCCCAGCCGCGGGCTTTTTCGATGGATGAACTGGTCGCGTTGAACGGATGGATCGGCCGGGGCGGCAAGGCGCTGGTCCTGGCCGATCCGGAACTGCGTTGGCCGATGGACCTGCCGTTGGGCGACCGGCGGCGACCGCCGGCCGTCACCTTGCTCGCGGCGATGATCGAATATTGGGGCGTCAGGCTGACGCCCCCCAGCGCGGGCGAAAAGCGTCATTTTCTGGGCGATGGGCGGGTGTTGACCGTCTATTCCGCCTCCGGTTTCGAGGATGCTGGGCCGGAGTGCCGCATCGTGGGGCGGGGGTTGGTGGCGCGCTGCATGGTGGGGAAGGGCAGCGTAACCATCGTCGCGGATGCCGATCTGATCGACGATAGGCTCTGGCTCGCGGATGCCGCCGCGTCGTTGGAGCCCGGACAATGGACCGCCGATACCCCGCAGTTCGTGGCGGAAGCTTTGGGCGCCACGCTTCCGGCAGGGCGGCGCTGGGTCCGGTCGGGTGACGCGCTGGTCAACGCCGTTCGCTGGGCGGTCCTCGTCGGGATTTTCTGGGCGGCCTTGGGAACCGTGTTTTTCCGGCGGCGCGGGGCGGCTCCCTTGGACCTTTCTTCGCCACGTCCTGCCCGGCCAACGCCATTTAAAGAGGGTTAATTACCAGAACAAAACAGGATTTCCCGGCTTTTCCCAAAATATCCCTTTTCTTGCACCCCGTGGCTTGGTATTTGAAAGCCATAGGGGTTTGTCAGGCTTTGCTAGTCCTGTGAGCCGGTTCGTCTCTGCGCGAATCCGGCTGGCGATAGCCTGCGCCCCGGGAACAGAGGGGCAGCAGTCCAAAAGTGTCGGAAGTCATTCTCTATACGGGCAACGCATTCAGCGTCGCGGACGGCAAGGGCCGTTTCGTGCTGCCCCTGGAGATGCGCCGGCAGGTCAAGCTGTCCAGCGGCAATGAAACCCGGCTTTTCCTCTCGGTCCATGGCGGCAACCCCTGCGCCACTGGCTTTGGCGAATCGCACCGCCGCCATCTGTTCACCGAAGTCGAGGAACTGGCCCGCGAAGCGCGCGCCGCGGGGCGCGACTATGATGCCGATCTGGAACTGGAGCGCCGCCTCGGCACGATCGAGGAGGTCAATTTCGATGACGGCGGCCGCTTCGCCATGCATCCCGACATCAAGGAGGAATATGGCATCGCCGACGCCGTCTTCTTCTATGGCGTGGGTCGCTACATCCAGATCTGGAAGCCGGAAACGCTGGTCGACAGCAAGGACCGGCCGGAACTGATCCGCAACAAGGTTCGCCGCTGGCTGGACCAGCGGACGGCTGGAGGGGCTAGGTGAGCGCTTCCGCCGATCATGCCAAGGACCCCGAGCGCCATATTCCGGTGCTCATCGACGAAGTGCTCGACGCCCTCGCCATCAACCCCGGCGAGGTCCATGTCGACGGCACGTTCGGCGCGGGCGGCTATTCGGGCGCCATGGCGGACAAGGGGGCGAGGGTCTTCGCCTTCGACCGCGACCCCGACGCGATTCGCGAAGGGCAGGCGCTGGCCGACGCAAAGGGCATCACCCTGATAGCGGGCGAATTTTCGCGGATGGAGCAACTGCTGGCGGACCGGGGCGTGACATCGGTTTCCGGCGTCACGCTGGACATCGGCGTTTCGTCCATGCAGCTCGACCGGCCGGAGCGGGGCTTTTCCTTTCAGGGCGACGGGCCGCTCGACATGACGATGAGCCAGAGCGGGATGAGCGCCGCCGATTTCCTGAACAATGCCCCCGAGCAGGAGATTGCCGACATCCTCTATCGCTATGGCGAGGAGCCCCGCTCGCGCCGCGTGGCGAAGGCGATCGTCGAGGCGCGGCCGCTGGAGCGTACCGGGCAGCTTGCCGGCGTCGTGCGCAAGGCGCTTGGCCACAAGCCGCATGACAAGAAGGACCCCGCGACCCGCACCTTCCAGGCGATCCGCATCCATGTGAATCGCGAGCTGGAAGAACTGGAGCGGGGGCTGGAAGCGGCCGAGGCGATGCTGGAGGAAGGCGGCCGGCTGGCGGTCGTCACCTTCCACAGCCTGGAGGACCGCATCGTCAAGCAGTTCCTGCGCAACCGCAGCGGCAGCGAGGCGAGCGGATCGCGCCATTTGCCCCAGCTCCAGTCCGGTCCCGCGCCGACTTTCGAAAGGCCAGCCAAGGCGGTGCGGCCCGGCATGGCGGAACTGGCGCGCAACCCCCGCTCCCGATCCGCCACGCTGCGCAGCGCCGTTCGCACGTCCGCCCCTGTTTCCCCCCGCCGAACCCAAGACAGGAAACCCCGCTCATGATCGCGGTCAAGAGATTGCAGAGCCTGATCTGGATCCTTCTGGTCGCGCTGGGGGCGCTGGGCGCTTATCTGGTGTCGCTCAAGGTCGCGACCGAGCGTAATGAGTTGATGAAGGTGCGGGCGCAGATTGCGCGGGCGAAGGCCGACATCCGCTATCTGGAGACCGAGTTCAGCGCGCGGGCGAACATGCGGCAGCTTGAGCGCTGGAACCAGGACGATTTCATGTATGCGACGCCCACCGCCCAGCAATATCTGGCGGGCGAGCGGGCGCTGGCGCATCTCGACGGGGTGCAGCCCAACGGGCCCGATTATGTCGCGCCGCCGGTGATGGTGGCGATGGTGCAGACGCCCGCCGATCTTCCGTCGGCGCCGCAGGCCGCACCCGCCAGCCCCGCGCCGACCCAGATCCGCAGCGACATCGCCGTGATCCGGGAGGCGCATGCGGCGGACAATGTCGACAAGATCGCCAAGGCGCCGCCCGTCAAGACGCCCAAGGAAAAGGCGAAGGAGGACGCCGACACGACGAAGCCCAATCCTGTCGCCCGCCGCGCGGAGCGGATGGCGATGCTGGACGCGAAGCTGCTCGACGACAGCACGCTGGGGGACATCAGCGCCAAGGCGAAGCGCGAGCGCGCCAAGGGGGATCGCTAGATGGCGACGATCATCGTTCAGCCGGGCGGCGCGAGAGCGGGCAAGCAGCGCGTCGACCTGACGGCGATCGCGCATAACCGGCTGATGTTGCTGCTGATCCTGTTCATGGCGATCACGGCGGTATTGATCCTGCGCCTGACCTGGGTGGGGGTCTTCGCCGGCAACGGGCGGGGCGGCGACGCGATGGGCGGCCTTCCTGCGCGGGCCGACATTGTCGACCGCAACGGCGTGCCGCTGGCACGCACCATGGATGCCTATTCGATTGCGGTGCGGCCTTCGCGGCTGATCGGCGACCCGTCCGAACTGGCGCGCAAGCTGCACGAGATATTCCCCGACGAACCGGAAGCCGCCTTCCACAAGAAGTTGACCGGGCGCGGCTGGGCCTATCTGCGCCGTCGCGCGTTGCCGGAAGAGGTGGCGGCCGTGAACGCCCTGGGCGAGATCGGCATCGAATTCCCGCGCGAGAAGGAGCGGCTCTATCCGCAGCGCACCTTGGCGGCGCATGTGATGGGCTTTGCGCCCAATACGGACGGCAAGGGCGGCATGGGCGTGGAAGCGGCGTTCAACGACCGGCTGACCGATGCGGCGCTGCGCGGTCAGCCCTTCGCCATGTCCATCGACAGCCGCGTGCAGGGCGCGCTGGAAAGCGAGCTGTACGCGCAGCTCGTCCAGACCCGCGCAAAGGGGGCGGGCGGCGTGATACTGGACGCCAATACCGGCGAGGTGATCGCCATGGCGTCGATTCCCGTGTTCGATCCCAACAAGCTGCAAAATTATGCGGGCAAGAGTTGCAGCGAATCGCCGCTCTGCAATCATATGGTGCAGGCGCGCTATGAACTGGGATCGGCGTTCAAGCCGCTGTCCATCGCCGCGGCGATGGATCGCGGCGTCGTCACTTCCATGTCGAAGACCTATGACGCGACGGCGCCGCTCGCCATTGCGGGCTTCCGGATCAAGGACGACCATCCGCTCGGCCGCTGGATCAACGTGCCGGAAATCCTGGTGCACAGTTCCAACATCGGTACGGCGCGGATCGCCGACCAGATGGGCGCGGAGCCTTTGCAGCATCTTTTCCGGGAGTTGCACTTCGATCAGCGCGCGCCGATCGAGCTCAATGAACGGGCAGGCACGCTCTGGCCGGCCAATTGGGGGCGCATCACGACGCTGACCGTTTCCTATGGCCATGGCATCGCCGTAACGCCTTTGCATCTCGCTTCGGCTTATGCGGCGTTGGTGAACGGCGGACTGTGGCGGCCCGCTACCCTGCGCAAATTGAAGGCGGACGAGGTGCCGGAGGGCCGCCGCGTCTTCTCCGCCGCGACCAGCGCGCGCATGCGCCAACTGTTGCGCATGATCGTGGCGGCGGGTACAGGTCGCAGCGCCGACGCCAAGGGATACCGGGTGGGCGGCAAGACGGGTTCCGCCGAAAAGCCCCAAGAGGGCCGGTATAACAAGACTTCGCTGGTGACGACTTTCGCTTCTGCCTTCCCGATGGACAATCCGCGCTATGTGGTCCTCGTCACCATGGACGAGGCGACGGGTCAATATGGCCTGCGCACGGCCGCCTGGACGGCGGCGCCGGTCGTGAAGCGGGTGGTGGAACGCACCGGGCCGATGCTGGGCGTGCTGCCCGACGAGCGGCGCGACGTCGACATTTCCGACCTCATGCCGCTGCTGCACGGCGACAAGGAGAAAGAATAATGCGCCTCGGGTCGCTTATCGAGGGGCTGGATGCGAAGCTCGATACAGGCGCGTCGCTGGACCTGCCGGTATCGGGCTTCGCGATCGATAACCGGAAGGTCGCGCCGGGCACGGTGTTCGGGGCCTTCCAGGGAGCGCGGGTCAATGGCGAGGACTTCATTCCCGCCGCCGTGCAGGCAGGGGCAGTGGCGGTCGTCGCCCGGCCGGAGGCGCGGGTGGACGGCGCGATCCATATCGCCTCGGACAACCCCCGCCGCCTGTTCGCGCAGCTTGCCGCGCGCTATTTCGCGCCGTTTCCGGAGGTGACCGTTGCCGTCACCGGGACCAACGGCAAGACCTCCACCGTCGAACTGACCCGGCAGCTCTGGCGGATGCTGGGGCATAAATCCGCCTCCATCGGCACCCTGGGCGTGACCACCTCCGTGGATCAGGTTTCCACCGGGCTCACCACGCCGGACATCGTGACCTTCCTCGCCAACATGTCGGGCCTGAAGCGCGAGGGCATCACCCATGCCGCGTTCGAGGCGTCGAGCCACGGGCTGGCGCAATATCGCACTGAAGGGCTGCCCGTGTCGGCAGCAGCCTTCACCAACCTGTCGCGGGATCATCTCGATTATCATGGCGACATGGACAGCTATTTCGATGCCAAGATGCGGCTGTTCGACGAGGTGGTCGAGCCGCAGGGCGCGGCGGTCGTCTGGGCCGATGACGCATGGTCGGAAAAGGTTATCCAGCGGGCTACGAAGCGGGGGCTTCGTGTGCTGAGCGTCGGGGTGCAGGGGCAGGCATTGCGCCTTGCCAACCGCACCCCGACCCAGTTGGGCCAGACGCTGGACGTCGAGGTTGAAGGCAAAAGCCACAAGGTCAACCTGCCGCTGATCGGCGCCTATCAGGCGGCCAATGCGCTCACCGCCGCCGGCCTGGTGATTGCCGGCGGCGAGAATGCGGGCAAGGTGCTGGAACTGCTGGGCCGGGTGCAGCCCGTGCGCGGGCGGCTGGAGCGGGCCGTCATCACCCGGACGGGCGCGCCGGTCTATGTCGACTATGCCCATACGCCCGACGGGTTGCGTGCCGCCATCGAGGCGCTGCGGCCGCATACGCGGGGTCGGCTGATCGCGCTGTTCGGCGCGGGCGGGGATCGCGACGCGGGCAAGCGGCCGCAAATGGGCAAGGTGGCGGCGGACCTTGCCGACCATGTCATCGTCACCGACGACAATCCGCGTTCGGAGGAGCCCTCCGCCATCCGCGCCGCCGTCATGGCGGGCGCGCCGGGCGCGGAGGAGATTGGCGGTCGCCGCGCCGCCATCGCCGCCGCCATCGCTCAGGCAGGCGCGGACGACATTGTCCTCCTGGCAGGCAAGGGGCATGAGCAGGGCCAGATCATCGGGGACCGGGTGCTGCCCTTCGACGATGTGACCGTGGCGCGGGAATGCGCCGGATGAGCGCACTCTGGACCTCCGAAGAGATTGCGCAGGCCACGGGGGGCGTCGCTTCGGCGCCCTTCGCCGTTTCTGGCGTGGCGTTCGACAGCCGCGAAGTGACGGGCGGCGACCTGTTCGTCGCGATGAAGGGCGAGGCCACGGATGGCCATCGCTTCGTCGACAAGGCGTTCTGTCAGGGCGCGGCGGGCGCCATCGTCAGCCAGCCGATCGCGCAGCCGCATGTGCTGGTCCCCGACAGCGCGGCGGCGCTGGAGGATATTGGTCGCGCCTCCCGCGCGCGGATGCAGGGCAAGGTGGTCGGCGTCACCGGATCGGTGGGCAAGACCGGCACCAAGGAGGCGCTGTTCCATGCGCTCGACCGCATCTGTCCGGGGGAGGTCCACCGCTCCGTCAAGAGCTACAATAACCATGTCGGCGTGCCGCTGAGCCTGTCGCGCATGCCGCGCCAATCCGCCTTTGGCGTGTTCGAAATGGGCATGAACCATGCCGGCGAACTGGCGGCGCTGACCCGGCAGGTACGGCCTCATGTCGCCATCGTCACCGCCATCGCGCCGGCCCATATCGAATTTTTCGGCACCGAGGAGAAGATCGCGGAGGCCAAGGCCGAGATTTTCGAGGGGCTGGAGCCGGGCGGCACGGCGGTCATCCCCTATGACAGCCCGCATGTCGCGACCCTTTATGCCAAGGCGGAGAAGCATGCGGCACGAATCCTGACCTTCGGCTTCGATCCGGAGGCCGATGTCCGCGCCCGCGAAACCGTGCCTGCGGTGGGCGGCGGCACGCTGGTAACGGCGGCGCTGCCGGGCGTCGAACTGTGCTTCACCGTGGGGGCTCCGGGCGAACATTGGGTTTCCAACGCTCTGGCGGTGCTGGCGACGGTGGAGGCGCTGGGCGGCGATCTGGCGGCGGCGGGACTGGCGCTGGCGGAAATGCCGGGCCTTCCGGGTCGGGGTCAGCGGAGCATCCTGCCTGTCGAGGGCGGCGAGGCGTTGCTGATCGACGAAAGCTATAACGCCAATCCGTTGAGCATGACGGCGACGCTCAGGCAATTGGGCCGGGAGCAGGCGGAGCGCCGCATTGCCGTGCTGGGCGGGATGCGCGAACTGGGCGACCGCAGCCGCGAATTGCATGCCGGGCTGGTCGAACCGCTGACGGCGGGCCAGGTGGATTATGCGGTGCTGGTGGGCGAGGAGATGGAGCCGCTGGCGCAGGCGCTGGGCGGCGTCATCGCCTTCGACCATGTATCCGACGCAGCCAGCGCCACCGACCTCATTCGACATGAAATACGCGCGGGCGATGCGGTCCTGGTGAAGGGATCGAACGGCATCGGCCTCTCGCGCCTCGTCGCCGCGCTACAGGAAGCAAAGAACTGATGCTCTACTGGCTTGCCCAGACCATGGATTTCGCGGGTGTGTTCAACCTCATCCGCTATTTGAGCTTCCGGGCGGGCGCGGCGATCGCGACCGCGCTCATCATCGGCCTGCTGATCGGGCCGCGCTTCATCGGATGGCTGCGCGTGCGGCAGGGCAAGGGGCAGCCGATCCGCGACGACGGCCCGCAGACGCACCTCGCCAAGCGCGGCACGCCGACGATGGGCGGCCTCATGATCCTGACGTCCATGGTGTCGTCGGTGCTGCTGTGGATGGACCTTTCCTCCATCTATGTCTGGGCCTGCCTGTTCGTGACGCTGGGTTTCGGCGCCATCGGTTTCCTCGACGATTATGACAAGGTGACGAAAGCCAGCCACAAGGGGCTTTCGGGCAAGATGCGCCTGGCCTTCGAGTTCCTGATCGCCGGTTTCGCGGCGTGGCTGATCGTCAGCCAGCATGGCAATACCGCGCTGTACGTGCCCTTCTACAACGGTCCGGCCATCGAACTGGGGCCGTTCTATTTCCTCTTCGCGGCCTTCGTGATCGTGGCGTTCGGCAATGCGGTGAACCTGACCGACGGTCTGGACGGGCTTGCGACGATGCCGGTCATCATCGCCTGCATGGCGTTCATGGCCATCGTCTATCTGGTCGGGCGCGCCGACTTTGCGGGCTATCTTGGCATTCCGCATGTGCCGGGGGCGGGCAACCTCACCATATTGTGCGGCGCGATCATCGGGGCGGGCCTCGCCTTCCTCTGGTTCAACGCGCCGCCCGCCGCCGTCTTCATGGGCGACACCGGCAGCCTGGCGCTCGGCGGCACGATCGGCGTGATCGCCGTCACCGCGCATCATGAGATCGTGCTGGGCGTGATCGGCGGGCTGTTCGTGGTGGAGGCGATGTCCGTCATCATCCAGGTCTTCTTCTACAAGCGCACCGGCAAGCGCGTGTTCAAGATGGCGCCGATCCACCATCATTTCGAACAATTGGGCTGGGCCGAGCCGACCGTCGTGATCCGCTTCTGGATCATTTCCTTCGTGCTGGCGCTGGCCGGCCTCGCCACGCTGAAGCTGCGGTGAGCGCCATGGGGATCGTTTCCGACGTCTTTGCAGGCAGGAAATATGCGGTGCTGGGGCTGGCGCGGTCCGGCCTCGCCACGGTCGAGTGCCTGGCGGCGAGCGGGGCTGAGGTCGTGGCATGGGACAGCCGGGACGAGGCGCGCGCCTCCGTTAAGGGCAAGGCGGAGTTGGCCGATCCCACCGAAATCGACCTCAAGGGCTTCGACGGCGTGGTGGTGTCGCCCGGCGTGCCGCTCAACAAGCACCCCATCGCCATGCATGCGAAGCTCGCGGGGGTGCCGGTCATTGGCGACATAGAGCTGTTCGCGCTCGCCCGGCCCAGCCTGCCCAGGCATCGGGTGGTGGGGATCACCGGAACCAACGGCAAGTCCACCACGACCGCTCTGGTCCATCATATCGTCGAGACGGCGGGCATTCCCACGCGGATGGGCGGCAATATCGGGCTGCCGATCCTGGGACAGGACCCGTTGCCGGAGGGCGGCGTCTATGTGCTGGAGCTGTCGAGCTACCAGATCGACCTGACGGGCAGCCTGGATTGCGATGTGGCGGTGCTGCTCAACATCACGCCGGATCATCTCGACCGTTATAATGGCTTTGAAGGCTATGTAGCCTCCAAGGCGCGGCTGTTCGCGATGCAGTCGGCCGGGCATGTCGCGGTAATCGCGACGGAAGATGAGCCGAGCCGGGGGATATTCTATTCCGTCCGTCATTCCCGGCAAGGCGGGAATGACGGGGTTGTGGAGGTGCGATCGGGCGACATCGCTCCCTCCGCTCAGGCCGGCTGGCCCGCATTGCAAGGCCCGCATAACGCCCAGAACGCTGCCGTCGCCATCGCGGTCGCCCGCGCGCTGGGTATCGGCGAAGCGACAATCGAACAGGGCCTGCAAAGCTATGCCAGCCTTCCCCACCGAATGCAGCGGGTGCGGGAACTGAACGGCGTCCTCTACGTCAACGACAGCAAGGCGACCAATGCCGCCTCGACCGCGCCGGCGCTGGCCGCCTATCCGCCGGTCGATGGCCGCAAGCGGCTGCACTGGATCGTCGGCGGCCTGGCCAAGACCGACAATCTGGACGAGTGCGCGCCCTGGTTCGCCAATGTGGCCCAGGCCTATACCATCGGCGAAGCGGGCCCCATGTTCGCTGAGCTGTTGCGCCCGCATATGGCGGTGGACGATTCGGAAATGCTATCGGCCGCCGTTCGCCGCGCTGCGCGGGTGGCGCAGCCGGGTGACGTGGTGCTGCTGTCGCCAGCCTGCGCGAGTTTCGACCAGTTCCGCGATTTCGAGGCGAGGGGCGATGCCTTCGCCGCTGCCGTCGCCGCGCTGGAATAAAGGGAATCGGAGGAGCTTTGGGGGGCATGTCGAGGGCAGGCGATCTTGTAAAGGAGTTCAGGAACCGCACCGTCCCGCGTGAGCGTACGGCGCTGGCTATCTGGTTCTGGGAAATCGACCGCGTGCTGCTGTCGCTGATCGTCGCGTTGATGGCGATCGGGCTGGTCGCCGTGGCGGCGGCCTCCCCGGTGGCGGCGATCGACCGGTCGACCAGCACGGTTTCGGTGACGCCGCTCATCTATTTCTACCGTCAGTTGATGTGGGTGTTCATCGGCCTGCCGATCATGCTGGTTATTTCCATGCTGCCCCGGACGCAGGCGCGCCGGCTGGCCTTTATCCTGTGCATCGTCTTTGCCGTGGCGCTGCTGCTGGTGCCGGTGCTGGGTTCGGTGGTGAACGGCGCCAAGCGCTGGATCGACCTGCCGGGTTTCCGGTTCCAGCCGTCGGAATTCCTCAAGCCCGTCTATGTCGTCACCATGGCCTGGTTGCTGTCGCTGCGCGGCAAGGACATGACGTTGCCCGTGATCCCGCTGACCGGCGTGCTGACGCTGCTGATCGCGGCGATCCTGATGAAGCAGCCGGACTTCGGCCAGACGGTGATCTTCCTCGCCTGCTGGGGCGGCCTGCTGCTGCTGTCGGGCGTGTCCATGCGCTTCATCGGCGGGATGGCGGGCGCGGGGCTTGGCGGGCTGGTGCTGATGTACATGTTCTATGAGAACGGGCGTCAGCGCATCAACGACTTCCTGGGCATCGGCGTTGCGCAGGATGTCGGGCCGGACCAGACCGAACTGGCCTTCCGCACCATCACCCATGGCGGCTTCCTAGGCGTCGGGCCGGGCGGCGGGCAGAACAAGTTCCGCCTGCCCGAAGCGCATACCGACTATATCTTCTCGGTCATCGGGGAGGAGTTCGGCCTGCTCGCCTGCATCGGCATCGCCTGCGTCTATCTGGCGATCGTCGTGCGGGTGTTCCTGCGCATGCTGGACGAGGACGATAATTTCACCATTCTCGCCGCGGCGGGTCTTACCACCCAGTTCGGGCTTCAGGCGATCATCAACATGGGCGTCAACGCCCAGATATTTCCGTCCAAGGGCATGACGCTGCCCTTTATCAGCTATGGCGGCTCCTCTATGCTGGCGCTTTGTATCGGCGTCGGCCTGTTGCTCGCATTCACGCGGCGCAACCCCTTCATGGGTCGGCACACGGTCGTCAAATGGAGTGGTCGATGAGCATTTCCCGACACTTCGTCCTCGCCGCCGGCGGGACGGGTGGTCATATGATTCCGGCGCATGCCGTTGCTGAAGAGCTGATGCTGCGCGGCCATCATGTCGCGCTGGTGACGGATGAGCGCGGCGCCAAGATACCTGGCATTTTCGACAAGGCCCCTGACAACCGGGCACAGGTCCATGTCATGCCCGCCGGGCGGATGACCCGGAATCCCAGGAGCTGGCCGGGCGCGTTGAAGGCGATTTTGGCGGGCCGGGCGATGGCGCGGCGTCTGAACGAGACGTTCCGCCCGACGGCCGTTGTGGGTTTTGGCGGCTATCCGGCCATGCCCGCGTTGCTGGGCGCACTGGCCGATGGCATTCCGACCGCCATTCACGAACAGAATGCCGTGCTTGGCCGGGTGAACCGCTATCTGGCGGGACGGGTGGATGCCATCGCGACCGCCTATCCGGATGTCGAGCGGCTCAAGGACAGATATGCCGGCAAGGTCCACCTCGTCGGCAATCCGGTGCGCGAGGAGGTGAAGCAGCTTCGCGAGGAGGATTTTCCCGCGCTGACCGACGAGAGCGTGTTCCGTGTGCTGGTCATCGGCGGCAGCCAGGGGGCGACGATCCTTTCCAGCGTCGTGCCCGATGGCCTGGGCATGCTGCCGCTCAGCCTGCGCCGGCGCCTGCAGGTGACGCAGCAATGCCGGGCGGAGGATATTGAGCGGGTGCGCCGGCTCTATGCCGATCTCGAAATCCCGGCGGACCTGGCGACTTATTTCAACGATGTCCCGGAAAAACTGGGCTGGTCGCATCTTGTCATCGCGCGGGCGGGCGCTTCGACGCTGGCGGAACTGACCTGTGCGGGGCGTCCGGCGATCCTGATACCGCTGCCGAGCGCGATGGACGACCACCAGACCGCCAATGCCCGCGAGATGACCGAGGCCGGGGGCGCCCGCACCATTCCGCAGGCGCGCTTCACGGCTGTGGAACTTGCCAAGCAGATGCAGAAGATGGCGCTGGAACCCGGGGCGCTCCAGAATGCGGCCAAGCGCGCCCGCGCCTGCGGTCGCCCGAATGCGGCCCGAGACATGGCCGATCTGCTGGAAAGCATTGGCCCGGCGCCCATCATCAATGACCCGCTGCGTGTCGGCCCGACGCCCACCAGCCTCAATTTGCAGGGTGTTCCTGCATGAAGAACGCCAAACTCTCCCCCCACGGCTCTCTCTATTCTGTCAGCAAGGAATCCCACGCATGAAGGGTGTCGGCACCGACATCGGCACGATCCATTTCATCGGCATCGGCGGCATCGGCATGTCCGGCATCGCTGAGGTGATGCATAATCTGGGCTACAGGGTTCAGGGCAGCGACGTCGCCGAAGGCTATGTGGTCGAGGGGCTGCGCAAGAAGGGCATCCCCGTGATGATCGGCCACAAGGCTGAAAATCTGGGCGATGCCGCCGTGGTCGTGACCTCCACCGCGATCAAGAAGGGCAATCCGGAGGTCGATCTGGCGCTGGAGCGCCGCGTCCCCGTCATCCGCCGGGCCGAAATGCTGGCGGAACTGATGCGCCTCAAATCGACCGTCGCGGTCGCGGGCACGCATGGCAAGACCACGACCACATCGATGGTCGCGGCGTTGCTGGATGCGGGCGGGGTGGACCCGACCGTCATCAATGGCGGCATCATCAACAGCTACGGCTCCAACGCCCGCCTCGGCAATAGCGAATGGATGGTGGTGGAAGCCGACGAGAGCGACGGCAGCTTCCTGCGCCTGGACGGCACGCTGGCGGTCGTCACCAATATCGATCCCGAGCATCTCGACCATTATGGCAGTTTCGACAAGGTGAAGGACGCATTCGTCGAATTCGTCGAGAATGTGCCTTTCTACGGCGCGGCGATGCTGTGCCTCGATCATCCGGAGGTGCAGGCGATCCTGCCGCGCGTGCAGGACCGGCGCATCGTCACCTATGGCTTCTCCGCCCAGGCCGATATTCGCGGCGAAAATGTGCAGCCGATTCCCGGCGGCAACCGCTTCGACGTGCAGATCCGGGAGCGCGACGGTTCGCTCCGCCGGATCGAGGGTATCGAAATGCCGATGCCGGGCCGCCACAATGTGCTGAACGCCATGGCGGCGATCGGCGTGGCGTTGCAGATGGGCATCGATGACGCGACGATCCAGACCGGCTTCGCCAAGTTCGGCGGCGTCAAGCGGCGCTTCACCAAGGTCGGGGAAATCGCGGTCGGTGGCGGCGCCGCGACGGTGATCGACGATTACGGCCACCATCCGGTCGAGATCAAGGCGGTGCTGGCTGCCGCCCGCGAAGGGGCGAAAGGCCGGGTCATCGCCGTGGTGCAACCGCATCGCTTCACCCGCCTGCGCGACCTGATGGACGAGTTCCAGCAGGCCTTCAACGATGCCGACATCGTCTATGCCGCCCCGGTCTATCCAGCCGGCGAGCAGCCGATCGAGGGCGTGGACAGCGCGGAACTGGTCGCGGGCCTCAAGCGCCGGGGCCATCGCAACGCCGCGACGGTCGAGGGCGCGGACGATCTTGCCCGCCTGATCGCCGCCGATGTGCAGGCGGATGACATGATCATCTGCCTGGGCGCGGGCGATATTACCAAATGGGCGGCGGGGTTGGCCTCCGCCGTTGCGGAGAGGGAAGCCGCCTGATGTTCGAACTGCTCAATGTCGGGCTGGAAATGCAGAAACGGATGATCGACATCCAGATGCAGGGCGTCGAAGCGGCGCAGCAGATGGTCGACGCCGCCCAGCGCAATGTGGATGCGGGCCTCGCCGCGACCCGCGCGGGCGAGGCGGGCATGAAGGCGATGAAGGGCTGGATGCGGCTTTGGGGGATGCGCGATTGACGCTGGCGGCGACGTCCCTTCCTCCGGTTCGCGGTTCGCTCAAGGCCGATGCGCCGTTGGCGCCGCTCGTCTGGTTCAAGGCGGGCGGCGTCGCGCAATGGCTGTTCGAGCCGAAGGACGCGGACGATCTTTCCGATTTCCTCACCCGGCTGGACCCGGCGATCCCGGTGATGGCGCTGGGGCTCGGCTCCAACCTGATCGTGCGGGACGGCGGCGTTCCGGGCGTTGTGGTGCGTCTTGGCAAGCCCTTTGCCAAGGTGGAGCAGGTCGATGCGACCAGCCTGCGCTGCGGGGGAGGGGCCTCGGGCATCCTCGTTTCATCGACCGCGCGGGATGCAGGGATCGCCGGGCTTGAATTCCTGCGCTCCATTCCGGGCACGGTCGGCGGCTTCGTGCGGATGAACGGGGGCGCCTATGGTCGTGAGACCTGCGATATTCTTGTGGAATGCGGGGTTGTGCTGCGGTCCGGCGAGCGGGTGACATTGCCGGTCGATGCATTGGGCTACACTTACCGCCACAGCACTCTTCCCGACGGCGCTGTCGTGGTGAGCGCAGTTTTCCGGGGCTTTCCCGGCGAGCCCGCGGCCATCCAGGCGGAGATGGACCGCATCGCGACCGCCCGTGAGGAAAGCCAGCCGCTCCGCAGCAAGACCGGAGGCTCCACCTTCAAGAACCCGGCCGGTCACAAGGCCTGGCAGTTGGTGGATGAGGCCGGGTGCCGGGGGCTGCAACGGGGGGGCGCGCAGGTTTCGGAAAAGCACACCAATTTCCTCCTCAACCTGGGCGATGCGACCAGCGCGGATATAGAGGCGCTGGGCGAGGAGGTACGCCGCCGGGTGAAGGAAAAGAGCGGCATTGACCTCGAATGGGAAATTCAAAGGGTGGGCGTTCAGCTGGTTGAAGGAACAGATACATGACTCGTGGCCCCTGGCATGTTGCCGTCCTGATGGGGGGCTGGTCCGCCGAACGGCCTGTTTCGCTTTCGTCGGGCGAGGGTGTCGCCAAGGCGCTGGAATCCCGCGGCCACAGGGTTACGCGGATCGACATGGACCGCGACGTCGCGCTGCGCCTTGCGGAGGCCAGGCCCGATGTCGTGTTCAACGCCCTTCACGGCGTGCCCGGCGAGGATGGCACGGTGCAGGGCATGATGGACCTGATGGGCCTCACCTACACCCATTCCGGCCTAGCCACCTCGGTCATCGCCATCGACAAGCAGCTTACCAAGCAGGCGCTGGTGCCCCATGGCATCCCCATGCCCGGCGGTCATATCGTGCCCAGCGAAAGCCTGTTCGAGGGCGATCCCCTGCCGCGCCCCTATGTGGTGAAGCCGGTCAATGAGGGCAGTTCGGTCGGCGTCGCCATCGTGACCCGGGACGGCAATTATGGATCGCCCATCGGCCGGGATGTCGAGGGACCGTGGCTGCATTTCGAGGAATTGCTGGCCGAGCCCTATATTCGCGGCCGGGAACTCACGACCGCCGTGCTGGGCGACGAAGCGCTGCTGGTTACGGAATTGCGCCCGAAAAGCGGCTTCTACGATTTCGACGCCAAATATACCGACGGCATGACCGAGCATGTGTGTCCCGCCGATATTCCGCAGGAGATCAGCGAAGCCTGCAAGGCAATCGCGTTGCGCGCGCATCGGTTGCTGGGCTGCAAGGGGGCGTCGCGCGCCGATTTCCGTTGGGACGACGAACAGGGGATCGACGGGCTGTTCCTGCTGGAAGTGAACACCCAGCCGGGCATGACGCCGCTCAGCCTCGTGCCCGAACAGGCGGCCAGGCTGGGCATTGACTATGCCGAGCTGGTGGAGCGTATAGTCGAGGACGCGCTGAACGGCGCCCGAATTGCAGCCAATGGGGGGGCGAAGCATGGCTGAAGCACGCATCCGGCGTGGCGGAACGGCGCGGCTGACGCGAACGACCGGCGCGCGCGGCCGCAGCGGGGGGCGAGGGCGTTCGGTCAAGCAGCGGAGCTGGATCGACGGCCTGATCGACCTGCTGCCGGTAAGCGAGGAAACGCTCCAGCGCATGGCGAGCTGGACCATCGTCGGCATCGTGCTGGCCGCGCTGGTCGGCATCGCCATGCTGATGGGCGTTCCCGCCATGGCCGGGCAGAAGGCGTCCGAACTTGCCGCCCAGGCCGGTTTCGAAGTCGAGAAGGTCGAAGTGCGCGGCGTCGAGCGGATGGACGAACTGCCCATCTACAATATCGCCCTGGGCCAGGTGAGCCGGTCCATGCTTTCGCTCGACCTGCCCAAGGTGCGGGCCGACATGCTGAAGCTCGGCTGGGTCAAGGATGCGCGCATTTCCCGCCGCCTGCCCGATACGCTGGTGGTCGACATCGTCGAACGCGATCCTGTCGCGGTGTGGCAGCATGATGGACAGCTTCACCTGATCGACGTGGCCGGCGTGGTGCTGCAATCGGTGTCCGCCGGGGCGATGCCGGACCTGCCGCTTGTGGTCGGTCCCAACGCCAATCGCCAGACCGCGGGCCTCAACAGGCTGATGGAAAATGCGCCCGCGCTCAAACCCATGCTGGCGGGCGCCACCTGGGTCGGGAACCGGCGCTGGGACTTGCGCTTTCAGTCGGGGGAGACGCTTTCCCTGCCCGAAGGCGACAAGCCGTCGGCCACGGCGCTGGTCAACTTCGCGCGGATGGACGGGGTGAACCGCCTGCTGGGCCGGGGCATCGTCAAGTTCGACATGCGCGATCCCGACCGTTTCGTGCTGCGCCTGCCGCAGGGCCAGGGAAGCGGTTCGTCCGGCGACAAGCCCGATGCGAGCGCCGAAGCGCCCGCCAAGGGCGAGGAAGGCTGAACCCCCATGGCTCAACCCAAGGTCGAGAAGTTCGTCACCGCGATCGACATCGGATCGTGGAAGGTGTCCGCGCTGATTGCGGGGCGCACCGAAAATGGCGAACTGGCGATCCTGGGCACCGGCCAGCGCGAAAGCCGGGGGGTGCGGCGCGGCTTCATCGCGGACATGGAGCGGACCGAACTCGCCGTCCGGGAAACCGTGGAGCAGGCGGAACGCGTCGCGGGCACGAATATCGAGGATGTGTGGGTCAGCTTCTCCGGCGGCTCGCTGGTCAGCGATGTCGTCACGGTCGAGCGCGACATGGGCGGCTATCGCGTCGAACAGGCGGACATCGATGACCTTCTGACCACCGGCCAGCAGGGGATCGATCCGGACGGGCGCGTGGTTCTGCATGCCCAGCCGACCTGTTTCACCATCAACGGCCGCGTGCCGGTGAAGAAGCCGCTAGGCATGCATGCAGACCTGCTCGGCGTCGACATCCATGTCGTGCTGGCAGACGGGGCGCCGCTCGCCAATCTCGACCTCTGCGTGCGCGGCGCCTATCTCAACGTCAACTCCATCGTGGCTTCCCCCATTGCCACAGGCCTCGCGTGCCTGTCGGAAGAGGAGCGGGACCTGGGCGTGGCGTTGGTCGAACTGGGCGCCGGCGTCACCAATGTCTCGCTCTATGCGGGCGGCATGCTGGTCGGGCTGCACAGCATTCCGATCGGCGCGTCCGACATCACGGACGACATCGCCTCCGCCTTCGGCATCCGCCGCAGCCAGGCGGAGCGGATCAAATGCTTCTATGGGTCCGCCATGCAGAACCGCCGCGACTTCCGCGACATGATAGAGATCGCGGCGCCCCATGGCGACGTCGCCATTCCGGGGCAAAGCGCCGGCCCCAATGCCGATGGCGGCAAGATCACCCGCGCCGCTTTGGTGGCGGTGATCTGCGAACGGTTGAACCAGATCATGGTGGAGGTGAATGCGGCGCTCGCCGGCATGGGCTTCAACACGCCTACCGGACGGCAGGTCGTGCTGACTGGCGGCGGCGCGGAAATGAAGGGCATTGCCGACTATGCCCAGGGCGCGCTGGGCCGCGCGGTGCGGATCGGACGGCCGCGCGGCCTGGCCGCGATGCCGGAGGCGCATAGCGGCCCGGCCTTCGCGACGCTGGCCGGACTTGCGCTTTACGGCGCTTCGAACCCGGTTGATCTTAGAACGATAGCGCCCGCTCCCCAGACCGTTCATCGTATCGGCGCGCCAGCATGGTGGCAGAGAATGGTGAAGGCGATGAAGACGAACTATTGAAATAAACACAGGTCAGACGAATTTTACTGGTGAAATACGCCATCATCTGTTGCATTAACCTTCGATGACAGTTTCGCTCACGTCACCGAAGCTGGAGGGAGCTAGAATTTATGAGCATTGAAATCAGCCCGCCGCATGTGGACGAGTTGAAGCCACGCATCGCGGTGATCGGCGTCGGCGGCGCGGGCGGCAACGCCATCGCGAACATGATCGCCGCCTCCGTCGAGGGCGTGGATTTCATCGTCGCCAATACCGACGCGCAGGCGCTGAATGCCTCGCCCGCGGAACGGCGCATCCAGCTTGGCCCGCAGATCACCGAAGGGCTGGGCGCCGGCTCTCGCCCGGAAATCGGCAAGGCCGCCGCTGAAGAGACCATCGCCTCGGTCGAGCAGGCGCTGGACGGCGCGCATATGTGCTTCATCGCCGCCGGCATGGGCGGCGGCACCGGCACCGGCGCCGCGCCGGTCATTGCCAAGGCCGCCCGCGACCGCGGCATCCTGACCGTCGGCGTGGTGACCAAGCCCTTCACCTTCGAGGGCAATCGCCGCATGAAGTCGGCGGAGGCGGGCATCGAGGAACTGCAGAAGCATGTCGATACCCTCATCGTCATCCCGAACCAGAATCTGTTCCTGATCGCCAACCCGAACACCACCTTCAAGGAAGCCTTCCAGATGGCGGACGAGGTGCTGCAGCAGGGCGTGCGCGGCATCACCGACCTGATGGTCATGCCGGGCCTCATCAACCTCGACTTCGCGGACGTCCGTTCCGTGATGGGCGAAATGGGCAAGGCGATGATGGGCACCGGTGAAGCCGAAGGCGACGGCCGCGCTCTGCAGGCTGCTGAAAAGGCCATCGCCAATCCGCTGCTGGACGGCGTGTCGATGCGTGGCGCCAAGGGCGTGATCGTCTCCATCGTGGGCGGCGACGACATGCGCCTGATGGAAGTGGACGAGGCCGCCAACCACATCCGCGAACTGGTCGATCCCGATGCGAACATCATCTGGGGGTCGGCCTTCAACGACAATCTGAACGGCAAGATCCGCGTATCGGTGGTCGCCACCGGCATCGACAGCGATGCGGGAGCCAATGCCGCGCCGCTGACCCAGCCGTTCAGCTTCGCCAGCCGTCCAGCCGTCGCGGTGCCGACCGCCGCCGCGTCCAAGCCCGCGCCGCAGCCTGCGCCGGCTCCGGTCGCGGCTCCTGCGCCCGCGCCGGAAGCCGAGCCTGAAACGCTGGAACTCGACGTGCCCGCCGCGCCGGCCCCGGCTCCGCTGACCCCGCCTGCCGCAGCGCCAGCGGCGGCGAAGCCTGCGCCTTTCAGTCCGCAGCGTCCTGCCGCAGTGTTTTCGGATGAAGACCCTTCGCAGGACGAGTTGCTGCTGGGTGAGGATGCGGCTGAAGAAGCGCCGGCTCAGCCCGCTCCGGCGCCGCAGGCCGCGCCGCGCGTCGCCACCGGTGGCACGCTGTTCGAGCGGATGGCGGGCCTGACCCGCGGCGCCGACAAGGGCGCCGCCGCCAGCGATGAGGGCGCGCCGACGCCCGACATTCCGCGTTTCCTGAACCGCCAGAGCAACCAGTAATCGGCTGCGGGGTTCGCCCCGGGGCATACTGATAAGCGCGCCATCGGCTGCCATGGGCAACCGGGCGCGCTTTTTCTTTCGACATATTCCCTTGTCCCGCCTCCATCCGCTAAAGGGCTGTCTGTGAGACGTTATGACATATGGATTCTCCGCGGACTGCTTCTAGCGGGCACCGCGTTGGCGCAACCGGTTCTGGCGCAGCCCGCCCAGGTGCAGGCGATGCGTCCCTCCAGCGCGGAAAACCTCAACAATCATCTGGCGCGGCTGGCGTCCAATCCGCGTGACGTGACGGCGCTGATCGGCGCGGGCGAGGCTGCGCTGGACATGGACGACGCGCGGGCGGCGGCGGGTTTCTTTGCCCGGGCCGACACGCTGGCGCCGAACAACGGCAAGGTGAAGGCGGGCCTTGGCCGCGTCATGCTGAAGAACCAGAACCCCGCCGAAGCGCTGCGCCTGTTCGATCAGGCGACGCGGCTGGGCTTTCCCGAAGCGACCCTGTTGTCCGACCGGGGCCTTGCCAAGGATATGACCGGCGATCAGGCGGGGGCGCAGCGCGACTATCAGGCGGCGCTCCAGCGGACACCGGACGATGTCGAACTCACGCACCGCTATGCCGCCTCGCTTGGCATTTCCGGCCAGGTCGACGCGGCGGAACGAGTGCTGAAACCGCTGCTCTACAAGAGCGACCGGGCGGCCTGGCGCTACCGGGCGTTCATCCTGGCGATGAACAACCGACAGGCCGACGCCAGGAAGATCGCGGAGCAGACCATGCCGTCGCAGCTTGCCACGGCGATCCTGCCCTATATGCAGAAAATGCCCTATCTGACCGCTGCCCAGAAGGCGGCGGCGGTGCATTTCGGGCATTTCCCGGCCAATGTCGGTTCGACCGTCGCCGCCATCACGCCCACGCCGCCCGCTTTCGCGGCCGCCACGCCTGCCGCACCGCCGGCCAGCCAACCCGCCGCGGGGGCGCCGCCGCCGGCCCGATCCGCGCAGCAGGATCGTCGTTCGCGCCGTACCGAAACCGCCACGAGGCTTGCGCAGGCCGAAGCGCCGGCCCGTAACGTGCCAGCGCCAGGTCAGCCCGTTCCCACCTCCACCATTCCACAGACCCAGACCCAGACGCCGCCTCCGCCGCAGCGCGCGCCGCAAGCTGCCGCCTCCGCCGCCGCTCCCGCCACTTCCAATGTGCAGGGCCCGCCGGCGCCCGGCTTCGAATCCGTCCCGGCGCAAAGCCCGGCGCCCGCCAGCCCGCCGCCGAGCCAGCTCAACGCGATCACGCTGGCGCAGGCATCGGCGCCCCCCACGTCCAGCCCGCCACAGGGCGGGGTGGACGCGCCGTCGGCTCAGCCGGCCGCTCCGCCACCAACCGCAACGCCTGCGCCGCAGCAGCAGATCGATCCGGCCGTCACCCATTCGCTGGCGGACATCATCCACGCCATCGATGTGCCGGAATCCGAACGCCAGTCGAGCGTCGTCGCGGTCGACCTGTCGGAGGTCGCCCGGATTCAGGCCGCCCGCCGCGCGGAGCGGGAGGCATCCGCCGCCGCTGCCGCGGAAAAGGCGAAGAAGGCCGCCGCCGCCAAGGCGAAGGCCGAAGCGGATGCCAAGGCCAGGCAACTGGCCGAGGAAAAGAAGAAGGCGGCCGAGGAAAAGGCCCGCCTTGCCGCCAATCCCTCGCGCAACTGGCTTCAGGTCGGTACGGGTGCGAACAAGGGCGCACTGGCCTTCACCATGAAGGGATTGCGCAAGAAATATGACTCGCTCGAACCGCAGGACGCCTGGGTGGCGAGCTGGGGCCGCACCAATCGCCTGCTTGTCGGGCCGTTCAGCAGCTTCGCGCGGGCCAGGGCGCTGGAGGACAAGCTGAAGGCGGCGGGCGCGGACGTGTTCGCCTGGAAAAGCGATGCCGGGGAAGTGGTTGAGCGGCTTCCGGCGAAATAGGGCGATTTCCCATCGATCGGAACATCGAACGACTCGGCAATGGTCGAAAACGGCATTAAAGGGCGCGGCATGACGCTGCTTGCATCCTATGCCTCGCATCCCGGCCGGAGCCGGGGCCGCCTCCATGCCGAACCCGGCGGGGAGGTGCGGGGGCCCCGCGACATGTTCCAGCGGGACCGCGACCGCATCATCCACAGCATCGCCTTTCGCCGCCTGCGCCACAAGACGCAGGTGTTCGTGTCGCCCGACGGCGATCATTTCCGCGTCCGGCTGACCCACAGCCTGGAGGTGGCGCAGATCGGCCGCACGACGGCGCGGACACTGGGCCTCAACGAAGACCTTACCGAAGCGCTTTGCCTGGCGCACGACATCGGCCATCCGCCTTTCGGTCATGCAGGGGAGGATGCGCTGGAGGCGGCGCTCGACGCGCATGGCGGCTTCGACCATAATGCGCATACGCTGCGCACGCTGATGCTGCTGGAAAGTCCCTACCCGCTGTTCCGCGGCCTCAATCTGAGCTGGGAGATGCTGGAGGGGCTGGCCAAGCATAATGGCCCGGTCACGCGGCCCGGCTGGGCCATGCGGGAGGTGGATGCGCTGTTCCCGCTCGACCTTGCCAGCCATGCCTCGCTGGAGGCGCAGCTCGCGGCGATCGCGGACGACATCGCCTATGACAATCACGACATCGACGACGGGCTGCGCGCGGGCCTGCTGACGCTGGACCAGCTTTTGGGCGTGCCGCTGGTGAAAGGCTGCTGGGACCGGGTTCGCGCGCGCTATCCCGATGTGCCGGAGGATCGCCTGCTGCGCGAACTGGTGCGGGAACAGATCGGCGTGATGGCGAACGACCTGATCGCCGCCACCCGCGCCAACATCCTTGCGGCGGGCGTGGAGACAGCCGACGACGTTCGCCGGGCCGGACGCCCGCTGGTCGGCTTCTCGCCCGAACTCGCCGCGCAGGAGCGCGATCTCAAGCGGTTCATGTATGCGACGCTCTATCACCACCCATCGCAACTGGCGGCCGCCGACCGGGCGCGCGTGATCGTGACCGATCTGTTTCGCGCCTATCAGGCGGACCCGAAACTGATGCCGCAGGAGTGGCGCGACGATTGCGCGACGCTGGAACCCAGGCGCAGCCGCCATATAGCGGACTTCATCGCGGGCATGACCGACCGCTATGCCGAAAAGCGGCATGCCGAGATTTTCGGTGAACTGGCGCTGGCCTGAGCCATTGTCCGGAGATTCGCGACGGTCCGGCATTCCCTTTGCCCTGAAACCGCTCTACGCATCGGGTCATGGCCCTTCATCCGCAGATCGCCGCGCTCGCGGCCCAGCTTGAGGATCTTGCCGACCTGCTGCGCGCGCAGGGCGACCGGCTCTGGTCGGGGCGGATCGACCTGGTGCGACATCTGGTCGCGGACTCCAATTTCGCCGGCGTCGAACGCTTTCTGCGCCTGTTCGAAGGGGAGGAGGGGCTTGGCGCCCTGGTCCTGAACGACGCATCGGCCAACCGGCGGCTGATCGAACGGCGGCAGGCCGCGCGCATATTGGCCGAACGGCTGGCAAAAGAGGAAGGCGCCGATTGAGCGATTGACGGCGCGGCGCGTTTCACGCAATGCGGAACTGTCGCCGGTGCCGTGGATTCGGTCATCGGACTTGATGCGGGAGAGCATGGGAAGCCTTTCAGGCCACCCCGTCGCCGAAGGAGCAACCGCCCCGGAATCTCTCAGGCCAAAGGACCGCATCATGGGCAGGCACTCTGGAAAGCGGACGGTTCGCGCCGTCCCACCGAAGGGGTAAGCCATCTGGTCGCCTGACTGGTGGTCAAAGCTCTCAGGTTCCGTGACAGAGGGGGTGGCAAACGCGATGAGTCCGACTCCGGACGGGCGCGTCTGTCGCCAATGACCCTCGCACGGAAAGGCCGCCCCTCATGTCCGGCAATGACGACATCGCCCATCTCGAAGAAGAATTGCCGTTGCAGGACCTGCCGCTGGATGGCTGGCACCGCGCCAGGGGCGCGCGCATGGTCGGCTTCGCGGGCTATCACATGCCGATCCAATATGAAGGCATCATGGCCGAACATGCCTGGACCCGCGAACATGCCGGGCTGTTCGACGTCAGCCATATGGGCCAGATCGGCTTTTCCGGCGAAGGCGTGGACGACGCGCTGGAAATCCTGTTGCCGAGCGACATCAAGGGGCTGAAGCCCTTTCGCCAGCGCTATTCGATGCTGCTCGATGAAGAAGGCGGCATATTGGACGACCTGATGGTCTCCCGCCTGGGGGACGGCGCCTTCGACGGCGCGGACATCTATATGGTGGTCAACGGCGCGACCAAATATGACGACATCGGCTGGATGATCGAGCATCTGCCCGATGAAGTGGTGATGAATCACATGGACGATCAGGCCCTGCTCGCCTTGCAGGGGCCGGAAGCGGGGGAGGCGATGGCCGCGCTGGTCCCGGAAACCGCGGATCTGATCTTCATGCAGTCCGGCCTCTTCACCTGGCGCGGCGTTCCGCTGTGGATCAGCCGGTCGGGCTATACCGGCGAGGATGGCTTCGAGATCAGCGTGCCCGCCGCGGATGTGACGCTGCTGGCCGATGCGCTCTGCGCGTTGCCGCAGGTGAAGCCGATCGGCCTTGGGGCACGCGATTCCCTGCGCCTGGAGGCCGGGCTGCCGCTTTACGGACATGACCTGACGCCTGCCGTCAGCACCATCGGCGCCGATCTGGGCTTCGCCATCCAGAAGCGCAGGCGGGAAGAAGGCGGCTTCATCGGCCATGCGCGGGTGATGAAGGAATTGGCGGACGGACCGGGTTCGAAGCGCGTGGGCCTGAGGATCGAGGGCCGCCTGCCGGCGCGGGAGGGCGCGACGATCCATGCCGGCGGCGCGCAGGTGGGCGAGGTCACGTCCGGCGGCTTCGCGCCCACGGTGGGCGCGCCGATCGCGATGGGCTGGGTCAGCCTGCCCCACAGCGCGATCGGCACGGCGCTCGAAATCGAAGTGCGCGGCAAGCGCATCGCGGCGGAGGTTGCGCCGATGCCGTTCGTTCCGCACCGTTATCGCCGCAAAGCCTGAGTCCTTTTCGGAAGGGGATTGATTTATGAGCCGTTATTTCACCGACGAACATGAATGGATCGATGTCGAGGGCGAGATCGCCACGGTCGGCATCACCGATTATGCGCAGGAGCAGTTGGGCGACATCGTCTTCGTCGAATTGCCTGCGGAGGGCACGACCTTCGAAAAGGGCGACGACGCGGCCGTGGTGGAGTCGGTCAAGGCCGCCTCGGACGTCTATGCGCCGATTTCCGGCGAGGTCGTGGAAACCAACAGCGCGCTGGAAGACGAGCCTGCGCTGGTGAACAGCGATGCTGAGGAGGATGGCTGGTTCTTCAAGCTGCGCGTCACGGATGCCAGCGAACTGGAAGGCCTGATGAACGAAGCCGCCTATAAGAAGTTCGTCGCGAGCCTTTGAGAAGCCAATAGCCCCTCCCTTTCGGGGGAGGGGTTGGGGACCGCCCCAGGCGCCGCGTCTGGTGGATAGTCCTCACCCCCGGCCCTTCCCCTGAAGGGGAGGGGAGAGGAGATATGTAAAATGCGCTACCTACCCCTTACCGACACCGACCGGCAGGACATGCTGTCCGTCATCGGGGCGTCCTCCATTGACGACCTGTTCGTGGACGTCCCTGCCGAGGCCCGCCTTTCGGACAAGATCGCCGGCCTGCCCGACCATGCCAGCGAACTGGCGGTCGAGCGCCACATGGCGGCCCTTGCGCGGAAGAATCTGTCGGCGGGGGAAGCGCCCTTCTTCCTGGGTGCGGGCGCGTACAGGCATCATGTCCCCGCCAGCGTCGATCATCTGATCCAGCGCGGCGAGTTCCTGACGGCCTACACCCCCTATCAGCCGGAAATTGCGCAGGGCACCTTGCAGGTGCTGTTCGAATTCCAGACGCAGGTGGCGCGCCTGCTGGGCTGCGACGTCGCCAACGCCTCCATGTATGACGGGTCGACCGCCTGCTGGGAAGCGATCGGCATGGCCCGCCGCATCACCAAGCGCGGCAAGGCGATCCTGTCCTCCGGCCTGCACCCCCATTATGTCTCGGTCGCCAACACCATGGCGAAATTCACCGGCGACGCGCTCGTGCATCAGGCGCCGACGCTGGACGCCGCCACCGACATCGACGCGCTGATCGCCGGGATCGACAAGGATACAAGCTGCGTCGTCGTCCAATATCCCGACATTCTCGGCCGCATCGCCGACCTGACGCCGCTGGCCGATGCCGCCCATGCGGCGGGCGCGCTGCTGGTCGCGGTGGTGACGGAACCCGTCGCGCTCGGAGCGATCAGGGCGCCGGGCCATATGGACGCGGACATCGTCGTGGGCGAAGGGCAGTCCATCGGCGTCGGCCTGCAATTTGGCGGGCCTTATCTGGGCCTGTTCGCGTGCAAGCAGAAATATGTCCGCCAGATGCCGGGCCGCCTTTGCGGCGAGACGGTGGACGCGGCGGGCAAGCGCGGCTTCGTGCTGACGCTTTCCACGCGCGAGCAGCATATCCGCCGTGAAAAGGCGACGTCGAACATCTGCACCAATTCCGGCCTCTGCGCGCTGGCGTTCAGCATCCATATGACGCTGCTGGGCGAAAGGGGATTGCGGGAACTGGCGGCGCTCAACCATGGGCTGGCCGTTCAGGCGGCCGACCGGCTGGCCCAGGTGCCCGGCGTCACGCTGCTCAACGACAGTTTCTTCAACGAATTCACCCTGATCCTGTCGAAGGACGCCCGCGAAGTCGTCCGCAACCTGGCGGACAAGGGCGTGCTGGGCGGCGTCTCGCTCGGTCGCCTGTTCCCGGACGCGCCGGCAATCGGCAACGGACTGGTCGTTGCCGTCACCGAAACCGTGACGGTGGAGGACATCGAAATCTTTGCGAAGGCGCTGGAGGAGGAACTGGCATGACCATGCTCAAGGAAGGCCGGCCGACCACGCCGCAGGCTCTGACTAAAGCCGACAGCGCGCCCGCGACCGCCACGGGCAACCGTGCGCTGATGCTGGAGGAAGCGCTGATCTTCGAAATCGGTTCGACCGAGACAACTGGCGTCGACTTTGCCGAAGCGCCGGAGGTCGCCAGCCGTCTCGGCGATCTGGCCCGCACTGACAGCATTGGCCTGCCCGGCCTGTCGGAGCAGGAAACGGTGCGCCATTACACCCGTCTCAGCCGCCAGAACTACGCCATCGACCTTGGCCTGTTCCCGCTCGGCTCCTGCACGATGAAGCATAACCCGCGCCTGAACGAGAAGGTGGCGCGGATGCCCGGTTTCGCGGACCTTCACCCGCTTGCACCCCAATCGACGGTGCAGGGCGCGCTGGCGGTGATCCATGAACTGGCCGCCTGGCTGGTGACTCTGACCGGCATGCATTCCGTCGCAATGAGCCCCAAGGCGGGCGCGCATGGCGAATTATGCGGCCTGCTTGCGATCCGCGCGGCGCTGGAAGCGCGGGGCGATGCGCGCAGCGTCATCCTGGTGCCGGAAAGCGCTCATGGCACCAACCCTGCGACCGCCGCCTTCTGCGGCTATAAGGTCGAGGATATTCCGGCGACACCGGACGGCCGGGTCGATCTGGAAGCGCTCAAGGCCCGCCTCGGCCCCGACGTCGCGGCGGTGATGATCACCAATCCCAATACCTGCGGCCTGTTCGAGCGGGACATGAAGACGATCTCCGACGCGGTGCATGCCGCCGGGGCCTTCGTCTATTGCGACGGCGCGAACTTCAACGCCATCGTCGGGCGGGTCCGCCCCGGCGATCTGGGCGTCGACGCGATGCACATCAACCTGCACAAGACCTTCTCCACGCCGCATGGCGGCGGCGGTCCCGGCTCCGGCCCGGTGGTGCTGTCCGAAGCGCTCGCCCCTTTCGCGCCGCTGCCCTTCGTCGAAAAGCAGGGCGACAAATTCGTGCTGGTCGAGGAAGAGACGGCGGAAGACCATCACGGCCAGACCTTTGGCCGCATGGTCGCCTTCCATGGCCAGATGGGCATGTTCACCCGCGCCCTGACCTACATCCTCAGCCATGGCGCGGACGGCCTGCGGCAGGTCGCGAGCGATGCGGTGCTGAACGCCAACTATATCCTTCGCAGCCTGGACGATGTGCTGGACGCGCCCTTCGGCGACAGCGGCCCCTGCATGCATGAGGCGCTGTTCAGCGACAAGGGGCTGGCCGAAGGCTTCACCACGCTCGACATCGCGAAGGGGCTGATCGACGAGGGCTTCCACCCCATGACCATGTATTTCCCGCTGGTGGTGCATGGCGCGATGCTGGTCGAACCTACGGAGACGGAGAGCAAGGCCGCGCTCGACCAGTTCATCCTGGCGCTGCGCAGCCTGGCCGAACGCGCCAAGGCAGGTGACGAGGCGCTGAAAGGCGCGCCCTATTTCGCCCCGCGCCGCCGCCTGGACGAAACGCTGGCTGCGCGCAAGCCGGTCCTCACATGGACCGAGCCGGCGCTGGCGGAAGCGGCCGAATGACGGACGGGCCGGAGCCGTGGGAACCCGGTTCCGGCCTGGCCGCCGCGGGCAAGCGCCACGCCCCCGCGACGGAGCGCAATCGCGACGCCATATTGGCGGTGCTTCGGGAGGAACTGCCATCCTCCGGCCTGGTGCTGGAAGTGGCGAGCGGCAGCGGCGAGCATGCGATGTACTTCGCCGCCGCCCTGCCCGCGCTCGATTGGCAACCGAGCGATTCCGATCCGGCTGCGCTGGCATCCATAGAAGCGTGGCGGCAGGAAGCGGGGCTCCCCAATGTGCGTCGGCCACTCAGGCTCGATGCCAGCGCCGGCTGGCCGGTGGAAAGGACGGACGCGATCCTGTGCATCAACATGGTGCACATCAGCCCCTGGGAAGCGACGCTCGGTTTGATGAAGGCGGCGGGGGCCGCGCTGCCGCCGGGTGGCCTGCTCTATCTCTATGGGCCCTATCTGCGGGAGGATGTCGAAACCGCGCCAGGCAATCTTGCCTTCGACGCATCCCTTCGGGCGCGCGATCCCGAGTGGGGCCTGCGTCGGGTCGAGGATGTCATTGCGATTGCGGAGGGCGAGGGGCTGGCATTTCAGCGACTGGTCGAAATGCCCGCGAACAATCTGTCCTTGATATTCCGGCGGCGGGATTGAAAGACTGCCGCGCTCCTGCGAAGGGGGAGCCCAAGGACCGATGCCCCACACTCTCCTCTCCCTCGTCACCGCCGAACTGGCCGCGCCCGCCGATCCGCGCGCGGCGGCGATGGCGGGCGCGTTGGCGGCCCAATATCCCGACGCTTCGCGGGCGGTGCTCTTCTACGGCTCCTGCCTGCGGGAGGAGAATCTCGACGGCTTGATGCTGGATTTCTACCTGATCGTATCGGACTATCGCACAGCTTATGGAAAGCGCTGGCTCGCGACCGCCAACCGGCTGATCCCGCCCAATGTCTTTCCCTTCGAACATAACGGCCTGATCGCCAAATATGCGGTGCTTTCAGAGGCCGACTTCGCGCGCCTCAACAGCCCTGCCGCCGACAATGTGTCGGTCTGGGCGCGCTTTGCCCAGCCTGCGCGGCTGCTCTGGGCGGCGGACGACCTTGCCCGCCAGCGCGCCATCGCCGCCGTTGCCGGCGCCGCCCCGACGCTGCTTTCGCTCGCTCGCCCGATGGTGCGGGAGCAGGACGCGCTGTCGCTGTGGAAGACCGGCTTCACCCTGACCTATGGCGCGGAACTGCGGGCCGAGCGCAAGGGCCGCTCCCTTTCCATCGTCGATGCCGATCCGGATCGTTACCGGCGCTTCGGGGAAGCCGCGCTGGCCCAGGGCCTGCCCCCGTCGCCGGAGCCGGATCAGGCGGCCGCCCTCTGGCGGCGGCTGCAAAGGCGCGGCAAATGGCTGTCGATCGTCCGCCTCGCCAAGGCGAGCTTCACCTATGCCGGCGGCATCGATTATCTGGCTTGGAAGATCAACCGCCACGCCGGCACCGCTATCCAGATCAAGCCCTGGCAGCGCCGCTGGCCGCTGATCGGCGCGCTTACTCTGCTGCCGCGGCTGTTCCGGGGTGGTGCGATCCGCTGAGCGCATTCGACAGCGCCTGTGCCAGCCCTGTCAGCGTATAGGGTTTGCGCAACACCTCATGACCCCCGAAATCGGCGCTTTCAGCGGTATCGCCGGCATAGCCCGTGACGAACAGCACCGGCAGATGCGCATAGATGGGGGGCAGGGTGCGGATCATCTCCGGCCCGGTCATGTCGGGCATCAGCACGTCGCTGACGATCAGGCCGATGTCCCGATGGCTGGTGAGCAGCTTCGCCGCCTTCGACGGATGATCGCAGGCGACCGGCAGGTGGCCCAGTTCCGAGAGCGCCGCCATCGTCTGGTTGAGGACGCGCGGATCGTCTTCCACCACCAGGATGCGCATCGGCGGGTGGAGAACGGGTTCCCGGTCCGGCGCAGACGCATCCATCGCGTCTTCGCCTTCCGCACCGATATGACGGGGCAGATAGAGGTGGACGCTCGTGCCCTTGCCGGGTTCGGATTCGATGCGGATCTCTCCCTCGCTCTGGTGCACGAAGCCGAAAATCTGGCTGAGGCCAAGCCCCGTGCCCTTGCCGACCGGCTTGGTGGTGAAGAAGGGTTCGAACACGCGGGAGAGGATGTCGGGCGTCATGCCGCAGCCGTCGTCGCTGACGCTGAGCGTCACATATTCCCCGCCGGCGCATTCCCCGATCTCATGCTGCGCGAGTTCGGCCTGCCCTGTCCTGATGATCAGCCGACCCCGCCCGTCCATCGCATCGCGGGCGTTGACGCACAGGTTCAATATCGCATTTTCCATCTGATGCTGGTCGACGAAGATCCGCCAGCCCTTCGCCTCATTTTCGAAGGCCATGGTGATCTGGTCCCCGATGGACCGGTCGATCAGGTCGGACAGGCCGGCCACCAGCGCATCGGGATCGACCGGGCTGGGCAGCAGCGGTTCCGACCGGGCGAAGGCCAGCAGGCGGCGGGTCAGCGCGGCGGCGCGATTGGCGCCCTCCATCGCATTGTCGAGATGGCGGTTCGCCTCCTGCGGTTTCAGCCGCAGCTTGCGCTTGGCGAGTTCCAGACCGCCGACCACCACCGCCAGCATGTTGTTGAAGTCGTGGGCGATGCCGCCGGTCAACTGGCCAACGGCGTCCATCTTCTGCATCTGGCGCAGATTTTCCTCGGCGGCGGCGCGTTCGGCGGTCTCCTTCTTGAGCCGTTCATAGGCGTCCGACAATTCGGCGGTGCGGGTGGCGACGGCCTCCTCCAGCCGGTCGGCGCGCTCCGCCTCGTCATCCGCCTGCCTGCGGGCATTGCGCCGCTCGCTATAGGCGGCATTGGCGAACCAGAGCGCGAACAGCACGCAGACGAGCAGCACCAGCCCGAAAAGCTGCGATGTCTTGCCGAACCAGGCGTTGCGATCCCCGGCCAGCGACACGGCCTGGCTGCGCTCCTGCAAGCGGGCATTCTCCGCCTGGATGACGCGGTCCAGCAGCGCCGTGATGCGCATCAGGTCGCGGGACCTGCCCGCCTGATGGAATTGCGCGAGCGCCGCCATCTTCTGGTCGTAGGTGGTACGCAGGCCGATCTCGCTCAGCGTCTTGCCGCGCTGGTCGAACGCCGCCTGCAACGCCATGACGTTGCCGCGCTGCCAGTCGGAATGGCGGGTGGTGTAGTTCAGCGTCTTGAGCTGGCTTGCGGCGGTGCGCCACTGGTCCTGGAACAGGCGGCCGGTATCGGGGTCAAGGCTGATGACATAGCGGGCCAGCGTCACTTCGGCGCGGGCGGTCTTCGCCTCGAACGCGCGGGCGAGGGCGATGATCTCGAAACTGCGGCGCTGTTCCTTCAGCGCGCGCTCATGGTCGCGGGCCGCATGGCTGGCGCTGTAGAGCAGCGTGCCGAGAGAACCCACCAGCAGGACGACGAGCACCAGCGGCAGGAAGCGTGCAACGAACGCTCGCCACCCTGTCGCATGTTCATCCATGAAAAACCCGTCCGCCATCGACAGTTACACTAGATGAACAATATTAATGGAGAAATGCCGCAGGTGAAAGGTTCCGATTTCGCCGCAAATTCCGTCGCGTTAAATGCCCGTCCGGTCGCGGCGGCGACGGGAAGGCGCGATCAGCCGATCGCCCCCGTCGCCTTGCCCGCGGCCTCGAACATCGCGATGATCTGGCCGACCTGTTCATCGCTATGTTCCGCGCAAAGCGAGCAGCGCAGCAGGAAGGTTCCCGCGGGAGTTGCCGGGGGGCGCGCCATGTTGACGTAGAGCCCCAGTTCCAGCAGCGCCTGCCACATGGCGACCGCCTGCGTCTGGTCGGTCAGGATGACGGCGATGATCGCGGATTGCGGCGTTTCCGTGCCCAGCCTGAAGCCGAGGTCGGTCAGGCCCTTGTGCAGCCGCTGGCTGTTCTTCCACAGATGGGCGCGCTTCTCGCCGGCATGCATCAGTTTGCGGATCGACGTCGCGGCGGTGGCGACGACGCTGGGCGGCAGGGACGCGGTGAAGACATAGGGACGGCAGACGAGGCGCAGCACCTCGAACTTCGGATGGTTGGAGACGCAGAAGCCGCCCACCGTGCCGACCGACTTGGAGAAGGTGCCGACGACGAAGTCCACATCCTTCTCGACGCCCTGCTCTTCATAGACGCCGCGGCCGTTGGGGCCGAAAAAGCCCATGCCGTGGGCCTCGTCGACCAGGATCATGCAATTGGGATGCTTGCGGACCGCCGCCACCATGTCCGGCAGGGGGGCGACGTCGCCCAGCATCGAATAGACGCCCTCCAGCACCACCAGCTTCAGCGCGTCGGCGGGCAGGCGGCCCAGGCGCTTGTCCAGATCCTCCACGCTGTTGTGGCGGAAGCGGACGATCTCCGCATCGCCCAGGAAGCAGCCGTCGTAGATGGAGGCGTGGCTGTCGGCGTCCAGAACGACATAGTCGCCCTTGCCCGCGAGGGTGGAGATCATGCCGAGATTGGCCTGATAGCCGGTCGAGAAGACCATCGCGCCGCTGGTGCCGTAGAAGTCCCTGAGCGCTTCCTCGACTTGCCTGTGACCCTGATAGGTGCCGTTCAGCACGCGGCTGCCGGTGGTGCCAGCGCCGAAATCGTCCAGCGCCTTCTTGCCCGCGGCGACCACGTCCGGGTCGAAGGTCATGCCCATATAGTTATAGGTGCCGAGCAGGATCGTGTCCTTGCCCTTGATCACCGCCTGGGTCGGGGACTTCACCTCGTCCATCACGATGGCGAAGGGATCGCGCACGCCGGTCGCCAGCAGCGCCTCGCGCTCTGCGATCAGGGCATCGAATTTGGAGAAGAGGTCGCGGGCTTGCGTGGCGTCGGTCATTGTCTCAATCGTCCCAAAACCGTTCGGGCTGAGCGAAGTCGAAGCTTCTTGCCGAGCGGAGCCGCGGCTCCATGCTTCGCCCTGGCTCAGCAAAGGGCTTCGACTTCGCTCAGCCCGAACGGCGGTTAAAGTCTCAGGCGGATCAGCCCTTCAGCTTCGCCACGGCGTCCACGAGCTGGCCGATGGTCTCGATCTCAGCCTGCATGTTCATGGTGATGATGATGTCGAACTCATCCTCGATCGCGGCGACGAAATCCATCACCGTCAGGCTGTCCCATTCCAGATCGCCGGCGAAGGTGGTGGCTTCGGTCAGTTCGATGCCCTTTTTGTTGAAAGGCGCGATCTGGCTCAAAACGCTGTCGAAAATTGGCTGGCGATCCGTCATTATCCGTGGTGCTTTCCGTGAAAGAGCGGCTTTTGCCCTTAAGCGTCGCTCTTTGGCAAGGGAATAAGGCGGCAATCGGGCATGACTGTCGCGAAAAAAGGGGAAGGGGGACTATGGCCGATGGGGCGAATGCGCCGGTGCCCAATGCGATCCACCTGCTGCGCACGGCGGTGCAGACCAATATGCAACTCAGCCAGATGGCCGACCAGAAGGCGAACATGCTGATCGGCGCGTCGATGGTGATCTTCACGCTTTGCGTCGCGCAGTTGCGCTCGGGCGCGCTGGTCTGGCCGGTGGCGGTGCTGGCGGTGGGCGTGTTCCTGGCCGCGACCTGCGCGATCCTGGCGGTGCTGCCGAGCGTGAGCCAGCCACGCGGCGGCGTGGGAGACGGGGATAATCTCTTGTTCTTCGGCGTCTTCACCAGTCTCGGCGAAGTGGAGTTCAGCGATCGGATGATGCGGCTTGTCGCGGATGACGACGCGCTGTGCCGGGCGATGCTGCGCGACATGTACCAGAACGGGCAGGTGCTCCAGCGGCGGAAATATCGCTGGCTGGGCTATGCCTACCGGCTGTTTCTGGCAGGCGTGGTGGCGAGTTTCGCGGCGTTGATGGCGGATCTGGCGCTCAGGTGACGCTGAAGGCGCAGGCCTGTCCTGCCGGGCGGCTTAGCGGAAATTGTCCGCGTAAGCCTGAATCTTCAGCGTCTTCGGCGCGGTCGGAATGACCGTATAGGGAATCCCCTCCCGCTCCGCATAGGCGCGGGCGGCTTCCTCGGAGGAGAAGGTCAGCCTGATCTGCTGCTTCGTGTCGCCGGAACCCGCCCAGCCGGTCAGGGGATCGGGCTTCTTCGCTTCGGCCGCCACATATTCCAGCACCCATTTGCGGGTCAGCGCCTTGCCGGACTGCAGGGCGTTCTTCTGGATCTGATAGATGCGCGCGCTCATCGCGATAGAGACTCCTGAGGGAAGATCGGGTTGCGTTGCACCAGCGACTGGATCGAAGTCAAGGCTTCCCCTTGGCGTCGGCGCGTTTCGTGCGCAGCGTGGCGCCGGCGGCTGCCGGGTCGTCCGGCCAGGGATGTTTGGGATAGCGGCCGCGCATCTCCTTCGCCACGGCGCTCCAACTGCCCTTCCAGAAGCCCGGCAGGTCGCGCGTCGTCTGGATCGGCCGGCCGGCGGGCGAGGTGAGGGAGAGGACCAGCGGAATGCGCCCGCTGCCGACCACCGGATGCTCGTTGAGGCCGAACAGGGCCTGGACGCGCAGTTCGACGCGGGGGCCGCCCTCCGCCGCATAGTCGATCTCATGGCCGCTGCCGGCGGGGGAACGGAATTCGGGCGGGGCCAGCCGGTCGACCTGCTGCTTCCCGTCCCAGCCGATCAGCCCTTCCAGCACGCCAGAAAGCTGCGAGCGGTCGATGTCGGAAAGGCGGCGCCTGCCCTGCAGCAGCGGGGGCAGCCATTCGTCCAACGTTTCCATCAGCGCGCTATCTGACAGCGCCTCCACCCCGGCAAAGGCAGCGCGCATCCTGAGCGACCGCGCGGCGTCGGACCAGGGAAGCAGGTCCAGCCCGCCCTGCCGCACGCCGTCGGTCAGGGCGGCGACCACGGCGGTCGGATCGGGCCGGTCGTCGGAACCGGAAGAGAGCCGCACCGCGCCCAACCGCCTTTCGCGCAGCGCCTCTATCCCGCCATTGGCGGCCCGGAAGCGCACGGTGCGATGTTCCGCGACGCGAGCGCTGAACAGGGCGATCACCTCCGCCTCGCCGACCGGTGCGGCGGAAAGGATGCGGGCGCCCGCGGCGCTGCCCTGCACTTCGCCCACCGCCAGCCATTCCTCCCGCGCCAGGGGGCTGAGCGGGTCGAGCCGGAAGCCGCGTCCCCCGACGCTTGCCCAATCGGCTCCGTCCGCAGAGCGGCGCCTTGCGACTCGGTCCGGGAAAGCGAGGGCAAGGCAGAGGCCGGTTTCATGGCCTCCCGCCGCACTGACAGGGATTGCGCCGGATGAATCCGTAGGGGCCAGCTTCGCCCATCGCTTCGCCATCGCCCGCGCCGCATCGGCGCGCTTGCCGCTTTCCCGCCGCCAGCGCATCCGCCGCTGCGACAGGTCCGTGTCCTGTCCGCCGATTCCCCGCTCGCCCAGCAGCACGGCAACCTCCGCCGCGATCTCCGCCAGACCCATTCCGCCTGCCCGCACCAGCATATGGCCGATGCGCGGCTCCAGCGGCAGGGTGGCGAGCGTCTTGCCATGGGCGGTGATGCGTCCACCCTCGTCCAGCGCCTCCAGCACCGTCAGCCGCTTGCGCGCCTCCGCCACGGCGGCAGCGGGCGGCGGGTCCAGCCAACGCAGCTCGCCCGGATCGCTCACCCCCCAAAGCGCGCAGTCCAGCATCAGGCTCGACAGGTCGCTCTCCAATATTTCCGGCGGGTCGAAGGGCGGCATCCCGGCCGTCGCAGCCGCTTCCCATAGCCGATAGGCGACACCCGGCCGCTGCCGCGCGGCCCGCCCCGCCCGCTGGGTCGCCGCCGCCTGGCTCGCCCGCTCCGTCACCAGCCGCGTCACCCCCGCCGCCCGGTCGTAGCGTGGCCGCCGCGCCAGCCCGCTGTCGACCACGATCCGCACGCCGTCGATGGTCAGGCTGGTCTCCGCAATGGAGGTGGCGAGGATGACTTTCCGCCGTCCCTCCCGCGAGGGGCGGATCGCCGCGCGCTGCGCCGCCGGATCGAGCGACCCGTGGAGTTTGTGAACCTCCGCCCCGGCGTCCTCCAGCCGTTCCGCCGTCCGTTCGATTTCCGCCACGCCGGGCAGGAAGGCGAGCAGGTCGCCTTCCGCCTCTTCGTTGAGCGCCCGGCGGATGGTGGCCGCCATTGCATCCTCTATCCGCTTTTCGGCAGCGCGTCCGACATGGCGCAGTTCCAGCGGCTGGATGCGGCCTTCGCTCTCCACCACCGGCGCGTCCTTCCCGCCATGGGCGAGCAGCGCGGCAAAACGCGCTCCGTCCAGGGTCGCGGACATCGGCACGATCCGCAGGTCCGGCCGCAGCGCGCCCTGGGCGTCCAGCGCCAGCGCCAGTCCGAAATCGCTGTCCAGGCTGCGCTCATGCACTTCGTCGAAGAGGACCGCGGAAACGCCCGAAAGCTCCGGATCGTCCTGGATCCGCCGCACGAAAATGCCTTCGGTCAGGACCAGCAGGCGGGTCCGGGCCGACATCCGCGAATCCATCCGCGTCGCATAGCCCACCGTGCCGCCGGGCTGTTCGCCCATCAGTTCGGCAATCCGTTCCGCCGCTGCGCGGGCCGCAAGCCGGCGAGGGGAGAGCAGCAGCACCTGCCCGGTGCACCAGGGTTCGTTCAGCAGCGCCGGGGCCACTGCCGTCGTCTTGCCCGCGCCCGGCGGCGCCACCAGCACGGCGTTGCTGCCTTCGCGCAGGGCGGCAAGCAGGTCGGGCAGCACGGCATCGATGGGCAGGGCAGTCATGGCTGTCCCTCTCGCGCCATTCCCGGCCGAGTGCAAGGATCAGCCGAACAGCAGCGCGTGGATGGGGTTTTCAGGATCGAGCAGCATCTTCGCCGTCAGCGCCAGCGACATGACGATCAGCAGCGGCCGGATCAGGCGGCTGCCGAAGCGCATGGCGAGGCGCGATCCGATCTGCCCGCCGGCGATGCTGCCCACCGCCATGGCGAGGCCGACGATCCAGATCACATGCCCGCCCGCGATCATGGTAAGCAGGCCGGCGAGGTTGCTGGCGAAATTGGCTGCCTTGGTCTGCGCGGTGGCGCGCACGAGGCCCAGGCCGCCCAGCGCAATGAAGATGCTGGTGTAGAAGGCGCCCGCACCCGGTCCGAAAAAGCCGTCGTAAAAGCCGATGACGCCGATCAGCAGGCTCAGCAGCACCATGCCGATGCGCTGGTGCCGGTCGATCTCGCTCATCTTGGGCGAAAAGGTGAAATAGGCCGCCAGCGCGATCAGCAGCGCAGGCATAAGCCCCGCGAGGATGGATGGATCGACCCGCTGCACCAGCCACGCCCCGCCGACCGATCCTGCGAAGGCGGCGAATATCGGCCAGCGATAGGCCTTCAGATCCATATGTCCCGCCCGCGCATAGGCGACGCAGGCGCCGAAGGTGCCGAGCGAGGATTGCAGCTTGTTGGTGGCGACCGCCGGAACGGGCGGGATTCCGGCGGCGAGCAAGGCAGGCAGGGCGATCAGCCCGCCGCCGCCCGCCATTGCGTCGATGCATCCCGCCATAAGCGCGGCGGCCATGAGGAAGGCGATGGTTTCAGGAGAAGGGATCATGATCGGCAGGAGGTCTTGGCGGAAGGAAGCGCTAAGTGCACCTGTCTGCGCACGAACACGACGATGGAAACGAACCGGCCTGCCAGACCCTCAATAAGCCCGCGCGATGGCGAACCCGACCGCTTCGGTCAGCGCGGCCTTGGCCTTGCCATTGTCGAACATGCCCAGCGCATCGATGGCTCTCTGCCCATAATGCCGCGCCCGCGCCAGCGTATCCGCGATCGCGCCCGTCTTGCGCAGCAGGCCCGTAGCATGCGCCAGATCCTCGTCGCTCACCCGGTTGCCTGCAATGGCCTGCTTCCAGAAGGCGCGGTCATCTTCCGAACCCCGGGCATAGGCGAGGATCACGGGCAACGTCACCTTGCCGTCGCGGAAATCGTCACCCGCATCCTTGCCCATGGTCGCGCCGTCCGATTCATAGTCGATGGCGTCGTCGATAAGCTGGAAGGCGATGCCGAGGTTGCGGCCATAGACGTCCAGAGCCTGCTCCTCGGCCTCCGTGCGGTCGGCGACCACGGCGGAAATGCGGCAGGCGGCGGCGAACAGGGCAGCGGTCTTCGCGCCGATGATGTCGAGATACTGCTCTTCGCTGGTGTCGATCTTGCGCTGGGCGGTGAGTTGGTTGACCTCCCCCTCCGCGATCACGGCGGACGCATTGGAGAGGATCTTCAGCACCTTCAGCGATTCCGCCTCGACCATCAGTTCGAAGGAGCGGGAAAAGAGGAAGTCGCCCACCAGCACGCTGGCGCTGTTGCCCCAGATGATATTGGCGGTCTTGCGGCCCCGGCGCAGCCCCGATCCGTCGACCACATCGTCATGCAGCAGGGTCGCGGTGTGGATGAATTCGACCGCGGCGGCCAGCTTGTAATGGCGCGACCCGGCATAACCGACCAGATCGGCGCAGGCGAGCGTCAGCATCGGCCGCATCCGCTTGCCGCCGCCCGCGATCAGATGCCCGGCGAGTTCCGGGATCAGCGGAATGCGCGACTGCATCCGGTCCAGAATGACGGCGTTCACCTGATTCATGCCCTCAGCGACCAGCGCCATCATGGGGGCGAGCGAAGGCGCGCTGCTGGCGCGGCCGATGGGGTGGACATTGCCGGTGGCGGATGCTGTCATGACAAGCGCCATGTGGCGGCGCAAAATGCTAAAGGCAAGCGGGAATAGCTTGCGCGGGCGTCCGGAAGCGGCAAAAAGCGCGCGATATTTGATCGACGCATCGTCAGGGCGCAAAACCCGCGTCCATTTTCGCCGGCGATGCTCTGCGGAGGACCAAAGTGGACGAGACCCTGAAGCGCTATCGCGAGAGCATCGACAATATCGACGCGGCGCTCGTCTTCATGCTGGCGGAGCGGTTCAAGATCACCCAGGCCGTCGGGGAGCATAAGGCGACCCACGACCTGCCTCCCGCCGATCCCGGCCGGGAGGAACGCCAGATCGCCCGGCTGCGCCAGCTTGCTACCGATGCCAATCTGGACCCCGATTTCACCGAGAAATTCCTGCGCTTCATCATCGATGAGGTCATCCGCCACCATGAACGGCTGCGGGAAAGGCAGGGCTGAGTTCAGGCCAGTTCGGCGATGTCCTGATTGCGCGTCGGTTGCGTCGACCGGCCCAGCATCACCCCACCCAGCGCCAGCCCGAAGCCGATGAGCTGCACCGGACCCAGCCGTTCCCCGAACAGCAGCCATGCCTCGACCGCGGCAAGCGGCGGCACCAGCAGCAACAGCATCGACATGCGCGTCGGCCCCTGATGCCGCACCAGCCACACCAGCAGCGACAGTCCGCCCGCCGACAGCCCCAGCACCGACCAGGCGAGGCCGATCCACAGCACAGGCGTGCCGTCCCAGCGATATTCCCCGGCGAACAGCGTGGCCGCGATGGCGAGCAGCGCGCCGCCCCCATTCTGCACCGCCCCGGAAATCGCGATGCCGTCGCCTGCTATCGATCCGCGCTGGATCAGCGTGCCCCCCGCCATGCCGAGCACGGCGAGCACGCCGGCGAGAGCCGGTCCTGTCGCGATCGATCCGGCGCCCGACCGCTCGATCGCCGGCAATAGCACGCAACCGACCCCTCCGATCGCGATCGCCAGACCGACCCAGGCGCGTCCGGGCAGCCGGTCGCCCAGAAAGGCGACGCTCGCCACCGCCACCATCAGCGGTTGCAGCGAACCCAGCAGCGCCATGACGCCCGCCGGCATGCCGTTGTTCACCGCCCACCAGCTGAGCGTCAGGTAGAAGCCATGCAGCATCGCGCCAGCCGCCAGATGCAGCCCCAGCCGCCGTCCACGCGGCAGCGCCTGCCGCGCATAGAGCGCCGCCCCGGCGAGCAAGGTCGTCGTCAGCGCCAGCCGCACCGCCAGGACCAGCTCCGGCGCGGCATGCGGCACCATCGCCCGCGCGACGATGAAGCCGGTCGACCAGATCAGCACGAAGAGAAGGGAAGCCATGGCAGCGATCATGCGCTCGCCTTTGGCCTATCGATACTCGGCTGTCGAGGCGCGGTTGGGGTTGAGGCGCGGTTTGGGTGGCCAAATCGCCGCTGCCAGCACGCCAAGCCGCTGCCTTCGCAGGCGTGCGGGGCAGATCTTCCGCTCGCCACCCGTTCGGGTTCAATCCAGCATCGCGGCCAGGGCAGGCGTCATATATTCCTGCCCGCGATCATCAACCCGCCGGATCAGGCATGCGGCAATGCCGTGCCGTGTGGCGAGGGCCATGCCACGTTCATGCCCCATTATCGTGATCGCGGTCGCCCAGGCGTCCGCCAGCATCGCGCTTTCGTGGAGCACCGTTACGGAAGCCACATCGTTGGTGATGGGCGCGCCAGTGGCGGGGTCCATGCTGTGGGAAAGGCGGACGCCGCCTTCCTGGCGGAAGCGGCGATAGTCTCCGGATGTCGCGACCGACAGGCCGCAAAGCGCTATCCGGAGCGTAGGGAGCGCAAGGCCCGGCGGAGCCTCCACGTCCACCCACCAGGGCTGGAGGTCGGGCTTGACCCCTTGCCCCTGCAATTCGCCGCCGATCTCGACCAGGAAATGCGCAGCGCCGAGGCCGCGCAGGGCGGCCGCCATTGCATCCACGGCAAAGCCCTTGGCGATGCCTGAAAAGTCCAGCGTCACGTCGGCCGTGCGCCGGGCGCGGTCGCCCTCGATCGCGATGGCGGTCCAGGGCGAGGGATGATGGGGGCCTTCGGAAAGGCCCGTCAGCCCGTCCGGACCGAAGCCCCATTTCGCCACCAGCCGGCCCACCGCCGGATCGAACGCGCCGCCCGACAGCCGGGCCATCTCCAGTCCGGCGCGCAGCACGGTCAGCATCTCGCCGGGCAGCGGCATCCATTGGCCGACCGGCGCGGCATTGAAACGGCTGATGGCGGAAGCCGCTTCCCAATTGCTCATCTGCGCGATGATGCGGCCCAGCACCGTTTCCATCGCCGCCGCGCTGCCGGGCGGGGCGTCGACGATGCGGGCGGACCAGCTCGTGCCCATGGTCGGACCGCCAAAGTCGCTGATCCTGCCCGCCTGCTTGTCTGGCCCGAAGATGTCGGGCGAGAGGCAGGGCGGGATGGCGATGCGGATCGGGCGGGCGGTCAGCCCTGCACCTCCACCGTCATGGCATAGGTGGCGCGGTCCTGGGGCGGACCCATGGGCGGACGGGGCCCGCCTTCACCCTGCGGCTGGCCCTGGGGCCCGGCTGCGCCCGGCGCACCGCCGGGGCCTTCGCCGCCCGGTCCGCGCCGCCCACCGGAACTGATGCTGACCCAATACATGCCCGCTTCCGGCCAGGTGAAGCTGACCTTCCCTTCGGCATCGGTCTTCGCATCCATCTGCTTGAGGTCCGACCGGTAGCGGATGCCGCCCGGGATGGCGACCACGTCCAGCCCTGCCGCGGGCTTGCCGTTCAACAGGAACTGGAAGGTGGCGGCTTCGCCCACGGCAAGGTCGTTGGGGTGGGTGACGGGCACCATCTCCAGCCCCTTGCCCGTGGTCGTGAAGACCTTTCGGTCCGGCTCGCCCGCCGTCACGAAGGTTTCGATCCGGGTGCGCGCCGTCGCTGTCTGCACGTCCGTCGCGCCCTGCGGCACGGCGGTCGCCAGCGTCGCGGCGGTGGTGCCGCGCGGCAGCATCCTGCGCTCGCCGTTCAGCATGTAATTGCCCATCAGCATCTCGTTGACGATGGCGATCTTGTACGTGCCCTTGGTCCTGATGCCGAGGTCGAAGGTCTGGCGCAGCTTGCCGATGGCGCGGTTTTCCACCTGCGCCGTGCTGCCGTCCGGTGCGGTCACGACCGGCTGCCAGTCCTGCCCCGGATGGTCGAAATAATAGAGATCGCTGGAAATGGCGGCGTCCACCGTCAGCCATTCATTGCCGGAGCCGGCGAACATGGTTTCGGACGGCAGCATCCAGGGCCGCGCCGCGCCCGCCATTTGCGGCAGAGCCATGGCAGCGGTGGCGGCGAGCAGCACCAGCGTCTTGCGGAACGTCATCATGGCTTCCCTCCTCAGCGCGACAGCACGGCGCTGACCGCGCCCAGTTCGAACTGGCCGCCGGCGCTGCCTCTGGCCCCGGTCGCCGTTACGTTGAGCGGCACGCGAACCACCTCGCGCCCGCCGGATTCACGCGCAGCCTCCACCACCAGCGTATATTTGCCGGGGGTCAGGACCGGCATGCCGCCCTTGCCGGCGGTAAAGCTCAGCTTATGGGTGCCGGGGGCGCGGGTGGCGCCGGAAATGCCGTCGGCGGGCAGGGCGAGCGAGCGGCCGGAGGCGCGCCACCACATGCGAATGTCGCGCAGCCATTTGACGCCGCCATTGTTGCGCTTGTCGACATCGTAGAGAACCGACAAAGTGCGGGCGGGCGCGCCCTCCTTCTCCAGCCAGATCGCGACATAGGGACGGTGATATTCCGCCACCGACAGGCGCGGCAGGGCAAGCGTGACGTCCAGGGTCTGGGCCGTGGCGGGCATGGCGACGGCGCTGGCGCCCATAGCCGCGCCGGTCAGGACGATCTTGTGGCTGATCTGCATGAGGTGAAGAATTCCCCCTTAATGGATGAAGATGATGGCCAGGACGGCCGGTATGGCGAGGCCCGCGGCGACCAGCGGCCAGGTGGTCGGGCGCTTCTTGGCATGGAGCCACAGCAGGAGCAGGCCGGTGAAGGCGAAGAGGAAGCAGGCGACGGCGAAGATGTCGATGAACCACTTCCATATATTGCCGGCGTTGCGGCCCTTGTGCAGGTCGTTGAGATAGCTGATCCAGCCCCGGCTCGTCGCCTCGCTGGTGACTTCGCCGCTATGCCGGTCGATCGATACCCAGCCGTCGCCGCCGGGGCGGGGCAGGGCAAGATAGACCTCGTCCGCCGACCATTCCGCTTCGCCCGCGCCGCTTTGGCCGATTTCCTGTTCCACCCATCGGGCGATCGGGGCGGGGAGGGGCCTCTTGGCGTCGGGCGCCTCGTCCGCCGCGACCTGCTTCAGCAAGGTGGGGGGCAGGGTGGCGGACCTGGTCACCGTCTGCGGCGAACCCTCGACATCGGCGGCGTGGTTCAGCGTGATGCCGGTGAAGGCGAACAGCAGCAGGCCGATCAGGCTGATCGCGGAACTCACCCAATGCCAGGTATGGAGCTGTTTCAGCCAGAAGGCCTTCGGGCTCTTCTTCCTGTTGTTCGGCTGGGTGCGGGCGGGGGCGTGCATCGGAAGCGGGACGAGTCCTGTGGGAGATGAGGCAGGCTGCATAACGCGAACGACTCGCAATTGCAAACTATGGGCGTTGCAAAATTTGTATCAAAATATGCGAGGCAAAGCCGGATCGTTTCCATGGAGCGGCGGCCGGCGCAGGATGGCGGCGTCATGCTATTGACGGGTGACCCCATCGCAATTAGCCGCCTTAATGAAACGGGCGTGACATGAAAATGTCATCCGCTCCAAAGGGCCTGCCTGCAAGGAATGACGATATGCTGACGCCGGCCATAGCCGCTGGAATGCTGATGATGGGCGCGCAAGCGGGAACGGAGGGGGCGGCGGCGTCCGACCCTGCCGCCGTTGCCGCGCCAGCGCCCGATGCGCCTGCCGCTCCGCAGGCCGCCGCCGAAGGAACGCCGCAGGTGCTGGTCGTCCCGCCGCCGCCGGTAATGCCGAACCTGCCGGGCACGGACGCGCCTGCGGCTGCCGCGCCGCAACCGGGCGAGATCGTCGTGACGGGCCATAGCCGCCCGCCGCCGGGCGATCCGCTGGAGCGGCTGAACGAGAAGAGTTTCCAGACGGTGCAGGCGGTCGACAAGGCCGTGTTGGAACCGGTCGCCAAGGCCTATAACAAGGGTCTGCCAAAGCCCGCGCGCAAGGGGCTGCGCAACTTCTTCTCCAACTTGCAGGAGCCGGTGGTCTTCCTGGCCTATATGCTCCAGTTCAAGCCGGGCAAGGCGATGGAGACGGTCGGACGCTTCACCATCAACACCACCCTGGGCGTGGCCGGCCTGTTCGACGTGGCGAAGCGCAAGCCCTTCTTCCTGCCCTATCGGCCCAACGGCCTTGCCAATGTGCTGGGCTATTATGGCGTGGGGCCGGGCCCCTATATGTATCTGCCGATCGTCGGGCCGACGACGCTGCGCGACATTGTGGGGGATACGGTGGACAAGCTGGTCGTGCCCTTCGCCGTCGGCAAGCCGTTCAACGAGCCGAAATATGTGATTCCCGCGACGATCCTGAACCAGCTGGGCGAACGCGCCGCCTTCGACGAGACGATCCAGCAGATCCGCAGCGAGGAAAATCCCTATGCCTATTATCGCGAGCTGTATCTGAAACAGCGCAAGGCGGAGATCGAGGCGCTGCACGGACGCACGGTGGAGGAACCGGTGACGCCGGTCTATGGGCCGGGGCTGGGGAAGGCGCCGCCGCCGGAAACGGTCCCTGCGCCGGAGCCGATTTCCACCCCCACCCCATAATCGTCATTCCCGCCTGTGCGGGAATGACGGGGGTTGGAGAGAGCGTAAAGCCTCCTACCGCCCCAACAATCCCCGCGCCTGACCCGCGATCTCCGCCAGCATCGCGACATTGGGCGTCGCCGCCGTCTTGGCGCGCTGGACGAGGGCGCGGAACTGCTGGATGCGGGCGCCCCTTTCCTTCAGCCATGCCTCGACATGATGGGCGATGTCCTTGCCCGTCCCCTGCGCCAGGAAGTCGAGCCGCACCTGCTGCATGTCGCGCGCCACGCCGGAGATCAGCAGCCGCTCCCACGGATCGGACGGCGCCATGCGCGCGGCGGTGGACTGCACCCAGTCGATGCCGACCGCTTCACCCAGATGGGTGAAGGCGCGGGTCAGGGCGACTTCATCCACCGACAGGCGCCCGGCCAGCGCGGCGATGCCCACCGCGCCGTCCAGCTTGAACAGGCCGGCGGTCCGGCGGGTCAGCGCTTCCGGCGCGCCCAGCGACAGCAGCCGGTCGGTCGCGGCCGTGACCCGGCGCAGCGCCTCGCTGGTGAGCAGGTCGTCCACCTGCTTCGCCAGCATGCCCACGCCCTTGGCCAGCGCGCCATGGCCCGCCTGCGGCAGCGTGCCGGACGGCAGGCTGCGCAATATGTCCGCGATCTGCGCCCGCATGCCGTTGGCGATGTCCCCGAACAGGGCGAGCCGGGCGGCTTCGGACATCTCCGCCGCGTCGATGTCATCCCATAGCCGGCGGATGTCGTAGAGCCTTTCCGCGATCAGGAAGGCGCTGGCGAGGTCGGCCAGCGAGCAGCCCTCCTCCTCCGCCAGTTCGAACGGATGGATCAGGCCGAGCCGGTTGACAATGCGGTTCGCGACCTTGGTGGCGATGATCTCCCTCTTCAGCGCATGGGCGGCGATGGCGTCGGCCTCCTTCTTCCGCATCGCGGGCGGGAAGGCCTGGGCGAGTTCGTCGTCCATGCTGGGGTCGGTGGCCAGGTCGCCATGCTCGATGGCGTCCTGCAAGGCGAGCTTGGCGGTCGACAGCAGCACCGCGAGTTCAGGCCGGGTGAGGCCCAGCCCCTCCTGACCGCGCCGCAGCAACTGGTCGTTGGCGGCAAGCCCTTCCACCTGCCGGTCGAGCCGGCCTGTCTCCTCGAAGGTTTCGATCAGCCGCACATAGCTCGCCAGTTCCGCCGCGCCGCCCGCCTCCGCGATGGAAAGGCCGAGCGCCTGGAGTCGATTGTCCTCCAGCACGATGTCGGCCACCGCGTCCGTCATGCCGACCAGCAGCCTGTTGCGGTCGTCGAAGGAGAGGCGGCCTTCCGCCATTTCCTTGTTGAGCGCGATCTTGATGTTGACCTCATTGTCCGAACAGTCGACGCCGGCCGAATTGTCAATGAAGTCGGTGTTGATCCGCCCGCTGCGCAGGGAGAAGGCGATGCGGCCCGCCTGGGTGACGCCCAGATTGGCGCCTTCGCCCACCACCTTCACGCGAAGCTGCTCGGCATTGACGCGCAGGCGGTCGTTGGCGGGGTCGCCCACATCGCCATGGCTCTGTGCGGCGGCCTTCACATAGGTGCCGATGCCGCCGAACCAGAGCAGGTCGTTGGGGCTTTTCAGGATCGCGGAGATCAGCGCGGTCGGCTCCATTTCGGTGTCGGTGACGCCCAATATCGCCTGCACCTCCGGGGTGAGGCGGATGCTCTTGAGGCTGCGCGGGAAGACGCCGCCGCCCCTGGAGATCAGCGTCTTGTCATAATCGTCCCAGCTTGAGCGCGGCAACTGGAACAGGCGGTTGCGTTCTTCCCAGCTTTTCGCCGGATCGGGATTGGGGTCGAGGAAGATGTGGCGGTGATCGAAGGCGGCGACCAGCTTGATCGCCTTCGACAGCAGCATGCCGTTGCCGAACACATCGCCCGACATATCGCCGCAGCCGACGACGCGCACCGGCTCGCTTTGCACGTCGACGCCCATTTCCGCGAAATGCCGCTTCACGCTGATCCACGCGCCCCTGGCGGTAATGCCCATCGCCTTGTGGTCATAGCCGTGGGAGCCGCCGCTGGCGAAGGCGTCACCCAGCCAGAAGTCGCGTTCCAGTGCAAGGGCGTTGGCGACGTCGGAGAAGGTGGCCGTGCCCTTGTCGGCGGCGACGACGAAATAGGGATCGTCGCCGTCGTGGATGACGACCTGCGCCGGGTGCTTCACCTTGCCCTTGACGATATTGTCGGTGACCGAAAGCAGGGCGCGGATGAAGATGCGGTAGCTTTCCGTGCCTTCCGCGAACCAGGCGTCGCGGTCGACCTGCGGGTTGGGAAGCTGCTTGGGATAGAAGCCGCCCTTGGCGCCTGTCGGCACGATGACGGCATTCTTCACTCGCTGCGCCTTCATCAGGCCCAATATTTCGGTGCGGAAATCGTCCCGGCGGTCGGACCAGCGCAGTCCGCCGCGCGCCACGGGCCCCGCGCGCAGATGGATGCCCTCGACGCGGGGCGAATAGACCCAGATTTCCCGCCATGGCAGCGGCGCGGGCAGGCCGGGGACCTGCGCGCTGTCCAGCTTGAAGGCCAGCGCCTCCTGCGCGGCCGGGCTGTAGAAATTGGTGCGCAGCGTCGCGGTGATCACGGCGCGCAGCAGGCGCAGCACGCGATCCTCGTCTATGGCCGTGACCTTCTCCAGCCCCGCCTCGATCGCCTGTTGCGCGGCGGCGGCGCGCGCCGGTCCATCCTTGGCCTCCGGATCGTGCAGCGCCTCGAACAGCTCGATGAGCTGGCGGGCGATGCCCTGCTCACGCCGCAGCGTTTCGGCAAAGGTCGCCATGCCATAGGCCATGCCGGTCTGGCGCAGATAGCGGAACAGCGCGCGCAGCAGCACGACCGATCGCTGGTCCAGCCCGGCGGTGACGATCAACTCGTTGAACCGGTCATTTTCCGCCACGCCTTCGGTGACCTGCGCGATCGCCTCCGTCACGATGTTGGCGCGGGCAATCACGGTTTCGGCATCGCCTCCCGCCGGCAGTTCCAGGACGAAGCGCTGGACATGGCCCAGCGCCCCCGCCTGTCCCCTGGCCTCGACCGCTGTCAGCATCTCGTCGATCACGCGAAAGCCGAAATTCTCGAAGGCGGGGACCACTTCGGACAGGGCGATGGCGTCATGGCTGTAGAGCTTCAGCCGCAGCCGTTCGGGCGCATCCTCTTCGTTGCGATAGATGCGGATCGACTTGTCGCCGGGGGCGGACAGGCTGTGCAGCAGGCGGATGTCGATCGCCGCCTCGGCCGGGCCGGCGCCGTTTCGATAGCCCATGGGAAAGCCGGGGGCGTAGCGCTGCGCCAGCGTCGCGGCCCGGCCGGCCTCCTCGCTTTCGGCCAGCGCCTCCTCGACAGCGGGCAGCCAGCCGCGCACCATTTGCTTCAACTGCCGGTCGAGCGGCTGTTCATCGGGCACCACGCCGCCGTCGCGCAGGTCGAGCGTGATGCGCAGCAGCGCCAGGCCGCTTTCCTCCAGAGCGATCGACCAGCTCAGCACCGGGCCGTTGCAGGCCTGGCTCAGCATGTCCTGCACCGCGACGCGCCGCGCCGTGGTCAGCTCCTCGCGCGGCAGCCAGGCGAAGGCATAGAGATGGCGGGCCAGCGCACTGGTGCCCAGCACCAGTTTCGGCCGCGGCCGGTCGGTCAGCGACATGAAGGTCAGCACCAGCCGCTCCAGCGTCTCGCGGTCGAAGCCGATGAGGATGTCGTGGGGCAGGGCGGTCAGCGCATGGGTCAGCACCTTGCCCGCATGGCCGTGCGGATCGAAATCGAACTTGTCCATAAGCGCCGACAGCGCAGACCGCAGCAGCGGCACCCTGTCCGGCGTGGTCGCCAGCCCGGCGCTGGTCCACATGCCGGCGTGGATGGACAGCGCCGTCACCTGCTTGCCGTCCCGGACCGGCACGATGATCAGGTCCAGCAGGACGGGGCGGTGGACGCGGGAGAGGCGGTTGGACTTGATGATGAGCGGCGTGCGCTTGCCTTCCTCGAACCAGTTGAAGGCCGCCTCCAGCGTCGCGGGGGCCAGCAGGGGCTGGTCGCGCAGGCCGCAGATGCCGATGCCGGCGTCCGCCTTTCCGTCGCGGTGGCGAACCTCATGGCCGATCTGGGTGAAGTGGCGGGCCAGGAACCAGCGCAGCAGCGCCGCCCCTTCCTCGTCGGGTACGGCATCGGCATCGGCCGCCATCGCCTCCCGCATCTTCGGCCAGTCGGACACGGCGGCGCGGACGTCCGCCAGCGTTTCCTCCAGCGCCTTTTCCAGCGCGCGGCGGGCCTTGGCGTCGGCGCGGTCCGCCTCGATATAGATCATCGATTCCCGGCGCGCCCCGGCGGCTTCATTGTCGAGTATCGCCTTCAAATGGCCATCGCCGTCGCGCTCGACCGACAGGACGGGATGAAGCAGGCGATGGATGATGATGTCGGCCGTGGCCAGCGCATTGGCGATGGAATCGACCAGAAAGGGCATGTCGTCATTGACGATGGCGATCCGCATGTAGCGCCCCGTCGCGCCTTCGCCCAGCGTTTCCATGGCGATGGCGACATGGCCGGGCCGGCGGGTCGCGGCGGTGCCGGCGATGAAGGCCGCCGCCGCCAGCATCGCCTTCTGGTCGAATCCTTCGCTTTCGCCGGGCAGGGCGCCCCGAGCCAGCGCCGCCTCCAGCGCTTCGCTTATGCTGTGGTCAACTTGCCTCGATTCAGCCAATGCCGTCATGCGCCTGCCTCTTGCCCGCGGGTTCAGCCCCGCTTCTGTGAACGGAGAAGGCGCCGGAGAACCGCCACGCGACTTCTCAAACCGATGCCGTCCACTATGCGCCACTGCGTCTTGAGGCTCAACCCAGAATGGGAAATAAAGTTACGTAAAATTGAAATAATATGATGCAGCGCAGCATGGGACGAACGCCCTGGAGAGTAAGCCACGAAATCGGCCCATGATCCCGTTCTGTCAATCCGGCGCGGCCGTTTCTGCCGATGGGAGGGGCCTGGGCCGCGATTAAGGATGCGCCCCGGTTGAATGCACCCTGCTCCCGCGCGGGAGCAGGCCGGGCGACAACGCCTAATTCGCAGCGGCGACGATCGCCCTCTGGCCGATTTCCGACCCTTCCGGCAGCGCGCCGACAATGGCGAGCGATCCGTCCTTCTCCCGCCGGGCGATGACCACCGCCAGCCCGTCGCCATCGGTGGCGACAGTGAAGGGATCGAGCGCGGCGGCCGCCTTCATCGCGGCGCGGGCGGTCTGCTGGCGATCGGGCTTGGCCGGGCCGTCGGTGCGGCGCTGGGCGCGTTCGTCGCGGACCAGCGCTTTCAGCCCGCCGTCATAATTGGCGAGATAGTCGCCGAAGCTGCCCAGGGCGATGCCGTTGGCGCGGGCATGATCCAGCGCAGTAGCATATTCGGTGATGCGCGTCTTGTCGTAGCTGGAGCCGAAGACCAGCTTCACCACGGCGGTCATCGGCGCTCGGGCCTGGACCTTGAGGCCGCTATTCTCCAGCAGTTCGGCATATTCCTCCGGCCGGGCGAGCGTAACCAGCGCGAAGTCGTAGCTGAGCCCGATGGCGCGATAGAGCGCCGCATGGCTGCGCGCTTCGCTGGTGCGCGCCTGCTCCGCGCTGTCGCGGGCGAGGGCCAGCCAATCGGCCAGCGGAGCGTCCTCATCAGGGCTTTCCATGCCGCCAAGGTCGAGCGTGTCGAAATCCTCGACCGCCGGACCGTCCGCCCAGATCGGCGCGACGGGCGGCGCGGCGGGGCTGGAGAGCAGGGCGGCTTCCACCTCCCGGTCGATCTCCGCCGTGACGGCCTGGCTCGCCGCTTCTTTCCAGTTGATGACGCCGAAGACGAAGTCGATCGTCTCGTCATCGGAGGAGAAGGGCATCAAAATGCCGCGATAGAGGATTTCCGCGTCGCGCTGGTTGACGAAGCCCGCCTCGAACCCGATCGGCGCGGCATTGGCGATGATCTGGAGATAATGGTCGGTCAGCCGCGACAGCAGCGAGCGGGCGGGGACGTCGTTGATATACTGGATGGGCCCGTCGATCTCACACTCTTCGCGCAGCGCGGTGCCAAGATAGACGATGGCGGGATTCTCCAGCCCGGTGCTGAAGTCGAGCAGGACGCTGAAGGGGCCGAAATCTTCCAGATCCTGGGGCGCCAGATCCTCAATGGACGGCAGGCTGCGGTCGCCCAGCAGGGACGCCCAATAATTATAGGCACGCACCTGCATCCGGCGCTCATCGGCGCCGACAAGCGGCGGCGTCTCGATCGCTGCATCGTCGGCCGGACCGAAATCGTCCTCGTCATCGGCGATTTCATGCCCCCGCAGAGTGTCCATCCCATCGGTCCTTGGTTCAGGTAAAAGCTTTTCCTTGAGAATCGACAGTGCCATTGGATGGTAAAGATGGCGTAAAGGCGGGGTGAAATGATGATCCGAAGCGGTTTGACGCTGGATGGGCATGGCAAATCGCATTTGCCCGCTTGTCCTTCCCGCCAAGCGCTGTTATCTGCCCGCCCCAACGCCGCTTTAGCTCAGTCGGTAGAGCATCGCATTCGTAATGCGAGGGTCACGTGTTCGAGTCACGTAAGCGGCACCAGCCCCCTCTAAGGGGTTGATTTTTTCAGGAAAACACGGATTTCTGCGGTTTCAGTGCCCGCCAAGGTACATGGCATGGGTACAAGGAAGCTGCTATGGGATGGCTCGTGAAGCATATCCAGGAACATCCGGGAGGCAGAAAATCCTTCCGCCGTCAATACCCTCCGCACCTCCGTCCTTATCTTTCTGGGACGCAATTGAGGGTCTCTTTGGGTCGCCCTGATTCGCCGGACTTCCACGAGCGGTATGCCAAAGCAGCTCGCCAATGGGAGGAAGACGTCGCACTTGCAGAAAGGAAGCACTCGGGGGCCTTTGTGGCCCTCGACGGTCCCACCATACTGCACCTTGCGGCCGCTTTTTACGCTGAGGCTTTGGAGGAGGACGATCAGGCCCGGTGGGATGCCGAGGAGCGGGAGCAGTTCAAGGCCATCGCCGTCCGCGTGGATGAGGCCGGAGGGGTGAACTCCTGGGCAGGCTCGGAGCGCTCGCGCTGGGCAGCAAAGACGAGGGAAACGCAAGAGGCCGCGCTGACCTCCCGCAAGGCTCTGAAAGCCAGCGGGGACCTTGAAGGCGTCCTGGAAGAATGGACTGAAGAATCCTTGCTCCTGGCTGAGGCTCGGGGCTTTCTTGTCAGTCCCTCCGATCCCCGCCTGCCGGAGCTTTCCCGCCAGGCCCGTCTGGATCGCGAAGAGCAGCAGCATATGATCGCGGCGGCCCAGCCAGCCTGTTCGATCGGGCGCGGCGAGGATCGCGTCGATCTCCGGGCGCGACAGAAAATGGACCTCGCGCTTCTCGGTAAGCTTGCCGGGGATCGCGAGAATCGGCCCAGACAAGGCTTCTAGTATCGCCGACTTCATCGCCGCACCGCGCCTTTCCCCACCCTTTATTCCGGCAACAAAATCACCCCATCCTGCGACGTCGAACGTCCTGAGCGCAGGGACCAGTTCATCCGGATCAAACTCAGCAGGAGGATGAGCAAAGATCGATACCAATGCTGAGAAGATAGCACCGCCTGAGGTGAGACGCTGATTGGGGAAAGCCTCTGCAATGTTAGTCAACGCAGCCGACACGATCGGCGCGCCATGTTTGCGAAGTGCCGACGTGAGCGCGGCTGTGAACATTACTGCACCCGGCGTGGTCGCCCCACTGGAGGTGTCCCGCGCCACGGACAAGCCAGCGTCATTCAACAATGCGCGTATCTCCAGCGCGTCCTCATCGCCTGCGGCAATAGCTGCATGGAAGTCATCCAGCCGGTTCATAGCCTTCCGCGCGCGGTTGGCGACGATGAACATCCGGGCTTCTTCTTCAAGGCTATCGTAGGAATATAGGCAACATGGAAGCTGGAGCAGATCACCTCGCATGGTGGCCGCCGCCCAGCGGTGCTGCCCATCGATTATGACACGGTGCGTTCCAATATGCCGATATGCCGGCTTATGGCATAAGGCGTGATGTTCATCCTTTCGGCTGCGCCTCTTACCGAGCCCTGCTCGATGACCTCCAGGAAATATCGCAGAACGGTGATCTGCATGCATCCCTCCTCATATTTTGCCGCTCCATGACGGATGAGGGAGTGTCGAAGTGAGACACGCGCTTGGCAAGCTGGATCACCGCATCTGCGTTGCTGAATTTAGCACAGTTTATCGGCGGGACGCGATCGGACGCGAATTCTGGTGGCGGCTCGATAGCGAATTCGTCCTGTGCCGGAACCGGCAAGCCATTTTCTCATCAAAATGAGGCTGTCTCTTTTGGTAACTGGCTGCCGCTTTCTTCCGTTCAATGCAGCCCCGGCCGCAGCGCGGAATTATTTTCGATGATCGCCAAATTTGCCTAATTTCAATTATAATTAGATGATTGGCAGGCGCGCGGCATGCGTCTTTCATCTTACTGATTAGCCAAGTCTGTGTGCAACAAATCGGGAACGTAAAATAATAATATTGAATAAAATCATGTATATAAATTGAATATGAATCGCGATCGGCGTTTGTGACACTGGTACTGATTTGCCGATCCTGCGGCTTGACATCAGCCTAATAATAATTAGTTTGATGGGGCAATCACCGGCTGAGCGGTGGGCAAGCACATGGGAGAAGGCGATGAATCTGAAACGGCATCTAGCGGTCGGCGTGGGGGTTATGGCGCTTGCCGCCGGAATGCCCGCATTCGGACAGGATGCGGCCGAACAGTCCGGCGGTACGTCCGTGGATAGCCCGTCGAACAACAATGACATCATCGTGACAGCGCAGCGTCGTTCGGAATCCCTGTCCAAGGTGCCGGTGTCGGTTTCGGCTTTCAATGCCGACATGCTGCAGGAGCGCAACGTGTCGAGCGAGCAGGATCTTGCAGCGCTAGTGCCCGGTCTGATCGTGAAGAGCGGCCAGAATTCCAACCAGATCAGCTTCACCCTACGTGGCCAGACGCTCGATCCCTTCTCCGGTTCCAGCCCGGCCGTGCTGACCTATATCAACGAAGCGCCGCAGAGCGCCGGCAATACCTCGACCGCCTTCTTCGACTTCAGTTCGGTGCAGGTGCTGAAGGGGCCGCAAGGCACGCTCTTCGGGCGCAACGCGACTGGCGGCGCAATCCTGTACGAAACCACCAAACCCGGCGACGTCTATGGCGGCTACCTCACGGTCAAAGGGGGCGAGCGCAACTATATCCAGGTCCAGGGCGCGATCGACATCCCCGTTTCGGATTCGCTGAAAATTCGCCTTACCGGCGATTACAATAAGCAGGACGGTTATATCCGCAATGCCAATACCGGCAATACATTGGGCGATACGGACGCGCTGTCCGGGCGCATCACCGTCGTCTTCGAACCTTCCTCTTCGTTCAAGAATAGCATTGTCGCGCAATATAGCGACTTCGGGGGCACCGAAGGGGCGGGGGGGCTTTATTCCTACCATGCCTGCGGCGAGACCAATAATGGCTACACGCTGACTGCGACGCTCGATTGCGTCTACGGCATGAACAGCCCGTTCGCGCCGACGCTGGGCGATGGCCCCATGGGGCCTGGAACATGGCCGGGGGCGGTTCCGGGCTATCTTGCCTGGCAACAGCAGCATCCTTACCAAGTCTGGCTGAGCTATGACCTGCCGCACAAGGCGCATGCCGCATTCGTCACCAACACGACCGAGATCGAACTGGGCGACGACCTCAAGCTCAAGAACATCTTCAACTATGCGGATGCCTTCGCCCGCACGCCGGGCATCCTGTCGGGCTCGCCCTTCGGTTCATTGAACCTTTATAACCGCACGGGCTTGGGCAATGGCCGTCCGGGCGGCGAGGAGTTCAGCACGAAGGCGGTCTCCAACGAAATCCAGCTACAGGGCCAGTCCGGCGCGCTGGAATATATCGTCGGTGCCTTCTATTCGAAGACGAGGAAGAAGGAATATATCCCGGTCATCGTGGGTGACGAACTGACCCCGCCGCTGGCCGACATCGCCTATTTCTACCATCAGCGCTCTGAATCGAAGGCAGTGTTCGCGCAGCTGACCTACAACGTCACCGACCAGCTGAAGATCGCGGCAGGCGGACGCTATACCTGGGAGACGGCGGGTCTCGACCAGATTACCGGCAGCTTGTTCAACCTCAACGGCAGCATGCCCCTCAAGCAGAAGGCCAAGCTGCACGACCCGAGCTGGACCTTCAACATCCAATATCAGATCGATCCGCAGAACATGGTCTATTTCGCGCAGCGCGGCAGCTTCCGCGCGGGCGGTTTCAACGGCGCGGTGGTTCCGTTCAACGACACCAACTTCTTCAAGAACGAAACCACCTACGATTTCGAGCTAGGGTACAAGTTCGCCGGCAATCTCGGTGATGTACGGTCCCGGTTCAACATCGCGCTTTATCGCCAGATCGTGAAGGATGCGCAGCATTCCATCTATGCGCTGGTCAATGGAAATCCGGCGGCGTTCACCGTGAATGTGCCGGAGAAGCGGATCCAGGGCGTCGAATTCGACGGCAATTTCCAGCTGGCGCCCTGGTTCGAATTCGGCTTCTCGGGCGCCTATACCGACGCCAAGTTCACGAAGAATGTGGTGGACCTGTCCGCCGCGACGGGTGTGGCCGGGCTGACCATCCCGTTCGATACCTATACGGACGCGCCCAAATGGGCGGGTTCGGTCTACACGGTGATCAGCCTGCCCGTGCCGCAGGACTTGGGCGAAGTGAAACTGCGTACCGACGTGTTCGGGCAGAAGAGGACCTATTTCTCGAACAATGAAGGCTCGATCACGCCGCGTACCCAGCTGCCCGGCTATGTGACGGTCGACATGCGGCTGAGCTGGGACAATATCAGCGGCAGCAACTTCAGCGTTGCCGCCTATGCCAAGAACCTGTTCGACAAGCTCTATTACAACTCCGGCTATGTCGAGGGGGCGAGCGGCGGCTTCAACACCGCCATCTGGGGCGAGCCGCAGACCTTCGGGGCGGAAGTGACGTATAAATTCTAAGGTGGAACATTGCGAAAAGGGCATGAGGGGCGACCTTCATGCCCTTTTTCGTGTCCGGTGACGGTGATAGGGATCGGGAGGCAGATGGGCGCGGTGGAAGAGCCTCAGGAGCGCTGCGTCAGTGGCCGGACCAGAGCGGCGCCCGCCGCTCACGCCATGCGCTTCGCGCTTCCGCTTGGTCGGCGGTGTCGCGATAGGCCGATATCAGCGGGTAGGAGGCGGCCAAAGCTTCGCCCAGCGGTCTGTCGAGACCATCGAGCGCCGCGGCTCTGGCCGCCTGGGATACCAAGGGGGCACAGGCCAGCAGCTTATCGATCCACTGGTCCACGCCTTTCGCCAGATCGGCGCGCGCGAAACAGGCGTTGACCAGGCCGTGCCGTAGCGCATCCTGAGCGGTTAGCGGCTCGCTGGCGACGATCATCGCCATCGCGACATGATAGGGCAGCTGGCGGATGGCGCGATGCACGACGCCGCAATGGTCGATCACGCCGGCCTTCGCCTCGGGCAGGCGGAATATCGCGTCGTCGGCGGCCAGGACGATGTCCGCACACATGGCCAGTTCGAAGCCCAGGCCCAGGACATACCCATGCACGGCACAGATCATCGGCTTGCGCAGAGGACGCCATTGCCCCCCGATACCGGTCAGGCCGCCGCCGAAGGACAGGCCGTCATGGCCGGTCGGCGGATCGTTCATGTCGCCACCCGCGCAGAATGCCCGGTCGCCGGCGCCCGATAGAATGACGACCCGGATCTCCGGGTCGTCGTCCACTTGCGTCCAGATTCGGCCGAGCGCCCGGTCCATCTCGCGGTCGATGGCGTTGAGCGCGGCGGGCCGGTTCAGCCGAACCCGCGCGACATGGCCGCGGATGTCCAGTTCGACTGGGGCCGGTTCGATTTGGGCCATCACCGCGCCCGATCAGTGCGCCAGCATGCCGGCATCCACCAGATGTTCCGAAGCGGTGATGTAGGAGGACTCGTCCGACGCCAGGAACAGAACGAGGTTGGATACCTCGACCGGATCGGCGATGCGGCCGAGTGGGATCTGCGCCAGCGCTTCGCCGCCGACCTCGTCGGTCGCCTCGACCATCATCGGCGTCTGGATGAAGCCGGGATGCACAGAATTTACACGGATATTGTTCTTGCCATACTCCATTGCCGTCGCCTTGGTCATGCCGCGCACCGCGAATTTGCTGGCGACATAGGCGAGGCTGGGGAAGCCGTAATTGGCGGCCATGCCCGCGATCGACGAGATGTTGACGATCGAACCCCTATTGGCCTTCACCATGGTGGGCAGCACGGCTTGCATGCCGTAGAAGACCGAATGCTGATTGATCGCGCAGACCTGCTGATAGCCTTCTTCCGTCAGGTCGACGGTGTTCGCCATCGGCCCCAGGATGCCGGCATTATTGACGAGGATGTCGATGGTGCCGAACGTTGCCACGGCTTTTTCCACAACGGTCGCCCACTGGTCGGGCTTCGTGACATCGTGGGTGATGAAGATCGCCGCGTCGCCGATCTGCCTGGCTAGCGCCTCGCCCTTTTCAGCGTTGAGATCGGTGAGGACGACTTTGGCGCCTTCCCGCGCGAAGGTCAGCGCGTGCGATTCGCCCATGCCGCGTGCCGCGCCGGTGACGATGGCAACTTTGCCTGCAAGACGGCCCATATTCTCTCCTTGGACATGTTCATGATCACAACCTAATAGAGATTATTGAATATCCTTCGGTCGATCCTGTCAATAGATGTCGGCCGATCGAGGCTCGTTCATGAGGCGATAGCAAATCTAATTTTAGTAATAAAATATCTAAAATCAACGATATGAAGAGATGTTTGCGATCCTCGAGGACTCGGAAAAAGGCATCGGATCGCTGTGATGGGTTGCGCCGATAGGCTAATAGTGATTAGTTTGCCGAAAATCGGCAGCGCGTGACGATGGCGGAGGATGAAATATGCAAGGCAGGGCGACCGTGCTGGTGGAAAAGAACCGGCTGGAAACATGGGACGTCGATATCCATGCGCCGGAACCGGGCGGCGCGCTGGTGCGCACGATCCTGGGTGGGGTGTGCGGCAGCGACGTGCATATCATGACCGGGGAGGCGGGCGAGATGCCCTTCCCGATCATCCTGGGTCATGAGGGCGTCGGTCAGATCGAGCAACTGGGTGCGGGGGTTTCCACCGATTATGCCGGCGTACCGGTGAAGCCGGGCGACCTGGTCGTCTGGTCCCCGATCGCGCTCTGCCACCGCTGCTATAGCTGCACCGTGCTGGAGCAGACACCTTGCGAGAACAGCCGATATTTCGAGGATGCAGCCAAGCCCAACTGGGGCAGCTATGCCGACTTTGCCTGGCTGCCCAACGACATGCCCTTCTATCGTCTGCCCGACCATGCCAAGCCCGAGGCAGTCGCAGCGCTGGGCTGCGCGCTGCCCACGGTGCTCCGCGGCTTCGATCGCTGCGGGCCGGTGCGGTTCGGCGACACGGTGGTGGTGCAGGGGGCCGGCCCGGTCGGTCTGTCATCCGTGCTGGTAGCGGCACAGGCCGGCGCGCGCGAGGTGATCGTGATCGACGGCGCGCCGGCACGGCTGGACGCGGCGGTGAAGCTCGGCGCGACCGCGACGGTGTCGCTCGACTTGCCGGCAGAGGAACGCAAGCGGACGATCTACGATCGGATCGGCCGGCAAGGCCCCGACATCGTGATCGAGGCGGCGGGCGCGCTGCCGGCTTTCCCGGAGGGCGTGGACATCAGCGGCATTCACAGCCGCTACATCATCCTTGGCCTGTGGGGTGCGATCGGGACCCAGCCTATCAGCCCACGCGACCTCACGCTCAAGAATCTCACGATCGGCGGGGCGTCCTTCCCGGCGCCGAAAAACTATTATCAGGCGATGCAGTTCGCTGCCCGGGTGCAGGACGACGTGCCGCTTGCCGAGCTGGTCAGCCACCGTTTCGGCATCCACCAGGCAGCCGAGGCGCTGCACGTCACGAAGACCGGGGCCGCCACCAAGGCAGTGATCGATCCCACCATCCGCTGAAGGAGGAGCGCCACCCATGAACACGGATACGCTGACCCCACCACCCGCCAAGCCGCGCGCCGCGCTGCCGGACCATGTCGCGCCGGATCAGGTGCGGGAGATCGACATCTATGCCCTGGACGGTATCGAGGAGGGCTTCCACGAAGCCTGGAAGCGGGTGCAGACGCCCGACACGCCGCCGCTGGTATGGACGCCGCTGACCGGCGGCCATTGGGTGGCGACGCGCGGTGTGGTGATTGACGAGGTCTACCGCCACCCCGACCGCTTCTCCAGCCGGGTGATCTGGGTGCCTCGCGAGGCAGGCGAAGCCTATGAAATGGTCCCGACCAAGATGGATCCGCCTGAACATACCCCTTATCGCAAGGCGATCGACAAGGGATTGAACCTGGCCCAGATTCGCAAGATCGAAGGCGAGGTCCGCGCCGTCGCGATCGAGTTGATCGAAGGGTTCGCGGACAGGGGCGGGTGCGATTTCGCACGCGATTTCGCTGGCGTTTTTCCCGTCAAGGTGTTCCTGGCGCTCGCTGGGCTGCCGATGGATGACGCGCCGATGCTAAACGCGCTGGCCAAGGAGATGACGCGGCCATCGGGCGACACGCCCGAGGAGCAGGGGCGTTCGCTTCAGGCCGCGAACAAGGGCTTTTTCGACTATGTCGCGCCGATCATCGCGGCGCGGCGCGGCGGAACCGGCACCGACCTGATCACCATGATGGTCAACACCGAGATCGATGGTGCGCCGATGCCGCAGGACAAAATGCTGGGGCTGGTCTCGCTGCTGCTGCTGGGCGGACTGGACACGGTGGTCAACCTCCTGAGCTTCATGATGATCTATCTGGCACGCCATCCCGAAACGGTCGCGGAGATGCGGTCCGACCCCATGAAGCTGCAGCGGGGCGTCGAGGAACTGTTCCGCCGTTTCGCGGTGGTATCGGACGCGCGCTATGTCGTGACGGACATGGAATTTCACGGCGCGCAGCTGAAGGCGGGCGACCTGATCCTGCTCCCCACTGCGCTGCATGGGCTCGACGACACGCAGCATGTCGATCCGATGAAGGTCGATCTGTCGCGCCGCAATGTCGCCGCCCATTCCACCTTTGCGCAGGGGCCGCATCGCTGTGCCGGCATGCACCTGGCGCGGATGGAGGTGCTGGTGACGCTGCAGGAGTGGCTGGCGCGCATCCCCGTCTTCGAGCTGGCGGAGGGCGCGGCGCCCATCTATCATTCCGGCATCGTCGCCGCCGTGGAAAATATCCCACTCGTCTGGAAAGCCTGATACTGTCATGACCGTCGCCATCGAACCGGCCGCCTTCCGTCAGATCCTGGGCCATTATCCCACCGGCGTCTGCGCCATCACTGCCGTGCAACCGGACGGCAACCCCGCGGCGATGATCGTGGGATCGTTCACGTCAGTGTCGCTCGATCCGCCGCTGGTCGCCTTCTTCCCGGACAAGGGATCGTCCAGTTGGCCTAAGATCGAAGCGGCGGGGCGCTTCTGCGTCAATGTGCTGGGCGACGCGCAGGAAGGGCTGTGCCGGGTGCTGGCGTCGAAGGACGCGAACAAGTTCGACAATGTACCGCACCATCTGTCCGCGCTGGGATCGCCGGTGCTGGACGGGGCGCTCGCCTGGATCGACTGCACCATCCATGCGGTGCATGATGCGGGCGACCATCATATCGTTCTGGGCGCGGTCCATGCGTTGGACGTGCATCATCCCGGCGCGCCCTTGCTGTTCCACAAAGGCAGCTATGGCCGGGTGACGCCGCTTTAGACGCGGATATCATCGCAAGCACTTCAAACCCCAGTGCCGCGCCTTCCACGAAATAGGCGGCGCGGCGCTAGGATCGATGCGGAGGGTCGCGCGCCGATCAGCGCACGGAGACAAGCCCTCCATCCACCGGAAGTAGCTGCCCGGTGATGAAACGGGACCCTTCGCCCGCCAGAAAGACCATGACCGGGGCCAAGTCGCGATCCGCATTGCCGAACTTGCCGCCCAGCGGGATCTGCTCCGCCGTCGCCTTGTCGTGCGCGGCGAGATCCTCCGGGGTGAGCGCCTCGCGGAAGCGCTCGTACATGGGCGTGACCATATATGGCAGCACGGCGTTGACGCGGATACCCCGCGCCCCCCATTCGCGCGCCACGCTCCGGGTCCATGTATGTACCGCCGCCTTGGACGCGCCGTAGACGGCGTTGTTGATCTCCGCGGTCAGTCCCGATTCCGATCCGAAATTGATGATCGCGCCGCCATCGGGCATGTGGCGATAGGCTGCGCCATTGGTATAGATCGTGCCGTTGACATTGATGGTCATCAGCCATGCAAGCGTGTCATCGGGCACGGCATGCGTTTCGGCATGGCGATGAACGCCCGCGATATGCGCCAGCACGTCAAGGCCGCCCAGTCGTTCCGCCGCCTCATCAAAGGCTGCATCCACGTCGCGACGGTTGCCGACATCGCAGGGCAGGAAGAATGCCGATCCGGGGCCGGTCGCTGTCACTTCCTCGGCGAGGGCCGCTCCGCGTTCGACATCGATATCCATGGCGCAGACCCGCGCGCCCGCTGCGACATAGGCGCGAAGCGTGGATGCGCCGATTCCCTGCGAAGCGCCCGTGACGATGATTTTCCTATTAGCCAGCTGCATGAACGATATCTCCTGTGCCATGCTGAAGACGTGACAAGAACCGCCCTGAACGGCCGGTGTGCCGGTCGACGCGGCTGCTGCACGGGCAGGCCTTATTCGGCAAAAGCCACGGTTTCCCGCTGCTCGACCGGATCGCGCAAGGGGCGACGTCCCACCACCGACAGGCCGAACCCCTCCAGCGCCGCCAACTTCGCCGTGCTCGACGTCAGCAGCGTCATCTCGCGCACGCCAAGGTCCAGCAGTATCTGTGCGCCGATGCCGTAGTCGCGCGTCGCGTTGGTGTCGTGATAGGTCTTGCGTCCCCCCTCGATCCGCTTCGAGATGGAATCCGGGCTCGGATCGCGCACGAACACGGCGACAGCCTGCCCCTCATGTGCAGCGATCGCCTGAAGCGCCTGCGGCACATATTCGGGATGGGCCTGCGACCAGCCGAGCATGTCGGCGGTCATGTCCACCTGATGGACGCGCACCAGCGTCTCGCGGTCGGGCCGTACCTCGCCTTTGACCAGCGCGACATGCTCGCCGCCGTCGATCTGGTTGCGATAGACATGGATGGTGAGCTCGCCGCCATAGAAGCTGTGGAAAGGGGCGCTCGCCACCTTCCGCACCAGCTTTTCCGAACGGCGGCGATAGGCGATGAGGTCGGCGATGGTGCCGACCTTGAGGCCATGTTCCTTCGCGAAGATGAGCAGTTCGGGCAGGCGCGCCATGGTGCCATCGTCGTTCATCACCTCGCAGATGACGCCTGCCGGGGTCAGGCCGGCGAGGCGGGAGATGTCGACCGCCGCTTCGGTATGCCCGGCGCGCACCAGCACGCCGCCGTCGCGCGCCGTCAGCGGAAAGACATGTCCGGGGGAAACAATATCATCCGCCGTCTTGGTCGGATCGACCGCGACGGCGATCGTATGAGCCCGGTCCTGCGCCGAGATGCCGGTGGTCACGCCCTCGCGCGCCTCGATCGAAATGGTGAAGGCGGTGCCGTGGCCTGACTGGTTGTTGACCGTCATCGGCGGCAGCTTCAGTTGCTCGGCGCGCGCCTGCGTCATGGCGAGGCAGATGAGGCCGCGCGCATGTTTCGCCATGAAATTGATCTGGCGGGGGGTCGCGAATTGGGCGGGGATGATGACGTCGCCTTCATTCTCCCGGTCGTCGGCGTCGACCAGAATGTAGGGCAGGCCGTCGATCGCGTCCTGGATGATGTCCTCGATCGAGGAAATGCCGTCGGTCGTCATGGTTCTTCTCTTTTCCGTCATTCCGCCTGCGCCGCGACCATCGCGAGCGCCATCTCCTTCAATATGTTCTTCTGCACCTTGCCGGTGCCGGTTTTGGGCAGATCGCTTTCCGCGATGAACCATATGTCGCGCGGCATCTTGTAGCCGGCGAGCTTCGGGGCCAGCCAGTCGCGCAAGTCCTTTTCGTCGACTGCGCCATCCTCCGTGCGGACGATCCAGGCGCATCCGGTCTCGCCCCAGCGGTCGTCGGGCATGCCGATGAAAAAGGCCTGCGCTACCGCGGGATGGGTGGTGACGAGCTGTTCCAGTTCCTTGGGCGACACCAGTTCGCCCCGGCTCTTGTACAGTTCCTTCGACCGGCCGGTCAGGAACAGATTGCCGTCGGGGCGGAACTGGCCGAGGTCGCCGGTGCGGATCCAGCCACCCGGCAGGAACAGCTTCGCTGTCTCCTCGGGGCGGCGGAAATAGCCCAGGCTGTTCATCGGTCCGCGCGTGCAGAGTTCGCCCGATGCCCCATGGGGAAGGTCGGCGCCGGTTTCCGGGTCGATCGTCTTGAATTCGCAGATGCGGCCATCCTGCTCGGGCAGGCCGGCAACGCCCGCCATGACGATGCAACCCTGGGTTTCAGCCACCACGTCAATAGGATCGCCCGGCTGGGTGCAGACGATCGTCGCCGTGACTTCGGTCTGACCGTAGCTGGTGAATATTTCCTGGCAGCCAAAGGTCTGCTGGATGTCGCGCCAGACCCAACTGGGCGTCGGCGCGGCGGCGCTATGTACGGCGGTCAGGGAGGACAGGTCGTAGGATTGCTGCTTGGCCTGCTCCATCATCGCGATCGTCATGGTCGGCACGCCCATGAGATAGGTGGCGCGGTGCCGCTCGGTGGCGGTCAGCAGCGCATGCGGATCGAAACGCAGCAATGGCACGATGGAACCGCCGACGACCATGCCGGAGAGCAGCCCGACGACGAGCCCGAACCCATGGTAGAGCGGCAGCGAGAAGACTGCGCGTCGCCCGTCCGCAAAAGCCTGATGATAGGCGCCGGCATAAGCCGCGCGCAGGAGATTATCGTGCGTCTGCATGACGCCCTTGGGCGATCCCGTAGTGCCCGAGGTGAACATGATGACGGCCGGATCATGCGGTTGCGCCGGATTGGCCGGCGCCGTCCCATGCGGCAGGGCGGCGAGAAAAAGCGATGGCTCAGCGTCGTCATAAATGAAGCCAGCCTTGAGTTCCGGTAGCACCGCGCATCGCCCTTCACGCCAACCGGGCAGCTGTGCATCGAGATCGCGATCGAACCGTCGCGATCCAAAAGCCGCCATGCTGATGAGCAGGGAGCAACCGGACTCGCGCAGTACATAATCGACCTCCGCGATCCCGTAGAGCGTGTTGATCGCCACGGCGACCGCGCCCGCGCGCCAGATGCCGAACAGCAGCGGCACGGTGATGGGGTAATTGGCCATCAAAAGCCCAACCCGGTCGCCATGGCCCACGCCGAGCGCCGACAGGCCACCCGCTATGCGCGTCGCCTGCGCCTCGACGTCCCCATAGGTCAGGGTCTGCGCGTCAGTGATGACCAAGGGACGCGCTGCAAAATCGGCCTGAATCCGGGTCAGATAGGCGTCGAGCGTCATCTCGGTCCAGGCTGGGTGCCGGTCGGCCATGGCTTGGCGCCGAACCGCAATGCTGTCGTTCACCCCTCAGATTCTCCTCTGCCTAATTTTTATTATGATGCAAATTTGTTTGATCGGCGTCAAGTCTCCCGGAATTTTCCATTTTCGCCATGCTCGGCTAAGTGCCGTTGTTCACTGATCAGAAGAAGGAATATATCATTAACTTACAACAGTTTAAGTTTTATTCATTCCCGCTATCCGCCATTGCGACCGAGTGCCGCGACCTATTTTTGGGGAGGAACTGAAGCGAAGGGCTTGCCAAATGAACCTAATTACAATTAGTCTGCGCTTAAGCGATGCTTGTTGGAGGCGAATATGGACGTGGGATTGGGACTGACGTTCCAGAATCTGAAGGACCGGGTCAGCGATATCGATGTGTTTCGGCACGAATTGTCGCTCGCGGCCCGCGCGGAGGATCAGGGCTTCGATTCCGTATGGACGCCCGAGCATCATTTCACCGGCTATATGATGACGCCCAACGTGCCGCAGTTTCTGTCCTGGGTCGCGGCCAAGACGCAGCGGATCAAGCTGGGCACGACCGTGACCGTGCTGCCCTGGCAGAATCCTGTGCGGATCGCCGAGAGCTTCCTGCTGCTCGACCAGTTGTCCGAAGGCCGGGCGATCCTGGGTATCGGCCGGGGCTTGGGCAAGGAGGAGTTCGATGGCTTCGGCGTGCCCATGGGCGAAGCGCGCCAGCGCTTCCGCGAATATGCCGAGGCGCTGCTCGATGCGCTGGAAACCGGCGTCATGGAATATGACGGCGCCTATCTCAAGCAACCCCGCGTCGAACTGCGTCCACGCCCCTATGCCAGCTATCGCGGCCGGGTGTTCGCGTCGGCCGTGTCGCCGGAATCGGTCAAGCTGATGGCCAATCTGGATGTCGGCCTGATGATCATCGCGCAAAAGCCCTGGAACCGGGTCGAGGAAGACATCAACAGCTATCGCGAGCGCTTCTTCGCGATGCAGGGGCGGCCCGCGCCCAAGCCCGTGGTCGTCGCCTTTTGCGCGGTCCATGAGGATGCGGCCAAGGCACAGGAGATGCGCGACAAATATCTGGTCGAATATGCCCGCTCGACATCCTCCTTCTACCAGTTCGGCAACAAGGAATTCGCGTCGATCGAAGGTTATGAATATTATGGCGCACTGGCCGCCAGCGTCGAGAAGAACGGCATCGACAAGTTCAACAACTTCCTCGCCGACCTGCAGATATGGGGGCGTCCGGAAGAGGTGCTGGAAAAGCTGAAATCGATGGTCGAACGGTTCGACGTCGGCAGCTTCATCATTTACACCCAGTTCGGCGACATGCCCTTCGAGGTGGGGCGCGAAAATTACGAACTGTTCGCGCGCAAGGTGCTGCCCCATCTCAAGGATATCGACGTTTCTGCGCCGGTCGCGCCGCCCATGGGCGTGCAGACCGTGGCCTGAGAGGATCGGCTCAAGCCGGCATAGGGAGAGGAGGGCGGCATGACGGACGAGGCGTCATTGCTTCTGTACGAGGTGCGCGATGGAACGGCCTGGATCACGCTGAACCGACCGGAAAAGCGCAATGCGCTGAGCGAGCCTTTGCAGGAGGAGCTGAACGCGCGACTGTGGGAGGCGGACGAGGATAATCGCGTCCATGCCGTCGTTCTGCGCGCGGCAGGGCCGGACTTCTGTGCGGGTTACGACCTCCAGAAATATGACCAGCCGATCCCGGGCCAAGTAGACCATCGGCGCGGCCGGGCGAAGTTCGACGACGATGCCTGGCATCAGGAGCGGGCGCAGCGGCTGCGCATGGCCTTGTTCGACATGCATAAGCCGGTGATCGCGCAGGTGCATGGCCGCTGTCTGGCCGGGGGCACCGATCTGGCGCTGCTGTGCGACATGGTGATTTGTGCGGACAACGCGCTGTTCGGTTTTCCGCCGGCGCGTTCGCAGGGGTCGCTGCCCAGCCATATGTGGCTTTATCTGGTCGGGCCGCAATGGGCCAAGCGGTTGCTGCTGACCGGCGATTCCATTCGGGGTGACGATGCCGTGAAGATCGGCCTTGCGATGAAGGCCGTGCCCGCCGACCAGTTGGACGCGGAAGTCGAGGCGCTGGCGGCGCGGCTGGCGCTGATCGACGCCGATCTGCTCAGCGCCAACAAGCGGATCGTCAATCTGGGCCTCGAACTGATGGGCGCGCGCACCATCCAGCGCATGGCGGCGGAAATGGACGCGCGGGGCCATCTGTCGGCCAGCCGCAGCCAGTTCAACGAAACGGTGCGCACGCAGGGGCTGAAGGAAGCGGTGCGTCAGCGGGACGAACCGTTCGGCGATCCGGTCGTGAAACTATAGGGCGAGGATGGAGCGATGATGGAAGGCGAAGGCTGGCGCTGCTTGTGGGACGCCAAAGCAATCCTGGGCGAAAGCACCATCTGGGATGCGCGCGACGGCTGCATCTATTGGGTCGATATCGAAGCACCCAGCGTCAACTGGTATCACCTCGACAGCGGCGCCAAGGGAAGCTGGACGGCGCCCACCTGGATCAGCGCGATCGCCCCGCGCGCGTCCGGCGGATTTATCGCTTCCTGCGCGGACGGTTTCGCTCATGTCGATCCCGGGGCGCAGGTCTATCGGCCGATCGTCCACCCCATTTCCAATCCCAAGGTTGCGCGGCTCAACGACGGCGTCACCGATCGCAAGGGGCGCTACTGGTCGGGCTCCTGCGATTCGAGCCAGTGGGACGAGAGTACCACGGCGGAAGACAAGGAAAGCACGCTCGGCGACTTCGGCACGCGCAGCACGGGCGAACTCTACCGGCTGGACGCGGACGGCAGCGTCAGCACGCAGGAGCGCAATATCGTCACCGCCAACGGCCCCGCCTTCAGCCCGGACGGGCGCACCGCCTATGTCAACGATAGCATGCCATTGGTCAGCTGGGTCTATGACGTGGCGGAGGACGGGCAGCTATCCAATCGCCGCGACTTCCTGACCTTCAGGCCGGAGGACGGCTATCCCGACGGGATGGCGGTGGATGTGGAAGGCTGCATCTGGATGGCCTTCTACGAAAGCTGGATGCTGCGCCGCTTCGCGCCCGACGCGACCCTGATGGAGGAACGCAAGCTCCCGGTGCGGCGCGGCCTGCGTCCGGCCTTTGGGGGGACGGACCATAGCCGCCTGTTCCTGATCACCGGCTCTCAGGGCTATGGCGCGGAGGCCTTTGCGCGCGAGCCGTTGGCCGGCGGACTGTTCGAAATCCTCGATCCGCCTGCGGCGGGCGCGCCGACCGTGCCTTTCGCCGGTTAGGCGATTGTTGCGCGAGGGCTTTTCTTCCCCGCCGATCCAGCTAAAGAGGGCGCATGGCACAAGCAGATAACGGCCGAACGCGCATTCTGGATTCGGCCGCCGCAGTTCTTCGGCAAAAAGGGCTTGCAGGCGCAAAGCTCAGCGAGATCGCACAGCGCGCAGGCATGCTCGCGCCCAGCATCTATCATCATTTTCCGTCCAAGGACCATCTGGTCGAGGAGGTGATGATGGAGGGTATCTACCGCAACAATCGTCACATCATGGCGCGGGTCGAAGGGCTGGGCGCCGCCACCGCGCCGATTGTGCGGCTGCGCGCGGCGATCGTCGCTCATGTCGACTTCCTGCTGACCGGCGATGACTATTCATCGGCGGTATCGCGCATCTTCGACGACTTGCCTGAAGAGATGCGCAAGCGGGTGCTGGCCGCCTATTCCAGCTTCGACAATTACTGGCGCGACCTGATCGTCGCCGCGCAGGCGGACGGATCGGCGAGCCAGGCGCTGGACGCCACGGTTGTGCGCAAGTTCCTGATCGCCATGCTTGATTCCTGCGCGTCTTGGTATCGTCCCGGCAAGCTCGGCCCCATGCAGATCGCGGAACAGGCCGCCGACCTTCTGCTCAACGGGTTTGCCGCCGAGCGGCCATGACCCGTGCTTTTTCGCTAGTCGGTTTCAAGGAAAAGGGCGGAGGATCGACGATCCTCCGCCCTTGTCTATAATAGGCTGGATGCGACCTTGGGTCAGGCCGGAACGGCCTCCCGCGTGCCCGGCAGCTTGACGCGTGGGGCGACCTCCTTCGCCAGCAGTTCGAGGGAATAGAACCAGGGCGACGGGTCGTCATAATAATCATGGGCTTCGACCTGGAGCGTGCCCCAACCGCCGCATTGTTCGAACAGCGTGTTGAGCTTGTCGACGACCGTATCGGGCGATCCGACGACGAAGACATTGTCGACCAGGAATTCCAGATCCGCGTCCTTGGGATCGATGCCCGCATCCTTGGCGAAACCATCCATCATGCCGAAGCGGTGCCAGATCGGGATAAGATACTTGCTGAAGCAATAGCCGATTGGACCTTCCATGACGAGCCGCTTGGCCTCTGCGTCGGTGTCGGCACAGAAGACGGTCTGTGAGACGGCGTGGCGCTGGCGATCCGGGGTGAAGCCTGCCTTGATATTGGCTTCCGAGTAGATTTCCCAGTGGCGCTTGAGCGCGTCAAGGCCGGAGAAGATCGACACCGGCTTGAAATTCTTCTCGCCCGCCAGTTTCATCGATGGAGAATTCTGGCTGAAGCCGGTAACGGCGAATTCGGGGAAGGCGCCGTTCCAGGGCGAGAAGTCGGCGAGCATATGCTGTTCATCGTCCTCGGTTTCTGCGGGGGCCTCTTCGGGATAGCCCGCATCCCAATATTTACCTTCATAGAAGAAGGGTTCGCGCTTCCAGATCTTTTCCATGATGGTCAGCGACTCGCGCACCATATCGTTCAGCATCTGCGGCTCTGCGTCCTTGATGCCGTGGATATAGGATGCCTGCGGATAGGCGCCGGCGCCGATTCCCATGAAATAGCGGCCTTCCAGGATCTGCGACAGCCAGCCGACCATGATCGCGAGCTTGGCAGGATGCTGGTGCGGCAGGATGTGCGCCATCGGTGCGAATTTGATATTCTTGGTCTGCAGCGCCGCGGCGGCCATGATCAATTCGGGATTGGGAATATTTTCCCAGATTTGCGACGCATGTTCAGAGATCATCATCGACGTGAAGCCCGCCTTGTCGCAGGCCACCGAATTCTGGACGCCCCATTCGAACGTCTGCCGGGCGGTGCGCCCCGGCCGCATATAGGGGTGGAAGATAAGCCCGGTTTCCATCGCCATGAAAGTCTCTCCTTGCAGTATAGAACCATGGCCGCCGTCTTTGCGCGGCATAGGAGCCGATGGCTGTCTAATGGTGATTAGGGAATAGCGGCGCAGTAGATTTTAAGTCAAGTGTAAATTTTTTCCACGGCCTCAACCGCCAGATCGGCGGAGGCAGGCCTGCTTTGGGGAAAGGGGTGTCATCGGAAACTTCATCCTTCCCGCTTGCGAATTCTGTGTAAAACCGTCACTTTGGCGGAAAAGGTTGCCTGAGAAGCCGATGTCTCATGCAAATGATCTCGTTCGAGCGAGAAGGTAATTTTAAAACAATTGTAACATTTAGGATCGTTGCTCAATGGTGGATGAGTGCTTTGAACATGAACCGTCGGAGACTCTCGACGGCAAAACGCGGCTGATTCTGGCCGGGGAGCGGCTGTTCGCCAAAGGCGGCATCCATGGCGCATCCATGCGCGAGATTGCGGCGCAAGCCGGGCAAGGCAATCATGCGGCGGTGCAATATCATTTCGGTTCGCGAGAAGGACTGGTGCGGGCCATATTCGACTATCGCATGGAGCAGATGGAAGAGGCGCGCGGTGCGATGTTACGCGATGCGGAGGTGGCCGGACGGCTAAAGGATGCGCGCACCTTGCTTGAAATCGTGCTGCTTCCCCAGCTTGATCTGCAGGATGCGGACGGGAACCACAGCTATGCAAGCTTCCTCAGCCAATATCTGTTGCAAAGCCGGTCGCCCGAATTCGGCGATTTCAGCGGATCGGAGCCGCCCAATCTCACGCGCGCGCTTCGCCTGTTGCGCGACAGGGTCGATTATCTGCCGCCCTATGTCGCTCAACGACGGCTGATCAGCATCAGCCTCATGTTCCTCAACATATTGGTGCGCCATCATGGCGCCGAAGAGGAGATATTCGGCGAGACGTTCGCGGAGGCGCTTGAAGATACGATGGAGCAGATCGTGTCCGTCATGTCCATGCCGCTGCGCCTCTAGGCGTTCAGTCTCGGCATCTGGTGGCTCGGATTGAGGATGAAGCGGTCTGGCTCTGAAGTCCAGATCTTGGCGATATATTCGTGGGGTGTGAGATCACTGGGGGTCTTGAGCCTGCGACCGAAATTGGAGACAGCGGTGCAATGCAGATCGCGTCAGGTGCAGGATCGATGGTTGCAGCGCATAGAGGCAGTCGTCCAGCGGCAGCAGCGTGTCGCGCCGGAACGCGACCACTATCGCTTCCTCCGCCTTGGTCAGGGTTGTTGAATGAGGGGCTTTCGGCTTGGTCTTCAAATCCTCGACCGTCTTCCGCTTACGCTACTTCGCCACCGTCTTGGGTTGATCCCCAGCTTCCGGCTCAGCGTCGCGAGCTAAGCCTGCGATCGCTGTATTTCTGCTCGGGCGGCGTGCGTGGCCTTGGCGCTCTTGAGGTGACCCCCAGGTTTCCATCAGCGCGGGTTGGAGCCGGGCAGCTTTGTTGCGCATGAGCGCGGGTTGAGCAATGGCCTGCGCAGTTCAGCGGCGAAGGCCACAGGGGTTTGGTATCCAAGGGATGAGTGCGGCCTCTCCTGGTTGTAGTCCTCTGCCCAGGCGAAGATCACCATGCGGGCATGGTCCAGGCTCAGGAACAGGGTCTCGTTGAGCAGCTCGTCGCAAATGCGGCCGTTAAAGCTCTCGCCATGGCCATTCTGCGTCGGCTTGTCCGGGGCGATACAGTGCCATTCCACCCCGACTTCCCCGCACCAGGCGAGGACGGCGTTCGAGGTTAGTTCGGTGCCGTTGTCGTTGACAATCATCCCAGGCTTGCCGCGTTGGGCGATCAGATCGCTGAGCTCGCGCACCACCCGACGCCCCGGGATCGAAGTGTCCGGCACCGCGCGCAGGCACTCGCGGGTTACATCGTCGATGATGTTGAGCACCCGGAACCAGCGTCCCGTAGCCAGCTGATCATGGACGAAGTCCAGGCTCCACCGCTGGGTAGCGCCACCACGGGAGCCGGTGCCCGTGCGCCGAGGCGCGACAGATCAACGGCGGTATAAGGTTGCATCGGCCATGGCGCCATGTCGGACGGGGGTCGTTGGGCGCGCTACCACCTGCATTTATAGAGGCGGCCTCTACAAATGGAGCGAAGTTCCTTCGGATATGCGATGCTGACGCAAATCAGGAAACATCCACTGTCGCTATTTCCGAACCCTGGAAAAGTAGATGATAAACTGTCCTGTTTCTTCGGAAAAAACGACCTTGTCAGTCAGGGCGTTTGCCTTGCCCAGAGCATCGACAAACCCACTGCCACGCAAATACTCAGCGGCCTGGGCGCGGTTATATGCGGAGGCGTCAGTTCTCAACTTCCCTCGTGCTTCACAGACAGTCGCGCCGCATCTGACATCCAGTGGCGTCGAACTTGCGAGTGCGGGTATTGTGTGAAGCGCGCTTCCGATATCGCTTTCGGTCTTGCCGGCCCATTCAGGATCTCGCGTCTGCTCTGCAACGCGTGGTTGTTCTGTCTGATCGATCGGTATGGTTGAACTGGCGAGAGGGGGTGATTGAGGCAATACTTGCGGAACGGTCTGAATGTCGCCCGCAGAATCGGAGGGGGCGGCTGAAGGGTTGCCGGCGGGAATAAGTATCGGATTAAACTGATCCTTGGTGTCCAACCGTTGCCCGTTCACCAGCAGAAGCCATGACACTGAACCTATCCCTATGATTGCTGCAGCAATTGCTGGCCAATGCAACATCTTTTTCCGCAATCCCATCCTCCGCTCATCAATCGAAGCGCAAAAAGGTGAAAGCAGCGTCCGACTGATTTAATCGACTACGCTGCTTCCACTCACCTGTTGAAGTCCGTCGTTACCTTTACTTACCGGCAGCAGGTCCTGGTTGACCATCACGCCCGAAGGGATGCGTCGTAAATGACTACATTGCCGTCATCTTGAACCTCCAAACGCGCACCGGGGTAAGGATATGTGTTGCTGCTCCACAAAACCGTCATTCCGGCGGGTGATCTGCCGGGGCATGGATTTCCGGCGGCTGCAAGCCCCGAAGCACCCAGAACAACTAGGTTGCCGTCAGCTTGAAACTGCGCAATGCACGCATAGGTTATAAAGTTGGTCGTAAACCCACCGCCCGTGTAAGGTCCGCCAGGCTGCGTCACGGTATATGGGTGAGGGGTCGTCCCGGAGTCCCAAAGAGCGGTAGTGCCCTGGTAAAGAACCAGGTTTCCATCAGCCTGAAAAATGAACCGGAATCTTCCATCACGCGATACGACGCTGTCATTGTAATTGAGCACGATCGAAGCGTTGTTGGTGGGAATAAGAGGCGTTTGAAGCTGCGCAGCCTGTGCAGCAGCTGGCATCATGGCCGAAACAATCATGGCTACTGACGCGCTGAACGCTTTCGCTATTTTACTGCGAATGGAAAACATGAACCCTCCTGTTAGATGCAGACGCACAAGGTGCGAACGCCGCGAGTCAATTAAAATTGATTCGCGACAGCATCATGAACAAAGGCTGGGCAAAAGATACTGATATTAAAAGAATTAAATCCATTTTTGCATGTTTCAATTCATGAGTTGCGGCGGTGCAGCGGGCCCGGTGTGGAACAGCCAGCATCTGACCGTCTTGTCGTTGATCGCGCTGTTGACGATCATAGGTAAACCGGCCGTCTACCGGATCGTGCCAAGGATACGGCGATAGCGGCCGAAGATACGCCGGCTCTGGTCCAGGCCTCCCGTGCGGCCGACGCGGTCGCCAATGCTTCGGCGCGCGAGATCGGCCGTGCGGCCGGATCGGTCGCCGGCAGCGCCGCCCTGGCAACCGCGCCGGGCGTGGCCCTCGGCAAGGTTTCCGCATTGCGTCGCCTTCGCGCGGCAGTTCCCCGCGTCACTTATGACCCGCCGCAGATCGGCTGGGTGAAGGAAAATCTCGGTCGCGACACTCCGGCGAAACGATACAAAGATTCCGCGACGGGGGCCCGGCCTGGCCAGGCGCCGACTTTAATGCGAACGATGCCGGATGGCTTGGCTCGGCACGACCGGTGAAGTTTGACGGCATTCAGGGTGACTGGTTGATTGACCGGAAGTTGGCTATTGTGGACCTTCCCAAGCCAGCGAGCTCAGTTATTGCGGCAGTCCGAAGTCCTAGCGCACCATCGCCTTATTGGAACATGGGAGGTTCCCAACGAAAAGCAGAAGATCGCCGCTCTCAAGCTGCTCAGGAAGATGAACGTGACCAATATCAGGTGAGGGTGGCGAAGCAATGATCGTCACACAGATTGCGCGTATCATCGCCAACTTTATATTATTTCTAAACCTGACCGGTGACGAAGCGCTGGCCCCAGATATGGCGGTTCAGATGATGGAGGATCTGGCAAACGATCTTCAAGCCCTGGACAAGGGATTTCTTCGGGAGTTGGTCGATGCATTCCCGGTGATTGCTCCAGAATATAGCGGCGAAGCTCAACAACTGGTGTTCAATATATCGCGCGGTTTCCATCTTGAAGAAGCACTGGCATCCGACGATCCGGTAAAGCTGGCTGAACTGGAGGCGCGGCGCGAAGCGGAGGATTGATCGGAGGGGGCAGGGTTCTTGCAGCAGCTTGGTCAAGCCATTGTTGCTGGAGAAGCAGGAAAGCCAAGGGCTTGCCAAGCCTGCGCTTTTCGAACGGCGATGGTTTATTAAGCTGGACTTCCCGGTTCTTTGCAAGCGTCTCATCTCGGATATCCAGCCTTTGGAAACCCTGCTGGCCCTCCGGCCCATCGAGAAGAAGGTTCATATCGGCCCCATCTGCTCAAGAGTCGAAGCATGGGGCAAAGCCGGCGCTGTTCACCGCCTGCTCTGATGCATGACGGCTATCACCTGGTCTATTCCTCTATCTAGCCGCTCCGCTCCGCAACGCCGATGCCGGGCTGACATGAGACCGTGAAGCGGTGCCTTAGTCGATGTCGAAAGGGAAGAAGCACGGACGACGCTGCGCCTTCACGAAGGGGACAATGGCAGGCCCTTGTACGGCCCCAGATATGAGAGAGGTTCGACATGAAATTATTACGGTACAGATCGGCAAACGGCATCGGCCTGGGCGTGCTGAAGGATGATGGCATCGTCCCGCTGGCGGAGCTGCACGACTACCCCACGATGCTTTCAATCGTCGCCGGCGGCGAGACGGCGCTGGGCCATATTGCTGCATTTGTCGCGTCCAGAACGCCCTCCATCCCCCTGTCCGATGCGCAACTCGTCTGCCCAATCGAACGGCCCGGCAAATTTCTTGCGATCGGCATGAACTATCGCAAGCATGCGGAAGAGGGCGAGCGCCACGGCATTCCGGCCCCCAAGCAGCAATTGTGGTTCAACAAGCAGACGACCTGCCTTTCCGGGCCATTTGATCCGATCGATCCGGGTGTTACGGAAAAGCTGGATTATGAAGTCGAATTGGGAGTGATCGTCGGGACGGCCGCCAAGGGTGTCGCCGCGAGTGCGGCCCGGTCGCACGTGTTCGGCTATGTCGTCGTAAACGATGTCTCTGCGCGAGACTGGCAGTTTCATTCGCCGACCTTCACGGTCGGGAAGTCCTTCGATACCCACGGACCGATAGGCCCCTGGATCGTCACGGCCGATGAAATAGCCGACCCGCACGACTTGCGCATCCGGTGCCTGGTCAACGGTGAGGTTCGGCAGGACAGCAATAGCAACGAACTCATTTACAATATCTGGGAACAGATCGCCTATCTCTCGACGGCCTTTACGCTGGAGCCGGGCGATATTCTCGCGACCGGCACGCCAGAGGGGGTTGGTGTCGCGATGGACCCGCCCCGCTTCCTTAAGCCGGGCGATGTCGTACGATGCGAGGTCGACAAGATCGGCGCTATCGAGAATGTCGTGTCCGCCCCATAGCATGGGACGGTGCCGTCGGCAGACGGCGCAACCGGCAAGGATTGCAAGCGGGACCGGCTCAATCCTCCAACATGCGGCAGGTCAGCAATTCAGGCCAGCGCAGCGGTTTGCCATGGCAACCGCTGCAACGCTTTGCCTGGGCCATTGATGAGCTTCTGACGGTGCAGACCAAGCGTTGTCGGCCGAAATATTCCCCGTCCGGCATAAGGGCATTCCGCTCGATAGTTCCCAGGCATCACTCTTTATCTTCTGCCATATCTCGATGCGTCATCGGACGCGGTAGCGTCGGTTCATGAAAACGAAAAACCCTTCCCCTGATCTCTCCGCCCAGCGCCCTCGTGTCGTCATTGTCGGTGGCGGTCCAACGGGCCTCGCCACCGCACTCGAACTTGGCATGCGCTCCATCGACTGTCTGCTCATCGAGCGGGAGTCGAGGGGCGGGCACGCCCCCCGCGCCAAGACCACGCATGTCCGGACGCGTGAGCTGTTGCGTCGCTGGGGACTTGCCGATGCCCTCGCCCAGGCTTCGCCGTTCGGCATCGACTACCCCACGGATGTGCATTTCGTTACCCGGCTGAACGGCTATCCGCTGGCCCGCTTCGAAAATGCGATGCAGGGTTCGCCGCAGCGTGACGAGCGCTATTCCGAGCATGGGCAATGGATCCCGCAATACAAGCTCGAGTCCGTCCTCAGGGAACGCCTTCTCGCCATCGATTGCGTCACCATGGCGCATGGTTGCGAATTCATCTCCTTCGAGCAGAACGACATGGCGGTCCGGGTGACCGTCAAAGCCGTCGATACGGGCGAGGAGCATGTGATCGAAGCGGACTATCTGGTCGGAGCCGACGGCGCGCGCAGTACCGTGCGTGAGGCGATCGGGGCGAAGATGGAAGGGCGGTACGGCCTCTCGCGCAACTACAATATCATCTTCAGCGCCCCGGGTCTCGCCGACGCGCATCGGCACGGGCCAGGAATCATGTATTGGCAGGTCAATCCGGATGTGCCGAGCGTGATCGGTCCCATGGATGAAGGCGATCTGTGGTTTTTCATGCCTTTGAGTCTGCCGCCGGAAAAAATGTTTACCGATGAGGAGGCGCTCGACCTCATCAAGCGTTCGACCGGGATCGACCTGCCTTACCGAATTCTGAGTTCCGACCTGTGGGTCGCCAGCCGCCTTCTTGCCGACAAATATCGCGACGGGCGCGTCTTCCTGGCGGGCGATGCCTGCCATCTTCATCCGCCTTATGGCGGCTTCGGGATGAACATGGGGGTCGCGGACGGCGTCGACCTGGGGTGGAAGCTTGCGGCCGCGCTGCAAGGATGGGGCGGTCCAGCCCTGCTGGACAGCTATGAGGCCGAACGGCGACTGATCCACGAAATCGTGTTGGACGAAGCCGAAGGCAATCACGGCACTCAACCGGGCAATCTATTCCGCAGCGGGATAGAGGATGAGGGCCCGGATGGCGATGCCGTCCGGCGTGAGGTGTCCGACCTGATCGCGCAGACCAAGCCAAGGGAATTTTACACGCTCGGTGTCGTGCTTGGCCTTCGTTATTGGCGATCGCCGGTCATCCGGGACGACGGCACGGGAGCCGATTGGCGACTGTCGCTCGATTATACGCCAAGCGCCGCGCCCGGCAGCCTGGCTCCGCATGCATGGCTCTCTGACGGCTCGTCGCTTTATGATCATTTTGGCGCCGGCTTCACCCTTATCGCCTTCGGAGGCGCGGATACGCGCGAGGCGGAGAATGACGCCGCGAAATCCGGCATTCCTCTCAAGATCGTGACAATCGACGAGCCCAGGGTGGCCGCGCTCTATGAACGGCGGCTGGCCTTGATACGGCCCGACCAGCATGTCGCCTGGCGGGGTGACATATGGCCGGCGGGCGACGTGCTCGCCCATGCCGCCGGCCTATCCCCGGCGTCCGACGACGCGGCAGCCGCCGGGGCAAGTGCGGAGTGAACGACTTATCGGATTCTCCCGACGCGTTGCCCGGCTTCTGGCAGGCGTTTCTCGATGCTCCGATGCATCGGGTGCAAAAGCTCTCCATCCTCGCGCTGACCGCGATGTGCGCGCTCGACGGACTGGATCTGTTCGCGATCACTTTCGCAGCGCCGGTCATCGGTCGAGAGATGGCGATCGGCAAGGCCGCCATCGGGCTTGTTCTGGCGGCGGCACTGGCCGGCATGGCGCTGGGATCGCTCTTTCTCTCGCCGCTCGCCGACATCTATGGGCGGCGCCGCCCGCTGCTGTTCAGCTTGCTGATGATGATCGGCGGCACGCTTTGGACAGCGCTCGCGGGCAATCTCTTCGACCTTATCGGGTCGCGTCTGATTACCGGCCTGGGCGTCGGCACGATGGCGGCAGTCATCAACCCGCTTGCGGCCGAATATGCCAATGCGAAGCGGCGGGACATTTCGGTGGCCATCGTCAATCTCGGCCTGCCCGCCGGCGCGATCGTGAGCGGCATTCTGGCGGCGTGGATGATCCCGCTATTGGGCTGGCGGGCGCTTTTCCTGGTAGCGAGCGGTCTTGGCATGGTCATGCTGGCGATCGTCCTGCTCTGGCTGCCCGAGTCGATCGTCGGCATTCTGTCGAGGGGCGGGCCGGCGACGCAGACGCGGCTGAACCATTTGCTCAATCGGTGCGGCCAGCCGGCTAGCGTCGCACCCGACGCCATTCGCCCCCGGGCGCGGCGTCGGTCGATCCGCCTGCTGCTGACCCCAGCCGAACTCCCTGCAACGGTCGCCGCCGCGGCCATCTTTTTCCTGTTTACGCTTTCCCTTTATTATATCCAGAGCTGGGTGCCGTCGCTGATTACCGGCGCGGGGCACACCGTCTCTCAGGCGGCGCTGGCCGCCACGGCGATGAGCGTCAGCGGCGTGCTGGGCGGTTCCGCCTTTGCGTTTCTCGTGCCAAGGCTTGGGCTCAAGCGGGTCGTGATCGCCGCGGTCACGTTGACCGGCCTGGCCATCGTGCTCTTCGGCGTGGTCCCCATGGATTTGCCGGTCCTCGTCGCCATGTCCGTCCTCGTCGGCGCCAGCACCATAGGCGGCATGGTCAACCTGTACGCCATTCTCTCGCGAAACTTTCCTCCCTCGGCGCGTGCCTCAGGCATCGGCTTCGTCATCGGGGTTGGACGGTTCGGGAGCGCACTCGGACCCGCGCTGGGCGGATTGCTGTTCTCGCTCGGACATGAGCGCGCAATGGTCTCCCTGGTCATGGCGATGCCGGCCCTGCTCGCGGCTGTCCTGCTTCTGCGCATCAGGCAGCGCGACTACGCCTGACATGAACGCTTGAACGCCGCAACCCCCGCGCATACGATGCCTCCCACCTATTGCAGCCTGACATTATGATCGAATCAGGCATTGCTGGAGGATATGCATGAAGCTTAGTCATCTCCGCGACGTCGTCGCCGTCGCCGAAGCCGGAAGCCTGCGCGCGGCCAGCCGCCGGCTGGGCATCACCCAGCCCACCATCACGCGAAGCATACGCGATACGGAGAATGAGCTTGGCGTCTCGCTTTTCACGCGCCATGCCAATGGCGTTTCGCCGACCCCCCTCGGCAAGCTCTTCGTGCGCCGCGCGCTGGCGATGCAGTCCGAACTTCGGCGCGCGCATGAGGAGTTGGAGCAGGCCAAGGGCAATTTCGTCGGGGAAGTTTCGGTGGCATTGTCCTCCGCGTCCGGCCTGGCGCTGATGCCGTCCATTCTCGGACCGTTTCGGGCAAGCTATCCCCGTGCCCTGCTGAAACTCACCGAAAGCCTCTTCCAGCCGATCGAACATGACATCCTCACCGGTGAAATCGACTTTTACGTAGGGCCGCTGGACGAGCATCTGTCCGCCGCCACCTTGCTGGTGGAAAAGATTTTCGACAACAAGCGAATGGTCGTCGCGCGAAAGGGTCATCCATTGGCTAACGCGACAAGGCTCGCGGAACTGCGCGATGCCCAGTGGGTCCGCCCTTCCTTCTCGACCCAATATGGCGAAGTCGAGTTTGAGACGATGTTCGAAAATGCGGGCCTGACGGAGCCGGAGGTTGTCGTCCACTGCCAGTCCGCGCTGATGACGTTGCTTGCGGTCGCCAATTCGGATCTCTTGACGGTGCTCCCGATGCAGTGGCTCGATTTTGCGCCCAGCAGGGAAGGTTTGCAGACGATCGGCCTCGTTGACAGCCTCTATGCGGCGCCGATCTGTATCGTCCGTCGCGCGGACGTGCCGCTGACTCCGCTTGCCGAAAGGCTCTGCGACCTGACCCGCAAGGCAGGGCATAATTACCACCGGCGCAATTTGGGGCTCTAGGCGACGTGGATAAATTCAAGACCCGCGGGACTGAGTGATCCGGGTGGAATCAGGACATTCCCCCTCCCGCAGGCGGGAGGGGGCTAGGGGGTGGGCTGGCGCGACATCAGCGTTAATTTTCAACGGCTAAGTCAGAAGCTCGCTACGCTCGCGCCCCCCCCTAACCCCCTCGCGCCTGCGGGAGGGGAAGGTCCTGAATTGGCCATTTCCCGGCATTCCTAATTTGTACACGCGGCCCAGGGTGCACGAAGGGAACCCGCGCAGGCTCAAATCTTGGGCAGCGCCGGGTTCCTTATACGGAACAATGTCTGCGCATTGCGGAAGCAGATATGCTCTGCATCGATTGGCGACAGCGGAGCCGAGCGGATGAACCGCACGGCTTCATCGCTGCGCTCATAAGGATAGTCGATTGCGAAAAGGATTCGCTCCGCACCCAAAATGTCCAGACAGTAGGCCAGCACCTTGTGGGAGAAGGTTCCGCTTGTCGTGATGTAGACATTCGATTTGAAATATTGGCTGGGAAGTTGCCTCAGCGGCTTGAGGCCCAGCTTCTCCCCTCCTCGCGCCATGAGATTGCGATAACGATTGTCGATGCGCGTGAAATAATAGGGGATTCCTTCTCCCATATGCCCCAGCACCACCTTCAGCCGGGGGAACTCATCGAACACGCCCCCGAATATCATGCGAAGCAGGTGCAGGCTGCCATCGGCGCCATATCCCCACAGGGCGCCGCTCAACCCGTAATTCTCATAGGGTCCGATCATCGCCTGCGACGGAGAACGCGGATGCAGGTAGAGTGGCATGTCCTGCGCTTCGAGCGCGGCGAGAATGGGTCTAAATTTCGGCTCGTCCAAATATTCGCCAAAGCTGTGCGAGTTGATGATCACGCCGTTGAGCGCCAGATCCTTCCGAGCGCGTTCGATCTCCGCGACCGATGCCTGCGGGTCCTGAGGCGCTATCGCCGCCAGCCCTGCAAAGCGCGTGGGATGGGCGCGAATGATCGCGGCAAGGCCATCGTTCAGGGAACGGGCGACGCGCGCGCCTTCCTTTGGCGGGAAGGCTTGCGGACCCGGAATCGTGATGCTCAACAGGTGCATATCGACGCCGTTCGCGTCCATTTCCGCAAGGCGCGCCTCCACGCTGCACAGCTTGCGATTGAGCTCCGACGCTCCGGCGCCGGTTCCGCTGCGCAAGAGAGCGGTATAGGTCTTCTCAGCTTCAGTCATTCCGGGAGGTCCGGCGTCCAACGCGGCCATAAGCTCCGGCGTCGCATAGGCTTCTTCCGTGGCAATCAGAGGCGTTCCGGACGGTTGCGCCCGCACGCCCTCGGCGCTGATGATCGGTCCCGCCAGGGCTCCCGCTATCACGGTGCGTCGATCCAGTTGCGTCATCAAGTCTCTCCTTTGGAAGACCTTTTGCCATCAGCCGCAATGGGTGAAAGATGTCGCTCTGCGGCGCCCGATGCCTGCCGCCTATCTAAACCCGCAAAAAGCAATCGTCCCGTCGCGAGCAACACTGCCTATTGAACCGTCCAAACACCGCGCCCGGACAGGATGCCGCGCGCGAGGGGAGGATGAGATGCGCAGCAGTTTCTATCTTACGAGTGCCGCTTTGGCCTGCCTTACGCCAGGCGCTGTTTTGGCCCAGCAAGTCGATTCGGCTACAGGGAATGCGGTCGCCGACGCAGGCGAGATCATCGTCACGGCGCAACGCCGATCGGAGCGGCTGCAGGACGTACCCATCGCCATTACGAACCTCGACAGCGGACGCCTGGCGAAAGCCAATATTCAGACGCTGCAGGATCTGCCGCGCATCGCGCCAACATTGAAGGGAGGCAATGGACCGGGGACATCAGGGGTGCGCCTGTCGATCCGCGGACTCGGTTCGCTCGGGAACAGCGCCATCGAACCCAGCGTGGCCACCTTCGTCGACGGGGTCTATATCGCACGCCCGGGCGCGATGTACGGGGCGCTTCTCGACCTCGACGCCATTGAGATATTGTCCGGCCCGCAGGGGACGCTCTTTGGCCGTAACGCGTCCGTGGGCGCGCTGAACATCCGCACCAAGGCGCCGAGCGACCGGTTCGAAGGGAATGTCGGCGTAGAGGCCGGCACCGGCGACCGGTACCGGCTGGACGGCGCGATCAACGTGCCGCTCGGCCAGGACGTCGCGCTTCGCGTTGCCGGTCTCGCGCAGCTTTTCGACGGCTATTGGAAGACCACGGGGACTGGCGGCAGAAGCGGTGTCGACAATTTCGCGGGGCGCGCGACGCTGCGCGCGAGATTGTCGGATAAGCTGACCTGGACGGGCCGTGGCGACTATACGCTCACGCGGGGCGGGGGATGGCAATATACGCCCCTGATCGCCAAGAGTCTGACGCCGGCGACGCTGGCGGCACTGACGGCGCGGATCGGCGCGCCTTCCGATCTCGACCGGGACGATCGCACCACCAACCAGTACACAGCCGGCAATCATGTGGATTCGAAGCATTGGGGCGTTTCCAGCCAATTCGATCTGGAGCTGGGCGATTTCGCCGTGAAGTTGACCGACAGCTATCGAGACTGGAACAATCTCGAACAGGATGGCGACGGATCCTTCCTTCCCATCCTGTTGCTCGCCCGCGACAATTTCTGGCGAAGCAAGAGCAACGCGCACGAGTTGCAGCTGAGTTCCCCCACAGATCTGCTGGGCGGCCGTTTCAGCTTCGTCAGCGGCGTTTATTATTATCATGAAGACTTGCGGATCAATTATAATTTCAACCTGTCGCCGGACTTCTGCAGGATTGTCGCGCCTTCGACCGCGACGGCGGCCTGCCTTGCGAACCCTCGGAATCCGGCGGCATTGTTCGTCTTCAACCAGAGGACGTCGAGTTTCGCCGGCTATCTTCAGGGAAGCTTCAAGATCGTGCCGTCGCTCGATCTGACGCTGGGCGCGCGCTACACCCATGATGACAAGGACGGAAGCTTCATAGGCAGGAATTTCAATCCCGCGGCGGCTTCGATTCAGACCAACGAAACGACGAAATTGTCTTACGCCGAAGGCCGTTGGACTTACAGGGCGAATCTCGCCTGGCGTCCAAGCAGGGAATTGATGCTCTTCGCAACCTATTCGACCGGGTTCAAGTCCGGCGGGTTCAACTCCGGCAACTCAAATGCCGCCCTGGGCCAGCTTCGGGTCTTCAATCCGGAGATCGTCAAGGATTATGAATTGGGTTTCAAGTTCCAGACCCGTGATCGCGTCCTGACATTCAACGCCACCGCGTTCAGGATGGACGTGGACGATTTCCAGGAGCGCGCGCTCTTCGGAATCACGCCGGTCGTGCAGAATGTCGGTTCCTTGCGCCAGCAAGGCATCGAGGCCGAACTGACCGTCAGGCCGGTCGAAGGTCTTCAGTTGAACACCGGGATCGCCTATCTCGACTCAAAGTTCAAATCCTATCCCAACGCGCCCAACATTCCCGGCTTCACGCCAGCCACGCACGATCTGAGCGGCTTTCCATTGACCTTCTCGCCCAAGCTCGCGGGCACGAGCGGCGTCGAATATTCCGCGCCGGTCGGCGGAGACATGCGGATCAGCCTGCGAGGCGACATATCCTATACGACCAAATATTATGCGGGCACGACGATCGACGGAAACCCGTACACGGTCCAGCCGGGTTATTCCTTGCTCAGCGCCCGCGCCACGCTGTTCGGCCGCGACGACAATTGGTCGATCGCTCTGTTCGGCGACAATCTCGCGGACAAGCGCTATTGCACCAACATCGCCGTGCAGGTGTTCGATGCGCCGCTGGGCTTGCGCAACCCCACCACGGGAACAGGCCTGCGCTGCTTTGTAGGCAATCCGCGCACATTTGGCGCCAGACTGACCAAGAATTTCTGACCGCGGCAAGGCGGGCGTGCGCCATTGTCCAGTTCCGGCATTCGAAGAGGCGGGTTAAGCGTGAACCCTTCGGACCGCGCTTCCCAGGCTTCTCGGGCTCGCGGGAAAGGCATGCTGGTAGCGGAAGGGCATGTGCCTGGTTGGAGACAGTGGCGTCGCCGACGAACAGGCGGTAACGGAATATCCCATTATGACCCGCAAAATACGCAAGGCCGCCTCCGCCCTCGACTATCGGGAACTTGCCCGTCGCCGTCTGCCACCATTCCTGTTCGAATATATCGACGGCGGCTCCTATGCCGAGGTGACGCTTGAGCGCAACCTGGCCGATCTCGCGGCGACAGCGCTGCGGCAACGCGTGCTCACCGATGTGTCGCGGCTCGATCTCACCACGACGCTGTTCGGGCAGCATCTCGCGCTGCCGGTGGCGCTCGCGCCCATCGGCCTGGCCGGCATGAATGCGCGCCGTGGGGAGGTGCAGGCCGCGCGCGCCGCGGAGGCGGCGGGAATCCCCTTCTGTCTGTCGACCGTTTCGGCATGCCCGCTGGAGGAGGTTGCCGGGGGTGTGAATGCGCCTTTTTGGTTTCAACTCTATATGATCCGCGATCGCGGCTTCATGCGCGCCTTGTTGCAGAAAGCGAAAGCACTCGGCTGCTCCGCCCTCATATTTACCGTCGACATGCCGGTGCCCGGCTCCCGGTATCGGGACTATCATTCCGGCCTGGCCGGGGCGGCGGGCAAGGCTGGCGCGATCCGGCGGCTTGGCCAGGCGGCGCGGCACCCGCGCTGGGCGTGGGACGTCGGCCTGCTCGGGCGTCCGCATCAGCTTGGCAATATCGCGCCGGTGCTGGGCAAGAAAACGGGGCTCGAGGATTTCCTCGCCTGGATGCGCGCCAATTTTGATCCGAGCGTCAGCTGGCGCGACCTCGATTTCATCCGGGAAATTTGGGACGGCCCCTTCATCATCAAGGGCATCCTGGACAGGGAGGATGCGAAAATGGCGGCGCGCGTCGGCGCGGACGGCATTGTCGTGTCCAATCATGGCGGCCGTCAGCTGGACGGGGTGCCCTCTACGGCGCGGGCGCTCCCTCCTATTGCCGAAGCTGTCGGAGATCGCATGACTGTCCTGGTCGACGGCGGCGTACGATCGGGACTGGACGTCGTCCGCATGTTGGCGCTCGGCGCAAAGGGGGTGCTTCTCGGCCGCGCCTGGGCCTATGCGCTCGCGGCAGGCGGGCAGGCGGGGGTTGCGCATGTGCTGCAGCTTATCGAGGCGGAAATGAGGGTCGCCATGGCGCTGACGGGCAGCCCGGACATCGGCGCCATCGGCCGCCACATCCTTGTGGATGACCTGTAAACGATCGCCCGGCCGCGGGGTGCGACCGGTGTCTGCCCGCTGACGTCCAACGCCTCGACAGGCCGATGCTATGCCCATCCCGCTTTGCGCGAGGTCTTTCCGATGCCCGGGTTGAAGCTGTTGCACGGGTCCAGCGTCATGTAGAAGCTGGCGAGTTCGGGCTTGGCCGCATAATGATGGCCGACATTATGCTCGGCGGGATATTCCGCTCCCTGCGCTGCGAGCCGATCCAGCAGGCGCTGTTTCACGGCTTCGACATCGCACCCGGGCCGCACCAGATAGTCGCGGTGGAAGACGTGGCAGAAAAAATGCGCATAGGTGGCTCGCGCCACCAGTTGCGAGCCTATGTCGTCGGGCAATTGCTCGACCCAGTCCGTGCAGTTGCGCGGGAGCGCCACGTCAAGCGCCACGAGCCCGCCGACGGCGCCGTCCTTCAGCGAAGCGTATCGGATCGCCGCGCCTGCCGCCACGAACCGCAGGAGAAAGGCGCGTTCCGCCTCCGCATCGGTGCATTCGCGCCAACCGGTCGTTTCGCCCTCTCGCTCCACTCCCTCCAGATAGGCGCGCATTTCCTCGATGCCGTCGTCGGCAACCCGGATGACAAGATGATGTTCATATCGGTCGCGATAGTGCCGCAAGGTCGGCGGAAGCGGGCTGGGCAGGAGATTGCCCAGGCGCTGCAGCATCCGGTCGCCGGTGGCCTCCGAACCGGTCCCGAGCCATCTCGCCGCGCGGTCCAGCCCCCTTTTAAAGGCGAACAGGCGGGGCAGCCGCCGGGTGCCGAGATATTTGATCGCGAAAAAGCTGTCGCGACCATAGCGTTCCGACATCAGGATCGTCTCACGGCTCAGATATTCGGCGGAGACGGGAAGGTGTGAAAAGGTCCCCAGCACGGCGCGTCGCAATCGGGTGAAGACGGCTGCGTCGTTGGTCGCGACGTAGAATGTCCGGTTTCGATCGTCCCTCCGGAAGGTGTCGAGCCGCACGGCGAACACCGCGACGCGACCGGCGGAGCCGGATGCGCCATGGAGTCGCCCCGGATCGGCATTGTAGCGGGCGGGAGAAGGATCATCGATCTTTCTTACCCGCCGATCATAGTCGGTGTCCGAGGCGGCCCGGATATTGCCGGCCGGCGGCCCATCGTCGAAGCGACCGCTCTCCAGCCGGCCCAGCATCTCTTCGGCATCGTCGCCAAGTTCCAACCCCAGATCGTTCACGAGGCATAGCTGCCCGTCCTCCCGCAAACGGGCATAAAGCGCATATTCCGTGTAGGCCGGTCCGCGTCGCAAGAGCGCGCCGCCCGAACTGTTGCAGACGCCGCCGATCACGGAAGCGCCGATGCAGGACGATCCGATGACCGAATGCGGCTCGCGCCCCAGCGGTTTCAGCAGCGCCTCCAGGTCGTAGAGCGTGGCGCCCGGCAGGGCGACGATCTGCCGTCCTCCTTCCAGCAGGTGAATGCCGGACAGCCTGCGCGTTCCGATGATCACGACCGGGCGCCCGTCATAGCCGGCGACATGCGGCGTGGACCCGCCTGTCAGTCCCGTGTTTGCAGCCTGCATGATCACGATGCCCTTGGCCTCGACCACGGCCTGCAAACAACGCCACAGCTCGACGAGGGTGCCCGGCAGCGCCACGGCCGACGCCCCGCCACCGGGATATCGATAGCCTTGGGTGTAGGGGCGCATATGCGCTTCGTCGGTCAGGAGGTGTCGCCTGCCGACGATCCGGACGAGCTTTCCGGGCAGGTCCGCCGGATCCGAATTCAAATGCATGCCGAACTTGCCTGATGGAAGAAACGAAGCGGACCAAGGTGGCGGCGGATCGGCCTCGTAACAGCATCGGGGCGCCGATCCACGACTGATCGCCTCAGCAGCTTTGAACGTCGCCGGCGCCGCCATAGGCTGTCCAGCCGCCATCCACCGGCACCACGGCGCCCGTCATGTAACTCGCCATGTCGGACAACAGGAACGCGGCGACATTGGCGATTTCTTCGGGCTCGCCAAGCCGCGCCATGGGCGTCCGGCGCGCGATCCGGTCCGTATCGAACGCGCCGTCCTTCACAAGGCGATCGACCATCGGCGTCAGGATGTAGCCGGGCGCGATCGCGTTGACCCGAATGCCATGATGGCCCCATTCGGACGCCAGGTTGCGGGTCATGTGGGCGACGGCGGCCTTGGCCGGGCTGTAGGCGGGGCGCCGCGGAATTCCGCCAAGGCCGACCACCGACGAGATGTTGACGATTGCGCCATGCCCTTGAGGGATCATGACCCGGCCCGCCGCGCGGCATATGAGGAAGGTGCCGCGCACGTTGATGTCGAGAATGCGCTGCCATCCGTCGATGTCGGTCTCCACCACCGACCGCACATTGTCGCTGACGCCGGCGCTGTGGAATAGCGCGTCAAGACCGCCGCAAACGCGCTGCACCGTCGCGATCATGGCATCGCAATCCGCTTCCGAGGTCACGTCGCCGGCCACGTTGGCCGCCGCGCCGATCCCGTCGGCCACCGTATCGAGCATTCCGGCGTCCCGGTCGGCCAGCACCACCTCCGCGCCAAGCGCACGGAAGATTTTCGCGCCCGCAAGGCCGATCCCGCTGGCGCCTCCGGTTACCAGAATGCGCCTGTTCTCAAGGGTCAAAGCCGACACCACAAGATCCTCTCCCTGGAGGACCGGGCCGGGCGCAGCTCCGCAAAGCCTTTCCGGCCCGTCCTGTCTCCTCTGTCAAGCGGCGATCCTCATCGCATCGCGGCCCTTGAGCTGCAGCATGGCCCGGGCTTCGTCCGGCGTCGCCACCTCAAGCGACATGGCTTCCAATATGGTGCGGATGCGCTGGACCTGAACGGCGTTGCTGGTGGCGAATTTGCCGGGGCCGTCCCAAAGCGAGTCTTCGAGACCGACCCGCACATTGCCGCCAATGGAGGCGGCGTGCGTGGCGATCGGAATCTGGTTCCGGCCCACGCCGAGAACGGACCATGTATAGGCATTGCCGAACAGGCGATCCGCTGTCCGGCGCATGGTGATGACATCTTCGTAATGCGTGCCGATGCCGCCCCGCGCACCGAAGACGGTCTGGATGAAGATCGGCGGCTTCAGCAGACCCTGCTCAAGGAAGAAGAGCGCATTATAGAGATGCGAGACATCATAGCATTCGATCTCGAAGCGCGTGCCGGTCTCGCTGCAGGCGCGCAGAATGCCGGCGATATCGCGGAAGCTGTTCTTGAAGACATAATTGTCGGAATTGCGGAGATACGGTTCCTCCCAGTCATGCTTGAAGTCCTTGAACCGCTTCAGCATGTCGAACAGGCCGAAGTTCATCGATCCCATGTTGAGGGATGCGATCTCCGGCTGGAACTCCAGGCAGGGCCGCAGCCGATCCTCAAGCGACAGGATGGGAGAGCCGCCCGTCGTGATGTTGATCACCACGTCGCATGCGTCGACGATCCGGGGCAGGAACTGGCGATAGATGTCGACGTCCTGGCTTGGTTCGCCGGTTTCCGGGTTGCGCGCGTGGAGATGGACCACGGACGCGCCGGCCGCCGCGGCCTCGATCGCCTGAGTGGCGATTTCATCCGGCGTCACCGGCAGGTGCGGCGACATGGAAGGCGTGTGAATCGAACCGGTAATCGCGCAGGTAATGATAACCTTCTGTGGCATCCGACATCTCCAGGGGACGATAGGTGGTACAATCTGTCTTCGAACGGCGATCCATCCTGCGTGACGCGCGGTCCAGGGTCGGTCGCGCGCCTTGATCTGATCAGCCTCGTTTATGTTTTCCATCACCATTCTCGATGCCTGCTTCACCGTATGACGTCGTAAGTCATAGGGGCGGTGCAGGGGCATCGATCAGGAGGCTTGTTTAGCGGGCGGCGGCCAGCTTGAGGTGATTGTAAGTTCGAGGGAGCTATGCATTTCAGGCATCGATTGGGATTTCGCTGCGAATGTCGAATGCATGCCGGCGAGGCCAAGGCAGCATGATCGGAACTGAAGGGGGCGGCAAGACCCCAACATAAGCGAGAGGGAACAGGATGAAGTTGCATCATATCAGGGATGTTTCCGCCGTGGCGGAGACAGGAAGCCTGAGGGCGGCGGGCCGGCTGCTCGGCATCACGCAGCCCGCCATATCGAGAAGCATCAGAGACATCGAAAACGATCTGGGCGCGCCGCTTTTCGAGCGGCATGTGAACGGCGTCCGCCTGACGCCGATCGGCCACGCATTTCTGAAACGCGCCGAAGTCATCCAGTCGGAGATGCGGCGCGCACGCGACGAGGTCGATCAGCTCAAGGGCAATTTCGTCGGACAGGCGTCGATGGCCATGTCTCCGGGAGCGGCCATCGCGCTTACCTCGCGGATATTGCGGAGCTTCCGCCGGAAATATCCGAAAGCTCTGCTGCGCATGCGCCAGGATTTCTTCCAGCCGGTGGAACGCAGCATCAAATCCGGCGAGATCGATTTTTACCTGGGGGCCTACGACCATGAACTGTCGTCCACCTCGCTCTCGGTGGAACGGATCGCAGACAATCAACGGGTGATTATCGCCCGCGCCGGTCATCCGCTCGCCAATGCAAGGAGCATCAGGGAACTGCGTTCGGCTCAGTGGATCAGGCCATCACTCGCGAACCGCCCGGATGAAACGGCGTTCGAGGAGATTTTTGAGCGGGCAGGTCTGCCGCGGCCCGAAATCGTCCTGCATACCACGTCCACGGTGATGACGATGCTGGCGATCGCCGACAGCGATCTCTTGAGCTTCCTGCCCATGCAATGGCTGGAATCGCCGCTGATCAAATCCTTCGTTCAGCCGATTCCGGTCGCGGACGTCACATTGGCCTGCCCTCCGCTCTGCATCGTGCGGCGCAGCGACCTGCCGCTGACGCCCGTAGCTCAGCATCTCTACGATCTCGCGCGCAACGCGGCCATGAACTATTCCATGGACAGGAAAGTGCCGATGGCGCCGATGACGTTGCCGGTACCCGATCCGATCCTCGCGGAATGACGGCGGCGGCGGCGGTCGTTCCTGAGGACCGCCGCCGCTTTGCCTTGCTTTCGCGGCCAGGCCGCCGGCTCAGCGGATGCCGATGATTTCGGGGCCTGCCGGGCCGCTCGGCGGCCGAAGCTTGAGCTGCCGTTCGTCTTCTCCGGCCAGCAGGCGCTCGTACAGCGCATCGGGATCGAAGGGCACGCCGATGGGGTTGACGGCAAAGGCTTCGCTGTAGAAGAACGCCGTCGCCTCTTCCAGGCTGTCGTAATTGTCGACCTGGAATTCGACCTGGTTTCCGTCGGGGTCCGAATAGTAGAGCGATGTGGTCGGGCCATGATTGACCGACCATTTCGGCACAATCCCCTTTTCGCGGAGGCGGACATAATTGCCCAGCAGTTCGTGCAGCGACTTGTAGGAATAAGCGATATGCTGAAGGCCGACGACACCGTCCGGCTGTTCGGCCAATCCCTCCACGTTGAGGATCGCAACGCGATGATGTTCTTCGTCATAGGTGAGGAAGACCAGCATTTCCGTTTCGAAAGCAGCGTGCGCGTTCAGCGCGGTCTTGTACCAGTCGGACATCGCCTTGATCTGCGATGTACGGAAAACAACGTGCGCGAAGTGCGTGGGCGATACCACCGGCTGATGTTTTATATCTTCGATCGCGGCAGCGATGGCGGGCATTGACATGGTTCACCTCCAGAAATTGGAACAAGGTTCCCATGCGCCCCCCGGGTGGGCAAGATTTCAAATTTCGCGCGATGATAACTGCCATGCAGCGCCCACCCTATGCGCCTGACCGGACGATCTTCGGCGTCGGGCCCGATAAGCAGCGTGCATCGCAATGATACACATCTCATCTCGGAAAGGGGCGGCATCGCGATAGTGTCCGGCCATCAGAAGCACGGTTAGCCGGCAACACTCAGGAGAGATCTTACATGACTGTCAGTGAATCCCGCGACGGCGAGCAATATCAGGTGATCATCGCCGGCGGCGGTTCAGTCGGAATGACCATGGCGCTCGAACTGGCCCATCGGGGCCTGCGGGTGCTGATGTGCGAAGCAAGTCCCGAAGGGCATTATCACACGGCGAAGACGAATCTGTCGAACGCGCGGACCATGGAGCATTTCCGGCGGCTCGGCGTGGCCGAGCGGCTGCGCGCCAACGATCCGGTACCCGCCAAATATCATCGTGACGTGACATTCGTCACCCGGGCGAACGGCCAGGTCCTGCTCAACATCGAAGGCGCCTGCGAGTGGAAGGAGCGCTTGCCCATCTCCGCGGAAGTGCCGGAATGGGCCCCGAACCAGGCGATCGAGAAGACGCTGCACGAATGCCTGCTCGAAAAGCCGACGGTCACCGCGCTGTTCGAGACGGAGGTCATCGACTTCTCGCAGGACGAAGGCGGGGTCTCCGTGCGCTGCAACGGTCCGAACGGGCCAAGGACCGCGACGGCCGAATATCTTGTGCTGTGCGACGGCGCCCGGTCGAGGCTGCGGACCAAGCTCAATGCGGCCCTGTGCGGCGAGACGCTGGCTCAAAGCATGTCCTGGCACTTCCGGGCGCCGGAACTGACCCATCTGTTCGAAAAGACGCGACTGTCCTCCTTCACCTTTTTCCTCAACGAGGACGGCTATGCCGACGTCGTGCTGCCGCAAAGCGAGAATGACCATTGGGTCTATCTTTCCTCTCCGATTCCCCCAGGCATCGATCCGCTGAGCTTCGACGATTTTTCGAAGATGCTCTTCGCCAGCATCGGAACCGAATTTGAAATCACCGAGGCGACCGGACGCGCATGGTCCAGCCACTCGCGCATGTTGCCGACCTATAATTTCGGCCGCGTGCTGGTGGCCGGCGATGCCGCCCACCTGACCTCGCCTTTCGGCGGGTTCGGCATGAACATGGGCATCGGCGACGCGGCGGACCTGGGCTGGAAGCTGGCGGCCGTGCTTCAGGGATGGGGCGGTCCGATGCTGCTGGGCACCTATTCTCTTGAGCGCAGGGAGGTGGAGCGCTTCATCATCGACGGGTCGGCCTATAATCAAAAGCTTCTCGGAAGCGAGTTGATCCGGCCTCATATGGAGGAGGATTCCGAGCGTGGCGAGGCGGCCCGAAAGGAAGTCTGCGAGCTGCTGGTCGCCGAGAAGATGCAGGAATTCCGAAGCCTCGGCGCCCAGCTCGGCTATCATTATTATTCATCGCCCATTATCGTGCGGGACGTTCGCGAGGCGCCGCGCATGGATTATGCGGAATATACGCCGATGGCCGTGCCGGGATGCCGGGCGCCGCACATCTGGCTGGATGACGGCAGCTCGCTCTTCGACCATTTCGGCGATGGTTTCTGCCTTCTGAAGCTTGGTCCGTCCGTATCGACCCGGGCGCTGGAAGAGGCCGCAGCGCGCTACGGCGTTCCTTTCAGGGTCTTCGAACTGGATCGCCAGGATGCGCGCGATCTCTACGAGCGCAGGCTTATCCTCATCCGTCCCGACCAGCATGTCGCGTGGAGAGGCGACGCGCTACCCGACGATTGTGACTGGCTGATCAACACGGTCCGCGGCGCCCTCAGCTTCGCTTAACCGGATCGCGCACCCTTCAGGAAGACCGATCACGATGAAGAAGTTCAATCTCACCATCAACGGGGTTTCCCTCGCCTGCATCGAGGCGGGCGAGGGGCCGCTGGTCCTGCTGATGCACGGCACCTTCGCTGGCAAGCAACTCATGATGCCGCAATTGCTGCACCTCAGCCGGCACTTTCGATGTGTCGCGTTCGACTGGCCGGGCCATGGGGAATCCGGAGCGATCGCCGGGGGATGGACGGTTGAGGACCTCGTCCCCCTCCTGCCCGCCATGATCGAGGCGCTGGGCGAGGACCGCGCATTTCTGTGCGGGGTTTCGCAGGGCGGCGCGGTGTCCATGCGGGCAGCGCTGGCCTATCCGGACAAGGTCCGCGGCCTGGTGAACATGTGCGCGGGCCCGGGCGGGCCGCCGCCGCCCGCCGCGAAGGTGGTGGCCGACTTCGCGGCGCTGCTGGCCGACGAGCCGGACGAAACGGCCCGACGGACGGCAGTCGAAGATTTCGTGAGGCGGATGTTCCACGACCCCCAATTTCCGACCCGCGCGCCGGACCGATTCAAAGAAGAAGTCGACCTTATCCTGTCCCATAAGCGCGGCTATGTGAAATATCTTCCGAATGTCCCGCTCACCTACAAGTTGCTGAGCGACGAGGAGCTGGGCGCCATCCGATGTCCGACATTGATCGTCTGGGCAGAATTCGAAAATCGCCCGACGCTCGGCGCGCAGCTTGCTTCGGTGATTCCCGACAGCGAATTGGTGATCATCAAGAATGCCGGGCATCATGTGAATGTCGACCAACCGGAGGCGACATCGCTCGCGCTCGAAGGCTTTCTGCGCAAGCATGCCAAGGTCTAGGCCGCGCCTTCGCCGGTGAAGCAATCCGCGCGGCGCCCTGGCCCGCCCGGATATGATGACCGGAATGCATCGCGACGAGGTTTTTCTCGTCTCTTCGATGTCCGGTAAAACGCTAGCCTGTCGGCGCCGGGACAGTGTCCAGCTTGGGCGGCCTGGGTCCCGATCGATAACCAACGAACAAAAATGGGGAGGAGAATATGGCGCACCGATATTTGACCGCAGGCGTTTGTCTCGCCGCACTTGTAGTCGCGCAACCGCTTTGGGCGCAGCAGGCGCCCGGCTCCGCGACCGCTGACGCGAGCGCGCAGTCCGGAGGACTGGAGGAGATCATCGTGACGGCACAGAAGCGGTCGGAAAGCCTGCAGAAAGTCCCGATCGCCATCGCCGCCGTCACTCCTCAGCAGCTTACCAATTCCGGCATACAGAGCACCCAGGGTCTTGCCGCCGCGCTGCCCGGGCTGCAACTGCTGAATATCGGCGGGAACGTGACCCCCTATGTACGCGGCGTGGGCAGCGGTTTCGCTGCCGCCGGTCTGGAAAGTCCGGTCGCTACCTATGTCGATGGCGTCTATTACGCCAATCCGGCCGACGTGAATATGGATCTGTTCGACATCGAACAGGTATCCGTGATCAAGGGACCGCAGGGCACGCTTTTCGGGCGCAATGCGACAGGCGGCGTCCTTCAGATCACCACGCGGGAGCCGAGCGTGACATTCGGCGGCCGCGCCCGGATCGGCTTCGACGAGTATGAAACGCTGAGAGCCGACGGTTTCGTGGCGGGACCCCTGTCGGAAACGGTTCGGGCAAGCCTTGCCGGAACGTTCAGCCATCAAGGGCAGGGCTGGGGACGCAATGTCTTCACCGGGCACGACACCTACAAGGCGGATCATATCGCCGGCGTGCGCGGAAAGGTGGAGGCCGATCTCAGCGACACGACCGTCATCCGCCTGTCGGCCGACTATTCGGATCGCCACGGGCCCATGGCCATGAACTTCCGCGCGCTGCCGGGAACGGGCATCGCATTTCCCACCCCCCAGCCGACGCGGCCATGGGACACCAAAAGCTATGTCGACGCCCAGAATGACTATAGCGGCGGTGGAGTCTCGGTCACGCTCGACCAGGACCTTGGCGACCTGAAACTGACGATGATCAGCGCATATCGCAAGTCGAGGAACTTCTTCCGCCTGTCGCCATCGGTGACGACGACCCCCGTTCTGGACATTAATTCCACCGATCATTCCGAGCAGGTGACGCAAGAGATCCAGCTCGCTTCGTCCGACTCCGGGCGCCTGACATGGCAGACGGGCTTCTATTATTTCTACAACAAGGCCAATCGGAAGCAGGCGCTTTTCTTCCGCCCGGGATTCGCCGCCAACCTCGGTCTGCAGGTCGCGGGCGATCCGGCGGTCGGACCGACGATCTTTCCCTTCGACGGAGAGAATGTCGATGGAACGCAGCGGGTGGATTCGGCTGCGGCCTATGCGCAGGCGACCTACAGGATCACGGATTCGACGCGGTTCACGGCCGGCTTCCGCTACACCTGGCAGTGGACGAAATTCCACGGCACCGATGTCTTCACGCTGCCGGGCGGAGGCACGGTGACGGTGGCGGATATTGCCGGCGAGAAGAGCAGCTTCAGGAAGCCGACCTGGCGTCTGGCGCTCGATCATGATTTCGCGCCGAACGTCACGGGCTTCGTGTCCTATAATCGCGGCGTGAAGAGCGGCGGGTACAATATCAGTACGCCGATCAATCCCGTGTACCTGCCGGAACAGCTCGACTCCTACGAAGGGGGCCTGAAAAGCGAATTGTTCCAGCGCCGGGTTCGGCTGAATGTTTCCGGCTTCTACTATAATTACAAGAATATCCAGGTTCCGGCGTTCTCGACCGTCCTGATCATCGTCAATGGCGCGTCGGCGGAACTTTACGGCCTCGATGCCGAACTCACGGCGAAGGTGGGCGACAATCTGACGCTGAACGCCGGCGCCAATTTGCTGCATGCCAGGTTCAAGTCCTTTCCGGGGGCGACGTTCACGACGCCTCTGCCGAACGGCCAGCCGAACTCCGGCTTCCCCGGCGACGCGAGCGGGAACACCATTCCCTATTCGCCCAAGCTCACCTATACTTTCGGCGCAACCTACAGGATCCCCAGTTCGGTCGGCGAATTCGCGCTCAATGCGACGGACAGCTACAATAGCGGTTTCATGGCGGAAGCGGACAACCGGTTGCGGCAGGACAGCTACCATTTCCTGAACGCCTCCATTGCCTGGACCTCGCCCAGCAAGGCGCTCACGGCGCGTCTCTACATCAACAACATATTGAACAAGGCCGTCGTCAGCCAGTTTTCGACCGTCGCCGGGATTTCCTACATCGGCGACTATACCAATCCGCCGCGTATATTCGGCGGATCGCTGGAATGGAACTTCTGACATGGCCCCGCGAAGGTCATCCAGGCTTATGGACGGTATCAGCCTCAGTGATTTCACGGGATATGGCCAAGCCGCTATGTTCGCTCAACAGCTATAAAGGACTAAGCATGACCGCATATATCATCGGCTGGTCGCACTCGAAATTCGGAAATCTTGCCAATGAGACGATCGAGAGTCTGATTGTCGAGGCTGGGGCCAGCGCGATCGCCGATGCAGGTCTGGAGCCCGGCGACATCGACGCGATTTTCGTCGGGACCATGAATGCCGGCATGACGCGGCAGGAGTTCGTATCCTCGCTGCCACTGGCCATCAGCGACGATCTCCGCTTCAAGCCTGCGACGCGGGTCGAGAATGCCTGCGCGACCGGCAGCGCCGCCGTCTACCAGGCCCGGAATGCGATCGCGGCAGGCGCGGCGCGGCGCGTGCTGGTGATCGGGGCGGAAAAGATGACAGAGCTCGGCAGCGCGGCGGTCGGCGATTGCCTGATCAAGGCATCCTATCTGCCGGAGGAAGGCGAAACGCAGGGCGGCTTCGCCGGTGTGTTCGCGGGCATCACGGACGCCTATTTCCAGCGCTACGGCGACAAGTCGGACGTGCTTGCCCGCATCGCCGCCAAGAACCACCGCAACGGCGTCGCCAATCCCTACGCCCATGTGCGGAAGGATCTTGGCTATGAATTCTGTCGCGGCAACGACAGGAACCCGCTCGTTGCGGGCCGCCTGCGGCGGACCGATTGCTCCATGATCTCCGACGGAGCCGCCGCGCTGGTGCTGGCCGACGCCGATACGGCCGCCGCCGCGGCGAAGGCGATCGCGTTTCGGAGCGCCGTGCACGTCAGCGATTTCCTGCCCGTGTCCAGACGCGACATCATCGCCATGCCCGGACCGAGCCGTGCCTGGCGGCAGGCGCTGGCCGATGCGGGCGTCGGCCTTGACGATCTCAGCCTGGTCGAGACGCATGATTGCTTCACCACGGCCGAACTGCTCGCCTATGAGGCCATGGGGCTCACTCCCCAGGGACAGGGCGAGCGGGCGATCCTGGAAGGCTGGACCGAAAAGGACGGCAAGCTGCCCGTCAATCCCTCAGGCGGCCTGAAGGCCAAGGGCCACCCGATCGGCGCGACGGGCGTATCCATGCATGTTCTGGCGGCCATGCAGTTGCAGGGCGAGGCGGGCGATTTCCAGCTTCCCGGCGCCGACCTCGTCGGGCTGTTCAACATGGGCGGCTCGGCGGTCGTCAACTATGTCAGCATCCTGGAAGCGCGGAAGTAGTCGTCACGCATCCGCGCAAACGGCTTCTCCGCTGGCATCCTCCCGGGCTTTGGGGCTTTGGGCATCTGGGCTCTGGAGTCGTCGGCCACGGCCAAAACCACGCTTGCACCCTTTCGGCGCGCGCCATGATCGAATGCCTATTCGGCGGCCTACCGTCCGCGCCCAGGCCTTCCAGCATGGGAATCGCGGCGGGGTGCGCTGAAGGGATTTCGATCGGGACCTGAACCGCCAGCAACAGGATTCCGGCTGGAGGGGATAGGATGGAGCTGACCCAGTTCGACATCAACCTGCTACGCGCCCTGGACGTGCTGTTGCAGGAGAAAAGCGTGACGCGGGCGGCCCGCAGGCTCTTCGTGACCCAGCCGGCGGCGAGCGGATCCCTGCAGCGGCTGCGGGAGATTTTCCAGGATCCGCTGCTTATTCGCGTCGGCCGTGGGATGGAACTGACGCCGCAGGGGCAGGCGTTGGTCGATCCGGTCCATGAGGCGATCCTGGTCATTGAGCGGCTGCTGCAGGTCGGCCCCAGCTTCCATCCGCGAACGTCGCAGCGCACGTTCCGCTTCGCCATGTCGGATTATTGCACCCATACGATCCTGCCAGGCCTGATGCAGCGGATCAGCATCGAGGCGCCCAACGTCAGGATTGCGGTGGCTGAGCGGTTCACCAAGGATTTCGATCCGCTTCAACTTGGCGACCTCGACATGCAGATCACCCTCGACGATCAGAGGGTCTTCGCCGACGACGATCAGTTTCAGGCGATGAACCGGATGCCGCTGATCGAGGACCGTTTCGTCTGCGTCGTCTCCGCCGATCATCCGGTGTCGTCGCCGTTGACGCTGGCCGAATATACGCGCTTTCCCCATGCAAGCTCCAACCATGACATTCCCACCGTGCCCGATGTCGCTCATCGGCTCGCGGGGGTCGCCACCCATGACCGCGTCATGATCGGCAGCTTCACCAGCCAGCTTTTCCAGCTCCCCGGAACCGACATGATCGCCATCGCGCCCTATGAATTGGCGGCGATGCTCGCGCCGATGCTCCATCTGCGCATCATGGAGCCGCCATTCGCCGTCGATCCGATCACGGAGGCGGCATTCTGGCATGCTCGCAACAACAGCGATCCGGGCCATGTCTGGCTGCGGGGGCTGCTCCAGGAAATCAGCGCGGACATCCGCAGCAGGCGAGAAGCGAGGCAGCGGGAAACGCCAGGCGCTGCCGCGTCAGGAGGCAATCGCGGTCGCTTGAAACGCCTCTAGCCGCCACTGTCCGTCCTGCTGGACCCAGACCTGCAGGACCTGGGCGCGCAACGAGACGGTCTGGTCGTTCGCCCGTATCTGAATCACACTGTCCATCGAACCCGTCATGACCGCGACCGTGCCGAAGAGCCGAACGGCCAGCTTGTCCCGCCTTATGTCGAGGAAGAGGACATCTTCCCTGACGAAGCGCAGATACTCTTCCAGTGTCTCGCTATGTCCTGGCGTATGCGTGTGGGACAAGGTGGGCGACAGAAGCCGGGTCAGCGCGTCATGGTCGCGCGTCACCAAGGCTTCGCGCCGGCGACGCTCGGCATCATATACCGCCTGCACCTCTGCATCGTTCGTATCGGACATCATTGCCTTCATGCACCACGAGTTCTGAAATGCCGGCACTCTATTGGAACATGGAACGGCGGGCCAATCGGCGGCGCTGATAGGCATTATCAGTTACCGCGATACAAGCGGTATCCTATCGAGGGGAGCGCGATCGATCCGAGTTGCCGCGCGGCCGACAGATCCATCATCGATATTTATGTGCCGCATCACCCACAGCGATTTTGTGGCTTGGCCAAGGCCATTTAAGCGTTGGCGGTAACAGGCGGGGCTGGCGCCGTCCGGTCCCGGCGACACCCGGTCCCGTCACGCGCCGTCAGCACCATCGGTATTCGCCCGGTTTGCCGCTGATGAAGCGGACAGGATGCGAACGAATTGGGGAGGAATAAAGGCGATGGATCTGCAGGGATTGCCCGCTATCGTGACCGGGGGCGCATCGGGGCTTGGCCTGGCGACCGCGCGGACGCTCCGGGAGCAGGGGGCCAAAGTCGCGATCTTCGACCTCAATGAAGATCAAGGGGTCTCCCGTGCGGCTGAAATCGGCGCGTCTTTCCATCAGGTCGATGTATCCGACGATCTCAGCGTCGCGCGGGCAATGGAGGCGGCGGCGGCCCGTGACGGTACCGCGCGCCTGCTGGTGAATTGCGCGGGCGTGGCGCTTCCGGCGCGCACGGTGGACCGGGACGGGCTGGCGCACGACTTGGATCGGTTCCGCAGGACCATCGACGTCAACCTTGTCGGCACGTTCAACACAAGTTCGAAATTCGCCGCGCGCCTGATCGCGGCCGACATCGCCGATGAGGACAAGGGACTCATCGTCAACACGGCGTCCATCGCCGCGTTCGACGGGCAGATCGGGACGGCGGCCTATACCGCGTCCAAGGCGGGCGTCGCGGGCATGACCCTATCGCTGGCGCGCGATCTGGCGGAGCATCGCATCCGCGTCGTGTCCATCGCTCCCGGCGTATTTCTGACCCCGATGGTGGAGGGTTTCAGTCCGCAGGTACAGAGCAGCCTTGCGGCACAGGTGCCCCATCCGCGCCGCCTGGGCCAGCCGAGGGAATATGCGCAATTCGTGCTCGCGATCGCGAGCAACCCCATGCTGAACGGAGAGACGGTCCGCCTCGACGGCGCGGTACGCCTCGGTCCCCGCTGAACCGGGACCGGCCAACGCGGCGGCCCGACCGAACCGCGCCATCATCATCGGGAGAATATTCATGCCGGGAAGCAGCCAGGGAAGAGCTCTGACAGTGTGCGTCGAAGATGGCGAAGCCCGGCTCTTCATGACCGATGTCGCTTTGCCGCCGCTCGCCGCGCATGAAGTGCGGGTGCGAACAGCGGCCGTCGCGCTGAACTATCGCGATATTGCCATGATCTCGGGAAAGTCGATCGATCGACCGGGCCGGGCCTATATCCCGTTCTCGGATGCCTGCGGGATCGTGGAGGCGGTCGGCGACGGCGTCACGCGATGGCGGCCGGGGGATCGCGTCTGCTCGCTCTTTTTCCCGGAATGGATCGCTGGCGCACTCTCTCCTGAAAGCCGCCGCCCGCTTGGGGCCGCGCGTGACGGCGTTGGGCAGACGATGTTCACGGCGGCCGAGCAGGCGCTGGTTGCGGCTCCATCGCATCTTTCGGCGGCAGAGGCGGCAACCTTGCCCTGTGCGGCCTTGACGGCCTGGAACGCCGTCATGCACTCCGGCGCGGCGAAGCCGGGATCGGTCGTGCTCGTCCAGGGCACGGGAGGCGTCTCCCTCTTCGCCCTGCAATTCGCGAAGATGGCTGGCGCGGCGGTTCTGGCGACCAGCTCGTCCGACGCCAAATTGCAGCAGATGCGTGCGCTGGGCGCCGATGGCGGCATCAACTATCGAGACGATCCCCAATGGAGCGCCCCTGCGCTTTCGATGACGGACGGCCGCGGCGTAGACCTCGTCGTGGAGGTGGGCGGAGCCGGCACGTTTACGGAGAGCCTGAAGGCCATTCGGCTGGGCGGCGCGATCTCCGTGGTCGGCATGTTGAGCGGCGCGGTCGAGCCGATCGATGTGCGGCACATCTATGGCAGGAATGCCCGGATTCGCGGCGTCACCGTCGGTTCGAGAGAGATGTTCGAGGCGATGAACCGTGCGCTTGTTCAGCACAGTATCCATCCCGTCGTCGGCCGCGTCCTGCCTTGGGAGGAGGCCGGCGCGGCGATGGAGGCCCTGCAACGGGGAGATGTCGTCGGAAAGATCGTGCTGGATTTCGGCCCGGCGTGAATTACGAAAGATGCTGTCGGTTCAACGAACCGGCGGCATATCTCAGGTTGAAACAACACCGGTATGGCAGCTATTTTGCCTCCAGTTGTCCGCGTCGCGGGTCCACGTCTGGGTGACCACTGCATTCATGTCGATCCGCTTGTCGTCTCCCTGAAACGAGACCGTTTGCGACAGACGACCTACTACGATCGCCACATTCCCGAAAACGCGTATGTTGAGATCGCCTCGCTGGATGGAATGGTAACGATATTTGCTGGCCACACCTTGCAGATACTCTTCCTTATCGTCGATTTTCCCGTTTCCGTGCACATGCACGAGATCATCGGCAAGGAGATTGTTGAGGGCAGCCAGATCCGTTGACACGAGAGCGGCGATCCTCCGATTCTCCAACTCCCGGATGACGTCCTCGACCGAGTGATTCATATGCTCGTCCTTTATGCTTGCCCGGTTCAGAGAAGCGCACTGGCGCCGCGACTGCCGGAAAAGTCCCTCATCGCGGCGTCGACCGCCGCTTCAGTGCATCGAGCTCCGCACGCATGTAGAGGCGTCCGGCGCGCATCACGGCGGCAATGCCGTGAAGGTTTCCAGCCGCCGCCAGCGGATTGGCATTGAGGACGACCAGATCGGCGGCCATCCCCGGCTCCACCGCGCCCATCGTCCGTTCCCGTCCGAGAAAGCGCGCCGCGTCGATCGTCGTCATCTGCAAGATGCGCAAGGGAGGAATGCCGGCTCGCGCGAGCAGGTCGAACTCATGATGCAATGAAGCAGGGGGCAGCCACCCTCCGCCGAAGTCCGTTCCGGCCAGCATCTTGACGCCCGCTTCGTCGAACAGCTTCGTCACCTTCAACTGGAGTTCGAACAGATTCCGAAGCGTCTCCCGGTCGCCCGCGGCCATTCGGCGGCTGAACGCATCACCGACCAAGTTCCAGAGCGCGCGTGATTCCGCGGGCACATATTTATTGTCCGGATTGTCGCGCAGGGATGGGCCGTCGCCTATCTCCATCGCTTCCAGTCGCGCCAGAGTCGGGACCTGCCACATGGCCCCGGCCGCGAGATCGCGGGCGAGCGTGCGGCATTTCGCTTCGTCGAACGTCGCTACCGTCCGCGCGATCAGCCTGATGGCGGGCGGCGGAAGCTGCGCCATGGGATTGGCCAAAAGCCGCTTCCACTCCTCCGGCGCGGCATTCGCCGGAGCCTCCGCCGGTTCCGGTGCCGAAGACAGAATTCGCCGCAGCGCGTCCTCGTCACGCGAGCAACTCAGCAAGACGCTGATGCCTGGGCCAAGATGCTCAACCGACGTCATCCCATGCCCGGCGGCCTCCCTGATCGTGACCGACGGGACAAGATGGCCTGCGATCGGAAGCCCGTTGAGACGCGCTTCGTCAATCGCCGCCAGATAGGCTTCGCGGCCGGCATCCGCTATCTTGATGAAATCGGCGCCCTGTTGCTTCTGCCGGCGGACTTCGGCCCGCATCCACTCGGCAGTGGCGCTTGCTCCGGGGATGAGTATCGCACCGGGCATAGCCAACAGGGCCGGGGATTCTGGCGGCAGGATAGGCTTCCCCGATGCACGCGCCGCCAGCAATTCCGGAGAGCCTGCCATCTGGCGGAACCCCGTAATTCCGCTCGCCAGCATGAGCGGCAGGCTCGTTGCGGGACTTGCGCTATTCAGGTTGTGCGCATGCATGTCGTTGTAGCCAGGCACGACAAACCTGCCCGGCAGCGACACGCGGCGCGCGGTTCGAGCGACCTTGAAGCTGTGCGCCGGCGCAACCTTGACGATCCGTTCGCCCTGTATCCACACGGCGCTGTTGGGTCTTGCCGCGCCGGTGCGTGTATCGATGACGGTCACGCCGTCAAGGACCACGCCCTGGCGCACCATGTCCACGGACGGCGCGGCGGCCAGCGGCGCGGCGGCGACTATCGACAGCAAGGCCGTTGCGAAGGATTTGACTTGGTTTCTCTTATGCACGGACATTTCCCAGCTAGAGCGTTTTCCAAGCAGATGGAATCATCTGCTGACTCGGAAAACGCGACAAAACAAAAACTTAGAGCAGTCGAGCCGATGCAATCGGATCGGAATCTGCTCTAGAATTTCACTGCGGCGCGGGCGCCATAAGTGCGCGGCGCGGCGCGGGTCGATACGAGGATGTTGGCGATGGGTTGCGTCGAGGAGAAGACCGGGGTGCGGTTATTCTCGATGTTGCGAACGAACGCAGCGATCGACCAGTTTCCGTTCGCCGGACCGAAGCTCAACTGCGCATTGCTGCGCCAGACGCCCGAGGCGCGCTGTTCGGGGAGATAGAGGAAACCCAGATACCGGGAACTGCGATACTGCGTATCGGCACTGGCGACGATGTCGAAATCGCCGACATGAATTGTCTGTTGGGCAGCGATGTTCAGCGTCCATTTCGGCGAGTTGAAGCCCGGCTTGCCCGCGCAATCCACATTATAACGGTTCGCCGCGGTATCCAGAGTGGCGATGCAGCCGGTCAATGGCGGCACGCCGCTATTCTGGTTTACATAAGTGAACGACTTGTTGCGGCTGTCAAGATACTGGACGTCGCCACTGATCAAAGTCGTCGGAGTGGCCAATACCCGCGCCTCGACCTCTATACCGCGAATGCGCGACTGCCCGATATTCTGGGTGATATTGGTGATGCGTCCTGCAAGGTCGGGACGGACGGACGACACCTGCTGGTCCTTATATTCCCACCAGAAACCCTCGATGTTGAGCTGCACCCGGTTGTCGAAAAACCGGTTCTTCGATCCGATCGTATAGGCCGTGATAAATTCGGGATCATATGTCTCGAAACCGGTGGCGGCTGAAAAGCCGCCCGACCGATAGCCGGTTTCCACGCTCGCATAGAGCATCGATTGCGGAGCCAGATCGAACTCGACCGCGCCGCGATATGTCACGCGGCGGTTGGTCAGGTGCTGATCGTCGTTTCGGTCGCCGCGGATGAGGAGGGCCCCTGTCGGCACGCCGCCAACGCGAAGCGGCACCGGCGGTGATCCCGCCGCGGGGAAGGCGAAGGGAAACTGCGCCGGCGTCTCCACAACGGGAAAGAGCGGAGCGTTGGGACAGGTGGGCACGCCCGCGACCCGTAGCTGGCAGACGATCGCGCCTGAGATGCTCGTGCCGGCGAACCGCTTGCGATCCTCGGTATAGCGGATACCGCCGACAAGTCTGACACGGTCGTTCAGATGGAGTGTCAACCGGCCGAAGGGCGCGATCGATTCCGTGACGTAGCGCGCGTTGGAGAATGCTGCCGAAGCCGAGGTGCTCAGCGCGACATCGGCAGAGATGTCCTCATGATAGTAAAGCGCGCCTATCGTATAGTCGATGCTGCCGACGCGGTTGCCGGCGAAACGTGCCTCAAGGCTGTATTGCTCATCGGTCTCGCGCTGGAGCGCCCCGAAGGCGCCGCTGGTCGCCAGATAATCGAGCTTGTTGTAGCGCCATGCGGGAATGACCGAGAGCGTGCCGATGGGCGTCGTCCACTCGATCAGCCCGTTGGCGCCGTAAAACCGATTATTCTGATAGGGCGCGATGGCCAGCGGGTCCAACTTGCGGCCTGCCGGGCCGGCGTTGACGGTGACGCGATAGGCCTGCGCCAAAGGCGTGAGCACGCCATCGGAGGCAGGCACGCTCGCCGGCGCAAAGGCGTATCGGCCGGCCAGAGGATTATAGACATAGTGCCCGTCGTAACCGACGCTCGTACCCACGCCGCCCAGATCCGCATGGTCGGCGGCGAGGCGAACGGTCAGGTTGGGCGTCAGGCGTGCCTTCAACTGCACGCGCAATGCGGTAATATCCTCGTCAGATGTTCCATCGCGATTATAGCCATCCCGCTTCGAGCGCATGCCCGATATGCGGAGAGCCCCGTCATCGCCCATGGGTATGTTGACCGCTGCTTCCGCGATGAGGGCATCGTAATTGCCATAGCTCAGGGAGCCATGGCCGGAAAAATCGCCAGGCTTCGGCTGCACGGGGATGACGTTGATCGCGCCGCCCGTCGCGTTGCGGCCGTACAGCGTTCCTTGCGGACCTTTCAACACCTCGACCCGTTCGAGATCGTAGAAAACGCCAACCGTGCCGGTCGGGCGGCCCACATAAACGCCGTCATAGTTGAATGCAGAGGCCGGATCGCTGTTCTGGGTAAGCGTGAAATTGCCGACGCCCCGGATGAAAATCAGATTGCCGGTGCTCGTCGGCTGGATGGAGAGCGCAGGAACCTGTTCGTTGAGCCGATCCGCCTGCGTCACGCCGGCCTTCAGCAATGCGGCGCCGTCGACGACATTTATCGCAACCGCCGCGCGCTGCGAGCTTTCGACCCGGCGCTGGGCGGTTACGATGATTTCTTCCAGGCCCGTTCCATTGGCGGTGGATTCCTCCGCCGATGCGGGTTCCTGCACGGCCGACCCCGCCGGCGCGCCTTGCGAGAGGGCGATCCCCGGCATCAAACAAACGGACGCAACGGTCGTCACCAGCCATACACGCATCTTTTCCTCCCGACATTTATCTATGATCTGCCGACATTCACCGGCTTTGTTGTATTATTGAAGATTAGCTATTCAAGGAAACGATGGCGGTTTCTGTCCCATGATAGGCAGCGGGCATCAGGGCCGTCGGTTCGATGAAGCGGATGAAGCAGCCGGCGCCGCGCGTGCGCCAGCCGCAAGTTGCTAGAGTATCCGTGATGATCAAGCTGGAGATTGCGTCCAGCATCGATCGGCTTTGAGCATGGCGTTCGCGGTGACGACGAGCTTTCGCATGACGGCGGTGATGGCGATCTTGGCGGGCTTCCCGGCAGTAACGAGCTGCTGATATTTTGCCTTGAGATCGGGATTGTACCGGGCGGCGACGAGGGCCGGCATATAGAGAGCCTGCCGCACGTTGGCGCGTCCGCCACGGATGAAGGTCTTGCCTTTCCATTGTCCGGACTGTCGAGCGACGGGGGCGAGACCGGCGAGGGATGCGGCCTGCTTGTTCTCGAGGCTGCCGAGTTCGGGCATGGTGGCGATGAGCTGGTTGGCGGTCAGCGTTCCGACGCCGGCGATGCTGGTGAGGATCTCATGCCGGCGGGCGAGCGCGGCATCGGCGGCGATCAGGTTGGCGATCTCGGTATCGAGCGCCTCGATATGCCGTTCGATCTGCTCGAGCCGCTGCCGGCACTGGCGCTTGAGGAAGGCGATGGTGAGGTTCTTCTCGCGATTCTTGAGCGCGGTGCGATCGCGCACGAGGCCGTCTCGGGCATTGATGAGCTCCGCTATCTGCGCCTGCTGTGCGCTTCGAGCGGGTCTGACCGGCGGCTGCAAGGTGGCCGCCATACGGGCCAGCAACATGGCATCGATGCGATCGGTCTTGGCCAGAATGCCAGTCGCCTGGGCGAAGCGCCGGGCGCGCTCCGGGTTGAGCTTCACGCAGGGCCAGTCGGCCAGAGCCGCCTCCAGCGCCCGATGATAGGTGCCCGTTGCCTCATAGGCGATCCGCTCGACCGGCCATTGTCGCAGCCAGGCGATCAGTGCCTTGTGGCCCTTGGCCGTGTTGGTGAACTGGCGCTCGACGCCGATGGGGTGAGCATAGCAATCGAGGCTCGCTTTGGAGATGTCGATGCCGATCGTCTGTGGTAGATTGTCGCTCATCTTTTCCGCTGTCCCATGCTTGTCATCCGGGTCCAAAACCCCGGTATCCGTTCGGGCCGACACGAAAAGAAAGGGGCGATCCTACTCTAACCCGGTCCCACAACGACCGGCGCTTTCACGATCCGTCCCCTTCCGCCCGGGCCGGGGTGGCCACCCCGGCCCGGGCAATCCAGCATGACCCAAACGGACCGCAATGTCATAAGACAAGCGTTTTCCAAGCAGATGGAATCATCTGCTGACTCGGAAAACGCGACAAAACAAAAACTTAGAGCAGTCGAGCCGATGCAATCGGATCGGAATCTGCTCTAGGAACCCTGGGCCGACGGAATCCCTCGACCCTGTTCCCCTGTTCAGGCCCGGCACGCGGTTCCCGATGGAATCCCGGCCTCGTCAAATCTTGACTGCGTCCAGTCCCACCGGTCCGCTTGCAGGACGCCGTTTGAGTTCCGTCTCGTCCTCACCCGCAAGCATCCGCTGACGCAACATGTCCGGGTCGAACTCGACGCCGATGGGATTGACGTTGAACTCTTCCGTAAAGAAGAACTTCGTCGATTCTTCGACAGTCACGAAATTCTCGACCTGGAATTCGAGATGATTGCCGTCCGGGTCGCGATAGTAGAGCGAGGTGGTGGGGCCATGATTGATCGCCCATGCAGGCGCGATCCCAAGGTCTTTCAGGCGCTGATAATTTTCCAGCAGGTCGTGAAGCGAGTCATAGGTGAAGGCGATATGATGCAGGCCGACATCGGAACCGTCCTGGTCGTGCAGATCGGGAACGGCCACGATCGCGATGCGATGATGCTCTTCATCGTAGGACAGGAAAGACAAGCCCGGATTTTCGTAGGCGGCCGTCGCATGCATCACGAGCTTGTACCAATCCACCATCTCCGCGAAGCGGGACGTGCGGAGAACAAAATGAGCGAGTTTCGAAGGCGGAACAATTTTCGCCGCGATCTCGGATCGGCGTTCATCAAGCATCTGCATTGTCTTCTCCTTAGTCTCTCTTTTCCGTCGGGACGGCCACGCCGCCCATCATTTGCGCGCCTTGTTTCCTTCGGGTGCCGCCCTTCGCCGGACAAACCCGCAGGATTGCGCGCTCCGCATCGCGGGAGTTTAGTCGCCCAAAGCTATAAAACCGATATGGCAGAAACTTGCCGGCGATAGCTGGCACCTATCGGCTGCCTGTCATCCGCACATCCGCAGCAAGCGCAATCGAAGCACCTGAGCGATGCCTGCCACGCATCTCAGGGCGGGATGCGCCATCTGCCCATGCCATGGGCGCGCGCCTATTGGGAGGCTCATGCCGTCCGCTAGGCGAGGCAATAATCCAAGCGATCCGAGAGGTTTGCGCGGTGGCCTATTAATGGAGAGCTTCATGGCCAAAGTCATCATTTCATGCGCAATCACGGGAGGCATCCATACGCCGACCATGTCCGATGCGCTGCCGATTACCCCCGAACAGATCGCTGAGGAGTCGATTGCCGCCGCCGAAGCAGGGGCCGCGATCATCCACCTGCACGCACGTCGGCCCGAGGATGGCCACCCGACCGGCGATCCGGAGGTGTTCGCGCGTTTCCTGCCGGTGATCAAGCAGCGCACCGACGCGGTTATCAACCTTACCACCGGCGGCAGTCTGACCATGCCCGTCCAGGAGCGCATCGCGGCCGCGCTCCGGTTCCAGCCCGAGATATGCTCGCTCAACATGGGGAGCATGAACTTCGCGCTATTTCCCGTGGCGGGCAAGATCACGGAATGGAAATATCCGTGGGAAAAGGACTATATTGCCAATTCGGACGATTATGTCTTCCGCAACAGCTTCCGTGACATCGCCTATATGTTCGAGACGCTGGGCGGCATGGGCACCAAATATGAGCATGAATGCTATGACCTTTCGCATCTCTACACGCTGGCGCATTTCATCGATCGTGGCCTGATCAAGCCGCCATTCTTCGTCCAGATGGTCTTCGGAATCCTGGGTGGAGTGGGCGCGCACCTCGAAAACCTCGTGTTCATGAAGGAAACCGCGGACCGGCTTTTCGGCAAGGAGAGCTATAAATGGTCGGTGCTGGCGGCGGGCCGCCACCAGATGCCGTTCATAACCCAGGCGGCGCTGCTGGGCGGGCATGTTCGCGTCGGGCTTGAGGACAGTCTTTATATCGGACGTGGCGAACTCGCCGCATCGAACGCCCAGCAGGTCGAGAAGATCAAGCGCATCCTGGCCGAACTCGGCCATGAGCCCGCGACACCCGCCGAAGCGCGCGAAATGCTGGGCCTGAAGGGCGCCGACCGGACGCTGATCTGATCGCGCAAGAAGCCGCGGAGGGTGTGACACCCGCGGCGGCCCTCCTCAATTTATCGACCGCCGATCGAATTCGAAGGATCAAGTGCATGGAAGCCGCGAGCAGCCAGTCGCGACGCGACATCGTCAACGCGCTCGAGCATCTCGATACGCGATTATTGTGGCTTTCCTCCTGGATGATTCACAACGCCAATCATCTTCGGCCCAAACGCGATGGCCTGAAGGTCGGCGGCCATCAGGCCAGTTGTTCGTCGATGACCGCGATCATGGCGGCGCTCTACTTCCATGCCCTTCGTCCGCAGGACAAAGTGGCGGTCAAGCCGCATGCGGGGCCGGTACTGCATGCCATCCATTACCTGCTCGGCAACCAGACCCTCGATCGCATGCAGAAATTCCGCGGTCTGGGGGGTGTGCAAAGCTATCCTTCCCGTACCAAGGACACTATCCCCGTCGACTTCTCCACGGGCTCGGTCGGCCTGGGCGTCGCGGTCACGGCTTTCTCTTCACTCGTCCAGGACTATCTTATCGCGCACGGCCAGGTGCGGGAGGAGGATGCGGGCCGCATGATCGCGCTGATGGGCGATGCCGAACTCGACGAGGGCAATATCTACGAATGCCTGATCGAGGGTTACAAGCACGATCTGCGCAACTGCTGGTGGATCGTCGACTATAACCGCCAGTCGCTGGATGCGACCACGGCGGATCGCATGTTCCGGCGCTTCGACGATATCTTCGAGACATGTGGCTGGCGCGTTGTCACCCTCAAATATGGCAAGATGCAGCTCGCTGCCTTTGCGCGCCCCGGCGGCAGGGCGCTTGAAGAATGGATCGACAGCTGCCCCAATGCCGAGTTCGCGGCGCTCACCTATCAGGGCGGCGCTGCCTGGCGCGAAAGGCTGATGGCCGATATTGGCCAGAAACCAAACGCCCGGAAGCTGCTCGACAGCTATGACGATGAGGCTCTGGCGCGGCTCATGACCAATCTGGGCGGCCATTGCATCGAAACGCTGGTCGACGCATTCGACAGCGCGCAGGACGACCGGCCGACCCTGTTCATCGCCTATACGGTCAAGGGCCACGGGTTGCCGCTCGCGGGCCACAAGGACAATCACTCGGGCATGATGAACCCGGCCCAGATGGAGCAGTTCCGCACCGGCCTGGGCATCAGGGAAGGCGAGGAGTGGGAACCCTGGGGCGGCCTTGGCGACAATGCCGCAACAGAGCTGAAGGCTTTCATCGCCGACAGTCCGATCGCGAAGGTCAAGACGGAACCGCTGGCGCCCGCAGTCGCCGTTCCGGCGATCCGCGCGCCCGAGGGCGCCGAACAATCCACCCAGGCCGCTTTCGGACGCATCCTGCTCGACCTCGCCAAATCGGGCGAGGAGCTGGCCGATCGCATTGTCACCACCGCGCCTGACGTCACCCAGACCACCAATCTCGGCGCCTTCGTCAACCAGCGCGGCCTGTTTCGCCGGCAGGAGCTGGCCGACGTGTTCCACAAGGCGAAGATTCCCTCGGCACAGAAATGGGCGCAGCATGCGGCGGGTCAGCATATCGAGCTGGGCATTGCAGAGAACAACTTCTTCCTCATGCTGGCCTCGCTGGGCCTTGCCGCACCGCATTTCGGTACACGGCTGCTGCCGGTCGGCACTGTCTACGACCCGTTCATCGCCCGCGGTCTCGATGCGCTGAACTATGGCTGCTATTCGGACTCCCGCTTCCTCCTGGTGGGCACGCCGTCGGGGATTACGCTGGCAGCGGAAGGCGGCGCGCACCAGTCGATCAACACCCCGCTGATCGGCATGGGTCAGCCCAATCTCACCTATTTCGAGCCGGCCTATGCCGACGAGCTGGCCATGATGATGGCTTATGCCTTCGACCATATGCAGCAGCCCGACGGCAGCTCTGTCTATCTGCGCCTGACGACCCGATCGATCCCGCAGGTCGCACGCGATGACGTCAGCTGGCAAGCCGACCTGTTGAAGGGCGGTTACTGGCTGCGTCGTCCTTCCGAAGGGGCTGAAGCCGCGATTGCCTTCACCGGCGTCGTCGCGCCCGAAGCGTTGGCGGCGTGGGAAAAGCTTGTCGACGACATTCCGGGTCTCGGCCTGCTCAATGTCACCTCACCTGACCTGCTCCATCGCGGCTGGTCGGCCCGTCGCGCCGCGCGCTGGACCGATGAAACGGCCGCGCCCTGCCATGCTGAGACGTTGCTATCCGCGCTGGCACCGGGCGCGGGCCTGGTGACGGTGCTCGACGGATCGCCCGCCGCGCTGTCCTGGCTCGGCGGCGTCAAGGGCATGCGGGTGAGCCCGCTCGGGACCGACCGTTTCGGCCAGACCGGGGACCTGCCCGATCTCTATCACGCCTATCGGCTGGACAGCGACGCCATCATCGAAGCCGCCGCCGAACTTTTCCTGGGAAACTGACATGGCCATCGAACTGAAGATGCCGGCGCTGTCGCCGACGATGGAAAAGGGCACGCTGGCAAAATGGCTGGTCGCCGAGGGCGATCTGGTGAAGGCCGGCGATCTCCTCGCCGAGATCGAGACCGACAAGGCCACGATGGAATTCGAAGCCGTGGACGAGGGGAGGATAACGAACCTCGTGGTTCCCGAAGGAACGGCAGACGTTGCGGTCGGCACGGTCATTGCCGTCATGGCGGAGAATGGCGAGACCGCGCCCAGGCCGGTGCTGGCCGGCGCCGAGCCGACGATCGCCCGACCTGTCGAGGCCGCGCAAGCGCCCGCTCCATCCGCTCCAGAGTCGGTCCGGCCAAAGCCCGCGCCAAGGGTGCCGGCGCCGCGCACCCGTGTGTCGCCCGCCGAGCGGGTGAAGGTTAGCCCGCTTGCATTGCGCATTGCGGAGGCGAAGGGCATTGACCTTGGCGGCATCACCGGTACCGGCCCCAACGGCCGCATCGTTCGCGCCGATCTTGGCATCGGGCCATTGGTCACCCCGCGCCACGACCCGGTCGCACGGTCGATCGACGCCGTGCCGTCCCCTGTCGCGACCATCGCCCCACCGCCTTCCGGCGTTCCTGTCGAGACGGTCAAGCTCAGTTCGATGCGAAAGACCATCGCGCGGCGCCTCACCGAATCCAAGCAGACGGTGCCGCACTTCTACCTGACGGCACGCTGCAACATCGATCCGCTGTTGAAGCTGCGCAGAGAATTGAACGCCTCTCTCGCGCCGCGCAGCATCAAGCTCAGCGTCAACGACATGCTGATCAAGGCCCTGGCGCTCGCGCTCGTCGAAGTGCCGGACGCGAACGTCCAGTTCGGCGGCGAGGAGCTGCATCGCTTCGCGCGCGTCGACATATCGATGGCGGTTGCGATCGACGGCGGCCTCATCACTCCGGTGATCAAGGGCGCTGAGGCGCTGTCGCTTTCCGCCATAGCGACGCAGACGAAGGCGCTCGCCGCGAAGGCGCGCGATGGCAAGCTGCTGCCCGAGGAATATCAGGGCGGCACCTGCTCGATCTCCAATCTCGGCATGTTCGGGATCGACGAGATGTTTCCGGTGATCAATCCGCCCCAGGCTCTCATTCTGGGCACGGCCGCAGGGGTGGAGCAGCCGTGGAAGGTCGATGGTGCCGTGGGGCTCGCGACGATCATGGCGACGACGGCGAGCTTCGATCATCGCGCAATCGACGGCGCCCTGGCGGCCCGGTTCATGCAGTCATTCCGCGGCCTTGTCGAAACGCCGATCCTGCTGTGCAGTTGATCATGACAAGTGCCGGGGGGCGCTTGTTCTTCCTCAAATCATTCGAGGAAGGCGCTGTCCAGATCCGTGGAGCAGGAGCGGACATATCCGCCTGAAGCTGAAGGAAATTTATGCAGACCGACCCTATCGTGATTGCCAGTTATGCCCGCACTCCGATGGGCGGGTTTCAAGGCGCGTTTTCATCGGTCGCCGCAACGGAGCTTGGCGCTATCGCCGTCCGTGCGGCAGTCGAACGCGCCAAGGTGCCGGGCGAAGCAATCGACCGCATCTACATGGGATGCGTGCTGCCGGCGGCGCTCGGCCAGGCGCCGGCGCGACAGGCCGCTCTCGGCGCCGGGCTTCCGGAGAGCGTTCAGGCCACGACAGTGAACAAAATGTGCGGCTCTGGCATGCAGGCAATCATCATGGCGGCCGAAGCGCTGCGAGCGGGCGCCGCCGACGTCATCGTCGCCGGAGGCATGGAAAGCATGACCAATGCGCCCTATGCCCTTCCCAAACATCGCTCTGGCGCTCGGATCGGACATGACCGCGTCATCGACACAATGATGATGGACGGTCTCGAGGATGCCTATAGCGTGGGCAAGCCGATGGGCGCGTTCGCGCAGGATACGGCGGATGCCTATCAGTTCACGCGCGAGATGCAGGATGCCTATGCGCTTCGGTCGCTGGAGCGGGCGCGGGCCGCAATCGAAACGGGCGCCTTCGCCGAAGAAATCGTGCCGGTGCCTGTAAGGACGCGGTCAGGCTCGCAATTCATCGCAACGGACGAGCAGCCGGGGAGGGCGCGGCCGGAGAAAATACCGACGTTAAAGCCTGCATTCGCGTCAAACGGCACGATCACTGCGGCGAGTTCGGCATCGATCTCCGATGGCGCGGCGGCCATTATATTGACTCGGCGGAGCGTTGCCGAGCGGCTCAAAATGCCGGTAATAGCGCGCTTGAGCGGGTCCGCGGCGCATGCGCATGCTCCCGCGCTCTTCACCACCGCTCCCGTTCACGCCATCCGGACGTTGCTCGGCAGAACAGGCTGGTCGGTTGAGGATGTCGACCTGTTCGAGGTGAACGAAGCCTTTGCCGCGGTAGCGATGATCGCGGCGCGCGACCTGGCAATCCCCGATGACCGCCTCAATGTAAATGGCGGAGCGACAGCGCTGGGCCATCCGATCGGCGCGTCGGGCGCGCGCATTCTGGCAACCTTGCTGGCGGCGCTTCAACGCCGGGGCGGTCGGCGCGGCGTCGCGGCCCTGTGCATCGGCGGCGGCGAAGCGACCGCAATGGCAATTGAACTGATTTGAGGGAGAGACAAGCGATGAACATCGATGGCGTTGCGGCAATCGTCACGGGAGGCGCATCGGGGCTCGGGGCTGGCACGGCACTGCGCCTTGCCCGCTTAGGAGCCAGGGTCACGATCTTCGACCTCAATTCAAAGCTCGGTTCCGCACAGGCTGAGGAGTTGGGAGGACATTTCCTGGCTGTGGATGTGACGGACGAAGTCGCCGTTCACGCGGCGATCGCGGAAGCTGAGGCGCGGCACGGCGTCGCTCGCATCCTGGTCAATTGCGCCGGCATCGCCACGCCGCGCAAGGTGATAGATCGCGACGGCAGTCCGATGCCGCTTGCCGACTTCTCCAGGATCGTGACGATCAATCTCATAGGTTCGTTCAATGTGCTCTCTGCCTTCGCCGCGCGGCTTCACACCGCCGAACCTGTTGGCGAGGAGCGCGGTGTCATCGTCAACACGGCGTCGGTTGCCGCCTATGATGGGCAGATCGGTCAAGCCGGCTATGCCGCGTCGAAGAGTGGAATCGTTGGAATGACACTGCCGATAGCGCGAGAGCTTGCGCGTTATGGCATAAGGGTCATGGCGATCGCACCGGGCATCTTCTGGACGCCGCTGCTTGCTGGGCTGCCCCAGGAGGCCCAGGACTCCCTCGGAAAGCAGGTGCCGTTCCCCAGCCGGTTGGGGCAGCCCGGCGAATATGCGCAATTGGTCGAAAGCATCATAACCAACCCGATGTTGAACGGAGAGGTCATTCGCCTGGACGGAGCGATCAGGATGGCCCCCAAATAGGCGCGCAGCGGCGGCCCGAATGTCAAGGCAGAGATGATCGAGCGCTTTTCCGCAACGGCGCCAAATGCCGAAGCAGTTCGGGCGACTGCGGCTTGCTGTCGATATTGTCGTCCTCTGTCGGAGATCCGCCTGAACGGCGTGGAGCGATGGCTTTTCAGAGGTCGGTTGTTGGGAAGAGAGAAGCGCTTCATCTTGGGGCTTCGTGGCTGAACATCTGTTTCCCGCGCGGCGACCAAGCTTGTCTTTGGTGATCTCAACCGCCGGGATGGTTCGCCTTCAGAACATCCTCGATGCGATCCGCAACTTGGGTTATCGCCATCAAGCCGGTTCCACGGTCAGCACCGCAGCTTCCGCGCCCGTCACTCTCATTCTTGCACCGACTGGCGAGTCAGGGCCTCTGCACGACCAGACGCTGTCGCCCACCTTCACCCGGCCCCGGCCATTGTCGATGGGTTCGACGACGGTGACGACCTCTCCCACCAGCCGGGCGGTGCGGTCGTTGAGGAGCGGGTCTTGCGAGTCCACCGGATTTGCGGTGTACCAGCGTCGCCCGCCCCAGACCGACAGCAGGCAAAGGCCCGCGAAAAGCAGCAACTGAAGCGGGATGGAGACCGGAAAGGCGAGGGCGACCAGACCGGTCAGCGCGGCCGCCAGCGCGACCCAGATCAGGAATACGCCCGGTATCACCACTTCACCCATGGCGAGCAGCGCGGCGAAGACCAGCCAGCCCCAATGGTCGTCCAGCATGGCGAGCCAGTCGGTCATGCCTGCCCCTGTCCGAACGGACCGCGCCGCGACGGGGCAGGGGGCGGCGGTGGAGGCGCGGCGTCTCCCAGAGCCTCCCTGGCCAGCGCGCCGATGCCGCCCAATGTGCCGATCAGCTGAGTCGCCTCCACCGGGAAAAGGATCGTCTTGGCGTTGGGGGAGGTGGCGAACTGGCTCACCGCCTCGACATATTTCTGGGCGACGAAATAGTTGATCGCCTGCGCGTTGCCGCTGGCGATGGCTTCGGAAACCATCTGCGTTGCCTTGGCTTCGGCCTCCGCCTCGCGCTCGCGGGCTTCGGCGTCGCGGAAGGCGGCTTCGCGGCGGCCCTCCGCTTCCAGGATCTGGCTTTGCTTCTGCCCTTCGGCCTTCAGGATTTCCGATGCGCGCAGCCCCTCCGATTCGAGGATCAGGGCGCGCTTCTCGCGTTCGGCCTTCATCTGGCGGCCCATGGCGTTGACGATGTCGGCGGGCGGGCGGATGTCCTTGAGTTCCACGCGGGTGATCTTGATGCCCCATGCATTGGTGGCGTGGTCGACCACCGAGAGCAGGCGGGCGTTGATCTCGTCGCGCTTGGACAGGGTTTCGTCCAGGTCCATCGACCCCATGACCGTGCGCAGGTTGGTGGTCGCGAGCTGCATGATCGCGACATAGAGTTCCGACACTTCATAGGCCGCCTTGGCCGCGTCCAGCACCTGGAAGAACACGACGCCGTCGACCGAGACCATGGCGTTGTCCTTGGTGATGATCTCCTGCCCCGGAATGTCGACCACCTGTTCCATCATGTTGATCTTCCGCCCGACGGCGTAGAAGAAGGCGGGGTAGAAATTCAGGCCGGGGCGCGCGACTTCGGTGAAGCGGCCGAAGCGTTCGATGGTATATTGATAGCCCTGGCGCACGACCTTGACGCTCACCGCCAGGTAGAACAGCACCAATAATGTCACCGTCAGCGCGAATGTCGCCAGCATCTCTGCCTCTCCCCCGAAATCCGCTTGGACTATGACGCGAAATCATGAATGGGAAAAGGCAAAGTGATAGGAGTTCCATCATGTTGTTGCGCCACGCCCGATCGCTGCTGTTTCTTCCCGCGTCCAACCCGCGCGCCATTGCCAAGGCACGGACGCTGTCCTGCGACATGGTGATACTGGATCTGGAGGATGCGGTGCCCGACGGCCGCAAGGAAGAAGCGCTGGCCACTGCGGTCGAAGCGGTTGCGGAGGGATTTGGCAGTCGTCTCTCGGCAGTGCGCATCAATGTCGAGGGCGCGCCCTCTCATGGGCGGGAGATGGTCGCGCTCAAGGCATCGGCCGCGGATTATGTGGTGCTGCCCAAGGTGGAAAATCCCCGCCAGGTGAAGGATGTGTTCAGCGTCTGCCACAAGCCGGTGATCGCGATGATCGAGAGCGCGACGGGCGTGCTGGCGGCGCAGGCGATCGCGGCGGCGGAGGGCTGCGCGGGGCTGTTCATGGGGAATAACGATCTGCGGCAGGATTTGGGGATACCGCCGTCGGCCGGGCGGGAAGGACTGGCCCTGTCCCTGCAATCCGTCATCCTGGCGGCGCGAGCGGCGGGGATCGCCGTGTTCGATGGCGTCTTCAACCGGCTGGACGATGAAGCGGGTTTCGAAAGCGAGTGCGCGGCGGGGCATGCGCTGGGCTTCGACGGCAAGACGCTGATCCATCCGAGCCAGGTGCCGGTCGCCAATCAGGTGTTCGGTCCCGACCCCCAGGCCGTCGCCGATGCACGGCGGCTGGTCGAGGCGGCGACGGGCGGGGCCGAGCGGTTCGAGGGGCGAATGATCGAAAGCATGCATGTCGAGGAGGCGAGGGCGCTGATCGCGCGGGCCGACGCCGTGACGGCATAGCCAATGCCGGAACTGAAATATCCGCATGGATAACCCGGTGCAACGGTCATAAAATCAGGGAAAGGACGTGAATCCGCGATGTTTCCGGATGCGTCATAAATGTCACTGTCAAATAAAAATTAATGGCATTTTTATGGCAAAATGTTAATGTTTGATTTGCGGGGTCGGAGATTCTGCGAGGTCCATCATGTCCAGGTTGAGGATGGCGGCGCGTGCCGCCAGTTGTATCGTTGCGCTCTTTTTCGGCGGCGCTGCGTCCGCGGGGGAGGTACAGTGCTGGCAGCCTTATGAAATAGAGGCGGCGCGTGTCAGAGATCTTCAGATCATGTTGATGCTGGGATCGCTGAAATGCCGATCGACCAATAGCGAAATCACCGCGAAATACGATAAATTCTATGAGAGGATGGGAAATGCGGACAAATATAATAATGCATTGAAACTGCGTTTCATGCGTGAAAACGGCATTGCCGACGGGCAACGTGCCTATGACGACTTCATCACGAAAATGGCCAACAGTCATACGGATGGCGTGCAATCGGCGGGTTTCTGTCAAATGGCCGACACGCTGATGACGTTGGCCACCAACGCCGGTCAGGACGAACTGCCTGTGTTGGCGCGGAATTTTTCGGAAAAGCCGGCTGGCGTGGGCGATGTCTGTGAACTGAAGACGGCTGCTGCGGCGCCTTTGGCCGCGCCGCCGCCGGTAGCGGAACCCGCGACGCCGGTTGCCGTGGCGGAAGCGGCACCGCCCGCAGTCACGCCGCAATCGGCGGTCGCAGCGCTGGAGGCGGCGGCCATTGCGCTACAATCGGCTGCTGCGAGCCTCAAGACTCCGGCTGGCGATGTGGCGCCGAAGGATGCCGTGTCGGATGCCCAGCCGACGATGGTGGCTGTGGCGAAGCCGGTGAGTTGAGGGTGTCATGGGTGCCGCGCCTTTGGGGAGCGCGGCACGGGGAAATGCGAGCCCCGGAACGCTTTTTCAGTCCCCGCTGCGTTCCTCCAGTCTCCATCCCCGGCCCACCGCTTCTCAGCGTTTTTCATATTTCCAGTTGCGGCCCTTGCCCGCCGCGATCCATTCGACCGCCTGTGCGATGCGCCTGTCGCGGGTGGCATCCGTTCGCGCATCGTTGATCACTCGCAATAGTCGCGAATCTTGCCGGGCGGGAAGCCTGCCCATGTTGCCGCGGCGGCAGGATCGGCGTTGAGGGCCGCTGAGAAAGCGGGATGCAGGGGAAGCGGTGCGCGAGGCCTCTTCACGCCGCTGCGTGGCTCGTCGCCGGCCTCTATCAACGCCATGGCTTTCCTCAAAAGAGCTGCGATCATGGCATCGTCCGGCAGATCGTGCAGGCGTCGAATCCGGCCGAACTGGCCCATGGCTTCGCCACGGCTGCCGTCCGGCGCAACCTTGTCATGCCAGAAGCCGAAGGCGACATGCCGCTGGAAGCCGGCCATGTTGCAGAGGTTTTTGTCCCGATAGGTGAAGAAGGGCATGCCCCATTTGACGGTTTCCGCAATGTCGGGCGATGCCGCGTGGATCAGACCGCGCAAATGGCGGAGGATCGGCTGAGCGAAATCGGCCTGCCCGGCGATGTAGGCGTCGATGCGGGGATCGACCGCCATCGCCATCAGCCCTGCCGGTGCTGGGCGGTCAGCAGATAGTTGATCGCCTTGTTGGGCGAAAGGATGAAGCCCCTGGCCGGTGAGAAGCTGAGCCCGCTGCTGTCGATCACCTCCAGTCCCGCATTCTCCAGCAGCTTCGCAAGTTCCTCGGGATTGAGGAATTTGTGCCAGTCATGCGTGCCCTTGGGGATGCCGCCGATGCTTTCCCCGATGGTGATCATGGCAAGGCGGGAGAGGGGGGTGCGGTTGGGCGTAGAAAGGATCAGCAGGCCGTCCGGGGCCATCTTTTCCGCCAGCGCGGCGACGAAGGCTGCCGGGTCCGCCACATGTTCGATCACCTCCATGCAGGTGACGAGGTCGAAACCTGTTTCCTCCAGTCGTTCCACCGGCGTGGCGCGATAGTCGATGGCGAGGCCTTGCCCCGCGGCATGGTTGCGCGCCACGGCGATATTCTCCTCCGCCGCGTCCAGCGCGGTCAGGCTAGCGCCCAGGCGCGCCAGCGGTTCGGCCAGCAGGCCGGCGCCGCAGCCGACGTCCAGGGCGCGCCGGCCCGCGAGCGGGCGGAAATCATGGCTCCGCCCCGGCCAATGCCGGTCGACGGCATCGCGAATATAGCGCAGCCGGACCGGATTGAGCTTGTGCAGCATGGCGCTGCTGCCATGGGGATTCCACCAGTCGGCGGCCATGGTGCCGAAATGGGCGGCTTCACGCGGGTCGATGGTGCTGGACGCAATATTCTCCATGGCATCCTGCTACCAGTGTCCGGGGGTGCAGGCTATGGCTGTTTTTCGGCCTGTCTTGCATTGCCCGGCGCCGCCGATCCGAATTCGCGCGCCTTGTCCTCCTGGTCGAGGCGACGGTAGAGGTCCCGCGTCGCATCCTCGGTGCGGCGCATCTCTTCCGGCGTCCGGTGCCTGCGGTTGCTGAGCATCACGAAAATCAGCACGATCCCGAGCAGGATCGGCCCGCCGATCGTCACCATCGCCCATAAGCTGCTTTCCATCGCATCCTCCGTTCCTGGTCCCCGGACGGGCAATGACCGGCAGGCGGGTCGGTTCCTTCCGCTGCTCCCGCTACTCTGTCGCTTTGCTTGCCATATTCGCCGCTGCTGCTAATAGGAGCGCCGTTTTCGCGCCCCTCCGGGGCATTTTATTTCTTTTCAGCAGGCGGGTTCGACAGGCAAATGGCGCGCATCGTGATGAAATTCGGCGGCACCTCCATGGCGGGGATGGAGCGAATTCGCAACGTCGCCGCACGGGTCAAACATGTCGTCGAACAGGGGCATGAGGTCGCCGTCGTCGTATCCGCCATGGCGGGGGAGACCGACCGGCTGGTGGGTTTCTGCAAGGAAGCCTCGCCGCTCTACGATCCGGCGGAATATGATGTCGTCGTTGCTTCCGGCGAACAGGTGACGAGCGGCCTGCTCGCCATGACGCTGAAGGCGATGGGCGTGGATGCGCGGAGCTGGCTCGGCTGGCAGCTTCCGATCCGCACCAACGAAGCCCATGCCAAGGCGCGCATCGGGGACATCGACACGATCGACCTGCTGGCGTCGATGCGGTCGGGCACGGTGGCGGTCATCCCCGGCTTTCAGGGCATGATGGAGGATGGCCGCATCTCCACCCTCGGCCGCGGCGGGTCCGATACCTCGGCCGTTGCCGTCGCGGCGGCGGTGAAGGCGGACCGCTGCGACATCTATACCGACGTCGACGGCGTCTACACCACCGATCCCCGCATCGTGGCGCGGGCGCGCAAGCTCGACCTCGTTACCTATGAGGAAATGCTGGAACTGGCTTCGGTCGGCGCCAAGGTGCTCCAGACCCGCTCGGTCGGCCTCGCCATGAAGGAAGGCGTGGTCGTGCAGGTGCTTTCCTCCTTCGATGATCCCACCCAGGACGACCTCCCCGGCACGCTGATCGTCAGCGAAGAGGAACTGGAAGCCAAGCTCAAGGAAGACAAGATGGAACGTCAGCTCATCACCGGCATCGCCCATGACAAGAATGAGGCGAAGATCACCCTGACCCGCGTGCCGGACCGTCCGGGCGCGGTGGCGCACATCTTCGGGCCGCTGGCCGACGCCGCGATCAACGTGGACATGATCATCCAGAATGTCGGCCGCGACAAGGGCGAGACGGACGTGACCTTCACCGTGCCGGGCGCGGATCTTGCACGGGCGCTGGACGTGCTGGAAAGCCAGAAGGACGTGATCGGCTTCAACCGGGTGATCCCGGATACGAAGGTGGCGAAGGTGTCGGTCGTCGGCGTCGGCATGAAGAGCCATGCGGGCGTCGCCAGCACCATGTTCAAGTCGCTGGCCGATCGCGGCATCAATATCCTCGCCATCTCGACCAGCGAGATCAAGGTTTCGGTGCTGATCGACGAGGATGAGACCGAACTGGCGGTGCGTGTGCTGCACACGGCCTATGGCCTGGACGCACCGGTCGCTTGACCTTTTCTCCCCTCCCCTTCAGGGGAGGGGCCGGGGGTGGGGAACGCCCCACAAAATAGCGCGTGGGGAGAACCCCCACCCCAACCCCTCCCCTGAAGGGGAGGGGCTTTATGATTCTAAGGGCTTGAACATGACCAACGCCAAACTCGCTTCCCTGATGGCTCGCGGCACTGAATTTCTGGGCTGCGAGGTTGCGATCCTCTGCGGGGCGATGAGCTGGGTGTCGGAGCGCAATCTGGTTGCGGCCATCTCCAATGCGGGCGGCTTCGGCGTGATCGCCTGCGGTGCCATGACTCCCGAGCTGCTCGACAGGGAAATCGCGGCGACCAAGGCGCTGACGGGCAAGCCCTTCGGCGTCAACCTCATCACCATGCACCCGCAGCTTTTCGAGCTGATCGAGGTTTGCGCGAAACATGAGGTCGGCCATGTCGTCCTCGCCGGCGGCCTGCCGCCCAAGGGCAGTATCGAGGCGATCAAGGAGAAGGGCGCGAAGCTGATCTGCTTCGCTCCCGCGCTGGCGCTGGCCAAGAAGCTGGCGCGTTCCGGCGTGGATGCGCTGGTGATCGAGGGCATGGAGGCGGGCGGACATATCGGCCCGGTGTCGACCAGCGTGCTGGCGCAGGAAATCCTGCCGGAAATGGCGTCGCAGCTTCCCGTCTTCGTCGCCGGCGGCATCGGGCGTGGCGAACTGATCGCCGGCTATCTGGAAATGGGCGCGGCGGGCGTGCAGCTGGGCACCCGCTTTGCCTGCGCGGTCGAGAGCATCGCCCATCCGAACTTCAAGAAGGCCTTTTTCCGTGCATCGGCCCGCGATGCGATCGCCAGCGTGCAGATCGACCCGCGCCTGCCGGTCATCCCCGTGCGGGCGCTGAAAAACGCGGGAACCGAGGCCTTTACGGCCAAGCAGCGGGAGGTCGCCAATCTGCTCGACAGCGGCGCGGTCGACATGGGCGAGGCGCAGCTTCAGATCGAACATTATTGGGCGGGTGCGCTTCGCCGCGCTGTGATCGACGGCGATGTCGAGGGCGGTTCGCTGATGGCCGGGCAGTCGGTGGGCATGGTGTCGAAGGAGGAGCCGGTGGCCGACATCATCGCGCAATTGATGGACGAAGCGGCGGCGGCGCTGGAACGGCGCATCTAGGGTATCGTGCAGAAAAGCGGGAACCGGTTTTCTGCTTCAAAGGATGCGGCAACAGAAAATCGAAGCGCGCGACCGGCGTCCGATTTAAAGCAGCGCGCCCCGGGCATATCGCATTGTCTTCGCAGGTGCGCGTCGCAGGACAAATGGGACGAACCGAATCCCTCCCCGGACGAGCCGAGCCCGCTTTGGTCGTCAGGAACGCTTCGCTCTGCGATGAGTTGTGACGTCCGGATAATGATCAAAGGGATGCCAGGGTGCCGCCGCGTACCGTCGTTCGCCGTTTCTGTGAGTTTGCATCTGTCACCGCGCTCGCGCTGATCGCAGGCTGTTCCACGCCCGAGAGGAAGGCGCCGCCCACGCCGCCACCCCCGGTGGTGCCGACGATAAAGCCCCTGCCGCCGATGGGGGCGGTCGAGGAAATGGGCATTCCGGAAGTGGGCGAGGACGGCAAATATCTGACGCCCAATCGCGGCGTGACGGCCAATACGGCGCTGTGGCACGTGCGCATGGCGCTGAACGTCGCGGCGCTTTCCTGTCATGGCGTGAACGAACCGGCGCGCATCCAGTATAACCGGATATTGCATGTGCATGAGGCGGCCCTGCGCGAAGCGAACGCGGCGGTCGACCGTAATTATTATGTCGCTTACGGTCAGGGCGGGCTGAAGGCGCGGGAACTGCTCAACACCGTCGTCTATAATTTCTTTGCACTGCCGCCGGTGACGAAGAGCTTCTGCCCCGTGGCCATAGAGGTGGGGGCGAAGATACTGGCCATGCCGTCGAACCAGCTGCTGGCCTATGCGCCCGAAGCGCTCACCCAATTGGAAAAGCCGTTCCAGGAATTCTACGCCGCCTATGCCGATTATCTGCGGCGGCTGGCCGAATGGCAGTCGCGCTTCGGCGGGACGGTGAGCGTGGTGGTGTCGCCAACGCCGCTGCCGCCGCCGCCGACCCCACCCAGGGAGATCGCGGCCGGTTTTGCGCCCGGTGCGCCGGGGACGCAACCGTCGGCCCTGGTGCCCGGCGCTCCGGTGCGGGTCGAGGTGCCGACATTCCCGCTGACGCCCATGCGGGAAACCTTCATTCCCGCGCAATAATCCCTCAGTCGCGCGTGTCGAAACGGCGGCGGGCTTCCTCCACCGCTTCCAGATTGCGCTCCGCCCAGACCCAGACGCCGCAAAAAGCGGCGCTGAGACTGTTGCCGAGCGGCGTCAGCGCATATTCGACGCGCGGCGGCACCACGGGATGGACGGTGCGGATGACGAGGCCGTCGCGCTCCATCTGACGCAATGTCTGGGTCAGCATCTTCTGGCTGATGCCTTCCACCTGTTCGGCAATGCGGGTGAAGCGGAGCGTGCCCCTTTCCTCCAGCAGTTCGAGGACCAGCAGCGTCCATTTATCCGCGACGCGGCCGATCAGATCGTTGACGAGTCGTTCGATCCGCGGGTCCAGCGGCGCTTCGGGATTGGTGTCGATAAAGGCTTCCGCTTCGGCGATTTCAGCCGGGGCAAAACGTTTTTGCAACGGATTTTCCATTTCTCACCTCTTGGTGCGTATGGCACTTTTCGGTGCCTTCTTTCAAAAAGAGAGTGTAGCTCTAGATTGCCGGTCACACCATCGCAAAAGGAGAAGACCATGCGTAAGAGCGGCAACACCATCCTCATCACCGGCGGCGGTTCCGGCATCGGCGCGGCGCTGGCGCATGAATTCCATGCGGCCGGCAATCAGGTCATCATCGCCGGGCGGCGGCAGGCGGCGCTGGACGCCGTGGCGGCGGAGCATCCGGGCATGGCAGCCCTGACCGTCGACATGGAGGACGCGGCGGCGATCGCGGCCTTCGCCGGAAAGCTGGTCGCGGACTTCCCCGCGCTCAATGTCGTGATCCATAATGCCGGGATCATGGTTGTGGAGGAGCGGATCGACCTTGCCATAGCGGAGGCCACCGTCGCCACGAACCTGTTGGGGCCGATCCGCCTGACCCATGCGTTGCTGCCGCATCTGCTGGGGCTGGAGGCGGCGACGCTGATGACGGTGACGTCGGGTCTGGCCTTCGTCCCGCTGGCGGCCACTCCCACCTACAGCGCAACCAAGGCGGCGCTCCATAGCTGGTCGCAGTCGATGCGGCATCAGCTCAGGGGCAGCAATGTCGAGGTGATCGAACTGGCGCCGCCGGGAGTGCAGACCGACCTGATGCCCGGCCATGCGGAAAATCCGCAGATGATGCCGCTGGACGAATTCATAGCGGAAGTCATGGGGCTGCTGGCGCAGCAGCCGCCGCTGGAGGAAATCTGCGTCGAACGGGTGAAGTTCCTGCGCGAAGCGGAGCGGCGCGGGGAGTTTGAGCAGGTGTTCGGGATTTTGAACGCCGGGCATTGAGCGGAGATGAATCCTCCCCATGCCCGGCATGGGGAGGATTATGGGGCCTCATGACGCTGGCGTGGCCGTCGAAGGCGCCTTGGGCGGCAAGGGGAAGAGCCGGACGAAGCGTGCCGCAAGGGCCATGTCCCCCTCCACCTGAAGCGAGTCGGCCACGTCCTCGAACGTCAGGCCGCCATAGATCACGGCGGCCAGCCCATTTTGGTCGCCGGAGAAGATCGCGTCCGCACCGCCCGCTTCGCCGCGCACGGCGGTGAAATCGCCATCCTTCAGGGTCAGGCGGAACTCCTCCTCCCCGAAGCGCAGGCCGATGGTGGCGTCCAGATCGCCTATGCGGTCGCGGTCGATCATCGTGCGCATCGACAGGATCACCGACGCATTGCTCATCGGCATGCCGGGCTGCATCGTGGGAGAGCGGGATGCCCAGCGTCCCAGCACCTGGAACAATATCTCCGACTCGCGGCCCCATTCCGTCAGCTCATAAATCTGGCTGGCGGCGGGCGGGGGCAGGCGGCGGCGGATGAGGATGCTGGCCGCTTCCAGCTCCTCTAGCCTTTGCGTCAGCACATTGGCGCTGATTCCGGGCAGGCTGGCGCGCAAATCGGTGAAACGCTTGGGACCGAGCATCAATTCCCGCATGATCAGCATGGCCCAGCGATCCCCGATCAGGTCCAGCGCATGGGCCGTTGCACAACCATCCTGATAGGCCCGCTTTTTCACGAGAGGAAGTCCTTGGTTATTTTTCCTAACTTATAGGTTGTATAATATAATCTGCCAGTGCATAAAGTTCAAGCCGGTGAGTCGGGAAAAGGCCACAGGCCAGGATGATCCCAAGGAGATGTGTGATGCCGAACGCCCCCGCTCCGAAAATGATTTTCGTCAACCTGCCGGTGAAGGACCTGGCTGCCTCGATCGCCTTTTACGAGGCGGTGGGCGCGGTCCGGAACAATGATTTTGCGGACGACAGCGCGCAGATGCTGAGCTTTTCCGACAATATCCACGTGATGCTGCTGACGCGGGAGCGGTTTGCCGGCTTCACGCCGCGTCGCATTCCGGACGCGCATGAAACGGCGCAGGTGCTGCTTGCCCTTAGCGAGGCGAGCCGCGCCGATGTCGACCGGACGACGGAGAAGGCGTTGGCGGCGGGCGGTGCGGAGCCCAATCCCCGGCAGGACCATGGCTTCATGTACGGCCGCAGCTTTGCCGACCTGGACGGCCATATCTGGGAAGTGGCGTGGATGGATATGGAAGCGGCGCTGGCGGTGAACAAGGAAGCCGCTGCCTGAACTCCGCCTTTCCTTAAGGAGAGAAACGATGAGCTATATGGACGGTTTCGTGATCCCCGTGCCCAAGGGCAACAAGGAGCGGTACAGGGAAGTGGCGGCCTATGCCGCGCCGATCTTCATCGAACATGGCGCGCTGCGGGTCGTGGAATGCTGGGCGAACGACGTCAAGCTAGGCAAGGTCAACGATTTCCGCACCGCCGTGATCGCGGAGGAGGATGAGGAGGTCGTCTTTTCCTGGATCGAATGGCCCGACAAGGCGACTCGCGATGCAGGGGCGGAGAAGGTCATGAACGATCCGCGGATGGAGCCGAAGGAAGGGGAAGACATGCCTTTCGCCGGTGCGCGGCTGATCTATGGCGGGTTCGAGGTGCTGCTCGACGCAAGGGCCTGAGGGCGGGGATCGAAAACTGGGCTTGAGGGAGGCTGGAAATGACCGACCTGAACGGCAAATTCTTCTGGTATGAACTGATGACCAGCGATCCGCAGGCGGCGATCGCCTTCTATGGCGACATCGTCGGCTGGACCGCGCAACCCTTTGGCGGGGAGCGGACCGATGATCCCTATCATGTCGTGTCGGGCAGCGCCGGGCCGATGGGCGGGATCATGTCCATTCCGGCCGAAGCGAAGGATCGCGGCATGTCGCCCTGGTGGGGTGGCTATGTCGGTTCGGCCGATGTGGATGCGGATGCGAAGCGGCTGGCCGGGGCGGGCGGCAGCGTGAAGCGCGCGCCGGAGGACATTCCGGGCGTCGGGCGCTTCGCGGTGATGAGCGATCCGGGCGGGGCGGCGTTCATGCTGCTCAAGGGGTCCAGTCCCGACGGGATGGAGCCCGCGCCACCAATGGCGAACGGTCATGTCGGCTGGCATGAACTTTACAGCGGCGCTTTCGACGCCGACCTGGCCTTCTACACCGGGCAGTTCGGCTGGGCGAAGGGCGAGGCGATGGATATGGGGGAAATGGGCAGCTATCAGCTCGTCTCCCAGACCGGCGGCACCGATTTCCAGAGCATGACGGGCGGCATCATGGCCCGTCCCCCGGAGGTGCCGGTGCCGGTCTGGCTCTTCTACTTCGTCGTGCCGGACATCGACATCGCGACGGAGAAGGTGAACGCCGGCGGCGGAACCGTGCTGAACGGCCCGATGGAGGTGCCGGGCGGGGCCTGGATCATCCAGGCGACCGACCCCCAGGGCGCGATGTTCGCGCTGGTGGGCATGCGATCCGGCACGGCATAAGGAGAGGAACCATGTCGAAGATTTCACCCTGCCTGTGGTATAACGGGCAGGCGGAGGAGGCCGCGCGCTTCTACACCTCCCTGTTCGGGGGATCGGTGGATTTCATCAGCCGCTATCCCGACGATAATCCCAGCCCCAGTCCGTTCAAGGGCGGGGACGTGCTGCTGGTGGAATTCACCCTGTTCGGGGAAAGCTATCAGGCGCTGAACGGGGGGCCGAAATTTCCTTTCACAGAGGCGGTCTCGCTGTCCGTCGCCTGTCGGGATCAGGCGGAGATCGATCGTTATTTCGATGCCCTGACCGCCGACGGCGGTTCACCGGGCCCGTGCGGCTGGCTGAAGGACAAATATGGCCTGTCCTGGCAGCTGGTGACGCAGGAGATCATGGACCTTTACAAGACCGGCGACCGACCGGGCATCCAGCGGATGATGAACGAGATGATGACCATGCAGAAGCTGGATACCGCTCGGATGAAGGCGGCTTTCGAGGGGAGGCCGGCATGAGCGCGGCGGAATTCGAACTATCGGTGACCTGTCACATCGCCGCCCCGCGCGAAATCGTGTGGAAGGTATGGACGGACCTCAAGGACCAATGGTTCTGCCCGAAGCCCTGGCGCGCCGAGGTGATCGAGGAGGATCTGCGGCCCGGCGGGCGGAGCGCGGTGCGGATGTTCGGCCCGAATGGCGAGGACACGGGGCCGATGGAAGGCATCGTGCTGGAGGTGGTGCCGCAGGAGAAGGTGGTGACGACCGACGCCTATGCCTCCGGCTGGATACCGCAAACGCCCTTCATGACGGCGATCTGGAGCTTTGCCGTGGAGGGGGAGGGGACGCGCTTCACCGCGACGGCCCGGCATTGGGATGCCGGAGCGATGGCGAAGCATGAGGAGATGGGATTCCACCCCGGCTGGGACCAGATGGCCGAGCAGTTCAGGGCTTTGTGCGAGACTTCGGCGGGCATGGCTTAGAGCCAATCGACATTCAGCCCTGACGGCCTGCAAATGACGCTTTTCCGTGCTTCCGGTGCTCACCTACTTTGAGCAGGCTGCGCTCCGGGTCACGGAAAATCACCATTTTACCTTCGGTGGCCTTCGGCTCGGTTCGTCATCTTCTGAATGTCGATTGGCTCTAGGTCGGGCCGCAGAGCGGACATCGCCCTCCCGGCTACGGGATGGAAATGCCTTGGATTGCCCAAGGATGGAAAGAAGGGCGCCCGGATATACCGGACGCCCTTTGTGCGACCCGGGGGAAGGAAATCAGGCCTTGTACACCTTGTCCACCGCGGCGCGGAACTTCGCCATGTCGTCGGCTGAACCCACTGTCACGCGCGAGACGGTGGGCCAGATCGGCCAGTTGCGCCCGATCTGCACCTTTTCCGGCGTGGCGATCAGGGCGGCCTGCATCTCCTTGGCCGGCTTGGTCTTCCAGTCGACCATGAACATATTGGCCTCGCTGCCGGGGTGCACCTCTATGCCCTTCTTGGTGAGCCAGGCGATGGTTTCCTCGCGGTTCGCGATCATTTCCGCGCGGCGTGCCTTGATGAGGCCGGCTTCGGGATAGACCGCATTGCCGCAGGCCATGGCGGTGATCGACAGACCGCCCGCCGTCGGGCCGAACAGGCTGATGCGCTTCTGCACTTCGGGGTCCGCGAAGGTCAGGCCGAGGCGCACGCCCGCCATGCCGAACAGCTTGGAGAAGGTGCGCATGACGATCAGGTCCTTGCGACCCGCCACCAGCTTCGCGGCGTTCGGGCCGTCGAACCAGTGGATATAGGCTTCGTCGACCAGCAGGAACGAATCCTTGGGCTTGTTCGCCAGCAGCCATTCGATGTCGGCCAGCGGCGTGATGGTGCCGGTCGGATTGTTGGGCGTGCAGATATAATAGAGCCCGGCATTGGGATTGGCGGCCAGCATCGCCTTGACATCGTGCCCCTTGCTTATGGCCTGGGGAGCCTTGGCGATGGGGGCCTTCAGATAATCGGCGGTGCGCCAGGCGGATTCGAAGGTCGGATCGGCGGTGACGAGGCCCTTGGTGGGCGAGCAGAAGGCCGCGACCGTGCTGACCAGCGGCCCGCCCGAACCCGGCCACAGCATGATGTGCGATTCCGGAATCCCCTCCACCTTGGCGATGGTGGCGATCAGGTCGCCCTTGTAATTGTCGGGATCGTACCAGTTGCCGACGGCGGCGGCCCTGGCCGCGGCCTGAACGCCCGGTTCGAACGGGCCCGTCCAGCATTCGTTGGCGCCGATGCGCACCGCGCCCTTCACCCCGCGCGCCGCCTGCTGCTGCGCGAGGGCGGGCTGGATCAACAGGTTGCCGGCAGCCGCCCCGGCCGCCATCAGAGCGGAAATCTTGCCGATCGTGCGGCGGGAATAGCCCCGGTCGAGCAGGTCTTCGCGGGCGTCCTTTTCCAACATCATGGTCATGTCGTCTGTTCCCCTAGTTGTTCCATCAACTGCGCATATTCCACCGGGGGAAACGAAGGAGGCGGCGCATTTCCACAATGCGCCGCCTCCGGATTCCTGAAATTTTATGAGCCGTTAACCTGGATCAGGCTTTCCAAACCTTGTCGATGGCATCGCAGAAGGCCTTCATCTCATCGGCCGAGCCGACGGAGACGCGCGACACGTTGGGCCAGATCGGCCAGTTGCGCCCGATCTGCACCTTTTCCGCAAGGATGGCAGCCTGCATGGCCTTGGCCGGCTTTCCCCAGTCGACCATGAACATATTGGCCTGGCTGCCGGGGATGACCTTGATCCCCTTCTTCCTGAGGTGCGCGATGGCCATTTCGCGATTGGCGACCATTTCCGCGCGGCGGGCCTTGATGAGGTCGGCCTGCGCCACCGACACGGTCCCGCAGGCGACGGCGGTCATCGGCAGCATCGCGGTCACCTGCCCGCCGTCATAGCGCATCATCTTTTCCATGATCGCGGGGCTGGCGAAGGTGAGACCCAGCCGCATGCCCGCCATGCCGAACAGCTTGGAGAAGGTGCGCAGGATCAGCACGTCGTCGCGGCTGGCCGCCATCTTCGCGGCGTTCGGACCATCGAACCAGTGGATATAGGCTTCGTCGACGACCAGGATCGCGTCCTTCGGCTTGTTGTCGGCCAGCCACTGGATGTCGGCCAGCGGGGTCATCGTGCCGGTCGGATTGTTGGGCGAGCAGATATAATAGACACCCGCATTGGGATCGGCCGCCAGCATCGCCTTCACGTCATGGGCATAATCCTTGGTGAGCGGCACCTTCGTCACCTTCGCGCCCAGCCAGTCGCCGGTGCGCCAGATCGCCTCATAGGCAGGGTTGCCGGTGACGATGCCGCGCGTCGGCGATGCATAGGCGACGGCGACGCGGCTCAGCGGATCGCTGGAGCCCGGCCAGGCGGTGATGCGGTCGGCCGGGATGCCCTCCACGGCGGCGACGGCGGCGAACAGCTTCGCATGTTCGTCATTCGGTTCGTAGCGATTGCCTTCCTGCACCAGCTTGAACGCGGCTTCGGCGGCGACGGGGAAGGGGCCGGTCCAGCATTCATTGGCGCCGATGCGCACCGCGCCTTCCACCGGCTTCGCCGCCTGCTGCGCCATGGCGCCGGTGACGCGCAGGGCGGCCGCGCCCGCGCCCAGCAAGGCCGCGACCTTGCCCATCTGGCGGCGGGAATAGCCGCGGTCGATCAGATCCTGTTCGAAGGCTTTCGTATCGATTTCTGCCATATGCTCGTCTCCCTGACTCGCTGACTTTCGAGATTTTAAGGCTGTAAACGAAAGCCTCGTCCATTTCCGCCATATCCATAGACGGAAAATCCGCTGGAACCGCGCATATTCGCCTTGGAAAGCGGACGCGCGATCTGTTAGCGCTTGGCACATGCCCAGCACGCCCGCCGCCGCCGCCCGCCAGATCCTCATCCGCCTGCAGGAAGTCATGGCCGCGCGCACCAGCGCGCAGGCGAAGCTGAACAAGGTGGTGGAGATCATCGGGGAATCGCTGTCGAGCGAGGTCTGCTCCATCTATCTGGTGCGCGAAGGGCTGCTGGAACTGTTCGCGACGCGGGGCTTGAAGCAGGAGGCCGTGCACGTCACCCGCATGGCGATGGGCGAGGGTCTGGTCGGCATGATCGCCACCAATGTCGAGACGCTCAACCTGGACGAGGCGGCCTCGCACCCCGATTACAGCTATCGCCCGGAAACGGGGGAGGAACTGTTCCACAGCTTCGCCGGCGTGCCGATCGTGCGGCGGGAGCGCGCCATCGGCGTGCTCTGCGTCCAGCATGTCGAGCCGCGCCGTTATGAGGAGGTGGAGATCGAGGCGCTCCAGACCGTGGCGATGGTGTTGTCCGAACTGATCGCCAATGCCGAACTGGCCGACGATGGCCCGACGGACTCGCGCGTGCAGGATACGGGCACGTCGGTCCTGCACGGGTTGCAGCTTGTCATGGGCATGGCGCGCGGCCATGCGGTGTTCCACCAGCCGCGCGTGCATATCGAACATACCGTCGCCGAGGATACGGAGGCCGAGCGGCAGCGCGTGATTTCCGCCTTCACCAAGATGCGCGAGCAGATCGACCGGATGACCGGCACGGCCGAGTTCGGCACGGAGGGCGAGCATCAGGAGGTGCTCGAAACCTACAAGATGTTCGCCTATGACGAGGGTTGGATCAGGCGGATCAACGAGGCGATCGACAGTGGCCTGACCGCGGAGGCCGCCATCGAGCGCGTGCAGCAGCGCACCCGGATGCGCATGCGCCAGATCGACGACCCGCTGCTTCAGGACCGGATGCACGATCTGGAGGATATGGCGAACCGGCTGCTGCGCATCGTGTCGGGGCAGTTGGGAACGGCGGCGCAACTGGGATTGCGGCAGGACGCCATATTGATCGCGCGCAACCTGGGACCGGCGGAGCTGCTGGAATATGACCGGCGGCGCCTGAAGGGCGTGATCCTGGAGGAAGGGTCGCTGACCGCCCATGTCACCATCGTGGCCCGGGCCATGGGCGTGCCGGTGCTGGGCCGCGTGCGCGACATCCGCCATCAGGTGAACGAGGGCGACCTGATCCTGATGGATGTGGGCGCCAACGCCCTGCTGATCCGCCCGACGCCCGACATGGACGAGGCGTTCGAGAACAAGCTGCATGTAACGCAGAAGCGCCGGGCCGAATTCGCGGCGATGCGCGACCTGCCCTCCGTCACCGTCGACGGCCAGCGGATCGAACTGATGGTCAATGCCGGGCTGCGTGAGGATGCGCAGGCGCTGGACATCGTGGGGGCGGACGGCATCGGGCTCTTCCGCACCGAATTCCAGTTCCTCGTCTCCGCCACTTTGCCGCAGCGGGAAAAGCAGCAGCGGCTTTATCGAGACGTCCTCGATGCTGCGGGCGACCGGCCGGTGATCTTCCGCACTGTCGACATCGGCGGCGACAAGGCGTTGCCCTACATGTCCCGCGACGATGAGGAGGAGTTGGAGGACAATCCGGCCATGGGCTGGCGCGCCTTGCGGCTGGCGCTGGACCGCGACGGCCTGATGAAGGCGCAGGCCCGCGCGCTGCTGGAGGCGGCGGCGGGCAAGGTGCTGCACGTCATGTTCCCGATGGTGTCGGAGCCCTGGGAATATGAGCAGGCGAAGGCGCTCGTCGAACATCAGCGCGAATGGCTGGTGGCGCAGAAGAAGAAGCTGCCGGTCGCGGTGCGCTATGGCGCGATGCTGGAGGTGCCCGCGCTGGCGGAGGTGCTGGACCTCCTGCTGCCCAGGCTCGATTTCCTCTCCATCGGCACCAACGACCTGACGCAGTTCCTGTTCGCCGCCGACCGTGCGCATCCGCGCCTGGCGGAGCGCTACGACTGGCTGAGCATCGCGATATTGCGATTCCTGGACCGCGTGGTGCGCGCCTGTGAAACCTATGAGGTGCCGGTCGGCGTCTGCGGCGAAATGGGCGGGCGCACGCTGGAGGCGATGGCGCTGATCGGCCTTGGCGTGCGGCGCCTGTCGATCACCCCGGCATCGGTCGGTCCGGTGAAGGCGATGATCCGGACCATCGATGCTGCGGAACTGCGCCGGTTCATGCGCGATCTGCTGGACAAGGGCGTGACGGATATTCGTTCGGCGCTGGTCGACTGGGCCGGCGAACATGCTATTGAATTGAATTAATGGGGATCGCGGCGATGCATCCCGCCTTTCCGGGGCGGCGCGGCGTTGACAATCCCCGTCCCGCAATGAGACAAGGCCAGCCTTCAAAAGTCGCGGAGCAGCATGGCAGAAGAACCTGAACTGGAACCCGGCGTCGCGGCGCCGGAACGGCAGCCCAATACTCCGGGGGCGCGCCTGCGCGCCGCGCGGGAGGCGCAAGGACTGTCGATACAGGATGTCGCCACGCGGACGCGCATCGCCCAGCGGCAGTTGGAGGCGATAGAGCGCGACGATTATGCCGCCCTGCCCGGCATTCCCTATGCGGTGGGCTTTGCCCGCGCCTATGCCCGCGCCATCGATGTGGACGAGGTGGCGATCGCCGCCGACGTGCGCAACGCGGTGCATAATTCCGACCTTGGCAGCAATCGCTATGAGGCGTTCGAACCGGCCGATCCGGCGCGGGTTCCATCGCGGGCCCTGGCCTGGACGGCGGCGGCCATCGTCGTGATCCTGGTCGCCGGTTTCGCCGTCTGGCGCACGCAGGTGATGACGCCGCCGACAGGCGAGGAGATCGCCGCGCAGCAAAGTGCCCCCGCGCCCGCGACCGCGAAGCCGGCAGCAGGCGCTCGCCCGGCGCCGCCGGTGGTGCAGACCGTGCTGTTCACCGCCAATGACGATGTCTGGCTGCGCATTTATGACGAGGCGGGAGAGAGGCTGAAGGACGGGCTGATGAAGAAGGGGGAAAGCTTCACCCTTCCCGCCAATGCCCGCAATCCGATGATCCTGACAGGCCGGCCGCAGGCGCTGACCGTGACGGTTGGCGGCAAGCCGATTGCGCCGCTGGGGCCGCCGGACCGGACCATCGCCGATGTGCCGGTCAATGCGGAGGCGCTGCTGGCGCGGGCGGCGCCTGCCGCGGCGCAGGGTCAGGGCCAGGGTCAGGCGGCTCCGGCCTCCACGGCCCCGGTTCCCACGGGTCCGGCCGCCCCGGTGCCCGCCGCACCTGCGCCCGCTGCGGCCGACTGATCCGTTCAGGGGCGATTCAGCGGAATTTGGCGCAAAGTCGCGCTTTACCGGGCGGATTATCGCCCTATGGTTAACACCGGATATAAGTCGGGGATCATCCATGCGTAACGCTTTTTTCGCGACGGCTGCACTGGCGCTCATTGCGCTCGCGCCGCCGCTCGCGGCCCAGAATGTCAGCGTCGATGTTCGGGTCGACCGTCTGGAAAAGGAAATGCGCGCGGTCCAGCGCAAGGTGTTCCCGGCCGGCGCGCCGCTGGAGGCGGAGATCACGCGTCCCGCCGCGCCGGCCGTGGTGCCGGGATCGCCTGCCTCCACGCCGGTGGCGGATCTGACGGCGCGGGTGAATGCGCTGGAATCGCAACTGGCCTCGATCACCGGGCAGGTGGAGGAAAACAGCTTCAAGCTGAAGCAGTTGGAAGAGGCGTTCAACCGCTACAAGGCGGAACAGGAAAGCCGTGCCGCGCCCGCGGTCGTGCCGCCGGCGGTCGGCCCCTCCGCCTCGGCCGCTCCGGCCTCCACCGCCGCATCGGCGCGGCCAGGTGCGCCGCGCCCGGCCGCCAATGGTGCGAGCGAGGAACGAAAGACCGCCGTCGCCGCGATCGAGCGGCCCTCGACGGGTAATGAGGCCGACGACGCCTACACCTATGGCTTCCGCCTGTGGGACGCGAAATTCTATCCGGAGGCGCAGGCGCAGCTGAAGGCGACCGTGGATAAATATGGCGCCAGTCCCGTCGCCAGCAAGGCGGCGAACCTGCTGGGCCGCGCCTATCTGGACGACGGCAAGCCGGCGCTGGCGTCAGTCGCCTTCTATGAAAATTACCAGAAGCGGCCCAAGGGCGACCGTGCGGCCGACAGCCTGGCCTATCTGGGCGAGGCGCTGATCCAGCTCAAGAAGCCCGCCGACGCCTGCAAGGTCTATGCGGAACTGGAGCAGGTCTACGGCGCCAGCCTGTCGAACGGCCTGCGCGGCATGATGGACAAGGGCCGGACCAGGGCCAAGTGCACCGCCTGAAGTCCCCATGGCCGAGGGCGATCCCGTCGCGGAACTGAGCCGGGCGATGATGGCGCTGGTCGGGGATGCCGCCGGCGCTCGTTTCGGCGTGGCGGTTTCCGGCGGGCCTGACAGCATGGCGCTGCTCGACCTCGCCGCGCGCGCCTTTCCGGCGCGTGTCGAGGCGGCCACGGTCGATCATGGCTTGCGCGAGGCTTCGGCAGCGGAGGCGGCGATGGTGGCGGACTGGTGCGCAGGCGCCGGGATCGCGCATGCCACCCTGCATCCCACCGGCGCGGTTCGCGGCAATGTTCAGAGCTGGGCGAGAGCGCAACGGTACAGGCTGCTGGAAGGCTGGCGGGCAGCGCGGGGGCTGGATTGGCTGCTGACGGCGCATCATGCGGACGATCAGTTGGAAACGCTGCTGATGCGGCTCAACCGGGGCGCGGGCGTGGGCGGGCTGGCCGGCGTGCGGGCGCGGCAGGGCGTGGTGCTGCGCCCGCTGCTGGGCGTGCGCAAGGCCGACTTGCTCGCCTATGCGCTGGAACGCGGCCTGCCCCATGTCGACGATCCGTCGAACAGCGATGCGCGCTTCGACCGGGCTGCCCTGCGCATGGCGCTGGCCGGTGTCGACTGGATCGACGCCGCGGCGGCGGGACGCAGCGCGGCGGCTCTGGCCGAGGCGGAGGAGGCGCTGGACTGGACGGTCGACGATCTGGAAGCGCGCCATGTGCACGCGGGTGGAGGCGGGCTGACGCTGGACCGGACCGACCTGCCCCGCGAATTGTTGCGCCGCCTGATCCTCCGCATGATCGCGCGATTGCAGCCGGATGCCGCCCCGCCACGCGGGGAAGCGGTGGACAGGCTGGTCGCGGCGGCGCGCCGGGGCGAGAAGATGAGCATCGGTCGCCTCATCCTGAAGGGCGGGGCCTGCTGGACTCTGACGCTGGCGCCCCAGCGACGCTGGCAATGATCGTTACGGAAAGGTTCCACGGCTTGGCGCATCCGTCGAACAATCCGTCGATTTGATCGGGCGCAATGACCTTTCCTTAACGCCTATGTTGGTTAATGAAGCCAGTTGAGCGTGGGAATTTTCGATTCATGTTTGAATTTGCGGCGGTGACCTATGGCCTGCTGGCCAGCGTCATTCTTTCGGCGGCGCAGCGTAATCACCGGATGGAGCGACCCCATCCGCCGATGCTGCTCTATACCGGCTATATGCTTTGCGGTCTGTCGGCGGGGGTCGCGGTAATCCTGGCCTATATCGCCCTGTCGCAATTTATCGGCGGCTGACCTTAGCAGGCGCGCGCTTGCGATTTTGCTGCGGCATCCTATCTTGCCGGGTGAAAGAGAGTGGTGAATGAACGACGAGAAGGACCCGCAGGGTAATCCCTGGATCAAGAGCGCGATGATATGGGCGGGGGTGATTGTCGCCCTGTTGCTGTTCGTCTCCATGTTCGACAGCCGCACGGCGTCGACCGCCGGGACCGGCATCGCCTATTCCGAATTCCGCGCCAAGGTGCAGGAAGGCCAGGTCAAGGATGTCGCCATCGCCACCGACCGGATTTCCGGCACGCTGAGCAGTGGTCAGAAATTCAGCACTGTCCCGGTGAACGACCCTGGCCTGACCGGCCTGCTGGACGACTATAATGTCAAATATTCCGGCCAGGCGGAGGAACAGCCGAGCTTCTGGATGATCCTGATCTACCAGTCGTTGCCGTTCCTGCTGATCCTGGGCATCGCCTTCTTCGTGCTGCGCCAGATGCAGAAGGGCGGCGGCGCGGGCGGGGCCATGGGCTTCGGCAAGTCGAAGGCCAAGCTGCTGACCGAAAAGCATGGCAAGGTGACGTTCGATGACGTCGCCGGCATCGACGAAGCGCGTGAGGAATTGCAGGAAATCGTCGAGTTCCTGAAGGACCCGAGCAAGTTCGCGCGGCTGGGCGGCAAGATTCCCAAGGGCGCCTTGCTGGTCGGCTCGCCGGGTACAGGCAAGACGCTGCTGGCCCGCGCGATCGCGGGTGAGGCGGGCGTGCCTTTCTTCACCATTTCGGGTTCGGATTTCGTCGAGATGTTCGTCGGCGTGGGCGCGAGTCGCGTCCGCGACATGTTCGAGCAGGCGAAGAAGAATGCGCCCTGCATCGTCTTCATCGACGAAATCGATGCGGTCGGCCGCCATCGCGGCGCGGGCCTCGGCAACGGCAATGACGAGCGCGAGCAGACGCTGAACCAGCTTCTGGTGGAGATGGACGGCTTCGAGGCGAATGAGGGCATCATCATCGTCGCGGCGACCAACCGTCCCGACGTGCTGGACCCCGCGCTGCTGCGTCCGGGCCGTTTCGACCGGCAGGTCGTGGTGCCGCGTCCCGACATCGAGGGGCGCGAGAAGATTCTGGCCGTGCACATGAAGAAGGTGCCGCTGGCGCCGGACGTCAATCCGCGCACGATCGCGCGGGGCACGCCGGGCTTCTCCGGCGCCGATCTGGCGAACCTCGTCAACGAAGCCGCCTTGATGGCTGCCCGCCGCGGCAAGCGTCTGGTCGCCATGGACGAGTTCGAGGCGGCCAAGGACAAGGTCATGATGGGCAGCGAGCGCCGCTCCATGGTGATGACCGACGATGAGAAGAAGATGACCGCCTATCATGAGGCGGGCCATGCCATCGTCGCTGTCCATGAACCGGCCTCGGACCCCATTCACAAGGCGACGATCATTCCGCGCGGCCGCGCGTTGGGTATGGTGATGCGCCTGCCGGAGCGGGACAGCTACAGCTATCACCGCGACAAGATGCACGCGAACATGGCCGTCGCCATGGGCGGCCGCGTGGCTGAGGAGATCATCTTCGGCTATGACAAGGTGTCGTCGGGCGCTTCGGGCGACATTCAATATGCCACCAAGCTCGCGCGCGACATGGTTACGCAATGGGGCATGTCCGACAAGCTCGGCCCCCTGCAATATGAAGAGCAGCAGGGCGAGACATTCCTCGGTTATTCGCAAAGCCAGCGCGTCCATATGTCGGACGAGACGGCCAAGCTGATCGACAAGGAAATCCGCGGGCTGGTCGAGCAGGGCTATGCGCGGGCGCAGGAAATCCTGAAGGGTCATGAGGACCAGCTTCACCTGCTCGCCAATGCGATGCTCGAATATGAGACGCTGAGCGGCGAGGAGATCAAGACGCTGCTCGACAAGGGCGAGATCACCCGTGACGACGGCACGACGATCAAGCCGTCCGCGATCCCGGCGGCTGGGTCTTCGATCCCGAAGACGCGCCGGCGCAAGGGGCCGTTCGGTGATCCGTCGCCTGCGGGCGCCTGACCGGGTTTATGGATTGAGAAAGGGCGCTGCCGGGAGGTGGCGCCCTTTTTCATGGATTGCGGGGCGGGGTGGCTTTTGGCCAGGCCAAGACATTCCCCCTCCCGCCTGCGGGAGGGGGAATGAGGGGCTTCAGCCTCATTCCCGTTTCAATATGTGCATCGCCAGCACCGTCATGGCTTCGCTGGCGGTGGCGATCACCTGGTCGGCCTGGGGCGCCCAGAAGGGACTGTGCAGCGACGGCAGGCTGACCTCACCGGCCTTCGCCTTCGCCATCTGGTCGGCCGGCACGCCGCCGACCCAGAAGATGAAGCTTTCGATGCTCTTGTCGGCGCGGTAATAGCGGCCGAAATCCTCTCCCGCCATGGAGGGTCTGGTTTCGCTGACGGTGCCCTCGGGGAAATGGGCCTTCAGCACGTCCGCCATCCGGTTGGCGAAGGCGGGCGGATTGTAGGTGGAGGGCGTGAATTCGTCCTTTACGGAGATCACCGGCATCCTGTCGTCCGGCACGCCCGCCGCAATGGCTTCCCCGCGGGCGACGCGTTCTATGCCCCGGATCAGCTTTTCCCGCGTTTCATCGGAATAGCTGCGCACGGTGAGCAGCATCTTCGCGTCGTCGGGAATGACATTATGCTTGGCGCCGCCCATGAAGCTGCCGACGGTGACGACGGCCGGATCGAACGGGTCCTGTTCCCGGCTGACCAGCGTTTGCAGCGAGTTCACGATCCGCGCGCCGATCACGATCGGGTCGCGTGTCGTCTGCGGATAGGCGCCATGGCCGCCCACGCCCCGCACCAAAAGGTCGACGCTGTCCACATTGGCGAGTGCGAAGCCCGGCGTATAGCCGATCTTCCCCGCCTCCAGATTGGCGGCGTCGTGGAAGGCGATGGCATGGGTCGGGCGCGGGAAGCGGGTGTAGAGCCCATCCTCCAGCATCAGCCGCGCGCCACGGCCCACTTCCTCGGCCGGCTGAAGGATCATCACCAGCGTGCCCTTCCATTCCTCCTTCATCGTGGAGAGGAGCCGCGCGGTTTCGATGAAGGCGGTCATGTGCGTGTCATGGCCGCAGGCGTGCATCACGCCGGTTTCAGAGCCGTCGGCGGTCTTGGCCTTCACCCTGGAGGCGAATTCCAGCCCCGTCTGCTCGGTCACGGGCAGTCCGTCCATGTCCGCGCGGATCAGCAGCACCGGGCCGGAGCCGTTCTTCAGTACCGCGACCACGCCCGTTCCACCGACCTTTTCGGTGACGGTGAATTTCATCGCCTTCAACCGCCGGGCGAGCTTGGCGGCGGTGGCGCTTTCCTGTTCGGACAGTTCGGGATTGGCATGCAGGTCGCGATAGAGGGTCATCAGCCCATCCATGTCCTTCGCGATGGTCGCTGCGATGGCATTGGGCGGCGTCGCGGGCGTCGCCCCATTCACAGGCGCGCCAGGGGACTGGGCATGGGCAATGGAGATAAGGCTGGCGGCGGCCATGACGGCCGTCAACGCATGACGCATCGATGGGTCTCCCTGATGGAAGAAGCAACCATAAGCGGATTTGCCGCGCCTTTTAAGGGGCTTCGGCTGTCCAGCCTGTTTCCCCAAAGCAAAAGCGCCCGCCGTTGCCGACGGGCGCTCCTGCCGATGCCATGGGAGGGATCAGAAGTGGAAGATCACGCCAGCCGTGGGCCGGAAGCTGTCGAAATCATAGGTTTCGGTCTGGAAGCGCAGACGGATGCCGCTATTGCCCGTGACGCCGCCCAGACCGATGTCCTTCGGGCCGACCTCGACGCCCAGGCCGTACATCCAGTCCTTGCGGTCCGGCCAGCCGCCCTTGCCGTTGACCCACTGATAGCCGGCCGACGCGAAGATCATGCCGCTTTCACCAGCCCGCGCGCCGAAACGGCCCTTCACCCCATATTCCCAGTCAATGTCGCTGAAACCCTTGGTCGCATTGCCCTCGACGCCCACGAAGACGGGACCGAGCGGCACGTTGACGCCCGCGACGCCGCTGATGATCGCGCCGTTCATGATCGTCTCGCCGGGCACGCTGCCGAATTCGGTGCCACGGTCGAAGGTGTGATAGCCGCCCAATATACCGACATAGGGTTCGACGCCGAAGGCCTGGGTGCCGTCGGGCGCCGTTTCCTCCTGCGCCGACGCGACGGAAGGCAGCGCCGCAACAAGTGCGGCCGCAACGAGATATTTCTTCATGAGGAGTCCCTTTTCCAATTTCGCCGCATGGCGTGTCGGGGGATAACCTGCGCTGGTCGCATCAGGTTTCCTCAATGAAAACAAATCCTTCCCGCTGTCCCCAATATGACACAATCCATGTTAAGGAATTGCGCGCAGACGACTGGGATGGATATGGCTATTGCGCGGTCCAGCCGCCGTCGATGCTCATATTGGCGCCGGTGATGTTCGCGGCGGCATCGCTGCACAGATAAAGCGCCATGGACGCCACCTGATCGACCGTGACGAACTGTTTGGTCGGCTGCCCAGCCAGCAGCACGTCGTTCATCACCTGCTCCCGCGTCATGCCGCGCGCCTTCATCGTGTCGGGAATCTGGTTCTCCACCAGCGGCGTCCACACATAGCCGGGCGAAATGCAGTTCGCCGTGATGCCGAAGGTCGCCAGCTCCAGCGCCAGCGTCTTGGTGAAACCGGCCAGGCCATGCTTGGCCGTCACATAGGCGCTCTTATAGGGAGAGGCCGTCAGCGAATGCGCCGAAGCCGTCTGGATGATCCGTCCCCATTTCTTCTCCTTCATGAAGGGAATGGCGAGACGGGACGTGTGGAAGGCGCTGTTGAGGTTGAGCGCGATGATGAGGTTCCATTTGTCGACCGGGAAATCCTCGACCGGCGCCACATGCTGCACCCCTGCATTGTTGATGAGGATGTCGACGCCGCCGAATGCGTCGGCCGCCTCCTTCATCATCGCCTCGATCTGCTCGGTCCTGGTGAGGTCATGGCCGCTATAGAGCGCCTTCGCCCCGCTCAACGCCTCCAGCCCGGCGCGTTCCTTCTCGATCGCGTCCGCATCTCCGAAGCCGTTGATGACGACATTCGCGCCTTCCCCGGCCAGCGCCTTGGCATAGGCAAGGCCGATGCCGGAGGTCGATCCGGTGATGAGGGCGGTCTTGCCGGACAGGAATTGGCTGCTCATGCCTGCTTCTCCTTGAGATGGTCGGGGGCGTCGAGGTCGAAGGTGGAGCTTTTCCCGTTGACGATGTTGCGGGCGATGAGGTCGCCCTTGTGCATCACTTCCTCCACCGCGTCGCGGCCCTGCGCCCAGTGGTCGAGCATGGTGGAGCGGGAAAATTCGAAGTCGCGCGCTCCGCTTTCCCAAGCGCGGCTGCGGTAGATGAGGTGGACGATGTTGACCGAACCCACGTCCAGCAACTGGCGCAGCCGCTGTGCGTCCGCGTCCTCCTGCAATTCGGGCGGCAGTTTGTCGAGCAGGGCGCGGATCGCCTTATGCTCCTTGCGCAGCCGCAGATACTGGTCCGTCACCTGGCGGGTACGGCTGGAATATTGAATGTCCTTGGTCCGGGAATAGACATCGGTCATCTGCCGGGGCATCGGCCCTTCGGCGGGGAACAGGTCGACCTGGAACACCAGCATATCCTCGCTCTGATGGTCCAGCACATGGGCGAGCGGGGTGTTGGACACGATGCCGCCGTCCCAATACCAGCGCCCGTCGATCTCGATGGGCGGCAGGCCCGGTGGCAGAGCGCCCGACGCCATGATGTGGCGCGCGTCGATCCGGGTGTTGCCGCCCCGGCCGCGCGTATCCCAATAAGCGAAATTGCCGCTTTCCACATCCACCGCGCCCACCGACAGCCGCACCGGCCCGTCATTCAGCAGGTCCCAGTCGATGCAGGCGTCCAGCGTGTCCTTCAGCGGCGCACTGTCGTAGAAGCTGATCGCGCCGGCCGTCCCTTCCGGCATCAGCGGCGCGGGCCAGAGGCGCGGGCGGAACATGCCCGGCACGCCGAAGGTCGCGACCGTGCCCGCCGCCATCAGATGGGCGGCCTCCCGGATATGGTCGATTTCCGGCAGGACGACATTGGGCATGCCGCCGGAGACGGTCAGCCAGAATTTCTTGAGCCGGCTGAGGCGCTTGTGCGGCGGATTGCCGGCGATGATGGCGGCGTTGACCGCGCCGATCGAAATGCCCGCGACCCAACTGACGTCGATTCCCAACTCGTCCAGCCGCTGATAAACGCCCGCCTGGAAGGAGCCGAGCGCTCCGCCGCCCTGCAGCAACAGGGCGACTTCGCGGGGGAGGGGAAGCGGCATATTGGCGCGCCTGCGCGGCTGGGATTCGGTGTCGGCCATGTCGCAGCGCAATATAGAATAGTCTTCCGGCATTCCAACTGAATGTCTCGTTACATTCTCTTCATGGGACGGTGCGCTCGCCGCAACCCGCATTGCATCGGGGACGTTTCCACCGACGACGGAATGGAATAGGCAGGGCAAGGAAAGAGAGGGACGAGATGCGGCTCGACGACGAACGGGAAAGCACCAATTTCGAGATCCAGGAGGGTCGCGGCGGCTTCGGCGGCGGAATGGGCGGCGGTCTGGGCCTGCTGCTGCCGCTGATCGGCAGCCGTTTCGGCTGCGGCGGGATCGTCGTGGTGCTGATCATTCTGGCGGTCATGGGCGTCAATCCCCTGAGCCTGATGGGGGGTGGCGGCCAGATGCCGCAGGGGAGCGAGGTCAGCCGCGACACGTCCAAACTCAGCGATATACAGCATTGGTCCCTGAAGGTGCTGGGATCGACCGAGCGCGTCTGGGGGCCGCTCTTCCAGCAGGCCGGCCGGCAATATCAGCCGACGGTCCTTTACTTCTATTCCCAGAGCGGCGTGTCGGGCTGCGGCGCGGCGCAAAGCGCCATGGGCCCCTTTTATTGCCCCAATGACCGCAAAGTGTATCTCGACACCGACTTCTTCACCGAACTGCGCCAGCGCTTCGGCGCCCCTGGCGATTTCGCCCAAGCCTATGTGATCGCGCATGAAGTCGGCCATCATGTGCAGGATCTGGAGGGAACTTTGGGCGAGGTGAACCAGCGGCAGCGCGCCGTCAGCGAGGAACAGGGCAATGCGCTGCAGGTGCGGGTCGAATTGCAGGCGGACTGTTATGCGGGCGTCTGGGCCAAGCGCACCGGCCTCATGGAATCGGGCGATCTGGAGGAGGGGATGAAGGCGGCGCAAGCCATAGGCGACGATACGCTGCAAAAGGCGGCCGGCCGCCGTCCCGTGCCGGAAAGCTTCACCCACGGCACCAGCGAACAGCGTATGACCTGGCTGCGCAAGGGACTCGACAGCGGCGATCCCGCGCAATGCGACACCTTCAAGGAAATATGAGGTCCGGCCTTATTCGGGCACCTCGTCGGACGGCTGCACGCCTTCGACCGGCGTCGGGTTCGATACGGGCGCAGCGGGCAGCCCTGCGCCCGGGGCGAGGAAGGGTCTGCCGGCTTCGGGCATGGGCTGGCCCAAGTCCGCAGCGCCCGGATCTTGGGCGCCGCTATCTTGGGGCGGCGTTGGGGACGGCGCGGCCTGGGCGGGCATCACCACGGGCGCTGAAGCCGGAACAATCGCAGCGGACGGCACGGCCTGACTGGATTGGGGCACGAAGCTTTCCACCGTCAATACGATGATCGGAGCCGCGATCAGGGTCACGGCGGCAAAGGCCTTGTAGATCATGGGGCGCGTCCATTCATGATCGCGTCATCATAGGCGCGGATCGTAAATAAAATGCTGTCGCCCCTTGTGAAGGTGGCTAGCCTAGACTGCGGCGGTCCCCTCGACGCCCCGCTCCTCCGCAGGAGCGCGGTGGGTCTGGGCCGATCCGACGGAAACTAATGCCGGTCGAGTTTCTCCAGCAGGTCGAGCATGTCGTCCGGAACAGCGCCGCTACCCGCACGGAAGGTCGAACGCAACGCATTGCCGATGCCCTCATAGGGCTGCGGAACGCCGATATTCAGGACGCGGCGGATCGCGCCATCCTGAATCCGGGCCGACCGGCTGAGGGGTTTTCGTTGCATTTCCATGGTAAGATAACTGCCAAGCGGCGCAAAAGTTTCTGGTGTTCGTCGCAATGGCACGCAATATCGGCTCCATTATGGGAGATTCATGGTGACGGACCGTTTGGCGGTCGCGGCAAGGATCAGGGCGCATTCGCCTTTCCTGGCCCGGCAATTGGATCGCTTTCCGGATGTTGCCGATCTGGTGGAGAGCGGAGATTTCGAGGGGGCCTGGGCCGCCGCGCAGCAGGTGGCGGCGCCCGATGACGGCATTGCCCGGTCGCTGAGGCGCAGGCGTGGCGCGGTGGCCCTGGTGACCGCAGCCGCCGATCTGGCGGGCGTCTGGGGACTGGACCGGGTCACGCGCACCCTGTCGGACTTTGCCGACCAGGCGCTGGAGGAGGCGCTGGCCGCCGCCATGGCGGAGCGCTATCCGGACGCGGAGAAGCGGGGCTTCGTGGTGCTGGCGCTCGGCAAGCATGGCAGCCGGGAACTGAACTATTCGTCGGACATCGATCCGATCCTGCTCTACGACCCGAAGACGCTGCCCCATGGCGAGCGGGAAGACCCGGCGGACGCGGCCGTGCGCATCGGCCGGCGGGTCAGCGAACTGCTGAATGCCCGGGACGGCGACGGCTATGTGTTCCGCGTCGACCTTCGCCTGCGCCCCTCTCCGGAGGCGACGCCCATCGCCCTGCCGGTGGAGGCGGCGATCGGCTATTATGAATCGACCGCGCTCGGCTGGGAGCAGGCGGCGTTCATCCGGGCCCGACCGGCGGCGGGCGACCTGCCGCTGGGCGATTATTTCATGCAGGCGATCCGCCCCTTCGTCTGGCGCCGCAGTCTGGATTTCGGGGCCATCGATGCGATCACGGACATCTCCCGCCGAATCCGCGACCATTATTCGCAGGGTCAGGCGTTCGGGCCGGGCTATGACCTCAAGCGCGGGCGCGGCGGCATAAGGGAAGTCGAATTCTTCGCGCAGGTGCACCAGCTCATCCATGGCGGGCGCGATCCTTCCCTGCGGTCGGGCAATACGCGGGAAGCCTTGCGTGCCTTGGCGGCCGCCGGCGTGTTCGAAGCGGAGGTCGCCGCCAGGCTGGACGAGGCCTATGTCCTCTTCCGCACCGTCGAGCACCGGTTGCAGATGGTGGAGGATCGCCAGACCCATGAATTGCCCAAGTCGGCCGAGGCGCTGGATAATGTCGCGCGCCTGCACGGGCTGGAGGATGGCGGAGCGCTGCTCGACCTGCTGCGCCCGCATGTGCAGTGGGTGGGCGGCAATTACGACCGGCTGACCCCAGCGACGCCCGATGAATCCCTATCGCTGGACGAGGAGAGGCTGAAGGCGCAGCTTGCCGAACTGGGTTTTGCCGATCCGGAAACGCCGCTGGCGCGGATCGCGCGCTGGCGATCGGGCACGGTCCGCGCATTGCGCAGCGGCGCGTCGCGGGAGGCGCTGGAGCAATTGCTGCCGGGCCTGATGCGGACGCTGGCAGCGGCGCCCGATCCGGCGCGAGCGCTCAACCGGCTGGACGATCTGGTCGGCCGCCTGCCGAGCGCGATCAACTTCTTCAAGCTGCTGGCGGCGCGACCTGGCCTTGTGGAACTGCTGGCCGAACTGCTGAGCCATGCGCCGACGCTGGCCGACGCGCTGGGGCGCCGGGCGGAACTGCTCGACGGGCTGATCGACACCTCCGCCTTCGATCCGCCGCCTCCTGTGGAGATACTGGCCGACCAGTTCGCCCGGCTGGAGGAGGGGGAGGATTATCAGGCGCTGCTCGACCGGGTGCGCCAACGGGTGAACGACCGCCGCTTCGCCCTGGGCGCGCAGATCATTCGCGGCGGCGATCCGCTGGAGGCGGGCCGGGGCTATTCCCGCGTGGCCGAAGCCGCCATCGAGGCGTTGGGCGCCGCCACCGTCGCGGAGTTCGAGCGCGCCCATGGAAAAGTGCCCGGCGGCGAGATGGTGATCCTGGCGCTGGGCCGGCTGGGCGGCGGAGTGCTGACCCATGCGTCCGACCTCGACCTCGTCTATCTCTTCACCGGCAGCTTCGAAACCGAATCCGACGGCGCGAAGCCGCTGGGCGCGACGCAATATTTCAACCGCCTTGGCCAGCGCATCACCAATGCCCTGTCGGTGCACACCGCGGCAGGCCCGTTATATGAGGTGGACACGCGCCTTCGCCCCTCCGGCGCGCAAGGGCTGCTGGCGGTCAGCCTGGACAGCTTCGCCCGCTATCAGCGGGAGGAGGCGTGGACCTGGGAGCATCTCGCGCTCACGCGCGCCCGCCCGGTCTTCGGCTCCGATGCCGCGCGCGCGGCGCTGGGCGCGATCCTGACGGAAACGCTTGAGCGGCAGCGCGATTTCGACGAACTGGCGCGCCACGCGGTGAAGATGCGGGGCGACATCGCGAGGCACAAACCGCCCGCGAGCGATCTGGACGTGAAGCTGGTGCCGGGCGGGCTGGTAGACCTGGAATTCCTGATCCACGTCACCCAGTTCCGCCACAATATGGCGTTCGACCCCGATCTGCGCGCCGCGCTGGAGCAGCTTACGGCGGCCGGCCACCTGCCGGGCGAATTGATCCCGGCCCATGATCTCATCACCCGCTTTCTCGTCGTTTCCCGCCTCGTTTCGCCGAAATCGACCGAACCTCCGCAAGCCACCCGGCCTCTCGTCGCGCGGGCCTGCGGCGTCGAAAGCTGGGACGCGCTGCTTGAAAGCTACGGTAAGGCCCGGCAAAGGGTCGGTGACGCATGGGCGGCGCTGGCCGCGCCCTTCAAGGAGGAATGACGATGCTGGATGTGGGCGACGCCGTGCCTGAAGTGACGCTGAAGGATGCGGATGGGGTGGATTTCACCCTGGCGCGCTACAGGGGCAAGCCCCTGGTCGTCTATTTCTATCCCAAGGCGGACACGCCCGGCTGCACCAGCGAAGCCAAGGATTTCACCGCGCTTGCTGCCGATTTCGCGGCATTGGGCGTGCCGGTGGTCGGCATATCCAAGGACAAGCCCGCCAAGCTCAAGAAATTCGCCGAAAAATACGGGCTGACCGTCACGCTCGCCTCCGACGAGCCGGGCGAGATGTGCGAGGCTTTCGGCACCTGGGTCGAGAAGTCGCTTTACGGCCGCAAATATATGGGGATCGAGCGGGCGACCTTTTTGGTGGGGGCTGACGGGAGAATCCTTCGCGTCTGGCCCAAGGTGAAGGTCAAGGGCCATGCCGCCGAGGTGCTGGAGGCCGGACAAGGCCTTTGACGCTTCCTGTTTCCATCGACAGCGTCGGCGCGGCTTGCGCCCATGTGCTGCTGACCCCCGATCCGTTGGCCAAGCTGATGGCGGCCCGGGCGGTCGCAAGGAACTGGCGGCTTGGGCGGCTGGCGCATCGCTTCGACGCCGCCATGCCGGATCGCCCGGCGCGCCCGGACAAGCCCGAACTTTTGCCGCCCAACCAGATGCCCAAGCGCGGCAGGATCGGTTCGGAACGGGCGCGGATCGCGATGCTCCATGCGCTTGCCCATATCGAATTCGTGGCCATCGATCTCGCCTTCGACCTGATCGGGCGGTTCGGGGCGGAATTCCCGCCGGAATTCACCGGTGAATGGATGCGGGTGGGCGCCGACGAAGCCATGCATTTCGCGCTGCTCGACCGGCGTCTGCGGCAGTTCGGCAGCTTTTACGGCGCTTTGCCGGCGCATGACGGGCTATGGCAGGCCGCGAGCGAGACGGCGCATGATGCGCTCGCCCGCCTTGCCATCGTGCCGATGGTGCTGGAAGCGCGCGCGCTGGACATCACCCCGGCCACCATCGTCCGCTTCCGGGGAGCGGGCGATGAAATGTCGGCGCGCATGTTGCAGAGGATCATGACAGATGAGATTCGCCACGTCTCCGCTGGGACGACATGGTTCGGCCATGCGACGAAACGACTGGGCGTGAACCCCGCAAAACATTACCAAATCCTTGTGAAACGCCACTTTCGGGGTGCGTTGAAACCTCCGTTCAACGACTCGGCGCGCCGACAAGCCGGTTTAACGCGGGAATTTTACACGCCGCTTGCACAATAAGGCGGGACATGTCCTCTTTGTTCCAGCGGGTGGCGGCATCAGCCGCATTTTGGAAACGTGGGGATTAGGCCGAGAGGCGCAAAGCCTCCGGTCGAGAGTCGGGGTCGGCATGTTGGTTCTTCATTCTGATAATGCGCGCGCTGCGCGATGGTTCCGTTCTGCACTTAAAATCGCTGGAGCGATGGGTATGGCGGGAGCGCTCTGCGCCGCAGTCCCGGCTCAGGCCAAGGCAGATGAAGACGATCCCTATGGCGATGCGTCGGAAATCAACACCAGCACGCTCGGCCCAGCCGATGTCGGCTTCTCCAATCTCTTCTCCAGCCTTCAGCGGCTCGACGGGCAGGCCAAGTCGAGCAACTACATCCCCTCCGGGCGTCCGGTCGAGAAACTCTCCCTGACCTCCAATTTCGGTGTCCGCTCCGACCCGTTCAATGGCGGCGCCCGCATGCACAAGGGCATCGACATCCCCGGCCCGACCGGCACCAAGATCTACGCGACCGCCGACGGCATCGTCAGCCGCGCCGGCTGGGCCAGCGGTTACGGCAATCTGGTCCAGATTTCTCACGGCGGCGGCATGGAAACGCGCTACGGCCACATGTCGAAGCTGCTGGTCGCCGCCAACAGCTATGTCCATCGCGGCCAGTTGATCGGCCTGATGGGTTCGACCGGCCGTTCCACCGGCAGCCATCTGCATTATGAGGTGCGCGTCGACGGCCAGGCGATCAACCCGATCCCCTTCGTGGCCGGACCCGATTATCTGGTGGCGATGAACACCAAGCCGCCGATCGCCATGGGCGGCCCGACCAAGGCCCAGGAAAAGGCGGCGGACTGAGCCGAACTTTTTTCTCTTTCCCAAGGCCCGGCACGCGAAAGCTTGTCGGGCCTTTTGCTTGATCCTATTTAAACGTCATGACCGACATCGATCTTACGCCCTCTGCCGCTGCCCGCGTGGCCGCCATTGCCGCCAAGCAGGGCAAGCCCGCCATTTTGCGTCTGGCAGTGGAGGGCGGGGGCTGTTCCGGCTTCCAATATCGCTTCGGTCTGGCCGAGGCGGTGGAGCCCGACGACATCATGGTCGAGCGCGACGGCGTGACGCTGGTGGTGGATGACGTCAGCATCGATCTGGTGCGCGGTTCGGCGGTCGATTTCGTGTCCGATCTGGGGGGCAAGGCCTTCAAGGTGACGAACCCCAACGCCACCGCCGGCTGCGGTTGCGGCACCAGCTTCTCGGTCTGATAGCGCTCTCTCCCCGTTCGGGCTGAGCTTGTCGAAGCCCTTCATTTCCTTAAAAGGGCACGCGCCGGTTTGATGCGATTCAGGCCGACCGAAAGAAAGACAGGCCCTTATGCGCATCGCCACCTTCAACATCAACGGAATCAAGGCGCGCCTGCCGCGCTTGCTGGAGTGGCTGGACGAGACCCGCCCCGACATCGCCTGCCTTCAGGAAATCAAGACCTCCGACGACACTTTCCCGGTCAAGGACATCGAAGATGTCGGCTATGGCGCGATATGGCACGGGCAGAAGGGGTTCAACGGGGTCGCCATCCTTGCGCGCGGCGAGACACCGGTGGAGATTCGCCGCGGCCTGGAAGGGGAGCCGGAGGACGAGCATAGCCGCTATCTGGAAGCCGATGTAAAGGGGCTGCGCGTCGCCAGCATCTACCTGCCCAACGGTAATCCGCAGCCGGGACCGAAATTCGATTACAAGCTGCGCTGGATGAAGCGTCTGCGCCTTCGCGCTGCGGAAATCTGGGCGGAGGAAGTGCCGGCGATCCTGGCGGGCGATTATAATGTCATTCCGCGTGACAGGGACGTCTATTCGGTCAAGTCGATGGCCGACGACGCGCTGATGCAGCCGGAAAGCCGCGCCGCCTATCGTCGCCTGCTGGGCGACGGCTGGACGGATGCCATCGCTTCCCGGCACCCGGCGGGCGGGATATGGACCTATTGGGATTATCAGATGAACGCTTGGCCACGCGACGCGGGGTTCCGGATCGATCATCTGCTGCTCAGTCCCGCCGCCGCCGACCGCCTGATCGACGCGCAGGTCGACAGGGATTTTCGTGGGCGGGAAAAGGCCAGCGATCATGCCCCTGTCTGGGCGGAACTGACCGAATAATTTTACCCGGACGTTATTGACTCTATTTTACCCGGATAATAAATGTTGTGCCGAAGGAGATTTCGGCATGACGCGCACTTTGACCGCCTTTGCGGGCGACCTCTGGATTGCGACGGGTGATGAGGAAGAGCTGCGCGCAACGCTTCATGCCATGGGGACGGAGGCGCAGTCTCTGCTGCTGTTCGACGACAGCACCGGGCGGCAGGTGGATATCGATCTGCGCGGTCCAGTGCAGGAGATTTCCCGCGGCCGGGGGCGGCCCCGGCTGGGCGTTCAGGCGCGTGAAGTGACTCTGCTCCCCCGGCATTGGGACTGGCTGGCGGCGCAGCCCGGCGGCGCGTCCGTGACGCTGCGGCGCTTGGTCGATGCGGCGCGCAAGGACGCGGACACAAAGCCATCGCCTCGCGCGGCGATGGACGCGGCTTATCATTTCCTGACGGTGATGGCGGGCGACCGGCCCGGCTATGAGGACGCCATCCGCGCGCTTTATGCAAGGGACAAGGCGGGGTTCGACCTTGCTGCTGCCGACTGGCCCCGCGCCATCCGGGATCATGGCGCGGCCCTTGCCCAGGGAGCATTCGACCAGAGCGCGCCGCGTTAAATCGGACGCTGGGCGTGGGTTCTAACTTTGCGTTGTCGCATCCTTTTCAACAGACATCGGTTCCCCACATCCCCACACAGCCTGCCAGCTTCAGCTTCTCGCCTTTTCCGCTACCTGAATTCCCGGCAGGGCCGCCGGATCGGCCATGTCCTGCCCGATCCACGCGCCGCCCTGTTTGAAATAGCTGATATGGTGGCCCCGCTGGAAACTGGCGCCGTCCCATACCACCACCTGCACTTCTATCTCGTCATGGCGGTGAACGTGCAGCCAGTTGAAGCTTTGCGGCTCGGCATTGCGCAGGCGGGTGGAGGTCGCCGTTCCCGCCTGGATCACCAGCGCGCCGCCCGAATGCGCCACCATCTTCTCCGCCGCCTCCGCATAGGTGCGATGGAAATGGCCGGCCAGCGCGATATGGATGCCTGCTTCCGCCGCCGCGCGTACGGCATCCTCATGCCTTCCGACAGCTTCGCTCAACTCGCCGCCCTTGCCGATCGGCATGGCGAAGAGCGGGTGATGGGTGACGAGGATGCGCGTCTTCTCCGGCGCGACCCGCGCGAATCTTTCGCGAAGCATGTCCATCTGGTCATGGTTGATCCGCCCATCCTTGATCGTCAGCGATCGCGCGGTGTTGAGCCCCAGTATCGCGACCGCATCATCCTCGTAAAAAGGGCACAGATCATTGCTGATATAATGTTTGTAGCGGTGCAGCGGCGCCCCGAAGCGGCGCGCCAGATCGTAGAGCGGAATGTCATGATTGCCTGGAACCACCAGCAGCTTCATGCCCGCCGATCTCAGCCGGTTGAGCCAGGCGGAGGCCTGCCGGAACTGTTCGCGCCTCGCGCGCTGGGTGAAATCGCCGCTGATGACCACCAGGTCCGGCTGATGCTGTTGCAGCCAGGCCTCTGTGGCGGTGACGATGCGGGGATCATGGGCGCCGAAATGAATATCCGACAGATGAGCGATGCGGGCCATGAACCATGAACGGGCAAGGCCTTTTATGGTTTCGGACCTTGGAGCGCAGTTGCGTGTTGTCGAGGCATGGAAACGACATCCCCGCCCGTCAGAAACCTGCCGCATGAGGCGGCGCTGATCGTCAATGTGCATTCCCGCCGGGGAGAAGCCCTGTTCAAGGATGCCAAGGCCAGGCTGGAGGAAGCGGGCCTGCGCCTGATCGCAGCCCATGCGGTGAAGGAGCCGGAGCGATTGCAGGAAACGGTGCGCAGGGCCATCGCGGACGGCGCGCCGATGGTGATCGTCGGCGGCGGCGATGGATCGCTGTCCGGCACTGTGGATGAGCTGGTGGGCAAGGACTGCGTCTTCGGCGTGCTGCCGCTGGGCACCGCGAACAGTTTTGCGCGGACGCTGGGCATTCCGCTGGATCTGGAAGGGGCGGTGGCGGTCATATCCGGCGGCCGGCGGCGGCGAATCGACCTGGGCATGATCGACCGGGACTATTTCGTGAATGCGGCCTCGCTGGGATTGTCCCCCCGGATCGGGGAGACGGTGCCGCACAAGTTGAAGCGTTATCTGGGACGGATCGGCTATCTGCTCTGGGCGGTCAAATGCTCCATAGGCTTTCGCGCCTTCCGGTTGATGCTGGACGATGGGATCAGGCAGCGTAGCATGTGGGCGACGGAAGTACGCATCCTCAACGGCCCCTATCATGGCGGGGTGGAACTGTCCGATCAGGCCGATGTGGACACCGGGGAGATCGTGATCCAGGCGGTGGTGGGGCGCAGCCACGCCCGGCTGGCCTGGGACTGGTACGCCAAATTCTTCAAGCTGCGCGACCGGGACGCGCAGACGGAGGAGTTTCGCGGCAAGGCGTTCCGGATCGAAACGGCGCCGCCGCAGAGCATTTCCATCGACGGCGAAGTGCTGGCGAAGACGCCGGCCATGGTGAAGATCGCGGCCGGCGCGGTGGATGTGGCGGTGCCTTAACCATTCTCCTTGGGCGGGCTTTCAGGCTGAATTCAGCATGGGCGCCAAAGCAGAAGCGTGCTTCTGCTCGCGTCCCTTCATCCCCTCCAACGGGAAGCCTATGGGATGCAGACAGCGCCTAAAGGGGCTTTTCATATACCTGATAGACCTTGTTCACCTTGCTCTCAATGGCGTCGGCAATGGCGTTCATGCCCTGATTGTCGTCCAGCACCCAGCCGATCTCGCCGCGCGTCGCGCCATAATGCGCGGTCGCGCTGCGGCGGATATATTCGATCATCATGAAGGCCAGCTGGCTCGCCATGCGGGAAGATTGCAACCGCTGCACCACGCCCATCAGCGGCACGCGCATGGTCCGCACCTTCGGCTTCCTCAGCCACCAGAGCAGTTTCGCCCAGCCGAAAGGAAAGAGCGAGCCGTTGAGCGGCGCTATCGCTTCGTTGAGATCGGGCAGCGTCATCATGAAGGCGACAGGCTCACCCTCCAGCTCCGCGATCATGATGAGGTCGTTGAACACAATGGGCTTCAACTGCTTGCCGAAATGGGCGACCTCCTCGTCGGTGATCGGCACAAAGCCCCAATTATTGCCCCAGGCGTCGTTCAGGATGCTGAGGATGATCGCCGCTTCGCTGTCGAATTTCGACTTGTCGACCTTGCGGATGCGGATGCGTTCGTTCTTCTCGCCCGACTGGACGATGCGCTGGATCAGCGGCGGGAATGGCCGGGTGATGTCCAGTTCATAAGTTTTGAGCTGCTTGACCGGCCGATAGCCCGCGTCCTCCACCATGGCGCGATATTCCGGCTTCGCATGGCCCATCATCACCGTCGGCCTGTGGTCGAAGCCTTCGATCAGCAGCCCCGGCTCCTCCCAGATCGACAGTGAGATCGGCCCCAGCACGCGGGTCATGCCCTTGGCCCGCAGCCACCCCTCCGCCGTCGCGATCAGGGCTGCGCCGGTTTCGGCATCCTCCGCCTCGAACAGACCGAAATTGCCGGTGCCCGGCCCCATGCCCTGCTCGGCGGGCTGGGCCAGCGCCAGATGATCGAGATGCGCCGACACCCGTCCGACGACCCTGTCGCCGCGGCGGGCCAGGAAATATTGCGCCTCGGCATGGCCGAAAAAGGGGTTCTTGCCCGGCGTGATCAGGCTGTAGACCTCATCCTTCAGCGGCGGCACCCAGTTGGGATCGCCGGCATAGAGCCGCCAGGGCAGATCGACGAAAGCCTTGCGGTCGGCCTTGGAAGTTACGGGGGTAATCACCAGTTCTTGATTGGCCACGGCGCAGGACGCTTTCGCTGGAGAGGTTTGGGCAGAGCAGTTCGGCGCTTGTTCCGGGAATGTCAATCGGGACATGAGCGGATGGGATCATCATGACCAAATCGTCATGTTGCTGCCCCAATTGCAGCGCATTTACCCTTTAGGAACCACGGCATGACTGTGCACGATCCCCTTATTGCAGCCGCGTCGCGGACGAAAAGCGCGATCCCCGACGATGCGGCGATGCTGCGCGCGGCGGCCGACCTGACCCGCGAACTGTCGACGGCCCGGCCCGCCATCTATTGGCCCGACATGCTGGCATCGGCTTTTGTCGGCTATGCCGCGCTGGCCGGGGCGATCCTGACCGGCGATGCCGCTCTCATGCTGGCGTTCGGCCTGGCGGCGATGCTGGCGCTTTATCGCGCGGCCAGTTTCATCCATGAGCTGACCCACATCCGCAAGGGCGCGTTGCCGGGTTTCCGCCTTGGCTGGAACCTGATCGTCGGCATCCCCCTGATGATCCCGTCATTCATGTATGAAGAGGTGCATACGCAGCATCATGCCCGCACCCGCTACGGCACGGCGAATGATCCGGAATATCTGCCGCTCGCGCTGATGAAGCCCTGGTCGCTGCCGCTGTTCATCCTGGTGGCGGCGCTGGCGCCGTTGGGCCTCATCCTGCGTTTCGCCGTGCTGACGCCGCTCAGCCTGATGGTTCCGCCGCTGCGGCGAAAGGTGGTGGCGGAATTTTCCGCGCTCTCGATCAACCCCGCCTATCGCCGCCGCGCGCCGGAGGGAGACTTTGCCCGCCAGTGGACGTGGCAGGAGGCGGGCGCGTGCCTCTTCGCGCTGGCGCTGGTCGGCAGCGTCTTCGCCTTCGGATGGAAGCCGCTGCTCACCTATATGGCGGTGCATTCCGGCATGACCGTCATCAACCAGCTCCGCACGCTGGTCGCGCATCTGTGGGAAAATGAGGGCGAGGCGATGACCGTCACCGCGCAATATCTGGACTCGGTGAATGTGCCGCCGCCGTCGCCCTTCGCCGCGATCTGGGCGCCGGTGGGGCTGCGCTACCATGCGCTGCATCATCTGCTGCCGAGCGTGCCCTATCACGCGCTGGGGGAGGCCCATAAGCGGTTGGTGGCGACGCTGGCGAGCGAGTCGCCCTATCACAAGGGCAACTATCCCGGCATGTGGCCGCTGGTGGGGAAGATCGCGCGCTCGACGATGGCGAAGCGTTAACTCCACCGCCCCCGCTGGTGCTCCCGAGAGGGCAGGAGCATGTCATCCCGGGAGGGGGAGGATTATTCCTCCGTCCGGAACAGCACCGTCTCGCCCACCAGCAGGAACAGCAGAAACGGCGCCCAGGCCGCCAGAAAGGGCGGATAGGCCCCGAGGTTCCCCATGGCGAGCGAGAAATTGTCCGCCACGAAATAGGCGAAGCCGAGCGCCATCCCCATCACCGCGCGCACGAACAACTGTCCCGATCGAGCCAGCCCGAAAGCGGCCACCGAACCCAGAATCGGCATCAGCAGCGCCGACAAAGGTCCCGACAGCTTGTGCCAGAGGCTGCCCTCCAGCTCCGCCGTCGGCCGCCCCGCATCATGCAGGTCGCTGATCGCCGCCTGCAACTGGCCGAAGGTCAGCGCATCCGGGTCGACCTTCGCCAAGGTGAACTGATCGGGCCGTATGTCGTGGCCAAAGCGCACCGTGCCGATCTGCCGCTCCGTCCCACGCGCGACGTCGAACTGCCGCGCGTCCTCCAGCACCCAGCTTCTGGCCGAAGCGTCATAATGGCCCCTGGGCGCCTGGACGATGGTGGTCAGCGTGTTGTTGATCCGGTTGAATATCTCCACCTTGCGGAGCTGGACCGCCGTGCCCCGTCCGGCGACGATGGCGGCCGTGACCAGATTATTGCCGTCGCGCACCCATGGGCTGGTCTTGACCCCGCTGTCGGGGGGCAGGGGGCCGTAGTCGACGGCCTGCCAAGCGGAAAGGCGGGCGGTGGACCGCGCCACGATCCGTTCGTTGAAGGCATAGCTGATGAGCGCCACGCCCAGCGCCGCGGCCAGCAGCGGCGCCAATATCTGGTGCGCAGACAGCCCCGCCGCCTTCATCGAGATGATCTCGCTGTTCTGGTTGAGGCTGGCGAGCATGATCAGCGTGCCGAGCAGCACCGAAAAGGGCAGGAAGCGGGCGACGATCTGCGGCGCCCGCAGCGCCACATAATGCCATAATTGCGCATCGCCATTGCCGGCATAGGCAAGGATGTCGCCCGATTCGCCCAGCAGGTCGAGCGTCTGGAGCACCGCGACCAACATCGCCAGCACCGCGAAGGTCCGGGTCAGGAACAGCCGCGCCATGTACCAGCTAAGCTGGCGCGACGGAAAGAAGTTGAGCTGATGCATGGGTCAGGCGGCTCCTTCCGCCGGGGTTTCCGCCCTTGGCCGCCGCCGGACGAGGCCGATCAGCCGCAGGAACTGCTTGGCGATCTTGGCGAAGGCATATTCCAGCGCGGCGATCGGCTGGCCGCCGGGCCGATGCGCGATCACATGGTACATCCACAGGATCAGCCCCGCGAACAGCAGGAACGGCCCCCATAGCGCGATGATCGGATCGATCCTGCCCAGCGATCCCACGCCCTGCCCATATTCGTTGACCTTGTGATAGGTCACGATGAACACGATGGAGAGGAACACGCCGAGCGCCGATGTGGACCGTTTCGGCGGAATCGCGAAGGCGAGCGCGGCCAGCGGCAACAGCAGCATCATCGCCACCTCCACCATGCGGAAATGGAAATTGGCGCGGATCTCGTTGCGCAGCTTGTCGGGCGTCCCCGGATCATGGCCGATCACCACCAGTTCGGGGATGGTCTTTTCCCGGTCGACGTCGCGGCCGCGGAACTTCTCGATCTGCGGCAGGTCGATGGGCAGGTCGTGGCTGGAGAAGGACAGGATTCGCGGCGACTTGTATTTGGGCGCGTCGTTCACCAGCACGCCATCGCGCAGGCGGAAGATGATGGTGTCGGGATCGTCGGTGGCGAGGAAACTGCCCTGCGCCGCCGTCACCGCCACGGTCTGGCCGTCCTTGCCGACGGCGCGCACGAAAATCCCTTGCAGATTGCGGCCCTCGTCCAAGCTGCGTTCGATCCGCAGGGTCATGCGCTTGCCCAGATTGGTGAATTCGCCCACCTTGATCGACGCCCCCAGCGCGCCCGACCGCAATTCGAAGCGCAGCGCCTCATAGGCATGGCGGGACAGCGGCTGGACGAAGCCGACAATGCCGAAATTCAGCAGCGCCAGTGCGATCGCAAACATATAGGGCACGCGCAGCAGCCGGCCGTAGGACAGGCCGACGGCCCGCATCACGTCCAGTTCCGACGACAGGGCCAGCTTCCGGAAGGCGAGCAGGATGCCCAGCATCAGGCCGATGGGAATGCCCAGCGACAGATATTCGGGCATCATGTTCGCCAGCATCCGCCACACGACGCTGACCGGCCCGCCCTCCGCCGCGACGAAGTCGAACAGGCTCAGCATCTTGTCGAGCACCAGCAGCATGGCCGAGATCACCAGCGTCCCCAGCATGGGCAGGGCGATCAGGCGGGCGAGGTATCTGTCGGTGGCGGTCAGCATTTCTCTATGTGGTCGTCCCATCACCATGATTTGGCCGCAAACCCCCCCCATATGCGAGTCAGGTAAGTTGCGGGGCGAACAGGGGCTCGCCGTCCGGTGTCACTGGGCGGCTATAGCTTCACGGAGTTGGATGGTCATGTTCAAAGTTGCAGTGGGTCTGATGTCGGTAGGGGCATTGTTCGCCGCCGCCCCGGCTATCGCCCATGGTATGGAGATCGGCAACGACCTGGAACGCTGCTCCACGGACGCCAAGGGCCCGGCGGTTCTGGTCGACGTGCGCGGCTTCGCTGCCTCGACCGGCAAGGTGCGCGTGCAATCCTATCCCGCGACGAAGGCGGCCTGGCTCGCCAAGGGCGAATGGCTGGGCCGTATCGACGTTCCGGTGAAGGCCAGCAACGGCGCAATGCGTTTCTGCATGCCTGTGCCGCAACCCGGCAAATATGGCATCGCCGTGCGCCACGACCGCGACGGCAACGGCAAGACGGACATTTCGCGCGACGGCGGCGGATTTTCGAACAATCCGTCGATCAGCATCTTCAACCTGGGCAAGCCGGGGGTCGAAAAGGCCGCCTTCTATGCAGGGCCGGGCGTGACGAAGATCACCATCAACCTCAAATATATGTGATCCCCGACCATGGTCCGCGTCGCCCTTTTGTCCAACCCCAAATCCACGGGCAACCGGCAGACGCTTCCGCGCGTGCGCAGCTATTGCGCCAGCAATCCAGACATCTTCCATTATGAGGTGGAGCATGTCGACCAGATCGGCCGGGCGCTCCAGACCATCGCCCGCGTCGATCCCGTCGTCATCGTCATCAACGGCGGGGACGGCACGGTGCAGGCGGCGTTGACGGAACTGTATCAGGGCGAGCATTTCAAGGGCCGCGTGCCGCCCATCGCGGTGCTGCCCAACGGCAAGACCAATCTGATCGCGCTGGACCTCGGCATCCATGGCGATCCGATCAAGGCGCTGGAACGGATCGTCCAGATCGCCAAGGCGGGCGTCGACGACCATGTCGTGGCGCGCGAGCTGATCGCCCTGTCGGACGGGCAGGCGGAAAGCCGGCCGGTGCTGGGCATGTTCCTGGGCGGAGCGGGGCTGGCCGACTACATGCTCTATTGCCGCAACCAGATCTATCCGCTGGGCCTGTCCAACGGCCTCAGCCATTTCCTGACCGTGATCGCGGTGCTGGTGTCGCTGATCTTCGGCATCCGCGCCCGATTCCTGCCGCAATCCAGCCGCCCGGTGCGGATTTCCCTGATCCGCGACGGGCAATTGGCGGGGCGTTTCGCCGTGCTGATCGTGACGACATTGGAACGATTGCTGCTTGGCGTGCAGCCGGGGGACAGCCGGCGCGGCAATATGAAGCTGATGGCGGTGGACCAGAGCCTGTCCGCCCTGCTGCGCCTGTTCTGGGCGAGCATCACCAGACGGGTCGGCAAATCGCAGATGCAGGGCATCCATCTGGAACAGGGCGATGTCATCCGCATCGAGGGCGACCATAGCAGCGTCATTCTGGACGGCGAACTGTTCGAGGCGTCGGAAGGCAAGCCCATCGTCCTGCGCTCGACAGAGCCGGTGCCTTTCTTGAGGTTGGCGGCCTAGAAGCGGCGTGAAGGCTGGTTGGCCGTCATGGCGCGTTGGGAAGGATTTCACGCCGAAATTGAAGGGCACGCCTCAAAGTTTTCCTTTTCTTCCCGAAAGCAGCGATTGCCAAACGCCTGTCGTCCGCCTATTGAGCGCACAGCATCAAGAGTTGGGACGACGCCCAACGCCAACCTGCCGATCCGGGCAAGGTGGCACTCCGTGAAGGAGGATGTGGCCGATCCGGCAACCAAGCGGACCCAAGCCACATCGTGAAGCGTCGCTCCGGAACAAGGAATGACGTGAAGTGCCGATCAAGATAGCCGACGACCTGCCCGCCCGCCGCACATTGGAGGCCGAGGGCGTGGTCGTCATGCGTGAAGCCGATGCCGTCCGGCAGGACATTCGCCCGCTTCGCATCGCGCTGCTCAACCTCATGCCCGACAAGATCAGCACGGAGACGCAGCTTGCCCGGCTGCTCGGCGCGACGCCGTTGCAGGTCGAACTGACGCTGGTGCGGATCAGCGACCATGTGTCGCGCAACACCTCCGCCGACCATATGGCATCCTTCTACCGCCCATGGAGCGACGTCCGGGACGAGCGGTTCGACGGCTTCATCATCACCGGAGCGCCTGTGGAGCAGCTCCCTTTCGAAGCGGTGAGCTATTGGGACGAATTGCGCGCCATATTCGACTGGACGCAGACCCATGTGCATCGCTCGCTCAGCATCTGCTGGGCGGCGCAGGCGGCGCTGCATCACTTCCATGGCGTGGAGAAACATGGGCTGGAGCGGAAGGCGTTCGGTGTGTTCCGCCATCATGTTCATGTGCCGTCATCGCCCTGGATGCGGGGTTTTTCGGACGATTTCCGCGTTCCCGTGTCGCGCTGGTCGGAGGTGCGGCGGGAGGATATTCCGGAAGGGCGGGGATTGCAGATATTGGCGGAGAGCGACGAATCGGGGCTTTGCTTGATCGGCGATCCGGGGCGCGGCTTCCTGCACATGTTCAACCATCTCGAATATGACACGATGACGCTGGCGGAGGAATATGCGCGCGATGGGGCAAGGCAGTTGCCCGCCCATTATTTCCCTGACGACGATCCTGCGCAGGCGCCGCAAAATCACTGGCGCAGCCACGCGCATCTGCTGTTCGGCAACTGGATCGACGAAATGTACCAGACCGTGCCCTTCGATCTGAATGCTGTCGGGCAGGCGCCGGTGTTGTCGGCGGCTTAAGGCGCTCTTCGCGCGAATGGAGCCCGGAGAGGGCGGACCGATACCGCGAGCAGGCTGAACGCTCCACATGCGAGAGCGCGCTGCGTTACATCGGGCGCGGGCCCCGCTCTCCAAGTTTCCGTAGGCTCAGGACAGGCTTTTCTGCACGCTACTCTGGGGTGTGTGGGGATTCAGTTCAGGGTGGAGCGAAAATGGTGGATTTCGAGAACCGGCGCGGAGCCTACTCAAAGTAGGTGAGCACCGGAAGCGCAGAAAGCCGCCATTTGCAGCCCGCCATGGGCTGAATCCCCACACACCCTAGCGGAGAACGGCCTTTGCAATCAGGTTGCGGGCATAGCGCCATTGGAAGAGGGCGATGATCAGGATTATGGCCGGAAAGATCGCGGCCGTGGGGCCCTTCACCGCCAGCAGGTCGGTGTGGATGAAGCTGTAGCCGAACTGCACGACCACGGCGAGGATCGAGAGCAGGAACAAGGGCGCGGCGGCGGCTTTGCGGAGCAGCAGCAGGAGCGCGCCCAGCGTGCCCGCGCCGACCGCAACTGCATAAGCGGTCCAGGCCCAGCCGGGCATGGAGGCGAAGATCCTGGCGCTATAGGGATCGGTCTTCGCCAGTTGCCCGAGGTCCGCGCCATATTGCATGATGAAGGCGGCTACCCCCGTCAGGTTCCAGAGCAGCAACAGGATTCCGATGGCTCGAAAGGATCGTGGCGCTGTCATGGCGGTTCCCCCTATATCGGCGGTCTCCCTGTCGGGACCGCCGGGATGGATCATAGCGGCTGACGGGATTTTGCGAAAGGAGATGCCGGATTTTGGCGGGTGAGTCCTTGGCGGCGCCGATCGTCGTGACGGCTTTGATGGGCGCGGCGGATTTCGCTTGGGCGGACGGTTTGCGCCGCGCGCATTTTCCGGCGGAGCGCAATCTGGTGCCGGCGCATATCACGCTGTTCCATCATCTGCCGCTCTCCGCCCTGGCGGAAGTGGCGCTGCGGCTGAAGCGGCTCTGCGCGGGTCCGCCGCCGGGCGCGAGGCTGGCGGAGGTGATGCTGCTGGGGCGGGGGGTCGCCTATAGGGTGGAAAGTCCGGAGCTGATGGCGATGCGGGAGGAACTAGCGGAAGCCTTCGCAGGATTGTTGTCGTCGCAGGATCGGGGGCGGCCGCGCTTTCACGTCACCGTGCAGAACAAGGCCGAACCGGCTGAGGCAAAGGCGCTGGCCACCGAATTGCGGCGGGGCTTCCACCCAAGGCCGCTTGCCATCGTCGGCCTTGCTGCCTGGCATTATCGCGGCGGACCCTGGGAATTGGCGATGAAGGCCAGCTTTCGGGGCTGACCTTCATCCTTCCGGTCAGGCGAGGCCGACTTCCTTGAGCGGCACGTTGGCATCGGCAAGCTGCGCCTGGTCCAGCACCGCGCCCGAAATGACATGGGCGCGGCCCTGCACATAATCCTTGACCGCATTGACGCAGTCGAGCGCTATCAGCTTGCCGCCCTTCAGATACAGGACGGAGAAGCTGCGGGTCGCCGGATCGCCGCGCAGGATCGTCTGGTCGTGCCCGATCGACAGGCCCACGGTCTGAAGCTTCAGATCATATTGGTTCGACCAGAACCAAGGCACGGCGTGATAGGGTTCTTCCTTGCCCATGATGTGGCTGACCGCCGTCTTCGCCTGATCATTGGCGTTCTGAACCGATTCGAGCCGGATTTGCGCGCCGCGTGCAAAGCCGTTGGCATGGGCGGCGCAATCGCCCACCGCATAGATGTCGGGCAGGCTGGTGCGGCAATATTCATCCACGTCCACGCCATTCCCCCCGACCGCGCCCGCCGCGATCAGCGGGCCCGTTTCGGGGACGATGCCGATGCCGACGATCACCATGTCGGTTTCGATCCGCTCGCCATCCTCCATCAGCACGGCGGTCGCCCGAGGACCATCCTCTGCGTCGGTGACTTCGATGCAGTCCATCCGCGCCCCGGTGCGCAGGTCGACGCCATGGGCGCGATGCTCCGCCTCGTAGAAGCGCGACAATTCCTCTCCCGCCACGCGCGCCAGCACGCGGTCCAGTGCTTCGAGCAGCACCACCTTCTTGCCGAACTTGCTGAGCACGGCCGCCGCTTCCAGCCCGATATAGCCGCCGCCGATCACGGTCACATGATCGATCCGGTCGAGCTTCGCCATCATCGCGTCGACATCGTCGCGGCGGCGCACGGCATGGACATTGGGCGCGTCGGCCCCGTTGCAGGTCAGCATGCGCGGGGAGCCGCCGGTGCACCAGATCAGCTTGCCATAGCCGATTTCGCGGTCGCCCGCCGTCACGAACTTGCCCGCCGGATCGACAGCCTTCACGCGCAGGCCGAGCAGCATGTCGATCTTGCGTTCTTCCCAGAAGCTGGCCGGGCGGATCAGGATGCGGTCGAAGCTCTTGTCGCCGGCAAAATATTCCTTGGAGAGGGGCGGACGCTCATAGGGCGGGTCCTTTTCATCGCCTATCATCGCGATGGACCCTTCGAAGCCGAGCTGGCGCAGCGAAATGCCCGCCTGCGCCCCGGCATGGCCGGCACCTACGATCAGAACGTCATAATAGCTCATCGACGCGCTATCCCCTCATTTTCCTGTTGCCGCGTGCTTGGCGCGCTTTCGCGGGGCTGGCAAGCGGATTGTCGTTCGATGCCGCCCCGATATGGGGGTGGCCGGGCGCGGTCCCGGCCACCCGTCATCCTATTCGATCGCGCCGCCGATCATGCGGGCGAGGCGGGCGGAAAAGGCGCGCGGATCGGCCGGCAATTCGCCATCCGCGATCCGCGCCTCGTCAAGCAGCAGCCATGCGGCGTCCGCGCGCAGATCGCTGCCGTCGGGCAGCGTGCCGAGTTTGACGATGAGGTCATGGCGGGGATTGATCTCCAGCACCGGCCTGGCCGCATTGTCGATCCGTCCGGCCCCCGCCAGCAGCTTTTCAAGCTGGCGGTCCATCGCATTGTCCGGCGCGACCAGGCAGACGGCGCTTTCCGTCAGCCGTTCCGATGCGCGGACGTCGGAGACCGCCTCGCCCAGCACATCCCTGGCATAGGCGATGAAGCCGTCCACCTCCGCCGATGCCTCTGCGGCGGGCGTCTCGCCCTCTGCCAGCGGGATCAGGCTGAGGTCGGCCAGGCCCTGCGTCACGGACTTGAACGGCTTGCCCTGATAATCGACGCCGGCCGTGACCCAGAAGCTGTCGACCTGGTCGGTGAGCAGCAGCACCTCGATCCCGCGGGCGCGGAAGCCTTCGAGCTGGGGAGAGGAGGCGAGCCGGTCGAGATCGGCGCCGGTGGCATAGTAGATCGCGGTCTGATTGTCCTTGATCGCCTCGACATAGTCCTTGAGCGAGCGCCAGCCTTCCCCCGACGCCGTGCTTTTGAAACGGGCGAGGCCGAGCAGCGCCTCCTGCCGGGCGAAATCCTCGTACAGCCCTTCCTTCAGCACCGCGCCGAAATTGTCCCAGAATTTGAGATAGGCTTCACCATCCTTCTGGGCCAGCTTGTCCAGTTCGGAAAGGATGCGGTTCGCGACGCCCTTCTGGACCGCGGCGAGGACCGGGCTTTCCTGGATCATCTCGCGCGAGACGTTGAGCGGCAGGTCGTTGCTGTCGACCAGCCCGCGCACGAAGCGCAGGTAGCGCGGCAATATCTGCGCCTCGTCGGTGATGAAGACCCGGCGGACATAGAGCTTCATCCGCCCGGCGCGGTCCGGATCGAACAGGTCGAAGGGGCGCATGGAGGGGAGAAAGGCGAGAACCGAATATTCGTGCAGCCCCTCCGCGCGATAATGGAGCGTCAGCGCGGGCTCATCGAACTGTCCGGCGGTGCTGCGGTAGAAGTCGGTATATTCCTCCGCCGTGATGTCGGACCTGGGGCGGGTCCAGAGCGCCGCGCCGTCCGCGATCTGCTTTTCCTCCGCATCCGGCTTTTCCTTGAGGAAGATGGGGACGGGGACATGGCCCGACTGCGCGGTGACGATGCGCTGGGTGGTGAATGGCTCGGTATAGCTGGCGGCGTCTTCCTTCAGATGGAGGACGATGCGGGTGCCGCGAGCGGGCGCGTCAGCGATGTCGACAAGCTGGATGGTGTAGCTGCCAAGGCCGTCCGACGCCCAATGCGCGGCGACATCGGCCCCGGCGCGGCGGGAAAAGACATCCACCCTGTCCGCGACCATGAAGGCGGAATAGAAGCCGACGCCGAACTGCCCGATCAGTTGCGCGCCTTCCCCTTCCTTGGCGCCTTCCCTGACCGCCGCGACGCGCTCCATGAAGGCGCGCGTGCCGGATCGGGCGATGGTGCCGAGCGCTTCGGCCAGCTCCACCTCGCTCATGCCGATGCCATTATCCTCGACGATGAGCTGCCGCGCTTCGGGATCGAGCGTGACGGTGATGCGCGGCTGGCCGTCGTCCCCGGCAAGCGCGGGATCGCTCAGCAGTTCGTAGCGCAGCTTTTCGCAGGCGTCGGCCGCGTTCGAGATCAACTCGCGCAGGAAGACGTCCTTGTCCGAATAGACCGAGTGCACCATCATGTGCAGCAGGCGGGCGACGTCGGCCTCGAAGGAACGGGTTTCGGGTGCGGTGCCGGTCGTGGTGGTCATGGCAGTATCGAAATCTCTCCCCAGTGGAATCCGAACCGCCAGATGGCGGGACAGGGGACAGCTTTCAAGGCCTGCCGCCCTGCCTTCCCCTATATGAGGGGAAAGCAGGATCGGGGAAATGGATCAGTGGCGTTGCAATTGCAGGGCCTTGGCCTGGTACCGCACGGCCAGTTCGGCATGGACGGCGATCATCACGCCCTTGTCGCCGCGCTGCTTGGCTTCGCTCGCCTTGCGGATTTCTTCCCTGGCCCGGGCTTCGAAATAGGACGCATCATCATGGCGGGACACGGGCTCTCTCCTTGTCGTTGCCAGGCGATCATAGCTGGAGCGGGCGGGGCCGCCCATCACTCAGGTTAGTCGGAATCGGCGTTTCGAAGCTGGCATGCACCGTGGACAGGCGCTGCCGGAAACAGGCCGGCCGAAGGGGGGAGGCTTCGGCCGGCGGTCCGCAGCCGTCAGGCCGGCACGAGTTGGATGACGCGCGGCTTGGCCGGCGGAAGGCCGCCATTCCCCGCCTCCTTCAACAATTCTTCCTTGCGCGCCAGCATCGCGTCGCGAAGCCGGATCAGGTCCACATCGGTCTTCCGGCATTGGGCGAACATGCCCTCGCCACGCATTTCCTCCTCATGCACATGGTGCTTGATCTCTTCGGACAGCACCTTGACCTTGGCGTCGAAAAAATCGTCGGAAGGATCGCCTTCCTCTATGTCGTTGACGAGCAGCTTGGCTCCGTCATGCTCGACATAGGCCTCGTCCAGCGTATCGTCCTCTATCTTGCCGCGGAAGGCGGGGTAGAAGATTTCCTCCTCGATCAGCGTGTGGATCTTGAGTTCCAGGCAGATCTGCCGCGCCAGCGTCTTCTTGCGCGCGGGCGATCCGGCCTTTTCGAACTGCTCGAACAGATCCTCCACCTTGCGGTGGTCGGCTTTCAGAAGGGCGATCGCGTCGGTGAACTGCTGATTGGCCATGGTCTTCCTCCTCCGTGGGCGTTGCTTCCGGTGGAAGTCGCCAGTCATGCGTCGGTTCCAAGCGAACCGTTCGCAAGAGCGGAATCTGCCCGTCCGGATCGCGAAAAGGGTCAGTCGGAACGTCTGCCGGCCGGTGATCCGCTGCCTTCCTCCCGCCCGGCTCGGCTGTCCTCTTCCTCGCCCCGCCGCGTCATGGTGCGTGGGTCGTAATTGGATGGTATGGCGCCGCCGCTCAGCGGATCGCGATCCGGCTCCCGGTCCAACGTGTCGCTGGGGCGGCGGGCTGCGCCTTCGGGCTGGTTCTCCGTAGAGATGTTCGGATCGCGCGTATGTTCGGTGGGCAGGGAACGCGTCTTTCGGGGCTCGTCCATGATGTTCTCCTTTTTCAGGCCAGTTTCCTCAGGCCAGTTTCAGCCCCTCCTGGTTCATCCGCCGGGTCAGGCGGCTCACGGCTTGCGGATCGAGCGCCTGTTTCAGCCGGGGGAAAAGCTCATCCTCCTCCTTGCGCATATGGTCCTGGATGTCGGCGCGGAACGCCGCCAGCTTGCTCCGGAACCCCGCATCATCCTGTACCAGATCGCTCAGGTCGTAGAGATATTGCTTCACATAGCCATGGTCGCCGTTCAGCGCGTCGGCCTCTTCCTTAAGGCCCGCCGCGCGCATGGCGGGATAGACGGCGTTCTCCTCCTCCAGCGCATGCTTGCCGAGCGCATGCTTGAGCTGCATCAACAGCATCCTGCGCTTGCCGCCCGGCTGTGTCTCGCCCAGCTTGTCGAACAGGACGAGCGTCATGGCATGTTCCGCCGCCAGCGCCCGGTCCCAATCGCCGGCCAGCGCTGTCGGAGCCTGAACCGCCAGCTTTCGTCCGACCATGCCGAGCAGCGCCAGGCTGGCGCCGATGCCGGCCCCGATCAATGTCCCGCCGCTTCTGAAATGCGCCTGCTTCATGATCTTCTCCTCCGGGTCTCCTGCCCGTGACAACGAGGGGCCGTCAGCCCCTGTTCCCCGGCTTGCGGCAGGACTTACCCATGTTAGCAAACCGGCGTTTTGCCGCTTTTCGGCTGGGTCGGGCGGAACGGCGGAGCGGATGAACTGGTTGCTGTCTGACCTTTCAAGGAGGGTCAGCATGAGTGATGACGCACCGCTTACCACAGCGAAACAGGATGATGCGGCGGCGCAGGCCGCCGACAGCCTGGTGGAAGCGAAGGGCGACGATCTGATCGGCAAGACGGTGACGATCGACCGGCCGCGGGAGGAGCTATATGCCTTCTGGCGCGACGTCGGCAATCTTCCGCTGTTTCTGGAAAATGTCGTCGCTGTCGAACCTCTGGACGATCGCCGTTCCCGCTGGGTGGTGAAGGCGCCCGCCGGAAGCACCGTCGAATGGGTATCCGCCATTACGGAGGATCGCCCGGGCGAAACCATCGCCTGGGCTTCCGAGGAGGGCGCGGACGTGCCCAATAGCGGCCGCGTGGATTTTCGCGATGCGCCGGGCGGCCGGGGATGCTGGGTGACGGCGACGATCCTCTATGATCCGCCCGGCGGCTTCATCGGCAAGGCCATCGCCAAGATGTTCCAGCGCGAACCGGCCATCCAGGCGCGCCGCGACCTGCGGCGCTTCAAGCAACTGATGGAAACCGGCGAGATCGCGACCAGCGCGCGCAACCGCCGTGAATATGAAGAGGAAGGCACCTGATGCGCGCGCTCACATGGCATGGCAAGCATGACGTCCGGGTCGAAACCGTGGACGATCCCGAAATCGTCAATCCCCGCGACGCGATCATCCGCATCACTTCCACCGCGATCTGCGGATCGGACCTGCATCTCTATGACGGCTATATCCCGACGATGAAGGCGGGGGACATATTGGGCCACGAATTCATGGGCGAAGTGGTGGAGACAGGGCCGGGTTCGACGCTGAAGAAGGGGCAGCGGGTGGTCGTGCCCTTCACCATATCCTGTGGAAGCTGCTTCCATTGCGGCAAGCATCAATATTCGGCCTGCGACAACGGCCTGCCCGCCGACAATCAGGACATCGCCCAGGCGATCTACGGACAGCCCATGGCGGGCCTGTTCGGATACAGCCACATGACGGGCGGCTATGCGGGGGGACAGGCGGAATATGTTCGCGTCCCCTTTTCCGATGTCGGTCCCATCGTCGTCCCGGATGGGGTGGACGACGACAAGGTGCTGTTCCTGTCCGACATCCTGCCGACCGGCTGGATGGCCGCCGAAAATGCGCAGATCGAGCCGGGTGACACCGTCGCCGTCTGGGGCTGCGGCCCCGTCGGCCTGTTCGCGGTGCAGTCCGCCTTCCTCATGGGGGCGGAGCGGGTGATCGCCATCGACCATTTCCCCCACCGGCTGGAACTCGCCCGCCGCTTCGGCGCGGAGACGATCAATTATGAGGAAAGCAAGACCTATGAAGCGCTGATGGAGATGACCGGCGGCATCGGCCCCGACGCCTGCATCGATGCCGTCGGGCTGGAGGCGCATGGCTTCTTCGCGGACAATGTCTGGGACCAGATCAAGGTGGCGACCTTCATGGGAACCGACCGCGCCCATTCGATCCGGCAGGCGATCCTCGCCTGCCGCAAGGGCGGGCGGGTTTCCATGCCGGCGGTCTATGGCGGCTTCGTCGACAAATTCCCGCTGGGCGCCTTCATGGAGAAGGGGCTGACGCTGAAGACCGGCCAGACCCATGTGCAGCATTATATGCCCGGCCTGCTGAACGCGATCATGGAGGACAAGATCGATACGACCTTCCTGATCAGCCACCGCCTGCCGCTGGAGCAGGCGGCGGAGGGCTATCGCATGTTCCACGACAGGCAGAACGAAGTGACCAAGATCGTCCTGAAGCCGGGCATGCAGCCCGCCCGGGACGCCTGAAAGGAGAAGCATATGGCTTCGCAGAAATTCGCGATCGTGACCGGTGCGTCGACCGGCATCGGCTTCGAACTTGCGCATCTCGCCGCGCAGGACGGCTATGATCTGCTGGTGGTGGCGGACGAACCGCTGATCCATGCGGCGGCGGACGACTTTCGGCGTCACGGCGTCGATGTGCAGGCGGTGGAGTCCGACCTTTCCACCATGGAAGGGGTGGACCGCCTGATCACCTGTACCGGCGGGCGGCGGGTCGACCTGCTTTGCGCCAATGCGGGGCGGGGTTTGGGCCATGCCTTTCTGGAGCAGGACGTGGCCGACTGGCGCCGGGTGATCGACACCAACATCACGGGCACCGTTTACCTGCTCCAGCAGATATTGCGGCCGATGGTCGCCCGGAATGCGGGCAAGGTGCTGGTCACCGGATCGATCGCCGGCTTCATGCCCGGCTCCTTCCAGGCGGTCTATAATGGCACAAAGGCCTTCATCGACAGTTTCGCCGATGCGGTCCGGAACGAGATCAAGGATGCCGATGGCGTCACCATCACCAACCTGATGCCCGGCCCGACGGAGACCGAGTTCTTCGACCGCGCCGAGATGCTGGACACCAAGGTCGGCGCGGACGAGAAGGACGATCCGGCCAAGGTCGCCAGGGACGGCTGGGACGCGCTGATCGACGGGAAGGCGCATATCGTATCCGGCTGGAAGAACAAGCTGCAGGCCGCCGCCGCGCATGTCACGCCGGCGGGCGTACTGGCGGAGCGGCATCGCAAGATGGCCGAACCCGGCACTGCCGAAAAAGTGGAAGCGAGCGATGGATCGGAATGACCGCGATCATGCGCCCGAAAAGGCGCGGACGCCCAAGGGACCGCTGGGCGACGCCCTGCCCGGGCGCGAAGAGGAAGACCCCCGGACGACCGGTGGGCAGGATCAGGAACGGGTAGAGGATCGTCCGGTGGTCGGGCAGGTGAAGCCGGAGGATTATCCGGAAAAGGACAGGCGCGATTCCACGCCCTGATCGTGCATCAGGGCAGGGCAGCCGCCATTGGCTGCTCCATCAAGACCGCTGTTTCCTCATGCGCCCGATAGATGGCGGCGTAACGTCCGCCGCTTTCCAGCAGCGAGCGGTGCGATCCGATTTCCCGCACCCCGCCATTTTCGATGACGGCGATGCGGTGGGCAGACCGGATGGTTTCCAGGCGATGGGCGATGACGATGGAGGTTCGCCCCTCGCACAGCACCCGCAAGGCCCGCTGGATGCGCCTTTCGGTGCTGACGTCGATGGCGGAGGTCGCCTCATCCAGGATCAGCACTGATGGATCGGCGAGATAGGCGCGTACAAGGCAAACCAGTTGCCGCTGTCCCTGACTGAGCTGGCTGCCGAGCGGACCGACATGGGTCGCATAGCCGTGGGGCAAAGCATCGAGCACTTCATCCGCGCCTATGCGCTTCGATGCCGCGATCAGTTCTTCGTCGCTGGCCTCGGGCCTCGCGAGGCGGAGATTTTCTAGCACCGTTCCGCCGAAAAGGACATTGTCCTGAAGCACGACGCCGATATGGCGGCGCAGGCTGCGTTCGGAAACGGCGCGAATATCCTGCCCGTCCAGGAAGATCGACCCTTCGTCCACATCGTAGAAACGGGTCAGTAACTGGACCAGCGTGCTTTTGCCATGGCCGGTCGGACCGACGATCGCCAATAGCTCGCCCGCTTCTATATCCAGGCTGAGGTCGCGAATGACGGGCTGGCCGGGGCGATAGCCGAAACGGACATTGCGGAACTCGATCCGGCCCTCCACCGCGTCGAGGACGGCGGCATCGGTCCGGTCCACGATGTCGGGTTGCGTATCGAGCAGCAGGAAGACGCGCTGGGCGCAGGCGGTGCCGTTGGCGAAACGTTCGAAAAGGTCGCTGAATTCCTGCAGGGGCGCAAGGAAGAGGAAAACGTAGAACAGGCTTTGCGTCAGTTCGCCCAGTGTGAGCGTGCCGAGCGCGATGCCGCGTCCGCCAACGACCAGCGTCAGCGCCAGGCCCGCCGTGGTGAGCAGGCCGGTAAAGGGCGCGAACCATCCCGAGCGGACGGAGCCGTAGATCAGGGAGGAATTGAAGTCCTCCAGCAGCCTTTGATATTTAGCCAGATTTTCCTGCTCGCGGCCCGATTGCTTGATCAGACGGACGGCAGCCACGGTCTCGACCAGATGGGCGGTGAAGCGGCTGCGGTTTTCGGCCACCTTGGCCCAACTGCGCTGCGCCACGCGCTTGAAGAGGAAGGTGGCGGCGATCAGGACAGGCACCACCGCCACCAGCCCCGCGAGCAGCACCGGCGCGATCAGCCACAGCAGGAAGCCGGACAGGCACAGCCGCAACAGGGCGGAGAGGAATTCCGGCGGCCCCTGGATCAGCAGCGGTTCCAGCGTGTCGACGTCGCGGTCTGCGCGGGCGATGATGCGGCCCGCCTTGGTGCGGTCGAAATAGCCGACGCTGAGCGTCTGGACATGGGCGAAGACGCGGGTGCGCAGGTCGTTGAGCAGGCGGATCGCCGCGATCCCGGCGCAATATTGCGACAGGCCGCCCAGCGCGAAACGCACGGCCCAGCTTGCCGCCAGCCCGGCGCAGGCCCAGGCGATCAGCGGCGCGTCGACGCCGCCTCCGGCCTTGGTCTCGGCATGGCGCAGCCCCTGGTCGATGACGAGGCCGATCAGCAGCGGCCGGGCGAAGATCGCCAGCACCTGCACCATCTCTATGCCGATGACAGCCGCGATGGGCCGCCAGATCGGCGCGAGCAGCGGGATCAGCCGTTCGACCACGCTCTGGTTCAGGCTGCGCTGGGAGAATTTCTCCTCCAGCTCGATGTCGGACAGGGCGCTGTCGCCTCTGAATGCGTTCATCTGTCTTACAGTCCCATCAGGTCGCGATAGGCCGCGCTGTCCTGCGACAATTGCTTATGTGTGCCCTCCGCGACGATCCGGCCGCCGCTCAGCACCGCCACCCGGTCGGCGGCGAGCGCGGTCGACAGGCGGCTGGCGACGATCAGCAGAGTGACCGGGCGTTCGGCGCGGAGCTTGCGGATATTGTCGATGGCCCGCCTTTCGGTCTGCGCGTCGAGGGCGCTGGTGGCGTCGTCCAGGATCAATATGTCCGCATCCGCCAGCAATGCGCGGGCAAGGCACACACGCTGGCGCTGGCCGCCCGAGAGGGTCGCCCCCCGGTCGCCCACCCGCGTTTCCAGCCCGTCCTCAAGGCGGGCCAGCAATTCGCCCGCCGCCGCCTTGTCCAGCGCCGCGCGCAACTCGTCGTCGGTCGCATCGGGCGCGCAGAGGCGCAGATTGGCGGCCAGCGTGTCGGAAAAGAGGAAGCTTTCCTGCGGCAGCACATGGACGCGGCGGCGCAACGCATGCAGGTCGCTCGTCCGCACGTCCCGCCAGCCGGTTTCCGCCGACCCCAGTTCGACGCGGCCCTCGTCCACCTCCACCAGCCGGGGGAGCAGGGCGGTGAGGATGCTCTTGCCCGATCCGGTCGCGCCGACCAGCGCCACCACCTCGCCCGGCCGCACGGCAAGGCTGAGGTCGCGCAGCACGGTCGCCCCATCGCCCAAGGGCGAGGCGGCGACATGCGACAGGCGGAAACCGATGGGGCCTTCGGGCAGCGGCGCACTGCCCGAATTGATGACCGGCTCCGCGTCCAGCACCTCCCAGATGCGCGCTGCCGAAGCGCGGGCGTCCGCGATCACTTGCAACAGGCGGCCGATGCTCTCGATCCGCAGGACCAGCGTGTTGACGACCAGCATCGCCGCCACCAGCGCGCCCAGGCCAAGCGCGCCATGCGCCACCATCCAGGCGCCCAGGCCCAGCACCCAGGCATGGGACAGGGCGATGATCGTCTGGGGCAGGGGAATGCGGCGGCAGGCGTGGCGGATCGCCGCCCGCGCCTCCACCCGGAACAGGTCGACATGGCGGCGGAAGCGATCGGCCCGCGCCTCGCCCAGGGAGAAGGCCTTGATGACGCGGACGCCGTTGACGCCTTCCGACAGGTCCTGCGTCACCGCGTCATAGGCATCCCCGATCCGCCGGTCGAGCGCCACCAGCGTGTCGGCTTCCGACCAGAGCAGGCCGATGCCGATCGCCAGCAGCACCAGCGGACCCAAGGCGAGCCAGGGCGAATAGAGCGCCAGCAGGCCAAGCGAGATGGTCACGATCAGCCCGGTTTCGAATATCTGCCGCCAGAAATTGATCAGCGCGTCGCGCACCTTGTCCGCGTCGCGGGTCATGCGCGTCACCATCTCGCCCACGCCATGGCGCCAGTGATAGGCAAGGTCGAGGCGCTGTATCTGCGTCAATATCCGCCCGCGCAGGATGGTCAGCAGCCGCTGGCCGATGGAGAGGGAGAGGAGGCCCGCGCCATATTGCACCGCCGCCCGCGCCAGCGAGAGGCCGATCAGCAGCGCGACCCAGAACCAGGCGCGGTCATAATGCAGCACCCCGTCCGGACCGGCAGCGACCAGCCTGCCATGCTGCGCTTCCTGCACGGCATGGCCGACCATCACCTGCTGGCCGACCAGCGCGACGTTGACGGCGGCCAGCAGCACCGCCGTCAGCGCGAACCGGCCCGGCATCTCGCCATAGATGGCAAGGCAGCGCAGCAACGGGCTGCCTTGCGGAAATCCTCTCTCCCCCATGGTTCCGTTCAGCTTGCGAGCGCGAGCGACTGCGCTGCTTCCAGCGGACGGGCGTCGATCCAGTCGCGCACGTCGAAGCTTTGCGGAATGAAGTTCCAGCGGTGCAGGAAGTTGGTGAAGTCCTGGATTGCCGTGACCGACTGTTCGGCAAGATCGGTCTTCAGCTTCGTCTGCGCGTCCTCGCCATAGGCGATGCTGACCCAATATTCGCTGCTGTTGGTTTCGCGGGCGAGATAACGGCGGACGTCGGAAGGATGCGACTGCGCCCAACGTTCGGCGCGCAGCACCTGCTCGACGATGGTGACGGCGGCGTCGAAATGATGGTCGATCAGATGCCCGTCCACCGCCAGCGTGCGCGGCGTGCCGTTGTTGGAGCGCACCAGCGGATCGGGATGGATGCCGGTGTCGATCACCGTCTTGAGCCCGAATTGATGCGCGATCTGGGCGCCGCTCGCGCCCTTCAGGAAGATCGCATCGACCTCGCCGCGCAGCAGGGCGATCAGTTCGAGATTATTGGCCCGCGCCCGGCTGGTGCTGCGCCCGTTCCAGGCGAGCGTGCCGCCGACCGTCTGCGCCTGCCCGTCGCTATAATGAGTCTCGATGTCCTGATCGACGATCTCGACGTCGGAGACTTCCAGTCCCTCCAGCCGCAGCGCATTTTCAAGGCCGCGAATGGCCTGGGCGCGGGTGAAGTCGATCTCGACATTCTTCCAGTTGGGCAGGCCGAAGCGGCGGCCCTTCAGGTCGCGCACCGTCTCTATGCCGGACTCCGGGCTGGCCAGGATCAACTGCGTCTCGTCCGCCCAGGACAGGCCGATGACCCGCGTGTCGCGGCCCCGCGCCTTCGCGCTGATCGCCGGGATATTGCCGCCATGGCGCACGCTGTTCTGGACGGTGTGCGAGAAATGCGACTCCCGCTTGGAAAAATCGCTGGATTCGAGCAGCGAGGACAGGCTGGTGCCCTGCGCGCGGAAGGCTTCCTCCAGCCAGCCCTGCTGGATGGCGATGCCAAGGCCGGTCGGCACCGGGCAGCGCGTGTACCAGAGCGTGTCGAGTGTGTTGCTCATTCGGCAATCCTTTCGATGTTGGTAGGATATGCTCCTGCGCGGGCAGGAGCAGGACAGTCCTAGGCGGCGGACTCCAGAACGGCTTCGGCGGGAGCGTGCCGCTCATTCGGATTCTCCGGACGCGGCAGGTTCAGATGCTCGCGCAGCGTCGTGCCCTCATATTCCGTCCGGAACAGCCCGCGCCGCTGGAGTTCCGGCACCACAAGGTCCACGAAATCCTCCAATGAACTCGGCAACAGCGGCGGGATCAGGTTGAAACCGTCGGCGGCGTCGCGCTCGAACCAGTCCTGTATCTGGTCGGCAATGTCGACCGGCGTGCCCAGCACCACCCGATGTCCGCGCACCGCGTTGAAGCGCAGGAAAAGCTGGCGGATGGTGAGATTCTCGCGCCGCGCCAGCGCGGTGAGCTGCCGCCAGCGGCCCTTGCCATTCTCCGGTTCCGGCAGGTCGGGCAGCGGGCCGTCGAGCGGATAGGCGCTGACGTCATGTCCCATCAGATTGAGGTCGCCGGAAAAATCGACCTTCTCCTCCAGCGCGCCGAACTTGTCCTGCGCCTCCTGAAGACTGGAGCCGATGGTGAAGGACAGGCCCGGCATCACTTTCAGCGTGTCGGGATCGCGCCCATAGCCCGCGACCCGCGCCCTCACATCCTTGTAGAAGGCCTGCGCATCCTCGATGAACTGGGCGGCGGCATAGATCATCTCGGCATGGCGGGCGGCGAAATCGCGGCCGACCTCCGAATTTCCGGCCTGCGCGAAGACCGGATAGCCCTGGATCGGGCGCGGCATGTCGAGCACGCTGTCGATGCCGTAATAGGGCCCGCGATAATGGACCGGGTGCACGGCGTCGGCATTGAGATAGATGCCGCTGTCCTTGTCCGCGCCCTCGAAGGCGTCGTCTTCCCAACTGTCCCACAGTGCCTTGGCCAGTTCCACAAAGTCATGGGCGCGGGCATAGCGTTCGGCGTGGCTGGCGGGCTGGTCGATGCCGAAGCTCTTCGCCGCGCCGTCCGCCAGCGAGGACACGATGTTCCAGCCGATCCGCCCGCCGCTGATATGGTCGAGCGAGGCGAAGCGCCGCGCCAGCGCATAGGGCTGTTCGAAATTGGTGTTCACCGTCGCCACCAGCCCGATATGGCTGGTGATGCTGGCCAGCGCGGCGGTTGCGGTCAGCGGTTCGAAATCGAGGAAAGCATGCCGCCGGGCGATCCCCTTGGTGCTGTCGCCGCTCTGCCCCACGAAATCCGCGAAGAAGGCGGCGTCCAGCTTGCCGCGCTCGGCGGTGCGGACGAGGCCGGCCCAATAGCGGAAATCGGGCTTGCCGGTATCGGCGGTGCCGGGTTGGCGCCAGGCGCCGGGATGATGGCCGTGGCGGGTCAGGAAAACGGCAAGCGCAAGCTGGCGCTTCTTCTGGGACATGGGATCGCTCCGGAAAGCGACGCCGCTGCTGGAGCATGGCGCGGTTGACCGGAACCAATCCCACCTCCGTTCGGGCTGCGCTTGCCGAAGCCCCTTACTTCTTCAGGAGAAGGAGGGCCCTTCGACAGGCTAAGGGCGAACGGGAGGGGTGCTGGTCCGATTAACCGCGCAAATGCGTCAGCAACGGCGCCGGACTTCAAACATCATTCGGCGGCTTGCGCGGTTTCAGGCAGATGGATCGTGCCGTCATCATCGACGCGGGCGTCGGGCGGCACCAGCTTGCCCATCTTCCACTGCTGCTCCAGCACGCCGGGGCCGAAGGGCTTTGACCCGCCGAGCGCCTGTCCCAATATCTGGAACTGCGCGCCTTCCTCCAGCAGCACGATGGTGTTGGTAAGGTCGCGCAGCCCCTTCCAGCTCCAGATGGTCGCGCCGCCATTGGCCTCCACGATGCCGGGGACTTCGCGATCCTGCTCGATCGCTTCCAGGATGAAGTCCGGCTCAGGCTGGCGGCGGTTGATATAGACCGGAAGCTGCGCGGTGAAGCGGAAGCGGCGGTTGGGCACGTACAGCAGCGGCAGTTCCGAATGCGCCTGCGAATAGGCGCCCAGATGCGGCGTGTGGACGTGGCTGATTGCCTGGAAGTCCGGATATTTCTTGAAGATCTTGAGGTAGCGCGCCGCCCCGCCCGGCGCGTTGCCCCAATAGAGGGTGCCGTCGAAGCCGATGACGCTGGTCACGGCCTGGTCGGGATCGTCCTCCCAAAGACCGGCATAGTTCAGCGTGATGATCTTGTCTTCGCCGGGGATGCGGACCGCGAAGAACAGGGTGCCGCTGGCCGAGATGGTATGGGTCTCGCGCAGGACGCGGAAGGCGCGGCGGGCGTCCTTCTCCGTCTGCAGCACGAAGCCGATCGTTTCCCTTGAAAGTCCGTTGGTGTCAGACATGCTTATTTCCTTTCAGGCTGGAATGGCGACAGGTTGGGGACGCTGGGCGTTGAGGGCGCGGGCGGCCTCCAGCGGCCGGGGATCGACCCAGTCGGACAGGGCGAAATCCGCATCGAGGAAGCCGTGGGTGAACAGGAACTTCTTCTGAAGGTCGAACAGGGCGAGCCGTTCGTCGTCCAATGTCGGGTGCAGCCCTTCGTGCAGCCGGGCATAGGCCTGGTCGACGGCCTGCGCGCTGCCCTCCGTCTCATATTCGAGGATGTCGCGCAGCCGGTCGGGCTGCTCCGCGACCCAATCGGCTGCGCGCAGGGTGACGGCCAGGAAGCGGACCAGCAGGTCGAAATGATCGTCGATCAGGCTCTGATGGACCGTGATCGGGCGAGGCGTGCCGTTGTTCACGCGAAAGCGCGGGTCGGGCAGGGCGTCGAGATCGATGGCGACGACCAGGCCGTTCTCCCGCGCCTGATCCAGCGCGGCGGCGCCCTTCACGTAGATGGCGTCGACCTTCCCCTCGACCAGCGCCTCGATCGGCCAGAGGCGGCCTACGCCGCTGCGCTGGCCCGACCCGCGTGGTTGCAGGTCGCGCCCGCTGCCGCCGATATTGCGCAGCCGGTCGGGCGTCTCGATCAGCTCCACATCGTCGAAGCTCAGCCCCGCCGACGCCAGGGCGCCCTTATAGCCCGCGAGCGACATGCCGCGCGCGATGCTGGTGCCGCGCACATGGCTGGGGATGTCGTTGTGGCTCCAGCCGGGCAGGGCCAGCCGCTTGCCCTTGAGATCGGCGGCGGAGCGGATGCCGGAATCCGGCCGCGCCAGGATGAGCTGGCTCTCCTCGATCCAGGTGAGGCCGATCAGCTTCGTCGGCTCGCCCTGGGCGCGGGCGGCGATGGCCAGCATGTTGCCGCCCTCACGGATCAGCGTGGGCAGGCGGTGGTCATAATGATGGCGGCCGAGTTCCGATCCCGACTCCTGCAAGGTGCGCAGCGTAATGCCGTCGCCCTCGAAGCTCTCGGTCAGCCAGCCTAGCTTGTAGGCGATGCCGGTGGCAGTCGGAACGGGGCAGCGGGTGAACCAGATCTCATCGGGCTGCTTGGCCTTTGTGGGGGCGCTGTCGGATAGGGTCGGCACGGCGGGCAAGTCTCCGGTTGTTGCCCGGGGAAAATCGCAAGACGTGTGCCAATCGGTAAAATTGCGGAATTATGCGGGATTTCAGAAAGGGACGCGGGCATGGGTGCGGCATATTGAACAGTCCCCTTGCTGCATTTTCACCGCCGTCAATGCTTCGGCTTCAGCGCCTCCGCCAGGGAAACGGTCGCGCTGCCCCGTCGCGCGGGCTGCGCCTGGCTGGGATCGGCCTTCCATCCGCTAAGATAGATGACGGCCATCTGCTCCGCCGTCCGCCCATCGATGTCGGCCGCCGCCGCGAAATGCTCCGTGGCCCCGATCAGAACGTCCCGCCGCAACGCGGGCGGCCGCGAAGCCAGCACATTGCCGGCCCCCATGCCCCGCAAGTCGCGCATCAGCCGCAATATATCGCCGTAGCGCACCGTCAGCACCTCGCCGTCCGCGACCGGCATGGTAAAGCCTGCCCGCGCCAGCAGATCACCCGCCGAGCGAACGTCGACCTGCGGATGGATATGCTGCCCCGCCCGGTCCCCTTCGCCCGTCATCAGCGCGGCGCGGAGTAGCGGCAGCGAGCCTGCGCCCGCGAAAGCAGCCAGCATCAGCCCGTCGGGGCGCAATATCCGCCGCATCAGGATCAGCGCGCCGGGCAGGTCGTTGACGCTGTCCAGCGTGCCGCAGGCGATCACCAGGTCGAAACTTTCATCGGCAAAGGGCAGGGCGTCTTCATCGGCCTGCACGCCGCCCTGCGCCTTCGCCGCCGCAAAGCCGGGGTCGGCGCAGACGACGCTCTTGCCCATCGCCTCCAGCGCGGCCCTCGCGCTGCCGTCGGGGCAGCCGATCACCAGCACTTCCTTCAGCTCGCGCTGCACGTCGCCCAGCCGGTCCAGCAGTTCGTCCAGCATCATGCGATAGAGGAAGTCATGCTCGGCAAAGCGCGCCATCATCCGGTCGCGCCTTTTGGCGCGCAGGGCTCGGTCGAAGATGTCGGGATTGGTCATCGGGGCCTTGTGCATGGGCGAAGGAGCGGGAACAAGGGAGATGATGTCCCTTGCCCTGCTTCACAAGAGCGTCCCGCTCCTCAAAACCACGCTCGGCCCGCTGGTCGATTATGCCCTGCCGCCACGCTGCCCCGGCTGCGGCGAGATCGTGGCTGCGGATGATGCCTTCTGCCTCGCCTGCTGGAGCGGGATGCGGTTCCTGGGCGCGCCCTGCTGCGCCCGCTGCGGGCTTCCCTTCGACTATGACCGCGGGGATGGCGCGGAATGCGGAGCCTGTCTGGCCGATCCGCCGCCCTATGACAGCGCGCGGGCGGTGCTGGCCTATGGCGATGTCGCCCGCACCGTGGCGCTGCGGCTGAAATATGGGCGGCGCATCGGTCTTGCGCGGCTGATTGCGAGGCAGATGGCGCGGCAGGTTCCGGCGGTGCGCGATGCCGTCATCGTGCCGGTGCCGCTGCACCGCTGGCGCTTGTGGTGGCGGGGCTTCAACCAGTCGGCGCTGATCGCCCGCCATCTGGCGCGGCTGACCGGCTTGCCGGTCGACAATCATGCGCTGCTCCGCACCCGCCGGACCCGGCCCCTGCGCGGCATGAGTCCGAAGACGCGGGCGAAGGCGGTGCGCGGCGCCTTCGCCCTGGCCCCGGGTCATATGCTCAAGGGGCGCGCCGTTCTGCTGATCGACGACGTGCAGACCAGCGGCGCAACGGCGGCCGCCTGCGCCCGGGCGCTGAAACGCGGCGGCGCGGCAAGCGTTCATCTGCTGTGCTGGGCGCGGGTGCTGCCGGACGGCGCCGATTGACAAACAGCCGCCGAACCACAATTTCGACGATCAAGGAGTAAGACATGGCGAAGGTCGAAATCTATACCAAGGCCTGGTGCGGCTATTGCGCCCGGGCGAAGGCGCTGCTGAACGGAAAGGGCGTGGCGTTCGAGGAATATGACATCACCATGGGCGGGCCCAGGCAGCAGGAAATGCTGGACCGCGCCAATGGCGGGACGACCGTGCCCCAGATTTTCATCGACGGCCGGCATATCGGCGGCAGCGACGACATGGCGATGCTTGAGCGGCAGGGCAAGCTCGACGCCCTGCTGGGGGCATAGGCCGGATGCGCGCCGCCATCTTCCAGATGACCAGCGGGATCGATCCCGCCGCCAATGCCACCGCCATCGCGGACATGGCTGCACGTGCCAAGGGGGAGGGGGCGGATATTCTCTTCACACCCGAAATGGCGGGCTATCTGGACCGCGACCGGCAAAGGGCGGCGGCGACCCTGCATTCGGAGGCGGACGACCCTGTCCTCGCCGCGGTGCGCAATGCGGCGGCGAAGCAGGGGCTGTGGGTGCATCTGGGCTCGACCCCGCTGAAGGATGAGCGGAGCGACGGGCGCTGGGCCAATCGCAGCTTCATGATCGACGATGGCGGCGCGATTCGGGCCCGCTACGACAAGATCCATCTGTTCGACGTCGATCTGGCGACGGGCGAAAGCTGGCGCGAATCGTCGGTCTATGGGCCGGGCGAGCGGGTCGTGGCGGTCGACACGCCCTGGGCCCGCATGGGATTGTCGGTCTGTTACGACATGCGCTTTCCCGATCTCTACCGGGCGCTCACCAACGCAGGCGCGACGGTGCTGCTGATGCCGGCTGCCTTCACCGTGCCGACAGGGAAGGCGCACTGGCACATATTGCTGCGGGCGCGCGCCATAGAGGCGGGATGCTTCGTCATCGCCGCCGCGCAGACGGGCCATCATGCGGATGGCCGCGACACCTATGGGCATAGCCTGATCGTCGACCCATGGGGGGACATGGTGCTCGACATGGGCGAGCAGGCGGGCCTTGCTCTTGCGGAGATCGACCTGTCGCGCATAGAGGACGTGCGCGGGCGGGTGCCCGCGCTCGCCAACCGGCGATCCCTGCCCATGGATGTGACGCTATCGTGATCGTTTTCGACCTCAAATGCGAATCCCAAGGCCATGTGTTCGAGGCGTGGTTCGGTTCCAGCGCCGATTATGAGGACCAGAAGGCGCGTGGGCTGCTCGCCTGCCCGCTTTGCGGCGACGGGCATGTCGGCAAGGCGGTGATGGCTCCCGCCGTCGCTGCCAAGGGGAACAGCCGGCCGGAAACCATGCCGCAGATCGCTTCTTCGGGCGATGCTTCGATCACCATGGGTGCGGGCGAGGAAGCGAAAATGCGCGAACTGGTGCTTGCGCTGGCGAAGGCGCAGCAGAAGGCGCTGGAGGATTCGACCTGGGTCGGGCGCGACTTCGCGGAACAGGCGCGCGCCATGCATTATGGCGAGCAGGATCGCACCAGCATCCATGGCGAAGTGGCCCTGAGCGAGGCCCGGGCCTTGATCGCGGAGGGCGTGGAGGTTGCGCCGCTGCCTTTTCCGGTCATTCCCCCCGACGCGAAGAATTGACCGCGCCGCTCTCTCGCAATAGAGCCGTCACCGGGCACCCGTAGCTCAGCAGGATAGAGCATCAGATTCCTAATCTGAGGGCCGTGGGTTCGAATCCCGCCGGGTGCACCACGCATTCTCGTATTACGAGGCCTTTTAGGCAGTGCCTGTGCCGGGCCTCGAAAATGGCGCAGTTCCGCGCCATTCTGTCGAGGTGCCGCAGAACCGAGTGCTGCAGAGACGTGCTTTTGGGCCTCAGAGCCACAAAAAAGACCCCGCGTCTCACGGGGCCTCGTCGGGTGGCACACGGTTTTGCCAAGGCTCACTGGAAGCCGAGCGCCTCGCGCTGCGCTTTCCAGTCCAGCGGAATGGCAGCATGCTTCATGAGTCGCCGGGACGTGAGTGTCGCCGGTTGCCGGCCTTCGAGAATGGCGGTGATGATGTCCGGCGCGAGGAAAGCCAGTCGCGCGACCCGCTCGGCTGTGCGATCGTTCGTCGCGGAAGTTTGCGTGAAGAGCTGCTGCCGAGCCACTTCCGCTTTGCGGATCAGAGCGATCAGCTCCAGATCGACGTTGGGCTTCTGCTCTTCGCCTGATCGCAGCACCAGCTTGAGATTGCGCCCATGCCGATCCGGCGCGGTTTCGATGTGGAGCGGCAAGCGGTGGCCGTCGTCTTCCACGATTGGCGCCGTGCCATCCAGCAACGCAACAAGACGGCGGCGGCTGATCGAGGCGTCGATCCTGTCGGTGTGGACCATAATAGCAAGATCGAGAGCTTGCAGCGTTCTACGAACCTCGCTCTTCCGTTTGCCGCGCATCGCTGATCCAAGTGCCTGGCCGGCATCGATCCGGCGCCTGGTCGTTTGGGCGTCAACCTGCGGCAGCACCATGATGGTTTGCGGATCGGCCAGGAGTGCAGCGGCTGCATCGACCGCGGCTTGCTCCAGCTCGGTAGCTGGCAATCGCAGGGCAGGGGCCCTGATCGCTGCCTCGTTCGTGGCGGATGCGATGCTGGACACATAATAACGATAGCGGCGCTTCTGCTTCACGGCATGGCTGGGCGACATTGGCCGATCGACATGGTCTCGAATCATGCCCGTGAGCAGGCTGCTATGTTCGCTATTGCCGCCTGCGCGACGGGTGCCGATCGCTCCTGCGCGTTTCGCCTGCACCGCATCCCACAGCGCCTGATTGATGATCGGCGGATGCTGGCCGTCATAGACCTGGTCGCGATGCCGGATCTTGCCGATGTACATGGGATTGGCGATAAGATGATGGAGCGGCCCACGCACGAATGACTGGCCGCCGCGAACGGACCCGTCGCGCATGGTCTGCCGCTTGGTGACGATGCCCTCCGTCTTCAACTCCTCCATCAGCACCATGATCGAAGGCACCGCCAGATAGCGGCGGAAGATATGCTCGACAGTCTTTGCCTCCTGTGGATTGGGCACGAGCTTGCGATCGACGACATCATAGCCGAGCGGCACCGGGCCGCCCATCCAGATGCCCCGGGCTTTGGACTGGGCGATCTTGTCGCGGATGCGCTCGGCGATCACCTCGCGCTCGAACTGTGCGAAGCTCAGCAGAACATTGAGCGTCAGTCGCCCCATGCTTGTCGTCGTGTTGAACTGCTGCGTGGCCGATACGAAGGAGGCGCCGGCCGCATCGAACACATCAACGATACGGGCAAAGTCGTTGAGGCTGCGGGTCAACCGGTCAACTTTATAGACGATGACGATGTCGACCTTACCGTCGCGAACATCGGCCATCAGGCGGGCGAGGGCGGGGCGCTCCATGCTGCCGCCCGAGAAGCCGCCATCATCATAGAGCGTGGGGACGAGCGTCCAGCCCTCGCTCTTCTGGCTCTGGACATAGGCGGCGCAGGCCTCGCGCTGTGCATCCAAACTATTGAAGGCCTGATCCAGCCCCTCTTCGGTCGACTTGCGCGTATAGGCCGCGCAGCGCAGCCGCTTCTTCTGGGTCATGGCTTCACTCCGAAGAAGCGCGGGCCCGACCAGTGCGCGCCCGTGATGTGGCGGGCCACGGCAGACAAGGAGGTGAAGCTCTTGCCCTTATAGCTGCAGCGGCCCTTTTCCTCCATCAACACATGATGGCTGGTTCCGCCCCACTCGCGCACCAGCTGCGTTCCTGGGGTCAGCTTGGGTGTGGACGCAGCGCGCGCCACTCCCGCACCAAGAAGGCGCACCCGCACCCGCTCAGCGAGGCCGCCCTGGGCGGCGCATTGCAGATCATGCGCCAGGGCGCGGGCGAGCAGGCTGGCGGCGATGCGCGGGGGCTCAGCCCCGTGCACCGTCCGCCACTCCGCCTTGAGCTCGGTCGGCTTCATTGCTGCCAGGGCAGCGATCTGCGCGTCCAGCTTCATCAGGCCTGGTTCCCCAGATGATAGCAGGTAACCTCGCCGCGCTTGCGCCTATCGATCGCATGGCCTTTCTTGCGCAGGCCGGTCAGCACAGCTCGCGTGGTGTGCGGCAGCCAGTTGGTGGCGCTGATCAGTTCATCCAGCGTGGCGCCGCTCTCGCGGCGGAGCATCTCCAGGACCAGCGCGCTTTTGCTGTGTGCGGCAGGTGACGGGGCTTCGGCGATCGGCGTGACCTCCGGCTCAGGTAGATCCGTAGCGGGTTCTTCTGCCTCCTCGGGCTCTACGCCGATGGCGGCGCGGCCCGCGTCAGTGATGACGACCCCGATCGAGCGGAGGCCATCCGTGCGCCAGGCGTCGGCCCCTGAGGGGAGATCGACCTCGGCGGCAAGCCCGCGCCGGATGAGCTGCTCGACGACCTTGCGAATGCGCGCAGGGCCTTCCCCCACCGCGTCGGGCGGCGGCAGCAGGCTGCCATTGTCGCGCTGTGCAGCGGTGGCGAGCAGTACCAGTTGGATGTCGGTAAGGCGAATAAGGCTGTTCATGGATGGTCTCCTTTTTGGAGCGGCGCTATTGTCGCTCCCACCACCCAGAGCCCCGTGGCGCGCAGCCTTGCGGGGCAGGGGCTCCTTAGCGAGCCACTATTCCATGTCGACAGCGTTCGCTCCATTCGTCAGCGAAGTCGAACGAAATCTGCGCAATATTTTGAGACTATTGAGGTGGCCTGATCGACTGCAGATGGGACATTCGCGACTGTCGGTTCCGGAGCGTGACAGTGCTATTCCGGACGGAGAGTGGGAGCGACTGTACTGTCCGTTGGATCCGACATTCCAGACATTCAGCGGCCCTGTTCCGATTCCCGAACCGGTCTTTTATTCACCTAAGCCGCAGCACCAATCCCCTCTTGGAAGGTCGATTTGAGAGCGGAACAAGCCAAGCAGGGCATCGGGCGATACAAGTACGAGCAGTCGCTGAAATTCTGGTTGAAGCAAGGCCCCTGCCCAACTTAACCGCTTGCATCGGCCAGATTCTGGAACGATCATGACATCGATTTTGGACTGGTGGTCTAGCCATCCTGCCGGTGCGGAGTTTCTTCACGACTGCCAAGGCTGATGCTTCATGGAAGATGAGTCCGGTTATCGATTCAAGCCGCACGAGCAGCCGACCTTGCCCGGGTCACCAGCCAATCCCGACCATCCGTCAGGTCGCCGCCTGTCTTACATCCTGATCGGCGTCATGATCGGGCTCACCAGCGGCCTTGGCAATGCGCTCATTACGGTCAACATCGCGTTTGCGCAGGGCACGCTGGGTCTCAATTCCAACGAGGCGGCATGGCTGACGGCGGCTTATTATATGACCTACACCTGTGCGAACCTGCTGCTCGTCAAATATCGCCAGCAGTTCGGCTTGCAACCCTTCATCCGCTGGATGCTGGCGATTTACGCAGTCACGACGCTTCTGCACCTCGGCGTGCACGGCTTCTGGTCGTCGGTGGCTGTACGCGCGGCGAGCGGCTTTGCGTCCGGCGGCCTCACCACACTCGCGATCCTCTATCTCATGCAGGGTTTTACTGCGCCAAAGCGGCTCACCGGCATCATGATGGGCATCTGCATTCCCCAACTCGCGACGCCGCTAGCCCGGATGGTCTCGCCGGGGCTGCTCGTCGCAGGCGACTGGCACATGCTCTATGTGTTCGAACTGGGCCTCACACTGATCACGCTGGCCGCCATTCTTGCCTTGCCGTTGCCGCCGAGCCAGCGCAGCCAGGCGTTCGAATGGCGTGACTTCCTGACGATCGGATTGCTGGCCCCGGGCCTTTGGCTGTTCATCGCGGTGCTTTCCGAAGGACGGATCGAATGGTGGACCGAGCGTGCCTGGATCGGCTGGGCGCTTTGTGCCAGCATCGTGCTTGTCGCCACCTCGCTCATCCTCGAACATTATCGCGAGAACCCGCTCATCAATACCCGCTGGCTTGGCACGCGACAGATGATGCGCCTCATTTTCATCGCGTCCATAGTGCGCATCCTCTTGTCCGAGCAGGCCTTCGGTTCGGTCGGGTTGCTCAATGTGGTCGGCATGATCAACGACCAGATGGTGATGCTCAATCTCGTGATCGTGCTCGCCTCGATCGCGGGATTGCTGACGGCCGTATTGACGCTCAATCCGGCAAACCTGTCCTTGCCGATTACGCTCGCCGTCGCCCTTATCGCCATCGCAGCTTTCATGGATGCGGACTCGACCAATCTGACACGCCCCTCCAGCTTCTATCTGAGTCAGGCGATGATCGGCTTTGCCTCTCTCCTGTTTCTTGCCCAGGCCATGGTCATCGGCATTGCCCGCACATTGCTTGCCGGACCGAAGAATTTCATCAGCTTCGTCGTGCTGTTCAACCTGAGTCAGAGCCTTGGAGGGCTCGCCGGTTCGACGATGCTCGGCACCTTCCAGGTCGTCCGTGAGAAGTTCCATTCGCATGCGCTGGTGCAAAATATCGTCATGACGGATCCTCAGGTCGCCCAGCGCGTCGAAGGCGGCGCGGCGTCGGTTCGAGGCCTGATTGGCGATCCGCTGTTGCGCGGTGCGGAGGGCGGAGCATTGCTGGCCCGCCAGGTGGCCCGAGAGGCCAATATCCTTGCCTTCAATGATGTGTTTCTGTTGGTCGGCGTGCTGGCCGTTGCGGGCGTGATCTGGGGCCTTCTCATTCGCCGTTCCATCTTGCGGCGCAAGGAGCCCTCGCCCATCATCCAGCTCCAGCAGGCCCTGCAGGCGCAGGCGGCAAAGGCAGGTTAACGGGGGGTTTCATGACGGATCAGGCGGCGACATCCCGAGCTGCGGCAGCTGCGCCGCCTCCCGATCCGCAGGTCGAGCCTTCTTCGCAGGGCTGGAGTCCTCCCCGCAAAAGCCGCACGGCGGCAGTGGCGATCGGCGCTCTCGCGCTCGCAGGAATCGTGGCCATCCTCTACGCTTGGCGACTGCCGCCTTTTGACGGATGGGCCGAAGACACCGACAATGCCTATGTCCGCGGCAAGGTGACGATCATAAGCCCCCAGGTCAGCGGTTATGTGACCGGGGTACCCGTGCAGGACTTCCAGACGGTGAAGAAAGGCGATGTCCTCGTCACCATCGACCAGCGCATCTATGGCGCGCGCGTCGAACAGGCGAAGGCCAATCTTGCAGCGCAACGTGCCGCTCTGGCCAATTCGCAACAAAGCCAGCGCGGTCGCGAGGCAGCGCTCACCGGTCAGTCGGCAGGCATTGCCAATGCGCAGGCCCAGTTGGTCCGCGCCCAGGCCGACATGAAGCGGGCCGCCGCGCTCGTCGCCGATGGCTCAATCTCCGAGCGTGAGCGCGATCAGACCCGCGCCGCGCTGCTCGCCGCCCAAGCGGCCGTGCGACAGGCCAGTGCTGCGCAGCAGATTGGCCAACAGGACGTCCGTTCGGTGATCGTGGGGCGTGGCGGGCTGGAGGCTTCCGTCGCCGCCGCCCAGGCCGCGCTTCATCTCGCCCAGGTCGATCTCGACAATACGGTCATCCGTGCTCCGGTCGACGGTGAGCTCTCGGAAATCGGCGTGCGCAATGGCGCCTTCGTTTCGGCGGGAACCCAGCTCATGTTCCTGGTCCCGCGCGATCGCTGGGTCATCGCCAACTATAAGGAAGCGCAGACGCGCAAGATGCGCATCGGTCAGCCCGCGACCTTCCGTATCGACGCACTGGGCGGCGCCAAGCTCAGGGGGCATGTCGAGAATCTCTCGCCTGCCGCCGGCTCGGAGTTCGCCGTGCTCAAGTCAGACAATGCAACGGGCAATTTCGTGAAAGTGGCGCAGCGCATCGCCGTCCGTGTTAAGATCGATCCAGGGCAGGAGATGGCGAAACGCCTGCGCCCCGGCATGTCCGTCGAGTTGCATGTCGAGACAAACGACTGATGCGCCGCGCCTGCACGATCGCGGCATTGCCTCTCCTGCTCGCTGCCTGTGCCGGGCCGCATGTCGAGACCGCGCGGGTCGATCCAGTGACGCCGCCGCAGGGCTGGCGCACGTCGCCTGACCAGAGTGGTGCCCTTGATGCGGACTGGTGGCGGACCTTCGGCGACCCGGCCCTGACCGCTCTGGTCGAGCACGCGCTTGCGGGCAATCTCGACATTGCCATGGCCGGCGCGCGCATCCGTGAAGCGAAGGCGCAGGAGAGAGGCGCGCGCGCCGCGCTATTGCCGACCCTGGCGACCGGTGCGGGCGGTGAACGCTCGCGCAGCGTCAGCGCGTTCGGGACGCCCGAAGTGCAGACCGCCGGGCAAGTGCAGGTCCAGACGGCCTGGGAGGTGGATCTCTTCGGCCGGCTGTCCGACCAGGAATCGGCAGCGCACGCGGCATGGCTGGCAAGCCAGGCCGCCCGCGACGCGGTTCGCCTGTCGATCGCCTCGACCGTGGCCAGCGGCTATGTGACTCTCCTCGCGCTCGATGCGCGGCTTGACGTCGCCCGCCAGACCGTCGAGGCACGCAAGGAGGCGCTGCAACGCATTAGGCGCCGCTCGGACGCAGGTTATTCACCCAGGCTCGAGCTTGCTCAGGCAGTGGCGGAATATCAGGGCGCGTTGCAGATCATCGCGCCGCTTGAGCAGGCGCGCACGCGGCAGGAAAACGCGCTCAGGCTGCTCAGCGGCGACTTGCCCGGTCCCATAGAGCGCGGCGCTTCGCTTGCCGCGCTCACAGACCCCGCAGTGCCAGCCGGCCTCCCTTCCCAACTGCTGCGTCGTCGTCCGGATGTCGCGCAGGCCGAGCTTCAGCTTGCCGCCGCCGATCATGCCCTTGCGGCTGCGCGCAAGCGCTTCCTGCCCCAATTGCGCCTGACCGGGCAGGGTGGTGCGGTTTTCTCGACCCTGCTCGACGATCCGATCACCATCTGGTCGCTGGGCGGCAGCGTGCTTGCGCCGCTGTTCGAGGGCGGGCGCTTGCGCGCGGGCGCGGAAAGCGCCGGTGCGCAGCGTGATCTGGCTGCCTTTGCCTATCGCAAAACCGCTCTCAATGCCTTTCGTGAAGTGGAGGACGCGCTCGCGAATATCGTTCAGACAGATACCCAGTTACGCATCGTGGCCGCTCAGCGCGACGCGCTCGCCGAGACCTTCCGTCTTGCCTCAAATCGCTACAAAGCAGGCTATTCGCCCTATCTTGAGCAGTTGGACGCCCAACGCGGCCTGCTTGCCGCCGAGCTGAATCTTGTCCAGGCTCAGGCAGATTCCTTCACGGCGCGGATCGCCCTCTATCAGGCCTTGGGTGGCGGGTGGAACGAGGCTTCGCCAATTGCACCATCGGACTGACACAAGGTAAACCGGGTCGGCAGCCGCCGGCAAAGCGGTCATTCAGGTCCAGCACTGATCGCTCCGATAGCTGGCCAGGCCAGCTTCCTGGTGAGTTTCGCCAACAGGGCGGCGGTACTCGGGCCACGCTTGCTCGAAGGGCAGCGATCTGCCAGCTACCCTCTAAGACCTGACGGGATGGACGCTCCCCCCGGCGGCATCGATGTGCCAAAGCGGAGGTATTGGGAATAGAGGCGCCTTGCGTATCAGTCGAACAGGCGCGTCACTATCGGCCCTGCCTCCGGATCAACGGCGATGACATTACCCCCTGCTCGTCACTGACGTTGCGATAGCCGATCGGCGCGCAGCTCGGCCATGGCCCTGCTGCGCCTTCTCGATCAGATCCTTGCGCGTTTCCTCGGAGAGATTGTCGCCACAGCTATCGTTACGAATGACCGTTTTTGTGGGCGTCGCCTCAGTATCCACGCTTATCTCGAAGGATAAATTCGGCGGCTCGCTCTGCGATCATGATGGTCGCGGCATTGGTGTTGCCCGATACGATCACCGGCATCACCGAAGCATCGACGACCCGCAGGCCGTCGATACCGCGTAGCTTCAGCGTCCCGTCGACCACCGCATTCTCGCCCCCCATTCGGCACGTACCGACCGGGTGATAGCCGATATTCGCGCTTTGCCGGACATGGGCTTCCCAGGCTAGGTCGCTGGCGGGGATTTGGGCAGGATAGTTAGCCGCGACTAACCCCGTCTTCATCAGGAGACATGATAGCCGCCGTCCACCGTCAGATGATGGCCGGTTATATAACTGGCGGCGTCGCTGGCGAGGAACAGGATGGCGCGGGCCTGTTCGATCGGCTGGGATATGCGGCCCAGCGGAATGCGGCCCGGCAGGGTCATCGGCCCCTTGAAAGGCAGACTCTCGCCCATCGCCTTCGCGCCGCCGCTTGCCGTTCCGCCCGGTTGGATCGAATTGACACGGATCTTGTGCTCGGCGAACTCGACCGCGGCGGCGCGGGTCATCGCATCGACGCCCGCCTTGGCCGAGTCATAATGGGTGTTGTTGAAGATCGTCGGATGGTCGGCGCTCACGGACGAAACGTTGACGATGGAGCCGCCCCGCCCCTGGTCGCGCATGATCTTGATAGCCTCGCGCATCATCAGGAACGTACCGCGCGTGGTGACGGCGTGCATGATGTCCCATTCCGACGCGGGCATCGTCATGGTGTCCGCCTTGCGCCGATAGGCCGCGACATTGGCCAGCACGTCGAGGCCGCCCAGTTCCGCGTCCGCCCTTTTGAAGGTCGAGAGCACCTGCGCCTCGTCCGATATGTCGCAGACGGCCCAGGGCGATCCGGTCGCTTCCGCTGCCTCGCGCAAGGCGTCTTCGACGACATCGATGAACAGCACCCGTGCGCCGACCTGCGTGAACAGGGTTGCGGTGGCGCGGCCGATGCCGGACCCAGCGCCGGTGACGATGGCGGTCTTGCCTTCAAGGCCGTAAAATGAAAGTGCTTCCGGGGCGGACATAGAAACTCCTGTCAGTATGATGGGGTCAGCGCGTGGTCGCGGAATCCCAGACGAGGTTCAGGGAATCGACGCCGTTGACGGAACCGGAATGAGTGACGGACGGCCGTTCAGGGTCGAGCCGGAAGTCGGGAAGGGCCTTCAGCCATTCCTCCAGGAACACCTGTATTTCGGCGCGGGCCAGGGGGCTCCCGACACATTTGTGCGGGCCATTGCCGAAGGTGTTGTGCACAGGATCGCGATCGAAATCGATGTCCATCGGCCGATCATACAAGCGGTCGTCCATGCTCGACATCGAGATCGGCACCATCACCATCTCGTCTTTCCTGAAGACGGCATCCTTGTAGTTGAAGTCCTGCAGGATCAGGCGGCCGGTGTTCGACAGGCCAAAGCGACGCAGGAACTCTTCCGTTGCCTTGGGGACGATCTCCGGCTCGTCGATCAGGCGTCGGCGCTGCTGCGGATTTTGCGCAAGGTAACGGGTGATGAAGGACAACATGTTGGCGACGGTGTCGAGGCCGCCGAAGAAGATCAGGACCGCCATGCCGATGACTTCATATTCGCCCTGGAAGCGGGCATTGTTCCGCCAGCCCGCGATCTTGCTGAGCAGATCGTCGCCGGGATTGGCGGCGCGCTCGTCCAGAACTTGCTGGAGATAGGCGACAACCTTTTCCTGCGCGCCCAGCTTCATCCGGGAATCCGTCGCGGTCATGAAGGTGACGCCCCATTCGACAAACCGCTCACGCTGGTCCAGCGGCAGGTCAACGATGCCAAGGAACATCGTAACCGGCATCACGCGCGCGAAATCATTGACGAACTCGCATCGGCCCTTCGGCTTGATCTGTTCGATCAGACTGCGGGTCAGGACCACGGCATCCTCCCGCATCCGGCTCACCCGGCTGGGCGTGAAGAAGGGGTTGAGAATGGCGCGATAGCGGGCATGCAACGGCGGGTCGACGGTCAGCGGCGGCATGCGGACGGGGGATGACCCGCGCGGTATCGTGAACACCTCATGGCTGAATATCTCGAAATGCTCCTGCACGAACTTGATGTCTTCGCCGCGCGTGACGATCCAATGTCCTCCGTTGCAGGGCGTCCAGACAATGTCCGGGCCGTCATGCAGCCTTTTCCAGGCAGTGTAGACGTCCCCTTCCTCAATGCCCGACGGATGCAGATAATCGAAATCGACCACCAGTTCGGGTGGCACATGATTTGGCACGGCCACCCGGTTGTAGAGCGCCTGATGCTGCGCATAGATGTCGACCGCGTCATTGTCGGCCATCCTTATTTCCCTTCAGTTATGGGGCACGTCGTCATAGATCGACGTCGCCGCCCCGGTCAGATAGACATATTCGCTGTAAACCCCGGTGTCGGCCCGCGTGTCGGCGTAGATATAGTTGAGCTGGCCATCCATGACGGCGCCGCGCATCGGTGTCGCCAGGCCTGCTTCGTCGATGCGTCGGTTGACCTCTTCCCAGGCAGCCGCATCGGCCACGCGAAAGCCGTGATGATGCAGGCGGACCGCGGACGGCTCGTCGGGCACATAGGCTTCATAGATGTCGGGCGCGCCCTGCCGGATCTGGATGATTTCCAGCATGGTGGACCCCACCCATGCATGCGCCGCGTCCATGAATGGCGAAGAGGCCTTGCGGCGAAAACGCCTTATGCCGAACCGCCTCGCCAGCGCGTCGGTGGCCTGATCCAGATCGCGGGCGACAAAGCCCATCTGATAGAAGCCGTCGAAGAGCGTGGCCATCCGATCGGCCGTCATGCGATCTGGAAGCCGCCATCGACGACGATCGTCTGGCCGTTGATGTAGCGGCCGGCGGCGGACGCCAGAAGCAGCGCCACCGGCGCGACATCTTCAGGCGTGCCATAGCCCATGGGAAACCGCTCCGGCCTCACGCCCGGCCCCTTGGGAGGCATGGGGCAGCCTTCGGGGAAGGGGTCCGAGGGGATCGCACCCACCAGAATGGCGTTAGAGGCAATCCCGTCGTCTGCGCAATCCAGCGCGAATTGCCGGGTGAGGGCGTTCATCCCGGCGCGGGAAGAGCCATAGGCATAATTGCCATGCAGCACCGGATGAACCGATCCGATGGTCGACAGGTTGACAAGACGACCGCCCCGGCCATGCCTCCGCATCGTTCGCACCGCCTGCCGCATGAGCAGGAACGCGCCGCGAACGTTGGTTGCATGCACGCGGTCCCATTCGTCCATCGTCAGATCGTCGAGCGGCCAGGGGCCGGTCACAATGGCGCCGTTCACCAATATGTCGAGTTCCGGCACGCCGTCGAACAACGTCTCGACGCTCTCCTCCGTCAGTTCCGGTTCCTGCGCATGGGTGACGGCCGCTCCCGCTGATCCGAACAGGGACGCAATGGCATGGGGCACCTTGCCGGCGCCGACCACCAGCGCATTCTTGCCCGACAGTCCGAATAATGAATTGAGCACCGGCGCATTCCTCTCGCTGTTCTTGGGCTTCGTGCCGCTCTCCCGTGCAATATAAGAAACATGTCTTATTGCAAGCGGCCTACAGAACGAAAGGCCCGGCCTGCCAATTCCATCATCCATATGATGGCTGTGATCTACGCACGGCCCCGGCGCATTTGCGCGCCGTTGCATTATGACGGCGTTGGGCGGATAGCGGAGCCACTGATCGCTGTAGAGAGAAAGAGTGGCTCCCATCATGGATGATCTTCCTGCCCAGTCGTTCAAGGGCACGGCGCTGGCCATCATAGAGGCGGCGGAAAGGCTGTTCGGAGAGCATGGGATAGAGAATGTATCGCTGCGCCAGGTCCGCCTGGAAGCCAATGCCGCCAACAACTCCGCGGTCAGTTATCATTTCAATGACCGCGAAAAGCTGGTTCGCGCGATATGGGCCCATCGCCTGCCGACACTGGATGCGCGACGGCGGCAGATGCTGGACGCCATCCATGCCGAAGGGCGGGAGCGTGATCCAGCCTCCGTACTCGGCGCGCTCGTCCTGCCCAACTACGAACTGCGCGATGCGCAGGGGGTGCATCGCTACGCATCCTTCTTTCGCCATGCGATCCGCTGGAGGGAAGGCACCGAGATCCGCAACGCCCAGCTTTACTCGACACCTGCCAGCGGCGAAGCCATGGAGCTCTATTTCGCCCTGCAGCCCGATGTGCCGCGCGACCTGATGAGCTATCGCCTGCGGCACGGCTCCTGCACCTTTTTCGACATGATTTTCGAACGGGACAAGAATTTGTCCGAAGGGCTGGAAGTCATGCCCGAAGCGGAATTTCTGGCCGAAGGCATCGAAATGCTGCGGGCCATGTGCCTCAGACCAGCACCGGGAAGTTAAGACGGTATCCGTAGCACAGGAACCGTCTCCTCCCCGCCTTTGCGAGTCATGGATCGCATAGGCGATCATTTCCGTGCGGATTGGCGCTCTGGCCTTCTCCCTTCTAAGAGACATGTCTCATCTTAAGTCATATGTCTTAGGCATGGCCGTGAAAATGGGAGAAGATATGCGGAGAGGGAAAATTTATCTGGCCGGGATTTCGCTACCTGGCTTGCTGATGGGCCTGGCCGTGCCGGCAGTGGCACAAGATGGCGTCGCGGAAATCATCGTCACCGCCCAGAAGCGGGCCGAAAATCTTCAGGACGTGCCGATTGCGGTCAGCGCCTATTCGAGCGAGGCCCTTGAAGCCCGCGGCGCGACCGGTCTCACCGCCCTGTTTCAGTCGCCGCCACCCGGCGTCGTCATGCAGCCTTTCGCGGGGAGCCAGAGCCTGCTGATCGTCGACATGCGCGGCGTCACCAACAGCGATCCCGGACAGGGCACGGTGGAGCTGGGCACTGCGGTCTATATTGACGACGTCTATCTGGGCCGTGCTCAGGGCATGGGCGCCGAACTGGTCGATCCGGAGCGGATCGAGGTGCTGCGCGGCCCGCAAGGTACGCTGTTCGGCCGCAATGCCGAAGGCGGAGCCATCCGCATCGTGACCAAGAAGCCGACCGGCATATTGAGCGGCGACGGCAAGGTGACGATCGGCAATTTCGATCAGCGTCGCTATGAAGCCCACCTCAACCTTCCGGAATTTGCCGGTTTCTCAATCAAGCTGGATTATCTCAACTCCAGCCATGATGGATGGACGAAGAACGGCCCGCGGGTCGCCCGCATCGCGCGGCAAGATGATTTCGGCGCGTTCGATGGCGAAGGCTATCGCGCCAGCGTGCGGTGGAAGCCGACGTCCGCCATCACCGTCGACTATGCCTATGATCACAGCGTGACGAAGGACACGCGCGATTACAATGTGCTGGTCCGGCCCCCGCTGATCGACGCAAATGGCCGCACGGTGTTGCCGCTCGCCACTCTCACGGGCGCGCGGCCGCTGACGGACAGGCTGGACCGCCGTACCGACACGGCATGGACATCCCTTTACAATGCGCCTTTCCGCACCGAGGCATCGGGTCATACGCTGCAAGCGGGTTGGGAACTGAACGACGCCCTGACGCTGCGGTCGATCACCGCGTTCCGGAAAACAAGCGAGGAAGGGGCTAACCAACTTGGCGGCGCGTTCAACCTGACCAAATTTCCTGTCGCCCGACCCGCCAGCATTCTTTTTCCCCGGCTTAGCGGGACCAGCCTGGGCATTGATCCCACGACCCCGATCTGGGGCGTTTCGGGTGTAACCTCCTACAACAAGGTCAAGCAGAAGCAGGAAAGTCAGGAATTCCAGCTCGTCGGCAGCCTGCCCGATCTCGAATTCGTCATTGGCGCCTATTATTTCCATGAGCGGGTGCAGGATACCCGCCAGACCCTGCTGAGCATCATCTACACCGATCGCGCATTCACGCAGGCGCTGGGCGTCAACCCATTCGCCGTGGGGAGCGCGGGTGCGGGACTTAATTCGCAAGAGGCGGAGTCCACATCCTATGCGGGCTTCGCGCAGGCGACCTGGTCGCCGGCGTTCGCAGGCAACCGGCTGCACCTGACGGGCGGCCTGCGCTACACGAATGACGAGAAAAAGTTCGAGCGCACCATGTTCAACGGCGCACCGACAGCCACAATCGGCGCGCCGTTCCGTGAAAAGCGCTGGGATCCGGCGTTCACCATCGCCTATGACGTAACGGACGCCATCAACATCTATGCCCGCTACGCCCAGGCCTATCGCGCCGGCGGCGTGTCGGTGCGGTCCCCTTCCTTCAAGCCCTTTGGCGCCGAAGTGAACAAGTCCTTTGAAATCGGGGTAAAAAGCGACCTGATCGAGCGCCGTCTGCGCGTCAATGCAGCGCTGTTTGAAAATCGCATCCACAACCGGCAGATCACCAGCCAGCTCGACCCCGCGGGCGATCCGGCCATCACCGATACGCTGAATGCGCCCGGCGTCACGCGGATTCGCGGGGCGGAGTTGGAAATCATTGCCGCTCCCACCGCTGGGCTTCAGGTCTCCGCGACCTATGCCTATCTGCATGGCAAGCGCCCTGAAAGCTATTTCACCATAGACCCCCTGGCCGACGTGCGGATACAGAGCCTGCCGAAACATGCGGTCACCGTGGCGATCGATTACAGCGTTCCGGTCGGGATCGGCGATCTTGCCTTCCATGGCGACTATGCCATGGCCAGCGATACGTCGGGAACAGGCCGGGTCGCGTTCGGCGCCTATGCCTATGACATCCGCCGCGACGTGGCCAATGCGCGCATGGCGTTGCAGAATGTCGAGGTCGGGCCGGCAAGGTGGAGGCTGGCGCTGTTCGCGAAGAATCTCTTCGACACCGCCTATCCGGTATTCACCGCGCCGGGCGCGAATGCGATCCTTTCGCCGCCCAGAACCTACGGCGTCGAACTGGGCGCCAGCTTCTGAAGTGATCCATCAGGAGCGCGGCATCTTCGGGTGCCGCGCTCCTTCCATTGCGGAACAGTGCCATGACGACCGCCGCTCAGGAATGGAAGAAACACTGGCCGACGCTCGCCGCCGCCTCCGTCGGCGTCGCAACCGGCTTTTCCATGCTGCAATTCAACGCCAGCATCTTCATACAGCCCTGGCAGGATAATTTTGGATGGTCGCGCGGGGAAATCGCCGCCGCGCACAACGGAATGATCCTGACCGCGATCCTCTCGCCTTTTGCCGGAACGCTGCTCGACCGCCATGGTGTGCGCCGTCCGCTGCTGGCTGCGATGACGCTGACCGGTCTGGCCTATCTGGCGATGACACGGCTTGGCGGATCGCTGGTCCAGTTCTACGCGACTTATCTCGCCCTGCAGGTCATCGGCATCTTCACCACCGGCCTTGCCTTCACCCGCGTGGTCGCCGCGCGCTTCGTCAAGTCGCGGGGCCTGGCATTGGCATGCACGCGGGTGGGCATATCCATATTGGGCATTTTCCTGCCCGCCACGCTACACGCGCTTGTCGCACGCGAAGGATGGCAGGCGGGTTTCTACCTGCTCGCGGGCATTGTGCTGCTGGTCGGCCTCCCGGTCTGCTGGTTCGGCATCCGGGATGCGGAGCGGTCGGATTCAACGGAATGGAAGCCGCAAGCCCGCCCGGCGCAAGGGGAAAGCTATATGGGATTGTTGCGGCGCGAGCCCCGCGTCCTGCTCCTTTGCTTGTGTGCGGGTTTCGGCTATGCGCCGTTGTCGACCTTGCTCAGCCAGTTTCAGCCGCTGCTGACGGCGCTCGACATCTCGCCGGCCGACGCGGCCATGTTGACGGGCGTGCTTGCGGGTTCGGTGTTGATCGGCACCCTGATTTCGGGAACGTTGATAGACCGGATCTGGGCACCTGCGGTCGCATGTCTTTTCAGCCTCGGCCCCATATTGGGCTGCATCCTCATGTTGCAGGGTTCCTTGACATTCCCCATGGCCTTGACCGCCGCCGTGCTGATTGGCGCGGCGCAGGGCGCGGAGATCGACATCGTCGCCTATATGGCCGCGCGCTATTTCGGCATGCGGCATTATTCCGCCATTTATGGCAGCACGATTACCGTCATGACGCTGATGGCGGTGGCGGGGCAGGTCGGCATCGGTTTCCTGTACGACCGTTTCGGCAACTATCAGGTTGCGCTGATCGCTGTGATCAGCGGGCTGGTCGCTTCCATATTGCTCTACCTGCTGATGGGCCGTTACCCCCAGCAGGTAGAGGCCAAGCCGGATCGGTCCGCAAGAACGGCCGGGGGAGAAGCTGCCGCCTGATCGTTCCCCGCCGCTGTCGCAAGTCGATCAGCGCCCCGGCGGGATACCGCCATCAAGGGAATACGGATTGCTTGAGGCAGCGCCAGATGCGTCGATACCATGGGTAGGCAACAGAGCGATTGTTCCGCCGCTTGGCCGAAACTGTCGACAACGAAGATGGGAACAAACATTTCCAGCGCGGTCGAGCGTCAACTATTATCTTCTCGCAACGAACAATCCGTCTCTCGATGGAATGATTATTCGATGATTTGAAGGTGCTAGACGAAAGGTAATGGCGCGTGACGGCATAGCGGACGGAATGGACCCGCCGCCCCGCCGATCGCGTCACGAAAAGACCGGCGCCGTGCCGGCATGTTTGCGAGAGGAAGCATGGCCTGTCCGCGCCTGTTCGATCCGTTCCGGATCGGCAATCTGACGCTCAAGAATCGCATCGCCATGGCCGCGATCGAAACGCATCAGGACGAACCCGACGGCGGCGTGATGCTGCATGGCGCCCATGGCGATGCGATCCAGCAATGCCTTCCCCCGCTGATGAACCATCGCGACGATATATGGGGCGGCGATTTCGAACGGCGGCTGCGCCTTCCCGCCGCCAGCAGCGTACCGCTGGACCGTAATCGCAGCGCCGCCGCCCCGCCATCACCAGCGATTACAAGGTTGGACATTATCTCGCCCCCGCGCTCGACCGCGACCGCCATGTCGAGCGGCTGGTGGACTGACGGACGATGAAGGCCGCCGTCCTGCGCGCGGCCGGTGCGCCGCTGTCGGTCGAGGACGTGATGCTGGGAGACGTCGGCCCGCGCGAGGTCCGCATCGCCAATCGCGCGGTTGGCGTGTGCCATTCCGACCTGCATTTCGCGGAAGGCCATGTCCCCCATCCGCTGCCCACCATATTGGGGCATGAGGCGGCAGGCGTCGTGCTGGCGGTCGGCAGTGAGGTTCGTTCGGTCCGGCCTGGCGATCATGTCGTGGCCTGCCTGTCCGCCTTTTGCGGCCATTGCGGCGACTGCGTCACCGGACGCCTATCGCTATGCGGCACGGGGGAAACGCGGCGCAGGGACGATGCGCCGCCCCGGCTGACGATCGGCGGCGAAACCATCCATCAATTCGTCAACCTCTCTGCCTTCGCGCAGGAGATGCTGGTGCATGAAAATGCCTGCGTCGCCATATCGCCCGACATGCCGTTCGACCGAGCGGCTCTGCTGGGCTGCGCGGTCGTCACCGGCGTGGGCGCGGCCATCAACAGCGCAGGCATCCGGCCGGGGCAGAGCGTAGCCGTGATCGGCTGCGGCGGCGTCGGCCTGTCGGCGATCAACGGTGCGGCGATCGCGGGCGCGGGGCGCATCATCGCGATCGATCGCCAGCCCGCCAAGCTGGACCTGGCCCGCCGCTTCGGCGCGACCGACTGCGCGGAGGCAGGCCGCGATGTGGCGGACAGCATCGTTGAGATGACAGGCGGCGGCGTGGATCATGCGATCGAGGCGATCGGCCTCAAGGCAACGGTAGAAAGCGCCTTTGCCATGCTGCGCCCGGGCGGGACCGCAACGGTCGCGGGCATGATGCCGCCAGGGGTGAAGGTGGAGGTCGATGGTTTCTCCCTTCTCGCCGAGCGACGCTTGCAGGGGTCCAACATGGGGTCGAACCATTTTCCCGTCGACATACCGCGCTATGTCGATTTCTACATGAGCGGTCGACTCAATCTCGACGATCTGGTCGCGGCCCATATCGAACTGGACGCGATCGACAATGCCTTCGCCGCGCTGCGCGGCGGCGCAGCGGCCCGCTCCGTGGTGATGTTCGCATGAGCGCGCAGGTCCATCCCAGCATCTGCCGTCTGTGCACGGCCTATTGCCCGATCCAGGTGACGGTGGAAGACGGCCGGGCGACGAAGGTGACCGGCAATCCCCGCGCCCCACTTTATGGCGGCTATAGCTGTCCCAAGGGGCGCGCCTTGCCCGAACAGCATTATGGCGACCAGCGGCTGCTCCACAGCCTCAAGCGCGGGCCGGATGGGGGCTTCGCGTCCATTCCGTCCGAAACGGCGATGGACGAGATCGCTGCGAAGCTGGACGCGATCATCGCCGAACACGGTCCCCGCTCGGTGGCGATGTATGTCGGCATGGGCCTCGTCCCCTTTGTCGCGTCGACCGGCGTGGCCGCCGGCTGGCTGCGTGGCATCGGATCGCCGATGTTCTTCACCGCAGGCTCGATCGACAAGCCCGGCATCCTCATCGCGCTCGCCCATCACGGCATGTGGCAGGCGGGCCAGCCGCAGTTCGACACCGCCGACGCCTGGCTGCTGGTCGGCATCAATCCCGTCATCAGCAAGTCGCCCGGCTTCCCGGGGCAGAATCCCGGCCGCATGCTCAAGGACATGGAAAAGGCGCAGGCGAAACTGATCGTCATCGACCCGCGCGTCACTGAAACCGCCAGGCGCGCCCATATCCATATGCAGCCGCGCCCCGGTGAGGACATCGCCATCCTCGCCGCGATGATTCATGTCATCCTGGCGGAAGGGCTGGAGGACAAGGATTTCGTCGCCGCCAACACGCAGGGAGTGGAGGCGCTGCGTGCGGCGGTCGCCCCCTTCACGCCCGATTATGCCGCCGATCGGGCCGGCGTCTCGGCCGATCACCTGCTGGAGGCCGCGCGCATCTTCGCCGGCGCGCGCAATGCCGGGGTCAGCTGCGGCACGGGCCCCAGCTTCGCCACCCATTCCACCCTGACCGAATATCTCGCGCTCTGCCTCGCCAGCCTGTGCGGCCACTGGGCGCGGGCGGGCGATAAGCTGGCCAAGCCCAACGTCCTGCTGCCCGGTTATGAAGCGCGCGCCCAGCCCTGGCCGCCCTTTCAGGGCTGGGGGTTCGAACCACGCCTGCGCGTGCGCGGGCTGGGCGGCTGCGCCAGCGGCCTTTCGGCAGCCGCGCTCGCGGACGAGATCCTGCTGGACGGGCCGGGTCAGGTGAAGGCTCTGATCGTGGCCGGTGGCAATCCGATGATGGCCTGGCCCGACCAGAACCGCGCCTTCGCCGCCCTCAACACCCTCGATCTGCTCGTCACGATGGACACGGAAATGACAGCGACGGCAGAGCTGTCCCATTATGTCATTGCGCCCAAGTTGACGCTGGAAACGCCGATGACGACCTATATGCCCGAAAGCGTCAAATATTACGGCACCACGCGCGGCTTTCCGCAGCCTTATGCGGCCTACACGCCTGCGCTGGTGCCGCCGCCGCCGGGCAGCGACGTGATCGAGGACTGGGAACTCTTCTGGGGCCTGGCCCAGCGCATGGGCACGATGATCGACGTCACCATGCGCTATGGCAATGGCCCGCAGGCCGAAGCGCCGCCGATGACCTTCACGCTCGATCCCGCCGGGGCCAAGCCCACCGCCGACCGGCTGATCGAACTGTCCTGCCAGGGATCGCGCATTCCCCTCGACCGGGTGAAGCAATATCCCGATGGCCATGTCTTCGAAAGCGACCAGCGCGTGCTGCCGCGCGCGCCGGACAATGACGACCGGCTGGAGCTTGGCGCCCCGCCGATGCTGGAGGAGCTGGAACAGGTGCTGGCCGAGGATAATCGCGCGGTCGAGGCGGACTATCCGTTCCGCCTGCTACCCCGGCGCACCAACAACATCCTCAACAGCTTCGGCCGCCGCATCGGCAAGCTCGCCGGCGATGGCGTCAACCCTGCCTATATGCACCCTGATGATCTTGCCCGCCTGGCGATCGCCGAAGGGGAATGCGTCACGATCCGCTCTCCCCATGGCGAAATCCGGGGCATCGTCGCGGCCGAGGCGGCGCTGCGCCCGGGCATGGTGTCGATGGCGCATGGTTTCGGCGCCAATCCGGGATCGGATGATCCACGCCGCACCGGCGGCAATACCGGCCGGCTGATCTCGGTCGAGGATGGCTATGATCCCGTCACCGGCCTGCCACGCATGGGCAGTATCCCCGTGTGCGTCGAACGGTTGCCGGCGGCGGAATAGTTTCCCCGGGGCTGTCGGTCTTTCCGCGCCGGGCGGCCGGAAAGGCCACGCCCGAACGCGCGGTTCGACGCTGAGATCCGCATCAGCATGGATGGATCGTTCCTGACAGATTAGGCGTCTCTTGCCCAGGCGACGGCGTCGGCGCCGGCCGGCAGCACTGCCGGGCACTCTGGATCGGTCGCCGCGCGATAGACAGCGTCCGCCACATCCTGTCCGACCGTGACCGGACCGTTGGCGGCCTCCATGAGCGCGGCCAGCGTCTGCTGTGCATAATCGGCATAGGCCGCGGGGAAGCCGCCATCTTTCATCACCTGGCCTCGCGCCGTGTCGCCAAAGCTGGTCGAAGGCGCCATGCCGGGCATGACGATCCGCACCCTGATGCCGAACGGCGCAAGTTCGTGCGCGGCGGACTCGGTGAGCGCATTCATGGCCGCCTTGCTGGCGCGATAGACCGAGAGCAGCGGCAAAGGCTTGTAGAGCGAACTGGAGCTGACGTTCACGATCACGCCCGCGCGCCGCGCCCGCATTCCCGGCAACACCGCCTGCATCATCGCGATCGCGCCGAACAGGTTGGTCTCGAAGATGGCGCGCACCGTTTCCAGGGGGGTGCCCTCTACGGCATTGAGCCAGCCCACCCCGGCATTGTTCACCAGCACGTCGATCGGCCCCGCCTCCGCGACCGCCGCGGCGATGCTGCCCATATCCGTGACGTCGAGCGGCAATATGCGCAACCGGTCGGAGGCGGGCAGGGTGCTGGCTGCGGGATCGCGCATAGTGGCGACGACATTCCAGCCCTGGTTCAGGAAATGGAGGGCGGTGTCACGGCCGAAGCCGGTCGAACAGCCGGTGATGAGGACAGTGTTCATCGTGAAGCTCCTTGCGGGCGATCATTGGAGCATTATAGATATGAACGATCCTTCAGTTTCGGTATTCGCATATGAACCGCCCACCGCCAGCCTTGCTGAAACCTCGCAAAGCGCCGCAACAGGCGCGCTCCGCCGTGACTATCGAGGCGATTCACGTCGCGACCATTCAGGTTTTGCTCGCGGGCGGCGTGGGGCGGCTCACCACCACCCGTGTGGCGGCGCGCGCCGGCGTCTCCGTGGGGACGATGTACCAATATTATCCGCACAAGCAGGCGCTGCTCTTCGCCCTCGTTCAGCGGCAGTTCGACCTGATCGATACGGCGATGCGGGATGCGGCGGCGCGGCTGGCGGGATCGGACCTTGGGACGGTCGCGCACGGGGTGGCCACGGCATGGCTGGACGCGAAGATGGCTGACATGGTCGCCTCCCGCGCCATCTATGGCATCGCCGCCGAGTTCGACCTGTCGGAAATGATGAGCCAGGCGGCGCAACGCATGACGCAGGTGATCGATACGCTGCTCGCCAATGCCCCGGATGCGCGGTTCGCCGACCGATCTTCTGCCGCCTTCATGCTCGCGGCCCTTCTGGGCGGCTCGGTGCGGGTCGTCATGGAGGCTGAGCCATCCGAAGAGAATTTCGCCCGGCTGCGCTGTGAATTGCCCCGAGCTTGCCACGCCTATCTCGTGACCGCCAGTCAGGGCGCCTTGGCATAGACATGCCGGTCATGAAGATCCGACAGGGGCGCTAAACGACCGATCTGGGGTCGATGACCGAACTGGCAGGGCGCCCAAGACGCTTTACCTGCTGGTACTGCCATGTTCATATTGGAACTTTCATCCGTTTCGGGCGGCGGGTCGTGGCGTCATCCACTCATTCGCTTGCAGCCGGCGGCGTGATGCTGCCTTCACGTTCGCCACAGGGTGAGCATCATGACCGTTATGAGGGCGCTTGGCTGAAGCGGTGCGTCCGAATTCAGGGGCCCGCCAAAGACCGGTTGCGCATCATCACTCTTCCCCGGATGGATGGAGGTTCAGCGAACGGGAGGCTTCGGCATGGGCGTCTTAGCATATTGCACAGTTGGTTCGAACGATCTCGCCGGTGCAAAGGCTTTCTATGACGCGCTGCTTGCGGTGGTCGGGCTTGCGCCTTTGTTCGAGCATCCATCTGGAGGTCGTGTGTACGGGCGAGATGGTTCCTTCAGCTTCGCGGTCCTTGGGCCCTATGACGGGCAGCCAGCAACGGTGGGGAATGGATCGATGGTCGCCTTCTGCTTTGACCGGCGCGAGGAAGTGGACGCTTTTCATCGGCGCGCCCTCGCATTGGGTGGCGTAACCGAGGGCGGACCCCATGAGCGCGGCCCGGGATGGTACTTCGCCTACTGCCGCGACCTCGATGGCAATAAGCTGTGCGCCTATTGCCTTGAGCCTTAGGCTTTCCCATGCCCGCCGGCACCCGGGTCAGGCCGGCCCCGCCGCCTCGCGGATCAGATCCGCAACGGCGCGGGGGTGGGAGATCAGCGACACATGGCTCGACTTCAGCTCGATCGTCTTTGCGTTCATGCGCTTCGCCATGAAGCGCTGGAGGTTGGGGTCGATCGTGCGATCTTCCGTCGAGACCGCATAATAGCTGGGCTTGCTGCGCCACGCCGCGTTCGTCGTGCGGCCCGCGAGCAGTTCCCTGTGGAACGGCCACTGCACGGCAAAGAGCGCCCGCGCCCTGGCCTCCGGAAGGTCGCCTGCGAAATCGCGGAGGAAGGCCGCTTCGGTCAATCGCCCCTCATCCCCGTCGAAGACGATGCCGGCGCTGGCCGGCGGCGTCGGAAATGTCTTCGCCAGCGCGCCATAATCCTCGCCCGCATCGGGCGCGCGGGCGGCGACATAGACGAGGGCCGAGACATGGGGGTGCATGCCCGCTTCGGTGACGATCATCCCGGAAAAGCTGTGCCCGGCGAGGACGGTCGGCCCGTCCTGACGATCCAGCACGCGCCGCGCCGCGGCCACCGCATCGGGCAATGTCGTCAGCGGGTTCTGGACTGCGGTGACGTTGAGCCCATGGGCCTGCAACAGGGGGATGACCTCCGACCAGGACGAGCCATCGGCGAACAGGCCGTGCACCAGCACGATGTTGCGCGCCTTCGTCTTTGCGACGGTCTGGGCGAATGCGTTGGCGGAGGCGGCGACGGCTCCGGCGATAAGGGCGGTCTGCATGAATGTGCGACGATCGACGGTCACTATGCCGTTCCTTTCTGGAAATGGGGTCATCGTGCAACTTGTGCTGCTTCCGGGGCCGGCTGAATGGCGCACATTCTGGTTGTGGAAGCCGGAAAGAAGGAAACGGCCTTGAAGCACTATGCCGATCGGCCGCCGATGGAAAGACGCATGCTTGTGTAACGGCTTCCTTGTAGAGCAGGCGCGGCAGTGCCCGACGCGGCCAGCGCTCTTGAACGCCATGGCGTGGGCCCGGTTCGCAGGGGCGACCGCAACATTGCATGTCGCGCCTCTACAGCCCCTTTAGGCTCAGGACCCATTACTGGTGGGGTCGAGGCGCCATTTCGGCGTCCCGCGGGGATTTGACCAAAATGGCCCAGTGCTGCGTCGGCAGGCTGGAAATATCGACATATTCCTGCGCCTCGCCTTCTTGCCCTGAGCCATTTTGCCTCAAACCTCGACCCCGCCAGTAATAGGTCCTGAGCCTAGATAACGGCCCCAGACGCTGTCGGCCATATAGTCGGTGAAGTGGCGGTCATTGCCGCCGCTGGCATACATGAAGTTCAGATAATCGTCGGCATAGCGCCGGTCGTTCAGCCAGCGCCCCTCCGCCAGATGAAAGCCGGTGGCGTCGTTCAGGCTGGCATAGGGATGCCGCTGCCAGTCGACATCGTCCAGGAATTCGGTGGAGATGAAGCCTTCTTCCCCCAGGTCGCGCTGATGCGCGCGGAAGAGGGACCAGCGATAATGATAGACGGCGTCTATCCGGGGATCGGCGGACTCGAAGAAGGGAATGCGCTGCTCGTACCAGGGGGCATCGTTGCCGAAGCGCTGCACGGCGATGCGGTGCCTGTCCATCCCCGGCCGCGACGGGGGCTGGGAAGCGGCGGCGGCCCCCAACAGCGCCGCGCCCGCCAGCAGGACCTTCATCGAAGTATGCATCTCTCACCCTCCCATGACCGCAAAGGATATGGCGGCCGGCCCGGGAATGGAGAGGGGTCCCGGACCGGCCGCCATGGAAATGGGATGCGGTGAGGAGACACCGCATCCCATCGGGCACTCACTTGAAGGTGTAGCGGACGCCGAGCGCGAAGGTGCGCGCCAGCAGGGTCGTGCCAAGATTATATTGCTCGGGACCGCCGACATCCTCGAACTTGTAATAGGTCTGCTGCTTGGACTTGGTGAGGTTCACCGCGTCGAAGGTCACGCCCAGACGGTCGTTGACGTTCCAGGTGAGCTGGAAGTCCAGGCTCTTTTCCGGGTTGCGCCAAACGCCGATCGGGTTGGCGAACAGGCGGGCTTCGTTGTTCGCCAGGAACTCCTTGCGCCAGATATAGGACAGGCGCGCGCCGATCGGGCCGTTGTCATAGGCGAGCGTGGCGTTGTAGCTGAGGTCCGACACGCCGAAGAAGGACGAGGTCGCCTGACCGGTGACATTGCCCGCAGCATCCGTCTGCGGAATGTTCTGCTTGGAATCCAGCACCGTCACGCTGCCCACGAAGCCCAGCCCGTCCAGCGGACCCGGCAGATAGCTCGGGAAGTAGGTGAGCCCCAGTTCCAGGCCCTTGAGCACGCCGTTGGAGGCGTTGACCGGCCGGGTGATGGCGAAATTGTTGGTCGCGCCCGCGACGATGCCATTGTTGGGGATGAATTCCATCACCGTCAGCGGCACCACCAGCCCGTTGATCTCGCGGCGGAAGCCCGTCAGCGTGATCGCGCTGTTGCGTTCGAAATACCATTCGATCGCGGCGTCGAAGTTCTTCGAATGGGTAGGCTTCAGCGTCGCCGTCCCCGCCGTGCCGCTGCCATAGCCGACATTGGTGAGGTCGCCGGTCAGCGAATAATTGGGGTTGATGTCGCTGAAGTTCGGGCGTCGCAGCGTTTCGCCATAGTTGAAGCGCAGGCGCAGATTGTCCAAAATCTCGTAGCGCGCGGTGAAGCTGGGCAGGAAGCGATCCGAACCCGAAGAGACGCGGGTCTGCGCGCCGCCATTGTAGCGGTCGAAGAAATTATAGTCTGTATCCACCGTGACGTAGCGGACACCGGCCTGCAGCTTCAGCGGGCGGCCGAAGATCGACAGTTCGCCATCGGCCTGCACATAGGCGGCGATGGTGCTTTCGTCGATGTCGAACACCCTCTGGAGCGAGAGCTGGTCGGATGTCCTGAGGCCGTAGAGGCCGCGCACCGTGTCCGCATTGTCATGAAGCCAGTAGCCGTTCGCGAGCGTCCAGCTCGTCGGCACGTCGGCGCGGCCCTGGTAGAAGTCCGAATTGGTGAAGGCTGCGCCTTCGCCCAGCCCCGCCAGCGTGGTCGCGGCCAGCGGCGCGCCAGCGTCCTGCGTGCGCACGGCGGTGGACGCCTTGCGCTGGTCGATGCGGATGCCTGCCTTGATCTGGCGCAGGAAGCCTTCGTCCCAGGTGTAATAGCCGTCGAGCGTGCCGGTGATGGCGCTGCCCTTGTCCCGGTTCGCATTGTCGTAGAGCTGTGCGACGTTCCAGATGCCGGTGTCGTTCAGCAGGCTGTCGTCACTGAAATGATAGGACGGTATGCCGCCGCCGGCATTGAAATCCGTGGTGATCTGGCTGGCGACGCGGTCCGTGCGCATCGCGATGAAGGAGGTCTTCACCTTGCTGGTCTGATAGGCGATGTCGCCGACGATCTTGCCGCGGTCGCCCAGGTCCCACTTGCCGTTCAGCGCATAGACGAAGCTGTCGGTCGAGGTCTTGGTGAAGTCGCCGCTGTTGAAGCCGTAGACATTGTTGGCGACGCGCGACTTGACGATGTTGGTGCCGTCATAGAGCGTCGGCGCCTGCGGATTGTCCCAGAAGTCGACGAAGCTGAACTGCAGGCTGTTGAAGGTCTCGCCCCGGAAGCCGGCGTAGAAGACCTCGGCCGTATAGACCGAGCTGCTGTTGGGCGCCCATTGCAGCGCGACATTGAAGGACGGACGTTCCCGCTTGCCGTAAAGGTCGGAGCTGAACACCGCGTCGCGCGACAGATAATAGGGGGTTTCGACGCCGTTGACGAGCATGGTGGAGCCGGTCGCCGTGGGCAGGCCGCGGTCCAGGCCGGGGTCCCACGCACCGAGGGCGGGGGCGACGACGAACTGGCCGGTGATCGGATCGCGCCCGGCGGGGAAGATGCGCTGGAACGGCGTCAGGCCGGTGCCCGTCGCCGGGTCCATCGTCGCGAACGGCACGAAGGCGCCCGCCGTCACGGTCTGGTCGCGATATTTGGTGCGGCTGTAGCTGCCGTTCACCAGCAGGCCGATGTCGCCGATGCCCGTTTCCCAGCGGTCGCTGACCAGCAGCGCGACGTTCGGGTTATAGCTGTCGGCCTGTTCATTGTAGATGCCGCGGGCAAGGCCGGAAATGGCGAAGCCGTCGAAATCGAAGGGACGACGGGTTTCGACATTGACCTGTCCGGCAAGGCCGGTCTCGATCTGGTCGGCGGAGCGGGTCTTGAACACATCGACGCGCTTGACGAGGTTGGCGGACACGTCCTGCAACGCGAAAGCCTGGCCGGCGGCGGTGAAGATGTTGCGTCCGTTGAGCGTGGTCAGCGCATCGGGCAGCCCGCGGATGGAGATCGCCGCCGCTTCGCCGCCGGTGCGGTTGGTCACCTGGATGCCGGTGACGCGCTGAAGCGCTTCGACGACGTTGTTGTCCGGCAGCTTGCCGACATCCTCCGCGACGATCGAGTCGACGATCTGGGTCGATTCCTTGCGGACGTTCAGCGCGCCCACGATCGAGGCGCGGACGCCCGTGACGATGATGTCGTTGGCTTCTTCATCCTGCGGCGCTGCTGCGGATTGAGCATGGGCCGTGCCCGCCAACATGAGCGCGAGCAGGGATGCAGACGTGAAAGCGAGCGGCTTCAAAGCCATGTTTGATCCTCCCCTTGGAGATGCGAGCGCTTGGGCGCCATGAATTACTCGGACTAATTATTTCTCGGAGTAATAGAAGGCAAGAGGGAATTTGCACTGCCGTTCACGAAAAAACTTTCCCTAGTGACAAATATGTCTCAGCCGAAAAACCGGTGCTTTTCTGCCCTTTCCGGTGAAAAGAAAAAGCCGCCTTCGGAATGGGGAGGCGGCTTTTTATCCTTTTATTTGTCGGACTTGGAGGCTGGGTTTCAGTCCGCGATCCATCGTGCCGTAGCGTCGCGGCTGCCCGCGAGGCGGATCTCCTTCCCGACCGCCGCAAGAGCCTTGCCCGTGACCGCGATGGACACGAAGCGGACCGTGTTCGACCTGTCGTCGGAGAATCGGACGAACTGGCTGCGCATGGCGAAATCGGCGCTGCGATCATCGCGGGCGAGGGTGACGGAACCGTCCTTGCCGGCCAAAAGATAATGGTCTGGCAGCAGAATGGGGGAAAGCATGATGCTCTGCGGCCCGGCGCGTCCGGCGGTCTGGCGGAACTGGGTCGCGGGCAGCGAAGGATTGCCGGCGATCAGGCGGGTGCCGTCATGGGCCAGCAGCGCCCTGGGATCGACGGCGGAGGCGAAACGCTCTGGCAGCTGGCCGTTGCCGACGGGCACGCCGAAGTCGGGCGTGCCGTCCGCCTTGTAATAGAGGCGCTGGACGCGCGTATGGCGGTCCGGATTGAACAGCGGGTCGCCCTTGATCGCTTCATAGTCGCGGCCATGATAGACCAATATGTCGCGGCCCTTCTCATCCACGGTGAAGCTGTTGTGGCCCGGCCCGTACACGCTGGTTTCCCGGCAGCTGGTGAAGACCGGCTGCTGCGATTTCACCCAGGCATCGGGGTCCATGATGTCCGCATCCTCCGACGCGGTCAGCAGGCCCAGGCAATAGCGCGCGTCGGTGGCGCTGGCCGAATAGGTCATGAACAGCCGGCCGTTGCGGTGAAGGACGGCGGGCGCCTCCGCCACCTTGTAGCCGCCTGTTTCCCAGTCGAGCGTCGGGATCGTGAGGCGCGTCGCCCTGGCCGCCAGCTTCAGCGGCGACGCCAGCGGGGCGATATAGAGGTTGGAATTGGTCTCGATCCCCGGTTCGCGCTGGGCCCAGGCGAAGTAGCGCCTGCCCTTGTGCACGAAGCTGGTGGAATCGAGGTTGAAGCTGTCCCACGGCGCCTGGAACTGGCCGAGCAGCTTCCATCGGCCGGTCATCGGATCGGGACCGTCGCAGACGATGGCATAGGTGCGGATGCGGAACACGTCCTCGCCGCCGCCGCTGGGGCCTGCGGCGAAATACATGGTCCAGCGCCCGTCGATCTGGTGCAGTTCGGGTGCCCAGATGAAGCCGGAAAGCGGGCCTGTCTTCTCATGCCGCCAAAGGACGGCTTCCTCCGCGGTGGCGAGGCCCGCGAGCGTCTTGGAGCGGCGCAGGACCAGCCGGTCATATTCGGGGACGGAACCGGTGAGGTAATAATGGCCGTCCTCATGACGGAAGACCTGCGCGTCCGCGCGTTGCTTGACCAACGGGTTGAGGGGGGCGGGGGCAGGGACTTCGGCCTTGGTGCGCGCGATCAGAGGCGTTGCCGACAGTGCGGCTGTCCCGGCAAGGAACAGGCGGCGATCGATTGGATTCATGAAAAGCTCTCCTCTTGGGTCGCCCTTGCCCTTCCCGCCGCCCTTGGGGGCGGACCCCCTCTCTCCCGGCGGGAGAGGGAGGGAGACGCGAAGCGCCGGAGGGAGGAGGGCGACGGGGTCAATATTCAGCCACCGGCCAGCCGTCCGCGCCCCAGCGGACCGGCGCGATCCGCAGGGTGGGGGCGCCGTTCGCCTGCTTGTCATAGGCATGATAGACGACATAGTCCGTACCGTCCCGGTCGTGCAGCCAGCCCGCATGGCCCGGCCCGCGCCAGCGTTGCTGCTCCTGAAGGTCGGCGCGCAGGAAGATGGTGCCGCCGCCCTGCATCATCGAACTGCCGTCCTTGCCCAGATAGGGGCCGGTGATCGCCCTGGACCGGCCGATCACCGTATAATAGGTGCTGTTCACGCCCTTGCAGCAATAATCATAGGACGCCATCAGCCAGTAATAGCCGCCATGGTCGACGATGAAGGGCGCCTCCACCGGGGCCGGGCCGCCTGTGGGCGCGGGGCGGCGGGCGATGGCATGGGGTTTCGCCTTGGGGTCCTTGGGTTTGCCGGTTTTCGGGTCCAGCGCGAACAGCTTGATGCCTGTCCAGAAGCTGCCCAGCGCCAGCCAGTGGCGACCCTCCCGGTCAACGATGAAATTGGGATCGATGGCGTTGAAGTCGTCCGTGCTGGTCGACATCACCACCAGCCCTTCGTCGCGCCAGCCGTAATTCTTCGCCTTGGGATCGAGCGTCGGGCTGGTCGCCAGCCCGATGGCCGAGCGGTTGGAGCCGAAGGTGGAGACGGAATAATAAAGCCGGTAGCGGCCGTTCACGAAGCGGATGTCGGGCGCCCACATGCCGTTGCTGCCGGGGATCGCCTTCGTCGCCCAGCCGGGCAGGGCGGTGAAGACGGGATCGCCGACGGTCCAGTGGACCAGGTCCTTCGACGTGCGCGTTTCGATCAGGCGCTGGCCGTGGCCGGTGCTGAAGACATGATAGCTGTCGCCTTCGCGGATGATGACCGGATCGTGGGTCGGCGTCAGGTCGCCGGTCAGGCGGCTGTTGAGGGTGGCGCCGGGTTGCTGGGCCCAGGCCTGGCCAGCAGCCGCCAGCAGCGCGAGGCCCATGAGTTTCATGATGATCTGCCGCGCCATATAGGCTCTCTCCGATAATGGTTCCGGGCGCAACGTGCTTCTGCGCAGGAACACGGCACAGCTAAAGAGGATGGAGCGGACGGCGATTCCACCCTCCGTCCGCTCCAAGGGCTTCATTGCAGGTCGAGCACGACCACCGACTTGGGCGGCAGCGCCACCGTCAGCGTGTCGCCGCTCACCTGCGCGCCGGTGAAGGCGGCGGGCTTCACCACCTCCGGCGCGTCGAAGCTGTTGTGCGAATTGATCGCGGGGGCTGTCAGGATGCGGCCCGACACGCTCGCCGCGTTCAACCCGTCCAGCTTCACCGTCACCATATTGGTCTGGTTGGGATCGAGATTGGAAAGGCCGACATGGACCTTGCCGTCCCTGGCCCGCACCGCCGATCCGCTGACCGCCGGCATGACGAACCTGTCCTTGTTGTACCAGGGCGTGTCGATGTCGATCGGCAGCACCGTCGCGTCCTGCCAGGGCTTGTACATTTCGAAGACATGATAGGTGGGGGTGAGCACCATCTTCTTCCCTTCGGTCAGGATCATCGCCTGCAACACATTCACCATCTGCGCGATGGCGCTCATGCGCACCCGGTCGGCATGTTTGGCGAAGATGTCGAGATGGATCGACGCGATCAGCGCATCGCGCAGCGTATTCTGTTGCCGCAGGAAACCGGGATGCGTGCCGGGGTCCTGCGCGTACCATGCGCCCCATTCGTCTACCGCCAGGAATATCCGCTTCTGCGGATCATATTTGTCCATGATCGCGCTGTGCTTCGTGATCAGCTCGTCCATGCGCATCGCGCCGGCCAGCGCGTCGGCCCAGCCGGTCTCGTCGAAGTCGACGGCGGGAGCGCGGGGCGGCCAGCCGCCCGCCGGGTGGACATAATAATGCAGCGAAAGGCCGTCCAGACGATCGGCCGCCACCCGCATCATCGTCTCGGTCCAGTTGTAATCGTCGACATTGGCCCCGGCCGCGACCTTCAGGATCCGGGTGCCCGCCGGCGCCTTGATGAAGGTGGCGTAGCGGCGCGTCTCGTCCGCCGCGAATTCCGGCCGCATATTGCCGCCGCAGCCCCACAGTTCGTTGCCCACGCCGAAATAGGGGACCGACCATGGCTCCTTATGCCCGTTCTTCGCGCGCAGATCGGCCAGGCTGCCGGCGGGTGCGGTCATATATTCCACCCACTCGGCCATTTCCTGCGGGCTGCCATTGCCGACATTGCCGGCGATATAGGCCTGTGCGCCGACCTGCCGCAGCAGTTCGAAAAATTCATGCGTGCCGACCGAATTGGGCTCGGTCACGCCGCCCCAATGGGTATTGACCTTGACCGGGCGGTCCTTCTTCGGCCCGATCCCCTCACGCCAATGATATTCGTCGGCAAAGCAGCCGCCGGGCCAGCGGATGATCGGCACCGACAGGTTGCGCAGCGCGGCCACCACATCGTTGCGGAAGCCGTTGGTGTTGGGGATGGACCTGTCGTTGCCGACCCACAGGCCGCCATAGATGCCATTGCCCAGATGCTCCGCGAACTGGGTGAAGATCGCCTTGTCATAGGTCGCGCCGGGCTTGTCGGCATGGATGGTCGCCATGGTCGGCCTGCCGCCGGTCTGCGCATGCGCGCCGGTGAGCGCTGTGGCGCAGAGCAGAAGCGCGGCAGTGGTGCGGCGCAGGGCCTTGATCATTCCTCTCTCCCTATGTCCAGGCATGTGTTCAGTCGTGAAATGCTGCGGTGGTCTGGCGCTTGCCGCGCAGGAAGGCGTCGGCAACCAGCCGCAAGGGCGCGGTGTCCACATCGCTGCGTCCGCCCCGGATCAGCGCGGCGAAGCGGCGGTAGAGGCCCGCATATTCGATGTCCTCGCCATGCTCCGTACCGCCGGGCAGGTGCAGCACGGCGCCGCCCTGGCTGAGCTTCAGCATGCCCGCGTCGGTTTCGACCATGATGTCCCAGCTTTGCGGGCCGGTCTGGCGCCAGTCGAGGTCCATGTGGATCGCCGCGCCGCCGGTGTCCCGAAAGGCGATGTCGGCGGCAATCGGCGCGGCGCGGTTTTCCGGCAGCACCAGCGTGGCGTCCTTCAGGAAGAAGGGGCGCGGCAGGATATGGGTGACGATGGAGAGCGCGTTGATCCCCGGATCGAACACGCCAAGCCCGCCCGGTTCCCAGATCCACGCCTGACCCGGATGCCAGACGCGCACATCTTCGCGCCAGACGATGGACACCTTGTCGATCCGCCGCTCGGCCAGCCATGCCCGCGCCGGAGCCACCCCGGCGGCAAAGCGCGAATGCCAGGCCGCGAACAGGCTGACGCCGGCCTTGTCCGCCTCCGCTTCGAGCGCGGCGACTTCGGCCAATGTCGCGCCGGGCGGCTTCTCAAGGAACAGATGGATGCCCCTGCCGATCGCCTGCGACGCCAGCGCATGGCGGACCTGCGGCGGGGTGCAGAGGGCAATCGCATCGACCGCCGGCCCCTCCGCCAGCAGGGCGTCGAGGCTGGCATGATGCGGCACGCCCTCAAGTCCCGCATCCTGCGGGCTGACCGTCGCGGCCAGGCTGAAGGCGCCATTGCCCCGGATCGCGGGGACATGCTGGTCCCGCGCGATCTTGCCGATGCCGACGATGGCGATGCGAATGGGGTCCATGGGCCTAAAGGACCTTCACCGTCACCTCGACCGGTGCCGCGCGCTTCAGCGGGTTGCGCACGGGCAGGGTGAAGGGCGCGGCGATGATCTCGAACACATCGCCTTCCTGCGTCTGCACGCCGTCGGCGAAGGAAAGCGTGGCCGTGCCGAAAAAGTGGACATGCACGTCGCCGGGGCGACGGAACAGGTCATATTTGAAATGATGATGTTCGAGATTGGCCAGACTGTGCGACATATTGCCTTCGCCCGAGAGGAAAGGCTTTTCCCACAGCACCTCGCCGTTCCGCAGGATGCGGCTGCTGCCTTCGATATGTTCCGGCGCGGGGCCGACCAGCAGTTCCGGGCCGAGCGACGCCTGGCGCAGCTTGCTATGGGCGAGCCAGAGATAATTGTGCCGCTCGGTCACATGGTCGCTGAACTCGTTGGCGAGCGCGAGGCCGAGGCGATAGGGCCGGCCGTCGGGGCCGATGATGTAGATGCCGGCGATCTCCGGCTCCTCGCCGCCATCCCGTGCGAAGGCGGGCATGGTCAGCGGATCGGTCGGCCCCACCAGTTGGGACCCGTCGCCCTTGTAGAACCATTCAGGCTGCTGTCCGACCGCGCCGGGGGCGGGCTTCCCGCCTTCCAGCCCTTCCAGGAACATGCGCATGCTGTCCGTCTGCTTTTCGGCGGCGGCGGCTTCGCGGTGCATCTTGTCGCGGCCTTCGGCGGAACCGAGATGGGTGAGGCCCGTGCCGGTCAGTTGCACATGGGCCGCGTCCTCATGGTCGATCGGCGCGATCAGGCGGCCGGCCTCGAACTCGACGGCGATGTCGACGGCATCGCCCTTCGGCGCCGCGGCGACGATCTGCGCCAGCGAAAGACCCTTGGCGATGGCGTCCAGCGCCAGCGCGCGAATGCTCCCCACCCCGAGGAGGAAATGCGCCTCGCCGTCCTGCGCGGCGATAACCGAACGCCCCCCATTGCCCGAACGGTGTTGCAACAGGCGCAAATTCATGAACGATCTCCTCCCGCGCGCCTTTCCCGGCGCTCGTAAACGTCATCTAAAGGTCGAATTGTCAGTCATTTCATCGGCGCGAGACTGGCGCGTGGCGGCCTAGCTGCCCTGAAGTTCGAAAGTCGGGGCTTTATCCGCCATGTGAATCTCCTTATTACTCCGACATATTACAGCTAGTCGTAGAAGGCAATGATTGTGTTTCGCCTTGGCTGATGGACTGCTAAGGAAGGAGCCGGAGGAGCATGAATGGCTGAAGAAAAGCGGCTCTTGAAGGGGGCTGAAGAGGGCGAAGGGGGCGCATCGAAAGAGGCGCGGGGTCCCGGAAGGCGTCTGCATGGCGCCATCGCGCACAAGCTGGGAACGGCGATCTTGTCCGGCCAATATGCGCCGGGCGACGTCCTGTCCGGCGAAGTCGCCTTTGCCGAGGAACTGGAAGTGTCGCGCAGCGCCTATCGCGAGGCGATACAGGTGCTGACCGCTAAGGGGCTGGTGGAAAGCCGGCCCAAGGCGGGGACGCGCGTGCTGCCGCGCAATCGCTGGAACCTGCTCGATCCCGAGGTGCTGGCCTGGGCCTTCGCCGGGGAGCCCGACGTTCAGTTCGTGCGCGACCTGTTCGAACTGCGCGCTATCGTCGAGCCCGCGGCGGCGCGGCTGGCGGCGCAGCGGCGGACCAGGGAGGACATCAAGCTGATGAAGGACGCGCTGGCCGCGATGCGCCGCCACACGCTGGCGACAGAGGCCGGGCGCGCGGCGGATCGCGATTTCCATAATGCGATCCTGAATTCGACGCGCAACGATGCGCTGCAGACGCTGTCTGCCAGCATCGGCGCGGCGGTCAACTGGACCACCCAGTTCAAGCAGCGGGCGCGCGCCTTGCCGCGCAACCCGATTCCGGACCATGTGCGGGTGTTCGACGCCATTGCGGCAGGCGATGCGGCCGCGGCGGCGGAGGCGATGGGCGTGCTGGTCGATCTGGCGCTGGAGGATACGGCGAGCGCGATGACGCGGTGATTCGCATCCTCACCTGCGCGAAGCGCGGTGGACGGGAAGCACGCGCAGGTCGTGCCATTTTCGCTTGCGCCAGCCTTTGGCCGGCTTTCCTTCCAATCCCGATGGCGAGGATGAAAAAAAGGCCGGAACGGGACGTCCCGCTCCGGCCTTTTCCGGTTTCGAGGCTTGCGACCCTCGGCTCCGTCACCCGATCTGCTGATCGGGCAGCGCATGGGTCGGCTTTGATCCCCATAGCGCATAGAACAGGATGTAAAGTTCGCAGACCGCGGTCAGCAGGAAGCTGGTCTGCAAACCGAAACGGTCGGCCAGATAGCCCTGCACCACCACCAGCGCGCCACCCGCGATCGCCATGATCAGCAGGCCCGATCCTTCTTCGGTCAGCGGCCCCAGCCCCTTGATGCCGAGGGTGAAGATGGTCGGGAACATGATCGAGTGGAACAGGCCCACCAGGATCAGCGACCACATCGCCACCTCCCCATGGGCGAAGACGGTGATCATCATCACGATGAAGGCGCCGATGGAGAAGGCGGCCAGCACCTTGCCCGCGTCGAACCGCTGCATGATCGCGGAGCCGGCGAACCGGCCGACCATCATGCCGCCCCAGAGGAAGGTCAGGTAACGGCCCGCCTGTTCATGGGTGAGGTTGGCGATGTGGGGCTGGCTGACGAAGTTCACGAACAGGTTGGCGACGCCGATTTCCGCGATCAGGTAGATGAAGATCGCCGGAACGCCGAACACCAGGTTGCGATGCGCCCAGAGCGAATGCTTCTTCCGCTCCTCCTTGGCGAGGCGGGTGGCCGACGCGCCCATGGCGGGCAGCGGGAAGCGCGCGATCACGACGGCCAGCACCACCAGCACCACGGCCACCAGGCCATAGGGCAGGACCACCGACTGGGCATCGGCCAGCCGTTCCGCCTGCGTCAGCACGACATCGCCCTGGGCGGTGCCGCCCTTCGACCGGCCGAGGATCAGATAGGCCCCGAACATCGGCGCCAGCATCGTGCCCGCCGAGTTCATCGCCTGCACCAGGTTCAGGCGCGAGGAGGCGGTTTCCGGCTTGCCGACCACCGCGACATAGGGATTGGCCGCGACCTGGAGCAGGGTGATGCCGCTGGCGATCACGAACAGCATGAGCAGCGTCACGCCATAGGAGGGGATGGACGCCGCCAGCATCATGCCCAGCGCGCCCGCCGCCATGATCAGCAGCCCCGTCACCAGCGACTTCTGGTAGCCGATGCGTTCGATCAGCTTGGCCGAGGGGATGGAAGCGACGAAATAGGCGATGAACCAAACCGATTCGATCAGCGTCGTCTGGGTGTAGCTCAGCTCGAACACGCTGCGCAGATGCGGCAGCAGCGTATTGTTGATGACGGTGATGAAGCCCCACATGAAAAAGAGGCTGGCCAGCAATGTCAGGGCAGGGCCGTAGCGCGTGCCCGGATTATGGGCCGCGGCGGGCGCCGCGGTTGAGGAAATGGGTCCTGCCATTCATCCTTCTCCGGAAGAGTCGAAAAGGAGCGCCGCCGGAACAGGGTTGCGCCCGATTATTTTGTAGGAGTATATCCCCTCCAACGACGCGTCAATGGCGTCCGGGAGGAACTGCATGCGAAAGGCCTTTATGAACAGAACGGTTTTGGCAACGTTGTCATACGGTGCCGTCCTGATGATGACAAGCACGGTAGCACTGGCGGCGGAGGCCAGTCGCGCCCCCGCCGGCACGCTGGCCGACGGCACGGCGATCGAGGCGATCACGCTGAAGAACGCACAAGGCGTGTCGGCCACCATCCTGACCTATGGCGCGACCTTGCAGAAGCTGGAGGGGCCGGACCGCAACGGCAAGATCGCGGACGTGCTGCTCGGCTATGACGATCTTGCCGGCTATGTCGACCGTCCCAATTATTTCGGCGTGACCGTGGGCCGCTACGCCAACAGGATCGCGGGCGGCAAATTCACGCTGGACGGCAAGAGCTATCAATTGCCGCTCAATGACAAGGTCAATTCGCTGCATGGCGGGGGCAAGGGCTTCGACAAGCAGGCGTGGAACGTCGTTTCGCTGAAGAGCGGGCCGACCGCCACGCTGGTCCTGTCCCTCACCAGCCCGGACGGTGACGCCGGTTATCCCGGCAAGCTCGACACCACCGTCACCTATACGCTGGACGAGGCAGGCAATCTGGGCATTGCCTTCGACGCGAAGACCAGCAGGCCGACCATCGTCAACATGACCAACCATGCGATCTTCAACCTGGCGGGCGAGGGAGCGGCCGACAGCGCGCTGGGGCATCTGCTGACCATTCCGGCCAGGGCCTTCACGCCCGTGGACGCCAATCTGATCCCGACCGGCGAACTCAAGCCGGTGGAAGGCACGGTGTTCGATTTCCGCATGCCGCGCCGCGTGGCGGATGGCATTCGCGACGGCCGCGACGCGCAGATCGTCGCCGGGCGCGGCTACGACCATAATTTCGCGCTGGACAAGGGTGCGACCAGGGGCCCCGAACTGGCCGCGCGCCTGGAGGACCCGGCGTCGGGCCGCGTGCTCGACGTGCTGACGACGGAGCCCGGCGTGCAATTCTACACCGGCAATTTCCTGGACGGGACGCTGATCGGCAAGCAGGGACATCTCTACCGCATGGGCGACGGCATCGCGCTGGAGCCGCAGAAATTCCCCGACTCGCCCAACCAGCCGAAATTCCTGTCGGCGCGGGTGGACCCCGGCAAGCCCTATCATCACCAGATGATCTACCGCCTGTCCGTCAAGCGCTGAAGGAACATCCGGCATGGGTGAATGGCGCAAGGTCGACCGCGACATAAGCGATGCGCTGGGGGAGGGGACGCTATGGTCCGCCCGTGAGAATGCGGTCTATTGAACCGACATACTCGCGCCCGCGCTCAACCGCCTGTCGCTGGACGACGGCGCCATCCAGCGCTGGGCCATGCCCGAGCCGATCGGCTGGGTGGCCGAGCGGGCGGGCGGGGGCTTCATCGGCGGCTTCCAGAGCGGCTTCGCCCGGTTCTCGCTCGATCCGCTGGTCATCGAGCCGATGGGCGATCCCGAACCGCATCTGCCCGGCAGCCGCATGAACGATGGCAAGGCCGATGCGAGCGGCGCCATCTGGTGCGGCACGATGGACATGGCGGAGGAGCAGGATGTGGGCGCGCTCTACCGGCTCGATCCCGATGGACGCTGGGCGGCGATGGACGGGGGCTATCGCGTGCCCAACGGCCCGGCCTTTTCCTCCTGCGGGCACTGGCTTTATCACAGCGATACGGCCAGGCGGCAGATATATCGCTTCGCCCGCACGGCCGAAGGCGGCCTGGCGGATCGCCAGCCCTTCATCCGCCTTGCCGAGGAGGATGGCTATCCCGACGGCATGACCGTCGATGCGGACGGGCATCTCTGGGTAGCCCATTGGGGCGGCGGGCGGATCAGCCGCTTCACGCCCGGGGGCAAGCTCGACCGCTCGATCGCGCTGCCCGCCAGGCAGGTGACGAACATCTGCTTCGCCGGGGACGAGCTGGACCGGATGTTCGTCAGTTCCGCGGCGACCGGTCTGCCGGAAAGCGACTATGACGGTGCGTTTTTCGAAGTCTTCCCCGGCGTCCGGGGATTGCCGACGAACCTTTATGCGGGATGAGGGACAAGCCGGGATCGGCCGCTACCGGCCGATCGCCGGCATCATGCCCGCCGTGCTCCTGCGATGGCGGGAGCCCGGTCAAGGCGATGAGATCATCCACAAGGCCCGGCCCCGGGCTTTCAAGAGCCGCCCGTCTCGTCCAGCAGCCTTCGCGGCAGCATGGCCGCCGAATCGGGCGGAAGGCGCTCCTTAAAAAACCGCCGCCACCAATTGCGCGAACGCATCGGCGCGGTGGCTCATGCCATGCTTCTTCTCCGGGTCCATCTCGCCGAAGCTGATGCCATGACCATGCGGCTGGAAGATCGGATCATAGCCGAAGCCCCTGTCGCCTCGGGGCGGCCAGGTGATCGTGCCGTCGACGCGGCCTTCGAACGCCTCCACATGGCCGTCGGGCCAGGCCAGCGCCAGGGCGCAGACGAAATGCGCGTCATGACCCGCTTCCGGCCCCTTCGCCTGGATATTGTCCCAGACGAGCTGCATGGCGAGGCCGAAATCCTTGGTCGGGCCGGCCCAGCGGGCGGAGAAGATGCCCGGATCGCCGTTCAGCGCCTCCACGCACAGGCCGCTGTCGTCGGCCAGCGCGGGCAGGCCGGAAAGATCCGCCGCCTGCATCGCCTTCAGTTCCGCATTGGCGATGAAGGTCGTGCCGGTCTCCTCCGGCTCGGGCAGGTCCAGCGCCGCTGCGGACACCGTCTCTATGCCATAGGGCGCCAGCAATTCGCCGATTTCCCGCACTTTGCCGGGATTATGGCTGGCGATCACCAGTCGTCCCGGACCCAGCTTGCGGATCGCCTGTTCCTGCCCGAATTCATCGCTCATTCCGTCATCCCATATCCCACGCGCCCCGAAAACGAACGGAAGGAAGAATTATCTCCCGGTCGCCTTGTCCTGTGCCGCGAAAATCCGCGCGCAGCCTATGCGGGCAAGGCGCAGCAGGCGCAGCAGTTCCTCCTCGTCATAGGTCGCGCCCTCGGCGGTCGCCTGCACCTCCGCGAACTTGCCGTCGCCCGTCAGGATCAGGTTGGCGTCCGCCTCCGCATTGCTGTCCTCGGCATAGTCCAGATCCAGCACCGGGGTGCCGTTATAGATGCCGCAGCTTATCGCCGCGACTTTCTGCACGATGGGGTCTTCGGTGAGGGCGCCCGATGCCAGCAGCTTGTCGATGGCGATGCGCAGCGCCACCCAGCTTCCCGAAATGGCGGCGGTGCGGGTGCCGCCATCGGCCTGGATCACGTCGCAGTCAACGACGATCTGCCGCTCGCCCAGCTTCTGGAGGTCGACCACGGCGCGCAGCGACCGGCCGATGAGGCGCTGGATTTCCTGGGTGCGGCCCGACTGCTTGCCCTTGGCGGCCTCGCGGCTGCCGCGGGTGTGGGTGGCGCGGGGCAGCATGCCATATTCCGCCGTGACCCAGCCCGACCCCTTGCCGCGCAGGAAGGGGGGCACCTTCTCCTCGATCGAGGCGGTGCAGAGGACCCGCGTGTCACCGAAGCTGACCAGGCAGCTCCCCTCGGCATGGATGGTGAAGCCGGGTTCCATGGTGATGTCGCGCATCTGGTCGGGCGCACGGCCGGAAGGACGCATAAATATTCTACTCCGAAGCGTTGTGTCGGGCGGGCTTAGCGTCGGGCGGCCCATCATGCCAGTGGCGATGAACCCGAAAGATGCTAGAGAGCGGCCTATGGTGACGAAAGCGCTATCGATTTTGGCGGCCACTGTCCTGCTGGGCGGCTGTGCCATGGAACAGGCGGAGCTGGAAAAGCCGACCCTGGCCGGCGATACCATCAGATTTTCCGCCGGTCCCTGTTTCGGCGCCTGCCCCAGCTACAGCCTGCGCGTGACGCCGGACGGGTCCGGGCTGATCGAGCCGCAGCGTTTCACCGCCATTCCCGGCCCGACCCGTTTCACGGTGACGCCGGCGCAATATCGCCGCTTCCGCGCCGCGCTGGCGCAGTTTCGGCCCGCGCAGGGCACGGTCAGGCGAATCGGCCAGGGGGAAAATTGCGTCCGCTTCGCCACGGACATGCCCGGCTATGTGATAGAATGGACCCGGGGCGAAGCGCCACCCACCCGGCTGGAGTTCCAGTCGGGCTGCATGGATGCGGGCTATGGCAAGCTGCGCGCCACCATCGCGTCGATCCCCAGCATGCTCGACGTCGCCGCCATGGTGAAGCCGACGACGGCGAAGGGCCGATGACGACGGGCTTGAGCCGGGACCGATGCTTGCCTAGATAAAGGCCATGGCGGTCACCCCGATCACCGAACTTAACGAGCGTGCGCGTGACGTTTTCCGTCTGGTGGTCGAGAGCTATCTCGGCACCGGGCTGCCCGTTGGCTCGCGCACGATCAGCAAGATGGCGTCGCTCAGCCTGTCGCCCGCCTCCATCCGCAATGTGATGCAGGATCTGGAGGAACTGGGCCTGCTTGCCGCGCCGCACACCTCCGCTGGACGGATGCCGACGGAAACCGGCCTCAGGCTGTTCGTCGACGGCATGATGCAGGCCGCGGAACCTTCGGTCGAGGAACGGCGCGCGATCGAGGCCGGGATCAGCGAAGGCGGCCCGATAGAGGAGGCGCTGTCGGCCGCGACCGCTGCGCTGTCCGGCCTCTCGGCCTGCGCCGGCATCGTGATGGTGCCCAAGCGGGAGCCGGTGCTGCGGCAGTTCGGCTTCGTGCCCCTGAATGAACGGCAGGCGCTGGCTGTGCTGGTGGGGCAGGACGGTTCCATCGAGAATCGCGTCGTGGACCTTCCGGTGGGCGTGACGCCGATGATGCTGAACGAGGCTGCCAACTTCATGTCGGCGCGCTTCGGCGGCATGACGCTGGCGCAGGCGCGCGAGGCCCTCCGGCGCGAGGTAGAGGGGGACCGGAACGCGCTTCAGGGCGCGGCGGGGGAACTGGTGGCGAGGGGTATCGCCCTGTGGTCGCAGGATGCCGACGACCGCCCGGTGCTGATCGTGCGCGGTCAGGCGCATCTGCTGGATGACGGCACCGCCGCCGATCTGGAACGGGTGAGGCAATTGCTGGAACAGCTTGAAGGCAAGCAGGAGATTTCCCGGCTGCTGGAAAGTGCGCTGGCGGGCAGCGCGACCAAAATCTTCATCGGTTCGGAAAACAAGCTCTTTTCCCTGTCGGGTTCTTCGGTCATAGCCGCGCCTTACCGCAGCGGTGACGGCCGGGTGGTGGGCGTGGTCGGGGTAATCGGCCCCACGCGCTTGAACTATGCGCGGGTGATCCCCATGGTGGACTTCACCGCACAGACGCTGTCGAGATTGATGAGATGAGCGAAGACAAGCAGAATATCGAAAATACCGAAGTCGTGGACGAACTGCCCGAGGATGCGTCGCCCGCCGGCGACGCGGCGGCGGAACGGATCGCGAGCCTTGAAAACGAGCTGGCGACCGCGAAGCAGGAGGTGCTCTACGCCCATGCCGAAGCGCAGAATGTGCGGCGGCGGCTGGAAAAGGAACTGGCCGACGCACGCGCCTATGCCGCGACGGCCTTTGCCCGCGACATGCTGTCGGTGGCGGACAATCTGGGCCGCGCGCTTCAGGCGATCCCCGCCGACCTGCGCGAGGATGAGAAGTTCAAGGGCCTGGTCGCCGGGCTTGAAGCCACCGGGCGGGAACTGGAGGCGGTGTTCGGCCGCAACGGCATTGAGAAGCTGGTGTCGGTCGGCCAGCCGCTTGACCCCAACAAGCATCAGGCGATGATGGAAGTACCCTCCGCCGACGCCGAGCCGGGTACGGTGCTGGTGGAGATGCAGGCAGGCTATACGATCAAGGACCGGTTGCTGCGCCCGGCGCTGGTCAGCGTGGCGAAGAAACCGGACTGATCGGTTGCACCTGAAGCATGCAAGGGCTCGCTGGACCACCGTCCGGCGGGCCTTTTTCGTTCACGGGCCCGCGCGGTCCGCCGGCGGAGCCGCGCCGGGATGGCGGGGTCATGCTTGAGCCGGATTCAGGCACTGGTGGGACGGGAGGCCGGCCCAGATTTTTGGGGGAGTTCCCGCCATAGCCCTGATCCGCGATAAAGATATATCGCAACTCTTGACGTTCGATCTTTTTAAGATATATCTCAAACTATCAAGAAACAGTTGAGAGAATCATCCATGCATTTTCATCATCGCGCTCGCGGGCACCACGGTTTTGGCCATGACCGCATGTTCGGACCGGACGGCCGCGAACCCGGCGGCTTTGGCGGTCGCTTCGGGGATGGTCCGTTCGGCGGCGGCCGGGGCGGGCATTTTGGCGGTGGGCGGGGCGGCGGCCGTCGCCGCCTGTTCGGCAATGACGCGCTCAGGCTCATCCTGCTCAAGCTCATCTCCGACGCGCCCCGCCATGGCTATGATCTGATCCGCGAGATCGAAACCCTGTCGGGCGAGGTTTATGTGCCAAGTCCGGGCGTCGTCTATCCGACGCTGACCTTGCTTGCGGACATGGATCTGATCGCGGAGCAGCCGGGCGAAAGCAGCCGCAAGCTGTTCGCGATCACGGAGGCGGGCACGGCCTATTTGGCCGACCATGAACAAGGCGTGGCGCTGGTCATGGACCGGCTGGGCTCGCTGGCGCGCAAGGCGGAGCGCACCGACGGCGCGCCGATCCGGCGGGCCATGCACAATCTGGGCATGGCGGTCCGGGCGCGGCTTGAAAAGGAGGGGGCGGATGCGCAGACCATGTTCGACGTCGCCGCGCTGATCGACGAGGCGGCCAGCAGGATCGAAAGGCTTTGACCATGGCTTTGACAGCGCATGTGCCGACCGCCAACGCCAGCCGCTATCTCCAGCAGCTGTGCAAGCATTGGGGGCACAAGTTCGAAACCGATTTCGACGCGCGGCAGGGAAGCATCGCCTTTCCCATGGGGCCGATCCGGATGGCGGCCGGGGCTGACGCCCTGACCGTCACGATCGAACCGGGGGAGGGGACCGATGTCGAACGCTTCAAGCAGGTGGTGGCGGACCATCTCGACCGCTTCGCCTTCAGGGAAGCGCCGCTGACCTTCGACTGGCGGTAAGGGGGGGCGGGGCGGGCAGTTCCGCCCCGCCGGCCGCCGCTCTTCCTCAGGCCACCTGGCGTCCGAAGTCCGATGACGCCGCGCGCAGGCTGGAAAGCTTCCCTTCCACGCTCATGAAGCCGCGTTCGAGCTGGTCGATTTCGGATGCGACCACCTCGGTATCCTGGCGGATGGCGCTGATGGTCGACGACATGGAGTCGGCGGCCAGCGCGGTTTCGTCGACAGCGGCGGTGATCATCGTCACCGTCTGCGCCTGGGCATCCATGGCGTGGCGGATGCGTTCGGCGCTGGCCTGGACCTCGCCCACCGTGTCGCGAATGCGCTCGTTGGTCTCCACAGACTGGCGGGTGGATGCCTGGATGTCCGCGATCTTGCCCGCGATCTCATCGGTGGCGCGGGCGGTCTGGTTGGCGAGGCTCTTCACCTCCTGCGCGACCACCGCGAAGCCGCGGCCGGCATCGCCCGCGCGGGCCGCCTCGATCGTGGCGTTGAGCGCAAGCAGGTTGGTCTGGCCGGCAATGTCGCGGATCAGGCCCAGGATCGATTCGATGGATTTCGCATGGTCGGACAGGGTGGTCGACATGGCCACCGCGTCGCCCGACTGGCGGGCCGCCCGCTGGGCGACGTCGGCCGCGCTCTCCACCTCCGTCCGCGCATCCTCGATAGCGCGAATGAGGCCGGCGGAGGTGCGGGCGGCTTCGCGCATCGCAAGGGCGGACTGTTCGGCGGCGGCGGCGACTTCCGACGCCTTGCCCAGCATGCCGCGTGTCGCGGCCGATGCGTCCTTCGCCTGTTCGCGCAGCGATTCGCCCAGTTGCGACGCGCCGTCGATCTCTCCCATGATCCGCTGTTCGAACATCGTGCCGAAGCGTTGGCGCTCGTTGCGCTGCGCCTCCGCCTCGTCGCCTGCGATGACGTTCGCCATCAGCCCGGCGTCGACCATGCCGACCTGCATCATGACATGCACCAGACGGCGGCGCCCCGTTTCATCCTCCATCCGATGCCAGATAAGGTCGATCAGCTTCTCGTTGGCCGCGGCCACCGGCATCAGCACCGCACGCAGCGGGGAGCCGTGCTTGCGGGCGTGGCGTACGCAGGCGATGGAGGAAATCGCCCATTCGCCCGCATCGTAATAGCCCAGTTTCTGGCGCACATATTCATGCGCTTCCGTCTCGATCTTGGCGAGCGTGGAGGGGTTGAGCTTCGACCGCAGCCCCGTCTGCTCGACATAGGCATCGTAGAAAGTGCGCGCCGCCAGGGTCACCTGTTCGCCCAGCAGGTCGCGAATCTGGCGCAACCCCTGCGCCAGCTCGCCATGCGGGTCGACCTCCCTCATCATCGCAAGGACGGTGCTTTTGGGCGTGGCGGCGGAATTCATGTGCGGCAAAACCCCAGATTGGTCTCATTGTCCCGTCGGGTGATAGCGCCATTTGGTTAATCACTTCTTAGGATCGGCGGACATTCGGCCCCCGATCCGATCCTTTGGCGCTTTACCCGTCATCGACCCGCCGAAAACCGGCCTGCATGGTTCCTCATCCCGGAAATGTTCCGCCGGCCTGGCGGGGATCGCCCCGTCGCGTGGTCAGGGCGGCTTGCCCTCTTGGCGTATCGCTCCTAAGGGGACGGGACTCGAGGGACAAACATCAGGGACGTAGGGAAGATATGGCGCGAACCACGAGCCGGCCGCTCTCGCCGCATTTGACGATCTGGAAATGGGGGCCAGCCATGGCCGTCTCCATCATGCACCGCGTGACCGGCAACGGTCTTGCGACGGTCGGTGCGATGGGACTGGTCTGGTGGCTGATGGCCGCCGCCATGGGGCCGGATGCCTATGCAACCTTCGTCAAATGCGCGACTTCGCCCATCGGCTATCTGGTGATGGCCGGCCTTAGCTGGTTCTTCTTCCAGCATCTCTGCTCCGGTCTTCGCCACTTCGTGCTCGATCTGGGCGCGGGCTATGAGCTCAAGAATAACAAGATCTGGTCGCTGCTGACCTTCGTCTTCTCGACGCTCCTCACCATCGCCTTCTGGGCCGCCATCTGCACGGGGAAATTCTGATGGGAACCGGAACCGGAATCGGCCGCGTCCGCGGTCTTGGATCGGCCAGGCATGGCGCGCATCACTGGCTGGCGCAGCGCTATACCGCCGTCGGCAACCTGTTGCTGGTGCTGTGGCTGCTGTTCAGCCTGATCGCCCTGCCGGGCCTCGATTATCAGAGCGTCCATAACTGGATCGCGCAGCCCCTGGTGGCGGTGCCGCTGATGCTGATGCTGGTCAGCATCTTCTATCACCTGCGCCTGGGCATGCAGATCATGCTGGAGGACTATGTCCACGACAAGGGCCTCAACTTCTTCTGCATCCTGCTGCTGAACTTCTATGCCATTGGCGGCACGGCCGCGGGCATCTTCGCGATCGCCAAGATCGCCTTCACGGGGATCGTCAAATAATGAGCGAAGCCTATAAGATCATCGACCACACCTATGACACGGTCGTCGTGGGTGCCGGCGGCTCCGGCCTGCGCGCCACCATGGGCAGTGCGGAAGCGGGCCTGAAGACCGCCTGCATCACCAAGCTGTTCCCGACCCGCAGCCATACGGTGGCGGCGCAGGGCGGCATCGCGGCGAGCCTTGGCAACAACTCGCCCGACCACTGGACCTGGCACATGTACGACACCGTCAAGGGGTCGGACTGGCTGGGCGACCAGGACGCGATCGAATATATGGTGCGCGAGGCGCCGGCCGCCGTGATCGAGCTGGAGCATGCGGGCGTTCCGTTCAGCCGTAACGACAACGGCACCATCTACCAGCGTCCGTTCGGCGGCCACATGCAGAATATGGGCGCCGGCCCGCCGGTGCAGCGCACCTGCGCCGCCGCCGACCGTACCGGCCACGCCATGCTGCACGCGCTCTATCAGCAGAGCCTGAAGTATGACGCGGACTTCTACATCGAATATTTCGCCATCGACCTGATCATGGAAGACGGCCCGAACGGCAAGGAATGCCGGGGCGTCATCGCCATCTGCATGGAAGACGGTTCGATCCATCGCTTCCGCAGCAAGGCGGTCGTGCTGGCGACGGGCGGTTACGGCCGCGCTTACTTCTCCGCCACTTCGGCGCATAGCTGCACCGGCGACGGCGGCGGCATGGTGCTGCGCGCGGGCCTGCCTTTGCAGGATCTGGAATTCGTGCAGTTCCACCCGACCGGCATCTACGGCGCGGGCGTGCTCATCACGGAAGGCGCGCGGGGCGAGGGCGGCTACCTCACCAATTCCGAGGGCGAGCGCTTCATGGAGCGCTATGCGCCTTCCGCGAAGGATCTGGCGTCGCGCGACGTCGTGTCGCGTTCGATGGCGATGGAAATGCGCGAAGGGCGCGGCGTGGGTCCGAACAAGGACCATATCTACCTGCACCTCGATCATATCGATCCCAAGGTGCTGGCGGAACGCTTGCCGGGCATCACCGAAAGCGGCAAGATCTTCGCCGGTGTCGACCTGACCCGCCAGCCGCTGCCGGTGACGCCGACCGTCCACTATAATATGGGCGGCATTCCCTGCAATTATCATGGGCAGGTGGTGACGAAGGTCGGTGACGATCCCGAAGTCGTGGTGCCGGGCCTCTATGCCGTGGGTGAAGCGGCCTGCGTTTCGGTCCATGGCGCGAACCGGCTGGGTTCCAACTCGTTGATCGATCTCGTCGTCTTCGGCCGCGCGACCGGCTTGCACCTCAAGGAAACGATCAAGCCCAACGGCTCGCATCGTCCGCTGCCCAAGGACGCGGCCGACCTGGCGCTGGGCCGCCTCGATCATTATCGCAATGCAAAGGGCGGTTCCCCTACGGCGAAGATCCGCCTGGAAATGCAGCACACCATGCAGAAGCACGCCGCCGTGTTCCGCGACAGCGCGCTGCTGGCGGAGGGCGTCGCGAAGATGGCAGAGGTCAATGGCCGCTTGCAGGACGTCGCGGTTTCGGACCGCTCGCTGATCTGGAACACCGACCTGATCGAGACGCTGGAACTGGACAATCTGATGTCCCAGGCGGTCTGCACCATGGTCAGCGCGGAAAACCGCAAGGAAAGCCGCGGCGCCCATGCGCATGAGGACTTCCCGAACCGCGACGACGCCGAATGGATGAAGCACACCGTAAGCTGGTTCGAGGGCTGGGGCGGCAAGGGCGGCAAGGTGACGCTCGACTACCGTCCGGTGCACGATTACACGCTCACGGACGAGGCGGAATATATCAAGCCCAAGGCGCGCGTTTACTAAGCCGCGCGAACGGCGGGAAACAGGAAGGGCGGGCTGCGAAGCTCGCCCTTTTCTTATATATGCTTCGTTCTGGGAAATTGCGGACACCAGCGCTTCCCCCCTGCTTCAGGGAAGGGGTTTGATGTCCTCGATCACCCAAGGCTTGCATCCCCGGCAGATGTGCCTGCTTCCCCTCCATCCGCCAAAGGTCTAAAGGCCGCGACATGAACGACCTTGCCACCCCATCCGCGCTGGCCGAAGAGAAGGCGCAAAGCTGGAAAGTCACCTTCCCATGCACCCGTGCGGAGGCCGAAGCGCTGGATGGCGACATTGCCGCCTTCGCGCTGATGGATCGTCCGCCTGTGCTGATGACCAGCGAGGCGGAGGCCGATAATGAACAAAGCTGGCGGCTCGACGCCTATTTCGAAGGCCAGCCGAGCCCCGCCGCGATCCGGCTGCTCCGTTCGCTCGTCCCCAGCGCCGCCGGCGTCAAGCCGCTGGTCGAGCAACTGCCCGACGAGGATTGGGTGACGTTGAGCCAGCAGGGGCTGGAACCCGTCACTGCGGGGCGTTTCCACGTCCGCAATCTCGCCAGCGACCCGGCGGCGCCCGGCCACGTCAATTTCCTGATCGAGGCGAGCCGCGCCTTCGGCACGGGCCAGCATGAAACCACGGCGGGCTGCCTGATCATGCTCGACCGCATGCGGCGGGTCGGCATGCGCTTCGGCAATGTCGCGGACATCGGAACGGGCACTGGCCTGCTTGCCTTCGCGGCGCTCCACCTTTGGCCGCGGGCTTATGCGACGGCGTCGGACATCGATCCCGTCGCGGTGGAGATCAGCGCTGCCAACGCGGCGGCCAACGGGATTGCGACGGGCAAGGGACAGGGGCAGCTCGCGCTCTACACGGCTGCCGGCGTGGATCACCCGGCTATTGCGACGCGCGCGCCCTATGACCTGCTGATCGCCAATATCCTGGCCGGTCCGCTGATCGAACTTGCTCCCTCGCTCTGCGCGCTGGTGGAGGAAGGCGGCACCATCGTCCTTGCGGGGCTGCTCAATGAACAGGCCGGTGCGGTGCTGGCTGCCTATCGCGCCCAGGGAATGCGCCTGGCGGAACGGACGGACCGCGGCGACTGGCCGACCCTCCGCCTGCGCAAGCGCCCGCGGATCGGCTGGAGACGGCCGACCCGCATCGACGGCAATGCCCGTGGCGAAGCCCCTGGTTTCGGCAGTCTGTGACCTTTTGCTGAGCGTGATCATCGCCCGGATCGACTTGGGGACCATTTCGACAGCGGACGGTTGAGGTGACCGCACGTTGGCGGAGGTGATGCATTTACAGGGCGGGACTGCGTGGAGCGCCTCGCCCTGCAAAAGGCCTCAGCCCACGATGCCCGCACCCAGCAGCAACAGCAGCTTCACGTCGATTGCGAAGCCTTCCGTCCGCCATGCCGCGATCCGGTCTTGAATTCTGTCGAGCGGCACGCGGTGCACGCGGATATCCTCGCCTTCCACGCCGCCGCCATCGCCGGTTTTCATGAGGTCATGCGCACGGAACAGCGTGAAGCTCTCCGACACCATGCCGGGCGAACTGAAGAATTCACCCAAAGCCTCCATCCGGCCGGACAGGTAGCCGGTTTCCTCCTCCAGTTCGCGAGTGGCGGCCAGCACGGCTTCCTCGCCCTCGTCATGGTCGCCCACAAGGCCGGCGGGCAATTCGATGCACCGGCGGCCCAGCGGCACGCGATATTGATCGACCAGCAACACATGCCGCCCGTCCGCCGCCTCGTCCACGGCCAGAATGACGGCGGCATGGATGCCCCGCGCCCGGCCGACATATTCCCACCTGCCCCGGCGCTTGGCGGTGATGAAGCGGCCTTCCCACATGATCTCTTCGGGGGAAGCTCCGTCCTGTTCGCTCATAATTCGATCAACCTGTCGGGCAATTCATTGGGATTGTCGCCGGTCGCCGGAAAATATTCGGCCAGCACGCCGCCGACCTGCCGCACCGCTTCCGCCATGCCTTCGGCGGCGCGGCCTGCGCGCACGCCGTCGATCAGCGCGGCCATGGCCTCGCCCCAGATTTCCGGAGCGACCTTTTCGTTGATCGCCGCATCCGCGACGAGTTCCGCCCGATGCTCATCCAGCGAGAGGTAGATGAGCACGCCGGTCCGTCCGCGCGTGCGCCCCTGGGCTACCGCGCGAAACAGGGTGATGGCACGGCGGCGCACGCGGCGGGCCTTGGTGGCCTTGGGCGTCAACGCCATGCGCAGCGGCATCCAGGCGAGTGCATAGCGGACGATCAGGAATTTGAGGATGAGCAGGCTGAGCAGGACCGTCAAGAGCTTCCAGTCCTCCACCTCATGCTCCCAGCTTTGCAGCAGCCAGGAGCATAAGCGCCGGAAATGCAGGGGAAAGGCCGCCGCCGCCGACAGGGCCAGGAACACCGCGCCGATGGCCCAGTGCAGCCCTGCATCATGATAGGCGTCCGACCGGCGCGCGACGATGGTGACGATCTCGCCATCCGTCGCCTTCTCCGCTTCGGCCACCGCAGCGGTCACGCGGTCGTGATCGGCTTCGTTCATGATCAGGCGCATCACCAGTCCCCCGACGCGCCGCCGCCGCCGAAGCTGCCGCCGCCGCCCGAAAAGCCGCCGCCGCCGCTGCCCCAGCCGCCACCGCCCCAGCCTGATCCACCGCCGCTCCATCCGGAATCGCCCGGCCCCCACAGGATGATCGGTCCCGATCCGCCCCGATAGCGCCGTCCCTTGCCCCGCCCGGAAAGCATGGCGATCACGATGATCGCGACGACGACGAGCCAGAATATCGCCATGAATGCCCCGCCATCGTCCGCTGCGTCGCGCGCCCTGGCTTCGGCCTGCGCCGCCAGCGCCTTGGCTTCTTCGGGGGGCAGGGTCAGCAGCTTGCCGATGGCGTCCACGCCCGCATCGATCCCGCCGGGCATGTCCCCGGCCTTGAACCGGGGCGTGATGGCGTTGCGGATGATCTGGGACGACAGCGCATCGGTCATGATGCCTTCCAGGCCGTAGCCGACCTCGATCCGGACCTTGCGCTCATTGGGGGCGATGATCAGCAGCGCGCCGTCATTCTTGTCCTTGGACCCGATTCCCCAGGCGCGGCCCAGCCGATAGCCATAATCGGATATGTCATATCCCTGGAGGTCGGGCAGGGTCGCCACCACCAGTTGTCGCCCGCTCTGCTGCTCCAGCGCCGCCAGCTTGTCGGTCAACGCCTGCTTCTGCTGAGGGGAGAGCAGGGCGGCGTCATCCACCACCCGGCCGGTCAGCTTGGGAAAGGTCTGGGCCTGAGCGGAAGGCGCGATTCCCGTCCCTCCCGCCACGGGCATGAAAACCAGCAGCGCGAAGATCAGGAGCAGGCGGCGTAGCATCACCGGCTCAGTTGCCGAAATCGACCTTCGGCGCTTCTTCCGCACCGGGCGTGGTGGCCTGGAACGGAGTCATGGGCTTCGCGCCATGGATGATCTTGGCGCCGATCGCGTCGGGGAAGGTGCGGATGCGGGTGTTATAGGCGCGCACCGCTTCGTTATAGTCGCGAATCGCGACGGCGATGCGGTTCTCCGTACCCTCGAGCTGCGATTGCAGGTCGAGGAAATTCTGGTTGGTCTTGAGCTCCGGATAAGCCTCTACAGAGGCGAGAAGGCGGCCAAGGCCCTGGCTCAGTTGCGCCTGCGCCTGCTGGAACTGCTGCACCTTGGCGGGATCGGACAGATCCTCGGCATTGACCTGGACGGAGGTGGCCCTGGCGCGGGCCTCCGTCACCTTGACCAGCGTGTCCTGCTCCTGCTTGCCGGCGGCTTTCACCGTGGCCACGAGATTGCCGACAAGGTTCGCGCGGCGCTGATATTGCGCCTGCACATCGGCCCATTTGGCCTTTGCGACCTCCTCGGCGGCGGGGACGCTGTTGATGCCGCAGGCGCTGAGCGCAAAGGCGCCCAGCAGCGGCAGAAGGAACAGGCGGAACTGGCGCAGGATCGTCATGGAACATCCTCAGGCTTGTTTCGTGTGAGGAAATAGGCGGTTGTCGAAGCCTTCGCAACGGCTCATGCTGTCAATATCGCAATCGGGACAAGGGGTTCGCCATGGGGCTGATTTCCGAATTCAAGACGTTCATCAATCGCGGCAATGTCATGGACCTGGCCGTCGGCGTGATCATCGGCGGGGCTTTCGCCACCATCACCAAGTCGTTGACGGACGACCTGATCATGCCGGTCGTCGGCTATATCTTCGGCGGGGCCGACTTTTCGGGCTATTTCATCCGGCTGGGCGAGATTCCCGCCGGGTTCAAGGGGAACCCGGACAGCTATGCCGACCTGAAGGCGGCCAATGTCGCCATGTTCGGCTGGGGCGAATTCCTGACCGTGTTCGTCAATTTCCTGATCCTGGCCTTCATCATCTTCCTGCTGGTGAAGGCGGTGAACAAGCTGATGCCCAAGCCCGAGGACGCGCCGGCCGCGACGCCGGAGGACGTGCTGCTGCTGCGCGAAATTCGCGATTCCCTGAAAAAATAAGTCGTTTCCGCGACGAAAGGAGCGTGCGGCGGGAACCATCCTTCGCGCGACCAGTTGATGGGCGTCAGGGTTCCGGGCATCCGGTCCCCTTGCCGAATGACGTCAGCCCATGGGGGCGCAACAGGAGAAAACGCCGTGAAAACCTTCGTATCAGTCCTTGGCCTTGCCAGCCTGATCGCGCTTGCTGCATGCGATTCCAAGCAGGAGAACAAGGTCGAGAACGCGTATGAGAATCAGGCGGACGCCATCGACAACCAGGCCGACAATATGGAAGCGATGGCCGATAATCTGAGCGGCAATGCCGAAAGCGCCGCTGAAAACGCCGCGGACGCGCTGGAGAACAAGGCGGACGCCACCCGCGAAGCCGGTGAGAAGGCGGCTGACTCGGTCGAGAAGACCGAGGCGCATTAAGTTCAAGGCTGTTACCGAGCCGAAAGGGGCGCCGCGACTGCCGGTCGTGGCGCCCCTTTTCCTTTCATGGTTGCCGCGCCACCCCTCTTTAACGGGGATTTAACCACAGCCGCGCCATGGTCCGCCGCCTATCCCATGAGGCGGTGGAATGGACGAGCTACTCCAGGAATTCATATCGGAAACGCAGGAAACGCTGGAGGCGCTGGCGGGGGAGGTCGTCGCCTGGGAAGCCGACCCTACGGACCGCGACCGGCTGGACGCCATTTTCCGCTTTTTCCATACGGTGAAAGGGAGCTGCGGCTTCCTCAACCTGCCGCGGTTCGAACGGCTGAGCCATGCGGCTGAGGATGTGTTGTCGGAAATCCGGGCGGACAAGCGCCTTGCCGATCCTGCCACCGTCAGCGCCGTTCTGGGCATCATGGACAGGATCGCGGAACTGGCCGAGGCGGTCGCCATCGGCGCTGCGCTGCCGCAGGAGAATGACGATTATCTGATCGCCGCCCTGACGGAGAAGGAAGCGTCCGCACCGGATGAGGGCGAGGCGCCGGCGGCGTCCGTCGCCGTCGCGCGCGCTTCCGGCGGGCAATCGGCGCCGCGCACGATCCGCCTGCCCCTGTCGCTGATCGACCAGTTGATGAACGGCGTGTCCGACATGGTGCTGGCCCGCAACGAGCTGTCGCGCAAGCTGCGCGAGCGGTCGGGCGATCCGGAACTGGAAAGCGCCTTCGAAAGACTGTCGACCTGCGTCGCGGACATGCGCGACGCCATTTCCAAGACCAGGATGCAGCGCGTCGACCGCCTGTTCACGGCCATCCCGCGCATGGTGCGCGATCTCGGCCGGGACCTGGGCAAGCGCATCGACCTCAGCCTTGAGGGGGGCGATGTCGAAATGGACCGCGAAATGGTGGAGATGGTGGTCGACCCGCTCACCCATATCGTCCGCAACAGCATCGACCATGGCATAGAAACGCCGGAAAGGCGCCGGGCGCTGGGCAAGCCCGAAGCGGGGCGGCTGAAGCTGGAGGCGCGCCAGTCGGGCAACCAGATCGTCATCGAGATTTCCGATGACGGGCAAGGCATCGATACCGGCCGGCTGGTCGACAAGGCGATGGCGGCGGGCCGCCTGACGCCGGAAGCAGCCGCGCGGATGAGTGAGGCGGAGAAGCTCGACCTGATCTTCCATCCTGGCCTTTCGACCGCCAGTCAGGTCACGGCCATTTCCGGGCGCGGCGTCGGCATGGATGTGGTCCGCGCCAATGTGGAGCGGATCGGCGGCGTCATCGCGCTCGACAACCGGCCCTGCTGCGGATTGACCATCACCTTGCGGGTGCCGCTGACACTGACCATCATTCCGGGATTGATCGTGCGGGCCGGCGACCTGCATTTCGCGATTCCCCGCGCTGCGGTCGTGGAAATCCTGCAAGACAACAATGAGACGCTGAACATCGCGCAGGTCGGCGGGGCCAAGATCGCGACGATCCGCTCCATCCGCCATTCGATGATCGATCTGGAAGACGTGCTGGGCATGGAGCGGGTCGCGCAGTCCGGGCCGCGTGCCGTCATGGTCGTGCGTTCCGCGACCGGCGTGCCCTTCGCCATGGGCGTGTCGGCGGTGGAGAATCATGAGGAACTGGTGATCCGTCCCGCATCGCCGCTGGTGATGGCGTCGGGCGTCTATGCCGGCATGACCCTGCCCGACAATGGCAAGCCGATGCTGCTGCTGGACGCGGCGGGCCTCGCCAATGCGGCGCGTCTGCCCAACATCATCGACGATCATGCGGCCCGCCGGGCCGGGGAGGATGAGGAGGCGCAGGGCGGTGTCGAGATGGTGCCTGCCTTGCGGTTCGAGGAATATTCGGGCGAGCGGCGCTTGCTGAAGCTGTCGCTGATCGAGAGGGTCGAGGACATCGACGCCCGGCTGTTCGGTCGGTCGGGCGGACGCGGCTTCGTGCGTCTGGACGGGCGGCTGGTGCCGGTCGCCAACGGCCATCATGCCTTTTCCGAGGAGAAGGTCGCCGCGCTCCGCCTGCGCGACGGCGCGAGGGAGGCCTGCTATCCGGTTGCCGCGGTGCTCGACATCGTGGAAATGCCCGCCGTGCCGGACATGATCGCGATGCATGGGCTGTTGAGCGGGGTTGCCGTGATCGATGGCGAGCATCTGGAGGTGATCAATCCCTTCGCCCTGTTCGCCGCCCTGCCGGAGGAGCCGGTCGCGGAACGGAGCGGCGGTCGCTGCCTGCTGGCCGACAGCGAGGATGGCTGGACGCGCGAGATATTGGCGCCGCTGCTCCGCCAGGCCGGGCATGATGTGGTGATGGGCCTGCCCGCCGACGAAGCGGTCGACCCGCAGGATGTGGTGCTGTTCACCGGATCGGACGCCTCCCAGGCGAGCGAATTGCTGGGCTGCCGCATCGTCCATCTGCGCGCCACGCCGCGACCCGCCGGACCCCAGGACAGCAGCATCTATCGCTATGATCAGGACGCGCTGATGGCCGCGCTCGCCGGATCGCGGCGATAGGAACGGAGAAATAGCCGCATGAACCAGCTTTACCTCTTCGCCACGCTGGCGGGCACGAGGATCGCCGTCGAAACCCGGGAGGTGGAGGCGGTGGTCAAGCTGACCGACATCTCGCCGGTGCCGGGCATGGGCGCGCATGTCGCCGGGCTGTCCGCGCTGCGCAGCCGGGTGCTGACCGTCATCGACGTCGCCGCGCTGGTCCGGGGGCGGCCGACACCCATGGAGCGGCGGGTCTTCGCGATCATCGCGGACATCAGCGGCCACAGCTATGGGCTGATGGTCGATGCCGTGCACGACATCTGCCAGGTGCCGGAGGGCGAACTGCCGCTGCGCGGCCAGCTCGATGCCGCCTGGGCGCCCTATGCCCGCGGCCTGGTGGAGCATGAGGGCCAGCCCTATCTGCTGGTGTCGTTGAGCGGCTTCATCGAGGCCGGCACCGTCGCCCAGGCGGCATGACGCCAGATCGCACGATCTCGTACCGGCGTTTACCAAATCCTCGCCTTTGCCCGTTAAGGCTTGTGACGATGGGACGCAAAACAAGGGACGCTCTATGAAAAACTGCCTGGTCGTGGATGATTCGAAGGTCATCCGCAAAGTTGCCCGCCATATATTGGAATCGCTCGATCTTTCGGTGAGCGAGGCGGTCGACGGGCGTGACGCCCTTACGCAATGCGAAACGTCCGTGCCGGACGTGGTCCTGCTGGACTGGAACATGCCGGTGATGAGCGGCATGGAATTCCTCCAGGCGTTGCCGGACGCCAATCTGTCCGCGCGGCCCAAGATCATCTTCTGCACCACGGAAAACGGCATCAGCCATATCAAGGCCGCCGTCGAAGCCGGCGCGGACGAATATGTGATGAAGCCGTTCGACCGCGAAACGCTGGAAAGCAAGCTGACGATCGTCGGCGTCATCTAGGCGTAGCGCTTCGGATCGAGCGCTCTTCGACCGACCTCCCCGATTTTGTTCAGAAAGATTTCCCTCGATGACCGTTCACGTGCCGATCATGGCCAGCAGCCGCGACGAGGACAGGGCGCTGCGTACCCTGATCGTCGACGATTCGGTCGTGGTCAGGACGGTCATCGAACGGATATTGAACGCCGACCGACGGTTTTCCGTCACGCACAAGACCAACAGCGCCGAACATGCGCTGGGCTATTTGCGGGACCATGAGGTCGACCTGATCCTGCTCGACATAGAATTGCCGGGACAGAGCGGCCTTACGGCGCTGCCGGCGATCCTGCGGACCAATCCGCGCGCCAAGGTCGTGATCCTGTCGGGCAATTGCGAGGAGGGGAGCGCCGCGGCGGTCGAAGCGCTGGCGCTGGGCGCGAGCGACATATTGGCGAAGCCGGGAAGCGGCAGCTTCGGTGAGCACTTCCCCCAGGCCCTGATCGACCGCCTGTCGCGCCTGTTCAGCGGCGAAGCCATGCCTGTGGCGGTCCGGCCGCCGCTGCGGGCCGATCCGGAGCAGGCGGCCCAGCCGCTCGCCTGCCTGGGCATCGGCGCATCGACCGGCGGCATCCATGCCCTGGGACAGCTTTTCGCGGGTCTGGCCGCGCCGCTGGGCGTGCCGATCCTGCTGACCCAGCATCTGCCCGCCAGCTTCACCCATTATTTCGTCCAGCAACTGGGGCGGATGACATCCCTGCGCGTCAAGGTGGCGGAGCAGGGCGAGTTGCTGGCCCCGGACATCGTCTATGTCGCGCCGGGCGACGCCAATCTCCAGCTTCGGCGGGGGCTCTATGCTCGGGTGTCCGTCGTGCTCAATCCGCAGCGCACGCCGACCGGCAATCTGCCCGGCGTCGACCCGATGTTCGCCAGCATGGCCCAGGCCTATGGCGCTGGCGCGGCCGGCGTGGTGCTGACGGGCATGGGGCGGGACGGCACCGCGGGTGCGCGGGACATAGTGGCGGCCGGCGGATGGATCGTGGCGCAGGACGAAGCGAGCAGCGTGGTCTGGGGCATGCCCGGATCGGTCGCCGGAGAAGGATTGAACTGCGCCCTGCTGGAACCCCATGCGATCATGGATTTCGTGGCGCGAAGAGGAAAGAACAGAAACTGATGGCATTGCCCCCTTCGGCCGACCCCCTCCTGTCCGGCTCCGTTTCCTCCGGCGATCCCATGCGCGGGGCGGCGCGCATCTTTTCCGGCCTGCTGGAAGCGCGCACCGGTCAGATCCTGTCCGAAAGCCGGGCCTGGCGGATGGAGACGGCGCTGAAGCCTGTGCTGCGGGCGCATGGGCTGAGCGACATGGATGCGCTTGCCTCCCGGCTGATGGGGCACAAGGATGCTATGCTGGAAAATGACGTGGTCAACGCGCTGCTCAACAATGAGAGCAGCTTCTTCCGCGATCTCCAGATATTCGACATGATCCACCGCCATATCCTGCCACGCATCCATGCGCAGCGATCGGACCGGACGCTGCGCATCTGGAGCGCGGGCTGTTCGACTGGGCAGGAGGTCTATTCGCTGGCGATCCAGCTTTGCAACGACATGGCGCGCTGGCGCGGCTGGCGGATCGAGATATTGGCGACCGATATTTCCACCGCCGCCATAGCGCAGGCGAAGACGGGCATCTTCACGCAGATGGATGTGCAGCGGGGCCTGCCGGTGGGGGACCTGCTCAAATGGTTCGACCCTTCGGGCGACGATTGGCGCGCCAATTCGGCCCTGCGCCAGATGATCGATTTCCGCACCGACAATCTGTTCGACGCGCATGCGCCCCAGGGCGAATATGACCTTTTGCTCTGCCGCAACGTGCTTCTCTACTTCACGCCCGAACGCCGCCAGAGCGTGCTGCGTCTTCTCGCCCGGCACAGCCATGCGGGCTCTGTCCTGCTGCTGGGCGCGGGCGAGACGGTGATCGGCCATAGCGAGGATTTCGTCCCCCATGCCGAATTCCGCGGCGGCTATGGACGCCGCGCCGACGCCGCGGCGCAATCGGGCGGAGCCATGCGCCGGGCGGTCTGATCGTCCCGGCGGGAAAATACCGCGCCCTGCTTGATTGGTCTGCCGCTGTCGGCCATGGTCTGTCCGCGCGCCCGAAGGCGCTGACGGACGAATGCGAGTGACTGGCCCTTGGCGATGAACGACTTCCCGATGATCGACACGCCGTCGCCCAATTTTGACGAGCGCAGCCTGCCGATTTCCATGCTGGTGCTGCACTATACCGGGATGGCCGATGCCGCGACCGCGATCAACTGGCTCGCCAGCCCGGAATCCAAGGTATCCGCTCATTATGTCGTGACGGAGGATGGGCAGGTCATCCGCATGGTGGATGAGGAAAAGCGCGCCTGGCATGCCGGCCGTGCCCATTGGCGCGGCATCGACGACATCAATTCGGCCAGCATCGGGATCGAGATCGTCAATCCGGGGCATGAATGGGGCTATCGACCCTTTCCGGACGCGCAGATGGGATCGCTGATCCCGCTGATCCACCAGATCGTGCAGCGGCACAGGATCACCCGCGGCAACATCGTCGGGCATAGCGATGTCGCCCCGGCCCGCAAGCAGGACCCCGGCGAACTGTTCCCCTGGGGCCAGTTGGCGCGTCTGCGGCTGGCCCTGCCGCGACCGACCAAGAATCTGATGGACCCGCATTGGAGCGACGGCGGCTTCATGTTGGCGCTGGAGCGCTTCGGATACGACATTGCGGAGCCGCAGGCGGCGGTGGTCGCGTTCCAGCGCCGCTTCCGGCCCGAACTGATCGATGGAATCATCGATGGCGAGTGCCGGGCGATCCTGCTGGCGTTGCTGCTGCCCAAGCCGATGGGCGACGACTGAACGGGGACGACGCCCAAACGGGGATGACGGGGGCGCCGGACTTGTGTATAGGCCCCTCTGCCAGAGGGCCGGGCGGCCGCGGCGTGGCGGGTAACTTCCACGGCGAGGAAAGTCCGGGCTCCACGAAATGACGGTGCCGGCTAACGGCCGGCTGGAGTGATCCAAGGGACAGTGCAACAGAAAGCAGGTCGCTACAGCTTCGGCTCAGCGAAATTGAAAGGGTGCGGTAAGAGCGCACCGCGCCTGCGGCAACGCAAGGCGGCACGGTAAACCCCACCGGGAGCAAGACCGAATAGGGGCGGCGCGCAGTTTCGGCTGCTAGGCCAGTTTCGGCTGAGACCGCCCGGGTTGGTTGCTGGAGGGACGGAGCGATCCGTCCCCTAGAGGAATGGTCGCCACCCTTCGCAAGAGGGGGACAGAACCCGGCTTACAGGCCCTCTGGCATTTAAATCCTCCCCATCGGCAGATGGGGAGGATTTAAAATAACGGCAATTTCATCGGCTGCCGGGGTGGCGTTCCGCCTGCGGCCTGCCTAATTTGGAACCATGGCAAGAAGCAGCCGATCCAATGACTGGGGCTTTCCCCGCTGGCGCAGCTACGGCGCATCGCGTGAGGCGCAGCAGGTGCGCCTGTGCGACCGGCATGGCTGCGACCGGCCGGGCGACTGCCCCGCGCCCAAATCGCCCAACAGCCGCGAACGCTGGTATTTCTGCACCGACCATGCAGCGGAATATAACCGCAACTGGGACTATTTTCAGGGCCTGGACCAGGAAGAGCGGGAGCAGCGCGAACGTGCCGAGCGGCGCGACGCGGGCGGTTATCAGAACAGCGCCTATCATGGTTGGGGCGGGCCGGGTGACGGCAGCCGCTCGCGCGACGAGTTGCATGCGCTGCAGGCGCTGGAGCTGGAGGACGACGCTGATTTCGAGGCCGTGAAGAAGAGCTGGCGCCGCCTTGCCAAGGAATATCATCCCGATGTGAAGCCCGGCGACGCGCAGGCGGCCGTGCGTTTCCAGACGATCCAGGCTGCCTATGAAGTGCTGCGGGCGGCGGAGGAGCGGCGGACGTGGAAACCGCGGGAGCGGGCGGATTGAAGGATCGCGTCCGGTCGAACTGGGATCATGCGGTGCTGGTCTGCCGCAAATGTTCGAAGAAGCTGGACGGCGGTTTCGGCCGGGACGGGGACGAGCGGCTGGCCCGGGCGCTGCGCCGGCATCTTTCTCTGAAAAAGGGGCGCAAGGCGGCGGCTGGGATCGTCGAGGTCAACTGCCTCGGCATCTGTCCCAAGGGTGCGGTGACAGTCGTCGACGGCGCAAAATCGCGCGACTGGTTGCTGGTGCGGCCGGGCGCCGATCTGGATGAACTGGCACAGGCGTTGGGCCTGGTTCCGGCAAAGGAAGGCTGAATTCAGCCTGCGCGCCTGATCCGGGCCGAATCGATCAGCCCGGCGTCGGACAGCAAGGGCATCAGCAGCCCTTCTTCCTTGTGCAGCCGGTTCAGGATGCTGGCCAGGATGGCACGGGTTTCACGGCAGAAATCCGCCCATTCGCGTTCGATCCGATCATCGCTCCAACGCGCCATATAGGCGGCGAAGTCGCTGGCGATGGGCGCCATTTCACTTTCGAGTCGCGCCGCGGTGCCGCGCAGCTTTTCGTGCGGCTGCCGTTGCATATTGGGGTAGAAAATCCGGTCTTCCAGCGCCAGATGCGCCATCAGCAGGCGGGCGAACTGCCAACGCAGCGGGCCCAGCCTTTGCGGAACGCCTTCGTCCGCTATCGCCTGATGAAAGCGGGCGGCCATCGCCTCTATCTCATCATGCTGCTTCTGCAATTCGTCGAGGTCCATGCACCGCTTTCCTCGTCCCCGCCCGGCATATTCCGCTCGCGGGGTTAAGAAACGGTTGTGCGGACTTCACAAAGGCTTGAGCGGTCCGCCCGCCGCGCATTCCACGCGGCGGGCGCCCTCCATTCAGGCCGGCTGGTCGGCGCGGCTGACGCCCTGGCCGTCCAGATTCTGCGCGGCGAAGTCCCAGTTGATCGCTTCCTTGAGGACGCGGTCGGCATAGTTGGGGCGCGCGTTGCGATAGTCGATATAATAGGCATGTTCCCACACATCGAGGATCAGCAGCGGCTGATGGCCCTCATGCGCAACGGGCGTGTCCGCGTCATGGTAGCTGGTGACTTCCAGCTTCCCGTCCTTCAGGATCAGCGCGGCCCAGCCGCTGGCGAAATGGCCGACGGCTTCGGCCTTCAGCTTTTCGACCAGCGCGTCGACCGAGCCGAAACCCTCGTTGATGAGGTCGAGCAACTGGCCGGACGGCGCGGTCTTGGTCGGCGACAGCGACTGCCAGTAAAAAGTGTGATTCCAGATCTGGCCGACCTGGTTGAACAGGCCGCCCTTGGACGACTTGATCAGCTCGACCAGCGACTTGCCCTGGAGCGAGGCGTCGGCGGCGACCAGTTCATTGGCCTTCACGACATAGGCATTGTGGTGCTTGCCATGGTGGAAGTCGAAGGTTTCGGCGGTCAGAATGTCGCCAAAGGCATCCTTGGCATAGGGCAGGGGGGGAAGAACAAAGGCCATGGCGGAACTCCTCGGGTTCGTTATGGGTCGGCCGCAGAACGGATGGTGCGGTCGATTGGTTCAATGGTCCTGTCGGGGCGTGGACGCCTCCGCGCCCCTCCCATATGCGCCCCCGGCGGCCATGAAAACAGATATATGCCTATTGCGAAACGATCTTAATTAGGCGGCCGATTCAACCCTGGGGCGGGGTGGTTTCACCGATCTCGTCACTGTCCAGCTTTTCGCCCAGGTCCAGGCCGTGGCGCATCAGCATGGGGATGTTGGCGGCAGCGAAGACGACCGATACGATGGTCACGCCCCATACCTTGACGGCCAGCCAGCTATCGAAGCTCATGGTCCGTCGCATGACTTCGTTGGCGAGCGCCATGGCGACGAAGAAAAGGGCCCAGTTGCGCGACAGCTTGCGCCAGCCGGTCTCGGTCAGGCCGTCATAGGCCGCCTGGAGGAGATATTTGAGCAACGCCTTGCCCCGCATCAGCCCCGCGAACAGCATCAGCGCGAAGAAGGCGTAGATGATGGTCGGCTTGATCTGGATGAAGCTCTGGTCGCGGAAATAGATGGTGAGGCCGCCGAAGAAGAGGATCAGCAGCGCCGATAGCCAGAGCATGGGCGACACGCGGCCGAGCTTCACCTTAGAGGCGATCACGGCGACGACGATGGCGGCCATGAAGGCGGCGGTGCCGAACATCATCGCGGTGATGGGGTTGCCCGGCCCCCAGAGCCAGCCCGCGCCCTTGTAGGTCAGGAAGAAGACGAGAAGAGGGCCGAAGTCCAGCGCGAGGCTGAGATTGCCGCCATGGGTCGGTTTTTTCGGATCAGCCATATATGTTCACTCCGTCGTCCCGGCGCGGGCCGGGATCTCGTGAGGCCGGGTCGAGCCGCGGAGGCCAGAGATGCCGGCCTGCGCCGGCATGACGAAGGGGGAGCGATCACCGCGCATAGGCGGTTCCCGCGATCGCCCGCGCCATGTCGCCCGGGTCGAACGGCCGCAAATCCTCGATCTTCTCGCCAACGCCGATGGCATGGATCGGCAGGCGATATTTCTCCGCCGCCGCGACCAGCACGCCGCCGCGCGCCGTGCCGTCCAGCTTGGTCATGACGAGGCCCGTCACCTGCGCGAATTCCTTGAAGACCTCGATCTGGCTCAACGCATTCTGTCCCGTGGTGGCATCCAGCACCAGCACAACGTCATGCGGCGCCGCCGGGTTCAACCGGCCGAGCACGCGGCGGATCTTGGCCAGCTCGTCCATCAGTTCGGTCTTGTTCTGCAGGCGCCCGGCCGTGTCCACGATCAGCACGTCGATGCCGGTGGCGGTCGCCTGCTTCACCGCGTCGAAGACGATGCCCGCCGCGTCGCCGCCCTCCTTGCCCGCGACGATGGGGATGCCGAGCCGTTCCGCCCAGACCTTGAGCTGGCCGATGGCGGCAGCGCGGAAGGTGTCGCCCGCCGCCAGCATCACGCCATAATCCTGTTCGAGGAAGAGGTTGGCGAGCTTGGCGATGGTGGTGGTCTTGCCGGAACCGTTGACGCCGATGACCAGGATCACCTGAGGGCGCGGAAAAGCTTCGATCTCCAGCGGGCGCGCGACCGGGGCGAGAACCTTCTCGATCTCCTCCGCGATGATCTCCCGCAGATAATCCTCGGTCAGTTCGCGGTTGTAGCGGCCTTCGGACAGGCGGTCGCGCACGCGGGCGGCCATGGCGGGACCGAGGTCGCTGACGATCAGCGCTTCCTCGATCTCGTCCAGTGTCTGCTCGTCGAGCGCGGCCTTGGAGAAGAGGCCGGTGAGATTCTCGCCCAGCTTGTCGGAAGTGCGCTTGAGGCCGCCGAAGAGGCGATCGCGCCAGGATGTTTCAGCCATGTCTATCCACCAGCATCATCCCCGCGCGGGCGGGGATCCATCTCCCATGGGGTGCACCAGGCGGAACGGCCCGGAGCCCGGAGATGGATTCCCGCCTGCGCGGGAATGACGGAAAAATGATTGTCTCTCACGCTGCCTCTTGCGCGATCAGCGCGCCATTCTCAAGGGCCGTGATGGTCGCATGGACGATGGAGGAGGGCGATTGCGGGGTCGCGAAACGCACCGGGGCGAAATTTTCGGCATGTCCGGAAAGCCCGTTGCGTTCGACCAGCACGGATTGGGTGGAACCGATGAGGCTCTGGAGCCAGCGTTCCCGTTGCGCCTCGCAGGCGGCGCGCAGCCGGGCGGCGCGCGCCTTGATGGTGGCCCGCTCCACCTGCGGCATGCGGGCGGCCGGGGTATTTGCGCGCGGTGAATAGGGGAAGACATGGCCATGGACGATGGCGCATTGCTCGACCAGCCTGAGGCTGTTTTCGAACATGGCGTCGTCCTCGGTCGGAAAGCCGGCGATGATGTCGGCGCCGATGCTGATCTCCGGACGGGCGGCCCTGAGGCGTTCCACGACGCGCACGGCGTCGGCGCGGCTGTGGCGGCGCTTCATGCGCTTCAGGATCATGTCGTCGCCCGCCTGGAGCGACAGGTGCAGATGCGGCATCATGCGCGGCTCATGGGCGAGGATGTCGAACAGCCGCTCGTCGATCTCCACGCTGTCGAGCGAGGAAAGGCGCAGGCGGGGGAGGTCGGGCACCCCCTTCAGCATGCGTTCGATCAGCAGGCCGAGCGACGGCGCGCCCGGCAGGTCCGGGCCGTAGCTGGTGACGTCCACGCCGGTGAGGACGATTTCCCTGTAACCCGCATCGACCAGTTCCCTGGCCTTGTCGATGACGGCGCCGGCCGGGACGGAGCGGCTGTTGCCCCGGCCATAGGGGATGATGCAGAAGGTGCAGCGATGGTCGCAGCCATTCTGCACCTCCAGGAAGGCGCGGGCATGTTCTGCAAAGGCGCTGGCCATATGGGGAGCGGTGTCGCGGACCGACATGATGTCGGAGACCCTGACCGGGTCACTTCCTCCGTTCGGGAGATAGGATGTCCGGTGCATCTTTTCCCGATTGCCGATCACCGCGTCGACTTCGGCCATGGCGGCGAAGGTTTCCGGCTCCGTCTGCGCGGCGCAGCCCGTCACCATGATCCGCGCACCGGGGCGGTCGCGGCGGGCGCGGCGGATGGCCTGCCGGCTCTGGCGCACGGCCTCTGCGGTCACGGCGCAGCTGTTGACGACGACCAGATCATCCTGCGCGTTCGGCATCTCGCGGCCGATAATCTCTCGAATCGCCTCGCTCTCCGCGATGTTGAGGCGGCAGCCAAGCGTGATGATCTGCGGCCCGCCCATGTCAGAATCGCGCCCAGTCAGCCTCGCCGTCGAAGACATGGGTGGCAGGGCCGGTCATCAATATATGCCTGCCCGGCGCCCAATCGATCACAAGGTCGCCCCCCGGCAGGCTCACGGTGGTCGGCCCGCTCGCCAGCTTGCGCCGCACTGCCGCCACCGCCGTCGCGCAGGCGCCGGTTCCGCAGGCGCGGGTCAGGCCGGCGCCGCGTTCCCAGACGACCAGGCGGATATGATTGTCGCCCACCATCTGCGCGAAATTCACGTTCACGCGGGCGGGGAAGAGCGGATCATGCTCGATCAGCGGCCCAAGACGGTCGAAGTTCACACCGTCCAGACGGTCCATGAAGAAGATCACGTGCGGATTGCCGACATTGACCGCGACCGGGGCAGGCAGATCCTCCCAGCTTACCGGCATGGCCAGCGTGTCCATGGCGTAGGCGAGGGGGATCGCGTCCCATTCGAGGCGCGGTTCGCCCATGTCGACGCTCGCGCCGCCATCGACGGTCCTTGCGTCCAGCAGGCCTGCCTTCGTCTCGATCAGCACGTCCCGGCCGACGAACAGGGGGACGCAGCGGGTGGCGTTGCCGCAGGCCTCCACCTCGCCGCCGTCGCTGTTGAAGATGCGCATCGACACGTCGGCGCGGTCGCTATTGCCGATCAGGATCAACTGGTCGCAGCCGATGCCGGCGTGACGGTCGGCAATGGCCTGCGCGCGCGCCTCCGTCATGTCGAGCGCGGTTTCCCGCGCGTCGATCACGACAAAGTCGTTGCCCAGTCCATGCATCTTCGAAAAACGGCCCATGATGGGCGCGCATGTAAGGCCTGTGCCGGCAAAAGACCAGCCTATCCCGCGTTCAGTGCGGCGCGCCTGCGGCCATAGAGGAAATAGACGGCCAGACCGATGGCGTTCCAGAGGAGGCAGGCGAGGATGGTCTTCGCCGGCAGGCTGATGAACAGATAGGCGCAGCCGCCGATGGCGCCGAGCCCGACCAGCCATCCGGCCGGGGTGCGGAAGGGGCGCCGCAGGTCGGGCATGCGCCGGCGCAGGATCAGCAGGCATGCGCCCACGGCGGTGAAGGCGATCAGCGTTCCCGCATTGGCCAGCGCCGCGATCTCGTCGATGGGCAGCAGGCCGGCGATGATTGCGACCAGCAGGGCGGTGACGGCGGTGATCCGGGCGGGCGTCCCGCGCCGGGAGATCAGCGCCAGCCTTTGCGGCAGGAAGCCGTCGCGGGCCATGACGAGGAAGATGCGGCTCTGGCCGTAGAGGAAGCCCAGCAGCACCGTGGGAAGGGCGATGACCGCCGCGATGGCGACGATTCGCGCCACCTGTCCCTGGCCCATTTCGCGCAGGATCAGCGCCAGCGGTTCGGGACTGCCGGCAAAGCGGGTGAAGGGCATCGCCCCGACCGCCGCCGCCGCCACGAGCACATAGATCAGCGTGCAGGCGACCAGCGATCCGACGATGCCGATGGCAAGGTCGCGATCCGGGTTCTTCGCCTCCTCCGCCGCGGTGGAGATGGCGTCGAAGCCGTAGAAGGCGAAGAAGATGATCGCCGCCGCGGCCATGACGCCGCGCTCGACGCCGTCCGGCGCCATCGACTTGGCGAAGCCGAAGGGCATGAAAGGCTGAAGGTTCTGGGCGTCGAAGGCGGGCAGGGCGATGGCGACGAACAGGCTGAGCGTCGCGATCTTGATCACCACCAGCAACGAGTTCAGCCGCGCGCTTTCATGCGTGCCGAGCATCAACAGGCCGGCGACCACGGCGATGATGAAGATGGCGGGCGCATTGACCAGGCCGCCCAGTTCCGGCCCCCTGGTCAACAGGTCCGGGAAGCCCGCCGATGTCAGCAGGGGTGCGGCATAGCCGGACCAGCCCACCGCCACGGTCGACACGACCAGCGAATATTCGAGGATCAGGCTCCATCCGACGATCCACGCAATGCCTTCGCCCAGCACGACATAGCTGTAGCTGTACGCGCTGCCGGCGGCGGGCATCATGGTGGAAAGTTCGGCATAGGCCAGCGCCGCGCAGGCGCAGATCGCGCCGGCAATGGCGAAGGACAGCAGCACGGCTGGACCCGCCCGGTCCGCGCCGACGCCGATCAGCGTCAATATGCCGGTGCCGACGATGGCCCCCACGCCCAGCGCCAGCAGATGCGGCCAGGACAAGGTGCGCGCCAGCCTTTGCCCCTCATGCGAGGGCATCATCGCCTCCATCGGCTTGCGGCGCGTCCAACCCATGTCCTGATTCCCCTCTCTGCACGGCGCACCTTGCCGCTGCCGAAGCTGCTGGCAAGGGGTTTTACAAATGTAAGGCAGCGCCGGGCCGCCTCTCGCGACTCCCCTGATATTCTGTTACAGGGACGCAAACAAAGGTCGCGACGGCTTAAATCTTCTTGAAAAGGGGGAAGGCGTCCCATGGATGCTGCTGCGTCGACCGTTCCCGCGTCCGTGCGGGAAAATGGCTTTTACCTGGCAATGTCGGTCGCCATCGCGGCGACGGTGATCGGGGGCTTCGGCTCCTACGCGCTGCGCGGAATGGTGGATGTGGCGCGCGTGCCCTTTTGGGTGCATGTCCACGGCGCGGTGTTCGTCGGCTGGACATTGCTGTTCGTCATGCAGAACGCCTTTGCCCATCGCGGGTCGATGGCGCTGCATCGGCGCATGGGATGGGTGGCCGTAGGCCTGGCCACGGCGATGGTGCCGCTGGGCATCCTGACCATGAGCATGGCGGTCGTGCTGGACCGGGTGCCGCCCTTCTTCACGCCGCCGATCTTCCTGGCGCTGAGCCTGCTGGAACTGCTGGCCTTCGCCGCCCTGCTGACGGGCGCCATCCGGATGCGCCGACGGACCGAATGGCATCGGCGGCTGATGCTGTGCGCCATGGTGGCGATCATCGGGCCTGCCTTCGGACGCATCCTGCCGATGCCGCTGCTCGGCCCCTGGGGCGGGCTGGCGGTGATGAGCGGGCAGATGCTGTTCGTCGCGGCCGGCATGGTCCATGACCTCGCCACGCGGGGCCGGGTGCATCCCGCCTATGCCGTGGGCGCTGCGGCGATTCTGGCGGAGGGACTGGCCGTGCCGGTCCTGGCGGCGACGCGGCCTGTCCTCTGGCTGGCTTCCGCCCTGGCCGGCTGAGCCGCTTTCGGTTGCGTCGGGCGCGCCCTTGCGCTAAGGGCGCGCCAGCAGTCGGATGGTTTGCCGTCCGATACCCTGACAGATCCATGGCACTCAAGAGGAGTACCGGATGGACGCTGGCCGGCGAGGTTTCGCCCGCCGGCGATTTTGTCGTTTGACGGGGTAAGCAAGGTTTTCCGGGCCTTTCGGCCCAAATTGAGGTGATGATGTTCGATTCGCTAAGCGATCGTCTGGGTGGGGTATTCGACAAGCTGCGTGGGCGCGGTGCGCTGACGGAGGACGATGTCCGCGCCGCGATGCGCGAGGTGCGAATCGCGCTGCTGGAGGCCGACGTCGCGCTTCCGGTGGTGCGCCAGTTCGTCGAGCAGGCAACCGAGCGGGCGGTCGGCAGCGACGTGCTGCGATCGGTCACGCCGGGGCAGATGGTCGTCAAGATCGTCTCGGACACGTTGACCGAGACGCTGGGTTCGGAATCCTCCGACCTGCTGATCGACGTGACCCCGCCCGCCGTCATCATGATGGTCGGCCTGCAGGGTTCGGGCAAGACCACCTCCACCGCGAAGATCGCCAATCGCCTGAAGGAAAAAGAGCGCAAGAAGGTGCTGATGGCGTCGCTCGACGTCCAGCGACCCGCCGCGCAGGAGCAGTTGGCGGTGCTGGGCACGCAGACCGACGTGGCGACCCTGCCCATCGTGCCGGGGCAGCAGCCGGTCGACATCGCCAGGCGGGCGTTGCAGGCGGCGAAGCTCCAGGGTTTCGACGTGGTGATGCTCGACACCGCAGGCCGGCTGCATGTCGACCAGGCGCTGATGGACGAGATGAAGGCGGTGGCCGAAGTCTCCAGCCCGGCGGAAATCCTGCTGGTGGTCGACTCGTTGACCGGTCAGGACGCGGTGAATGTCGCGACCAGCTTCACCGCGCAGGTGCCGCTGACCGGCGTGGTGCTGACCCGGATGGACGGCGATGCGCGCGGCGGCGCGGCGCTGTCGATGCGCGCCGTTACCGGCCGTCCGATCAAGTTCGCGGGTACCGGCGAAAAGCTGGACGCGATCGAGCCGTTCCATCCTGCCCGCGTGGCGCAGCGCATATTGGGCATGGGCGACGTCGTCTCGCTGGTCGAGAAGGCCGCCGAGACCATCGACGCCGAGGAAGCCGACAAGCTTGCCAAGAAGATGGCCAAGGGTCAGTTCGACATGAACGACCTGCGCGCCCAGCTCAACCAGATGCGCCGCATGGGCGGTCTTGGCGCGCTGGCGGGCATGCTGCCGGGCCTCAAGAAGGCGCAGGCGGCGATGGCGCAGAGCGGCGCCAACGACAAGACGCTGATCCATCTCGATGCGATGATCGGGTCGATGACCCCCAAGGAGCGGGAGAAGCCCGCCCTGATCAACGCCAAGCGCAAGATCCGTATCGCCAAGGGTTCCGGCACGACCGTGCAGGAAGTCAACAGGCTCCTGAAAATGCATCAGGAGATGGAAACGGCGATGAAGAAGATCCGCAAGATGGGCGGCCTGAAAGGGCTGGCCAAGATGTTCACCGGTGGTGGGCTGGATGGGATGCTGGGCGGCGGCGGCGCGCCTCCGCAGGGTTTGCCGGGACTGGGGAGCAATATGCCGAACCTGCCGCCCGGCTTTCAGAATTTCATGAAGAAGTGAAGCTGCTCGTCATTGGCGCAAGCTGGGATGACGAATTGAAAAACACGTAATTGGTACAGAAAGGTAAGGTCAGGTTTCATGGCAACGTCCATTCGTCTTTCGCGCGGCGGTTCGAAGAAGCGTCCCTATTACCGCATCGTCGTGGCGGACAGCCGCGCCCCGCGTGACGGCAAGTTCATCGAGCGCATCGGCAGCTACAACCCCGTCCTGCCCAAGGGCGACGAGAAGCGCGTCGTTCTGAACGTCGAGCGCGCGAAGCACTGGGTTGCCGCCGGCGCGCAGCCGACCGACCGCGTGGCCCGCTTCCTGGATGCTGCCGGCGTGAAGGAACGCGCCGCCCGCAACAACCCGAAGAAGGCCGAGCCGGGTCAGAAGGCCAAGGATCGCGCCGAAGACCGCGCCGCCAAGGCTGCGGAAGCCGCTGAAGCTGCCGAAGCCGCCAAGGCGGCCGCCGCCGAGGCCGCTGCCGCTCCGGCCGCCGAAGCACCGGCGGAAGAAGCCGCTCCGGCTGAAGAATCGGCTGAAGGCTGAGCCCTTTGACCGACAAGCCCGTCACGCTTGCCGTCATCATCGGCGCGCATGGAGTGACGGGCGAGGTCCGTCTGAAGCTGTTCGGGGAGGGGGCTGAGGCCCTGAAATCCTATGACGGCTTCGATGCGGCGGGGCGCAGGCTGACGTTGAAGTCCGTGCGCCCCGGCCCGAACGGCGCGGTCGCCCGCTTTGCCGAAGTCGGCGATCGCTCCGCGGCGGAGGCGCTGCGCGGCACGGAACTGACCGTTCCCCGTTCGGCTTTGCCTCCTCTGGGGGAGGGCGAATATTATCATGCCGACCTGATCGACCTGCCCTGCTTCTCCAGCGATGGCGAAGGGCTGGGCCATGTCGTGGCGGTCGAGAATTTCGGCGCCGGCGACATCATCGAGGTGGAGCGGCCCAACGGCAAGCGTTTCATGGCGCCGATGCATGCGGTGACCATTGCGGATGAGCGGGCGGTCATAGAGGCCGCCTTTGCGGCTTGAGCTTCGTTCGCCAGGGCAATTGAACCGCCGTGCTCCCGCGAAGACAGGAGCCCAGATCGGACGGTGGAACCAGGCTCCCGCCTTCGCAGGAGCAGCTTGTAGATCAATCGGAGGCATTAAGAGGGCGCGAACCATGCCGAAAATCCTTGCCGCTCTCTATCTGCTCCTGATGGTCGCCGCCGGCTGGCGTCTCTTCGCCATGTCCTGGTCGCGGGCGCTCAAGATCGCCGCGGGCGTGGCGATGGTCGTTCCCATTCCGATGCTGTTCCTGCTGCCCGCGCTGGTGCAGCCGGACCGGCCCTTCGCGGACCTGCTGTGCGCCATCGGCATCGCGCTGATGCTCGGCGGCGGGGTGTCGCTGCTGGGCGGCATGACGGGCGCCTGGTTCAAGGCGCGCAAGGCATGAGCTTTCAGGCGCAGATATTGACGCTCTACCCGGAGATGTTTCCTGGGCCGCTGGGCGTGTCGCTGGCCGGGCGGGCGCTGGCGGAGGGGAAATGGGGCTGCGATCCCATCCACATTCGCGACTTTGCCACCGACAGGCATCGCACCGTGGACGATACGCCCGCGGGCGGCGGGGCGGGCATGGTGTTGCGGGCCGACATCCTTGGCCTTGCCATCGATCATGCGCTGGCAAAGCGCCCGGACCTGCCCGTCATCGCCATGACGCCGCGCGGCGCGCCGATCACCCAGGGGCGCATCCGCCAGCTTGCCGCCGGTCCCGGAGCCACCATCCTCTGCGGCCGGTTCGAGGGATTTGACGAGCGGATTTTCGACGCCCGGCCCGTCGAGCAGATCAGCATGGGCGACATCATCCTTTCCGGCGGCGAAATGGGCGCCCTGATGCTGCTGGATGCTTGCATCCGCCTGCTTCCTGGGGTAATGGGCGCCGCTTCCAGTGGGGATGAAGAGAGCTTCGAAAGCGGCCTTCTCGAATATCCGCACTATACCCGGCCCGTTATATGGGAAGGGCGTATGATCCCCGAAGTGTTGCGATCGGGGGATCATGCGAAGATCGCCGCCTGGCGGAAACAAAGGGCGGAGGATGACACACGGCTAAGGCGGCCGGACCTTTGGGAACGTCATATCGGCGTTCGGGACCAGCCGCCCTCTGGTGCGCAACGCGAAAAGTAGGACTTGAAGTCATGAACCTGATCCAGCAGATCGAGGCCGAGAACATCGCGGCCCTCGCCAAGGATATTCCGGAATTCCGTCCCGGCGACACGCTGCGCGTCGGCGTGAAGGTCGTCGAAGGCGACCGCAGCCGCGTCCAGAATTACGAAGGCGTCTGCATCGCCCGCTCGAACAAGGGCATGGGCAGCAACTTCACCGTGCGCAAGATCAGCTTCGGTGAGGGCGTGGAGCGCGTCTTCCCGCTCTATTCGCCGAACATCGATTCGATCACTGTCGTCCGCAAGGGCGTGGTGCGTCGCGCGAAGCTCTATTATCTGCGCGGCCGCACCGGCAAGCGCGCTCGCATTGCCGAGCGCCGTGAAGTGCGCAGCGAGGATTGATCGCTTTCATACTGTCTTGACAGTTGTAAAAAAGAGACAGGCGGCATCCCATGCGGGTGCCGCCTTTTTCTTTATGCATCAATGATTTGATCTGGAATTGCGGGGATTTCCCCTTTCCCCGTCAGCCATGATTTTGCGCCGCAGCAGAAATTCGTTTTTCTTTGATGGCGGTTTTGTGTCAGCGTTCCGTTTCCAGAGATTGCTAAATATTTCGAAGATCCAAGCCTGCGGCTCTGGAGCAGGATCATCGTAGCTCAAAGGATTTGAACGAACTGTTCAGGTAAGAACAAGAAAATATCTGTCGGGAGAGGCTCTCTTCATAACGAAGCAAGGGGGCTGGTTCATGAACCACAAGAGTTTCGTTTCTCGCGCAGCCATGATTATTGCGCTGTCTTCTTCAGCAACAGTTTACGCACAGACCGATCCGCAAGCGGCCTCCGCCACGGATGGCGCGGCGATCATCGTCACCGGCACCCGCCTGACCGGGATGAAGGTGGCCGACAGCCCGGCGCCGATCCAGCTCCTGGGCGCGGACACGTTGCAGCGCACGGGCTCCCCGGACCTGATGCAGAGCCTGGCGCAGCAGCTTCCCTCCGTCCAGGCGCAATCCTTCGGCAGCGACCTTCAGGCGCATAACCTGCAGATGAAGCTGCGCGGCCTCAGCCCCAACCACACGCTGGTCCTGGTCAATGGCAAGCGGCGCCACGGCACCGCCAACGTCTCGGTCGCCGGTGGCCCCTATGGTGGCAGCGCCGCTCCGGACGTCAGCTTCATCCTGCCCGAATCGATCGAGCGCGTGGAAGTGCTGCAGGACGGCGCGGCGGCGCAATATGGCACGGACGCGATCGCGGGCGTCATCAACTTCCTCCAGAAGAAGGCCGACCATGGCGGCTCCATCAATGCGACCGGCGGCGAATATTACGACCAGGGCGGCAAGACCTATGCGATCGGCGGCAATATCGGCCTGGCGCCCTTCGACGGCGCCTATCTGAACATATCGGCGCAGAAGAAGCACAAGGGCTTCAGCTTCCGGGGCGACATCAACCCGCAATCGATCAACCTGTCCAACACCTATCCCGAAATCAGGAACCTGCCCGGCTATCCCTATACCAACCGGATCATAGGCGACCCGCACATCGACCAGACGGTCGTGAACTACAATGCCGGCTATGAATTCGGCGACTATGAAATCTACAGCTTCGGCAGCTATGGCCACAAGAAGGCCGCCGCCTATGAGAATACGCGCCCGCCGACGACCGTCGTCAGCGCCGGCGGCGTGCCCTATTATGCCGGGGGCTTCCAGCCGCAGGAGCGCATCGACGAGACCGATTATTCGGTGACCGGCGGTTTCCGCGGCACATTGGGGGACACGACGTTCGACCTGGCGTCCACCTATGGCAAGGATCTGGTCAAGGTCTATGTCTATCATTCGGCCAATGCCCAGCTCTACGCCGATACCGGCTTCACGCCCGAAACCTTCCACAATGGCGACTTCTTCAACACCCAGTGGAGCAACACGCTCGACCTGACGCATGCCGTGGACATTGGGCTTTCGGAACCGGTCAACATCGCGGCGGGCCTGGAATTCCGGCATGAGACCTATGGTATCCGGGCCGGCGATCCGGCCTCCTATTATGGCGGCGGTGCGCAGTCCTTCTTCGGCTACAGCCCCAATGACGCGGGCAAGTACAAGCGGGACAATTTCTCGCAATATCTGGACATCAGCCTCAAGCCGCTGGAAAACTGGCTGGTGGACGGCGCGGTCCGCCACGAACATTATAGCGATTTCGGTGACACGACCGTCTTCAAGCTGACCAGCCGCTATGACTTCTCCGACGCCTTTGCGTTGCGCGGCACGGTCAGCACCGGTTTCCGCGCGCCGACCCTGGCCGAAGGAGGCTATTCCGGCCTGAACGTCGGACCGGGCTTCATCGGCGGCGTGCTTCCGCCCGCATCGTCCGCCGCGGCGTCGCTGGGCTTTGGCGGCCTCAAGCCTGAAAAATCGACCAACTTCAGCCTGGGTACGGTCATCAACCCGGCGCGCAACTTCACCATCACGCTGGACGCCTATCAGATCACGATCCGCAACCGCATCATGACCTCCACGGCCTTCTCCGGCTTTACCGGCAATCGCTGCCCGGCGGGTTATGCGGGCGGCAATGCGGCGGCCTGCCTGCCCTTCGATGCGGACCAATATGCCATCTACAACCAGTTGGCGGTGCTGAGCGCGGTGAACGCGGCGCTGGGCGGCAGCAGCACGGTGACGGACTGGAGGACGGCGGACGCGATCCCGGCCTATGTGCTGTTCGCGGACAATGGCGTCGACCGCAACACCGAGGGCGGGGTGTCGGTGCAGAGCTTCGTCAACGGCGTGAAGATGCGGACCCGGGGTGTCGACCTGGTTGCGAGCTATGTCACCGACCTTGGCGAAATGGGCAAGCTCGACCTGACCTTCACAGGCAATTACAACGCCAACAAGGTCCTGGGCATCAATCCGCTTCCTTCCGCGCTCTATTCCAGCACCGTCAATCCCGAGCTGACGCGCCTTATCGACGCGTCGAGCGAAGTGGAGCTGGAGCACAGCACGCCGCGCTTCCGGGGCACGTTCAACGCCTTCTGGACCTGGGGCAAATTCTCCGCCAACCTGCGCGAAAGCTATTATTCGCAGGTTTATACGCTGGAAACCGCGCGCAGCGGCCCGGATGCCGGCGACCTCATCAAGGTGCCGGTCAAGGAGGCGTTCATCACCGACCTCGAACTTGGCTACCAGATCGCCAAGCCGATCAAGCTTTCCATCGGTGCGAACAATCTGTTCAACAAATATCCGACCCAGCGGTCCAAGGAGTTCATCCGCAACGCGGAACTCGCCAATGGCGAACGCGGCTATTCGACCAGCAAATATCCGACCATCTCGCCCTTCGGCATCAATGGCGGCTATTATTATGCGCGGGTGAACGTCACCTTCTGAAAACAGGCGGACAGGCCTTCCGGCCTGCCTGTCTTGCAACGGGAAGGGCGGCGAACGGCACGGGCCGTCGCCGCCATTCTGCCTTTTATCGGTGCCAGTCCATGCCGCTTTTCCACCGTATCGCCACCCCGGCCGACGAACCGGCGCTGCTGGAACTGATGACCCTGGCCATCGACCGCCTGCAATCCGGTTTCCTGACACCCGAACAGGTGAAGGCCAGCCATGGCTTCATGGGGCTGGACAGCCGGTTGATCAGCGACGGCACCTATTTCGTGATCGAGGATCGGGGGGAGATTGCCGGTTGCGGCGGCTGGAGTCGGCGCGCCACGGCCTATGGCGGCGACCATAGCGCGGGGCGGGACGACCGGCTGCTCGATCCGGCGACGGAGGCCGCCAGGGTGCGGGCCATGTACACCCATCCCGATCATGTGCGGAAGGGCGTGGGCACGCTGATCCTCTCCCTTTGCGAGGAGGCGGCGCGGGCCGAGGGCTTCGCGGCGCTGGAGCTGTCCGCCACCATGGCGGGCGTGCCGCTTTACCGCAGCTTCGGTTTCGCCGACGTGCGGGCGTTCGAGGATAGCGGCGTGCCGCTGATCCTGATGCGCAAGCCTATTGGCGACTCGTGAACCAGAGGCCGATCAGGCTGAGCGCCGCCGCTGCCGACATATAGAGGCCGACCAGCTCGACGCCCTGGACCTGGATCAGCCAGGTCGCGACGATGGGAGCGAGCGCGCCGCCGATGATGCCGCCCAGGTTGAAGGCGAAAGACGCGCCGGTATAGCGAAGCTGCACCGGGAAGAGATGCGGCAAATAGGCGCCGAGCGGCCCATAGACGAAGCCCATCAGGAACAGGGCGAGGCTGAGGATCAGGAAGATCGGCAGCAATTGCCCGGTGCCCATGGCGGGACCGAAGATCACGCCCATCGCCACCGTGCCGATGCAGCCCGCGACCAGCACGCGGGTCGGGCTGCTCCTGTCCGACCACCAGCCGGCGACGATGATGCTGAACGCCATGAACAGGATCGCGCCCAACTGGATGGCGAGGAAGGTTTCGCGGTCGATCCTGAGCGTGGTGGTGCCATAGCCGAGGGCGAAGGCGGTCGCGATATAATAGACGGCGAAGCAGGCGGCGCAGGCGAAGGTGCCCGCGATGGCCGCGCCCAAATGGCTCTTGAACAGGGTGGCGAGCGGCACGGCGGGCGGCGGTGCTTCGGCCCGGGCGGCAGCGAATTCGGGGGTTTCGGTGAGCTTCAGGCGTATCCAGAGGCCCAGGATCACCAGCACCGCGCTGCCCAGGAAGGGCAGGCGCCAGCCCCAGGCGAAGAAATCCTTGTCAGTGAGGAACATGCCCAGCAACAGGAACAGCCCATTGGCGGCCAGGAATCCGACCGGCGCGCCCAATTGCGGGAACATGCCGAAGCGCGCCCGCCATCCCGGAGGCGCATTCTCCACCGCCAGCAAGGCCGCGCCGCCCCATTCGCCGCCGAGGCCGAAACCCTGTCCGAAGCGCAGGAGGCAGAGGATCAGCGGCGCCCACCAGCCGATGCTCTGATAGGTCGGCAGGAATCCGATCGCCAGCGTCGATCCGCCCATCAGCATCAGCGACGTCACCAGCGTCGCCTTCCGCCCGATGCGGTCGCCATAATGGCCGAACACCGCCGCGCCCAGGGGCCGGGCGAAGAAGGCGAGGGCGAGGCTGCCATAGGCGGCGAGCAATTGTGCCGAGGGGGAGGAGGCAGGGAAGAAGAGCGGCCCGAAGACCAGGCTGGCGGCGGTCGCGTAGATATAGAAGTCGTAGAATTCGACGGCCGTGCCGATCAGGCTGGCCGCCAGCACCCGCTTGTGGCGCAGCATCGCGCCCATGCCGCCCATTTCCCTGGTCCCTGCTTCCACCGCTTGCACGCCCCCCATCGTCGTCATTTACCCGCCCGCTTCTGGTTCAGCAATTCATAGGCCATCACCGCGCAGGCGACCGCCGCGTTCAGGCTGTCCGCCTTGCCCAGCATCGGCATCTTCACCAGCAGGTCGCATTCGGCTTCATAGCTTTCGGGCAGGCCCTGCGCCTCATTGCCGACCAGCAGGAAGCTGGGGCTCTGGTAGCGCGGTTCCTGATAGTCGTGCGTGGCCTTCAGGCTGGTGCCGATCAGCTCGCCCGGCCCCTGGCGCAGCCAGTGCATGAACTCGCCCCAGCGCGCCTGGGTGATGCTTTGGGTGAAGAGGGCGCCCATGCTGGCGCGCACGGATTCGACGGAGAAGGGGTCGACGCAATCGTCGATCAGGATCAGCCCGCCCGCGCCGACCGCATCGCCGGTGCGCAGGATCGTGCCCAGATTGCCGGGATCGCGCAGCGACTGGGCGACGATCCAGATGTCGGCCCTGCTCCGGTCGAGCTTCGCCAGCGGGGTCAAGCGGTCGCGATAGACGCCGACCACCGCCTGCGGATTATCCTTGCCGCTGATCTTGGAGAGGATGTCGGGCGTCGTCTCTATCACGTCGCCGCCCGCCGCCTCCATCGCCGCGATCAGGTCGGCGGCGAGTGGGTGGGTGGAACCGGCGTGGAACAGCATTTCGGGCAGCACGCCTTCCTCGCGCGCTTCGGTCAGGATGCGCAGCCCTTCGGCCAGGAAGAGGCCCTCCGCCTTGCGGAACTTCTTCTCCCGCAGGGAACGGACGCGCTTCACCAGCGGGTTGGAAAATCCGGTGATTTCTCGCGCCACGATGCTGTCCCTTGCCCTTTTTGCAGGTCCGCCGAAACGGCCTCTCTATAGGGGGAGAGGGGAAAAGGGTAGGGGGCTTGGCAGGGTGGGGGTTTGGCCTTGCTGCCGGCGGGCTTTAAACCAAACACTCTATCTCAGGTCGCCTGGGAGGCGCCGTGCCGGGCGACGGCGACGCGGTTGCGGCCGGAGCGCTTGGCTTCGTAGAGCGCCATGTCCGCGACCGCCAGCCAGCTTTCGCCGGTCGGCCAGTCGCCGCGAAGTTCCGCCACGCCGAAGCTGACGGTGGCGCGCAGCGGCGGCGTGCCGGGCATTTCCGCAGCGGCGATCGCGTCGCAGAAGCGCTGCGCCGCCCTTGCGGCATCGTCCTCCGCCGTTTCGGGCAGCAATATGCCGAATTCCTCGCCGCCCAGCCGCCCGAGCGAATCGCTGGGGCGTTGCAGGCCGGCGCAGAGCCGGGCGATGCCGCGGATCACCTGGTCGCCAGCGGGATGGCCGTAGGTGTCGTTGATATGCTTGAAATGGTCGATGTCGAACAGCAGCAGGCTGGCGGGCCGCTCATGCCGTTCGAACAGGGCGATGGCGCGGTTCATTTCGGTGAGAAAGGCTCTGCGGCTGAGCGCGCCGGTCAGATGATCGCGCTCCGCGATGCGGCGCAGTTCCAGCTGCTCAACCACCAGCGCGGCGAGATTCTTGAGGATGGCGATCTGCGCCGGGTCGAATTCGCGCGGCACGGTGTCGATCGCGCAGAGCGAACCGATATTATAGCCGTCCGGCGTCTCCAGCGGGATGCCGGCATAGCTGCGGATGTTGGGATCGCCCGTCACCAGCGGATTGTCGCGGAAGCGGGCATCCTCCTTGGCGTCGGTGATGACCATCGGCGCCCGCTGGCGGATGGTGTGGTCGCAAAAGGCGATGTCGCGGGCGGTTTCGCTTTCGTCGAGGCCGGCCAGCGACTTGAACCACTGCCGATCGGTATCGACCAGCGAGACGGCCGAAATCGGCACGCCCAGGATGCTGCGGACCAGATCGGTGATGCGGTCGAAGGAGGATTCCCTTGGCGTATCCAGAACTTCATACCGGTTCAGCGCGGCGAGACGCGCCGGTTCGTCCATCAGCTTTGGATCGAGCATTGCCAACTATCCTCAACCGGCGGCGCGCCCTTCCTGCGCCCCGCGATTCCCGTTCGATATTATCCTGTGATAGTCGCTTGCCGATGTTTGACAAAGGCTTAGCAGGCTCGACCCGCCTTATTCCTCGCCAAATTTATCCTCGACCAGCGTCACCAGCTTGCCCAGCGAATCGGCTGCCTCGGGACCGGTGGCGCTGATGACGATGCTGTCCCCCATCGCCGCGCCCAGCATCATCAGGCCCATGATGGAGGTTCCGGTGACTTCGCTGCCGTCCTTGCGCACGGTGATCTGCGCGGGAAGGCCGCTGGCCAGGGTCACGAATTTCGCGCTGGCGCGGGCGTGGAGGCCCCGGCGGTTGCTGATCCTGACTTCCTGGCTGATTTCGCTCATGTGGTGCTGCCCAACAGTTCCGATGCAACGCTGATATATTTCTGACCCGCTTCCCGCGCGGCGGCGACGGCCTGGCGCACGTCCATGACCTTGCGCGCGCTTTCCAGGCGGATCAGCATGGGCAGGTTGATGCCCGCGATCACCTCTATCTCCCCAGCCTTCAGCAGGGAGATGGCGAGGTTGGAGGGGGTGCCGCCGAACAGGTCGGTCAGCAGGATCACCCCCGACCCGTCGTTGACGCGCGCCACCGCATTGGCGATGTCGGCGCGGCGCATCTCCATATCGTCCTCAGGCCCGATGCAGATGGTCTCGATCTGCTGCTGCGGACCGACCACATGCTCCATCGCGACGACGAATTCCGTCGCCAGCGCCCCATGGGTGACGAGTACCAGTCCAATCATCTTGCTTACGTGGCCCACCTGTTCTTCATGGATTACGCTTTCGGGCCTCCCGGTCTGCGCTTCTCCAGGGCGTCCTGGGGCGCTGATTCCATATTGCGGTGCGAGACCGTGGGCGAAAAGCCCGCATCTTGCAAGTATCTGGCGACGCGTTCGGCCACATGGACCGACCGATGGCGGCCGCCCGTACAGCCAAAGGCCACGGTAATGTAGCTTTTTCCGCCCTCCGCATAGCGGGGCAGCAGCAGGGCCAGCAAGTGTTCGATGCGCCCGACCGCCTCCTCATAGGCGGGATCTTCCACGATATAGGCGGCGACAGCGGGGTCGAGCCCCGTCTTCGGCCGCAGCGCCTCCTCCCAATGGGGATTGCGCAGGAAGCGCATGTCGAACACCAGATCGGCGTTGAGCGGCACGCCGCGCGAATAGCCGAAGGACATGATGGTCAGCACCGGGTCCGACAGCCCCTCGCGCGAGAAGCGGTTGCGGATTTCCTGTTGCAGGCCGTTGCTGGTGAGGCTGCTGGTGTCGATCACCTGATTGGCCCAGCGGCGCAGCGGTTCGGTCAGTTCCCGTTCGCGGGCGATGCCATGGCGGGCCGGGCGGTCGGTGGCCAGCGGATGGCGGCGGCGGGTTTCCGCGAAACGACGCTCCAGCTCCTCGCCGGAGCAGTCGAGGAACAGCGTTTCCACATCATGGCCGTGGCGAGCGCGCAGGGCCTTGATCCGCTGGACGATCGCGGCGGCGTCGAAGCCGCGGGTGCGCGCGTCGATGCCCAGCGCCAGAGGACGGTCCGTCCCTTCCTCATGCCCCTCCGGCAGGGGGGTGTCGAGCAGGCGGTCGAGCAGCACCAGCGGCAGGTTGTCGACCACTTCCCAGCCCATATCCTCCAGCGTCTTGAGCGCGGTCGTCTTGCCCGCGCCTGACAGGCCGGACACGAGCAGGATGGTCTTCGGCGTTTCCAGGCTCACAACGGGTCCATGCTCCCGAGGCCCAGGGTCCGGACGGCGAGTTCCACCTTGATCGGGGCGGATGCTTCGAACGGGGCGAGCCGGACCACGGGGATTGCGACCCCGGCGATGGACCGTTGCGCGGTTTCCGGCGGCATGCGCTCCACATCGTCGCTGAGGTCGACCGCCAGCGCGACCGGGGCGTTGTCCGCATGGGGCATGTCGACCAGGCCCAGGCCGCGCACCTCCATCATGCCGACGATCCGGTCGGGCGCGCGGGCGAACAGGCGCCCTTCGATCTCCAGCAGGCGGGTATAGTCGTCGCTCACCAGCACGGCGCCGCGATCGATCAAGCGCAGCGCCAGGTCGGACTTGCCCATGCCGCTGGGGCCGCAGAGCAGCACGGCCCGGCCGTCGATCGCCACGCTGGTCGCATGCAGGGTTTCGGAAGAATGTGTCGACGCCATATCGCCTTATCGCTTTGACGTCATATTAGCTCCTGTTGGTGCTGGTGGAAATCGAATTAACCGGGGCGTTTCTCATTATGGTGCAGTGGGGTGTGGGGGGGCGGCAAATCCAGGCCATTCCTCGCAGACGGTCGGCGCGGCGAAGCGGGCCTGGAGGGCGGCAGCTTAAAAATCCCGGCCTCCTCCCGCCCATGGGAGGGGGAGTATCTGAGCCTCCCCCTTTCCGGCTTATTCCGAAACGATGCCCGGATCGCGTTCGACCGCCATGGGCAGGCGCACGATGAAGCAGGCGCCGCTTTGCGCGTCCTGGCGGTCCGCGATGCTGATCTTGCCCTGATGCCCCTCCACGATGGAGCGGGCGATGGCGAGGCCAAGGCCCGAATGCTTGCCGAACGCCTCATTTTCCGGGCGGACGCTGTGGAACCGGCGGAAGACATGCTCGCGTTCCGATTGCGGGACGCCGGGACCCTGATCCTCCACGCTGACCAGCACTTCATTGTCCGCCACGGTCGCGACGATCTGGACCAGCCCGTCATCGGGGGAGAAGGAGATCGCATTGTCGATGAGGTTGTCGAGCACGCGGATGATCCGCTGCTCCTCGCCCAGCGCAACCGCGACATTCCTGCGTGGCCGGGCGAAGGCGAGGCGCACGCCGCGAGGCACGCCGCGGGCTTCGCGGGCGACCACCATCTTCTCGATCAACAGGCCGAGGTCGATCGGCTCGAACCGGGTGCGGGAAAGCTGCGCGTCGATGCGCGAAGCTTCGGCAATGTCCGTCACCAGCCGGTCGAGCCGGCGCACATCGTCCTGCGCGATCGCCATCAGCTGGGCGCGCAGTTCCGGCTTGTCCACCCGGTCCAGCGCGTCGAGGGCGGAACGCAGGGAGGCGATGGGGTTCTTCAGCTCATGGCTGACATCGGCGGCGAAGGCGTCGGTCGCGTCGATCCGCTGGCGCAGCGCATGGCTCATGTCGGACAGGGCGCGGGCCAGCATGCCGATCTCGTCCCGCCGGTCGGGCAGGCGCGGCACCGTGACTTCGCGCGCCCGCCCCAGCCGCACGCGCACCGCCGCGCGGGCGAGGCGTTGCAGCGGCTGCACGATGGTCCGGGCCAGGAACAGGGAAAGCAGGACGGAAGCCAGCACCGCCGCCGCCAGCACCATGCCCAGGCGGAAACGCTCCGCGCGGACGGTGCGCGTGATGTCGCGGGCGTTTTCCGTCGCCAGCAGGCCGGTGCCGTCCTTCACATTGACCGCCGCGGAGATCATGAAGGTGCGGTCGGGGGCATAGCGGTTCACCGCCTGGGTGCGGCCGCTTTTGCGCGCCACGACCATTTCGGGCCATGCCTGTGCCCGGTCGACCGCCGGCTCCTCGAAATTGGGCGGGCGGTCGGCGGACACGATGCGGTCTATCACCTTGTCGAGGAAGCGGGCGACATGGCGCTGCCATTCCTCCTCGGCGGGCAGGCGCAGGCGATAGCGCGGCGCGTTCATGGCGAAGCTGTCGGCGATCAGCCGTCCTTGCGCGTCATAGCGGCGCACGCGGTCGCCGGTCTGCCGCGCATAGGCGGCGATCAGCGCGTCCTGCCGGTCCGCCGGCGCATTTTCAAGGCCAATGGCCAGCAGCTTCAATTCGCGCGCCGACTGCTCCAGCCGGTCGTCGACGATGCGCGTGCGGTAGCTGTCCAGATAGAAGAAGCCGCCCGCCAGCAGCGCCAGCGCGAACACATTGACCGCCAGGATGCGCGGGGTCAGGCTGATCCGGCCGGACCAGCTCCACCTTGCGCCCGCGTCATGCTTCTTCGGAGAAACGATAGCCGGCGCCATAGAGGGTGTCGATTGCGTTGAATTCGGGGTCGACTTCGCGGAACTTGCGGCGAAGGCGCTTGATGTGGCTGTCGATGGTGCGGTCGTCGACATAGACGTCGTCCTGATAGGCGGCATCCATCAGCTGGTTGCGGTTCTTGACCACGCCGGGGCGCGCGGCGAGCGTTTCCAGGATCAGGAATTCGGTCACGGTCAGCGTCACGTCGCGGCCCATCCATTTGACCCGGTGGCGGGCGGGGTCCATTTCCAGCCGGCCGCGCACGATCGGTTCGACCACCGGCTCGTCGGGCGCGGCATCCACCTTGCTCGCCTCCGCCCGGCGCAGGATCGCGCGGATGCGCGCGATCAGCAGCCGCTGGGAGAAAGGCTTGCTGATATAATCGTCCGCGCCCATGGCGAGGCCTAGCGCCTCGTCCAGTTCGTCGGCCTTGGACGTCAGGAAGATGACCGGCATATGGCTCTTTTCCCGCAGCCGCCGCAGCAGTTCCAACCCGTCCATGCGCGGCATCTTGATGTCGAACACGGCCAGGTCTGCGGGATTTTCTACCAGCGCCTTCAGCGCCGCCTCCGGGTCCGAATAGAGGCGCGTCAGGAACCCTTCCGTCTGCAACGCGATGGAGACGGAGGTCAGGATATTCTTGTCATCGTCCACCAGAGCGATGGTTGCGGTCATGCTGCGCCCCGAAAATCGTCGGCAATGGGAATGCCCCTGCGTTAGACGAAGGCGGCTTCCCCTGCAAGGAAGGCCGGGCGGGCGGGTTATGCGGTGTAGCCATGGGAATTCGGGATAAATGCCGGGGATGCGGGGTTTCCCGGGGTTTGACGCATCTTCTGCAAAGGCTTATGCCCGCTAGGTCTGCAGCAGATGGCGCCAAGCGGCGAAGATCGCGGCGTTGAGAGGCGGACCGGCCGTGAACATGATAAGATGGCGGCCGGACATAATGATATTCAGGAGTAAAGGCGTGCAGGCCAAATCCTCTTTCACCCTCGATCGGCAGGGCATTTCCACCAGCGCCGATCAATATTGGAATCTGGGCACCGCGCCGCTGGTCGAAGCCGCGCTTGCCAATGGCGAGGGCATATTGGCCAAGGACGGCCCGCTGGTGGTCAAGACCGGCAAGCATACCGGGCGGTCGGCAAGCGACAAGTTCATCGTCAGGGACGCGGAAACCGAATCCACCGTCTGGTGGGGCAAGACCAACGTGCCCATGACGCCGGAGCATTTCGCTGCGCTGAAGGCCGATTTCTTCGCCGCCCTGGGGCAGAAGGACAAGCTGTACATTGCCGATCTGTTCGGCGGATCGCAGCCTGAGCATCGCGTCAACGTGCGGATCATCAACGAATTCGCCTGGCATAACCTCTTCATCCGCACGCTGCTGGTCCGTCCGGGCGCGGAGGAGCTGGCGGATTTCGCGCCTGAATATACGATCATCGACCTGCCCACCTTCCAGGCCGATCCGGCCCGTCACGGCACCCGCAGCGAGACGGTGATCGCGGTCAACTTCACCGAGAAGCTGATCCTGATCGGCGGCACGCGCTATGCCGGCGAGATGAAGAAGTCGGTCTTCGGCATCCTCAACTATCTGCTGCCGACGCGGGGCGTGATGCCGATGCACTGTTCGGCCAATATCGGCCCGAACGGCGACACGGCGGTCTTCTTCGGCCTGTCGGGCACGGGCAAGACCACCCTGTCGGCCGATGCCAGCCGCACGCTGATCGGGGATGACGAGCATGGCTGGTCGGACACCGCCGTCTTCAATTTCGAGGGCGGCTGCTACGCCAAGATGATCAACCTGTCGGCCGAGGCCGAGCCGGAGATCTTCGCCACCACCAAGCGGTTCGGCACGGTGCTGGAAAATGTCGTGATCGACGAGGAAACCCGCGAGATCGACCTGGACGACAACAGCCTGGCCGAGAACAGCCGGGGTTCCTACCCGATCGACTTCATCCCGAATGCGTCGGAGAAGAATCTGGGGCCGGTGCCGAAGAACATCATCTTCCTGACCGCCGATGCTTACGGGGTTTTACCGCCGATCGCGCGGCTGACGCCGGACCAGGCCATGTATCATTTCCTTTCGGGCTATACCGCGCGCGTCGCCGGGACGGAGATCGGCGTGACGGAGCCGTCCGCGACCTTCTCCACCTGCTTCGGCGCGCCGTTCATGCCGCGTCACCCTTCCGTTTACGGCAACCTGCTGAAGGAACGGATCAACAAGGGCGGCGTGACCTGCTGGCTGGTCAACACCGGCTGGACCGGGGGCAAATATGGCGTCGGCAAGCGCATGCCGATCAAGGTGACGCGGGCCCTGCTGAACGCGGCGCTCGACGGCAGCCTCAACAACGCCGAATTCCGCACCGATCCCAATTTCGGCTTCCAGGTGCCGGTTGCGGTTCCGGGCGTGGATTCGACCATACTCGATCCGCGCGCGACCTGGCCCGACAAGGCGGCCTATGACGAAACCGCCGGCAAGCTGGTCAAGCAGTTCGTCGACAATTTCGCCCAGTTCGAGGATCATGTCGATGCGTCGGTGCGCGACGCGGCGCTGACGGCGGCCTGACAGGCCCGCATTTCGTAACGACAGGGGCCGGAGCGATCTTCCGGCCTCTTTCGCTTCCCGTCGGCGGGACGGAATGCTATCCTGCATCAAACTTCAGCGGGATATGAGCTATGGCACTGTTCGACGATTTGCTGGGCAATATGGGTGGCCTGGAGGCGGTTGCCGCGAAGATCGGCCTTCAGCCCGACCAGATGCAGGCCTTGATGAGCGAAATCGGCGGCAAGATCGCTTCGGGCGAGACCGATGTCGCCGCGCTGGCGACCACGGCCGCCGAACATGGCGTGTCGGCGGACAAGTTGCAGGAGCTGTTCGCCCATTTCGGCGGCCCGGAAGCCATATTGGCGAAGATCGGCGGCCTGTTCGACCGGGATGGCGACGGCAATCCGCTCAACGAACTGGGCGGGCTGGCCAAAGGTCTTTTCGGCTGATCCGCCGTCCCGGCGCACGCTGGGATGACGGATTTTGCGGAAATGGCCGGGCATACCCCGGATTGGGTATGCTTTTGGATAGATAAGCGATTATGAGCTTGCTGCGGGACGGGCGTGTCGGCGCTCCGGGAGCAGGGGAAAATCATGATGATGGGGGATATGCTGCGCGGCAGCGCCGCCATTGCAGCGATATTGAGCAGCAACGCGCAGGCGCAGAGCCAATTTCTGTCCGGTGAATGGATGCAGGACGGGGCCTGCGTGCCCAGCTACCGTGCGCTGAATGCGCCGGAGACGCGCAATCTTCCCTGCTGCGTTCCGGCGCGTCGCGCGGTGCCGCCGCTTTGCCCGCGGTCCTGATCCGCGCGGATGATCGCCAGCTTTCGCACGGACAAGTTTTTTTCGCCTTGCCTTGGAACGTCCCAAGGGGCATTCGCGCTGCATAGCTTATTGCGAAGCCCACGCAACTGACGCTCTTACCCGCGACAGTCGCCCTGGATTTGGCAGGGGAAAAGGTTTTGAACGACGTGACGATCGAAAAGCCGGTGCTGGAACCGACCGGCGCGCTTTCAGTGGAAACCGTGCTGTCGGTGCGGCATTGGAACGAACATCTGTTCAGTTTCCGCATCACGCGGCCGGCCAGCTTCCGCTTCCGGTCGGGCGAGTTCGTGATGATCGGTTTGCAGGGCGACAATGGCAAGCCGCTGCTGCGCGCCTATTCGGTCGCCAGCCCCGCCTGGGACGAGGAACTGGAGTTCCTGTCGATCAAGGTGCAGGACGGGCCGCTGACGTCCAAACTGCAACTGATCCAGCCCGGCGACCAGATCTATCTGGGGCGCAAGCCGACCGGCACGCTCGTCACGGACGCGCTGCTGCCGGGCAAGCGGCTGTTCATGCTGTCGACCGGCACGGGCCTGGCGCCCTTCCTCAGCCTGGCGCGCGATCCGGACGTCTATGAATTTTACGAGCAGGTCGTGGTGGTCCATTCGGTCCGCCGGGTGAGCGACCTTGCCTTCCATGACGAGCTGTCGGGCAAGCTGGCGGACGACCCGCTGGTGGCCGAGCAGGCGGCCAGCCAGTTCCATTATGTGCCGACCGTGACGCGCGAACCCTTCCGCAACAACGTCCGCATCGACAAGCTGGTGGAAACGGGCGCGCTGTTCGAAGGGATTGCAGGCGAGCCGAAGTTCAATCCCGAGACCGACCGGATCATGATGTGCGGCAGCATGGAGATGATCAAGCAGTTCGGCGCCTATTTCGAGGAACAGGGCTTTGCCGAGGGCTCCAACGCCGCGCCCGGCGCCTATGTTATCGAGCGCGCCTTCGTAGGTTGATCGCCTGCGGCATCGGCAAGGGAAGGGCTGGCGGCGATGCCGGCCCTTCTGCTTTTCCGTGGATGGTCTTCATGATGGGGGCAGGCGGCGCAAGGCCGGCATCGCAACGGCGCCAGACGATGTCATCGCAATGAACCGGCTGCGACCCGAGGCTTTGCTTCTGGCCGGTCCATATCCTTGTTTCCCTTTCCCGTGCCGATGGCAAGATGATCATCGTCCATTATGAACGGTTTATCGGATATGCTCCGGCGTCCGCGCATGGCCCCCGCGGCGAGTCGCGCCCGGGATGCGGCTCCATTCGGCCGTTGCGGCAGCGGGCGATTCGGCAAAGCGGTCGATTTTTCGGTGGAACATCGCGATAAGCAGTCCACCTCCGGCGTAGGAAGGGGCGACGGCGCGATTTGTGGAGATGCGGGCAGACAGTGCGAAGGCGGCCTACACCGCCTTCCTGAGCTATAATCACAGGGACGTTCGGGCCGCGCGCGGGCTGCAACGGCGGCTGGAATCCTATCGGCTGCCCAAGGGCGCCATGCGATCCGACGGCGAGCGGCGGCTTGGCCCGATCTTCCGCGACCGCGACGAATTGCCTGCCGCGGCCGACCTGTCGGAGGCGGTGAAGCAGGCGCTTTCCCGATCGGCGGCTTTGGTGGTCCTGTGTTCGCCCCATGCGGCGGCTTCGCCCTGGGTGGACAAGGAAATCCGCCTGTTCCGCTTCCTCCATCCCGACCGGCCGATCCTGGCGGCGATCATCGAAGGCGAACCGGAAGAGGCCTTTCCGCCTGCGCTGCAGGACGGTGGCGAACCGCTTGCCGCCGACCTTCGGCGGGAGGGCGACGGCGTTCGGCTGGGCACCCTGAAGATCATTGCCGGGCTGGCCGGGATCGGCCTGGACCGGCTGGTGCAGCGCGATGCGCAGCGGCGCGTCCGGCGCGTGACGGCTGTCACGCTGGCCCTGATGCTGGTCATGCTAGCTTTTCTCGCGCTGTCGATTGCGGCCTTGCAAGCGCAGCGGGAAGCGGAGCGGCAACGCGCCGAAGCAGAAGGGATCATCGAATTCATGCTGACCGATTTGCGGGAACGTCTGCGCAGCGTCGGTCGCCTGGATGCCCTGACCGTCGTCAACGACCGGGCGATGAACTATTATCGCGACCAGGGCGACCTCGACGATTTGCCGGACGACAGTCTGGAGAGGCGGGCGCGCATCCTTCAGGCGATGGGGGAGGACGACATCGCGCGCGGCAGCCTGCCGGCGGCGCGGCGCAAGTTCGAGGAAGCGCATCGCACCACCACCGCTCTGCTGGACGACGAGCCCCAGCGGCCCGAATGGATCTTCGTCCACGCGCAGAGCGAATTCTGGATCGGGCAGGTCGATCAGCTATCCGGGCAGGCCGACGCCGCGCTCAGGCATTATCGGGCCTATCTGCATTGGGCCCGCCAGCTTTTCCGGTATCAGCCCCAGGCGGCGCGCAGCTTCACGGAAATGGGCTATGCGCTCAGCAACATCGCTTCGGTCCAATGGGAATCGAAGAACGACCATGACGATGCGATCCGGAATTATGCGAAGTCGCTCTACTGGTTCCAGCGGGCGCAGCAGGCCGATCCCGGATCGCTCAACATTCGCATGGAAGTGGCCGAACGCCATGCGCGGCTGGCCGACGTGCATTTCGACCGCCGCGACTTCCGCGCGTCGGAGCAGCATCGGCTGGAGCAACTGAGGCTGCTCGAACCCTTGCGGCGGGAAGATCCGCAAAATGGCGACATCGCCTATGACACTCTGGTGGCGACCCGTTCGCTTGCGCGGATCGCGTTCGAGACCGGTGAGACGGCCAAGGCGGTCAGGCTGCTGCGCGATGCGCGGAGCCAGTCTTCGGCGCTGCGCCAGCGCGATCCGGAGAACCAGAACTGGTTCGAGCAGCATTTGCGGCTGCTGATGGATGCAGCCGAGGTGGCGAGGGCGCGCCACCAGGGCGCGGAGGTCCACCGACTGGTCGACCAGGCCCGTCGGATCATGCATGATGCAAGTCCGACGGCCGCGGCGGACCCGGCATTTCGGGCTACGTCGATCCGGCGTCTGGATGCTATAGCACAGTCGAATGACAGGGCTTCGGCAAAGGGGGAGTGAATGCTGCCTTACGGGAACAGTGTCAGGACCATCGGCCCCGGCGACAAGATCGATCATGTCACCCTGCTCTCCATTCGCGTGCGGGAAGGCGCGTGGAATGTCAGCCGCTGGTTCGCGCCGATCTGCGAACGCGGACTGCAGGCCACGGAGGCGCGCCTGCTGAAGATGGCGCAGTCCCGCGACCCCGCGCAATATCCCGAATTCAGGGGCTATGGGTTCGAGAACATCGCCTTCGTCGAATATATGTGCTTCTTCACCATCATATTGGATGCGCCCGGCTACGGCTTCCATGACGGAAAGGACACCGATCCGATCTGGTTCGTGGAGAAGAAGGAAAACAGTTCGCTGCCCCCGCCGCCCGCGCCGGTGGCGCCCAACCGCAGCTTCTACGACCTGGAGATGACCGACATCGGCGGCTATCCGGCGCTGCGCTGCCGCAACTACATGTGCAACGGCTATACCGGCGAACCGTTGAAGGAAGGGGAGGAGCAGGGCTTCATCTTCAATCTCTATATTCGCGGCCGTTATGAACATGGCGGCGATTCGGGGGTTGTCCTGGCGATCGATCCCGACGGCGTCAGCAAGGGACCGCGGAAATAGGATCGCGCGAATCCGGTGGCGGCGGACGGGCGCTTGTGGGACAAGGCGGGAAATGATCAGGCCGCAGCTTAACAGCATCACGCGATTGGCCCGGGCGGGCGCGCTGGAACAGGCCTGGACCACATTCCATGCCGCCGGCCTGTCGCCGCAATCGGACGACCCGGATGTGCTGACGGTTTACGGACGCCTGCTGAAGGACCGCGCGGCGGGGGAGAGCGGCGCGGCGCGGGAAGAATTGCTGAACCGGGCCATCACCGCCTATGAGCGTGCTTCCGCCCTTTCGCATGCGACCTATCCGTTGATCAACGCGGCGACGCTGGCCTATGTCGCAGGGCGGCACGAGGCGGCGGTGACGCTGGCCAATGCCGTGATGACGCTGCTCGACGATCCGCTGCGCGCCGCCGAGACGCCCTATTGGATCGATGCGACGCGGGCCGAAGCGCTGCTGCTGCTGGGCCGGACCCAGGATGCCGAACGGATGCTGCGGCAGGCCATCGGGCATCAGCCCGAAGCGTGGGAAGACCATGCCTCCACGCTGCGACAGTTCGCGATGATCCTGGCGGAGGCGGGACGGCCGGCGGACTGGCTGGACCGTCACCGTCCGGCTTCGCCGCTCTATTTCGAAGGAATATTGGGCCTTGCAGCCGATGACGCCCAGGCGGCTCACACGATTGCCGGGGCGGTGGATGCATTGGCCCCTTCCATGGTGATCGGGGCGCTGGCCGCCGGGGCGGACATATTGGTGGCGGAGGCGGCCATTGAGGCGGGCCGCCAGCTGCATGTCGTTCTGCCCTGTCCGGCCGAACTGTTCCGGGCGGCGTCGGTCGATCCTTTCGGTCCGGCATGGGCCGATCGGTTCGATGCGTTGATGGGAAGGGCGGTGTCGGTCAGGGAAATGGACGACTGGCAACCGCTCAGCAATGCATCCGTCGAGGTGTCGAGGCAGGCCGCCATGGGGCTAGCCCTGTGCGAGGCCAAGCGCCTGCAATCCTCCGCCCGCGCCTTGCAGATCGTCGGGCGGGGCGAGGAGGGGGGAGGCGACATGGCAGGCTGGGAAGCGCTGGGGCTTCGGCTGGATCGGCTGGCGCTGGAACGGAGCAACGCCGCTCAGGTCGCCCTGTCGCCGGAGGCGGAAGTCGTGGCGCTGATCGCCGTTCCGGAATCCCTGCCCTTCCACTTCGGCGGGGATGCGACGCTCTTGATCGGGCAGGAGGGGCAGCATGCCTATGGCCAGTCTTCCCTTGCCGACGCGGCCCACAGGGCCGCTGCTTTGCGCGGCGACCATCCCGAGGCCCGGCTGGCGCTGGATTACCGCGCCCTGGCCGACACGCAGGACGGGCGCTGGGATCGTGCGCTCATGATCGCCGCCGCGGACCTGGAGGGGGCGGTGGCGTTGAGCGAGTCGGCCGCCCTTGCCCTTGCCCTGCACGCGCCGGATGCGAATGTGCAGCCGATGGGCGACATCAGGACGGCGTCGGGCGACCTGGCGCTTTATGGCCTGTTTCCCTGAGCCTGGGGGAATCGCCTCTTTCTGGTCCGCGCTGAGTCCTTCGACAAGCTGAGGGCGAACGGATGTTGAGCGGCTCCGGTTCATCGGACGTTGCTCAGGATGTGCGAGGATCCGGCTTCCGCGACCGGGAGGAGAATCGGCGCTTGCAGGCCCGATCTCCGCATGGCGTGGTCCGGGCAGGCTTCAGGCTATCAATTCGGCGAGCAGGCGCGGCGCCAGTATCTCCAGCGCCTCGTCTGTCCGGCTGACGATGCCCCGCCGCAGCAGATGCGCAATGGCCCGGGATGTCGTCTCCCGCGTGGTATGCACCGACAGCGCCAGCGCGGACAGCACGGGCGGCGGCTCGATGCGGTTGGAGGCGCCCGCAAGGCGCAGCAGTTCGGCATAGACCCGGCCATTCGCCGTCAAAGTGGTTCTGGCGGCCATGCGGTCCAGCATCACGTCCAACTGCCGCGCGAACAGCAGGCTGAGGCCATGGGCTATATCCGCGCTGTGCCGCGCCAGGTCCACCAATGCCGAGGTTTCGATGCAGAGGAGATGGAGCGAACCCTGCGCGACGATGTCGCTGCGCAGCGCCGCCGGTTCGGGATAGCTGCCGAAGATTTCGCCCGGCCCGTGGGAAGCGAGCAAGGTCAACTGGCCATCGGCCGAGTTGATCTGGGCCTGGGCGGCGCCCTCCACGACCACCCAGCAATGATCGGCCAGGTCGCCCTGATGCGCGACGACGGCCTTGTGCGGAAAAACCATGTCGCGAACGGCGGACGCCAGAGCCTCGGCACCTGCCTGCCCACATGAAAACACGCTTCTGATAACGGCCAGCCGTTCCGTCTCAAGCAAGCTCTTCCCCCAAAAACCATGTGGGCCAGCGCGGTCGAACCTACCGGCTGATGGCTCTCAAAAAAAGGCCCAGCAGCGCGAAGGCTGCCGGGCCCTGAGTTGGAAATCAGGCAAGCCTGAGTTCCTCGGGTCGCGGGCGGAACAATAAGCGCCTCTTCCCATCTTGCGCGTGACGTGCATCACGCTTCGTCGATCTCCGACAAAGGCGTTGGGCGGGAGAAGGCGCCCACCATGCTCAGCTTGACGCCGGCCCGTATACGCTGCCCTAATAGGTGACGGTCACCGTCAGCGTGTCGAGATAGCCGGCGCCGGCCGCCACATTCTGTCCCGCCGGGATGCGGCCGTAGACGGTGACGCTGTCGTTGAACACCAGCAATGCCAGGACGGCGCGCGTGACGTTGACCGATCCGCCGGTGCCGTTGCCCCATATCTGCGTGCGTGCGGCGTTGGTGTAGAGGTTGTAGTTGAGGGCAGCGGCGCCCCTTCGCAGCGTGCGTGGCGCGAAGCTGCCGGAACTGCCGGCGCTGATGTCGATCGTGTAGGAGCCGGCCAGCGCCACCAGAAGATCGCAATGGACGTTGATCGTACCCGTCGCGTCCGTCGCGGTGGGGGAGAGCGGATTATAGTTGCCGAAGCTGATGCCGGTGGCGGTGACCGTGCAGGAGCAGCCGGCCAGACCGTTGCAGGCGGCCTGGGCAGGGCTTGGCTGCATCAGGAACAGGATGGCCGTCAGCAGCGGCAGGGCCGTCAGGGCTTGAGCGCGCCGCCTCATGGCGCCGGCTCCCGCTGGAAGGCGCAGGCGACGGGGCCGATGCGGGGCAGCGTGTCGCGCGGCGCGATGCCTGTCACGATCGCCTTGCAGACGCTACCGCCCGTGTCGATCTCCAGCACCATCCCTTCGCGGAGATTGCGCACGAAAATTTCTCCGCCGAAGCCGACGAACAGCGTCTCGCCGCCGTCGGTGCGTACGTTCGCGCCGGCTGCGACCGGCTTGCCGTCGGCGGTGGCGACGACCACCGTGCCCGGCCGGTCCTGCTCGACCGGGAAGCGGGCATGGGCCGCGCCCCTGATCCGCGGAACGACGATCATCGTGTCGTCGGGCAGCCGCACGTCCAGCGGCAGGTCGGACGGCGCCAGCGAAATCCGGTTCGCCTCATAGGGTCGCAGGTCCGGAACAATGGCGATGCCCCGCCGGTCGGTGCGCGCGACGGGGCGGTTTTCCTGATAGATGCGCACATTGCCCTGCCCCGGCACCTCGACCACGCCAAAGCCATTTTCGATCCGCCGGGAGGCATGGATGCTGCCGGCCGCGAGCATGACCCCGCCGCTCGCGAGCAGCCTCAGGCCCGTCTTGCCCCGGAAGCGGGCCGCCTCCAGGCTCAGCTCGCCCGTGGAGCCGCGCCAGTTCATTTCCGCCTGCTGCCGGTCGTTTTCGCCCTCGCTGCCCGCCAGGCGGTAGCCCCAGCCGCCCGAAAGCGGCGCCGTCCGCCGGATTTCCGCCAGGCGGTTGCGATTGTCGCCCTGCGCATAGACGCTGGTCCGCGTGCCCAGGGGAATGGTGAGGCCAAGGCCGACGACCGCCTCCGGTTCCCGGCCCGCCATGTCGCTGCGGATGGCGAACAGGCTCATATAGGCGCGGCTGCCGATCCCGACGCTGTAATTGGCCGATCCGATCCTCGCCCGGTTGCCGTCGCCATATTCAAGGTCGGTCCAGGTCACGACCATGCTGCCCAGATCGCCGAGCGACGCCCCGGCCGACGCCTGGAACTGCCGCGCGATGCGGTCCGCCGGGCGGTCTATGCCGATCTGGTCGAAGCGATCCGACGCACGCTGATAGCTGAACGCGATGTTCCAGCGCGGGGTGATGCGCGCGAAGGAGGCGCGATAGAGGCCGCCGCTCCCCTCCCTCCCGAGCGATCCCGCCAAAGCGAGGCTGAATTCCCCGAGCAGCGGCCAGACGAACGACAGGCCGCCGCCCAGCATTTGCACGTCGCCGCTCGCCTCCGCCCGGGCATCCACGGTCAGCCAGTCCGTCAGGCCGCGCCTGTAGCTGCCCGCGGCGAAGGCGGTGCCGTAGCTGAAGCTGGCAATGCCATAGTCGCGCCGTTCCGCCCCGGCCTCGAACGACCAGGCGGACAGCCCGGCGCTGAGCAGCCGGGGGCTGACATAATAGGGCGTGCGCACGCGCCGTTCGACCCCCATGGCGTCGCGCACGACCAGCGTCACCTCGCCCGCGCCCGTCACCAGAGGCACCTGATCGATGGAGAAGGGCCCCTGATCGACGTCCGACTGGAAGCGCACGGCATTGTTCACGAGCAGTTCGACATTGGAGGGCACGGCGGTGCGGCCGAGAAAGGCGGGGGTGGGAAAGGTGATGAGGGTGGGACTGAGTCCGAATTCGGTGCCGTAGCGAACGCCGCCATAGCGTATCTGGCGGCCCCAGTCGGGCTGGTCGTGACGGTATCGCCCAGGATCAGTCGGCGGAGATCCTGGGGATCGTCGCGGATGAAATAGCTGTCGAGCCGCACGACGCCGTTGCCGATGCCGCTGCTCTGCCCGACCGTCATGCTGTTGGCGAACAGGCCCCAATCGTCCGACAGGCCGGCTTCCAGGAAGGCGGAGGAGGCCAGTTCGTCCTGATGGGAGACCGACAGGTCGTAATTGAGGAAGGCGGCGAAGGTGCCGGCTGTGGGCAGCAGCCTGCCGGCCGATCCGGAAAGCCGCTGCACCGCGAACCGTTCGGCGGGTACGGTCAGGTCAAGCTGCTGGCTGGCCGCATCGAAGGAGGGCGTGATGAAGGAGGGGAGGGGGACCAGCGCCTCTCCGTCGATCGTCACGGGCGGGGCATCGGGGCGGATCTTCCAGCGTTCGAGGTCCGCGGCCTTCAGGAACCAGGCATCGCCGCGCCGCCCGGCCAGTATCTCGCCCTCCTGCGCCTGGCCGTTGACCAGAAGCCGGACCAGCATCAGCGAGGGCCCGTCGCCGTCTTCCCCGGCGGCCGGCGGCGATCCATGGCCGGGGGGAGCCTGGGCGGCGGCGGGGCGGGACAGGAGGCAGAGCGCGACCATGGCCCCTTCAAGGGCGCGCGACTTCACGGGGCCGCTCCTCTGCAACGATCTCCGCGGCGACATCCGCCTGATCGGTCATCGCGTCGAGTTTCAGGGTCTGGCCGGAAGCGATGGATGCGGCAGTGTCGAGGACGACCTGCTGCGAGGAGCCGGGGAGCAGATAGACCGACATGTCCTGCCGGGCCACTTGCGGACCGCCCTTGCGCGACAGGATCAGGCGGTTGATCTGCACATGGGCGTTGCCTTCGTTGCGGATGGCGAAGGTCATCTGGCGCGGTCCGCTGGGCCAGGCGCGCCAGACCAGCCTGCCCGACCCGCGAGCCGGGGGCACGAAGATCGGAATGCTGATCCGCAGGAGCGTCTGGACGGTTCCGGCGGGAACCGCGCGGGTGCCGGGCACCTCCTCCAGGATCACGCGATAGCTCTTCTCCGCAGCGCCTGTTCCCGTCCTGAGGCCGAAGCGGGCGATCTGCACGGCGCCGGGCCGCACCTCGAACAGGGCGGGATTGGCGAGCACGTCGCGGGTCTCCTCCAGCACGTCTTCGCCCTTTTCCTGCCGCCAGCCATAGACGCGGAGCTGGACGCGGGCGCTTTCCTTGCTGCTGTTCTCTATCGCCATGGTCTGCACCGGTTCCGCCGGCGTCAGCACGACGCGCACCGGGAAGACCTTGAGCCCCGCCGCCTGCACGGGCGGCGCAGAGAGCATCGCCGCCGCTGCCGCAACGCTTGCATATCCCCTGTTCATCTTTTCGCGCTTCAGTAGTTGACGGTTACGGTGACCGTATCGGCATAGCCGCCCGCCGGCACATTCTGGCTTGGCGGGATGCGGCCATAGACGGTGAGCGTGCTGGGCAGCACCGGTGCGGTGGTGGCCGGCGGCGTGTCGGTGCCCGGCGTGTTGCCCCAATTGTTCGTGCGCGTCGTCTCCCGGAAGAGGCCATAGTTGAGGAGGTTGGCGCCGTTGACCATCTTCCGGCTGGTGACGGTGGCGCCGCTCGACGTGCCCGCGTTCAGGCCGACGGTGAAGGACGTGCCGACCGTGCACAGCACCGAAAGCGTGGTCGTGGCATCGAGCGGCGTGGCCGATGTGGGATCGTAGTTTCCGAAGCTGAGGGGGTTCGCCGTCACGGCGCAGGCAGTGAGGACGGTCGCCGTCACCGGGAATGTCGTCGTCGTCTGCGCCGCCTGCGCGGCGTCCGGCAAAGCCATTCCGAATATCAGCAGCCCGGCCAGATGGCCTTTGCCATACCGCTTCATGCGCATCTCCTGTAACGCATCCTGCGCCCTGTTCTGGCTATAGGCGCACTCCATGAGCATCGCGGGACCGGCTGCAGCATGTCTGTCCCAATGCCGGTCGTCGCGAGGGAGGAAACGGCGGAAGGCGCGAAGTTGTTCCGATTATTCCAAGGCTTAGGTTAAAATGATACCTCGATATAGCGGGTGGCGGCAGGGGATGCGCCTTGCCCCGCGTGCGCCGGTTCCGCGCCATGGCCGGGAGCGGGCGAAGTCGTGGCCTTTCCGGCCATGTATATCCGGGGGCGCTGGCCGGATATGCAATCCACCCGCAGGCCCTCCACGGTGCATGGGGCCACGACCACGGCGCCGACGGCCATGCGCTGCTTCGCTTCGGCGGCATGGACGCTTCCGGTTGAGCCAAGTGCAAGCATGGCCAGAGCCGTGGCGGATTTCATCGGGCTGTGGGTGGGCATGTCGTTCCTTCCTCCCTATAGACGACCGGGCAGGTCGTCCATTTAGCCTGTATCGACATTCAGCCCTGGCAGCCTGCAAATAGCGCCTGTTCGCGCTTCCGGCGCTGCCCATGCCTTAAATACGCGCCATTCAGGGATGCACGTCACTCATTGGAGGATCACGAAAAACCGGCATTTTCGGCTCGTCCTCTTCTGAATGTCGATACGGGCCGCCGGCGATCTTCGGGGCCGCATGCGCAGCGGCCTTGCAAAGGGAAGGCAGGCGGGGCATTGCACGGCGTCACCGCGCAATGGACGCCATGCTGGTTTACGTCGCGATTGATCTTGAAATGCGACAGGAACGGCATGGATCGCAACGACGCCTCGCCAAAGCGGCCCCACCGCCAGCGGCCGCCCGGCCATGAGCCGCAGGGCAGGCCGGCCGGGATCATCGGACAAGGGCAATCCCCCGCCGCCCGGCGAGGCCGCCCGCCGATAGAAATGGTGGATGTCGCGGACATTCCCGGCGGCGGCCAGCTGCACCTGCTCAAATGCGGCAAGGAATATTCCATCCAGTTCGGTCGCGACGAGTTGATGGGCAGTCAGGACCATGTTTCGGAAATGGCGCTGGCCACGCTGACGAGCGAGCGTCTCGACAGGAAGGACGGTCATGTCCTGGTGGGGGGACTGGGCATGGGCTTCACGCTGGACGCCGTGCTGGGTTCCTGGACCTGCGACGCGCTCGTGACGGTCGCGGAACTGGTGCCGCAGATACTGGTGTGGGCCAAGGGGCCGCTGGCGCATCTGTTCAGGGACAATCTCGCGGACCCGCGCGTCAGCGTTCGGGTCGTCGACGTCTATGACATCATCATGGAGGGGCCGGATCGTTTCGACGCCATCTTGCTGGATGTCGACAACGGTCCGGACGGTTTCATCACGTCGCGCAACGACCGGCTCTATTCGCATGCCGGACTCTCCGCCGCCTATGACGCCTTGCGGCCGGGCGGGCTGTTGTCCGTCTGGTCCTCCTATTCCGACGATTGCTTCGCGGGGCGGCTGGAGGAATCGGGTTTCGACGTCGATGAGATCGTCCTGCCGGCCTATATCGGCAGCACGGAACGCTGGCACAATATCTGGTTTGCCGCCAAGCCGGGCCCGGCCATCCGGAAAGCAGCCGCTTCGCGCTGAAAGCGGCTCAGTCGTCCTATTTTCCGCCGGATTTATTCTACCGTCGTTCGCCCAGCATATAATATTGGTGCATGCAGGGACAAATATTGGGCTGTATTCCACTATCGATGGCGTGATGTCGCCTCTTCCTCTTCCCGGCGCAGAACGGAGATGATCTTGGCGTAGGCCCTTGCCTGCTCTTCATGCCTCGTCCGCTCCACCGGGCAGATGGCCAGATCGGCATGATTCAATTCGGCCTTTCTGCGACGGTCGAGATAATCGAACTGGCTCATGACTATTTCCATCGTGCCGGCGGCGTCCATTGTCTGGCCATGTGCGACGCTGATCGCGTGACGCTGCCCTCGATCAGCCTGTCCTTCATCAGGACGCGGAAGGCGTCCGCGTCCCGCGGATCGAGCAGGACGACCCGCGCCCCGCCCGACACCAGTTCCTCCAGCGCGGATATGCGGAAGGCATGCTTCGTGCACATCGTCTTGATGCTGTCCGGCGTGGCGCGGACGTTGACGACCCTGCTCATGCCGCGCCGCCCTCCACGTTGAAGGGAAAGGGGTTGAAGGGCGTCGAACCGTCCGCCCGCCTGGAACGATAGGGATGGGGGTGATGGCGGATTCGCGTCGCATATCCCTGCGCGAGCCGTTCGTGGACGCGGCCGGCCTCCGGACTGTGCGCCGTCCGGGCGCGCAGCAGTTCTTCCTGTTCGCGCTTGAGCAGATAGTTCAGGTCTTCCATGACGAGGCTCCTCGGCTGGCAAGCGGGAGCACGATGGTCTCTCTGTCACGGCGAATGCTTGCGGCAAATTTCGCGCAATAAAGGAACCGTAGCACAAGGGGCCGCTCCCGTCTCGCGCGAAAGTCGTGCAAGTTCCAAAAACTTCTGTTCGGGTCATGCAGAGGATGCTACCAGCAGTCATCGGATTTCCGCTTCGCACGATCCGACAGAGAGACTTGCGTGCTCCCGCGCAGAGGGAGCATGTCGTGCAGGAAGATTGTCTTTCCTTTCAGGTCGCGCCGGTCGTATCGGTCGTCGTGCCGATCCTTCCGGGACGGTGCGTCTTCGGACGGAGCGGCTGATGCCGCGAATATGACGGCGCTGCGGCGCTCCCGTTGTTCCAGACTGTTATCCAAGGCCCCATGACGATCCAGCCCCCATCTCCCCCATCGCTCTCCCGTATCCAGCAGAACTGGCTTGCCGCGAACGAGCGGCGGTTGCTTGGCTGGCTGTGCGGCCGGATGCCCGCTTGGGTCACGCCGGACCGGTTGACGGCGACTGGAATGGTCGGCGCGCTGATGATATTCGCCGGCTATGCCGCCAGCAACGTCGCGCCGGCCTGGCTGCTGTTGGCGATTGCGGGCTATGCGGTGCAGTGGTTCGGTGACTCCATGGACGGCAGCCTGGCGCGCTATCGGCGGATCGAGCGACCGTCCTACGGTTATTTCATCGATCATAGCTGCGATGGGCTGGCGACGCTGCTCATCCTTGCCGGGATCGGCCTCAGCCCGTTCGTGACGATGGATGTCGCGCTGATCGCGCTGGCGGGTTATCTGCTGCTGTCGATCCATGCCTTTCTGTCCGCGCGGGTATTGGGGGAATTGAAGCTTTCCTATCTTTCCGCCGGGCCGACCGAACTCAGGCTGCTGCTGATCGGACTGACGGTCATGATGATGGTGCTGGGGTCCGGTCCGGGTCTGTTCGGGCGCTGGTCGGGCTTCGACCTCTTCGTCGGGACGGCCGGTTCGATCCTGATCCTTCTTTTCATCGGCCAGACCCTGGTCACGGGCAGAAGGCTCGCTCTGGCGGAAACGGCGCATCGCCATGCTTCCAAATGAGGCGGCGGCGCCCCGGATCGGTGCGGGGGCGCTCATCATCGGGAGACAGTCATGACCGTGCGCCTCGCCCATTTCGCCATAGAGGCCGACGGCGAAAGCTATCGGTTGCGCCTGACGCTGGAGGACGGTTCGATCCTGGTGGTCGGGGCGTCCTTCGATCAGCTCGACCGATTGGGCGAGGAGATAGACCGGCGTCTGGACGCCGACCAGGACCTGTTGCCGCCCGATCTCTGAAGCAGCCGATCATCGGCATCTGCCCTAGGGCAGAAGCGATTTCAGCGCGCTGCGCAAGCGGTCGGGCCTGAACGGCTTCACCAGGCGCGGCACGTCCGCGAAGCGGGCGGGGATGGTCCATCCGTCATAGCCCGTGGCGAAGGCGAAGGGGATGCGCTGTTCCACCAGCGCGTCGGCGACGGGAAACGCCATGTCGCCGCACAGATTGACGTCGAGCACGGCCAGGTCGATCCGCGTTCCGGACCCGATCAGGGATAGCGCGTCCGCGACGCGCGGCACCGGCCCCAGGATCACGGCATTGTCCTGTTCCAGGGCCTCGGCAATATCGGCGGCGATGAGATATTCATCCTCTGCGATCAATATGCGGCAATCCTGCAGCGCAGCTTCCGTCATCTTACACCGCCTTCACTATCCTCAGAGGGGACGCGCACGTCGATCGTGCAATGAACGCCGTCGGTTTCCACGGCGTAGCTGGTTTGCGCATTGAGCTGATAGGGCAAGGCGCGTTCGATCAGTTCCCGACCATAGCCGCCGCCCTTCGGCTCCGCACCGGGGGCGGGCAGTTCGGACACGCCGCGCTCGCGCCAGTCGACGAACAGCCGGCATTCGCCCGGCGCGGGCCTGCGGATGTCCCAGCGGACCTCCAGCCGGCCGGCGGGTTGCGACAGCGCGCCATATTTCACCGCGTTGGTCGCCAGTTCGTGCAGGGCGAGCGCGAGCGTCTGAACCGTCGCCGATTTCAGCGATATGCCGGCCGGCCCGGTAAGCGTCACATGCTCTCCCCTGCCGTCTGCATCCAGCGGGACATGGGCGGACAGTTCCTCGCGCAGCAGCGCGTCGAACGTGACCCGCAGCCCGCCCTTGCGACGGGATAGCAGTCCCTGGACGCGGGCCAGCGCATCGAATCGGTCCCCGATGCACTGGGCGAAATGATCGAGCGAATGGCTGCCCTTCAGCGTGCGCGCCGTGACCGACTGGACCACCGCCATCAGGTTGCGCGTGCGGTGCTGAAGTTCCCCCACCAGCACTTCCTGATGCGCCTGCAACTGGACGATGTCGTCGACATCGGTCGACGTTCCCAGCCATTCGAGCAAGCTGCTCTCGCTGGAGCGCACGGGCACGCCGCGGGTACGGAAATGGCGGTAGCGCCGGTCCTGCGCGTTGAATATCCGTCCTTCGATCTCCAGGCTGCCGGTCTGTTGCGCCCGGGTCCATGCCGCCATGGCATGGTCCCGGTCGTCGGGATGGAGCATCTCCAGCCAGCCGAGCGACCGGCTGGCCTTCTCGCTCTGGCCGGTGAAGGCGCTCCATTGCGGGCTGGACCAGGTCCACTGGCCGCTGTCCACGGCGCGCCAGACGAGCTGGGGCATGCCCTCGATCAGCGTGCGGAACCGCAACTCGCTGCGTTGAAGCGCCTCCATGGCGGTGCGCTGCTCATGCATGTCGGTGGCGGCGGCGAACCAGGCGAGGATCGTGCCGTTCGCGTCGCGCATCGGTTCGGCGCGGATCAGGAACCAGCGATAATCGCCCTGCGCGTCGCGAATGCGATGCTGCTCCTGATAGACGGTGCCCGCCGCCATCGCCTGCGCCCAGGCCGCGAGGGAGGAGGCGCGGTCCAGCGGATGCAGCGCATTGGCCCAGCCTTCTTCCTTCAGTTCCTCCTCATCCCAGCCGGTATAGTCGCACCAGCGCTGGTTGAACCAGTTGGCATGGCCGGTGGCGTCGCTGCGCCAGAGGAGGTCGGGCACGAGGTCCGCGATCGTGCGCAGGGAGTCCTCGGTCGCGCGCAACGTGTCGTTGATCTCCTGGATCTGGCGAGTGCGTTCCTCGACGCGGCTGTCCAGTTCGTGATTGGCCTGTTGCAGGCTGCTGTTGGCGACCTCCAGTTCCTCCGTCAGGACCTGCAATTCCTCGAAGGCGACGCGCAGCTCCTCTTTGGCCTGCCCCTGTTCGACGGACGGCAGGGAAGGGGGCGCCGGCGGCGGCGCCGAGCGGGCGGCCTGAAGGTCCTGCGACAATTGGGTCACGCGGCGGCTCAGCCGGTCGCGATCCTCCATCAGGCGCGCATTCTCCTCCAGCGAGGATTCGAGGGACGTGCGCAACTGTTCGACCTCGTCGAGCAGCCTGGCGCTGATCTGCCCCGGAGCTTCAGCCTTGTTGCCCATGATTTTCCCTGTTGCGTCACCCTGATAACGCGCCCGCGGGGGAATTGGGTCTAAAATAAGTTGGTTCCGTCTGAACCTTTTTGTCGGCACGCTTCGTTGCCTCCCTGGAGAAGCGCAGCATGCCCAGCAGGGACATTATCGTGATCGGGGCATCGGCCGGGGGAGTGGATGCCCTGCGCCGGCTCTGTGCCGCGCTGCCCGCCGATCTTCGCGCCTCGCTGTTCATCGCCCAGCATCTTTCGCCTTCGGCGCGCAGCGTGCTGCCGCAATTGCTCGACAGGGCCGGGCCCTTGCCTGCTCTGTCCCCGGTGGACGGACAGGCGATCGAGCCGGGGCGCATCTATGTGTGCGCGCCCGACATGCATCTGCTGCTGCGTCCCGGCAGGATATTGATGCGGCGCGGTCCCTATGAGAACCGCACGCGGCCGGCGGTGAACGCCCTGTTCCGATCGGCGGCGATCCATTATGGCGGGCGCGTGACCGGCATCGTGCTGACCGGCCTGCTGGACGACGGGACCGATGGGCTGATCGCGGTCAAGGCGGCCGGCGGGCTTTCGGTCGTGCAGGACCCCGCCGACGCGGAATGGCCGTCCATGCCGTGCAATGCGCTGAAGCGCGATCATGTCGACCATGCGCTTGCCCTGGACCATATGCCCGACCTGCTCGCGCGGCTGGTGCGGGAGGAAGCGGGGCCGACCATACCCCTGCCCGAGGAATATCTGATCGAGGACCTCATTGCCGCACAGGAGTTTGCCGTGGCCGAACCGCAGATCGTCACGCCGGGTGAGCCCAGCCACCTGTCCTGCCCCGATTGCGGGGGCGTGCTGAACCATATCGAGACCGAGGATGAAGTCCGCTTCCGCTGCCAGGTCGGCCATGCCTTCACGCCGCTGGGACTGGCGGCGGCGCAGAATGACGAACTGGAGCGGGCGCTGGCGATTGCGGTGCGGACGCATCGGGATCGCATCCGGCTGTTCGCACAGATGCAGGACAGTGCGGAGAAACGGGGCCTGGCGCATGCGGTCCGGCGCTGGACGGAAGCTTCGCGGGAAAGCGGGCATATGATCGAGGTGCTGGAAGAGGCGATGACGAGCCTGCGCAAGGCGTCGAACGAAGCGGAGGGTTGAGCCCGTCCGGCGGCCGGCCGTAATGGAGCAGCAGCGCGCTCATCTCTGCAAGGGGGCAGACATGGTCCACCGGCGCGCAGGCGATGGCCCGTTGCGGCATGGAAGGAGCGACCGCCTCCGCCGGGTCCTGCACGATCGCGATGCCGCCGCCCTGCTTGATCGCCAGCAGACCCGCCGAACCGTCCTGCAGCTTCCCGGTCAGCACGATGCCGACGACGCGCGGGCCGTAGGCGGCGGCGGAGGATCGGAACAGCGGGTCGATGGCGGGCCTGCTGAAATTCTCCTTGTCGCCATGGGCCAGCCTGACGCGGCCGCCCTCCACCGTCATGTGCAGGTCGGGCGGGGCGACATAGATATGCCCGGCTAGTATCTCCTCGCCATCGGCGGGCTGGCCGGCGGGCAGCTTGCCAGCGCGGTTCAATATGTCCGCGAGCCGGCTGACGCCGGTGCCGACATGCAGTACGATGAGCATGGCCGCGTCCATCCCGGCGGGAAGCTGCGCCACCAGCCGGACGAGCGCATCGACGCCGCCAGTGGAGGCGCCGACGACGATGATGTCATGGCCGGCCATGTGCCGCCTTTCTATTCGAGCGCGGCGGACAGTTCGCGCTCGCTCCTGTCATATACCATGGCGACGAGGATGGGCGGCGTTTCTTCGGAAAAATATTGCAGGCGCAGGTCGACGGGCAGACTGCCGCCTTCGCCGAACCGCATCGCCGTCTGGAGGGGCAGCTCCGGCAGTTCGCCGCCCAGCAGCGGGGCGAGGATGGCGTGCAGGTCGTCGGCGGATATGTCCGGCAGCAGGTCGGGCAGGGCCATGCGCGAAAGCTGGTGGGCGTTGAAGCCCAGCTTCTTCTGCGCGCTGTCGTTCACCAGCAGGAAGCGCAGATTATCGGGGTCCAGAAAGTAGATCTGATTGGCCGCGCCGCCCAGCACGCGGCCAAGATAACGGGTGTAATCCTCGCTGTTGCGTTCGTCGGTAATGTCCTGGAAGACGAGCACCAGCCCGTGATTTGCGCCGATTTCGTCCATCAGGCCGGTAATGCGTATCCGGCAGATGATGCGGCGTCCGCGTCGGTCCAGCCCCTCGAGCTGGCGCTCGGTCTGCTCCTCCGACCCCGACTGGACCGCGATCATGCTGTCGCGCAACTGTTGGACGGGCAGGCCGATGTCCAGCCTGTCGAAACTGGTGCCGAGCACCTCCTCCGCGCGCAGGCCCCAGCTGTTTTCGCTCCAGCGGTTCCAGCTCTGGATGAAATGGCGCGGGTCGAGCACGACGATGCCCGCATTCATCGAGCGCAGCACCGATTCCAGATGGAGGCGGTACCCCGCGGCCTGTTCGGCCTGTATGCGCAGTTCCTCGTTGACCGACTCCATTTCCTCATTGGAGGAGCGGGCTTCCTCGTTCAGCGTTTCCAGTTCCTCATTGGTGGACTGGAGTTCCTCATTGGTGGTCTCCAGCTCCTCATTGGTGGACTGAAGCTCCTCATTTGTGGTTTCCAGCTCTTCATTGGCGGACTGGAGTTCCTCGATCGACTGTTCGAGATTTTCCTGCGCCGCCTCCAGTTCCCGCCGCAAGCCGTGAATGCCGGTATGGTCGTGGAAGGCGAGCAGGATGGCATGCACGCTGCCGTCCGCGCGCTGGAGCGGGCGGACGTCGATGGTGAGCCGCATCACCTCCGTCTGGTTGAGCCGATATTCCTGGTCCTCCAGCCGCAGGCCCCTGCGGCCGCGGAACGCCTCATCTATGGGGCCGCGCAATTCTATGGGACGGTAGGAAATGGGCAGGTCCTGGAACGGCCGGCCAAGATCGGCCTCGCCCACGCCCAGCAGGTTGCGGGCCGGTAGATTGGCGAGCGCCACCGCGCCGCTGTCGTCGATCACCAGCAGGGCGGTGCCGACCTCGTCGATCACGGCTTCCAGCAGGTGGACGTCGGGCAGGGGCATGTCGAGCCGGGTCGGGCGGTTGGCGGTGAAGCTGCCGTTCAGGGGGCGGCGCCATTCCTGGGGCACCTTGGCGAAGATGCGGTGCTTCATGTCGACGGGCCGGAACAGCGAGGATCGCGCAAGCTGCGTTTCCGCCTTGCCCAGGAACAGGAAACCGTCGGGGTTCAGCGCATAATGCAGGCGCGGCAGCACGATCGACTGGGTTTCGGCCTCCAGATAGATCAGCAGGTTGCGGCAGGTGAGCAGGTCGATGCGCGAGATGGGCGCGTCATGCACGACATTGTGGCGGCCGAAGATCACGCATTTGCGCAATTCCCGCTCGAACACATAATGATTGCTGGTACGCTCGAAATATTTTTCGAGCAGATGGCCGGGCACGCTCTCGACCTCCCGGGGCGAATAGGTGGCGACCCGCGCCACCTTCAGCGCTTCCTCGTCCAGATCTGTCGCATATATCTTCACGCGCCGGCAGAAGTCGGCCATGCCCATCGCCTCGGCCAGCAGCATGGCGATGGAATAGGGTTCCTCGCCGCTGGCGCAGCCCACGCTCCAGACCCGGATCGCGCGGTCGTCCTCCGCATTTTTGAGGATTTCCGGGATCACCTCGTCGCGGATCACGTTCCACGCATCCTCGTCGCGGAAGAAGGAGGTGACGTTGATCAGGACGGTGTTCAGCAGTTCCTCATATTCGCTGGGCTGCGCCTCCAGGCAGGTACGGTAGGCGGCGAAATCCTCCGCGCCGACCGCCTCCATCCGCAGGGAGATGCGCCGCCGCAGGCTGGTGCGCTTGTAGCCGCGGAAGTCCAGTCCCCGACTCTCCTGAATGTGGCGCAGCAGGGCTTCGAACTCGGGATCGGGGGCAGCTCTTTCGACCATTGAACTCTTTCGGCTCCGCAACAGGATTGCCCTTGCTATGCCCGAATGGCGCCGCCGTCCATGCCGCTTGCTTGCAAAGCCGAAATATCAACGGGTTGCCGGGCCGCAACAGGGTCAATCGTCCGTTTCAGCGACGCCGTTGCGATTGTCGTCCTCGCCCACCTTGCGGCCGCCCAGATGGCCGGTGCCGTGATAGCCGATCTCCGTCTGCCCGCCATGGCCCATGCGGCTGCCGAAGTCGTTTTTCGATTTCCTGCGCCCGTGCGGATAGGGGGCGCCGGCGCTTTCCCCGCCGGGACTCGCGGCGGACATGTCGAGATCGCTGACCCCGTCCGGATGGGCGCGCCTGCCGCCTTCCTGCCGCGGCTGCATGCGCCTGTCTTCGCCGTCGCTGTCGCCGTCGTCGTGGGTGGACGCCATGTCCGCGCCGCCCGCCTCGACGAAGGCGGTGCCGGATATGTCCTCCACCTCCGCCTTCACGCCTGTGATCCGGCGCCGCCTTGGACCTTTTCCAGCCGGTTCGTCGGCGGCGCGTTCGCCGCGCCAGCCCTGTTCGGGCGGCGCCGCGTCGTCCCTGATGGGCGATCCTTGCCCTTGCAGAAATGCATTGCGGTCGTTCATCGCGCGTCTTCCTGAAAATATCCGCTTTCCAAAGCAACGCATCGGGTGGAGGGGCGATCCGCGCGGGACGATAAACTGGATCAGCTTCGGACGGTCTTTTCCATGGCGCGGCGTTCGCCACCGGAAGCGCAGCCGGAGCCCGGATGCCGGTCCTTCATCGGAAATCCTGCCGGGTGGGGACGGAAGTTTCCAGGCTTCTGCTTCCGATACTTTCATGATACGGGCCGCCATGATTGTCGATCCGGAATGGTTCTGGATCGCAGTCGAAGTTTTCCGGCGGAAATATCGTAGATCGGTTCGCTGTAAACTGCATTAGCGTTCCATCGCGGATCGCGGAACGCTTGCTCCCGGTGAGGCTTAACTGTCCTTGTTCGATGTGGGAGCAATCATGAGCAGGGTAAATAGAAGCGCCAGGGCAACGGCAAGATTGCTCGTCGGTGCGGCCATAGAGGCGGCGGGGATCGCGGCCCTGTGCATCCTGCTTCATGTCTGGCTGACCGGCGCGCCGCTTCGGCGGGAGGCGGTCATGGCGGCGGTGCTGGGCGCCGGAGCGATGGTTCTGATCGCCGGGGGTGTGCTGGCCTGCGTCCGCCATATCCTGCACGGCGAATTCAAACCCGGCGGGGCCAGCGCCCGCACCCATCATCCCGACATATTTTCATCCGGCGGCGGAGTCTGAGGAGACCATTCCATGTTCATGCATAACAAGCGGCTTCAATATACGGTCAGGGTTTCGGAAACCAATCCTGCGCTCGCTTCGCTTCTTCTGGAACAATTTGGCGGACCGGACGGAGAACTGGCGGCGGCCATGCGCTATTTCACCCAGGGCCTTGCCGAGGACGATCCCGGCCGGAAGGACATGCTGCTGGACATTGCGACCGAGGAACTCAGTCACCTGGAAGTGATCGGATCGATCGTCGCCATGCTGAACAAGGGCGCGAAGTCGGCCTTGACCGAAGCGTCGATGGAGGAGGCGGAACTCTACATGTCGCTGAATGCGGGCGGCAACAGCCATACCCAGTCGATCCTCTATGGCGGCGGGCCTTCGCTCACCAACAGTTCGGGCGTTCCATGGACGGCCGCCTATGTCGACAGCCGCGGCGACCCGACCTGCGACCTGCGGTCCAACATCGCGGCGGAAAGCAGGGCCAAGATCATCTACGAACGGCTGATCAACATCACCGACGATCCGGGCGTCAAGGATGCGCTGGGTTTCCTGATGACGCGGGAGGTTTCGCACCAGAAGAGCTTCGAGAAGGCGCTCTATTCGATCAAGGACAATTTCCCCGCCGGCAAGCTGCCCGGCCTTGCTCCCTATGCCAACCTCTATGTCAACGCCTCCCAGGGGGAGGGCGATGCGGTCGGCCCCTGGAATACGGGCGAGCAATGGGAACGGCTGGACGATGTCGAGGGCAAGCTGCCGGTCGATGGCGGCGACGGCCAGGCCTCGGTCACGCTCCGCGAGCAGGAGATGCAGGATTTCGCGGCCATGACCGGCCGGCTGCAGTCCGATCCCAACGCCAATCCGGTGACAGGCGCGGACCTGGGCGGCGGGCCAGGCGCGGGCAAGTTGAGCGACGAGGATCTGGGCGGGGCGAGCGACATGGCCGACGCCCGGTCGCAGGCCGCCGCCAAGAGCCCCCTCCCGTCCGACGGGGAGTGAGATGGACCAGGACACCGTCCGGCACATGTTCATCGTCGGTCTGCGCGACGCCCATGCCGTCGAGCATCAGGCGCTGGGCATCATGGACCGGCAGATCGAGCATCTCGCCCAATATACCGAGGTCGAGGCGCGGCTTCGCAGCCACAGGGGCGAAACCGAACGCCAGATAGAACGGCTGGAGGGCATATTGGACGCGCTGGGCGACAGTCCGTCGGCCATCAAGGACGCGGCGCTGAAGTTCGGGGGAAGCGTTGCTGCGCTGTCCCACGCGCTGGCGCCGGACGAGGTCATCAAGAACAGCCTCGCCAACTATGCGTTCGAAAATTATGAGGCGGCGGCCTACAAGGCCCTGATCGCCATGGCCAAGGCGGGCGGGTTCGAAGCGGCCATTCCCGTGCTGGAGGAAAGCCTGCGCGAAGAACTGGCGATGGCCACCTTCCTGGACGAGATGCTGCCCAGGGTGATCGACAGGTTCCTCGCGCTGCGCAGCCGGGGAGAGCAGGCCAGCCATTGAGCATCGACCTGTCGCCGGTTCTGGCCGGCACGATTGCAAGCCTGCTGGCAGGCGCGGCGACCGGCTTGGGCGGATTGCCCATATTGGGCATCGGCCGGTCGGCGGCGCGCTGTCAGGGCGTGATGCTGGGATTTGCGGCGGGCGTGATGCTCGCCGCTTCCTTCTTCTCTCTGATCGTGCCCGCCATCGGTATATTGGACCGGCAGGGCATCGGCTCCTGGCCGGCGGCGGCCATGATTGCCGTGGCGGTACTGGTCGGCGGGGCGCTGCTGCTGGTCCTCGGTCGCTTTTCCGTCGAGCGTTTCACCAGCGAGGAGGGGCTGGACCGGACGGGCCATCGCATTTGGCTGCTGGTCGCGGCGATCACGCTGCATAACGCGCCGGAGGGGCTGGCGGTCGGCGTCAGCTTCGCGCGGGATGCGGGGGGAGAGGGCTATGCCACGGCCCTGGGCATCGGAATCCAGAACATACCCGAAGGTTTCGCCGTGGGCAGCGCGTTGGCGTTGCGCTATCCGCCGTTCCTGGCCTTTGCCGGGGCGCTGGCATCGGGACTGGTGGAACCGGTGTTCGGCGCGCTGGGCGCGACGCTGGTGCATCGCTTCGCCATGCTGTTGCCGATCGCCCTGTGCCTTGCGGCGGGGGCGATGATCAGCGTCGTGATGAGCCAGATCGCCCCTGAACTTGGCGAGGACGGGCATGCCGCCCAGGGAAGCCTGCTGATCGGCCTTGCGGTGATGACCTGCCTCGACGTCGCGCTCGGTTGAGGGCGTTCAGCGGCCCGGCGACCGCAGCGTGAGCGCTGCGGGATAGAGAAGCGCCATGCCGCAAACGGCCAGCAGGACGATGAGCATCAGCATGGCCATGGACGCCCCGACCCGGCGACGACGCAGCGCGACGAGGATGCCGGTCAATCCCGCCAGCGCGACCGCCGCGACGATGGCTATGATGATCATGCCGCCTGCCTGCCCGACTTGATCATGCCGGGAATCGGGTGTTTCGCGACCAGCCTGCGCCGTCGTTCATCCTTGTTGATCATGCTGCGCCTTGCCATGCTGTTTTGTCGAAAATCTTCCGATGAAGAAGCGCCGATGAAGGAAGATGTCACCAACACAGATGAATCCGGAGGCGATTTCTTCCCCATTTCATGGGTTGCGCTAACATAGGAAAGGACGTGTTTCTGCGTTCCGGCAAAGGCGATTCCGCGCTAAGATGGATCAGCGTCCATTCCGATGCGGTCGGGGCGGTTCCGCTCTACTCTTCTCCTCATCGTCCGGCTCGCCCGTGATCATCCGCAGGCCGCCCCCTCTTACCGATGCGCCGCTCCTGCCATTGAACGGGGCGGATGGAAGGACATGATGGCCCGCGAACCGACCAGCGCAACCCGGAATTTCGCTCATCCCATAGCAGGAGAGGAGCCGACGCCCGGCGACACCGCCATCCACAATTACACGATCAATTTCGGACCGCAGCATCCGTCGGCCCATGGCGTGCTTCGACTGGTGCTGGAACTGGATGGGGAAGTGGTGGAGCGGGTCGACCCGCATCTCGGCCTGCTGCATCGCGGCACGGAAAAGCTGATAGAATATAAGACCTATTTGCAGGCGCTCCCCTATTTCGATCGCCTCGACTATGTATCTCCCCTTTGTCAGGAGCATAGCTTCGTTCTGGCGATAGAGAAGCTGCTCAATCTGGAAGTTCCCATGCGCGGCCAATATCTGCGGGTATTGTTCGCGGAAATGACGCGGATCAAGAATCATTTGCTCTCCGTGGGCGCACATATCATGGATGTCGGGGCGATGACCCCCAATCTCTGGCTGCTTGAGCTTCGGGAACAGCTCATGGGCTTTTACGAGCGGGCATCGGGCGCGCGGATGCATGCGGCCTGGTTCCGGCCGGGCGGGGTGCGCGTGGACGTGCCGGAAAAGCTGCTCGACGACATAGGGGCATGGCTGGACCATTATTCCACCATGTTCGAAGATGCCGTCGGCCTTGCCATCGACAACCCGATCTTCAAGGCGCGCAATGTCGACATCAGCGCGGTTTCAAAGGAGGATGCGCTGCGCTGGGGCTTTTCAGGGCCGATGCTGCGCGCCTGCGGCGTACCGTGGGACTTGCGCCGGAGCCAGCCCTATGACGTCTATGACCGGATGGATTTCGACATACCGGTGGGCAGCCGGGGCGATTGCTACGACCGGCTGCTGGTGCGCGTGGAGGAGGTGCGGCAATCCGCCCGCATCATGCGCCAGTGCCTGAACGTCATGCCCGGCGGACGCGTGTCGAGCGACAACAACAAGGTGGTGCCGCCGCGACGGGCCGAGATGAAGCGGTCGATGGAAGCGCTCATCCATCATTTCAAACTCTACAGCGAGGGTTTCCACGTTCCGGCCGGGGAAGTCTATGTCGCGACCGAAAGCCCCAAGGGAGAATTCGGCGTCTATCTGGTCGCCGACGGCACGGACGCCCCCTATCGCTGCAAGATCAGGCCGACCGGGTTCAGCCATCTTCAGGCGATGGATTTCCTGACGCGCGGCCATATGCTGGCCGATGTGACGGCGATATTGGGATCGCTGGACATCGTGTTCGGAGAGATCGACCGCTAGAGCCAATCGACATTCAGCCCTGACGGCCTGCAAATGACGCTTTTCCGTGCTTCCGGTGCTCACCTACTTTGAGTAGGCTGCGCTCCGGGTCACGGAAAACCACCATTTTCGGCTCGTCATCATCTGAATGTCGATTGGCTCTAGGCGGGAACCGGCCGGTTCAGCCGCGCAGTTCGCCCTCTTCCGACAGGGCGGCGATGACGCGGGCGGCCTTGGCCACGCCCTCCGCCCTGCACTGTTCGCGCGCCTCCGACGCGATGCTCTGCGCGTCCTGGGTGGTGATCAGGCCCTTTTCCACCAACCTGCCGACCAGCGCGGCCACCCATTGGACGCCGGCGGTGGCGATGTCTCCGTCGGTCAGGGCTTCATCCTCGATCGTCATGGTGTCTCTCTCCTCTTCAGCTCATGTGCGTCGTCGTCAGAACCGACGGATAGACCAGGATGACGGAGGCGGCCGCCAATATGAGGATCGCCGCCGCGAGCGCGCCGCCCCGGCTCAACCGGCCCCTGTGCAGACCGTAGAGCACGACGCCCAGAAGCGCGGCCGCCACGAGGACGATGATCGCCGTCAAACCTGTCACCGACATGGCCGTCTCCGATCGCGATGTGTCGCGCTCCATCGTCAGGATGGCGGCGCACGGGATGGGGGAAAGCCTCTATACGCGGCCCGTCGGCAGGGGGTTCCCGGGTCGGCGGATGGCCGCGCCGCAAAAGGGGAAAAGCGCGCCCGCGCTAACATAGGGTTATCGCACGGACGCTGCCCTTCGGCCTGCCGGGCGTTGTCGCCGCAGCAGCCCCGCAGAAGGAGAACCTCATGCTCTGTCCCAGCATGCCCCGCCCCATATCGACCGCCCTGATCCTGATGGCGTCCTCCGCCCTGCTTTGCGCCTGCAGCCCCGCCGCGCAGAATGAGAATGGCAGGGTGCCCGGCGGAACGAACCAGCAGGAGGCGATCAATGCCGCTGGCGACATGGGTGGCGCGAACGCCATGCCCGGCATCGGCGCTCCGGGCGCGGCCGGCAATGGAACGCAGCCATGACCGGCGGCCGTTCGTTCCGGCCGGGACTGCCCGCCTGCCTCGCCATGCTGGCCCTTTCCGCCTGCAACCAGACCGATGGCGCGTCCGAACGGGGACCGGCCAATGGCAGCGCCACGGTGGCCAAGCATTATGAAGGGCCGAAGCCCGAGGGCGTCTCCCGCCCTGACGAGGCGGTGACCACCACCTTCTACATTCCGCAGGCCGCGATCGGCGACATGTATGAGATAGAGGCGGGCAAGATCGCCATGGTGCGTGCCCGCGCGCCCGAGGTGAAGGCCTTTGCGCGGAAGATGGTCTCCGACCACCAGAAGAGCAGCGAGCGGCTCAGGCGCTTCGTTGCGGACAATCCGGTCAACATCGCCATCCCGCAGAATATCGATGCGCGCCGCCGGGCGATGCTGGGGGCCCTCAACGGTTCGGGCGACCGGGAATTCGACAGCGTCTATGTCGGCCAGCAGGCGGCGGCGCATCTGGAGGCCTTCAACCTGCAGAGCAGCTATGCCCGGCGGGGCGATTATCCCGCGTTGAAGAAGATGGCCGGGGAGATGGTCCCGGTGATCGCGGCGCATCGCAGGGAGGCGGAGGCGCTGGACGCCAGCTTCGGTCCGACCGCCAGGCCGGTTCCGGCCGGGCAATGACCTGCGGAAATGCCCGGATGGCACGGCCGGAATGCCGAGGGCAATCGCCTGTTTCTACCGGCGCGAACTGGATTCCGACCGGCGCCGCTGTACCCCCGGCGCCGGAAACGCAAAAGCATTCATTTGCAGGCCGTCAGGGCTGAATGTCGGTTGGCTCTAGCGGTCGCCCTTTCCGCTGGCCGTTTTCCCGTCTTCCTTCTTCTTGCCGGAACTGGCGCTGCCGCTGCCGCGCGCGTTATTGCCGCCGCCGCGGCCCGTGCCGGTGCTTCCATGAGCGCCATCGCCGCCCTTCTTTGTGACCGCGCCCGGATTTCCGCCTGCACCTTTTTGCGCCATTCCTGCCTCCTGATATGATCGAAGGATCAACGGAGCGGCGCTTGCGGCGTTCCGGACGCCGGCCCCTTTCATGCGCTGGCGCTAACCCAGATGAACGACTTCGGGAAAGACCGTCTGGGGCTTATCGCGCCCGCCTAGCAGGCCGTCCGCCGAAGGGGCATGGTCATGCAATGGATGCCGCCTCCACAGGCGGCGAATTGCGACACGTCCAGCGCGACGCCTTGAAATCCCGCCGCGCTGATCCGGGCGGCGACGTCGTCATGCCCTGCGCCCATCAGGATCGTCCGGCTGTCGATGGAGAGGATATTGCAGCCCAGGCCACGCGCCTCCTTGTAGGAAACGGGCAGCAGCGTGATGCCGCGCGCCTCGACGGCTGCGAGGAAGGCATCGTCGAGAACGTCGACGCAGGCCAGTGCATGATGGGCGTCGAGCATGCAGAATTGCGTGTCTAAATGGAGGAAATGCGGATCGAAGGGGTAGCGGAGAATGTCCCAGCCATTGGCGGCAAAGGGCTCCGCAAAGGCATGGGCGCCCGCCTCGTCCGTCCGCTCGCCGGATATGCCCAGGATCAGCAGCCCGCGCCGCGCCAGGCAGATGTCGCCGCCCTCGATCCTGCCTTCGCGGATGCGCCGGACGGGGCGGGCGCCCAGGCGGGACAAGGCCTGCGCCACATGGTCCGCTTCCCGCGCGCGGTGCGGCATGGCGGGATTCAACGCGACAAGGCCCCAGGGCGTCGCCACGCCCGTATCGCGGGTGAAGCAGAGGTCCGGCAGATCGGCATGCGCCGGCAAAAGATGGCACCGCACCTGATGATCGGCCAATGCCCCGCGCAGGGCGCGATGTTGCCGTTCGGCCTTGTCGACCGAAACCGCCAGTCCCTTGCGCAGGCTTTCGCGCGTCACCGAACAGCAGGGAACCGGCTCCAGATGGGAAGGCGCGCAAAGCAGCACGTCGGTCAGCCTGTCGCTTTCCCCTTCCACGAAAAAATCGCGGATGATGGTGGCGCCTGCTCCGCCGTCTTCGCCGTGCCAGTCCAGTTTCATGCCTGCGCTCCGTGCCGCCTTGCTTCCTTCGCGTTCAACGCATCCGCCTTGCGACTGTATCCCGGCAATCTTCCCGCGACTGTCGAAGCATTGCGCCGCTCCTGCCCGGAAAATCGACGGCTTACGGGCACTATCATAAGTTAATGTCGGCGGTTCGGTTCGCACCTATTCTTTGCAATGGGGGCCATATTGTCGCAGGCGCAAAATAATGGATCGAATTTTCACCAACATCGCCACCAGCAGTGCACGCCTCATGGGACAGCCCCAGGCCTTCATCATATCCACCTTGCTGATCCTCCTCTGGGCTGTGTCAGGGCCCTTTCTCCATTTCTCCGATACCTGGCAGTTGATCGTGAACACCGCCACGACGGTGCTGACCTTCCTCGCCGTCTTCCTGATCCAGAACAGCCAGAACCGCGACGGCGCGGCCATGCAGGCGAAACTGGACGAGATCATCCGGGCCCTGGACAGGGCGCGCGTGGAATTTGTCGGCATCGAACATCTGACGGATGCGCAGATCGCCGCCATCCGCGACGCGCTGGAACGCGACATCAAGGACAAATCGGGCCGCGAAGGGTCGGCCGCCCCCACGGTCGAACGCTTGCTCAAGCGGTATTGAGCGCCGCTATTGGCTGAGACGGCTCAGCCTGAACCGGATCTCTATCGTCAGGCCGGCATCCTTCCACAACCGGACGAGGGTGCCGCCCGTTCCCCTGAGCGACGCCTGCTCCAGCGCCGTTCCGAAGCCTTCGCGATCCGGCGCCCGGTCCAGGGTGGGGCCGCCGCATTCCACCCACTGGATGAGCGCATCGTCATCCTGGATGCTGACGGTGACGTCCAACCGGCCGTCCGGCGTCGAGAGCGCGCCATATTTGGCGGCATTGGTCGCCAATTCGTGCAGCAGCAGCGCAACCGACGTCAACGCGCCACCGCCGATGGTCAGGTCCGTGCCCTTCACGAATATGCGCTTGCGCTCATCCGCCAGTTCATGGGGGGCGACGATGGCCTCCAGCAGCGAGAACAGGGTCGTGGCGGTTCCCGCCGTCCCCTCATTGTCCACATCGGGCAAGGTAAGCTGGTGCGCGGCGGCGAGCGCCATCAGCCGCGCCGTCAGATCGCGCGTCAGTTCCCCGACATCCTTCGCTCCGCGCGCACTCAGCGCCACCAGCCCGGTGGCCAGCGCGAAGAGGTTCTTGACGCGGTGGCGCATCTCCTTGAGCAGCAGGGTCTGTTGCGCGGCTGCGCGTTTCTGCGCCGTGATGTCGCGCGCGATCTTGGATGCCCCCAATATCTGCCCAGCCGCGTTGCGGACGGGGGAAACCGTCAGCGATATTGCGATGAGCGTGCCGTCCTTGCGCCGGCGAACCGTCTCGAAATGATCGATCCGCTCTCCCGCCCTCAGGCGCGCGAGGATATGATCTTCCTCATGCAGGCGGTCTTCGGGAATGACGATCGTCACCGGCCTGCCGATCGCTTCCTCGGCGGAATAGCCGAACAGGCGGCTGGCGCCCCCGTTCCATGTCGTGATGATGCCGTCCAGCGTCTTGCTCAGAATGGCGTCGTCGGAATTTTCAACGATGGCGGCCAGCCAGGCGCCGGCATCGATCTCTGATTTTCCGTCCGAACCGCCTGCCGCCCTGGCTGTAGCTGGTATATCCGACAATCCTGCTTCCTTGCGTGCCCCCATTCAGGGGCGATGGCGTTGACTGGCCGCTTATAATGGCGCCCGGCCTCCATGCACTAAAGCAGGTTAAGCTCTCCGCCCTGGAGTGCCTGTGATGCGGGTGAGGCGGGTGGCCTTCAGCCTGTGAAATGGCCGTGCGGCTTTGCGTGGCCATGGGTTCGGAGGTAGCGATCGTCCAGTTCCGCGATCAGCGCATCCGCCTTCTCCCCGCCTTGCAGTTTCAGCAGCGCGTCGATCTTGGCCTCCATCCGATCATCATTCTCCTTCGACGCGGGGGAGCCGACATAGAGGAAATAGGCAAGGCCGACGACCTGCCAGATCAGTTGCAGAAATTCCGATTGCCAGTTCTCGAAAGTGTCGCGGCCCATTTCCACGGCATATTGCGCGAATTCGGCGGCCTGCCCATGTTGTCGCGCGTCGTCCACATAGGCGAGCCATCCGAACGCCCAGTGACCGACGATGGAAACCAGGAAGAATATCGCCGTGATCCATCCATAGGCATATCGTTTCATGAAGGCCGCTTCCCTGCATCATCTTCCACGTGGAAGATGAAACGCCCGGCAAGGGATTGGGATCACTAACATAAGTTGGCCTTTGCGCCTTTTGTCTCATGCGGTCGGGCCGGAAGGAATCCGGGGGGCGGGAGAGATGCTAACCCAGGTCATCGCCATGCGCGTTTCGGGGCGGCATTCCGGAACAGCCTGCCACGCCGAAGCGATATGGGTCGTCTTCCCGAGCCGGAGAGCGCCGTCATGCCCCACCCCGCCGATCCGCCCGCCGCGCCGCCGGTCACGTCCACCCCCCGCTTCACCGGGCGATCCGCCCTGATCACCGGGGCGGGACGCGGCATCGGGCGGGCCTTCGCCGTGGCGCTGGCGCGGGAAGGGTGCAGGCTGGTGATCTGCGACATTTGCGAGGGCTTGCCCGAAGGCACGCCCTATCCCCGGACATCCCGCGCCGACCTGACGGAGACCCAGCGCATCTGCGAAACGCTGGGTGCGGAGGTGGTCTGGAAGGTCGGCGATGCAGGCGATCCGGCCTTGGCGCGCGAACTGGTGGCGCTGGCCGAGCGGCACTTCGGCGGGCTGGATTTCCTGATCGCCAATGCCGCCCTGACGATCGAGGGCGAGATCGTCGACCTTACCCCGGAGATATTCGAGACGGTGGTCCGCAACAATCTGCTGGGGGTGTTCAACATCCTCTCGCCTGCGCTGCGCAGCATGCGCCAAGCCGGGCGCGGGCGCGTGATCGTCGTCGCTTCGGGCGATGCGCGCCATGCCGAGCCCAACGCCGCCCCCTATGTGGCGTCCAAATGGGGGCTGATCGGCCTTGCCAAGGTCGCCGCGCTGGAGGTGGCGAAGGCCGGCATCACCGTGAACGCGATCCTGCCGGGGCCTGTCGACACGCCGATGATGTCCAGCGAGCAACGCTTCCGTCAGGTGGTCCCCGACAAGGAAAATCCGACGCGCGACGATTATCTGGAGGCGCGCAGGGATGCGACGCCGATGGGCTATGCCTGGGTCAAGCCGGAGGACATTGCGGCCGGCGCGCTTTTCCTGCTGAGCGACGAGGCGCGCTTCGTCAGCGGCGGAACATTGAGCATCGACGCGGCCGACAGCGCCAACTGGACCTGATGCGCAGCGGCGAGCCCATCGTAGGATGGCCCGGCCCTGACGGCGTGCCGCCGCAGGTGGAGGCGGCGGCGGAAAGGCCCGCTTCGCCCTGGCGGCCGATCGGGATGATCCTGTGCGCGGTGTTCCTGTTTTCCATTTCGGACGTCTTTGCCAAGGGGCTGGGCAAGACGCTTCCCGGATTTCAGGTCGCCTGGCTGCGCTATCTGCTTTTCTTCATGCTTGCCGCCATGCTGGCCGTGCGGGCGGGCAGCGTGCCGTGGCGCAGTCGCCAACCGGGGTTGCAATCGCTGCGCGCCTTGTGCCTGTTGCTTTCCGCCAGCCTCTTCCTGCTGGGCCTGGGGCGGTTGCCGGTCGCGGAGGCGACGGCCATATCTTTCGCGACGCCCGCCTTCGTGACGATGCTGTCCGTCCCCCTGCTGGGCGAGGTCGTGCGGCGAAGGCGCTGGACCGCCATGTTGCTGGGTCTGGCCGGCGTGCTGATCGTCGTCCGGCCGGGGGCGGGCGCCTTCGCGCCCTCCGCCCTCCTGCCATTGGGTTCCGCGCTATGCGGCGCGCTGGGCATCGTCGTGACACGCCGGATCGGGGACCGTGATCCGCTGTCGATCACATTGTTCTGGTCGTCGGGTCTGGGACTGCTGGTCCTGACTTCGGGCAGCCCCTTGTGGTTCACGGCCATGGACCGGGGGGAGGTGGCGGCCGCGGCGCTGATGGGCCTGCTCTATGCCGCCGCGCAATTGCTGCTGATCCTGGCCTACCGGCGGTGCGAGGCGTCGTTCCTGGCGCCCTTCTCCTATGCGCAGGTGCTGTTCGCCACGCTGGTCGGCTATCTGGCCTTCGGCGCCCTGCCGGACGGCGTTTCGCTGCTGGGCATTGCCCTGGTGGCGGCGGGCGGAGCCTATACGCTGCGGCGGGAAGGATTTCTCGGCCGGTTGCGGCTGCGGGGCGGGCGCCTGCTGCGGCGGCCGGGCTATGCCGGCAGGATCTGAGCGCGATCCTTGCCCTGTTCCGCGATCAGCCGCATCGGCCTTCCCCGCACCCAGAGGCGATCGACGGCGATGGAGGACCAGCCAGATGGCAGCGTCACGGGGCGGTGGGGCCATGCCTCCGGACTGTCGCCGCTGATGCGGAGGCCGGGCAGTCCCAACAGCATCGTCATCAGCATGCCGCCGATATTGGCGAGGAAGGGGCCGGCGGGCACGGCCGAGTCCGGATGGTCGACGCGATATTCCAGGCATTGGTGGAACCGTCCCGCATCATAGGCGGCATAGCCCTCCTCGAACAGGTCGAGCGCCAGCTTCCGGTCGCCCGCCATGGCCGCCCAGGCGGGATAGAAGGCGGCCAGCATGGGCGATCCCACATAATCGCGCCAGCGGGACAGGAAGAAGTCCAGCGTCGCCTGCCGCTCCCTTTCGCCTGCGGGATAGTCCATCGGGAACAGGCCCGCCAGCGGACTGGGCGTGGCGCCCTTGTCCTCGTCGATGCGGAAGTCTTCATGCGCGGGGATGACCCCGTCGCTCCGGCGCGGCAGGTAGAGCGCGTCCAGCATGTCCTGCCAGGCCGCCGGGATGTCGGCGCCGATGCCGGCGCCGATCCGGATCGCGCGCTTCAGCAGGTCGGCGGCCGTCATCAGGGTGAAGCTGTCATTGTCCGGCGGATCCGGCACTTCGGCGGGGCCGGTGGCGCAGGGCAGCTCTGCGCCGCGCTGGGTGCGTCGCAGCCTCCCGGTCAGCCAGTCGGCAACGCCGGCGATGATCGGCCAACCCCGGTCCCGCAGGTAGCGCAGATCGCCCGTGCAATCGGCGTCCAGGGAAAAGGCGCGGGCGACGTGGAGGGACAGGTGGGCGGCGAAGGCTGCTGCCGGGCCATCGTCCGGAGCGGCCTCCTCCCCGCTCAGGGGCGCGGCCTGCCACGGGAAGCGCATGCCCGGCTTCCCATCCAGCCGGGCATAGCGCCGGGCAGCCTCGACATGGCGCGCCCGGAAGTCGATCAGGCTGCGGGCGGCGCCAGGTTGCAGGAGCAGAAGGGGAGGCACGCAAAAGGCGTCGATGTCCCACATCACATGGCCGTAATAATAATGATAGCCCGGCCAATGGGCGAGGCCGAACATGGATGTCGCGGCGGGTGAAGAGCGGTGGGCCGAGGCGTTGAGATAGTAGAAGCCGGCGTCGATCAGTTGCTGATGCCGGGGTTCCGCGCCTTGCGCAACGATGCGGCCCTTCCAGATTTCCGCCCAGCTTTCCCGATTGAGGGCGCGCAGACGCGCCAGCCCGCGCCGCGCGCCTAGGCTGGCGCGTCTGACCGCCTCCTCCCTTGGCCGGTGATGCACGATGGAGGGGATGAGGGCGGCGATCTGATGCAGTTCCACCGGCTGGCCGGCCCTCAGGTCGACGCGATATTCGGCGACCAGAGGGCCGGAGCCGAATTTCGGCGCGATCATGCTGTCGTCCGTCAGCGAGCAGCGGCTGTGGAAGGCAATGCCGCAATGGCTGAGATCGCCCTCGGGCACCCAGAGCAGCGACCCTTCGCCCCCGCCGGCGGAGGGGCCGCCGGTGCGCCTTTCGGCCATGCGTCCCTGCGCCGGGCGGGAATCGACCAGCGTGCGCAGCCGGATCGAGCAGGCCTGCCCGGCGGTGATGCGGCTTTCCTGCAGGACCAGCGAGCAGTCGCTGCGGCTGGCGAAAGTCGTGACCTCCACGGTCAGCGCCACGTCCCCGATGCGGAAGAGAAACTGGCTGAACAGTTCCCCTGTGCCGAAGTCATAGCTCTGCAGAAGGTCTTCGGCGGCCCAGGGCTGGTCCGACAGCCATGCCTCCCCAATCGCGATGTCGGCGGCGAGCGGATAGGGAATGGGCACCGCCGCTTCGATCCCCTTGTCCGGATCGGGACCGACGACGCCGTTCAGGATCGCGGAACCCGCCAGCAGGGGGATTTCCCGCACCCGAAGGCCGATCATGCCGTTGCCGACATAGGCCGGCAGGTCGCTGCCGCGGGCGCCGCGACAGGGCGGCGGATTGAGGGGGGCGGAGGTCATCTCCCCGCCCCGGTCATCGCACCTGTCGCGTGGGCACCGGCGGCGCATGGTGAAACGCCATGTCGTCCGGCTCTATGGTGGTGGGGGACCCTTGGTCGTCGGCAGGCGGATCGGGGGGTATGCGCGGCTTGCCGGGAGACAGCGGCAACATCTTCCCGGTCTTTCGGTCCAGCGCGCGCGCCACGATGATGTCCGCCACCGTGGCGCCCATGACGAAGGCCATCGGCCCCCAGAGCGGGCGGCGCCGGCTGGCCAGGGCGAGCGCCGCAAGATCGAGGGCATCGCCCGCCACGCGGTTCCAGACCCGCGTGGAATGCGCCGGCGCCGCAAGGATGCCTGCGCCGGCCAGCAGCTCGCGCGCTCCGAACAGCCTTATCGTCGCACGGGCGGCGGCATGGTCCTGTCCCAGCCGCCTCGCAATGGCGCGTGGTCGTGCGACTTCCGCCAGTCCCAGACCGATGGAGAAAAGACCGAGTCCAAGGCTCCAGCTCTTCGGTGTCATGTGCAGACGGCCTCCTCGGCGGAAGAACGGCGGCTCTCGCGGGCAGGTTCCCCGATGCCGGGGCAAGCCATATAATTCATGTTAGGGCGGTCGCCTTATATTCCGGTGCAATCCTGTTCCCATCCGGAAGAGAAATATATCGGCATCGAAGATCAGGCCCAGACCTTGGCGGAGGATGCGACAGTCGGCATCCGCATCATCCAAGTGGAACACAGTCGCCACATGATTCGTTCTCGTGGCCTCAAGAAACGAATACAGGAGAGTATATGCGTGAGATCAGCTTTTCCATGCGTGCTTTCGCTGCTGCATCGGCCCTGTTCCTGGCAAGCACGCCCGCGCTGGCGGGCGATGAAGAACGCGCGCTTGCGGCGATTGCGCAGGCCCAGGGGAAAATCGACGCTGCGGGCAAGTTGAAGGCCGGCGACTTCGATCCGGCGGTGTTGGCGAAGGCCCAGGCGTCCCTGCGTCTGGCGCAGGAGCATCTCAAGAGCGGCAAGGAACAGGCCGCCATCCGGACGGCGGTGGAAGCGCAGCAATTTGCGGACACCGCAATCGGTGAAAGCCGCCTGCGCGCCGATGCCGACGCCCAGGTGCATGCATCGACGGCCGTGGCCGCGCAACAGGATGCCGCGGCGGCCAATGCGCGCGCCGAAGCCGCCGAGCGCGCAGCGGCTTCCGCGGCAGCAGACGCCCGCGCCGCCCGCGCCGCCGCAGCGGTGCCCGCGCCCGCGACCACCACGGTCACCACGGAAACCGTGAAGACCACCCCCACTGCGACGCGCAAGGCCGCTCCGGTCAAGCGCAAGGTGGTGCAGCGCACGACGAGCCCGGCCCGCGCTTCCGTGGTGGAGAAGACGACCACGACCGTCACCCAGCGCTGACGGCAGACGCCGGACCCCGGACATGGCGGCTTCTTGAGCGGAGCCGCCATGTTTCATGCACGGGAATGGATCGCGTCGGAACAATCGCAGGCGGCGCGACTTATCCAGCCTGACTTAGCGACAGCGAGGCCGATCATGTTGTGGACCATCCTTATCATCCTCCTCGTCCTCTGGGCATTGGGCGCATTCATCGTGCCGGTGGGCGGGGGACTGATCCACCTGCTGCTGGTATTGGCGTTGGTCGTCCTCGTCTATCAGCTTGTGGCGGGCCGACGGGTTCCCTGATCGTTTCACCAGGATGATTGTCGGCACCCGTCCGGCAGTCATCATGGTCGTTTCCTGCAGAGTTGATCCGGATCAGTAAGATTTTCAGGAACGCTCGCCTGTCCCGGGATTTTTAGCCATGATGAATGAGAGGTTTTATCGTGGCGACACAATGGGAATATCACGGGTCACAATTTCTGCAGCAGCCGTTTCAGGAGGAGCTTACCTACTGGAATCGTGAACGGCTTTCGCCAGCATTTCCTTCGGACATGACCGCGGAGAGATTCGACCGCGATCGGCGGATGCTTCGTCTGGAGCATGGCTTTATCGAGGAGCTGCGGGCGGAAGTTCGCGAGGAAGCGGCGCAGGCGCCGACCGACCCGGACGGGTTCATCGCCTGGTTCGAAGGACTGAAGGAAAGCGGACCCGGCCAGAAGGACGCGCTTTTCCCCTGGCTGGCGCAGGAGGCGAGCCGGGACGAGATTCGATGGTTCCTTTCGCAGGAAGCGGCGGGGGAAGCGGGTTTCGACGATCTGGTCGCCCTGACTCAGGTGAAGCTGCCGCCGCGCGCCAAGCTGGAACTGGCGCGCAACTATTGGGACGAGATGGGCCGCGGCAATGCCAAGGGCATGCACGGCCCGATGCTGGGCCAGCTGGTCGACATACTTCACCTCGACATCGGGGTCGAGAGCACGGTCTGGCAGAGCCTGGCCCTCGCCAATGCGATGACGGCGATGGCGACGTCGCGCTGTTATGCCTGGCACAGCGTCGGCGCGCTGGGCGTGATCGAACTGACCGCCCCCGGCCGTTCCGCCCATACTGCCCAGGGCCTGCGCCGCATCGGGCTCAGCGGCAGCGAAAGGCGCTATTTCGATCTGCATGCCGTGCTGGACGTCAAGCACAGCCGCGACTGGAACGATGAAGCCATAGTGCCGCTCGTCGCCGAAGACCCACGGCGGGCGACGGCGATGGCGGAAGGCGCGCTGATCCGCCTTCAATGCGGGGAGCGCTGTTTCGAGCGCTATCGCGCGCATTTCGGATTGGGATGAGGCGCCATGGCGGCAAATCCCAAAATTTTGCTGGTGGAGGACGATCCGGCGATAGCGGGCATCATCGCGGACCTGCTGGAAGACGCGGATTATGAGGTGGACGGTCCATATGCCAGCCTGGCGGACGGCATGGCGGCGGTCGCGGCGGACTTCCCGGCGGGCGCGGTGCTCGACGTGCGGGTGAGGGATGGGGATGTCGGTCTGCTCGCCGACGATCTGGACCGATATGACATCCCTTATCTGTTCTGCACCGGCGCCTTTGCGCATCCTGCCGTCAACGCTCATCCCGGCGCTCCGCTCGTGCCCAAATGGGCCTTGTCCCGCCAGTTGATCGATGCCCTGCGCCGGATCGTGCATTAGAATGAGGATGGCCCGCCATGAGCGCATCGGATGGGAAGGGCGATACGGCGGAAACCCTGTCGCCTATCATTCCCGAAGATATTGAGAATGCCGCCGCCACCTTGCTGAAGGACTGTTGTTCCGCCGAACTGACGCTGGCGACGGCGGAAAGCTGCACGGGCGGGCTGCTGGCGTCGCTGCTGACCGATGTGGAGGGCGCGAGCCATGCCTTCGAACGCGGCTTCGTCGTCTATAGCGAGGATGCCAAATGCGAATTGCTGGGCATCCGCAGCGAGCGGATCGCGGCCTGCGGTGCGGTCAGCCGGGAGGTCGCCATGGCGATGGCCGATGGCGCGATCGAACGGTCCCATGCGGACATCGCGCTTGCCATAACCGGCTATGCCGGTGCGGCCCCGCCCGGGGAAGAAGCGGGCCTGGTCCATTTCGCCTGCGCCGCACTAGGCGGGCCGACCGAGCATCGGGAAGAGCATTTCGGGGACATAGGGCGAGGACCCGTGCGGATCAGGTCCATCCGGGTCGCGCTCGAGATGATGAGGCATGCCCTTGAGCGAGGTTGAAAGGTTCGCGTCGATCCATAGCCACGGCCTTGTCCGTGTCGCGGCGGCGACGCCCAAGGGCAGCGTTGGCGATGTCGGAGCCAATGCACAGGCGATCCGGGCGCTTGCGCGGCAGGCGGCGGGCGGCGCGGCCGACCTCCTGCTGTTTCCCGAGCTATGCCTGTCATCCTATGCGATCGACGACCTGCACCTGCAGGAAGCGCTGCTCGACAGGGTGGAACGGGAGGCGGCGGCGCTGATCGAGGCGAGCGCCGGCTGGCCGGTGTTGCTGATCGGTGCGCCGCTTCGGCGCGGCGGGCGGCTCTACAATTGCGCGCTGGTCATTGCGGACGGGCGGCTGCTGGGAGTGGTGCCGAAAAGCTATCTGCCCAACTACCGCGAATATTATGAAAAGCGCTGGTTCGCGTCCGGAGCCGGTCTTTCCGGGCTGGAAATCGACGTCGGCGGCCATGTCGCGCCGTTCGGCACGGACCTGCTGTTCGCGGCGGACAGCTATCCCGACTTCATCTTCCATGTCGAGATCTGCGAGGATTTCTGGGCGCCGCTGCCGCCCTCCACCATGGGGGCGATGGCGGGCGCGCTGATCCTGTGCAATCTTTCGGCCTCCAACATCACCATCGGCAAGGCGCGCGACCGGCATCTGCTATCCGCCTCCCAGTCGGTGCGCTGTCAGGCGGCCTATGCCTATTCGGCGGCGGGCACGGGCGAGAGCACCACGGACATGGCCTGGGACGGGCAGGCCATGGTGCATGAGCTGGGCGAACTGCTGGCGGAATCGGAGCGGTTCGGGGATGCGGCGGAACTGCTCTACGCGGATGTCGATGTGCAGAGGCTGCGGCTGGAGCGGATGCGCAACGGCACCTTCAACGACAATGCGGCCGCGGCCGGGCATCCGGAAACCCGCTTCCGTACCGTGCGTTTTCCCTTTCTGCGCGGCGGCAAGGATGTCGGCCTGCACCGGTCGCCCCGGCGCTTTCCCTTCGTCCCCGCCGATCCGGGGCAGCTTGCGGCGGATTGCTACGAGGCTTTCAATATCCAGGTCGAGGGGCTGGTCACGCGCTTTCGGGCGACCGCGGGCCGGCATTTCGTCATCGGCGTGTCGGGCGGCCTCGATTCCACCCATGCCCTGATCGTCGCCGCCAAGGCCTGCGACCGGCTGGGCCTGCCGCGCTCGGCCATATTGGGCTACACCATGCCGGGCTTCGCCACGGGCGAGTTGACCAAGGGCCATGCCTGGGCGCTGATGAACGCATTGGGGGTGAAGGGGGAGGAGATCGACATCCGCCCCGCCGCCCGCCAGATGCTGGGCGACATGGGGCATCCCTTCGCGCGGGGGGAGCCGGTCTATGACGTGACCTTCGAAAATGTGCAGGCGGGGCTGCGCACCGACTATCTGTTCCGGCTGGCCAACAGGCATGGCGGCTTCGTCGTGGGGACGGGCGACCTCAGCGAACTGGCGCTGGGCTGGTGCACCTATGGCGTAGGCGACCAGATGAGCCATTATGCGGTCAACAGCGCCATTCCCAAGACATTGATCCAGTTCCTGATCCGCTGGTGCATCGCGACCGGCCAGTTCGATGCGGCGACTGCGCGGATATTGGACGCGATATTGCATACCGAAATCTCGCCCGAACTGGTGCCGGCGGGGGAGGACGGCGCCTTGCAGAGCACGGAGGATCGGGTCGGCCCCTATGCGCTCAACGATTTCTTCCTGCATCATATCGTGCGCCTGGGCCTGCCGCCGTCGAAAGTGGCCTTTCTGGCATGGCACGCCTGGCGCGACGCCGGAAGCGGCGCATGGCCGACGGATTATCCGGAGAGCGCCAAACGCGCCTATGATCTGCCGACGATCCGGCACTGGCTGGAAAATTTCCTCTACCGCTTCTTCACGATCAGCCAGTTCAAGCGGTCCGCGCTGCCCAATGGCCCGAAAATCTCCTCCGGCGGCGCGCTGTCGCCCAGAGGCGACTGGCGGGCGCCGTCGGACGGGACCGCGACGGTGTGGCTCGATGAATTGGCGCGTGGTCTGGATGGCGACGACAAAGGGGGCTGACCTCCGCCGAAGTCGTCGTGGGGATCACGTGGCCTGACACCGGAACAATGTTTCGAACACGGATTTTATCACCCATGCCGATATTCCACATTCACCTGTTCAACGACGACAATGTGATCGACGAAGCCGGCCAGCAATTTGCTGACGTGGCGGAGGCGCGGGCCGAAGCGATCCGCAGCGGGCGCGAAATCATCGCGGAACATGTCATCCACGGCCGGCCTGTCAATCTCGATCATCATCTGGTCTTGCAGGACGATCAGGGCCGAAAGCTGGAAACGATCTATTTTCGCGATGTCGTGACGTTCGGTGGCTGACCTGCGGCGATTCTGCAGGCCGCCCCCCTCGCGCATCATCGCCCTGCGGCGGTTGCGCCCTCTTGTGGGGAGCGTCGGCTGATGCCGCATCCCGCCCTGCAATATTTCCTGAACCGGCTTCTGATCCGTTCCCCGCTGACGGAGGAGGAACGGCAGGCGATCCTGTCCATGCGCTTCCATTTGGCGCAGGTGTCGCCCAATGTCGACATCGTCCCTCCCGGTCATCTGGTGACCTATTCCTGCCTGGTGGCGGAAGGCCTTGCGGGGCGGTTCGGGCAGTTGCCCAACGGCATGCGGCAGATCACGGCGATGTATATTCCCGGCGACATGTGCGACCTGCATTCCGCCATGCTGCCGCGCGTGGAATGGGCGGTTCAGGCCCTTTCCGCGCCGCTGACCTACCTGAAGATCCCGCATGAGGAACTGCTGCGGGTCTCGCGCGCCCATCCCCGCGTGGCGGAGGCCTTCTGGCGCGACTGCGTGGTCGACGCTTCGATCATCGCCCAATGGGTGGTCAGCCTTGGCAGGCGGGATGCGGCGGCGCGCACCGCGCATCTGCTGTGCGAAATGGCGTTGCGGCTGGAATGCGCGGGCCAGGGTTCGCGCACGGCCTTCGAATTCAAGGCGACGCAGGCGCATATTGCCGACGCGCTCGGCATCACGCCGGTGCACATGAACCGCGTCGTTCGCTGGCTGAGGCAGCAGGGTGTCCTGTCCTGGACCGGGCGGACCATCCGCGTGCTGGACTGGGACGGCCTCGTCCGCATCGCGAGCTTCGACAGCGGCTATCTGGAAATGCGTCGGGAATAGGCTCATAGCAGCCAGCTCGCCGCCAGCGACAGGGCGCAGAGGAAGGTGACGCCGGTCGTCGTCCAGCCCAGCAGGTTGGTCCAGCGGCCGTTGGTGCGCGCGCCGACCACGGCCGGGCGGTTGGTGAGCAGCATCATGAGCAGCAGCAGCGGCGGCACGGAAAAGCCCTGGACGATGCCCGACCAGACCAGCGCCTTCATCGGGTTGAAGCCCAGGAAGTTCATCGCCACCGCCAGCGCCGTCACCGCCGCGATGATGGCATAGAACAGCCTGTTGTCCTGCGGCGCGTCATGCAGGCTGCCCGCGCGGCCCAGCCCCTGCACCACGTCATAGGCCGCGCCCGTGGTCATCACCGGCACCGCCAGGAAGCCCACCCCGACCACGCCGGCGGCGAACAGGAATTTCGCGGCCTGACCGGCGATGGGTTCCAGCGCGGCGGCGGCGTCGGCGGCGGTCTCGATCTCCGTCCGTCCGGCGGCGTGCAGGGTGATCCCGGTCGCGAGCAGGATGAAATAGAGGATGAGGTTGGAAAAGATCATGCCGGTCAGCACGTCGCGGCTCGTCCGCTTCATCTCCGACGCGGTCGCGCCCTTGCGCTGCCAGAGCCGGCGGCGGCCCAGGGCGATCTGCTCCTCCACCTCCTGATTGGATTGCCAGGTATAGATATAGGCGGAAAGCGAGGTGCCTATGCAGGCGACGATCAGCGACAGCGATTGCGCATCGATCCTGAGCGCGGGGATGAAGGTGGCTCGCAGCACCGCGATGGGATCGGGGCGGGCCATGACCGCCGCCGCCACATAGGCGAAGAGGATGAGCGCCAGCCAGCGGAACACGCGCCGGATGAGCATGTAGGAACCGAAATATTGCAGGGCGAAGATGATCGCCGCCGCGCCCACCACGATCAGCGGCACCGGGATCGGCACCAGCAGGTTGAGCGCCGCGCCGATGCCGCCCAGGTCCGCCGCCGCCTCTATGATGTTGCCGGCGAAGGCGAGCGTCACCAGCGGCAGCAGCAGCCAGCGCGGGAACTGATCGCGGATGCAGGCGAACAGGCCCTTGCCATAGACCTGCCCGATCTTCGCGGACAGATAGACGACGACATACATCATCGGCAGCAGGACCGGCGCGATCCACAGGAAGGCAAGGCCGTAGCGCGCGCCCGCGCTGGCATAGGTGCCGATCGCGGAAGGATCGTCGTCGGCGGCGCCGGTCACGATGCCGGCGGCGAGCATCTTCATGACGCCCCGGCGCGGCCTGTCCACCGGCCTGAGGGTTTTCAGCGGTTCACGGGATTGGGCAGTCAATTTCCACCTCGAACGGGCAAAGCCGTGGTTCAACACGGCAGGCACGGCGGGAGGTGCATGGCCGTTAACCCATGATAGCGGGCCGGTTTCCACGACGCGCCGATGCCGGAATTTCGATCACATAGGTTAGCGGATCGTCCGGGTCGCGCCGGCGGTCCGGAACGCGCTCCACCGGGCGGGAATTGGGGACGGCATGGCGGATCACATGGCAGATTGGGCGGCTGCGATGCGCGCGGGGGACCATGCCGCCGCCTGGGCGATTTCGGAACGGGAACTCCAGCGGCGCGATCCCGCCCGCCGGGACGATCCGACGCTGCCCTATCATCAGCGCTGGGTATGGGACGGGCGGCCTTATGAAGGCAGGCACTGTCTGGTGCGCTGCTATCATGGCCTGGGCGACAGCATCCAGTTCGCGCGCTTCCTGCCGATGCTGGCGGCGCGCACGGCCTCGCTGACGGTGGAGATGCAGCCGCGGCTGATCGACCTCATCGCCGGACCGGGCGGCGGCATCCGCTTCGTCCCCTTTATCGACGCCCATCCGCTGCCGCAGTCGGAATGCGATCTGGAGATCACGGAACTGGACTTCGCGCTTCGGCTGACGCCCGCCGATGCGGCGATGCCCTATCTCGCGGCGGAAAGCGGCGTGCTGCCGCATGGTTGCGTCGGGCTTTGCCATGGCGCGGGACCGTGGGACCCTGCGCGGTCCATTCCGCCGCACCTGCTGGCGCCGATCTGCGCCATGGCGCCCTGCATCAGCCTGATGCCGGAGGCGACGATGCTGCCCGTGCTCAATCCGGACGGCTGCCCCTTCGACATGAAGGCGACGGCGGCCCTGGTCGGCGCGACGGATCTGGTCATCACCGTCGACACGATGATCGCCCATCTGGCCGGCGCCATGGGCAAGCCGACCTGGCTGTTGCTGAAGTCCGATCCCGACTGGCGCTGGCCGGTCGGCGCGCGCGGCACGCCCTGGTATCCGTCGATGCGGATCTATGCCCAGCCCAGCGCCGGCGACTGGGAAACGCCATTGGCCGAACTGGCGCGCGACCTTGCCGCCTGTCCGGCGCTCGCAGCGGAAAGGTAGCTGAACATGGGATATATGCCGACCCCTTCCGTACCGGTGTCCTGGGGGGAGCTGCTGGACAAGATGACGATCCTGCAGATCAAGCAGGAGCGGATCGCCACGCCCGCCGCGCGGGACAATGTGGGCAGGGAATATCGGTTGCTGAGCGCCATTGGCGAACAGGCCCTGCGCGACGGGGCCGTGGGCGGTTTGGTCGAAAGCCTGAAGCGGGTGAACGAGGCGCTGTGGGAAATCGAGGACGCGATCCGGGGGGAAGAGGCGGCAGCGCGGTTCGGCGCGTCCTTCATCGACCTTGCCCGGTCGGTCTACAGGATGAACGACCGGCGCGCCGCGATCAAGCGGGAGATCAACCGCCTGCTGGATTCCGAACTGGTGGAGGAAAAAAGCTATGCCGCCTGCGCAGCGGACTGAGATGCGGCGGCTGGGCGTCCTGACATTCCACCGTTGCATCAACTACGGTTCCTATTGGCAGGCGCGCTGTCTGGTCGAAGGGTTGCGGCGCATGGGCGTCGAGGCCGAATTGCTGGACCATGAGTCGCCGCGCGTCACCCGGGCGGAGCTTCGATGCGCGCTCAGTCCCACCCTGCCGCAGCGGACGCCGCGCAGCGATTTTCCGGCCTATGCCCGCAAGACCCGGAAATTTCGCGAGGCGTTCGAGCGGTTGCCTCTGTCGCGCCGCTTTCCCATCGACCGGCCGGAAGAGATGGGCGATTATGACGCCGTCATCGTCGGCAGCGACGAGGTGTGGAACCTGCGCCACCCCTGGTATGGCGGATGTTCGGCCTTTTACGGCAAGGGGGTTCGCGGGACGCTGATCTCCTATGCGGCCAGTTTCGGCAATCAGAATGCGTCGGAGGGACTGTCCGACCATTGGGCAAGCCAGATCGGCAACTTCGCCTCCATTTCCGTGCGCGACCAGAACAGCCGCCGGATGATCAGAACCGCGCTGGGTCATGACCCCGACATCGTGCTGGACCCTTGCCTGCAATTCCCCGGACCGGCGGTGCGCAGGGGCGCGTCGGGCGAAGGCTATGTGGCGCTTTACGGTCATAATTTCCCGGAGTGGTTCTGTCTTTCCGTCCGCAACTGGGCAAGGGCGCGCGGGCTCCCGATCCGCAGCATAGGCTATCGCAACGACTGGGCGGACGAGCAATGGCTGGAGGCCGGACCGCTGGAATTCGCCGAGCTGATGGCGGGCGCCGACGCCGTCGTCACCAATTTCTTCCATGGCTGCGTCTTCGCCCTGCTGAATGGGCGTCCTTTCGTCACGGCGCCCTCCGCCTACCGCATGAACAAGGTGCGCGATCTCCTCTGGGAGCTGGGCGCGCAAGGGCATATGATCCTGACGGAGGATGATGATCGGGTCGTCGCCCGGAGCCTCGACGAACCGCCGGCATCGGCCGTGCAGCAGCGCATCGATCGATTGCGGGCGCAGTCGGGCGATTTCCTGCGGCGGGCGCTGGCGATGCCGTCATGAGCGCGGCGGCGGTCAGCCCCCGCGACATGGTTTCGTCGGGCCTCTGCATCGGCTGCGGCGGCTGCGTCGCGCAGGCCCGGCCCGAGCAGGCCCGGCTGGAGTGGAACAGGGACGGCCAGCGCAACCCGGCCGGCGATCCGGATTGGTATCGGCGGCGGAGCGAGGGCTTTTCGGCATGCTGTCCTTTTTCCCCGCACGCCATGAATGAGGATGAGATCGCCCGACAGCGCTTTCCGGCAGCGGCGGCGCAGGACGAGTATATCGGCCGGTTCGACGCTGCCTATGTCGGCCACGCCGCCGAAGCCGGCTATCGCGAAAGGGGCAGTTCGGGCGGCATGGTGAGCTGGGTCGCGGGTGAACTGCTGCGCCGGGGGATGGTGGATGGCGTGGCGCATGTGACGCGGGCCGATCCCGCGACCGAGGGGCGTCTGTTCCGCTATCGCATAGCGCGCGATCTTCCTGCTTTGTGGGAGGGCGCGCAGTCGCGCTACTATCCCGTCGACATGGCCGAGGTGCTGCGCGAGATCCGGGAGGTGCCGGGCCGCTATGCCGTCGTCGGCATTCCCTGCTTCATCAAGGCGGTGCATCTCGCCCGCGCCGCCGATCCGCTGCTGCGGGAACGTATTGTCTTCACGCTGGGCCTGGTGTGCGGGCATATGAAAAGCCGCCATATGGCGTCCAGCTTCGCCCGGCAGATGGGTTTCGACCCCGCCGCTGTCCGGCAGATCGACTATCGCGTCAAGGACCCGGAGCGGCCGGCCAACTGGTACAGGGCGCGGCTGACCGATCGTGCCGGCGAACAGCGTATGCGGGACTGGTGGCATCTGGTGGATGGTGACTGGGGGTCGGGATTCTTCCAGAACAGCGCCTGCGACTTTTGCGACGATGTGGTGGCGGAGACCGCCGACATCGCCTTTGGCGATGCCTGGGTGGAACCCTATTCCTCCGACGGGCGCGGCACCAATGTCGTGGTGGTGCGGTCGCCCGCGCTGCATGCAATGCTGCGCGAAGGCATCGATGCGGGAAGGCTGGCCTTGCAACCCGTCGACGCCGGTTTCGTGCGGGAAACGCAGGCGGCGGGCTTTCGCCAGCGGCGGGAAGGACTGGCCTATCGGCTTTGCTGGCGCAAGGCGGGCGTCCGGCCGCGCAAGCGCGTGCGGCCGGGCAGCGCGGGCCTGCCGTGGCGGCGCAGGATGATCTATCGGCTGCGCCACGCGATCAGCAGGGGCAGCGGCACGGTGTTCCGGCTGGCCGAGGCTCTGGGCAGGCCCGGCCTGTTCCTGGTCTGGGCGCGGGCCATGCTGAAGCTCTACCATGGCCTCGCTTATTCGCGCGGCTGGCTGGGGAAGCTGTTCGACCGTTTTGCGTGACCCTTGGCCGCAATGGTCGGCGGGCGCCTGCTGCCGGCTTACCCCTTGTCGCGTTCCACGAATTTGCTGAACCGGCTTTCCTTCCCGTCCTTCGTCTTGTCCTGATAGAGGAAGGCGAGATTGTTCTCATCGAAGATGCGGAAGAATTCATCCCACTCGATTTCGTCCAGCGCCTCATCCTTCTCGCGAAAGTCGATGCGCAGCAGGCCGCCGCCCTTGCCATTGTCTTCCGTCGCCTTGACGACTGCGGGGCGGCCGCCGCGATCCTCCACCCATTTGCGGATGGTGTCATGGTCGGTGGTCGTGTCCGATGTGCTCATGATGAAGTCCTTTCCTTATACCGTTGCGGCGGCGTAGATGCCGTCCATGATGTCGGCCACATGCGCCAGTTCTTCGCATCCCGGATCGAAGCGAGGGGAGCGCGCCAGCTTTTCGGCCCATTCCGCCGCCATTCGGCCGCCCCATGGATCGCCGGGCTCCGACAGCGTTTCCCGCGCCGTGCCGCGGAACAGCTCTGCCCGGAAGTCGTAGAAGGAGCCGCCGATGTTGCGGAATGCGGCTCCCGCCCTGTCGCCGTAGAAATCGGCGGCGATCACCGCATCCTGCCCCGCATGGAGGTTCCAGGAGCAGGCGATCCGGACCATGCGCCCGTCCGCCAGATGCAGCGTCGCCATGCCCAGATCCTCGACCTGCCGGCCGCGATCCTCCAGCGGACGTCCTTTCGCGAAGAGGGCGGCCTCGATCCGCTCCACCTCGGGGAAGTCGAGCACCCAGAGCGCCAGGTCGACCAGATGCACGCCAAGGTCCATCATGCAGCCGCCGCCCGACAATGCGGGATCGTGGAACCACGGCTTGTCCGGGCCATAGGCATTGTGGAAGATGAGGTCGACGGCATGGACATGGCCCAGTTGGCCGGCGCGGACATGATCCCGCAGGGCGCGCATGCCTGCGGTGCCGCGATAGGACAGGTCGACGCCCAGCAGCCGGTCGGCCGCGCGGGCGGCGTCGATCACGGCCCGGACCTCCGCCCCGGTGCGGCCCAGCGGCTTCTGGCAGAAGACCGGCACGCCCCGCTCCAGCGCGCGGATCGACTGTTCTGCGTGGAGTGCGCTGGGAGTGGCGATGACCATGCCGTCGAGCGGCTGTTCCAGCAGCGCGTCGAGCGACTCCAGCCGCACCGCGTCGGGAGCGAGCAGGGCCGCCTCCGCACCGTTGCCGGGCAGGGCGTCGGCAATGGCGGCCGCCTCGATCCCGCCGGTCGCCAGCATGGCCTCCATCCGGTTGCGGCCGATCCAGCCCACGCCCAGAAAGCCGATGCGCGGGCGGGTGAGGAGGGTGGGTGCAGGGGCGATAGCGGCATTCATGGGACGATGATCGCCTTTACGAAACCGTCCGGCTTGTCGCGCGTGGCGTCCAGCGCCTCGCCCAGCCGGTCGAGCGGATAGCGGTGGGTGAGGAGCGGCGCGGGATCGATGCGGCCGGAAGCGACCGCCGCCACCGCTTCCCTCATTCCCTCTGCATAGGCCGCGGGATCGCGCTCATGGGCGTTGATGACGTCGATGCCGCGCCAGTTCCACAGCCACATGTTCACCTGGCGCGGCCCGTCCTGATGATAGCCCGCGACGATCAGCTTGCCGCGCTCGGCGGTGAGTTCGCCCGCCAGGTCGAGCGGCCATTGCTTGCCCACCGCCTCTATCGTCCGTTCGCAGAAGCGTCCTTGGGTGAGCGCGCTGACCCGGTGGATGATCGCCTGATGATCGTCCATCGCGATCGTCTCCGCCGCGCCATGATCGCGGGCGAGGGCGAGCGAGGAGGGGCGCCGCGAAATGGCGACGACGCGGGCTCCGGCCTCCGTCGCCAGCCGGGTGAGCAGCGCCCCCAGAAAGCCGATGCCGATGATCGCGATGGTCTGGCCGGGCTGGATGTCGGCGCGGCGGAAGATGTTGAACGCGCACCCCAGGGGCTCGCCGGGGAAGGGCAGCCCGTCCAGTTCGGACGGCAGCCGCACGATGGCGCTTTCGTCCGCCAAATCATGGTCGGCATAGCTGGCATAGGAAAGCGCCGCCACGCGGTCCCCCACCGTTACAGAGGTCACGTCCTCCCCGATGGCATCGACAATGCCCCAGCCCTCATGGCCGAGCGCGCCCGGCTCCAGCGGGAAGCTTTGCCATTCCGGTCCCGCCCAGGGGGTGAGGTTGGAGGCGCAGACGCCGCATCCCTCCAGCCTTATGCGGACCTGACCGGGGCCGGGCCGCGGCATCGGAACCCGGTCGATCCGCACCGCGCCGGGGCCGGTGACAACCGCCGCGCGCATGGTCGCCGCCTTTTCGGCCGGTTCGCGCTCCGGCATCAGCAATTCGCTCATTCCGCCGCCAGCGCGATTGCGCCCTCCCCACGGATAAAGGCCTCCAGCGCTTCATGCGCCCGGTCATCGGTCATCTGCATCGGCGGATGCTTGCAGAAATAGGCTGCCGCCGGATGGATGGGGCCGCCCAGACCGCGATCCAGCGCGATCTTGGCGCAACGGATCATGTCGATGGCGACGCCCGCCGAATTGGGGCTGTCCTCCACCGACAGGCGCAGTTCCAGGTTCATCGGCACGCCGCCGAAGAGTTGGCCTTCCATGCGCAGGAAACAGACCTTGTTGTCATTCTGCCAGGCGACATAATCGGACGGGCCGATATGGATATTCTCATCCTCCAGCCGGGTTTCCGCGACCGACTGCACGGCTTCGGTCTTCGAAATCTTCTTCGACTTCAGCCGCGAACGGTTCGACATATTGAGGAAATCGGTATTGCCGCCGGTGTTGAGCTGGTAGGTGCGGTCCAACTTCACGCCCCGCTTGGCGAACAGGTCGGTGAGAACCCGATGGACGATGGTCGCGCCCAGTTGCGCCTTGATGTCGTCCCCGATGATCGGCACGCCGGCCCGCTCGAACCGGTCCGCCCAGGCGGGGTCGCTGGCGATGAAGACCGGAATGTTGTTGACGAAGGCGACGCCCGCCTCCAGCGCGCATTGCGCGTAGAATTCCGTCGCCTGCTGCGATCCCACCGGCAGATAGTTGAGCAGCACGTCCACCTTCGCCTCGCGCAGCCGTTCGACCACCTGCGCGCGGTCGGGTTCGGCGTCGTCGGCAGGCAGGAAGGTGCGATCGTCGGGATGGTCCGCCATATGATCGGCGCAGCCGTCGAGCAGGCGGCCCATCTCCACCTTCACCCCGCTGGGGCGGACGTCGCCGCAGAAGGCCTGGGTGCAATTGGGCCGGGCGAAGATCGCTTCGGCAATGTCGCGGCCGACCTTTCGCCGGTCGATGTCCCAGGCCGCCGTCAGTCGGATGTCGCAGGGGCGATAGCCGCCCAGTTCCCAATGCATCAGGCCGCTATGGTCGTTGCTCTCGGCGCGATAGTGGGACAGGCCCTGCACCAGCGAACTGGCGCAATTGCCGACGCCGACGATGCCGATGTTGATAGGTTGCATGATGCGTCTCCGTCAGGCGGTGCGGGCGACCGGCAGGGCGGCCGATGCCGGCGCGTAGCGGTCGACCATCCAGGCGCAGAAATCCGCGAAGGCCTGCGGATCGTGGACCGCGCTGCTGTGATGGGGGGCGATGCCCAGATGTTCGGGCGTGAAGCAGAAGGTGACGGTGACGTCGAAATCGCTGAGCGCCTCCATCTGCCGGTCGAACCAGTCGACCGCATTGGGGCGGAAGCTGTCGGCCCAGCTCAGGCCGGTGCGCAACTGCCTGACGCCCAGCCGCTTCATCCAGTCGACGGCATCGTTCAGGCGCGGGTCCTCGAAATGGAACCATTGCATCAGCCCCATCTCGCCAGCGACCCTGGCATAGTCCTCCAGTGCGGGCTTGGGCGTGCCGTCGGCGCGGATCAGCCCCATGTAGAAATGGCGGTAATAGCTCGATCCTTCCGCTTCCCGATGGCGCGTGGTTGCGCCCCATTCCTGCGGCAGGTCGTAGAGGCTGTACCAATAGATGCGCGGCACCCGCCCGATCAGCAGTTCGGCGGTGCGGTTGAGGCCGAAGACCTGCACTTCCTCCGCGCCGAAGGAGCCGACGCCGACTTCCGTCACCCAGACCGGCTTGTCGGGCACCACCGCCTCGATCTCCGCGATCCGGGAGGGCCAGTCATTGAGCGGCCAGAGGTTCCAGTCGAGCGGGAAGCCGTGCACCGCCACGACATCCACCGCGTCCAGCGCGCCATGGTCGCGCATCCGGTTCACCCAATGCGGATCGATGGGCGACATGCCGCCCAGCACGCGGGTCACGGCGGGATTGGCGTCGGCGATGGCGGCGCCCGCGCGGATCACCATGTCGGCATAGAGCGACCAGTCGGGGTCGACCTCCGGGTCCCAATGCGACTTGTTATTGGGTTCGTTCCAGATCATCGCGGCTTCGATCATGCGTCGGTTCCCTCCTCTGGCCCTTGGGCTGGATAGACGGCCGGCCTGCCCATCAGCTCCCCGAACGGGATCGGGGCGGCGCGGCAGAGATAGACTTCCTCCTCCGGCTCGGCCTCTATGGTGAAGCCGGCGGCGCGCAGCAGCGCCTGCGCGCCGGCCTTGTTCGGGGCCCACCAGTTGGTCCAGTCATGCGCGAATTTCCGTTCGATGAAGTGCAGGCGCGGATAGGCCGGATTGTCGAAGAAGCCGGGCGGGCGGCTGGTGCCGGGGACGTGGAAGGGATGATCCTCCGGCACCAGCAGCACGTCGGACGAACCCTGCTGCATCGTCTGGAACAGCATCATGTCGCCCGCCACATGCTCGCGGATCAGGTCGAGCGCGAGCAGGGGGTGCCGCAGATGGTAGAGCACGCCCATGAAGATCACGAGGTCGAAGCGGCGACCGAGCTTTCCGACGTCATAGACGGACAGGTTGCGGAACTCGATGCCGTCATGGCCCAGCGCTTCGGCGGCGAAACGGGCCTGGGCCAGATACCGGTCGTCGGAATCGATGCCCAGGACTTCGGCTGCGCCCCGGCGTTTCATCTCGAGCGAATAGAAACCGGCGTTGCAGCCGATGTCGAGTACGGATTTTCCGGAAAGGTCTTCGGGAACGGCATCCGCAAAGCGCGCGAATTTGAAAGCCGGATAATCGCCCAGGAAATGATCCGGCGCGGTTTCCATGCCGCCGATGCGAAGATTGTGGAACCATGGGCCCAATTCTTCGATCTGGCGGCGCAATGCGTCGGTCTTGCGGTCTGCGGCGAGATTCACTGTCTTCATGCGGGTACCTCGTTCAATCGGGTCACGCTACCGCCGCCTGGTCCCAGCAGGATCGTGCTGATCGAACCGGGATCGACTTCGAACCTCAGCAGATTGTCGAGGCTGAGGCCGAGATAATGCGCGATCGTCCCGCGGATGATGTCGCAATGGGTGACGCAGAGGATGGTCGCGCCCGCCTTTTCCCGCGCGACTGTTTCCAGATGCCGGACGGTTCGGGCGACCGCGCCGCCCATCGTCTCTCCGCCCGGCGTCGCGCTGGTGGAGCGGTTGCGGTTCCAATCGCGCCAGCGCGGATTTTCCTCCAGTTCCGGAAAGGACTGTCCGTTCCAGGAACCGAAATCGACCTCGTCCAGATCAGGGACGATGGCGACCTCCAGCCCCAGGGACCGGGCAATGATGGAGGCGGTTTCCACCGTGCGCCGGCGCGGGCTGGCATGGACGGCGTCTATGTCGTGCAGGCCGCGCCATGCCGCGACGCCGGCTGCCTGCATGCGGCCCCGCGCAGTGAGGGGCGACGCGCCCGCCCGTCCGCTCAGCAGGCGGCCATATTCGCCATGCATCCCATGACGGATCAGGTGAAAGCAGGTGCGGGGCGGTTCGCGAGAGGAGGACAGCATCAACATAGATGCTGCTTAACAGGATTAAGAGAAGGAAAGTTCCATAGCCGTAATTCTCAAACAGGTAAATGGAAACATCATGAATAACCTGTGTTTTTGTCGTATAACATGAGTTATTTTCATGAGTTTATATTGAGTATAGATTCAACGGTTTTCTGAAATATTTCCGGAACCTGACGGTAGAAGAAGATGTTCATGATCCCGTTGCCACGGTTGCGGGGAATATCACATTCCCGCGGCCAATCCTTGGCAAATCATCATCAATGAAGGGGAGCGGCCGTGGAAAAGATTCTTGTCACGGGTGGCGCCGGTTTTATTGGCCGGACGGTTTGCCGGGAGTTGCTGGAGCGCGGCCATGCCGTTCGCGTGCTGGACAGCATGATCGAGCAGGTTCATGGAGACATCGAGCGGCCGGCCGATCTCGATCCGGAGGTTGAGCTGATCCGCGCCGATGTGCGCAACGGCCATGCGGTGGATCGCGCCTTGCAAGGCGTCGACGCCGTCATCCACCTCGCCGCGGAAGTCGGCGTGGGCCAGTCCATGTATGAAGTGGAGCGCTATACCTCGGTCAACGACGTCGGCACCGCCGTCCTCTTCGAACGGCTGATCGACCGTCCGGTGCGGCGTGTGGTGACGGCCTCCTCGATGAGCATCTATGGCGAGGGGCTGTACCGCGACGAGGACGGCCGGATCGTCCAGGACGCGGAGCGCGGGTCGATCCGCGACAATCAGAAGGTCTGGGACCCGGTCGACCGGCAGGGCCGTCCGCTCACCCCCATCGCCACGCCGGAATGGAAGCAGCCCAATCTCGCCTCCATCTACGCGCTCAACAAATATGTGCAGGAACGCACGACTCACATCATGACCGCGCCCTATGGCATGGAGGGCGTCTGCCTGCGCCTGTTCAACGTCTATGGGCCGGGGCAGGCGCTGTCCAATCCCTATACCGGCGTGCTGGCGATCTTCGCGTCGCGCCTGCTGAACGGGCAGAAGCCGATGATCTTCGAGGATGGCGGGCAGCGGCGCGACTTCGTGCATGTCGGCGACGTGGCGCGCGCCTTTGCCGATGCGCTGGAACTGCCGCAGGCGGCGGGCGGCACCTTCAACATCGGCTCGGGGCAGGACCGCTCCGTCACGGAGGTGGCGCAATCGCTTGCACTGGCGATGGGCCGGAACGACGGGGAACCGGAAATCGTCGGCAAGGCGCGCACCGGCGACATCCGCCATTGCTTCTGCGACACCGGCAAGGCGGAAGAGGTGCTGGGCTTCAGGGCGCGGCAGGACTTCCAGCAGGGCCTTGCCGTGCTGGCCGAATGGGTGGCGCGGCAGACCGCCGACGACCGCGTCAATCAGGCGCGGGCGGAGCTGGAAGCGCGGGGGCTGGTCGCGTGAAGCGCGCCGACGGAAGGCCCGTGCTGGTCACGGGCGGCGCCGGCTTCATCGGCTGCAACATCGCCGACCGGCTGGCGGGGGAGGGCGAGCAGGTCGTCGTCTATGACTCGCTGGCCCGGCCCGGCGTCGAGCGCAACCTTGTCTGGCTGGAGCAGCGCCACGGCGCCGCGATCACGCCGGTCATCGCCGATGTGCGGGACGATGCGGCGGTGGACCGGGCGGTCGCCGGCGCGAAGGCGGTCTTCCACATGGCCGCGCAGGTCGCCGTCACCACCAGCTTCACCGATCCGCGCGCCGATTTCGAGGTGAACGCGCTCGGCACGCTCAACGTGCTGGAGGCTGCGCGCCGCTGCGCCACGCCGCCCCCGGTGATCTTCGCCTCCACCAACAAGGTCTATGGCGGGCTGGAGGACCTGGACTTCCCGTTGATCGACGGCGCCTATCAGCCGGCCTCGGAGCATCTGCGCGCCAGCGGCATCGACGAGAGCCGCCCGCTCGATTTCCATACGCCCTATGGCTGCTCCAAGGGGGCGGCGGACCAATATGTGCTGGACTATGCCCGCAGTTTCGATCTGCCCGCCGCAGTGCTGCGCATGAGCTGCATCTACGGCCAGCGGCAGATGGGGACGGAGGATCAGGGCTGGGTCGCGCATTTCCTGATCAGCGCCCTGGAAGGGCAGCCGATCACCCTTTATGGCGACGGCCATCAGGTGCGCGACATATTGGACGTGCAGGATGCGGTGGACGCCTATCTGGCGGTCTGGCGGCAGATCGGACGGGTGGGCGGCCGCGCCTTCAACCTGGGCGGCGGGCCGGACAATGCCGTCAGCCTGCGGCAGATCCTGGCCTTCATCGGCGTCCATCTGGGCAAGTCCATCGTACCCGACTTCGCGCCCTGGCGGGCGGGCGACCAGCGCTATTTCGTCGCGGACACCGGCGCGGCGCGCATGGCGCTGAACCTGAAGGCGCGCAAGCCCTGGCGGCAGGGCGTGGCCGACCTGACCCGCTGGCTGGCGGAGGAACGGGCGGAGCGCGCCGGGCCCAGGCTGATGACCGCGAGCGCGCTGTGAGGGGCGGCGGGCATCTGCTGCTGTCCGCCGACGCGGTGGGCGGCGTCTGGCAATATTCGACCGACCTCATCCGCGCGCTCCAGCCCCATGGCTATGAGGTGACGCTGGCCGTCATGGGGCCTGCGCTGAGCGAGGCGCAGCGGGCGGAGGCGGCGGCCATAGCCAATTGCCATCTGGTGGAAACCGGCCTCGAACTCGAATGGCTGGCGGCGGAAGCGGCGCCCATCGTGCAGGCCGAGGCGCGGCTGGCGGAAATGGCGGGCGACCTTCGCGCCGACGCGGTGCAACTGCATACGCCGGCGCTGGCCAGTGCCGGCCGTTATCCCTGCCCGGCGATCGCGCTGCTGCACAGTTGCGTCGCGACCTGGTGGGAAGCGGTACGCGGCGGTCCCATGCCGGAGGATTTCAACTGGCGCACCGCGCTGGTCGCGGCCGGCCTTCGGCAGGCGAGCCGCATCGTCGCGCCCAGCATGGCCTTTGCGCAGGCGGCGCGTCGCCACTATGGCGTGCTCCCCATGGCGGTCCATAATGGCCGGTTCTTTCCGGTAAAGCCGCAGGCGATGCAGGACCATGTGTTCACCGCCGGCCGTCTCTGGGACGAGGGCAAGAATGTCCGGGTGCTGGATGAGGCGGCCGCCCGCATCGCCGTGCCGTTCAGGGCCGCCGGGCCGCTTGAGGGGCCGCAGGGAGGGGCGATCGGTCTGCGTTCGCTGCTGCCGCTCGGCCCGCTCGACAGCATGGCGCTGGCCCGGCATCTGGCCAGCCGGCCGGTCTTCGCTTCGGCGGCGCTTTACGAACCCTTCGGCCTTGCGGTGCTGGAGGCGGCGCTGGCCGGTTGCGCGCTGGTGCTGTCCGACATTCCCACTTTTCGGGAGCTATGGGATGGCGCCGCCATCTTCGTCCATCCTCACGACGCGCGGGGCTTCACCTTGGCGATAGAGGAATTGCTGGGCGACGGCGCCGCTCGCGGGGAAATGGGCCAGCGCGCCCAAGCACGGGCGGGCGCCTATACCCCCGCCGCCACGGCCGCGCACATGGCCGCCCATTATCGCGCCGTCCAGCGGAAGGTCGCCGCATGAAGATCCTCTATTTCACCCATTCGCTGCTGTCCTGCTGGAATCACGGCAATGCCCATTTCCTGCGCGGCGTGCTGCGCGAACTCGCCGCCATGGGCCATGACGTGCTGGCGCTGGAGCCGGAGGGCAATTGGAGCCTCGCCAACCTCCTGTCCGACCATGGGGAGGAGGGTCTCGCCGCCTATCGTCAGGCCTATCCCGAACTCCGTGCCCAAGGCTATGGCATGAAGGACGATCTGGTGGCCCTGCTCGACGGCGCGGAACTCGTCATCGTCCATGAATGGAACGAGCCTTCGCTGGTCGGGGCGCTCGGCCTGATCCGGGCGGGGCGGAGCGATTTCACGCTACTGTTCCACGACACCCATCATCGCGCCGTGTCCGATCCCGACGCGATCCGGGCGTTCGACCTGTCGGGCTATGACGGCGTGCTGGCGTTCGGCGAGGCCCTGTCGGAGGTCTATCGAAGCTGGGGCTGGGGCGAGCGCGTCTGGACCTGGCATGAAGCCGCCGACACGAGGCATTTCCGTCCCTTGCCCGGTGAGAAAAGCGGCCTCGTCTGGATCGGCAACTGGGGCGATGGGGAGCGTACCGCCGAGCTGGAGGATTATCTCTTCCGCCCCGCGCGGCAGGCGAAGCTCCCGCTCGACATCTATGGCGTGCGTTATCCTCAGGAGGCGCTGGCGACGCTGGAACGCTACGGCGTCGCCTATCATGGCTGGGCGCCCAATGCCGCCGCGCCGGCTATCTTCGCCCGCCACCTTGCCACCGTCCACGTGCCGCGCCGCTATTATACGCAGCTTCTGCCCGGCATTCCGACGATCCGGGTGTTCGAGGCGCTGGCCTGCGGCATTCCGCTGCTGTCCGCCCCTTGGGACGACAGCGAAGGGTTGTTCCGGCCCGGCGAGGATTTCCTCTTCGCCCGGACCGGCGACGAGATGAAGGGCCATATGCGCGCCATCAGCGAGGATGCGGACCTTCGCGCCAGCCTCGTCCGCAACGGATTGGAGACGATCCGCAGCCGCCATAGCTGCGCCCATCGCGCGCAGCAGCTGATGGACATCACGGCGTCGCTCGACGCGCAGCCGATCAGGAGCGTAGCATGAAGATCGCCTTTTACGGCTCCAGCCTGCTTTCCTCCTACTGGAACGGCGCGGCCACCTATTATCGCGGGATATTGGAGCAGCTGGCCCGGCATGGCCATCGCATCGCATTCTATGAACCGGATGCCTTCGACCGGCAGCAGCACCGTGACATCGACCCGCCCGACTGGGCGCGCGTGGTGGTCTATCCCGCCACGCCAGACGCGCTGAAGGGCGTGATGGACGAGGCCGCCGATGCCGATGTCGTCGTGAAGGCCAGCGGCGTGGGCGTATTCGACGACGAGCTGCTGGACGGCGTCATGCGCCGCGCCGGGCCCCATGCGCTGCGCATCTTCTGGGATGTGGACGCCGCCGCGACGCTGGACGAGATGCGCGCCGATCCGGACCATGCCGTGCGCCGCGCCTTGCCCGGACTGGACATGGTGCTGACCTATGGCGGCGGCGATCCGGTGGTGAACGCCTATCGCGGCTTCGGCGCGGTGGAGTGCGTTCCCGTCTACAATGCGCTCGATCCGCAGAGCCACCATCCCGTGCCGCCCGATCCGCGCTTCACCGCCGATCTCGCCTTCCTTGGCAACCGCCTGCCCGACCGGGAGGCGCGGGTGGAGGAATTCTTCCTGAAACCCGCCGCCCTGTCGCCCGGCCGCCAGTTCCTGATCGGCGGCAATGGCTGGGACAGCAAGGCGATGCCCGGCAATGTCCGCCATCGCGGTCATGTCTACACCGCCGAGCACAACGCCTTCAATTGCAGCCCGCTGGCCGTGCTGAACGTCGCCCGCGACAGCATGGCGCATATCGGCTTTTCCCCCGCGACCCGCGTGTTCGAGGCGGCGGGGGCAGGGGCCTGCCTGATCACCGATGCGTGGGAGGGGATAGAGATGTTCCTGACCCCGGACGAGGAGGTGCTGGTCGCCCGCGACGGGCAGGATGTGGCGGATCATCTGGCGGCGCTGACGCCGGAGCGGGCGCGGGCGATCGGACAGGCGGCGCTCGCCCGTGTCCGGGCCGAACACAGCTATGAACTGCGCGGGCGCCAGGTCGACGAAATCCTGCGTGACCGGTCCGGGCGGCGCGCCGCCAGGCAGCATCAGATGGAGGGAGCATGAAACTCGTCGTCCTCGGCCTCAGCCTGTCTTCATCCTGGGGCAATGGTCATGCCACGACCTTCCGCGCCCTGCTCTCGGCCTTTGCCGGGCGCGGGCATGAGATACTCTTCCTGGAGCGGGACGTGCCCTGGTATGCCAGCCAGCGCGACCTCATCGATCCCGCCTTCTGCCGGCTGGAATTCTACGACAGCGTGGAAGCGCTGGAAGATTGGCGGCAGGAGATCGAGACGGCGGACGCGGTCATGGTCGGCTCCTATGTGCCCGACGGCATCGCGGTCGGCCATTATGTGCAGCGCACGGCGCGCGGGGTCACCGCCTTCTACGACATCGATACGCCCGTCACGCTGGCGGCGCTGCGCGAAGGGCGGTGCGACTATCTGTCGGCGGAACTGATCGCGGGCTATGGCTGCTATTGCTCCTTCACCGGCGGCCCGACGCTCGACCTGCTGGAGCGGCATTATCGTTCCCCCATGGCGCGGGCGCTCTATTGTTCGGTGGATGCGTCGGCCTATCGGCCGATGGACGTGCCGAAGAAATGGGATCTCTCCTATCTCGGCACCTACAGCCCGGATCGCCAGCCCACCTTGGAGAAGCTGCTGATCGAACCGGCGCGGCTGCTGCCCGACAGGCGTTTCGTCGTCGCCGGGCCGCAATATCCGGACGACATGGACTGGCCCGCAAATGTCGAGCGGATCGAGCATCTCGCCCCGCGCGACCACGCCGCTTTCTATTCCGCCTCGCGCTACACGCTGAACGTCACGCGCGCCGACATGATCGAGGCGGGCTGGTCCCCCTCCGTCCGGCTGTTCGAGGCGGCGGCCTGCGGCACGCCGATCATCTCCGATGTCTGGCCGGGGCTCAATGAACTGCTGGAGCCCAATCGCGAAATCATCTTCGCCTGGAATCCGGAGCAGGTGATCGTCGCCCTCCATGAGGATCGCGCCGATGTGGGCGAGGCCGCACGCCGCCGCATCCTGGACCGGCATATATCGGGCAGCCGCGCCGCCGAGCTGGAAAACTGGCTGCAAGAGGCCGCCCGGATGCGCACGCGGGACATGGCGGCGGCCGAATGAAGAACGACAGGACAGAAAAGGACGGAGGGTCGATGAACGGAAAGCGTGAAACAGCCCTGGTGGCCGGAGGAGCCGGCTTCATCGGGTCGCATCTGTGCCGGGCGCTGCTGGACCGGGGGCATGAGGTGATCTGCCTCGACAACCTCCAGACCTCGCGGGAGGTCAACCTGCGGATGCTGGAGGGGCATCGCGCCTTCACCTTCGTGCGCGGCGACATCGTCGATCCCCTGCCCGATGCGGTCACGCGCCGGCGCGACATCAGCCGCATCTACAATCTCGCCTGCGCCGCTTCTCCCCCGCAATATCAGGCCGATCCCGAACATACGATGCTGACCAGCGTGGTCGGAACCGATCGCCTGCTGCGGCTGGCGGAGCAGGTCGGCGCGCGCTTCCTGCTCACCTCCACCAGCGAGGTCTATGGCGATCCGGAGGCGCATCCCCAGCGCGAGGACTATCGTGGCTGGGTGAACTGCACCGGCCCCCGCGCCTGCTATGACGAGGGGAAGCGCGCGGCGGAGGCCATGGCCTTCGACTTCGCCCGGCTGGGCCGCGCCGATGTGCGGGTGGCGCGGATCTTCAACACCTATGGCCCGAACATGCATCCCGACGATGGCCGGGTGATCTCCAACCTCGTCTGCCAGGCTTTGTCGGGCGATGCCATCACCATCTATGGCGACGGATCGCAGACGCGCAGCTTCTGCTTCGTGTCGGACATGGTGGACGGGCTGATCCGGTTGATGGAGGCGCCCTTGTCCGACATGGCGCCGGTCAACCTGGGGAATCCTGAGGAATATACCATCCTGCAACTGCTGGATCAGGTCGTGGCCGCCACCGGCACGCGGTCCCAGGTCGTGTTCCAGCCGCTGCCGGTCGACGATCCGCGCCGGCGCAGGCCGGACATCCGCAGGGCGCGCCAGTTGCTCGGCTGGGAACCGCACGTTCCCTTGAGCGAGGGGCTGGCGATCACCTGCGCCTTTTTCGAGAAGGAGCTTTACGATCGCATGCCGGGCTTTGCATGCAGTCCCGCGTTGAGCGGCGCCTCCTTCGTGGGAGGCGCGGGCATCGCGGCCGAATGAATCCGGGCGTCAGGCGCTGCCCTGGCGGCGCTTGGCGAGCGATGCGACGATCTCCCGGGGCGCGACCGGCTTTTGCAGCCGCAATGTATCGCCGAGATCGGGCGGTATGATCTCCTCGTCATAGCCGGTCAGGAACAGGAACGGCACGCCCCGTTCCTTCAGCAACCGCGCAAGGTCGAAGGAGGGACCGTTTCCCAGGTTGATGTCCAGCACGGCGGCGGTGGGGCGTTCCTGGCGGATCGCCGCCATCGCCTTCTCCTCGGTCGGGAAAGGCCCCATGATCCCGGCTCCCGCGCCTCGCAGCGCTTCCGCCGTATCGAAGGCGAGATAATAGTCGTCCTCGACGATCAACACCGTCTGTGCCGCAAGGTCGGTCTGGCCCATCATGCCGGGACTCAGCCTCCGTTCGCTTCGGCCGGGCTGGCCATGTGCGATCCGTCGGCGCCCGTTTCGGCAGTGCTGAAGAAGCCGCCCGCCAGAAGGATGGCGAAGGCGATCACGACCAGTAACAGGCTGATGCCCAGAACATAGCGGGTGACATGGGTGGAAGCGCCGCTTCGCGCCTCCTGCCGTGAGACATGGGTGACGATGCGGCCGTCTTCCTCTTCCTTGTGCATCGAAAACTCTCCTTTCGTTGAGGAGAGAACAGGCGCGCCGACGGGCTAGTTCCCGGAAAGGCGCGGCCCTGGTCGATCTTTTATCCGGGTGCAACAAGGGTCTGGCCGCCACGCCCGCCGTCAGCCGCTGTGGCGGAGGAACTCCGCTATGGCGCTGACATTATGGCCGACCTGCTCGACCGCCTGCTCCAGCCGGGCACGCGATGTGCTGAAACGCTGCTGCCAGTAGCGCGCATCGCTTTCCCGATCCAGCGAGACATGCTTCAGGTCCGGGGGAGCGGCAGGGGCGGCGAGGCTATGGACGTCCGTCATCGGTCTGCGTTCAGAAGGTCGAGATGATGTTTCACCACAGGCACGATCTTCGCCGCCGCGTCCTTGAGCGACCGGTCGGAACCGTGGGCGGCATAATCCTGATGCAGTTGCAGCGCCTGGCTGTGAGCCGCCTTCTGCTGCTGCCAGTAGAGGGTGTCGCGGGCGGCGCCCTTCGCCTGCTTCAGCGCCCTGACCTTCGCCTGCTGATCGGGCGTCAGACTGGGCGGCGGCGCCTTGACGCCCGATGCCGCAGCCGCGCTTTTCAGCATGGCGGTGCTCTTGCCGTGATCCCTCACCATCATGGTGGCGAAGCTCTTGACCCTGGCATCCCTGGTCGTTTCCAGCACGATCTTGCTGGATGTCTGTTCGTACAGGTCGCCCGCGCCCGCTTTCCCCAGATAGGCAGTGGGCGATTCCGCCGCGGCGGCGGGCATCGCCACGGCGATCAGCGGCATCAGCAAGAGCATTTTGGACATGGTCGTTCCTCCTGCAAAGCCAGCGGTTTTCGGGGTTAGGAGGTTCCACGGCCCCACGCCCGCGCGATAACCTGCATTAGGCTGTGTAGAGATTCAGCCCATGGCGGGCTGCAAATGGCGGCTTTCTGCGCTTCCAGTGCTCACGTACTTTGAGTACGCTGCGCGCTGGTTCTCGAAAGCCACCATTTTCGCTCCACCCTGAACTGAATCCCCACACACCCTAGACAAACGGCAATTTTCCGGAGGCCGCCGGAGGGCGTGCCGCGTTCATCGGCTCTTTTTCTCGCTCCATCCCAATTATTTGCTGCGAGGAAACATAGGTGAATCCAGCATGAACCAGAAACGCTATGGTGGGGGCAGGTTCAATCGATATTGGTCCAGGGGGGCTTAACAGGGAGTAGTCCATGTTAAGCCAGGTTGCCGAAGGCGAAAACCAGGTTCATTTCCGAATGCATCAGTTTCTGGCCCGGGAAAATGAAAAACCCGACGCCATGCTTTATGTTCAGGAAGGGTGGGCGTGCCGATACCGGCTGCTGTCGGATGGCCGCCGCCAGATTACGGCGCTTTATCTGCCGGGCGATTATTGCGATCCGCAATGGGCGCTGGGCGGGGTGGCGTCCCAGCCCGTGGTGGCGATCACCAACGTCAGGGCGCTCCGGCTGCCCTGTCGCATACCCTCGCACGCCGGTTTCGACGGGCATAACGGCTTCTGGCAGGCGCTGTCCGGCATGATCGAACGGCAGGCCAACTGGCTTGTCACCCTGGGCCGCAAGACGGCGCTCGAACGGGTGGCGCATCTGCTGCTGGAATTGTTCGAACGCATGCGGCAGGCGGGCCTTGCCTATGGCCAGCAATGCGCCATGCCGCTGACGCAGATGGAGATCGCGGACATGACCGGGCTGACCCCGGTCCATGTGAATCGCACGCTGCAATCCATGCGGGCGCGCGGTCTGGTCGAACTGCAATCCAAATGGCTGCGCATACCGGAGCTTCAGGCCCTGCGCGAAGTGGCCGCCCTGACCGGCCAGGACATGGCGGCCTGATCGGACGGGCGCGAACTTCTTGATGTCGCGCAACTTCTGCAACCGTCCAGCCCCGGAAAATGAGGCCCAACGGCAAAAATTGCACCTGCATTAGCATATGTTAGCGAGCGTCGGCGGGCGGCTGGAGCAAGGTGAATCCTTCTTCGTTCGAACGCCGGCGCCGGCCGGTCGACCGAAGGAGAATGAGCAGCGCCACCAAGACGACGAGTCATGACACGATCCGGGATGAATTCCTCCACCCTTATAATGAGTCCCATGCCGCACTGCTCCGTCGTTCTTCCCGCCGGGGGGAGAGCGCCGCGTCGCGACGGCCCGGTCCTGCATGCGGCAGGCCGGCATTCCGCCATGGACAGCCGGACGGCCAGCGGCGAGCATCGCGGCCGTGGCGGAGACGAAGACGGCATCCCATCCCGCTCATGAAAATGCCATCACCGATCCTGTTGCCGCTGCTGGCGCGCCTTGGCGGGCGCACGGCTCTCTCGAAGGAAGACGGCGCCGCTCTGCTATCCCTGCCGCACAGCCTGCGTCATTGCGAACCGGGGGACTATATCATCCGGGAGGGCGACCGGCCGCAATCCTGCCTGATCCTGCTGTCGGGCTTTGCCCATCGCCACCGCATATCGTCCAATGGCGGCCGCCATATCGTGGGAATACATGGCCGGGGCGACATATTGACGCTGCCGCCGGTGCAGCTCTTTCCATCGGAGGATTTCGTCCAGGCGCTGACCGATCTGCGCGTCGCCGCCATTCCGCTGGAGGACGTGCTGGCGCTGATGCGCGAGCGGGCGAACATCGCCGATGCGCTGTGGGCGGAGATGACGGCCGAAACATCGGTCTTCCGCGCCTGGATCAGCAATATGGGCCGGCGGGACGCCAGGGGAAGGATAGCCTATCTGCTTTGCGAGCTGGTGATGCGCAGCTATCCGGAAGGGGGATCGGACGGGTGCCGGCTGATCCTGCCCCTGTCCCAGGTGGAGCTGGCCGACGCCACCGGCATGACCACCGTGCATGTCAACCGGACGCTGAAGGCGCTGGAAAAGGCGGGGGTGATCGAACGCGACCGGCGGCGGATCACCATCCCCAACTGGCGCCGCCTGACCGAACTGTCCGATTTCCGCCCCCAGGCCTGGCTCGGCCGGATGGACCGGCATGTCGAGTTGGAGGAAGAACAGGGTTAGCCGGCGGAAGGGCGAAGAAGCGCGCCGGCCATGATCCAGGTTATGGGCCGGCCAGGAACGGGGGAACGTCCGCCGCCGTTCTGTGTGCTGGGAGGCATGGCCATATGCTTCCCCTCAAGACCATGAAACCAGAGGAACCGCCGACATGCACGAACCGGAACGTCCCAGCGATCGGCGTCTCGGGCTGGCGGCGATCTGGGTGGTGGGAATCGTCCTGCTGGTGATCGCCGTCGTCTTCATCGGGCGCAATTTCTGGCATCATGACGTGCTGAAGGAAGACCAGCAGACGGGCGAGAACAGGGCCGACGACCATGAGGGCCTGACGCCGAACGAAAAGCGCTGAAGCGGCGCCATGCGGCGCGTGGATGCTCCAGAGCCAATCGACATTCAGAAGATGACGAGCCGAGCCGGAGGCCACCGAAGGTAAAATGGCGGTTTTCCGTGACCCGGAGCGCGGCCTACTCAAAGTAGGTGAGCACCGGAAGCACGGAAAAGCGTCATTTGCAGGCCGTCAGGGCTGAATGTCGATTGGCTCTAGTCGCTGGGGTGCAGCAGCCTCTTGGTCATGGGCAGGCTGATGTGCACCTTGAACGCGCCGGGCGTCCAGTCGATGGTGCCCGAACCGTCCAGTTCGAACGGGATCGTCTTGGTCAGCATCTCCGTGCCGAAGCCGGACCGGCGGGCGGCTGTCGGGCTGTCGCCGCCCTTTTCCTCCCAAAGGATGCGCAGCACCGGGCCGGCCGGTTCGCGGTCGCTCCACCATCGGACCCAGACCCGGCCGCCGTCCGACCCGAGCGCGCCATATTTGATGGAATTATTGCCCAGTTCATGAAAGGCGAGGGCCAATGTCGTCGCGGCCGAGGTGCGCAGCCGGACATCCGGCCCCTCCAGAAAGGCCTGTTCCCCCGCACGGACGGCGAACGCCGCCAGCTCGTCCATGATCAGGTCGTGCAGTTCAAGTCCATGGCGTTCCGCCAGGGCGAGATTGGATTCGATCCGGGCGATGGCGTCCAGCCGTCCCAGGAAATGGCTGGTGAGATGGTCGACGGAATCGCTGGTCGCGGCTGTCCGCCGGAAGATGGAGCGGACGGAGGCGATCAGGTTGCGCAGCCGATGCTGCACGTCGCGCAGCAGATATTGCCGCGCCGCCGCCTCCAGGGCGTCGACATTGCCGAACTGCACGACGCAGACGCGATAGTCGGGCGTCGTCACCAGTACGGCGGCGAACAGCCGCGCCTCGCATTTGCCGTCGTCCCAGCTCAGCCGTGCCGCCGACTCGCCCGATGCCGGCACGACCAGCCGCCCGCCGATCAGCCGGTCCGGCCGAATGCCCAGCAATTCCGTCAATGCCGCATTGGCGCGCAATATATTGTCGTTGGGCCCGACCTGGATCTGGGGCAGGGGAGAGGCATCGAAGAGGGCGAGGAAGTCGCGCCAGCCGTCGGTCGGGGATGGTGTCGTCACGATGCCTCTTGCGCCGCCGGATGCAGATAGGAAGGATCGAAGGCGCAGACGCGCTCCAGCGCTGCGAGATCCGGCACGAAAAGATGGCGCCGGTGCAATTCTATCAGCCTTTGGCGACGCATTTCCTGCAATATTCTGTTGGTGTGCACCATCGTCAATCCCGTTGCGTCCGCCAGTTCGAGCTGCGTGACGGGAAAGTGGAAGCCGTTGCCGCTGACCAGGCCCACTTTCAGCAGCCGGTGATAGAGTTCGCAGAAGAGATGGCTGAACCGTTCCAGCGCGGTGCGGCGGCCCAGATTGACGCACCACTCCCGCTGGATGGACGCGGTGATCAGGGCGTTGATCCACATCGCCTTGGTGATTTCGGGATGGGCCAGCGCGATCTCCTCGAACTGGCTGCGTCCGACTTCGGCAACCCTGACCGGCGTGAGCGCGGTGACGCCATGGTCGGCGCGATGGAGCAGGAAGCAGAAGGGATCGCACAGATCGCCCGGCAGCAGCAGGCTGACGATCTGGCGGCGGCCGTCCTCCAGCATCTTGTACCGGGCCGCCCATCCCTCCAGCAGGAAGAAGATGGAGGTCAGCCGGTCGCCCTGGGTGAACAGGTCCGTGCCGGTGCGAAGCGGTTGAAGCGCCCGACCGGCCAGGCCGTTGATCACGTCCCGGTCGCGCCGGCCGAGCGGCCAGTGCGCCGCCAGTTTCTGGGCAGTGATGCTATCCTTCATCGCAACCTGCGGGATATCGAGCGATGACATGGCGCGTTTCCACCTATGTTATTTTCTGCCGCCCATTCCCGTGCGACGGCTGGCGGGAGAGGAGAGATGAATGATGGAAGGGGTGACCCCCGGCGCGGTTCGCGTGCTGGTGGTGGAGGATGATTATTTTCTCGCGAGCGACCTTGGCGCCTTGCTGGCCGAAGAGGGGTTTTCGGTGATGGGCCCGCATGGCAGCCTGTTCGGCGCGCTCAAGGCCATTGCGGAGCACTTGCCTGACATCGTCATGCTCGACGTCAATCTTCAGGGGGAGATGAGCTATCCCCTGATCGACGAACTGGTCGCGCGTTCCGTGCCGGTGATCATCGTCACGGGCTATGACGAACAAAGCCTGCCGTCGGCCTATGAAAGCTGCAGGCGGGTGATCAAGCCCTATTCCCGCACGGACATATTGGGGGCGATCGGCATGGTTCTGGCGGGCACGGACCACAGGCTCTGACATCGGGCTCTCCCTTTCTTTCCGAACCGGTCGTGCGCTGGACGTTCCGCCCGACCGGGGCGTCTGTCATTCACACCGATGGTCTGCCCTTGCCCATATCGGTGGGGCGGGGAAGGGACAAGGCCATGCATACTGCGTGACAATGGCAGTGGACCGGCCGACGCCCGGACGATCGGCGAGGATAGGGCGAGTGGCATGGCAGAGCAACCAGCGGCAGGTCTTCCTGTTCCCCGGCGGATATTGATCTGAGTTAATAATCGCCTGCTTTCCGGGCGGATGACATATCGGGGTCGCCGCGCCATGGCGGGACGAAAGCTCAACCCCGGCCGCGGATCGAAAATTCCGACATCATCTGAACCAGCGCTTCGAACCCTTCGTCGCCCTTTTCCAGCGCATCGTTCAAGGCGCGTTCGATGATGTCGGAAACGAAATGGGAAGGGCCGGCATAGGCGAGGGACCAGGTGACGAAATGGCGATGCGGCGCTTCGCCCGATGCGATCGTCTGAACCTCCCTGTGGCGCCGGTCGCGCAGGATGCTCGCCTTGAGGTTTTCGATGGCGGCCGGCGCGCCTTCCAGATATTGGGCGAAGCGGTTGCCCGTGAACAGCAGCGCGCCCGTCACTTCCAGCGAGCGGTTGCGCGGAATGGAGACCTGGACGATCTCTTCCATGTGTTTTTCGGCTTGGGTTGCATCCAACTGGCTGGTGCTAATATAGGACCATCGAGCAAGCATGCGACGATGATGCCATTTGTCTGAGGAAAGTAAAGGCGAGGCGCATGATGGGACTGAAAATGCGCCCCGCCGGTTCCAGGCCGGCCTCAGCGGAGAAAACGGCCCCCGGCTGTCTAGGAGATGAAGGTTAATGCAACCGCTCCGGGCGATATCGTAAAAATACCTATTTCCCCGCTAATCGGCGTGCAAGTCCAATCATTTATGGGATTCCGCGAATCTGTGGGAACCCGTATGACCGAGCCGCTAGAAAAGCCGTCCGACGACCGGAGCGCGATGATGGAGAAACGCCGGCACCCCCGGCAGACCGTCTTCAAGACGGCATTGCTCTATCCGGTCGTCGAGGAAGCGAACCTGTCTGTCGAAAATGTGTCCCATGCGGGACTGAGCGGACGGTGCGCCCTGTCGCTGGGCTTGCACCAGCAGGTGCATGTGAGCTTCGACGACGCCAGCTTCCGCACGGCGGAGGTCCGCTGGATCAACGGGCCCAAATGCGGTCTTCTGCTTGAAGAGACATTGCCCTGGATTCCGGGCGAGGAGCCTGATGCGAACCCCGCGCCCCAAACCTACGAGCCGCGCAGCCGCCGACTGGCGGTCGATTTCTCCGCAACGCTGGTGACTTCCACGCCCGTGTTGATCGGGACGATCCGCAACCTGTCGGCCGAAGGGATGATGATCGAAGTGGGCGGTCTGGGCGAAGGTACGCGGCTGCTTGTGAAAACCCGCGGCCTGGATGTACGGATGGGGCGGGTGCAGTGGTCGAGCGGCGGGATGATCGGGGTCTTCTTCGAACCCCGCCGGACGGCTGCGAACTGACGCGATAAAAAAGAAAGGATCGGAGCCGAAACCATTGGCGGCTTCGCGCGTTGGCGCGGGAATGATGGTCTAGGCAATTGGCTATGAACCCAGGATGTCCAGTCTATATCGTGGACCACGACAGCAGGATGCGCCAGGAACTGGTGCGAATCCTGCGCCGGGAAGGGTTCGGGCCCGTCCCCTTTTCCTGCGGTTCCGACTTTATCGAGGCGCTTGATTTTCTAGCGCCCGGCATTGCGGTGATGGAACTGCATCTGGCCGACATGGCCGGGCCGGCGGTTCAGCAGGAACTGTCCGCGCGGCGGGTGGACATCCCCCTGATCGTCATGACGGCGTCGCGCGATATTCCGACGGCGGTCGACGTCATAAAGCGGGGCGCCATCGACTTTCTGGAAAAGCCCTTTGCCGACGGCCTGCTGCTCAAGGTGCTCGCCAATGCCTGGCCCATGCTGGAACGGAACATCGAGATACAGCGCCGGCGGGAAGCCGCCGCAGCCTATTTCGGCAGCCTCACCAAAAGGGAGCTGGATGTCGTGCGCGCGCTGAGTTCCAGCGGCAGCAACAGGGATGTGGCGGACGCGCTGCAGATCAGCATCAGAACGGTGGAAATGCACCGCGCCAGCATCATGAAGAAGTTCGGCGTCAAGAAATTCTCCGAAATCATCCGGTTCTTGCCCGATTCAGGATTACCCTGACCTGTTGAATATGTGAAATCGTCGCCATCATTCCCAATATACAGGATTGGAAATGACAAAGATGGATGTTCCCGGCCCCATATTCGGGGGCGGGATTGTCAGAAAGAAATGGACCGATCTCAGGCAGGCATCTGATTGTGAAACATCGTCTGCGTTTACGCCATGGTTAATGGTGAAAAAACCGAAGCAGGACAGGGTCCCGGGTGACGATGATTTCGGATATTTCAAGTCGCAGGAAGAATGCAGGCGAATAATAGGCAGATATAAGAAGGTGGCGGACGCCATGATTTCCGACGAAGAGGAATCGGGTGTCGACTGCCTTTGCTGAGCCTGTCGACTTTTCCATGAAGCGCTTTTGCGATCACCGGTTTTCCTCAGCTTCGCGCCTGGCGGCAGCGCAGGGCGGCCATTGAGGCGAGCAGCATGACGCCCGCTGCAAAGGCCATGGTCCAGATCGGCTCCGTCGGGAAAAAATGCCGCATGATCGTGCCCATGACGGTGGCCACCAGCAGTTGCGGGATGACCACGAAGGCGTTGAACAGCCCCATATAGATGCCGAGCTTCGCCTGCGGCACGCTGGAGGCGAGCATCGCATAGGGCATGGCGAGCGTGGATGCCCAGGCGATGCCGATGGCGACTTCCGACAGCAGCAGCATGCGGGCGTCGCGCAGGAACAGGAAGGAAAGGAAGCCCAACGCGCCCAGCATCAGCGCCAGGGCATGGGTCTGCGCCTGGCCGATCCGGCGGGCGAGCGGTTGCAGCAGGAAGGGTGCGGCCAGGGCGGCGACGCCATTATAGGTGGCGAAGAGGATGCCGACCCAGTTGCCGCCCGCATTATAGGCGGCGCTGGTGGGATCGGCGGACCCGAAGACATATTGGGCGACGACCGGCGTGGTGTAGATCCACATGATGAACAGCGCGGACCAGGTGAAGAACTGGACGAGCGCAAGGCGCTTCATCATGACGGGCATGGTCGCGAAATTGCCGACCACATGGGTGAGGAGATTGTCGGTGCGACCGCCCCGGTGCAGCCGGCGCGCCAGCATCCGCGCCGCGCCATAGCCGGCCAGCAGCGCGCCGAGCAGGTACAGTTCCTTCTCCAGCGACCGGATGCGGACGATCGCGACGACGGCCAGCCCGGCGACGATCCAGAGCGTGCCGCCGGGCGGGATGGCCGGGACAGCGTCCCTCTCAGCGACGGGCTTGCCCTCCGACGGTTCGAAGCGCGTCATTTGCTCGGGCGAATATTCGCGGGTGGTGAGCACGGTCCACAACACCGCCAGGAACAGGGCCGCGCCGCCGATATAGAAGCTGATCCGCACCGTGTCGGGAATGCCGGACCCGCTGGCGACATTGGCGACCCCCAGCTTGTCCAGCAGCCAAGGCGTGGACGAGCCGATCACCGCGCCCGCACCGATAAAGGCGGTCTGGAGCGCGTAGCCCGCCATATGCTGTTCCTTCGCCAGCATGTCCCCGACAAAGGCCCGGAAGGGCTCCATCGAAACATTGAGCGAGGCGTCCAGCACCCACAGCATCATCGCCGCAGCGAGCAGGCCGGGCGCATTGGGCATGCCGACCAACGCCAGCGCCGCGAACAGCGCGCCCGCAAAGAAATAAGGCCGCCGCCGCCCAAAACGGCACCATGTCCGGTCGCTATAATGGCCGATGATCGGCTGGACGAGCAGCCCCGTCAGCGGCGCTGCGATCCACAGCAGCGCCAGATCGTCCAGACTCTCGCCCAACGACTGGAAGATGCGGCTCATATTGGCGTTCTGCAGCGCAAAGCCGATCTGGATGCCGAAAAAGCCGAAGCTGATGTTCCACAGGCCCCAAAAGCCCTGGCGAGGGCGGGACTGCGGTTCCAGATTATCTTGCGCCTGATCCATGCGTCCCCAACCTTTGCTTCATACTTATTCCTATCCCCGTTCAGGCTCAGGGCGAACGGCGTGGGGTATCTTATCGTATTGAGCGCCTGCCCTTGCCCCCACCCGCCACGAAGCGGATCGCTTCCCCCCCGCCCGGCGCGAGATTGATGCTCAACACATCCCCCTTCTTCACCGCCTTCTTCACGATCACGATCGCATGACGCGCCTCGGTGCGATAGTCCGCCCCCGGCCCATCCCGATAAATCTCCGCCACATAGGACCGCCCGGCCTCCAGAAAGTCGAGCTTCACCTGACTGGAGCGCGCCTCTTCATCCCCGACCGCGCCCAGATACCAGTCATTGCTGCCCTTGGCCTTGCGCGCGATGGTCACATAGTCGCCCACCTCGCCATTCAGCACGCGGGTGTCGGACCAGTCGGTCGGCACATCCTTGATGAACTGGAACGGCCCCGGATATTTCGCGTAATTTTCGGGCGTATCCGCGGCCATCACGAAGGGCGAGTACAGCACGACATAAAGCGCCAACTGCTTGGCGATGGTCGACTGGATCGCACTCCCCTCCGACCCGGAGAGGCTGAGCACGCCCGGCGTGAAGTCCATCGGCCCACCCAGCATCTGGGTGAAGACGAGATTGGCTTCATGCTCAGGCGGATTCTTGCCGCCGACCCAGGCATTATATTCCATGCCGCGCCCGCCTTCGCGCGCCACCCAATTGGGATAAGTGCGCCGCAAACCCGTATCCTTCACCGGCTCGTGACTATCGATGCTGACCTTATATTTCGCGGCCGCCTGCACCACGCGGAGATAGTGGTTCACCATCCACTGCCCCTCATGCCATTCGCGATGCTGGGAGCCATCGGGATCGACCCGCTCGATTTGCCCGGCGTCGGTGACATAGCCGGTCTTCACCACCCGCTCGCCATGGTCGGCGGCCCATTTGAACGCGCTGTCGAGCTGCCCGTCATAATGGCTGGCGGAGCCGCCCGTCTCATGATGGCCGATCAGCGTCACGCCCTTCGACCTGGCATAGGCGGCCAGCCCATCGGCATCGAAATCCTCGGTGGGCTGGGAGAAGTTCATGCCGTTGCCATTGCCGAACCAGTTGCCGTCCCAGCCGACATTCCATCCCTCGACCAGCACGGCGGGGATGCCGTTGGCGGCGGCGAAGTCGATAGTGCGGCGGACATTGGCGGTGGTCGCGCCATGCTTCGGCCCGCGCGCCCACGTCCAGTCTCCCTTGATCATGTTCCACCACACGCCGACGAACTTGCCCGGCCTGATCCAGCCCGACACGTCGCCCAGCCTGTTCGGCTCATTGAGGTTCAGGATCATATGGTTCATGTACAGCCCCGCCGCATCGTCCGCGATGGCGATGGTGCGCCACGGCGTCGAGAAACCGGCGTCCCGCGAAACCTTGGGCGCCCCGGAACCCGGCGTCAGCGCGGCGCGGAATATATTGCCCTGCGCCCGCGCCAGGTTCATCCCCGCATAGTCCACCAAAGCCGCCTCATGCAGCGCGACATGCGTGCCGCTGGCAAGCTTCACCGTCATCACCGTCTGCGCGGTGCCGACCGCATCGAGCGGCGTCCTGTTGTAGAGATATTCCTCCCGGTTCCATTCGAAGGCGGGCTTCCACCAGGCGGTCCCGCCCTCCGCAAAGGCGAACTGGGTCAGTTCCTCCGCGATATTGGCGTGATGCAGGTTTGCCTGATCGGGCAGCGTGTAGCGGAAGGCCACGCCATCGTCGAACAGGCGGAAGGTCACGTCCATCTCGCGCTGAAGGTCGCTTTTCTCGCGAAAGGCGAGGCGGATCTCATTGTGATGGTCGCGGATGCTGGACCATTCGCCCCAGGGCTGGGTCCATGTCGTGTCGCTCTTGCCGGTCTGGCTGTCGGCCAGCGTCAGGTTGCGCTCGATCTTCGGCGCGTCGGTGAACATGAAGCCCAGGCGGCTGTCCGCGATCAGCGCCTTGCCGTCGCGCTGCACGGCGTAGCTGGGGCGGCCTTCATTATCGAGGCTGACGGTCAGCGTGATGCGGCCATCGGGGGAAGCTGCCTTCGCCACCACATCGGCGCGGGCAGCCACCGGGGCCAGCGAAAGCGCGAAAAGCGGCAGGGTGAGCGCGGTCAGTTTCTTCATGATAATTCCTTTTGAGTCTGCCCTGACGAGATCAAAGCGCGACGTGCTGCCGCGGAGGCAGGAGCCCAGTTCAGGTGGTGGGACTGGATTCCTGCCTACGCAGGAACATTGTACGATGCCTTTAAACGCGCGCGACAAGGCCGGAAGCTGCGGGGAAATGCCATCCTTCGACTCCGCCGGTCGACAGCAACGGCTGCCAATGACCCGCCGGCGTCCATGTCACAGGCTCATCCCCAAGGTTGAACACGCACAGCAACCGCTCGCCCTCATGCTCCCGCTCGAACGCCAGCAATTCCTCCGGCGTCTCCAGGAAATCGATCGCCCCCACGCGCAGCGCGGGCGACCTGTTGCGCAGCGCCAGCACCCGCCGCGTCCAGTGCAGCAGCGAATCCGCATCCGCCTCCTGCACATCCACGGCGAGCGCGCGATGCGCTTCCCCGACCGGCAGCCAGGGCTTGGCCTCCGAAAATCCCAGATAGGGGGCATCCGCCCGCCACGGCATCGGCGTTCGCGCGCCGTCGCGGGAAAGCGTCAGCGGCCAGTTGGCGATGGCCTCGGGGTCCCGCAGATCCTCGAACGCGATGTCGACCTGCGGCAGTCCCAGTTCCTCGCCATAATAGAGGAAGATATTGCCGCGCAGGCAGGCGAGCAGCAGCATCTTCATCCGGCAATAGGCGTCCGGGTCCACCCCCTTGGCCCATCGCGACACCGCACGCGGCGCATCATGATTTTCGAACGCCCAGCTCGGCCAGCCCGTATGGGTTTCGCAGGGCCATTTGACGAGCGCCGTCTTGAGGAATTCGGCGGTCAGTTCCGGCGCATAGAGAAAGTCGAATCCATAAGCCGTATTCAGCCTGCCATCGCCCTGCGTGAAGGCCTTCATCTCTATGTCGCTGTCCGCTCCGCCGACTTCGGCCACGGTGAAGCGATCCCGATATTCATCGAATACTTGCCGGACTTTTTCCAGGAACAGCGGAATGTCCGGATGGCTCTGGCTGTACTTCTTGATCTGGAAGTCGAACGGCCGGGTCCGCACCTTGCCATCCTCCGGCGCGGGCGGATTGTCGCGCAACTCCGGATCGTGCATCGAATGGTTGATGGCATCGATGCGGAACCCGTCCACCCCCCGGTCCAGCCAGAAACGGATGATGTCGAAGACGCTCTCCTGCACCTGCGGATGATGCAGGTGCAGTTGCGGCTGCTGCGCCAGAAACTGGTGCATATAATATTGGCCGCGCCGCGCATCCCAGGTCCAGGCCGGGCCGCCGAACACCGACTGCCAGTTGTTGGGTGGGGAACCGTCCGGCTTGGGATCGGCCCAGACATACCAGTCCGCCTTGGGATTGTCGCGGCTGGAGCGGCTTTCGACGAACCAGCGATGCTCCTCCGACGTATGCGCCCAGACCTGATCGACGATGATGCGCAGCCCCAGCTCATGCGCCCGCGCCGCCAGCGCGTCGAAATCCTCCAGCGTGCCGAAGATCGGATCGACGTCGCAATAATCCGACACGTCATAGCCGAAATCGCGCATCGGGCTCTTGAAGAAGGGCGACAGCCAGATCGCATCCACCCCCAGCGACGCCACATAGGGCAGATGGGCGGTGATGCCTTTGAGGTCGCCGATGCCGTCGCCATTGGAGTCGGCAAAGCTGCGCGGATAAATCTGGTAGATGGCGGCGCCGCGCCACCAGGGGAGGGTCGTGTCGGTCATTGGGGTACGGCACTCCGGACAGCGCAGACGCTGTAGCTGAGAGGGGGGAGGGAGACGGCGGTGCTGCCGGGGGCGGAGGCGCTTGCGGCGCATTCGGCTCCGGCCAATGTGGTGAACTGGTCGGACCGCGCATCGACCTCGACCTGCGCCCTGATCGGCGCGGTGGACGTGTTGAAGGCGATCAATGTTTCCGCGCCGCTCTCCGGATCGAAGCGGGAGAGGGCGAAGAGGCCCGGCTCGTCGCCCCGCGCCCGGATGACCTCCCGGCCGCGCCGCAACGCCGGATGGGCGGTGCGCAGACGGGCCAGCGCGGCGATCTCCCGATAAAGCGGATGGCCGGTGTCGAAGCGCGGCGTGGCCGTGGTGGCGTCGGTCCCCAGCAGGCGGTTGTCGTTATAGCTCGCGACCCGGCTGCCGAACATATCCTCCCGCGCATCCTGATCGCCGCCGTCCCCGACAAAGCCCTGCTCGTCGCCATAATAGACGGTCGGCACGCCGCGCATCGTCAGCAGCATGGCGTTGGCCAGCATCACCCGGCGCAGCACTTCCTCATCGCTCGCCTGCGGGAAAGCCTTGCGCACGAAGGTGGCGAAGCGCCCGGCATCATGATTGCTGACGAAGGTCGGCAAGGTTCGCGCTGTCGCCTCGCCATCGCGATAGAGCACGTCCCCGGCCAGCATCCGCTCCCAGATCGCCGTCGCGCCGCTGCCCGCGACCGTCTCCAGCGCCGCCTGCCGGAAGGCGAAGTCCAGCACCGCCGGAAAGCCGCCCTCCTTCGTATGCCAGGCGAGCGGCCCGGCATCGACCGTCTCGACATAGACTTCCCCGAAAATATGGAAATTGGGGATGCCTTTCGCCTTGGCGCGGGCCTGCATCGCGGGAACGAACTGCTGCCAGAAATGCGGATCGACATGGCGCGCGGTGTCCACCCGGAAGCCATCCACGCCGAAACGGTCGATCCAGCCGCCGAAAATATCGATCATGCCCGCGATCACCCGCGGATTCTCCGTCATCAGGTCGTCCAGCCCCGCAAAGTCCCCCATGGTCGCGCTCTCGCCCGAATAGGTCGTTTCCCCGCGATTATGATAGTAAATCGGATCGTTGAGCCAAGCCGGGTTTTTGACCCGTTCCTCGCCCTTGGGCACATAAGGCGTATAGGCATAGGACGGGTCGGTCAGCCTGGCGAAATTCGCTTCGCCATGATCCTGATCGCCCGTGAAGCCCGCGTTGATCGGCTTGCCCCCGACGCCGCCCTGCCGCTGATAGGGATAGTCGGCCCGCGAACGATAGGGGCATGGTGTGTCCGCATTTGTGCTTGGGCATTCCCGGTAACGGATCACGTCCGCCGTATGATTGGCGATGATGTCCATATAGACCTTCATCCCCCGGCGATGCGCGGCCTCCACCAGCGCCGCGAAATCGGCGTCGGTGCCGAAATGCGGATCGACATGGGTGAAGTCGGTGATCCAGTAACCGTGATAGCCTGCGCTTTCCTGCCCCTTCGGCCCCTGCACCGGCTTGTTGCGGAAGATCGGCCCGACCCAGATGGCGGTCGCGCCCAGCCCCTGAATATAGTCGAGCCGCCGGATCAGCCCTTTCAGGTCGCCGCCATGATAGAAACCCTTGGAGGCGGGATCATGGCCGGTGACGAGCCGGTCGCCCTTCAACCCGCCCTTGTCGTTGGCCGGGTCGCCATTGTCGAACCGGTCGGGCAGCAGGAAATAGATGACTTCATCCTCCGGCAACCGCGCCCGGAAATCGGACGGCTGGGCTGCCGGCGACAGGGCAGGGATGGCCAGGGCAGCCAGCGCGGCAAACAGCATCGCCTTCCTTCCACGCATGGCGTTCCTCCCTTTGCCTTCTGGCTTGATTGCAGCGGCTTTCATAGGGGGTCTTAATCGGTTCGCACCCGCCGGGCCAAGCAGCCGACATACGTATTCAAAAGCTTATCTTTCCAATATCCGGGGCAGGGCGTAGGATCGCGCGATGGCCGTGAACGAAAAACCGACGTCCTTCGACATCGCGACGCTTGCGGGGGTTTCCCAGCCGACCGTGTCCCGGGCCCTGCGCGGCGACCGCACCGTCAGCGAAGCCACCCGCAAGCGGATCGAGGCCATCGCCCGCCAGCTCAACTATACGGTCGACAAGAACGCTTCCTCCCTCCGCCGGGGCAAGAGCAACACGCTGGCGCTGCTCTTCTTCGAAGATCTGCTGCCCGACGAAAGCTATATCAATCCCTTCTTCCTCTCGATGCTGGGGCCGATCCTGCAAACCTGCGCCAAGCGGGGCTACGACCTGCTGACCTCCTTCCAGCAGCTTTCGACCGACTGGCATGTCGATTATGAGGACAGCCGCAAGGCCGACGGCATCATCCTGCTGGGCTATGGCGATTATGAAAGCTATCGCGCCCGGCTGGAGCAACTGGTGGCGCAGGGCACCCATTTCGTGCGCTGGGGATCGGTCGACCCCAATGCGCTGGGCATGACCATCGGCTGCGACAACCGGCGGGGCGGGCGCGAAGCGGGACAGCATCTGATCGAGCGGGGGCGCCGGACCATCGCCTTCCTGGGCGATGCGTCGAGCCGCTATCCGGAATTCCGCGACCGCTATGCCGGGTTGACCGAGGCCATGCGGGAGGCCGGATTGCCGGTCGACATCGGCCTGCATGTCGACGCCCTTTCGACCGAACAGTCGGGGCATGAGGCGGCCAGCCGCCTGATCGCGCGCGGCCTGCCATTCGACGCGATCTTCGCGGGATCGGACCTGATCGCCATCGGCGCGATGCGGGCGCTGGACGAAGCGGGCATGCGCGTGCCGCAGGATGTGGCGCTGATCGGCTTCGACGACATCCCCGCCGCCAGCCTGACGCGCCCGCCGCTGACCACCGTCGCGCAGGACTATCTGCGCGCGGGCGAGGTGCTGGTGGACGCGCTGATCGGCCAGATCGACCGCAAGCCGGTGGAGCCCACGCTGCTCGCGCCAAGACTGGTCACAAGAATGACCGCCTGACTTCTCCCCTCCCGCAAGCGGGAGGGGCCGGGGGTGGGCAAGCCGCGCAGCGGCGTTCCTCCCTAGCCGATAGTGAAGAAGCTCGCTCCGCTCGCACCCACCCCTAACCCCTCCCGCCTACGGGAGGGGAATATAAAAAGGGAGGACCGCCACCCCTGAAAGGGGCGGCGGTCCGGGGGAGAACTGCCTGCGTGCAGTCAGGCAGTCGGGGGGACGTTAAAATTTGTAGGTCAGACCCAGATAATAATCCCGGCCATAGCGCTGATAGTCGATCACCTGCCGCGGATCGTCATTCTGATAGGTGACGAAGGGCTGATCGGTCAGGTTCTTGCCCTGCAACAGGATCGAAAGCCCCTGAAGCGGCCCGGACTGGAACTCATATCCAATCTGTGCATCCAATATCCCTTCCGCCTTCGCCGTGCGGAAGGTCGGCGCCGCCGAAAGCCCCGCCACTTCGCCCAGGAAGGAGGAGCGGTAACGATAGCTCACCCGCGCCTGGAAACCGGCCTTCTCGAAATAGGCGGTGCCGCTGGCGACCCATTTCGACAGGCCGGGCAGGGTGACGCTTTCGGTCGGATTGCTGCCATATTCGACCTCGCTATGCGTATAGGACCCGCTGGCGAAGATGCCGAAGCCGTCGAGCGCCGGGCTGAACAGCTTGAACGGCAGCGACGCGGTCGCCTCGACGCCCATGATCGTGCCCTTGCCGGTATTGGCGGGCGACTTCACCAGCCCGATATAGCTTCCGTCGGCCAGAATGGCGTCGCGCTGATCGGCCGGCAATGTCGGCAGAACGGCGGAAAAGTCGTAAGCGATATTGTTGTTGGGATCGACGAAGTCGGTCAGGTTCTTGAAGAAGCCGGAGACCGATACATAACCGCCGCCCCGGAAATATTTCTCCAGCGACAGGTCGATATTGGTCGACTGATAAGGCCGCAGGAAGATGTTGCCGCCCTCTGACTTGAACGGACTGAACTGCGGATCGGACGACCCTATCCCGACATAGCTCAAATTATATTTGAACTCCTGGTTGATCCGCTCCTGGTCAAGACGCGGACGCACCATGGTCTGCGCCGCGCCCAGCTTCACGAAGAAGCTCGGCTCCAGTTCCACCGAAATCTGCGCGCTTGGCAGGACGTTGGTGTAGCTGTCCTTGCCCGACACCGGCAGTATCGTCACCACGCCGTTGGCGAAGTTGGAAATCGTGCCGGTCGATGCCTGCCGCGAATGGATCACCTGCACGCCGATCGCGCCCTTCAGCGGCTTGCCGCCCAGTTCCCCGTCCATGCTGAGCTTCGCATAGCCGGTGAACACGTCTTCCTTCACCACATTGTCGCGGACCAGCGAGCCGGGGCGGTTATCGTACACCGCATCCAGCACATTGTCGTACAGATAGAGCGGGTTCAGCGTCAGCATCGCCGGCACGCCCAGATAATCGAGCGAGACGTTCGATCCCAGCAGCGCTTCGTTCGGCACCGCCACCGATCCCGGCGTCCCGCCGGCGATGGTGCAGTCCGTGCCGCCCGGCGGACAGAGGAAATAGGATGTATAGGCGCTGGTCTTCTTGCGCCGGCTATAATTGCCGCCGATTTCCCATTGGGAGAAGAGACTGCCTGAAATGTCCCCGACCAGGTTCGCGCGGAACGACTTCATGTCGTCGATGAATTTCGGCCGGTTGAGGAAACCCGCCTGCACCACCGCGGTCGTGCCGTTATAGCCCCAGCCATTGGGATCGGTCAGGCTGATGATGCCGGTATCGGTATAGTCGAGCGTCGGGGCGATGTGGAACAATCCGTTCGACTGGCGTTCCACCCGCACGGTGTCCGGCACGCCGGAACGCAGATAGCCGGTGCCCGAATAGGTCTCCAGCAGGAAGTCGGTGCGCTTGGCCCGCGACCAGCTCGCATCGACATTGAGTTTCAGCGCATCGTTCAGGCGGATGTCATTGTTCCACCCCAGCGAGATCATGTCGGCCTTGCGCTTGTTATAGTCGTTGCGCTGCACGCCATAGACATTGCTGAAGGTCGCAGCGGTGACGAAGCCGTTTTCGACCGTCACGTCGCTGACGCCGACATCGGTGCCCCAGACCAGCGGGAATTCGATGCCGCGCAGCCGCTGTTCTTCCTCGAAATGCGACGCCAGCACGTCGAAGGTCGAATGGAAATCATCGCTGGGCTGCCATTCCAGCGTGCCCACCGCGCCATAGCGCTTCAGCAGGTTCGATTGCACATAGGGCTTGGCGCCGCCGATGATGAGCGTGCCGTCAGGAGCGGAAGGATAGCCCCAGGAATTGAACCGCTCGTTCTGGGAGGGCGTTTGCGAGGCGGAAAAGCCCAGCGACAGGCCCAGCGTGTCGTCCGCGAACTGGTCGATATAGGTGGCCGAAGCGCGGTAGCCGTAGCGCTTGCCGTCGGGATTGAGCTTGTCCATCCCGTTCATCTGCCCGCGCAGCGACACCGCCATCACGCGGTCCTTCTTGTCCAGCGGTCGCAGCATGCGCAGGTCGACCGAGCCGGAAATGCCCGCCGCGATCAGCGCCGCGTCCGCGCTCTTGTACACATTGACGTTCTGGAAGAATTCGGACGGATATTGGTCATATTCGACGCCGCGATTGTCGCCCACCGTCACCTGTTCGCGCCCGTTGAGCAGCGTGGTGGAGAAATCGGGACCAAGCCCACGGATCGACAGACGCTGGTCGCGCCCTTCCAGACGCTGCGCCGTCACGCCGGGCAGACGGGCGAGCGAGTCCGCGATGGACACGTCCGGCAGCTTGCCGACATCCTCCGCCGAGATCGAATCCACGATCAGCACAGAATCCCGCTTCAGCTTCGCGGCGGAGGCGAGCGATGCGCGGATGCCGGTGACGACGATGGCCTCTCCCTGCGGCTCGGCGGGGGCGGCGGTCTCAGCCGCGGTCTGAGCGGAGGCTGCCGCCGCGACCGACAGCGAAGCGCCGGCCAGAAGGGCCGCGCGCAGGATGGAATGATGGGACATGTGCATTTGTGGACCCTCCCCAAGACGCATTGCTTGTGTTTCTTGCCGTCACCGATAGCCGCGCCGCCCATGGTCTGCACAGAATCCCACATACGTATTCAGTATGATCGGCTATCTATTTGAAAAATCATGACTATCGTGAAATTCCATCCGTCCGGCAGCCAGTGGCGCGCCGCTTTCCTCTACGGTTTCGGGGAATTTCGCTGCATGGAAGACGCCTCTTGAAACTGCTGGCGCTGCTGGCATTTTCATCGTCGGCCGATGGATTTCCATGTCATATGGCCATGATGCGGATGGACGGGGGGAGGGCCAATGCACCCGATGCAGTTGTTCGAACTGGTGATCGTCATGCTGCTGGCGATCATCGTCCTGCATTATGCCGCGAACAGGCTGGGCCTGCCGCCCGCCGTCGCGCTGCTGGCGGGGGGCGCGCTGTTCGCTTTCCTGCCCGGCCTGCCGGTGATCTCGCTCGATCCGCAACTGGTGCTGGTGATCTTCCTGCCGCCGCTGCTGATGGACGGCGCCTGGTTCATCGCCCTGCGTCACTTGCGGCGGCATATGTTCGGCATATTAGCGCTGGCCCTGGGCGCGGTGGTCTTCACCACAGTCGTGGTCGCGGCGGTCGCGCACTGGCTGGTGCCCGGCCTCCCCTGGGCGGCATGCGCAGCCCTGGGCGCCATCGTCTCGCCGCCCGACGCCGTATCGGCCCGCGCGGTGTTGCAGCATGTCCACCTGCCCCGTCGCCTCTCCATCCTGCTGGAGGGGGAAAGCCTGTTCAACGACGCCACGGGGCTGGTGCTCTTTCGCTTCGCCATAGCCGCCGGCGTCACCGGCGCCTTCAGCATGGTCGACGCGTTGCAGAGCTTTGCCCTGCTGGCCGTGGGCGGGGCGCTGGTCGGGGCGGTCATCGGCGCGCTCTGGGTGCTGACGGTCAAGCGGCTCGACGACAAATATCTGATGATCGCCTCCTCCCTGCTGGCGCCATGGGCGTCCTATCTGCTGGCGGAATCCATCCATGCCTCCGGCGTGATCGCGACCGTCACCACCGGCCTTATCTGCGGCTGGTACCAGCATGTCGTCTTCCCCGCGATGGTGCGGATGAACGGCACGGCCTTCTGGGCGGTGATGATCTTCCTGATGGAGGCGTTCGTCTTCCTGTTGATCGGTTCGTCGCTGCGCGGCGTGATCGATCGCGTCGGCGGTTTCGGCGTCGTGCTGGACGAAATGGCGCTGCCGATATTGGCGATACTGGCCGCGCTCACCGCCGCACGCTTCATTTGGGTTTTCGGTTCCGACGCGGTGATCGCGGGGCTCAGGGCGACGGGTCTTTGCGGCTATCGCCCGCTGGGATTCCGGGCGGCGACCATATTGGGCTGGGCCGGGATGCGCGGCGTGGTGACGTTGGCGGTCGCGCTCAGCGTGCCGGCCGATTTCCCCGGACGCGACTTCATCCTGACGGCCGCCTTCGCGGTCATCATCGGCACCGTATTGCTGCAAGGGACGACCCTGGGCGCCGTGATCCGGCTGGTGAAGCTGGAGGAACCGGAAAGCGACCGTCCGCGCATGACGATGAGCGAGGCGGAAGCCGCCATGGCGCAGGCGCAGGTCCGCGTCGTGGAGGTGCACGCCTATGATGAGCAGGGCACGCTGCTCCACCCCCGGCTGCTGGAGCGCTATCAGCGCCATGCCGAACTTTCCGCCAATTATGCCGGGCAGGAGGCGCAGTTTTCGGAGACGCTCCACGCCCATTTCGACCTGGTGCTGAAGGCCATAGCCGCCGGGCGGGCGGAACTGCTGCGCCTCCACCGCACAGGAGAGATCGATGAACATACGTTGCAGGAACTGGAACGCGACCTCGATCTGGAGGAACTGAGCGCCCTGTCCGCCAAGGCATGACCGACCGACGTCACCCCAGGCGCCATGCCATCCCCGCCGCGCTGCGGCTGATCGAGGCGGCCGAGGCGCTGTTCGCGGAGCGGGGCATCGACGCCGTTTCGATGCGGGAGATCGCGGCCGCCGCCCGTTGCGGCGACACCAATGCGGTGACCTATTATTTCGGATCGAAGGAAGGGCTGCTCTCCGCCATCTTCGCGAGCCGTGCCGAGAAGATGGAGGGCGTGCGGGGCGGGATGCTGGACAGGCTGGAACGGCAGGGCAGGCTGGACGATCCGATGGCGCTGCTCGGCATATTGTTCCTGCCGCAGCTTCATCTGGCCGATGGCCGGGGACGCCATCCCTATGCGGCGTTCATGCTGCATTTCGCGACGCGCTACTGGTCGCTGAACGCCGGCCTGCTTGCACAGGTGCGGGACAAGGCGCCGAACCTGATGCGCCTGATGGGGCATTTGACGGCGCTGGCCGGGCATGTGCACCCGGACATCGCCCGCAATCGCATCCTGCTCTGCAACATGATGCTGCAATGCGTGCTGGTCCGCTGGGACCATGGCGAGCCGCAGGATCGCGCGGTGCCGTTGCAGGCGCATGTGCGCGACGTGATGCGAGCCGCCTGCGCCAGCCTGCTGGCCGGGCCGGAGGACAAGGGCGTGCCCGCCTCCGTGGAGGAATGGTTCGACGGCCTCGGCTGATACGGCCCTCCGGTTCCGGACGCGCCGATGAAGCCGAATCCCACCGTTGAAACCGCGCTCCCGCGAGCCGCTTGTCTCGTTCGGGCCCCTTTGCGGAGGCGCGGCGCCCGCCAGCTTATCTGATCGTCACCTCGACCCGGTCCAGCGGCCCGTTGAACCGGCTCGCCGCGCTGTCATAGGCCGCCGGGTCGACGGGGCTCACCAGGTCCATGCCGATGTCGAAGTCTTCCGTATGCGAAACCACCTGCGCGAAGGTCCGTTCGACCCGCCCTTGCGCCACCGCCTTGCCATCGACGGTCAGCGTGACGGTGGCGCCGCTGGTCGGGGCTGCCCTGTCCATCGCGAAGTCCAGCCCGACGACATGCGCGCCGGCCGCCAATGGCGCAGGCGCCACGATCCGCGTCATATGCGCGGGCGTCAGATTATAGGTGAAGGCAATCCTCCCCCGGTCGAAGAACAGGCTGTAGCCGCCGAAGCGTCCGCCCTGCGCGACGATGACGCCCTTGCCGCCCTCCGCCGCTATGCCGAGCTTCGCCGTGATCGCGAAGGATCGCCCGACCAGGGCCGGCGCGGCGCTTTCCGGAATATGGCTGACGGGCGCGCTGTAGACGAAGTTCGTCCGCCCCTCATTGGGGTCTGGCCTGCCCTTCTGCCCGCCCTCGCTGCCGTGGATGGGCAGGATGTTGGACAGCGCGGCCTCCGCCCAGAACGACTCCTTCAGCGCCTCCAGCTTCCGCGGATTGGCGGCGGCGAGGTCATGGGCCTCGCTGAAGTCGCTGCGGGTGTCGTAAAGCTGCCAGGTCCGTTGATCCAGCGGCACCGGCGGGGGCGGCGTCCGTTCCCAGGGGGTCGTCATGGGCGCGGTCGCGGCCACCCAGCCATCCTTGTAGATGCTGAGATTCTGCGCCATGGCCGACACCTGCACGGTGCGGCGGGAGGGCGCGTCCCTGGCCCTGAAGCTGTAGGCCATGCTGATCCCGGTGATCGGCTGTTGCGGTACGCCGTCCAGTATCTCCGGGGCTTTCACTCCCGCCGCCTCCAATATGGTGGGCATGATGTCGCTGACATGGTGGAACTGGCTGCGCAGGCCGCCGGCATCCTCGATATGCCCCGGCCAGGCGATCACCATGCCGTTGCGCGTGCCGCCGAAATGCGATCCATAGCGCTTGGCCCAGGGGAAGGGCGCGTTCATCGCCCAGCCCCAGCCGCCCGGCATCAGATTATAGGCGTCCTTCGTCCCGATCTCATCGATATGGGCGAGGGCGTAGGACGGTTCTTCCCTGACCCCGCTCAGCGCCGACTGCTCGAACAGCTTGCCGTCGAAGCTGCCTTCCGCGCTCGCGCCATTGTCGCCCTGGATGTAGATGATCAGCATATTGTCCAGTTCGCCATTGTCGCGCAGCTTCTGGATGACCCGCCCGATCTGTTCGTCGGCATAGGCGAGCGAAGCGGCATAGGCCTCCATATAGCGGGCATAGAGCCGCTTCCGGTCTGGCGTCAGACTGTCCCAGCGCGGCAGCGTGCCCGGATGCGGCGCATCGTCGGTGCCGGGCGGAATGACGCCCAGCTTCTTCTGCCGCGCCACGGTTTCGGCGCGCAGCACGTCCCAGCCCGCATCGAACCTGCCCCGGAATTTCTTCAGCCAGTCGGCGGGCGGCTGATTGGGCGCGTGGGCCGTGCCGGTGGCGTAATAGAGCAGGAAGGGCTTGTCGGGGGCGGCCGCATGCTGGCTGTCGATCCAGCCTATCGCATGATCGGCCAGATCGCGCTCCAGATGATAGCGGGGATCGGCGGGCGGTGTGACCGGATTGATATTCTCGACCAGATTGGGTTCCGCCATGCTGCTGTCGGCGCCCAGAAAGCCGTAGAAATATTCGAAGCCCAGACCGGTCGGCCAGCGGTCGAACGGCCCGGCCCGGCTCATTTCCCATTCCGGGGTCACATGCCCCTTGCCGATCATGGCGGTGTTATAGCCATTTTCCTTCAATATCTGCGCCATCGTCCCGGCGCTTTTGGGGATGACGCTGTTATAGCCGTCATAGCCCGTCGCCCAATTGGCGACATAGCCCATGCCCACCGCCTGCGGATTGCGCCCCGTCAGCAGCGAGGCGCGCGTGGGGGAGCAGATGGCGGTGGTGTTGAACTGATTGTAACGCAGCCCTGCCTTCGCCAGCGCGTCGAAGGTCGGCGTAGGCACCGGTCCGCCGAAGGTGCTGCTGGACCCGAAACCGACATCGTCGGTCATGATCAGCAGGATATTGGGCGCGCCCCTGGCGGCGCGCACCGGTTGAGGCCAGGCGGGCGGAGAGGATTCGGCGGGCGTGCGGCCATATACCTTTTGCGCGGGCGCGTCCTGCGCCGTGGCCGGCGCCATGGCGAGCGCCAGCAGGGGGAGGGCTGGCAGGCATTGCCGGACGAGCTTGGCGCGAAGGGAGGACATGGGCTCTCCTGCTGCAATATTATTATCCTATGGTGCAGATTTCATATTAACGCAGTTGATTGAAGTCAAGCCCGATCCGCATCCTCCCTCCTCTTGTCCCGCCGCCCTCGTCGCCCCATATTGTGATGAGGTTCATGCAGAACGAGGCGCGCCATGGAAAACCGGCTGCTCCAGATCGAGAAAGCGTGGGAACAGGCGCTGGGCGATATTTTCCAGCCTTATGTCGATCTGAAACGCGAACCGACCGCCAGCGCCATGGAGGCCTTTCGCACCGTGCTCGGATCGACCGATCATGACATCCGCCGCCACATCGCGCGAACGGCGGCGCGGCAGGGATCGACATTCCTCAGCCGCTATCTGGTCGAGGAAGACTGGCGGCGGCCCAGCCCCTGAAGCCACGGGCATCTCCACGCCCCGTTCGCCCTGAACCTGTCGAACGGCTTCACTTCTCTTCAAGAAAAGAGCGGGGTGGTATGCGACCCGCCGCCACCGCCCTATCGCGCCGCAACCACCTTCGGCTGCGGCAAAGGCGGCGCCCCCGTCCCCAAGGTCGCCAGATATTTGATCACCGCCGCCCGATCCTCCGGCTTGCGCAGCCCGGCAAAGCTCATCTTCGTTCCCGGCACCTCGCGCCCCGGAGAGGCGAGGAAAGCGAACAGCGACTCATAGCTCCAACTGCCCTTATGTCCCTGCATGGCGGGCGAATAGGCAAAGCCCGCATGGCTCGCCACCGGCCGCCCGACCACGCCCCACAGATTAGGCCCGATGCGGTTGGGTCCGCCCTGGGTGAAGTCGTGACAACTCATGCAAAGCTGCACCTTCTGCTTCCCCACCCCCGCATCCGCGCTGGCGAGCAGGGTGCCCAGATCGACCGGAGGAGCAGCCGCCGCCCCGCCGCCGCCCGTCCCGGGCATCGGCGCTTTCCCCCGCATGTCCCGATGATAGGCGATCACCCGGCTGCCTTCCCCCGCCTCGCTGAAACTGGCGGGCCAGTCGCGCTGGATCGACGCCATGTCGACGCGCGGCGGCATCTCGTCCATCGGCTTATAGGCCAGCTCCCCCGGCCGCACCCGCGTATAGAGCTTGTCGCTGAACCATCCCAGCCCCAGCGCCGTCACCGCCGCTCCCGCAACGCACAGTCCCACCGCCATCCCATGCATCCGGCCCATGGCTCACCCCCCTCCGCCCATGAAGATGGCGCGGGTCCAGAAGGCGTAATTCGCCTCGATCGTCATGATCCGCACCAGCACCAGCAGCACCAGCGGCGGCACCAATATCGCATAGATCAGCGACAGCCGCTCCCACGCCAGATGCATGAAGATGGACAGGATCAGCCCCGCCTTCAGCAACATGAAGGTCACGATCAGCACCCAGCGCACGATCCCCTGCACATGCATATAGTCGACCAGATAGGACATGGCGCTGAGCAGGAACAGCAGGCCCCAGACCTTCAGATACAGGCTGATCGGATGTTGCTGGCCCTTATGGGTCGCTGAAGGATCATGCTGCATGGAGCCCCTCACCAGAGATAGAAGAAGGCGAAGATGAACACCCAGACGAGATCGACGAAATGCCAGTACAGCCCGGCGATCTCGACCGCCGAATAATCGCCGGCCTTGTCATAATGTCCCCGCGCCACCTTGGACGCGATGATCAGCAGCAATATGACCCCGCAGGTCACATGCAGCCCGTGAAAGCCGGTGATCATGAAGAAGGTCGCGCCGAATTGCGGCGCGCCCATCGGATTATACCACGGCCGCACGCCCTCTTCGAAGATCAGCTTGCTCCATTCGAACGCCTGCATGCTAAGGAAGACAAGCCCGAACAAAGCGGTGAGCAGCATCAGCGCCGTCGTTTTCCGCCGGTCGCGCTGATAGCCGAAGTTGACGGCCATCGCCATGGTGCCGCTGGAACTGATCAGCGCGAAGGTCATGATCGCGATCAGGACGAGCGGTATATCCTGCCCGCCGATATTCAGGGCGAATACTTCCGCCGTATTGGGCCAGGGCAGTACAGCCGACGCCCGCATCGTCATGTAACCGGTCAGGAAGCAGGAAAAGATGAAGGTGTCGCTCAGCAGGAATATCCACATCATCGCCTTGCCCCAATGGGTATGGCGGAAGACTTCCTGATCGGCGGACCAGTCGGATGCGATCTCCCTCAACGTGGGAGCGATGACTTCTCTATCTGGGACAGCCTGAGCCATGGCGGAACATCCTCAAGTCGACAGCAGCAAAGCGGCCAGAACCAGCCAGACGATCAACAGAAAATGCCAGTAGAGCGCGCAGAGGGCGACATTGCGCATATTGGCCGCCGCCAGCGCCCGCCCGGCGGCAAACAGCCCCCCGATGATGTGCAGCCCATGCAGCGCCGTCAGCAGATAGAAAAAGGCATTGGCCGGATTGCTCGACAGCGTATAGCCCGCCCCCTGATAATGCCGCCAGAGCAACAATTGCCCAACAAGGAACAGCACCCCCATCGCCGATCCGGCAATTGCCGCGCGCGCGGCCCGTTCTCTCCGCGCCACTTCCCAGGCGACGCTGCTCGCCGCCAGCACCAGCGTATTGATCCACAGCAGCGGCGGATCGGGCATCGGCTTCCAGTCATGGACATGCTCCGCGCCCGCATGCAGCCCCATGCGCATCAGATAGGCCGCCAGCAGCAGCGAGAACATCACCATGGCCACGCCGAAATAGGCGACCATCCCCACCGCCCCCGCCGCCGGCCGATCCCGCTCCACCGGCTGCGGGCCCGGCTCCCAGCTCTTTTCGGTGAGGCGCGCGAGGATGGTCATGCCCGCTGTTCCGCTTGGGGTTCCGTCTGGGGAATGAAGTCCCGCGCCGCGCCCGGCACGCTATAATCATAGGCCCAGCGATAGACGACCGGCAGATGCGGCCCCCAATTGCCATGCGCCGGCGGCGTGTCGGGCGTCAGCCATTCCAGGCTGGCCGCGCCCCAGGGATTGGGATCGGCGCGAGGCCCCCGGAACAGGCTCCAGATCATGTTGAAGAAGAACAGCCCCTGCGCGGCGAACACGACCAGCGCCGCAATGCTGATCCACGCATTGGCGAGATGCACCGATTGCGGGATGAAGGCCGTCTCGCCCAGAGCGTAATAACGGCGCGGAACCCCCAGAATCCCCAGATAATGCATCGGCAGGAAGATCGCATAGACGCCCAGGAAAGTGATCCAGAAATGGAGCTTCCCCAAAGTTTCGTTCCACATCCTGCCGAATATCTTGGGATACCAGTGATAGATGGCGCCGAATATCACCAGAACCGGAGACACGCCCATCACCATATGGAAATGCGCGACGACAAAGAAAGTGTCGGACAACGGCACATCGACACTGACATTGCCCAGAAACAGCCCCGACAGCCCGCCGTGGATGAAGGTGAAGATGAAGGCGATGGCGAACAGCATCGGCACCCGCAAATGGATGTCGCCGCGCCACAGGGTCAGCAGCCAGTTATAGACCTTGATCGCCGTCGGAATGGCGATGATCAAAGTCGACGTGGCGAAGAAGAACCCGAAATAGGGATTCATGCCGCTCACATACATATGATGCGCCCATACCAGGAAGCTCAGCGCCCCGATGATCACGATCGCCCACACCATCATGCGATAACCGAAGATATTCCGCCGCGCATGGACGCTGATCAGGTCCGACACGATGCCGAAGGCGGGCAGGGCGACGATATAGACTTCGGGATGGCCGAAGAACCAGAAGAGATGCTGGAAGAGGAGGGGACTGCCGCCCTGCGTCGGGGTGATGGCCCCCATGGATTGCATCGTCGGCATGAAGAAGCTGGTGCCCGCCAGATGATCGAACAGCATCATGATCGCCGCGACGAACAAAGCCGGAAAGGCGAGCAGGCCCATCACGGACGCCGTGAAAATCCCCCACACCGACAGCGGCATCCGCATCAGCGTCATGCCCTTGGTCCGCGCCTGCAACACCGTGGTCACATAATTCAGCCCGCCCATGGTGAAGGCCGCGACGAAGATGGCGAGGCTGACCAGCATGGTCACGATGCCCCATTGATGCCCCGGCGTCCCCTCGCTGATCGCCTGCGGCGGATAGAGCGTCCACCCCGCCCCGCTCGGCCCGCCCGGCACGAAGAATCCCGCCACCAGCACAATCACCGACAGCAGATAGAACCAGAAGCTCAGCATGTTGACGAAGGGAAACACCATGTCCCGCGCCCCGATCATCAGCGGGATCAGATAATTGCCGAAGCCCCCGAGCAGCAGCGCCGTCAGCAGATAGACCACCATGATCATGCCGTGCATCGACACGAATTGCAGATAATTATCAGGCTGGATCGCCGGAAAAGCCCCCGGAAACCCAAGCTGCAACCGCATCAGCGCCGACAACACCAGCGCCACCAGCCCGATGGAAATGGCCGTCACGCTATATTGGACGGCGATGACCTTATGATCCTGGCTCCAGACATATTTGGTGACCCAGCTATGCGGATGATGCAGCGGGCGCAGGTCGTCGGCCAGGGTGGTAGCCATCAGCGAATGCTCCAGGAGGCAGGGACGATACAGGCATTGGCCTTGATCAGCAGGATCGACATGGCGGCCGGCGGCGCCTCCGCCAGAATCTGTCCGAAGCTGCTCTGCTGCGCCTGCCATTGCGCGAAGGCCTGGGGCGTCTCCACCACCACCTTGCCGCGCATCGCATGGTGGCCGGTGCCGCACAGTTCGACGCAGAGGATGTCGAACGTGCCCGTCTTGGTCGGGGTCAACCAGAAATAGGTGACGATGCCGGGTACAAGGTCCATCTTGGCCCGGAATTCAGGCACATAGAAGTCGTGCAGCACGTCCTTGGAGCGCAGCACGATCTTCACCGGCTTGCCGACCGGCAGATGAAGGTCGCCGCTTTCCACCAATATGTCATCCCGGCCGAACGGGTCGAGCGGATCGAGGCCCAGCCCATTGTCGGGGGTGATATATTTCACCCCCGCCGCGCCCAGCACGCCATCCGGACCGGGATAGCGGAAGGACCATTGCCATTGCTGGCCGACCGCCTCGATGACGGTGGCTTCTTTCGGCACCGAGACATATTTGCCCCAGGCCGCGAGCCCCGGCGCCAGCATGCCGGCGATGCCGATGGCGGTCCAGAATGTCAGCCGCCTTTCCAGCGAAGGGTTTTCCGGCTCATAATGGGCGCGATGGCCGGGGCGATGGCGATATTTGACCAGCGCCCAGGCAAGGAACAGGTTCAGCCCGACAAAGGCCGCCCCGCATATCCAGAGCGTCACGTCGAGCGCGGAATCGATCGATCCCCAATTGGAGGCGATGGGCGTGCGCCACCATGGACTGAACAGGTGAAAGGCGACCGAACCGACCACGAGCATGGCGATGGCTACCGCAACCGGCACAAGCCCTCTCCCACATTGGCAGGCGCTCGCAGCCTTTCAGTCCGGCATTTCGAGTCGCCTCGGTAACACCCGCCGCGACAACTTACAGAAAAAGCGCTGACGGGGGAAGCGTTTGGGAAATTGCGGGGTGCGAGCGTCGCCAGCGCCTTTTCCGGCTCGGGCCTTCACGGTCGATTGACAGCGCCTGCCATTGCGGCGAAAAGAACAAACAGGGAACGAATATATGGCTGAGTCGGTGAAGACCCTCGCCGCCCTCAGGCGGCATATCGCATTGCTGGAGGGCGTTCCAGCCTCCCAGCCCCATGCGCGGGTGGAAACCGGCTATGCGCCGCTCGACCTGGCGCTGGACGGCGGTCTGGCGCGGGGTCGGGTGCATGAATTCTTCGCCGCGACAGAGGAAGGGGGGGCGGGGGCTGGGCTGGCCCTGATCCTCGCGCGGCTGGCGGCGGGGGAGGCGCCCCTGCTCTGGCTGCGCACGATGGCGGCGGGCCGGGCGGGGGGCATGCCCTATGGCCCCGGACTGGCCGCATTGGGCATCGATCCCGCCCGGTTGCTGATCGGCGCGATGGCCGATGACGCCATGCTGCTGCGAGCGGCGGTCGACGCGCTGCGATGCCCCGCTTTGGGCGCACTGGTGGTGGAATTGCGCGGGCCGGCGCCCTTGCTCGACCTGACAGCCAGCCGGCGGCTGGCGCTGGCGGCGGAGTCGTCCGGCGTCACCGCTTTCCTGCTGCGGGTGGGCGGCGATCCGGTGCCTAGCGCGGCGGACACGCGCTGGCGCATTGCGGCGGCGCCCTCTCTGCCCGTGCCGGGAAACGGGCCGGGCAGAAGCGCCTTCGACCTTGGCCTGTTGCGACGGCGGGCGGGACGGGACGGGCTCGGCTGGCGGCTGGTCTGGGACAATGGCCGGGGCATGTTTGAAGGAAGTGGAGGTGGGCGCGATGAACGCCATGGCCTTGGACAGGATGGCAGCGGACGGGAGGGCGGAGGACGCGATGGGCAAGCGCCGCTATCTGGCGCTGTGGTTTCCGTTCCTGCCGATCGACCGGCTTCGGATCGCGCGGCCTGATCTCTGGGCGCAGGGCGAAGGTCCCGCAGCCGTCGTCGAACAGGTGCGCGGCGCGATGCGGCTGGCGACGCTCGACGCCGACGCTCTCGCGCTGGGCCTGACGCCGGGCATGACGCTGGCCGATGCGCGTGCGCGGGAACCGGACCTGCGCGTGTTCGATGCCGATCCCCATGGCGATCAGGACTGGCTGGAGCGGCTCTGCGACGGTTGTTCCCGCTACACGCCGGTTGCGGCGCTGGATTCACCCTTCGGTCTGATGCTCGACATTACCGGCTGCGCGCATCTTTGGGGCGGGGAGGGGATGCTGGCGCGCGAGGCGGCCGAACGGCTGGAGCGTCATGGCATGCGGGTGCGCCATGCCCTTGCCGGAACGGCGGAGGGTGCGCATGCGCTGTGCCGTTTTCCGGTGGGCGCGGCGGCGGACGAGGATGCGGCGCTGCGCCGCCTGCCGGTCGAGGCGTTGCGGCTGGAGGATGAAAGCGCGGTGGCGTTGCGCCGCGCGGGACTGCGGACCGTGGGCGATCTGGCGGCGCGGCCGGCGGCGGTTCTGGCGTCGCGCTTCGGTGAGGCGGCGGTGGACGCGCTGCACGCTTTGCTGGGATTGGGGAGGCGGCCTCTTGCACCCCGGCGGTCGCGTCCCGCGATCCGGATCGAGCGGCGTTTTGCCGAGCCGATGGGCAGCACCGCCTTTGCCCTCCGGACGCTGGAGGAGATGGCGGCCGAGGCGGGGGAGCGGCTCAGCGAACGCGGGCAAGGCGGTCGACGGTTCGAGGCGCTGTTCTTCCGCAGCGACGGCCTTGCCTTTCCCTTGCGGGTGGAAACCAGCCTGCCGGTGCGGGACGCGCCCGCTATCATGCGGCTGGTGCAGGAACGGATCGATGCGCTGTCCGATCCGCTCGATCCCGGTTTCGGCTTCGACATGCTGCGCCTCACCGTGCCGCAGGCGGAGCCGATGACGCCGACGCAACTGGCGCTGGAAGGAGGAGAGGCGCGTCGCGAGGAAAGCGTCGCGGCTCTGGTCGACCGGCTGTCGATTCGGGCAGGCCGGGCTCGCATCCAGCGGCTTCACCCGAAGGACAGCCATATCCCCGAACAGGCCCAGCTTGCCCTGCCCGCCGTGGAAAGCCGCGCCCCCATGAACTGGCCGCAAGAGGGGCAGGAGGGGGAGCCGCCCATGCGCCCGCTGCATCTGTTCGATCCGCCGCAGCCGATCGACGTGGTGGCCGAGGTGCCCGATGGTCCGCCCCATCGCTTCCGCTGGCGCAAGGCATTGCATGAAGTGACGCGCTATGAAGGCCCCGAACGCATCGCGCCCGAATGGTGGACGGCCAGGGACGGCGCGCTGGAGGGCGAGAGCGTGGGGCTGACCCGCGACTATTACCGGGTCGAGGATGCGCGCGGGCGGCGCTACTGGATATTCCGCAACGGGCTTTACGGCTCCGAAGCGGAACATCCCGGCTGGTACATCCATGGCCTGTTCGCATGAAGCGCCACGGCAAGGGTCCAGACCCGTCCAGGCCCAAATCCATCGACCGGCGTGAACTGAATGCGCTGGAGGCCGCGCGGGAAAAGGGGCGGCGCGGGTCGCGCGGCGAATCTCCGCCGATCGGGCCGGCAGAGGCGCCTCCCTTTGCCGAGCTGGTGGCGGCGACCAATTTCTCCTTCCTGCGCGGCGCATCCCATCCGCAGGACATGGTGGCGCGCGCCATCGCCCAGGGGCTTGTGGGCCTGGGCATAGCCGACCGCAATAGCGTCGCCGGGGTGGTCCGCGCCCATGTCGCGCGCAAGCGCTGGCCCGAACGGATGCGCGCTGCTTTGCTGGAGGCGCGCAAGGAAGCGGGGCAGCCGCTGGAACTCAGCGAAGAGGAGGAGCGCGCCTGCCGGACCGACCTGCGGCTGGTCGTCGGCGCAAGGCTGGTCTTCGTGGATGGAACGCCGGACATCGTCGCCTATCCCGCGACGCGGCGGGGTTGGGGCGAACTCACCAAATTGCTGACCGTCGGCAATCTCCGTTCGGTGAAGGGCGACTGTATCCTGCGCTATGAGGATCTGACCGCCTATCTGGACGATCTGCTGCTGATCGTGATGCCTGGCTCCACCGCCACCCAACAGACCGCGCATCGCAAGCCGGTGGACTATGATTATGACGACCGGCCCCCGAAGGAAGCGATCAGGCAGGGCCATCTCAGTCTTGTGCCGCCGCCGGCTCCGTCCGATCTGAAGGGATTGCTGGCGCGCTTGTCGCGTCTTGCGCCGCGCCGGGTCTGGCTGGCGGCGGCATTGGGGCGGGATGGGCGGGATGCGCGGCGGCTGGCGCAGTTCAAGGCCTTGTCCGTGGCGGCGGGCGTGCCTTTGCTGGCGACCATGGACGCGCTCTACGCCAGTCCGGCGCAGCGTCCCCTGCAGAATGTGCTGAGCTGCATTCGCGAAGGCACCGGCATCGCCAGGGCAGGGCGCCTGCTGGAGGCGAATGCGGAAAGGCATATCCATGACCCTGCCGAAATCGCCCATCTGTTCCGCGATTGCCCGGAGGCGGTGGCGGAAAGCGGACATTTGCTGAGCCGGGTGCATTTCACGCTCGACCAGCTTGCCTATGAATATCCCCATGAACCGGTGCCGGAAGGATGGACGGCGCAGCAATGGCTGGAGGAACTGACCTGGTCCGCCGCCCATGCCCGCTATGGCGCGCGTCTTCCCCTGAAGGCCCGCGAGACACTGGAAAAAGAATTCGAACTGATCGCCAAGCGCAACTATGCCTATTATTTCCTGACCGTGCATGACATCGTCGCCTTTGCCAGGACCAAGGGCATCCTTTGCCAGGGACGCGGATCGGCGGCGAACAGCATGGTCTGCTTCCTGTTGGGCGTGACATCCATCGATCCGCTCAAGCACGACCTGCTCTTTTCCCGCTTCGTATCCGAAGATCGCAACGAACCGCCCGACATCGACGTCGATTTCGAACATGAGCGGCGCGAGGAGGTGATGCAATATATCTACGAACGCTATGGCCGTCATCGCGCCGGGATCGCCGCGACCGTCATCCATTACCGTTCGCGCAGCGCCGTGCGGGAAGTGGCGAAGGCGCTGGGCCTTAGCGAGGATGTGTCGGCCCGCCTCTCCAGCACGGTGTGGGGCAGTTATTCGAGCGACATGAACGATGCGCGGATCGTGGAGGCGGGCTTCGCGCTCGACAATCCGCAGATCGCGCAGTTGAAGGCGATTGTCGACCAGTTGCTGTCAGAGCCCTTTCCGCGCCATCTTTCGCAGCATGTGGGGGGCTTTGTGCTGACGCAGAACCGGCTGGACGAGACGGTGCCGCTGCATCATGCGGCGATGGAGGATCGCAGCTTCATCGAATGGGACAAGGATGACATCGACGCGCTCGGCCTGATGAAGGTCGACGTGCTGGCGCTGGGGATGCTGAGCTGCATCCGCCGGGCGTTCGACCTGATGCGGGAACAGGGGCTGGGCGATCACCAGCTGACGGTCGATATGGAGGCGGCGGACGAAACCGTTTACGACATGCTGTGCAAGGGTGACAGCATCGGCGTTTTCCAGGTGGAAAGCCGGGCGCAGATCAACATGCTGCCCCGTCTGAAGCCACGCTCCATCTATGACCTGACCGTGCAGGTGGCGATCGTTCGTCCCGGGCCGATCGAGGGCAATATGGTCCATCCCTATCTGCGGCGGCGATGCGGGGATGAGAAGGTCGAATATCCCCGGCCGTCCCCCCATCATGGACCAGCCGATGAACTGGAGAAATTGCTGGGCGAGACTTATGGCGTGCCGCTGTTCCAGGAACAGGCGATGAAGCTTGCGATCACGGCGGCGGACTTCAAGCCGACGGAAGCGGATGCCCTGCGCCGCGCCATGGCGACCTTCCGCAATGTCGGCACGATCCATCATTTTCGCGAGAAGATGATCAGGGGCATGGTGAAGCGCGGCTATGAGGCGGAGTTTGCCGAACGCTGCTTCAAGCAGATCGAGGGTTTCGGCAGCTACGGTTTTCCCGAAAGCCATGCCCTGTCCTTCGCGCGGCTGGTCTATGTGTCGGCCTGGATCAAATGCCATCAGCCGGCGGTGTTCGCCTGCGCGCTCCTCAATTCGCAGCCCATGGGTTTCTACGCCCCGGCCCAGATCGTGCGCGATGCGCGGGAGCATGGCGTCACCGTGCATGATGTCGATGTGAATATGAGCGGGTGGGACAATGCGCTCGAACCGCTGCTGCGGTCGCGGGATGACGGTCGGGGCGAGGGGGCGGGGCGGGCCCTGGCGCTGCGCCTTGGACTGCGGCAGGTGGATGGTTTTCGCGAGGATTGGGCGAAGCAACTGGTCGCGGCGCGAAAGGAAGGGCTGTTTTCCACCATGGAGGATCTGGCGCGGCGGGCGGGATTGCCGGCGCGGGCCTTGCGGTTGCTGGCGGACGCCGATGCCTGCCGCTCGCTGGGGAAGGACCGGCGGGCTGCCCTGTGGGAAGCGCGACGGACGCCTTCGGATGAATTGCCGCTGTTCGCCGCCGCCAAGGCCCAGGAACTGGGGGAGGAGCCTGATGCGATGCTGCCTGCCATGGCTTTGTCCGAGCATGTCGAGGCCGATTATCTGGTGACGCGCCTGTCGCTCAAAGGGCATCCGATGCAATTCCTGCGCCCGATCTTCGAGGCGGAGGGCGTGCTGAGCTGCGCCCAGATTTCGGCGGCGAAGAACGGAGCCCTGGTGAAGACGGCCGGCGTGGTGCTGGTGCGGCAACGGCCGGGCAAGGGCAATGCGGTCTTCATCACCATCGAGGATGAGACGGGAATCACCAATATTCTTCTATGGGCGCGATTGTTCGAAATGCAGCGGCGTCCGGTCATGGCGTCGCGGCTGATGCTGGTCGAAGGGGAAGTGCAGCGCAGCAAGGAAGGCGTCGTCCACCTGATGGCTTCCCGCGTGCATGACAGGACCGCGGAATTGTCACGGCTTTCGCAAACGGATGTGCAGGAGTCTTCCCGCACGCGCCAGAGGCACGCTTCAGGACATCCGCGCAATGTGCGGATATTGCCGCAATCGCGGGATTTTCATTGAGACTGAAGGGTGGTTGAGCTTGTCGTTCCAGAGAGGAGAGAGGCGAGAAAATCTCAGTTATTTCAAAAATAAATAGAAATATTTCACAATATATTATAGTTTATCGGTATTATTTCGAATATAGATGCGAAAATAAATCAATTAATTTCTATCTATATTGATATAACTAAAGTTATATACTATTCAATATAACTAATTTATGTTGGAAAATCATATTTCATTAACCCATAATATTTAAAACCCCGCCTGTGATCTGGAGCGATGCTCCACGCAGGAAGGGAATGGGAATGTTCGGCAGAGCGGTGGGGCGGTTGCTGCGGGACAGGACGGGCAATGTCCTGATGATGGCCGCAGCCTCCATGCCAGTACTGGTCGGCGCGGCGGGCCTGGCGACAGACACGGTGCAATGGACCCTCTGGAAACGACAGATCCAGCGCCAGGCGGACAGCGCCGCGCTGGCAGGAGCCTATGCGGTCGCGCAGGGCTTCAGCGCGTCGGACAGCGCGACATCGGACATCAACCGCATGTCATTGGTCACCCTGACGCAAACCCCTACGATCGAAAATGCGCCGACGACAGGTTCCTATGCCGGCAACAGCAAGGCGGTTCGCGTGGTGCTGCAAACCTCGGCGGAGCTGCCCTTTTCGAAGATATTGGGGGTGAAAGCGCCGGTCATCTATGGTGAAGCGACCGCAGCCGTGGTGGGCAGCGGCGACTATTGCGTCGTCTCGCTCGAAAAGACGAGTGCGGTCGGCATCACGCTCCAGGGCAATGCCACGGTCAATCTGGGCTGCGGCATCGCCACCAATTCGCGGGCATCCAACGCCGTCTATGCAGGCGGCAGCAGCACGGTGACGGCGACGCCGGTGGCGGCGGTGGGCGGGCTGACGTCCAGTTCCAACTATGTCTCGCCGACCACGCTGCTGCCCTACAGCATCCCGGTGCTGGACCCCTATGCTGGGCTGCCTACTCCCAACGTATCCGGCTGTTCGGCCAAGGTCAGCGTTAACCCACAACAAAGCGTAGTGAGTCCACCATTGCAACCTGGCTGCTACAAGGGCTTCGACATCAAGGGCACGCTGACCATGGCACCCGGCGTCTATTATGTCGACGGTGGCACTTTCGATGTGGGCTCGCAGGCGGTGATCAACGGCACCGGCGTCACCATCATCCTGACCAGCAGTAACGCAGCCAATAACCCCAGTTCCATCGCCAACGTCAATATCAATGGCGGTGCGACGCTCAACCTGAAGGCGCCGACGGACCTCAGTGACCCTTATCATGGCGTCCTCTTCTATCAGGACCGGCGCGCGCTGGATTCGGGAACCAACACGATCAACGGAAATGCGAGTTCCGTCCTGCAAGGCGCTTTCTATTTTCCGGGCCAGGCGATGTCATTCAGCGGCACATCGGGCATGACCACCGACTGCGTGAAGATGGTGGGCAAGCGCGTCACCTTCATCGGGAACAGCAATATCGTCAATCAATGCAAAGATACGGGAGTCGATAAATTCACAGCCACGCTGGTGAAGCTGGTGGGATGATGAAGCGGCTTCTCTCCGACCGATACGGCAACAGCACCGTCGAACTGGCGATCATCATGCCGGTCCTGGTCCTGCTGACCTGCATGGCGGGGGATGTCGCCATGGCGTTCAAGGCGAAGATCGGGCTCCAGCGCGCGGCGGAGCGCACGGCGCAACTGGCGGCCGCGGGCGGCTACACCAACGACACCACAGACACTTCGAAGGCCTATAATAATCTGGCCGCAGACGCCGCTGCGGCAGCCGGCGTTCCAACCGGCAACGTCACCGTCACGCCCACGCTGCTCTGCAATGCCACTGTGCAGACCGCCAGCCCGGAGGTTCCTTGCCCCGACGGCCAGCAGACGAAGCGCTATGTCGCGATCAGCATTTCAGGAAGCTATACGCCGATGTTCGCGAAACTTGCCCCCGGCAGCAGATGGTCGTCCCAGGGCATCGCGCTCACCGGCTCGGCCTCGGTGCGCCTGCAATGACGCGCCTGATACGCGACCAGCGCGGCGCGGCGGCGATCGAATTCGTTCTCGCCGTGCCGCCCTTCATCATGCTGCTGATGGGCGCGCTGCAACTCGGCATCATCGCCTGCGCGCGCACCGGCCTGCAACATGCGGTCGACGAAGGCGCGCGCTATGCCAGCATCTTTCCCAGGCCCACCGACGCTGAGATCATCGCCAAGGTGAAGAGCCGTGAATTCGGCCTCGACCCGACCTACACCAACGATCCGACGGTCGTGCAGGGCACGCAATATGGCGTTTCCTACAGGGAAATCACCATGACCTATTCCCGGCCATTGAATTTCATCCTTTACCAGACCCCGGCCATATCGATCAGCTATACCCGGCGAGCCTATTAACGCCTCAACTGGCCCCGGATACCGGACGGGCTGTCGCACCCTGCTTCTGCTTGGAGAGGGGGCTGTGCAGGGGATGCCATCCCGCTTCCCCTGCACAGATTGTCCGCCATTCGCATGAAACTGCCGCGCTTCTTTTCCTCTTCCGCCTGCGACATGGCCATCGACCTCGGCACCGTCAACACGGTCATCTATGTGCGCGACCGGGGTATCGTCCTCAACGAACCCTCCGTCATCGCGATCGAGACGCGCGACGGCATCCGCAAGGTCAAGGTGGTCGGCAACGAAGCCAAGCTGATGATGGGCAAGACGCCGGCCGGCATCCAGGCGATCCGGCCGCTGCGCGACGGGGTGATCGCGGACATCGACGTGGCCGAGCAGATGATCAAGCATTTCATCGACAAGGCGCTGAACGGCGCCAACCGCTTCGGCCGCCGCCATGAAGTGGTGATCTGCGTACCGACAGGTTCCACCATGGTTGAACGCCGCGCCCTGCGCGACGCCGCCTCCAACGCGGGGGCCTATCGGGTCCAGCTGATCGAGGAACCCATGGCTGCCGCGATCGGCGCCGACCTGCCCGTCACCGAGCCGCGCGGGGCGATGGTGGTCGACATTGGCGGCGGGACGACGGAGGTCGCCGTCCTGTCCCTGCGGGGCATCGCCTATAGCAGCTCGGCACGGGTCGGTGGCGACAGGCTGGACGATGCCATCGCCTCCCACATTCGCCGCACGCATAATCTGATGATCGGTGAAGCGACGTCCGAACGTGTGAAATGCGAACTGGGCGCGGCGACCTCACCCGATGGCGAAGGCCGCCGGATGACGGTGAAGGGCCGCGATCTGGTGAACGGCCGCCCCGCCGAAATGTCGATCAGCGAGGCGGAAATCGCGGATGCGCTGTCCGAGCCGGTCGGCCAGATCAAGATGGCGGTGATGACCGCGCTGGAACAGACCGCGCCGGAACTGTCCGCCGACATCATCGAGGAAGGGATCACCCTGACCGGCGGAGGCGCGCTGCTCCGGCGTCTGGACGAAGCGTTGTCCGACGCGACGGGGCTGCCCGTCACGGTCGCGGACAAGCCGCTGATCTGCGTGGCCATGGGCGCAGGCCGGGCGCTGGAAGACCGCGCCTATGACGGGGTGCTGACGGTTTCTTGACATCCACCTGCCGTAAGTGACGGCGGGAATGGGGTGGAATCAGGACATTCCCCCTCCCGCAGGCGGGAGGGGGTTAGGGGGTGGGCTGGCGCGGCATCTGCGCTGTTTTGCAACGGCTAAGCTGGAAGCTCGCTACGCTCGCGCCCACCCCTAACCCCTCCCGCCTGCGGGAGGGGAATGTCTTGGATTGGCCAAACAGGACATGCCTCCAGGCCGCGCCTGTGCGTCGGGATTCTATTCCTCGCGCCCATAGGCGACCACGGTTTCCACCTCGGCCTTGTCGCCCAGCACGACGCCGACGCGCTGGTGCAGTCCGGTCGCCTTGACGTCCATGATCCGCTGATAGCCGTTGCTGGCCGCGCCGCCCGCCTCCTCGACCAGGAAGGACATGGGGTTCGCCTCATACATCAGCCGCAGCCGGGCCTTGTCGGCGTAGCGGTGATCGGCGGGATAGAGGAAGATGCCGCCCCGTTTCAGGATGCGATGCACATCCGCCACCATCGAAGCGGTCCAGCGCATGTTGTAATCCTTGCCCAGCGGCCCTTCGGTGCCCTGGATGCGTTCCTCTATGTAGCGTGCGATGCCGGGCGACCATTGCCGCCGACGCGCCATGTTGATGGCGAATTCGGCATTGCCCTGCGGCATCTGCATCGGTCCATCCGTCATCCGCCAGGAGCCGATTTCCCGGTCCAACGTGAATTCATAGACGCCGGTTCCGATGGTCAGCACCAGCAGCGTCTGCGGTCCGTAGATCGCATAGCCCGCCGCCACCTGCTGCGTGCCCGGCTGAAGGAAATCCTGTTCCGTCACCTCACGGCCCGAACATTCCTCCGGCGCCTTCAGCACGGAGAAGATGGTGCCCACGCTCAGGTCGACATCGATATTGCTGGACCCGTCGATCGGATCGAACAGCAGCAGATATTCGCCCTTGGGGTAGCGATTGGGGATGCGATGGATCGTTTCCATCTCCTCCGAAGCCATGGCGGCCAGATGTCCGCCCCATTCATTGGCGTCCAGCAGCAGTTCGTTGGCGATGACGTCCAGCTTCTTCTGGACCTCCCCCTGCACATTCTCGCTACCCAGGCTGCCCAGCACTTCGCCCAGCGCACCCTTGGACACGCTGTGGCTGATCGTCTTGCAGGTGCGCGCAACGGTTTCGATCAGCAGGCGCAATTGCGGCGGGATGGCATTGGCCTCGCGCTGCTGCTCGATCAGGAAGCGGGTGAGGGTGACGGACTGCATAGGCGGTTTACTCGCTCAAGAGAATATGGCGCGCCGAACGCACGCCATGCATGGAACCAGGGAATGCCGTAGCGGCCAGACAGGCGTCGGAAAAGCGCCAATTCGTGACGCCCCTGTGACGAAGGACGACCCGTTCACGCTTCGAGACTGGCCGCGACCTCTGGCCCATGCGCGAATAGCGTGGCATCCCGCACCTGTTCCGGCGTCGGCCGGATGCCGGTATAGAGCGCGAATTGCTCGACGGCCTGCAGCACAATGACCTCCCCGCCGGAGATGATCGCCTTCCCCGCCGCCCGTGCGGCGCGGACGAACGGCGTATCCACCGGCTGTGCCACGACGTCGAAGGCGATGTCGCAGGCGGCGATAAAGTCGGCCGGAAAGGCCATCGCCTCGCTATCCGGCCCCTCCATTCCAAGCGGCGTCACATTGACGAGCAGGGGCGCGCCCGTATCGGGCAGGGCGGGCTGCCATGCATAGCCATATTGTTCCGCCAGCGCTCGGCCCGCCGCCTCATTGCGGGCGACGATGGTGCCCTTGTCGAAGCCCGCGTCCCGCAGCGCCGCCGCAACGGCCTTCGCCATGCCACCGCTGCCGCGCAGCAGAAAGGGCTGGGGGTTTGCGATCCGCCGCTCCAGAAGGTCGCGAACCGCCACGAAATCCGTATTGTAGCCGGTGAGGACGCCCCCGTCATTGACGATGGTGTTCACGCTGTCGATGATCCGCGCCGATTCCTCCAGCCGGTCGACAAGCGGGATCACGGCTTCCTTGAAGGGCATGGAGATGGCGCATCCCCGGATGCCCAATGCCCTGATGCCGCCGATGGCCGCGGGCAGGTCCGTCGTGCTGAAAGACTTGTAAACATAGTCCAGTCCCAGCAGTTCGTAGAGCCGGTTGTGCAGGCGCGATCCCGCATTGCCGGGCCGTCCGGACAGGGACATGCACAAGCGGGTATCCCGCCCAATGGGTGGTTTCATAAGCTGATGGTCTCCTCGCGCATGGCCTAGACAGCCACCGGCATGGGATCAATGACGAGAGCGACCATCCATGCCCTTTGTCCGCCGGATCGGCGCAGGAGCGCTTATCCCCCCAGCACCGCCGGCACCAGCGCCGCGACGCAGATGCCCAGGCTCCATTGCAGGGCACGCCGCACGCGGTACCGCTCCGGCAAGGCGGTGCTCAGGACCACCAGCACCGCCAGCGAAAGCCAGAAGATCGTCTTGAACGGCGCCGCATTGCCGATCCACAGCCGTGCCAGCAGCGTCAGGGCCAGGGCCAGTCCCGAACCCCAGACGATCGCGTTCCACCCGTTGCGCAAGCGCGGTTGCCGGTAGCCGCGCCGCTCCCGCTTGCCGAGCCAGATCGAAGTGCCCGTCGCGATCACCACGCAAAGCGCTCCACCCAGCAGCAGATAGGCGATCTTCACCGGCAGTCCGCCATAATTGCCGAAATGCAGATTATAGGCCGACGCCGCCACCTGCTGTCCCGTCGCGCCGTCCGCCAGGCCGACCGTCCCCAGAAAGCGCCCGGCCTGATCGAAATTATAGGTTTCGCCATAGACCAGCCGTCGCTGCGGCAGGGCAAGCACCTGTAGCTGCTGCCCCGCGGTTCCCGGTTCGTGCATGAAGACGTAGATCGGACGCACCTCCGGAAAGCGGGCGGTCATCGTCTGCAACGCGGCGGCCACGTCCGCCAACGGGGCGGGCTTGGCATTCGGCTTGCCCTCAGCGCCGAAGATCGGCGCATAGGCCGCCTCCATATCGCCCTTGTAGAAGCCTTGCGCCAGTCCATAGACGTTGATCGATCCCAGGCCGATCATCGCGCCGGTCAGGGCGATCGCCAGCGCGAAAGGCAGGGTCCACACTCCCAGCCTGTTATGCCAGTCCGCCAGCCCGAGGCCACCCCGGTCCCGCGCCCGCAGGCGGAAGGCATCGCGGAAGATGCGGGGATGGGCGATCAGGCCAGTCAATGACAGGGCGATGGTCATCACCCCCAGTCCGCCTACGATCGTCAGGCCGACCATGCCGGGAATGTTCAGCGTATAGTGCAGGTTCAGCAGGAATTCGGACCATCCGTTCAACTCCTTCGCGACCACCCGTCCCTGATCGTCGACATGCACCGCCTGATGGTCGGTGGTGACGGTCGTGCGGGGCAGCGCGTCGGTCGGCAGATGGACGTAGAGATGCTCGGTCGCTTTCCGGTCCTTCTCGCTTGCCAGCACGGAAGCCACGGCGCGTTGCACCGCATCGGGCGCGATCCGCTGCATTTCCGGAGCATCGGGCTGCTCGGCGCGTTGCCATTCCTCGTAGAACACCGTCACCGTGCCGGTCAGGCAGACGATATAGAGCAATGCGCTTGCCAGCAGGCCGATGGCGGCATGGGCGGACAGGCCCCGTTGGACCAGCGTTTTGGACAGGCCAAGGTTCATGGCCGGACCATCCACAGCATGGCCAGACCCAGCAGGGCAGGGGCCGTCAGCAGTCCCACTTGCCGCCGCCGTTGCGGCCAGAGCAGGATCAGCATGGCCATCACCGCCCAGAGCAGCGGCATCAGGAACAGCATCAGCACATTGCCGTCGGCCTCATGCGCGCCCAGCGCTCTGGCCGTGCCCCGCGCCGCCAGTCCCAGGATCAGCGCCACCAGCATCGCACCCGGCACGCTGAGCAGAAAGCTGACCATCCGCCCGCCGATGCGCAACGGCTCCTGTCCTTCCGGCAGCATATGGGCGCGGCGGTTGGAGGCGCCGGTCTTGCCAGGTGGCGCGGTCGCGGCGGCAAGGGCCAGGCAGCAGAAGGCCATTGCCAGCGCGGCCAGCGTCACCATGGCAACGCCCCAGGCGCCGCCTCCCGCCATTCCCATCGTCAGGGCAAAGGCGAGCAACCCCCAGGCAGCAGCGTTGAGCGGAGCCGATCGTAGCGCCCTGCCCCATGAGAAGCGCAGCAGGCACACCGCCGCCGCCGCCAAAAGCGCGCTGGTCCAGAGCAGAAGGGAAGGCTGGTTCACCATCATCCTCAATAATCGAAGCGCAAGGTGCCCATCACGCTGCGGGGGGCCGCGTAAAAGGCCTGCCCCCACATCAGGCTGCCCAGATATTTGCTGTCGGTCACATTGCGCACATTGATGCTGGCGGTCAGCCTGTCGATGGGCTTGATGCTGGCCATCAGGTCCAACACCGCATAATCCTTCTGCCGGATGTCGCGGCCGACCGTGCTGTCGAGGGTGCTGATGTCGCTCTGCCACCGGAACTGTGCGCCCAGCTTCAGGTCGCGCCACTCGGGAATATGATAGGTGCTGGCAAGTTTCAGCGACTGACGCGGCAGGTAGGTGCGGGCGCGGTTCCCGGCCTGATCCTGGATCCTGAGGCCCGTATAGCCGCCGCTTACCGACCAGCGGTCCGTCACGCGGCCGGTCAGCTCGATCTCGAAACCCTTGGCCGTGGTGTCGACGCCCGCATAATAGACGTCGCCCACCTGCCCCGGATCGCCCGCGCCGAACACGCCGGCCTGCTCCGCGAGGTTCTTCTGCTTCGCGCGGAAGAGCGAGGCGCTGGCATAGAGCCGCTTGTCGAACCATTCGCTCTTGATGCCGCCCTCCATGCTGCTGCCCTTGGCAGGATCGAGCCGGCGGTTGGTGATGTCGACCTTGTCCTGCGGATTGAAGATGTCGGTGTAGCTCGCATAGAAGCTGATGTTGGACGTGGCGTCGAACACCAGGCCCAGATAGGGGCCGACCGCGCTGTTCTTGCGATACTGGTCCGTGCCGTAGGATGCGCCGGTAGTCTTGAGCCAGAAGGCGCTGGCGCCGACGACCGCCTTCAGCCTGTCGGCCAGATTGGCGTGCAGCGCGCCATAGGCCCGCGTCAGCCGGTCCGTCACCTCTTCCTCCAGGCTTTCCTGCGTGAAGTCGGGTTCGATCAGCGTGGTGCGGTTGAACGCCCATTGGGCAACAGCGGGGTAGGCGACGGCAGCCAGCCCGCTTTGCTCATATTCGCGGCCGTCGGTCCTGCCGGTGGAGAGGCCGAAGGCGAGTTGATGCTCGCGCCCGAACAGCGTCACTGGGCCGGAAGCGTAGAAATCGCCCAGATACTGGTCGGAGGGGGAGCGATATTTGCCCGCCATCCCCGTCACGCCGACGCCCGTCGCCGCATCGGGATAGCCATAGGCGTAAAGCAGTTCCGCCCCCGAACTGCGATGATTATAGGTGAAGCGGCCGCGGGCGTTCCAGCCATTGCCGAAAGCATAGGCCAGTTCCGCCCATGCGCTTTCGTCGCTGACGTTCCAATAGGTCCAGTCGGCCGAAGTGCTGGCCGAACGCGGATAGGCGATCCGATCGCCATTATCGTCGAGCAGCGGCAGCGCGCCCCACAACACGCCGTCCGCGTCATTGTCCTGCCGGGTATAGCCGGCCGACGCCCTTAATTGCGGCGTGATCTCCCAATCCAAGATCGCGCCATAGACGTTGCGGTCGACATGATTGTAGCGGAGGTGGCTGTCCCTGTCCTCATGGGCGAAGATCAGCCGTGCCGACAGCGTGCCCGACGCATTCAACGGGCCCGAAATATCGGCTTCCACGCGGCGGTCGTCCCAGCTTCCCAGCATGGCGGAGAGGGAGGCCTGCAATTCCCTGGTCGGCTTCTTGCGGACATAGTTGATCGTGGCGGACGGATTGCCGACCCCGGTCATGATCGCATTGGCGCCGCGAACCACCTCGACATTCTCGAACAGGATGGTGTCGAGGTCCCCGAACTGGATGCCCCAGCGCAAAGGCAGGCCGATGCCGTCGACCTGGAAATTGGTGATGTCGAACCCCCGCGAATTATAATAGGTCCGATCGGTCTCCACCCGCTCCACATTGATGCCGACCATCTGGGTCAGCAGGTCGTTCACATTGGTCAGCGCGAAATCCTGGATTCGTTCGCGGTCGACGACGGTGATCGACTGCGGCGTTTCGCGCAGCGTCAGGGCAAGGCCGGTGGCCGATGCATTCTCATCCGTGATCGTGCCCGTGACGACGATATTGTCTGCCTCCGCCAGCACGTCGGCCTGGGCGGGCGACGCCCAGCAAGCGGCAAGGACAGGGGTGAGCAGAACGGAACGGAAAGCGATGGACATGCGGACGGACCCTTTTTCTTGCCGGATGCAGCCGGCAGAAAGGGCCTTATTGCTCATAATAATGCAAGTCAATCGCAATAAATATATGAATATAAGTCGTGCGTCTCCTTTTCAGACGACGCTTTGGGTGGAATGCCGTGCCTTGCCGCACGGCATTCCACCTGCACGATTCACTTCGCCCTGGCGGCGGTCACGATGATCTCGACCTTGTAATCGGGGCTGGCGAGCTTCGCCTCGCCCGTGGCGCGGGCGGGTGCTTCGGCATCCGCGATCCACGCATCCCACACCGCGTTCATCTCGGCAAAGTCGTTCATGTCCGCCAGCCAGATCTGCGCCCTCAGCATATGGTTCCTGCTGCTGCCCGTGCGTTCCAGCAGGGCGTCGATCTCGGCCAGCACGGCCCGGGTCTGCGCCGTGACGCTCTCGCCGGGCGCGCCGATCTGCCCCGCCAGATAGATGGTGTCGCCATGAATGACGGCCTCGCTCATGCGCGGGCCGCGATCGATGCGGGTGATGGTCATGGGAAAGGCTCCTTTTCGGTTATGAATAGCGGCTGATCGCAAGATCGGCGGTTTCGATCCGGGGCCTGCCCCCGCCGATGATGTCCGCGATCACATGCCCCGACCCACAGGCCATGGTCCACCCCAATGTGCCATGCCCGGTGTTGAGGAAGAGGTTTGGGACTTTCGTCGCCCCGATGACCGGCGTGCTGTCCGGCGTCATCGGCCGCAGCCCGGACCAGAAGCTGGCGCCGCCCAGATCGCCTGCGCCCGGAAAGAGCGAACCCACCGAATATTCCAGCGTATCACGCCGCGCCCTGGGCAGCCCTTTGGAATAGCCCGACAGTTCCGCCATGCCGCCCACACGAATACGGTCGCCCAGCCGCGTGATCGCAACCTTGTAGCTTTCGTCGAGCAGGGTCGACACCGGCGCCCTTGCCTCATCGACGATCGGAACGGTGATCGAATAGCCCTTCACCGGATAGACCGGCAGCCTGATCCCCAGCGGGGCCAGCAGCTGCGGGGAATAGCTGCCCGTCGCAACAAGATAGGCGTCGGCCACGACATGGCCCCTGTCGGTTTCGACATGGCTGACCTTTCCATTGTCGACGGCGATCCTTCCGATGGTCCGTCCGTTGAGGAAGGTCACGCCCTTCGCCTTCGCCATGTCGGCCAGCGCGTTGGTGAATTTGAAGCAGTCGCCGGTTTCGTCATTGGGAAGCCGCAGGCCCCCGGCCAGAGGCACGCCGCTGCCTGCCAGCCCCGGTTCCGCCGCGATGCAACCTGCCGCATCCAGCACTTCGAAAGGCACTCCGTCCGCCTTCAGCACGGCGATGTCCTTCGCGATGCCGTCAAGCTGCTTCTGCTCGCGGAAAAGCTGCAAGGTGCCCCGCGACCGCTCATCATAGGCGATGCCGGTTTCGCGCCGCAGGTCGATCAGCCGGTCACGGCTATATTCCGCCAGGCGCACCATCCGGCTCTTGTTGATGGCATAGGCGCGTTCGTTGCAATTGCCCAGCATCGCCACCATCCAGCGTAGCATGGCCATGTCCATCCGCGGCCGCAGGATCAGCGGGGCGTGCTTCATGAACAGCCAGCGCAGCGCCTTCATCGGTATCCCCGGCGCAGCCCAGGGGGAGGCATAGCCGGGCGAGATTTCTCCAGCGTTGGCGAAGCTGGTTTCCAGCGCCGGCCCGTCCTGCCGGTCGATCACCGTCACTTCATGCCCGGCCTGTGCCAGGTACCAGGCGGATGTGACGCCGATGACGCCGCTGCCCAGAATGGCGACCCTCATATGGCGACTTTCATGGCGTGATGCTCCGCTTGTGCCGGATCGCGGCCATCCCGTACGGAGCGGTGATAGCGATGCCCGAGCTGTGTCAGTATTTCATAGGCGATGGTGCCGGCGTCGGCGGCGACCTGATCCACTGTCTGATGAGGCCCCAAAAGTTCCACCAGGGCGCCAGGATAGAGGAGCACATCGGGCACGTCGGTCACGTCCAGCGTGATGCTGTCCATCGAAACCCGTCCCGCTATCGGCGCGCGATGGCCGTCGATATAGGCGGAGCCGCCGTTGCCCAGGTGGCGAGGCCAGCCATCGGCATAGCCCACGGCGATCGTCGCGATCTGCGTCGGCCGCTCGCAACGGTAGGTGAGGCCATAGCCGACGGCTGCGCCCGCCGGGATGTTCCGCAACTGGATGATCCGCGCGTCCAGCGAGACCACCGGCCGCATCTCCCGGCGCTCGCCCTGCGGGGCTCCGCCATACAGCGCGATCCCGGCGCGGACGATGTCGAAATGATCGGCGGGCAGGAAGCTTCCGCCGCTATTGTCCAGCGAGCGCGGCACGCCGGGGAAATTCATGCTGAACGCATCGAATTTCCGGCGTTGCATCGCGTTGGAGGGGGCATCGGGATCGTCGGCGCAGGCGAGGTGGCTCATCAGCAGGCGAAGGTCCACGCCCTCCAATCTTTCCCGCTGGGCAAGCAGAATGGCGACCTCCTCGGGCGGAAGGCCGAGCCTCGACATGCCGCTGTCCACCTGCAACGCAGCGGGCAGGGTCCGCTCCAGCGTGCGTGCCGTCCTGGCCCAGCGCCCGATCTGGTCGAGCGAGTTCAGGACCGGAATGGCGCCGATGGCTGCGCACTCGCCTTCCGCGCCAGGTTGCAGGCCGTTGAGGATGAACAGCACCATTCCATCGCTCAGCATGGGTCGGAGCGCCATGGCTTCGCTGAGATGCGCGACGAAGAAGTGTCGGCACCCGGCGCCGATCAAGCTGCGCGCGACGAGGTTCGCGCCCAGGCCGTAACCGTCCGCCTTGACCACGCCGGCGACGGTGGCGGGGGCGACCTGCCGCTGGATTGTGCGGTAGTTTTCGACGAGTGCATCAAGGTCGATGCGAAGCACGGCTCCGGCGGTATCGATGGACTGCATATGTGCCCCCTTTTGCAGGGAGGGTAACGCGGCGCTCGGTAAAAATGCTCTCAAATGACCGCAGGATCGTCTAATGTGACGGGATAATTGAACGATCCTTCGCAGGAAATGGAAAAAATGGCAGAATCGCTGGATGCCGTGGACCGCTCGATCATCCGCCTGCTGCGGCTCAATGCGCGGCGTCCCAATTCGGAGATTGCGGCGGAGATCGGCTTGTCTCCCTCGGCCTGTCACCGGCGCATCCGGATGCTGGAGGATGCCGGCGTGATCCGCGGTTATACCATCGTGACCGCACCGATGGAAAAGGAGGGCCGCGCCGTCGATGTCCTTGTGCAGGTGACGCTCGACCGGCAGACGGAGGATTATCTCGCCCGTTTCGAACATGCCGTGCGGCAATGTCCTGAAATCCGCGAATGTTTCCTGATGACCGGTGGCGTTGATTACTGGCTGCGCGTCGAGACCGAGAGCGTGGCCGCCTATGAAGCGATCCACAGCGAAATCCTCTCCCGCATGCCGGGCGTCACCCGGATCAACAGCAGCATCGCCATGCGCGATGCGCTGCGGCCCAGGAAAGCGGCGCGGCGCTAAACCCGCCTGGCTATTGCGCCTGCTGCCCATCCCATGCCAACGGCCAGCATCATCGCGACCAGACCATAGGCGAAGGGCCATTGTTCCGCCGCGACGGCCATGAAGCGTTCGAAGCCCGACTTGCGGACGGTGATGTCGCGCACGGCGGCGGCCACCACGCGGCCATCCTGCACGAGGAAGGTTTCCGCCGTATAGTCGCCGACGATCACACGCGCCGAAAGCGGCAGCCGCGCCCTGTAGAGCACGCCGTCGGTGATCTCCACCGTTCCCGGCCGCTCGACATAGAGCCCGGCCCGTTCCCTGAGGTCGATCAGCCCCTTCTGGAACCGGTCCAGCTCCGCGCTGTCGTTGAGCGAGGAAGGGGAGAGCTGGAGCTTGTCCACGCCCATTTCATAGATCGCCGCCGTTCGCTCATCGACCACCTTGTCCACCGGTCGGGACGATGCGATGGCGTAGAAGCTGGGCGCTGACCGGAAGCGCGCGCTGTCGGCATTGACCCAGATGCCGGCCACCTTTTGCTTTTCGCGCATCGTGATCGACTGGTCCGGACCCTTCAGCACGACCATGATGTCCGGCGGCTTGCTGGGCCGACGCCCATCGGGATAGACGATGGCGCCGAACAGCAGCAGGTCAGCGCCGGTGAAGCTATATTGTATTTCCACCTCGCGCTGGGACACGTCAGGCACCAGCATCGGTTCGTCCGCCGCCGTCAGCAGCAGCAGGGCCGGCGGCAGGGCCAGAAGCGCCCGCCGCCTCACCGGATCTCCACCGTGTAGATTTCATCGGGCCGAAAGCCCAGCCCCAGCGCCATGCGTGCCGCCACCAGCAGCACGATCGCGGCAAGCAGGATGCGCAGATATTCCGGCCGGATCGTCATCGAAAGGCGCGTTCCCACCTGCGCTCCCGTGACGCTGCCGATCAGCAGCAGCAGGGCCAGCACCAGGTCGACCGCATGGGTCGTCATGGCGTGCATCATCGTCGTCGCCATGGTGACGAACAATATCTGGAACAGCGACGTGCCGACGACGGACTGGGTCGTCATGCCCAGCAGGTAGAGCATCGCCGGAACCAGGATGAAGCCGCCGCCGACCCCCAGCAACATGGTGAGGATGCCCGTCGCCATGCCCAGCAGCAGCGGCGCCAGCGGGGAAATATACAGCCCGGACCGATAGAAGCGCCACCGCATCGGCATGGCCGCCACCAGCGGATGGTGCCGTCTTTTGCGGGCCTGAATCTTCCGCCCGGTCTTGAGCGCGATCAGCGCCTGGATGGACTCCTTCGCCATCAGCGATCCGATGCCGCCCAACATCAGCACGTAGAGGATGCCGATCACCGTGTCGATCTGGCCGATGGCCTGAAGCAGGCGGAAGATCAGCACGCCGAGGCCGGCGCCCACCACGCCGCCGGCGATCAGCACGCCGCCCATGCGGAAATCGACCGTTCCGCGCGACATATGGGTGACGACGCCCGATACGCTGGCGCCCGTCACCTGGCTCGCCGCCGAAGCGGCCGCGACGGTCGGCGGAATGCCGTAGAAGATCAGCAACGGCGTCGTCAGAAATCCGCCGCCTACCCCGAACATGCCGGAGAGCAGGCCCACCACGCCGCCCAGGGCGATGATGACCAGCGCATTCACCGACAGGTTGGCGATGGGCAGATAGAGATCCATGCGCTTCCTGGGTTAAGCGCAATATGCGGAGAGATAAAGGCGCTCCCGCTTAAAAATCAGCGCCCAGCGTAACGGCCGGGCCGGACGGCGGTGCCGCGCGCCCCGCAATCCGTTCCCGCCATTCGATGCTCAGCCTTGCGCTCACCGGCCTGAGCGGCAGGCGGACCTGCAATTCCGGCCCGATGTCCAGCCGCTCGACCTGCGGCTGCGCGCCGCCGGAAAGGCTCGCGCCGATCCGCATGGGCGAATGGCCTAGCGGCGACAGCAGCGACATCTTGCCATCGACGAACAGGTCGTGAGAGCGGAAGCCGACCATGCCGCCCTGGGCATAGGCTTCGACTTCCAGCGAGGGCGCCACCGGCGTCGGCCCGAAACCGCCTGCCGCCAGCAGGGCATGGGCGTTGCGCCCGCCCTTGCCCAGTGCAATCCGTCGTTCCGCCGCGAAGCTGACCGGAATGGTGCGCGCCGGTTGCCATGCGATACCGAGCGCGCCTTCCGGAGATGCCGGTTCGTTCAGCGCGGCACTGGCTCGCGCATAGGCGGCCGCCCGGCTCGATGAGCGCGGGGTCAGGTCGAAATCGAGGCGTAGGCCCGCCTGCGATCCGCCCAGCCTGCCGCCCGTCACGGCATCGGCGCGGGTCGTGCTTCCGTCGCGCCAGAGCAGCCAGGCGCTGCCATGCCAGCGGGCGTCGCTTGCGGATGGCGTGGAAGCGAGGGGCAAGGCTGGCGCAGGATTGTTCGATGGAACGACGCGACCGCCACTCTGGTTCTGTGCTGCCGGCGCCGCCTTCTCTTCGATGGACAGGAAGGCGGCGTTCGCGCTTGTCCTTCTCCCAAGGCGTCGAGAGTCCTTGAATATAGGGCGCTGGATGGCGGCATGCTGGCGCTTTTGCGGCATTTCACCGAACCAGGCCGGTGCGTCATGCCCCGTCGCGGCTGCGGGGCTCTTCTTCTTCTTCGAATAGGCGGTGGGGTGAAAACGCCCCTCGCCGTCAATTTCCCTCGCCATTTGGGGAAGATCACCCTCCGGACCTGCCAGACGGATCGCGACCCAACCCGCCATCACGAGGAGGAAGAAGCGGAGCGGGCGCCCCGTGGCGGCTTCGCTCACCCCGGATAATCCAGCTCGGGAAAGCGGTGATGCGTCTTGTCCCAGGTCAGCGGCTTGCCGAACAGCGACTGAAGATACAGGAACATAGCCCGACGGGCAGCCATCATCGCGATGATGTTGGCGATCAGCGTGCGCGGTATCGCCCCCAGCCCGAAGGCCCAGCCATAAGCCATGCCCGAGAAAATCGCGCGCATCGCCATCCGCCAGCTCATGAAGCCGAAGTTGAGCCACAGCAGGGCTTCGACCACTGGCGTGGGTCTGGGCACGGGGAAGGCGCTGAACAGGCTCCCGGCAAGCAGCACGCCCCAGAGCAGCAGCGCCAGATAGGCGGTGAACAGGACGAAGGCGGAAAGCGCCGCACCCCGGTCCCGCATCCGCATCCACCATTCGGCGGGGCCGCCCTGCCAGCCCATGCGATCCCATCCGGCAAGCGAGATGCCGACCATCCAGCGCGCCTTCTGCTTGACGGCATCCGTCAGATTGTCCGGAAAATATTCCTTGGTCGCGACAAGCTGGCCCTCCCCATCGCGCATGCGGACGAACACGCCGCGCCCGCCCATATTGCTGATACGCAGGCCGACCTCATAATCCTCGGTCAGCGATTTCGGATCGAACGGTCCGCCATTGGCCGGATTCACAAGCCTTTCCAGCATTTGCCGCTCGAATGCGCAGGCCACCCCGGCCGAGGGCATGGACGCACCCATGGCCTCGCGCACGGTCAGGAACTTTCCATGGCTTTCCGCGAACTCATCACAGTAATGATTGGCTATGGCCCTCGACCACCAGCCGCCCTGGCCGGGCAGGGGCAGGACCGGGAGCTGAACGAGCTGGAACCGGTCCATCATCAGGTCGAAAAGCCTGATCTCGTCGCGATGGACGACATCTTCCGCATCGTGCAGGGCGATCGCCTTGAACCGGACCCCCGTGCGCTCTTCCTCCCGCAGCATGGCGCGCCAGACCACATTCAGGCAATCGGCTTTCGTACTTGGCCCATTTCGTTCGTTGATGCACAGGATCAACCGCGTTTCCCGACCGGCCAAGGGCGTGAGAATATCCAATGTCGCCCGGTCATTGGGATAGGCGCCCACGAAGATCCGATAGTCCTGGTCCCTCCAGTGGCTGAGCGCGTTACGGAGCATCGGGCCGATCACATCGGCTTCCTGCCAGGCTGGGATGAAGATGGCGATGCGGCCGGGTTGCGGGGAGGCGGGCAGGGTGAGGGTCGTCATTCGTCGATGACGGGAATAGACAATCAGCTTGCGCCACAGCCTTCGGCACAGGAAGACCAGGTCTATGATGAAATCGTCCATGCCACCGATCGCCAGCGCCACCACCGCGAACAGCAGAATTTCATGATGAACCCTCGCCAGATAAGCGAAGATCATTGCCTCCACGGATCGAGCTCCCCCTGTTCCCGACGAGTGGCTATGACAGCAAAGAATTGATTCTCAAACAAATAATCATTTCATAGTCGTAATAATTTTTATTGATCCCCAGCCTTCCCCAACAGTGGCTTTCAGGCCCTCGCTGCTCATCGAGCAGGCGAAGACCGCCATTCTCGCTGGCTTGCTGCTGCTTTGACCCATTGTGGATAGCCTCCTTTTGCAAGGCGGCCCGCTTTTGAGGGGGGGGAATATCCGGCAGGCTGCTCTCCGCATGCGCCGGATGGAATCGCATGGCCATCGGGCCGATGCTATCGTCACCGCGCCGTAGAGCGACTCGCACAGGATGCGAACCCCAACCAATCTCTTTCAGCGATCAGGTAGGAGGGTGAATATGAATGGGGAGATGGATGTCAACTATCTGCTGCACAGACAGCAAGTTGCATTGATTCGCGCGCAGATGAGCCGGTCGGTGAAGGGCCGGGAGGCCTATGAAGGCCTTGCGCGCGGCTATACCGATCAGATCGACGCCTATCGCCGTGAGAATGAAAGGCTGGTCGACCTGGCGCATTAGCGGCGTTCGATCAGCCGTTCTATCGACTCGCGGTGCGTTTCATTGTCGCCACATTCCTTTTCCAGCACCGTCTTGATCTTCTCCAGTTCCGCTTCGGTCAAATGTTCGATGCCGATGAACTCGTTCCGCGCCGTCGATACGGCGCGGATCAGTTCGTCCATTTTCGCCTGTATGGCGGAGCCGTCGCGATTTTGCGCATTCTGGATCAGGAAGACCATCAGGAAGGTGACGATCGTCGTGCCCGTATTGATGATGAGCTGCCAGGTGTCGGAATAATGGAAGATCGGGCCGGTCACGATCCAGCCCAGGATCACCAGCACGGCCAGGATGAAGGCGGCCGGCTGGCCCGACCAGCTTGCGATCCGGTGGGCAAAGGCCGTGAAAATCCTGTCCATCTCTCTTTTTCTCCCTTGGGCGCGGCCAGCATTTAGCCTCTGTTCAGACCATGCTTGCCATGAAGGAGGGATGACAACCATCCCCCTCCGTTCGCTGGCCTGCGGGCTGGGCGCTTCGCTCCTCCTCATGTCTTGCGCGACGGTCTCTCCCGAATCGCGCCTTCGCACCGGGCTGATCGATGCGGGTATATCGCCCCGCATGGCCGGCTGCATGGCCGAAAGGATGGTTGATCGGCTGAGTCTGACGCAGCTCCGCAGGCTTCAGTCGCTGGCATCGCTCCGCAAGTCTCACATGGGGGACATGACGGTGGACCGGTTCCTCTTCAAGGTCCGCGCGCTGGAGGATCCGGAGATCTTTGCCGTGACCAGCAAGGCGGCGATCGTCTGCGCCATCGACGGCTGATTTCGCAATAAACAAGGCCTGCGCTTTGCAAAGGTTTTGCAATTTTGCAAAGTCATTTTGCGAAATTTGCTGGTGTTGCCCTTTTGCCTGTGCTTAGCCGCTGGGCACAAGAGTTTCAGCGGAAAGGACGGGCGAGCCCCATGAACATCCACGAATATCAGGCGAAGGAACTGCTGGCGAAGTACGGCGCGCCGATCGCCGCCGGTTACGCCGCTTTCTCCGTCGATGAAGCGGTCGAAGCCGCCAAGAAGCTGCCCGGGCCGCTTTATGTCGTGAAGTCGCAGATCCACGCTGGTGGCCGGGGCAAGGGCAAGTTCAAGGAACTCGGTCCCGACGCGAAGGGCGGCGTCCGTCTGGCCTTCAGCCTGGACGAGGTGAAGGCTCACGCCACCGACATGCTCGGTAACACGCTGGTGACGGTGCAGACCGGCGAAGCAGGTAAGCAGGTCAATCGCCTCTACATCACCGACGGGGCTGATATTGCGAAGGAATTCTACCTCGCCCTGCTGGTGGACCGTGCGACCGGCCGCGTGGCCTTCGTCGTGTCGACCGAAGGCGGCATGGACATCGAGGAAGTCGCGCATTCGACCCCGGAGAAGATCCACACCTTCGCCGTCGACCCGGCCACCGGCTTCATGCCGCACCATGGCCGGGCCGTTGCCGCCGCGCTGGAATTGACCGGTGACCTGGCCAAGCAGGCCGCCAAGGTCGCTTCGTCGCTCTACGACGCTTTCCTGGCGACCGACGCGTCGCAGATCGAAATCAACCCGCTGGCCGTCACCGAGCAGGGCAACCTCCTCGTCCTCGACGCCAAGGTCGGCTTCGACGGTAACGCATTGTTCCGTCACAAGGACATCGTCGAACTGCGCGACCTGACCGAGGAAGATGCGGCGGAAGTCGAGGCTTCGGAATATGACCTCGCCTATATCAAGCTGGACGGCAATATCGGCTGCATGGTGAATGGCGCGGGTCTTGCCATGGCGACCATGGACATCATCAAGCTTAACGGCGAATTCCCGGCCAACTTCCTGGACGTCGGCGGCGGCGCTTCCAAGGAAAAGGTGACGGCGGCCTTCAAGATCATCCTGAAGGACCCGGCGGTGAAGGGCATTCTGGTCAACATCTTCGGCGGCATCATGAAGTGCGACATCATTGCCGACGGCATCGTCGCCGCCGCCAAGGATGTGAACCTGTCGGTTCCGCTGGTCGTCCGCCTGGAAGGCACGAACGTCCAGCAGGGCAAGGACATATTGGCCAAGTCGGGCCTGGCCATCGTCCCGGCGGACGATCTGGGCGACGCGGCCAAGAAGATCGTGGCGGAAGTGAGGAAGGCAGCCTGACGCAGCTTTTCGCCTGAACAAGACACCAAAAGGGTGCGGGTGGTCCGGAGACGGGCTGCCCGCGCCCCTGCTTGCATTTGCCGTCGCATTTGCGGGCTTGGCGTGAATGAAGGAAGGATGTTGGAGATGAAGATCCTTGTGCCCGTGAAGCGGGTGATTGACTATAATGTGAAGCCTCGGGTGAAGGCGGATGGGACGGGCGTCGATCTGGCGAACGTGAAGATGTCGATGAACCCGTTCGACGAGATCGCGGTCGAGGAAGCCATTCGCCTGAAGGAGAAGGGCGTGGCGACCGAGGTGGTGGCGGTGTCGATCGGCGTTGCCAAGGCGCAGGAGACGCTGCGCACGGCGCTGGCCATGGGTGCCGACCGGGCGATCCTGATCCAGACCGACGATGAGGTCGAACCGCTGGGCGTGGCCAAGCTGCTCGCCAAGGTGCAGGAAGAGGAAGGCGCTGGCCTGATCATCCTGGGCAAGCAGGCGATCGACGACGACAGCAACCAGACCGGCCAGATGCTGGCGGCCCTGCTGGGTCTGCCGCAGGGCACCTTCGCCAGCAAGGTGGAGGTCGAAGGCGACAAGGTCAGCGTGACCCGCGAAGTCGACGGCGGTCTGGAGACGGTGAAGCTCAACGTCCCCGCCATCGTCACCACCGACCTGCGTCTCAACGAACCGCGCTATGCCTCGCTGCCCAACATCATGAAGGCGAAGAGCAAGCCGCTCGCGACCAAGGCGCCTGCCGATTACGGCGTGGACATTGCGCCGCGTCTGGAGACGATCAAGGTGTCCGAACCGGCCAAGCGTTCGGCCGGCGTGAAGGTGGCCGATGTCGATGAACTGGTCGCGAAGCTCAAGGCTCTGGGAGTTGCAGCATGACGAAGACGCTCGTTTGGGTTGAACATGAGGGCGGCGCGGTCAAGGACGCGACGCTTTCCGCCGTCACCGCTGCATCGAAGCTGGGTGAAGTGCATCTGCTGGTTGCGGGGCAGGACGTCGGCGGCGTTGCCGCGGAAGCCGCCAGTATCGCGGGCGTGGGCAAGGTCCATGTCGCCGACGCCGCCGCCTTCGGTCATGCGCTGGCCGAGAATGTCGCGCCGCTGGTCGTTGAGCTGATGAGCCATCATGATGCGTTCGTCGCGCCCGCCACCAGCAATGGCAAGAATATCGCGCCGCGCGTGGCGGCTCTGCTGGATGTCATGCAGATCAGCGACATTCTGTCGGTCGAGAGCGAGGATATGTTCACCCGGCCCATCTATGCCGGCAACGCCATCGCGACGGTAAAGTCGAAGGATGCCAAGAAGGTCATCACCGTTCGCGGCACCGCTTTCGAGAAGGCGGCCAAGAAAGGCGGCAACGGGACTGTCGAGGCGGTGGCTTCGACGGGTGACAAGGGCATTTCCTCCTTCGTTGGGGCCGAAATCGCCAAGCTGGAGCGTCCGGAGCTGACTTCGGCCAAGGTGATCGTGTCGGGGGGCCGTGCGCTCAAGGACGGCGAGACGTTCGAGGCGACGATCTTCCCGCTGGCGGACAAGCTGGGCGCGGCGGTCGGCGCGAGCCGCGCGGCGGTCGACGCGGGTTATGTGCCGAACGATTATCAGGTCGGGCAGACCGGCAAGATCGTGGCGCCGGAAGTCTATATTGCCGTGGGTATCTCCGGGGCGATCCAGCATCTGGCGGGGATGAAGGATTCCAAGACCATCATCGCCATCAACAAGGATGAGGATGCGCCGATCTTCCAGGTGGCGGACATCGGGCTGGTCGGCGACCTGTTCAAGGTCGTGCCGGAGCTGGTCGAAAAGCTGTAAGCCCTGTCGGGGTTCAGAAGGAGGGCGCGGGCCTTTGGGTCCGCGCCCTTTTTCGTTCTATTCGCAGCGGACGTCGTTCTTGTCGATGGCGCGGCCGGCGAGCGCGCCGCCGGCGCCGCCCAGGATGGTGCCCAGCGTCTTGGAGCCGCCGGGGGCGATGATGTTGCCCAATACGCCGCCCGCAATCGCGCCGACTATGGTGCCGGTGGTGCCGTCGTCGCGCTTGCAATAATAGCGGCCGTCATTGTCGCGGTAGATATAGTCGTTGTCGCCGATGGGCCGGCCGCCGGGGCGGTGGCCGTAGCCGGGGCGGTCGTAGCCGTAGCGGCCACCGTCACCGTCCGAAACGCAGGCCGTCAACGGCATTGCAAGCAGCGCCGCTGCCAATAGGGGGGTGCGCATTGTCCTTTTCTCCTGTGCTTTCCCTGCTGGGGTGACAACCCTTGGGAAGGGAGGAAGTTGCGCGAAATAGTCTGCCCGCCGCGGCACCAAAAGGGGGGAAAGGCAGCCGGGCGGGCAGTGATGCCAGCGGGGAGAGGGTGTTCACCGCTGGAAAGGAAAGGGTCGGGCCGTCAGGGCGTCACGGGCGCGGCGCCGGTGGTGCTGGCGGCGGGCGTGGCGAGGTTGGGACTGGTCACCGTGCTGTCGCTGTCGCGGCGCTGGTCGAGGTCCGACTTGGCCTGGTTGTAGCGGGCGACGAGGTCGTCCTTGAACTCTGTCAGCTTGCCTTCGTCATAGAGTTTCTTGCCGACATAGCCTGCGATCGCGCCGAAGATCAGGGTGCGGATCATGGGTGGGGGCTCCTTGTTCCGTGGGGAATTTGCAAGGATAACATTGGCGGCGCGGATCGGTTCCGGCGCGGTGCGGCAGGGCGAGCGGGGCCGGCGATGCGAAGAGTGGCAGGGCCGGCCGGCGCCGTTCAGTTGGTGGCGGCGGCGCGGCGGGCGCGGCTTTCGTCGACATATTCCTGTCGTCGGGCCATGACCAGAAAGGCGGCTTCGGAACGCAGGCAGCGCTGGCGGACATTGTCCAGGGTGGCGGCGTCGGCTTCGTTCCGGGCCTGACGGGCGAGGGCGCGGAAATCGGGGTTGGCCATGGGATGCTCCTTTCAAGAGTGGCGGGCGCCGCGTGGGCGGCGCCCGGCCTGTCAGCGGCGCATCATTGCGCGTGCTGGATATTCACCGCCGCCATCTTGCCGCGCTTGTCCTGCTCCAGATCGTAGGAGACGCGGTCCTTTTCGCGCAGGGTGGCGAGACCGCCGCGCTCCACCGCGGAGATGTGGACGAAGGCGTCCGGGCTGCCGTCATCGGGAGCGATGAAGCCATAGCCCTTGTCGGCGTTGAAGAATTTGACGGTTCCGATGATGCTCATGGGGTATTTCCTTCTTTACGTGGGCGCGTCCCGTGTGGACGGGCCTTGCGCTAGAGGGGCAGGGAAAGAAGGAAGTTTGGTGCCGCAAAGCGCCGAAAGACCGTCGATTTGCGACTATAGCCTTCCCCATATAGGGGCATGGGGGCGGAATAGCAAATCGGCGGGTGCGATCATGCTGCTCCCGCCAGCGCGGCGAAGCCGAAAAAGGCGTCGCGGGCGCGGGCGGCGGCATGTTCATAGGGGCGGCGCTCCGCCTCCACCCGCAGGGCCAGCGCCTGTTCCTCCGCCGTCGTCAGGTCGCGCTCATAGGCGTCGATGTCGTAGAGGGCGTCGCTTTCGTCGCCGTCGAAGCCGGGCGGCGCGGGATAGTCGGTGCGCCAGCCGTCCCTTTCCTCATCCCACCAGATGCCGCGCAGCCGGGCGGCGGCTTCGTCTGGCGGGAAACTGGCGCGGTCGACCGGCGGAGCGGCCGGAATGGGCCGAAGTTCACACCGTCCATCGAGGGGGAAGAGCGGGGCCTTGCCACCCTCGCCCAGCGCCAGGCGCGCGGCGACGAACAGCGCGGCGGAGGCGCCGGGCGACAAGGCGGCGGCGGCCTGTTCGATGGCGGGCGCCTCTTCGGAGGCGGGGTCGGGCAGGGCGGCGTGGTCCGCATCGGCGGCCATGGGGTGGGGCGGGGCGTCGGGGCGGTCGGGCTGCGCCTGATCCTCCGGACAGAGCATGTCGAGATAGGCGGCGAAATCCTGCGCCACCACGCGGGCGAGGGCGGCGTCGCTGCCCTGCGGCGGGCTGTCGGCCATGCGGTCGAGGCGGGAGAGCATCGACATGGCGAGGCGGTTGTCGTGGCGGTGGCGGGTGATTTCGCCTGCGTCCATGTCCTTGCGGATCACCTCCTCATGGCCGGTGAGGGCGCGGGCGAGCAGATCGTCGGCGAGGCGGGCGCGGGCGATGAGGATGGCGGCGTCCCAGCCCAGGCGAAAGGCCGCGCCGTCGCGGCGGATGCGCAGGGCATAGGCCGAGCGCGGGCTGATGTGGGCGGCTTCGCAGGCGGAGAGAATGATGCCGGTGGCGGCGAGGGTTTCAAGGAAGGCGCGTTGGCGAGCGGGGCTCCAGCCGTCGGCGCGGATCTGCTGCGCGGGGGTGGGGAGGGGAGGGAATTGGCAGGTCATGGCAAGGCCCTTTTCCGTTAGGTGCTTTGCCGGGAGGATATGTCAGGGGAGGGGGTGTAGGACAGAACAAAATGGGAACATGTGCGCTAAGACAGTGACCTTGTCATGCCTGCTTCTTTCGATCGATGATCTTTTTCATCATCGCCATGACCTCCTCATGAGGAATGCCGGGCTTATCGGACGCAAGCGACTTCTCCACCTTTGCGCGAAACCATGCATCATAGGCCTCGGCTTCCTCGGTCGTCGCGAACTCGGATATGATGGGGTCGAGTTTGGGCATCGGTGGAGAATGTCAGCGATGTCGGGCTGTGCCAATCAGCGAGGGTGGCTATTGGTCCGGTCTGGATGAGTAGGATGTGGGCAGCGTAGACCCAATTCTGGCGAGGGCGATTTTACCAATTGCCCCCGGCGTCCTTGATGGCTTTGAGCAAAACCTTCTTGCTGGCGGTGCGGCGGGTGCCGCTGTTGCGGGGGATGTCGGCGTCGGTGATGCCGAGTTCGGCGCGGCGGCGTGCAAGGTCGGCGGCAAAGCTCTTGAAGGCGATGCGGCGGCCGGGCCAGTTTTCAATTTTGTCGGTTGAGGACATCGTCTACTTCCGAAGGGGCCTCTATCGTCCAGCACAAAGCTGGTTTACTCTGACGCCAAGGGCGTTCAGGTCATCCTCGCACTCGTCATAGTCGCTGTCACAAGCATTTGCGATTTCTGCCGCTGAGGTTGCATTGTAAGCACCTGCTACCCAAAGATAGTCGTCGTTATCAAATGGTGAAGATGTGAAAGAATCTGGGAGCAGATAACCCTTCTCATCACGGATAGTTATACGGGTAGCCCACGACGAGACATAGCCTCTTTCATAAACCATACGTAAAAACATGTCGCCTACGCCGGGTTGGCCAGAAAATGAAGCATGATTTCGATATTTGTCGAAATATTCTGACTCGCTATCCAGTATAATCCTGCCGTTCTCGGCTATATCCCTAAGATATTCAGCGCAAGAAATTCGACACTCTTCTGACGCATCTGGAAAGTTTGTGGGTAGTCCCAATGATTCCTTGGTAAGGTCGTTGGCGACAACCAAAACATTCTCATCAACTACTCTGAGCATTGCGATTTCTCATCCGCCATATCGACGCTGCCTTCTCACGCGCTATTATGTCCCCCATCTGATCACCGAAGAAATCCTTAGGCCAGTTCTCCACTCCCCCGAAGAGGTTGACTTGGAGCGGAGAGAGGTTCGATTGCCCTCCTTCATTTTCGCAAAAGAATAAAGCGATATCATTCTGAGTTATATTTCCAAATTCGGTCTCACGTTCAGCAATTCGCCGTAGAAGTCGATTTAAAAAATGTTCGCTATGGGATTCAATTATGAGCTGAAGTTTTCTGTTTATAGCAGTTGCTATAACTAAGTCCGCTATTCCCGCCTGTACATGGGGGTGTAGATGTATCTCTGGCTGCTCAATCAGAATTGTTGATCCCGCCGGGACATAATACAGTAACGTCAACATCGGAAGAATTTGGGAAACGCCAAAGCCCACATCAGTTATGAGCGTCTCCACGGATTGTGGTCCCTTTTTCACATACACACGGAACAGACCAGACTCCTTGCCTACTTCATCAACCCGGAAAGAGTAAATAAGGCCAAGTTTTTGAAGCCACCAAGCAATCATTTCTTGGAAGCTTTTTGTAGGGCTCTTGTATTTAAGATTCCGTCGAAGGCCAAATTCGGTAGCACTTAAAATGGCTTCAACGGTGCGTTCACCCCGGCGACCCACATCAGCCGGAGTTGAGCCCGACCATGGATATTGTCTCTTCGGATCCTCGCGAAGCGGTCCGAGATGCAGAATTGAGTCCATTTGGTTGACATACGCGTTCTCGAATAGCCCCAAAAACTGAGCATTTTGAAAATACGTCTGTGCTTGGTCAGGCAGCGAAAAGCATTTGGTCGGCTCCGGCAAATCCCATGGACGCCCCATCGAACGAACGAACCTAAATAACTCTTCGTTAGAAGATGTTAGCTGATATCCGGGCTTTCCTTCTCTCCTATTCAAGGAAAAGCTGGCCATATTCGTCGTATAAGTAAGCTCGTTTGTCAGAATTTTTCTACCGCGGGATAATAGCTCAACTTTGATCCCGATTTCCCGAAAGTTGTAGGCTTTCCTCCTTTTCTGCGTAGTATCAGTAAATGATAAAGGCTTGTCCAAACTCCATTCCAGATGCCATTTTAGATTGCGGGCATCTTCATGCCTAAAAATTGAATCCTTATAGGAGCCCAGCTCAACCGGCGTGGAGGAATCGCCAAATTCCAAAACAGCTTGGCTGTTGGTTGAATCTTTTGTCTGCTTCAAGAGCAGCAGAAATTGAATGATGCTGCTCTTTCCCGAGGAGTTCGCCCCGAAAAGAACTGTTATAGGCCGAAATTCAACGGAAAGTTCGGCCCATGATTTAAAATTTTTTACGCTGAGCTTTTTGAGCATAGGCCATTTAAATCATGATAAGTTAATCGTCTAGAGCACCATTGGAAGTCTCTTATTCCGCCGCCACAGCCTCCATCCCCAACAACGGCGCTAAGTACCGCCCGGTAAAGCTCCGGGCGTTCTTCGCCACCTTCTCCGGTGTGCCTTCGGCGACGACTTCGCCGCCTTTGACGCCGCCTTCCGGGCCCATGTCGATGATCCAGTCGGCGGTCTTGATGACATCCAAATTGTGTTCGATCACGACCACGCTGTTGCCCTGTTCGACGAGGGCGTGGAGAACTTCGAGCAGTTTGCGGACGTCTTCGAAATGGAGGCCGGTGGTGGGTTCGTCCAAGATATAGAGCGTGTTGCCGGTGGCGCGGCGGGAGAGTTCCTTGGCGAGCTTGACGCGTTGGGCTTCGCCGCCGGACAGGGTCGTCGCCTGCTGGCCGACCTTGACATAGCCCAGGCCCACTTCGGCCAGCATCGCCATCTTGTCGCGGATCGGGGGCACGGCCTTGAAGAATTCGACCGCGTCCTCGACCGTCATGTCGAGGACGTCGGCGATGGACTTGCCCTTGAACTTCACCTCCAGCGTCTCGCGATTGTAGCGGGCGCCGTGGCAGACGTCGCAGGTGACGTAGACGTCGGGGAGGAAGTGCATCTCTATCTTGAGCACGCCGTCGCCCTGGCAGGCTTCGCAGCGGCCGCCCTTGACGTTGAAGCTGAAGCGGCCGGGCTTGTAGCCGCGCGCCTGCGCTTCGGGGAGGCCGGCGAACCAGTCGCGGATGTTGGTGAAGGCGCCGGTATAGGTCGCCGGGTTGGAGCGGGGGGTGCGGCCGATGGGCGACTGGTCGATGTCGATCACCTTGTCGCAATGTTCGAGGCCCGTCACCTTGTCGTGCGGGCCGGCGACGATGCGGGCGCCGTTGAGGGTGCGGGCGGACGCCGCATAGAGGGTGTCGATGGTGAAGCTGGACTTGCCCGAGCCCGATACGCCGGTGATGCAGGTGAAGGTGCCGAGCGGGATGCTGGCGGTGACATTTTGCAGGTTGTTGGCGCGGGCGTTGTGGACGGTGAGTTTCTTGCCCGATCCCTTGCGGCGGCGGGGCGGGACTTCGATGCGGCGGGCGCCGTTCAGATAGTCGGCGGTCAGGCTGTCCTTGTGCGCGAGCAGTTCGTTCAGGGTGCCCTGCGCGACGATGGTGCCGCCGTGGACGCCCGCGCCCGGCCCCATGTCGACGATATAGTCGGCGGTGCGGATCGCATCCTCGTCATGTTCCACGACGATGACGGTGTTGCCGAGGTCGCGCAGGCGCTTGAGCGTGACGAGCAGGCGGTCATTGTCGCGCTGGTGCAGGCCGATGGAGGGTTCGTCGAGGACGTAGAGGACGCCCGACAGGCCGCTGCCGATCTGCGAGGCGAGGCGGATGCGCTGGGACTCGCCGCCGGACAGGGTGCCGCTGGTGCGGTCCAGGTTCAGATAGTCGAGGCCGACATTGTTGAGGAAGCCGAGGCGCTCCACGATTTCCTTGAGGATGGCGCGGGCGATCTGGTTCTGCTGATCGTTGAGGCGGCTGGGGAGGGTGGAGAAGAAACCGAGCGCGTCCACCACCGAGCGGCGGGTGGACATGGAGATGTCTTCCCCCGCGATCTTCACCGCCAGCGCCTCCGGCTTGAGGCGGGCGCCGTGGCAGGTCTCGCACGGCATGGCGGTCTGGTATTTGCTGAGTTCCTCCCGCATCCAGGCGGATTCGGTCTGGAGGAGGCGGCGGTTGAGGTTGCCGATGACGCCTTCGAAGGGCTTTTTCACCTCATAGCTTTTCTTGCCGTCGACGAAGCGCAGGGTGACGGGCCGGCCGGCGGTGCCGTGGAGGATGATGAGCTTCACCTCCCCCGGCAGGTCGGCCCAGGGGGTGTCGAGGGAGAAGCCGAACTCCTTCGCGAGGGAGCCGAGGACCTGCATATAATAGGGGCTGGGCGGGTTGGACTTGGCCCAGGGGACGACGGCGCCCTTCTTGAGGCTGAGGGCTTCGTTGGGGACGACGAGTTCGGGGTCGAACTCCTGCCGTTCGCCCAGGCCGTCGCAGGCGGGACAGGCGCCCTGCGGGGCGTTGAAGGAGAAGAGGCGCGGTTCGATCTCCGCTATGGTGAAGCCGCTGACGGGGCAGGCGAACTTCTCGCTGAAGACGATGCGGTTGGCGGGGATGCCTGCGCCCTTGAGGTTGCCGGTGGATTCCGCTTCGACCTCGCGGCCGGGGACGGCGCCGTCCGCGAGGTCGACATAGGCGAGGCCGTCGGCGAGTTTCAGGGCCTGCTCGAAGCTGTCGGCGAGGCGGGTGGCCATGTCGTCGCTGACGGCGAGGCGGTCGACAACCACTTCGATGTCATGCTTGTATTTCTTGTCGAGGGCGGGGGCGTCCTCGATGGCGTAGAGTTCGCCGTCGATGCGGACGCGGGTGAAGCCGGCCTTCTGCCACTCCGCCAGTTCCTTGCGATATTCGCCCTTGCGGCCGCGGACCACGGGGGCGAGGAGGTAGAAGCGCGTTCCTTCGGGCAGCTGCATCACGCGGTCGACCATCTGGCTGACCGTCTGGGCGCTGATGGGGAGGCCCGTGGCGGGCGAATAGGGGATGCCGACGCGCGCCCAGAGGAGGCGCATATAGTCGTAGATTTCCGTCACGGTGGCGACCGTGGAGCGCGGGTTGCGGCTGGTCGTCTTCTGCTCGATGGAGATGGCGGGGGAGAGGCCGTCAATATGCTCTACATCCGGCTTCTGCATCATCTCCAGGAACTGGCGCGCATAGGCGGAGAGGGATTCGACATAGCGGCGCTGACCCTCGGCATAGATGGTGTCGAAGGCGAGGGAGGACTTGCCCGAGCCGGAAAGGCCGGTGATGACGATCAGGCTGTCGCGCGGAAGGTCGACGTCGACGCCCTTGAGATTATGCTCGCGTGCGCCGCGGACGCTTATGGTGGTCAGCATTCGGCAGACCTCTGCTGAGAAATTTGCGTGAGACTCATGGGGGCGTGTTGTTCCAGATTTGTTCTTGGGAGGCAAGGGCCGGTCGGGCGCAAGATAGGGACTGTGCGGCGAAAGGAAAAGGCGGCGGCTTTGCCCCCGCGCCGGGCTGGGGTAAAGGGCGGGGATGAGCGGGACTTTTGTTCGGATGCGGTTCGGCGCGCTGGGCGTCGCGATGGCGCTGGCGGCCTGTGGCGGGGGGGTGCGCTATCGGCCCGTGAGCGACGTGCCGGTGCGGGTGGGAAAGCCCTATAGCGTCAGGGGCGTGACCTATGTGCCTGCCGCCGATCCGGGCTATGATTATCTGGGCTATGCGAGCTGGTATGGCGGGGAGAGCGGGAACCGGACGGCCAATGGCGAGCGCTTCCGGCCGAAGGCGGTGACGGCGGCGCACGCGACGCTGCCCCTGCCGAGCTATGTCGAGGTGACGGCGCTGGAGACGGGGCGGACGATCCTGGTGCGGATCAACGATCGCGGGCCCTTTGCCGGGCGGGGGCGGATCATCGACCTGTCGCGCGGGGCGGCGGAGCAGCTGGGGATCAGGGCGACGGGCCATGCGCCGGTCAGGGTGCGCGTCGTGGAGCCGCCGGAGAAGGACCGCAGCAAGCTGCGCGAGGGGAAGGAGGCGCCGGAGCGGCCGGTCGTCGATGCGCGGACGCTCGCCAATTTGCGGGCGCAGCTGGCCGCGCAGGGGCGCTGATGTCGTTCGTGGAAGAATGTCGTCCGTTCGTCCCCGGCTGATGTTGCCGGGCGTGATGGATGGGCGGATCATCGAATGGGGAAAACGGTCGTTGCGCACCCGCGCTATGATGCGGTTCGACATGGCGACGATCTGGCTATGGATCGACTGGCCCCGGGCCGTATCGCCGCAAGATGATTGAAAGAGATCCCGGAGAGCCCGACAGCTTCCTGGATGCACCCCCGGCCTTTCCCTTGCGCCGGGGGTGTTTTTATGTGCGCGAATTGTTGAACAATTGTAATTTTACGCTACGGAACAGTTGTTTTTCTGTCGTAAAATTGTCGTTCGTCCCTGTCAGACTGTATTTGGTCGACAGGAGCGCCGTTGGCCGACAGGGACAGGCGCCGGTCGAAAGCGAAAAGCGATGCATTTGCAATGCGCCTAAACAAAATGGGCGAAGACAGAGACGATGATCTGTTGAGGCCTTCTCTTCTCTTCGCTTGAGGTCTGCACCGCGCCCCACGCGGACAGGCCGACAAAAGCATAGCGTTGAGGAGACAATTGCCATGATCGCCATCAAGTTCACCGCTGCTCTCGCCGCCATGGCCGCCATGGGCGCCGCTGGCACGGCTTCCGCCATCGAATTCGAGTCCAACGGAAAGAGTGTCGAGGTCAGCTATCATGATCTGGACCTGTCGAAGACGAGCGACCAACGCGTCCTGAATGCCCGGATACGGCGTGCCGCGGCAAAGGTCTGCCCGCTCAACGATACCACGGCCGCGATCGAGAAGTGCCAGCAGGTTGCAGCCGCGCATGTTCGCGGCGCTGTGGACCTTGCCGTCGCCAAGGCTCAGGATGGGGAGCGCTTTGCCGATCTGAGCAAGTAAAAGCCAGTCGGCGCAAGCGCCTGAGTTATTCAATCGGTTTTTGGAAAAGGGCCCGGAATTCACCGGGCCTTTCCTTTTGTGGGCGCGGAGCGTTGCGGCGTCCCGTGGGCGCTGTCCTCCATCGTCTTGGGCGGTTTCCCTTCCCATCTGCGATGGATTGAAGGGTCAGCGCCCTGCCATGGCGCGGGCGTTGGTGAGATAGGTGCGGCCGATGCGGATTTCCGTGCCGTCCGCGAGGCAGGCTGACCAGACGCCGCTGCCGTCGTGGCGCAGCCGGGAGATATGGTCGCGGCGCACGATGTGGGAGCGGTGCAGGCGGACGAACTGCTGCGGGTCCAGCCGGTTTTCCAGCGAACTGATCGTCTGGTGCAGCAGATAGCTGTTGGCCCCCACATGCAGCCGCATATAGTCGCGTTCCGCCTCGATCCGGTCGATCTGGACCGCGCCGATGCGGATCAGTTCGGAACGGTGCGGCACCCAGAATTCCTCCGCCCATTCGGGTTCGTCCTGCGTGCTGGTGGCGGGGGAGGGGACGGTGCGGTTGCCCAGCGCCTGTTCGACGCGGTCGATGGCGCGGGACAGGCGTTCATGGGCGACCGGCTTCAGCAGATAGTCCACGGCGGCAAGGTCGAAGGCCTCCACCGCGAAACCTTCGAAAGCGGTGACGAAGATCACTGCCGGGCAGATGCCCATGCGCGAGGTCGCCCGCGCCACCCCGATGCCGTCGAGCAGGGGCATGGCGATGTCGAGCATCACCAGGTCCGGTTCCAGCCCCTCGATCAGGCGCAGCGCCGCCTCCCCGTCGCTGGCGGTGCCGACCAGCGCGATGCGCGGTTCGCGGGCGCACAGCATCTGGAGGCGTTCGACCGCCAATGGTTCGTCGTCGACGATCAGCGTTCGGATGGGCATGGGTTCGACCTTTCACGGATTGCGCCAAGGATGGGGAAATTCCGTACGCTAGAGCAGATTCCGATCCGATTGCATCGGCTCGACTGCTCTAAGTTTTTGTTTTGTCGCGTTTTCGAAGCAGATGATTCCATCTGCTTGGAAAACGCTCCAGGCTGCGGCGACAGCATCCATTGTGCCTCTACCCACCTGCGGTTGCTGGGGAGAAATGGAAGCTGAAACAAGTTCAGCATGACGTCGCCTATATTTTCAAGTTGAATGTCGATACGGCCTAGCTCCGGCGGATGATGGGGAGGGTGAGGTCCACCGCGAAGCCGCCGCCGGGGCGCGGGCCATAGTCGATCCGGCCCTGTTCGCCGAAGCGGGCGGTCAGGCGGTCGCGCACATTGGCGAGGCCGATGCCGCTGCCCGCGTCCGCTTCGCTGGGCGGCTTGTCGCCATTGTCGGCGACGCTGATGTGGAGCATGCCCTCCTCCTCCCGCGCTTCGATGGCGATGGTCACCGGGCTGGAGGTGCGCGACACGCCATATTTGATCGCATTTTCCACCAGCGGTTGCAGGATCAGGCCGGGAACGCAGGCATTGAGCAGGGTGTCCGGGATGCGGATGCTGGTCGACAGGCGATCCGGGAAGCGCACCGCTTCGATGTCCAGATAGAGTTTCTGGAGATGCACTTCCTCCTCCAGCGAGACGTCCTCCAGTGGGTCGCCGGTCAGGCTGGTGCGGTAGAAATTGGAGAGGGAAAGGATCATCTGTTCCGCCTCGTCGCGCCGGTCCTTCATGACCAGCGAAGAGAGCGAGTTCAGCGTGTTGAACAGGAAATGGGGGTTCACCTGATAGCGCAGGGAGCGCAGTTCGGCCTGCTGGGCGGCGCGTTCCAGCCGGTCGGCGCGGCGTTCGACGCGATGCGCCTCGCTGGCGTAGGAGAGGGCGAGGTACAGGCCGGCCCAGGCGGCGAGGAAGAAATAGCGGCTGATCGCGTCCTCCACGATCTGCATCAGGGCGAAGCCCTGTTCGCTCGCATATTTCTGATAATCGGCGTCAGGAAACAGCGAGGCCGGGTCGTAGATGTTGAAGACGTAGAAATTGGCCGCCGCCGTCGCAAGCGCGAAGGGCGCGGCGAGCGAGAAGGCGGCGACGATGCGCGTCGTCAGCGGCTGGCGGTCGAAGCGGCGCAGGCAGAGATAGAGGACCCAGGTGACGACGATGCCGATCACCGTCACCACCGCGCGGCGCGCGGCCATGGCCCCCTGCGCCTCGAACCCCATGACGGAGGCGCGCAGCGTCACCAGCACCGCGTAGAAGAACCAGAAACCCAATATCGAATAAAGTGCGACCGTCGGCGGCACGCCAGGCTCGCCGTCCTCGTTTTTTATGCTCATGGGCGAAAGTCTAGGACAAGGCGCGGCGTCTGTCGCCCCTTGGCGGCGAAGCTGGTCGAAGGGTTCCATGCGTTGGTCGATAGGGGCGGCGGGCGGAACCCGCCCTTGCCGCCGTCCGTTTCATGGTTCGAGGCGCCGGCGCGCCAAAAAAGGAGAGCATGATGAGCGACAAGACCGATATTCGGCCCAACAGCCGCGAGGAAGCCGACGACAGGCGGCCTACCGACGCGCAGGACCATGCGGTGACGACGGAGGAGAAGCTGGACGAGGGATTGATGGACAGCATGGATGCGTCCGATCCGCCATCGGCGACCGCGCCGGGCGATCATGGCGATCCGGTCCCGTCTTCCGGTTTTCCGGAAGGCAGGGATCGGCCGGACGGCGAGGATCGGAAGGACGGGCGATAGACGATAGGGGAAATCGTGATATGATCGGTTGGGAGGGCAGCCGCGCGTTGCCCTCCGCAGGTGAGAGGAGCCACTTCATATGCCGACTTCCGCCACTCCCGCGATCGAACGCATTGCCCGCGTGCTGGCCGGGCGCCAGCTCAGCCTGAACGGCGAGGGCAACGATCCGCATGCGGCGAGCGCAGTCGATGCCAGTTGGCAGGACCATGTCGACGATGCCTATGCGATCCTGCACACGCTGCGGGAGCCCGATGCGCAAATGGCGCAGGCGGGCGACGTGGCCGTATGGCGCAGCATGATCGGCGCGGTGCTGGAGCGCAGGGCCGGGTAGGGCATCGCGCAGAAACGCCTGTCCTGAGCCGGTCGTGGATGGGTGTTTTGCGCTGAAAAGGATGCGGCTGAAAACGATGCGAAAGCGGAAAATTCGAGCGCGCGGCCTGCATCCGGTTTAACATGGCGCGCTCCATGGCGGCGGCCGGGTTTGGGTTGCCCTTGCCGATCGGCCTGTCATGCTCGAAGGGATCGGGAGCCGAGCCTCCGCCCTGGCGGATTATCGGACCGCTTTGTTGTGCGCGCATGAGCCATTCGCCGCATTCGAGCGCCTCGCAGGAATGAAGCCCGTTTCGAGGAAAGCGTCTGCCGCCGGACAATGCCGGCGGGGGATGGGCGGCGAACCGGCTCATGCTACTCGATTGGGCGCATTCATAAAAATTACATGTTGCGCTGCACAAGGAAAAATGATTCCCTGTGTCTGTCGGCAGAACCGGCGCTTAAGCTTGCAGTAACCATCGGGGGCGCATGTTCTGCTTACGACTTGAAGTCGGAGGGCAAAAGCATGGGCACGAGTGCAAGACCTGCGGACGGGGCGATTACCCTGGCGGAGTTGCGTGAATTCGCCAGTTTCCCGGCCGCCACGCAGCGTTACATCCGAAGATCGCTGGACATCGGACTTCATCGGCGCGACGCCATGAAGCTGTGGTCGCGCGACATGGTGGAGGAAGCCAGCATTCGCGCGCAGGCGCGGATCTACGGGCGGCTGGAGGAGATCAAGGCGCGGGTGCCCGATGACAGCGGCCTGGACCAGATGGAGCCTTTCATGGCGCCGCTGGTGACGGTTTCCGCCTTCGACCTGGGGCAGGACCGGTTGTGCAGCTTTTCCGCCTATCGCTTCCTGTATGAGCGGCTGTTGGGTGCGGGATCGCGGCCATGGCTGCCGGGAGCCTTCTGCGCGGCGGCCAGCCTGCCGCACCTCCACCCCGAAAAGCGCCGGGCGCTGCTCCAGTCGATCAGCGAAGCGGCGGCGACGGCGGTCGGATGGTCGAACCGGGAGCCGACCTTCTATCCCGAATGGGTCGAGAAGGTGGATCTGAGCAAGGCGAACTGAGCGAGCGGTCCGGGCCCGTCCGGGGGGAGGGGCGCGAGGGACGCGGCGATGACGGCGCGGCGGGCCGGACCCGGCGCGCCGTTGCCTTTTTCCGCCGTCATGGCCCTCCATGCGCTTGATCCAGGTCTAGATTATCGCAATCGACTTCCCGGCTGAACTATGTCCTATTGCCGTCCGCAGGCATCGTCCTGTGTGCGACCCAACTGAAGCCCCGCCTTCCTTCGCAAGGGGCGGGGCTCCTTTGCCTTTGGCGGAGGGGGATCGGGTCAGCGGCGGGTTTCGAAGGCGGAACTGGCCCGTGGTTGCCGGAGCCGGACGGGGGTTCCCAGTTCGCGCCCCAGCATCGCCAGCATCCAGTTCCGGTGGCGGTCGATGAATTCGGGGAAAGCGTCGGGGCTGGCGGGATCGAACCTGGGCACGTCCCAGTCCGACGCGATTTCCTGATAGGGCTGGATGGTCTGGCCGGCGCCATCGTCCGGCAGGTCGATATGGCTGCCGAAATAGCTGTTCCGCCGGAAGCGGATCGATTCGGCCGGGGCGAAGCCGGCCCGGATCAGATAGTCGGGGCCGCTGCGCCCGCTCTCGCTGCCGTAGCGGGCGGTGCCCGCCACCTTGAAGACATTGCGCGCGAAGCGGACTCCGCGCGCCCAGCCCTGCCATTCGGTGGCGACGATCATCTGCACATCCATCGCCGGGCCGACATGGATGACGTTCCTTTCGATCCGGGCGTCCGACACATTGCCGGAAAGCTGGAAGATGCGGGCGCCGTCGTTGCGGCTGACGTTGAAGCGCGCCAGCGTGCCGCGATTGCCCAGATTGTCCTTGTCGTTGCGGCGGGGCGAGCAGATCAGCAGGAAGCCGCCGGCATTGTCGTGGCTGTAATTGTAGAGGAAGGTCGTCCGGCGCGAGTTGAAGTCGGAATCGAAGCCCTGGCCGTCATAGCGGGTGCGGGTATGGGCCGCCTCGTTGAGCTGGATCAGGCTGTTGTCGGTGCTCCACTGCCAGATGCCGGCATTGTAGCCGGGCGCGCGGCTGCCGGCGTGGAGGACGATATTATGTTCGATCAGGGCGCCGTCCGTGCCGCGGGGGACGATGCCGTCGCCGCCGATGTCCTCCAGATAATTGTCGCGGATCACCACCTTCCTGCTGGGGAACCAGTCGAGGAGGGATACCCGGTCGCTGATCCCGGCGATGCCGGACCGATCGACGCGCCACAGGATGTTCCGCTCGATCGCGAGGTCCTGGAAGCGGGTGGCGAGCTGCCGGCCGGTGGCGCGGAACAGGATGCCGCCATTGTCCTTGCGGTCGTTGGTGCCGCGGACATCGTGGACATAATTGTCGCTGATGCGGATGCCCCGCGTCACCCCGCGGTTTTCGGCGCGCACCAATATGCCGATGCGCGGGGCCGGCGAGGGGGCGGCGTTGGTGACTTCCAGCCCACTGATCGTGACGTGATCGGCGTCGATCACGCCGACGGCATATTCCGAAACGCCGCCCGCATCGATGCGCGGGCGCGGGCCGGAGCCGGTCGCGCCGACCGTGATGGGCGATCCCGCCTTGCCCGAGCGGGCGATCGTCAGCGGTTCCCGCCAGACCGATCCGGCGGCCAGCAGGACGCGGTCGCCGGGCCGGAGCGGCCAGCCATTGACCCGCGTGAGCGAGCGCCAGGCCCGGTTGCCGGCGGTGCCGTCCGCATTGTCGTCGCCCTGGCGGGAATCGACATAATAGGTTTCGGCGTGGGCGGCGGTGACGAGGGAGGCGGGAAACAGGAGCGTCGGAAGAAGAAACGCCCAATATGGCTTCGGCACCTGTCGGTCTTTCACGGCGTTGCGATCTGGCCGTGAGATTGATGGAGGGGGGCTGAACGGTCAATGAAGATGTGGCGATTGCGGGGACGATGGCGTGTCGCGGGGAAAGGAGGGCCGGCAAGCCCTTGAATTGCCGGATGGGAGCCCTAGATTGATGTGGTCACTCTTCCCCCTTGGAGTGACACCTCCCTGAACCTTGGCCCCGCCGTGGAGCTTGCTCCGGCGGGGTTTCTTTTTGGAGAGGGCCGGGACGGCGATCAGCGGCGGCGGTAACGGAAGTACCATACTTCATGGCCCAGGCTGCGCGCTTTCGCTTCGTAGCGGGTTTCGGGCCAGCCGCCGGGGCGGCGCTGGAAATCCGTGGGAGAGCCCGCCAGCCATTCGAAATCGGGATGGCCGTTCATCACCATCAGCGCCCAGCGCAGATAGACGGGATGGTCCGTGCCGAAGCGGAATTCGCCGCCCGGCTTCAGCTTGCGCGCGATCATCGCGACCGGGCCGGGGTTCATCATGCGGCGCTTGGCGTGGCGGGCCTTGGGCCAGGGGTCGGGGTGGAGCAGATAGACGAAGCTGAGCGAGCCGTCCGGAATCCGGCCGAGCACGGAGAGCGCGTCGCCCATGTGGAGGCGGACATTGCCCAGCGCCCTGTCGCGGATATGGCCGAGCGCGGTGACGACGCCGTTCAGGAACGGTTCGCAGCCGATGAAGCCGTGATCGGGCAGCAGGTCGGCGCGATAGGCGAGATGTTCGCCGCCGCCGAAGCCGATTTCGAAATGCAGGGGACGGTCGTAGCCGAACAGGCCCGCGGCGGTGACATCCCCTTCCTCAGGCACGGAGAGGGCGGGCAGCAGGGAATCGACCAGTTCCTGTTGCCCCTTGCGGAGCTTGTGCCCGGACTGGCGGCCGTAGAGGCGGTTGAGCGTGGTGGGATCGCCGGATTTATGCGCTGTCATGCGCGGGCGGATAGAGCATTTTCGGTGCGAGTGAAATCACCTGCCGGATCGAAAAATGCGGGAGGGGGATGGGGTAAGGAGGGGAGCGTCATGGGGCGCCTCCTGTCCCCGTTGTTGAGGAGATGATGCCGGGGACAGGAGGCTTAGGCCTGACGCCGTGGGCGGCGTCGGGCTTGTTCCTTTGGGAGGCGATGGGCCGGGACCGATGCGAACCCGTCAGGTCATTTGCACTTGGCGAAGCGGCCCTTGGCGTCCTTGCACGGTCCCTTCTTGGCGACCGGCTTGGGCGGACATTTGACGAACTTGCCCTTGGCGTCCTTGCATGGCGCGGCCAACGCTGGGGCTACGCTGCCGGTCATGAGGGCGAGGCCGAGGAGGGCGGAAGTCAGTGGCCTGGTCATCGCATTCCCCTTGGAAAGAGGTTGCCGGACCCGACAGGGGTGCGGGTCCGACGCCCTGCTTATGGGCGTTTTGCGGGCGGCATGCCAATGAACTTTTCGTCATGTTGCCGCCATGCGGGGGGCCTGTCAGGCCGCCGATTGCCGGTCCGTCAGGCCGATCCGTTCCTGCTGCATCATGGCCGCGGCGCGTTCGGTGGCGATGCGGGTGTCGTCGGCCAGTTTCTTGACCTCGCCCGCGACGACGGCGAAGCCGCGGCCGGCCTCCCCGGCGCGGGCGGCCTCTATCCGGGCGTTGAGGGCGAGCATGTTGGTCTGGGCGGCGATGCCGCGGATGGTCGAGACGATGTCGGCCAATTGGGTCATCGTCTTTTCCAGCGCATTCTTCTGCCGCTCCAGATCGTGCTGGAGGCGATGGCTGTCGGCCAGGCGATGACGCGCCTCCCGTTCCTGCCGGACCTGGCGGGTGATGTCGGTGGCGATCTTCACGACCTTGCGCAATGTGCCGTCGGCTTCGAAGACGGGATTATAGGTGGCCTGCAACCAGATTTCGCGGCCGTTGCGGTCGCGGCGCTCATAGGCGCCGGCGTCGAAGGCGCCGTAACCGAGCTTCTGCCAGAAATCGGCATATTCCTGGGATGCGGCATGGTCCGGCGTGCAGAAGATCCGGTGGTGCTTGCCCGCAATCTCTTCCAGCCCATAGCCCATCAGGGCCAGGAAATTGGCGTTGGCCGTCAGGATCGTGCCGTCCAGCGCGAATTCGATCACCGCCTGGCTGCGGTTGAGGGCTGTCCACGCGGCTTCGGCGCCGTGGGCGCCGTAAGAGAGGGAAGAGGCCAAACCATGTCTCCTTGATCCATCCGGCGCTAGGCGGAGCATGGTTAAGGAAGGGTAAGGGGCCATGAAAAAGGGGCTGCCGGGCGACCGGCAACCCCTGATGCGATGTGCTTTCCCGACCCGGATCGGGTGTGTGGGATTCAGCCCATGGCGGCTGCAAATGGCGGCTTTCCGCGCTTCCGGCGCTTACCTGCCGAACTGCGCTTCGAGCTTTTTTCGCCTTGCCCTGAACGGAATCCCCGCGCGCCTTAAAGGGCGGCCTTGAGCTTTTCCACCAGGTCGGTGCGTTCCCAGGGGAAGAAGTCGCCCTCCGCCTTGCGTCCGAAATGGCCATAGGCGGCGGACGGCTGGTAGATCGGCTTGTTGAGGCCGAGATGGGTGCGGATGCCGCGCGGGGTGAGGCCGCCCAGTTCCTTGATGTTCTTGATCGCCTGTTCGATCCTGTCGTCCCCGACCGTCCCGGTGCCGTGGGTGTCGACATAGAGCGACAGCGGTTCGGAAACGCCGATGGCGTAGGCGAGCTGGATAGTGCAGCGCTTCGCGAGACCGGCGGCGACGATGTTCTTCGCGAGATAGCGGGTGATATAGGCGGCCGAGCGATCCACCTTGGTCGGGTCCTTGCCGCTGAACGCGCCGCCGCCATGGGGCGAGGCGCCGCCATAGGTGTCGACGATGATCTTGCGGCCGGTGAGGCCTGCGTCGCCGTCCGGGCCGCCGATTTCGAAGCTGCCGGTCGGGTTGATGTGATAGACGGTCTCATCCGAGAGCAGTTCGCCGGGCAGGATTTCCGCGACGACGCCCTTCACGTAATTTTTGAGTTCGGCTTCCTTTTCGCCCGCGTCATAGCCCGGCGCGTGCTGGGTCGAGACGACGATGGCGGTGGCGGCGGCGGGCTTGCCGTTTTCGAAGCGCAGCGTCACCTGGCTCTTGGCGTCGGGTTCCAGGAAGGGGGCGCGGCCGCTGTGGCGGTCGGCGGCCATCTTCGCCAGGATCTTGTGGCTGTAGTCCAGCGTGGCGGGCATGAGGTCGGGCGTTTCGTCGCAGGCGAAGCCGAACATGATGCCCTGGTCGCCCGCGCCTTCATCCTTGTTGCCGGCGGCGTCGACGCCCTGCGCGATGTGCGCCGACTGGGCGTGGAGATTGTTTTCGAAGCGGAAAGTTTCCCAGTGGAAGCCGTCCTGTTCGTAGCCGATGCGCTTTACCGTGTCGCGGACGGTGCGTTCGATCTCTTCCTGCGCGCCCGGCGCCCATTCGCCATTTTCATAGACGCCCTTGCAGCGGATTTCCCCGGCGAGGACGACGAGCTGCGTCGTGGTCAGCGTTTCGCAGGCGATGCGGGCTTCGGAGTCTTTCGACAGGAAGAGGTCGACGATGGCGTCGGAAATCTGGTCCGCGACCTTGTCGGGATGGCCTTCGGAAACGGATTCCGAGGTGAAGAGGTAGTTCGAACGCATGGTTGCTCCAGTCTGATGCTGTGTCTGCGTATAAAGAAATCTTTATGTGCAGTGGATGCCTTAGCGGCTGCCGCGCAACCGGGCAAGTGGGATGCAGGCGAGGACGAGCAGCGCTGCAAAGGCGAAGGGGAGAAGATTGCCGAATCGCGCGAAGATCGTCGGCGGCAGCGCGGGGGGGAGCGCGGTGTCGAGAAAACCGGCGCGGTGGTGGCCGATGCTGCCGAGGATATGGCCGCGGGCGTCGACCACCGCGGAGATTCCGGTGGGGGTGGAGCGGATGATGGGGATGCCCTCCTCCAGCGCGCGGAGGCGGGCCTGCGCCAGATGCTGGACCGGGCCCCAACTGCCGAACCAGGCGTCGTTGGAGGGGTTGAACAGGAAGTCGGGACGGTTGGCTTCGTCCACCACCTGGCCGGAGAAGATGATCTCGTAGCAGATCTGCACGCCCATCCTGAGCGGCGGGCGGCCCAGCGTGGCGGGCAGGGCCAGGCTTTGCGGGCCGGGGCCGGGCCAGAAGTCGACGGCGCCGGGGACGAGGCGGGACAGGCCGAGCGGCTGGAGAATCTGGCGCATCGGCAGATATTCGCCATAGGGGACGAGATGGGACTTGTCGTAGCGGCCGAGCAGGCGGGCCTGGGCGTTCACGACGAACAGGCTGTTGTTCGCGCCGGCCAGCGCGTTTTCCGGGACGCCATCTTTCTCGACCTGTTTGAAATAGACCTTGGTCGCGCCGGTCATGAGCAGGTCGCCGGGGCCCAGCAATGCAGCGAGGCGGGCGCGCCAGTCGGGTTCCATGTCGAGATAGGCGGGGATGGCGGCTTCGGGCCAGAAGATCAGGCGCGGGGCCGGGCGCGGCGTGCCGGAGAGGGTGGCGAGGGTCTGGAAATGGGCCTGTTCGAGTTCGGGCGAATATTTTTCGTCCTGGCCGATATTGGGCTGGACCACGCGGATTTTGGGGGCGCCTGCGGGAGTGGGCGGGGCGGGGGAGAGATTGCCCCACAGGGTCAGGGCGATGAGGGGTGTAATGAGGGCGGCGGCGGGGCGGAACTGGCGGCGGAGGGCGAGGAGGAGCGCGCCCGACGCCAGTATGGCGAGCGCGCCGAGGCCGTAGGTGCCGATCAGGGTGGAGGCGATCGCCATGCCGGTGGGGAGGAGGGTGACGCCCAGCGGGTTCCAGGCGAAGCCGGTGAAGACGGTGGCGCGGAGATATTCCGAGGCCAGCCAGCAGGCGGCGAAGAGGAGGGTGAAAGGAAGTGTGGCGTGCTCCTGCGGAGGCAGGAGTCCAGTTCTGACGGCGGGACTGGGCTGTCGCGAGTCGCTTGTCTCGTTCCAGTGCCTTCGCAGGAACACGTTGTTCTGTAGATGGTACAGCCACCGGGCCGCCAGCGTGGCCAGGCCGGGATAGACGGCGAGGTAGAGGGACAGGAGGACCACCGCGCCATAGCCGAACCAGTGGGGCATCGCGTCCTGGAAGGTGAAGGCGTGGGCGATCCAGTTGAGGCCGAGGGTGAAATGGCCGACGCCGAACAGCCAGCCGCGCAGGAAAGCGCTGCGGCGGTCGGGAGCCTGTTCGATCAGGAGGATGAGCAGCGCGAAGCAGGCGAGGGTGATTGGCCAGAGCTTCAGCGGTTCGAAGCCGGTGGCCGCCGCGAATCCGGCGAGCAGGGCGGTGAGCTTCGGAAAGCGGGCCGGAATGTCCTTCATGCCGGTGCGGATCAGTGCAGGGTGGCCATGGTGGCGTGGCTGCACTTGTCGCTCTTGTCCCCGCCGCCGGACAGGGCGGAGGCCGCGATGAAGCCGCCGACCAGCAGGACCAGGAAGCCGGCGGAGAGCAGGCCGAGATATTTTTCGATAAACGCCTTGATCGGGCGGCCGAACTTCCAGAACAGGAAACCCACCAGCATGAACTGGAAGGCGCGGCTGAGGACGCTCGCCCAGAGGAAGGTGAAGAGGGAGAGGCCGATGAAGCCCGCCGTGATGGTGATGAGCTTGAACGGGATCGGCGTCGCGCCCTTGATCAGGATGATCTCCGCCCCATAATCGCGCAGATAGCAGGCGGCGACGGGGAATTTCGCGGCGAGGCCGAGGGCGTGCAATATCTGCTGCCCGACCGTTTCATAGAGGAAATGGCCGATGGCATAGCCGAACAGCCCGCCCAGCACCGAGGCGATGGTGCAGATCAGCCCGAAGCGGATCGCGCGTTCCGGGCGGGCGAGGCACATCAGGCCCAGCAGCGGGTGCGGCGGGATCGGGAAGAAGCTGCTTTCCATGAAGCTGATGGCGAAGAGCCAGCGTTCGGCGTGGGCGTGGGCGGCTTTCGCCAGCGTCCATTGGTAGAGCTTGGTGAGCATCGGGTTGAGGCCCTAGCCCAACTGCTTTCGGGCCGCCAGTGCTTTTGCCAGGACGACCATCTGCTGCGGCGGATCGAGCGGTACGGGATAGGGGCGCGTCTCTCCCGTCGGTCGGTAGCCGCGTCTTCGATAATATCGGATGAGATTGTCGTGGGTGGAGATGACGGTCATTTCCATCCGCCGGGTACCGAAGGCGGTCGCGGCGAGCTGTTCGGCGGCGGCGATGAGGCGGTGGCCGAGGCCCCCCGACTGGAGCGCGGGATCGACGCAGAGCAGGCCGAGACAGGCGCGGCCGTCGCCCCGGTCGGAGATCTGGACGCAGCCGACGGGAGCGTCGTCCGGGGCGGGCGCGACCAGCAGGCGTTCGGCGGGGTCGGCGAGGATCGCCTCCAGCGCGGCGATGCTGGTGCGGGGGGTGGCGGGCGGGGCGGTCTCTATGGCCCAGCTTTGCCGGGCGGTGTCGCCGCGATAGGCGCGCTCTATGATCGGGTGGAGCCGGGGGAGGTCCGACGGGCGGGCGAGGCGTATGTCCATGGCCGGCCTGTAACGCCCTTGTGATGGAAGCGACAGGGGCCTTGATCGGTGCGGCGTCGCCACGGTAGCTTTGCCGTGTAGGAGACGCATATGCTTGGCATGGGAGAGGGCGCCTGTCCCTTTGAGTTCAATACCGATCCCGCGACGTTCAAGGTCGGGGATTCGGTCAGCTACCGGGTCACGGGCAGTCTGGAGGGCATGCCCTTTGCCGGCGTGCTGCTGGAGGTGCATGAGGATCATGTCGTGCTGACGTCGGACCCAGACGACAAGGCCAGCCGGATGCGGGCGACCCGGGAAAGCCGTCCTGTCGTCCGGGAGGAGGATATCTGTTGACGCCACGGCGTTGACGGCGCGGCGGCGTCTGGGCATGACCCCTTATGAGTCCGGCCCGGCGCATCCGAGTGAATTTGACCTTATCCCTTCCCTCCCAATGGCGCGAGCGCGGCGGCGGATTGCTGCTCGCGCTGCTGTTCAACGGGTTGCTGCTGCTGGCGTTGCTGACGCTGGCGCCCGATCCGGTGATCCGGCTGCCCGACCTGCGCAATCCGGTGACGTTCGAGATGGCGCCCGCGCCCAAGGCGGAGAAGGCGCAGAGCAAGGCCGAGAAGAGCGAGAAGAAGAAGCAGGAGAAATCGGCGCGGCGGCAGGTGCAGCAGCCGGTGGTCAAGCGCGACCGTCCCGTGGTGAAGCCGACCGAGCAGCAGCCCTCGCCGCTGCCGTTCCTGGTGCTGGACAGCCAGCAGATGGCGTCCGCCGACATCGGCAGGATGGCGAAGAAGGGCGCGGCCGACGGCGCGACGGGGCAGGGCAACAGCGCGGCGGCGGCGGGGCCGGGCGAGGGGCCGGGGGGCGTGCAGTTGTTCGATGCGGAATGGTACCGGCGGCCGAGCCATGCGGAACTGGCAGGCTATCTGCCCGCCGATGCGCCGACAAGCGGCTGGGGTCTGGTCGCGTGCAAGACGGTGGATCATTACCATGTCGAGAACTGCCAGGCGCTGGGGGAATCGCCCATGGGGTCCGGCTTTGCCAAGGCGGTTCGGCTGGCTGCGTGGCAATTTCTGGTGCTGCCGCCGCGGGTGAATGGCAAGGTGATGGTCGGGAGCTGGGTTCGGATCAGGATCGATTATACGCGCAGCGTGGCTGGCGGGGACGATGCAGGGCGGTGAACCGCGAGGAGGTTTTAACCCATATGGAACATTTTTGTTGACATCGTCACGCTGTTCTGGCACATAGGTCGACATTGGGAAAATGTGAGTCGCCGATGAGGCGGTGAAGGGCTGGTCCTCGTCAGGGCCGGCCCCTTTGCTTTGCATGCGGGGGATTGGCTGTGGCGGACGGAGAAGGGAAGAGGAGCCGGTTCGGCGGGCGGGCCGATGCGCCCGAGCGGGTGCTGGCGCTGGAGAATGGGCCGCAGGGGGCGCTGGGCGTCGCGCCGCAGATGCGCGCGGTGCGCCGGAATGGCTGGACGCCGGCGCTGCGGCAGAAGTTCCTGGAGACGCTGGCGCTGACTTGCAACGTCAGCGAGGCGGCGCGGGTCGTCGGGCGGAACTTGTCGACCGTCTATTATCTGAAGCGGCGCGATCCGGCATTTGCGCGGGCTTGGAAGCAGGCGCTGAGCATCGGGCATGAGGAATTGCGGGCGCTGATGCTGCGGCAGGCGCTGTTCGGCACGGAGGATGAGGAGATCGTGCTGGACGGGGAAGGGGCGGTCAAGAGCCGGAAGATCAGGCGGGGGCATCCGCACATGATCCAGGCGCTGCTGTTCAGGGCGCATGAGAAGGAGGTGGAGGAGATGCAGCGGCTGGAGAGCGTGGAGCGGCCCGATGGCGAGGATGCGGTGGAGCGGTTGCGGGTGGCGCTGGATGAGGTGCGGAAGCGGAGTGGGGGGTAGGGGATTTGGGGGGTAGGGGGATGGCGGCTTTGGCGGAATTTCTCCCGATTGCGGAAGATCCATTTGAAATTCTGGGCTGTCGGCATAGGAAACTATCTGTAGCTCAGCTTCGGTAGAATAGGTGTAGGCGATGGACATTCGCAGTTTTCGGACGGAGTTGTCACGAGCCTTTCAATCTGAAGGCTTTTTCGAAAAACGCCTTTTCAAAGGTGCGAATAAAGTTTGGATGCAACAATCGTCTGGCGAGATCGCGTCCTATTTCGATCCCGATGCGCAACGCAGGCCTTGGGGGTTTCGACTTCTCGGTGTTGTGGGCATCGACATTCCCGCTCTTCGGCAGTGGTTGAACCAACATAAGCCGGGAACGGAGAGCGGTATTTTTCAGGGAGGCTTCGTCGGCTATTACATAGCGAACGACGATGTATTGGGCCGTTTTCAAGTCGAACACGGCTTGCCGGTTCCGGCTGACCTGTGGGTCGGACTCATCAAGGACCGGCTTGATCGCATACCGCAATCCTTAACTGGGCTACTCGAAACCTATCGAAAAAATCGGGAGGAACTGGGATGGCTGGCGCACCCACATGAAAAGGCAGCTTGGGATTTTCTCGTAAAGTGGCACGAAAGTCCCGATCCTGCTCTGCATGTGCCGTATCGATTACCAAACGGCCAAGTCGTTTAGTGGCGGCAATCGGGAACCCGAATTACTGATCCAAGCGGCAACAAATGGTCGCTTGCCGCTGGGCAGTTTTCTAATCCCGAGCCGGACCAGCGGGTTACAGGAAGCTGGACGCGATTCGTAGGCCGGGAAAGCCGATGGAGGGTGGTTTGCGGGCAGTCGGCTTTGGGGTAACGCAAGATGATTATCCGACATCTGGATATAGGACACCATAGATCGTCAAGGCTAAACCGGCGGCAAATATTGCGATCGAAAACGTCTCCATTGGGACAGACATAAAGCGATTTGGAGCTTTATACAGTAGCCGTTCCTTCAAATTTCTTTTAGGTGTCTTCGCCAAACGTTTTCGATTAAAATAGCTGCCCGCTTTCCAGTTGACCATAGCCGCTGCAATTAACGACAGCCCCCAATACCATCGTTGATCTGGTAGTAGGGGCTGCGCAATTTGGAGCATGAGCGCAAAAACCATCATTGTGCCAAATATGGTTAGCGCGGTGACATAGCCTCGACCCATCCACCAAAAAACAAACATTATTTTCCCTCAGACCAAGCGCTTGCTGATCATAGGCTTTCGAGCAATTCCTGCAACGGCAGGTTTTCGGGACGCAGAGCGGCTCGAAGAACGACAAAAACTGGTCGTTTCAGCTATCTCGTCAGGGGGCGTAGCGGAGGTGGATCAGGGGGTAGGGGCGGCCCTGGCCGTCCTGGTCGGAGCGGCCGGTGCGGGCGAAGCGCATGGCTTCGTAGAAGCCGATCGCCTGCGCATTCTGTTCGTTGACGTCCGTGGTGAGCGTGGGGTGGAGCGACAGGGCGTGGTCGATCAGGCGGCGCCCGACCCCCTGGCCGCGCCATGCGGGGTCGATGAACAGCGCCTCCATATGCGTGCCGTCGATCAGCATGAAGCCGATGGCGTGATCGTCCGGGTCGGTGGCGAGCCAGGCGGGCGCGTGGGGGAGGAAGGCGGCGACCTCCGCCTCTATCGCGGTGCGGTCTGCCGGAGTCAGGAAATCATGGGTCGCGTCGACGGCCTTGCGCCAGATGTCGAGCAGGCGGGCGCCGTCGGCGGCGCGGGCGGGGCGGATGGAACTCATGGCGGGCATATAGGGATGTGGGGCTGATCGGCCAAATCGGCCGCCGTGGAAAATCGATGAATGGAGGCGGGCGCATGGCCCTTTCGGATTTCGAGCGGCTGGCGCATCTGCCGGAGGCGGCGCGCGAGCGGGTGCTGGCCGGGCTGGGCGCGGCGGCGGCCGATGCGCTGGCGCATGACTGGCGCTGGCTGGCGCGGCCGGAGCAACTGGCGCCCGAAGGGGACTGGCGCATCTGGCTGATGATGGCGGGGCGCGGGTTCGGCAAGACGCGGGCCGGGGCGGAGTGGGTGCGCTCGGTCGCGGAGAGCGATCCGGCGGCGCGCATCGCGCTGGTCGGCGCGACGCTGGGCGAGGCGCGGGCGGTGATGGTGGAGGGGGCGTCGGGCCTGTTGTCCATCGCGCCCTGGTGGAACCGGCCGGTCTTCGCGCCGGCGCTGCGCAAGCTGGTCTGGCCCAATGGCGCGATCGCCACGCTTTACGGCGCGGCGGAGGCGGAGGGGCTGCGCGGCCCGCAGTTCAGCCATGGCTGGGCCGACGAGATCGCCAAATGGGCGGGCGGCGAGGCGGTGTGGGACAATCTGATGATGGGGATGCGGCTGGGCGGCGCGCCGCGCGTGCTGGCGACGACGACGCCGCGGCCCGTCGCCCTGGTGCGGGGGCTGGTGGCGCGCAACGGCGGCGACGTGGTGGTGACGCGGGGGCGGACGGCGGACAATGTCGCGCATCTGGCGGAAGGGTTCCTGGCGGCGATGGAGCGGAGCTATGGCGGGACGCGGCTGGGGCGGCAGGAGCTGGAGGGCGAGTTGATCGAGGAAGTCGAGGGCGCGCTGTGGACCCGCGATCTGCTGGAGCGGTGCCGGGTGGCGCATGTGCGCGGCGGGCTGGCGCGGGTGGTGGTGGCGGTCGATCCGCCCGCCTCCGCGCATGGCGATGCCTGCGGGATCGTGGTCGTCGGGCTGGGGGCGGATCGGCGCGCCTATGTGATTGCCGATGCGACGGTGGAGGGCGCGACGCCGGAGGGCTGGGCGCGGGCGGTGGCGGCGGCGGCGCTGGTGCATGGCGCGGACCGGGTGGTGGCCGAGGCGAATAATGGCGGGGCGATGGTCGAGAGCGTGCTGCGCGCCGCCGAGGCCGGGCTGCCCGTGCGGCTGGTGCATGCGAGCCGGGGGAAGGTGGCGCGGGCCGAGCCGGTGGCGGCCCTTTATGAGGCCGGGCGGGTGGCGCATCGGGGCGGCTTTCCCGCGCTGGAGGACCAGATGTGCGGGATGATGCTGGGCGGCGGCTATGAGGGGCCGGGGCGGTCGCCGGATCGGGCCGACGCCCTGGTGTGGGGGTTGACCGAGTTGATGCTGGGGCGGCGCGGGGATGCGCGGGTGCGGGGGATTTGGGGGGATGCCTGATCCTGCGCGGTCCTGCGGAGGCAGGAGCGCTATGGCCATGATCGACCGACATTGCCGGTTCGTAATGGGGGAACAATGACCTGGTGTTTGCGTAGTCCTTTCGTCTGATTTGCAAGGAGATTGGTCATGAAACTGGCCGGATGGACGATGGCTGCGGCGGGGCTGGCTCTGGTGGGTTCGCCGGTGCTGGCGGCTTCGCTGAACGGCAAGGAGCGGGCGCGGGTGGCGCGGGCCGCGCCGCGCGATCGGGATGATGTGCGCTATTGCCTGCTCCAGGCGAAGAAGGGGCGGGACAAGGGCACGGTGATCGGTGCGGCGGGCGGGGCCGGCGTCGGCGCGCTGGCCGGCGGCAGTCTGGGCGAATCCCTGCTGGCCGGTGCGGCGGGCGCCGTGGCGGGGCGCGTGATCGGGAAGAGCGAGGGGACCAATTCCGCCTGCGATCGGGTATTGGCCCGCAATCCCTGAGAGTTCGGGGACGGGGCAGACCCGTCCGGTTTTCGGTAGGCGGCTGAGCGCTGCAGACCTTCACGATCCTCCCTCCGTTCCGGGGGGAGGATTTTTTGTCGGTGGGTGGGTCCATGAAATTGTTCGGGGTGAAGGCGGCGCGCGGCGGGGCGCGGCCGGTGTTGGCGCGTGCCTGGGGTTCGGGCGGGGTCGCGCTGGGCGAGTGGCCGGCCAGCTATGAGCAGCAGGTGCGGGCCGGGGTGATCGGCAATCCGGTGGCGCAGAGGGCGCTGCGGCTGGTGTCGGAGGGGGCTGGCGGGACCGCGCTGGTCGTCGGCGGCGTCGCGGAGGAGGTTCGGGCGCGGGTGAAGGCGCTGGTGGCGCGTTGTTCGTCCGGCCAGTCGCTGGTGGAGACGGTGGCGGGCCATCTGCTGCTGCATGGCAATGCCTATGTGCAGATCATCCTGGGGGCGGACGGGATGCCGGGCGAGCTGTATGCGCTGCGGCCCGAGCGGGTGGGCGTGGAGGCGGATGCGCGGGGATGGCCGGCGGCCTATCTCTATCGCGTCGGGGAAAGCGTGACGCGGCTGTCGCCCGAGGATGGCGCTGGAAGGACCGGGATCGTGCACCTGAAGGCGCTGCATCCGCTGGACGATCATTATGGGCTGGGCTGCGTGGGGGCGGCCGCCGGGGCGGTGGCGATCCACAATGCGGCGACGGTGTGGAACAAGGCGTTGCTGGACAATGCGGCGCGGCCTTCGGGCGCGATGGTCTACGATCCGGGCGACGGGTCGGTGATGAGCCCCGAGCAGTTCGAGCGGGTCAAGCGGGAGATGGAGGTCGCCTTTTCCGGCGCGGCCAATGCCGGGCGGCCGATGCTGCTGGAGGGTGGGCTGGACTGGAAGGCGATGAGCCTGACGCCCGCCGAGATGGATTTCGTGGGGCTGAAGGCGGCGGCGGCGCGGGAGATCGCGCTCGCCTTCGGCGTGCCGCCGATGCTGATGGGGCTGCCGGGGGACAATAGCTACGCCAATTATCGCGAGGCCAATCGGGCGTTGTGGCGGCAGACGATCCTGCCGCTGCTGGCGAAGATCTGGGGCGGGTTGGCGCAGGGTCTGCAGGGCTGGTGGCCGGCGCTGTGCCTGGGCGCCGACCTGGATGCGGTGCCCGCGCTGTTCGAGGAGAGGAGCGCGCTGTGGGACCGGGTGGCGGCCGCGGACTTCCTGTCGGCGGAGGAGAAGAAGGCGATGCTGGGCATGGGATGAGGCGACGGGCGCGGAGGCAGGTGATGAAATATGATGGGGAGATGCTGGCGCGGCTGGTGGCGCAGGCCGAGGCGCAGCCGGCGGGGGCGGACATGCTGATGATCCGCGCGCTGGTCGAGGAGGCGAGCGAACTGGGCGCGGGGCGGGCGCTGGAACGGCTGGGGCTGGCGGATCGCGGGGCGGAGGCGGATGTGCGGGAGCTGCGCGAGCTGCTGGGCGGCTGGCGCGATGCGAAGAAGGCTGCGCGGGGCGCGGTCGTCGCCTGGGTCGTGCGGATCGTCACCGCGCTGATGCTGCTGGGGATGGCGGTGAAGCTGGGTCTGCTGGGGCTGGCGCATGAGTGACGTGCGGTTCGCCGGCTATGCGGCGGTGTTCGACCGGGTGGACCGGGGCGGCGACGTGGTGCGGGCAGGGGCCTTTGCCGGGGTGGCGGCGGGGGTGCCGCTGCTGTGGCAGCATCGGCCCGGCGAGGTGATCGGGACGGTCGAGAAGGTCGAGGAGGATGCGCGGGGCCTGCGCGTGATCGGGCGGGTTTCCGGGCGGACGGCGGCGGGGCGGGAGGCGGGTCGCGCGCTTCGGGAGAAGGCGGTGGACGGGTTGTCCTTTGGCTATCGGGTGCGGGAGGCGAGAGGGGTCTCGCCCCGGGAATTGCTGGAGCTGGAGGTGGTGGAGGTGAGCGTCGTCACGCATCCGATGCAGGATCTGGCTCGGGTGATTGCGGTGGAATAGGGGGCCTTACCCCTCATCCAACTTCGCCTGGGCGGCTTTGCCGCCAAGGCTTCGTATCCTTCTCCCACAAGGGGAGAAGGAGCTGTTCGGGCGGTCCGGTGGGCCGCCCTTTTTCGTGGGAGTGGTGGATGACGGATCAATTGGAAGCGAGCTTTGACGCGGTGGCGCAGGGTGAGCGTATTGCCGGGCTGGAAAGTGAGGTCGCGGCGTTGAGGGGGGCGCTGCTGGTTCAGCAGAGGCCCGCGCTGGATGGCGTGAAGGGCGGGGCGGTCGATCCGCATCGGGCCGCCTTCGTCGAGCGCTATGTGCGGCAGGGGCTCGAGGCCGGGGTCGAGCTCAAGAGCTTTTCCGGCGCTTCGGGCGCGGCGGGCGGCTATGCGGTGCCGCGGGAGATCGACCAGATCATCGGCGCGACGCTGAAGGCGATTTCGCCCATCCGGTCGATCGCCAATGTCGTGCGGACGGGGACGGCGGGCTATCGCAAGCTGGTGACGTCGGGCGGCATCGTGTCCGGCTGGGCCAGCGAAACGGGCGCGCGGGCGGAGACGGCGACGCCGAGCTTCAACGAGATCGTGCCGCCTTCGGGCGAGCTCTACGCCAATCCGGCGGCGAGCCAGGCGATGCTGGACGATGCGCAGTTCGATGTCGAGGGCTGGCTGGCCGGGGAGATCGCCCGCGAGTTCGCGGCGGCGGAGGGCGCGGCCTTCGTCAACGGCAATGGGACGAACAAGCCCAAGGGCTTCCTGACCTATACGACGACCAATGAGGCGGACAGCGTGCGCGCCTTCGGGTCGCTGCAATATGTGGCGTCGGGGGCTTCGGGGGCCTTTGCCGCTTCGGGGCAGGACAGGCTGATCGACCTGGTGCAGGCGTTGCGCGCGCCCTATCGCCAGGGGGCCTGCTTCGTGATGAATTCGGCCACGCTGTCGGTCATCCGCAAGATGAAGACCAGCGACGGGGCGTTCATCTGGCAGCCTTCGCTGAGCGCGGGGCAGCCGGCGACGCTGCTGGGCTATCCGGTGGTCGAGGCCGAGGACATGCCGGACATTGCGGCGGGTTCGCTGTCGATCGCGTTCGGCAATTTCCAGGCGGGCTATGTGATTTCCGAACGCAGCGAGACCAGCATCCTGCGCGATCCGTTCAGCAACAAGCCGTTCGTGCATTTCTATGCGGTGAAGCGGATCGGCGGGGCCGTGGCCAATTCGGAGGCGATCAAGCTGATGAAGTTCGCGGCTTCCTGATCACCCCTCATCCAACTTCGCCTAAGCGGCCTTGCCGCTAAGGCTGCGTATCCTTCTCCCACAAGGGGAGAAGGAAAGACTGGGGGCGTCCTGCGGGGCGTCCCCTTTTTTGGTGGGAGGGGCCATGTTGGCGGATCTCAAGGCCTGGTTGCGGATCGGGTCGGATGATGAGGATGGCGTGCTGGAGCGGCTTTTGGGAAGCGCTTCGGGGCTATGCGAGCAGTTTATCGGGCAGTGGCTGGTGGTGCGGGAGGCGTCGGAGACGGTCGTCGCGGACGGGAGCTGGCAGAGGCTGACGGCGCGGCCGGTGGTGGCGATCGAGGGGGTGGAGGCGGCCGGCGTGGCGCTGGCGCCGGAGGCCCATGCGATCGACATCGATGCTTCCGGCGATGGCTGGGTGCGGGCGCGGCCGGTCGATGGGCCGGGGGAGGTCGTGGTGCGCTATCGCGCGGGGCTGGCGGTCGATGAGGATGCGCTGCCCGACGCGATCCGGCAGGGGATCGTGCGGCTGGCGGCGGAGCATTTCGCGGCGCGGGGCGGGGACGTGGCGACGCCGCCCGCCGTGGTGAGCGCGCTGTGGCGGCCATGGCGGCGGATGCGGCTGGCATGAGCATGAGGGGGCGGTGGGCATGAGGGGATGGCTGGGCGCGCTGGTCGAGGCGCGGATGGAGGCGCGGCGGCGGGGGATTGCCGCGGCTCTGGCGGCGGCCGGCGTGGAGGCGCAGGTCGAGGGTGAGGCTGTGCGGCTGTCCGGGCGCGGGCTGAAGGCGCGGTGGATGGGCGATCTGGCGCTGCGGGAAGCGGTGCGGCATTCGGGAGGGGGGCGGCGATGAGCGCGGAGGTGGCGGTGCGTGGAGCCGTGGTTGCGGCCCTGCGTGGGGATGCCGTCTTGATGGCGGGGGTGAACGGGCTGTTCGACGGCGCGCCGGGACGGGCCAGCGCGCCCTATGGGGTGGTGGGGGACTGCATCGCGCTGGATTGGGGCGCGAAGGATGTGGAGGGGCGGGAACTGACCGTGGCGGTCAGCCTGTTCGACGTGGGGGAGGCGCCTGCGCGGCTGGGCGGCCTGCTGGAGCGCGTGGATGCGGCGATGCGGGCGCTGGGGCCGGTGGAGGGCTGGCGGGTCGTTGGCGCGCGGCTGGTGCGGTCCCGCGTGACGCGGACGGCGGCGCGGGACGGGTGGCAGGCCCTGGCGGATTATCGGGTGCGGGTGGTGCGGGCTTAGAGCCAATCGACATTCAGCCCTGACGGCCTGCAAATGACACTTTTCCGTGCTTCCGGTGCTCACCTACCTTGAGTAGGCTGCGCTCCGGGTCACGGAAAACCATCATTTTACCTTCGGTGGCCTTCGGCTCGGCTCGTCATCATCTGAATGTCGATTGGCTCTAGCCGAGGCGGCCCGTCGGCGTCGCGGGGGAGGATGGGTCCCCGCTTTCGCGGGGACGGCGGTGAAGCGGGGGAGGGGTGGGCTTAGCTGCCCGGCTTCGAATAGTCTTCATATTCTCCGACGATCTTGTCCCGATATTCGCTGATCTGGTCGTCGGCGTCCGATTGCGCGTCCTTGTCCGACATGCCGCTCGACTTGTCGTCGGCGACGATGGCGGCGCGGAAGGCGGCTTCCTTGGCGCCGCATTCGCTCTTCAGCGCGGACTGGAAATCGCCGAGCGACAGTTTCTTGTCGATGGCGGGCTGAATCTGTTTCGACAGGCACTGCGAATAGTCCTTGCGGCCAGTGCCGACATCGACGCCGCCCTGCGGAGCGGCGGCCAGCAACAGCATCAGGGGGGCGGTGACGAACATAGGGGGCCTCTCTCCAAATCCCGAATCTTGCACGGTTTATCGTAGAGGAGAATGCGCCATGGGCGTGGAAAAAGGAAGCGCGTTTCTGTTGAAAATAGGCGATGGCGGGGCGCCTGCGGCCTATGCGACCGTGGCCGGGATGCGGACCACGCAACTGTCCGTCAACGGCGAGGCGGTGAACGTCACGCACAAGGGATCGGGCGGCTGGCGCGAGCTGCTGTCGGGTGCGGGCGTGCGATCCGTCAGCGTGTCGGCGGCGGGCATATTCACCGGATCGGCGGCGGAGGTGCGGCTGCGCAACCATGCGCTGGCCGGGACCATCGAGGATTATGAGCTGAGCTTCGAAAGCGGCGAGAAGATGCGCGGGCGCTTTCTGGTGACGCGGCTGGACTATGCCGGGGATTATAATGGCGAGCGCAACTATGCGCTGAGCCTGGAAAGTTCCGGGCCGGTGGTGTCGCTGTGAGCGGGGGCAATGGCGCCCCCGCTAACGGTGCCCGGGGCGAGGCTGCGCTGGAACTGGGTGGGGAGCGCCTTGTGCTGCGGCCCAGTTTCGCGGCTTTGGTGGCGGCCGAGGAGGAATTGGGGCCGTTGTTCGCGCTGGTGGAGCGGGCGGCGGACGGGAAGCTGTCGCTGGGCGAGATGGCCGGGCTGTTCTGGCATTGCCTGGCGGAGCCGCCGGCCGGCTTGACGCGGGAGGCTTTGGGCGAGGCGATCGTGGCGGCGGGGCTGGCGAAGCTGACGCCGGTTCTGCGCGGGATACTCGGGCAGATTTTGGGGGGACGATGAGCTTTTTCAAAACGGCGGCGCGGCTGGCAGGGGTCGCGGGGTGGTTGCTGGGATGGCGGCCGGAGGAGTTCTGGCGGTCGACGCCCGCGGAACTGGAGAGCGTGTTGCGGGCGGCTCATGGGGATGAGGACGAGGCGCGCGTGGGGATGGATCGCGGGGAGTTGGAGAGGTTGCGGGCTGGGATGCCGGATTGAGGTTGGAATGTGGGGCTTTCCCCTCCCCCAAACCCCTCCCTGAAGGGAGGGGCTTTTTCTTTTCGGTTGCGAGGTGAGAGGGATGGACGAGGAGATCGACAATCTGGTCGTGCGGGTGCGGGCGGATAGGCAGGGTTTTGCGCGGGATGTCGAGGCCATGCGGGGGGAGCTGGAAGGGCCTCTTGCGACGGGAGCGGAGCGGGCCGGGCGGCGGATCGAGCAGGGGTTGTTGCGGGCGGTGCGGACCGGGCAGTTCGGTTTCGAGGAGCTGAAGGCCATTGCGCTGCGGGTGCTGGACGACATCGCGGCCAGCGCCTTGCGGGCCGGGATGAACGGCATCGGCGGCGATGGCGGGCTGATCGGGCTGGCGGCGTCCGCCTTGGGCTTGCCGGGGCGGGCTACCGGCGGGCCGGTGGCGCCGGGGCGGGCCTATGTCGTGGGGGAGCGGGGGCCGGAGGTCTTTGTGCCCACCGCGAGCGGGCAGGTTGTTCCCCATGGCGGTGGTGGCGCGCGGGATGTGCGGGTGAGCATCGCGGTGCAGGGGCAGGGGGCGGATAGCGCCCGATTGCTGGCGCGCAGCGCGCGGCAGGTGGCCCGGGCGGTCAGGGGGGCGATAAGCGGATGAGTAGACTGGCTTACTGGCTGGCCGATGCGCGGCGGGGGCAGGAGGCGCGGTTCATGAAGCGGTTCGCGCCGACGCACTGGACCGTCAATTTTCCCCGGCCGATGATGGCGGGTGTCGTCACCACCGCGCCGGACGCGCTTCGGGTGGATGCCGTCTTTTACGGGTCCGGGGATCTGGCGGGGCTGATCTGGGAGGCGGAGGACAAGTGGAGCCATGCCCTGCTGGCCTATGAGACGGATCGGGATTTTCGCGATTGCGTGCTGCGCTTCCGCTGGCGGAGCGGAGGGCTGCGGCGGCTGGACCAGACGCATGGGCCGACGCTGACCATCGAGGGGAGGGACGCGGCGGGGCATGCGCGGGCCTGGTATGTGCGCTTGTGGAACTATGCGAGCGGCGGGCCGGAAGATGCTGTCATCACACTGGATTTTGCCGCGCTCAGAAGCGGATTCCTGATGAGCGAAGGGGAAGAGGTCTGGGCAGGCGATGTGGACCGGATGTTCATCTCCCTCGCCGCGCCCGGTTACGATGCGGGGAGCGCCGCCTTTGCCGGCGGGGTCGAGGGGTGGTGCGAGCTTTCCGACATGCGCTGCGACGGGGCCGGGTCGGTGCTGCGCGTGGGCGATGCGGTGCTGCCCGAACATGGGCTGTCGATGGCGACCGGCTATGACGACTGCTTCAACCAGACGCCGGAGCGGATCGTCGCGTCGATCCATGCGCTGGGCTATCGCGGGGACATCAACCATTATGTCGGGATGAGCCATTATTTCCGGCTGGAACCGCTGGCCGGCGGATTTTACATCAGCCAGGCCGGCGGGGTGCTGAACGCGCCCTGCGCCGCCTGGCATGCCGATTTCGCGCGGCGGGCGAAGGCGCTGGGGCTGGGGGTGATCTGGTCGCTTTCCTATGAATTGTTCGACGCGCATTGCTGGAACGACTGGAAGCAGCGGGCGGAGGATGGCGCGCCCGCGCTGACGGGCTGGTCGCCGCCCTCCACCCTGCTTTCCCCTGCGCATGACGGGGCGATGAGCTATTTGCGGCTGGTGGCAGGGGCCTTTGTTTCCATCGGGTTGGCGGCTGGACTCGAGATCGGATTTCAGGTGGGCGAGCCCTGGTGGTGGGTGATGCCCGCCGACGGGCGCATCTGCCTGTATGACGATGCGGCGCGGGCGGCGTTCGGGACGGCGCTGGTGTCGATCCCGGATGTGCGGGGGACGCTGAGCGCCGGGCAGAAGGCGTTGCTGAACCGGGCGGGCGAAGTGCTGGCGGCATCGACGGCGGCGCTCTGCGCCTGGGTGAAGGGGGTGGCGCCGGGGGCGGTGACGCATCTGCTCGCCTATCTGCCCACGGTGCTCGATCCGCTGGCGCCGGAAGCCAAGCGGGCGAACATGCCGTTGGGATGGGCGTCGCCCGCCTTCGATGTGCTGCAACTGGAAGATTATGACTGGGTGACGCAGGGGCGCGAGCGGCTGACGGCGCGGGGCGTCGAACTGGCGGTGGAGCGGCTCGGCTATCCGGTCGAGGCGCAGCATTATCTTTCGGGCTTCGTGCTGCGCGGCGAGGATGCCGCGCAATGGCGGGAGATCGCGGCGGCGGCGGATGCGGCGGTGCGGCGGGGGACGGCGGCGACCTTCATCTGGGCGCTGCCGCAGGTGGCGCGGGACGGCTTCACCTGCTTCAGATTAAATGGGGAGGAAGATATGCAAGCCTTTGACGATGTGTCCTTTCCTTTGTGCGTCGGACGGGAAGCGAGTGTCGCGCCGGCCTTTTCGACGCAGGTCGTGGAGAGCGTTTCGGGGCATGAGCGGCGCAGCAGCGACTGGGCGAATGCGCGCCTGTCCTTCGATGCCGGGCCGGGCGTGCGGTCGGAGGCGGACATGGCGGCGCTGATCGCCTTCTTCCGGGCGCGGCGCGGCGCGGCGCGGGGGTTCCGGTTCAGCGATCCCTTCGATGACCGCAGTTGCGGCATGGGGGAGGCGCCGGGGCCGCTGGACCAGCGGCTGGGGCTGGGCGACGGGGTGCGGGCGGAGTTTCCCTTGCAGCGCTTCTACGGCGCGGGCGAGGAGGCGCAGGCGCGGCGGATCACGCGGCCGGTGGCGGGGACCATCCGGGTCGCCGTGGACGGCGTGGAGATGATGGGCGGCTGGAGCCATGCCGGGCTGGGCGTGATCGCCTTCGATGTCGCGCCCGCCGAGGGGGCGGTGCTGACGGCCGGTTTCCGCTTTGACGTGCCGGTGCGCTTTGCCGAGGACCGGCTGGACATCAACCGGGCGACCTTCGCGGCGGGCGAGGCGCCGTCGGTGCCATTGGTGGAGATCAGGGAATGAGCGGGCTGGAAGCGTTGGAGAAGCCGCTGGCGACGCTGGCCTTTTGCTGGCGGATCGAGCGGCGGGACGGGGTGACGATCGGGCTGACGAGCCATGATCGCGATCTGGAGATCGGCCATCTGCTCTATCGGGCGGCGCCGGGGATGACGCCTTCCGCCGTGCGCAGCGGCATCGGGGTGGAGGGCGCGGACAGCGATGTCGAAGGCGCGCTGGTGGCGGATGCGATCAGCGAGGCGGACCTGATGGCGGGGCGCTGGGACGGGGCCGGGCTGGAGTTGCGGCTGACCGAGTGGGAGGCGCCGGGCGATCTGTGGCTGCTGCTGGCGCGGGGGGAGATCGGGGCCGTGACGCGCAAGGCGGGGGCTTTTTCAGCGGAGCTGGTGGGCGCGATGGCGGCGCTGAAGGCTTCTGTCGCGCCGTCCACTTCGCCGGACTGCCGGGCTGCGCTGGGGGACAGGCAGTGCCGGGTCGACCTGGCCGGGCGGCGGCGCGTGGTGGCCGTCGGCGCGGTGGAGGATGCGGTGGCGAGCGTGGCCGGGCTGGAGCCGGGGGCCTACGCCTTCGGGACGCTGCGCTGGCTGACCGGGGCCAATGGCGGGATAGTGCAGGGGGTGATCGACAATGGCGCCGAGGATGTCGGCCTAACCGATCCGCCGCCCTTTGCGGTGGAGGCGGGCGCGCTGGCGCTGCTGACCGAGGGGTGCGACCGGCAGTTGGCGACGTGCGTCGGCCGGTTCGGCAATGCGGTGAATTTTCGGGGGGAGCCCTATCTGCCGGGGACGGATTTGCTGACGCGCTATCCGGGGGCGGCGTGAGCGGGGTCGTGGCGGCGGCCCGCGCCTTGGTGGGCGTGCGGTTCCGCCTGCACGGGCGGCTGCCCGAGCGGGGGCTGGATTGCGTCGGGCTGGCGGCGCTGGTGCTGGGGCGGGCGGCGCCGGAGGGATATGGGCTGCGGTCCGGGGATGAGGGCCGGGCGGCGGACTGGCTGCGCGCGGCGGGGCTGCGGCGGGTCGATGCGGCGCGCGAGGGCGATCTGGCGCTGGTGCGGCCGGGGCCGTTGCAACTGCACCTGATGATCGTCGTGCCGGGCGGGCATGTCCATGCCCATGCGGGCGTGGGGCGCGTCGTGGAGATGCCGGGGCCTTCGCCCTGGCCGGTGCTGGGTTACTGGCGGGCGGAATAGGAGAATCTATGGCGACGATCGTGTTGACCGCCCTTGGCACGGCCATTGGCGGGCCGCTGGGGGGCGCCATCGGCGGGCTGATCGGCAACGCCTTCGACCATGCGGTGCTGTTCAGGCCCAAGGGCGTGGAGGGGCGGCGGCTGAACGAGGTTCAGGTCCAGACGTCGACCTATGGGTCGCAGGTGCCGAGGCTGTTCGGGACGCTGCGGGTGGCGGGAACCGTGATCTGGGCGACGGACCTCAAGGAGACGAGGCACAGGAGCGGCGGAGGCAAGGGGCGGCCCAGCGTCACCAGCTACAGCTATTCGGCGAGCTTTGCCGTGGCGCTGTCGGCGCGGGCCGTGCGGTCGGTGCGGCGCATCTGGGCGGACGGCAACCTGCTGCGCGGGGCGGCGGGGGACTTCAAGACCGAGCTGGGGGCGTTCAGGCTGCATGGCGGAGGCGAGGATCAGGCGGTCGATCCGCTGATCGCGGCAGCGGAGGGCGTGGGAGCGACGCCGGCGCATCGCGGGATCGCCTATGCCGTGTTCGAGGATCTGGCGCTGGCGGATTATGGCAACCGCATTCCTTCACTGACCTTCGAGGTGGAGGCGGACGAGGGGCCGGTCGCGATTGCCGGTCTGGCGGCGGCGTTGAGCGGGGGGATGTTGACCGGCGATGGGCTGGGCGCGGTCGCCGGCATGGCGGCGGGCGGCGCGGATGTGGGCGATGCGCTGGCGCCGCTGGTGGAGGCGTTCGGCCTGGCCTTCGTGGCGGAAGAGGCGGGGTTGCGCCTGCGGGCCGCGGAGGGAGAAGGGACGGCGGCGATCGCGGCGGGGGCGCTGTGCCGGTCGGTCAATGGGCGGGCGCTGGACGGGTTCGAGCATGCGGGCGGCGCGGCGGACAGCGTGCCGGCGGCCTTGTCGATCCGTTATCATGATCCGGCGCGCGACTATCAGGCGGGTGTGCAGCGTATCGGCCGGCCGGGGCCGGGACGGCTGGAGCAGGGGGTGGACCTGCCGATGGTGCTGTCGGGCGAGGAGGCGCGGTCGCTGGCGGCGCGGAAGCTGGGGATGGCCTGGGCGGGGCGATCGACCATGACGCTGCGCTGCGGATGGGATGCGCTGCGCCATGCGCCGGGCGATGTCGTCGCGGTGGAAGGCGTGCCGGGCCGGTGGCGGATAGAGGAGCGCGAATGGGAGGCGATGGCCGTGCGCCTCGCCTTGAGGCGCTTGCCGGGGGCGGGCGCCGCGATGCCGCCGGGGGCGTCCTCCGGCGCGATGGTGCGGCAGGCCGACACGCCGCATGGCCCGACCACGCTGATGCTGGCCGATCTGCCCACGATCAGGGAAGGGGCGGCGGCCGCTCCCCTGATCGTGGCGGCGGCGAGCGGTGGCGAGGCGTGGCGCGGCGCGGCGCTTTTCGTGGTCGGTGCGACGGGGGAGGCTTCGCCTGCCGGGCGGACGGCCGGCCGCGCCGTGATGGGGCGAACGGACAATGGACTGGCCGCGGGGAGCGTGACGATGATCGACCGGATCAATGCCCTCCATGTCACTCTGCTGTCGGCGGACATGGAATTGGCGGGGGCGGACGAGGCGGCGCTGGGGCTGGGGCGCAATCTGTGCCTCGTCGGGCGGGAACTGGTCCAGTTCAGCCATGTGGTGCAGACCGGCGCGGCCAGTTTCCGGCTGGAAGGGCTGCGGCGGGGATTGTTCGGAACCGAATGGGCGATGGATTCCCACGGCGAGGGCGAGGCCTTCCTGCTGCTGGAGGAGGACCGGCTGGTCGAGCTCGCCGCTTATGGCGGGGTGGAGATTGGCGGCAGCCTCCATGTCTCCGCGATCGGGGTCGGCGACAGCGAGCCGGCCGATGCGCTGTTGACGATAAGGGGGGAAGCCCTGGCGCCGCCTTCCCCGGTGCATGTCACGGCGCGTGCGGACGGAGATGGCGGCTGGATCGTCGGCTGGACCAGGCGCAGCAGGAGCGGGTGGCGCTGGACCGGCGGGGCCGACGTGCCCCTGGGCGAGGATCGGGAGAGCTATGAACTGCGCCTGTGGGCAGGGTCGACGGAACTGCGCAGGATCGTCACCGACCGTTCGCCCTGGACCTATGACGCGGCCGCGGTGGCGGAGGATATGGGCCATTCGGGCGGGCTGGCGGTCGAGATCCGTCAGATCGGCACCTATGCGCTGGGGCGTGCGGCGCGGATCGTTCTGGTCGGCTGATGGCCATTTTCTGAAGAAAAGGACAATCGAATCATGGTGATGGACTCGACGCTCCGTTGGGCCTTGCCCCAGCTTTTCGCCGGGCAGGCGCAGAAGGAGCTGTTTCACAACGAGGCGCTGGCGCGGATCGACATGCTGCTGCATGGTGCCGTGGAAAGCGCCGACCGGGATGAGCCGCCCGCGTCGCCGACGGTTGGCGACTGCTGGATCGTGGCCGCCGGGGCAGGTGGCGCCTGGGAAGGGCAGGATGGGGCCCTGGCCTGCTGGACCGAAGGGGGATGGCGTTTCGCCGCGCCCCGCGCGGGCCTTTCCCTATGGGTCGCGGACCGGGGGCATGTCATGCGGCATGACGGCGCGCGCTGGGAGGATTCCGCCGTGCGGGCAGATGGCGTCTATGTCGGTGGGCAGCGGGTCGTGGGCGCGGCCGTGGCGGCCGTCGCCAATCCGGCGGGCGGCGCCATAGTCGACGTGGAGGCGCGTTCGGCCCTTGCCGCAATTCTGGGCGCGCTGCGGACACATGGACTGATCGCAAGCTGATCCTGCTGTGACTTTCGCTGTGTCCGCCTTTTACCAGAATTGCCCTTTCGAATTAGGAGCCAACGGAAGGCGACAGGGTTAACTGCGTTATTTTTGCAACAGTTTTGCCAATTGTGGACTTGCCATGAAACTTTCTACCCGATACAGGGTTTCAGCAGTCCTTCGTGACACTTTTGAAAGGGGAATTCAGATGCGGAAGCTTGCCCTCGCGGCTGTGCTTGCGACCAGCGCCCTGGCCACCCCGGCCCTGGCGCGTGACAATAGCTGGTATATCGGTATCGATTCCGGCGTTGTTCTCGTCGAAGATCAGGACATCACCTTCACCCCCGGCAATGGCGGCGCTGCCAGCAACACGGTTGCCGGCGTGGACTACCACAAGGGCTTCGATGGTGACGCCAATATCGGTTATGACTTCGGCGGTTTCCGTCTGGAGGCCGAGGCCGCTTACAAGCGCGCCAAGGTGGATCTGGACAAGAGCGGCTTCGGCGGTTCGGCTTCGGCTCTGTCGTTCATGCTGAACGGCTTGCTGGACTTCGGTCCCGATGACGGCCTGCAGGGCTTCGTCGGCGGCGGTGTCGGCGTTTCGCGCGGCAAGCTGGCCAACGATCTGGTGAACGATTCCGACACCGGCTTCGCCTGGCAGGCGCTGGCTGGCGTTCGCTATCCGCTGACCAACAATGTCGACGTCTCGCTGAAGTATCGCTTCTTCAACCAGGACGACATCAAGCTGATCCCGGCCTACACCACCATCGGTGGCCCCGCCGGCTCGTCGGTCGACACCAAGCTGCGCACCCACAGCCTGCTGCTGGGCCTGACCTACAACTTCGGTGGTGAACCGGCTGCTCCGCCGCCGCCCCCGCCGCCTCCGCCCCCGCCGCCTCCGCCGCCGGTCGCTGAGTGCAGCCCTGGGCCGTACATCGTCTTCTTCGAATGGGACAAGTCGGACATCACGCCTGACGCCGCCACCATTCTGGACAATGCGGTTTCGGCCTACAGCAACTGCGGCAGCGCGCAGGTCATGCTGGCGGGTTATGCGGACCGTTCGGGTTCGGCCTCGTACAACGTCGGCCTGTCCCAGCGTCGCGCCGATGCCGTCAAGGCATATATCTCGTCGAAGGGCATTCCTGACGGCGTGATCACGACCCAGGCGTTCGGTGAATCGAACCCCCGCGTCGAAACCGCCGACGGCGTCCGCGAACTGCAGAACCGTCGCGTGGAAATCACCTACGGTCCGGGTTCGGGTCAGTAAGATTTTCCATCCTTCGGGATGGGAAGGGATCGAGGGGCTGGTCGAAAGACCGGCCCCTTTTTCCATGCGGTTTGTACAGGGAGGGCCGGGAACTCGCCTGTAGCGGGCTTCGGATCAAATCGGGGAAGATGCTGTTCACGCCCGGCCAGCCTCTGGTGCTGCCAATGCCATTGGCAATGCGGAAGTTGCGTGCAACGGATTGGTCCCTGGCGAGCCGCTGTCTTGCTCGAGCGCCCTTGGAGGAGCGGCTTGTGCCCTCCGGCCAAAGGCATGATCAGGATGAAAAGCGGTGACATTTCGGATCGCTTAGGCAACAAAGACCGTCATGTTGCGTTCGCCTTGCAGCGTTCTTCTCGGAGTTGGTTCATCATGAAAATTGCCGCAATTCTTCTGGCATTGACGATGGCTGCCCTGGCATCGGCCTGTGCGACCGGGTCGTCGGGGACGGCCCCTGCAAGCGACGCCGCCGCGCCTGTGGCCCATGCGAAGCTGCTGGCCGCGGACGGATCGCCGCGCGGAGAGGCGACGGTGACGCAGGCGACCGATGGCCTGCATGTGCTGGTGCGCGCGCAAGGGCTGACGCCGGGCATGCATGCCGTGCATATCCACGGCACCGGAACCTGCACGCCGCCCGATTTCACGAGCGCTGGCGGGCACTGGAATCCCACGGGTCACAAGCATGGCAAGGATAATCCTGCGGGCATGCACATGGGCGATATGCCGAACATGATCGCCGGCGCCGACGGTTCGGGCGAAATGGAATATGTCATCCCCGGCGGGACCATCAGCGGAGGCGCGACGCCGCTGCTGGACGGCGACGGCGCGGCATTGGTGATCCATGCGCAGGCGGACGACAACAAGACCGATCCTGCCGGCAATGCGGGTGGACGGGTGGCCTGCGGCGCGCTGTCGACCTGAATTCGCCGGGAACGCTTGCGACAATCGCGTCTTATTCGGGATCGTTCCTGTCCGCCCGATAGCGTTCGATCAAATGATAGGTCGAGCCGTTCTGGCTGAGATGGCTTTCATAGAGGGCGAACTCATCGACGGTGAATGGGGCGCTTGCCAGGCCGGCATGAAGGGCGATGAAGGCGTCCATCGGGCCGGCCGTGCGTCCGAAGCGGGCGAGGGTGATATGCGGCAGATAGCTGCGATCGTCCGGCGGCAGGCCCGCGGCGATGCAGGCGCGGTCCACTTTCCGATGAAGCCGGGCGAGGGGTGCGCGTGGCTCCATGCCTGCCCAGAGCGCGTTGACATGGCCCTTGCGGTCGAAGCAGCCCACGCCGGACAGTGCGGTCCGGAAGGGCGAAAAGCGGATATTCGCCAGTGCGTCGGCGACGTCATTGGCCTGGTGGCGGTCGACCTCTCCAATGAAGCGCAGGGTGATGTGCAACTGGTCGTCGTCCTGCCAGCGCGCTCCGTTGATCCCGTTCATCAGGGCGATGAGGCCGGCGCGGATGTCGGCGGGCGGGCGTATGGCGACGAACAGGCGGTGCATCGCCTTCCTATAGCTGTTTCGCGGCGATAAGTCAGATTGCGCTCGCGGCTTGAATTGGAAGCGCGATAAGCCGATAATGAGGGAACCGGCCGCATGGATGCCGGTGAAGGAGAATATCTCATGGCCAATTGGTCCGATCCGCGTTCCGACGTTGCGGGTTTTGGCGGCACGACCGTTGCGCGCGGGGAGGCGTATGACGCTGGCCTGCGCAGCTATATGCTGTCGGTTTACAATTATATGGCGAGCGGCGTGCTGCTGACGGGCGTCGTCGCCATGCTGTTCGCCTCCAGCGGGTTTGCCTACCAGATACTGGCCGGACCCGGCATATTGAAATATGTCATCATGTTCGCGCCGCTGCTGTTCGTGATGACGATGAGCTTTGGCATCAACCGTCTGTCGACCTTCGCGATGCAGGCGATGTTCTGGGCCTATGCCGCGGTGATGGGCCTGTCGCTCTCGTCCATCCTGCTGGTCTATACCGGCACGTCCGTTGCCCAGACCTTCTTCGCGACGGCGGCTGCCTTTGCGGGGCTGAGCCTCTGGGGCTATACGACGAAGCGCGACCTTTCGGGTTTCGGCACCTTCCTCATCATGGGTGTTGTCGGTCTGCTGGTCGCCAGCCTCATCAACCTGTTCCTGCGGTCGAGCGCCATGAATCTGGTGATCAGCTTCGTCGGCGTGCTGCTGTTTGCGGGTCTGACCGCTTATGACACGCAGAAGATCAAGAGCATCTATGCCTATGTCGCCGGAACGGACATGATGGGCAAGTCGGTGGTGATGGGGGCGCTGAACCTCTATCTCGACTTCATCAACATGTTCCTGTTCCTGCTGCGCTTCATGGGCAATCAGCGCAACTGAAGACGGCTTTAGCTGAAATAAGGGAAGGCCCGGCGAAGTGGTTCGCCGGGCCTTTTGCTTTGGGGGTGCTTCAGGCGGGCTTCTGCATCTTTGCGATCAGGGTGTTGTCCAGTTCCTTTTGCCGTTTATAGGCCGGGCGCTCGCGCAGGCGCGCCGCATAGGCTTCGAAGACGGGGCGGCTGGGGATCGAACCGAAGCTGAGGCCCCAATCGACCTGCGCTCCCACATAGACGTCGGCGGCGGTGAACCGGTCGCCGCAAATCCAGGCTGGTCCGGAGACGGCGCGTTCCAGGGCATCGATCGCATGGTCGAACGTGCCATAGCCGGCCAGACGCTCGCGGCCTTCGGGAACGGCAAAACCGAGCGCCTTGTTGGTGATGGCGGCCTCCACCGGGCCGGCGGCGAAGAAGAGCCAGCGATAATAGTCGGCGCGACCATCGGTGGCGGGCGCCAGGCCGGCGGCGGGAAAGGCATCGGCCAGATAGGCGCAGATGGCGGCGCATTCGGTCACCACCTTGCCTGCGTGGACGATGGCGGGAACCTTGCCCATCGGGTTGATCGCGAGGTAATCGGCCGACTTCATGCCGACGTCATAATCCAGCACGACGATGTCGTAGGGCTCTCCCACTTCCTCCAGCATCCAGCGGGCGATCTGCCCGCGCGACATCGGATTGGTGTAGAGGGTGATTTCGTTCGACATCGCGACTCTCCCGCATCTGGCGTGAGCCATCCTTGTGCCCGATGGAGAGCAATCCGCAAGTTCTCGCTTCGGCAGGCGGTCCAGCGGTTCGGGAGGCTTGATGCCGCGGGGAGGATCGGCCGTGCTGATCCGTGGCCGGTTTCTTCGGCAGGCACGAATGATCAAGGGCGACCCCGAGGGGCCGCCCTTGTCATGATTGCCGTTGATGCGCTATTTTACTTCGCCCGTTCCGCAGGCTTCGACTTGCCACCCTTCTTCCCCTTCTTGGGGGCGGCGGGGGTGATTTCGAAGGCGAGGGCGTCGTCCTTCAGCCGGACATGGACTTCGCCGCCATGCACCAGCTTGCCGAACAGCAGTTCCTCGGCCAGCGGCTGCTTGATCTTCTCCTGCATCAGGCGGCCCATCGGGCGCGCGCCATAGAGCTTGTCATAGCCCCGCTTGGTGAGCCAGGCCTTCGCCTCGTCGTCCAGGGTGATGTGGACGTCGCGGTCGGCCAGTTGCAGTTCCAGTTGCAGCACGAACTTGTCGATGACCCGCGCCACGATCTCCGGCGGCAGATAGCCGAAGGGTACGATGGCATCGAGGCGGTTGCGGAATTCGGGGGTGAAGAGCTTCTTTACCGCGTCTTCCTGCGCATCCTCGCGGGTCAGTTCGCCAAAGCCGATGCTTTCCTTCGCCATGTCCGACGCACCGGCATTGGTGGTCATGATGAGGATGGTGTTGCGGAAATCCACCGTCTTGCCGTGATGATCGGTGAGGCGGCCATTGTCCATCACCTGGAGCAGGATGTTGAACAGGTCCGGATGGGCCTTCTCGATCTCGTCCAGCAGCAGCACGCTATGCGGATTCTGGTCCACTGCATCGGTCAGCAGGCCGCCCTGGTCATAGCCGACATAGCCCGGAGGGGCGCCGATCAGGCGGCTGACCGAATGGCGTTCCATATATTCCGACATGTCGAACCGTTGGAGCGGAATGCCGAGCAGATGGGCGAGTTGCCGCGCAACCTCCGTCTTGCCGACGCCGGTGGGGCCGGAGAAGAGATAGTTGCCGATCGGCTTGTCGGGATCGCGCAGGCCCGCCCGCGACAGCTTGATCGCGGAGGACAGCACCTCGATCGCCCGGTTCTGGCCGAAGACGACGCGCTTGAGGTCGGTGTCGAGCGTTTCGAGAACCGACTTGTCGTCCGCCGAGACCGTCTTGGGAGGGATGCGGGCCATGGTCGCGATGACCTGCTCGATCTCCCTGGGGGTGATCGTCTTCTTGCGCTTGGACGGCACGACCAGCATCTGCATCGCGCCGACCTCGTCGATCACGTCGATCGCCTTGTCCGGCAGTTTGCGGTCGTTGATGTAGCGCGCCGACAGCTCCACCGCCGCCTTGATCGCGTCGGGGGTGTATTTGACGTTGTGATGCTCCTCAAAGGCGCTGCGCAGCCCGGCGAGAATCTTGATCGTGTCCTCGACCGTGGGTTCGTTGACGTCGATCTTCTGGAACCGGCGCAGCAGGGCGCGGTCCTTCTCGAAATGGTTGCGGAACTCCTTGTAGGTGGTGGAGCCGATGCAGCGGATCGTGCCGCCCGACAGGGCAGGCTTCAGCAGGTTGGACGCATCCATCGCGCCGCCGCTGGTCGCGCCCGCGCCGATCACCGTGTGGATCTCATCGATGAAGAGGACTGCGTGCGGCATCTTCTCCAGCTCGGTGACGACCGCCTTCAGCCGCTCCTCGAAATCGCCGCGATAGCGGGTTCCGGCAAGCAGCGCGCCCATGTCGAGCGAGTAGATCACCGCTTCCTTGAGGACGTCGGGAACCTCGCCCTCCACGATCTTGCGCGCCAAGCCTTCCGCGATGGCGGTCTTGCCCACGCCCGGGTCGCCCACATAGAGCGGGTTGTTCTTCGATCGCCGGCACAGGATCTGGATGGTCCGGTCGACTTCGGAAGCGCGGCCGATCAGCGGGTCAACCTTGCCCCGCGCCGCCTTCTCATTGAGGTTGACGGTGAACTGCTCCAAGGCACTGTCCTTCTTGCCCTTGCTGTCCTGCGCCTTCTTCTCCTCCTCCTGAGCGCCCTTGGTTTCGCGCGGTTCAGGGGCGGCCGTGCCCTTGCCGACGCCGTGGCTGATATAGCTGACGGCATCCAGGCGGCTCATATCCTGTTGCTGGAGGAAGTAGACGGCATAACTTTCCCGCTCGGAGAAAAGCGCGACGAGCACATTGGCTCCCGTCACTTCATCCTTTCCGGAGGATTGGACATGCAGGATCGCGCGCTGGACCACCCGCTGGAAGCCGCTGGTGGGGGAGGGGTCGCTTGCCCCCTCCACCTTCAGGCTGTCGAGTTCGGTATCCAGATATTGCGTCACCGCGTCGGACAGTTCGCCAAGCTCCACGCCGCAGGCCTGCATCACCTTCGACGCATGTTCGTCGTCGATCAGCGCGAGCAGCAGATGCTCCAGCGTCGCATATTCGTGACGACGCTCCGATGCGTGGGTCAGCGCATTATGCAGGGTGGTTTCAAGGGCGGGTGCGAAAGATGGCATGTCTCTTATACTCCTGACCCCCAATGAGGGGCTGTCTTGAACCATATGTCGGCATTGCTCGACGGCGGATCAAGATGGGCATCCTGACCGCCGGAATTGCCAGACTGCCCATGCCCGGTAAGACCCTTGTCGGAGTCGCGTGGGGCGGGGCGCGGGTTCATCGCTTGAATAACGCCTCGGCGCTTGCTTTGTGGTTAACGGCGTTTTCAATCTTGGATCGGGTGCGGGCGATTTCGCCCTGCAGCGCCGCGATGCGCGCTTCGAGATCGGCAACGGACAGCGGACCCAGATCCTGCCGGATCAGCTGGGCCAGAGGATCATCGGCCTTTCGGGGCAGATCGTCTTCCATGTCCATGAATCGCAATGTTGACCCTGCGGGCCAGTCTGTCAATAAGGCCTGCATTCCGCCCGTCGATTTAGGTGCGGTGCAACATCTGCCGCGAGGGGCCGCAATGGCGATAGAGGGCGTGAAGCCGAACGACCTGCCGACGGAAATGACGGTGATCGGCATAGCGGTTCCCGGTGGGCCCGAGGCCCTGGTGCCGCAGCGGCGGCCGGTTCCCGTGCCCGGGCCCGAAGAGGTGCTGATCAAGGTGGCGGCGGCCGGCGTCAACCGGCCCGACGTGATGCAGCGGCAGGGGAAATATCCGCCGCCGCCCGGCGCTCCCGACATTCCGGGGCTGGAGGTTTCCGGCATCATCGTCGCCGCGGGCGGGAGCGCGGAACTGTTGATCGGCCGGCGCGTCTGCGCGCTTCTGCCCGGCGGGGGCTATGCCGAATATGCGGTGGCGCCCGCCGGCCAGTGCCTGCCGGTGCCGGACGATTATGATCTGGTCGAGGCGGCGGCCCTGCCGGAAACCCTGTTCACCGTGTGGAGCAACCTGTTCGAGCGCGCCTATGTGGTGGAGGGCGATGTGGTGCTGGTCCATGGCGGCACGAGCGGCATCGGCACCATGGCGATCTCGCTCTGCAAGCTGTTCGACATCGGCGTCATCGTGACCTGTGGCAGCGATGAGAAATGCGAGCAGGCGAAGGCCTGGGGCGCCGATCATGCGATCAATTATCGCAGCCAGGATTTCGTCGAGGAAGTGAAGCGGATCACCGGCGGGCAGGGCGTGCAGGCGGTGCTGGACATGGTCGGCGGGGATTATCTGCCGCGCAACATCCAGTGTCTGGCGGAAGACGGGCGCCATGTGTCCATCGCGGTCATGAGCGGGCCCAAGGCGGAGGTCTTCATTCCCGCGATCATGGGCAAGCGGCTGACGCTGACCGGATCGACGCTGCGCCCGCGCTCGGTGGCCTTCAAGAGCCTGGTGGCGGACGAGTTGATGCGGGTGGTGTGGGCTTTCATCGAGCAGGGCAGGCTGCGGCCGGCGATGGACATGCGCTTTCCGCTGGCGGAGGCGGCCGCCGCGCATGCGCGCATGGATGCGGGGGAGCATTTCGGGAAGATCGTGCTGACGGTTTGACGAGGGGGTGGGTCTGATTGGGGGTGGTAATCGAACACCCGCTTTATCCCTCTCCCCTGAGGGAGAGGGCTGCGCAGACTTGGCAGCTTGCTGCCTAGTCGCAGCGGGGTGAGGGCGTTGCGATCCATGGGATCACGCGGGCCGCAGGCCCGCTTCCCCCTCATCCAAATCAGCCTAGGCTCCTTCGTCGCCAAGGCTTCCTATCCTTCTCCCTCAAGGGAGAAGGAATGTCCTGCACTGGCCAAGACCGTAGCATTTCCGTCATATTCGCTGCGGAGTTGTAACATAGGGCGGCTATGGATTCGCTCCTGAGGGAAACAGCTCAGGGGTCGCATCATGAACGCCATCACTCGCCTGCCTTTCCTGGCGGAGTTGGACGATGGCGCCGACGACAAGTTCGCCATTCCCGAACGGGAAGGGAAGCGTCGCCGCTATCGCACGATCTGGATTTCGGACATTCACCTCGGCACGCGCGGCTGCAATGCGAGCATGCTGATCGACTTCCTCGACAGCGTCGACAGCGACACCATGTATCTGGTGGGCGACATCATCGACGGCTGGCGGCTGAAGAAGCGCTTCTATTGGCCCGCCGCGCATAATGATGTGGTCTGGCGGGTGATGAAGCGGGCCAAGCGCGGCACCCGCGTCGTCTACATCCCCGGCAATCATGACGAGATGTTCCGCCAGTTCACCGGCCTCAGCTTCGGCGGCGTCGAGATTCGGCGCAAGGCGATCCATGAGACCGCCGACGGCCGCAAGCTGCTGGTGCTGCACGGCGACGAGTTCGACACGATCATGCTTGCGCACCGCTGGCTGGCCTTTGTGGGCGACGCCGCCTATACCATGCTGATGCGCGTCAATGTCGTGGTGAACGCGGTGCGGCAACGCATGGGGCTGCCCTATTGGTCGCTCAGCAAGATGGCGAAGCACAAGGTCAAGAACGCCGTCGAGTTCATCTCCCGCTTCGAGGAGGTGGTGGCGCATGAGGCCGGTTCCCGCGGCGTCGACGGTGTCGTTTGCGGGCATATCCACAATGCGGAAATCCGCGAGATCGCGGGCGTCGAATATTATAATGACGGCGATTGGGTGGAGGGATGCACGGCGCTGGTCGAGCATTTCGACGGGCGCATGGAGGTGCTGCACTGGGCCGACGAGATCGCCGGGCGCGCCGCCGAAGAACCTTCCCGGATCGCGGCCTGACGGGAGGGCGAACGATGCGTGTCGCCATAGTCACCGACGCCTGGAGCCCGCAGGTGAACGGCGTCGTCCGCACGCTCCAGACCATGCAGGCGGAACTGGAGAAGATGGGGCATGAGGTGAAGCTGGTCTCGCCCGATCTCTTCGGCTCCATCCCCTGTCCGACCTATCCGGAAATCCGGCTGGCCTTCGCCCGTTCGAGCGTCGTGGGGCAGATGATCGCGGCTTTCCGTCCCGACGCGATCCATCTGGCGACGGAAGGGCCGCTTTGCCTGGCCGCACGGCGCTGGTGCCTGCGCAGCGGCATCCGCTTCACCACTGCCTATCATACGCATTTTCCGGATTATGTGGCGCAGCGCACCGGGCTGCCCGCGGCGTGGTTCTGGCGCTATATCCGCTGGTTCCATGGACCGGCCGAGGCGGTGCTGGTGTCGACCCGGTCCGTGCGGCGGCAATTGCGCGCCCATGGGCTGGCGCAGGTGCGTGCCTGGGGCAGGGGGGTGGACCTGGCCGCCTTCACGCCCATGGCGACGCCGCCCATCCTCTTTGCCGATCTGCCGCGTCCGATCCAGCTCTATGTCGGCCGTGTCGCGGTCGAGAAGAATCTGGAAGCCTTCCTGGCCAGCGGCCATCCGGGAACGAAGGTCGTCGTCGGGGACGGTCCCGCCCGTGCCATGCTGGAAAGAACCTATCCGCAGGCGCATTTCCTGGGCCCCATGTTCGGGGCGGAACTGGCCGGCGCCTATGCCGGCGCCGACGTCTTCGTCTTTCCCAGCCGCACCGACACCTTCGGCCTGGTCATGATAGAGGCGCTGGCCTGCGGCACGCCGGTGGCGGCCTATCCCGTCACCGGCCCGGTCGACATCGTCACCCCGGAAAGCGGCGCCTTGTCGGACCGGCTGGAGGACGCCATCGCCGCAGCGCTCCTCTGCGACCGTCAGGCATGCGCCGCCTATGGCAAGAGCTTCAGTTGGGAACGCAGCGCGCGGGAATTCCTCACCGGCCTGCACAATATCGATCCCCAGGCGCTCGACAGCGCGGCCTGACGCTTTTCCTTGCCCGGCGCGGCGGGATGCACTATCTCGGGTCGGGCGTGGCCGCCCTGCTTGGGCGGCCCTTGTCGTTTTTAAGCGCCGTTTCTATGCCGGAGAATTCCCGTGTCCCAGCCTCTCATGCCCCATGCGACAGCCAGTTGGCTGGTCGACAATACCGCGCTGAGCTTCGACCAGATTGCGGAGTTTTGCGGGCTGCATATCCTGGAAGTGCAGGCGATTGCCGACGATACCGCCGGCACCAAATATACCGGCCGCGATCCGGTGCGCGCCCATGAAATCACGATGGAGGAAATCCACAAGGGCGAGGCCAATCCGGACTATCGCCTGAAGATGCTGAAGGGCCCCGAGCCGGTCCGCCGCACCAAGGGACCGCGTTATACGCCGGTCAGCAAGCGTCAGGACAAGCCCGACGGCATCGCCTGGATACTGCGCAACCATCCGGAAATTTCGGACGGCGCCATCGGCAAGCTGATCGGCACCACGCGCACCACCATCGCCGCGATCCGCGACCGCACGCACTGGAACATCTCCAACATCGTGCCGAAGGACCCGGTGACGCTGGGCCTCTGCTCGCAGCGGGAACTGGACGCGCTGGTGACGAAGGCGGCGAAGAAGGCGGGCATCGAGGCCCCCACCGATTCGCGCCTGGACGGCGATCGCGAGGCGCTGATCAACGAGCTGCGCCGGGAGCGCGAGGACGCCACCCGCCGCGCGGAAGAAGCGCTGAAGAGCGAGTCCGACCTGATTTCGGGCGCCGCGAAAATCCTCGATCCGTTCAGCGACAACAAGGGTCACGTCTGATGCCGTAACGTCAATCCGCCCCGTGCGGAGCGACGACGGCAGAGACCGGGAAAAGGGCCGCGCCTTGCCACGGGCCGCGGCCCTTTTGCCGTGCTTTACGCTTGCGTAAAGGGAAGGCGTAACTTACACCTGTACAAATGGAGAGCAGCGAAAAAATCTGGAAAACCCGCTATAATCATCCCTCTGCCTGGGAGCAGACATTCCCGCCCCTGTCGATGGTGGAGATGGTGGCGAACAGCGCCGCGGCCAATCCGCAAGCGGTGATGATCGATTTCATGGGCCGCAAGACGAGCTATGGCGAAATGCTCCACAGCATCCGGCGGGTCGCCAGGGGATTGCAGGACATGGGCATAGGGAAGGGGGACCGGGTCGGCCTTTTCCTGCCCAATGTCCCTCATTATGTCGCGGCCTATTATGGCGCGATGATGGCCGGGGCGACGGTCGTCAACTATTCCCCCCTCTACACGGCCGCCGAACTGGAACATCAGGTCGAGGATAGCGGGACGAAGATCCTCTTCACCCTGTCGGCCAAGGCATTGCTGCCCACCGCGCTGGAAGTGCTGGACAACAGCAGCCTGGAACGGCTGGTCGTCGGCTGCGTCGCGGAAGTCCTGCCGCCTGCCAAGTCGGTGCTGTTCCGGCTGTTCAAGCGCAAGGAGACGGTCGCGGTACCGCACGATCCGCGCCTTACCCATTATGCGGACCTGCTGCGCCATGGCGAAGACCCCGTGCCGGTCGCCATCGATCCGGAGCAGGACATCGCCCTGCTGCAATATACCGGCGGCACCACCGGCCGGCCCAAGGGCGCGATGCTGACCCATCAGAACCTGACCGCCAATGCGCGGCAGGTCCGCCTGATCGATCCGCATCCCGAAGCGCCCGACCGCATATTGGCGGTGCTGCCCTTCTTCCATGTCTTCGCCAATACATGCGTGCTCAACCGGACGGTGCTGAACGGCGGGGAGATGGTGATGCTGCCCCGCTTCGACGGCACGCAGGTTCTGGCCGCGCTGCAGCGGACCAGGGCGACCTCGCTGCCCGGCGTGCCCACCATGTACCAGGCGCTGCTGGATCATCCCGCGACGCCCAATATCGACTTCTCCTCCCTGCGCCTCTGCATTTCCGGCGGCGCGCCGCTGCCGCTGGAGGTCAAGCAGCGGTTCGAGGCGATGACGGGCTCCCAGCTGGTCGAGGGCTATGGCCTCACCGAAAGCAGCCCGGTCGTCTGCTCCAACCCCTATGAGGGCCTCAACAAGTCCGGCACGGTGGGGCAGCCGGTGCCCGGCACCCGCGTCAAGCTGGTCGACCGCGAGGACCCGACCCGTCCGCCGCCCGAGGGCGAACCGGGCGAACTGGTCTTTTCCGGGCCGCAGATCATGAAGGGCTATTGGCAGCGGCCGGACGCCGACGAGGAGGTTTTCGTCGACGGCTGGCTGCGCACAGGCGATGTCGGGCTGATCGACGAGGACGGCTATGTGAAGATCGTCGACCGGCTGAAGGACATGATCGCCGTCGGCGGGTTCAAGGTCTTCCCCAGCGAGGTCGAGAAGGTTCTCTACCACCATCCGGCGGTCAAGGAAGCGCTGGTGATCGGCATTCCCGACCATTATCGCGGCGAATGTCCGAAGGCCTTCGTCACCCTTCAGGAGGGCTCCGGGATCGACGGGGCCGCGCTCAAGGACTGGCTGAACCCGCAACTGGGCAAGCATGAGAAGGTGTGCGAGGTGGAGGTGCGCCTCAACCTGCCCAAGACGCTGGTCGGCAAGCTGTCCCGCAAGGAACTGGTGGCCGAGGAACGCGCCAAGGCGGAGGCGGCGATGCGGCAGACTGGAACCGCGGGCTGATCCTTCCTATCTCGGCGGCCAATTCAGGATAAGGACTCCCTATATGGCCGAAGAGATCGCAACCCTGGCTGGCGGCTGCTTCTGGTGCACGGAAGCGGTGTATCAGAATCTGAAGGGCGTGAAGGCCGTGGAAAGCGGCTATATCGGCGGCACGCTGCCGAACCCCAGCTATGAGCAGGTCTGCTCCGGCGCGACCGGCCATGCCGAGGCTATCCGCATCACCTATGATCCGGCGGCGATCGGCTATGGCGACCTGCTGGACATTTTCTTCGCCACCCATGATCCGACGACGCTCAACCGGCAGGGCAACGACATCGGCACCCAGTATCGGTCGGCCATCTTCCCCCATTCGCCCGAACAGGCGGCGGAGGCGAAGGCCGGGATCGAGCGCGCTCAGGCGGATCAGGCGAACCCGATCGTCACCGCCATAGAGCCCGACGCGCCCTGGTATCCGGCGGAGGATTATCACCAGAAATATTGGGAGCGGGTGGGGGACCGGAACCCCTATTGCATGGCGGTGATCCCGCCCAAGCTCGCCAAGCTGCGCAAGGGCTTTGCCGAGCGGATCGAAGCGCCCTAACGGTTCGTCGCCCACGGCTTGCCCTGGCCGCCAGCGTCTTTAAGCTGGCGGACATGACAAGCCGGGGAAGAGATATGAACAAGATCGCATGGGTGGCCGCGCCGGCTTTGTTGCTGTTCCTGCCGGGCTGCATCGCGCGGACGGCGGCGAATATCGTGACGGCGCCGGTGCGCGCTGGCAGCCAGGTGGTCGACTGGAGCACCACCAGCCAGGAAGAGGCCGACCGCAATTACGGCCGCAAGATGCGCAAGCAGGAGGCGCGCGAAGCCCGCGAGCGGAAGAAGGAGGAAGAACGCCGTCGCCGCGAATGCCGCGATGCGGGTTATGATAATTGCGGGTGAGTGATTTCTCGCCCTTTTATCCGGCCCATCCCCACGCGTCATGCTGAAACAAGTTCAGCATGACCATATTCATAGGCGGTCCGCATGAATGCGAATGTTAAGCCGCCGCCCGCCGCAACCGGTCATTGATGGCTACACCGATCCCTTCATTGGGTATCGGCGCCACCGCGATCCGCTCCGCCGCGCTGGCATCCGCGATGTGCAGGGCCGCGAACAGATGCGCCGCCGCTTCCCGCATATCGGCGTCGGGGCTGAGATTCACATGACACGGCATCAGGCCGAAGCCGATCAGATATTCGTCCTTCTCCGCCTTCAGCGCGTTCAGCCGCACCGGCTTGGACGGCGCATAATGGCTTTCCAACTGCCCCGGCGCCTCGATCTTCGCATTGTCAGCGCCCGTCACCACCGGCAGCCTGCTTGCCTCCTCCAGCATGGCCGCCGTGATCGGGCCCGGTCGCAGCAGGCGGATGCAGTCGCTTTCCGGCGCGACGATGGTCGATTCCAGCCCTTCGCTGGTCGGCCCCTCATCCAGGATCATGCGGATCTTGCCGTTGAGGCTCGCCAGCACATGTTCGGCGCGCGTCGGGCTGATCGCGCCGCTGCGATTGGCCGAAGGCGCGGCGAGCGGACGCCCGCTTTCCCGGATCAGCGCCCGCATCGCCGGATGGGCGGGCAGGCGCAGCGCCACGGTCGGCAGTCCCGCCATGACCAGCGGGGACAGCCCACTATCCGGGCGCACCGGCAGGACCATGGTCAGCGCGCCGGGCCAGAACCGCTCCGCCAGCTTGTCGGCCACGGGCGAAAAATCGGCCAGACGCCCGGCCATCTCCCGATCGGCGACATGGACGATCAGCGGATTGAAGCTTGGCCGTCCCTTGGCGGTGTAGATCGCCGCCACTGCGTTGGAGTCGGTGGCGTCCGCCGCCAGGCCATAGACCGTCTCCGTCGGCACGGCGACCGGTTCGCCCGCACGGATCAGCAGCGCCGCCTCGCGCAGCGCTTCGCTGCCATAACGGCTTATTCGGGTGGAAAAGACTGGATTTGGGATGGTCACGACCCCAGCGATATAAGCCCCGATTTCCGGGAGTAAAAGGCCATTGCTACAGAAGAATGACATGGGCGCCGCGCTTGCCCGTCATGCGGATGCGGGCTAAGCGAGGGCTCCATGAACGATGCCCTGCTGACCCGCATTGCCGAAGCGCTGGAACGGATCGCTCCGCCGCCCGCTTCTTCCGCCGATCTGGCCGCCGCGCCCGCCTATGTGTGGAACGGCGCCACGATCCGGGCGGTGGAGGCCTTCGCGCCGGTGGATTACGCCCTGTTGACCGGCATCGACGCGCAGAAGCAGGCGCTGCTTGAAAACAGCCGTCGCCATGCTGCCGGACATGCGGCGCATGACGTGCTGCTGTGGGGCGCACGCGGAACCGGAAAGTCCGCCGTCGTTGCCGCCGTCATCGGCAAGCTTCAGGCGGAGGGGCAGGACATCGCCCTGCTGCAATGCGCGATCGATGAACTGGCCAGCCTGCCGCAACTCTTCACCCTGTTGCGCGACACGCGCCGGCCCTTCATCCTGTTCCTCGACGATCTTGGCTTCGATGAAAATGGGGTGGGCGACGCCCGTGCGCTTCGATCGCTGCTCCAGGGCGGAACCGCCGCCCGCCCGGCCAATGTTCGCCTCTATGTAACGTCCAACCGCCGTCACATCGTGCCCCGCCACCTGTCGGAGCAGGACGACCCCGTCAATCCCCGCGACGTGGTGGACGACAAGATGGCGCTTTCGGACCGCTTCGGGCTGTCCCTGGGTTTCCACGCGATCGACCAGGATGCCTATGTCGCTATTGTCAGCGGCTATGCGGCCAGCCTCGGCCTCAGCTTCCAGCCGCTGGACGCGATCCAGTGGGCGACGCAGCGGGGTAGCCGTTCAGGCCGCGTGGCCTGGCAATATGTGGTGGAACTGGCCGGGCGGCATGGCCTCAATATCTAGGCCGTAAACCCATCTGGGCGTCCTGCGGTTCGACCAGAAAGGCCCATCACGGCGTCGGCAGGGCTTGAAACATATTCCCGCGCCCTCTCTCCTTGTGCCGAGCCTTTTGCCTCAAATCTTGAGCGCGCCATTCATGGGTTTGCGGCCGGGGTATTTTGGCGGAGTGTCCCTCTCTGCCGGCCCTCGACGGGAGAGGATCAAGGGCACGCCCCGGCAAGAACCCATCACCTCACTTCGCCGCCGTCACCCGCCAGACGACACCGCCGACATCGTCGCTCACCAGCAACGCGCCCCTGGCGTCCGCCGTCACATCGACCGGGCGCCCATGCGCCTCGCCCTTGCTTCCCAGGAAGCCCGTCAGCACATCGACCGGCTTGGCCTTGCCCGCCTCCCCATTGTCGCCAAAGGGCACGAACACGACCTTGTAGCCCGCGGCAGGCTTGCGATTCCAACTGCCGTGCAGCCCGACAAAGGCGCCGTTGGCATAGGGCGCGCGCAGCGTCACCTTGTCGGCGAAGCTGAGGCCCAGCGGCGCCACATGATTGCCCAGCGCATAGTCCGGCCGCTTGGTATATTCGCGAACCTCCGGCCGCTGCGGCTGGACACGGCGATCCTCATAACCGCCCCAATAATTCCACGGCCAGCCATAGAAGGCGCCGAATTCCACCCGCGTCAGATAATCGGGCACCAGATCGCTGCCCAGCATGTCGCGCTCGTTCACCACGCCCCACAATGCGCCGCTCCTGGGCTCGAAAGCCAGCCCCACGGGGTTGCGCAGGCCCGAAGCGTAGATGCGATAAGCGCCCGTATCGGGATTGACCTCCAGCACGGCGGCGCGATTGGCCTCCGTCTCCAGGTCATTTTCCCCGATATTGCTGTTGGAGCCGACGCCCACATAAAGCAGCCCCTGCGGGCTTGCGGCCAGGCTGCGCGTCCAGTGCATGTTGGGCGCCTGCGCGGGAAGGTTCAGGATCTTGCGCCCCCTGGCCGTGATCCTGCTGTCCCCTTCCCTGTAGGGAAAGGCCATCAAGGCATCCGTATTGGCGACGTAGAGCGTGTTCCCCACCAGCGCCATGCCATAGGGGGAGTTGAGCCCGGTGAGGAAAGCGGTCTTGGTTTCCGCCCGCCCGTCGCCATCGGCGTCGCGCAGCAGGGTGATGCGGTTGGCGGACGGCACGCCGGCGCCTGCCTTGTTCATCAGATAGTTCATCACCCGGTTGACGATGCCGCCCGTCGGGCGTGACGGGCTGTTGGTTTCGGCCACCAGCACATCGCCATTGGGCAGGCGCAGCAGCGAGCGGGGATGGTCCAGCCCATCCGCGAAGCGATCGACGTTCAGCCCCTTTGCGGGAACCGGCTTTTCCCCACCCTTCCACGGCACGGCATCCGCGACGTTCATCGTCGGGATCATTTCGCTGCGGGGGCTGGTGAAAACCGGCTCCTTGCCCACATCCGCGCCGGCCGGAAGCCGCGCCGTATCTCCCCGCGCGAAATAGAAGAAAAGGCCGATGAGAACGGCCAGCGTGAGGAGGGTGAGCGCGATCAGATGCTTCTTCATGGCTATCCGTTTATGCTGGCCCACAGATGGTGGCAAGGCGCGCAAGTGCCGGGTGCGGAGCTATTTTCCCCGATCCCGCACCCATAGCAGCACCGCGATCACGATGCCCAGCGCGGTGCCGCCCAGCAGGCCTGCACTTGGCTGGCCCATCAGGCCGCCGACGATTGTTCCGCCCAAAATGGTGAGCGCCAAAATGGCGCCTGCGCCGATCGGTTCTTTTCTGGCATTGGTCATTTCCCGGTCCTTGCCACGCGCGGGGATGCATGGCCAGCGCTTTCCCGCCTGCGCCTTTTCAGGACAGGTCTGTGCCGCAACGGGATGTTTGTGCCATGGCGGGACTTGGCTAACCGGCCGTTCACCCTTCCAGGCCGCGCTGCTCCGTCGATGGCCATGGTTGGCATGGGGATTGAACCATGATCCTTACCGTCAGGGTGGGGACTTTGGGGGGCTTCGTCATGAACATGCCATATCTTTCCAATCGAAAGAGCTATGAGGACGCAGCTGAGCTGATGTCGCTGTTTGGCGACAATGCAGGCTATGAAGCCGCGGCGCGCGCCGACCGAAGCCGCGATCTGGGCAACCATATCCGCTTCTGCCATTGGCGGCAGATCGAGCGGCTGATCGTGCTGCTGACCCATGAAGGGCCGCTGGGCACGATCCATTGATCCGGAGCATCTCCGAAGCTTCGCTTGCCCCGACTTCCCATCCGTCATGCTGAAACGAGTCCGGCATGACGGATGGAGCAGATCGAATGTCGGCCTATAGCCGCAGGCCAGCCGTTTCCGGCAGTCCCGCCAATATGTTGAGGTTCTGCACGGCGGCTCCGGCCGCGCCCTTGCCGAGATTGTCGAGCGCCGCCACCAGCCGCGCCTGACCGGCCGCCTCATTGCCGAAGACGAACAGCGCCAGCCGGTCGGTCGCGCCGACATGCTCCAGCCGGACCTGCGTCATCGCCGCGCTGTCCTCCAGCGCTTCCACGCTGACGATGGGCGATCCCGCATAGGCGGCGGCCAACACGCCATGCACATCCGCCACCGAAGGCGCGCCGGGCAGGGCGCGCAACTGCAACGGCACCTCCACGATCATGCCGCGATAGGCATTGGCGACGGCCGGGGCGAACAGGGGCGGGTGCTGCAAGCCGGAATAGCGCAGCATTTCCGGCACATGCTTGTGGGCCAGCCCCAGTCCATAGGGCCGGAACGCGCTCGGCGCGCCCTCCGCGCCTTCATATTCCGCGATCATCGACTTGCCGCCGCCCGAATAGCCGGATGCGCCGGATACCGTCACCGGCCAGTCGCCCGGCAGCAGACCGGCGAGCACCAGCGGTCTCACCAGCGCCAGGAAGCCTGTCGGCCAGCAGCCCGGATTGGCGACGAACCGCGAATTTGCAAGCCTGTCCCGATGCCCCGGTTCCAGTTCGGCAAAGCCATAGGTCCAGCCGTCCGCCACCCGATGGGCCGTCGACGCGTCGATCACCCGCGTCCGGCCATTGTCGATCAGGGCCACCGCCTCCCGCGCTGCATCGTCGGGCAGGCAGAGGATGACGATGTCCGCCGCGTTCAGCGCCTCCCTGCGCGCCGACGCGTCCTTGCGCCTGTCCTCGTCGAGCGTGATGATCGACAGTTCGGGACGACCCGCCAGCCGCTCGTTGATTTCCAGACCTGTGGTGCCGACGCCGCCGTCGATGAATATCCGATGTGTCATGTGCCGATTCTCCGCCTCGCCGTCACGGGTTCCGCATGGTCCGCCGCCAACCGTCCGACGACGTCGGCCAGTGGCTCGATCACCACGCTCATCCAATGGGCGTTGGCATGTATCATGTTGCGCTCGTCGGTCATGATGCCGACATGGCCGGGGAAGAAGACAAAGTCCCCTCGTCGGAGCGGCGCATCCGGCGCGATGGGGGAACCGATCCCCTCCCGCTGCAGATCGGTGTCGCGGGGCGCCTTGATCCCGCACTGGCCGAGCGATACCTGCACCAGGCCGGAACAGTCGACGCCGCGATGCCCGCGCCCGCCCCAGACATAGGGCTGGCCCAGATAACGCTCCGCCACCGAAACCCAGTCGCTTTCCAGCGCGTCGATCTCCGCAACATGGCGCCGATGCACGAAACCTTCCGCACAGGCGAAGAAATCGCCCTGCGCCTCTGCCGCGAACTGCGCGCCGCGCGGCCAGTAATCGGCAATGGGCGACTTGATGTCGGCGGCGCTGAAGAGCGGCGCCGTGCCGGTGATCACGCGGCTGTTCACCACCTCTCGCACGTCCAGCGCTTCCCGCCGGACATAGCCGACATAGCCGTCATGCCCGCAAAAGCCCCAGGCCCAGTCCGCCGTCACGTCCAGCGCGTGGAAGCTCTCGCCCCGCAGCAATTCGCTGACCGCCTGCGCCTTGGGCGTGTCGGACGCCAGTACCGGTGCGCCGGCGGCGACGCAGGTCAGTTCGACGGCGCGGGCATAATGGGCGGAAAACAGCACGCCGGCCAGCGCCAGGTCGGCCAGGTCGCCGCGCGCCGCGTGGACGCGCGTGTCGAGCCTGACCGATCGGCCGTCCAGCTTGAATCGGATGCGTTCAGGCGGTGCGTTCCGCAGGGGAGAAGTTGAGGCGTTCATCGCGGCCGGTTCCTGCGATGAAATGGTGAAAGGCGTCAAGAAATTCCGCCCCTTTTGGGGTTCGGGTGATGAAAATATTGCGTCGGTCGGTGGAGTCCCGTTCCCGCCGCAGATAGCCAAGCGCCGATAATTTGTTGAGTGCGCGGGTGATGACCGGCTTGGAGACGTTCAGCGCCTCCGCGAGTCCCCGCACCGTATGCGGCCCCGCGCCGATGTAGACGGTCAGCATCAGCGCCATCTGCCGGTTGGTGAGGTCGGGTTTGCCGGACCGCACATAATCGACCAATGTGCGCATCCATTGGCTGAGCGGCTTCAGGCCGGGACGGTTCAGCTCTGCGGCTTCAGTCTGTGCGGAATGGGCATCCATGACCCCGTAACGCACGATAGCCAATCCGGTTGCGTAACGGCCTCGGACAATCGCTTTCTTTTTACTTTTTACGGCCGTAGCGCGCTTGCAGCATATGGAAGGCGGCGCGCAGTCCCAGCGCCTCGCCCCCCTTGGGCCGCCCCGGCCGGGAGGCGGGACGCCAGGCAAAGGTGTCGAGATGCAGCCAGGGCACGGCGTCGGGCACGAACCGCCTGAGGAACAGCGCGGCGGTGATCGCCCCGGCAAAGCCGCCTTCGCCCGCATTGTTGATGTCGGCCACATCGGACTTCAGCATTTCCGCATAGCCGTCCCACAGGGGCAGGCGCCAGGTCGGATCGTCGACGGCGGTCCCGGCCGCATCCATGTCTGCGGCGAGCGCCTCGTCATTGGCGAACAGGGCGGGGAGGTCCGGCCCCACGGCCACCCGCGCCGCGCCGGTGAGCGTCGCATAGTCGATGATCAGGTCCGGCTTGTCCTCTCCCGCCAGCGTCAGCGCGTCGCCCAGCACCAGCCGCCCCTCGGCATCGGTATTGCCGATCTCGACCGTCAGCCCCTTGCGCGACCGCAATATGTCGCCGGGCCGGAAGGCATTGCCGGACACCGCATTCTCCGCCGCCGGGATCAGCAGGTGAAGCCTTACCGGCAGGCGCGCGTCCATGACAAGCTGCGCCAGCGCCAGGGCATGGGCCGCGCCGCCCATGTCCTTCTTCATCAGGCGCATGGCGGAAGACGGCTTGATGTCCAGGCCGCCGCTGTCGAAGCAAATGCCCTTGCCGACGACCGCGACCTTCGGGTGCCCGGGATCGCCCCAGCGCAATTCGATGAGGCGCGGCGCGAAGCCCTTGTCCGCGGCCTTGCCCACGGCATGGATCATCGGGAAACCATGTTCCAGCGCATCCCCCTTCGTCACCTTGCAGTCGGCGCCGAAGCGTTCCGCCACCTTGCGGGTTGCGGCTTCCAGTTCGGCCGGCCCCATGTCGGCGGCGGGCGTGTTGACCAGATCGCGCACCAGCGCCACCGCTTCCGCCAGGCGCGTGGCCGCATCGATCTGCGCCACTTCCGCGGTCAGCAGGACGCGCGCTCCCGATCCATTTTCTTCGCTGCGATAGCGGTCGAAGCGATATTGCGCGGTCAGCCATCCCAGCATCGCCGCGCCGGCCGCGCCTTCGACCAACCGATAAGTCCCCTCGGGCAAGGCCTCGGCCAGCCTGGCAAGGCACCATGGTCCCAGCTTCGTGGCGGAAGCGACGCCCGCCACTACCGACCAGTCCGCCGGATCTTCGCCAGGCAGAATGGCGAATTCGTGCGCCTTGCCCTTGAATTTCTGCGCGGCGGCCAGCGCGCGCACACGCTCCGGCTGGCTTCCCAGCCAGCTTTCCAGCCCTGGCGCATCCACGATCAGGATCGAACGGGCAGGTTGATTGTTGTCGGCTTTCAGCAGGTCGGAAAAATCGCTCATGCCCTATGTTCTGGAGAAAGGCGGCGGGTAAGAAAAGCCCAATCTTTCGTCGTCCGCGCGCCTCCTTCGACCGCGCTATCATTTGCGTCGGGCGGAGCGCAGGCATAGATTGAACGAAGTTAAAAGAAGGAGAGACATGATGATGCACAGCGACGATGGCCGCCTTCAGGCCCTGCGCGCCCGTGCCTATGCGCTGGCGGAAAGCGGGCGTTTCGACGGAGCGCATGCGGTGGAGCAGGCATTGATCGCGGAAGGCTGGCCCAATGCCGGCGCGGCGCTCCAGAGCAGCTATGCGCGCAAGGCGATCAGCGAACGGTGCATGGCGGCAGCCAAGGCCCATTGATGCGCCGGATAAAGGGGAGGGGACTGGCGGGACTGCCCCTGGGGGCGGTCCTGCTGCTTTGCGCCTGTTCGCCGTCGAAAGATGCCCGGAATGCGGGCGAAGCGGCTTTGCCGGGCAACGATGTCGCGGCCAGCAATTTCGCGAACCGCATGTCCGGCCAGCCGGAGCCGCCGCCGCCCGCCCAACCCTTCGAGCAGAAGGAGAAGACCGATCTGCTCGAATTCGCCTATGGCTACCCTGCCCAGGCCGCGCAGATACCCGCCCTGGCGGAGAAGTTCGGCAACGCGCTGAAGGTCGGCAAGGCGGATGCGTTGAAAATGGCGCGCGAAGACCAGAAGGCCGCCAGGGCGTCCGGCTATCCCTTCCGCGCCCATGCGCTTGACGTCCATTGGACGGTCGCCGCCGATACGCCGCGTTTCCTTGCGCTCCAATCGGAAAGCTATGTCTATACCGGCGGGGCGCATGGCATGACCGGATATGACGCATTGCTGTGGGACAAGGCGCGCAAGCGGGAGACGGCGGTCACGGCGTTGATGACTTCGCCTGCCGCCTTCGCGGCCGCCATCCATGACCGCTTCTGCGACGCACTGGACAAGGCTCGCGCCGAAAAGCGCGGCGAGCCGGTGAAGCGGAGCGATGACGACGACTTCACCAAATGCATCGATCCGATGCAGCAGGTGCTGGTGCCGACGTCGAAGGACGGCAAGCTGATCGACGGCGTCACCGTGGTCGTCGGTCCCTACAGCGCCGGGCCCTATGCCGAGGGAAGCTATGAGATCGCGCTGCCTGTGGACGGGGCCATGCGCAAGGCGATCAAGACGGAATATCAGGACGCCTTTGCGGCGGCAGAATGACGCTGCCCCCACAATGCGCCGTGCCCCTGCGAAGGCGGGCGGTCCGTTCTGACATCGGAACTGGGTTCCTGCCCTCGCAGGAACATGGTGCCCTAAACCGACGGCACTCCGTAAAGGTCATGCTCGTCCGCATCCTCGATCAGCACGTTCAGGATGCTGCCCGGCGCCAGCCCTTCTCCTACATCGCGCAGGAAGACACTGCCGTCGATCTCCGGCGCGTCGGCCTGGCTGCGCGCCGTGGCGCCGATGGAGCCGTCCTCGTCCGCTTCGCCCACCTCGTCGATGATGACGGGCAGCACGCGGCCGACCTTCGCCCGTAACCGTGCGGCGGAAATGGCGGCGGTCTTCTCCATGATCCGCTGATAGCGTTCTTCCTTGACCTCCTCCGGCACGGCGCCGGGCAGGTCGTTGGCCGCCGCGCCCTCCACGGGTTCGAAGCGGAAGGCTCCCACGCGGTCGAGCTGCGCCTCGTCCAGCCACTGGAGAAGATAGTCGAAATCCGCCTCCGTCTCGCCGGGAAAGCCGACGACGAAGGAGGAACGGATCGCGATGTCCGGGCAGATGTCCCGCCATTTGCGGATGCGGTCCAGCACCTTCGCTTCGTTCGCCGGGCGCTTCATGGCCTTGAGGACAGAAGGCGCGGCATGCTGGAAGGGAATGTCGAGATAGGGGGTCAGCAGCCCATCGGCCATCAGCGGGATCACCTGATCCACATGGGGATAGGGATAGACATAGTGCAGACGGACCCAGGGCGGCGTGCCATCGGCGGTGCGAAGCTGCCCCAGTTCGCGCGCCAGATCGGTCATGTGCGCGCGAACCTCGCGCCCCTTCCACTGGCGCGCCTCATGCCGGGTGTCGACCCCGTAAGCGGAGGTGTCCTGGCTGATGATCAGCAGTTCCCGGGTTCCGGCATGCACCAGCTTTTCCGCCTCGCGCAGCACGGCGTCTATGCGCCGGCTGACCAGATCGCCGCGCAGCGAGGGGATGATGCAGAAGGAGCAGCGATGGTTGCAGCCCTCCGAAATCTTCAGATAGCTGTAGTGGCGCGGGGTCAGCTTGAGCCCACCCTCCGGCACCAGATCGATGAAGGCGTTGGGGATGGGCGGCGACGCCTCATGCACCGCGTTCACCACCGCCTCATATTGATGCGCGCCGGTGACGGCCAGCACCTGCGGGAATTTCTGACGGATCAGTTCCGCTTCATTGCCCATGCAGCCGGTGACGATGACCCGGCCATTCTCCGCAATCGCCTCTCCAATGGCTTCCAGCGATTCTTCCTTGGCCGAATCGAGGAATCCGCAGGTGTTGACCAGCACGACGTCAGCGCCGGCATAGTCGGCGGACATCTGATAGCCGTCGGAACGCAGCTTGGTCAGGATGCGCTCGCTGTCGACCAGCGCCTTGGGACAGCCCAGCGACACCATGCCGACCTTCGGCGCTTCGGGAATTTTGGTTGCCATGATCGGCGCGCACATAGGGATTTTTGCGCGCAATGTCACGGGGGCAGGAAATCAGGGCAGGGACCGGGCTTCCCCGGCGGCCGCGCCCTGCACGATCTCTATGATCAGGTCGCCGGTCTGGAGCCGCCCCGCGCCCTCTTCCCAGAAGCCGATGGCCCGCCCGTCGCGGTAGATGCGTACCCCCAGACCAGTGGCGATGGCGGAAAGCGATTGCCCGATCTCCTCCGGCAGAACGAAGCGTTCGTTCAGCTTCACCTGACCGCCCGAAGCGGCAAGGTCCGACATATAGTCGGCAATATGCTGGCCGCTGGTGCTGCCCGCCAGCAGCAGCCCGGCAAAGCTGACCGGGTTGATCACGGTGGTCGCGCCCGCCTGCCGCGCGGGCAGTTCGTTATCCTCGTTGCGCACGACGATGCTGATGGGCAGGCGAGGGGCCAGATGCCGCGCCGTCAGGGTGATGAGGATCGAGGTGTCGTCCCGCCCCGCCGACACGATCAGCGTCCGCGCCCGGTGGATCGCGACATCGTTCAACGTCCGGTCCCGCGTCGAATCGCCGCACAATATGTTGCAGCCCAACGCTTCGGCCTCGGCCAGCGCCTTCTCTACCGGGTCGACCACCACGATCTCGCGCGGGTCGACGCCCCGCGCCAGTAGCTCGCGCACCGCCTCGGCCCCGCTGGTGCCGAAGCCGGTCACGACGATATGATTGTGCAGATCGGCCTGAATGCGAGCCATGCGCCACCTGTAGAGGATGTTGCGGAAAAAGAGATTATAGGCCGTGCCGAGGAAGATCAGCCAGACGAACAGGCGGATCGGCGTCACCAGCAATGCCTCGAACAGCCGGGCTTCCGGGCTGACCGGCACGATGTCGCCATAGCCGACCGTCGTCACGGTGACGGTGGTGAAATAGAGCACGTCGACGAAGCTGATCCTGTCGTCGAGATTGTCCTTCAATCCATCCCGGCCGACCCAGTGGATCAGCAACACCAGCCCGATCAGGCCGAACACCAGTCCCACCCGCCAGGTGAGATCGGCCCAGATCGGCAGCGAAGACCGCCGCCGCAGAAAGCCCGCCGCGCTGGACGGCGGCCTTACCGGAACGATCCTCATCGGACCTTTTCTTCGATGATGTGGATGGGAGGCATCGTGGGAATGGTGAAGGCAGGAAGAAGGAATGCGCGCGACATCGCCATATCTTTAACGCGCTGGCCCCGCCATGGCCAGATTCCGTTCCGGTCGGCTGCAAAACCATATCCCCGCCTGGGCAGGAACATGCCGTCAGCCGATCTGTCCTCCGAAGGCCTGCGCCGTCGCCGCGATCGCGCTGTCCTGCGTCAGGTCGTAATGCAGCGGCGTCACCGTCACATAGCCTTCGGCAATGCCAGCCAGATCGCTGCCTTCCGGCACGGAGTCGCTCTTGCCCAGGCCGAACCAGTAATAATCATAGCCGCGCGGATCGGTGCCATGGATGATCTTCGTCCGGTCCACATCGTGAAAGCCCTGCCGCACCACGCGGATGCCCTTGACGGCTTCGGGTTCGACGGCCGGGAAGTTCACGTTGAACAGCAGCCGGGGGCTGGCCGGCATGGCGATCAGCGGGCGCAGCACCCGCTCGCCCCAGGCCCGCGCCGCCGCGAAGGGCACGGCGTCGCCCATCCCCTCCCGCACATAGACCTGGCTGAGCGCGATCGATCTGATGCCGGAGATCGCGCCCTCCATCGCGGCCGATACCGTGCCCGAATAGGTCACGTCCTCCGCCAGGTTGGCGCCGCGATTGACGCCTGACAGCACCAGATCGGGCTTCGCATCCTTCATCAGATGGCCGACCGCCATCATCACCGCGTCGGTCGGCGTTCCCGACACGCTGAAATGCTTCTCGCCATGCTGCCGGACGCGCAACGGCCGCGTCAGCGTCAGGCTGTGGCCGGCGCCGGACTGCTCCTCGCTCGGCGCGACGATCCAGATGTCGTCCGACAGCGTCCGGGCGATCTCCTCCAGCACGGTCAGGCCCGGCGCATGGACCCCGTCGTCATTGGTGAGCAGGATGCGCATATGTCTGGAATCCCTTCGCTTGGGGGCCGGCAGCCTACTGGGGCCGCAACCGCGTCACCCCGCCCATATAGGGGGCCAGCACTTCCGGCACGATCACGCTGCCGTCCTCCTGCTGGTAATTTTCCAGAACCGCCACCAGCGTCCGTCCCACGGCCAGTCCCGACCCGTTCAGCGTATGGAGGAAGCGCGTCTGCTTCTCCCCCTCCGGCTTGTAGCGCGCGTTCATCCGCCGCGCCTGGAAATCGCCGCAATTGGAGACGGAACTGATCTCGCGATAGGTCTGCTGGCTAGGCAGCCAGACTTCCAGATCCCATGTCTTGCGCGCGCCAAAGCCCATGTCGCCGGTGCACAGCAGCACCTTCCGATAGGGCAGGCCAAGCGCCTGCAAAACCCCCTCAGCCGCGGCGCACATGCGCTCATGCTCGGCCTCGGATTCCTCGGGCCTGCAGATCGCCACCAGTTCGACCTTCTCGAACTGGTGCTGGCGGATGAAGCCGCGCGTGTCCCGCCCGGCCGATCCGGCTTCCGACCGGAAACAAGGTGTCAGCGCCGTCAGCCGCAGCGGCAGGCTTTCCACCGCCACGATCTGTTCGCGCACCAGATTGGTAAGGGAAACCTCCGCCGTGGGAATCAGCCAGCGGCCATCGGTGGTCCTGAACAGGTCCTCCGCGAATTTCGGCAACTGTCCCGTGCCGAACAGGGCCTCATCCTTCACCAGCAGCGGCGGGTTGACCTCCTCATAGCCGTTTTCGCCCGACTGGCGGTCCAGCATGAACTGCGCCAGCGCGCGGTGCAGCCGCGCCATCTGCCCCCGCAGCGCGGTAAAGCGCGCCCCGGAAAGCACCGCGCCGCCTTCGAAATCCAGCCCCAGCGCCGGGCCGAAATCAGCATGATCCTGCGGCGTGAAGGGGAAGCTCCGCGGTTCGCCCCACCGTGCCACCTCGACATTCTGGACCTCGTCCTCCCCCATCGGCACGTCGTCCGCCGGCAGGTTGGGGATCGCCGCCAGCCGCGCCGCCAACGCTTCGCCAATCTCGCGATCCTCCGCCTCCAGGGCGGGCAGACTTTCCTTGAGCGCCGCGACTTCGGTCTTCAGCGCGTCGGCCGTCGCCATGTCCTTCTGCGCCATCGCCTGGCCGACGGCCTTGCTCGCCTCATTGCGGCGCGCCTGACCCTGTTGCAGCGCGGTCTTGATCGCGCGGCTCCGTTCGTCCAGCGCCAGCAACTCCGCGCTCAGCGGTTCAAGCCCGCGCCGGGCCAGCCCCGCGTCGAAAGCGGCGGGATTTTCGCGAATGAAACGAATGTCGTGCATGGGTCAGCCCTATGCCGTTCTGCGACCAGCCGCGCAACCCTGCACACCGCCGTCCGTTGGTGGTAAAATCAGGCGTTGAGAAAAGAGGAACGGGACGATGCAGATAGACCATGACGCGATGGTGCTGGTGGCCGATGGGCGCAAGATGCTGTTCTTTCGCAACAAGGGCAGCCCGGCCTTTCCCAATCTGGAAACGGAAGAGGTGAAGGAACAGGATAATCCCCCCGATCGCGAGCAGGCCTCCGACGGCACGGGACGGGGGCCCAATTCGGTCGCGAGCCATCGCGGCTCCGTCGAGCAGACCAATTTCCACGATCTGGAGGAAGCGCGCTTCGCCGCGGAAGCTGCAGAATTGCTGAAGCGCCGCGCGCTCGCCAATGATTTCGAAAAGCTGATCGTCGTCGCGCCGCCCGCCGCCCTGGGCGAAATGCGCAAACATTATCACAAGGAAGTGCAGAGCCGGCTAGTGGGTGAGATCGCGAAGGACCTGTCGAACCACCCGGTGCCGGAAATCGAGCGGATCATCGCGACGAGCTGAAACCCGACCCGGCCGGCGCTCCCCCCGGACGCGCCGGCCGGATCGCCCCGCGGTTAACCCTCGGCTAACCCTCGGCGCCCGCCTTGGCGCGCGCGAAACGCTTGCGCGCCAGCAGGGCCGCCGCGCCCGCCCCGAACAGCAGCACCATCGGCGGCGCCGGCACGTCGGTCGGCGGCGGCGGATGATGATGGTCGCCGCCCGAGGAACTGGACGAAGAGGAAGTCGAGGACGAAGACGACGTCGAACTGCTGGTCGAGGAACTGGTCGAAGAGGAGCTGGACGTGGAGCTCGACGTCGAGGAGCTGCTGGTCACATTGCCGCTGGAGGTCGAGACGTTGCCCGAAGAGGTCGACACATTACCGGAGGATGTCGACACATTGCCGGATGAGGTGGAAACCCCGCCTGTGGACGTCGAAACGCCGCCGGTCGAGGTGGACACGCCGCCCGTGGTCGAACTGGTGGAACTGGTGATGCCGCCGGTCGAGCTGCTGGTGGAGGAGATCACCACCGATCCGCCCGAACCGCCGCTGCTGCCGCCGAAGAAGCCGCCGAAAAACCCGCCGCCGCCAAAGCCGGGGCCACCCGCCAGCACCACCGGCGCGCCGCCGCCACCGCCGGACATGACCGGCATTTCCGCGGCCGCGACCGGGGCCGGCAGGGGGATAGGCGCCGCCTGGGTGGTCACCGTCACCGTCTGCGGGGCGCAGGAAACCGTCTTCACCACGCGCTGCACCTTGCGCACCGCATAATGCTTGCGGGGCGCCGCCTTGACGCTCTTCGTGCTCTGGACCCCTGTCGGACGCGCGCTTTCCGCGACATGGACGGCGCCGCCGCCGATGATCGCGCCGCCGGCGGCGCAAGCGCATAATTTAGCCAATGCCATCCGTACCGACATAGGTTCCACTCTTGTTTGTCTTCGGCCTGACGATCTCGTCACCGCGTTGCGCAGTAACGGATGCGGGGCCGTTCCCTATTGCTAACAACGCAAAACAAAGCGTTAACTTCAATGGCGTTAACTCTGAATATCGGGGTCAAGTCGAGGAAAAAACTAACAAATTATGAACTCATATGGTTAACGTCCCATTGTGATACGGCGGCCGGCCGCTTGGGCGATACGGCTGGTCTATTTTCTTTTATGATCTGCCGATGGCCGGGAATCGCGAATTTTCTGGGGATAAGCGCGCCGCAATGCGCGGCCGGCGCGCCGGACGACCGATTGCCCGCTTGTCTCAGGCCTTGGCGCTGGCTATTAGGCGCCGTCAACCACAAGTCACGGATACCCCGGCACTTTCAGCATCGGGGGTCCCGCGAGTCGGAGAGCCAGATGGCATCGGTCCTGAATTCCGATAAAGACGGCCAAAATCCGCCGAAATCGGCTGTAACACTCCCACCCGACTATCGTCCTTCCGCAGACGAAGAGTTCATGAACCCGCTTCAGTTGGAATATTTCCGGCAGCGCCTGTGGGACTGGAAGAAGCAGATCCTGGCTGAAGCGGAAGGGACATTGGCCGTCCTGCAGAACGAACCGCTCCGCGAACCCGACCTCAACGACCGCGCATCGAGCGAGACCGACTGGTCGATCGAGCTGCGCACCTGCGACCGCCAGCGCAAGCTCATCTCCAAGATCGACGCCGCGCTCCGCCGCATCGACGAGGGCGAATATGGCTATTGCGAAGTGACCGGCGAACCGATTTCGCTGGGCCGCCTGGAAGCCCGCCCGATCGCGACCATGACGGTCGAAGCGCAGGAACGGCACGAGCGGCAGGAAAAAGTCTCTCGCGACGATTAACCTTTTATCCATGCCGCCATGGCAGGGTCGCCGGGAAATTCCAGTGATCTTGCAGGGCGTTGTCGATGGATAGCAATCAGGATGATGGTGATCGTGGTCCGGCGCGTTCCGGCCCGCGCGACAGCCTTTTCCTGCTCACCAATCTAAGCTCGGCCGACGGGGTTCCGCTCGGCCGCGCCCGCGTCCGCAATCTTTCCGCCACCGGCCTCATGGCCGATTGTGAGCGCGCCGTGCCCAATGGCATCCGCATTCGCTTCGACCTGCGCGGCATCGGCCAGGTCCATGGTTCGGTCGTCTGGTCACGGGAGGATCGCATCGGCATCGCGTTCGACGTGCCGATCGATCCCCAACTCGCGCGCCGCCGGGTTTCCGCGCCGGAAGGACAGCTTGCGGTGCCCGATTATCTGCGCCAGCGCCGCTTCATGCGCTGAGCGTCCAAAGCGGATTACAGGGTGGCTCGGATTGCCGCCGCCCACAAAAAAGCCCCGCAAGGCATGGCCCCGGAGCTTCTCCCGGAAGGGCAGGATCAGCGGCAAGGGACCGCCGATCCATGCCTTTCACACAGGCGTCACCGCTGTCAGTGTTGCGCCTCCATTTCCTCCTTCAGCCGAAGCTTCTGCTTCTTGAGCGAGGCCACCAGGATCGCGTCAGGCATGGGACGACTCGTCTCCGCCTTGATTCGAGCCTCAAGCCCGGCATGCTTGGCCGAAAGAGCTGAAATGTGGCTGTTTTCCATGACATTCTCCTTACGAGGGCAATGGATGAACGAGTAGATCACGATTCGCTGGTCGTGTCTTCGGGCGATTCGCGCTTTGCGACGGGCCGCTTTGAAATTTGCGATGGTTCGTGCCGGCCCGCCGGGCTATCAAGGGGCGATGGGACGGCAATGGGTGCGAAAGTAGGTGTATGGTGAGCCGCGAAGACATCATGCGTCGGCTGGAATTGTTGCGAATCGAGCATCGCGACCTGGACAGCGCCATCAGCGCGCTGGTGGACTCCGGTTCGGGCGACCAGATGCAGGTCGCGCGCCTCAAGAAGCGGAAATTGCGCCTGCGCGACGAAATGGCCCTGCTGGAGGATCAGCTCGTCCCCGACATCATCGCCTGAACGGTGGAACGGATTATGGCCAATGCGGTCCCGACTGATCCCGAATGACACAATTCGGGGTTAACGGGCCCGCATCGGGACTGACAAAGCGCCCGCTCTATGGCACATATCGGCCATGAAACTCGCCGCTTCTCTTGAACAGGGCCTGCATCGCCGCCTTGTCGACGGTCTCTATGTCGAAGCCATGGTGATGGCGGATGAAGCGCGCGCCTATTTCGATGTGCGGGAGGGAGGCGATCCGGAGACGGACGATCCGCTTCGCCGCGTCGCCTTCGCCTGCGAATCGCTCAAGGTCACGACGCGCCTCATGCACATCATCGCCTGGTTGCTGAGCCAGCGCGCCTGGCAACGGGGGGAACTCAGCGATGCGGAGATGCTGGACGAGAAATACCGCCTCGGCCATGCCGCGACCACCGATCCTTCGGTGGCCGGCAACTTCCCCTTCGCCGCCCGCGCATTGATAGAGGCAAGCCAGGACCTTTACGAAAGGGTCGCGCGCCTTCAGGATCGCATGGCGCGTCCGCGGGCGCAGGCGGAACCCAATCCGGCCCGGGCATTGATGGATCGGCTCAACGCCGCCTTCTGACAGGCGGGTTCGCTGGGGCATGTCGGCAGGAGCGGGGTTACACATCTCCACGCCATCCAGCCTTTCAGCCCAAATCCCCGCACAGCCTGTCCCGCCATGATCTTGGGGGCTGGCCATCCGCCCGATTTCTGGTCTAGATCAGCGCTATGAATACCGGTTTGCGGACCTGCCGCCGCATTTCAGGCCTGCCGCAAGCTGCTCTTCTCGTGCCGCTGCTTCTGCTCGCGCCTGTCGCTCATGCGCAGGCGGCGGCGCAGGCCGGCGCCCAGCCGGTTCCCGATCAGCCCGATCTGGATCCCAATCTGGCCCCCATGCCCGACATCGGCGTCGACTGGCCGGACATGGGACAGCCCGACATCGTCACGCCCATGGTCGAACTGCCGCCCCAGTCTTCCGACGTGCCGCAGCAGGCGGTCGCGCCCGAAGCGGCGGAGGAACAGGCTGAGGAGGCCGTCACCTTTGCGGATACGGGCGCGGATGCGGGTGAGGAGCGCCGCTACACCGTCGCGATGACCGGCGTGGAGGAGATTGCCGACGCCCAGTTCACCACCCGCTTCAACGAACTGTCGGTGCTGCATCAGGGCGAGGGGAAGCCCGCAAATCTCGCCCAGATCAACCGCCGGATCAAGGAGGACAGCGACCTGCTCGACCGGTTGCTGCGCGCCAAGGGCTATTATGCCGCGCGCATTCGCGGCGCCGTGACGCCGCCGGCGGCGGGCGGCGACAGGCTGGCGGTCACCTTCCGGATCGTGCCGGGCGCGCGCTATCTGCTGTCGTCCGTCGACCTGAAGGGCCTGGAGAACACCGGCGAGCGCGAACCGGAATTACGGTCCGCCTTTCCGCCCAAGGCGGGCGATCCGGTCGATGCCGACGCCATCCTCGCCGGCCAGCAATCCCTGGCCGTCGCGCTGCTCGAGAACGGATTTCCCTTCGGCAAGGTCGAGGAACCGGAAGTCCGCATCGACCATGAGGAGCGCAAGGGCGATCTGGACATCGTCGTCAATCCCGGCGCCTACCGCACCTTCGGCAGGATCGTCATGGCCAATGATGCGCTGTTCAGCGCCCGCCATGTCCAGCGCATCGCCCGCTTCCGTCCCGGCGACACCTATATGGCATCTGATGTCGAAGATCTGCGGCAGGCGCTGATCGCCACCGGGCTCGTTTCATCCCTGACCATGACCCCCAGGGATGCGGGAGACGGCGAGCATGTCGACCTGGCCATCGACGCCCGCCCGGCGCCGCTGCGCACCATAGCGGGCGAACTGGGCTATGGCACCGGGGAGGGTTATCGCGCAGAGGTGAGCTGGGCGCACCGCAATTTCTTCCCGCCGGAAGGGGCGGTGACTGTGCGCGGGGTGATCGGCACGCAGGAGCAGACGGCGTCCTTCACCTATCGCCGCAACAATTTCCGCCGTCGCGACAATGTGCTGACGGGCCTGCTCTCCGTCAGCAACATCAAGCGGGACGCCTATGACGCGCGCACCATAACCCTGTCGGGCGCGCTGGAGCGGCAGACCAACATATTGTTCCAGAAGAAATGGGTCTGGCGCATCGGCGGCGAACTGATCGCGTCGGACGAAGCGGATGCGTTCAGCAACGGCAGCCGGCGCACCTTCCTGATCGGCGCCATTCCATTGAGCCTCACCTATGACGGCAGCGACGACCTGCTGAACCCCAGCCGGGGGTTCCGCCTGGGCGGCCGGCTCAGCCCCGAACTGTCCTTCCAGAACAGCACCTTCGGCTATGCCCGCGTGCAGCTTGACGGCAGCGTCTATCAGCCGATGAACGACCGGATCGTGCTCGCGGCCCGTGCGCGTTTCGGCACCATATTGGGGTCCACGGTCGACCGGATCGCGCCCTCGCGGCGCTTCTATGCCGGCGGCGGCGCTTCGGTGCGCGGCTATGGCTATCAGGCGATCGGCCCGCGCTACGGCCCGAACGACGATCCGGTCGGCGGCAAGAGCCTGGCGGAATTCTCGCTGGAATCGCGCATCCGCTTCGGCAATTTCGGCGTCGTGCCCTTTGTCGACGCCGGCAACATCTCGACCAGTTTCCTGCCGCGCTTCCGCGACCTGCGCATCGGCGCGGGGCTGGGCGTGCGCTATTACAGCAGCTTCGGCCCGATCCGCATCGATGTCGGCACGCCGCTCAATCCGCAGTCGGGCGATCCGAAGATCGCCGTCTATGTCTCGCTGGGGCAGGCCTTCTGATGGCGGGGGAGACGCCCGCCGCGCCGCCGCCGCCGCGCCGCCGCCGCGCCTGGGACGGCCGCTGGCAGCGTTGGGTCGCCGGCATTCTCGCCACGCTGCTGCTGATCGCCGCCGGCGCGCTGGCCTGGCTCGACACCGTGCCGGGCCATCGCTTCCTCGTCTCCCGCATTGCGAAGATCAGTCCGCCTTCGGGCCTGCGCATCCATGTCGACCGGATCGACGGCAGCATCTACCGCAAGGCCGTTCTCCATGGCCTGACCCTGTCCGATCCCAAGGGCGCGTTCCTTGACGCCCCGCGCGTGGAGCTGGACTGGTGGCCCTTCGCCTGGCTCTCCAACCGGCTTGATATAGACCGCCTGGTCATTCCGCAGGCGACGCTGCACAAGCTGCCCAAGCTCAACCCCAGCGAGCGGGAGGGGCCGATCCTTCCCGGCTTCGACATCCGGCTGATGCAATTTTCGGTCGGGCGCCTCATCATCGAGCGGGGCATCACGGGCAAGGTGCAGCAGGCGACGCTTTCCGGCGATGCGGACATTCGCGGCGGCCGCGCCATTATCGATCTTTCCGCCCGGGTGTTGAACGGAGAGGATGCGCTCAACATCGCGCTCGACAGCCGGCCCGACGATGACAAGTTCGACCTCGACGTCACGGTGAACGCACCCAGGGGCGGCGTCCTGGGAATCATGGCCGGGTTGAAGCAGGACGCCAATCTCCGCATCCAGGGGCAGGGAAGCTGGACCCGCTGGAACGGCCGCCTGGCGGGCACGCTGGACAGCGAACCCGCCATAGACCTGAAGCTGGCGGCCCGCAGCGGCACCTATACGGCCGCCGGCACCGTCGAGGGAGCCGCCATGGCGGGACAGGGCCTCGTCCAGCGCCTTTCCGCGCCGCGCCTCGCCATCCAGGCGAGCGGATTGATGGCCGACCGGGTGATCGACGGCAAGCTGTCGCTCCGCTCCGCCGCGATCGACCTCAGCGCGGACGGCGCCATCGACCTGCGCAACAATGCGCTCGACAATCTGCTGGTCGATGTGAAGCTCGCCCGCCCGCAGGCTTTGCTCAAGTCGATGGGCGGCCGGGATATTGCGGCGCGCATCCGGCTGGATGGCTCGCTCTCGGCCTTCGGCTATGAATATCTGCTCACTGCCAGGCAACTCGCCTTTGGCAAGACCGTGATTCACGATGTCCGCGCCGACGGCAAGGGACGCAGGGCGAAGGGCGGCCCGGCGCTGATCCCCGTCCATCTGCGCGCCCGGCGCCTCGACGGCCAGGGCCCGCTGGTAGAGGGGATCATCCGCAATTTCGACCTGAACGGCGTGTTGCAGCTCAGGAACCAGCAGGTCGTCAGCAATCCGATGACGGTGCGGTCCGACAAGCTGCGCGGCAGGCTGCTTTTCCTCGCCGACCTGAAATCGGGGCGTTACGACATCGGCCTGGACGGCCAGATCAGCGGCTTGGCCATTCGCGGCCTTGGCATCGTCGACCTGACGTCGAAGCTGCGCGCCGTGCCCGGCCCCCGTGGCGCCTTCACCTTGAGCGGCAATGCGATGGCGCGGATGCGGCGGCTGGACAACAGCTTCCTGCGGTCGCTGGGCGGCGGCCTTCCGGTGTTGCGCAGCGGCCTGTCGCTCGGACCGGACGGGCAGCTTCAGTTCACTGGCCTCCGCCTGGAGGCGCCGCTGCTGACGCTCTCGGCCAAGGGCTATCGCCGCCGCGACGGCACGTTCCATTTCGAAGGCAACGGCCAGCATGGAAGCTATGGTCCGCTGCGCCTGATCCTGGACGGCAGGATCGACCGTCCGACCGTCGATGTCGTGCTGCAGAGCCCGCTGAAGGCGCTTGGCGTCACTGACATGCACGCCCATCTGGTTCCCGATGCGGCGGGTTACGCCTTCACGGCGGAGGGGGGATCGACGCTCGGTCCCTTCACCGGCAACGGCGCGATCCTGCTGCCGCCCGGCGGCCAGGCGATCGTCCGCATTGCCCGCGTGGCCGCATCGGGCGTCAGCGCCAGCGGCGACCTGCGCCCGGTGACCGGCGGGCTGGACGGCGTGCTGAACGTCAGCGGCCCTGTGACCGGCACCGTCGCCTTTGCCCCTGTAAACGGCGTTCAGCAGCTGAAGCTCGCCCTCACCGCCACCGACGCCAGTTTCGACGGTCCGACCAGCATCGCCGTGCGCCGGGGCAGGCTGGATGCCACGATCCTGCTCGACCCTTCCGGCACGACGATCGGCGCCACGGCGCAGGCGCGAGGCCTGCGCATCGGTGCGATCCAGATCGGCCGCCTTGCGGCCAATGCCGATCTGGTCGACGGCAGCGGCAAGGTGACGGCCAGCCTATCCGGCCAGCGCGGCCGCCTCTTCGACCTCAGCGGGGAGGCGCAGGTCACGCCCGACCGCATCCAGCTTCAGGCTGGCGGCACCATCGACAAGCGGCCGATCAAGCTCAATCGCCCCGCCATATTCACCCGCACCCAGGACGGCTGGCGCCTGGACCCCGCATCGATAGGCTTTGCGGGCGGATCGCTCCAGCTTGGCGGCGAACTCAGCGGCCAGACCACCAGCATAGAGGCGCGGCTGCAGAAACTGCCGCTTTCGCTGCTGGACATCGCCTATGACGATCTGGGCCTTGGCGGCACGGCGACCGGCTCGCTCAGCTATGTGCATACGCGCGGCGGCATGCCGACGGGGAAGGCCGAACTGCGCGTGCGCGGCCTTTCCCGCTCCGGCCTGTCGCTGAGTTCCCGTCCCGTGGATGCGGGCGTCAACGCGGTCCTCAGCCATGACCGTCTGGCCACCCGCATGATCTTCGTCGCGAACGGCCAGACCATCGGCCGGGCGCAGGCGCTGCTCATGCCGCTCGGCACCGAAGGCACTCTGGTGGAGCGGCTCAACCGCGCGTCCCTGTTCGCGCAGCTTCGCTACAATGGCACCGCCGACACGCTCTGGCGCCTGACGGGGGTGGAGATCGTGGACATATCCGGCCCGGTCAGCGTCACCGCCGACGCGCGCGGCACGCTGGGCGACCCCGTCATCGCGGGGTCTCTCGCGACGGACAATGCCGCGATCAACAGCCCCGTCACGGGCATGCGGCTGCACGGCGTCAAGGCGCGGGGCCGCTTCTCCGGCGCGCAGCTCGTCATGACCGGCTTCAGCGCCGCCGCGCAAAATGGCGGCACGGTCACCGGGACGGGCAGCTTCACCTTCAACGGCATAGCGGGGGTCGGCATGGACCTGCGCCTCCAGGCGGAGAATGCCGCGCTCCTCGAACGGGACGACATCGCCGCCACCGTCACCGGCCCGATCACCATCGCCTCCACCGGCAAGGGCGGCACCATCGGCGGCGACCTGATCCTCAACCGCAGCCGCTTCACCATGGGGCGCGCCGCCGCCGTGGCGCAGATTCCCGAACTGCGCGTGATCGAGATCAACCGTCGCGGCGACGAGATAGAGCGGCCCCGCACCAGCATTCCCTGGGACCTTGCGATCAAGGCGCGCGCCCGCAACCGCCTGACCGTCACGGGCCTTGGCCTTGAGAGCGAGTGGCGCGCCAATCTGGACATCGGCGGCACGGTCACGAGCCCGGCCATTGCGGGCACCGCCGATCTCGTTCGCGGAACCTATGACTTTGCCGGCCGCCGCTTCGACCTCAAGGAAGGCAAGATCCAGTTCGACGGCCGCACCCCCGTCAACCCGACGCTCGACATCGATGCGGAAGCGGATGTCAGCGACCTCACCGCCACCATTCATGTCGGCGGCACGGGCCTCAAGCCCGTGATCAGCTTCACCAGCGTGCCCGCGCTGCCGCAGGACGAACTGCTGTCCCGCATCCTCTTCGGCACGTCGATCACCAACCTGTCCGCGCCCGAAGCGCTGCAACTCGCCTCGGCCGTGGGTTCGCTTCAGGGGCAGGGCGGCCTCGACCCGATCAACGCCGTGCGCAAGGCGGCAGGGCTCGACCGGCTGCGCATCATCGCCGCCGATCCGACGCAGGGGCAGGGCACCTCCATCGCGGCGGGCAAATATCTGACCCGCAAGACCTATGTGGAACTGATCACCGACGGGCAGGGCTATTCCGCGACCCGCATCGAATATCAGGTCACGCGCTGGCTCTCGCTGCTCGGCGCCATCTCCACCCTTGGCCGCGAAAGCGCCAACGTCCGTGTCTCAAAGGATTATTGAACGTGACCAAATCCCGCATCGATGCGGCCGCCGCGATCAGCGTGATGGACCTGTTCACCATCGGCATCGGGCCGTCCAGTTCGCACACGGTCGGGCCGATGCGCGCCGCGCTGATGTTCATGGACTCGCTGCCCGCCATCCCGGCCCGCGTGCAATGCGAACTCTATGGATCGCTCGCCCTCACGGGCAGGGGCCACGCTACCGACATGGCGATCCTGCTCGGCCTCTCCGGCCAGCGTCCCGACAGCGTCGATCCCGACGCCATTGCCGGCATCCTCGCCACCATCCGCAGCGAGCGCCGCATCCGTGCGGGCAGCGTGGAGGACCGCTTCCTTCCCTTCGACGAAACGACCGACCTCCTCTTCCGCATGGGAGAGTTTCTGGAGGCGCACAGCAACGGCATGCGCTTTTCAGCCTGGTTCGACGGGCAGGAGGAGCCGCTGGTCCGCGATTATTATTCGGTCGGCGGCGGCGCGGTCCTGCCGGGCGCGGAGGCGATCGCCGCCGACGCGCCGCTCGGCCATAATGTCGTCCAGCCCTATCCCTTCTCCTCCGGCGCGGAAATGCTGGCGCTGGGGGAGAGCACCGGCCTCAGCATCGCCACGCTGGTCCTGCGCAACGAGGGGGCCTGGCGCGCGCCGCGGGAAACCGAAGCCTTCCTCGACAGCGTGATCGACGCGATGAGCGCATCCATCGATCGCGGCCTGAAGGAAGAGGGATTGCTGCCCGGCGGGCTGAAGGTCCGGCGCCGCGCCCGCGCCATCCATAACCGGCTGGTCCTCCAGCAAAATGCCCTCGGCCCGGCGCAGATCTTCGAATGGGTCAGCCTCTTCGCGCTGGCGGTGAATGAGGAAAATGCCGCCGGCGGGCGCGTCGTCACCGCTCCGACCAACGGGGCGGCGGGCGTCATCCCCGCCGTATTGCATTATTATCGCCGCTTCGTCCCCGGCGCCGACCGGGAGGGGGAGCGCCGCTTCCTGTTGACCGCGGCGGCCATGGGCTTCCTCTACAAGAAGCGCGCCTCCATCTCAGCCGCCGAAATGGGCTGCCAGGGGGAGGTGGGCGTCGCCTGCTCCATGGCTGCCGCAGGTCTTGCCGCCGTGTTGGGCGGCACCAACCAGCAGGTCGAAAATGCCGCGGAGATCGGCATGGAGCATAATCTCGGCCTCACCTGCGATCCCATCGGCGGGCTGGTGCAGATCCCTTGTATCGAGCGCAACACCATGGGCGCCGTGAAGGCGATCAACGCGGCCTATCTCGCGCTCCAGAGCGATGGCCGCCACATCGTCAGCCTGGACGCGGTCATAGAAACCATGCGCCAGACCGGCGAGGACATGGCGAGCCGCTACAAGGAAACGAGCCTTGGCGGACTGGCCGTCAATGTCGTGGAATGTTGATCAACTCACCGCCTGCACGCCTCAGCTACGCGGCGAACCGAGCTGGTTCTGTGGCATAAAGGACACAAATTCAGTTGTTTATCTCAGGTTCATGCAACCTCCAGGGACTTCCATGACTTCACCGTCTCCCCGGCTGACAGGGGATTGAGAAGATAAAGTGGAGTACCCGAATATGCGTAAGATCCTGGCCGCAACCCTCCTGACCGGTGCAGCGGTCGCAAGCCCCGCTCTGGCGCAGGACGTCAATCCTACCTTCACCGGCCCGCGCGTTGAGGCGATACTGGGCTACGACCATACCGGTGCCGGCAGCAGCGTGGACAATGACAATGGCCGCGACGACCAGTCGATCGATGGCCTGCTCTACGGCGTGGGCGCCGGCTATGACGTGAACCTTGGCAGCGCGGTCGTCGGTGTCGAGGGCGAATATACCGACTCCACCTCGAAGAGCGGCCGATCGGACCCCACCGACCAGTTCGGCTTCGGCCGCGTCAAGCAGGGCCGCGACCTCTATATCGGTGCGCGGGCGGGCATATTGGCCAGCCCGAACACGCTGGTCTATGTGAAGGGCGGCTACACCAACACGAAGCTGGACGTGCTGGCCGGCAACACCAATGTCGAAACCGACACCAATTTCAAGCTGGACGGCTGGCGCATCGGTGCGGGCGTGGAGCGCGCCATCAACGCCAATACCTTCGCCAAGCTCGAATATCGCTATTCCAAATATGAGGATGCGCATATCGACTTCGCCAACGGCACGACGACCGACGAATTCGGCATCGACACCGACCGGCACCAGATCGTCGCGAGCCTGGGCTGGCGCTTCTGACGGGAGGGAGGGGCCGGTCGTTCCGGCCCCTTCGCCCCACGGCATGGCGCGCCGTCCTGTCGCCCTGCCTTCGAACCTGCTATGACGCTGCCCGTGCACAACGCCATTCCCCATCTTTATCCCGTCGGCATAGAGCCGGACGACATCGACTTCATGGGTCATGTCAACAATGCGAGCTATCTGAAATGGGTTCAGGCGGCCGTACTCGACCATTGGCGGGCGCTCGCTCCCACCGAGGCGGTCGCCCAGCATCTATGGGTCGCGCTCAAGCATGAGATCACCTATCGCAAGCCGACCTTCCTCAACGACGACGTCATCGCGACCGTCCTGCTGGAAAAGGTGCAGGGCGCGCGCGCCTTCTACGAAACGGTGATCCGCCGTGGCGAGGAAGTGCTGGCGGAGGTGAAGTCGAGCTGGTGCTGCCTCGACGCCTCCACGCTGCGTCCGGCGCGCCTGGCGCGGGAGGTGATCCAGCATTTCTTCGCGCCGGACGGAACGTGACGTTTCGACCCTGAACGGGCCGCCTAAAGCGTCGCCTCTATCTCCCGCGCTGCAATATCCGGCTTTTCCGCCAGGCTGATCGGCCGTCCGACCACCAGGATCGAGGCGCCCCGGTCCAGCGCCTCGCGCGGCGTCACCGCGCGCTTCTGGTCGCCCATCGCGCCGCCTGCCGGCCGCACGCCCGGAACCACGAAGAACCCGTCAGGCCACGCCTTCTTCGCCAGCGCGACCTCCTCGCCGGAGCAGACGATCCCGTCCAGCCCCGCGCTGCGCGCCAGATCGGCCAGTCGCGCCACCTGATCCTCGGCCTTGCCGCCCACGCCGATGTCGAGCAGGTCGCCATCGTCCAGGCTGGTCAGCACGGTCACGGCGACCACCCGGGTCTTGGCCCCTGCCGCCGCCTTCGCGTCCTCCAGCATGGCGCGCCCGCCGGCGGCATGGACGGTCAGGATCGCAGGCTCCAGCACATGCAGCGCCTGCACCGCCTTGGCGACCGTGTTGGGAATGTCGTGCAGCTTCAGATCGAGGAAGATCGGCAGGCCGAACTTCATCATCTCATGCACGCCATGATGGCCGTGGGCGCAGAAGAATTCGAGGCCCAGCTTCAGCCCGCCCACATGATGACGCACCTGCTGCGCAAGGTCCTGGGCCTTGCGCAGGTCGGGCGTATCGATGGCGACATAGATGGGGCTGGTCATGCTGGTCCTGTGGTGGAGAGGGTAGGGGTCGCGGCCTTGTTGTCCGCGACGGCGAGGGATGGAGGGGCGGAAGGCGAGGGGGCGGCGGTCGCCGCGACGAGCGCGCGCTCGGTGCTCTCCAGCTTGCGCTTCATGCGCCAGCGGGTTGCCCGCGCCATGATCCAGAAGGGCAGCGCACCCAGCAAATAGGCGCCGATCAGCAGGACCGGCAGTTTCGTTTCCATGACCAGGTCGCCCCAGAGATTCACTTCTACGCGCGTGTAATTGGCGACGCAGAATAGCGCGAGGGCGACGGCGATGACGACCCAGAAGGCAGTCCGCAGAAATTGCATCAACGCTCCTATAGCTGCTGAGCGGGCAGCTTAGGCGATTTTGTCGCGCTGCGGAAGCGCTTCGTCGGACGGAGGGAAGGCGATGCGCAGGGAAAGCGTCTTTTCCGCGCCCGGTTCGATGCTGTCCATGCCCGCCGGACGATTGACGGCATCGGGCATGTGGGTGACAGGTTCCAGGCAGAAATCCGGGGAAAGGGGCGGGCGATAGACATGGAACCATGACGCGCCCACGGCGCTGAGCACGACCCGCGTCCCATCCCCTCGCCGGACGGTGGCGCTGCCGTCCCAGCCGCCATAGGCATTGTCGATCAGGCTGTTTCCCCGCACCCGCGCGCCCGCCGACCAGTCGCCGAGCGCATCCGCCGCCACCTGCCGCACGGGCAGCATGTCGGCTGTCGCAAGCCACAGCCGGTCCGCCCGGAACTGGAGCGACGTGTCTTCGTCCGCCTGGAAATAGGGGTGGAAGCCAAGGCCCGCTGGCATGGCCTCATCGCTGATGTTGCGCAGCGTCAGGCTCATTTCGATGGCATGGTCGGACAGGGTGAAATGCTGCTGCGCTTCATAGGCCCATGGCCAGCCGCCATCGCCGTCATATCGGTGCGTGAGGTGCGCGCTGTCCTGCGCCGCCGCCGCGACGCTCCATGCCGAGGTCCAGCCGATGCCGTGGAGGCTGTGCGGATGGTCGCCGAAGTTGAGCGGCATCCGCACGTCGCGCCCTGCGAAACGAAAGCGGCCATGGGCGATCCGGTTGGTATACGGCACCAATGGGAAGCTCGCCATCTGCAACGGATCGCTGCTGTCGACCGGAGCGGTCCGCAATATGTCCGTCCCCGCGAAGCGAAGCGCCGCCAGCGATCCGCCGACGGTGGGGGCGAGTACGGCTTCCACCGCGCCCGCCTTCAAGGCGATCAGGCCGCTCAGCCGACCATGTCCTCAAGCTCGCGGCCTTTCGTCTCATGCACCAGGGCGCGAACGAAGAAGAAGGAGACGGCGGCGAAGAAGGCATAGCCGGTATAGGTGATCGCCAGGCCGGGCGAGACCGCCAGCGCCGGGAAGCTGACGGAGATCAGCGCATTGGCGATCCACTGCGCGAAGCCGGACACGGCAAGCCCCGATCCCCGGATCTGGTTCGGGAACATCTCGCCCAGCATCACCCACATGATCGGACCCCAGCTCATGTTGAAGAAGATCACGTAGAGATTGGCGGCCACCAGCGCGATCACGCCGTTATTGCCGGGCAGCGATACGGCGCCGTCGGCCGCCGTGACCGCCGTGGAGAAGGCATAGGCGACGGTCGCCAGCGTCACCGCCATGCCCGCCGATCCGATCAGCAGCAGCGGCTTGCGCCCGATCCGGTCGACCAGCGCGATGGTGGCAAGGCAGGCGCCGATCGACAGCACGCCCGACAGGATGTTGGTCTGGAGCGCATAATCCTCCGAAAAGCCGACCGCTTCCCACAGGGTAGCGCCATAATAGAAGACGACGTTGATGCCGACGAGCTGCTGGAACACGGCCAGGCCGATGCCGGTCCAGACGATGGGCCGGATCTTGCCGCTGGCCTTGTCGATCAGGTCGCTGAGCTTGGGCCGGTGATGATCGGCGGCCAGACTGTTGCGGATTTCGACCACCTTGCGCGATGCGGCTTCGGCGCCGAACAGGCGGGTGAGCACGGCCTGGGCGCGCTCCTCCTGCCCGCGCGCCACCAGATAGCGGGGGCTTTCCGGGATCACCAGCAGCGCCAGGAAGTAGATCGCGGCCGGAATGGCCTGGAGCCAGAACATCCAGCGCCAGGCGGGAAAGCCCAGCCACAGCTGCGCCGTCGATCCGCCGGCATAGCGCGCCAGCACGAAATTGGCGACGAACGCGCCGGTCAGGCCGGAGATGATCATCACCTGCTGCACGCTGGAGAGACGGCCGCGCACCGCCGCCGGAGTGACTTCGGAAATATAGACCGGGGAGATCACGCTCGCCGCGCCGACCCCAAGGCCGCCGACGATGCGCGCGACGATGAAGATGACGGACGATCCCGCCGCCCCCGCCAATATCGCGCTGACGAGGAACAGCGCGGCCGACAGCATCATCACCCCGCGCCGTCCGATCAGGTCGGCCATGCGCCCGGCCAGGAACGCGCCGATGGAGGAGCCCACCAGGATGGCGCCGACATTGACGCCGATGCCCAGCTTGCCGAGGTCGAAGGCGCTTTCCAGCCCCTTTTGCGTGCCGTTGATGACGCCGCTGTCATAACCGAACATGAACCCGCCGATGGTCGCCACGGCGACGATGGCGGCGATGAAGGCCATATTGACCTTATCGGCACTCCCTTCGGACATTCCTGCTCCTCCGATTTATATTCTAGATGGCTGCAATATAGGATGTTTGCCCGCGCGCGCCGGGATCGAAAGCGAAAAGATCACCGGCACAGGGCTGCGCGAGAAGCTGGTCCCTCGTCAAGCCCTTGCGTGCGGTGGTGGCATAGGCGGTCGACAGGTCCGGTCCGCCAAAGGCGATCTTGGTGACATTGGCGACGGGAAAGCGGACCTCCGTCATCAGCCCGCCCGCCGGATCGTACCGCCGCGCGGCCCAGCCGGCGAACAGCCCGGTCCACAGGCAGCCTTCCGCATCGACGGTCGGTCCATCGGGATAGCCGGCGCCATCCTCGATCTCCGCGAACAGCGCCGTATCATGCAGCGTGCCGTCCGCCGCGATCCGCGTGCGCCAGATCCGCCTGCCCAGCGTGTCGGTGTGATAGAGCAGCGTGCCGTCCGGCGAGACGGCAGGGCCATTGGTGATCGAGACCGGAGGCAGACCGCTTTCAGTCAGCCGGCCCTGGTGCAGCCTGTAGAAGCGCCCGCTATCGGCCTCCTCCCCATCGTCCATCGACCCGAACCAGAGGCCGCCCGCCGGATCGACAGTGGCGTCGTTCAACCGGTTGCCGGGCCGGTCGGCCTCCGGCGCGTGCAGCAGCGTGAAGCCGGCGGCATCGGGATCGAACCGGTGCACGCCGGACTGGAGCCCGACGGCGAACGATCCGTCCTGCGCCGGAACGATCCAGCCGACCTGGCCCGGCGCGTCCCAACTGCGCGCGACGCCCAGATCAGGGTCGAAGCGGTGGATGCGCTTCTCCTTGATGTCGACGAACCAGAGCGCTGCATCCCGCGCCACCCAGACGGGCCCTTCGCCCAGGGTCGCGCCGACGCTGAGGACGCTTTCCGGAACCGGGGCCATGGCCTCAGCGCCAGCCCGCATCGATGAAATAATCATGCCCCGTGCACATGCGCGCGTCGTCGGACGCCAGGAACATGGCCAGCGCGGCCACGTCCGCCGGCATGATCCGCCCGTCCAGGCATTGCGCGGCGACGATCTCCGCCTCGCCTTCGGGCGTGTACCATTTCATCTGGCGCGGCGTCTTCACATTGCCGGGAATGATGGTGTTGACGCGGATATTGTCGCGCCCCAGATCGCGGGCCAGGCTGCGCGTCAGCCCCTCGATCGCCGCCTTGGCGGTCTGGTACAGCACCAGATCGGGCAGGGCGAGGTGCCAGCTTATCGACCCGAAGTTCAGGATCACTCCGCCGCCCGCGCGCTTCATCGCCGGGGCCACCGCCTGCGCCGCGAAGAAGAGGTGGCGCAGGTTCACCGCCATGCGCTCGTCCCAATAGGCGGGCGTGACATCCTCGATGCCGTGGCGGTCGTCATTGGCCGCATTGTTGATCAATATGTCGACGCCGCCAAGCTGCGCTTCCACCGTGGCGATCATGGCCTGCACGGCTTCGATGTCCCTGAGGTCGCAGGGGTGGAAGACGGGCGCGAAATCCGCGTCCTTCAGCCGTTCCGCGACCGCCCGGCCTTCTTCCTGCGCAATGTCGCAAAAGGCGACCTTGGCTCCCTGCGCGGCAAAGGCTTCGACCAGCCCTTCACCGATTCCGCTGCCGCCGCCGCTGATGAAGACGCGCTTGCCCTTCAGGCTGGGATAGATGGCGCCGCTCATGCGAGCAGGCCCCGCTTGGCGAGATTGGCCATCAACGCGGCAAGTCCGAATTTCCACGGCGCCGCCTGCTTCGACGTCACGACCCGGTTCACCAGCCGTCCCAGGCGCGGGGTGGAGATGGCGACGATGTCGCCCACCTTGTGGGTGAAGCCGCGTCCCGGTTCGTCGCGATCCTGGACGGGTGCGAACAGCGTGCCCAGGAACAGGGCCAGGCCGTCGGGATATTGATGCTCGGAAAGCGTCTGACGCACCAGTTCCAGCGGATCGCGGCTGATCTGGTTCATGCTGCTGGTGCCTTCCAGCCTGTAGCCTTCCGGGCCGTCGATGGTGAGTTCGACCACGGCGTTGCGCACGTCATCGATGGTGAAATCATTGTCGAACAGCCGGACGAGCGGCCCCAGCGAACAGGATGCATTATTGTCCTTGGCCTTGCCCAGCAGCAGGGCGGAACGACCCTCCAGATCGCGCAGATTGACGTCGTTGCCCAACGTCGCGCCGACGGTCCGGCCGCCGGCATCGACGATCAGCACGATCTCCGGCTCCGGATTATTCCAGTTGGAATCGGAACGGATGCCGATCTCCGCGCCCGCGCCCACCGTCGAGAGCACCGGCGCCTTGGTGAACACCTCCGCATCCGGGCCGATGGCGACCTCCAGATATTGCGACCAGAGCCCGTCTTCGATCAGCGCCTGCTTGAGCGCCGCCGCCTCGGCCGAACCCGGCACGACGGCGCGGATCGACCCGCCGACCCGCTCCTCAAGCCGCGCCCGGATTTCCGCCGCCGCGCCTGCTTCGCCGCGCGCCTGTTCCTCGATCACCCGTTCGATGGCGGAAAAGGCGAAGGTCACGCCGCAGGCCTTGACGCATTGCAGGTCGACCGGGCTCAGCAGCGGCAGGTCCAGCCTATCCAGCGCGCCCAGCGCCACGCCATTGGCGGTCCTTGCGGCAGGCAGCATTTCGACCAGTTGCGCGACAGTGGGGGCAACGCGGCTCATGTCATAGGCGATGCCGCCTTCGACCAATATGGGGGTTGGGCCATCCGCCGTTTCCACGCGGCCAAGGAACAGGCCAGACCGCCAGTCGGCGGGAAGGCAATCGAGCAAAGTGGAGACCCCCGGCATCATCGACTCCTAAGAACGTCCGTTATTGATAGCGCTACCACCACGACTGGCGGTCGAAGTCAAGGGTGCTGGGAGTCGTAGCCGCGGAACCGCCCCATCGCCCGCGCATTTCCTCCTGAAAAAGGAGGCAGCACGCTCATGGCCGCTCGCGCATATTGGCAGGGGCAGATTCGTCTGGCGCTGGTATCCATTCCGGTGGAGATCTATGCCGCCACCAAGTCCGGCGCGCAGATCGCCTTCCACCAGATACACCAGCCCAGCGGCAAGCGCGTCCGTTATGAAAAGACCGTTCCGGGCTTGGGTCCGGTCGATCCGGAGGACATCGTCAAGGGCTATGAGCTGTCCAAGGGCGACTATGTGCTGCTTCAGCCCGATGAGATCGACGCGGTGAAGCTGGAGAGCAAGAAGACGCTCGAACTCACCCAGTTCGTCGACGCCAGCGAGATCGATGTCCTCTATTATGAGCGGCCCTATTATGTCGTGCCCGCCGACGACCTGGCGGAGGAAGCCTTCATCGTCCTGCGGGAGGCGCTGCGGCGGACGAAGAAGGTCGGGCTGGGCCAGCTTGCCATGCGGGGCCGGGAATATATCGTCTCGCTGAAGCCTTGCGGCCGGGGCATGGTTCTGGAAACGCTGCGCTATGCCGATGAGGTGAACCGCGCCCAGAGCTATTTCCGCGACATAGAGGATGCAAAGCCCGATGCGGAGCTGCTCGACCTTGCCGAGACGCTGATCGAGAAGAAGACCGCGCCGTTCAAGCCCGACAGCTTCCACGACCGCTATGTGGACGCGCTGGAAAGGCTGATCGAAAAGAAGAAGAAGTCGAAGGGCCGCCGCGTCATAGAGGAGGAAGAGGAGGGCGCGGCTCCGCGCGGCAGCAATGTGATCGACCTGATGGCGGCGCTCAAGAAGTCGGTCGGTTCCGGCGCGGCTTCTTCCGCCGCGAAACCGGCGGCGAAGAAGGCGCCTGCCGCCAAGGCGCCCGCCAAGGCCACGACGCGAAAGACCCCCGCCAAGCCGGCCAGCCGAAAACGGGCCTGACCCATGGCCGATGCCGATCCGCTCAGCACCTATAACCGCAAGCGCGATTTCACCCGCACCCGCGAGCCGGCGGGCAAGCGCGGACGCAGCCACGGCAATGGCAACGGCTTCATCGTGCAGAAGCACGATGCGACCCGCCTGCATTATGACTTCCGCCTGGAAATGGATGGCGTGCTCAAGAGCTGGGCAGTGACGCGCGGCCCCAGCATCGATCCCGCGGACAAGCGGCTGGCCGTCCGCACGGAGGATCATCCGCTGTCCTATGCGACGTTCGAGGGGACCATTCCCAAGGGGGAATATGGCGGCGGCACCGTGATGCTCTGGGACGAGGGCACATGGGAACCCGTTCCGGGCAAGAGCGCGAGCGACATCGAAAAAGGGCATCTCCATTTCATCCTGCACGGGCAGCGGATGCGGGGCGAATGGCTGCTGATCCGACTGAAGCCGCGGGGCAGGGAAAAGGGAGAAAACTGGCTGCTGCGCAAGATCGAGGATGCCCATGCCGGCAGCGCGGACGAACTGACCGCGCGCGAGCTGACGAGCATCAGGAGCGGTCGCACCATGGCGGAAATCGCCGCCGGCACGCCGCCCATGTCGCTGAAGGGGAAGAGGGGAAAAGCCTTCGACGCGGCGATGGCGCAGGCCGACCGCGCCGTCCCGGCGAAAAGGCGCGCCAAGGCAGGGACGGGCCGCATGCCGGCCTTCCGGCCGCCGCAACTGGCGACGCTGGTCGATGCCGTGCCCACGGGCAATGGCTGGATGCACGAGATCAAATATGACGGCTATCGCTGTCTGGTTTCCGTATCGGGCGGGAAGGTCAAGATCTTTACGCGGTCGGGCCTCGACTGGACGGATCGGTTTGCGCCGTTGCCGGCGGAAATCGGGGCGATGAACCTGCCCGCAGCCCTGATCGATGGCGAAATCGTCGCCCCCGGCAGCGATGGGAATCCGGATTTCTCCACGCTTCAGCAGGTGTTGAAGGGAGAGGGAAAGGCGGCGCTGCACCTGTTCGCCTTCGACCTGCTGCATCTGGACGGGCAGGATCTGACCGCCATGCCCAATATCGGCCGCAAGGAAAAGCTGGCGGGCCTGTTGGGGGAGGGTTCCGCCCATGTCCATGTCGGCGATCACGTCGTCGGCGCCGGGGAAAAGCTGTTCCACGCCATGTGCGGCGCAGGGCAGGAGGGGATTATTTCCAAGCGCGCCGACGCTGCCTATCGCGGTGCGCGCACGAAGAACTGGCTGAAGGTCAAATGCACCCGCCGTCAGGAATTCGTCATCGTCGGCTGGACTCCCAGCAGCGCCAGCGGCCGATCCATCCGCAACCTGCTGCTTGGCCAGCGGGAAGGGGATGGCCTGGTCTATGCGGGAAAGGTCGGCACGGGCTTCAACGCCGCCAACAGCGCCGGACTGATCGCCGCCCTGGGCAAGCGCGGGCGCAAGGCCGCCGCGCTCAACGTGCCGCGCAGCGAAAGCAAAGGCGCCCAATGGGTCCGCCCCGATCTGGTCGCTGAAATCGCCTTTGCCGAATTCACGGCGGAGAATATCGTCCGCCATGCCAGCTTCCTTGGCCTGCGCGAGGACAAGGCAGCCGGCGACGTTCGACGCGAGGAAGCCATGCCGACGCCCGAAGCCCATAGCTCGATCCGGATCAGCAATCCCGACCGGCTGATCTTTCCGGAGGCGAAGATCACCAAGGGCGAGCTGGCCGATTATTACGCCCGCATGGGCGCGGCGATGCTGCCCTGGATCGCCCGCCGGCCGATCAGTCTGGTCCGCTGTCCGCAGGGCCGGGCGAAGAAATGCTTCTTCCAGAAGCATGACAGCGGCAGCTTCGGCGATCATGTCAAACATGTCCCGATCCGCGAGAAGGAAGGGAATGAGGAGGATTATCTCTATATCGAGGATAGCGAGGGATTATTGGCCTGCGTCCAGATGGGCGCGATCGAATTTCATGGCTGGGGGTCCAGTGTCGCGGATGTGGAGCGGCCGGATCGCATGATCTTCGACCTCGATCCCGACGAAGGGCTGGACTTCGAGGATGTGAAGAAGGCCGCGCGGGACATCCGGCGGGCGCTGGAGGATCTGGGCCTCACCAGCTTCGCCATGCTGTCCGGCGGCAAGGGCATCCACGTCGTCGTGCCGCTGACGCCGCAGGCGCAATGGCCGGAGGTCAAGGATTTCGCGGACCGCTTCGCCCGCGCCCTCGCCACCCAGGAACCGGACCGCTTCACCGCGACGATGAGCAAGGCGAAGCGCAAGGGCCGCATCTTCATCGACTGGCTGCGCAACCAGCGCGGCGCGACGGCTGTGCTGCCCTATGTGGTGCGCGCCCGCGAGCCGGCTTCCGTCGCCGCCCCCGTCACCTGGGAAGAGCTGGACGGGATCGACAGCGCCGCGCACTTCACGGTGAAGGATGCTGCCGTCCTGCTGGACCGCGCCTCTTCGCGGGACCTGCGCGGCTGGGGCGAGGCGCATCAGCCGCTGCCGGCGCATTAGGACGGCCTGCGTCAAATCCGACGGGGACCTTACGCTCCGGATTTTTGCTGTAGCATCGGTGCGAAGGGAGAGCGGGTTCGCGCTTCCCACACGGCGCTTGGGCGGATTTTTGCCGCATTCGCCTTTTCTGCGCCTGTGCTTTGTTGCATATCGGGAATCACCATGACGAAGCCGACCGAAGAAGCGCCCGATAGCGGCGCCGCCGCCCCCGCCTCCACCGCCGAGACGTCCGACATGGCCTCCGCAGCGCGCAAATCGGCGGGCAAGGCGGTCTGGATGGGAACGGCCGTCGGCATAGGATCGGCCGCCATCGTCGCGGCGCTGCTCTACGCGAACAAGAAACGGGGCTGAAGCTCCCTCCGGGAAAGCGGAAAAAAAGGAGGCGGCATGGCCTTCGCTCCACGCCGCCTCATGATGCGACCCTTCCAGGGCTCTGTCCCCGCTCGGACGGGGAATTATCCTATGCCGCGCTGCCGCTCAGATAGGCGATCAGTTCCGGCTTGCTGACCGACATGCTCTTGTCCGCGTCGGCGGTGACGAAGGCGCCGTCGGCCCAGGCGGTCACTTCGGCGGGCGGAAGGGACTGGCCCGTCGCCTTCAGCTCCTGATCCTTGAGCGCCACCATCCAGCGCGAAAATTCCGCCTTGTCGAGCTGCCCGTCATGATTCTGGTCATAGGCCGGAAATTCCGTATCGACGATGGATGCGACCGCATCGCCCGACGCGGCGGGCTGGGCCTCATTCCCCTGCGGAGAGGCCGGAGCGGCTTCCTGCGGCGCGGCTGCCCCCGCCTGCGCAAGGGCGGGCGTTGCGGCCAGGAGGGCGCCCGTCAGAAGAAATGCGCGGATCATCATCTGCTCCAGAACCGATCGTCCGTATTTCACATGGGGTAATAGCCAGATAAAACATGTGGTTCCTGACTTTTTGTTCATGCCGCTCCACTCATCTTCCGATTCGCGTCGTTTCGCCGCCCGATCCTGCCATTAATGGGATGAAGTACGGGAAAGCGGCGCTTCCTGCCCTGTCCTTGCGGTCGATTTGCCCCGGAAAGGCGGTGCTGCTAGGCGGCGCAGCGACATTCAACTCATGCACGCAGGATTCGCCCGATGGTCCCCCGTTACGCCCGCCCGCAAATGACCGCCCTCTGGGAGCCGGAAGCCCGCTTCAAAATCTGGTTCGAGATTGAGGCGCATGCGACCGAAAAGCTGGGCGAACTGGGCGTCGTGCCGACATCCGCGGCCAAGGCGCTCTGGGACTGGTGGGCGACCGAGCCCGCGATCGACGTGCCGGCCATCGATGCGATCGAGGCCGTGACCAAGCATGACGTCATCGCCTTCCTGACCTGGGTCGCGGAGCAGGTGGGCGACGAAGCCCGCTTCATGCATCAGGGCATGACGTCCAGCGATGTGCTCGATACCTGCCTTGCCGTGCAGTTGAGCCGCGCCGCCGACCTGTTGATCGAGGATCTCGACAAGCTGCTGGAGGTCATCAAGCGCCGCGCCTATGAGCATAAGCTGACCCCGACCATCGGCCGCAGCCATGGCATCCATGCGGAGCCGGTGACCTTCGGCCTTAAAATGGCAGAGGCTTATGCGGAGTTCAGCCGCTGCAAGGCGCGCCTGATCGCCGCCCGTGCCGAAGTCGCGACCTGCGCCATTTCCGGCGCGGTGGGCACCTTCGCCAATATCGACCCCCGCGTCGAGGAGCATGTCGCGGAAAAGCTGGGCCTTGCCATCGAGCCGGTGTCGACGCAGGTCATCCCGCGCGACCGCCATGCGATGTTCTTCGCCACGCTGGGCGTGATCGCCTCCTCCATCGAGCGGCTCGCCGTCGAGGTCCGCCACCTTCAGCGCACCGAGGTGCTGGAGGCGGAGGAATATTTCTCGCCCGGCCAGAAGGGCAGTTCCGCCATGCCGCACAAGCGCAATCCGGTGCTGACCGAGAATCTGACCGGCCTTGCCCGCATGGTGCGCAGCTATGCCCTGCCGGCGATGGAGAATGTGGCGCTGTGGCATGAGCGCGACATTTCGCACTCGTCGGTCGAGCGCTATATCGGTCCCGACGCGACCATCACGCTCGACTTCGCGCTGGGCCGGCTGACGGGCGTCATCGACAAGCTGCTCGTCTACCCTGAGCGGATGATGAAGAATCTCGACAAGATGGGCGGCCTGGTCCACTCGCAGCGGGTGCTGCTGGCGCTGACGCAGGCGGGCGTCTCGCGGGAGGACAGCTACCGCTATGTCCAGCGCAATGCGATGAAGGTCTGGGAATCGGACGGCCAGCTATCGCTGATGGAATTGCTGAAGGCCGACCCCGACGTCGCGGCCGCCCTCACGGCGGAGCAGATCGAAGAGAAGTTCAACCTCGACTATCACTTCCGCCAGGTCGACACGATCTTCCGCCGGGTGTTCGGGGAATAGGATCGAACAGGCCCGGCAAGCCGTGCCGGGCCTGCCGGTTCCGTGCTGCTGTGAAAGCAGGAGCACGGTGCAGCCCTGGTGGATCGCTGCCGCGCTAGAACCCGGTCCCTCATGACGGAAAAGCCGTCAATGCGGAACGGCGTCCGACTGCCGCCGGATCAGCTCATAATCGAGCAGCAGATGCGAAGGCTTTTCCCCCGACTTGCCCTTGCGCGCCTTGATCTGCCGCACCAGCAATTCGACGGCGGCACGTGACATCGCGCTGATCGGCTGGCGGATCGTCGTCAATTCAGGCCAGATCGTGGTCGCCAGCGACGTATCGTCGAAGCCGCAGACGGTCAGGTCGCCCGGCACGTCCAGTCCGCTGCGATGGGCGATGGCGACGGCCGCCGCCGCCATGTCGTCATTGCTGGCGAAGATCGCGGTCGGCGGCTCGGGCAGCGCCAGAATGCGTTCCGCCGCATCCAGTCCGGAGCGATAGGTGAAATAACCCTGCTCGACCAGCGTCTCGTCCGGCTCGATACCCGCCTCCGCCAGCGCATCGCCATAGCCTTCGAACCGGCGCTGGCTGGCGCTCTGGTTCGGGTGGCCCTTGATGAAGCCGATGCGGCGGTGGCCCAGCGCGATCAGATGGCGCGTCATCGCCAGCGCGGCGGCATGGTCGTCGATGCTGACGGCTGACATGTCTGCGGGCGCTTCCCCGGTGGCGACCGCGACCGCGACGATGTCCGCCGCCTTCAGCGCATCCTTCATGGCCTGATGATCGCACAATGGGGGCGGAAGGATGACTCCGTTGATCCGGCCGCGCAACAGATGGTCGACCACCGTGTCGATGGCGGTTTCCTCATCCCATTTCTCCACCACCAGATCGACCCCGCTGCGGCTGGCCTGGTCCAGGCTGCCGACCAGGAATTCGCTCAGATAGGAGGCCGACGGGTTGCTGTAGAGCAGGCCGATACGGGTTTCGTCCCCGCCCGCCAGACTGCGCGCGGCGGCGCTGGGCGAATAGTTGAGCGCGGCGATGGCCGCTTCCACCTTTTCCTTGGTGGCGCTTCTCACGATCTGTTCGCCGTTGATGACGCGGGACACCGTCATGGGCGACACACCCGCATGTTTCGCAACATCGTTGATGGTAGGGGCGTTGCGCTGCCGCCTAGAGCTTCTCGGTTCCATGAGCGTAATGGTAACGGGAAGCTCGCCCGATACTAAGCAAAATCCTCCAACCCGCTTCCGGACCGGTCAGGCGCGGCCCCTGTTCCGGGGATGGCCGCCCGCATCCAGCACGGTTTCCATCGCGACATAGGTGGAGGTGCTGGCGACATGGGGCAGGCTGGAGATCTTCTCGCCCAGCACGGCGCGGTAACGGCGGATGTCGGCGGTCCTCACCTTCAGCAGATAATCGAAGCTGCTGGCGATCATATGGCATTCCTCGACCTCGGGAATGCGGCGGACGGCGGCATTGAACTCATCCAGCGCCTTTTCGCGCGTGTCGGACAGCTTCACCTCCGCAAAGGCGACATGGTCCATGCCCAGCTTCGCGGGATCGACGATGGCGCGAAACCCGCGGATCACCCCGGTGTCGATGAGGCGACGCAGGCGAACCTGACAGGGCGTCTTGGACAGGCCCACCGTCTGGGCAAGATCGGTGACTGTCATGCGGCCATCCTCGACCAGGGCGGCTACGATCTTCCGATCGAACTCGTCCATTTCGATCGTCGTCGGCTGATTTTTCATGGATTGCGCCGTGGGAGCAAGTTGTCGCGAAAAGCCATGCATTTTCCGACAAGGATGATGGTCGGGGAGAGAGGATTCGAACCTCCGGCCCCTGCCTCCCGAAGACAGTGCTCTACCAGGCTGAGCTACTCCCCGACCGATAGCGGGTCCGGTTCGAGGCGGTCCCGCTGGGCAGGCCGCAGCCTATAGAGGCGGCTTTTCCGGCTGGCAAGCGGCCGATGCGGTTTTTTTTGGGCAGCCTATAAAAGCCCCGCCTGGCGGAAGCTGAAACGGCCTTTTCCGGTGTGGATCACATGGTCCGCCAGTGCGATCTCGATCGGCCGCAGGCGTTTCGACAGGGTCCGGGTCAGCCGGATGTCGGCCCAGCGGGGAAGGGGGCTGCCCGGCCGTTGCCGTTCGATCGCGAGCCAATGGCTTTCCCATTGCAGCAGCGCGCCCACGGTGCAGTGCCAGTCCTGATCGGCGCGCAGCCGGTGGAGCGGGCGCCATTCCTCGTCCAGGACGAGGAGGTTTAGGGAAACGCATTCACGCATGCGCGGCAGAATGGGCTTGCGCCGCGTGAGCGGTAGGGGAAGGCTGATCCCTTTCCGACCGGATGGCGGACAATTTGATCCGTTTCGCAGCATTTGGCGTCGGCGGGCCGCTTCGCTACAGGAGGGGACATTCGCCAGAATCATGAAAGTGTCCGCATGGCATCCTTCCCGCCCCATTATGAGCAGCAATATCTGGACCTGATGCGGCATATCTGGCGGCATGGGGATGAGCGGATCGACCGGACGGGCGTGGGCACGCGGTCGATATTGGGCGCGACGATGCGCTTCTCCCTGGCCGACGATGCGGTGCCGCTGCTCACCACCAAGCGGGTCTACTGGAAAGTCGCGGCGCGGGAGATGCTCTGGTTCCTGACCGGCGACACCAACATTCGCGAACTGGTGCGGCAGGGCGTGCATATCTGGACCGACTGGCCGCTCGACAGCTATCGCCGGGCCACGGGCGAGGATATCGACCGCGATGCGTTCGAGGCGCGGATCGTCGAGGATGAGGCTTTCGCGGCGCGTTGGGGCGATCTGGGGCCGGTCTATGGCGCGCAATGGGTGAATTGGCCGCGCTATGAGGAGGTCGGGGATGGGCTCTACCGCCGGGCCGCGCAGGGACATAATCAGATTGCCGATCTGGTCGAAGCGATCCGGACCAGTCCCGGATCGCGGCGTTTGCTGTTCACTGGCTGGAACGTGGCGGAAGTATCGCGCATGGCGCTGCCGCCCTGCCACATGACCTATCAGTTCCAGGTGGCGAACGGGCGCCTGAACGGGCTGCTGTTCCAGCGGAGCTGCGATCTGGGGCTGGGATTCGCCTTCAATATCTTCGGCCTGTCGATGATCACCCGGATGCTGGCGCAGCAATGCGATCTGGAGGCAGGCGAGATCGTCTGGCAGGGCGGGGACGTGCATCTCTACCTCAACCATGCCGCGCTGGTGGAGGAGCAGATCGAGCGAATTCCATCGGGCAGCCCCAAATTGCGGATCAACCGTCGGCCTTCGAGCATTTTCGACTATCGGATCGAGGATTTCGAAGTGGTCGATTATGCGCCGCAAAGGCATATCGCCGCCCCGGTCGCCGTCTAGCGGAGGACGAGGCGCGGCCAAATGGGTCAGTAAGGCTTGCCTTTGCGGGTGTTGTAATATAATAATTGCACTGAGCAATATTATTGCAATGCACAAAAGGAGGCAGGATGAGCGACCGGATCGATTCGGACGCCGGAATGGAAGGGGCGGGGCGTAATCTGCCGCCGCTTCGGCTGCATGTGCCGGAGCCGAAATTCAGGCCGGGCGACACCGCCGATTTCAGCGATTTCGACATTCCGCCCGCGGGTGCGCAGCCAAGGCCGGACGAGACCGCGCAGCCGGGCGACATGCGCGACCTTGCCTATGGGCTGGTCCGGGTGCTGGACGAGGAAGGGGCGGCGGTCGGCCCCTGGGATCCGAAGCTGCCGCCCGAAACGCTGCTGAAGATGCTGCGGGCCATGGCGCTGACCCGGGCGTTCGACGCGCGCATGTTCCGCGCGCAGCGGCAGGGCAAGACCAGCTTCTACATGAAGTCGACGGGTGAGGAAGCCGTGTCGATCGGCGCCGCGGCTGCGCTGGCCAGCGACGACATGTGCTTCCCCAGCTATCGCCAGCAGGGCATATTGATCGCGCGTGGCTGGCCCATCGTCGACATGATGAACCAGATCTATTCGAACAAGGGCGACAGGCTGAAGGGGCGCCAGCTTCCCATCATGTATTCGGCGCGGGAGGCGGGGTTCTTCTCCATTTCCGGCAACCTCACGACCCAATATCCGCAGGCGGTGGGCTGGGCCATGGCCAGCGCGGCGCGGGGCGACACGCGGATCGCGGCGACCTGGTGCGGGGAAGGGTCCACGGCGGAGGGCGACTTCCATTCCGCCTGCACCTTTGCCAGCGTCTATCGCGCGCCTGTGATCATGAATGTCGTGAACAACCAGTGGGCGATCAGCAGCTTTTCGGGCTTTGCGGGCGCCGAAGCGACGACCTTCGCGGCGCGGGCCATCGGCTATGGCATTGCCGGCCTCAGGGTCGACGGCAACGATGCGCTGGCGGTCTATGCTGCGACGCGCTGGGCCGCCGACAGGGCACGGGCCAATGCGGGCCCGACCCTGATCGAACATTTCACCTATCGGGTCGAGGGGCACAGCACGTCGGACGATCCCAGCGCCTATCGTTCCGCCGATGAGGCGAGCCACTGGCCGCTGGGCGACCCCATCGCACGGCTGCGGAAACATTGCATCGCGCTCGGCATCTGGGACGAGGAGCGGCATGCGGCGATGGACAGGGAACTGGCCGAAACGGTCCGCGACGCGGCGCGGGAAGCGGAGAAGAACGGCATCCTCGGCCACGGCCTGCACCACCCGATGGAATCGATGTTCGAGGATGTGTTCGAGGAAATGCCCTGGCACCTGCGCGAGCAGCAGCAGCAGATGCTCGACGAATGGAAGGCGGCCGGCCTGTGAGCGACATGATGAGCGAAGCGGTTACGGAAACCCACGGCGATACGGTCCAGATGAACATGATCCAGGCGATCAACAGCGCTCTGGACGTGATGATGGAGCGCGACCCCGACGTGGTCGTGATGGGCGAGGATGTCGGCTATTTCGGCGGCGTCTTCCGCGCAACGGCGGGCTTGCAGCAGAAATATGGCAAGAACCGCGTGTTCGATACGCCGATCACCGAATGCGGCATTATCGGCGTCGCGGTGGGCATGGGCGCCTATGGCCTGAGGCCAGTGCCGGAGATCCAGTTTGCCGACTATATCTATCCCGCGCTGGACCAGCTTGTGTCGGAAGCGGCGCGGCTCCGCTACCGATCGGCGGGGGAGTTCATCTCGCCCATGACGGTGCGCTCGCCCTTTGGCGGCGGCATATTCGGCGGGCAGACGCACAGCCAGTCGCCCGAAGGCATCTTCACCCATGTGTCGGGGGTGAAGACGGTGATCCCATCGACGCCCTATGACGCCAAGGGCCTGTTGATCGCGGCCATAGAGGATAATGATCCCACGATCTTCTTCGAACCCAAACGCATCTACAACGGGCCGTTCAACGGGCATTACGACGCGCCGGCCAAGAGCTGGGCGGGACATGCGCAGGCGCAGGTGCCGACGGGCTATTATCGCATAAGCCTGGGCGAGGCGCGGGTGGCGCGGGCGGGCGAGGCGCTGACCATAATCTGCTATGGCACGATGGTTCATGTGGTCGAGAATATGGTTGCCGAAATGGGCGTGGATGCGGAAATCCTCGACCTGCGCACGCTGGTGCCGCTGGACATCCAGGCGATCGAGCGGTCGGTGCGGAAAACCGGGCGCTGTCTGATCGTGCATGAAGCCACGCGGACAAGCGGCTTTGGCGCGGAATTGATGGCGCAGGTGCAGGAGCGGTGCTTCTACCACCTCGAAGCGCCGATCGAGCGCGTCACCGGCTTCGACACGCCTTATCCGCACAGTCTGGAATGGGCCTATTTCCCTGGCCCGGTGCGAATTCGCGAGGCCATCAACAAGATTTTGAAGGATTGAGGGGCTGTCATGGCGCTTTTTACGTTCAGGTTGCCGGACATTGGTGAAGGCATTGCGGAAGCGGAGATCGTCGGCTGGCATGTGAAGGTCGGCGACCGGGTCGAGGAAGACCAGCCGATCGCCGACATGATGACCGACAAGGCGACGGTGGAAATGGAATCGCCGGTTGCCGGCACGGTGGTCCGGCTGGCCGGGGAGCCGGGACAGCAGATCGCCATCGGTTCCATGCTGGTGGAGATCGAGACGGAAGGAGAGAGCGAAGCGTCTGCTCCGAACGTCGAGGCAGCTCCGCCGCCCGCGATCACGGAGCCCCTGCCTGAAGCGGCGGGGGAGGGCGGCGAGCGGGGCGATCCTGCCCCAGCCGTTGCTGAGGAAAGGCCGGCCGCGCCCATGCCCTCCGCTAACCTCTCCCAGCAGGGGAGGACGGCTGCGAAGGCCGATGTGCTGGCTTCGCCCGCCGTTCGGGCCCGCGCCAGGGAACTGGGCATCGACCTTTCCCAGGTGAAGCCGAGCGGCGATCATATCCGCCATTCCGATCTCGACGCCTTTCTCCTTTACGGATCGGGGCAGGGCTATCGGCCGGCCGGGCGCTCAGGAAGGCGCGCCGACGAGGAGGTCAAGGTCATCGGCCTGCGCCGCCGCATCGCGGAGAACATGGCCGCCTCCAAACGCGCCATCCCGCATTTCTCCTATGTCGAGGAGATCGACGTCACCGCGCTGGAGGAAACCCGCGAGCAACTGAATGCCCATCGCGGCGACAAGCCGAAGCTCACCCTGCTGCCGCTGCTGATCGTGGCGATCTGCCGCGCCCTGCCCGAATTTCCCATGCTGAACGCGCGCTATGACGATGAGGCGGGCGTGGTGACGCGCTATGGCGCCGTGCATATGGGGATTGCGACCCAGACCGACGCTGGACTGATGGTGCCGGTGATCCGCGATGCGCAGGACCGCAATGTCTGGCAGCTCGCGGCGGAGATAAAAAGGCTGGCCGACGCGGCCCGCACGGGCAAGGCGAAGTCGGAGGAACTGTCCGGCTCGACGCTGACCCTCACCTCGCTGGGGCCGCTGGGCGGGGTGGCGACGACGCCGGTCATCAATCGGCCGGAAGTGGCGATCATCGGGCCGAATCGCATTATCGAGCGGCCGGTGTTCCGGGGCCGTGAAGTGGTGCCTGCCAAGCTCATGAACCTGTCGATCAGTTGCGACCATCGGGTGGTCGACGGTTGGGACGCGGCGAGCTTCGTCCAGGCGGTGCGGAAGTTGCTGGAAACGCCTGTCCTGCTGTTCGCGGATTAGGCTATTGGTGGTGGTGAGAGATGGCGGAACGCGGCCTTCTCCGTGCTGCCGGCCCCCTTATCGGCCGTTGTCCGCCAGCACGTCCACGCTCGTCTTGCCGTCGGCCGCTTGCGTGAACAGGAGCAGGAAGGCGCTGCCGTCATCCTTGCGCGAGCCGCCCAGTACATGGTCGCCGCCCATAACCTTGTGTTCGGCATCGAAACCCGCGCGGCGCGCCTGGGTATAGTAGAAGTCCATCACGCTCTGCCATGGGACAGGGGTCACGAATGTCGCCGCGCGCAGCGTGCATCCGTCCTTTTCCGCACCCGCCGCTTCCGTCAGCTGCGCGCCCGGATAGACGGTGAACGGTTCCGGCAGACGGCTGGCCCATTGCGCACCATGGATGAGTCGCTCGCGGCAGAAGGCGTTGCCGCCCGGCTTCTTCTGCTCGCTGGCGACGTCGGCGAGCGACGATTCGGATTCCTTCGCCTCCCCTTCGGCCGGCGCAGGCGTGGCGAGCAGCGTGCCGCCGGCGAGCTTGACGGATGCCGCCAGCGCAGCCGCGGCTTCGCCCTTCAGCGCAGGGAATTTGGCGGTACGCTGCGGCTGGCCGGCGAGCCGCGGATCGACCACGATCTGGTTGGCGAGCGCGTCCACCGCATTATTGGTGAGCTGGGCGTCGAGCGCGTTCAGATCATCCTCCTTCTTGCCGCAACCCGCCAGCGGCAGGGCGACAAGCATCGCCAGAACATAGAAAGACCGCACAGGCGCCATGGCTTCACTCCTTCGTAAACAGGGGATGAAGAGCAAAGGTTAATTTTCCGTTAGGGATATTGGTGAATCCGGAAATTCGATCCTGGGGCGGGCCAGTCTCTGCCAACTGGCCCGGCCTGCCGCCTTGCCCTGGGCCTGCCGACACGCCATTTGTGCAACCATGCTCAATATCCTGTCAGCTCTGATCGGCCTCGTCACCCTGATCCTGATGATCCCGGCGGTCTTTCCGCTGCTGGGGGCGCTCAACTGGCTGCTGGTGCCGGTCGCGCTGCTGGGCGCTTTTGTCGGCATGTTCTCGACCAGGAATGGCGGGCGCAATTTCTGTCTGGTCGTAGCGGCCTTCGGTGCACTGCGGCTGTTCCTGGGCGGAGGCATCCTCTGAATTCCTCCCCGCCATCGGAACAGGCGGCCCGCCGCGGCCTCATCGCGGCGGTGGCCGCCTACTGCGCCTGGGGGCTGCTGCCGATCTATTTCAAGCTGCTGCATCATGTGAATGCAGTGGAGATCGTCAGCCAGCGCGTGCTCTGGTCGCTGCTGTTGATCCTGGCGCTATTGCTGATGCGGCGCAACCTTGTCGAGTTGGTTACGATATTGCGCGACCGGCGGCTTCTTTCGGCCCTCGCCGCATCGGCCGTCCTGATCGGCATGAACTGGCTGACCTATGTCTGGGCGGTGAACGCCGGGCATGTGCTTGCCGCCAGCCTGGGCTATTTCCTCAATCCGCTGGTCACCGTCGGGCTGGGCGTGCTGCTGCTCCACGAAAGACTGCGGCGAGGGCAGTTGGCGGCGGTGGGAATAGCCGCGGTCGGCGTCGCCATCATGGCGGCGACCGCCCTCACGACGCTTTGGATCAGCGTGGCGCTGGCGCTGACCTTCGCCTTTTACGCGCTGATCCGGAAATTGACGCCGGTGGCGCCGATGGTGGGGCTGGGTGTCGAGACATTGCTGCTGATGCCGCCGGCCATGGCCTATCTGTTCTGGCTGTCGGGGCATGGCGGCGTCGGCTTCGGGCAGGACATGCCGACCACCATCCTGCTGATCGCCGCCGGCGCGGTAACGACGGCGCCGCTGCTGCTGTTCGCGACCGCCGCCCACCGGCTGCCCATGGCGACGCTCGGCCTGCTGCAATATCTGGCGCCTTCCCTGCAGTTCCTGTGCGGCATATTGCTGTTCGGGGAAAAGCTGACGGCGGGCCAGATGGCGAGCTTTGCGCTGATCTGGCTCAGCCTCATCCTGTTCGCGGCGGACGGCCTGACCGCTGCCCGCCGTAATCGCCTGGCTACGGTTTAGGCGAACTCGGTCGCTTCGAACCGGACAGGCTCGCCCACCGCCTGGTTGGCCAGTGCGTCCTCCCACATCACGCGATGCCCGCGGATGATGGTGCCGATGGCCTTGCCGGTCAGTTCCATGCCCTCGAAGGGCGACCAGCCGCAGCGCGAAGCCAGCCAGTCGCTGCCGATGGTCCAGCGCTTCTTCAGGTCCACCACGGTGAAGTCGGCATCATAGCCTAGGGCGATGCGGCCCTTGCCCACCAGGCCGAAGACGCGCTGGGGTCCGGAGGAGGTCAGTTCGATGAAGCGGCGCAGCGACAGCCGTCCCTCCGCCACATGGTTGAGCAGCAGCGGGACCAGCGTCTGGACGCCGGGCATGCCGCTGGGCGAGCCGGGATAGGGTTTCGCCTTCTCCTCGATCGTGTGGGGGGCATGGTCGCTGCCCAGCACATCGGGCACGCCCTGGTTCAGCCAGTGCCACAGACCGTCGCGATGCGCGCCGGACCGGATCGGCGGGTTCATCTGCGCATAGGTGCCAAGGCGGGGATAGGCGTCCTCCGCCGCCAGGGTCAGATGCTGGGGCGTCACCTCGCAGGTCGCTATGTCCTTGTGACAAGCGATATATTCCAGTTCGGCGGGCGTCGTTACATGCAGGATATGGATGCGGCGGCGGGCCTTGCGGGCAAGGTCGATGATCCGCTTCGTCGCGATCATCGCGCTTTCATCGTCGCGCCAGACGGGGTGGGAGGACGGGTCGCCCTCCACGCGATGATCCTTGCGGGCGTTCATCCGCGCCTCATCCTCGGCATGGATGGCGACGCGGCGGGTGCCGCTGGCCAGAACGCGCGACAGGGCGTCGTCATCGTCCACCAGCAGGCTGCCGGTCGAGGCGCCCATGAAGATCTTGACCCCCGACGTGCCGGGAATCCGCTCCAGCTCCTTCAACCGCTCGGCATTGTCGGCGGTGGCGCCGACATAGAAGGCATGGTCGCACCACATGCGGTGATGGGCGCGCTTCAGCTTGTCGTGCACGCGGTCGGCGGTATCGGTATTGGGGTTGGTGTTCGGCATCTCGAACACGGCGGTGACGCCGCCCAGCACGGCCGCGCGGCTGCCCGATTCCAGGTCTTCCTTATGCTCCAGCCCCGGTTCGCGGAAATGGACCTGGCTGTCGATGCAGCCGGGCAGCACGTCCAGGCCGGTGCAGTCGATCGCCTCTCCCGCGTCGCCCAGTGCCGTGCCGATGGCGACGATCCTGCCGCCGCGCACGCCCACATCCACGCTTTCCGCCCCGCCGGGGGTGTGCACGGTGCCGTTCTTGAGGAGAAGGTCGAAAGTCATGTCGGTCTCGCCAGCTTGGGGGTGGGCTTGGATATGATGGGCGATTGTCCTACCTAAAGCCGATGACCGGCACCACCCTTACCGACCGCGCTCTCCTCAGAATTTCCGGCGAGGAGGCGAAAAGCTTCCTTCAGGGCCTGCTCACCCGCGATGTGCTGGGGCTGAAGGAAGGCGAACCGCGCTGGACCGCGCTGCTGACGCCACAGGGCAAGGCGCTGTTCGACTTCATCCTGTGGGCGGATGGCGAGGATGTGCTGATCGATTGCGAGGCGAGTCAGGCGGAAGCCTTGGCGAAGCGTCTGACGATTTACCGGCTGCGGCGCAAGGTCGCCATTGCTCGGGCCGATGAACTGGCGGTGCATTGGGCGCTGGAGGCGTCCGGCAAGCCTTTCGACCCACGTCTGTCGCAACTCGGCCATCGCTGGATCGCGCCGCCGGATGAGGGCGATGCTTCGGCGGCATTTCGGGCGCACCGGCTGTCGCTCGGCATATTCGAGGGGGTGGGCGAACTGGGACAGGACCAGATCCTATGGCTGGAAACCAATGCCGGCGAACTGGGCGGGGTCGATTATGACAAGGGATGCTATGTCGGGCAGGAAAATACCGCCCGCATGCATTATCGCAACAAGGTGAACCGGCGCCTGGTCGCGGTGCCGCTGGCGCAGGCTGACGAGAAACGGCAGAAGGCCGCGCTGGCCGATCTTGGCCTCTCCATCGAATTGCGGCGGGTGGAGGATGTCGATCCCGCGTTCCTGCCCGGCTGGCTAGCCGGCGCCGTGGCGGACCAGGCCGCCGGATGAAGCGCGCGCTTTTCGCGCTGCTGGGCGCGTGGCTGCTGATCGTTCCCGCTCAGGCGGAAACGCGCTGGACGCTCGTCCGAAGCTATCCGCACGATCCCGGCGCCTTTACCGAGGGGCTCTTCTACCATGACGGCGCCCTGTACGAGAGCACGGGTCTGGAAGGCGAGTCGGAGATTCGGAAGGTTGATCCCAAAAGCGGCAAGGTGCTGAACCGCCGGATCGTTCCCCGCCCTTATTTCGGGGAAGGCATCGTCAACTGGAAGGATCGGCTGATCAGCCTGACCTGGCGGCATCGGCAGGGTTTCGTCTGGAAGCTCGATGATTTTTCGCCGGTTTCCCAGTTCCGTTATGAAGGGGAAGGCTGGGGGCTGACGCAGGATGGGCGCAGCCTCATCATGAGTGACGGCACCGCGCAATTGCGGTTCCTGGACCCCGACGGGCTGACCGAAGAGCGCCGGATCACGGTGACATGGAACGGCCGCCCGGTGGAGCGGCTCAATGAACTGGAATATGTGAAGGGCGAGATCTGGGCCAATATCTGGTACGACACCCATATCGTCCGGATCGATCCGCGCACGGGCGCGGTGATCGACTGGCTCGACATCGCGCCGCTCCTGAAGGCGAGCGGCGCGAAGGACAGCGAGGCGGTGGCGAACGGCATCGCCTATGACGCGAAGACCGACCGGCTGTTCGTGACGGGCAAGAACTGGGCCAGGCTGTTCGAGATCAGGATAGGGAAATGAATTGGGTGGCGGGCGTATTGGGAGCGGGGCGGTAAGGGCGCCTATTGGCCAATTACACCCGGATCGCCGTACCGTTAACGAACAGTAGCCCGATAGCTTAGCCGGCCGCTCTCCCCCGGTGAAATCTCGTCCAGCACGGTCCAGCGGACATGGGTGATGTCGGCAGGCACGGCCCGACGGGTTCCGCCCAGCGGCGTTGGCAGCCAGAGGTCGGCAAGCCGCCCCCAATGAGCACCCCCATCCACCGAAACCTGCATGGCCGGATCGCTGATGTCGAGTTGCGTACCGCGCGGCACGGCATTGGTGACGGCCAGGCCGCGCACCGGACGGTTGCCCTCATTGCGCCAGTTGACGACGAAGATAAGCTGGTCGCCCGATCCTGCACGGTCGGCGCTTTCCAGCACGCGGCGGGCGCGGCCGTTGACGTCGGTGCTGACCCGCTCCACGAACATCTGCCGCTCCAAACGGATCTCCTGCCGTGCCGACGCAAGCTGCGGCGCCGCCGTGCAGGCGAGAGCGACGAGCCAAGCCCCCAATTTCATCCCAGTCCCCCAAGCTGTTTCCCGGCCGAATGTGGCAGCAGGTGCCGAAGATTTGGTTAAGGTCTTGTTTCCCTTGCTATCCGCCTGTTCCGCTGATGTAAATCGTCGGGCCTAAATTGACGGACCGGTGCCGCCGGTGCAGAAAAAGGGCGGCGGGCAAGGACATTTCAGGCGTGACACCCCAGGAACAGCAGGAGATCAACCGGCGGCGGGACCGCCTGCTGGCGTCGATCGCCCTGACGACCGGGATCGGGCTCGTCCTGGCATTGCCCTTTGCGTTGAGGGAGGGGGCGGAGTTCTTCCTGCCGCTGACCGCCGCGCTGGTGATCGCCATTGCGCTGGTTCCGTTCCTGGAATGGATGGAGCGGCGGCGCGTCCCTTCCGCACTGGCGGCGCTGATGGCGGTGATCGCCTTCCTGCTGGTGGCGAATACCGCCCTCGTGCTGATCGTCGTCCCGGCGGCCGACTGGTTCCGGCTGTTGCCCGAGCGCCTTCCCCAGATACAGAATAATCTCGCCCCGTTGATCGATTTCTATTCGCAGCTTCAGCGCTTCGTCGACGAAACGGTGCAGATGCTGGCGACCGGGCCGGTGGCGGCGGCGCAGACGGCGGCGGTGGATGCGCCCCGATCGCTCCTGCAGTTCGCGGCTACCTCCGCCCCCGCGGCGATCATCCAGATGGTGTTCGCGTTGCTCATCATCTATTTCTTCCTTGCCGGCTGGACGCGACTGCGGCGGCGGACGATCAACAGCCGGGGCAGTTTCGATGGCGCAATGGCGGTGGCGCGGGTGATCCAGAATGTGGTCGACGCGACATCCGCCTATGTCCTCACCATCGCGACGATCAACCTGTGCCTTGGCCTGGCGGTGGCGTTGGCGTTGTGGCTGATCGGCATGCCTTCGCCGCTGATGTGGGGCGGAATTGTCGCGCTGCTGAATTTCGTTCCCTATTTCGGGCCGATGCTGGCGGCCGCCTTGCTGGCGCTCGGCGGGCTCATGGTGTTCGACGATGTGTGGAAGGCGCTGCTGCCTGCGGCCTTACAGGTCGGATTCCATCTGGTTGAGGCCAATGTCATCACGCCGACGATATTGGGACGGCGGCTCACCATGAACCCCCTGCTGATTCTGGTGTCGCTGACCTTCTGGGCGTGGGTGTGGGGAACGCCGGGCGCCTTGCTGGGCGTGCCGTTGCTGATCATCATCCAGACAGTCGTGTCGGCGGCCGGAACACCGGACATCGCCGGTTTCCTGTTCGAGCGCGGCACGCTGACGGTCGACCCGCGCAAAGAAAATGACGAAAGCCGTGAAACTGATGTTGCAGGCAGTTGACAGGGGGAACGGGGCCGCATAGATGCCCGCCCACACCGAACGCGGGTGTAGCTCAGTTGGTTAGAGCGCCGGCCTGTCACGCCGGAGGTCGCGGGTTCGAGCCCCGTCACTCGCGCCATTTTCCTCAAGGGGGAAGTGGAAGGTTTTCCAGATCAGCATCGTCTGGTGGCCATTGAGGTCATGCCAAGATGCCGCCCTGCGCGGGTGTAGCTCAGTTGGTTAGAGCGCCGGCCTGTCACGCCGGAGGTCGCGGGTTCGAGCCCCGTCACTCGCGCCACTTTCCTTTATAATGGATATGGCTGGTTTTGGCCAATTCAGGACCTTCCCCTCCCGTAAACGGTAGGGGTTAAGGGTGGGCGCGAGCGTAGCGAGCTTTCAGCTTAGCCGTTGCAAAACAGCGCAGATGCCGCGCCAGCCCACCCCCTAACCCCCTCCCGCCTGCGGGAGGGGAATGTCCGCTTTCCACCCGTCCCCGCCTTCAAAATCCCCGCCAGCGTCCCGTCTCCATCCAGGCGAGCAGGCGCTTCAACGGGAGCACCCAGATCCATATCAGGCCCAGGAAGACATAGACCGGCACCTGCACCATCATCGGCAGCCGTCCGATCAGCGCCGACAGGCTGCCCACAAGCACGGCCCAGAGCGCGATCAGGCCCAGGATCACGAACATGCCCACCGGCTTGCGCCAGCTCGGCTTGTAGGCGGGCCGGGGGTCCGTGCTCATGCTTCATATCCTTCGATCAGTTCGACTTCGGTCAGGATCAGGTGCAGCGGCAGATCCCATGGGTCCGCGGGCAGATCGTCATGCTCCTGCACCGACCAGCCGAGGCCGATCCTCAAGGCATCCGGATAGCGTGCGAACACCCGGTCATAATAGCCGCCCCCTTGCCCCAGCCGGTTCATCGCCCGGTCGAAGCCGATCAGCGGCGCGATGATGACGTCGGGGGTAGCCGGATCGCCCACCGGTTCGGGATGGCTGGTGCCAAACAGGCCGGGGAAAAGCTGTTCCTCCGGGTTCCAGCGCACGAAATCCATGCTGCCAAGCCGATCCAGCACGCGGGGCAGGGCCAGTGTCTTGCCCATGGCCTGCAAGGGCGCGGCCAGCCTTTGCGCGGGGGCTTCATCGTCCAGGCCCATATAGAGAGCCACCACCTCAGCGTCCGCCAGCCGATGCGCAAGGGGGGAGGGGACCACCTTGAACGCCAGCCGGTGCGCCAGCGGATCGAGCGAAGCCACGAAGGCGCGACGCCTCTGCCGGGCGATGGCACGCAGGGTCGCCTTGTCGGTGTCGTCGCTCATCGGGGGCCTTGAATTGCGGGAGGGGGTGACGGGACCGCCTCGGCCGTGTGCTGGAAAATCCTCTGACGCCTCAACGTCAGGTGGGAACCATGTAGATCGGGCCAGAGCCCGCCCAGGGACAGTCCCCGTGGATGTGATTATCGCCTCAGGGATGTTCGCTAAAGCTCGATACCGCGCAGTGCCCGTCGCCTCTCTATTTAGGCCTGAGGAGCGGCGACGACAAGTCTCTCGCGCAGCTTTTCTATGCGGGTGGCAAGGGATTCGAGCGCGCGGATGGCAGGCTCGTCCTCCGGCTCCAGCGCCAGGGTCTGTTGCCGCCCTATCGCCTCGCGCTTCAGGTCGTTGAGTTCGTCGGCCAGGAACAGCGCGGCGAACAGCAGCGTGCGCACCTCGGTCAGGCCCGGGGTGTTCTGCTGTGCCAGTCGCGCCTTGCGCTCGATCAGGTTGGCGAGATGCGCCAGATGCGCCTCCTCCCCGTCGCGGCAGCGCAGGTCATAGACGCGCCCGGCAATGTGCAATGTGGTTTCAGCCACCGACCTGGTCCTTCACATCCTGCCCCTTCAATTCGGTGATGAGACTGTCCAGCGACCGCAGCGCCGTGCGGGCGGCGGCGGCGTCGATGCCTGGGGAGGGGCCGGAGGCGGCCGACACAAGGCCTTCCACATCCTGTTCGAGCCGGTCGATCGCGCGTTCCAGAGCGCGGATCGCCTGCATCATTCGGTCACTTGCCATGCTCCACGCATAGACAAAGTTTTCACCGCGCAAAAGCCGTCATTCGGCGGCTTGGCGCACCCTGGGGGCCACCCGTAGTTGACGCCTTGTCCCTGAGGCGACAAAGGGGGCGCAATTTCGATTCGCTGGCCTTAACAGGGGGCCATAGACAAGCCAGGAAAGACGCCGCTTCGATGACCGTTTCCGAAAAGTCCCTCGCCAACGCCATCCGGGCGCTTTCCATGGACGCGGTGCAGGCCGCGAACAGCGGCCATCCCGGCATGCCGATGGGCATGGCCGACGTCGCCACCGTGCTGTTCAAGGATTATCTGAAGTTCGATCCCAAGGCGCCGAAATGGGCGGACCGCGACCGCTTCGTGCTGTCGGCGGGCCATGGATCGATGCTGATCTACTCGCTACTGCACCTGACCGGCTATGCGCGTCCGACCATCCAGGACATCGCGAATTTCCGCCAGCTGGGCAGCCCCTGCGCCGGCCATCCGGAGAATTTCGAGCTGGCGGGGGTGGAGGCGACCACCGGGCCCCTGGGTTCCGGCCTTGCCACCGCGGTGGGCATGGCGATTGCCGAGCGGCATCTGAATGCGCAGTTCGGCGACGATCTGGTCGATCACCGCACCTGGGTGCTGGCCGGCGACGGCTGCCTGATGGAGGGCATCAACCACGAGGCCATCGGCCTTGCCGGGCATCTGAACCTGGGCCGCCTGATCGTGCTGTGGGACGATAACAAGATCACCATCGATGGCGCGGTCGACCTTTCGAGCAGCGAGGATGTGCGCGCCCGCTATGCCGCGACGGGCTGGCATGTCGTGTCCTGCGACGGTCATGACATGGCCGATGTGCGCCGCGCCATCGACGAGGCGCTGGCCGATCCGCGCCCCTCGCTGATCGCCTGCGCCACCAAGATCGGTTATGGCGCACCCAACAAGGCGGGCACTTCGGGCGTCCACGGCTCCGCCCTTGGTGAAGCCGAAGTCGCTGCCGCCCGTGAATTCCTTGGCTGGTCGGCCGAACCTTTCGTGATCCCGGAAGACATTGCCGCCGCCTGGCACGCCATCGGCGCAAAGGGCGGCGACGCCCATGTGGCCTGGGCGGATCGTCTTGGTTCCAACGCGCAAAGGGCCGAATTCGAGCGCCGCATGGCCGGCGACCTGCCCGCCGGTTTCTCGCTTGACGCCTATATCGACACGCTGATCGCCAATCCGCAGAAGGTCGCCACCCGCAAGGCGAGCGAACTGACGCTGGGCGCGATCAACGACCTGCTGCCGGAGACGCTGGGCGGCTCGGCGGACCTCACCGGCTCCAACAACACCAAGACCAAGTCGACCGGGCCGCTCACCAAAGACGATTATTCGGGCCGTTACGTCTATTACGGCATTCGCGAGTTCGGCATGGCCTGCGCCATGAACGGCATGGCGCTTCATGGCGGCGTCATTCCCTATGGCGGCACCTTCCTGGTCTTTTCCGACTATATGCGCGCGGGCATCCGTCTGGCGGCGCTCCAGCAGATCCGCGCCATCCATGTGCTGACCCATGACTCCATCGGTCTGGGCGAGGACGGCCCGACCCACCAGCCGATCGAACATGTCATGTCGCTGCGCATGATTCCGAACCTGGACGTCTATCGCCCGGCCGACATTGTCGAGACGGCTGAGTGCTGGGAACTGGCGCTGAAGGATGCCGACGGCCCGTCGGTGCTGGCGCTGACCCGCCAGAACCTGCCGCAGCTTCGCACCGAGAAGGCGGGTGAAAACCTGTCGGCCAGGGGCGCCTATCGCCTGAAGGCGGCCACGGCCGAGCGCAAGGTGGTACTGGTCGCCACCGGGTCCGAGGTCGAGATCGCCGTCGCCACCGCCGCGCTGCTGGAAGAGCAGGGCATCGGCGCGGACGTCGTCTCCATGCCGAGCTGGGCGCATTTCGATGCGCAGCCGCAGGCGTATAAGGATGATCTCCTTCCGCACCATGTCCTGCGCGCCTCGATTGAGGCAGGCACCACTTTCGGGTGGGAGCGTTATGTCGGCATCGCCGGCCTGCGTTTCGGCATCGACACGTTCGGCGCCTCGGCTCCGGCGGAAGTGCTTTACGATCATTTCGGCCTGACCGCCGCCAAGATCGCGCCGCAGATCGTGGCCGCGCTCGACTGAAATTCAAACCAACCGGGAGACAAGTGCAGTGGCAACGAAGGTAGCAATCAACGGTTTCGGCCGCATCGGTCGTCTGGTCGCCCGTGCGATCCTCTCGCGCACCGACCATGATCTGGAACTGGTGAGCATCAACGACCTGGGCGACGCCAAGTCGAATGCCCTGCTGTTCAAGCGTGATTCCGTGCACGGCAACTGGGCCGGCGAAGTGAGCGTCGACGGCAATTTCCTGGTCATCGACGGCAAGCGTATCGCCGTGACCGCCGAACGCGACCCCGCCAAGCTGCCCCATGCCGCCCAGGGCGTGGACGTCGCGCTGGAGTGCACCGGCATTTTCGCGGACAAGGAAAAGGCCAGCGCGCACCTGACCGCGGGCGCCAAGCGCGTCGTCATCTCCGCTCCCGCCACCGGCGTCGACAAGACCGTGGTTTTCGGCGTCAATCATGAAACGCTGAGCGCCGGCGACGTCGTCATCTCGAATGCGAGCTGCACCACCAACTGCCTCGCGCCGCTGGCGAAGGTCCTGCATGACGCCATCGGCATCGAAAAGGGCTTCATGACCACGATCCACAGCTACACCAACGACCAGAACACGCTGGATCAGCTTCACAAGGACATGCGCCGCGCCCGCGCCGCTGCCCTGTCGATGATCCCGACCACCACCGGCGCGGCGCGCGCTGTCGGGGAGGTGATGCCGGAACTGAAGGGCAAGCTGGACGGTTCGTCGGTGCGCGTGCCGACCCCGAATGTTTCGGTCGTTGACCTGAAGTTCATCGCCAAGCGCGCCACCACCGTCCAGGAAGTCAACGAACTGCTGAAGGCCGCTTCGGAATCCGGCCCGCTGAAGGGCATTCTTGGCTATTCGGAGGAGCCGCTGGTGTCCATCGACTATAATGGCGATCCGCGCAGCTCGACCGTCGACAGCCTGGAAACGGCGGTGATCGACGGCACGCTGGTCCGCGTGCTGAGCTGGTACGACAATGAATGGGGCTTCTCGAACCGCATGATCGACACCACCGGGGTCGTGGCGAAGTTCCTCTAAAAAGACCATCAGCCCCGCCGGACCGTCCGGCGGGGTTTTTCATCACCATCCTTATTTTCGCAGCAGGGAGCGATCATGGCAAAGCCGTTCAAGACACTCGACGACATGGGAGACATCACGGGCAAGGTGGTGCTGGTGCGCGAGGATCTGAACGTGCCGATGCAGGATGGTTCCGTCTCCGACGACACCCGCCTGCGCGCGGCGATGCCCACCGTGCTGGAACTGGCCGATCGGGGCGCCAAGGTTCTGATCCTTGCCCATTTCGGCCGTCCCAAGGGCCAGAAGAACCCCGAATTCTCCCTCTCCAAGATCACTCGCCCGCTGACCGCCGTGCTGGGCCGCGACGTGCAGTTCATCCCCGACTGTCAGGGCGAGGCGGCTGTCGACGGCATCAAGGTGATGCGCAACGGCGACATCGCGATCCTGGAGAACACCCGCTTCCATGCCGGCGAGGAAAAGAACGATCCCGCGCTGGTGGAGGCGATGGCGGCGATTGGCGACCTGTATGTCAACGACGCCTTTTCCGCCGCGCATCGCGCCCATGCGTCGACCGAGGGGCTGGCGCACAAGCTGCCCGCCTTTGCCGGCCGATCGATGGAGAAGGAACTGGATGCGCTGCAGGCCGCGCTGGGCGAACCGGTGAAGCCGGTCGCGGCGGTCGTCGGCGGGGCGAAGGTGTCGACCAAGCTCGACGTGCTCAACAACCTCGTCGCCAAGGTCGATCATCTGATCATCGGCGGCGGCATGGCCAATACCTTCCTGTTCGCGCGCGGCGTGGATGTCGGCAAGTCGCTGTGCGAGAAGGATCTGGCGGAGACCGCGGAGGCGATCTTCGACAAGGCGGAAGCGGCGGGCTGCACCATCCATCTGCCCTATGACGTCGTCGTGGCGAAGGAATTTGCCGCCAACCCGCCCTCCTTGCGCACATGCAACGTGCATGAGGTGGCAGAGGATGAGATGATCCTCGACGTCGGCCCAGCGGCGGTTGAGGCGTTGGGCGATGCGCTTAAGAACTGCCGGACCTTGGTATGGAACGGCCCGCTCGGCGCATTCGAGATCGCGCCGTTCGACAAGGCGACCGTGGCGCTGGCCAAGACCGCGGCGGCGCTCACCAAGGAAGGCGGGCTGACGTCGGTCGCGGGTGGCGGCGACACCGTCGCGGCGCTCAACCATGCGGGCGTGGCGGGCGATTTCAGCTTCGTCTCCACCGCTGGCGGTGCGTTCCTGGAGTGGATGGAAGGCAAGGAGCTGCCCGGCGTCAAGGCGCTGATGGCCTGATTCAGATTGCGGCGCGCGCCTTGGAGAGTGGCGCGCTCCGCTCGACCATGGACGCCGTGCAAGGGCGTCCGCCCCCTAGACGCGCTGCCGGGAGGGCGGCGCATCCAACCAAGAGGTATGTGCAGATGCAGTTCGAGGACATGAAGGCGAAGATCGAGGGCGGCAACGGCTTCATCGCGGCGCTCGACCAGAGCGGCGGTTCGACGCCCAAGGCGCTGAAGGGCTATGGCATCGAGGAAGACGCCTGGTCCACCGAAGAGGAAATGTTCGGGCTGATCCACGATATGCGCAGCCGCATCATCACCTCGCCGGTCTTTTCGGGCGAGAAGGTGCTGGGCGCGATCCTGTTCGAGCGCACCATGGACGGCGAAGCGGGCGGCAAGTCGGTTCCGCAGGCGCTGATCGAGCGCGGCGTCGTGCCCTTCATCAAGATCGACAAGGGGCTGGAGGATGAAGCGGCCGGCGTTCAGTTGATGAAGCCGAACCCCGGCCTCGACACCTTGCTGCACCGCGCCAAGGCGCTGGGCGTGTTCGGCACCAAGGAGCGTTCGGTCATCAACCTCGCCAACCGCGAGGGCATCGCCGCCGTCGTCAGGCAGCAGTTCGAGGTCGGTCGGCAGGTGCTGGCCGCAGGGCTCGTTCCGATCATCGAGCCGGAAGTCAACATCAAGAGCCCGGAACGCGCAGAGGCCGACCAGATCCTGCTGGAGGAAATCCTCAAGAATCTCGACGCGCTGCCGGGCGACGACAAGGTGATGCTGAAGCTGTCGCTGCCGACAAAGGCCGGTCTGTTCGATCCGCTGGTCGACCATCCCCGCGTGCTGCGCGTCGTCGCCTTGTCCGGCGGTTTCTCGCGGTCCGAAGCCTGCATCGAGCTGGCCAGGAATCGCGGCATCATCGCCAGCTTCAGCCGCGCGCTGCTGAACGACCTGCGCCACCAGATGAGCGACGAGGAGTTCAACGCCTCGCTGGGCGAAGCAATCGACGAGATTCACGGCGCTTCCACCAGCAAGGCGGCCTGATCTGCGGTGACGGTCGTGAGCGCCCGGAAGGCGCTCGCGGCCGGTCCGCCGTGCTCCCGCCTTCGCAGGAGCACGGTTCGGTTCTGACGGGGTGAAACTAGCCTTTCTGCGTCAACGCCTTCAATATCCGGGCGTCGGCAATTGCCTGCGCGTCATAGTCATTGTTGAAATAGGCCCAGACGGTCCGGCCGTCGCTGCTCTGCGCCTTCATCCATTCGGCCCAGTCCGCCAGCCTTTCACGCGAATAGCCGCCGCGATATTTCCCCGTCGTGCCGTGGAAGCGGACATAGGCGGTCGAGCCGACACCCAGCCGGGGACTGGCCGAGCCGGGCATGTCATGCACGCAGAGAGCCGCTCCGTACCGCTCCAGCAGCGCAAAGAGTTCATCCACATACCAGCTTGAATGGCGGAATTCGAAGACCGGCACGGGATCGCGCGGCGCGATGCGGAGGAATGCCTCCAGCCTTGGCAGATCGAGCGAGAAATGCGGCGGGAGTTGATAGAGGACCGGCCCCAGCGTCGGGCCGAAATGCGCGAAGGACTCCATCATCCTTGCCAGCGGTTCCTCGCAATCCTTGAGCTTCTTCATCTGCGTCAGATAGCGGTTCGCCTTGGCCGCATAGCAAAAGCCCCCGGGCGCCTGTTCGCGCCATTTGTCGACGGTTTCCGGCCGGGGCAGGCGATAGAAGCTGTTGTTGATCTCTACCGTGTCGAACTGCTGGGCATAGTAAGCGAACCAGTTTTTCGCCGCCAGCTTCTCCGGATAGAAGCGCCCGCGCCAATCCCGGTAATTCCATCCCGAACATCCGATCCTGATCATGCAGGAGGAACGCGGGTGAGGGCCGATCGGCTCCGCCCTTTTCCAACGCCATCAAAAGCGGCTAAGGCGAGACCCATGACTGAATTTACCGATGAAGAATTGGCTCTCGACCCGAATTTCGCAGCCCGGTTCGACAGCGATGACCGGCGGCCGCCCTGTCAGCTCTACCTGATCTCCCCGCCGGCGATCGATGCGGGCTTTGTCGACAGTCTCGCCGCCGCCTTCGATGGGGGCGACGTCGCGGCGTTCCAATTGCGGTTGAAGGGCGTGGGTGACGACGCCATCGCCCAAGCCGCCGCGCCGCTGCAAAAGCTCTGCGCGGAACGGGATGTCGCGTTCATCATCAACGACAGCATGAGCCTGGCGAAGCGCCTGGGGGCCGACGGCGTTCATCTGGGGCAGGGCGACGGCGATCCTCGCGAGGCGCGCAAGCTGCTCGGTCCTTCGGTGCAGATCGGCGTCACCTGCCATGACAGCCGCCATCTGGCGATGGAAGCAGGGGAAGCAGGGGCGGACTATGTTGCGTTCGGGGCCTTCTATTCTACGACCACCAAGGAAACGATCCATCGCCCCGACCCATCGATCCTGGGCTGGTGGACGGCATTGTTCGAACTGCCCTGCGTGGCGATTGGCGGGATAACGCCCGGCAATGCCGCGCCGCTGGTGAAGGCCGGGGCGGATTTCCTGGCGGTGAGCGGGGCGGTATGGGGCCATTCGGATGGGCCGCAAGCCGGCGTGGCGGCATTCCGGGCGGTGTTGGCGCAGGAATAACGGTATAAGGCGGCAGGCAGCTTTCCTGCACTTCAGGCGTTTTCCCTTCCACAAATGGGAGAGTATCGCCTTGAAAACCAATCCGCTGATCCTGACGCTGCTCTGTGCGGCCTGCAACATGACGGTGACGGAAGCCAATGAGAGCGCACCGTCGAACCAGGCGACCGGGCAGGCTGCGCGGCCTGCCGGCGATCCCTACGCCTTCACCGTGGTGCCCGAGCCGACAGGCGCGCCTGCGCGGGTGGAATCGGTGCTGCAGGCGCAGGTGGCGCTGGACCGGGCCGGCTTCTCGCCCGGCGTATTGGATGGGAAGGAAGGCATGTCCTTCACCACCGCGCTCAGGGGTTTCCAGGAGGCGAAGGGCCTGCCGACCACCGGGAAATATGATGAGGCGACGGCCAAGGCGCTGCTGGGCGACCGGCCGCAGCCCGCGACCTGGCTGGTGAAGATACCGGCGGATTTCGCCAAGGGACCGTTCTTTGCGGTGCCCAGGGAACTCAACGATCAGGCGAAGCTGCCCGCCCTTGGCTATCGCAACCTGCTGGAGAAGCTGGCCGAACGTTTCCACACCCGGCCGGAGGCGCTGCTCGCGCTCAATCCTCCGAACACGAAGCTCGGCGCGGGAGCCACGATCCGCGTACCTGCCATCGCCAACCAGCCGGTTGCCCGGATCGAAGGCGACGAGCGCGGCTGGGGCGAGACGCTCGCCGGCCTGGGCGTGGCCAAGGAGCAGCCGCAGGCCGACCACATCGTCGTGGACAAGTCGGACGGGGTGCTCCGGGCCTATGACGCGCAGAACCGGCTGATCGCGCAATTTCCAGCCACCATGGGGTCGCAGCATGATCCCCTGCCGATCGGAACGTGGGAAATCAAGGGGTTGAGCCGCAATCCCGATTTCCACTATAATCCGGACCTGTTCTGGGATGCGTCCTCCACCGACCAGAAGGCGGTGCTGAAGCCCGGTCCCAACGGCCCGGTCGGCGTGGTGTGGATCGACCTGTCGAAGCCGCATTACGGCATTCACGGCACGCCGGAGCCGCAGACCATCGGCCGAACGGAAAGCCATGGTTGCATCCGGCTCACCAATTGGGACGCGGCGCGGCTCGCCCAGATGGTGAAGTCCGGCGTGAAGGCGGTGTTCCAGCCATGAGGGCGCGCGGTTGGGCCGGCATCGGCCTGGCCGTCCTGATCGGCGCGGCCCTCCTGCGCACCTTCGTGCGGATCGTGCCGGCGGACGCGCCTGAGCCTTCCCGGCCTGCGGCGGCGGAAGCCGGTGCCCTGCTGATCCCGGTCGAGGGCGTGCCGCCCTCCGCGCTGAGCGATACATTCGCCCAGGCGCGGGCGAGCGGCGCGCGCGCCCATGACGCCATCGACATCATGGCGGCGCGGGGCAGGGCGGTGCTGGCGGCGGCGGACGGACGGATCGAAAAGCTGTTCTGGAGCGAGGAAGGCGGGCGCACGATCTATGAACGCTCGCCCGATGGACGGCGCATCTATTATTATGCGCATCTGGACGGCTATGCGCCGGGCCTTGCGGAAGGGCAGGCGGTTCGGCGCGGACAGCGCATCGCGACCGTCGGCAGCACCGGCAATGCCGATTCGGCAGCGCCGCACCTGCACTTCGCGGTGCATGAACTGCGTCCGGGAGAGCCCTGGCATGGCGGGCGGGCGATCAATCCCTATCCCTTGCTGGCGAAACCGCGATAGGCGCCGCCTCTTGCCCTTTCGCCCTCATCCATGTAAGGGCGCGGCCAGCCTCCAGAGGCCGGCTCTTTTCACCTTCAGACATATAGGCAGGCTCTTCCCATGAAGATCAGCGGCGTCGAGATTCGTCCCGGCAACAACATCGAATATGACGGCAGCCTGTGGCGCGCCGTGAAGATCCAGCATACCCAGCCCGGCAAGGGCGGCGCCTATATGCAGGTGGAACTGAAGAACCTGATCGACGGGCGCAAGAACAACGTCCGCTTCCGGTCGGCCGAGACGGTGGAGCGCATCCGCCTCGACACCAAGGATTTCCAATATCTCTATGCAGAGGGCGACATGCTCGTCTTCATGGATACGGAAACCTATGAGCAGATCAATCTGCCGCAGGATCTGGTGGGCGATGCGTCGGCCTTCCTGCAGGACGGCATGATGGTCATGCTGGAAATGTATGAGGAACGTCCGATCTCCGTGCAGCTTCCCGAAACGGTCGAAGCGACCGTGGTGGAAGCCGACGCCGTGGTGAAGGGCCAGACCGCTTCGGCGAGCTACAAGCCCGCCATCCTCGACAATGGCGTGCGCGTCATGGTGCCGCCGCACATCGTCACCGGCACGCGCATCGTCGTCGACGTGTATGAGCGCGAATATGTGAAGCGCGCGGATTGATATTCGATCCCCCTTCCCGCAGGCGGAAGGGGTTTAGGGGGTGGGTGGCGAGCATGAGCGAGCTTCCTGCCCTTTCCCTTTTCAGAGTGCCGCTATTGCGGCATGCCCACCCCCGGCCCCTCCCGTTTGCGGGAGGGGGGAGACAAGAAAAATGGTATCGCACTCGGGCCTTTTGACCGTCATGGAACGCGCCGCGCGCAAGGCTGGCTCCAAGCTGCGCCGCGACTTTGGCGAGGTCGAACATCTGCAGGTGTCCCGAAAGGGGCCGGCGGACTTCGTGTCCAAGGCCGACCAGCAGGCGGAAAAGACGCTGGTCGAGGAATTGCAGAAGGCGCGGCCCGATTGGGGTTTCCTGCTTGAGGAAGGCGGCGAGATCGCGGGCGATCCGGGCAAGCCGCGCTGGATCATCGATCCGCTCGACGGCACCAGCAATTTCCTGCACGGCATCCCGCACTTCGCGATCTCCATCGCGGTCGAGGAGCCGCTCTACGGCGGCAAGCGGGAGGTGACGACCGGCCTCATCTACCAGCCGGTGACCGACGAAAGCTATTGGGCGGAAAAGAGCCGGGGCGCCTGGCGGCATGACCAGCGGCTGCGCGTTTCGGCGCGGCGCGATCTGGGCGACTGCCTGATCGCCACGGGCATCCCCTTCCTGGGGCATGGCGATTTCGCGCAATGGACGCGCATCTTCGGGGCCGTAGGGCCCTCGGTGGCCGGAATCCGGCGCTTCGGCGCGGCCTCGCTGGACCTCGCCCATGTCGCCTCCGGCCGCTATGACGGCTTCTGGGAAAGCGGCCTGCAACCCTGGGACGTGGCGGCGGGCCTGCTGATGGTGCGGGAAGCGGGCGGCTTCGTGTCGGATTTCCGCGGCGGCGACCAGCCGATCGAGCGCAAGGAAGTCATCGCGGGCAATGATGCGATCCACAGCAAATTACATAAGTTGGTGGCTGGAGCGCTGCGCTGACGGCTTGCTTTTGGTAGCGTGATCAGGTCGCCGCCATTGTTGCGAATCATTCTCATGCCTCCGGGCCTTGCTTCGCATATGCAGCGGGCCTAAAGCGCGCCCGTAAATCATTTTCGCCCAGGGGATTCCGTTGGTCGATCTAGCCCAATATCTGCCGATCCTGATCTTTCTCGGGATCGCCTTGCTGCTTTCGAGCGCATTCGTGTTCCTGCCGATGCTGGTGGGGCGCCTGACCGGCGCGCATCAGCCCGATCCGGCCAAGCTCAGCGAATATGAATGCGGCTTTCCTGCGTTCGAAGAACCGCGCAGCCAGTTCGACGTGCGATTCTACCTCGTCGCGATCCTGTTCATCATCTTCGACCTGGAAGCGGCGTTCCTCTACCCCTGGGCGGTCAGCCTCGACCAGATCGGCTGGGCCGGCTGGGCGACGATGATGATCTTCATAGCGGAGCTGGTGCTCGGCCTCGTCTATGCGTGGAAGAAGGGAGCACTCGATTGGGAGTAGAACTTGAGCGGCCCGCGCCCGGCACCTTGTTGCCCGCGGGGACCCAGCCCGACCAGGATTTCTTCAACGCGCTGAACAGCGAGGTCAGTGACAAGGGTTTCCTCGTCACCTCGACGGAGGAACTGTTTCAGTGGGCTCGCACCGGCTCGCTCTGGTGGATGACCTTCGGCCTGGCCTGCTGCGCGGTGGAGATGATCCACGTCAACATGCCCCGTTATGACATGGAACGCTTCGGCGCCGCACCGCGCGCCTCGCCGCGCCAGTCCGACGTGATGATCGTGGCCGGGACGCTGTGCAACAAGATGGCTCCGGCGTTGCGCAAGGTTTACGACCAGATGTCCAATCCGAAATATGTGATTTCGATGGGCAGCTGCGCGAATGGCGGTGGCTATTATCACTACAGCTATTCGGTCGTGCGTGGCTGCGACCGCATCGTGCCGGTCGACATCTATGTGCCGGGTTGCCCGCCGACAGCGGAAGCCCTGCTTTATGGCGTGATGCAGTTGCAGCGGAAAATCCGCCGCATCGGAACGGTTGAGCGCTGATATGGGTCATTCTGCTCCTAGGATCGCGGCCATCGATGGGATCGCGCAGGAAATCGCCGGTCTGCTGGGACCGATGCTGGTCGAAACCGTCGATCATGCCGATGAACTGAGCTTCACCGTCGTCCGGGAAAAGCTGGCCGACGCGATGGTGCTGCTGCGGGATCGCGCGCAATATCAGCAGCTCATGGAAATTGCGGGCGTCGATTATCCGGATCGTCCGGAGCGCTTCGAGGTCTGCTACCATCTGCTCAGCGTCACGCGGAACCACCGCGTCCGCGTGAAGGTGCAGACCGACGAGGACATGCCCGTTCCCACCGTCACGCACATCTGGCCGGTCGCCGGCTGGCTGGAGCGGGAGGTGTTCGACATGTACGGCGTCATCTTCGAGGGGAACGCCGATCTGCGCCGCATCCTGACCGACTATGGTTTCAAGGGCCATCCGCAGCGCAAGGACTTCCCGCTGACCGGCTATGTCGAGATGTGGTATTCCGAAGAGGACAAGCGCGTCGTCTACAAGCCGGTGAAGCTGGCGCAGGATTTCCGGCAGTTCGACTTCATGAGCCCGTGGGAAGGCGCGCAATATGTGCTGCCGGGCGACGAGAAGGCGCCGCAGGCGCCGGGAGCGCCGACACCTGTCACAGCCCCGTTGCCGGCCGCTGCGGCTCCCAAGGGCGAACCGGCCGGTGCCACGCCCAAGGTCACCGAAAAGTCCGAGGATACCGGTGCGGGTGAACCCGCCAACAGCAAGGGTGCGGAAAAGTCGCCCAATGCTCCGGTAAAGCCCGAAGAGCACACAGACGAAGGCAAAGGCGCTGCCAAGCCTGAGGATAAGGCCTGATGTCCGACTATCTGGAAAAGCTGGACCATGTGACCGACGCGGCGGACCCGTCCTACGGCGACACGGAAATCCAGAACTACACGATCAACTTCGGTCCGCAGCACCCTGCCGCGCACGGCGTTCTGCGCCTGGTCATGGAACTGGACGGCGAGATCGTCGAGCGCTGCGACCCGCATGTCGGCCTTCTGCATCGCGGCACCGAGAAGCTGATCGAGCACAAGACCTATTTGCAGGCGCTGCCCTATTTCGACCGGCTGGACTATTGCTCGCCGCTCGGCATGGAGCACAGCTATGTCCTCGCCATCGAAAAGCTGCTGAACCTGGAAGTGCCGTTGCGCGCGCAATATCTGCGCGTGTTCTTCGCGGAACTGACGCGCATCTGCAATCACATGCTGAACCTCGGCTCGCATGTGATGGACGTGGGTGCGATGACGCCGAACCTGTGGCTGTTCGAAATCCGGGAGGATTGCCTCAACTTCTTCGAACGGGCGTCGGGCGCCCGCATGCATGCGGCCTGGTTCCGGCCGGGCGGCGTGCATCAGGACGTGCCGCTGAAGCTGTTGACCGACATTGGCGACTGGCTCGACACCCGTTTGCCGCGCCTGTTCGAGGACGCGATGAGCCTGGTGGTCGACAACCGCATCTTCAAGCAGCGCAATGTGGACATCGCGGTCGTCAGCAAGGAAGACGCGCTGAAATGGGGCTTTTCCGGCCCCATGATCCGGGGATCGGGCATCCCCTGGGACATCCGCAAGGCGCAGCCCTATGACGTCTATGACCGGATGGAATTCGACGTTCCGGTGGGCACCAATTTCGACTGCTATGACCGCTTCATGGTCCGCGTCGAGGAAGTCCGCCAGTCCGCGCGGATCATGAAGCAGTGCCTCAGCGAAATGCCGGAAGGCCCGGTGGCGAGTTTCGACCGCAAGGTGGTGCCGCCCAAGCGCGGCGAGATGAAGCGCTCGATGGAAGCGCTGATCCACCACTTCAAGCTTTATACCGAGGGCTTCCATGTCCCGGCGGGCGAAGTCTATGTCGCGACCGAAAGCCCCAAGGGCGAATTCGGCGTCTATCTGGTCGCGGACGGCTCCAACAAGCCTTACCGCTGCAAGATCCGCCCGACCGCCTTTAGCCACCTTCAGGCGATGGATTTCATGATGAAAGGCCACATGCTGGCCGATACCACCGCTGTCCTGGGCGCCATGGACATCGTGTTTGGAGAATGTGACCGCTAATGGCTGACGCAGTTCATATCCCGGACGAGGCCGAAACGCGCGCGCGCTGGGGCGCGTTCGCCTGGACGGCCGAAAATGCCGAGCAGGCGAAGAAGGTCATTGCCCGCTATCCCGCCGGGCGTCAGCAGTCGGCCGTGATGCCGCTGCTTGACCTCGCCCAGCGCCAGGTGGGTGCCGAGACGCAGACCCAGGGCTGGCTGCCGGTGCCGGTGATGGAATATATCGCCGACCAACTCGAAATGCCGTATATGCGCGTGTACGAGGTCGCGACCTTCTACACCATGTACAATCTCGCGCCCGTTGGCCGCTATCATGTGCAGGTCTGCGGCACGACGCCCTGCATGCTGCGCGGCTCCGACGATGTGTTCTCCGCCTGCAAGAACAAGGGGCTGGTGAAGGGCGGGACGACGCCCGATGGCCTGTTCACCCTGACCGAGGTCGAGTGTCTGGGCGCCTGCGCCAATGCGCCGATGGTCCAGATCAACGACGATAATTTCGAAGACCTGACCTATGACAGCATGAGCGCGATCCTCGACGATCTCGCCGCTGGCAAGCAGCCCAAGATCGGGCCGCAGATCGATCGTCAGACCAGCTGTCCGGAGGGTGGTCCGACCACGCTCAAGGATATGGTCAACGAAAATCACGACTATCGGGGCGAATGGGCATGAGCGACGTGATCGCGCCTCTCAGCGACAAGGATCGCATCTTCACTAACGTCTATGGCTTCCAGGATTGGGGCATCGACGCGGCGATGAAACGCGGCGATTGGGATAACACCAAGGCCCTGCTGGAAATCGGCCAGGACGACATCATAGAGCGCATCAAGGCCAGCGGCCTGCGCGGCCGTGGCGGCGCCGGCTTCCCGACCGGCATGAAGTGGAGCTTCATGCCCAAGGAAAGCAGGGACGGCCGTCCGAGCTTCCTCGTCATCAACGCCGACGAATCCGAGCCGGGCTCGTGCAAGGACCGCGAGATCATCCGCCACGATCCGCACAAGCTGATCGAGGGCGCGCTGGTCGCCGGTTTCGCGATGCGGGCGCGCGCCGCCTATATCTATATTCGCGGCGAGTTCATCTATGAGGCGAAGGTGCTCTTCGCCGCCGTCGAGCAGGCCTATGAAAAGGGCTTCCTCGGCAAGAATGCCTGCGGGTCCGGCTATGATTTCGACGTCTTCGTCCATCGCGGCGCGGGCGCCTATATCTGCGGAGAGGAAACCGCCCAGATCGAAAGCCTGGAGGGCAAGAAGGGCCAGCCGCGCCTGAAGCCGCCTTTCCCGGCGGGCGCGGGCCTTTATGGCTGCCCCACCACGGTGAATAATGTGGAATCGATCGCGGTCGCGCCGACGATCCTGCGGCGCGGGTCCGAATGGTTCTCCAGCTTCGGCCGGGAGAACAACAAGGGCACCAAGCTCTTCCAGATCAGCGGCCATGTGAATAAGCCCTGCGTCGTCGAAGAATCGATGGGCATCAGTTTCAAGGAACTGATCGACCGGCATTGCGGCGGCATTCGCGGCGGCTGGGACAATCTGCTGGCGGTCATCCCCGGCGGTTCGTCGGTGCCTCTGGTCCCGGCGAAGGAGATCATGGACGCGCCCATGGATTTCGATGGGCTGCGCGCGCTCGGCTCCGGCCTTGGCACCGCCGCCGTCATCGTGATGGACAAGTCGACCGACATCGTCCGCGCCATTTCGCGCCTCTCCTATTTCTACAAGCATGAGAGCTGCGGCCAGTGCACGCCCTGCCGCGAAGGCACCGGCTGGATGTGGCGCGTGATGGAGCGGCTGCGCACCGGCGATGCCGACCAGAGCGAGATCGACATGCTGTTCCAGGTGACCAAGCAGGTCGAAGGCCACACCATCTGCGCGCTTGGCGACGCGGCGGCCTGGCCGATCCAGGGCCTGATCCGGCACTTCCGTCCGGAAATCGAGCGCCGGATCAACGAAAACAAGGGTAGCGCCCCGGTCATGGAGGCAGCGGAGTAACCATGCCGAAGGTCAAAGTAGACGGCGTAGAACTCGAAGTCCCGGCGGGCGCCACGGTCCTCCAGGCCTGCGAGCTGGCGGGGAAGGAAATCCCCCGTTTCTGCTATCATGAGCGCCTCAGCATCGCGGGCAATTGCCGCATGTGCCTGGTCGAGGTGAAGCCCGGCCCGCCCAAGCCGCAGGCTTCCTGTGCGCTGCCGGCCGCGGAGAATCAGGAAATCTTCACCCAGACCGAGATGGTCAAGAAGGCGCGCGAAGGGGTGATGGAGTTCCTGCTCATCAACCACCCGCTCGACTGCCCGATCTGCGACCAGGGCGGCGAATGCGACCTTCAGGACCAGTCGGTCGCCTATGGCAAGGGCAGCAGCCGCTTCGACGAGAATAAGCGCGCCGTCACCGAGAAATATATGGGCCCGATCGTCAAGACGGTCATGACCCGCTGCATCCAGTGCACCCGCTGCGTGCGCTTTGCCGAGGAAGTCGCGGGCGTGCCGGAAATCGGCGCCATCTATCGCGGCGAGAACATGCAGATCACCACCTATCTCGAACATGCCGCCAAGAGCGAGCTGTCGGGCAATGTGGTCGACCTCTGCCCGGTCGGCGCGCTGACGTCGAAGCCCTATGCGTTCGAAGCGCGTCCCTGGGAACTCAAGAAGACCCACGCGATCGACGTGATGGACGCGGTCGGCACCAATATCCGGCTCGACAGTCGTGGCCGTCAGGTGCTGCGCGCCGTGCCGCGCATCAATGACGACGTGAACGAGGAGTGGGCCAGCGACAAGACCCGGCACAATGTCGACGGTCTGGTCCGCAAGCGGCTCGACAAACCCTATGTCCGCAAGGACGGCAATCTGGTTCCGGCAACCTGGAACGAGGCGTTCGCGGCGATTGCCGCCGTCAAGCATGGCGGGTCGGTGGCTGCGCTGGCCGGTGATTTGCTCGATTGCGAGACGATGTTCGCGGGCAAGGCGCTGGTCGAGAAGCTGGGTGGCTCGTTGCTCGAAGGTCGTCAGACCGGGCTCGCCTATGACGTGTCGAGCCTGAGCGCGGTCAACTTCAACACCACGCTCAACGGTCTTGAAACCGCTGACGTGATCCTGCTGGTGGGCACCAATCTGCGCTGGGAAGCGCCGCTGGTGAACACCCGCATCCGCAAGGCGATCAAGAAGGGCGCGAAGGTCTTTGCGCTCGGTCCGCAGGTCGACCTCACCTACAAGGTCGAGTGGCTGGGCAATGACGCCTCGCTGCTTGGCCGTCTGCCCGAAGCGGTTGTGGAAGCCTTCGGCAAGGCCGCGCGTCCGGCGATGATCGTCGGCGGCGGCGTGCTGGCGAAGGACGGCGCCCATGGCGATACGCTGGTGCTGGTCGAGACGCTGGGCCTCGTGAAAGAAGGCTGGAACGGCTATAATGTCCTGCATTTCGCGGCGGCGCGCATGGGCGGGTTGATGCTCGGCTATGCGACGCAGGGCGGCATCAAGGCGGTGGCTGCGGCGAAGCCCAAGCTGCTCTTCTCGCTGGGCGCGGACGAGGTCGATTATTCGGCTTTCCAGGACAGCTTCAAGGTCTATGTCGGCCACCATGGCGACAAGGGCGCGCATGTGGCGGACGTGATCCTGCCGGGCGCAAGCTATGCCGAGAAGGCCGGCACCTACGTCAATCTGGAAGGCCGGGTGCAGCGCGGCGAAAAGGCTGTGTTCGCGCCGGGCGATGCCCGCGAGGATTGGTCGATCCTGCGCGCTCTGTCGGAAGTGCTGGGCGCGACGCTCCCCTTCGACAGCTTCGAGCAGCTTCGCGCCGAAATGGCCAAGACGGTTCCGGCGCTGGGCATCGAGGGTCTGGCCGATTATGGCTGGTCCGTTCCGTCGCTGCCGACCGGCGCCAGTGGTGAGTTCGGCTCTCCGATCAAGGATTTCTACCTGACCAACGCCATCTGCCGCGCCAGTCCGACGATGCAGCAATGTTCGGCCGAACTGATCCACGGCGAGACGTATGCGGAGGCCGCAGAGTGACCGCTTTCTTCCAAAATCTCGGCCTGCCGTTCGAAGGCGCCTGGCTGCTTTCGACGATCATCGGCATTCTGGTGATTGCGTTGCCGCTGATGCTGGCGGTGGCGATGATCATCTACGCCGACCGCAAGATCTGGGCGGCGATGGCGCTGCGCCGCGGCCCGAACGTCGTCGGTCCCTTCGGTCTGCTCCAGTCCTTCGCGGACGGCGCCAAGGTCTTCCTGCAGGAAACCATCATCCCTTCGGCGGCCAACCGCACGCTTTTCCTGATCGCCCCGATCATCACCTTCACCGTCGCTCTGATGGCCTGGGCGGTGATTCCGTTCCAGGTGGGCGTGGTGCTGGCCAACATCAATGTCGGCCTGCTCTACATCCTCGCCATCTCGTCGCTCGGCGTCTATGGCGTGGTGCTGTCGGGCTGGGCGTCCAATTCCAAATATCCCTTCTATTCGGCGATCCGCGCCAGCGCGCAGATGATCAGCTATGAAGTCTCCATCGGCTTCATCCTGATCACCGTCGTGCTCTGGGCCGGCAGCTTCAATATCTCGGCCATCGTCGAGAGCCAGAAGGGCTATTATGGCTTCCTGAACGGCAACGGCTTCAACCCGCTGCTCTTCCCGATGGCGATCATGTTCCTGATCTCGGCCATGGCGGAAACGGCGCGTGCGCCCTTCGACCTGACCGAAGCGGAATCGGAACTGGTCGCGGGATATCAGACCGAATATTCGTCCATGGCCTTCGCGCTGTTCTGGCTGGGCGAATATGCAAACGTGATCCTGATGTGCGCCCTGAACGCCATCCTGTTCTGGGGCGGCTATCTGCCGCCGATCGACTGGGCGCCGCTTTATTATGTGCCCGGCATCATCTGGCTGTTCGCCAAGATATTCTTCTTCTTCTTCGTCTTCTCCTGGGTGAAGGCGACGGTGCCCCGCTACCGCTATGACCAGCTTATGCGGCTGGGCTGGAAGATATTCCTGCCGACCTCGCTGCTGTTCGTCTTCCTGGTGTCGGGCTTCCTCATGTTCACGCGTTACGGAGGCGCTCAATGAGCCTCGGCTATTATGTCAAATCCTTCACCCTCTGGGAGTTTGTGAAGGCGCACGCCCTGACCTTGAAATATTTCTTCAAGCCCAAGGCGACGATCAACTACCCCTATGAGAAGAACCCGATTTCGCCGCGGTTCCGGGGGGAGCATGCGTTGCGCCGCTATCCCAATGGAGAAGAACGCTGCATCGCGTGCAAGCTGTGCGAGGCGATCTGCCCCGCCCAGGCGATCACCATCGAAGCGCAGCCGCGCGATGACGGCAGCCGCCGCACGACGCGCTACGACATCGACATGACGAAGTGCATCTATTGCGGCTTCTGCCAGGAAGCGTGCCCGGTGGACGCCATCGTCGAGGGCCCGAATTTCGAGTTCTCCACCGAAACGCGCGAGGAGCTGATCTACGACAAGGCCAAGCTCCTTGAAAATGGGGACAAGTGGGAGCGGGCGATTGCCGCGAACCTTGCCGCCGATGCGCCCTACCGTTAAGCCGCAGCCGCCGAAGGGGAACATGATCCTGTGATTCACGTGCTTGCCTTTTATCTGTTCGCCGCGATCGTGGTGTGCAGCGGCGCGCTTACGATCCTGTCGCGCAATCCGGTTCATTCGGTGCTGTGGCTGATCCTTGCCTTTTTCAACGCGGCGGGGCTGATGGTCCTGCTGGGCGCCGAATTCATCGCGATGCTCCTTGTCATCGTCTATGTCGGCGCCGTTGCCGTGCTGTTCCTGTTCGTCGTGATGATGCTCGACATCGATTTCGCCGAACTGCGCGCCGGTTTCGTCGATTACCTCCCCTTCGGGCTGCTGATTGCGCTGGTGCTGCTGGCGGAGATCGTGCTGGGCATCGGCCTGTGGAGCGCGGGCCCCATAGAACTGGCCCAGCGCGCGGCTCCGGTGAACCCGGAACTCAGCAATATCCAGGCGATCGGCGCGCTGCTCTACACCCGCTACATCTTCCTGTTCGAAGCGGCGGGCATCGTCCTGCTGGTCGCGATGATCGGCGCCATCGTGCTGACCCATCGCGCCCGTGGCGGCGTGCGCGGCCAGAACATCGCCCGCCAGAACCGCCGCCGTCCCGAAGACGCGGTGCGCAACGTCAATCAGCCCGTCGGGCAGGGGGTAGAGCTGTGATCGGCCTTCAGCATTATATGGTGGTCAGCGCGATCCTCTTCGTGATGGGCGTGCTGGGCATCTTCATCAATCGCAAGAACGTCATCATCATCCTGATGGCGATCGAGCTGATCCTGCTCAGCGTGAACATCAACCTTGTCGCCTTCAGCGCCTTCCTGGGCGATCTGGTGGGACAGGTGTTCAGCATGTTCGTGCTGACCGTCGCGGCGGGTGAGGCGGCCATCGGCCTTGCCATCCTCGTCATCTACTTCCGCGGTCGCGGCACCATCGCCGTCGACGATGTCAACCGGATGAAGGGCTAAAGCTCGATGATCCAGCTTATCGTCCTTCTCCCGTTGCTGGCTGCTGCCATCGCCGGTCTTGGCAACAAGGCCCTTGGCAAGCTGCCCGCGAAGATCGTCACCACCGGCGCGCTGTTCGCATCCTGTGCGATGAGCTGGCCGATCTTCATCGGCTTCCTGACCGGCCATGCCGAACCCCATGTGGTCCCGGCCTTCACCTGGATCCAGTCGGGCAGCTTCGATGCGCAATGGGCGCTACGCGTCGACACCATGACGGCGGTCATGCTGGTGGTCATCACCAGCGTGTCGAGCCTCGTCCATCTCTATAGCTGGGGCTATATGGAGGAGGAGCCGGACCAGCCGCGCTTCTTCGCCTATCTGTCGCTCTTCACCTTCGCGATGCTGATGCTCGTGACGGCGAACAACCTGCTGCAGATGTTCTTCGGCTGGGAAGGCGTGGGTCTGGCCTCTTACCTGCTGATCGGCTTCTGGTTCCGGAAGCCGAGCGCAAACGCCGCCGCGATCAAGGCCTTCGTCGTCAACCGCGTCGGCGACCTTGGCTTCATGATGGGCATTTTCGGCACCTATCTGGTGTTCAACACCATCTCGATCCCGGAAATCCTGGCGGCCGCGCCGTCCATGGCCGGTTCGACCATCGGCTTTCTCGGTCACCGCTTCGACACCATGACCGTGCTCTGCCTGCTGCTGTTCATCGGCGCGATGGGCAAGTCGGCGCAGCTTGGCCTCCACACCTGGCTGCCGGACGCGATGGAGGGCCCGACCCCGGTGTCGGCGCTGATCCACGCGGCGACCATGGTGACCGCGGGCGTGTTCATGGTGTGCCGCCTGTCGCCGATGTTCGAAACCTCGCCGACGGCGCTTGGCTTCGTGACCTTCATCGGCGCGGCCACCTGCCTTTTCGCGGCGACCGTGGGCACGGTGCAGAACGACATCAAGCGCGTCATCGCCTATTCGACCTGCTCGCAGCTCGGCTACATGTTCTTCGCGGCGGGCGTCGGCGCCTATGGCGCGGCGATGTTCCACCTCTTCACCCACGCCTTCTTCAAGGCGCTGCTGTTCCTTGGCGCGGGCTCGGTCATCCACGCGATGCACCATGAACAGGACATGCGCTACTATGGCGCGCTGCGGAAGGAGATCCCGATCACCTTCTGGACGATGACGCTGGGCACGCTGGCCATCACTGGCGTCGGCGTTCCGCTGGTCGGCTATGGCTTTGCAGGCTTCTATTCGAAGGACGGCATTCTCGAAGCGGCCTATGCTTCGGGCGGCGCAGGCGTCGGTGCCTATCTGGTCGGCGTATTCGCGGCGCTGCTCACCAGCTTCTACAGCTGGCGCCTGGTGTTCCTGACCTTCTTCGGCAAGCCGCGCTGGGCCGCTTCGGAGCATATCCAGCATGCCGTCCACGACGCGCATGGCCATGGTCATGACGAACATGCCACCCATGGCCATGGCGCGGAGGACGACAACGCACCGGCGCAGGAGCATGCGGGTCACGATCCGCACGGGCATGAAACCGATGCCCATGCCCTGCCGACCGGCACCGGCGGCTATCATCCGCATGAAAGCGGCTGGGTGATGCTGATCCCGCTGGTGGTGCTGAGCCTGGGTGCGGTGTTTGCGGGCTTCCTCTTCCATGACCAGTTCATCGGGCCGGAAGGCGGCATAGAGTTCTGGAAGGGCGCGCTGGCGTTCGACAGCCATCTGATGCACGCCGCGCATGAAGTGCCGACCTGGGTCAAGTTCGGACCGTTCACGGTGATGCTGACCGGCTTGGTCATAGCCTGGCTGGCCTATATCAAGCACACCGACTGGCCGCAGCGCTTCGTCGCCACCTTCGGCGTGCTGTACCAGTTCCTGCTCAACAAATGGTATTTCGACGAGCTGTATCATTTCATCTTCGTCAAGCCTGCCTTCGCCATCGGCCGCTTCTTCTGGAAGTTCGGTGACGTGGGCTTGATCGACCGCTTCGGGCCTAACGGCCTGGCTGCGCTGGTCGTGCAGGGCAACAAAGTCACCCGTCGGCTTCAGTCCGGCTACCTCTACACTTACGCGCTGGTGATGCTGATCGGCCTCGCCGCGGCTGCAACCTGGGCGATGACACGATAATGAGCGGCTTCCCCATCCTTTCCCTGATGATGGCAGTGCCGATGGCGGGGGCCATCGCCTGTCTGTTCGCAGGCGCCAATCAGGCCCGCTGGATCGCGTTGGTCGCAACGCTGGTCGATCTCGTGCTGGGCGTCATCCTCTGGATGAATTTCGACCAGTCGGGGACCGCCGCCCAATGGCAGTTCCAGGAATATGCGCCGATCTTCGGCCGTTTCGCCTGGGCGCTCGGGATCGACGGCATCGCGCTGCTGCTGATCGCGCTCACCGTATTCCTGATGCCGATCTGCATCGGCGCGAGTTGGATCGCGATCGAGAAGCGCGTGCCGGAATATATGGCGGCCTTCCTGTTCATGGAGGTGCTGATGATCGGCGTCTTCACGGCGCAGGATCTCTACCTCTTCTACATCATGTTCGAAGCCGGCCTGATCCCGATGTACCTGATCATCGGCATCTGGGGCGGCGCGGATCGCATCTACGCTTCGTACAAATTCTTCCTCTACACGCTGCTCGGCTCGGTGCTGATGCTGATCGCGATGATGTGGATGGTGCATGAAGCGGGCACGACCGACATCCCGACATTGATGGCCTATCATTTCGATCCGCATATCCAGACATGGCTGTGGCTCGCCTTCTTCGCCAGCTTTGCCGTCAAAATGCCGATGTGGCCGGTCCACACCTGGCTTCCCGACGCGCACGTTCAGGCGCCGACCGCCGGTTCGGTCATCCTGGCGGGCGTGCTGCTGAAGATGGGCGGCTACGGCTTCATCCGCTTCTCGCTGCCGATGTTCCCGGAGGCGTCCGCGCAATTGGCGCCGCTGGTCTGGGGCCTGTCGATGGTCGCGGTGGTCTATACCAGCCTCGTCGCGCTGGTTCAGTCGGACATGAAGAAGCTGATCGCCTATTCGTCGGTTGCGCACATGGCCATCGTCACCGTCGGCCTGTTCGCCTTCAACCAGGCGGGCATCGAAGGCGCGATGATGGTGATGCTGGGCCATGGCTTGGTGTCGGGCGCTCTCTTCCTCTGTGTCGGCGTCATTTATGATCGGCTCCATACCCGCGAGATCAGCCGTTATGGCGGCCTCAGCATCAACATGCCGAAATATGCGGTGCTGTTCCTACTGTTCACCATGGCGTCGGTCGGCCTGCCGGGCACCAGCAACTTCGTCGGTGAATTCCTGTCGCTGATGGGCATCTACCAGGCGTCGAGCTGGGTGGCGCTGGTCTGCACCACCGGCATCATCCTGGGCGCGGCCTATATGCTCTATCTCTACCGCCGGATCGCCTATGGCGAGCAGAAGAATGCCGATGCGGCCGCGATGCCGGACCTGTCCGCGCGCGAAATCTGGCTGCTGGCGCCGATCGCGGCGGCGGTGCTGTGGATGGGCGTCTATCCGGAGAGCTTCCTGGCGCCCATGCGTTCCGATATCCGCGCGCTCGAAGCGCGCGTCGCCTCCGCCAGGCCGGCGGGCGATTCCCAGATCAAGATGGGGGCGGCCATTCCGGCTGCCGAGGCTGCCCGTCATGAAGAAGCCCCTGCGCACGGGGAGGCGCACTGATGATTGATTCCGCTTCCCTTCTGGCGGTCCTGCCGGAACTGATCCTGACGGCCGGCGGCCTGATCCTGATGCTGATCGCAGCTTATGGCGGCGATGCGACGGCGCGGCTGGTGAACTGGCTGTCGGTGCTGACGCTGGCTATCGCAGGCCTGGCGCTGTCCACTTCGCTGGCGCATGGGCCCGATGCCTTTGACGGGCTGGTGCGCGCCGATGCCTTCTCCGTCTTCGCCAAGGCGCTGATTTATGGCGCGGCGGCGGCGGCCATCCTGCTTGCGCCGCGCTATTTCCTGGTGGGTGGCGCGCTGCGGGCCGAATATCCGGTGCTGATCCTCTTCTCCTCGATCGGCATGGGCATGATGGTGTCGGCGGGCGACCTGCTGACGCTCTATGTCGGCCTCGAAATGCAGAGCCTTGCCGCCTATGTGCTGGCAAGCTTCATGCGGCAGGACGAGCGGTCGTCCGAAGCGGGCCTTAAATATTTCGTCCTGGGTTCGCTGGCGAGCGGCATCCTGCTCTATGGTTCGGCGCTTCTCTATGGCTTTACCGGCGGCACCAGCTTCGACGGCATCGCGGTCGCGCTGAGCGACGGTGTGTCGAAGGGCGAGCTTTTCGGCCTGGTGTTCGTGCTTGCCGGTCTCGCCTTCAAGATCAGCGCCGTGCCGTTCCACATGTGGACGCCGGACGTCTATGAAGGTGCGCCCACCCCGGTCACGACTTTCTTCGCCAGCGCGCCCAAGGTGGCGGCCATCGGCCTTACCGTCCGCGTCGCGATAGAGGCGCTCGGTCCGGCAGGCCTCGACTGGCAGCAGGTCGTGATCTTCGTTGCGCTCGCCTCGATCCTCTTCGGTGCGGTGGCGGCCATCGGCCAGACCAACATCAAGCGGCTGATGGCCTATTCGTCGATCAACAATGTCGGCTTCGCGTTGATCGGCCTTGCCACCGGCACGCCCGCGGGCGCGGCGGCGACGATGAGCTACATGGCGATCTATGTCGTCATGACCATCGGCGGTTTCGCCTGCATCCTGCAGATGCGCGATGCGGAGGGGCGTCCGGTCGAGACCATCGCCAGCCTTGCGGGCCTGTCGCGCTCGCGCCAGGGTCTGGCGGCGGCGCTGGCGATCTTCATGTTCTCCATGGCCGGCATTCCGCCGCTCTTCGGCTTCTGGGCGAAGTTCCTGGTGTTCGACGCGGCCGTCGCGGCTGGCCTGACGGCGCTGGCGGCCTTCGGTATCGCCATGTCGGTGATCGGCGCCTTCTATTATCTGAAGATCATCAAGACGATGTATTTCGACGAGCCGGCGGCGCCCTATGAAGCGCGGGGCGGGGCGGTTGAGAATATCATCCTGACGGCGTGCGCCGTGGTGATCGTCTTCGGCTATTTCCTCAATCCCGTCCTCGACAAGGCGAGCGCGGCGGCTGCGGCGTCGCTGTTCTGACCGAGCTTCGCTTCGTCGGGGAGACTGGCTCCACCAATGCCGACATGCTGGCGTTGGTGGAGCAAGGCGTTTCTGAAGGCTGCTGGTTGCGTGCGGGGCGGCAGACCGGCGGACGCGGGCGCATGGGGCGCAGCTGGGAAAGTCCCGACGGCAATCTCTATTGTTCGACGCTGATCCGGTTGCGGGGGGGCGACCCGTTGCCGCATACGCTGGCGCTGGTCGCGGGCAACGCCGTGCATGCGCTGGTGGCGCCGCTTTGCAAGGGGCAGGCGCGGATCAAATGGCCCAATGACGTGCTGGTGGACGGCGCGAAGATCGCCGGCATCCTGCTAGAGCGGGCGGGCGATGCCATTGTTGCGGGGATCGGCGTCAATGTGACCGGGCATCCGACCGGGCTCGACCGGCCGGTGACGAGCCTCTTCGCGCAGGGCGCGCGAGATGCCGACGCGGCTGCTCTGCAGGTGCGGCTTGCGGAATTGTTCGCCCACTGGCTGGCGATCTGGCGCGCGCAGGGGCTGGAGCCGGTGCGGACGCATTGGCTGCTCAACGCCCATCCTGCCGGCACGCCGATGCGCGTGGTGCAGCCCGATGGCGAGACGGTGGAAGGCACATTCGACACGCTCGACCGCCATGGGATGCTGATCCTGCGCTTGGCGAATGGCGAGAGCCGTGCCATTCATGCCGGCGACATCCTTCTCATCTGACATCGGGGATCGGCCATGCTTCTCGCGATCGACGCGGGTAACACCAATGTGGTTTTTGCGCTGCTCGAGGGGCGGGAGATTCGCGCCCGCTGGCGGATCGCGACCGATCCGCGGCGCACCGCCGACGAATATGCGGTATGGCTGAACCAGCTCCTGATGCTGGAGGGCTATAAGATTGCCGATGTGGAGGCGGTCATCATCGCGACCGTCGTGCCGCGCGCCCTGCACAATCTTCAGGTGCTGGCCGATAAATATTTCAAGACGACCGCGCTCATCGCCGGTCAGGCGCCGGTGGAGTGGGGCATCGAACTCGACGTGGCCGAACCGGCCTCGGTCGGGGCGGACCGGGTTGTAAACGCCATCGGCGCGCACCATCTCTACCGCGAGGATTTGATCGTCATCGATTTCGGCACGGCGACGACCTTCGACGTCATCGACTATCACGGCGCTTACAAGGGCGGCATCATCGCGCCGGGCATCAACCTGTCGCTGGATGCGCTGGTCGCGGCGGCGGCGAAGCTGCCCAAGATCGCGATCGCGCCGCCGGAGAACCGGTCGGTTATCGGCCGCACCACCGAAGCGCAGATGCATATCGGCGTCTTCTGGGGCTATGTGGCGATGATGGAGGGGCTGGTCGCCCGCATACGTGCGGAAATCGGCCGTCCCGCCAAGGTGATTGCAACGGGGGGCCTGGCGGTCCTCTTCGACGACAATAGCGATATTTTCGATGCGATCGCGCCCGATCTCACGATCCAGGGCCTCGCATTGCTGTATGAACGGAGTTTGAAAACAGAATGATACCCGGAAATGAGCTGATCTTCCTGGCCCTTGGCGGCTCGGGGGAGATCGGCATGAATGTCAATCTCTACGGTTGCCAGGGCAAATGGGTGATGGTCGACTTGGGCCTGACCTTTGCCGATCCCGCCTATCCCGGCGTGGAACTGGTGCTGCCGGACCTGAGCTTCATCGAGGATCGCAAGGACGATCTGCTGGGCATCGTGCTGACCCACGGGCATGAGGACCATATCGGCGCCATTCCCTATCTCGCGGCCGATCTGGGCGTGCCGCTCTATGCGACGCCCTTCACCGCGGGGCTGATCCGGCTGAAGCTGGAGGAAGAGGGGCTGACCCAGGATGTCGCGCTCAACGTGATCGACAATGAGGGCAGCTTCGCCCTGGGGCCCTTCGGCTTCCGCTATGTGCCGCTGGCGCATTCGATTCCCGAAGGCAATGCGGTGCTGATCGACACGCCCTATGGCAAAATCTTCCATACCGGCGATTGGAAGCTGGACGAAACGCCGCTGCTGGGCCAGCCCTCCACGCCCGAGGAACTGGCGGCCATTGGCGACGAGGGGGTGCTGGCGCTGGTGTGCGACAGCACCAACGTCTTCAATCCCGAAGCCAGCGGCTCCGAAGGCGATGTGCGCGTGGGGCTTATGCAGACCATCGCGGGCGCTAAAGGGCGCGTGCTGGTCACGACCTTCGCGTCCAATGCCGCGCGGTTGCAGACCTTGGGGGAGGTTGCCAATGCCATGGGTCGCAAGCTCTGCGTGGCGGGGCGGTCGCTCGACCGGATCATCTCGACGGCGCGGACGGCGGGTTATCTCAGGGATTTCCCGCCGACCGTCGATTGGGACGATGCGATGGCCTTGCCGCATAATGAGGTGATGATCATCGCTACTGGCGGGCAGGGGGAGGCGCGGGCCGCCCTGTCGCGCATCGCCTTCGACAGCCACCCCATCAAGTTGGATGAGGGCGATCTGGTCGTCTTCTCCTCGAAGCAGATTCCCGGCAATGAGATCGCCATCGGCCGCATCCAGAACGCGCTGGCGGCCAAGGGCGTGCTGATGGTGACGGATCGTCAGGCGGAGGTGCATGTTTCCGGCCATCCGGGTCGTCCCGAGCTGGAAGCCATGTATCGCTGGGTACGGCCGCAAATCCTGCTGCCGGTCCATGGCGAGCGGCGGCATATGGCCGAGCAGGCGCGGCTGGGTCTGGCGAGCGGCGTTCCCCATGCGGTGGTGCAGTCCAATGGCGATGTGCTGCGGCTGGCGCCCAACGGGCCGGAGGTCATCGGCAACGAAACGACGGGACGGCTGGTGCTGGATGGCGACGTCATCCTGCCCGCTGACGGAGCGACGATGAACGAGCGGCGCAAGGTTGCGCTGCATGGCCAGATCAGCGTCGCGGTGGCGCTGGACGGCAAGGGCAGGGTGATCGGTTCCCCCGCCTTGCGCACCCAGGGCGTGCCGGTGGAAGAGGACAAGGCCGCCTTTCTGGAGGAGGCGGCCGAGGAGGCTGCGGGCGCTGTCGCCAAGGGATCGCAGGAGGAAGAGGCGTTGCGTGAACGGGTCAGGTTGGCGGTACGGCGCACGGCCACCCGCTGGACGGGCAAGAAGCCGGTGGTGGACGTGCTGCTCATTCGCGCCTAAGCCCTTTGCGCATGAACTGGTATGCGATCTTTGCCATTTACGTGCTGTTCTGGGTGATCAGCGCCTTCATCGTGCTGCCCTTCGGCATTCGCACGCCCGATGAAACGGGCGAGGCGTTGCGGCCGGGGCAGGCGGACAGCGCGCCCAGCAATTTTCGTCCAGGGGTCGTTGCCTTTCGGGCGACGGTCCTGTCGGCGGTTCTGTTCGGCCTCTATTATGCCAATTATGTGGAAGGCTGGATCACGTTGGAGCGGTTGACGCATATCGGCTGAGTGTCTGGCCGGAACCGACGGGCAACGCTGTTGGGTAAGCTTGAGTAGGGGCTTCACGACAGAGTTTTGATGTTCGCCCCAGGCCGCATCATGCTCCTGCGAAGGCACTCGAACGAGGCGCGCGACTCGTTTCGACGTAGCGTACTTCAATATGTGAGCACCGGAGGCGCAGAAAGCCGCCATTTGCAGCCCGCCATGGGCCGAATCCCCGCATATTCTGGGCGGGCGAACCCTCGGACAGGCTCCGCAGCGAGATGGCTCAGATCCGGGCGACCACCATCATGTGCATCCGCGCCCTTATCCGAAAGCCGAGCGTTTCGTAGAGCGCCACCGTCGCCTCATGTGCGGCATAGGCATGCAGGAACGGCATTTCTCCGCGTTCCAGCATGGCCCTGGCAACGATCTGCATCAGGCCCTTCGCATAGCCCCGCCCGCGATGGTCAGGATGAGTGCAGACACCGCTGACCTCGGCAAAGCCCGGCATACGCATCCGCTCTCCCGCCATGGCGATCAGCCTGCCCCGCTCCTTGATGCCGATGAAGCGACCGAGCCGATGGGTCAGCGGCAGGAAGGGACCAGGCTTCGTCATCAATGCAAGAGCACGCATTTCCGTCGCATCATCATCTGTCAGCACGACGGGCTCCCAGGACGGCGCATCGCCCGGAATCTCTTCCGCCACCATCTGCGCAAGCATCGCTTCGCGGACCAGGCGCGTGCCGGCCGGCGGCGTTTGCGCATCGGGTTCGACGATCCACAGCTCCCCCTGTTCGGGCACAAGCGCAGCCAACGCCGATCGAGCCGCCGGATTGCCGTCCGCCGCAGCGGCAAAGGGCCCGTAGCGTGGATCGATCCGCAGCGCGAGCGCATCCCCTTCGGCCAAGGGCTTCCAGCCGCTGTTGAGGGCGTTCCAGACCGGGCGATGCAGAGGATGATATGACACGATGACGCTATTTTCCGGCTGCGACCGGGGAAAGCAAGCCCCTCTTGCCCTGCCTTGCGAGCATAGGTCTCGATGGCCGGTCGATTCCGTAACAATCCGCTAATTCCCGCTTCTTTTGGACGGCGCGATTTACCAAATGGAAATCATGTTTCGGCAATGGTGGCGATGACGTGTCACGCCCTGAACGAAACTTGCTCGCATCCCTGCGAGGGCGCATGACGCCGGACACCCAGCAAAGCGCTGAAGTGCAGGCGAATCTCGTCAAATCCCTTTATGCTTCTCCCGCCTCGCTGATGATCGGTGCGGTTGCCGGCGGCGCGCTGGGGCTGGTGATCGCATGGCATGCGCGGCTGCCCGCCATCACCGCGATTGCGGTCCTGATCTGTCTCGTCGGGCTCAGCCGGTCGATCTCGGCCGTCTATTTCGAGCGGCAGCTTGCCCATCAGAACGGTGTAACCCAGCCCATTTGGGGACTGGCTTATGAATTGGGTGCCTGGGCCTATGCCGCGCTCCTCGGAATATTGACCTTCGCGACTCTCCTGCTTTCGGAGGACGCGACGCTCCACGTATTGGCCGTTTGCCTGGTGGCGTCCTATTCCGGCGGTATTTCAGGTCGTAATGCTGGCCGCATTCACGTCGCGGTGGGACAGACATGTCTATCCCTGCTGCCTACCTCGCTGGGCCTCGTCCTCGCGGGTGGGCTGAGTTATACGGTTCTGGGAATTCTCTGCTTCCTGATGATCTTCGCCATGGCGGACATTACCAAGACGACGCATCGCATCGTCTTGGAGGCATTGCAGGGCAAATATGAAAAGACGCAGCTCGCCACCAAGTTTGAGCGTTTGGCCCGCTTCGACAGCCTGACGGGTGTCGAAAACCGCATGGCGATGCAGATGCGGCTGCGCGAGATGTTCGATGGACGACGATCCGATCAGGATCCGATGGCGGTGTTCTGGATGGATCTGGACCGCTTCAAGGAAATCAACGACTCCCTGGGACATATGATCGGCGACCAGCTTCTATGCAGGGTCGCTGAAAGGCTGTCTCGCGCGCTGGACGGGCGCGGCCATGTCGCGCGATTCGGAGGAGATGAGTTCGTGCTGATCTGCCCCGGCGCCAGCCGGGCCGAAGCGGAGCGGATCGCGGACGATGTAATGGCCGAATTCACGCATGATTTCGACGTCGGCGGCTATAGTCTCGGCGTGACCGCGTCCATGGGGATCGCGGTTGCGCCGGGGGACGGACAGGACAGCGACGAACTGCTCCAGCATGCCGACATGGCGCTGTATCAGGCGAAGCATGCGGGCCGAAACCGCCATGCGCAATTCGCCTGGTCGATGAAGGAGCGGCAGAACCGCACCTACGATCTGGAAATGGGCCTGCGCGGCGCCATGGCGAATAATGAGCTGGTGCTGCACTATCAGCCGATCTTCGACACGAAAACCGGCAAGATCACGATTTGCGAGGCCCTGATGCGATGGGATCATCCGACGCTCGGCCGCATTTCCCCTGCGGAGTTCATCCCCATCGCGGAAAGCTGCTCGATGATCGAACCGATCACGGCCTGGGCGCTGGAGCAGGCCTGCCAGGATGCGATGGAATGGGATGAGAATGTCCGCGTCGCGGTCAATATCTCCCCGGTGTTGATCAAGAGCGACAGCCTGCCCCGCGCGGTCATCGCGGCGCTGATGCAATCGGGACTGAGGGCGCGCAGGCTGGAACTGGAGGTGACCGAGTCGATCTTCCTGGAGGATAGCGGCCGGACCAACCTGATCCTGTCCGATCTCCAGCGGATCGGCCTGCGGCTGGCGCTGGACGATTTCGGGACCGGCTATTCCTCGCTGGGTTATCTGCGCGACTATGCCTTCGACACGATCAAGGTCGACCAGAGCTTCATGCGTGGCGTCGAGGAGAATTCACGCCACAGGGCGATTGCCCAGTCGGTCGCCTATCTGGCCCACGCCCTGGATGTCGAAACCGTGGCGGAGGGGATTGAAACCGACGATCAACTGCGTTGCGCCCGCGAAATGGGCTTCACCAATGTGCAGGGTTTCGTGCTTAGCCGGCCAGTCCCCGCGGTGCAGGTGTTGGAGATGATGCGGCAGATGGATGACGATAGCGGCAGCGTCGCCATGCTCCAGGACCGGCGGCGCGCCTGATCTTATCTATGCAGACGGGTTTGGGCCGAGGCCAGGCGACGCATCATCCGCACGTCCTTCAGATCGAGCTTGAGTGCAGTGGCCGCCCAATTCTCGACGATGTCCTTCAGTTCCTCATATTCCAGCGGATCGACGCGTCGACCTGCCTGGAACACCCCGACATGACCGGCATGATGGGGCAGGCTGGCCGCGATATAGTCGCGGACGGCCTGCTCACCCTCGCCATCCTCCACCAGCGTGTGGATAATGCCCATGTCGTGCATCTCCTGCGCGGTATAGACCTTGCCGGACAGGATCATCCGTTCGGCCGCCAGCCGACCCAGCTTGCGCGCGAGGATGGAATAAGCCCCCATGCCGGGGAAAAGGCCGAACAGCATTTCGGGCAGACCGAAACGCGCACTGCGTTCAGCAATCACGACATCGAAGCAAAGCAAGGCTTCGAAGCCGCCACCCAACGCATCGCCCTGTGCCAGCGCAATGGAAATCACGGGAAGGTCGCCATTGCGCCAGGTGCGATGAACCACGTCGATACAGGCATGGCCATAGTCGACAAGACCGGGCAGGTCGCCACGCTCGATGCAGCCGGCGAACAGTTCCAGATCGCCGCCCAGGTTGAAAACGCCGGGAAAACGCGATCCGGCCACCATATATTTGACCGGCAGCTTGCCCGCATCGAACAGTCGTTTGGTCTCCACATACCAATAGCGGACGTCACGCAACATGGCAGGGCTGAAATTCGGTCGATTCGATGGCGTCATGAACGCCCAGAGCGTAGCGGCATCCGCCTCCCAGCTTATGTCGATCTGGCCGAGGTCGAACATGGTCGAGGTGCCGACGTCCGGCGTCGAGGCCATGCTTTCCGTAACGGCAGCCACGACATCTTCCTCCGCCGGAAGAGGGGCGGGAGTCAGATCGTCCATATGTTCACGGCCGGAATTAAATCGTCCGGAATCAACCATCTGAGCCCCCAAACTGCAACAGATGTTAAGCAGAACAGGGTTGCCGCGCTTATGCAATCGCGCCGAAAGGCATTGCCCCGGAATTAACCATTTTTAATAGCAACTGTTGCAGGGATGTCGCCCAAAAACTGGTCAATCGCGGAGTTTTGTTGTATTTATGCAACAAATAGCTTCTTTGAAAACTTGTCGCAAATCGGGCGCAGGCCTTTGTTAACCTTTATTAATTACGATCATCGCCATGAACACGCCCCGAACCGACAGGCAGCTTGTGACCCTGCTGCTGCACGACCTGCAAGGTGAGTCATGGCAGCTCAGCCTGGCTGCGGATTGTCTTTGTTTCATCGGCAATTACCGCCGGGTCGAAGGGTTCGATGTCGACGCGATCGTTGCGCTTGACGGGCTGCGCAAGAAGGGCTGAAGCGCGGCTTTGCGGCCTTGTCTGGCGCCTCTTTCGACCGTACAGCGCGCGCTGTGACAAATCCCCGCTTCTCCTTTTCGATCGCCGCGACCGACGGCAAGGCCCGCACGGGCGCCATCCAGATGCGCCGGGGCGAGATTCGCACGCCTGCCTTCATGCCGGTCGGCACCGCCGCCACGGTGAAGGCGATGCGTCCGGCCGAAGTGCGTGCAGCCGGCGCAGACATCATTCTTGGCAACACCTATCATCTGATGCTTCGTCCGGGGGCGGAGCGCGTCGCGCGACTGGGCGGCCTGCACGCCTTCATGGGCTGGGACAGGCCGATCCTGACCGATAGCGGCGGTTATCAGGTGATGAGCCTCAGCGCGCTGACGAAGATGAGCGAGGAGGGGGTCGCCTTTTCCAGCCATATCGACGGCTCCAGGCATATGCTGACGCCCGAGCGTTCGATGGAGATCCAGCGGTTGCTGGACAGCGACATCGTCATGGCTTTCGACGAGTGCACCAGGAACGGCTGCACCCATGACGAGGCGGCGAAGTCCATGGAGCGTTCCATGCGCTGGGCGAAACGCTCCCGAGACGGGTTCGATGCAGGGGCGGAACATGCGGAGCGGGCGGCGCTGTTCGGTATCCAACAGGGATCGCTGGACGAGGGCCTGCGGCGGATTTCGGCGGAAAAGCTGATCGACATCGGCTTCGACGGCTATGCCGTCGGCGGGCTGGCCGTGGGCGAGGGGCAGGAGGCGATGTTCGCCACGCTCGATTTCGCGCCCGGCATGCTGCCGGCCGACAAGCCGCGCTACCTGATGGGAGTGGGCAAGCCGGACGACATTGTCGGCGCGGTGGAACGGGGGATCGACATGTTCGATTGCGTATTGCCCACCCGCAGCGGGCGCAACGGTCAGGCCTTCACCTGGGCCGGGCCGCTCAACATCCGCAATGCGCGCTTTGCGGAGGACAAGGGGCCGCTCGATCCGCGCTGCGGTTGCCCGGTCTGCACGACCTGGAGCCGCGCCTATCTGCACCATCTGGTCAAGGCCGGCGAGATGCTGGGCGCGATGCTGATGACGCAGCATAATATCCATTTCTACCAGGCGCTGATGCAGGGGATTCGGGACAGCATCGCCATCGGGCGCTTTCAGGGCTTCGCAGCGGATTTCCGGCGGGATTATCAGCGGGCCTGAGGGGGTAAGCTCCCCGAACGCCTACTCCAGCACCGTAATGACGATCGCATAGTCGCCCGTCTCCGGATCATGGTCCAGCGGTGCGCGCAACTGGCGTGACAGGCCGGTGAGCACCCGTCCGTAGCGCTCCTCCAGCCGGGCGGTCATGTCCGGCGATCCGCGCAGCGCCGGCGAGAGGATGTGGAGCACCGCCCGGTCGGTGCGGCCCGGTTCCAGTTGCACGGAGATCCGCATCGCCGTGCGCGGATTGGACAGCATGGCAAGTTCCACCAGCTCGGTCAGCAGGAAGGCGATGGGCACTGCGACGTCCTGGCTGATGTGCAGATTGTCGCTGTCGATCTGAATGCCGAAGCGGCGCGCCTCGGCCGGGGCGGTGCCGCGCAGGCTGGCCGACAGTTCGCTGATCAGCGACCGCACGCCGACGCCGCGATGTTCCTCCAGCTCGGCATAATGGTTGCGGTGGACGACCGACAGCGCATCGACCCGCCGCTGGATCGTCGCATAGGCCTCGACCGCTTCGGCGTCATGGGCGGATCGCGCGTGCAGGTTGATCAGGCTCGCAATGATCTGGAGGTTGTTCTTGACCCGGTGATGGACCTCCCGCGTCAGCTTTCGCTGGGTTTCCAGGCCCTCCGCCATCTCCGCCTCATGGGTGGCGACATCTTCGCTGATTTCGCGGAAGGTGTCGCCCAGCGCCACGATCTCCTGCGCCGGGGTGCGGATGCGGCGCATCGGTTCCAGCACCTGACCGGGTTCATAGGCCGCCACCGTGCGGCGCAGCAGCACCAGCGGCCGGATCAGAAGGCGGTTGACGACGAACCAGCCAATGGCCGCCGCGGCGAACCACATGACCAGCGGCAGGAACAGCGACAACATGCGCGCGATCGTGACCGGGGGATCGCGCACCGTCATGGTGAGGACGATGTCGGGCGGGTCGAGCCGGGCGGAAAGCGTGGTGCTATGCCCGCCCGAAAGGCCAGCAGGCCGGGTGATGAGCAGGCTGCGGCCGCCCTCATTCAAGGTGATCTGCCGGTTCTGCAACGTGCCCGCAGGGTTGGTCATCGCCTCCAGATAGCCGCGCGGATAATAAGCGATGGCGACGACCGCGCCGTTGGCGCTCCGCGCCCGGCTGATGAGATAGGGCGAATCCGTCAACAACTGCGCGGCGGCATCGCCGAAACGTTCCGACCGGGGAAGGCCCGGCGGTTCCGGCAGGGTGGAACCGCAAAGCCGCCGGCCCGAGCGGTCGTAGATATAATAGCGGCCGCCGCCACGGTCGTGAGAGGTCAGGAAGGCCGAAAGGCGTGCGCACATCGCCGGATCGGGGCCGGATGTCGCAAAGGCATTGGCCGTCAGCATCAGCGCCGTTCGGTCGGACGCGAGATCGGCGGACAATTTGCGCGCACTTTGCGTCACCGCCACGCGCAGCAGCGCTTCCTTTTCCAGGTCGGTGGTGCGGATCGCCTGAAGCGAGGCGACCAGGGCGATCAGTCCCAGCGGCAGCAGGGCCAGCGTCAGGATGAGGAACATCTTGACGCCGGTGGAATGGGAAACGGCGTTCAATCTCTGAATGAAGGAAGCGGCCGGGGGAAGCGTGCCTTCGGCCGGCGGCGGTGGGGATATTCTGTCCATTTACCTGACGCTGAACATCGAACGCCGATTCTTCGGGGAGAGCGTCGCTCGCCGGCCGGATTTTACCAGATGCGCCATGTCCCCTCCGCTTGTTTCCGGCTCCCCCCCGGTCCGGCCGATCAGGGAGAGTCAGTCGAGCTTGCTGAGAAGGTCAAGCATTTCCGCGGGAATATCCTCGTCAACCGCGCGCTGATAGACGGATCGCAGGGCATTGGCGACCTGGCCGTCGTCCTTCGCGGCCGATGTGCGTTTCTTGCGGGCGACACTGCCCTTCACGCCAGAATCCGGAGTGTTGGTGCCGACATCTTTCTTGTCCCCTCCCGTCACATCCCGTTCCGTCGTTGAAGCAACCAAAACACGCCCCTCTGCAGCCATCAATGTCATGCCAGCCTGCTCTTTTTGCGGCTTTCCCCTATGACGTCAATTCGGCGTCAGGGAAATCAAAACACAAAATTCCAAAGATTTTCGAAAAAACCGAACGGCAGTGAAACAAATCCGTTGGTCGTTGGTTCCCTTGGCGAAGCATTTTTTGCCCGCCGCACGAGGTCGGCGGCGAGAATGGAAGGCGACGCGGGCGGTCATGCCCGAAGCATTTCCATTCTGAAAGGGGGTAAGGGGGCTTGCCACATCGGCATCGTCCATCCATCCTCCCATTCCGGCGAATGTTTCGGCATTTTGGTTAAGGCGTGGCTTTAACATAGGACAAGGCGCCCGATGGGCTGGGAGAATTTTTACAGATGTCGCTTGGTCAGCAACTGCACCCCCACCTTCCTTTCCTGCGGCGCTACGCGCGTGCATTGACGGGCAGCCAGGCGCATGGCGATGCCTATGTGCGCGCCACGCTGGAGGCGATCGTGGCGGCGCCCGACGAATTTCCGTCGAATGTCGATCCGCGCCTTGGCCTCTACAAGACTTTCCATGCGATCTGGTCCTCGTCCCATCTGGAAGACGGGCCGGTGCTGACCGGCGCCGACGGGCAGGAGGCGATCGCGCAGGCACGACTCGCCCGCCTGACGCCGCTGCCGCGCCAGGCGCTGCTGCTGACGGCGCTGGAGGGATTTACCGTCGATGACGTCGGCTATCTGATCGGCCTGGACAGCGACGACGTGGAAGCGCTGGTCAAGGAAGCGCTGAGTGAGATCGAGGCGCAGACCCGCGCCAAGGTGCTGATCATCGAGGATGAGCCGATCATCGCGATGGATATAGAGACCATCGTTCGCGACCTGGGGCATGAAGTCACCGCCATCGCCGTCACGCGCGAGGATGCTGTGCGCGAAGCCATGGCGGAACGGCCCGGGCTGGTGCTGGCGGACATCCAGCTTGCCGACGATTCGAGCGGCATCGATGCGGTGAAGGACATCCTCGCCGAATTCTCCGTTCCTGTGATCTTCATCACCGCCTTCCCCGAACGCCTGCTGACGGGCGAACGGCCGGAGCCGACCTTCCTCATCACCAAGCCTTTCCAGCGTTCGACCGTCAAGGCCGCGATTTCTCAGGCGCTGTTCTTCGACGAAGCGACCGCGCCGGCCTGACGTCGCGCGCGGCTTTCTGAAATTAGGCTGGAAAGAAGGGGAACCCCGGTCCGCGACCCGCGTTATTGATGCGTAACGATCGGGAGCGACCCATGGTCGAACAGGAGCAGCATATTGCGACGGAAGAAGCCAGGGCGGGCTCGACGCCGCATATCGTGCGTTACGTGCTCGGCGTTTCACTGACACTCGCGATCATCGTGATGATTGTGATATTGTGGGGCCATTGAACGCGGTTGCGGCAATTGGTCCTTGAGAAGAAAAAGATTGGGATGCGGACGCACATATGGCTTTGACGACTTCCGTTCATGCAGCGAGGGCGACAGCCGGTGAAGGGGTTGTTACCATGAGCGACGGCGTGGGCCAGGATGTTGAGCGCGAAACGCTTTCAGACACCGATTTCAAGCGGGAACTGGCGGCGGTCATCCCCCATCTGCGCGCCTTTGGACGGTCCCTGTCCGGCAATCGCGATGTCGCGGACGATCTGGTGCAGGAAACGCTGTTGAAGGCCTGGGCCGCGCGCAGCCGCTTCCAGGCGGGCACCAACATGCGTGCCTGGACCTTCATCATCCTGCGCAATCATTATCTGTCGCAGATGCGCCGTTCCCGCTTCCGGGGCGATTGGGACGATCTGGCGGCCGACCGCCTGCTTGCCGCGCCCGCCGGGCAGGACAAGCATGTCGAACTGTCCGACATGCAGCGCGCCTTGCTGCAATTGCCGCAGCCCCAGCGAGAGGCGCTGATCCTGGTCGGCGCGGGCGGCTTCGCCTATGAGGAAGCCGCCGAAATCTGCGGCGTCGCCGTCGGCACCATCAAGAGCCGCGTCGCCCGCGGCCGCGCCGCGCTGGAGCAGATATTGGAAAATGGCGAACTGCCATCCCGCCGCAGCCAGGAAAGCAGCGACGCCGCGGTGCTGGACGAGATCATGGACGATGTCGACCGGTTGAGCCGGGGCCGGGAATCCAGGGAAACAGGTGAAGATACCGACTCCGACGTGGAGTGATCTGTGCTATACTCTCCGCCTCGGTATGCGAGGATCGGGAGAAGGAGAATGGACGAAGGTCGTAAGGACGAACCCTTCGAACCGGCTTCCTTGCCGGGCCGGTCGCGGGGAAGCCTGATCATATTCCTTCTGGTCGCCCTGGCGCTGGTGCTGGCGATCGGCTTTTTCTACATGACGAAGGAACGCGACGACCGCCGTGCCGACGCCCTTATGAAGGCAGCCGGTTCCGTCGACAGCGCCGCCCATGTGGTGGGGCACGCGGCGAAGAACGCCGCGGATGCGCTTCGCAACCAGAATTGATCGCCCCTGCCGGTCCGCTTCGCCGGCATGGCCGATGGTCCTGTTCAGAAAATCTTTGTGATTGTCGTGCATTGTCCCCGACAGTGTCGGATTTCCTTACAGCGCCTGTAAGCTGATCCGGCTGTCACCTGCCCGCCGGGCGCAGCGGGAACGCGCGACGAATGATAAGATTGTTCAAACATTATGTGCCGCATGCGGTCCTGCTGCTCGGCCTTCTGGACTTCATGCTGCTGATGGCGGCGGCTGAAGGCGGGTGGATTCTGCGCGCCCGCCAGATCGGCATGGAGGTCGATCATGTGTCGACCCGCATCGCGCCGCTGCTCAGTTTCGGCCTGGCCATACAGACAGCGATGATCGCGGTCGGCGTCTATGGGCCGGAGGCGCTGCAATCGATCCGCTACGCGCTGGCGCGCCTGCTGGTCGCCATATCGCTGGGCGTGCTGTTCCTGTCGGTCATGCATTTCCTGCTGCCGGACATCACGCTCTGGCGGTCCAATTCGCTCTACGCCATGGGACTCGCCATTGCCCTGCTGCTGGCGATCCGCGTCCTTTTGGGATCGATGCTCGGCGGCGAGGCGTTCAAGCGGCGGCTGGTCGTGCTGGGCGCGGGCAATCGCGCCGACCGCATCCGGGAGATCGAGCAGCGCAAGGGATCTGGCTTCCTCGTCGTCGGCTACATCGCGATGAATGACGGCACGCAGGTGATCCCGGAAGCGATCAACCGCAGCGCCATCTACAATCTCGCCGATTTCGTCGTCCGCCTGGCCGCGAGCGAGGTGGTGCTGGCGCTGGAGGAACGGCGCAACGCCTTGCCGCTGAGCGACCTGCTGCGCATCAAGACCACCGGCGTCCATGTGAACGAAATCTCCACCTTCCTGGAGCGGGAAACCGGCCGCGTCGACCTGGACAGCGTCAATCCGAGCTGGCTGATCTTCTCCGACGGCTTTTCCGCCGGCCGCCGCCTGTCCAGCATCGCCAAGCGGCTGTTCGACGTCCTCGCCAGTTCGATCCTGCTGCTGCTGACCGGCCCCATCATCCTGCTCGCCGCGATCCTGGTGAAGCTCGACAGCAAGGGCCCCGCCTTCTACCGCCAGCAGCGCGTCGGCCTGTATGGCGAGGAATTCTGGATCGTGAAGCTGCGCACCATGCGGCAGGACGCGGAACTGTCCGGCCAGGCGGTCTGGGCGGAAAAGGACGATCCGCGCATCACCCGCCTTGGCTATTGGCTGCGCAAGCTGCGCATCGACGAACTGCCGCAGACATGGACGGTGCTGAAGGGCGAGATGAGCTTCGTCGGCCCGCGCCCCGAACGCCGCCAGTTCGTCGAGGATCTGGAACAGCATCTGCGCTATTATGCGGAGCGGCACATGGTGAAGCCCGGCATCACCGGCTGGGCGCAGATCAACTATCCCTATGGCGCGTCGATAGAGGATGCCCGGAACAAGCTGGAATATGATCTTTATTACGCCAAGAACTACACGCCTTTCCTCGATCTGCTGATCCTCATCCAGACGCTGCGCGTCATCCTCTGGCCGGAGGGGGCGCGGTGAGCGGCCTGCTGCAATTCGTCGGGGACTGGGGCCATGCGCTGGCCGCCGTGCTGTTCGCGGCGCTCGGCATTTTCGTCCTGCGCCGCCGGGAAGAAGCCGCCGAACAGCGCCTGCTGGCCGCCGCGCTGCTGCTGACCGCCTGCTGGTCGCTCTATGTCTCCTTCGGCGGGGTGGGCAAGCCGCTGACCGGCATCGGAGAAAATATCCGAAACGCGGCCTGGCTGCTGCTGCTGTTCGCGATGCTGCGGCGGAACGGCGCGGTGCGGGGAGAATCCCTGCTGGCGATCGGATCGGTCTATGCCGCCGTGGCGGGAATCATCCTGCTTCAGACCTTCACCGACCTCATCTGGCGGCAATTGCCGGAGCCTAGCGACCTGCACCGCGCGCTTCTTCACGCCTCGCTGGTGCTGCACCTGATGACCGCCATCGGCAGCCTGATGCTGGTCCATCATCTCTATATCAGTTGGCCGGTTCGGGAACGGGAGCGGGTGGCGCTGCTGCTGGGGGCGCTGGCGGCGATGTGGACATATGACCTCAATCTCTATGCCATCGCCACCTTCGCCATCGACCGGGCAAGCGATCTCTACGCGCTGCGCGGGCCGATGATGGCGCTGCTGGCCCCGGTGATCGCGGCGGGAATGCGCGCCGACATGGCCGGACGGCTGCAACTGTCCCGCACCCTGACATTCCAGTCGCTCTCCCTCGCGGCCATCGCGCTCTACATCGTGGTGCTGGCGGCGGCGGCGGTGCTGGTGGAACTGGTCGCCGGACCCTATGCCCGCGCGGTCGAGATCGGCTGCGTCTTCTTCCTGGCGGTAAGCGCGCTCGTGCTGCTGCCTTCCCGCCGGCTCCGCGCCTTCTGGAAGGTGCAGGTGGCCAAGCATTTCTTCCAGCACCGCTATGACTATCGCACCGAATGGATGCGTTTCGGCGACACCATAGGCCGCCCCGGCGACAATGCCCTGCCTTTGGGGGAGCGCGTGGCGAAGGCGGTGGCCGACATCACCGATTCTCCCGCCGCCCTGCTGATGCTGCGCGCGGACGACGGCGCGCTGGCGTTCGAAACGCATTGGAACTGGCAGGGGGACAGGCCGGACGGATCGGTCGTGCCCGCCCCGCTCGCCGCCCTCATCGAACAGAGCGGCTGGATCATCGACATCGACCGCCCGCCTTCCGGGGCCGGGGAAATCAGCGCGCCGGGCTGGATGAGCCTGGACCGCCGCGCCTGGGCGCTGGTGCCGCTGATCCATTTCGGCCGGCTGATCGGCGCGATCCTGCTTGCCCGCCCGCCGATCGACCGCCGGCTCGATTGGGAGGATTTCGACATGCTGCGCGCCGCCGGACGGCAGGCGGCCAGCTATCTGAGCGAGGCGCAGGGCCAGCAGGCGCTGGACGACGCCCAGCGTTTCGAGGAGTTCAACCGCCGCTTCGCCTTCATCATCCATGACGTCAAGAATCTGGTGAGCCAGCTTTCGCTGCTCGCCCGCAATGCGGAGCGGCACGCCGACAATCCGGATTTCCGCACCGACATGGTGCTGACGCTGAAGGAATCGGTGGGCAAGATGAACGACATGCTCGCGCGCCTGTCGCAGCATAACAAGGGCCGGGCGGAGGAACCCCGGCCCATGGCGCTGCGCGAAGTGGCGGAGCAGGTCGCGCGCACCCGCTCGCGCCAGCACGAAATAGGCGTGACCGGCGACGCGCCGCCCGTGCTGGCCGATCCCGCCAGGGTCGAGCAGATCGTCACCCACCTGCTCCAGAACGCCATCGACGCCAGCCGGCCGGACAGCCCCGTGGAATTGCGCTTGTCCGCCGATGATGCCTGCGCCCTGCTGGATGTCGTCGATCAGGGCCGGGGGATGACCGCGGAATTCATCCGCCGCGAATTGTTCAAGCCCTTCTCCTCCAGCAAGGCGGGGGGCTTTGGCATCGGCGCGTTCGAGGCGCGGGCGCTGGCCCAGGCGATGGGCGGGCGGATCGATGTGGAAAGCAAGCCCGGCGTGGGGAGCCGGTTCACGCTGCGCCTGCCTTTGGCGCAACAGGATCTTAGGGGGAAGGCCGCCTGATGAGCGACATGCGACCGAAACTGCTGATCGTCGAGGACGATCCGGGCCTGCAACGGCAATTGCGTTGGGCCTATGAGGAATATCAGCTCTTCATCGCGGGCGACCGGGAGGAAGCGATAGAGATGCTGCGCGAGCAGGCGCCCGATGTGGTGACGCTGGACCTGGGCCTGCCGCCCGATCCCGACGGCACCAGCGAAGGGTTCGCGACGCTGGCGGAAATGCTGCGGATCAAGCCGGACACGAAGGTCATCGTCGCGTCCGGCCATGGGGCGCGGGAAAGCGCGCTGCAGGCCATTTCCGGCGGCGCCTATGATTTCTACCAGAAGCCGGTCGACATCGATGAGCTGGGGCTGATCGTCCGCCGCGCCTTCCACGTCCATGCGCTGGAGCGGGAAAATGCCCGGCTGGCCGAAACCGCGCCGGAGGGCGGGCGCGTGCTGGGCCGGCTGATCACCGCCGCGCCGGAAATGATGAAGGTCGCCCGCACCATAGAACGGGTGGCGGCCGCGGACGTTTCCGTCCTGCTGCTAGGCGCAAGCGGCACCGGCAAGGAATTGCTGGCGCAGGGCCTGCACGATGCCAGCCCGCGCCGGGACGGGGCCTTCGTCGCGATCAACTGCGCGGCGATTCCCGAAACATTGCTGGAGGCCGAACTGTTCGGGCATGAGAAGGGCGCCTTCACCGGGGCGATCAAGACCACGCCCGGCAAGATCGAGCAGGCGCAGGGCGGCACGCTCTTCCTGGACGAACTGGGCGACATACCGCTGGCCTTGCAGGTGAAGCTGCTGCGCTTCCTGCAGGAGCGGGTGATCGAACGGATCGGCGGACGCCAGCCCATATCGGTCGACACGCGGATCGTCTGCGCCACGCATCAGGATCTGGAAGCCATGATCGCGGCAGGCACTTTCCGGGAGGACCTCTATTATCGCCTGGCGGAGATCGTCGTGCGCATTCCCGCTCTCCGGGAGCGGCCGGGCGATCCGGCGCTGCTGGCGCGGCATTTCCTCCACCGCTTCGCCAAGGAGATGAATCCGCAGGTCAAGGGGCTCGCGCCCGATGCGCTGGCGGCGCTCGACGCCTGGGGCTGGCCCGGCAATGTGCGAGAGCTGGAAAACCGCATGAAGCGCGCCGTCATCATGGCCGACGGCAAGCATGTGACCGCGGCCGATCTCGATCTGGACGGGGATCGCGCCGAAGGCGGTGATGTGGTGAACCTGAAGGCGGCGCGGGAAATGGCCGACCGCCGCGCGATCCGCCGGGCGATTGCGCGGACGGACGGGAATATCTCCGGCGCGGCGAAGATGCTGGGGATCAGCCGGCCGACGCTCTACGATCTGCTGAAGCAATATCGGATGCAGAATTGAAGGCCCCGATTGTACCAAAGCGCGCCGCGTCCATTGGAGTGCGGGGAAATGGCCAATCCAAGACATTCCCCTCCCGTAAACGGGAGGGGTTAGGGGTGGGCGCGAGCGTAGCGAGCTTCCAGCTTAGCCGTTGAAAATTCACGCTGATGTCGCGCCAGCCCACCCCCTAGCCCCCTCCCGCAGGCGGGAGGGGGAATGTCCGCAATCCACCCAAATCAGCCAGCCCGGCGGCTCACGAACTTATCACGTCACCCGCACCCTCTGCGCTCATGGAAAAACGCAGGGCAATCCTAGGCTCGTTGCAAATCCAGATCCGCCGCGCTGATTCCCAGCCTCCTGATCTGATCCGCCACAGGCGGCCATACGGTCTCCATGAAGCGCGCCCGTTCCATTTCCCGCAACCGCCGCGTCGCGCCGTCGGCGACGAACATGCCGACGCCGCGCTTCACCACGATCAGCCCATCGTCCTGAAAGCATTGATAGGCCTTCGCCACCGTCAGCGGATTGGCGCCCTGCTGCGCGGCCAGGGCGCGCACGGAAGGCAACATGTCCCCGTCGCGAAATTCCCCGTCCAGAATAGAAGCGGCGATGATCTCCCGAAGGCGGAGATAGACGGGTTTTGAGTCGTCGGCCATGGTGCATCAGTGCCATAATACAGCGTGGCAGGTCAAGCGACGCCCTTGCGCCATATCCGGTTGAGCGTGTAACTATCTGTCCCAGACAGAAACTATATTGTCATATTCTGGCCTAGGACGCTCTTCCTGTTCCCGTCCCGCAGTGCCGATGAAGATGAAGCCCGCGATCCGTTCCCCGGCTTTCGCAAAGGCCGCGCGCACATCCTCATTATAGCTGGGCCAGCCCGTCAGCCAGCCCGCCGCAAAGCCCAGCGCATGCGCTGCATGGAGCAGATTCATGATCGCCGCGCCCGCCGACAGTTCCTGTTCCCACACAGGGATCTTGCTACCCTCCACCGGCGCGGACAGCGCGACGACCAGCGTGGGCGCCTGATGCGCGAACTGGCGCATTGACTCCATCTCCAGCCGCCCGGCATCGGGCTTTTCGGCGCGATACGCCGTCTCGAGCAATGCCGCGAGAGCGTTCCGCTTCTCCAGCGGCACGATCACGAAGCGCCAGGGCGCCAGCTTACCATGATCGGGCGTGCGCTGCGCCACCTCCAATATCGTGCGGAGCTGGCCTTCGTCCGGTCCCGGCGCGATCAGGTCGCGGGGCTTGCCCGATCGGCGGGTCTGGAGAAGCGAGAGCGGAGAACTGCGGTCGTTGAACATGGCCGTCCAGATGGCCCGGCGGCGGACAGGACGCAAGGGCAGGGCCGCTCTTTGACAGACGAATAATTTCGGTTCTAGGCTGGCGGCGACAAGGGATGCGTTTCGCAGGGCCCGCAACAAGATAGGATAAGGGGCCGGATGGCGACCTCCATTTCAACGCCCGCCGGGGCAGGAGCGGGCAGGACCTGGCTCGGCCATCCGCGTGGGCTGTTCCTGCTGTTCTTCGTGGAGATGTGGGAACGATTCTCCTTCTACGGCATGCGTGCGCTGCTGATCTTCTACCTGACGCAGCATTTCCTCTTTTCCGATCGCGACGCCAGCTACGCCTATGGCGCCTATATGTCGCTGATCTACATCTCGCCGCTGATGGGCGGCTATCTGGCGGACCGCTATCTCGGCCAGCGCAAGGCCGTGCTGTTCGGCGGTGTCGTCATCGCCGCCGGGCACATCATTTTGGGCATGGAAAGCGACGATGCGGGGGCCATGGGCCTTGGCCTGTTCTGGCTCGGCCTGGCGACGGTGATCACGGGTACGGGCTTCCTCAAATCCAGCGTTTCGGCACTGGTGGGGCAGCTCTATCCGCGCGACGACATGCGACGCGACCCGGCCTATACGATCTTCTACATGGGTATCAACCTGGGTGCGACAATAGGCCCGGTCATCTGCGGCTATCTGGGCCAGACATGGGGCTGGCACTGGGGCTTCGGCGCGGCGTCGGTCGGCATGATCGCGGGCGTGATCGGCTTCATGCTGTGCAGGCCGCTGCTTCAGGGCAAGGGCGAGCCGCGCGATCCCGAACGCCTCAGGCAGCGTGTCGGCGGCATCCTCAGCCGCGAATGGCTGGTCTATCTTTCCAGCCTGGCGTTCATCGCGCTGTGCTGGTTCCTGATCCAGAATCATGTGATCGTCGGCTGGATGCTGGCCGCGGCAAGCGTCGCCGTCGTGCTGTACATCCTCTGGGAAGCGTTCGGCCGGATGGAGCGGATCGGCCGCGACCGGATGCTGGCGGCGCTGTTCCTGCTGGTCATCAATCCGCTCTTCTGGGGCCTGTACGAACAGACGGGATCGTCGCTCAGCCTTTTCACGGATCGCTATACGGACCGGAACATCTGGGGCTTCAACGTGCCCGCCTCGATGTTCCAGTCCGTCAACGCCGCCTATATATTGATGTTCGGACCGGTGATGGCGGGCTTGTGGATCTGGCTGGCGGAGCGGGGTTGGGAACCCTCCACTCCTGCCAAGTTCGGCATTGCGCTGGCGCTGGTGGGCGCGGGCTTCCTGATCCTGGTGGCGGGAACCGGCGCGCCCGGCACGCTGACGCCGGTGCTGTTCATCTTCCTGCTCTATCTTTGCCACACGCTGGGCGAACTCTGCCTGTCCCCTGTCGGCCTGTCCGCCATGTCGAAACTGGCGCCGTCGCGGATGATCGGCCTGATGATGGGCATCTGGTTCCTGGCCATGGCGCTGGGCGAATATGCCGCCGGGCTGATTGCGGCGGCGACGGGCGGAGAGGGCGGCGCGGCCTCCCGCGGCGATGTGCTGGCGGTCTATGGCAGGATCGGCTGGTGGTCGGTCGGTGCGGGGCTGGTCGTCATGGCGCTGGCGCCCCTGGTGAAGCGGCTGATGCACGCCGACCGGTTCGACGAAGAGGGCGAATGAGCGGCGCTACCCCGTCGCGCCCCATATGTCGCTGGCGCGGATGAAGCCCTTCTGCCCCCCTACGTCGAAGGCGCACCAGCCCTTGCCGCAGGAGGAAAGCCGCCCCACCACGCCCTTCTGCGCGCGGAACAGGGCGCGGGCGTCCTCGCTGGGGGAATCGCGCATCGGAGCGATGTCCGCCGTGACGATGGCGGTGGGGGTGTCGCTCAGCAGGCGGACATGCATCCACCCCTGCGTGCCGGTCGAATCCTCCACCTTGCGCCACAGGCCCAGCACCTGCACCACCTTCACCGGCAGGTCGCGGCGGCGATAGACCCAGTTGGACGGGTAATCCAGGCTGGGGCCCACGCGCATGCGCGCCTCGGCCTGGGTCAGCGACGCCCAATAGGGCACCGGCTTCGCAGGCGCGGCCCATGCCCCGCCCGCCCAGCACAGCGCCGCGACCATGCCCGCGCCCAGATAGCCCTTCATGCCCATATCGTCCCCATTGCCTGACTGCCGGACCATAGCCGCTCGCGGCCATGACCGACAACCGCTCTCTTGCGGATATGGATAAGCGCTTGACCATCGTCCTCACGGGGAATAGCGGCCAGACATGGCCAAGAAACCGCGCCCCGCCACGCCGCGCGTCATCGTTACGCGCCGCCTGCCTCCCAATGTCGAGGCGCGCATGGCCGATCTGTTCGATACGGTCTTCAACATCGGTGACGTGCCGATGGATCGCGCCGCGCTGACCCGCGCCATGGCGCAATGCGACGTGCTGGTGCCGTCCGTCACCGACCAGATCGACGCCGCGCTGATCGAGGCCGCGCCGGAGAGGCTGCAACTCATCGCCAGCTTCGGCAGCGGCGTCGATCATATCGACCTCAATGCCGCGCGGCAGAAGGGGATCATCGTCACCAACACGCCCGGCGTGCTGACCGAAGACACCGCCGACATGACGATGGCGTTGATCCTGTCGGTGCCGCGCCGCCTGGCGGAGGGGGAGAAGCTGGTGCGCTCTGGCGCGTGGACCGGCTGGAGCCCGTCGGGCATGCTGGGGCACCGCATCGGCGGCAAGAAGCTGGGCATCATCGGCATGGGCCGCATCGGCCGTGCGGTCGCGCGCCGCGCGGCAGCCTTCGGTCTTTCCATCGCCTATCACAACCGCCACCGCCTTCCCTTCGAAGTGGAGCAGGAATTGCAGGCGCACTGGCATGGCGATCTGGAGTCTCTGCTGGCGGGCAGCGACATCGTGTCGATCCACTGCCCGCTCAACGCCGACAGCCGCGGGATGATCGACGCCCGGCGGATCGCGCTGATGCGGTCCGACGCCTATCTGATCAACACCTCGCGAGCCGAGATCACGGATGAACCGGCCTTGATCGGGGCGCTTGCGGAAGGACGGATCGCAGGGGCTGGGCTGGACGTCTACACGCATGAACCGGCGGTCGACACCCGGTTGCTGGACCTCTCCAATGTGGTGCTGCTGCCGCATATGGGGTCCGCGACAATCGAGGGGCGCGACGCCACCGGGGCACGGGTGATCGCCAATATCCGCAGTTGGGTCGACGGCCACCGGCCGCCCAATCAGGTGCTGGAAGGTTGGGTCTGAAGCAACCGCCGGTGCGATGGGGAGATGGGTGGTAATCTGACGCCCACTTATCCCTGTCCCTTGAGGGAGAAGGCTGCGCAGACTTGGCAGCTTGCTGCCTAGTCGTAGCTGGGTGAGGGGGGTGCGATCCAACGGATCGCGCGGACCGCAGGCCCGCTTCCCTCCTCTAAATCAGCCCAGGCTCCTTCGTCGCCAAGGCTTCCCATCCTCCTCCCTCAAGGAGAAGGAAGGTCTTGAAATCGCCAATCCCAATCCTCCCCTCATCACCCACATTTCAAGCCAGTGGATCCAGGGTCCCAAGCGCCGCGACCAGTCCCAGTATGAGGACCGCCAGGCTGGTTTCCGCCAGCAGCGACAGGCGCAGATGGGCAACGCCTCCGTTCCTCTCCAGCATCGGCGTCAACCACCAGCGATTGGCGGCGGCGAGCAGCAGCATGCCGGCGAACAGCGCCAGCTTGGTGAGAAGCAGCCAGCCATAAAGGCCATGCAGAAGCGCGGGCAGTTGGGCTATACCGACGATCATCACTGCGTTGAATGCGCCGGTCAGGATCAGCGTCGCGACGAAGATCGTGCCGAACAGGGAGAAACGCTCCAGCATATGGGCGGTTCGTCCGCTCTCCCTTCCCGACAGCACGGCGTGCAGCAAGGCCAGCAGCGCACCGAACCATCCGGCGGCGGCCAGCACATGCAGCGCGTCCGCGATGCGGTGGGCGCTGCCGGCAAGGCCTTCGCTGGCGGCGGCATGGCCCGACCAGGCCAGGGTCGCGGCGGCGATGGCGGCGGGCAGGGCCAGGGCGGCGTTCCATCCGGCGCCCTGCCGGAGCAGCAGCGGCAGGATCGACAGCAGCGCGACGGCCCGCACCGCCAGCACCATGCCAAGCGGCGTTTCCTTGAGCAATATCCCGACGACGCCCCAGTCGGGGGGCAGGAACGGGGTTCCCGCCATGGCCGCCGCGCTGGCGAGCAGCCACAGGGCGGAGAGCGCAAGCCCGGCCACCGCCAGCGCGCCGATCGCCCCGCGCGGCGCGCTTCCGCCCATGCTCCACCAGAACAGTGGCAGGCCGGCGAGCGCTGCAAGATCGGCGTACAGGGCGAAACGGGCAGTGACGAGAAGCCAGTCCATCGACCTTATTTGACCGAGAAGCTGTATTTGCCCGCGATCTTGTGCTGGTCGGCGCCGACAATGTGCCAGTTGAGGTCGTAGCTGCCGGCCGGCAGCGCCCGGGGCAGGGTGACGATCATGGTCTTCCCGTCCCCGTCGACCGCTGTCTTGAAGCCCTTGATCGGCATCGGCGCATGATCGGCCATGCCCGGCATGCCGGTCATGATGAGGTCCACGCCGCTCAAGGGCGCGAGCAGCTTTTCGGAAAAGCTGAGCGTCAGCCGGGTGGGTTTGGAGACGGTGGCGTCCGCCGCCGGGCTGGAGGAAAGCAGCTTCGGATGCGCCAGCGCTGCGGAGGGGAGGGCGGCAAGGCCGAAGGCGGCGGCCAGCATGGCGGGGGTGAACAGGTTGCGACGCATGATGATAGGCTCCCGATAGATTGCGGTTACGGACCATTACGCATTGCGCTTTCCGACCCCTCGACCGGAGCGCAGGAATTTTTGCATGAGGGGTCGGTAAGCGCCCTGCGTATTGCAGGCGACAGGACATGGTTGTTTGTGGTGATTTCCGGCGTGGCGGATGATGCCCGCCGGCTTGAAGCCGCTATGTGGAGTGAAAGTGATGAGCGACCTCGATCAGCTATTGGGCCAGGTGGCCGCCCAGATGCGGAACACCCCCGCCGATCCGCGTCTGGAAAGGCTGGAGGACGCCGTGATGGCAGGCGTCGTCTCGCGCCGCGAACGGGCCGTGGCGCGGCGCAGCCTCGCGCTGGCGGGGATCGTCGCGGTCGGCATCGGGTGGATCGGCAGCGTGGTGCCCGGCAGCCCGGCGCAGGCGGCGTCCCGGCCCGCCATCATCGGCATGTCGGATTACGCACCCTCCCGCCTGCTGGGGCAGTGAGTCATGCAGGGGGCAAGGGCATGAGGGGAACCGCACGCTATGGGCTGGTCGCGCTGGTCGCCTTTGCAGCGGCGCTGGCGGCGGTGCTGGTGGCGCGGGCCTGGATCGCGCCGGAACCGCGCGTCGAAAGCGAGGTTCATGCCCTGATCCACCAGAAGCTGGAACTGGATGCGGCGCAGGAACGGCGCATTCACGCGCTGGAGGCGGATTTCGCGAGGCGGCGCGAGGCCATGGAGGCGGAGATGCGCGCCGACAATGCGCGACTGGCGCAGGCGATCGCGGCGGAGCATGGCTATGGCCCGAAAGTGGCCGAGGCCGTCGACCGGTCGCATCACGTCATGGGCATGCTTCAGAAGGAGACGCTGAAGCATATCTTCGCGATGCGCGCCGTGCTGCGGCCGGATCAGGCGGCGCAGTTCGACGCCGCCATCGTCAAGGCGCTGACCCGGCCAGCCCCCGTCCCGCCGGAGCGGTGAGCCCGTCGCTCACCGAACGCGGCGATGCAGAGCTGGCCGCGCTGGCGCTCGCCGGGCAGCAGAGCGCCTATGGCGAGCTGATGCGCCGCCATCGCGACGCCGTGTTCCGTCTGGCGCGGGGACATGCGGGCGATGCGACGGAGGCGCTCGACATCACGCAGGAGACGTTCATCTCCGCCTTCGCCGCGCTTGGCCGCTATGATGGCGCGCGGCCCTTCCGGCTGTGGATCGCGCGGATCGCGGTGAATAAATGCCGTGACTGGGCGCGGCGGCGGGCGGTGCGGCGCTTCTTCACCTTCGCCCGGCCGATAGAGGAAGCAGGCGCCGTGGCGGACGGCATGCCGACGCCGGAGGAGGCTGTCCAGTCCCGGGCGGAGCTGGCGCATATCCATGCAGCCATCGCCGCATTGCCCGGCAATCTCAAGGACGTGCTGGTTCTGCGCGCCATCGAGGGAATGAGCCAGGCGGAGGCGGCGCAGATATTGGGCATCAGCGAGAAAGCCGTCGAAACACGCCTCTACAGGGCGCGCAACAAATTGGCTGAAGGATTGAGGGATGGGGCGACGGGCCGCGTATAGGGGGAAACCGTCCTTATTGCAGAGCTGTCCATGCCCTTCACCCTTCCCGATGTCGATCGCCGCACCCTCGTCCGCAATCTTGCCGGACTGGGCGGCGCGCTGGCGCTGAGCCGGGTTTTCCCCGCCTGGGCGCGAAGCGGAACGGCCGGCCTGACGCCGGCCCCGGAAGTGCTGAGCGGCGAGGCCATCGCCCTGACCGTGGCGGAAGGGCATTTTTCGACCGGCGGGCGTTCGGCGCACGCGGTGATGATCAACGGCACGCTGCCCGCGCCGCTCATCCGCCTCAAGGAAGGGCAGAATGTCCGCCTGTCCGTCACCAACCGGCTGCGGGAGGATACGTCGATCCACTGGCACGGCCTGATCGTGCCCTTCCAGATGGACGGGGTGCCGGGGGTCAGCTTTCCCGGCATCCGCCCCGGCGAGACCTTCACCTATGAATTCCCCATCCGGCAGTCCGGCACCTACTGGTATCACAGCCATTCCGGCATGCAGGAGGCCGTCGGCCATTATGGGCCGATCGTGATCGATCCGGCGGGAACCGATCCGGTGGAAGCCACGCGCGAGCATGTCGTCATCCTGTCCGACTGGAGCCCGGTCCACCCGCACGTCCTGCTGAAGCGCCTCAAACAGATGGGCGGCTATTTCAACATGCAGAAGCAGACCTTGGCGGGGCTGCTGGCCGGGAAGGACCAGAACGCGAAGGAGCGCATGGAATGGGGCGCAATGCGGATGGACCCGACCGACATATCCGACATCACCGGATCGACCTACAGCTTTCTGGTGAACGGCCATGGCACGGCGGAGAACTGGACCGGCCTCTTCACGCCGGGCGAGCGGGTGCGGCTGCGCATCATCAATGCGGCGGCCATGACCAACTTCAACCTGCGGCTGCCGGGCCTGCCGATGACCGTGGTGCAGTGCGACGGCCAGTATGTGCAGCCGGTCGAGACCGACGAGTTCCAGATTGGCATCGCGGAAACCTATGATGTGGTGGTGCAGCCCGGGGAAGCGAAGCCCTACGCCCTGATCGCGGAAGCGATAGACCGATCGGGCCTCGTTCGGGCGACCCTGGCGCCGCGCATGGGCCTTGCGGCGGAGGTGCCGCCGCTGCGCGCCCGACCGCTGCTCGGCATGAAGGACATGGGCATGGACATGTCCGGAATGGACATGGGGCAGGGCGGAGTCATCGATCTCAGCCAGCCCGCCAATGAAGGCATGGCCGGCCATTCGATGAAGATGCGCGACAGGTCGGTGGCGCCGCAGGTGAAGATGGGACCGGGCGTCGCGACGCTCTCGCCCATGCCGGCCGACAGGACCGCCGACCGCCCGACGGGGCTGGAGACCGTCGACCATCGCGTGCTGACCTATGCCGATCTCAAATCGCTGACGCCCCATGCGGACAGGCGTCCGCCGACCCGGACGCTCGACATCCACCTGACCGCGAACATGGAGCGCTATATGTGGTCCTTCGACGGGGTGAAGCTGTCGGATGGGGCGGACCCCATTCCCTTCCGCCATGGGGAGCGGGTGCGCGTCAACCTGATCAACGACACGATGATGCCGCACCCGATCCATCTTCATGGCCATTTCTTCGAACTGGTGACCGGTGCGGGCGACCATAATCCGCTCAAGCACACGGTGAACGTGCTGCCGGGGGGAAAGGTGAGTTTCGACCTTACCGCCGACGCGCTGGGCGATTGGGCCTTCCACTGCCATATGCTGATGCACATGCACACGGGGATGATGCGCGTCGTGACCGTGCGGCACGCGGGGGACGCGGCATGAAGGCGCCGGTTTGCCTGGCCGCGCTGCTGCTCGCTTCCGCCGCCTTGCCGGTCTGGGCGCAGGATCATGGCGGGATGGACCACGGCGCCATGCAGCAGGACGATCATTCCGACCATCCGCCTGCCGGGGACGCCCATGCCGGTCACGGCCAGCCCGCGCCCGATGACGGCGTGCCCAAGGGGGTGGCCCCTCCCATGCCGTCCGATCATGCCTCGGAAGCCTTTTACAACCCCGCCGAAATGGCGCGCGCCCGTGCCGCCATGCTCAAGGAAAGCGGCGGCATGACCTTCTCCCGGCTGATGCTCGACCGGCTCGAATATCGCATGGGCAGGGGCGCCGACGGCTATCATTGGGAAGGGGAGGGCTGGATAGGCGGCGACATCGACCGTTTCGCCTTCAAGACCGAAGGAGAGGGCGAATTCGGCGGCCCGCTGGAAAGCGCGGAGGTGCAGGCGCTTTACAGCCACTCCATCGATCCCTGGTTCAACCTGGAAGCCGGCGTCCGCCACGACATTCGCCCCGATCCGCAGCGGACCTATGCGGTGGTGGGGATAGAGGGCCTCGCCCCCTATTGGTTCGAGGTCGGCGCGCAGGCCTTTCTGTCCGATAAGGGCGACGCGCATCTGCGGCTGGAGGGCAGCTACGACCAACGCATTACCCAGCGCCTGATCCTGCAACCGGCGGCGGAGATCAACCTCGCGGCGCAGGACGTGCCGGAACTGGGCATCGGTTCGGGTCTTTCCGACATCGAGTTGGGATTGCGCCTGCGCTATGAATTCGCGCGTGAATTCGCGCCCTATGTCGGGGTCAACTGGGAACGCAAGCTGGGCGACACCGCCCGCTTCACCCGGCGGGATGGAGAGCGGGCTGCAACGACGAGCCTGGTGATGGGCGTGCGCTTCTGGTTCTGATCGCCTGACCGCGGTCAGGAACCGGCGGTCCCGCCATCCGTTGGAAGGAGCAGGTCTTTCACCGGAAGGAGTGTCGCATGATCCGTCTGGCCATTATTTCGCTCGTGATCGCCGCCGTGCTGGCCATATTGGGCTTCGGCGGCGCGGCGGGCGCCTTCGTGGGTATCGCGAAGTTCCTGTTCGTGCTGGCGATCGCACTGTTCGTCATCTTCCTCGTCCTTGGCCTGATGGCTGGCAAGGGGATCAAGAACGCGATAGACCGATGACCCATGACGGAGATCGGTGCTAGAGTGGATGAAACCGGGCGGTTGGTCCGCGACGAGGCGGGTTTTCTGCTCCAGCGCGATCTGGGCGGCAGTTTCCGCCTGGTGTTGCTGCGGGTACCCGTCGACCATGTGGAAAAGCGGGTGCGGGTTCAGGGCTATTATGCCGGCGACGGCATAGTGGAGGTGGAGGGGGTGGCCGCGGCCTGACGGCGCGCAGCCCTCCTCCGATCAGGGATTGATCGAGTCGCGCGGATCGCCTGACGCCATGACGTCATGCGTGCTGACGAAACGGGCGCAGGCTCCGAAACCACGGTTGTTCTCCAGTGGCAGGGCGGTTTCGCAATAGGCGCATTCGGCCATCAGCCGGCCGACCATCCACTGGCTGCGGCCGCAACTGGGGCAGTGATTGGCTTCCCCCGGATGATAGTGGATGATGTAACCCCTTAAGGCCGGGTCGAAAGACTTGCCGGTCGCGAGGCTGGAAACTGGGCGCATCGTCTCTTCCTCCTCAGACATATATCTCGGCATCGACGTAAAATTCGGAAATTTCCCCCGAGCTTCACATCAGCATTGATGCAACGACGAACGTCAGAGCGAGCGACCCTTTATCATCTCTGCAAAGCCCGCTCCTTGCACCAGAACGCGGCTGCAACCCAATGTATCCCGCCCCGGAGGACCGCGTCTACAAGAAAGATTATCGAGGACCGTCCCATTTTCGCGCCTTCGCATTTGACTTGAGGCGCGCAGGCGCTATGGCGGCGCGCATCGGGACATATCCGCTTCGGCCGTGAGTTGGGGCGCATCCCGCCACCTTGCCGTCCGGTCTTTTTTCGCCGTCCGGCGAGCCTCTGGTGGAATAGCGTCATCCTGCCTGCTCCTGGCCGGGCAACTGCGAGGAGACGCACGACTCATGACCGCCATCGGACAGGACACACTCGGCACGCGCGACACTTTGAAGGTCGGCGGCAAGGACATCGCCTATTATTCGCTGAAGAAGGCCGCCGCGAAGCTTGGAGACGTTTCGCGCCTGCCTTTCTCGATGAAGGTGCTGCTGGAGAACCTGCTCCGTTTCGAAGACGGCGTCACCGTCACCACCGACGACATCCAGGCGATCGTCGACTGGCAGAATGACAAGGGCAAGGCGGAGCGGGAGATCCAGTATCGCCCCGCCCGCGTGCTGATGCAGGACTTCACCGGCGTTCCCTGCGTGGTCGACCTGGCCGCCATGCGCGACGCGATGACCGCGCTGGGCGCCGACGCCGGCAAGATCAACCCGCAGGTGCCCGTCCACCTCGTCATCGACCACTCGGTCATGGTTGACGAATTCGGCACGCCCAAGGCGTTCGAGCAGAATGTGGAAATCGAATATCAGCGCAATATGGAGCGCTACGACTTCCTGAAATGGGGTTCGAAGTCGCTCGCCAACTTCTACGCCGTGCCGCCGGGCACCGGCATCTGCCATCAGGTGAACCTGGAAAATATCGCGCAGGCCGTCTGGTCGAGCGAAGGCCCCGACGGCGTCACCGTCGCCTATCCCGACACCTGCGTCGGCACCGACAGCCACACCACCATGATCAACGGCCTGGGCGTGCTGGGCTGGGGCGTGGGCGGCATCGAGGCTGAGGCCGCGATGCTGGGCCAGCCCGTCTCCATGCTCATTCCCGAAGTCGTCGGCTTCCGCTTCACCGGCGAACTGAAGGAAGGCGTCACCGCCACCGACCTCGTCCTCACCTGCACCCAGATGCTGCGCGCCCGTGGCGTCGTGGGCCGCTTCGTCGAATATTTCGGCCCCGGCCTTGCCACCCTGTCGCTGGCCGACCGCGCGACGCTCGCCAACATGGCGCCGGAATATGGCGCGACCTGCGGCTTCTTCGGCATTGACGACAAGACGCTCGACTATATGCGCCTGACCGGCCGCACCGAAGAGAATATCGCCCTGGTCGAAGCCTATGCCAAGGAGCAGGGCTTCTGGATCGATCCGTCGGTCGAACCGGTCTTCACCGACACGCTGGAACTGGACCTCGGCACCGTCGTCCCCAGCCTCGCAGGGCCGAAGCGCCCGCAGGACCGCGTTTCGCTGCCGGAAGTGGACGATGTGTTCAACGCCGACATGGAAAAGGTCTACAAGAAGGCCCAGGCGCGCGTTCCGGTCGAGGGCAAGGATTTCGACATTGGCGACGGCGACGTCACCATCGCCGCGATCACCAGCTGCACCAACACCTCGAACCCCGGCGTCCTGGTCGCCGCGGGCCTCGTCGCCAAGAAGGCGAACGAACTGGGCCTGAAGCCCAAGCCCTGGGTCAAGACCTCGCTGGCGCCCGGCTCGCAGGTGGTCACCGACTATCTGGAAAAGGCAGGGCTCCAGTCGCATCTCGACGCCGTCGGCTTCAACCTCGTCGGCTATGGCTGCACCACCTGCATCGGCAACTCCGGCCCGCTGGCCGAGCCGATCAGCAAGGCGATCAACGAAAACGGCCTGGTCGCCGCCGCCGTCATCTCCGGCAACCGCAATTTCGAGGGCCGCGTGTCGCCCGACGTGCGCGCCAACTTCCTGGCCTCGCCGCCGCTGGTCGTCGCCTATGCGCTGAAGGGCACGGTGGTCGAAGACTTCATCACCACGCCGATCGGGACTGGCAAGGACGGTCAGCAGGTGTTCCTGAAGGACATCTGGCCGACCAACGACGAAGTGGCCTCGACCATGGCGGGCTGCATGGACCGCCAGATGTTCCAGGCGCGCTATGCCAATGTCTACAAGGGCGACGCCCACTGGCAGGCGATCGATGTCACCGGTTCGGACACCTATAGCTGGCGCGCCGGCTCTACTTATGTCGCCAACCCGCCCTATTTCGAGGGCCTGACCATGACCCCGAAGCCGGTCACCGACATCGTGGAGGCCAAGCCGCTGGCGATCTTCGGCGACTCGATCACCACCGACCACATCTCCCCGGCCGGTTCGATCAAGGCGACCAGCCCGGCGGGCAAGTGGCTGCAGGAGCGTCAGGTGGCGCAGGCCGACTTCAACAGCTACGGCGCGCGCCGCGGCCATCACGAGGTCATGATGCGCGGCACCTTCGCCAATATCCGCATCAAGAACCTGATGCTGGACGGTGTGGAAGGCGGCATGACCCGCTATGAAGGCGAAGTCATGCCGATCTACGACGCGGCGATGAAGCACAAGGCCGACGGCACCCCGCTGGTCGTCATCGGCGGCAAGGAATATGGCACCGGTTCGTCGCGCGACTGGGCGGCGAAGGGAACCAACCTGCTGGGCGTGCGCGCCGTCATCGTAGAGAGCTTCGAACGTATCCACCGTTCGAACCTGGTCGGCATGGGCGTGCTGCCGCTCCAGTTCAAGGACGGCCAGAACAAGGACACGTTCGGTCTGACCGGCGACGAAACCTTCACCATCCAGAATGTCGCCGGCCTGAAGCCGCGCCAGGATGTCGAAGTGATCGTGAAGCGCGCGGACGGTTCCACCTTCACCTTCACCGCGCTTTGCCGCATCGATACCGTCAACGAACTGGATTATTTCCTGAACGGCGGCATCCTCCAATATGTGCTGCGCAAGCTCGCCGCCTGACCGGCCAACGCATAAGGATGATGAAAAGGGCTCTCTCCATGAGGAGGGAGCCCTTTTCCTTTGGAGGCAAGGCCGAGATCGCAAGAGCCGCCGCATGGCCGCTTTCAGGTCAATCCCCATCATCGACCGTGTCGGGCTCCTGCGCGGGCAGGGCAGGGTGCGCCCCAGGAAGAGGGCGGCAGGCGGAACGCGCGCCACCCACCCTTCATCGTCATTCACCACCTGTTCAATGGCTCCCGGCTATGCCAAGGTCATGGAAATGAAGCGGTTCAGACTGATAGCAGGCTTGGGGGCCATGGCGGTGCTTTTCGCCGCGAATCCTTCCGCTTATGCCAGCAGCCAGCGCGATGAGCAGGATGCCGCGCGCCGCGCGATGCTGGACGGGCAGGTCATGCCATTTTCCGTCATCAAGCGCCGGGTGGATGCCGCCATGGGCGGCGCCACCTATCTGGGCAGCGAATTCAATCCGTCCACCAATCGATACCGCCTGAAATATGTGAAGGACGGCAAGGTGCTATGGGTTGATGCGGACGGTCGCACGGGCGATATAATCGGCTGGGCGCGCTGACAGGCGCGCGTCGGGCATAACAACAGAAACGGGGCCATATGCGTCTGCTGATCGTCGAAGATGAACCTAGCCTCGGGCAACAGCTCCGCAACACGCTGGAAGGCGCGGGCTATGCCGTGGATCTGGCCGACGATGGCGAGGACGGGCATTTTCTGGGTGCGACCGAAAGCTATGACGCGGTCGTCCTGGATCTCGGCCTGCCCACCATCGACGGCCTTACCGTGCTGGACCGCTGGCGCAAGGAGGGACGCAGCTTCCCGGTGCTGGTGCTGACGGCGCGCGACAGCTGGTCCGACAAGGTGGCCGGGCTGGACGCGGGCGCCGACGATTATCTTGCCAAGCCTTTCCAGAGCGAGGAACTGATCGCCCGCCTGCGCGCGCTGATCCGCCGCGCATCGGGCAATGCGTCGAGCGAACTGACCGCGGGCGACGTAAGGCTGGATACGCGCTCGGGCAAGGTGACGCTGAAGGGCGAGCCGGTGAAGCTCACCGCGCAGGAATATAAGCTGCTGTCCTACCTCCTCCACCACAAGGGCAAGGTGGTGAGCCGCACCGAATTGATCGAGCATATCTACGATCAGGATTTCGACCGCGATTCCAATACGATCGAAGTGTTCGTGACCCGCATCCGCAAGAAGCTGGGCGCGGACGTCATCACGACGATCCGGGGCCTGGGCTACAGCCTGGATGAACCGGGGCGGTAATCGCTCATCTTCCGTTCGGGCTTCGGGCGAACGGAAACAAAGGCTTTTGCGTCTTTGACTGACCAGCCGCAAGTTAGCTCGACCGGATCGCTCAGCCGCCGCATGATCGGCATCGCGGCGCTGTGGATCAGCCTGCTGCTGCTGGGCGGCGGGCTGGCGCTGGATCGGGTGCTTTCCGACGCGATCACGCGCAATTTCGACGATGGCATGAACTATGTCCTGACCGCCATGATCGCGTCGGCCGAGATCGGGCCGGACGGAGAGGTGCTGTTCAACCGCGAGCCTGCCGACCAGCGTTTCCTGGAGCCCAATAGCGGCATCTATTACCAGATCAGCGGCAAGGGGCATGAGGATTGGCGGTCGCGTTCGCTGTGGGACCGGGCGCTGAAGGTCAATCCGGAGCATCATGACGACGCCCCGCACATCTACGACAGCAACCAGTTTCCGGGCGAAGATCTGCGCGTGATGGAACGCAGCATCATCCTGCCCGGATCGGACACGCGCTGGATGTTCATGGTGGCGCAGGCGCGCGAGGGACTGGACGCGCAGATCAAGACGCTGCGATCGACCCTGTTCGAGAGCTTTGCCCTGCTGGCGCTGGGGCTGATCGTGCTGGCGACGTTGCAGACCATTTACGGGCTGCGGCCGCTCCGCAAGGTGCGGCATGAAATCGTGCGGATGCGCGCGGGCGAAAAGAATCGCGTGACCGAGCCGATGCCCGCCGAGGTGCTGCCCATGGTCGAGGAACTGAATGCCCTGCTCGCCCATAATGAGCGGCAGGCGGAGGAAGCGCGGACCCATGCGGGCAATCTCGCCCATGCACTCAAGACGCCGCTGACCGTGATCATGAACGCCGCGACCGCGCAATCGCCCGATCTGGGCGATACGGTCATCCGGGAAGCGACGACGATGCGGCGGCAGGTCGACCACCATCTGGCGCGGGCGCGCGCGGTCGGACGGCGCGGCGCGGCGCAGAGCCGGGCGGAAGTATGGGCCAGCCTGGATGCGGTGGAAAGGGCCGTCCAGCGGCTCTATCCCGAAGTCCGCATCGACATGGATGGCGACAAGGAAGCCGCCGTGCGGGTCGAACGGCAGGACCTGGACGAAATGCTGGGCAACCTGATCGAGAACGCCGCCAAATATGGCGGAGGCAGCGTGTTCGCGACCGTAGGGCGCAAGGGGGCGATGGTCGAAATCCTGGTGGAGGATGACGGCACGGGCATTCCGCAGGCAGACCGCACGCGCATTTTCGACCGGGGCGTAAGGCTGGATTCGGGGAAGCCGGGGACAGGCCTTGGCCTCGCCATCGTGCGGGACGTCGCGGAAATCTATGGCGGGTCCGTCGCGCTGGAGGAAAGCGACGATCTGGGCGGAGCGCTGGTCCGGCTGCGGCTGCCCGCGGCCTGATGCGGCGGCATCTCTATCTTGCCTGCGGTTTCCTGTCGCTTGGGCTGGGGGCGGTCGGAGCCTTCCTGCCGCTCCTGCCGACAGTGCCATTCATGATCCTGGCGGCCTTCTGCTTCGCGCGGTCGAGCCCGGCGCTGGAGTCGCGCCTGCTGGAGCACCGCCATTTCGGCCCGCATATCCGGCATTGGCGGGAAAAGGGCGCGATCAGCCGGCGAGGAAAGAAGGCGGCGCTGGCGGCTTTTGCTTTCAGCATGGTGCTGGCGCTCATATTTTCGCCATTTCCGTGGTTCTTGGTCCCTGCGGCGGCCGCTGCGATCGGCGGGACATGGATATGGACGCGGCCCGAAGCTTGAAGCGCGACCTTTTCCGCGCAGAAAGCGGGCAGGCCGTTTTTCTTCCCCCGTTCGCCCTGAGCCCGTCAGACCTGTGCTGATAGCCGGCCTTGCACGCAGTCGAAGGGCGCTTCAGCTCTTCTTGAAAGAGGTCATTTCAGGAGAAAGGCGAAGGGCTTCCGACAGGCTCGGCCCGAACCGTGCTCTTGTGTCCGTCCCTGGCCCTCATCCGCCAAATCCCGCATTTTCTACAGCAGCGTATCGACGCTATGGATGGCAAGTCCCACCAGCCCGCCCACCAGCGTGCCGTTGACCCGGATATATTGCAGGTCGCGGCCGACCGCATGCTCAAGCCGGCTGGTGACGGTCCCCGCATCCCATCCGCGCACCGTCTCGCTGACCAGCTTGACGATGGCATCGCCATAGGCTGCCGTCGCCCCCACGGCGGCACGCCGCACGAAGCGGTTGATAAGGAACCGCAGCCGCGCGTCCTGTTGCAAGGTCGCACCAAGCTGATGGAGCGCTTCGCCCAGACGCCCCGCCATCGCCTTGCCGGGATCGCGCACCGCGCGCAACAGCCCGCCGCGCGCCTGTTCCCACAGGCCATCGATCCAGCGCTGCATTGCCGGATTGTCGACCACCTCGTCACGGATGCGCGCCACGCGCGCCTGCATCTCCAGATCGAATTGCAGGTCGGCGGCGAGCTTCGTCAGGCCCTCCTCGGCCTTCAGGCGCAGGCTGTGCGCCGGGTCCTGCGCCATGTCGGCCAGCAGCTTGCGCAGCCCGTCGATGATCGCGTTGGACAGATTCTCGTCAAGGCCGGTCCAGCGCATTATCTTGCCCGACCGGTCATGCACCATCTGCCGGATCAAATGGTCGTTCGCCTCCAGCGTGCGATCCGCCCATAGGATGATGCCGTCCATCACCGGGGCGTGGCGCCCGTCCCGCATCGCGGCTTCCAGCGCTTGCCCGATCAGGGGGGCAAGGTTCATGGCGCGCAGGCGCTGGGCGATGGCGCCCTTCACCATGCCGCCCAGCCGTTCCTGGTCCAGCGCTTCCAATATATCGGCGGCGAGCCGGGACGCGCCCTCGCGCAGCCTGCCGTCGCCGCTGGAGGGACTCGACAGGAAGCGTCCCGCGGCGGCCGCCATGTCCAGCCGCTGCATCCGCCGCGCCACCACGGCGGGGGTAAGGAAATTGTCGCGCAGGAACAAAGCGAGCGTATCCCCGATCCGATCCTTGTTGCGCGGGATGATCGCGGTATGCGGGATCGGCAGGCCCAGCGGGTGGCGGAACAGGGCGGTGACGGCGAACCAGTCGGCCAGTCCGCCGACCATCGCCGCCTCGGCAAAGGCCTGGACGAAGCCGATGGCGGGGTGGAGGTGCGCCGTCGCCCGCGCCGCCAGGAACAGCGCCGCCATGACCAGCAGCATGCCCGTCGCCACCGTCTGCATGCGCCGCGCCGGATGGACAGGGCTGGCGACGGCGGGCCGGGGCGGAGCAAGCATCTTCATGACCAGCTAACGGTTACGCCGCCGTTTCGTTCAGGCAAGCGCTTCTTTTCCGGGGAAGGGGATGGAAGGCCGGCAACTGGCCGAAGGGCGCCCCGCCACCTTATCTTTCCAGCGCATATTGCACCGTCAGCGTCACCGAGGACCCGACCTGTCCCGGCTCCACCGGCGTCGCCGGCGCTGAGTCCGCCTTGAACCGCGCCGCTGCCATCACCGGCATGGGCGGCTGCCCGCCGCTGTTGCTCTCCGCCAGCGAGACGAGCCTTGCCGAGCGATAACCCGCCGCCTGGGCATAGAAATCGGCCTGCGCCCTGGCGGTCTTCAACGCCGCCGCCCGGGCCTGCGCCAGCATCGGCGCGGGATCGCTGATCGAGAAGCTCGGCCCGTTCACATTGGTCGCTCCGGCCTCCACCATCGTGTCGAGCAGGGTTCCCACCTTCCTGATGTCGCGCAGCTTCACCGATAGCTGGTTCGAAGCCTCATAGCCGATGAAACGCGGCCCGGCGGGCTGGCCGTCGCGGTTGCTATAGTCATATTGCGCGCTCAGATTGATGCCGCTGGTCTGGATGTCCTTCTTCGGAATGCCCGCCTTCACCAGCGCGGCGACCAGCCTGTCCATCTGCACCGCATTGTCGCGCATCGCCTGCGCGGCGGTCTGGGCGCGCGTCTGGACCCCGGTACCCACCGTCGCCATGTCGGGCGCCGCCTCCACGGTCTCGGTGACGTTCAACGTCACGACCGGCGCGGTTTCTGCGATGGTCACGCTGGTCTGCGCAGCGGCCGCGATCGGCAGAGCGGCGGCGGCAACGACAGCGGATGCCATCAGGGCGAACGTGGATTTCACAGGGCTTTCTCCTCAAGAAGCGATGCAGCGACATTGTGACGGCTGCGATGAATGGACGCTGACATGCGTTGAAAGCCGTCAGACAGCTTCCGGTTCCCCCCCCTTGCCCCAGGCGCGTCAAAGCCCTAGCTGCACGGCCATGGCGGCTCCCATTCTCTCCTTCGAAAATCTTGGCCTGTCCCAGGGCACCCATTGGCTTTTCCGCAATCTCGATATTTTCGTCGGGGATCGGGACCGGCTGGCGCTGATCGGCCGCAACGGCGCGGGAAAGACCACGCTGCTGAAACTGATCGCCGGCCAGATCGAACCGGACGAGGGCACGCGCTCCGTCCGTCCGGGCGCCCGCGTCATCATGCTGGAGCAGGACCCTGACGTTTCCGGCTTCGCCACGCTGCGCGACTTCGCGCTGGCGGGCCAGTTCGCGCCGCCCGCGCATGAGGTGGACGCCATCGCCAGCCAGCTCGGTACGGACCTCAACCGAGAGGCCGCGACCGCTTCGGGAGGCGAACGCCGCCGCGCCGCCATCGCCCGCGCCCTTGCCAGCGAACCCGATCTGCTGCTGCTGGACGAACCGACCAACCATCTCGACATCGACGCCATCGACTGGCTGGAGGGCTGGCTCGGCCGCTATAATGGCGCGTTCATCGTCATCAGCCATGACCGCGCCTTCCTGACGCGCCTCACGCGCCAGACGCTGTGGCTGGACCGTGGCGGCATCCGCCGCAACGAGATCGGCTTCGGCGGTTTCGAGCAGTGGATGGAAGCGGTCTATGCCGAGGAAGCCCGCGCCGCAGAGAAGCTCGACGCCCGGCTCAAGATCGAGGCGCACTGGCTGGAACGCGGCGTCACCGCCCGGCGCAAGCGCAACCAGGGCCGCCTTGCCAAGCTCCACGAAATGCGGGCCCAGCGCGCCGCCATGGTGGGGCCGCAGGGTGTCGCGAAAATCGCCGTCGCCAGCGACGACAACAAGACGAAAAGCGTCATCACCGCTGAGCATGTCACGAAGAATTTCGGCGACCGCACCGTCATCAGGGATTTCTCGCTGCGCATCCAGCGCGGCGACCGGATCGGCATCGTCGGCGGCAATGGCGCGGGCAAGACCACGCTCCTCAAACTGCTGACCGGTGAACTCGCGCCCGACAGCGGACAGGTCCGTCAGGCCAAATCGCTCGACATGATCTTCATCGACCAGCAGCGCAGCCTGATGCAGGCCGACAGGCGCGTGCGCGACGTTCTGGCCGAAGGCGGCGACTGGATCGACGTGCGCGGCACGCGCAAGCATGTCCACGGCTATCTGAAGGAATTCCTCTTCGACCCCTCGCTGGCGGAGGCGCGCGTCGGCACCCTGTCGGGCGGCGAGCGCTCACGGCTGCTGTTCGCCCGCGAATTCGCCCGCGAATCGAACCTGCTGGTGCTGGACGAACCGACCAACGACCTGGACCTCGAAACGCTCGACCTGCTTCAGGAAGTCATTGCCGATTATGAGGGCACCGTCCTGATCGTCAGCCACGACCGCGACTTCCTCGACCGCACGGTGACGGTCACGCTTGGCCTGGACGGCTCCGGCACCGTCGACGTGATCGTCGGCGGCTATGCGGATTGGGTCGCCAAGCGCCAGCCGAGGAACGCGCCCAGGCAAGAGAGGAAGGCTGCGCCGCCGCCCCCGCCGAAAAGCGCGTCGACCAAGCTCAGCTACAAGGACCAGCGCGATTTCGACCTGCTGCCCAAGCGGATAGAGGAGATGGAGGCGGCCATTGCCCGCGATGAGGAAGCGCTGGCCGATCCCGATCTCTACAGCCGCGATCCCGGCAGGTTCGACCTGCTCAGCAAGGCGATCGAAAAGGCTCGCGCCGAAAAGGAAGCCGCGGAGGAACGCTGGCTGGAACTGGCGGAAAAGGCGGAAGGGCTGGGTGCCTAGAATGCCTTGCGCCATCCTCCTCATCTGGTAGCCAGATGGCGGAAAAAGGGGACAGGCGCATGGAACAATCCGCGACGATGCAGGACAATGACATGATCGACGGCCATCATGCGGTCCATTATGTCAACCGCGTCGGCTGGCTGCGCGCGGCCGTTCTGGGCGCCAATGACGGCATCGTCTCCACCGCCAGCCTGCTCACCGGCATCGCTGCGTCGGGGGCGTCGCGGGATACCATCCTTCTGTCGGGCATCGCCGCGCTGGTGGCGGGCGCCATGTCGATGGCCGCGGGCGAATATGTGTCCGTCAGCGCCCAGTCCGATACAGAGCGCGCCGATCTGGCCAAGGAAAAGAAGGCGCTCGCCCAACAGCCCCATGTGGAATGGGAGGAATTGCGCGACATCTACGTCGATCGCGGCCTGACGGCTGACCTTGCGGGCCAGGTGGCGACGCAGTTGATGAATGTCGACGCGCTCGCCGCCCATGCGCGGGACGAACTGGGCATTTCCGACATCAGCACCGCGCGGCCCGTCCAGGCGGCGCTGACCTCCGCCGCGACCTTCTCCGCAGGCGCGGTCGCCCCTGTGCTGGCCGCCGTCGCCAATCCGTCGCACGCCATCGCGGCCGTCGCCGTCACGTCGCTGCTGTGCCTTGCGGTGCTTGGCTATGTCGGCGCCCGCCTGGGTGGCGGCGGGGTAGCGCGGGCGGTGGCTCGCGTCGTCTTCTGGGGCGTTTTCGCGATGCTTGCGACCTCCGGGGTAGGAAAGCTCTTCGGCGCCGCCATATGATGGGGGAAGCCGTCCATTCGCAAGGAGAGCATGCCATGATCCAGCAAATCCCGCTCAAGACCATCAAGGGCGCCGACGCCAGCCTGGCCGACTATGCGGGCAAGGTGGTTCTGGTGGTCAACGTCGCCTCCCGATGCGGCCTGACCCCGCAATATGAGGGACTGGAAAAGCTCTATCGCGACTATAGGGACAAGGGGCTGGTCGTCGCCGGCTTCCCCGCCAACGACTTCGGTGCGCAGGAACCGGGCAGCAATGAAGAGATCGCGACCTTCTGCACGACCAATTTCGGCGTGGATTTCCCGATGTTCGAGAAGATCGTCGTCACCGGGCCGGAAAAGCACCCGCTCTACGCAGCGCTGACCGGCGCGCAGCCGAGTTCGCAGGGGGAGGGGGCCGAGTTCCGCGAAAAGCTGATCGGCTATGGCATCACGCCCAATCGCGAACCCGAAGTGCTCTGGAATTTCGAGAAGTTCCTGATCGCGAAGGATGGCGGCGTGGCCGCCCGCTTCGCGCCCTCGACCACGCCCGACGATGCCGGGCTGATCGCGGCCATAGAGGCGGAACTGGCGAAATAGCGCCCAGCGCCGCCCCATGAACCAGACGCTGCTGCCGCAAATCGGCCCGGTGCTGGAGACGCTCGGCATCGTCGGCACTTTCGTCTTCGCCGCGTCCGGGGCGCTGGCCGCCGCGCGCCTGCGCCAGACGCTCGTCACCTTCGCCTTCTTCGCGCTGGTGACGGGGGTAGGGGGCGGGACTGTCCGAGACCTGCTGATCGGCGCGCCGGTCTTCTGGGTCCGCGACGCCGTGCCCGCCATCGCCTGCATGATGGCGGCGCTGCTCGTCTGGTTCACCCCGCGCCGTTTGTGGAGCGACAGCGCTCTCGACTGGCTGGATGCGGTGGGGCTCGCCGCCTTCGCCGTCTATGGCGCGGCCAAGGCGATGAGCTATGGCGTGCCGCCGCTGGTGGCGGCGATGATGGGCGTCGTCACCGGCTGCGTCGGCGGCATCATGCGCGACCTGCTGGCGGGGGAGCCGTCCATATTGTTGCGGCCGGAACTGTACGTGACGGCGGCGGCGCTCGCGTCGGGCCTGTTCGTCGCCCTGCGCTGGATCGGGCTGGACGTCCCCGTCGCGGGCGTCATCGCCGCGCTGCTCGGTTTCCTGCTGCGGGCCGTCGCGATGCGAAAAGGGCTCGGGCTGCCGCACTACCAGACGGAAGACTGAACCGGCCTCCGCGGATAGCCTCCGCCGTCACCCATGCGCCTTTTTCCGCCGGGTTTCCCAACCCTTTCTGGCGGCGGCGGACCGATCGGCGGGCGGGCGCCGGGCCGACGCCGCGCCGCCCTTCTTCCCGCCCTTGCGCGAGGAGGCATGGCTGTCCGGCTTGCCCCGGCCGGAGCCGGATTTGTTGCCGCCGCCCGATTCCTTGTTGACGGTCGCCCAGGCGCGCCGTTCCGCTTCCTTGCGGGACACGCCGCGATCCTCATAACCCTTCTCGATATGCTCCGCCTTGCGCTTCTGCTTGTCGGTGTAGCTGCTCTTGTCGCCCTGGGGCATGATCGTCTCCTTTTCCTTGCATTCCAGGCTAACGATCGAACCGGCGGGCCGTTCACATCGCTGCACAGGCGTTACGACGCGGGAACCGAACGACGGGGGGAACAGGGCGGTCCGGCCCGCGTTCACCAGCGCATGGAGCAGCGCATTCTTCTCGAACGGCTGGCGCGGCATCTGGCCGCCGGCAATCCCGACCTGGGTCCGGATCGCTGGCAGGAACAGGTGGAAACCGCGGCAGGCCTGCTCGCCATCATCAAGGACCCCGACGATGCCATGCGGCAGGCGGGTGACGAACGGGTCTGGCAGGCGATGATCGACGCCGCGCTGCGCCAGCGCTGGGCCGTTGCCTCCGCGCCGTCCGTGGAACCGCCGGGCGGCACCGACGAGGAAGGCGACATCCCGCTGACGCCGGACACCGTCAGCGGCAACCGGGCCGAATGGGTCCATCTGCACCAAGCACAGGAGAAGCCGAAATGAAGGGGTTGTTGAAACTCGCATTCCTCACCGGACTGGGCGCCGTGGCGTGGAGGGGATGGAAGGAGTGGCAGGCGCAGCGCGACGCGGGCGACTATCGCGGGACCGGCTTCTCCTCCGGCCCGGTGCGCGATGCCGGGCCGGACGAGCAGCATATCGACGCGCGCGACTGGGACATGGTGGACGAGCAGGTCGATGAAAGCTTCCCCGCCAGCGACCCGCCGGGCAATTATCGCGGGCTGCATTGAGCCGCCGGCTCGCTCCCTTATCGATCCGATCGCTTCCCAATCCATTGCACCGCTTGTGCCCCGCCTCTATTGAGGCGGCTGCCGGTCCCATGCCGGGGCCAACAGGGGAATAACATCAATGCCTTCGGGTCTGATCGCGCTGCTCGACGACGTGGCGGGGATTGCCAAGCTTACCGCCAGTTCGCTGGACGATGTCGCCGCCGCCGCGGGCAAGGCGGGCTCGAAGGCGGCCGGCGTCGTGATCGACGACACCGCCGTCACGCCGCGCTATGTCATGGGCCTGACGCCGGACCGCGAACTCCCCATCATCTGGAAGATCGCCAAGGGATCGCTGCGCAACAAGCTGCTGTTCCTGCTCCCCGCCGCGCTGGTTCTGAGCGCCCTCGCGCCCTGGCTTCTGCCCCCCTTGCTGATGCTGGGCGGTGCCTTTCTCTGTTTCGAAGCGGCCGAAAAGCTGCTGGAGGCAGTGCAGGGCGGCCATGATCTGGCGGAGGAGGCGCTGGAAACGCATAGTTCGAAGGAACTGGAGGACCAGAAGGTCTCCGGCGCGATCCGCACCGACTTCATCCTCTCGGGCGAGATCATGGCGATCGCGCTCGGCACCGTGGCGGCGGAACCGATCTGGGAGCAGGCGATCGTCCTGATCGTCGTCGCCTTCCTGATCACCGCCGGCGTCTATGGCGTCGTCGGCTTCATCGTGAAGATGGACGATATCGGCCTGCATCTGGCGGAACGGCGTTCGGCCGGCGCACGGGTGCTGGGCCGTGCGATGGTGAAGGCCATGCCGGTGCTGATGCGGATATTGGGCGTCGTCGGCACTGCGGCCATGCTCTGGGTCGGCGGGGGCCTGATCGTCCACGGACTGCACGAATTTCACTGGGATCTCATCCCCGGCGCCATCCATCATGTCGCGGAAGCCGCGGGCCGGGGGCTGCCCGCCATCGCGCCGGCGGTGGAATGGGTCGTGAACGCGGCGGGCGCGGCTATCGTCGGGCTGGTCGTCGGCGGCATCGTCGTGGCGGTGCTGCACCTCTTCAAAAAGCACTGATCGATGCGTTCACCCTGGCGTCTGGAGGCCGGGGCGCTGACCGCGCTCGCGCTGCCGATGATCGCGGGCAATATCGCCTGGGCCGGCATCGCGGCGACCGACCTGCTGCTGCTGGGCCGGCTCGGCGCGGGCGCGGTGGCTTCGGGGGCGCTGGCGATCAACCTGTTCAACGCGCTGCTGATCTTCGGCATGGGGCTTGTCACCGCCGCCGCGCCGCTGATCGCCACGGAACGGGGGCGTCGGCGGCATTCGGTGCGCGACGTCAGGCGGACGGTGCACCAGACGCTGCGCGCGGCGACCCTGTTCGTACTGCCCGCCTGGGCGCTGCTCTGGGAAAGCGAATCCATCCTGCTGCTGATGGGGCAGGAGGCGGACCTGGCGGCGCAGGCGGGCGAACTGATGCGCGGCCTGCAATGGGCGCTGCTGCCCTTTCTGGGCTTCACCACGCTGCGCAACTTCATTTCCGCGCTGGAACGGCCGGTCTGGGGCCTGATCATCATGGTCTGCGCCATCCCGTTCAACCTGCTGGCGGGCTGGACCCTGATCTTCGGGCATCTGGGTTTTCCCGCGCTGGGGATTTTCGGCGCGGGCATCGCCAGCACGCTGTCCTCCTCCTTCCTGTTCCTCGGGCTGCTGTCGGTCATCCTGATCGACCGGCGGTTCCGCCGCTATCGCCTGCTGGGGCGATTCTGGACCCGTGATCGCGAACGGCACCGGGCCGTCTGGGCGCTGGGCCTGCCGATCGCGATCACCCTGGGGCTGGAAACCACCGTGTTCAACGCCTCCGCCTTCCTGATGGGGCTGATCGACCGCGACTCGCTGGCGGCGCACGCCGTCGCGATTCAGATCGCCGCGCTCGTCTTCATGGTGCCGATGGGCATCGGCCAGGCGGCGACCGTGCGCGTGGGTCTCGCCTATGGAAAGGGCGATCTGGCAGCGGTCGGCCGTGCGGGCTGGCTGGCGCTGGCGATCGGGACCGGATTCGCGCTGATCGCCGCGACGATGCTCATCGCCTTTCCGCGCATGCTGATCTCCGCTTTCCTGAACCTTGCCGATCCCGCCAATGCGCGGACCGCGATGCTGGCGGTCGGTTTCCTGGGCGTCGCGGCGCTGTTCCAGTTGGTGGACGCCGCGCAGGCGGTGGGGGCAGGGGTATTGAGGGGCATACAGGATACCCGCGTGCCGATGATCTTCGCCCTGATCGGCTATTGGGTGATCGGCATCGGAATCGGCATCGTCCTGGCCTTTCCGCTGGGGTTACAGGGCCTTGGCATCTGGCTGGGACTCGCGAGCGGGCTGGGCGTCGTCGCGCTGCTGCTGGTGGCGCGCTGGGCCTTGCGTGAGCGGCTGCATCTTCTATCGCGCAGGCGAAACGCCTGAATCCATTTGTCGCGGGCATGGGCCGGGTTGCGTCGCCGTGCGATGGTGCGACGCACAAAGCAATTGAACCGGCGCGTCAAATCGGTAATGAAAAACGCATTATGAACGCTCCTACCATGTTCTTCGAGGCGATAGCGCTTCAGAAATGTCTGATGGCGACCTACAACAAGATGGTCGTGAAGCTCGCGCCGCACATCCTCTACACGCGCCATGACGAAATGTTCATCGACGCGGTGACGATAGAGCGCGACGGCCGCCCGCCGCGGGAGCTGAAGCTCGGCACCTTCAAGCTGGCGGGACTGAACGACGTCAGCCTGGTCGATGAAAAGTTCGAGGCGATGCACGGCCTCTATGATCAGGGCGACAGCAAATATAAGGGCGTGACCCTGTTCGCGGTCGAGCCGGAGAGCGCGGCAGCCTGAAACCGCATTGACGGTTGAAGAGGAAAAAGGGGCGGTCCTGCGGGGCCGCCCTTTTTCGTTCACGGTGACGCCGTGGAGGTTGCAGCGCCATCTGCTCCTGCAAGGACAGGAACTCGCGTCAACCTGCGCCGTGGAAGCTTCATCGCAAAGGGGCTCTCACCGCCGATGCTTGCCCCGCTTCGATCCGATGTGGCGGATATTGGTCGGCCGCCCGCGCCTGACGCTGCCGGGCCGCACGCGGTCCTTCTTGAAGCTCGGCCGCTGGGGCAGGGCGTCGGGCAGTTCGAAGCGCAACGAGCCGTTGATCGGGTCCGCTTCGGCCAGCCGCAATTGCAGCCGCTGCCCGACCGTATAGCGGTCCCCGCTCTCCACGCCTTCCAGCGCCCGCCCGGCTTCGTCGAAGAAGAAACGCTCGTCGCCCAGCGTCGACACCGGCACCAGCCCGTCGCCGCCCAGCCCCTCGACCGTGGCGAAGAAGCCGAAGCTCTGCACCCCGGTGATCCGCGCCTCCACCAGATCGCCCACATGCGCCGCCAGGAACGCCGCGACATAGCGGTCGATGGTCTCCCGCTCCGCCTCCATGGCGCGGCGCTCATGCTGGCTGATCATCTCGCCCACGCGGCCCATATTCTCCATATCCTCGCCGCTCAGCGATGATCGGTCGGGAATATCCCCCTTGGGCGCCGGCAGTTCCAGCCCATAGGCGCCCACCAGCGCCCGATGCACCAGCAGGTCCGCATAGCGCCGGATCGGCGACGTGAAATGCGCATAGGACCCCAGCGCCAGCCCGAAATGCCCCATATTGGACGGCGCATAATAGGCCTGTGTCTGGCTGCGCAGGATCTGCTCCATGATCTGGGGCTTCTCCTCCGCTTCCCCGATCCGCGCGATCAGCCGGTTGAAGGTGGCGGGCTTCACCACCTGCCCCAGGGCGAATTCGATGTCGAAGGTCGCCAGATAATCCTTCAGCGCCACCAGCTTGTCCCGACTCGGCGGCTCATGGACACGGTACATGACCGGCGCCTTCTTGGCCTCCAGCGCCTTTGCCGCCGCGACATTGGCGGCGATCATATAATCCTCGATCAGCATATGCGCGTCCAGCCGCTCGCGCACCGCCACGCTGACGATCTTGCCATATTCGTCCAGCACCACCCGCCGCTCCGGCAGGTCCAGCGCCAGCGGCTCCCGCTTGTCCCGCGCCTTGCGCAGCAGCGCCCAGCAGGCCCAGAGGGGCTTTAATGCCGGTTCCAACAGGTCGAGGGGCTTTTCGCCGTCGATTGCCGCCTGCGCATCCTCATAAGCCAGCACCGCCGCCACCCGGATCACCGCGCGGGAAAAGCGCCAGCTCTTCACCTTGCCCGCCGCATCCAGCACGAGGTGACAGGCCATGGCCGCACGATCCTCGCCCGCCCGCAGCGAACACATGTCGGAAGAAAGCTGGTGGGGCAGCATCGGCACGACCAGATCGGGGAAATAGACGCTGTTCCCGCGCTTCCTCGCCTCGCGGTCCAGCGCGCTGCCCGGACGCACATAATAGCTGACGTCCGCGATCGCGACGATCGCCTTGTAGCCGCCCTCATTGGCCGGATCATCATCCGGCGCGGCCCAGACCGCATCGTCATGGTCCCGCGCATCGACCGGATCGATGGCGACGATGGGCAGGTGCCGCAAATCCTCCCGCTTCTCCTCATGCAAGGCGAGGCTGGAAGCCGTCACCGCCTCCTCCTCGACCCGCTCGGAAAAGACGTGGGGAATGCCATGCTTGTGGATGGCGATCAGGCTGAAACTGCGCGGCGCGAAGGGATCGCCCAATATGTCCGTCACCCGCGCCGTGATCCGGGGCGGGCGCCCCACCGGCTCGGCCAGCACCAGATCGCCCTTCTTCGCCGTGCCGGCGTCCGAAATCGGGGTATCCCGCCGGATGCGCTTGTCGACCGGCCGCAGCCACAGCTTGCCGCCATCCGCTTCCTCGACCACGCCCAGCAATTCCTCGCTCGCCTTGGCAAGCTTCTTCATCGGATGCGCGACCCAGCCGCGCCCCGCTTCCTCCGTCCGCGCCAATATGCGGTCGCCAATAGTCAGCGCGCCGCGCTTGCCCCGCTCCATGACGCGCAGCCGGGGCGCGGGCTGCCCCTCCGCCTCCCAGCGTTCCGGCGTGGCGATCAGGGTGGTGTCGTCGACATCCACGATCCGCAGCACCGTGACCTTGGGCACGCCGCCCATCTTGTGGAAGGCCCGCGCTGGGCCGATGTCGATCAGCCCTTCGTCCGCCATGTCCTTGAGCAGCGCCTTGAGCGCGATCTTCTCCTGCCCCTTGAGACCGAAGGCCTTCGCGATCTCCCGCTTTCCGGCCGGCTGGTCGGACGTGGCGATGAAATCCATCACCTGCTCGCGCGTCGGGAAACCTGCGGGCCGCACCTTGGTCCGGGCGGAGTCGGATTTCTTCTTCTTTTCGGTGGATGCCATGGACCAGCTATAGGGAGAGGGGCTCCCCCGCGCCAGTGCTCCATGGCGGAGGGTCGATGTGAAAAGATAACGGCTGCAGGGAAGGGCCTTTGTGGCGTCTGGGCTGGGTACGAAGCGGAAACCCATTTTATCCCTCTCCCTTGAGGGAGAGGGCTGCGCAGACTTGGCAGCTTGCTGTCTAGTCGTAGCTGGGTGAGGGGGTTGCAATCCAACGGATCGCGCGGGCCTCAGGCCCGCCCCTTCCTCATCCAACCCCGCCCACGCTCCTTCGCCGCCAGGGCTTCCCACCCCCCTCCCTCAAGGGAGAAGGAATGTCCGCCACTGCCCATCAATCCCCATGCCACATCAAGCAGCACCGCACATCACCGCCACAGCCCAAGCAGCAGCGCCATCATCCCCCGTTCATCCGCCGCCGTCGCCACCCGCGGCGCGCCATAGCCCCGGCACTCCAGGCAATCGGCCCGCACGCCCGCGCCGCTCACCAGCGCGCGCACATCGGCGACGGCCTGCAAAGCCCAGTTCCGCTGCACGATCGCCTGCCGCCCGAGCAGGTCGCGCCCGACCATGGCTGACGGGGCCCCGGCATCGTCCTCATCCTCCCGATCCATGACCGACTGGACGAATTCGGCGAACTTGTCCGGTTCCTTGGCAATGCGATAGGGCCTGGCCTTGGCCGGATCGATCTTCGCCAGCCTCGCCGCCTCGGCAATCGCCTCTTCCAGCCCGCCGAAGCGATCCACCAGGCCGATCTGCCGCGCCGTGCCGCCGTCCCAGACGCGCCCCTGCGCAATGGCATCGATCTGCTGGGGGGTCTTGCGGCGCGATTGCGCGACCAGCCCGACGAAGCGGCCGTAAATATCCTCGACCCCCATCTGCATGATCCGGTCGAACTCCGGCGTGGTGCCCCCGGCAATGTCCGGCTGGCCCGACAGCGGCGTCGTCTTCACGCCGTCGGTGGTGACGCCCATCTTCGCCAGAGTGCCCTCGAAGCTGGGTATGATGCCGAACACGCCGATCGAACCGGTGATCGTATCCGGCTCCGCGAAGATCACATCGGCCGGCGTCGATACCCAATAGCCGCCGCTGGCCGCCACATTGCCCATGGACACCACCACCGGCAGACCTTCGGACTTCGCTTCCATGATGGCGCTGCGGATCTTCTCCGACGCCATCACCGATCCGCCCGGCGAATCGACCCGGACCACCAGCGCCTTCAGGTCCTTGTCCGCCAACGCCTTGCGCAGCAGCGCCGAAATCGTGTCGCCCGCCGCCGTGCCCGGCCCGGCCTCGCCATCGACAATGTCGCCCGCGATGGTCAGCACGCCGATCTCGCCGTCATTGGCGGGCTTGTGCGCCCTCATATAGTTTTTAAGATCGATGGCGGCGAAATTCCCGGCCCTGTCGTCCGGCGCATCGCCCGCAACCTCTGCCACCCGCGCGCCGAAGGCCGCTTCGTCGCCCACCCGGTCGACCAGCCCGGCGCCCAAGGCCGCCTTCGCCAGATTGCCGCCAGCCGCCTCCGCCAGAGCCGCCGGATTGCCGACATAGGCCGCCAGCCGCGCCCTGGGCCGCGCCTTGGCCACTTCCTGCCGCCAATCCTCCCACAGCGCATCGGCGAGCGCCTGATTGGCCTGCTTCGCTTCCGGCGACTGGCCGGTCCGCGTGAAGGGCTCGACGAAGCTCTTGTAGGTGCCGACGCGATAGACATGGGTGTTGACCCCCAGCTTGTCGATCAGCCCCTTGTAATACAGCCCCGATCCGCCGCGCCCGGTGATCGCCACGCCGCCCAGCGGGTCCACCCAGCTTTCGCTCGCATGCGCGGCCAGTTGATAGCTGTCGTCGCTATAGATGGCGGCATAGGCGAAGACCGGCTTCTTCGCCGCGCGCACCGCGTCCAGCGCCTTGCCCACCCGCGCCAGCGCCACCTGACCGCCGCCCATGAAACCGTCCAGGTTCAGCACGACGGCCTTCACCTTCCTGTCGTCTCTGGCGGCATCCAGTGCGGCAACGATGTCGGCCAGCCCATATTCCTTCGCCCGGTCGCTCCCGCCCGACAGCAGCGCCATCGGATCGATTTCCGACGGCTGTTCGACGATGGTCCCGTCCAGTTTCAGCAGCAGCGCGCCGCTGCCGACGCTCTGCGCTGGCTTGGGCGACCAGGACAGGGCGGCATAGAGCGCCCCGAAGAACATCAGCAGGAACAACAGCACCAGCCCGTCCTTGATGGCGACCAATATGCGCCACACGCCCTTCACAAATGCCAAGTTGCCGGTTCCTTCCTTCAGCTTCTGCGTGGGCTATCCCATCGACGGACCGACTGCAATGTGGGGGCAGGCCGGGGCCGCGCAAGCTTGCGTCGGATATTTCCCGCGCTATGGGAGGGCGCAATTCTTGGTTTCTCGTGCAGGAGACACGCTTCATGCCCACGCTCGTCCTCATCCGCCACGGCCAGTCGGCCTGGAACCTCGAAAACCGCTTCACCGGCTGGTGGGACGTGGACGTGACCGAAAAGGGCGCGGAGGAAGCCCGCGCCGCCGGCCGCATGCTCAGGGAAAAGGGGCTGGACTTCGACCAGTGCTACACCTCCGTCCAGACCCGCGCGATCAAGACGCTGAACCTGGTGCTGGAGGAAATGGGCCGCCTGTGGCTGCCGGTCGAAAAGGACTGGCGCCTCAACGAACGCCATTATGGCGGCCTTACCGGCCTCAACAAGGCGGAGACGGCGGCCAGGCATGGCGACGCGCAGGTGAAGATCTGGCGCCGCAGCTTCGATACGCCGCCGCCGCCGCTGGAGGCGGGCAGCGAGTTCGACCTGTCGAAGGACCGCCGCTATGCCGGCATTCCGATCCCCTCGACGGAATCGCTGAAGGACACGATCGCCCGCGTGCTGCCTTATTGGGAAGAGCGGATCGCCCCCGACCTCAAGGCCGGCAAGCGCGTCGTCATCTCCGCCCACGGCAATTCCCTGCGCGCGCTGGTGAAGCATCTCTCGAACATTCCCGACGATGAGATCACCGAACTGGAAATCCCGACCGGTCAGCCCATCGTCTATGAACTCGCCGACGACCTGACCGCCAGGGACCGCTACTACCTGTCGGAACGCTAGAAAGGCCCCTCCCGCAGGGGAAGAAAGAAGCATTGCCCCTCCGCGAACCTCCCGCTAAGGGGCTTTGCTTTCCGCATATCAGGGAAAGTGCGAAGCGAAATGACCGGGGCACTCGAAGCCGTGCAAGTCGGCATCATCATGGGCAGCCGATCCGACTGGGAAACGATGCGCCACGCGGCGGAGACGCTGAAGGCCCTCGGCGTCGCCCATGAATGCAAGGTCGTCTCCGCCCACCGCACGCCTCAGCGCCTCTACGACTATGCCACCGGCGCGGTCGGCCGGGGCCTGAAAGTCATCATCGCCGGAGCCGGTGGCGCCGCACATCTCCCCGGCATGGCCGCCTCCATGACGCGCCTGCCAGTGCTGGGGGTGCCCGTGGAATCCAAGGCGCTGAAGGGCATGGACAGCCTGCTTTCCATCGTCCAGATGCCCGGCGGCGTTCCGGTCGGCACGCTCGCCATCGGCAAGCCCGGCGCGATCAACGCCGCGCTCTTCGCCGCCTCGATCCTCGCCACCACCGACGAAGCGCTGGCGCAGCGCCTCGACGCCTGGCGCGAAAAGCAGACCAACGACGTAGCGGACACCCCCGAATAAGATGACCATCATCCCGCCCGGCTCCACCATCGGCATATTAGGCGGCGGCCAGTTGGGCCGGATGATCGCCATCGCCGCCGCGCAGCTTGGCTATCGCACGCACATATACGCCCCGGAATCGAGCGGCCCCGCCGCCGACGTCTCTCCCCGCTGGACGCAGGGCGCCTATGAGGATGCCGACGCACTGGCGGCCTTCGCAGACAGCGTCGACGTCGTCACCTATGAGTTCGAGAATATCGACCCCTCGGCGGTCGAAGTCCTCGCCACCCACGGTCTCGTCCGCCCCGGCGCGGAGGCGCTCCGCGTGGCGCAGGACCGCCTCGCGGAAAAGCGCTTCGTCTGCGACCTTGGCGGCCTCACCGCGCCCTTCGCCCCGGTCGAAAGCCTGGACGATCTCGAAGAGGCGCTGGACCAGATCGGCAGCAGGGCGATCCTCAAGACCAACCGCATGGGCTATGACGGAAAGGGGCAGGCGCGCCTCTCCGATCCCGGCGACGCGGTCGGCGCGTGGAACGCCATTGGCCGCCAGAGCGCCATCCTCGAAGGCTTCGTCACCTTTGCGGAGGAATTCTCCGTCATCCTCGTGCGCGGCGCCCATGGCGACATCCGCTTCTGGGACAGCGCCGCCAACGTCCACAGGGACGGCATTCTCGACAGTTCGACGGTTCCCGCCGGCGCGCGGATCGAAGGCCAGCTTGCCGAAGCCCGCGCCCTGGCGTCGAAAGTCGCCGACGCGCTCGACTATGTCGGGGTCCTGACGCTGGAATATTTCGCCAGCGCCAATGGCCCGGTCTTCAACGAAATGGCCCCGCGCGTCCACAATAGCGGCCACTGGACCATCGAAGGAGCGGTGACGAGCCAGTTCGAAAATCATGTCCGCGCGATCTGCGGCCTGCCGCTGGGCGACACCGGCCTCGCCGCGACGAAGGTGGAGATGCGCAACCTGATCGGCGTCGAGGCCAATGACTGGCTGCAGATCCTGTCCGATCCGGCCAATCACCTGCACCTCTATGGCAAGCATGAAGCCCGCCCCGGGCGCAAGATGGGTCATGTCACCCGCCTGACCCTCTAACCTCTCATCGTTCGCCCTGAGCTTGTCGAAGGGCTTCACTTCTCTTTAAAGGGGGAGGCGATGGGGGCTTCGAAAGGCTCCGCCCGAACGCAGGATGGGTGTCGTGATCGATCAAATATTGGCCCGAACCGCATGACCAGTCCCACCGCCGAAATCCTCCTCATCCTGGCCCGCGCCGACAATGGCGTGATCGGCCGGGACGGCGACCTGCCCTGGCGCCTGCCCGCCGACCTCCGGCATTTCAAGGCGCTTACCCTCGGCCACCCGATGATCATGGGCCGCAAGACCTTCGACAGCCTTCCCGGCCTGCTGCCCGGCCGCCGCCATATCGTCCTGACCCGCGACAGCGCATGGAGGGGGGAGGGCGCCGAAACCGCCCACAGCCCGCGGGACGCCATCGCCAGGGCCGCATCGCCCACCGTCACCGTCATCGGCGGCGCGGAAATCTACAGCCTCTTCCTGCCTTTCTCCCATCGCATCGAACTCACAGAGGTCCATGTGGATGCGGAAGGCGACACCCGCATCGCCTATCCCGATCCCGCCGACTGGCGGGAAGTCGCCCGGCAGGACCATCCGGCCGAAAATGGCCGCCCCGCCTACAGCTTCGTCACTTTCCTCCGCGCCGCCGCGCATTGCCAGCGGCCGGACGCATGCCTATAGCGCCCCTCATGGAGCGGCTGCACAGCGGCGCCCCGATGCCCGCGCATCTGCGCGGCAGCATCATGGCGCTGGGGAATTTCGACGGATTTCATGCCGGGCATCAGGCCGTGGCCCGCCGCGCCATAGAGCTTGCCCGCGCGCAGGGCAGGCCCGCTGTCATCGCCACATTCGACCCGCATCCGATGCGGCTCTTTCGCCCGGAAACCCCCTGGTTCCGCCTGACCACCCTCGACCAGCGGGAACGCCTCTTCGCCCGCGCGGGCGCCGACGCGATGCTGGTGTTCGATTTCACCCGCGAACTGGCCGCGCTGGACCCGCTCTCCTTCGTTCGCCTGCTGGTCGACTGGGGCGTAGCCGGAGTCGTGACGGGGGAGGATTTCACCTTCGGCAAGGACCGCGCGGGCTCCACCCGGAGCCTTGCGCAACTGGGCGCGCCGCTCGGCCTTGCCGCCGAAGCCGTACCCCCGGTCACCGGCGCGGATGGGGAGATCATCTCTTCCACCCGCATCCGCAAGGCGCTCCAGTCCGGCGACTGCGCAACCGCCACCCGCCTGCTGACCCGCCCCTTCGCCATTGAAGGCGTGGTCCAGCATGGCGACAAGCTCGGCCGCACCATCGGCTTTCCAACGGCCAATATCGATCTTGGCCATTATCTGCGCCCGGCCTATGGGATCTACGCCGTGCGCGGGCTGCTGGCCGACGGGCGCGTGCTGGACGGTGCGGCCAATCTCGGCATCCGTCCCAGCTTCGATCCGCCCAAGGAATTGTTGGAGCCACATTTCCTCGACTTCGCCGAAAATCTCTACGACCAGCGGATCGAGGTTCAACTGATCCACTATCTTCGTCCTGAAGCGAAATATGACGGCCTCGACGCGTTGATGGCCGCCATCGCGAAGGATTGCGACGATGCGCGGCAAATCCTTGCGGGAACGCCGCACCTCGCCTAATGCACCGGGCATATTTCTCACCCGTTCGGGCTGAGCCTGTCGAAGCCCTTTTCTTTCCTTGAGGAAGAGCGCGATCGTTCGGCAGGCCGGAACGAACGGATTATTTCACCGCCGGACCCAAAATGACCGATCAGCCTCGCCAAGAAACCCAGGATTACAAGAGCACCGTCTTCCTGCCCGTCACCGACTTTCCGATGAAGGCGGGCCTCGCGCAGAAGGAACCGGCGATCCTGGCCCGCTGGGAGGAAATGGACCTCTACGGCAAGCTGCGGGAGCGGCGGAAGGGCCGCCGGCGCTTCATCCTCCACGACGGCCCGCCCTATGCCAATGGCGACATTCATATGGGCCATGCGATGAACAAGGTGCTGAAGGACATCATCGTCCGCAGCCAGTCGTTGCTGGGCTATGACGCGCCCTATATCCCCGGCTGGGACTGCCACGGCCTTCCCATCGAATGGAAGATCGAGGAGGAATATCGCAAGAAGAAGCAGAACAAGGACGAGGTTCCGGCCCAGGAATTCCGCGCCGAATGCCGCGCCTATGCCGACAGGTGGGTGGGCGTGCAGAAGGAACAGTTCAAGCGCCTTGGCGTCATGGGCGACTGGGACGATCCCTATCTCACCATGAAGTTCGACGCCGAAGCCACCATCGTGGGCGAACTGCTGAAATTCGCGGAAAGCGGCCAGCTCTATCGCGGCGCGAAGCCCGTCATGTGGTCCCCGGTCGAAAAGACCGCGCTGGCCGAGGCGGAGGTCGAATATGAGGACATCGTGTCGACCCAGGTCGACGTAGCGTTCGAGATTGTCGAAGCCCCGAACGCGCCCGAACTGGTCGGCGCGCATGCAGTGATCTGGACGACCACGCCCTGGACGATCCCGGTCAATCAGGCTTTGGCCTATGGCCCCGAAGTCGATTATGTCCTCGTGGAAAGCGACGGCCGCAAATTATTGCTGGCCGAAGCCCTCGTCCCCTCCGTCCTCCTGCGTCATTCCCGCGAAGGCGGGAACCCATCTCCCGACGCCGCCTCCACCGCGACGCCTGAGGCAGAAATCCTCTGGCGCGGCAAAGGCGCCGACCTCGCCGGAGCCGTCGCCCGCCACCCGATGCACGCCCTTGGCGGCTTTTTCGCCAAACCCCGCCCGTTCCTCGCGGGCGATTTCGTTACCACCGACGCGGGCACCGGCCTCGTCCACATGGCCCCCGACCATGGCGAGGACGACTTCGCGCTCTGCAAGGCGAACGGCATCAACCCGGTCTTCGCCGTCGAAAATGACGGCAAATATCGCGAAGACTGGCTCTGGCTGGGCGGCCAGGGCAGCGTCATCAACCCGAAATTCGTCGGCAGGGAAGGGCCCATCTGCACCGACCTGCGCGAAGCAGGCGGGCTTCTGGCTGCGTCCGATGACTTCAAACACAGCTATCCCCATAGCTGGCGCTCCAAGGCGAAGATCATCTTCCGCTGCACCCCGCAATGGTTCATCCCCATGGACCAGAATCCCTCTCCCCTTGTAGGAGAGGGAAGGGCCCCGCTCGCGCAAGCGGGTGGGAAGGGTGAGGGCGACAACGCCGCCACCCTGCGCGAACTCGCCCTCAACTCCATCGAACACACCCGCTGGGTGCCGGAACGCTCGATCAACCGCATCCGCTCGATGGTGGAGGGCCGCCCGGATTGGGTGATCAGCCGCCAGCGCGCATGGGGCGTCCCGATCGCCCTCTACATCCATCGCAAGACCGGCGACTATCTGGTTGATAAATCAGTTAATTCCCGCATCCTCAAAGCGTTCAGGGGTGCGGGAGCCGATGCGTGGTTCGGCGCCGACCACCAGGCGCTGCTCGGCCCCGATTACGACCTCAACGACTATGAGGTGGTGAACGACATTCTCGACGTCTGGTTCGACAGCGGCTCGACCCACAGCTTCGTGGTGGAGGGCCGTTACGGCGAAGGCGTCCGCGCCGACCTCTATCTGGAAGGCTCCGACCAGCATCGCGGCTGGTTCCAGTCCTCGCTGCTGGAAAGCAGCGGCACGCGCGGCCGCGCGCCCTATGACGCCGTCCTCACCCACGGCTTCGCGCTGGACGGGCAGGGCCGCAAAATGTCGAAGAGCCTCGGCAATGTCGTCGATCCGCTGAAGGTCATTGCCGAAAGCGGCTCCGACATCCTGCGCGTCTGGGTCGCCAGCACCGACTATTTCGACGACGTCCGCATCGGCAAGGAAGTGCTGGCCGGTTCGTCCGACGCCTATCGCAAACTCCGTAACACTTTCCGTTACTTGCTGGGCGCGCTTTCCGACTTTTCCGAAGAGGAAAGGCTGCCCGTCGCTGAAATGCCGGAACTGGAGCGCTACATGCTCCATCTGCTGGCAAGGCTGGACGCCGATCTCCGCAGCGTGGTCGACAAGGCGGCCGGCAGCGAGAACTGGCTGGAATTCAGCCGCTACACCCGCGCACTGATGGATTTCGCGAACAGCGACCTTTCGGCCTTCTTCTTCGACATCCGCAAGGACTGCCTCTATTGCGATTCGAAGTCGGACCCGAAGCGCCGCGCCTACCGCACCGTGCTCGACACGCTGTTCCACGCGCTGGTCCGCTACGCCGCGCCGATCATCCCCTTCACCGCTGAGGAAGTGTGGCAAAGCCGCTATCCAAATGCCGAAGAAAGCGTGCATTTCCTGGAATGGCCGACCGTCGATGCGGCATGGCTCGACCAGAGCCTGGACGACAAATGGGCGGAGATCCGCAACCAGCGCGATCAGGTCAACGAAGCCATCGAGCCTCTCCGCCGCGAAAAGGTCATCCGCTCCAGCCTGGAAGCCGATGTCACCATGGGTGAACTGGTCCCCAGTGACGGTGTGAACTTCGCTGAAATCGCCATCGTCGCCCGCATCGAAATGGGCAAGGGCGACGGCATCGTCGTCAAGCCCAGCGACTGGCACAAATGCGGCCGCTGCTGGCGCCTGCTGCCGGAGGTCGAGGAAGACGGCGCGCTCTGCAACCGCTGCGACGAGCTTTTGTCGGCGTGAGCATGAAGCGCTTGCCAGTGCACGGGGGGACCAAGTTATGCAGGTTGAGCACTAATTGATGCCAAATTCCGTCCACCATCGCCCTCTGGGCCTGATCGTCGCGGCCGTTACGCTCGTGCTCGACCAGCTCGTCAAGTATACCGTCACCTATCCCCTCGCGCTGAAAAGCCGGATGGACGACGGCATTGAAATCCTGCCGATCTTCCGCCTGCGCTGGCTGGAAAATCGCGGCGTTTCCATGGGCTTCTTCCACGCTGACACGAACATGATGCGCTGGATACTGGTCGGCATGACCATGCTGATCGCGGGTTTCGTGGCCGTGTGGATGTGGCGCGAAAAGGCGCGTCAGGACGTCGCGGCGCTCGGCCTCGTCCTGGGTGGCGCCATCGGCAACATCATCGACCGCATGCGCCTGGGCTATGTGGTCGACTATGCCGACCTGCATTTCGGGGAGTGGCGGCCTTTCCTGATTTTCAACCTGGCCGATGCAGCCATCACTTTCGGCGTGCTGATCCTGCTTGCGCGGGCGCTTCTGCTGCGCGAGAAGGGCGCAAAGACGGAGTCAATGAACTGATGCGTAAACTGATCCTCGCCGCTGGCCTGATTTCCATGCTGTCCGCTTGCGGCGGTGGCGGCGGCCTTTTCAACCGGTCGCGTCCCGACGAATTTGCCGTTTCGCGCCAGGCTCCGCTCGTGATCCCGCCTGATTTCGCGCTGGTTCCGCCCGCGCCCGGCACGCCTGCCGCCGCGTCGGTCGATTCGAGCAAGGCTGCAATGGACGCCATGTTCGGCGGCCCCGCTGCCCGCAGCCCGGGCGAAAGCGCCACTCTGAACGCGGCCGGCCGCGCCAATGCCGCCGCGGGCATTCGTTCCTCCGCCGGCGATCCGGCGACCGAAGTGGTCGAAAAGGGCGCAACCACCCGCGACATCATCGCCGCCCCCGAAGGCGACGGTCAGGACGCCCGCGCGGCCACTCCGCAATAATCGGAAAAACCGGAATTCAGGGCTGGCTCTCGACGAAATCCTTGAGCCGGCCCAAAGTCCCATCCCATTGACTGCCGACCTTGGCGAGCCAGTCCCTGGCCTCTGCGATACCCTCGGGCCGCAGGCTGAACAGCGCCTCGCGCCCGGCCCTGGTCCGCGTGACGAGTCCGGCGCCAAGCAGCACATCCAGATGCTTGGCCACCGCCTGGCGGCTGATCGGCAATCCATGGCCCAACTGACCGATCGAACGCTCTCCGCCGTCGGCAAGCCGCCCGATCATGCCCAGCCGCGTCGCATCTCCCAAGGCCGCGAAAAGTCGGGCTGGGGCAGCGTCAATGCTCGGCATAGTCGCGAATATTCTTCACCTGCTCCGCCCAGCCGCCTTCATTGTCCCGCATGACATTGCTTCGCCGGGGTTCGGGAACCTTGTCGAAGCCGCTTTCCGTGACCGTCAGCCGGGTGCCCAGGGCGGTCGGCTCCAGCATGAATTCGACCAGCGTCCATTCGGACACGGCCACACCGCTTTCCATCAATTCCTTGTCGCCGCCGGTCGCCGGCCATTCATAGGCGAAGCGCGTCATCGGCTGGATCGCCACGACCCGCGCTTCCCAGCGATAATCCTCATATCCCGGATAGGTCATATATCCGGTCGAAGCCGCCCCCACGGCAAAGGGCTGATCGAGAGCGACCCGGAACCAACTTCCGAACTTCTCATGATCGATCAGCGCGTCCCACACCCTTTCGACAGGGGCGGCGATCTCGATGGTCTTGGTGATGGAATCAGGCATATAGGCAACCTCCGGATTGCCCATATGCACTCATAACCTCCATCATGCAACCTTTTGGTTGCTTATTATGCCCGGACTTCGGTTCCGATCCCGGCGCTGTTATGACGCAGGGCCGTCAGCACCGTGTCGACTATGGCGCTCGCGTCCAGACGGGCGTCGGCATATTGCTTTTCCGGCTTGTCCTGATCCTGGAAGATGTCGGGCAGGCGCATGGTGCGCAGCTTGAGACCGTTGTCGATCAACCCCTGATCGCTAGCCAATGTCAGCACATGCGCCCCCAGCCCGCCGACCGAGCCTTCCTCTATGGTGACGCCAACCTCATGCGTGGTCAGCAACCTGCGGATCAGCGCTTCGTCCAGCGGCTTGGCGAAGCGCAGGTCCGCCACGGTCGTGGACAGTCCCTTGGCCTCCAGCGTTTCCGCCGCCTTCAGCGCCTCCTCCAGCCGGGTTCCGAGAGACAGGATCGCGACCTGCCGTCCTTCCCGCACGATCCTGCCCTTGCCGATTTCCAGCCTTTCCGGCGTGGCGGGCAGGGCGACGCCCGTGCCGTTGCCGCGCGGGTAGCGCACCGCAATCGGCCCATCGTCGTGCAGGGCGCAGGTGTGGACCATATGGACCAGTTCCGCCTCGTCCGCTGCCGCCATGACGACGAAATTGGGCAGGCTGGCAAGATAGGTCACATCGAAACTGCCCGCATGGGTCGATCCGTCGGCACCGACGAGGCCGGCCCGGTCTATGGCGAAGCGCACCGGCAGATTCTGGATCGCCACGTCATGGACGACCTGATCATAGGCGCGTTGCAGGAAGGTCGAATAGATGGCGCAGAAGGGGCGCATGCCCTGCGCGGCAAGCCCGGCGGCAAAGGTCACGGCATGCTGTTCCGCAATGCCGACGTCGAACGTCCGGTCGGGAAAGGCGGCGCCGAACTTGTCCAGCCCCGTTCCCGACGGCATGGCGGCGGTGATCGCGCATACCGCCGGGTCGCGTTCCGCCTCCGCGATCAGCGCCTGGGCGAAGACGCCGGTATAGCTGGGCGGACCGGGAGGCGCCTTGGCCTGCGCGCCGGTGATGACGTCGAACTTCTGCACGCCATGATATTTGTCCGCCGCCGCCTCCGCCGGGGCATAGCCCTTGCCCTTCTGCGTCACGACATGGACGAGGCATGGCCCCTCCGCCGCGTCGCGGACATTCTCCAGCACCGGGATCAACTGGTCGAGATTATGCCCATCGATGGGGCCGACATAATAGAAGCCCAGTTCCTCGAACAGCGTGCCGCCCATCGCCATGCCGCGCGCGAACTCGTCGGTCTTGCGCGCCGCATTGTGAAGGGGGCGGGGCAGCCGCCGGGCCAGCCGCTTGGCAAGGTCGCGCAGGCCAAGGAACTCCCGGCTCGACACCAGCCGCGCCAGATAGGCCGACAGCCCGCCGACCGGCGGCGCGATCGACATGTCGTTGTCGTTCAGGATCACGATCAGCCGGTTCCCGGCCTCCCGCGCATTGTTCATCGCCTCATAGGCCATGCCCGCCGACATGGAGCCGTCGCCAATGACGGCGATCGCCTTGCCGGGCTGACCCTTCATCCTGTTCGCCACGGCAAAGCCGAGAGCCGCGCTGATCGAGGTCGAGCTATGCGCCGCGCCAAAGGGATCGAACTCGCTCTCCGCCCGCTTGGTGAAGCCGCTGAGACCGCCGCCCTGACGCAGCGTGCGGATGCGGTCGCGCCGTCCGGTCAGGATCTTGTGCGGATAGCATTGATGGCCGACGTCCCAGACCAGCCTGTCGTTCGGCGTATCGAACACATAATGGATGGCGGTCGTCAGTTCCACCACGCCCAGGCCGGAACCCAGATGACCGCCGGTCACGCCGACGGCGGAAATCACCTCCTGCCGCAGCTCGTCGGCCAGTTGCCGAAGCTGGCCCGGTTGCAGCTTGCGCAGGTCCGCCGGCCAGACGACCTGGTCGAGCAGCGGGGTGGAAGGACGATCGTTCATGAAAGACATAGACTCCCGAACGCAGGAAGTTCCCTGCTTGCCGCATTTTCCGAGTCAGCAGATCGCATCCGCTTCGAAAATGCTCTGGGCCGTTCCGGGCGAAAGCGCAACGCCATCACGCGGCGCATTTGGCGCAGATGCCCAATATCTCGATGACGGGGCGATCCGGCTGAAAACCCTCGCCCCGGGCCACTGCGCGGACCTTGTCGGTCACCTTGTCGTCGTCGACATGCGTCGCCTGCCTGCAGCGGGTGCATACCAGGAAGATGCAGTCGTGATGGCAGCCCGGATGCACATTGGCGATATAGGCATTGGCGCTTTCCACCCGCATCGCGATGTTGTTGTTCACGAACAGGTCGAGGATGCGATAGACGCTGTTGGGCGCCACCCGCTTGCCCCGCGCCTTGGACACGCTGTCGGCTATGTCATAGGCGGATGCGGGGGTTTCCTCCGCCGCCAGCGCATCGAAAATGGCCGCGCGCATCGGCGTCCATTGTTCCTGGCTCGCCTCCAGCGTGGCGCGGGCGGCATCCGCGAGACTGTCGCTCGACGGTTCATGATGGTCGTGATGATGATGGTCGGCCATGGGTTCAATCTAAGCCTGGGTTAATGCGGGGGCAAGTGGCGGGCGCGGTCCGTCAGCCGCGCCAGTAGATCCACGCCGCCCATATCCAGCCGGCGATCATCAGCGTCCCTCCGACGGGCGTGACTGCGCCCAGCCATTTGGGAGCGCCCAGGGCCATGGCGTAGAGGGTGAAGGCGAAGATCGCCGCTCCGCCAAGATGCAGCGCCGCCGGACCCCGCGCCACCCCCATGATGGCGAGCGCGCCTACCGCATGGACGAGCTGATAGAGCCCGCCGGTGCGCAGCCACTCCGCCGCCTGCGGGCTGGCCGCGCCATGCGCGCCGAAGGCGCCCGCCGCTATCGCCACGGCCGCCGATAATGCAGCCAGAACCGCGATCATGCCTCTTCCTCCCCATCGCCGCGCGCCAGCAGGCGCATTTGCCTGCCGGGCCGATACATCAGCTCCTTCGCCGCCATCAGATTGCCATGCTCCATCTGGAGCGCCATGCGCTGTTCGTCATTGCGGCGATATTGACGCTCCACTTCCTCGACCTCTTCCGGCGGAACGCCAAGCGCCTGCATCGCCAAAACGCCCATGCAGATGGCGGATTCGAACACTTCGCGCACGACGCCGGCCAGATCCATGTCCTTGAGCGCCAGCAACTGCCGCCGGTCGAAGGCGCGTACCACCAGCGCCGCCTGCGGAAAAGCCTCGGCTATCGGTTCCAGCACCCGGCCGTCGAGCGAAGGATCGTCGATGCAGAAGGCGATCAGCCGCGCCTCTTCCGCGCCAGAACGGCGCAGCAGGTCGATGCGCGTGCCGTCGCCATAATAGACCTTCATGTCGAAGCGGCTGGACACTTCGATCTGCGACGGCTTCTTGTCGATCAGCACGACGCCGAAGCCATGGCCCATCAGCATCTGCGCGACGGTCTGCCCGAAACGGCCATAGCCGACGATGATCGCCGTGCCGCGCGGCGCCTCCTCGGGCGTGGGCAGGTCCGGCCTTGCCTTGGGCCTGGCGAATTCCAGCTTGCGCGCGAACAGCATCAGGAAGGGCGTCGTCGCCATGGAGAAGGTGACGATGGCGCTGAACAGGCTGGCGGCCTGGGGAGCGATCAGCAAAGCGCTCTGCGCCTGCGCGAACAGCACGAAGCCGAATTCGCCCCCCTGGCTCAGCAGCAGGCCGGAGCCGATGGCCTGGTTCCATTCCATGCCGAACAATCGGGCAAGGCCGGTAATCAGCGCCGCCTTGGTCAGCACCAATATCGCCGCCATGCCGATGACGAACAGCGGATTGGCGGCCACCGCATACAGGTCCAGCACCATGCCGACCGCCAGGAAGAACAGGCCGAGCAGGATCGAGCGGAAGGGTTCGACATCCGCCTCTATCTCATGGCGATAGGGCGAATCGGCCAGCATCACGCCCGCCACGAAGGCGCCGAGGGCGGTCGAAAGGTGCAGCGCGTGCATCAGCGCGGCCGCCGCCAGCACGGTGAACAGGCCGACGACGACGAACAGCTCCCGCTCCCCCAGCCGCCCGACCAGATGGAGCAGGGGCCGCAGGATGAAGCGGCCCGTCAGGACCAGCCCGGCGATGGCGGCCACCGTATAGCCCGCCATCAGCCATCCCGGCGGACCGGCCGCATCGGCCGGGTTGCGGGACAGCGCGGCGACGATGGTGATCAGCGGGACGATGGAAAGATCCTGGAACAGCAGGATCGAGAACACCTTTTCACCAAAGGGCGAATTGATCCGGCCGCTGCTCTTGAGGCCGGGCAGCACCTGCGCCGTCGAGGAAAGCGCCAGCGGCAGCCCCAGCGCAATGGCCGCCCCCCAGGTGAAGCCGGTCGTGTAGAAGATGATCGCCGTCAGCGCGCATCCGCACAGCACCACCTGCGCCATGCCGAGCGCGAAGATGTCGCGCTTCAGCCGCCAGAGCCGGGCCGGATGCAGTTCGAGGCCCACCAGGAACAGCAGCAGCACGATGCCGATCTCGGCTATGGCGAGCTTCGATTCCGCTCCGCCGACAAGCCTCAGGCCCTGCGGACCCACAAGTGCGCCCGCAACCAGATAGCCCAGCACGGCGCCCAGCCCAAGGCGACGGAACAGCATGACGAACAGCACTGCCGCGCCCAGCAGGATCACGCCCTCCGACAACAATATATCGGTGGCGGAAACAGGTACCGCAGCAGTTGGCCCAGTCTGCCCCTGCATCAGGCGTCGGCCATGCGCGCGGCTTCGGCAATGGCTTCGAAGCCCAGCCGGATGGAGGCGTGGCGGGCCGGATAATCGCGGGCGGGCGCGAGCACGGCCAGCCCCGGCCAGAAATCCAGCTCATCGCTTTCCCCCGCCAGATAGGCGGTCAGCCGGTCCCGCGCCTCCGCCAGTTCGCCGGCGGTGAGGCCGATCGCCTGCGCGGCCATCAGCGCCGCGGAGGCCTGCCCCAGCGCGCAGGCCTTCACGTCCAGCCCCATATCGGCCAGCCGGCCATCTTCCATCCTGACGTCGGCGGTCACGCGCGACCCGCAAGTGGGCGAGCGCTTCTCGACGCTGGCCTGCGCGTCGGGCAGCCGCTTGTGATGGGGTATGTTCGCGGCCAGCCGCAAAATGTCCTTGTTGTAGAGGGGGGCGCTCATTCCGATCCATGTAGGGCAGGATGCGTTCAGGAGAAAGGGCGGAAGGGGTCGTGCATGGCGCCGGCGGGAAAATATTGCATGCGTCGGCGCAGGCGGGCGCGCATCCATTCCGCCGCCATCAGGGCTGTTGATCGGTGGTCCCGGGACTGGCCGGAACGATCACGCGCGGCGGCGGCGCGCCCGGCTGCGGTCCGGGCACGCCGGGCGGCGGCCCCTGCGGCTGGTCGATGGGCAGGCGAAGCTGGCCGCCGCCGATATTCACCGTCACCCCCTCCGTATCCAGGCCCACGCTCATATTGCCGAGCCCGGCCTCCGTCGCGACATTGGCTATGGCGTTGACCAGATCGCTGTCCCTGCTTTCCTCCGGCGCATCCTCGACCGGTTCGTTGATCGCGCCCGCCATGAAGGTCCGCCAGATGCGGGCGGGCACGCCGCCGCCCGCCGCGCCGCCGGGCAGGGGCGTATTATCGTCATTGCCGATCCACACCGCCGTCACCAGCCCGCCCGCATAGCCGACGAAGATCGCGTCGCGGCTGTCCTGCGTCGTCCCCGTCTTGCCGAAGGTGCTGGTGCGAAGCGCGGCCGCGCTGCCGGTGCCGCGATTGGCGGCGGAGGACAGGAGGTCGCGGATCATCTCCAACTGGTCGTCGCTGAAATGCTTCTGGCGGCTCATCAGCCGGTCGAACCAGCCCTGCTCCTCCGGCGGCAGGCCGTGCGCCAGCACCGGATAGGCGCCCGCAGCCACCGCCGCATAGGCCTCCGTCAGTTCGACGAGCGGTATTTCCGACGTGCCGAGCGCCAGGCTCAAATCCTCCGTCAAGGGGGCCGTCACGCCCAGATCGCGCGCCACCTTGATGACATTGTCGACACCCACCTTCTGCGTCAGCCGTACCGCGGCAACATTGCTGGACGCGGCGAAGGCCTGCCGCAATGTGATCCGCCCGCGATATTTGCCGCCATGATTGGTCGGGCGATAGCTGCCCGTGGTGATCGGCGTGTCCTCGATGAAGTCGTCGGGCGTCATGCCGGCCCGGAAGGCGGCGAGATAGACGAACAGCTTGAAGGTGGAACCCGGTTGCCGCTTCGCCTGGACGGCGCGGTTGAAGGCGCTCTCGCCGTAATTCCTGCCGCCGACCATCGCGACCACGCTGCCATCGGGCTTCATCGCGACCAGGGCGGCCTGCGCCTTGCCCAGCGGCGCGCGGCGGATCGCGGCCTCCGCCAGCCGCTGGATGCGCCAGTCGAGCGTGGTGGCCACATTCTGCGCGCCATAGACCGCGCCGGCCCTGTCCCGCGCCTGCGGCAGCACCCAGTCCGCAAAATAGGTGCCGCTGGTCGGATCGGGCGCTTCATGCACGTTGAGCCGCGCCGGGGGCAGGGCGTCGCGTTCCGCCTTGGTGATGTAGCCTGCCTCGACCATCGCCTGCGTCACCAGGGCGGCGCGGTCGCGCGCGCCCTTCAAATTGGTGGTCGGCGCAAGGCGGGATGGCGCCTTCAGCAACCCCGCCAGCATCGCCGCCTGGGGGATGGTCAACCGTTCCGGCTGGCGGTTGAAATAGTGCAGGGACGCGGCCCGCAGGCCATAGACATTGTCCCCGAAATAGACGTTGGACAGATAGCGCTCCAATATCTGGTCCTTGGTCAGCCACGCCTCCAGCCAGAAGGCGATCAGCGCCTCCCGCGCCTTGCGCCCGAAGGTCCGGTCGCTGGAGAGGAACACGCCCTTGGCAAGCTGCTGCGTGATCGTGCTGCCGCCCTGGGAGGAGCCGCTGGACCAGAGATTGTGCCAGGCCGCCCGCGCTATGCCTCGTGGATCGACGCCCCAATGGTCATAGAATCGCCGGTCCTCGATCGCCATGAAGGCCTGCGGCACATGCTTGGGCAGGGCCGCGACGGTGACGGGCTTGTCGATGATCGCGCCGCGCCGCGCGATCAGATGGCCGTCCGCCGACATCAGGCTGATGCTGGGGGGCGCGATGGGCTTCAGGGATCGGGACATGGGGGCCGTCACCGCGAGCCAGGCGATGAGGATCATCAGCAGGGCCAGCAGCGCCGCGACCACCCATCCGGCTATCTGCACCCGGCGCTTCCATGGCCGCGGCGGCGCGAAGGCGCTGGGCGGTCCCGCGCCGAAGGCGCGGGGCGGCAGGGCGTCAGGGTCGGAAAGGGGCAGGGGATCTTTCATCGCTTCGGTCATGCTGTGTTATTTGCCTGACACGGTCAAGCGTGTCCCGTCGCGGGACAATCGGGGGTTAACTTTAAATCGCGATATTCCAAAAGGTAAAGAATCTCTTAACCTGTGCGTCATGAGAAGCAGACCTCTAGTCCTGACGAGCGAGTCGGCGCGCCATCCGTTCCGCCAGCGGCTGCCGCGCCATGTCCTGCGCGTCGTCGAACCGGCCCCCGCCGCGCGCGAACGCCCGCCGGTTTCCGACGACAATGACTGGAAACTGTTTGTGCTGAGCTTCGGTGCCTTCTTCACGGCCTTCTACAGCTTTATCTTTTAATCGCTTCTTATCAGCCACGCACCGTCAATCGCATGCCTTGTGCAGCGTCCAGGCGATCCATGCGCAGGGCAGGCACAGCGCCGCCACCAGCAGCAACTGGTTCACCACGGAAAGGCCCGCGATGCTGAGGCTGATGGTCAGCAGCGATCCCAACACCATCGCCCCTGAATTGACGATATTGTTCGCCGCGACGGTGCGCGCCGCCTCGCACTTCTCGACCGTCGTGGTGAGGAAGGCGTAGAGCGGCACCACGAACATCCCGCCGAAGGTCGCCACGCAGAGCAGGCAGAGCGACAGCGGGATCGCCAGCGGGTGATAGAGGAATCCCGCCAGCGAGAGCATCTTCCCATCCGATCCCGCCATCCAGAGGTCGCAAACGATGTGGAAGGCGACGATGCTGATCCCCATGCCGATGACGGAGGCGGGCGCATATCGGGCCGACACATGGCCGCTCAGCAACCGGTTGATCGCCACCGAACCGATGGCGATGCCGATGGAAAAAATGCCCAGGAACAGGCTGGCGACGGATTTGTCGGCGCTCAGCACATTCTTGACCAGCGGCGGGAACTGGATGAACAGCACCGTGCCGACCGCCCAGAAAAAGCTGATCGCCATGATGGCGAGGTAGAGCCGCCGGATGTGCATCGTTCCCCGCACCAGCGCGATCGAGGATCGGATGATGTGGAAATCGATCGGTTGCCGCTCCAGCAGCGACGGCGCGGCGGGCACGTTGCGCCCCGCCAGCCAGCCTATCACCGCCGTCAGGATGATGCAGACCGCCGCCGCCTGCACGGGGATGATCCCGGCCAATATGGTCCCGGCAAGGATGGCGATATAGGTTCCGGCCTCGACCAGGCCGGTTCCGCCCAGCACTTCCTCGTCATGCAGGTGCTGGGGAAGGATCGCATATTTGATCGGCCCGAAGAAGGTCGAATGCACCCCCATGGCGAACAGCGCGACCAGCAGCAGCGGAATGGCGAGCAGGTGGACGGCGATCCCGCTCCAGATCAGCGCCAGCCCGGCCGCGCCGACCGTCATGATGACGATTTCGGCGGCCTTGACGATGCGGATGATCGCCGCCTTGTCCCGCTGGTCGGCGAGCTGGCCCGACAGGGCGGACATCAGGAAGAAGGGCAGGATGAAGACGCCGGTCGCCAGCGCGCTGAACCAGGTTTCCGACTTCTCGTCATTATAGACGGTATAGACGACGAACAGCACCATCGCGTTCTTGAACAGATTGTCGTTGAAGGCGCCAAGGAGCTGAGTGATGAAAAGCGGCAGAAAACGTCGCTTGTTGAGGAGCCTTAGAGAGGCTTGCATGGGCGAGGGGGTCTTCTTCGCTGTGGATGAGCGTGGCGGGGTCTAGCGATAGAAGACGGGTCAGCACAACCCCTCTGCGCGAAACCTTGCCCCCCGTCCTCTCCCATGTTGCGCATCCGCTTGTGCGCCGGCCCCGACTGTGGCAGTCCGCCGCCATGCTGACGCTGCCCAATCTGCTGACGCTTTCGCGCATCCTGACCGTGCCGCTGCTGGTCGCCCTGTTGTGGCCGGCGGAGATCGGCGCGCGCTGGACGACCGGCTATATGCTGGCCTTCGCGCTATATTGCCTGATGGGGATCACCGATTATTTCGACGGCTACCTCGCCCGCGCTCAGGGCGCCGTATCGAAACTGGGCATCTTCCTCGATCCCATAGCGGACAAGATCATGGTGGGGGCGGTGATCCTGATGCTGTCGGCCACGCGCGACATTTCGGGCATCCATATCGCCGCCGCGATGATCATCCTGCTGCGCGAGATCGCGGTTTCTGGCCTGCGCGAATTCCTGGCGGGGCTCCAGGTTTCCGTGCCGGTGTCGCGCCTCGCCAAATGGAAGACGACCTTCCAGCTCATCGCGCTGGGCGCGCTGATTCTCGCCGGCGCCGTACCGCAATTTCCGTTCGTGCAACTGGTCGGCATCGCCACGCTCTGGGCGGCGGCGATACTGACGCTGGTCACGGGCTGGGACTATCTGCGCGTCGGCATCAAGCATATGGATTGAACCATGGCCGACCTCACGCTCGTCTATTTCGCCTGGGTCCGGGAGGCCATCGGCCGGGATGAGGAGCGGGTGGAGCGGCCTGCCGCCGACGCCACCGTCGCCGCGTTGATCGCCGCGCTGGCCGCACGGGGCGGCGGTTATGCCGAGGCCTTCGCCCGGCCGGACAGGCTGCGCGCGGCGCTGGACCAGCATTTCGTGCCGATGGACAGCCCGATCGGGGACGCGAAGGAACTGGCGATCTTCCCGCCGGTCACGGGCGGATGAACCGCGTCTCCATCCAGGCCGAGGATTTCGATCCGGCGGTGGAACTGGCCGCGTTGGAGGCCAGCGGCGGCGGGGGCGTCGCCAGCTTCACCGGCATCGTTCGGGGGGAAGGCGGGTTGGTCGCGCTCGAACTGGAACATTATCCGGCGATGACGACGGCGCAGGTCGAACGCATCGTCGCGGAGGCGAGCGACCGCTGGCCCCTGCTGAGGGTTCGGGTGGTCCACCGCTTCGGTCGGCTGGAGCCGGGCGAACGCATCGTGTTCGTCGGCACGGCCTCGCGCCACCGCGCCGCCGCGCTGGAGGCTTGCGCCTTCCTCATCGACTGGCTGAAATCCCGGGCGCCCTTCTGGAAGAAGGAACATTTTGCGGATCGGACGGAATGGGTCGAAGCCCGCGTCGAGGATGATGCGAAGGCCGAGAGCTGGAAGCGTTGAGCAAAAATCTGCCCTGTTCCTGATTTCGCGGGAACAGCATGTTTCTCTCCAGCCATCGCCCGCCAGCAATGGGTCCTGAGCCTAAGCCGCCGCGCTGACCTCCGGCAAGTCCGCCGCGTCGCGCAGCAATTCCGCGAGCAGCCGGAATTCCTTGTCGCGCGGGCTGTTCTTGCGCCACACCAGGGCGATGTCGCGATGGGCCCGTTCCGACCGGAGCGGCCGGGCGGTGATCTGCGTATGGTCGAGCAGGCCGCTCGCAATCGCCATTTCCGGCATGATCGTCATGCCCAGGCCATTGTCCACCATCTGCACCAGCGTATGCAACGACGTGCCCATCATCATGGCGCTCGCCCGGATTTCCGGCCGGTTGCACGCGGCCAGCGCGTGATCCTTCAGGCAATGTCCGTCCTCCAGCAGCAGCAGCTTGGTTTCATCGATCATTTCCGGCGCGATCCATTCGGGCGGATCGCGCGGATCGTCCCGGGGAAAGGCGACATAAAGCCGGTCCTGGAACAGAAATTCGCTGTCCAGCTCGCCGGTGGGAAAGGGCAGGGCGAGCAGCACGCAATCCACATTGCCGTGCCGCAGCGATTCGATGGCGGCCTGCGTCGTTTCCTCGCGCAGGTACAGCTTCAGTTCCGGCCGTTCGCCCCGCAACCTGGGCAGCAGGCGAGGGAGCAGGAAGGGCGCGATGGTGGGAATGACGCTCATCCGCAATTCGCCGGTCAGCGGCTTTCCCGACGCTTCGGCAATGGCCGCCAGTTCTTCGGCTTCGCGCAGCACCCGGTGCGCCTTTTCCACGATGCGGTCGCCCAGGGCGGTGAACCGCACCACGCGGCGCGTCCGCTCGACCAGCGTGATGCCGATCAGCGATTCCAGCTCGCGAATGCCGGCCGACAGCGTCGACTGGGTGACGAAGCAGCTATCCGCCGCCTTGCCGAAATGGCCATGCTCCTTCAGCGCCACCAGATATTGCAGCTGCTTGAGCGTCGGCATGTAACTCGACATTGATCGCCTTCCTCGATTGGAAAGCCCAATATAATTGTCTTAGCCGATATATCCAAGCCATTTGGCCACGCCGAACAAGGATGTGAGGGTCAGGATCGATCCCACGGCGATGAACAGCGTCCGGGGCGAGACGTGCCGGGCCAGCATCGCGCCGAACGGGGCCGCGATCACGCCGCCGATCAGCAGGCCGACCGTGTAGGTGGTGAAGGTTTCCCACCCCAGATGCAGCAGGAATGTGATGCTGATGGAGGTGGTCAGGATGAATTCGACGCTGTTGACCGTGCCGATGGTGTGTCGGGGGCTGGACCCCTGGATCAGCAGGTTCGACGTCACCACGGGCCCCCAGCCGCCGCCGCCGGTGGCGTCCATGAAGCCGCCGACCAGGCCCAGGGGCCCCACCCATTTGGGATTGCGCGCCTGGGGCGGATAATGAAAGCCCCGCCACACCAGATAGATGCCGATGGCCGTCAGATAGGCCTGGACGAACGGCTTGATCATCGCCCCGTCCACATTGGACAGGAGATAGGCGCCCGCCACCCCGCCGATCACGCCCGGAATGATGAGGCGCGCGAACAGGCGCCAGTCGACATTGCGATGGATGATGTGGCTGATGGCCGACACCCCGGTGGTGAAGGTTTCCGCCGCATGGACGCTGGCCGATGCCCTGCTGGGCGGCACGCCGAGCGCCAGAAGCAGCGTGCTGGAAATGACGCCATAGGCCATGCCCAAAGCGCCGTCGATCATCTGGGCGCCGAAACCGATGAGAATGAAAGGCAGGATTTCGCCGAAATGGGCGATAAAGATGTCGATCATTCATTGGTCCCTGTTATGATTGTCTACCGCCTTGATTGGTATATCACGGGCCGCCAAGAAACTTTCTGTTTTATCGGGCGAAGCCGAAATAGCCCGCCATCTGGAAAATTCATCCTTTTGCGCTTATGTACCGTCTGGTCGGTTTCATCAGGGGCGCTTCATGCTGCGCAATCTTATTGCTTATCTGGACTCGGTCAAATCACGCGACCCTGCCCCGCGCTCGCGCGCTGAAATCCTGCTCTATCCGGGCGTCTGGTCGCTGGCTTTCCACCGCGTGGCGCACCGCCTCTACCGCGCGCGGCTCTATTTCCTGGCCCGTGCGGTGAATCATTTTTCGCGATTTCTGACCGGCAACGACATTCATCCCGGCGCCCGCATCGGCAGGCGCTTCTTCATCGACCACGGCTTCACCGTGATCGGGGAGACGGCGGAGATCGGGAACGACGTCACCCTCTATCAGAACGTGACGCTGGGCGGGACCGATCCCGCCAACGGCATCGCGGGCAAGCGCCACCCGACACTCGAAGACGGCGTGATCGTCGGTTCCGGCGCTCAGGTTCTGGGCCCCGTCCGCGTCGGCGCCCGCGCCCGCATCGGCGCCAATGCCGTGGTGACCAAGGATGTGAAGGAAGGCGCGACCATGGTCGGCATTCCCGCGCGGCCCATGCTGGTCGACGTGACGGCCTATCAGCGCGAATTCCTGCCCTATGGCACGCCATGCTCCGACTGCGTCGATCCGGAAAAGCAGAAGCTGGAACTGCTCCAGCTTGAAATCGACCAGTTGCAGAAGCGCGTGGCCGAACTGCTTGCCGAACGGGGCGGTGCGCCCGTGGATGACGTTCGCCTGGTCAAGGAGCGTGGCCGCGCCTGATGAGCAACGTGACGCCGTTCCCGTCGCAAGCGGCCCAGGGTGCAAGGGGGGCGGCCAGCCAGACCGGTTTCGATCGTCTCGAACTCCAGCGGATCATGGATCTTTACGGCCGCATGGTCGCGGCGGGCCATTGGCGCGACTATGCCATCGACCTGGGCCGCGAAGCCGCGATCTTCTCCGCCTTCCGCCGCGCCGCCGAACGCCCGGAATTCCGCATCGAAAAACGCCCCTCCCTGCGGAACCGCCAGGGCATGTGGGCGCTGATCGGGGAGGCCGGGCACGTGTTGAAGCGTGGCGCGGAACTGCAGGGGATACTCGCGCCGGTGGAACGGCGGCTGCTCAAGATCGTGGGGGATTGACGCCCCCGCGCCCCGCCAGGGCATGGGCGGGTAGGGAGCGGACGTTGGCGGTCCCGCTATGGCTCCTGCCTTCGCGGGAGCATCATGTGCCTGACGTCCCTTATTGACCCCTTCCCGCGAAACCCTGCGATTTCCGGTTCGGCAGGACCGTAATCATCAGAAGAGCGATCATCCTTAACCCTACGGCATTGCGGAAGATGCCGCTCTCCCGCCAACCGCGCCAAGATTCCGCCTTTTTAGCCGCTCGTGTAAATGATAGCGCCGTCATGGAAATCATGAAGGAGAGGCTTCGCCTATGAGCTTGCCGGCATTTTTGGAAGGCCGTTTGTCCCTGCCGTTGATCGGTTCGCCGATGTTCATCATCTCCCAGCCTGCGCTGGTGATCGCCCAGTGCCGTGCCGGGATCGTGGGTTCCTTTCCCTCGCTCAATGCCCGTCCGTCCGGGGTATTCGAACAATGGCTCCAGCAATTGAACGAGGCGCTGACGGACAGGGACGCCCCCTTCGCGGTCAACCTGATCGTGCACAGGACCAACAGCCGGCTGGAGGAGGATCTCGCCCTCTGCGTCAAATATCGCGTGCCCATCGTGATCACGTCGCTGGGCGCGCGGGAGGATGTGAACCGGGCGGTGCACAGCTATGGGGGCATCGTGCTGCACGACGTCATCAACAATGTCTTCGCGCGCAAGGCGATCGAGAAAGGCGCGGATGGCCTGATCGCCGTCGCGGCGGGGGCGGGCGGGCATGCCGGCACCCTGTCGCCCTTCGCGCTGGTGGAGGAAATCCGGGCCTGGTTCGACGGGCCGCTGGCCTTGTCGGGCGCGATCGCCACGGGCCGGTCGATCGCGGCCGCGCGGATGATGGGGGCTGACTTCGCCTATATGGGTTCCCCCTTCATCGCGACGGAGGAGGCCAATGCCGAACCGGCCTATAAGCAGATGATCGTCGACAGCGGCGCGGCGGACATCGTCTATTCGGATTATTTCACCGGCGTGCTCGGCAATTATCTGCGCCCCAGCATCGCCGCAGCAGGTCTGGACGCCGACAAGTTGCCCAAGGCGTCGGAAATGGATTTCTCCAGCGACGCGGGCGGCGACAAGAAGGCGTGGCGCGATGTCTGGGGCGCGGGTCAGGGGATCGGCGCGATCCGCAAGGTTCAGTCCGCCACGACCTTCATCGCGCAACTGAAATCGGAATATCAGGCAGCCGTCGCCGCCTTCGGAGCCTAGAGCGTTTTCCAAGCAGATGGAATCATCTGCTGAATCGGAAAACGCGACAAAACAAAAACTTAGGCAGTAGTGACGATTTAATCATTTGAGCCATAGCATGATGCTGGCGAGTTTGACGAAGCCGAGGAAGTTTGCGGCGAGTTTGTCATAGCGTGTTGCGATACGGCGCCACTGCTTGAGCTTGGCGAAGAAGCCCTCGATGCCCCAACGCTGTTTGTAGGCGATGCGATCATAGTGGTGCTGATATTTGCGATGGCGGCGAGGTGGGATGACCGGCTCGCCGCCTTGCTCGTAGATGAGATCGTGCAAACTGTCGGCGTCATAGGCCCGATCAGCCAGAACCTTGCCAGCCGGGATGCCGCGGATCAGATCGCAGGCGGGCGCCATGTCGTTTTGCTGTCCGGGGCCGAGGATGAAGCGGATCGGCAAGCCCAAGGCATCGACTACGGCATGGATCTTGGTGCCGAACCCGCCTCGCGAGCGCCCGAGAGCCTGGGCTTGAGCGCCCCCCTTTTTACCCGTGCCCCAGCCGCCTGGGCCTGGGCGCGGATCACCGTCGCATCGATCGCCAGCCATTCGATGTCGGGATCATCCGACACAGCCTCGAAGATCCGGTCGATCACGCCTTGCTCAACCCAGCGATAATAACGCCGTTTAGCGGTCTGATAGGGACCGAACTTCTCGGGTAGATCGCGCCAGCGTCCTCCTGAACGCGCCAGCCAGAGCAAGGCGTCAAGAAACAACCGTCCGTCACTGCGAGGACCACGCTTGCCCTTGCGCCCGCCCGGAACGAACTCCCGCAGCCGCTCCCACTGATCATCCCGCAGCACTTCGCCTTCCACGCCAGCCTCCAAAAGCCAGCCTTGAATCACAAATCCAAACCGTCGTGAATCCCTAAAATGTCACTACGGCCTAGAGCAGTCGAGCCGATGCAATCGGATCGGAATCTGCTCTAGAGCCAATCGACATTCAGCCCTGACGGCCTGCAAATGACGCTTTTCCGTGCTTCCGGTGCTCACCTATTTTGAGCAGGCTGCGCTCCGGGTCACGGAAAACCAGCATTTTACCTTCGGTGGCCTTCGGCTCGGCTCGTCATCTTCTGAATGTCGATTGGCTCCAGGCGGCGCCCTTCATACCCTCATCCCGGCTTTCGCCGGGGTGAGGGTTGAAATTCCGAATGGCCGGGTCACAGGAAGGCGCGCAGTTCCGCGATGAAGCGGTCGAACTGGTCATGGTGCAGCCAATGACCGGCATCCGCGAATTCGACCAGCCGGGCATCCCGGAAATGCGCGGCGCGCCCATCCTTCACCGGATTGGACGCCCAGCTATCCAGCCCAAGGCACAGCAGCGTCGGACATGTGATCCGCTTCCAGAATTGCGGCAGGTCCATGTCCGACCAGGCCTGGGGCGCCGCATCGTGCAGATAGGGGTCGAATTTCCAGCGATAGCTGCCATCCTCGTTGCGATTGACGCCGTGGATGGTGAGGTGCATCGCCTGTTCGACCGACAGATGGTCGTTGCGTTCCCGCATGCGCGCGACGGCTGCCTCCAGGGTCGGATAATGCCGCCGTGCCTGACGCGCCCGGTTCCGCCGCTTCTCGATCCATTGCAGCCATAGGTCGGGCTCGGCCTTTTGCGCCTGTTCCTCGATCCGGCCCGGCGACAGGCCCAGTCCCTCTATGGCGACGATCCTGGCGACCTTTTCCGGGAACAGCCCGGCATAGCGCAGCGCGATCGATCCGCCCAGCGAATGGCCGACCAATATCACCGGCTCCCGGCCCAGTTGCTCGATCAACTGCGCCAGGTCGTAGACATAGTTCGCCATCATGTAGGAACCCTCGGCCGACCAGGCGCTGTCGCCATGGCCGCGCAGGTCGGGCGCGACGACGTGATAATCCTTCGCCAGCGCACGTGCCGTCCAGTCCCAGCTCCGCGAATGGTCGAAGCCGCCATGCACCAGAACCAGCGTCGGCGCGGCGCTGTTGCCCCAGTCCAGATAGTGCAGGCGCATCCGCAGCGACGTGTAGAAATGGGAAGTCGGCGCGGCTTGCGTGTTCATGCGATCCTGCGAGCGGGTGGACAGGGGAGGGACAAGGTTCATGCCTCTTTGGCGAACTCCCCGGCGCATGCAAGGGGCGAGAAAAGGAAAATCCCTGTTTTACGCCTGTTTGGTCAAGCTTTGGTAAAGATCGCCGCTCTACAGATCGTCCGAATGGGCGGCCAGCCTGACGAGCTTCTGGTGGTCCTGCGCCACCGCGGTCACGATGCGCGCCAGTTCCGCCTGCTTGAACGGCTTGTCCAGTCGGGGCCGTTGCGTCATGTTCGGCGGCAGTTCGGCAAAACCCGTGATGATGACCACCGGCAGGCCGGGCAGCCTTTGCTCGATCTCGTCGGCCAGCTGCGTGCCGGTCATGCCCGGCATGGCATAGTCGCTGATCACCAGGTCGACGCTGCCCTGTTCCAATATGCGCAGCGCATCCGGTCCCGACGTCGCCTGGAATACCGTGTGCCCCAGTTCCTCCAGCATGCCCGCGGTGTTGGTCAGCACCAGATCGTCATCGTCGACGGCCAGGATCACCAGCGGCTCCGTCAGCGCCAGGGCAAGGGCATCGGGAATGTCGGCCACGGCCACCTCCGCCGGTTCGGCGGGCGCCATCGGCAGCCACAGCGACACCGTGGTTCCCTGGCCCGGTTCGCTGACGATGGTCAGGGAACCGCCGCATTGTTCGGCAAAGCCGTGCACCATCGACAGGCCAAGGCCCGTGCCCTTGCCGACGCCCTTTGTCGTGAAGAAGGGTTCGCGCGCCCGCTCCAGCGTCGCTGCGTCCATGCCCTCGCCCTCATCGATGACGGACAGGCGCACATAGGGGCCGCCCTCCAGTCCGGGGCGTTGCGCCTTGGGCAGAGTGGCCTCCGCCCCTTCTATGATGATCCGTCCGTCGCCGGACATGGCGTCCCTGGCGTTCACCGCCAGATTGAGCAGCGCCAGTTCAAGCTGGGCCGGATCGGCATGGGCGGCGCTCAGGTGCAGGGGAAAGCGGGTTTCGATGGCGATCCCGCTGCCCAGCGTCGTCTTCAGGAGGTCGGCCATGTCCCGCACCAGCGCTACGCAATCGACGCTCCGCAACTTCAGTTCCTGCTTGCGCGCAAAGGCCAGCATGCGCTGCGTCAGCGTCGCCCCGCGTTCCGCCGCCGTCATCGCATTGTCGATATAGCGGGACACGTCCGCCCCGGTCGCCAGCCGCTGCCGCGCCAGGTCCAAACTGCCGACGATCACGGCCAGCAGATTGTTGAAATCATGGGCGACACCGCCCGTCAGCTTGCCGATGGCCTCCATCTTCTGCGCCTGGAACACCGCCTCCCGCGCTTCTTCGAGCGCCAGTTGCGTCTCCCGCCGTTCGGTGAGGTCGCGCGTTATCTTGGCGAAGCCGATCAGTTCGCCGGCGGCGCTGCGGATCGTATCGATGATGACATGCGCCCAGAAGCGGGAGCCGTCCTTGCGGATGCGCCATCCCTCCGCCTCGAACCGGTCTTCGCGCGCCGCCGTGTCCAGCGCCCGGGATGGCAGGCCGGCCATGCGGTCCTCTTCCGAATAGAAGCGCGCGAAATTCTGGCCCAATATCTCTTCGGTCGTATAGCCCTTGAAGCGTTCGGCCCCCGGATTCCAGCTCGTGATCGTCCCCATGGGGTCGAGCATGTAGATGGCATAGTCGGTCACGCCCTGCACCAGCAGGCGGAACCGTTCCTCGCTGCGGCGCAATTCCTCCTCCGCCGCGCGGCGTTCGGTCAGGTCGCGAGTGACCTTGGCGAATCCGATAAGCTGGCCGCCGGGTTCGCGGATGGGATCGATGACCACATGCGCCCAGAAGCGGGAGCCGTCCTTGCGCACGCGCCATCCCTCCGCCTCGAACCGGCCGGCATTTTCGGCGGTGTCCAGCGCGAGCGCGGGCAGGCCGGCCGCCTGATCCTCCGGCGTGTAGAAGCGGGAGAAATGCTCACCGATGATCTCATCGGCCTCATAGCCCTTGAAGCGCCGCGCGCCGGCATTCCAACTGACGACGATGCCGTTGGCGGAAAGCATGTAGATGGCATAGTCGGTGACGTTCTGGACCAGCAGCTCGAAGCGGTTTCCAGATCCTTCCGGTGCCGCCGTGCTCATGAGGGGTTCCCGTCGAATTGACATGTTCGTCGTCCACAACGCGCATGCGTTCCGGACGTTCCGCTTGCGAAAGCGATTGTCCGGCGTGCCGGGCCGGGCGCGGCATTGACTTCGCCGTGCCCTCCGCGCCAAGGAGGCGCCTTCGGCAAGGATGGCCAGGAAGACGGAACGCATATGGGCAAGACAGCAGGAATCACCGTCGTGGGCGAAGCGATGCTGGAACTGAGCCGCGCGTCGGACGGGGTCGGTTCGGGCCAGGTTGGTTCGGGCCAGGTTGGATCGGGCGGGGGCTGGAACCTGCGCTATGGCGGCGACGTCATCAACACGGCGATCCATCTCGCCCGTTGTGGCGACCATGTGCGCTTTGCGAGCGCGATCGGCGCCGATCCGATGAGCGCTGAACTGCGCGCGGCCTGGGAAGCAGAGGGCGTCGACACGTCGCTGCTGCTCTCCGCCGAGGGAAAGCTGCCGGGCCTTTACGCGATAGAGACCGATGCGCAGGGCGAACGCAGCTTCCACTATTGGCGGGGGGAGGCCGCCGCCAGGCGCATGTTCGACCTGCCGGAAAGCGCCGCCATGGTGGAAGAAGCGGCCGGATCGGAACTGCTCTATTTTTCCCTGATCACGCTTGCGATATTGTCCGGGGAGGCGCGCGAAAAGCTGTTCGCCCTGTGCGCGGCGGTTCGCGCAAAGGGGGGCAGGGTGGCGTTCGACGGCAATTACCGCGCCCGGCTGTGGCCCGATGCCGCGACCGCGCGCCACTGGCGCGACCGTGCCATCGCGCTCAGCGACATGGGTCTGCCCACTTTGGCCGATGAGGTCGAAATGGGCGAGGCGGACGATGCCGAGGATGCGGCCCGCCGCTGGGGCGCTGGCGAAGGCCGCGAGATCGTGGTGAAACTGGGCGCCGACGGCTGTCTGCTGGATGGGCAGATCGTCGCGCCGCCCGCCAGGCTCTCCGTCGTCGATTCGAGCGGCGCTGGCGATGCGTTCAACGGCGGCTATCTCCATGCCCGCCTCGCCGGTCGTTCCGCGCGCGAGGCGGCGCTTGCGGGCCATCGCCTGGCCGGCTGGAATATCGGCCGCCGGGGCGCGATACCGGCCCGCGATGGTGATGCGCCCTATGCCGACCTCTGAAATTCTCCGCTGCGACCTCGTTGACGGCATTGGGATCAAAGGCTAAGCCGCGTTTCACCCCGGCGGGTGTAGCTCAATGGCAGAGCAGAAGCTTCCCAAGCTTACGACGAGGGTTCGATTCCCTTCACCCGCTCCAGATTTCCTGACATCATGACGGCTATGTCGAGTTCGCCCCGGGCGCATTCCTGATGGGCCAGCCGCGAACCGGCCAGTAGCGACCGGCGAATCGCGAACCGGTCAATGGCGGGCATCAACTCCTGCCGCCAACGGCCGCGCCGACCGCCATCCACCCCATATCCTCTTCAACCCACCTGCCGCTTCGCCAGCTTCCTTGCCAGCGTGCGCCGGTGCATGCCCAATCGCCGTGCCGCTTCGGAGATATTGAAGTCGCTGTCCTTCAGCACTTCATGGATATGTTCCCATTCCAGCGTCTTGATCGACGTCGGGCGGGGCGCGAGGGGGGTGGAAGGGTCGCCGGCGGAACGCGCGAAGGCCGCCTCTATGTCGTCGGTGTTGGACGGCTTGGCGAGATAGTTGGACGCGCCGAGCTTGATCGCCTCCACCGCCGTCGCGATGCTGGCGAAGCCGGTCAGGACGACGATCACCATCGCCGGATCATGGGCATGCAATGTCTGCACGCAGACGAGGCCGGATTCCGCGCCCAGCTTCAGGTCGACCACGGCGAAGCCGGGCTTGCTGCCCGCCAGCACCGTTTCCAGCGCCGCATGGCTGTCGGCCGCCAGCACCGTATAGCCGCGCCGTTCGAAGGAGCGCTTGAGCGTTTTGGCGAACGCCTCGTCATCTTCGACAATCACCAGCAGGCGCTCAGTCATGGGGCCGTCTCCTCTTCCAGCGCCACCGTGCCCAGCGGCAGCCGCAGCAGGATCAGCGCCCCGCCATCCGCGCCGTTGCTCGCGCTGACGCTGCCGCCCAGCTTGCGCACCACATTGACCACAAGGAACAGGCCCAGGCCATGGCCTTCCTTGCCCTTGCTCGATCGATAGGGCTTGCCGAAATCCTCCAGCATCGCCTCCGAAAAGCCGCTGCCATTGTCGCGCACCGCGATGTTGAGCGAACTGCTGTCGCGCCCCGCCAGCAGGTCGATATAGGTCGCGCCCGCCTCCCGCGCATTGTCGAGCAGATTGCCGATCGCCTGCCGGATCACCGGATCGGCCACGATGCGGGGATAGTCGTGCGGCCCGAAATCGCAGCGCAGCGGCATGCCGGGATTCGCCCTGCGCCACTCCATGGCGATGCCCTCTATGAAATCGCGCACATTGGTCACTTCCGGAGCCTCGCCCCGCGCCTCGCCGGAGGACAGGAGGATGCCGGTGACGATCTCCTTGCAGCGCTGGACCGCCGCCTGCATCTCCGCCACTTCCTCGACCAGAGGGGGGTGGGCCGTGATCTCCGGCATGTGCCGCCAGTCGCCCAGCACCACCGCAAGCTGGGAGAGGGGGGTGCCCAGTTCATGCGCCGCGCCCGACGCCAACAGGCCCATGCGGACGATATGCTCCTCCTCCGCCGCCTGTTGACGCAACCGGGCGAGATAGGCGTCCCGCGCCTGGAGGTTGCGCGTCACCGGCAGCACGAACAGCACCAGCAGCACGGCGATCATGGTAAGGCATATCCATGTGCCGACGATATGCAGGTCGAACAAATGGCCTTCCAGCGCGCCGTTCAGGTCCAGCGGCCGGTAATGCAGCGCCAGCAGCCCCGCACAGAGCGCAGAGACGAAGACGATGCCCCAGATGCTCCACCGGTCGAGCAGCACCGCCCCCAGCGCCACCTGCACCAGATAGAGCGAGATGAAGGGATTGGTCGCCCCCCCTGAAAGATAGAGCTGCGCCGTCAGCAGCAGCACGTCGAACAGCAGCGACAGGAACAGTTCGGCATGGGACACGTCGGTCCGCTTGCGCAGCGCGCCGAAGCTGAGGCCGTTCATCAATATCGCCATGCCCGCGATCAGCAGCATCGGGGCGATGGGCAGGCGGATGCCCATGATGAAATGCACGGCGAGGATGGTGATGAGCTGCCCCGCGATCGCCAGCCAGCGCAACTGCACCAGCAGCGCCAGATTCTTGCGGCCCGCGGCGTCGGCAGGCCACTGGCTGGGTTGCCAGAGGGTGCTGATCGGCAGGTTCCGGTTCATCCCCGGCGGTCTTTCCGCTCCTGGCGCATCACGAATATGTACGCGCCCGCGACCATTGCCGCCAGCGCGAACCATGTGATCGCATATTGCAGATGATTGTTCGTAAAGGCGACGACGGTGAGGCCGCCGACAGGCAAGGCGCCGGGATCGGCCGCCGCATCGGCGTCGATGAAATAATCGGCCACCGGCCGCCCGATCCCGCGCGCTGCTGCGATGGCGGCCACATCGCGGGAGAACCAGCGGTCGCTTGCCGGATCGTTGGAGCGCAGGAAACCGCCGCCCGGTTCGCTGAGCCGCAGCAGTCCCGAAATCCGCGCTTCGCCCGGAGGACGCATATAGTCCCGTCGCTTGTCGGGCGGCACGAAGCCGCGATTGACGATGACCGTGAAGCCCTGATCGGTGACGAGCGGCGTCAGCACCCAGAAACCGGCGCCGCGCACCGTGACGGCCTGCACCAGCGCGGCCTTGTCATGGAGGAAACGGCCCGAAATCCTGACGCGCCGATATTCGTCGGCCTTAGCGGCCATGCGGGGAGCGGGGACGGGGGCGGCATGGATTCGCGCATCGACGCGGGCGATCAGGTCGCGCTTCCAGGCGAGGCGCTGGACCTGCCAGGCGCCCAGTGCGCAAAATCCGGCAAAAAAGAAGAGGGCGATCAGCGTCAGGCCGATCGGAAAGGCCGGGGAGCGCCGGGAGCGCTCCCCGTCTTGGGCCGTTGTCACGGCATCTCGCTCATATTGTGCATGACGCGCATTTCCTGGGTCGGACCCATGTCCATCTCCATCTGCGCGTGCGGCATCATGTTCGCATTGAGATGATACATGACCCACAGGGAACCGGACAGGACGATGACGACCAGCACCACCGTCAACATCATCGCCATGAACGACCAGCCGCCTTCGACGCGGGTGTTCATGTGCAGGAAGTAGATCATGTGGACGACGACCTGGACCGCGGCGAAGCCCATGATGACGATGCCCGTCAGTTGCGGGTCGTTCAGCGCGCCGCTCATCACCAGCCAGAAGGGAATGGCCGTCAGGATCACCGACAGGCCGAAACCGATCATGTAGCTGCCGAAGCTGCCGTGCGAATGGGCGTCATGATGATCGTCATGATGGTGGTCGTGGCCACCGTGCGGATGGACGGCATCGCTCACCGGAGCACTCCCATCAGATAGACAAAGGTGAAGACGCCGATCCAGATGACGTCCAGGAAGTGCCAGAACATCGACAGGCACATCAGCCGCCGCTTGTTGGCGGGGATCAGGCCCTTCTTCGCGACCTGCACCATCAGCGTGACCAGCCAGATCGAACCGAAGGTGACGTGCAGCCCGTGCGTTCCGACCAGCGTGAAGAAGGAGGACAGGAACGCCGAACGCCACGGACCCGCGCCCTCATGGATGAGGTGCGCGAATTCGTAGAGTTCGATGAACAGGAACGCCCCGCCGAACAGCAGCGTGACGACCAGCCAGCCCTGCGTGGCGCTGACCCTGTTCTTCTCCATCGCCAGCATGGCGAAGCCATAGGTGATCGAGGAGAAGAGCAGCATCGCGGTGTTGAGCGCGACGAGGGGCAGGTCGAACAGGTCCTTTGGCCCCGGCCCGCCGGCATAGCTGCCGCCCAGCACCGCATAGGTGGCGAAGAGGATGGCGAAGATGAGACAGTCGCTCATCAGATACATCCAGAAGCCCAGCATGGTGCTGTGGCCTTCGTGGAGGTGCGGCTCCTCGGGCAGGTGATAGGCCCGGGGTTCCCTATGTGCAGTTGCGCTGCTCATGCGTGTCAGACTCCCGCCGCGAGGATTTGCGTGCGCTCTTCCTCGGTGCGCGTCACATCCTCCGCAGGGATGTAGAAGTCGCGCTTGTAGTTGAAGGTGTGGCCGATGGCGACGGCGACGATGCCGATGAAGCTCAGCCCCGCAAGCCACCAGATGTACCAGATGAGCGCAAAGCCGCACAGCGTCGCCAGCCCGGCCAGGATCACGCCCGCGCCCGTGCTGCTCGGCATGTGGATCGGCCTGTAGCCGCTCAGCGGACGCTGATAGCCGTTTTTCTTCATGTCCGCCCAGGTGTCGCCATCGTACACCACGGGGGTGAAGGCGAAATTATACTCCGGCGGGGGCGAGCTGGTCGCCCATTCCAGGGTACGGCCGTCCCAGGGGTCGCCGGTGGGATCGCGAAGCTCGTCGCGCTTCCAGATGGACACCGCGAACTGGATCAGCATGGCGCCGATGCCGATGGCGATGATGGCGGCGCCGATCGCCGCGATGACGAACCAGGGTTGCAGCGACGGATCGTCCAGCACCCGCAGGCGGCGCGTGACGCCCATCAGGCCGAGCACGTAGAGCGGACCGAAAGCCAGCCAGAAGCCGATGTTCCAGCACCAGAAGCTGACCTTGCCCCAGAAGACGTTCAGCCTGAAGCCGAAGGCCTTGGGCCACCAGTAGTTGATCGCCGCGAACAGGCCGAACAGCACGCCGCCGATGATCACATTATGGAAATGCGCGATCAGGAACAGCGAGTTGTGGAGCACGAAGTCCGCGGGCGGAACCGCCAGCAGCACGCCGGTCATGCCGCCGACCGTGAAGGTCAGCATGAAGGCGACGGCCCACATCATCGGCAGCTCGAAACGGATCTTGCCGCGATACATGGTGAACAGCCAGTTGAACAGCTTGGCGCCCGTCGGGATCGAGATGATCATCGTCGTGATGCCGAAGAAGCTGTTGACGCTGGCGCCCGAACCCATGGTGAAGAAGTGGTGCAGCCACACCAGGTAGGACAGCACCATGATGGTGCAGGTCGCATAGACCATGGAGGTGTAGCCGAACAGGCGCTTGCCGCAGAAGGTGGAGACCACTTCGGAGAAGACGCCGAACAGCGGCAGGATGAGGATATAGACCTCCGGATGGCCCCAGATCCAGATGAGGTTGACGTACATCATCGGATTGCCGCCGAAATCATTGGTGAAGAAGGCGGTGCCGGCATAGCGGTCGAGCGACAGCAGGACGAGCGTGGCGGTCAGGATCGGGAAGGAGGCGACGATCAGGACGTTCGCGCAGAGCGAGGTCCAGGTGAACACCGGCATCTTCATGAGCGACATGCCCGGCGCGCGCATCTTCACGATGGTCGCGATCAGGTTGATGCCGGACAATGTCGTGCCGACGCCCGCCACCTGCAGCGCCCAGATATAATAATCGACGCCTGTCGCGGGACTGTAGGCAAGCCCTGACAGCGGCGGATAGGCAAGCCAGCCGGTCTGCGCGAACTCGCCCAGGAACAGCGACATCATGACCAGCACCGCGCCGCCTGTCGTCATCCAGAAGGAGAAATTGTTGAGGAAGGGAAAGCTGACGTCGCGCGCCCCGATCTGGAGCGGCACGATGTAGTTCATCAGGCCGGTGATGAACGGCATCGCCACGAAGAAGATCATGATGACCCCGTGCGCGGTGAACACCTGGTCATAGTGATGGGCGTTCAGATAGCCTTCCGAACCGTTGAAGGCCCAGGCCTGCTGGATGCGCATCATGATCGCGTCGGCAAATCCGCGCAGGAACATGATGAGGCCCAGCACCATGTACATGATGCCGATCTTCTTGTGATCGACGCTGGTGAACCATTCCTTCCAGAGATAGCCCCAGAGCCGGAACCAGGTGAGCGCCGCGACAAGGGCGGTGCCGCCCAGCACCACCGCGACGAAGGTCGCGACGACGATGGGCTCATGCCATGGGAAGCTGTCCCATGTCAGACGACCGAAGATCATCTGTGCGGTTGTCATTGTGCCAGTCATGGGCCTTACCGATGCTGCGCGTGCGCGTCAGCGCCGCTGTGGGAAGAGTGATCGCCCGGCGCCTGCGCGGCGCCCTTCGCGCCGTCCGCGGCCGGTGCGTCGGGAGCAGTCTCCTGCCCCCTGTTCCGGTCCGACTGTTCGATCACATGGCTGTCGGGGAAGTCGTAGCGCAGACCTTTGGTGTCGCGCGCCGATTCCTTGCCCGCGCCGCCCATCATGTTGACGTGCATCAGCTCGCCCATGCAGCGCTGGCCGGGCCGGGGGCACAGATTGACGACGGCATCGAACAGCTTGGGGTCGACGGCGGAGAAATAGGCGACCGGCGCCTTTTCGCTGGGCTTGGCCAGGGTCAGATAGACGTCGCGATCGAGATGGGCGCGGCTGGCCTTCACCCCGGCTGCCCAGGCATCGAACCCGGCCCTGTCCAGCGCCCGGTAGGCGAAGCGCATGTGGGTGAAGCCCGCGCCCGAATAGTTGGCGGAAATGCCGGTGCCCGCCACCGGCCGGTTGGCGACGGCGTGCAACTGGGTCTTCATGCCGGGCATGGCATAGATCTGGCCGGCGAGTTCAGGCACGTAGAAGCTGTTCATCACGGTAGAGGCGGTGATGTCGAACCGCACCGGCACATTGACCGGCAGCGCCAGCTCGTTGACTGTCGCGATGCCCAGTTCGGGGTAGATGAACAGCCATTTCCAGTCGAGCGCCACGACCTCGACCGTCAGCGGCTTCACCCTGGGATCGATCGCCGTCCTGGCGTCGATGCGGTCGAGCGGCCGATAGGGATCGAGCTTGTGCGTACTGACCCAGGTCAGCGCGCCAAGGCAGATGATGATCAGCAGCGGCGCGGACCAGATCAGCAGTTCCAGCTTGGTGGAATGGTCCCAGTCCGGGTCATAATCCTTGTCCGCGGCCTTGTTCGCCGCGCGGTAGCGCCAGGCGAAGAAGAGGACGAGCGCCATGACGGGAACGACGATGAGGAGCATCAGCGCGGTCGAGATCAGGATCAGGTCGCGCTGCTGCACCGCAATATCGCCCGACGGGTTCATCACGACCCAGTCGCAGGCCGTCAGCGGCAGCGCCAGAATCGGAGCGGACCAGCGGAAAATCCGGGTCCGGTCGAGGGGGATGGGGTGTGGCATGGGGGCCGCCTACCGCTTCCGCAGGGAGTCGAACAGTGGGCAATTTGTCCCATTGTGCGCAGATGCAAAAAATGCTTCAGCGGTGGGATACTGCTTATACTCTGCGGGTTTTCTGCTATGTTGCCTATCCGTGGCCGCCGGCAGAACAGAAGAGGGTTCCGGTGGCTTAGCCAAGGAGCGGATGCCTATGAGTTCACAGGCCATGACCTTCACCTCCCGATCGCTGGAGGATGATGCGCGCCTGATCAATGCGCGGGACCACAAGATCGCGCCGGGTGATATTTCCATTGGTGTGATCATTGGTCGCACCTCCGAATTCTTTGATTTCTTCGTTTACGCCATCGCCTCGGTCATCGTGTTCCCGAGCCTTGTGTTCCCCTATGTGGATGCCCTGACCGGCACGCTCTATTCCTTCGCGATCTTCGCCGTCGCCTTCATCACGCGGCCCATCGGTTCGCTGATCTTCATGGCCATCGATCGCCGCTACGGGCGCGGAACGAAGCTGACCGTCGCGCTGTTCCTGCTCGGCGGCTCGACCGCGTCCATCGCCTTCATGCCCGGTTATGCGACGATTGGCCATTATGCTGCGTTAGTCCTGATCATCTTGCGCGCGGCACAGGGCATCGCGCTGGGCGGCACATGGGACGGGCTGGCGTCGCTGCTGTCGCTCAACGCGCCGCAGCATCAGCGCGGCTGGTACGCCATGGTGCCGCAACTCGGCGCGCCGCTGGCCCTGCTGGTGGCGAGCGGGCTGTTCGCCTTCTTCCTGCTCACGCTGTCGCGTGCGGACTTCCTCGACTGGGGCTGGCGCTATCCCTTCTTCGTGGCCTTCGCGATCAACGTCGTCGCGCTGTTCGCCCGGCTGCGCATCGTGGTGACGCATGAATTCGAACGCCTGTTCGAGCAGAAGGACCTTCAGCCGTCCGAAATCCTGCCGACGGTCAAGGCGGAAGGCCGCAACATCATCATCGGCGCCTTCGCTCCGCTGGCGAGCTTCGCGCTGTTCCACATGGTCACCGTATTCCCGCTGAGCTGGGTCGCGCTGTTCACCAACCAGCCGCTGGAACGGTTTCTGATCATCGAGATGATCGGCGCGTCCGTGGGCCTGCTGGCCATCGTCGTTTCCGGCTTCATCGCGGACCAGATCGGCCGCCGCTCCCTGCTGGCATGGTCGGCGCTCGGCATCGCGATCTTCAGCATCATGGCGCCGCTGCTGCTGAACGGCGGCGATCTGGGAGAGGTCGCCTTCATGATCCTGGGCTTCATGCTGCTGGGGTTGGCTTTCGGCCAGTCGTCCGGCGTCGTCGCGTCGAATTTCGCGACCGAGGCGCGCTATACCGGGTCGGCCCTGACGTCGGACCTGGCCTGGCTGGTCGGCGCCGGCTTCGCGCCGCTGGTGGCCCTGTTGCTGTCCGTGAAATTCGGTCTGGCCGCCTCGGGCATCTACCTGCTGTCGGGTGCGGTGGCGACGATGGTGGCGCTCTACATCAACAAGGAACTGGCGGCCCGCGACCGTTAAGGGGGCATCCGCCATCTTTGAAAAGGGGCCGGAGGGGGTTTGTCCTCTCCGGCCCTTTTCTGTCCCCGACGTGCCCACAGGAGCACGTTAAGCCAAGCTCAGAGCGACGCTCTACTCCCCCGCGCAAAATCCCGCATGCGCGCCAACGCCTTCCGGTCGAACCATCCCACGGGCAGCGCGCGCGGCGCAAAGCGCGGCAACCATTCCCCATAGACCGCATCCATCCGCACCGGCAGCCCGTCCACGCCATCCCGGCCCATGATGTCGGAAATGATCCGGTTCTGGAAAAAGCGCACCGAATAATTGATCATCCGCCGATATTGCATGCGCAGGGTGGTGGGCCGCAACAGGCTGACCGCCTCACAGCGAAAGCCGGCATCCTCGCAGGCCAGGATGCGCTCCCGCCGCCAGTCGGCATCGCGCCCCAGATCGGTATGCGCCCATGCCGCCACCAAACCGTCGTCTCCGATCAGGTCCTCGGGCAGCCGCAAGCCCCTGAGCCGGATCGCCGCCAAGAAGCGCCCCGACAGGGCGTAGAGATCGCCGAACAATCCCCGTTCCTCCCGCAGGGTCCGGCGATAGGCGTCCGCGGACCGCCCGTTCATCGGCATCCCCGCCGCCGCATTCGCCTCCGGCCGCGCCGCGAGGTCCGATACCAGCGCATCGATCGACCCGGCAAGGATCTCCGCATCGCCATCCATGAAGATCACGGCATCTTCTCCGCCGGTCAGCAGGCGGTGGACGAAATGGTTCCAGGTGCGCGCCTTGCCCCCGGCGGCCAGATCGTGGACGATGACATTCGTCCGTCCTGCGGCCGCTTCGCGCGCCCGTCCTGCCGTGGCATCGGTCGATCCGTTCACCAGCACATGGAAGACGGTGTCGGCCCGGTCCAGCGGCAGCGATGCAAGGCAACGCCCGATCCGCCGTTCCTCCTGATGCGCGAATATGCCGACCGCGACGCCCATGCCTAGCGGAAATCCCAGCCCTGCTGTCCATGGCGGGGGATGTCCAGCCCCTCCGCTTCTTCCCGCGCGCCGATCCGGGCGGGCGTCACGACCGACAGCATCAGCGCGATGATCGCCGCTCCCGCCATCGCCCAGAGCGCCACCGCCGCGATGCCGATGCACTGCGCCAAGAAGGCGCCGGCAAGGCTGATCCCCGCCGCGAAACCGACGCCGCCCAGCGCCGGCAGCACGAAGGGAAGCAGCAACAGCGCGCCCGTCAGCCCGCCCAGTCCGTGGATCACGAAAATATCCGCCGCGTCGTCGATGCGGTCGCCCAATAATCCCTTTGCCAGTCGGCAGATGACGGCGGCGATCAGCCCGATGGCCATCGCGCCGCCCGGCCCCACCAGAGCGCCGGAGGCGGAAATCGCCACCAGCCCGGCCAATGCGCCGGAAACCAGCCCATTGGCGGTGACATGCCCCTTGTCGATCCGTTCCACCAGCATCCATCCGAAGAGGCCTGCGCAGGCGGCGAAATGGCCGTTCAGAATGGCGGTCGCGGCATTGTCCGTCGCGCCGAAGGACCATCCGCCCACTATGCCGGCCCAGCCGATCCACAGCAGCAGCCCGCCTGATACGCCCAGCACCGGCGCATGTCCGGCAGAAACGCTGCGCCGCCTGCCCACGACCAGCACCAATGCGAGCGCGGAAAATCCCGCGCTCAAATGAACGACCAGCGCGCCCGCGAAATCCATGACGCCCAGATTGGCGAGCCATCCGCCGCCCCAGACCCAATGGACGACCGGCGCATAGACCAGCAGCAGCCAGAGCAGCGCAAACAGCGCCATCCACCCCAGGCGCACCCTTTCCGCCACAGCGCCCGGCAGCAGGCCGGCGGCAAGGATCGCAAGGGCCATCTGGAACAGCACGAAGGTGGATTCCGGCACGGTCAGCCCGTCACGCAGCGCCCCCAGATCGGCCAGCAACAGATGCGCCCGGCCGCCCAGCCACCCGCTCCCCGGCGCATAGGCCAGGCTGTAGCCGACAAGGGCCCAGAGCAGCGAAACGCCGGCGGCCACCACCAGCCCCTGCACGCCGATCGACAGGGCGTTGCGCACATGGACCAGACCGGCATGACGCAGCGCGAGTCCCGGCAGCGCCGCCAGCAACACCAGCAGACCGCACAGCATCATCCATGCCGTATCGCCGCTGTCGGCCACGGCCACCTGCGCCGCCGCGGGTTGCGGGGCCGCCGACAGGAAAAGAAGGAGAATGGCAAGGAGGCGAGGCATCAGTTAATCCGGCAGTCCATATCCGGGCCGTCGTAACGCATGCGAAGTAAAGACTTGCCTAACCCTGATCGTTTCCCGCCACGCAGCCGATGCCTTGGGCAGCGCCGACAAATTCAGGACTCGCCGGACCAGTTGATTTGGGCGGGAAGCGTACACCCGCTTCATCCCTCTCCCTTGAGGGAGAGGGCTGCGCAGACTTGGCAGCTTGCTGCCTAGTCGTAGCTGGGTGAGGGGGTGCGATCCAACGGATCGCGCGGACCGCAGGCCCGCTCCCCCTCATCCAGATCAGCCTTAGGCTCCTCCGCCGCCAGGGCTTCCCATCCTTCTTCCTCAAGGGAGAAGGATGGTCTCGAATTGGCCATCCCCCGGCATCCCGAACTCGTCCCCATCGCCTAATAGGCTTCCCCACCGCAACTGATCCGCCCCGTCCCCCGATTGTCGACGCTGCAGGCGGCCTTCCCCGCCACCGTCACATCGCCCGATCCGGATGCGGAAACCCGGGCCGAAACCTCTGCCGTCACCGCCACATTTCCCGGACCGTCATTCGCCACCGCGGCCTGCCGCACCCGCAGGCCTTCCGCCATCACCGCTCCGGGGCCGGTGACGCGGATGGTCGCGACGCCCGCCTGGCCGGACAGGTTCGCCCGTCCGGCTCCGGCCACTCCCAGGCTCAGCTGGTCCAGATCCACCGCCGCCACGCTGACATCGCCATTGCCGCCCAGCACGATCTCACCGCGCAGACCCTTCATCCGGCTGACCGACACCGATCCGCCGCCGGTCAGCACCACGCGGCTGAGGTCGCCGGTCGACAGCCGCAGCACCGCCCGCCCGCCCGATTTCTCGCCGGGCCGCGCCCGCTCCACCGTCACCGCAAGCAGGCGGCCGGATATGTCCACCTTCAGCCGGTCCAGCACCGCCTGATCGCCATCCGCCCGCGCCGAAGCGCCCGCGCCGGTGGTGATCGTCACCTCCACCGGCGCATCCACGCGAATGGCGTCGAAACTGGTGATGGTGAACCCGCGCGTCGCCGCCGCCGCCGGGGCGGCCCATAGCATGATGACGACCGGCAGGGCGAGCGAACGGGGCAGCGGCATGACGATCTCCCAGTCTTTTGCCGATCCTGATAGGGATGGGCCGTAGCGGTTCCAAGCCCCCTTGTTCGTCGCACCGGATCAGGCAAGATCGTCAGGTTTTCAAAAGGGGCATGTGGCTGATGCGCAAATGGATTTCCGGACTCCTCCTGGCTTCGATCAGCATCGCGGCCCCGGCTGCGCCCGACGACCGGGGCGAAGCCTGGTGGAAGCATGTCCGCACCCTTGCCGACGATGGCTATGAAGGGCGGGGAACGGGCAAGCCGGGCTATGACAGGGCGGCTGATTATGTGATCGGACAGCTTCGGGCGCTTGGGCTGAAGCCGGCCGGGACCGACGGCTATAAACAGCCGGTCGCCTTCGTCGAGCAGGTGATCCTGTCGCAGCAGAGCAGCGCTTCGCTGACGGGGCCGGGCGGCCATGCCGCGCTGGCGGCGCCCGCCGACATCATCTTCTCAGGGGGCGGCGGCCCCGCTCCGGAAACCGTCGGCGCCCCGCTGGTCTTCGCCGGCTACGGCCTGCACCTGCCGGAAGCGGGGCATGACGATTTCGCCGGGCTGGACCTCAAGGGCAGGATCGTGGTGGTCGTCTCGGGCGGACCGGCGACCCTCTCCGGCGCGCTGAAGTCCCATGCCCGATCGGAGCGGGCGGCGTGGCTGGCGAAACAGGGCGCGCTTGGACTGATCCAGCTCGTGACGCCGAAACAGGTTGAAATTCCGTGGGACCGGCGCATGGCGCTGGCCAGCCAGCCGGCCCTGTTCTTCCGCGACCCGGCCCTGCGGGATACGGCGACCCCCTTCCTCAACGCCCAGTTCGACCCGGCCAAATCCGCGCTGCTCTTTGCCGGATCGGGCCATGATTTCGCGCAGATCTCCGCCGCCGCCGACAGTTCCGGTCCGGTGCCGTCCTTTCCGCTCGCCCAGCGGCTGGACGCGAAGGTGGCGGCGAGGCGCGCCGATTTGACCTCGCCCAACATCATCGCGCTCATGCCCGGGACGGACCCGCAGCTCAGCAGGGAATATGTCGTCCTGTCCGCGCATCTCGACGGCTATGGGGTGGGCACGCCGATCGATGGGGACGCGATCTACAATGGGGCGCTCGACAATGCATCGGGCGTGGCGAGCCTGCTGGAAATCGCCCGGACCCTGCGCAACGGGAAGGTGAAGCCCCGGCGGTCGATCCTCTTCGCCATCGTCACGGCGGAGGAGAAGGGGCTGCTCGGGTCCAGCTATTTCGCGCGCCGTCCGACCGTGCCGCAAAGGGCGATGGTGGCCGACCTCAATTTCGACATGGCCCTGCCGATCTTCCCGCTGACCACCGTGACGCCGATCGGCTATGACCAGAGCAGCCTTGGCAAGGACGCCGAAGCGGTAAGCGCGGCGATGAACCTGCCGATCACGCCCGATCCCTTCCCGGACCGCAACGTCTTCGTCCGGTCGGATCAGTACAGCTTCATCCGGGCGGGCATCCCCGCGCTGTTCTTCAAATATGGCTTCAAGGCGGGCACGCCGGAGGCGACGGTCGAAAGGGCCTGGCGCGCCAACATCTACCATTCGCCCAGGGACGACGCGAACCAGCCGGTGATGCCGGCCGAATCGGTGAAGCTCAACGACTATGTCGCCGCCGTCACGCTGCGCGTCGCCAATGCGCCGCAGCGCCCGGCCTGGAACGAGGACAGCTTCTTCCGCCGCTTCGCCAAATAGCGTCCCCTCCTGCTTGATCCGGCGAGGGCAGGGGCCTAAACCCCCGGCCATGACCCATGCCTCCTATCCGGCGCTTCGTCTGCGCCGCACCCGCGCCTCGGCCTGGAGCCGGGCGTTGCACGCCGAAACCCGCCTCACGCCCAGCGACTTCATCTGGCCGCTGTTCGTCACGGAGGGCAGGCAAGTGGAGGAACCGATCGGCTCCCTTCCCGGCGTGTCGCGCTGGTCGGTGGACCTGATGGTGGAGCGTGCGAGGGAAGCGCAGGCGGCGGGCATTCCCTGCCTCGCGCTTTTCCCCAATACGCAGGCCGACCGCCGCAGCGATGACGGGGCGGAGGCGCTCAATCCCGATAACCTGATGTGCCGCGCCATCCGCGCCATCAAGGATGCGGTGCCCGACATCGGCATCCTGACCGACGTGGCGCTCGATCCCTATACGGCGCACGGCCAGGACGGCCTGCTGGACGAGGCGGGCTATGTCGTCAACGACGCGACCATCGACGTGCTGATCGGCCAATCCCTGAACCAGGCGGCGGCGGGCGCGGACATCATCGCCCCCAGCGACATGATGGATGGCCGCGTCGGCGCCATCCGCGAGGCGCTGGAGCAGGAAGGCCATGCCAATGTGCAGATCATGGCCTATGCCGCCAAATATGCGAGCGCCTTCTACGGCCCGTTCCGCGATGCGGTCGGATCGAGCGGGCTGCTGAAGGGCAACAAGAAGACCTATCAGATGGACCCCGCCAACAGCGAGGAAGCGCTGCGCGAAGTCGCGCTGGACATTGCCGAAGGCGCCGACAGCGTGATGGTGAAGCCGGGCCTGCCCTATCTCGACATCATCGCCCGGGTGAAGGACCGGTTCGAAGTGCCCGTCTTCGCCTATCAGGTGTCGGGCGAATATGCGATGCTGGAGGCCGCGGCCGCCGCGGGGGCGGGGGAGCGCGACGCGCTGGTGCTGGAAACGCTGCTGGCGTTCAAGCGGGCAGGCTGCTCGGGCGTCCTCACCTATCATGCGCTCCATGCGGCGCGGCTGCTGGGAGCCTGAACATGACCGATCATCCCGAAGTCTCCATCATCCCCTTCAACGGCAAGACGCCGAAGATCCACCCCAGCGCCTTCATCGCGCCGGGATGCCGCATCATCGGGGATGTGGAGATCGGCCCGGACGTCAGCATCTGGTATAATTGCGTGATCCGGGCGGATGTGAATTTCATCCATATCGGCGCCCGCACCAATATCCAGGACGGCTCGATCGTGCATTGTGACAGCCCCGGCGACCATATTGACGGCCGCCCGTCCGAAGGCTGGCCCACGATCATCGGGGAAGATGTGCTGATCGGGCATCTGGCGATGGTCCATGGCTGCATATTGAAGGACCGCGCCTTCGTGGGGCTGGGCGCCATCGTCATGAGCGGCGGGACGGTGGAAAGCGACGCCATGCTCGCGGCCGGGGCCCTGCTTTCTCCGGGGAAGACGGTGCCTCACAGGCAGCTTTGGGCCGGCCGCCCCGCCAAATATATGCGCGACCTGTCGGACGAAGTGCTGATCGACATGCGGGAGGGCGTCGACCATTATGTCCATAATGGAAAGGCGCACAAGGGCGCGGTGAAGGCGGCGCTTTCGCCCGATTGAATCAGCAGGGCTGCGGGCGGATCAGGGCTGCGCCAGACGCCCCTTGAGCACGTCCAGCCGGTCGTTCTGCCCATCGACAATCGCCAGCGCGGAAGCCCGCGCCGCATCGATCGCCTCGATCCCGCCGCTGGCCTTCCCCTCGGCCGCCGCGTTGCTGCGCTCGACAAAGAGCACGTCCAGGCTCGCAAGCGCCGATACGCTGTCGTTGCGCGCCGATTCCAATGCGCTGAGCGCCGTCTGCGCCGCCACCCAGGCCTCGCTGGAGACCGCCGCGCCGGATGCTGCCCGCGTCGCCCTGTCCGCCGCCGGCCAGGCCTTGTCGAATGCCGTGCCGCCCGCCTGAGCCTGCGCCGTCAGCCGGTCGACATTCTGGACCAGCTCCGGTTCGGGCGCGACGGGGGAGGGCGCGGGCGCCGCCTCCGCTATGGGGGCGTCCTCTATCGCCCGCTTGGCGAGGGACGGATAGCCCTGGAAGGTGCTGGCGCAACCGGACAGGAACAGGGCCAGGGAAGGAAGCAGCCGACGCGGATTCATGCTTCGCATCTAGGATGAGCCGCGCCGGGAGGCAAGTTCAGCGTGGCAGCGCGGCGGCTTCCCGTGCAAGCGCCTCCATCTTCGCCGGATCGACCGGCCCCTTGGGCACGACCCAGCTTCCGCCGACGCATTTGACGACGGGTTCCGCCAGCCATCTGGGCGCGCTTTCCGCCGTGATCCCGCCGGTCGGGCAGAAGCGCGCCATGTGCAGCGGCGCGGCCAGGGCCTTCAGCGCGGGCAGCCCGCCCGAAGTCTCCGCCGGGAAGAATTTGAAGTGCGACAGCCCCATGTCCAGCCCGCGCATGATGTCGCCCGCCGTCGCCGTGCCCGGCAGGAAGGGAATGCCCGCGGCGATCGCGGCCCTGCCCAGCGGCTCGGTCAGGCCGGGGCTGACGATGAAGCGCGCCCCCGCCTCCATCGCGGCGTCCAGTTGCGCCGGGTTCAGCACCGTGCCCGCTCCGACGACGGCGCCCTCGACCTTCGCCATCTCCCTGATCACGTCCAGCGCCGCCGGCGTCCGCAGCGTCACTTCCAATGTTGGAAGCCCGCCCTTCACCAGCGCCCGCGCGATCGGCAGCGCATCCTCGACCCGGTCCACCACCAGCACCGGGATCACCGGGGCCAGTTCCATCACCTGTTCAACGCTCAACGCCATCATTTCTTCTCCCGAAAGGCCGCGGCGGCGCCGTACAGCCCGATTTCGTCATGCAGGGCGAGCCGGATCGGCACCGACTTCATCAGGCTTTCGAACCGTCCCTTGGCGGTGAAGCGCTGGTGGAAACCGCATTGCGGCAATATGTCCTTCATCCGCTGGGTCAGGCCGCCCGCCAGCACCACCGTATGCGGTCCCTGCGCCAGCGCCAGGTCGCCCGCGACCGAGCCGTAGGACATGCAGAACCGCGCCAGCGCCCTGCGCGCAAATTCGTCGGTCCCGTCGATGGCGGCCTGCCAAAGCTCGGCATCCTCCATCAGCATGACCCGATCATGGCCGATGGTCGCCATCGCCTTGTAGATGTTGTTGAGCCCCGGTCCCGACACGATGCGCTCGGTCGACACGCGCAGGAATTTGTCGCGCAGATAGGCGAGGATCTTCTCTTCCAGCGGGTCCAGCGGCGCGAAGTCCAGATGCCCCCCCTCCGTCGCGATCACATGCGGCTCGCCATCGTCGAAGGCGATCATCGCCACGCCCAGCCCGGTGCCCGGTCCCAATATCGTCACCCCGCCGTCGCGCGGAAAGGGCCTGTCCTCCCCGAACAGCAGCGGCAGATTCTCCTTCGGCAGGCGCGCCACGGCATGGGCGACCGCCTCGAAATCATTGACCAGCCGCAGATGCCTGAGGCCCAGTTCCTCGTCCAGCGTATCGGGCCGGATGACCCATGCGCTGTTGGTGAGCTTGATGACTTCGCGCCCGATCGCGGTGGCAAAGGCGATGGAGGCGGATGTGGGCAGATGACCGCCCTCATCCTTGACGAAGGCTGCCCAGCAGGCCTGGAGGGTCGGATAATCGGCCACCTTATATTTGCGCACCTTGCCCAGCGTGGGCACATTGCGCGCATTCAGTCTGGCACGGGCGAAGCGGGCGTTTGTGCCGCCAATGTCGGCTGCGATGATCTCGGTCATGCTACTCTCCTCCCGTCCGGGCCGAGCCTGTCGAAGTCCTTCACTCTTCCTCAGGAAAAGCGCTCCTCCGAAAATCTCGGGCGAACGGGAATGTTTCGGTTCTAAACTTCGGTTTCCATGGCCGCCAGAATGGGCGATGCGCCGCTTTCCGCCAGATCGCTATGATGGCGGAACAGCGCGAACAGCTCGCGGCCCGTATCATAGGGGGCGGGGGGCGGCGCGGGCGTGTCGCGGCCGTCCCATTCCGCCGCGTCGACCAGCGCCTCGATCAGGCCCGTCTCCGCGCAGACCCGCACCATGTCGCCGTCGCGCAGCTTGGCGATGGGGCCGCCGCCCAACGCTTCCGGCGACAGGTGGATCGCCGCGGGCACCTTGCCCGATGCGCCGGACATGCGTCCGTCCGTCACCAGCGCGACGCGGAAGCCGCGATCCTGCAACACCCCCAGCGCCGGGGTCAGCTTGTGCAGTTCGGGCATGCCGTTCGCCCTTGGCCCCTGGAACCGCACCACGACCACGACATCGCGCTCCAGTTCGCCGGCCTTGAAGGCGCGCAGCACATCGTCCTGATCGTGGAAGACCGCCGCGGGCGCTTCGATGGTCCAGCGCTCCCGGTCGACCGCGCTCACCTTCATGACGCAGCGGCCAAGATTGCCGGCCAGCAATCGCATCCCGCCGTCGGGATTGAAGGCGTCGGACACCGGCCGGAGGATCGACAGGTCGCGCGATTCGGGCACGTCCTTCCAGACCAGCGCGTCATTCTCCAGCGCCGGTTCCTTGCCATAATCGGCCAGTCCCTGCCGCGCGACGGTGAGGATGTCGCCATGCAGCAGCCCGTTGCCGAGCAGTTCGCGGATCACATAGCTGATGCCGCCTGCCGCATGGAAATTGTTCACATCGCCCGATCCATTGGGATAGACCCGCGCCAGCAGCGGCACGACATCGGAAATTTCCGCGAAATCGGTCCAGTCGACGACGATCCCCGCCGCCCGGGCGATGGCCGGCAGATGGATCGCATGATTGGTCGATCCGCCAGTCGCCATCAGGCCGATGATGGCGTTGACGATCGCCTTTTCATCCACGCAATGCCCCAGCGGCCGATAATCGTCATTGGGTTGCCCGTCCCTGTCCCAGCCGATGCGCGACAATTGATGCACCGCCGCCCGCGTCAGTTCCTGCCGAAGCTTCGTGCCCGGATGCACGAAGGAGGCGGCGGGCATGTGGAGCCCCATCATCTCCATCATCATCTGGTTCGAATTGGCCGTGCCATAGAAGGTGCAGGTCCCTGCGCCGTGATAGCTGGCGCTTTCGGACTCCAGCAGTTCCTCCCGGCCGACCTTGCCTTCGGCATAGAGCTGGCGGATGCGCACCTTCTCCTTGTTGGCGAGGCCGGACGGCATCGGCCCGGCGGGGATCAATATGGTCGGCAGATGCCCGAAACGCAGCGCCCCGATCAGCAGCCCCGGCACGATCTTGTCGCAGATGCCCAGCAGCAGCGCGCCCTCGAACATGGCGTGGGACAGGGCGATGGCGGTGCCCAGCGCGATGGTGTCGCGGGAAAAGAGCGACAGGTCCATGCCCGCCTGCCCCTGGGTCACGCCGTCGCACATCGCCGGAACGCCGCCCGCGACCTGCGCGGTGCAGCCCACCTCCCGCGCCGCCAGCTTGATCTGCTCGGGATAGCGGCCATAGGGCTGATGCGCCGACAGCATGTCGTTATAGGCGGTGACGATGCCGAAATTCATCGCCGCGCCGGTGCGGATGACAGCCTTGTCTTCGCCGCTCGCGGCAAAGCCATGGGCCAGGTTCCCGCATGAAAGCTGGGCGCGGTTGGTGCCCGCGTCCCGCCCGCGCTCGATCAGGCTCAGATATTTGAGGCGCGAAGCCGCGCTGCGCTTCACGATGCGTTCGGTGACCTTTTCGATCACCGGATGAAGGTCAGTCATTCCAGCTCGCTCCGTCTCGTTCGATAAGGGCAATGGCTGAGGACGGCCCCCAGTTCCCGGAAGAATAGGAGGATGGCTTCACCCCGGCCTCCTTCCACCCGTCGATGATCGAATCGATCCAGGTCCATTGCGCCTCGACCTCGTCCCGGCGCACGAACAGCGTGGCGTCGCCCGCCAGCAGGTCCAGGATCAGCCGTTCATAGGCGATCCGGCGGCGCTGCCCGGCGAAGGCGGCGGTCAGCGACACGTCCAGCGTCACCTCCTCCAGATGCACCTCGCGCTCCAGCCCCGGCCTTTTGCTCATGATGAGCAGGCGGATATATTCCTCCGGCTGCAACCGGATGATGAGCGTATTCGGCTCCAGACCCGACCCGCCATTGCGCCCGAAGATCGAATGGCGCACCGGCTTGAACTGGATCAGGATTTCCGACTGGCGCGTCGGCATGCGCTTGCCGGTGCGCAGGTAGAAGGGCACGCCCTGCCAGCGCCAGTTGTCGATATGGGCCTTCAGCGCCACGAAGGTCTCGGTGTCGGACGGCCTGCCCAGTTCGTCGGCATAGCCGGTGACGATCTGCCCACCGACCGCGCCGGGCGTATATTGCCCGCGCACGCTGTGCGTCTTCACCGCCTCGGCCGTCATCGGGCGCAGCGAACGGAGCGCCTTCACCTTCTCGTCGCGCACGGCGGTCGGGTCCATCCGCGCGGGCGGCTCCATGGCGATGATCGACAGGATCTGGAGGACGTGGTTCTGCACCATGTCGCGCAGCGCGCCGACGCCGTCATAATAGGAAACCCGGCCTTCCAGGCCCACCGTCTCGGCCACGGTGATCTGCACATGATCGATGGCGGTGGCGTTCCACAGCGGTTCGAACATCACATTGCCGAAGCGCAGGGCGAGCAGGTTCTGGACCGTTTCCTTGCCCAAATAATGGTCGACGCGGAAAATCTGGTCCTCCGCGAACAGCGCGCCGATGCCGTCATTGACCTCTTTGGAAGAGGCCAGATCCTTGCCGATCGGCTTTTCCATCGCGATTCGCGTCTTCGGCGTGATCAGCCCCGCCTCGGCCAGCCCCTGCGCGGTCGGCGCGAAGAGGGAAGGGGGCGTGGAGAGATAGACGGACACGCCCTTGTCGAGTCGCCCGTCCAGCCGTTCCGCCAGCGCCCTGAACTGGGCGGCGTTGCCTGCCTCCACCGGCTGGTAGACGATGATGTCGCGCAGCCGCTCCGCGATGTCCGCGTCATAACGGTCTGCGGCCAGGAATTTCCGCAGCGCCTTGTCGATGTCGGCGCGAAACTGCTCGTCGGTGAATTCGGAACGCCCTGACGCGATGATCAGGAAATCCTCCGGCAGCAGGCCATCGGCCAGCAGATTGTAGAGCGAGGGAAAGATCATCCTGTGCGCCAGGTCGCCGGTGGCGCCGAACAACAGGAACGTGGCAGACGGTTCGGTCAAAGGTTGTCCCTTTTCCGTTAGTGTTATCAGGTCTGCACGAAGCCGCCCTTATACCCAGCGGCACTCGTTACGCAAGCAGGCTATCCCTGTGGGGCCCATCCCGCAACCGCGAGAGGATGAAAGCGTCGATTTTTGGCTGGACGCTGGCCGCCGATTTTGCCATTGGCGCTCCACCCTGGCGTTTTTGACGGAAGATGGAATCATCCTCCGTCCGGAACGCGGCTGAAGGGCATGCGGGCGTGGTGAAACTGGTAGACGCGCCGGACTCAAAAGACGGTTCTGCAATTGCAGACAGTCCGCACATGCAGACTATCCACAATGGCGGAATATCGCCGTTGTTTCGTTCCCGATAGCATCATCCTATTAACGTCCTCCATCGGCTTCCGGTGGGGGACTTTTTCTCGCCCTCAATTCCTATGAATTTCGGCATTTAGTGCTCACCCCGCGCTTGACGGGGACTCTGCGCTTGCCTAGACAGTACACAACAGCGGACTATCCGCATCAACGCACTAACGAGAAGGAGCCTCCAGATGATCCACCCAGAGACCCTCGTGGCAGCCCAGCGCAGCTTCGAGCTTCAGGACGCCGAGGCGGGCGCCCAGCGCTACTATGACGCCCAGGATCGCAAGGCCAAGCAGGAGGGCTTCGATCGCCGCGCTGACGTTCAGAAAATCATCCGAGGTGCGGTCCCGCTGGTAGCCGCCGGTCTCCGTAAGTGGATCGAAGAGGCCTCGCAGCCGAAGAAGGGGCGCCCCTCGTCCGCCCTAGCGCCCCTGCAGGAGCTGGACCCGGACGTGGTGGCCCTCGCAGCTCTCTCGCGGACCTTCAGCACCCTCGCGAAGGCCCTGCCGCTCTCTACGACCGCCGAGGCCATCGGGAAAGTAGTCCAGGTCGAGATTGAGGCCTTGATGATCCAGGAGGCGGACCCCAAGGCTGCCAAGCGGTTCCTGAAGATGGCCGAGGGTGATCCATCGGAACGCTCGACCACCAAGCGCCACGAGTCCCTCAAGGCGGCCCTGGAGATCGGCCTGGAGTGGTCTCGCCGAATGCAGGTCCTCGTCGGCGGGACGGTCCTCCATGTGCTCCTTAAGGCCCTGCCGGACATCTTCATGATCAAGACCATCATTGATCAGCGCGGGACGGTCCTGGTCGTTGCCCTGACCGAGGAGGCCCTGGACCAAATCGCCGACATGGCCCAGGCCGCCGCCTGGATGCAGCCCCTCCTGAAGCCCATGATGGTCGAACCCCGCAAGTGGGAGCATTTCGACACCGGCTGCTACCTGGAGTATCAGGTGAGCAGGACAGTACCGATGGTCCGCACCTTCAACCGCGAACACCAGAAGATGATCCGACAGGCGATCAAGGACGGGACGATGCAGGAGGAGCTGGACGCCCTAAACGGCATTCAAGGCACCCGCTTCGCGATCGACACCCGCGTCCTTGAGGTAATGAAGTGGGTCCAGGGGGAGGGCTACCAGCCCGCCAAGTCCTTCCCCCTGTCGAACCTCCCAGAGAAGCCGGTCAAGATCGCTAAGGAGGAATGGGAGACGCTGGAGGCGGAAGTGCGGACAGCCAAGTCCCGCCAGCGTAAGTCCGTCATGAACATTCGGGCGGCCGCCAGCGTGAACCTCGCGGTATTCCGCACGGACCTGGAGGAGGCCGACCGGCTGAAGGACCTTCCATGCTTCTACCTCCCGCACTCCATGGACTTCCGGGGCCGCGTCTACGCCGTCCCACACTTCAACCCCCAGCGCTCCGACCATGTCAAGGCGCTCTTCCGGTTCGCTGACGCAGTCCCGATGGGTCCTGACGGTGGCTACTGGCTTTCGATCCACCTCGCCAACTGTGGGGACTTCAAGACCCGCACGGGCCGCAAGGCCTCGAAGGACGAGTTCGCCGAGCGGGTCCAGTGGGTGAAGGACAACGAGGATATGGTGATCGGCGCCGCTATGGACCCGGTACCGACCCTATTCGGGACCTCATTCGCAAGCCCATTCTCCAACAACTGCAAGAGAACCATGAGGCTCGCCAAAAGGAAGACGCTAAGCTCCGAAAGCTCGGCATCGACCCCAACAATTCACTCAAGCCCGCCCAGGCGCCAAAGGGCGCATTGACGAGCCTCGCTTCCCGAGTGGTTGAGGCAGGCTCCCGCGCCCTGGGCAGTACCGAGGCGACAGCGGCCCAGCGGGCACGCCGGTTCGAAGAGATCAACTATGACTGGAACCCCCTGTCCGCCGCCGACGAGGTTGGCACACAGCTCGGGCACGCCTCGCGTAGGAGCGACAAGTTCCGCAAGGATGCCCTCACCGAAGGTGCCCTGAACCTTACCCTGGAGGCGGGAGGCGCTGCCCTGGCCCCTCTGGCCCGCGCTGCCTTCCGGTCCAAACCCGTTAAGGAAGTGGTGCGGGCCTTGAGACCATATAGCCTCGACCTTAAGACGCCGCTTCCTGGCGCTCCGACATCGACCGCGACCCGTAAATACATCGGCCCTTCGCCTGACCTTCGGCAGACCGCCATGGACTACGCCGAGGACGTCGGCATGGGCTACAAGCCACTCGATCGCTACCTCAAGGTGGACCCCGAGCGCTCCAAGGCAATAGCCGCCGCGTTCGACGCCATGCCCCATGATCCGGCCAACCCCGACGTACGTAAGGCCTATCAGGCTCTCGCCGAGGAAACCCTAGGACAATATCAGTACCTCCGGGATCGGGGTTACGAGTTCGACTTCTACCCCACGGACGGGACGGACCCGTATCCCAGCCCCTGGGATGCCGTGATGGACCTCCAGAACAACCGACGCATGAAGGTATACCCAACGGTGGAAGGCTACGGAGACGGGGCGATTTCCCCTGAGGAAATTGCTGCAAACCCGATGCTTTCTGCCATCCCAGGGGAAACCTGGAGCGGCCGCCCGGTCCTACTCAATGACGCCTTTAGAGCCGTCCATGATGCCTTCGGGCACGCCAAGGACGGAGTGGGCTTCCGAGCCGATGGTGAGGAGACCGCCTGGGCCAGCCATATGCCAATGTTCAGCCGGGACGCCCAGAGGGCGCTCACGTCAGAGACCAGAGGTCAAAATAGCTGGCTGAACTACGGCCCCCACGGCGAAGCCAATCGCACCGCGAGCACCGCAGACACGGTCTTTGCGGACCAGAAGATCGGCCTTCTGCCAGAGTGGACCCTCGACGCGACCGGGATGCCTCCCAGCGCCGAGTGGAATATGGAGAACGTCGCCAAGCTGCTCCAATCCTCGCCCGAGGATGAGGTGGCCCACGTCGCCCATATGTCTCCTGAAGAGTTCCTCGGCCTCACCGCAAGCCGTCAGGGCCGCGAGGCGCTCCATACGACCGACTATCTTGGTGATTTCGACCCTACAAAATACCACGAGGCGGGTCCGATCACTCTGGGCGTTAAGTACGGAGGGGAGCCTTCAGCGGTCCAGAAGTCAATGGGCGTCGAGCAGCTCCCAAGCCTCGTAATGGACCATGACGGACGTCACCGCATGGCCACTCTTCAGCGCCAGGGCGTGACCAAAGTTCCGGTCCTGATCCGAAGTCGTGACGGCTCCCTTCCGAGGACGCCGGAGGGCGTGAAGCTCACTCCGCAGCGCGGCAGATTGTCCAGTGCTAACAATGGAGACACCCCCGCGATCCTGGGGGCGCTCACGAGCATCCGCGACTATCTGCGTTAGTTGGTTCCGCCCTGGCGATACTTTCGGGTTCCCAGGGCGTATACCGTGAGCGCGTTTATATTGGCGATAATCTCGTCGATTTCCGGAGTCCTGGTCACGTTGCCGAGGCGCAGAAGGGCCGTCACGTTCCTGCCGATCGCATTGTACGTAGCAATCGCATCCTCATCGACGAGCTTCATATCAACTTCAAGTGCCATCGGCCGATTCTAGCACCAAGCCTGTAGAGATCAACCCGTGCCCACCAAGCCCACCGGGCGCCCTCGGGGACGCCCAAAAGGGGTGAAAAACAAGCCCAAGTCCATCGAAGAGTTCGTCTTCCAGACGATCACAGCGCCTCCACCGCCGCCCCCGCGTCCGGTTAAAATGGCGGCTCGGGGACCCTGGGCCAATATGACCCCTGAGGAGCGTAAGGCGTACAGCCAGAAGCTCATCGCAGCCCGCAAGGGCAATCATCCGAACAAGCCCATTCCAGGCAAGCCCGCAAAACTCACCAACGCCCAATGGGCCGAGGTGCAGGAGGCGGCACGCCTCGACACCAAGAGAATTATGAAGAAGATCAAGGAAGCCGGTCAGCTCCCCGACGACCCGATGGCAGTCGAGGCGTTGGAGAAGACCGTCAAGACCCTGCGTGAATGCGGACGGAGCCTTGGCCTCCCGCGTGACGACGGTCGAGGCCAACTACCAGAACGCGGGGCAAGTGTCGGCGGCCGTGAATGCCGCAGTCTCCTCTGAGGCGACCGCAAGGGCCAACGGCGACACCGCGAACGCAAATGCCATTACGTCCCTGACCGGCACGGTGAACGGACACACAGCCTCCCTCACGACCCAATCGGGGGCCATAGCGACCCTACAGGGCCGCACGTCAGCCTTCTGGCAAGTGGATGCCGTGGCAGGCGGGCGGGCGCAGCTCAAGGTCTATGCGGACGCCAACGGAGGCGGTGGCGTGGACATTGTCGGGGACGTTCGGATCAGCGGAAACCTTGTGGTGGACGGGACGATCAGTACCGGCAAGATCACCAATCAGGCCGTATCCAAGACCAATTACGCCCAGCTCTCCGCTCCTGGGATCGACGTCCCGACAAACTCGGAGGTCGCCCTCTATACCACGACGTTTGTAAAGGACGAGGGCGCCTCAGACATCGAGTTTGAGTGCTCCCTGGCCATGACCGCTACAGCATTCAATCTGTGGATGCGCATCTACGTGGACGGGGGCGTCTCGTGGTTCAGGCGGCTCAATGTCCCCGGCATGGGAGCGAGCACCGGCTCGGATTTCATGTCCTCCCGCTATCGCATCTCCGGGCTTTCCGCAGGCAGTCACACGATCAGCTTCCGGGTGTTCAACAACTTCCCGACAGGCGGACAGGCTCTCAACGTGGGCGAAGGCTCCAACTTCCAAATCACCGAAGTGAAAAAGTAAAACAATGAACGAGTTTTTCGTCATCTACTCCACGGGGACCGGGCAGGAATACATACGCGGCTCCGGTCCGGATGGGACCGCCCGTCTCCAGTTGTCATCGGTCCTGCAATTCTCCGCAAAAGTGGGCTTTGAAAATTCCCTAGTTGGTGGCCCCTTCATCTCATTCTGCCGGGGCTAGCCCCGGCAGAATGAGATGAGCCGACATCGTCCTCATCTCCTTTGCAGACGCGGAGACGGGGCCGATGATCCGACTTGGAGAATTGATGATGATCCTCGAGCTACATCGGCAGGGCGTATCCATATCAGCCATCGCCCGACGCACTGGCCGCGATCCCAAGACCATCCGCAAATATATCGAACGGGGCGTCGAAGCTCCGGTCTATGGCCCACGCGCATTGGGACGGCCGAACAAGCTGGCGCCCTATCTGGAATTTCTGCGCGAGCGGGTGGCGGCCTTTCCCGATCTGACAGCGGCGCGCCTGACGCGGGAAATCCGTGAGCTGGGTTATATGGGCGCCTATACTGCCGTGAAGCGGTTCCTGGCCGCGATCCGGCCGGAAAACGGCCCCAAGCCCTTCGAGGTGCGGTTCGAGACGCCGCCAGGCGTGCAGGCGCAGATCGACTTCGCCCGGTTCGTCGTTGATTTTACCGATGAGCCTGGCGTCAGCCGGATCGTCTGGCTGTTCAGCCTGGTGCTGGGGCATTCGCGCTTCCTGTTTGCACGCTATGTCATGCACCAGGATCTCCAAACCCTGTTGCGCTGCCATATGCAGGCTTTTGAAACGATCGGCGGTGTTCCGATCGAGATCCTCTACGATCGCATGAAAACCGCCGTGACGGGGGAGGATGATCAGGGCCATATCATCTACAATCGATCATTGCTGGCCCTGGCGCGGCATTACCGCTTCGTACCCCGCGCCTGCCGCCCCTATCGGGCCAAGACCAAGGGAAAGGTCGAGCGGCCGTTCAGCTATATCCGCAAGGACTTCTTCCTGGGCCGAAGCTTCCGCAATCTGGAAGATCTCAATGTCCAGCTGATAGACTGGCTCGATACCGTCGCCAACGTCCGTGTCCATGGCACGACGCAGCGGATCATTCTCGAAGCCTTTGCCGCCGAGCAGCCTGAGCTGCAACTGCTCCCAGCAGAGCGCTTCGATGCCGTGCTGAAGCTGGAGCGCCGCGTCAGCCACGACGGCATGGTCTCCGTCGGCGGCAACTATTACAGCGTTCCCGATCGCACCCGCCGCGTCGTCGAAATCCAGCAGTTGCCCGACAAGATCCGGATCATCGACCTGGGCCAGGTCATTGCCGAGCATCCTGTCCTGGAGGGGCGCCGACAGTACAGGATCGATCCTGTGCATCGAACCGGAGGCAGCGGGGCCAAGCGTCGTCACCACGCAAAGGATGCAATCACCATTGGCCGTATCGGCGAGCATGTCGCTGTGCGCTCCCTGGCGATCTATCAGGCGATCGGCAGCCAACTGGCCCGAGGAGAACGGCCATGAGCCATGGGGGTGCTGCGTCTCGCGTTGATAATATCCGCCGCAGTCTGGTCCATCTTAAAATGCCGCGCGCCCTGGAAATGCTCGACGCCACCCTGCGCGGGATCGAGCAGGGCAAGATCGATGGCGTTGAGGCGATCGACATATTGCTGAACGAAGAACTGTCGCTGCGGGAGAACCGCAGGATCAAGGCGGCCCTGCGCATGGCCAGGCTGCCGATCATCAAGACGCTGGACGGATATGACTTCTCCTTCCAGCCATCGCTCGACCGCAACCGGATCCTGGCGCTGGCCGGCCTCGACTTCATCAACCGGGCCGAGGTCGTGCATCTGCTGGGGCCGCCGGGCACCGGGAAAAGCCACATCGCGACCGCCCTCGCAGTCGAAGCCGTGAAGGCAGGCAAAAGCGTCTACTTCATCCCGCTTGCCGATCTGATCGCTGCGCTGGCCAAGGCTGAACGCGAAGGAACGTTGCGCGAAAGGATCCGCTTCCTGTGCCGCTCCTCCCTGCTCGTCGTCGATGAGATCGGATATCTCCCTGTCACGCCGGGCGGCGGCAACCTGTTCTTCCAGCTCGTCAACGCCCGATACGAAAAGGGCGCCATGATCCTCACATCCAACCGCGGCTTTGCGGAATGGGGGGATGTCTTTGGCGATCCTGTGGTGGCGACGGCCTTGTTGGACCGCCTCCTTCACCATGCCGTTGTCATCCAGATCGAGGGCTCGAGCTATCGTATGCGACAGCACGCCGACCTGCTGCCTGAGCATGCGCGCGCAACTCCATCCATCAACCCACCGCCCTTGCCGAAACGGCGCGGCCGACCACCAGCAAAGGAAAAGCCAGATCTCCATCACGGCTGATCACCGGCACAGACCGTCCCGCCAAACTAGGGAATTTTAGATGCCCACTTTTGCGGAATCTTCGGTGCCCGTTGACACCAGTTTCTTTCAGACGACCGGGGGGTAGTCATAATCCCAGCCGAGGCCTACCTCGCGCAGACGCCTCTCCTCGAAATCGACCCGGCAGCGCTACGATCGTCCCTGTGGGACTTCACGAAGACGATACGGACCCGGTTCTCTATCTCCGGCGCTGCCACTTCCTGGGGCGTCGTGGACTCCGAGCCTCTCAGTATCCAGGCCCTACAGCTCAAGGCGGGCGTTGCGTTTCACCGCAAGCACCTTGGCGACAGCTCGCCCCTCCAGTTCACCCTCCAGGACAATTCGGTCGTAACGCTCTCTCCGGACGACGCGCTCCAGATGGTGGGCGAGGCTCTCGAATATGTGGACGGCATCTATGCGCACGCTCGCGGCCTTCGTGAGGCTCTGGACGCAGCCCAGACGGCCCAAGAGGTCCTAGCGGTGGACGTCTTCCGAGGGTGGCCCACGGCCTCCTAATTCCCCAAGGATTTTAAATTGACATGGTATAACACGGGCACAGTGTCCGTGACGAACAATGGCACGACCGTAACGGGCGCTGGGACCTCCTGGACCACTTACGTTGATGCCGGACAGGCCTTTGTGGGACCTGACGGTCTCGCCTACGAAATCGCGGCGGTCGTCTCCGCCACCTCCCTGACCCTCGCGAGTGCCTACAAGGGCGCCACGGCCTCGGGGCAGGCCTACCGGATCATGCCGGTACAAGGGTACGTAAGGGACCTTGCGCTCTCCGCGTCCGACTTGCTCCTTTCGTTCTCCTCCGTCCGCGATGGGGTAGGGCAGGGCAAATTCCCCGATGGGACGGTGGGGGCGCCAGGTATCCGCTTCGCCAACGACGAGGACACCGGCATTTACCGGATCGGGGCCAATGTCATCGGCATCACTACCAATGGGACCGAAAGGCTCCGCGTTGACGCGAGCGGCAACGTCGGGGTCGGCGTGGCTCCCGTGGCCCGGTTAGACGTTGCGAACGTCTCGCGCATCCGCTGGCAATTGACGGACGGCATCGTGAGAGAAACCGCAACCAATGCCTCCGCAAATGCATATGCCGCTAAAGTTAACGATGCCGCTGAACATGTTTTTAGTGGTTCCGGGTCGGAATGGATGCGTTTGGTAAACGGTAATGCCGGGATCGGCGTAACTCCTTCCCGCTTGCTGCATATTGGCGGAAGGTCGTCACCGGAGTTCCTGATCCAAAGCAGCGATGCGGCTTCTTGGAAAGCGCGGATAACCTTCGGGAACGCAGCGGTAAAATGGGAAATGGGTTCTGACATTGGCAATGTCGGAGATAACAATTTCTATTGGTATGATGCTGTTGCGGGTGCTGAGCGCATGCGGATTTCCAGTAACGGCTCTTTAACGATCGGTACTCAAACAACTGCGCCAAATGCGTTTTTGAATGTTGCTGCGGGTGCGCAAGTGCGTAACAATGGTGGCGGCGAGCCGATCATGCAGACATACAACACAAATGCTCCATCAGGTTCAAGATACTATAGGCTTGTAGGAGGCAACGACGGCGGTTTCAGTTTGCAAAAGGTGAATGACGCTTATACTTCTGCCGCGTTGTGTTTTGTTTGGGATGGTGCGTTTAGACCCGGAGGCGACAACAATACTTGGTTGGGGCATCCGTCTTATCGGTGGAACCAGCTTTTTGCAGGAACCGGCACTATCAACACGTCCGACGAACGCGCCAAGCAAGACATTACGCCCATCCCTGACGAATGGCTGGACGCTTGGGCCGCTGTAGACTGGAAGCGCTACAAGTTCATCGACGCCGTGCAGGCCAAGGGCGACAACGCCCGGTGGCACTTGGGCCTTGTAGCCCAGGCGGTCCGCGATGCCTTCGCTGAGAAGGGCCTAGACGCTGAGAGGATCGGCCTCCTCTGCTTCGACCAGTGGGACGAGCAGACCGAGCCGGTTTACGAGACGGTCGAAATCCCGGAGGTACTGGACGATGACGGCAACGTCCTCGAACCGGCCCGAACGGAACAGCAGGACACCGGAGAAACCCGCGTGACCTTGGAAGCCGGGGACCGTTGGGGCCTCCGGTATGATGAGTGCTTTGCGCTCGAAGCGGCCTACCAGCGTAGGCGCATGGATAGAATTGAGGCCCAGCTCGAGGCCCTTGAGAACACTGAATGACCCCCAATGACCTGACCCCCGTGACCCTCATGCTCGAAATGAGGGAACGGCTGGTCCGAATCGAGACCAAGCAGGACAACGCCGCCGAGAAGGTGGAGGACGTCGTAAAGACGCAAGAGAACCACGAGGCGCGTATCGTCGCCCTGGAGACCGAACAGGCAAACCAGAAGGCCCGCGTGGCTCTCCTCATGGGCCTCGGGGGCGCGGCAGTGACTGTCGCATCCATCTTCGGCGACAAACTCCTCTCGCTCTTCTGACCGCTGCCATAGCTCGCCCTGCCCGAGTCGTGCTGCGAATGTGGCGCGATTTGGCACGGCAGTTAAGATTCGTTTCCAAAAAGTTATCCACAATTTTCCCTCGCCTTAACCCTCCTTTCTGGAGGGTTCTTTTTTCGTTCTCGTTGTCCCCGTTATGAAATCCTGCAAGGAACGATCTGCAAGTGACGACGTTACTCACTTGCGGACTATCCGCTAATGCTATAGGGAAACGAAGCGATGGCAAAGGAACAAGCATCGATGAAGACGATAAAGCGCATCATCGACGCATTCAGGAACAGCATCAGCGAAAGCGCCCCGCTCTCGCTCGTCCAGTCGTTCATCGCGGTCTGCGAGAATGAAGGGAAGGGCGTGGTGGAGCTTGCTGAGATCGTCGGGTCTTCCCGAACGACCATGAGCAGGCACTTGCTGGACCTTTCGGAGAGCCTCCGGTCCGGCGCGGACGGCTACAAGCTGCTCCAACGCACCCAGGACCCCAGCAACATGCGGTCTGTTGTGTACACGCTGACCCCCAAAGGGAAGGTCCTACGCAACACGCTGCTCGATCTATTGGAGTGAGCAATGGCAATCTATGCGGACAAGAAAAACGGAAAGCTGACCGGACGTTTTCGGGTCGAGCTTCAGCGGGGGAAGGAGCGCTACCGCAAGCGCTGGGACACCCACGCCGAGGCCGAGGCAGACGAGAAGGCCGTCCTGGCCTCCTGGGCATCCGGGGAGGCTCCTCCGGCCCCTGGGATGGCTCCTGGCGCCCCTGAGGTCCACACCATCGGCAGCACGATCGAATTGGCCCGTGGCATCCTCTGGGACGGCGCGGACACCGAGGAGCTGTGCTATCAGCGCCTGGAGATCGTTGCGGAGATGATAGGCCGCAACACCCGGCTGGATGCGATCGATACGCAGATGATCGACAGCCTCGCGAAGAAGCTGAAGGCCAGCGGGCGGTCAACCGGGACCATCAACCGCTACCTCTCGCACCTCCACGTCTTCCTCAAGTTCTGCAAGGAGCGGAAGTACCGGACGCTCCCAGTGGACGGAGAGGAGGGCATCACCTTCGCCTGGAAGAAGGCCAAGAAGGGCCGCATCAGGTGGCTGACCTTGGACGAGGAGAACGCCCTCAGGGACTTCCTGTTGAGCCGAGAGCACGAGAAGGCTGGAGCTGCCAAGCACGTCTGGGATGTCATCCAGATCGCCTTGGAGACCGGCTGCCGTCGCGACGAAATCCTGACGGCCAAGCTCGACCAGCTCAACGGGCGCAGCCTGACCCTCTGGGAGACCAAGACGGAAGCCCATCGGACTATCCCGCTTAGTCCGCATGTGCGGAACCTCCTGGTCAATTTGATTAAGTCTGGGAACATGCCGTCCCGCCGCAGCCTGCGGACTTGGTGGGAGAAGGCCCGTGTGCACATGGGGCTTGCAAATGACCCGGACTTTGTGTTTCACGCCTGCCGACATACATGCGCTTCACGGATGGTTGACGCCGACGTCAACATCTTCGTGATCCAGGAATGGATGGGCCACAAAGTGATCGAGACGACCCGACGTTACGCACATGTGAAACCTCAAAAACTAGAGGATGCACTGCGTAAGGTGGGGGATCATCTCAAACTGGTCGCTGAGAACCCCAGCATTTCTGCGCTTTATCGTGCTCCCCACCAGCTCCCCACCGATGGGGAAATGGATGAGTTCGACGAAGCGGCTTGACTTTAGACCCTCGGAAATCCAAGGGGTTCTGAACGCGGGCGTGGTGAAACTGGTAGACGCGCCGGACTCAAAATCCGGTTCCGAAAGGAGTGTCGGTTCGATTCCGACCGCCCGCACCATCTTATTTAGCCTCAAGCTTATTTTGCCTCAAGCGCCGGGCGGCCGCATCCGCGGCGCTGGCTATCCTCGCATAAGCTCGGGCGGCCGTTCGGTTCGCCCTTGCGAACCCCGCCGGGTTCGATGCCCTCTTTCCAGACATGGCCATGCACTAAAAAGCCCGGCAGCATGGCTGCCGGGCAGGCGAGCTTTTACAGGGTAAAAGCTTCGGGTCGCACCCCAGCGATTAACCGCAAATATTTAAGATACCAGAGGAATTTGCCGATCCAGCCGGAATGGATCAATCCCTTGCCCCGCCGCCCTGCGCGTTGAACCAGGGGATCATCCGGGCGATGGCATCCTCCACCCGATCGGTGGAAACCGCGAAACTGAAGCGGATATGCCGGTGCCCGTCGACCGGATCGAAATCGATCCCCGGCGCCGTCGCCACCCCCGTTTCGCGCAGCAATCTCTGGCAGAAGGACAGGCTGTCATTGGTCAGATGCCCCACATCCGCATAGATGTAGAAGGCCCCGTCCGGCGGCGCGATCTCCTTCAACCCCAGCGCGGGCAGGGCGGCCAGCAGCAACTCCCGGTTGCGCCGATAGGTCGCGACATGCCCCTCCAGCTCATCGACGCAGTCGAACGCCTTCAACCCCGCATGCTGCGCCAGGGAAGGCGGCGTCAGGAACAGATTGCCCATCCGCGCCCGCGCCGTGTCGATCAGGCCGGGCGGAAACACCACCCAGCCCAGCCGCCACCCGGCCATGGAAAAATATTTGGAGAAGCTGTTCACGACGATGGCGTCCGGCGCGAATTCCAGCATCGACCGCGCCGGTTCGCCATAGCTGAGCCCGTGGTAAATCTCGTCGGAGACGATGCGAATGCCCCGCACCCGGCAAACCTCTGCGATGCGCGCCATCTCCTCGGCGGGAATGATGGTCCCCGTGGGATTGGCCGGACTGGCGATGATCGCCCCATCCGGCGCGGGTTCCAGGGCCTCCAGCGCCGCCGCGCCGATCTGGTAACGCTCCGCAGGCCCGCAATCGACCTCCAGCGGCTCCAGATACAGCGCCTTCAACGTATTGCGATAGGCGACATAGCCCGGCCGCGCCGTCGCCACCCGCGCACCCGGCGCGAACAGGCTGGTCAGCGCCAGCACCAGCCCCGGCGAAGCGCCGCAGGTGAGCAATATCTGCTCCGCTTCCACGGCCACGCCATAGCGCTCCCGATAATGGAGCGCGATCCGCTCCTTCAGCGCCGGACTTTCCCAATAGCCCATGGGGTCGCGATCCAGCACGGCATGCGCTTCCATAATCGCAGCAGAGGGCGCCCCCGTGGACGGTTGCCCGAATTCCATATGCAGGATGGATCGCCCCTCGGCCTCCAGCCTGTGGGCTTCCCGGCTGATGGCGATGGCGTGAAAAGGATCGATATTGGCAACCATGCGTCGCCTCTTACCCGCGCCGCAACCTTGTCACAATTGCCGCGTTGGCGATGGATGAACGAAACCATGCTCGACGCGCTGCAATATTATGGCGCAGGCGCCGCCACCATCGCCGCTTTCATCGTCTCCCTCAATCTCGGCCGCCGCATCACGGGCTGGGCTTTCGTCCTCTTCGTGACCTCCTCCATCGCCCTGATCGGCTGGGGTTTCCTGTCGGAAGACAGCGAAGGCATAGGCTTCCAGAATATCGCGCTGCTCCTGATCAATCTCGTCGGCGTCTGGCGCTATCTCATCTCCAGGCACAAGCCGCGCGACTGAACCTATTCCGAAATCCAAACCTCCACCGAAACCGCATGCTGGCACAGCGCCACCCGGACAGGCAGTTCCTCCACCGGCCCCCCCGCCAAGGCCCGGTCATAGACCGCCTTCTTCGCCGCCCCGCCGATCTGGAGGAAGATATGCCGGCTCGCAAGGATCGCCCGGGCGCTCATCGACATGCGCTGATGCGGCGCAGCGGGCGGCGTGACCGCGATCGTCAGGGCATGGGTGGAAAGCCCCTCCGCCAGTTCCTTCGCCCCCGGAAACAGCGAAGCGGTATGCCCATCCTCCCCCATCCCCAGCAGCACGATGTCGAGCGGCCAGGGCAGGGCCGCGAACGCCGCCTCGCACTCGGCCTGCCCGGCATAGGCGTCCGCCGCCTCATTCTTCATCGGCACGAACCGCGCCGCCCCGGCCTTCCCCTGCAACAAAGTCCCGCGCACCAGCCGCTCATTGCTGTCCGCATGGTCCGGCGCCACCCAGCGCTCGTCGACCAGCGTCACGATCACCTTGCCCCAGTCGAGCGCCATCGCCGACAAAGCCTCCAGCACGGGCCTTGGCGAGCGCCCGCCCGACAGCGCGATCGTCGCCACCCCCCGCGCCGCGATGGCATCCCCGAGGATCGCGGCGATCCGCCGCGCCATGTCCGCCGCCGCCAGCGCGCCATCGACGAAAAGATGTTCGGTAGGCATGTCGTTCAATTCTCTTCGGCCAGATTGTCTTCAGGGATCGTGCAGATGTCGATCCATCGCGCGGCGGTCAGCTCGGCCAGCCGCTCCGGCGTCAACTCCACCGAAGTCGTCCGCGATCCCGCCGCCGGAAACACCGTCTCGAAATCCCGCAGCGAAATGTCGCAATAAACGGGCAGGGGAGAGGTCAGCCCAAAGGGACAGACGCCCCCCACCGGATGCCCGGTCAGCCCCTCCACCTCCTCCAGCCCCAGCATGCGCGGCCTGGCGCCCAGCGCCGCCTTCGCCTTCCCGTTATTCAGCCGCGCATCGCCCCGCGCCACCACCAGCGCGACCTCATCCCCGACCCGCAACGACAGCGTCTTGGCGATCCGCGCCGGAACCACGCCCAGGGCCTCCGCCGCCTCATTGACCGTGGCGGTGCTCACCCCCTGGTCGATGATGGCGACATCCGGCGCATGGACGGAGAAAAAGGCCCGGACCGACTCCGCGCTCATTCCCCTCCATTCCCCCTTTGCTGTATCTCGGTCAGCTTGCGCTCCCAGGCGAGGGCATGGGTGACGATCTGATCCAGATCGGCATAAAGCGGCTTCCATGGGAATTCCCCCATGATCGCCCGATTGTCGGAAATGAGCGCATCCGGATCGCCCGCGCGCCGTCCCTCCATCCGCCGGTCGATCTTCAGGTTCGTCACCCGGTCGACCGCGTCCAGCACCTCCAGCACGGAAAAGCCCCGGCCATAGCCGCAGTTGAGCAGATAATTCTGCTCCGGCCTGACCATCAGCGCCTCCAGCGCCAGCACATGCGCCGCCGCCAGATCGGTGACATGGATATAGTCGCGCACCCCGGTCCCGTCCGGCGTGTCGAAATCGGTCCCGAACACCGAAACATGGCTCCGCTTGCCCAAGGCCGCCTCGACCGCGACCTTGATCAGATGCGTCGCCCCCGCCGTCGACTGTCCCGTCCGCCCGGCCGGATCGGCGCCCGCCACGTTGAAATAGCGTAGCGCGCAGAAATTCATCGCATGCGCCGCGCTGACGTCGCGCAGCATATATTCGGTCATCAGCTTAGACATGCCATAGGGATTGATCGGCCGCTGCGGCGTGGTCTCCCGGACCGGGCTTTCCTCCGGAATGCCATAGGTCGCCGCCGTCGAGGAGAAGATGAAATGCGGCACGCCTACCGTGACGACGCTCTCGATCAGGTCGCGGGTCTTGGCGCTGTTGTTATGATAATATTTGAGCGGGTTCTCGACCGATTCCGGCACCACCACCGATCCGGCAAAGTGCATCACCGCCTTCACGCCATGATCGCGCAGGGCCTTCTGCACCAGCGGCTGATCCGAAATATCGCCCTCGACGAAAGCCACATCGTCCGGCACCGCCCAACGGAACCCCGTCACCAGATTGTCGATCACCACGACGCCATAGCCCGCGTCGCGCAGCGCCAATACGGCATGGCTGCCAATATAGCCGGCCCCGCCCGTGACCAGAACCGACGGCTTTTCGCTCATAAGATGAAGGTCTCCCGATAGATCAGGGCCGCCGCCATTCTCCCCCGTCATGCTGAAACAAGTCCAGCATGACGAATGAGAAGGTTACAGCCCTTTGCCTGTCAGGACTAGATCAGCTTCGTGACGATTCCCACCCCATTCATGCCGCGGCGCGGGACGAAACGGGGCGATAGAAAGTCGCGCCGCTTGCCGCCATGTCCTGCAACTGGACCGTGGGCGCGAAGCGATCCCCATGCGTCGCCGCCAGCCGCTCCAGCACCGCGACGACATGGCCGATGCCGACCGTGTCCATATGGCTGAACGGTCCGCCGGTATAGGGCGCGAAGCCCCAGCCGAAGATCGCCCCGATGTCGCCATCCTCCGGCGTCTCCAGCACGCCTTCCTCGAAGCAGCGCGCGCATTCGATCAACTGGCGGTAGAGCAGCCGCTCCTTCACTTCCTCGACATCGGGCTGCACGGCGGCGCGCGGGAACATCTCCTCCAGTCCCGGCCAGAGATGCTTCTTGCCGCCCTCGGGATAGTCATACCAGCCCTTGGCGCTTTTCCGCCCCAGCCGCCCCAGTTCGACCATCCGCGCCATCACCGCGTCGGACGGCTGCGCGACATAGGCGTCGCCCAGCTCTTTCTGCGCGGCGACGACGATCTTGTGGCCCAGCTCGATGGAAACCTCGTCGCCCACCGCCAGCGGCCCCACCGGCATGCCCAGTTGCCGCCCGGCATTTTCGATCAGCGCGGGATTGATCCCCTCCGCCACCATCTCCACGCCCTCCTGCACATAGGTGCCGAAGCAGCGCGAGGTATAGAAGCCGCGCGAGTCATTGACGACGATCGGCGTCTTCCTGATCTGGGCCACGAAATCCAGCGCCTTAGCGATGGCGGCCGGCCCGGTCTCCTTGCCCAGGATGATCTCCACCAGCGGCATCTTCTCGACCGGCGAGAAGAAGTGGATGCCAATGAAATTCTCCGGCTTGCTCCACGCCTTCGCCAGCTTGGTGATCGGCAAAGTGGAGGTGTTCGACCCGAAGATCGTATCCGAGCCCAGCACCTCCTCGACCTTCTTGGTCACTTCGGCCTTGATCGCGACATCCTCGAACACCGCCTCGATCACGAAGTCCGCTCCGGCCAGCGCGGCATAATCCGTCGTCGGCGTCACGCGGGCCAGGGTCTCCGCCATCTTCTCCGGCGTCATGCCCCGGCCCAGCCGCTTCTTCAGCACCTCCTCGACATGCGCCTTGCCCTTTTCGGCATAGGCCTGGTCGCGGTCGAACAGCACGACCTCGATCCCCGCCTGCGCGGCCACGGTGGCTATCCCTGCGCCCATCATGCCCGCGCCCAGCATGGCCAGCTTCTTCGTCGGCGCCTTGGGCTGGTCCTTGGGCCGCCGCGCTCCGCGCTCAGCCGCCTGCTTGTTGACGAACAGGCTGCGGATCATGTTCGCCGCCTGCGGGTCGGCCGCGACCTTGGCGAAATATTTGCTCTCCACCCGGATCGCCCGGTCGATGGGCAGGAAAGCCCCCTCATAGACCGCCGAAAGCAGCGCGATCGGCGCGTTCATGTTGCGCTGGGTCTGCTTGAGCGTCATCGGCAGGGCGCCCGCCATGGTCTGGACGAAGGCCGGATTGAAGCCGCCCGCGCCGCCGGGGAATTTGAAGCCCTTGACGTCCCAGGGCTGCACGAAGGCGTTGGGATTGGCCTTCACCCATTCGCGCGCGGCTTCGACCGCCGTGCCCTGCGGCACGACCTGATCGACCACCTTCATCATCGCTGCGTCGGCGGGACGGAACAGCTTGCCCTGCAACATGTACATCAGCGACGCCTGCACCCCCATGATGCGCGGCAGGCGCTGCGACCCGCCGCCGCCGGGGAACAGGCCGATCAGGATTTCGGGCAGGCCCAACTGCGTCTTCGGGCTGTCCCCGACGATCCGGCGATGGCAGGCCAGCGCCAGTTCGAACCCGCCGCCGACGCAGGTCCCCTCGATGGCGCAGGCGATCGGCTTGCCGCAGGTCTCCAGCCGCCGGAACAACTGGTTCAGCACGAAAACCTTGTCGAAGATCGCTGCGGGGGAGGGGCGTTTCCCATTTTCGCTGACCAGCATCGACCCGAAATATTTGAGGTCCATGCCCGCCATGAAGCCGCTGCTCTTGCCCGACGCGATGACCGCGCCCTTGATCTCCTCCTCGGAGGAAATGCGCGTGATCGCCGCGTCCAGATCGGCCAGGAAATCCGGGCCGATGACGTTCATCGACTGATCGGGAACATCAATGGTGAGGGTTGCGATGCCGTCGGCGTCGATGTCGAAATTGATGGTCTGCATTTGAGGCAACCTTTCCTACCTCCGTTCGTGCTGAGTAGGGGCTGAGCTTGTCGAAGACCCGTATCGAAGCATTGATCCTTCGATACGCCATTTCGACGGGCTCAATGGCTACTCAGGACGAACGGCTCCAATGTTCAAACGCGCTCGATGATGATGCCCGTGCCCATGCCCGCGCCGACGCACAGGTTGATGAGCGCGGTGCCCTTGCCGCTGCGTTCCAGCTCGTCCAGCGCCGTGCCCAGCACCATAGCCCCGGTCGCGCCCAGCGGATGGCCCATGGCGATCGCGCCGCCATTGACGTTGATCTGCCCATGGTCGAGGTCCATCGCCTGCATGTAGCGCAGGACGACGCTGGCAAAGGCCTCGTTCAGTTCCCACAGGTCGATGTCGGCCTTGCTCATCCCCGCCCGATTGAGCAGCTTGCCCGCCACGAACTCAGGCCCTGTCAGCATGATCAGCGGCTCCGACCCGATAGAGGCCATGGCCTTGATCCGGGCGCGGGGTCTCAGCCCATATTTCTCGCCCATTTCCCTGTTGCCGACCAGCACTGCCGCCGCTCCATCGACAATGCCGCTGCTGTTGCCGGCATGGTGGACGTGATTGACCTTCTCCAGCTCGGGATAGCGGAGCAGGGCGATCGTGTCGAAGCCCGGCATCTCCTCACCCAGCGCGGCAAAGCTCGGCTTCAGGCTGCCGAGCGACTGCATCGTCGCGTCAGGCCGCATATGCTCGTCATGGTCGAGCACGACCGATCCGATGACGTCCTTCACCGGCACGATGGATTTGGCGAAGCGCTTCTCGTCCCAGGCGGCCTTGGCGCGTTTCTGACTCTCCACGGCATAGGCGTCGACATCGTCGCGGCTGATCCCGAACTTGGTCGCGATCACGTCGGCGCCGATGCCCTGCGGCGCGAAATAGGTCTTGTAGGCGACCGCCGGGTCCATCGCCCATGCGCCGCCGTCCGAAGCCATGGGCACGCGGCTCATCGACTCGACGCCGCCGCCGATGGCAAGGCCCGCTTCGCCGGAATAGACCTTGGCGGCGGCCATGTTCACGGCCTCCAGCCCCGAAGCGCAGAAACGGTTGATCTGCACCCCCGGCACGGTCTGGGCGTAATCGGCGTTCAGCACCGCCACGCGGGCGATGTCCGCGCCCTGTTCGCCCACCGGGCTGACGCAGCCCAGTATGACGTCATCAACATCGGCGGTGTCGATCTCCGTCCGGTCCCGCACCGCCTGCAGCATCTGCGTCGCCAGCTGGATCGGGGTGATTTCGTGCAGCGACCCGTCGGCCTTGCCCCGGCCCCGGGGCGTCCTGACGGCATCGTAGATAAAGGCTTCCATGGCTTTCCATTCCTCTCCGCTGGGCGCCGGATGTTCGCTGCGAATGTATTTACGTTTACGTAAAGTGCAAGCCTCAATCGTCAGCCCGCCCGACCGTAACGTCATCCCGCCAAAGGGGCCCCGCCTCGTCCTCCGGCGGACGTTTCAACCCTTTTCAATTCTTTTAATGATTCGCGGATTTGACCCGCCCGCCTTATTCCGCTTCATGGAAAGCGTGTCAGAGTCGGACCCCTCCCAAGCGCCGTCGCCCTTGTCGATCCCGATCTTCCGCGCGATCTGGTGGGCCAGCCTCGCCTCCAACTTCGGCGGGCTGATCCAGTCCGTCGGCGCGCAGTGGATGATGACCTCGCTCTCCGCCTCGCCCCAGATGATCGCGCTGGTTCCGGCGGCGACGACCCTGCCAATCATGCTGCTGTCGCTCTGGGCAGGCGCGGTGGCGGACAATAGCGACAGGCGGGTGGTCATGCTGATCTGCCAGCTGTTCATGCTCATCGTCTCCGCCCTGCTGGCGCTGTTCGCCTGGATGGGTTGGGTGACGCCCTGGGCCCTGCTGGGCTTCACCTTCCTCGTCGGCTGCGCCACCGCGATCAACGGACCGGCCTGGCAGGCGTCGGTCGGGGACATGGTGCCGCGCGCCGCCTTGCCCCATGCCGTTTCGCTCAATTCCATGGGCTTCAACATGGCGCGCAGCATCGGCCCGGCGCTGGGCGGCGTCATCGTCGCGGCCGCCGGTGCGGCGACGGCCTTTCTGGTCAACGCCATCAGCTATGTGGGGCTGGTCGCCGTGCTTGCCCGCTGGCGTCCCGAACGGCCGCCTCAACTCCTCCCGCGCGAACGCATCGGCCTCGCGATGCGCGCAGGGGTTCGTTATGTCGCCATGTCGCCCAATATCCAGGTCGTGCTGCTCCGAAGCGCGGCATTCGGCATCGGGGCAAGCGCCGTTTCAGCGATGATGCCGCTGGTGGCGCGCGAGCTGCTGGGCGGCGGCGCGCTGACATTCGGCGCGCTCAGCGGCGCCTTCGGCATCGGCGCGGTGCTGGGGGCGCTGTCGACGGGGCAATTGCGCCGCCGCTTTTCGGTCGAGACCATCGTGCGCTCGGCCGCCATGGCGCTTGCGGCCGGGACGGTGCTGATGGCGGTCAGCGACTGGCTGGTCGTTGCGTTGCTGGGGCTGCTGATGGCGGGCGCGGGCTGGGTGATCGCGCTTTCGACCTTCAACGTTTCGGTCCAGATGTCGGCGCCTCGCTGGGTCGTGGCGCGGGCTGTTGCCCTGTATCAGATGGTCGCCTTCGGCGGCATGGCCGGGGGTGCATGGCTGTTCGGCACCATGGCGGAGGATCATGGCGTCGTCACCGCCCTCTATGGCGCGGCAGCTGTCCAGTTCGCCTCGGCCCTGATCGGCTATGCGCGTCCGCTGGCGCAGACGGGCGAGGAGAATCTCGACCTCCAGAACCTGTGGCGTGAGCCGCAGACCGCCGTTCCGATCGAGCCCCGCAGCGGCCCGGTGGTCGTCACCATAGAATATCGCATAGCCGCCGGATCTGTCGTCCCCTTCCTGGCGGCGATGAGCGAACGCCGCCGCATCCGTCGCCGCGACGGCGCCCATGGCTGGTCGCTGCTGCGCGATCTGGGCGATCCGGAATTGTGGGTGGAGCGCTATCATGTGTCGACCTGGCTGGACTATGTCCGCCACAACAGCCGCCGGACCGTTGCCGACATGGCGAACAGCGAAGCCATCCACGCCCTGCACAGCGGCCCCAATCCGCCGGTCGTCCACCGCATGCTGGAGCGGCAGACGGGTTCTCTGCCGCTGGGCCGCTCGGCCGACCCGCGCGAGATGGGCGATCCCATGACCGATCCCACCCGGTCGAGCTGATGCGCTATTCGGGCCGCCGTTCGGCCAGATCCTCCGGCGTGTCGATATCGCGCAGGCTGGCGCCCATGGTTTCGATCTGCACGCCATGGCTGAGCAGCGCCCGCGCCCCCTGGTCTCCCCGCAGCGCCAGCAGTTCGGGGAAATGCTTCCGCCCGATGAAGGCGGGCGGCGAAGAGGAAAATCCGTCGGTGCTGGCGACGACGGAGCGGATGTCCTCCGCTGCCATGCAGATGCGGTTGTAATGCGTCTGCGGCACGTCGGGCATGTCGGCCAGGCAGATCAATATGCCGCGGCATTTCCGCATCGGCATGACATGCTCCACGGCGCGGATGATGCTGCCCGATATGCCGTCTTCCGGACGATCGTTGACCAGGATCGAATAGCCGCGCCGTTCCAGCCGGCGATGCAGGACCGGCGCCTGGCCGACAGGACGCACCACTGCAACCAGTTCCGCAAAGATCATGGAGGCGATGGTTTCCAGCGCATGCACCGCGACGGGCTTGCCCCGCCAATCGGCCATCAGCTTGTCTTCTTCCCCGAATCGTGAGGATGTGCCCGCTGCAAGGAGGACGGCGGCGATCTGTTCGGTCCGCATGGTTCCGCTGTGATGATTTGAGGCGACCCCGGTTGACCCGGTTTCCCCTGCATGTGCCACCGCCAGCATGTCCTGTCCAGCAGGGCGAAGGGGCTGGCGTTCCTGTAAATCAGTCGCCATATGCCCGGAAGCAACAAAGGAGTGGTGCCGTCCATGGAATATGATCCCGATGCCGAAACTGCGGGCGAGTCGATCAAGATTCCGGTTCCGGCGGACGTGGCCGACGCGATCCGTACGCTGATCCGCTGGTCGGGCGACGATCCGGAACGGGAAGGGCTGGTGGAAACGCCCCAGCGCGTGGCGCGGGCGTGGAAGGAATATTGCCGCGGCTATGACGACGATCCGGCCTATCATCTTTCGCGCATCTTCCATGAAGTCGGCGGCTATGACGACATCGTGCTGTTGAAGGACATACCGTTCCAGTCGCACTGCGAGCACCATATGGCGCCCATCGTGGGCGTCGCGCACATCGCCTATCTGCCCGGCCAATATGTCGTCGGCATATCGAAGCTGGCGCGCGTGCTGCACGCCTTCGCCCACCGGCTTCAGGTGCAGGAACGGCTGACTTCGGAAGTCGCCAACTGCATCTGGGAACATCTGAAGCCCCAGGGCGTCGCGGTCGTGGTCGAGGCGACCCATGGCTGCATGACCGGCCGTGGCGTGCGCACGCCCAATGTCGTCATGAAGACCAGCCGCATGCTCGGCGTCTTCCGCGACGATGAGAAGAGCCGTGAAGAAGTGCTGAAGCTGATCGGATCGTGAGCGAAGAGGAAGCTCCCGCCTATCGGCCCCTCGGGGGCACTGGGAAGCGCGCCGAACAGGCGGGCGCACGGCCGCTGGCGCAAAAGCGGCTGGCGCTGGTGACGGGCGGCCATCGGCGGTTGGGCGGCATCATCGCCGCCGCCTTCGCGCGGGCAGGTTATTCGCTGGCGATCCATGGCAGCCACGATACCCGGCTCGATTCCCATCTGGCGCTGACGCTGGAGGAGAATGGGACCGAATGGGACGGCTTCACCGTCGATTTCAGCGATCCGGAAGGGGCGGAGGAACTGGTGGCGCTGGTCGCGGAGCGTTTCGGCCGTCCGCCCGATGTCCTGGTCAACAGCGCGGCGATCTTCGGCCAGGATCGGCTCGACAGCGTCAATGCCGACGACCTGATGCGCCATTATGCGGTCAATTGCGCCGCGCCCACCTTGCTCACCAAGTCCTTTGCCACCATTCCGGCCGGCACAGGCGACCGGTGCATCGTCAATATACTGGATCAGAGGATCGACCATCCGCATGGCGACCAATTGGCCTATACCTTGTCGAAGATGGCGCTGGCGGGGCTGACGCGGCTGTCCGCCTCCACCCTGGCGCCGCAGATCAGGGTCAATGCGGTCGCCCCTGGACTCACCATCGCGACGCCCGATTATGACGAAGGGCAGATGGAAAGGCTGTCCGCGATGATGCCGCTGGCGCGTCTGCCGCAGGCGGAGCAGATTGCCGAAGCCGTGCTGTATCTGGCGGGCGCCAGTGCGGTGACGGGTCAGACGCTCTATATCGATGGCGGCGCGCATCTGCGCAGCTATGACCGGGACTTCATGCATCTGTGCCGATAGCGGCTGCGAAGATGCGGCTTGCCGGGGCTGGCCAAGGGCCGTCGCGCTGCATAGAGCGGATCGCAATGGGTCAATGAAGGGAGACGGCAATGGCATATGAAACGATCCTGGTGGAACAGCGCGATGCGGTGACGCTGGTCACGCTCAACCGCCCGCAGGCGTTGAATGCGCTGAACAGCCAGGTGCTGAAGGATCTGGGCGAGGTCTTTGCTGCCTATGATGCCGATCCGTCGCAGCGTTGCCTGGTCCTGACCGGCAGCGAGAAGGCCTTTGCCGCCGGCGCCGACATCAAGGAAATGGTGGAGAAGGATTCGGCGGACTTCTTCCTGGAGGATTTCTTCTCCGGCTGGCAGAGCAAGGTCGTCGCCACCCGCAAGCCGTGGATTGCGGCGGTCGCCGGCTTCGCGCTGGGCGGCGGATGCGAACTGGCGATGATGGCGGATTTCATCCTGGCCGCCGACACCGCGAAATTCGGCCAGCCCGAAATAAAGCTGGGCGTCGCGCCGGGCATGGGCGGATCGCAACGCCTGACCCGCGCCGTCGGCAAGGCGAAGGCGATGGAAATGTGCCTGACCGGCCGCATGATGGGCGCCGAAGAAGCGGAAAGCGCCGGTCTGGTCGCGCGGATCGTTCCGGCGGCTGATCTGCTGGAGGACGCGCTCAAAACGGCCGCGACCATAGCGGGGATGCCGCCCATGGCCGCGATGGTGAACAAGGAAATGGTCAATCTGGCTTTCGAGACCGGGCTGGCTCAGGGCATCCTGACCGAGCGCCGCCTGTTCCAGATCCTGACCGCGACCGAGGACAAGAAGGAAGGCATGGAAGCCTTCGTCGCCAAGCGTCCGGGGGTTTGGAAAGGCCGCTGATTGATGAGCGGATGGAGGCTGATGATGGCCAATTCAGGACATTCCCCTCCCGTAAACGGGAGGGGTTAGGAGTGGGCGCGAGCGTAGCGAGCTTCTGACTTAGCCGGTGCAAAACAGCGCAGATGCCGCGCCAGCCCACCCCCTAACCCCCTCCCGCCTTCGGGAGGGGGAATGTCCGCAATCCACCCATTTACGAGACGCTTGGAGATGGAAACCCCTTACTTCCCCTCCAACATCTCGATCATCAGCGAAAAGTCGCGCCCCGCTTCACCCTGATTGGCGAGCAGCTGGTAAAGCGACTCCGCCGCATTTCCCATCGGCACGCTCGCTCCGACCGAAGCGGCGGCTTCCGTCGCTAGCTTCAAATCCTTCAGCATCAGCCCCACAGCGAAACCGCCCTGATAGCCATTGTCCGACGGGCTTTGCGGCCCGACGCCCGGCACCGGGCAATAGCTGGTCATGGACCAGCTTTGCCCCGACGATACGCTGGAAATATCGTAGAAGGTCTGCGGGTCGAGGCCCAGCTTCTTCGCCATGGCGAAGGTCTCGCAGGTCGCCACCATGGTCGCGCCCAGCAGCATGTTGTTGCAGATTTTGGCGGCCTGACCATTGCCCGCGCCGCCGGCATGGATCACCGCCTTGCCCATGGTCGACAGGATCGGCTTGGCCCGGCCGAAAGCCTGGTCCGAGCCGCCGACCATGAAGGTCAGCGTACCGCCATTGGCCGCCGCGATGCCGCCTGAAACGGGTGCATCGACCATCTCGAAGCCCTTGCCCGCAGCGGCTTCCTCCACCCGGCGCGCCGTCGCGACGTCAATGGTCGAACAGTCGAGGAACAGCGCATCCGCCTTGGCCGCCCCGAAGACTTCGCCTGTATAGACGGCTTCCACATGCTTTCCCGCTGGCAGCATCGTGACCACCGCATCGGCGCCTGAGACCGCCTCCGCCGCGCTGGCGCAGCGCACGGCGCCCGCTTCGGCCGCCTTGGCCAGCGCCTCCTCCGAAAGGTCGAAGGCCCGCACGGCAAAGCCGTTCTTCAGCAGATTTGCGGCCATCCCACCGCCCATATTGCCCAGGCCGATGAAGGCGATGGTCTGGCTCATTTCAGGCACTCCTCTAGAGCGATTTCATGTCAGATAGGCCATCTGACGGCTTGGAAATCACGGAAAACAAAGCATGTTCAGCCGCGCAGTTCGGGCAGCGGCGTCCATTCCCTTTCCGGCGGCAAGGGCGCGAACAGGCTGTCCACCAGCTCGTCCGTCACATCCTCCGGCCGCGCGGGATTCCATCGCGGCGCATTGTCCTTGTCGAAGATCACCGCGCGCACGCCCTCCACGAAATCGGGACGGCGGATGACATGATGGCCGATGCGATATTCGTTGCGCATATTGTCGGCAAAATCGGTGAAGGCAGCGCCCTCGACCATCTGGCGCAGCGCCACCTTGATCGTCTGCGGCGACTTGGTGGCGAGCGTTGCCAGTTGCTCGCGCGCCCAGTCCGATCCGTCGGCTTCCAATGCAGTCAGAATATCCTCGAAGCGGTCCGAAGCGAACAGCCGGTCGATCTCCTCCCGATGCGCCTGCCAGGCCGATGGCGGCGGCGCATCGGCCATTTCGTCCAGTATTTCCGCCAATCCGTCGGGATCGGCAATAATCCGCGCCTTGACGGCATCCAGCTTGTCCGACGCCATATAATGGGTCGCGATGCCGATGGCGGCGCAATCCGCGCCCTTGATCCGCGCGCCCGTCGTCGCCAGCCATGCCCCAGTTCGCCCCGGCATGCGCGGCAGGAACCAGCCGCCGCCCACATCGGGAAACAGCCCAATGCCCGTCTCCGGCATGGCATAGGTGGTCCGCTCTGTCGCCACGCGATAGCGTGCCGGATCGGAAATCCCCACGCCCCCGCCCATGACGATGCCATCGATGAAGGCAATAATCGGCTTTTCATAGACGAACAGCAGATGGTTCATCCGATATTCGGTGAAGAAGAATTGCTCCGCCTCCGAACAGTCGCCTTTGGCGCTGTCGGCGATCATGGCGATGTCCCCGCCCGCGCAGAAACCGCGCCCTTCGGCATGATCCAGCATCACCGCAACGACGCTCTCATCCTCCCGCCAGGCCAGCAGCGCCTCAATGATCGCGCCGCACATCTCGGTGGTCAGCGCATGGATCGCCTTGGGCCGGTTCAGCCTTATCCGCCCCACGCCATTATCGACGGAAATCAGCACCTGATCGGTCATAAAATCTCCTGCGCATTCTCTCTCGGGCTTAGGGCCGCAGCATGTCGCGGGCGATGATCATGCGCATCACCTGATTGGTGCCTTCCAGGATCGAATGCACGCGCAGATCGCGCCAGAAGCGCTCGATCGGATAGTCCATCAGATAGCCATAGCCGCCATGCAGTTGCAGCGCCCGGTCGACCACCGACGATCCGGTGTCGGTCGCCAGCCGCTTGGCCATGGCGGCGAAGCGCGTCTTGTCCGGCGCATTCTCCGTCACCTTGACCGCCGCCGCATAGAGCAGCGTACGGGCGGCCTGAAGCTCTGTCTCCATATCCGCCAGCGTGAACTGCGTGTTCTGGAAATCCGCGATGCTCTGCCCGAACTGCTTGCGATCCTTGGTGTAAGTGAGCGCTTCGTCGATGCAGCGCTGCGCTCCGCCCAGCGAGCAGGCGCCGATGTTGAGCCGCCCGCCGTCCAGCCCCATCATCGCGATGCGAAAGCCTTCGCCTTCGCCGCCGACCAGATTCTCGACCGGCACCCGCACGCCGTCGAAATTGACCTGAGCCGTCGGCTGCGAATGCCAGCCGAGCTTGCGTTCCTGCGCGCCGAAGCTGACGCCGGGCATGTCCTTCTCGATGACGAGGCAGGATATGCCCTTCGGCCCGTCGTCGCCGGTACGGACCATGACGACATAGATTTCATTCTCCCCGCCGCCGGAGATGAACTGCTTAGAGCCGGTGACGACATAATGATCGCCTTGCCTGATCGCCCGCGTCTTGAGCGCCGCCGCGTCGGACCCCGATCCCGCTTCGGTCAGACAATAGCTGCCGATCCGCTCCATCGGCACCATGGAGGGCAGATATTTGTCCTTCACGGCCTGCGATCCGAACCGGTCGATCATCCAGGCGGCCATATTGTGGATCGAGATGAACGCGCTGGTCGACGGACAGCCATAGGCCATCGCCTCCATGACCAGCGCCGCCTCCAGCCGCCCGAGCCCAATGCCGCCCGATTCCTCCGACACATAGATGCCGCCAAAGCCCAGCTCCGCCGCGGCGCGGATGGTGTCGCGGGGGAAGATATGCTTTTCGTCCCACTCCGCCGCAAAAGGGGTGATCGCATCGGCGGTGAACCGGCGCGCCATCTCCTGAATGGCCAACTGGTCCTCGGTGAGATCGAACTGGCTCACAAACTCTCCTGACGTTCGCTTTGGGTTGCTTCTAGATACGATGCGGAATTGCACGCAACAACGCAGTTCTGCATAGCATTGCAGCGATTTTGCAGATTTGGCGAGTGATGAATGTTCGATTGGGACGATCTCAGGGTCTTTCTGGCGGTGGCGCGCACGCGAAAGATCGCGCCCGCCGCGCGAGCCCTGGGGATCGATGCGACGACCATAGCGCGGCGGCTTGCCCGGCTGGAGAAGGCGCTGGGGCCCGAACTGTTCGAAGTGGGGGCGGGGGAGCGCACGCTGACCGCCCATGGCCAGGCGTTGCTGAGCCATGCCGAAAGCATCGAGAGCGCAGCGCTCGCCGCGATGGAGGAGGCCACCGGGCGGGAGCATCATCTGAACGGCCAGGTGCGCCTTTCGGTGGCCGAGGGTTTTGGCACCTGGGTGCTGGCGCCGGGGCTTGCCGACTTCGCCAGGCGCCATCCCGCCATCAGGCTGGACCTCATCACCGCATCCGGTTTCCTCAATCCGTCCAAGAGGGAGGCCGACATGGCGGTCATGCTGGCCCGGCCGCAGCGGGGGCGGCTGTCGGTTCGCCGGATGGGCGATTACCGGCTGCACCTTTATGCCGCGCCCCACTATCTGGCGGAGGCGGGCGTGCCCGAAGGCACCGCTGACCTGCGCGATCATGTGCTGATCGGCTATGTGCCGGAATTCATCTTCTCGCCCGAACTCGACTATCTGGACGAGGTGGAGGCGGGGCTGGAAGCCAGTCTGCGCGCCACCAGCATCAATATGCAGCATCGCATGATCGCGGAAGGGGCGGGGATCGGCGTGCTGCCCGATTTCATCGCGGGCGGCGATCCCTCGCTGGTGCCGGTGATGGCCGGCGAGGTGGAGATCATGCGCAGTTTCTGGCTGGTGACGCATGGCGACCTTAAGAAGCTGCCCCGCATCGCGGCCGTGGCGCTATGGTTGCAGGAGCGTATCGAAACCCTGAAAAGCGCCGCCGAGGTCGACCAGCCGACGGGAAATCGCCTCTAGGCCATATCGACGCGGCCCGTCCGGGCCGCTAAGGGAGTCGGCATGACAGTGAAATGGTCGCAGTTCGCTCATGCAGCATAAGTCCAAGCGCAGCCGGGCGATGACCCTGCCCAACAGCGAGTTTCGCACCCGGGCGACCGAATATCTGGATTTCCTGGCCGCCTGGGTGAAGAAACCGCGCCAGACCGCATCCGTGGTGCCCAGCAGCCGTTATCTCGCGCGGTTGATGGTCGAACATATCGATCCGGAGGACGGCCGGGTAATCGAACTGGGCGGCGGCACGGGCGTCTTCACCCGAGCGATCCTGGGCACCGGCCTTCCCCCGGACAAGCTGGAGGTGGTGGAGATCAACCCAGCCTTTGCGCGCGGGCTGCGGCGTCATTTTCCCCATGTTTCGGTGCTGGAGACACCGGCGCAGATCGTTTCCACCGCAACCGCCGGCGAGGCCGGGGAATATCAGACGGTCATCAGCGGCTTGCCCCTGCTGGCGATGGATCGGCAGATGCATGCCGACATTCTTTCCGAAAGCTTCCGCATGCTGCGGCCCGGCGGCGCCTTCATCCAGTTCACTTATTCGATGCGTCCGCCCGTGAGCCGGGAGATTCTCGACGCGCTCGGCCTGGAGGTCGTCAGGGCCGGCCAGACCGTCCGCAACTTCCCGCCTGCCACGGTCTTCCGCTTTTTCCGCAAGGGCGAATAGACTGCGGTTGCGCCGCGCGGGCGGCACCCTATCTTTGCGCTTCAGAAAAAAGGGGGCACTGCCGCGCATGGCGTCCATCATCACCGTTTCGGGCCTGACCAAAAGCTATGCTTCGGGTTTCCAGGCGCTCAGGGGCGTCGACCTGGAGATCGAGGAGGGCGAGATATTCGCGCTGCTTGGGCCGAATGGCGCCGGCAAGACCACCATGATCTCCATCATCTGCGGCAATGTCCGGCCGACGGGTGGCAGCGTCACCGTCGCCGGGCATGACATCGTCCGCGACTATCGCGGATCGCGTTCCGCCATCGGCCTGGTGCCGCAGGAACTGCATACCGATGCGTTCGAACGGGTGATCGACACGGTCACCTTCTCTCGCGGATTGTTCGGCAAGCCGCGCAACGACGCCTATATCGAGAAGATCCTGCGCGACCTGTCGCTCTGGGACAAGCGCCACAGCAAGATATTGGAGCTGTCGGGCGGCATGAAGCGCCGCGTGATGATCGCCAAGGCGCTGTCGCACGAACCGCGGGTGCTGTTCCTGGACGAACCGACCGCCGGGGTCGACGTCGAACTGCGCCGGGACATGTGGAAGCTGATCGGGGAACTGCGCCAGACCGGCGTCACCATCATCCTCACCACCCATTATATCGAGGAAGCGGAGGAAATGGCCGACCGGGTCGGCGTCATCAACAGGGGCGAACTGGTGCTGGTGGAGGAAAAGACCGCCCTCATGAAGAAGCTCGGCAAGAAGACGCTGACCATCGTGCTGGCGGAACCTCTGTCCGCCGTGCCGCCGGAGCTTGGCGAATGGCAGGTCGCGCTGAAGGCGGACGGCCATGAGATCGAATATGTGTTCGACACCCAGGCGGAACGGACCGGCGTATCGTCGCTGCTGCGCAAGCTGGGTGATCTTGGCATCGGCTATAAGGACCTCAATACCGAGCAGAGCAGCCTGGAGGATATTTTCGTCTCCCTGGTCCATCAGGAGAAGGCGGCATGAGCGGGTTCAATTATCGGGCCATATGGGCGATCTATAAGTTCGAACTGCATCGCTTCCGCCGCACGCTGCTGACCGGGCTGCTGGTGCCGGTGATCACCACCTCGCTCTATTTCGTGGTGTTCGGCGGCGCGATCGGTTCGCGCATGACGCAGATCGACGGGATACCCTATGCGGCCTTCATCGTGCCCGGCCTGATCATGATGTCGATGTTCACCGAAAGCATCTTCAACGCCAGCTTCGGCATCTATATGCCCAAATTCACCGGCACCATCTATGAACTGCTGTCGGCGCCGGTATCGGCGGTGGAGACGATCATCGCCTATGTCGGCGCGGCGGCGACCAAATCCCTGATCGTCGGCACCATCATCTTCGTGACCGCGCATCTGTTCGTGGACATCCGGGTCGCCCATCCGCTCGCGATGGTCGCCTTCATGGTGCTGATCGCGGTCAGCTTCTGCCTGTTCGGCTTCATATTGGGGATATGGGCGCAGAGTTTCGAGCAGTTGCAGGTGATCCCGCTACTGCTGATCATGCCGATGACCTTTCTGGGCGGCGCCTTCTATTCGATCCACATGCTGGCGGAGCCGTGGCGGACGATCACGCTGTTCAACCCGATCGTCTATCTGATCTCCGGTTTCCGCTGGACCTTCTTCGGGCGGGGCGATGTGGGCATCGAGTTCAGCCTGCTGTTCGTTGCGAGCATGCTGGCGCTTTGCCTTGCCATCATTGGCTGGATGTTCCGGACGGGCTATCGCCTCAAGAAATAAGGCGTAAGGCGTCCGGGTCCGGCTTAACAAGCTTTGCTCCTGTGTAGGCAAGGGCCCGGTCCTGCCGTTCGAACCGGATTCCTTTCCGCGCAGGAACACGGATCAATGCCCCTAGAGCAGATTCCGATCCGATTGCATCGGCTCGACTGCTCTAGGTCTTTGTTTTGTCGCGCTTTCCGAGTCAGCAGCTGATTCCATCTGCTTGGAAAAGCGCTAGCTCAACCGGTCGATGGCCTCGGCATCCAGACCGCCGGGGATGACCATGATCGGGCAGGGCAGCTTGCCCGCGTCGGCGCCCGCGAAGTGCGAGACGAGGACGCCGGGGTGCCCGCTGGCGGCGGCCCCCAGCACCAATGCCGCGACATCGTCCATCTCCTCCAGCGTGTGGCGCACGACCGTCACCGGATCGCCCTGCCGGACGGTGATGCTGGGGCGGATGCCGGACTCGTCGGTCAGCGTGCCCGCCGCGCTCGTCACCAGCGCTTCGGCCCGTTGCAGGGCTTCATCCTCCATCGTCGCCTGCACGCCGCCCCATTGGACGAACTCGGCGGGAGGGATGAGGGCCAGGATACGGATCGCGCCCGCCGTCTTGGCGGCGCGCCGCGCAGCGAAACGAAGCGCCGTCTCCGCCTCCGGCGATTCGTCCACGACAACCAGATATGTCCGCATCTGCCGCGTCCTTACAGGGTAACGACCTTTTGGTCTTCATCGTCACAGGCGCCAGCTGAACCCATATGGTTAGCCGTGAACCAGAGTGGTGAAATGTGGCCGATTATCGGCGGGTGCGCAAGGCTTGGCCTTGACCGTTCCGGCCAAAGCGCCGAAACGAACTTCATTGCCCCATGCCCGATAAGATGAGAGGCCTTCCACCCATGAGCAAGACGATCCAGATGCCGGCCCTTTCCCCGACCATGGAAGAAGGGACGCTGGCAAAGTGGTTGGTGAAGGAGGGCGATGCCGTCTCCTCCGGCGACCTGCTCGCAGAGATCGAGACCGACAAGGCGACGATGGAATTCGAAGCCGTCGATGAAGGCATAGTGGCCAAGATACTGGTGGCCGAAGGGGCGGAGGGCGTGAAGGTGGGCACGGTCATCGCCATCATCGCGGAGGAGGGCGAGGATGTATCGCAGGCCGCTGCTGGAAATGCCGCGCCCAAGGCGGCTGCTCCCGCAGAGAGTGCAGAGAGTCCTGCGCCCAAGGCCGACCCCGTTCCCGCCAAAGCGCCCGCACCTGCCGCCAAGGCTGATCCGGCGCCGGCCCAGGGGACCGATGGCAGGGTGAAGGCCAGCCCGCTCGCTCGCCGTCTGGCCGAGGCCAAGGGGCTCGATCTTGCCGCCGTCACCGGTTCCGGCCCCAATGGCCGCATCGTGAAAGCGGACCTCGACGGTGCTGCGCCGGCCGCCAAGGCCGCTGCTCCGGCGCCTGCCTCCGCGCTTGCGGCCGCACCCGTCGCCGCTCCGGCTGCGGCGCAGGACTTCGGCATCCCGCATGAGGTCATCAAGCTCAGCAGCATGCGCAAGACGATCGCGCGCCGCCTGACCGAATCCAAGCAGCAGGTGCCCCATATCTACCTGACCGTGGACGTTCGGCTCGACAAGCTGTTGAAGCTGCGCGGAGAACTCAATGCCGGCCTTGCTTCGCGGGGCGTCAAGCTGTCGGTGAATGACTTGCTGATCAAGGCGCTGGGCGTCGCGCTGGTCCAGGTGCCGGAATGCAATGTACAGTTCGCCGGCGACCAGATGCTGAAATTCCAGCGCGCCGACATTTCGGTCGCCGTGTCGATTCCCGGCGGGCTGATCACGCCGATCGTGACCGAAGCGGACAGCAAGGGCGTCGCCGCCATCTCGACCGCGATGAAGGACCTCGCCAGCCGCGCCAAGGATGGCAAGCTGAAGCCGGAGGAGTATCAGGGCGGCACTGCCTCGCTCTCCAACATGGGCATGTTCGGCATCAAGCAGTTCGAGGCCGTCATCAACCCGCCGCAGGGCATGATCATGGCCATCGGCGCAGGCGAGAAGCGGCCCTATGTCATCGACGACGCCCTCCAGATCGCGACCGTGATGTCGGCCACCGGCAGCTTCGACCATCGCGCCATTGACGGCGCGGACGGCGCCCGCCTGATGCAGGTCTTCAGGGAGCTGGTCGAAAATCCGATCGGCTTGCTGGCCTGATGAGCCGGATGGACGAGCAGCCGCCGGCAGACCACCCGGCGGTGCGCGTCATCGCGATGCCCGCCGACACCAATCCCTATGGGGATATTTTCGGCGGCTGGTTGATGAGCCTGATGGATTCCGCGGCGGGTTCCGTCGCCGCCAGACACAGCCATGGCCGTGCCGTGACCATCGCGGTCGAAGGCATGACTTTCCTGCGCCCGGTCGTTGTGGGCGATGAGGTGTCGGTGTTTGCGACGCTGAAATCGGTCGGGCGCACGTCCATGAAGATCGACGTGGAAGCGTGGCGCCGTGCCCGGCACGACGACCGCAGCTATCGCGTCACCCGCGCGACCTTCACATTCGTGGCGATCGGTGAGGATCGCCAGCCCCGTTCCGTGCCGCCCTTGGCGGACCAAGACTAGAGAGACCGATATGGCTGAGAATTACGACCTCATCGTTCTGGGCTCCGGCCCCGGCGGCTATGTGGCCGCGATCCGCGCCGCCCAACTGGGCCTGAAGACCGCCATTGTCGAGCGGGAGAATCTGGGCGGCATCTGCCTCAACTGGGGCTGCATCCCGACCAAGGCGCTCCTGCGTTCCGCGGAAATCTACCATTATATGCAGCATGCCGGGGACTATGGACTGGCGGCCGAGAAGATCAGCGCCGACATCGCGGCGGTGGTGAAGCGTTCGCGCGGCGTCGCCAAGCAACTGAACCAGGGCGTCACGCACCTGATGAAGAAGAACAAGATCGCCGTCCATATGGGCGAGGGCAAGCTGACCGGGAAGGGCAGGCTCAGCGTCACCAGGGACGGCAAGACGGAGGAACTGACGGCGAAGCACATCATCGTCGCCACCGGTGCGCGGGCGCGCGACCTGCCGGGCAGCCCGGCCGACGGCAAGCTCGTCTGGACCTATCGCCACGCCATGACCCCGCCGGAAATGCCGGGCAAGCTGCTGGTCATCGGATCGGGCGCGATCGGCATCGAGTTCGCCAGCTTCTACAATGACATGGGCGCCGACGTGACCGTGGTCGAGATGATGGACCGCATCGTGCCGGTCGAGGATGCGGATGTTTCCGCCTTTCTCGAAAAGGCGCTGAAGAAGCAGGGGATGACCATCCTGACCGGTGCCGGCGTCAGCGACATCCAGGTCGGCGCCAATGGCGTCAAGGCGAAGCTGAAGGACAAGGCGGGCAAGGAGAGCGCCGCCGAATTCAGCCACATGATCGTCGCCATCGGCATCGTCCCCAATACGGAGAATATCGGCCTCAAGGAACTGGGCGTCGCCATGGACGAGCGCGGTTTCCTGAAGACCGACGCGATGTGCCGCACCAATGTCGACGGCCTCTGGGCGATCGGTGACATCACTGCCCCGCCGTGGCTGGCGCACAAGGCGAGCCATGAGGGCGTGATCGCGGCGGAAGCCATTGCCGGCAATCATCCCCATGCCATGGACCCGCGCAATATTCCGGGCTGCACCTATTGCCATCCGCAGATCGCCTCCGTTGGCCTGACTGAAGCCAAGGCGAAGGAAGCCGGCTATGAGGTGAAGGTCGGCATGTTCCCGTTCATCGGCAATGGCAAGGCCATCGCGCTGGGCGAGGCGGAAGGTTTCACCAAGACGGTGTTCGATGCCAAGACCGGCGAATTGCTTGGCGCGCATATGGTCGGTGCGGAAGTGACCGAGATGATCCAGGGCTATACCATCGGCAAGACGCTGGAGACGACCGAGGCGGAACTGATGCACACCGTCTTCCCGCATCCGACCATCTCGGAATCGATGCATGAAAGCGTGCTCGCCGCTTATGGGCGCGCACTCCATATCTGATCGGCGCAAAGCCGTGGCTAAAGGCGCGGGGGCGTTTGTCCTCGCGCTTTTTTGCGTCCTGGGGATTGCGCTGGTCCAGCGGCAGGGATGGCTGGATGGGCTGAATGCCGGGTTGATGGGAATGGCGGGGCGCGCGCGGGACAGCGGCGCCGGAACCATCGTCACCTGGATCATGCAACTGGCGTCGGCCGTGGGCGGAACGGCCGGGCGCTTCGCTCTGCTGGGCGCCTGCTTCGTCGCGCTTTGGGGGATGGCGCGTGCGCGTGCCCTCTGGCTGTTCTGGGCGGCGTTCGGCGGGACATTGCTCAACCTGGCGCTCAAGCAGATATTTGCCGCGCCCCGGCCCGATCTGTTGCCGCATCTTGACCTGGTGAACAGCTATAGTTTTCCAAGCGGCCATGCGGCGGGAAACATGGTCTTCTTCGGGGCCCTGGCCATGCTGGGCGGGCGGCGCTCCGCCTATGTCGCCATGGGACTGGCGATTGCGCTGATCGGGATCAGCCGGGTCTGGCTGGGCGTGCATTGGCCGAGCGACGTGCTGGCGGGTTGGATCGAAGGACTGGGTTGGCTGGCGCTGTGCGGTGCCTGGCTACCAGCGCGGAGAGGGCAGGAAGAGACGGCGGATGGGGTCATGGTGCGGGGGCATGCCGTCGGCGGTGACGAAGCCATGGACCCAGAAGCTGTCGAAAACCGTGGCGGCGGCAATGGCGAGTAGCAGCAGGGCCGATCCGGCGAACAGGGGCCGGGCGCCGCGCAGCGGCGCCGCCGGCATAAAGGCGAGCAATGCGAGTGGCAGGACGGGCAGGAAATAGCGACCCTGCGTCCCCTGGATATAGTCGGCGCCAAGCGGCGTGCCCGTCAGATACATGGCGGTTTCGATCAGCAGCGCCACCCCGGCCGCGATGGCGAGCCACCAGAGCCTTTGCCCCCATGAGACGCGCATGGCCGATCCGCTGCCAATCGCCGCGCCGAGCATTGCCAGCGCCAGCGGATAGGCGAGAAGAGGCAGCAAAATCGCATTCCAGCCGAAACGGCCCACGATCTGGAGCGCATAGACCGGCGCGCGTTCGGTGACGCTGGTGACAAGGATATGGAGATAGGCAAGCGGATCGTGCAGGATAACCGCCAATTGCTGACCGAGAGGCGCGGTCATGACCGTCTCGCCCGTCTTGCGCGACACGATATGGTAGAGCGCCTGGGTGCCGCCGGAGAGCTTCATCCACAGAAGGAAGGCGAAAGCGCCGATGACCATTGCGGCAAGGAGGGGCAGGGGCCGAAGATCGCGGCGGCTTTCCGGCCAGCGCAATCCGGCCGCCATCAACGGCAGATAGACGCCCTTGGCAAGCGCCAGCACGGGAGCGGTCAGGTAGAGCGCCAGGCCGCGTTTCGCCGTCCACCCCATGAAGCCGACCCGCAGCGCCAAGGCAAGGCCGAGAAAGCCCGTGCCGTTGATGACCGCATCGGGGGAGAGCGAAGCATTTTGATAGCAGAAGGTCGGCAGCAGCGCCGTGGCGAGCAGGGCATTGCGGCCGAAGGGAACAAGGCCGAGCGCCGCGGCCAGCATGGCCAGTGCGAACAGGGCGTTGACGATCCGGCCACTGTAGAAAGCTCCCAGATGCGGCAGGCCCAGGCTCTTGCCGATCGCCAGACCGGTCGCTCCGGGCAAATAGAGGGTGGGCGCATAGTTCGCCACATTGGGGAAATCGGCAAAGCGACGCTCATCGGCACGGGATTTCCCGGCATCCCACACGGTCATCAGCATGGACGGCCGGAACAGGCGGGCCTCGGGTGATGCGCGCGTCGGGAAATGGGCGTCGTGCAGGTCGATGGCGGCGCGGGGAAGCTCGGCGCCGATCATCGCGCCCTGCTGCTTGGTCAGCATGCCGCCTTCGGAAAGGAGGAGCGCCTTCATAAAATGCTGATTCTCGTCGGGAGCCTGAAAGGGCGGCGTGACGCAGGCAAAGAAGAGGGTTGCGATGCAGATCAGGGCGTAGAGCCGCTTTTCCAGGCTGGTCCATGGCATATAGCTCGTCGTCCGCGGATTCGCCCGGCCGGATGTCCGTCTTTCCTGTCGCATCGATCGCCCCCTGTCTGGGCATGATGACCTAGCGGCAAGCTCTTAATATTTCGCGCCTATTTCTGATCTGCATCAACATATCGGGTGGGGATCGCGTAAGTCTTCCGTAATATTTCCGCGCCAGTGTCGTCAGGCTCGGGACCCAATGCTGGCCGGGTCGAGGTTTGAGGCAAAATGGCTCAGGGCCAGAAGGCAAGGCGCAGGAATATGTCGATATTTCCAGCCTTGCCGACGCAGCACTGGGGTCATTTCGGTCAAATTTCTGCGGGACGCCGAAATGGCTTCCATCTCGAACCGACATGCGCTGGCAAAGGCAATGAGCCTTCGCGGCGCGCATTCCGGCCCGATATGGTCGCCATTTCGACGCCTCGAACCCGCCAGTAACGGGTCCTGAGCCTAGCGGAGAACTCCATGTATATCATTGATTTCCGGCATGATCTGAACCTGCTCGACATCCGATGGCGCGGCATCTTCACCGATGGGGCGATTGCGGAATATGCGCGCATATTGAAGCGCCAGTTCGTTGAGCAGGGGTTCCAGCCGGGCTATCTGCTGCGCATGGACATGACCGACAGCGCCGTCCAGACACAGGATGCGGTTGCATCCTTCGGTCGCCATCTCGGCGATTTTCCCAAGGCGAGGCGGATCGCCATCGTCACCCCCAGCGCCATTGCAAGCATGCAGGTGCGCCGGGTGATGACCCAATCCTATCTGCGGATATTTCCATGGGCTGAGCCGGCACTGGAGTGGCTGCTGGAGGATGAAGCAGCGGTGGCTGGGCTATAGCGGGCCATCCTGAGACCTTCGCATCACTTGCTCAGGTCCGATTCCTACCGCTTCAACCCAGCTCAAAGCAAAATCAGCCCTCTTCCTCGATTTCCCGTTCCGCCGGAGGGTGAAGGCGCAGACGGCTGACGCGGCGTCCGTCGCTGTCGAGGATTTCCAGTTTCCAGCCGCTTTGTGCATGTTCGACGATCTCGCCGGGCTCGGGAACGCGGCCCGCGATCACGAAGGCCAGGCCGCCCAGCGTGTCGACATCTTCCTCTATGTCCGCCAGCTTTTCGTCGATTTCCTTCGCCACATCCTCCAGTTCGGCGCGGGCGTCGGCTTCCCAAAGGCCGCCATCCAGCGGAACCAGCATCGCTTCCGGTTCCTCGTCATGCTCGTCCTCCACCTCTCCGACGATTTCCTCGACCAGATCCTCGAAGGTGAGCAGCCCTTCCGTACCCGAATATTCGTCGAGCACGATGGCGAGATGGGTGCGCTTGGCGCGCATTTCCGCGAGCAGGTCCAGCGCCCCCATGCTTTCGGGAACATAGAGCGGCTGGCGGATCAGCGGTTCCAGCGTATCGGGCACCGGCGCCTTGCCCGCCAATATGGCGAAGGCGTCGCGGATGTGGATCATGCCGACGATAGTGTCCAGATTTTCGCGATAGACGGGGATGCGGCTGTGTCCCGCCTCCGCGAACAGCGCGGCCAGATCGGCAAAGCTGGCCTTTTCCTCTATGGCGATGATGTCCGCGCGAGGGACCGCCACGTCATCGACCGTATGTTCGGAAAAGTGCAGCAGGTTGCGGACCATCTGGCGTTCGATGGCGGACAGGTCGCCCTTGGCAGGGGGCGCCGCGCCTTCCTCCTGCTCCTCCTCATCATATTCGTCGAGCGCATCCTCCAGCTCGCGCCGAAGGCTGTGGCTTTCCTCATCTCCGAAGAGCAGCGATTTCAGGCCGCTCCATAAACCGCCCTCATGGCTGCTACTGTCCGATTCCTTCGAACCGTTGCCGTCCTTGGGACTGCCTTCCGCCATCGTAGTTCCCGTTTCCCTGTTCACGGCATCGCCCGAGAAAGCCTGTCCTGAACCCGTTTGACGGTGGGCGCCGGCTTTCCGCTAAAAGCGATGCCACAAAATATTATCGATCCCCATAGGGATCGGAAATGCCCAGGCTGATCAGCGACTGCGTCTCCAGCGCTTCCATCGCTTCGGCCTCGGCGTCCTCCATATGATCATATCCCAGCAAATGAAAAGTCCCATGGACGATCAGATGCGTGGCATGATCGGCTATGGAGATGCCCTTTTCCGCGGCCTCGCTGGCGCAGACCCCTTCCGCCAGCACGATGTCGCCCAACAGCACCTCGCCATCGTCGGTGTTGGCGGTGGTTTCCAGCAGGTCCGACTGCACCATCGGGAAGGACAGGACGTTGGTCGGCCTGTCCTTGTCCCGATAGGCGCGGTTGAGCTGGTGGACCTCCTCATCGGTGGTGAGTTTGACCGCGACCTCGTACAAGGCTTCGTCCGCGGCGAACGCGGCATAGGGGCTGTGCGTGATGGCCGCGACGACGGCCCGCTGGGCCAGCAATTCCCAGTCGGTATCGGGCCAGCCCTGTTCGTGGAGAACGGCGACTTCAATCATTATGACGGTTTCCGTTCGCGCCGGGGGTAGTCGAGACATGGTGAAGGTCGAAATGTCGTTCCTCGACCCTGGGCTGTCCCGGACGCCTGCCTTGGCGGGCGTTCGAAGGGCTCGAAATGGCAGGGTGCCGGGCGTGCATCTCAGGCATCCGGGCCCTCATAAGCCTGGACGATGCGGCCCACGACCGGGTGACGCACCACATCGCTGATGCCGAAGGGCACGACGGAAATGCCCTCCACCCCCTCCAGCCGCGCGACGGCGTCCGCCAGACCGGAAATGCCCGGTTGCGGCAGATCCACCTGACGCGGGTCGCCACAGATGACCATGCGGCTGCCTTCACCGAAGCGGGTCAGGAACATCTTCATCTGGGCGACGGTGGTGTTCTGCGCTTCGTCCAGCACGATGAACGCGTTGGACAGGGTGCGGCCGCGCATGAAGGCGAGGGGCGCGATCTCGATCTCCCCCGACGCGATGCGGCGTTCGACCTGCTCTGCGGGGAGCGTGTCGTAGAGCGCGTCGTAGATCGGGCGGAGATAGGGGTCGACCTTTTCCTTCATGTCGCCGGGCAGGAAGCCCAGGCGCTCGCCCGCTTCCACGGCGGGGCGGGAGAGGATCAGGCGGTCGACGCTGCCGGTGATGAGCTGGCTCACGGCCTGCGCGACGGCGAGATAGGTCTTGCCGGTGCCCGCCGGGCCCAGCGCGAAGATGATGTCGTTGCGGGTGAGCGCCTCCATATAGGTCACCTGCGTTGCGGAACGCGGGACGATGGTCTTCTTGCGCGTGCGGATCATGACCTTGGGCGGTTCGGCCACGTCATGGCGGATGATGCCGTCCAGCGTGGGCTCCGCGGACATGGCGATCACCGCTTCCACCGCGCCGGCATCGATTTCCTGGCCGGCGACGATACGGTTGTAGAGGCCTGTCATGACATCGCGCGCGCGGGCGGCCGCCTCGGCGTCCCCCTCGATCTGGAGCTTGTTGCCGCGCGCCGCGATATAGACGCCCAAGCGGTTTTCGATGGCCACCAGATTCTGGTCATATTGGCCGAACAGCGCGCCCAGCAGGTGCGGACGGTCGAAAGTGACTTCCAGCCGGGCGCGTTCTGCGACCTCGGTGCGGTGGTTATGATTGGGTTTCTTGGACATTCAGCAGCCTCCCTGTTCGTCAGTCATACTCGCGCGGGCGAGTATCCATCTCCTGTCGTTTGAGCCTGGTGGACAGGGCTGGAGATGGGTTCCCGTTGCCACGGGAACGACTGTGATTAGGTTCAAGCGGCCTTCCTCCTGCTGGGTTGTCCGGCCAGACTGTTCGGGCCGGCGCTGATGATATCGACTTCTACCATGTCCCCGATGGAAAGTTCCGGCGCGGTGACGTGGACGGACTGAAGCCAGGGCGTCTTGCCGATGAGCTGGCCGGGATGGCGGCCCTTGCGCTCCAGCAGGATGCCGGTGCGGCGGCCGACGGTGGCCGCGTTGAATTCCACCTGATGGCGGTTGATCAGCGCCTGCAGGCGGGCGAGCCGTTCGTCCATGACCTCCGCGGGGATCTGTCCGTCCATGTCGGCGGCGGGCGTGCCGGGGCGCGAACTATATTTGAAGCTGTAGCATTGGGCGTAGCGGACCTGCTCCACGATCTTCAGCGTATCCTCGAACTCGGCGTCGGTCTCGCCGGGGAAGCCCACGATGAAGTCGCCGGAGAGCGCGATGTCCGGCCGGGCTTCGCGCACGCGTTCGATGATGCGCAGATAGCTGTCGGCGTCATGGCTGCGGTTCATCGCCTTCAGCACACGGTCGTTCCCCGACTGCACCGGCAGGTGGAGGAAGGGCATCAGCTTGGGTTCGTCGCCATGGGCCGCGATCAGCCCGTCGCTCATGTCGTTGGGATGGCTGGTGGTGTAACGGATGCGCTTGAGGGCGTCGATCTTCGCCAGTTCGCGGACCAGCCCGTCCATGCCCTGCGTCCGGCCCCTGTCATCCTCGCCGGTCCAGGCATTGACGTTCTGGCCGAGCAGGGTGATCTCCCGCACGCCGCCGTCGACCAGCGCCTTCGCCTCGTCCAGGATCGCGGACCAACTGCGGCTGATTTCCGCGCCGCGTGTATAGGGGACCACGCAATAGGTGCAGAATTTGTCGCAGCCTTCCATGATCGTCAGGAAGGCGGTGGGGCGCGCCTGCTTCGTGCGCGCGGGAAGGGCGCCGAACTTCGACGCCAGCGGCATGTCCGTGTCGACGGCCTGTTCGCCACGGCCCGCCTTGTCGATCAGGTCGGGCAGGCGGTGATAGGCCTGTGGGCCGACGACGATGTCGACATTGCGGGCGCGCCGCTGGATTTCGCCGCCCTCCGCCTGGGCCACGCAGCCGGCGACCGCGATCATCGGTCGGCTGCCGTCCTCGCGGGTCATGCGGCCGATGTCGGAATAGACCTTGTCCACCGCCTTTTCGCGGATGTGGCAGGTGTTGAGGATGACCAGATCCGCCTCGGCGCCGTCGGCCGCGGCGGTCATGCCGCGCTCGCCCAGCATTTCGGCCATGCGCTCGCCATCATAGACGTTCATCTGGCAGCCGAAGGATTTGACGTGGAAGGTCGCTGGAGTCTTTTGGGCGTCGTACCGATTCATGCGGTCCAGCTATACAAGGGGTGCGCCGCAAGTAAAAGGCGGCAGGTGCGCGGCGATGCTGGCGGCTATTCTTTCGCGGGTCGTCGCGGCCAAGGCCTTGCGATCAGGACAGATTGCCGGATCGAACGGTTCCAGAAAGCGCAGGGTGACCTCCAGCCTGCCCTTGCGTTCCAGCAACCTCCTGACGTTCGCACCCGCCGGCTCGTCACTGTGCCAGCTGATTTCGGCGGTGGCCGGACCATAGTCGATATGGACAGGCTGAATCCGCACCGAGCGCGGAGGAGGCAGCAGGACCGAGAGCAGGGATGGCTTGAACGGCAGGAGGCCGGTGCCGTCGCTGGTGGTGCCCTCTGGGAAAAGCGCCACCGGCTGATGCCCCGCCAGCGCGGCGCGCAAGGCGTCGAGTTGCGAAGAGAGCGCGCCGCGGCGCTCGCGGGCGACGAAGAGCGTGTTGTTCTGCGCTGCCAGCCAGCCGATGACGGGCCAGCGCGCAATGCCGTCATGCGCGACGAAGGCCGCACCCGTCGCACCGCCCAGCGCCAATATGTCCACCCAACTGACATGATTGGCGATGATGAAGCTGTCCCCTTGAAAGGGATGGCCGTCGATCCGCACCCGGGCGCCGACGGAACGCGCCGCCAGCGCCAGAAAGCGCGGCGGCCAGGGCGACCGGCGCCGGGCCGCGCGCCAAAGCAGATGCGGGATGAGGCAGAGCAGCAGGCTGACGGCCAAAGCCGTCAGGCGCATGAAGCGGCGAAGTGCGGCCAAGCTGTCTCAGCTCTTGCGGTCGAGCGCGACGCCGTAAAGTTCCATCCTGTGGTCGACTAGGCGGAAGCCAAGCTTTTCCGCGATCTGCTTCTGAAGCTGCTCCAGTTCGGGATCGACGAATTCGATGACATTGCCCGTCTCGACATCGATCAGATGGTCGTGATGGGATTCGGGCGCCGCCTCATATCGGGCGCGGCCGTCACCGAAATCGTGACGATCCAATATGCCCGCTTCCTCGAAGAGGCGGACCGTGCGGTACACGGTGGCGATGGAAATGCCCGGATCGATGGCAGCGGAGCGCCTGTGCAGTTCCTCCACATCCGGGTGATCCGTGGCGTCGCTCAGCACCTGGGCGATGACGCGGCGCTGTTCGGTGATGCGCAGGCCCTTTTCATGGCAAAGGGCTTCGACGTCGATCTTGCGGTTCATGCAGGCTCACTTGGCTGGAATGTGCGTAAGTTCGGAAAAGAGCCTAGCGGCTTTCGTCCTAGTATAAAAGGGGCGCGCGATACGCGCACCCCTTGCATGGGCGTTTGCCTGCGGTTTGCGCTGTTATTTGGGAGCGCGGACGCGACGGCGCTTGGTGCCGAGGCCGATCTTCTTGGCCAGGCTGCGGCGCTGTTCGGCATAGTTGGGCGCGACCATCGGATAATCGGCCGGCAGGCCCCATTTGGCGCGATAATCTTCGGGCGTCATCTGATAATGAGTCATCAGGTGGCGCTTCAGCATCTTCAGCTTCTTGCCGTCTTCCAGGCAGATGATGTAGTCGGGCTTGATCGACGAGCGGACCGAGACGGCGGGTTCGGGCTTCACCTCCGGCGCGGCGGCGGGAGTGGCCAGACCGGAAAGCGCGGCGTGCACATTCTGGATCAGGGTAGATACGTCAGAGACGGCAACGCTGTTGTTCGAGACATGGGCCGCGACAATATCCGACGTCAAAGTAATGAGCAGTTCGCTCTGCGCTGATTCAGTTTCCATTTCTTTTCCCTGCGAAGGCTATTGGTTGCGCGACCCGCCCGAGGAAAATCATTTCAGGAGCGGTATGGGTCAGCTATACCGATGGTTTCTGTTTTGCAAGGGCGGATTTAAATCATCTAAGCATGTCGATACGAAAGCTTAGCGCGTCGTGAAGTTGTCCATCGTTGCCGCGATAGTAACCGGGACGGCGGTGTACATATTCGAACCCGGCTTTTTCATATAGCCTTATTGCCGTATTCGACGCGCGAACTTCCAGATTCATCGACGTAATGCCCCGCTTGCGCGCCGTCCTGAGGCTGTCGAGCAGCAGGTCCTCGCCAATGCCCCTCCCGCGCCAGAGCGGGCTGACGGCCAACAGCAGCAATTCGCATTCGTCAAGCACGGAACGGACCAGCGCGAAGCCGACCGGCGCGGCGTCGATCCGGGCGATGGTGAGCCAGGTTCCCGGCATGGTCATCACCCCGGCGAGCTGCGGCAATGTCCATGCTTCGCCAAAGGCCGGGTCGAAGGCGCGCACCATGACGTCCATGGCATCGCTCATCGCGTTGCGCTCTCCATCCTCATAGGTCTGGAGCGTCAGGCCCGGCGTCATGACGCTGCGCGTTCCGCCATCGGACGCGCATCCGCGCCACGGCAATAAAGGGGGGAGGGGGGGAGCGGCGGGAGCCCGGCGACCAGCGGATAGTCCGCGGCATCGGGATACAGGCTCACCGCCGTGCCATGGCCGCGCGCCGTCACCAGCGCTTCGGCGCCGGTGCCGTAGAGCGTGGGCTGCGTCAATTGCTTCGCCAGTTCGGCAATCGGCGTGGAGGCAGGCGGGCCGAGGGGCGCAAGCCCGTCAGTGGAGAAGGCCTGCCAGAACAACTCGCCATGACCGCCGGTAATGGTGACGGCCAGGGACTCGTCCTTATGATCCCCTGCCGCCGCCCTGGCCGCGATCATGGCGAGCGCGCCATAGCCATGCAGCGGAATGTTCCAGGCCAGCGCCAGCGCCCGCGCGGCGGCGATCCCGATGCGCACGCCGGTGAAGCTGCCGGGGCCGACATCGACGGCGATCGCATCGGCCCGGCCGCCGTCGGGCAGGGCAGCGATGGCGGGCAGCAGCGCTTCGGCATGGCCACGCCCGACGATTTCATGAAAATGGCCCAGGGGCGCTCCGTCATCGAGCAGCGCCACGGACAGCGCCTGTGTCGCGGTGTCGATGACCAATATGCGCAAAGAAAACCCCTGTTGACCGCTCGCCCGATGCGATGCCCGGCTCTGCGGTTAATCGATCGGCACGGGTTTGCCAATTGTTCCCGGCCAACTGTTTCGCCGCTCAGACGGCGCGGACCTCCGTCACTTCGGGCACATAATGTTTGAGCAGTTGTTCGATCCCGTTCTTCAGCGTCGCCGTGGAGGAGGGGCAGCCGGAACAGGCGCCCTGCATGCGCAGATAGACGGTTCCCTTGTCGAAGCCGCGATAGATGATGTCGCCGCCGTCATTGGCCACGGCCGGCCGGACACGGGTGTCGATCAGCTCGCGAATCTGGGCGATGATCTCCTCATCTTCCGGATCGTCCGCAAATTCCTCCTCCTCGGGGACGAAGATTTCGCCTGCCGAGCCGGGCGCGAACAGCGGCATGTTGGCGGAGAAATGTTCGAGCAGGATCGAAAGGATGTCGGGCTTCACATCGCTCCACTGTGCGCCGGGCGCGATGGTGACGGAAATGAAGTCCCCGCCGAAAAAGACCCCCGTCACGTCGCCCAGGCCGAACAGCGCATCGGCCAGCGGTGAAGCCTCCGCTTCTTCCGGTGTGGCGAAATCGCGGGTGCCCATGCCCATGACCACGCGGCCGGGAATGAACTTGACGGTTGCCGGATTGGGCGTCGCTTCGGTCTCGATCAACATGCGCGCTATGTGGAGAGAAGACTGCGCAAGATCAAGCTTTCGTGCTAAATTGACTCCCGCAAATCGCTTGGCGCCGTCGATTGAGTCCCGCCTGAGATCGAAGGGAGAGAGAAGATGAGCAATGAGGCCGACATCCGCCACCGCTTCTGGACGGAATTGTCGCAAAGCCCGTTCCTGATGGTCGGGTTGAGAGGGTCGCCCGATCACAGCATGCCCATGACGGCGCAGCTCGATCCCGGCGCGAACCATTGCTTCTGGTTCTATACGACGCGGGAGAACCGGCTGGCCAGGGGCGGACCGGCCATGGCCCAGTTCGCAGGCAAGGGACATTTCCTGTTCGCCTGCATCGACGGCACTCTGGTCGAGGAGACGGACCCGGCGGTGATCGACCGGTACTGGACCCATGACGTAGCGAGCTGGTATCCCGGCGGACGGCAGGACCCGCATCTGACGATGCTCCGTTTCGATCTTGGCCGCGCGGAAATCTGGCGTGCCGACATGTCGCTTGGCGGCATGTTCCGGCAAATGTTCGGCGGAGACGTGCGCGAAGAGATGCGGAGCAAGCATGTGGAGGTGACGTTGTAGGGGTAGGCGAAAGCCGCCACTTGCTTTTTCCCGCCATTCCCGCCATATGCGCTGCAACGCAGCAGCGGGCTTCACGCCCCTTCCAGCGATTGGCAGCGTGATCGCTTCGGCCCGAACGGGCATCGGGGCCGGCCAATGAAAGTCTGCGCCAAGCTTTGAGGCTTCCCTTTTCACGCGGGTCGTTTCGTAACCCGCCTTGCGTCCCGGCCGTGCCGGAAGACGCCGGGGCCCATTCGTGAGTTATCATCCATGCAATTTACCGACCTTGGCCTTGCCGAGCCGATCCTGAAGGCGCTCGCCGCCAAGAAATATGCCTCGCCGACGCCGATCCAGGCGCAGGCCATCCCCGTGCTGCTGAAGGGCAAGGACCTGTGCGGCATCGCGCAGACCGGCACCGGCAAGACCGCTGCCTTCGCGCTGCCCAGCCTTGACCATTTCGCCCGAAATCCCAAGCCGACGCCGCTCCAGGGCTGCCGCATGCTGGTGCTGTCGCCGACGCGCGAACTCGCCGCGCAGATCGCGCAGAGCTTCCGCGACTATGGCCGCTTCCTGAAGCTGTCCGTGGAGGTCGTGTTCGGCGGCGTGCCGATCAACCGGCAGATCCGGGCGCTGGGGCGCGGCGTCGACATCGTCGTGGCGACGCCGGGCCGTCTGCTCGACCTGATCGACCAGCGCGCCTTCACCATCAAGGATACCGAGATCTTCGTCCTCGACGAAGCCGACCAGATGATGGACATGGGCTTCATCCACCCGTTGAAGCGCATCGCCAAGCTGCTGCCGAAGGAGCGGCAGAACCTCTTCTTCTCCGCCACCATGCCGGGCGAGATCGAGGCGCTGGCCAGCCAGTTCCTGCACGATCCGGTCAAGGTGAGCGTCGCGCCGCAGTCGACCACGGCGGAGCGGGTCCGGCAGCAGGCTACCTTCGTCAACCAGATGGAGAAGCAGGCGCTGCTCAACCTGACGATCCAGAAGGAAGACATCGACCGCGCGCTGATCTTCACCCGGACCAAACATGGCGCCGACCGGGTCGTGCGCTTTCTGGAGGGCGCGGGCATCCAGGCCGTGGCGATCCATGGCAACAAGAGCCAGGCGCAGCGGACCACCGCGCTCCAGGCCTTCCGCCATGGCCATGTGAAGCTGCTGGTGGCGACCGACATCGCCGCGCGCGGCATCGACGTGTCGGGCGTCAGCCATGTCATCAATTTCGAACTGCCCAATGTGCCGGAACAATATGTCCACCGCATCGGCCGCACGGCGCGGGCAGGGGCGGAGGGCGTTGCGATCAGCTTCGTGGCGGACGACGAGCGGCCTTATCTGAAGGCCATCGAGCGGACGACCAAGGTGAAGCTGGACGTCGTCCCGCTGCCGGAGAATTTCGTCGAGGTGGTGCGCAATCTTCCCAAGGCCGCGCCGCAGCGCAAGGGTCGGGAGCAGACCCCGGAGCAGAAGACGCGGCGCGCCGACGGGCAACGCCGCTATCAGGACCAGCAGAAGCAGCAGCGCGGCAATACCGAACGGGCGCATCGGCCGGATGGCGAAGCTGCGAAGCCGGCAAAGAAGAATTTCCGGCGCCGTCGCGGCGGCAGCAATGTCGGCGCGCATAAGGGCGCGGTGCAGAAGACCGGCGGGCGGTAATCCCAGATATGATGGGCTCCTGCGAAGGCTGGAGCCCAGTCCTGCCGTTTGACCGGATTCCCGTCTTCGCGGGAAGATGGGGTTCCTTCCTCTTTGTCAGTGGCCATTCAGGAAAATCTCTTTAGGCTGCGCGGCCATGAGCTTTTCCTTCCGGCGTTCCGCCGCTTCGCTGTCCGTCCTTGCCCTGCTGCTTTCGGGAACGCCCGCGCCTCTGGGGGCGAAGACGGACCCGACTGCCACATCCACGGCGCCGGGCTCGACCAAGGCGCAGGTCAGGCCATGGCTCTACGAGAACAGCGATGTTCCGATCGATCCGGCCTGGCGCTTCGGCACCCTGTCCAATGGCGTGCGCTATGCCGTCCGCCGCAATGGCGTGCCGCCGGGTCAGGTGTCGGTCCGGCTGCGGATCGACGCCGGCTCGCTGATGGAGCAGTCCGATGAGCTGGGATATGCCCATTTCATGGAGCATCTGACCTTCCGTGGCTCCCGCCATGTACCCGACGGGGAATCCAAGCGCATCTGGCAGCGGCTGGGCGTCACCTTCGGCAGCGACAGCAATGCGCAGACGACGCCGACCGGGACCACCTATGCGCTCGACCTGCCGCAGGCGACGCAGGCCAGCCTGGGCGAAAGCATGAAGATACTCGCCGGCATGATGGCCGACCCCAATATCGTCGAGAGCGCCGTGAATGCCGAGCGCGCCGTGGTTCTTGCGGAAAAGCGGGAGAGCGATGGGCCGCAGATGCGGATTTCCGATGCGACAAGACGGCATTTCTTCGCTGGCCAGCCGCTGGCCGACCATAGCCCCATCGGCACGGTGGCAACGCTGAATGCCGTCACGGCGGCGAAGATGGAAGCTTTTCACCAGCGCTGGTACCGCCCGGAAAATGCCGTGATCTCTATTGCGGGCGACATCGACCCGGCCATGGCCGAGCAATTGATCAAGGATAATTTCGGCTCCTGGACCGTCCCCGGAAAGGGCGCGCCGCTACCCGATTTCGGGGAGCCCGACCCCAGGGCCCCTGCCACCAGGGTGACGGTGGAGCCCGGCGCGCCCACCGGCCTCACCATGGCCTGGCTGCGCCCGTGGAAGCCGCATGCCGACACCATCGTCTACAATCAGGACAAGCTGACCGACATGCTGGCCCTGCAGATCATCAGCCGCCGTCTGGAACAGGTTGCGCGCAGCGGCGGCAGCTTCCTGCAGGCAAGCGTGGATCAGCAGGATGTCAGCCGGTCCGCCGATGGCACCTTCGTCACCATCGTGCCCACGGGCGAGAATTGGGAAAAGGCGTTGGGAGACGTGCGCGCGATCATGGAGGACGCCAAGGCCGCGCCGCCAAGCCAGATAGAGATCGACCGCGAATATGCGCAGATGGACACCGCACTCGCGATTCAGGTTGAGAATGCCGATACGGAGGCGGGCGCCAAGCAGGCGAGCGACCTGGTGAGCGCGGTCGACATTCGCGAAACCACGGTCAGCCCGCAGGCGGCGCTGGACATCTTCCGCTCCGGCAAGACGGGCATGACGCCGCAGAAGATATTGGATTCGACCCGGCGGCTCTTCTCCGCCGGCGTCTTCCGCGCGCAGCTGATCACTGGCAAGGTCCAGCCCGGCGTCGACGCGAAGCTGGCCGCCGCTGTCGCCGCGCCGGTCAAGGCGGCGACTAACGCGCGGCTGGCGGACAAGGTTGTGACCATGGCCGACCTGCCGAAGCTCGGCGCGCCGGGGAAGGTCGTTTCGCGTACGCCTATCGGCCTGCCGGGGATGGAAAGCATTGTCTTCTCCAACGGCGTCAAGCTGACCCTGTTCGCCAATGATGCGGAAACGGAGAAGGTGCGGATCAACGTCCGCTTCGGTCATGGCCAGCAGGCCTTTTCCCCGACCCGGCCCGTGCCGGGCTGGGCGGCGGATTATGCGCTGGTGGCGAGTGGAATAGGGAAACTGGGCCAGCGGGAACTCGATGACCTGACCAATGGCCGCCGCATGGGGATGGATTTCGCCATCGACGACGATGCCTTTGAAATGCAGGCCGTAACGCGTCCGGCGGATTATAAGGACCAATTGCTGCTGTTCGCGACCAAGCTGTTTGCGCCGGGATGGGACCCCGCGCCGATCGCGCGCGTGAAGACGGGGGCAGGGGTCGCCTATGACGCGATGGAGCGGGCGCCGGATTCCGTGCTGGCGCGGGACCTCAACTGGTTGCTGCACGACAGGGATGTGCGGTTCCGCACGCCTTCGCGGGCGGAGATCGACGCGCTGACTCCACAAGCCTTCCGCGCCACATGGGAACCGCTGCTGGCATCCGGGCCCGTCGAGATACAGATTTTCGGGCAGGTGAAGGCGGACGATGCCATTGCAGCCGTGGCGGCGACCTTCGGTGCGCTGCCGCAGCGGGTGGATGTCCCGGTTCCCGCCGCCAACAAGCTGATGCGCTTTCCCGCCCATGTCGAAAGCCCGGTGGTCCTGCGGCACAAGGGCGACAAGGAGCAAGCGGCGGCGGTCATGGCATGGCCCACGGCAGGCGGGTTCGCACTGACGAAGGAAGCGCGGCAGCTTGAAATCCTGACGCAGATTTTCAACGATCGGCTGTTCGACAAGCTGCGTTCGACCGAAGGCGCGGCCTATTCGCCCAGCGTCCAGAACAACTGGCCATTTTCCTATGAAAGCGGCGGTTACATATTGGTGACGAGCCAGGTGCGCCCGGATCGCGTCCGTTATTTCTACGGCGTGGTGAAGGACACGGCGGCGGACCTCGTCAAAAATCCGGTGAGCGAGGACGAATTGCAGCGCGCCGTCGCGCCGATGCGGCAATTGCTGATGCGGGCAGGGACAGGCAATGCCTTCTGGATGAACCAGATGGAGGGCGCTACCCACGACCCGCGCTATGTACAGGCGATGCAGACCATGGCGCAGGACATGCTGACCGTCACGCCAACCGATATTCAGGCGCTGGCGGCCAAATATCTGGTGCCCGGCAAGAGCTGGTCTGCGGTGGTGCTGCCCGATGGCGTCGCCGCCCAATAGCCGGACCGGCGGCTCAGGCCGGGACGCGCTCCGTCTGTTCCAGCAACTGGCTGTAGAGCCGGACATATTCCATGTGGATCGCGCGGATTTCCGGATTGCGGGAGCGGGCGGCCAGCCTGCGATTGCGGTCCAGCCGCGCCTCGAAATAGCTGCGGTCGAACGACATGTTGATACCCATTTCTTGCCTCCCGGGGGAACGATTTGGGGGCAGGAATGTTTCCAGCGGCCGAAAGTTGCGGCTGATTTCAGGCATTTCTGCTGCAACGCGGCAGACTGACCGGAAGCCGAGCCGGACCGAAGCCCGCCCCTTCAGTCCATGGCGCGAAGCGCGGCGACGATCATGAAGGCCGCGCATTTGGCGGTACGCTCAGCGCTGATGGTCGGTGCCGACAGGCTGCGATGGCCCAACCCGAACAAACAGGCCAGGATCATTTCTTCGGCGCTTTTCAGCGCTTCGCCCGACAATCCGGGGTTTGCGACGCAGGCGAAATCCCCCAGGGATTTCCGCAGGCCGTTGCACATGTCGGCAATCGTGCCCGCGACCCGCGCGTTGCGGAATCCCTCGGCCAGAATATCGAAGGACAGGGCCTCGTGCGGGTTGTCCATCACCTCCAGCAACAGCAGTTCGAAGGTCCGCTCTATGCTGATCTCCCCTGCCTCGAGCCGGTTCTGCAAGCTCAGGATCGTCGCTTCGCGTTCGCGCGTATCGCTATTCACGATCGCTTCGATAATGTCTTCCTTGCCCTTGAACAGCCGGTAGATCTGGCCGACGGACACATGCGCCGCGGCAGCCAGCTCGGCCATCGCGCTCTGATGAAAACCGTTGGCGGCGAACAGATCGCGGGCCGCATCCAATATGCGGTCCCTGGCATTCCGTTCATGTTGCAATGCAGCCAAAAATCTTCGTCCCGTCTTTTTTACTCTTGAACAAATTGTGGCATGTTCCTACCTGCCGCGCAAGCGGAATGAACGTTCATTCCAATTGAAGCCACCAGTGGAAACGGAGCATCGACCGATGCAAAAGGGGATTTTTGTCGGACTGTTCGCCTGCGCGTCGGCCCTTGCGCTGGGCGCCTGTGGCGAGCAGCAGCAGCCTGCGCCGCCGCCGCCCGCGGTCGGTGTGGTGAAATTGACGGTGGAAAACGCTCCGTTGACGACCGAGCTTCCTGGCCGCATCGCCGCAGTGGAAACGGCAGAGGTCCGGCCCCAGATCAGCGGCGTCATCCGCCGCCGCCTGTTCACCGAGGGCGCCGTGGTGCGTGCGGGCCAATTGCTCTACGAGATCGAGGATGCGCCCTATCGCGCCGCCCTGGGGCAGGCGCAGGGCGCTCTCTCTCGGGCGCAGGCATCGATCCGGGCGACGGGACTGCAGGCGCAGCGTTATAAGGAACTGGTCGGCATCAACGCCGTCAGCCGGCAGGAGGCCGACAATGCCGCCGCCTCGGCCCAGCAGGCGCGCGCCGATGTCGCCGCGCAGCGGGCGGCGGTGCAGGCCGCCCAGGTGAACCAGGATTTCACCCGCATAAGGGCCCCCATTTCCGGGCGGATCGGCCGTTCCCTGTTCACGCCGGGCGCGTTGGTGCAGGCAGGACAGGCCGACCCGCTGGCGACGATCCAGCGGACCGACGTCGTCTATGTCGACGTGACCCAGTCGGCCGCGCAGATCATCGACCTCAAGCAGGCGATGAAGGCAGGCGGCGTCAGTGCCGCCGACGGCGCGCGGGTCCAGTTGCTGCTGCCCAATGGCAGCGTCTATCCGATCGAGGGGCGTCTGCAATTTTCCGAGGTGACGGTCGATCCCAGTTCGGGCGCGGTAACGCTGCGTGCGACTTTCGCCAATCCGGACGGCCTGTTGCTGCCCGGCATGTATGTGCGGGCCAGGCTGGTCGAGGGCCAACGCAGCCAGGCGATCCTTGCGCCGCAGCAGGGCATCACCCGCGATGCGCGGGGCCGGGCCACCGCCATGGTGGTGGGTGCGGACAACAAGGTCGAACTGCGTCAGGTCGAAACCGACCGGGCCATTGGCGACAAATGGATCGTCACCAAGGGGCTGAAGGCGGGAGACAGGCTGGTCGTGGAGGGCCTGGTGAACCTGCGGCCCGGAACGGTCGTGAAGCCGGGCGCGCCGCAGCAGGTGACGGCGGGCAGGCAGGCGAATGCCGGCGGGGCGAACTAAGCCATGGCCCGCTATTTCATCGACAGGCCCATCTTCGCATGGGTCATCGCCATCGTCATCATGCTGGCCGGCATTCTGGCCCTGCGCTCGCTGGCCGTGGCGCAGTTTCCGGAGATCGCGCCGCCCGCGGTGACGATCGCGACCACCTATCCGGGCGCGAATGCGGAAACGCTGGAAAGCACGACGACGCAGATCATCGAGCAGCAGCTCAAGGGCATCGACAATCTCCGCTACTTCTCGTCCAGCAGCGATTCGGCGGGCAACCTCACCATCACCCTGACCTTCGAGCAGGGAACGGATGCCGACATCGCGCAGGTCCAGGTCCAGAACAAGCTGGCCCAGGCCACCCCCCTGTTGCCGCAGGAAGTGCAGCAACAGGGGCTGCGCGTCACCAAATCCACCTCGACCTTCCTGATGATCATGGCCGTCTATGCCGATGACGGCATTCATGATCAGCAGGATGCGGGCGATTTCGTCGCTTCCGCCCTGCAGGATCCGATCAGCCGTGTCGACGGCGTGGGGGATACCCAGTTGCTGGGCGCGCAATATGCGATGCGCATCTGGCTCGATCCCTATAAGATGGCCAATCTGGGCGTCACCACCGGCGACGTCAAATCCGCCATACGCGCCCAGAATGCGCAGGTTTCCGCAGGCCAGATCGGCGGCACGCCGTCGCCCCGCGGCCAGGCGCTGAACGCCACCGTGACGGCGCAGTCGCGCCTCAGGACCCCCGAAGAGTTCCGGCAGATCCGGCTGCGCAGCAACAGCAACGGATCGGTCGTCTATCTGGCAGATGTCGCCAGGGTGGAGTTGGGTGCGGAAAGCTACAGCTTCGGCGCGAGGTTCAATGGCCATCCGGCCGCCGGCTTCGGCGTAAGGCTGGCGCCGGGCGCCAATGCGCTCGATACGGTGGAAGGCGTGAAGAACCGGGTCAACGAACTGTCGAAAACCTTCCCGAGCTGGGTCAAATACGACTTCCCGGTGGACAATTCGACCTTCGTGAAACTGTCGGTGGAGCAGGTCATCCACACGCTGTTCGAAGCGACGCTGCTCGTCTTCGTGGTGATGTTCCTGTTCCTTCAGAACTGGCGCGCCACGCTGATCCCCACCATTGCGGTGCCGGTCGTGCTGCTGGGATCGCTGGCGATCCTCTATGCGGCGGGGTTCACCATCAACACGCTGACGCTGTTCGGCATGGTGCTGGCGATCGGCCTGCTGGTCGACGACGCCATCGTCGTGGTCGAGAATGTCGAGCGCATCATACAGGAAGAGGGGCTTAGCCCGAAGGAAGCCGCGAAGAAGTCGATGGACGAGATCAGCGGCGCGTTGATCGGCATCGGCCTAGTGCTGTCGGCGGTGTTCCTGCCCATGGCGTTCTTCGGCGGGTCGACGGGCGTGATCTTCCGCCAGTTCTCCATCACCATCGTTTCCGCCATGGTGTTGTCGGTGCTGGTCGCGTTGATCCTGACGCCCGCGCTCTGCGCGACGATCCTGCGTCCCCGGGGGCACAGCCATGTCTGGACCGGCCCGTTGGGGTCGCGCTTCGGCCGCTTCTTCGACTGGTTCAACCGGACCTTCGACCGCAATGTCGTGCGATACGGCGCGACCGTGGAGAAGGTCGAGCGGCGCTGGGGCCGCACGATGCTGGTCTATGCATTGATCGTCGCGGGGATGGCGCTGGTCTTCCTGCGCCTGCCTGGCGGTTTCCTGCCCGATGAAGATCAGGGCATCATCATCAACCAGGTGTCGCTCCCGACCGGGTCGACGCTGGAGGAGACCGAACGGACGCTGGCGAAGGTGCGCGATCACTATATGACGGACGAGAAGCGGAATGTTGCCGCCGTCTTCACCATCTCCGGCTTCGGCTTCGTGGGCCAGGGCCAGAATGTCGGCCTCGCCTTTGTTAGGATGAAGGACTGGTCGCAGCGCGAGGGCGCCGACAACAAGGTGTCCGCCATCGCTTTGCGCGCCAATGGCGCGTTCCAGCGGATTTCCGCAGGCATGGCGATCGCCTTCGTGCCGCCCGCCGTGCAGGAACTGGGCAATGCCACCGGCTTCGACTTTCAGCTCGTGGACCGCGCCGGGCTGGGCCATGACAGGATGCTGGAGGCGCGCAACCAGTTGCTGGGCATGGCCATGGCCGACAAGCGGCTGGCGCAGGTGCGCCCCAACGGGCTGGAGGATACGCCGCAGCTCAAGCTCAACGTCGATCAGGCGGCAGCGGGCGCGCTGGGCATCGCCCAGTCCGACGTCAACGATACGATCAGCACGGCGATGGGCAGCAGCTACGTCAACGACTTCATCGACCGCGACCGGGTGAAGCGCGTCTATGTGCAGGCCGATGCGCCGTTCCGGACCACGCCGGATTCGATCGGCGTGCTGCATGTGCGGGGAAGCGGCGGCGCGATGGCGCCGATCTCTTCCTTTGCGACGACCGAATGGACCCATGGCCCGGCGAAGCTGGAGCGGTTCAACGGCGTGCCGTCGATGCAGATCATGGGTGCGCCCGCGCCGGGCGTTTCGACCGGCGAGGCGATGAAGGCGATGGAGGAAATGGCGACCAAGCTGCCGGCAGGCGTCGGTTATGAATGGAACGGCATTTCCTATGAGGAGAAGACCTCCGGCGGGCAGGCGCCGGCGCTTTATGCGCTGTCGATGCTGATCGTGTTCCTGTGCCTGGCCGCGCTTTATGAAAGCTGGTCCGTGCCCATCGCCGTGATGCTGGTGGTGCCGCTGGGCGTGTTCGGCGCGGTGGTCGCCGCGATGCTGGTCGGCCTCAACAACGACATCTACCTTCAGGTCGGCCTGATCACGACCATCGGCGTGTCGGCCAAGAACGCCATCCTGATCGTCGAATTCGCCGAGGAGAAGATGCGCGAGGGGCTGCCACCCGCGCGGGCGGCGCTGGAGGCGGGCAAGCTGCGCCTGCGGCCGATCCTGATGACCAGCTTCGCCTTCGTCTTCGGCGTGCTGCCGCTGGCGGTGGCGAAGGGCGCGGGCGCAGGCGGCCAGAACGCCATAGGCTGGGCCGTGGTCGGCGGCATGCTGTCCGCGACGGTGCTGGCCATCTTCTTCGTGCCGGTCTTCTTCACCGTCGTGAAGCGGCTGTTCCGCGAACATCATGGCAAGGATCAGGGCGGGCATGAGGGCGGCGCCCGGCTGGGTCCGCAGGAGGCATGAGGATAATGAACAAGATGAAGCCGTTCTCGGCGGCTGCTCTGGCGCTGACGCTCGCGGCCTGCGACATGGCACCCAAATATGTGCGCCCTGCCTTGCCGGTGCCGGGCGGGAGCCCGCAGGGGCCGGCCTATCCGGCTGGGCAGGGGCAGGCGATCGTTCCGGCGGATACGGCCTGGAAGGATTTCTTCGTCGATCCCCGCCTGGCGCGGGTGATCGAGACGTCGCTGGCCAATAATCGCGACCTGCGTGTCGCCCTTGCCAATGTCGAGCAGGCGCGGGCGCAATATCGCGTGCGGCGGGCGGACATATTTCCCACTGTGAACGCCAGCGGCAGCGCCACCTATCAGGACACGCCCTTCTCGCAAGTCGGGACGGGCCGGATGGACATCTATTCGGCGTCCGTGGGCGTGTCGGCCTGGGAAGTCGACCTGTTCGGCCGGGTGCGCAACCTCAGCAGGGCGGCGCAGGAACAATATTTCGCATCGGTCGAGAACCGGAATGCGGCGCAGACCGCGCTGGTCGCAGAGGTCGCGAACGCCTGGCTCGCCATGGCGGCGGATCAGGAGCGGCTGAGGATTGCGCGCGATCTGGAAAAAGCCTTCCGCCAGACGCTGGACCTCACCAAGGCCCGCTTCGCCAACGGGATCGCGTCGGAACTGGAAGTGCGGCAGGCGCAGACCAGCCATGACCGGGCGCGGTCCGACATTGCCGAAGCGACGACCCTGGTGGCGCAGGACCAGAATGCGCTGAACCTGCTGGCCGGTATGACGGTGGCGGCGGAGGACTTGCCGGCGGCGATGCCGGATGGCGACGTCACCCTCTCCAACCTGCCGGCCGACCTGCCTTCCACGGCTTTGCTGCGCCGCCCGGACATCATGGCGGCCGAACATCAGTTGCTGGCGGCCAATGCCAATATCGGCGCGGCGCGAGCGGCCTTCTTCCCTAATATCTCCCTGACTGCGGCGTTCGGGACGTTGAGCCTTGGCCTGTCCAATCTGTTCAAGTCGGGCAGCGACACATGGTCGGTGGTGCCGTCCGCCAGCCTGCCGATCTTCGATTTCGGCCGGAACATGGGCAATCTGCGTTATGCGCGGGCCATCTATGACGCGATGGTCGCCACCTATGAGAAGAGCGTGCAGACGGGTTTCCGTGAAGTGGCCGATGCGCTTGCCCGGCGCGGCACGATGACGGAGCAAATGGAGGCGCAGACATCGCTGCGGGATGCGGCGCGGGTAAGCTATCGCCTGTCGGAAGCGCGGTTCCGCGCCGGCGTCGATCCCTTCCTGACCACGCTGGATGCGCAGCGGACGCTCTATAATGCCGAACAGAGCCTGCTGGCGACACGGCTGGCGCGCGCCGCGAACATGGTCGAACTGTATCGCGCGATGGGTGGCGGCCTGAAATGATCTTTGACCGCAAGCGGCGGGAAGGCGGCCATGCATGTCATGCCCCATGCTGGCGTCGGCAAAGGGTTGAAAGGACAGGGCATGACTTATGCATATCGGACGCTGGCATCGCCCGTCGGTGAACTGACGCTGGTCGCGTGCGAGGCGGGACTGGCGGCGGTCCTGTGGCAGGATGACGATCCCCGGCGGGTGCCCATGGGGCAGCGGACCGAAAGGGGCAATCATCCGGTGCTGGAGGAAGCGGGACGGCAACTGAATGAATATTTCGCCGGGCAGCGGGAGACGTTCGACCTGCCGCTGCATTTCAACGGCACGGATTTTCAGAAAAGCGTCTGGACCGCGCTGCTGACCATCCCCTTTGGAGAAACGCGCAGCTATGCCGATATTGCCCGTCAGATCGGGAGACCGTCCGCCTGCCGCGCAGTGGGTGCCGCCAATGGGCGCAACCCGATTTCCATCATTGCGCCGTGCCACCGGGTGGTGGGCGCCAACGGCGCACTGACGGGCTTTGCAGGCGGCTTGAAGGCCAAAAGCTATCTGCTTGGTCTGGAGACAAAATTTCTCTGACATCCATTCGAAAATGGCGCACCCAAGAGGATTCGAACCTCTGGCCTTTGCCTTCGGAGGGCAACGCTCTATCCAGCTGAGCTATGGGTGCGTGTCGCTGGTGCGAAGGGCCGCTTAGCAAAGCCCAATCGCTCGCGCCAGCATCAAAATCGCCTCAGGCCAAAGTTATTTCGCCATTTTCTGCATCGGCTGGAATTTCCCAAGGCCGCAGCTCGGTCCACGCTGCAATCCGCCGGTCTGATAGAGCACCGTGATGATGTCCACCGAGCAGAGCTGGGACAAGCTGGTCTTGTAGAGGAAGCGCCGCTCGAAACCCAGGCTGGGGCAACTCATCGGCAGGATATTCCGATAGACCTTGTTGCCGTTCATGATGAAATCGATGGTCCTGTCGTCGCGGACCTCGGTGGAGCGGATCGCATTCAGTTGAACGCAATCAACCGGCTTGCCGGCGGGGACCAGATTGGCCGGAGCCTTCCCGGCTAGGGCAGGGGCAGCCGTGCAGGCGAGTGCCGCGGCCAGGGCGAATTGGCGGATAAGGGGGGCAGACATATCGTCTCTCCTGTTGACTGTCCGGATGACGTCGCGGGAACCCGTCATCCGTCCTGTCGCTCCTTCTACCGCGCGGCGGCTGAACCGCGCAATAATCAGGGGCTGGTGCCGGGCGCGGGCGTCTTGGGCTTGAAGCGGCAGAGGTCGGCCACGATGCAGCGCCAGCATTCGGGCTTTCGCGCCTTGCAGACATAGCGGCCATGCAGGATCAGCCAGTGATGGGCATCGCGGCGGAAGGGGCCGGGAACGTTTTTCTCGAGCTTCAGTTCGACGGCAAGCGGCGTCTTGCCCGGCGCGAGGCCGGTACGATTGCCGACACGGAAGATGTGGGTGTCGACCGCGAATGTTTCCTGCCCGAACGCGGTGTTGACCACGACATTGGCGGTCTTTCGCCCGACGCCGGGCAGGGTGGTCAGGACATCGCGATCCTGCGGCACTTCTCCGCCGAAATCGCGCAGGAGGATTTCGGACAGGGCGATGACGTTCTTCGCCTTGGCGTTGAAGAGGCCGAGGGTCTTGATATGCTGCTTCAGGCCTTCTTCGCCCAGTTCCACCATCTGCTGCGGCGTGTGGACATCGCGGAAGAGCGCGCGGGTCGCCTTGTTGACGCCCACGTCCGTCGCCTGCGCGGAAAGCAGCACCGCGACCAGCAACTGATAGACATTGCCATATTCCAGCTCCGTTCGGGGCGCCGGATTGGCTTCAGCGAGGCGGCTGAAGAAATCGAAGATCTGGTCCTTCTTCATCGGCGTTTACAGGCCCAGCACGCCCTTCATGTCGTAGCGGCCGACGGGTTGGCCGATCAGCCATTCGGCCCCCTTCACCGCGCCCCGCGCGAAGATGACGCGGTTTTCGGCGCGATGGCCGATTTCGATCCGCTCGCCCTCGGCCGCGAGGATCACCTGATGGTCACCCGCCACCGATCCGCCGCGCAATGCCGCAAAGCCGATCGCACCCCTGGCCCGTGCGCCGGTGATACCGTCGCGCCCGCGTTCGCTATGGTCGGCAAGAGCGATGCCGCGCCCGCGCGCGGCGGCTTCGCCCAGCAACAGCGCAGTGCCGGAAGGCGCATCGACCTTATGACGATGGTGCATTTCGACGATCTCTATGTCCCAATCGTCGTTGAGGCGCGCCGCAGCCTGTTCCACCAGCGCCGCCAGCAGGTTGACGCCCAGAGAGGTATTGCCGGTCTGGAGGATCGGGACTTGCTTTGACGCTTCGTCGATCAGCGCATGGTGCGCGGATTCCAGTCCGGTGGTGCCGATGAGGATCGGCTTCTTCGCCGCAATGCAGGCGTCCAGATGGGCCGACAGGGCGGCGGGCACGGAAAAGTCGATCAGCACGTCGCTTTGCTCGGCCAGGGCAAGCGGATCGGCAGTGATGGCGATGCCGGGGGCAAGCTCTCCCGCGCCACCGCGGTCAGTGCCTCCGGCGATTTCCAGCCCAGCCTCCTGAGCGACCTGCGCGATGGCGCGTCCCATGCGGCCAGCCGCGCCGAAAATCCCGATCCGTGTCATCAGCCTCATTCCCTGAAAGGTCGGATGGCCGATGCCAGAACGGGCCGGGCTTGTCATCCCCGCGGTACGGAAATGGACGATAAATGGCTGGTGAGGCCAAGCCAATGATCCGTTCTGCAAAAACGATGTCCGGATGATCCCGAATGCGGCATAGCCATGACATGCAACCATGGCGCCGGAAGAAGAGATGGACGACATTCGCAATATCGTGATCCTGACCGGCGCGGGAATTTCGGCGGAAAGCGGCCTTGCCACCTTTCGCGGGCCCGATGGCCTGTGGGAGGGGCATAGGGTCGAGGATGTGTGCACGCCCGAAGCTCTGGCGCGGAATGCCGCGCTGGTGCATCGCTTCTATGACGAGCGGCGGGCCAGGCTGAACGAGGTGAAGCCCAATGCCGCGCACGAGGCGCTGGCGGCGCTGGATGCGGCATGGCCGGGCGAGCTGCTGATCGTCACGCAGAATGTGGACGATCTGCACGAGCGGGCCGGGGCGAAGCGGCTGGTCCACATGCATGGCGAGTTGCGGTCGGCGCTCTGTGCGGCTTGCGGCAAGGCGGTGCCATGGACGCCGGCTCTGCCCCCCGGCTCGGCCTGCGACGGGTGCGGGCGTCCGGCCCTGCGCCCCGACATCGTTTTCTTCGGGGAGATGCCCTATCGGATGGATCTGATCGACGATGCCTTGCGGCGGTCCGACCTGTTCGTTTCGGTGGGCACTTCCGGGGCGGTGTATCCGGCGGCGGGATTCGTGCAGACCGCGCGCCATGTGGGCGCCCGGACGCTGGAGTTGAATCTGGAGCCATCAGCGGGCAGCTTCTATTTCGAGGAAAGCCGTATGGGGGCGGCGAGTATCCTGGTGCCGCAATTGGTGCGGGAATTATTGGGGTAGTCCGGAACGGGCCGCTTCGCATGGCCATTGGACCGAAAGCGGATTCTTCTGCGGTCCGGTCGTGCCATCTCGCCTGAGATCCCGGCGTTCGTCCGGATGATGGGGTGAGAGGCCGGGGGACCATGGCGATAATGTCTGCGGATGAGGGGGAGTGTTTTGCTTCCCGCTCCTATTCGCCGGCGGCATTGTCCGCTGGCTCCGGCTCATCCTGATAGAGCAGCATGACCGAGCCGTCCTGTCCGGCGACCACCCGGATGGGCAGGCTGAGTTGCAGGGCGGAGAGGAATTCCTTGCTGTCGGTGATACGGAAGCGGCCGCCGATGCGGAGCGATGAGACCCGGGTGTCCCCGATCAGGATCGGCGCCGCACGGTAGCGGTTGAACTCGCTCGCGGCCTGTTCGATGGTCTCTCCGTCCAGTTCCACCATCTGTTCGCGCCAGGCGGTCCGCTGGCCGATGAAGCGCGAGTCGAGATGGGTGAGCGACACGCTGCGCGGCTGGATGACGGCGCCGCTGCCGGCGCTGATCTGCTGGGCCAGATCGTTGCCGGAATGCACCGTGACGGTGCCCTGCGTGACGGTCAGTTCGACCAATGAAGGGCGCAACCGCACGTTGAAGGCGGTGCCGACGGCGCGGATGACGGCGGAGCGGGCCTCGACGTCGAAGGGGCGGGAGCGGTCGTGGGCGACGTCGAAAGAGGCTTCGCCCTTCAGGATGCGGACCTTGCGGCCATGATCGGTGAAGCGGACCTCGGCGGCGCTGTCGCTGTTGAGATGCAGGGTGGAGCCGTCGTCCAGCGCGATGTCGCTGATCTGGCCGATCCGCGTTTCATAATGGTCGACGCCGCTGAAGGTGCGGACCGTGACGATGGCAGCGACGATGAACAGCATCACCGCGACGGCGGCGGCGATCATGATGTTGCGCGACAGGCGGCGCTGCTGTTCCTCGCTGACGATGGCTTCCAGCGGGGGCAGGTTGACTTCGGCGGCCGCGCTCTTGAGCCGTTCGGCCGCTTCCCAAGCGGCTTCGGCCCGCGCGAACGCTACGGCATGACGGGGATCGGCTTCGACCCAGCGACAGATTTCCGCTTCGACCTCGGGACGAGGATCGCCATTAAGCCTTGCCAGCAGGCGCGCGGCTTCCGCCTCGATCTTGTCCCTGCTTTCGTAGCCCGAATCTGGTCCCGACGCCTGCACGTTCGAAATCCGTTTCCTCACGTTCCGCCCAGGCCCGCATAACTATTGCGATCGCTTTGGCCAGATGTTTTTCAACTGTAGAAACGGACAGGGACATTTCCTCCGCTATTTCCAGCATCGATTTTTCATGGATACGGCGGAGAATGAAGACCCGGCGGCATTGTGTCGGAAGCGAATCGACGATCGTCTCGACCTGGCGCAGGGCCTCGCGGGCGTGAAGCTGAGCCTCCACATTATTTTCGCCCTGCAGCAGTTCCAGGTCGGCAATGGTTTCGAAACTCACCACCTTGTTACGGCGCGCGGTGTCGATCACCAGATTGCGGGCTATGGTGAAGAGATAAGCCCGACCGGTCGTCACATTTTCCCAATTTTCAGTGGCATAGGCGCGGGCGAGTACCTCCGCGACCATGTCTTCCAGTTCCTGATTGGCAGGCAGGATCCTCCGGAGGCGCCCTCTGAGAGCAGCTTCCTGTGGTAGGATCACTGTCTTGAACCATTCCAGCTTAGCGCGAACCCTGTGCACGATGACCCCCTTGCTGTCAGCCGCGCCTCTCCCGAATTCATCTGTTTGTCATAGTTCAATCATGGATGCAGGGGCCTGTCCAGCGATTGCGCAGGCATTATTTCCCGTTTCTGTGGAAAACCCGCGGTCTGTGACCAAAATGTCGATCAGACGGGAGGGAGTTCGGGCGGCGCGCTGTCCGGCTGGTCGAAATCGGGACCATTGGGCACGATTTCCGGCGGCTCGCCGGCGGGGGTTTCGTCGGGCGTGAGGGGCGCAGGGGTTTCCGGCGGCGATTGAGGGTCGATCCTGTCGGGGGGCGGCACGCCGTCGGGCGCCGGGTCGGGGTGGGTGGCCATGGCTGTCTCTCCTTGATATGAGGGGTTACGCCCGGCCGGGCGGATGGGTTCCGTTCGGACTTATCCACCGGTTATCCACAGGCTGGACCTCTGGGCCTTGCTTCATGGGTCGCTTTTCTCTATGCCGCGCCGACCGGCGACCGATGCGGGCGTGGCGAAATTGGTAGACGCGCCAGATTTAGGTTCTGGTATCGCAAGATGTGGGGGTTCGAGTCCCTTCGCCCGCACCAGTGCGCCAGACTCTATAGGATGCGCAGGCGCCAACGAAATTCAGCTTTAGAAAGCGTTTGAGAGAAGAGATGCAGACTGTCGAGACGTTGAACGAGGGCCTGAAGCGCGCCTACACCGTGACCATCACGTCGAAGGACATCGACGCCCGCGTGGAAAAGGAAGTGGCCGCCATCGCGCCGCAGGTCCGCATGCCCGGCTTCCGCCCCGGCAAGGTGCCCGCCAACCTCGTCAAGAAGATGCATGGCGAATCGCTGCAGCGCGATGCGCTCAACAGCTCGATCCAGGACAGCATCCAGAAGCTGATCGCTGACCAGAAGCTGCGCCCCGCGATGCAGCCTTCGGTCGAGCTGGACGAGGCCTTCGAATTCGGCAAGGACGCCGAGGTGAAGGTCGAGCTGGAAGTGCTGCCCGAGATCGCGGCGCCGAGCATCGAAGGGCTGAAGCTGGAGCGTCTGACCGTCGAGGTCGCTGATGCGCAGGTGGATGAAGCCGCTGGCCGCATCGCGACCCAGCAGGGCGCGCTGGAAGAGCATGCCGCCAGCCACAAGGCGAAGGACGGCGATACGCTGACCATCGATTTCGTCGGCAAGATCGACGGCGAGGCCTTTGAGGGCGGTTCGGCCGAGGACGTGAAGCTCAAGATCGGCTCGGGCCAGTTCATCCCGGGCTTCGAGGAGCAGCTTGCCGGCGTCAAGAAGGGTGACGAGAAGACCATCACCGTCACCTTCCCGGAAGATTATGGCGCTGCGCACCTCGCCGGCAAGGAAGCGACCTTCGACATCACCGTCAAGGCGATCCTGAATGCCGACAAGCCCAAGCTGGACGATGATTTCGCCAAGTCGCTGGGCCTGGAGGGTCTGGACAAGCTCAAGGAACTGCTGAAGGGCCAGATCGAGCAGGAACATAATGGCCTGACCCGCACCCATATGAAGCGCAAGCTGCTCGACCAGCTCGCCGCTGCCCACGATTTCGACGTGCCGCCGAGCATGGTCGAGGCCGAGTTCAACCAGATCTGGGCGCAGCTCCAGCACGAAGCCAGCCATGAGGAAGACCCCGAAGCGGCCCTCAAGGAGATGGAAGCGGAGAAGGAAGACTATCGCGCCATCGCCGTGCGCCGCGTCCGCCTGGGCCTGCTGCTTTCGGAAATCGGCCAGGCCAATGGCGTTGTCGTCAGCGATCAGGAAATGAACCGCCTGATCATGCAGGCAGCCCAGCAGTACAGCCCGCAGGACCGCGAGCGCTTCGTGCAATATGTGCGTCAGGACCCGATGGCGGCCGCGCAGCTCCGTGCGCCGCTCTATGAGGACAAGGTGGTGGACTTCCTGTTCGAGAAGGCGGAGATCACCGACCGGGCCGTCAGCCGGGAAGAGCTGGAAGCCGCGATCGAGGCTGAGGATGGCGATCTGAAGCCGCACGTCCACGGTCCGGGCTGTGGTCATGATCATGACCATGATCATGACGAAAAGCCCAAGGCGAAGAAGGCTGCGCCGAAGAAGAAGGCTGCCGAGGCCGAGGAAGCGGCTCCGGCCGAGGCTGCCGCCGAAGAGGCCCCGGCCAAGAAGGCTCCGGCCAAGAAGGCCGCCGCCAAGAAGGATGAGGCCGTGGCTGAGGAAGCCGCTGCCGAGGAGAAGCCCAAGGCCAAGAAAGCTCCGGCCAAGAAGGCTGCCACCAAGGCTGAATAAGGCCTTTTCGGTCTGACTGGACAAGCGCCCGGCTTCGCAAGGAAGCCCGGGCGCTTTTCATTTCGGGCGCGGCATGGCAGACGAAATGTTAATGAGGTCCGTTCATGTCGAGAGGGGGCAGGATCGGGGGGAGTCGAACTCCTGCCAAGGCAGGATTCCAGTCCCGCCGTTTGAATTGGGTCCTGCCTTCGCAGGAACATGCCGTGTTTCCGAGGTGATGCGGCGGCGCTAAAAAGGTTTCGGGTCGATGAAGGAATTTCCGGCAGTGGAAAGCGGGGAGGGCGTTGCCACGCCGAGGATCGCCGTCATCCTGCCCTGCTATAATGAGGCCGGTGCGATCGTTCGGACGGTGGGGGATTTCCGCCGGGCGCTCCCCTCCGCCGAAATTTACGTGTTCGACAACAACAGCACGGACGGCAGCCGCGAACTGGCAGCTGGGGCTGGGGCTATCGTCCGCCGCGTGGCGCAACAGGGCAAGGGCCATGTGGTGCGCCGCATGTTCGCGGACGTGGATGCCGATATCTACATCATGGCGGATGGCGATGCGACCTACGAGGCTGCGGCCGCTCCAAAGATGGTGGCGGCAATGCTGGAAGATAATCTCGACATGGTCGTGGGCGCAAGGCGGAGCGAGATAGAGGAGGCCTATCGGCGCGGGCATCGCTTCGGCAATTGGGCGCTGACCAGCCTACTCAAGCGGCTGTTCGGACGCAGCTTCACGGACATACTTTCCGGATACCGTGTCTTCTCCCGACGGTTCGTCAAGAGCTTTCCCGTCCTTTCCGCCGGGTTCGAGATCGAGACGGAGATCAGCGTCCACGCGCTGGAACTCGCCATGCCCGTGTCGGAGGTGGTCACCGCCTATGGCGCGCGGCTGGAAGGATCGGTCAGCAAGCTCAGCACCTATCGCGACGGCTGGCGCATCCTGCGGACGATCATCACCCTTTATCGCATCGAACGGCCGATCCTGTTCTTCGGCATCATCGCCGCCCTGCTGGCATTGACGGGACTGGTCCTGGCAGCGCCGCTGATCCTCACCTATATGAAAACGGGGCTTGTGCCGCGCTTTCCGACCGCCATATTGGTGACGGGCCTCATGATCCTCGCGACGCTTTCGGGCATGTGCGGCCTTATATTGGACACCGTGGTGCGCGGGCGGCGGGAGGTTCGCCGGCTTGCCTATCTCGCCTTCAAGGCGCCATCCGACTTCGCCCGGCGCGACTGATTGCGCCCCGTTCGGCCGGGTAAACAGACCGCGTTTCACGCGACCCCTTGAACAGTCCGCTTTTTGTGCCGATGTAGAGAACGGGCAAAAGCAACACACCCTGAAAGAGCAAAATGACCGATATCATGTCCGATCCCATGGCCGCTCTGGTCCCTATCGTCATCGAACAGTCGAACCGGGGCGAGCGCAGCTTCGACATCTATTCGCGCCTGCTGCGGGAGCGGATCATCTTCGTCACCGGCCAGGTCGAGGATCATATGGCCTCGCTGATCGTCGCCCAGTTGCTGTTCCTTGAGTCGGAAAATCCGAAGAAGGACATCTGGATGTACATAAACTCGCCCGGCGGGGTGGTGACGTCCGGCATGGCGATCCACGATACGATGAAATATATCCGTCCACAGGTGGGCACCGTGTGCATCGGCCAGGCTGCCTCCATGGGCAGCTTCCTGCTCGCGGCAGGCGAGCCGGGCAAGCGCATCGCGCTCAGCAACGCGCGCATCATGGTGCACCAGCCATCGGGCGGCGCGCAGGGCATGGCGTCGGACATCGAAATCCAGGCCAAGGAAATCCTGCGCATCCGCAGCCGCCTCAACAACCTCTACGTCCAATATACCGGGCGTTCGCTGGAGGAAGTGGAGCGCGCCATGGACCGCGATACCTTCCTTGAGGCGGAGGAAGCCAAGGCCTTCGGTCTGGTCGACGAAGTGTTCGACCGCCGGCCGGCCATGGCGGAAACCCCCGAGGGCTAAAACCTATGTTTACCGCACGCGCCCTTTTCTCCCCTTGTGAAACGGGCGCGTCGCGGTCTAGGATGATCCTAGGACCAGAATATCCCTCGGCATGGGGCGGCTGTTCGCCTCAAAAGAGGGAAGAGAGATTGGCGAATGACTAAGCTTACGGGCTCCGATTCTAAAAGCACGCTTTACTGCTCCTTCTGCGGCAAGTCGCAGCATGAGGTGCGTAAGCTGATCGCGGGGCCGACCGTGTTCATCTGCGACGAGTGCGTGGAACTGTGCAACGACATCATCCGGGAGGAGACCAAGGGCGGTCTCGTCGGCAAGAAGGATGGCGGCGTGCCGACCCCGCAGGAAATCTGCGATGTGCTGGACGATTATGTGATCGGCCAGAACCGGGCGAAGCGCGTCCTGTCGGTTGCCGTCCACAACCATTACAAGCGCCTCAACCACGGCACCAAGCCGGGCGAGGTGGAACTGGCCAAGTCCAACATCCTGCTGGTCGGTCCGACCGGCTGCGGCAAGACGCTGCTGGCGCAGACGCTGGCCAAGACGTTCGACGTGCCCTTCACCATGGCCGACGCGACCACGCTGACCGAGGCGGGCTATGTGGGCGAGGATGTGGAGAACATCATCCTCAAGCTGCTCCAGGCGTCGGATTATAATGTCGAGAAGGCGCAGCGCGGCATCGTCTACATCGACGAGATCGACAAGATCAGCCGCAAGGCCGAAAATCCGTCGATCACGCGCGACGTGTCGGGTGAGGGCGTGCAGCAGGCGCTGCTGAAGCTGATGGAAGGTACGACGGCTTCGGTTCCGCCGCAGGGCGGGCGCAAGCATCCGCAGCAGGAGTTCCTCCAGGTCGATACGACCAACATCCTTTTCATCTGCGGTGGCGCGTTCGCAGGCCTGGAAAAGATCATCGGCGACCGTCTGGAGGCCAAGTCGATCGGCTTCGGTGCTCATGTCGCCGCGCCCGAGGAGCGAAAGACCGGCGAACTGCTGCGCCAGAGCGAGCCGGAGGATCTGCTGAAATTCGGGCTCATCCCTGAGTTCGTCGGTCGTCTGCCGGTGATAGCGACGCTGGAAGATCTGGACGTGGCTGCGCTGGTCAAGATTCTGGTTGAGCCGAAGAACGCACTGGTGAAGCAATATGCCAAGCTGTTCGACATGGAGAATGTCGAACTCAGCTTCACGGACGATGCCCTGACCGCCATTGCCAAGAAGGCCATCGAGCGGAAGACGGGCGCGCGCGGGCTTCGCTCGATCCTGGAGGCCATCCTGCTCGACACCATGTTCGACTTGCCTTCGATGGAGGGCGTGGGAGAAGTGGTGGTCGACAAGGATGTGGTCGCCGGCAGCAAGGAGCCGATTCGCGTGTTCAGCGAAAAGGACAAGCGGGCCGAAGACGCGGCCTGACTTTCGCGCGCTGCAACAGGTTAAATCAGGGAGAGGCCAGCGAGTTTCGCTGGCCTTTTTCGCGTCTTAATATTGGCTCGGTAAAAATTCTTGCTGCGTTGCAAAATTGCACCACTGTCAAATAGCTGCTCCGAGAGATCAGTTATTCTATATAAATCAATAGCTTGATGTCATCTTGCAACGTCCCTTGTAAGCATTGTCCATGCTGCATGCGCGGCCGTCACGTGAATGCTGTTATATTGTAGTAAAATTGCAATCAGAGCATCACAGGGCCGTCGCCATCGGCCGCCACAGGCGGCGCCAGCTCCACAGAGCAAAATAAAGCAGGCGCGACGCGCCAAACTTTCAAAGGGACAAAAATCAGATGAAACAGCTTCTTATGTGTAGCGCTGCGCTTGTCGCCGTGGCTGCGCCCATTGCCGCGTTTGCGCAGTCGACGGGGTCGATCGACTTTGAAAATGAAATCGTTGTGACTGGCGCTAGTGTGGACAAGGGCCTAGGCGGCGTAATCGTACCTGATACCAGCAAGGCCAAGGCCGTGCTCGGCGCTGAGTTCATCCAAGCCCAGACACCCGGCCAGTCGATCAACGAGGTGATCAACCAGCTTCCGGGCGTTAGCTTCCAGAATAACGATCCCTTTGGTTCTGCTGGCGGCACCATGACAATCCGCGGCTTCGACGACAGCCGCATTTCCCAAACCTTCGACGGTCTTCCCCTCAACGACACGGGCGGTTACTCGATCTATTCGAACCAGCAGCTCGATCCTGAAATCATCGACCAAGTGAACGTGAACTTAGGTTCTACCGATGTGGACAGCCCAACGGCTGCTGCCAGCGGTTCAACGGTAAATTACCGTTCGATCACGCCAAGCGAAGATTTTGGCGCGAAGATGGTCGCTTCCGTTGGGGATTTCAGCTTCTTTCGTCTGTTTGGCATGGTTCAGACGGGCAATCTCACGCCGTGGGGCACTCGTGCATTCGTTTCTGCCAGCCGTGCGACAAACAATGCCATCTACGGCGGTATAGGTGAAATCGACAAGCAGCAATATAACGCCAAAATTTACCAGCCGATCGGCAGCAATGGCGACTTCATCTCCCTCGCCGGGCACTATAATGAAAATCGGAACAATTTTTTTGGCTCAGTTCCCTTGCGGGTAGACGGCGGGCGAGTGGCTGGCAGCGCGAGCGCCAACCGTTTTCCAATCACGAAGGATGAACGCTTTTACGAAACCGCTCGTTGTACCATTCCGGCCGGAGTTACTGGTGCAGTCGATACCGCCAGTTCCTGTGGTTCCGATTATGAGTATCGATACAACCCGTCCAATACAGGCAACATCCGCATCAATTCACGCTTTACGTTGGCGGACGGACTGATCCTTACCGTCGATCCCAGCTACCAATATACAAAGGCGAACGGCGGCGGTACCAGCATCGCTTCTGAAGGTCTTACCCCGGCAAGCTCGGGCATTGCAGGCGCGGTCGGCTTCATTCAGGGTTCGTCGAGCTCAACCCAATATTATTTCGGGCGCGACCTGAATGGCGATGGTGATATGCGCGACACCGTTCGTGTTCATTCGCCCAGCCAGACGCAGACCCATCGCTATGGGTTGATCGCTTCGCTTCGCTACGATCTGGATGACAACAACACGTTGCGCGTGGCCTACAGCTATGATCGTGGCCGGCATCGGCAGACCGGCGAAGCGGGCTATCTTCAGACGATCGGCTTCGGCGCCGAACCTTTTCCCGTCAATCATCCGATCAAGGACGTAAACGGTGCGGCGGTGGAGAAGCGCAATCGCTTGTCCTATGCCATCCTGCATCAGGTTTCGGGTGAATATCGCGGCAAATTCAATGCCTTCACTGTCAATGTCGGGTTGCGGGCGCCTTTCTTCAAGCGCGACCTTAACAACTACTGCTTCACTCAGAGTGCGTCGGGCAACCTTCGCTGTTTCGAGCCGGGATCGTCGATCGAGGCTGCCTATGCGGTTGCGAACCCAACAGTGCAGGGACCGCAGCAGCGCATCTTCAAATATGACAAACTGCTGCCGAACGCTGGTTTCGTTTTCAACGCCAACCAGGCGCTGGACATTTTCGGCAACTATTCAAAGGGCCTCCAGGTCCCGGGGACCGACAACCTCTATCAGTCCTTCTATTACGATCCGGCAAATCCCAACGCCAATCCTTCGCCTGAAACAACGGATAATTTCGACCTTGGCATTCGTTATCGGACGGCTACGCTACAGGCGCAGCTGTCGGGTTGGTACACGATCTATAAGGATCGCCTCGCATCCGCTTATGATCGCGATCTGGACACCACCATCTATCGCAACCTGGGTCGTGTCGATAAATATGGCATAGATGGCAGCATTACATATCAGCCGATGCCGGAGCTGATGTTCTATGTCTTCGGTTCCTACCTGAAGTCGAAGATCAAGGATGATGTCGAACTGACGGCGACCACCCAGGCGCAAACCTCGGGGAAACGTGAATCGGGTGCTCCCATCTATACGCTCGGCGGCCGCATTCAGGGCGAGATCGAAGGAGTTCGTCTGGGTGTTCAGGCGAAGCGCACCGGCTCACGTTATGTGAACGACCAGAACCTGCCGGTATTCCAGAACGGAGCGCAGGTCTATGGTGCCAAGGCGCCCGGCTATACGCTCATCGATCTCGACGCGCGCTATTCGTTGGAGAAATTCGGTGCGCCCGGCGTCGCGGTTCAGTTGAACGTGACCAATGTGTTCGACAAGCTCTATGTGGGCGGTTTCGATGGCACCCTGTCGAATACGAGCATCACCTTCGCGCAGATTGGCGCGCCGCGGACCTTCGTGGGATCGCTGGTCGTCAGCTTCTAAGGTTTGGTACCTTATGGAAGAAAGGGCGCGGAGAGATCCGCGCCCTTTTCATTTCAGGCAGCTATCCAGCCCGTCGCGCTGGACAATACCGATGCGGGCGGTGATGCTGTTGCCATAGCGGCGGGTGAAGCCATGGGGGTCGATGGCTTTACGCTTCTTGGGAAGAGGCAGGACTGCGGCGATGCGGGCGGCCTCTGCACGGGTCAGTCGCTGGGCGCCGTGGTGGAAATAGCGGATCGCGCCAGCCTGCGCGCCATAAGTGCCGATGCCGGTTTCCGCGACATTCAGATACACCTCCATGATCCGGCGCTTGCCCCAGATCGCTTCGATCAGGAGCGTGAACCAGGCCTCCAGCCCCTTGCGGACGAAACTGCCGCCCTGGAACAGGAAAACATTTTTTGCGGTCTGCTGGCTGATGGTCGATCCGCCGCGGATGCGGCCGCCGCTCGCATTGTGCCGCATGGCCTGAGCGATGGCGACGGCGTCGAAGCCATGATGGCTGCAAAAGCGGCTATCCTCCGCGGCGATGGCGGCGCGCGCCATGTCCGGGTCCATCTTGTCCAGGCTCATCCAATCCTTGGTGATGCCGTTGGGGTCCAGCAACATCGTCCATGTCACGGGCGGCGGCACGAAGCGATAAATCACCACCATCAACAGAGAGAGGGCAACGAAACCACCGATGATCTTGAGGATGATCCCGATCCAGCGGGAGCGGCGGCGAGGGGAAGCGGACTTGGCGTTCATACTGCCGTGGTAGCGCGGATGCCGGGCGGTTCAAGATGGGAGAAGGCCACTCTTCGTGCCGACGAAAGCCGGGCTCATGACGCCAGGTGCACTTTTGCTGCCTGAGATCCCGGTTTAGCGCGGATCACGAATGATTATTGAGTGGGTGAGCGAAAAAAAAAGCCCCGGATTTCACTCCGGGGCTCCTTTGCGTTTTGCCATCCGGTCAGACAGCAGCGAGGCGGGAGATTTTGCCCAGCTTGTCGCCTGCAATCCGCATCATCGCCTTTTGCAGCTTCTCGAAAGCGCGGACCTCGATCTGGCGGACGCGCTCCCGGCTGACGCCATAGACCTGCGAGAGTTCCTCGAGCGTCTTGGGTTCCTCCGCCAGGCGCCGTTCGGCCAGAATATGCTTCTCCCGATCGTTGAGGTCGTCCATTGCCTCCACCAGCATGTCGTGGCGCAGTTCGCTCTCCTGCTGGTCGGCGACGCGTTCGTCCTGGAGCGGATCGGTGTCAGCCAGCCAATCCTGCCACTGGCCCTCGCCATCCTCGCGCATCGGCACGTTGAGCGACGTGTCGCCGCCCATCGCCATGCGGCGGTTCATGGAGATGACATCCTCCTCCGTAACGCCCAGATCGGTCGCGATCTTCCTGACGTCGTCGGGGTGCAGGTCTCCATCTTCGAACGCTTCGATATTGTTCTTCATCCGGCGCAGGTTGAAGAACAGCTTCTTCTGCGCAGCGGTGGTGCCCATCTTCACGAGGCTCCAGGACCGCAGGATGAATTCCTGGATCGATGCGCGAATCCACCACATGGCATAGGTCGCCAGACGGAAGCCGCGATCCGGCTCGAACTTCTTCACGCCCTGCATCAGGCCGATATTGCCTTCGCTGATCAGCTCGCTGACCGGCAGGCCATAGCCGCGATAGCCCATGGCGATCTTCGCCACGAGGCGCAGATGCGAGGTCACGAGCTGGGCAGCGGCTTCGGAATCCGCATGCTCGGCATAGCGCTTCGCGAGCATATATTCCTGCTCGGGCGTCAGAATCGGAAATTTGCGGATTTCCGACAGATAGCGGTTGAGGCTGGCTTCACCGCCCAGCGCCGGAACCGCGGGGACATTGCTTTTATCAGCCATGTCGTCACCTTTCCCTTTCATGCGCGGCGGGACCCAGAAGAGGCGTCCAAGGCGCCGTCGCAAACTTGTCCAAAACTATACGTGAAGCTCGCTTAACAGTTCCTGCATATCGACAGGGAGTTTGCTGTCGAAGCTGAGCGCCTCACCCGTTAACGGATGTATGAACCCCAGCCTTTTCGCGTGCAATGCCTGCCTTTCGAAACCCAGCGTTTCCAGTATCGATTTGAAACCTTTTCTCTCTTTACCGTAAACCGGGTCGCCGATCAAGGGGTGTCCCAGATGCGCCATATGGACGCGGACCTGATGGGTTCGTCCGGTTTCCAGCCTGCATTCAACCATGGCCGCGCCGCGCAGCCTTTCCATCGTCCGGTAATGCGTCACGGCATGTTTGCCGCGCCCTTCCCGATGAACCGCCATCTTCTTTCGATCGGCGTCGGAGCGGCCGATCCATGTGTCGATGGTGCCCGTCGCCGGCTGCGGCACGCCATAGACGATCGCGGCGTAGAGCCGATCGATCGAATGTGCCTTGAACTGCTGCGCGAGCCCTTCATGCGCGCGGTCGGATTTGGCAACGACCAACAGCCCCGAAGTATCCTTGTCGATGCGATGGACGATGCCTGGCCGCGCCACCCCGCCGATGCCGGAAAGCTGGCCCTGGCAATGATGGAGCAGCGCGTTGACAAGCGTGCCGTCCAGATTGCCCGCCGCCGGGTGGACGACCAGGCCCGCCGGCTTGTCGATGACGATCAGGTCTGCGTCTTCATACACCACGACCAGCGGGATGTCCTGCGGCACGGCCTCGGCCTCGACGGGTGGCGGAAGGGTGATGGCGAAAGCCTGTCCTGCGGCGACCTTCATGGAAGGATTGGGAGATCGCGCACCCCCCTTGCCCGGGTCTTCCGTCACTTGGCCTTCGACGATCAGCGCCTTCAGCCGCTCGCGCGAAAGATGGGGAACCAACTCGGCAAGCGCCTTGTCTAGCCGCATGCCAGCCTGCGCTTCACCGATTGTCGCTTCAATGATGGAAACCCCCGAACCCATTGGGTAGGAATGTAGGAATGAGGGTTGGGATTTCAAGAGGGCTGCTGGAACAAATCATGTCCGAAGCGGCGGCGAACAGGCATGAGGTCTGCGGGCTGCTGCTGGGGAAGGCGGGCCGGATCGAGGCGGTTCGGCCCGCCGCCAATGTCGCCGCCGATCCGGCGCGGCATTTCGAACTGGACCCGGTCGAACTGATCGCTGCCCATCGCGCGGCGCGGGCGGGCGGGGCGGCGATCGTCGGCCATTATCATTCGCACCCGGGCGGTCAGGCCGTGCCATCCCAAACCGACGCGGCCTGCGCGACGCCCGACGGCAGCCTCTGGCTGATCGTCGGCGGCGGCGCGGCCCGCCTGTGGCTTGCCAAGGCGGGGAGAGACGGACAGGTGCAATTTGTCGAGGCTTTGCTCGACATCATGTGAGTGAGGGTTGCATCGCGATGCAGGGCAGCGCATTAGCCGTTCATTCCTTCCTGTTCATTTCTCCGGCGGCAGCGAACCTTCATGACCAATCCGATCGACAGCATCGATTTTGCCAGCCTGCTCTGCTCGCGCCTTTGTCATGACCTTTTGAGCCCGGTCGGCGCGCTCAACAACGGGCTTGAGCTGATGGCGGACGAAACGGACCCGGAAATGCGTCAGCGTTGTCTGGACCTGTTGGCGGACAGCGCGAAGACCTCTGCGAACAAGCTCAAATTCTTCCGCCTGGCCTTCGGTTCGGCGGGCGGCTTTGGCGATGCCGTGCCGACGCATGAGGCGCGGGTCGCGATCGAGGGTATGTTCGCGGCTTCGGGCCGGGTGAAGATCGGCTGGCTGGTCGAGGACGACATGCTGGAAAAGCTGCCGGTGAAGGTGTTGCTGAACCTGGCGCTGATCGCGGGCGATGCGCTGGTGCGGGGCGGCCAGCTCGACATCGGGGCGGAAAAGCGGCCGGGCGTGACGGAGATCGTCGTGCGGGCGGAAGGGCCGAAACTGGTGCTTGATCCCGACCTGCGCGCCGCGCTGGCGGGGACTTTGCCGCCGGAGGGGCTGGCTTCGCGCACGTCGGCGGCATGGATGGTGCGCACCCTGGTGACGAGCGTCGGCGGGGAGATTGCGCTGTCGCCTGCTGGCGAGCCGATCTTGCTGTTCGGGGCGTCCATTCCCGACGCGCGCTAAGCGCTTTCCTGCATTTCCCTCGCCAGAAGGCCGATCAGCTCGGCGGCGGGGAGGGCGCGAGCCAGCGGTGCACCCTGGCCGGCCCATTGCGCGCCGAAGCCGCCTTCGCCCTTGGCCTTTGCCGCGGCGTTCAGCGCTTTGCCCGCATCATAGGCGATGGGGTAGGCGGGCGGCTGCAATGCTGCCTCGGCGCCCCAGGCGGTGAAGCGATTGGCAAGGCAGCGGGCCGGACGACCTGAAATGGCGCGGGTCATCGCGGTGTGATGGGCAGCGGGGCTCGTGAGGGCGGCGCGATAGGCTGCGTCGGCGCTGCTTTCCGTGCAGGCGATGAAGGCTGTGCCCAGTTGTGCCGCGACCGCGCCGAGGGCGAGCGCGGCACGAATGCCTTGCCCGTCCATGATGCCGCCCGCTGCGATCACGGGCAGGTCGCATTGGACTGCAAGCAGGCGAGTGAGGGCGAAGGTGCCGAGCTGGTCGTCAGGCGCTTCGGGATCAAAGGCGCCTCGATGGCCTCCTGCCTCATATCCCTGTGCGACTATGGCGTCGATGCCCGCTTCCCGCGCAGCCCGCGCTTCGACCGGACTGGTGACGGTTGCGAGGAGAAGGCATCCGGCTCGCTTGAGCGCCGCGATGCTGGTTGGATCGGGCAATCCGAAATGGAAGCTGACGACCGGCGGCGCAAGTTCGACCAAGGTGGCGAGCATCGCGTCGTCCTCCACGAAGCTGCGGTAGATTTCGCGGAGGCCGGTCGGAGGCTGGGCATCATAGGCCTGGAACAGTGGCGTCAGTGCAGCGAGCCAGGCCGCTTCCCTGACGGGGTCGCTGCGCGCGGGCCGATGGGTGAAAAGGTTGACGTTGAAGGGACGGCTGGTCTGGGCGCCGACGGCTTCTATCATGGCGCGGGCACCCGCCGCGTCGGTGGCGCCCACGGCAATGGAACCAAGCGCTCCTGCATTGGAGACGGCTGCCGCCATGGCGGGCGTAGAGACACCGGCCATCGGCGCCTGGATGATGGGATGGGACAGGCCCAGCGATTCGATGATCGACATGGGATCGATTGTCGGAGTTTTGCGGCAGGCGGGCAATGGGCGGATCTGGGCTGAAGCTGAATTCGCCAATTGTCGCCATCAAGCGCATCATGCTTCTGCAAAGGCAGCGGAATGAGGCAAGTGGCTCATGAGGGCTCTGTCCGGCGCTTGAACATCGTTTGAGCTGTGCGTCGGCTTTCGGAGGAGCATGGCCCGGTTGGATCGGATAATGGCGTTCTGCTTCCGTCCATTCCCACATCCCAAATGAAAAGGGCCCGGTCGCCTGTGCGACCGAGCCCCTTTCCAACAGTCCCGAATGGCTCAGGCGCTGTAGTACATGTCGAATTCCACCGGCGAGGGAGCCATTTCCCAGCGGTACACTTCGGGCCACTTCAGTTCGAGATAGGCCTCGATCTGGTCCTTGGTGAACACGTCGCCCTTCAGCAGGAAGTCGTAGTCGGCGGCCAGCGAGTTCAGCGCTTCACGTAGCGAACCGCAAACGGTCGGCACCTGGCTCAGTTCTTCCGGCGGCAGGTCGTACAGGTTCTTGTCCATCGCGGCGCCGGGATGAATCTTGTTCTCGATGCCGTCAAGGCCGGCCATCAGCAGCGCCGAATAGCACAGATAGGGGTTGGCCATCGCGTCGGGGAAGCGGAATTCGACGCGCTTCGCCTTGGCGCCCGCGCCGTAGGGAATACGGCAGGAGGCCGAGCGGTTGCGGGCCGAATAGGCCAGCAGAACCGGGGCTTCGAAGCCCGGCACCAGGCGCTTGTAGCTGTTGGTGGTCGGGTTGGTGAAGGCATTCAGGGCCTTGGCGTGCTTGATGACGCCGCCGATGAAGTAGAGGCAGGTTTCGCTGAGGCCGGCATAGCCTTCGCCCGCGAAGAGCGGCTTGCCGCCTTCCCAGATCGACATGTGGGTGTGCATGCCGGAACCGTTGTCCTGCGCGATCGGCTTCGGCATGAAGGTCGCCGTCTTGCCATAGGCCTGGGCGACCATCTGCACGACATATTTGTAAATCTGCATGCGGTCGGCGGTCTGGACCAGCGTACCGAAGGTCAGGCCGAGTTCGTGCTGGGCAGCGGCCACTTCATGGTGGTGCTTGTCGCAGGGCAGGCCCATTTCCAGCATGGTCGACACCATCTCGGCGCGAATGTCGGTGCAGGGATCGACCGGCGCGACGGGGAAATAGCCGCCCTTGGCGCGCGGACGGTGGGCAAGGTTGCCGCCTTCATATTCCTTGCCGGTGTTCGTCGGCAGCTCGACATCGTCGATCTTGAAGAAGGATTCATTATAGTCCGAGTTGAAGCGGACATCGTCGAACATGAAGAATTCGGCTTCCGGGCCGACATAGACGGTGTCGCCGAAACCGGCCGACTTGACGAAGGCTTCGGCGCGCTTCGCGGTCGAACGCGGGTCGCGGCTGTAGAGTTCGCCGGTATCGGGTTCCACGATGTCGCAGAAGATGATGAGCATCGGCGTGGCGCTGAACGGATCGACATAGACGGCGTCCAGGTCGGGCTTCAGGATCATGTCCGACTCGTTGATCGCCTTCCAGCCTTCGATCGACGAACCGTCGAACATCAGGCCCTGGGTCAGTTCATCCTCGCCCAGCACCGAAGACACCATGGTCAGGTGCTGCCACTTGCCCTTGGGATCGGTGAAACGGACATCGACCCATTCGATCTCCTTTTCCTCGATCATCTTCAGGATGTCTTTAGGCGTGTTAGCCATGTGAACCTTGCCCTTCTTTCATGATACCCCCCCGAAGGGGTAAGTTGATGTGGTCAGCCGCCAGACCGCTGAAGCCGGCGAGAAGTTTGGTGAAAATCAGATGGCGTCGCTGTCGCGCTCGCCGGTGCGGATGCGCACCGCACCCTCGATATTGGAAATGAAGATCTTGCCGTCGCCAATGCGGCCGGTCTGCGCCGCGGCAGAGATCGCCTCCACCACCCGTTCGGCGAGCGAATCGTCCACCACGACCTCCAGCTTCACCTTGGGCAGGAAATCCACCACATATTCGGCGCCGCGATAAAGTTCCGTATGGCCCTTCTGGCGGCCGAAACCCTTGGCTTCGGTGACGGTGATGCCCGACACGCCCACTTCGTGCAGGGCCTCCTTCACTTCGTCGAGCTTGAACGGTTTGATGATCGCTTCGATCTTCTTCATCTCTAGATATCCCAACTCAAACGCGCGCCAAATGGCGGGTATGATCCCGCCCTTCGTCCTGATCGAGCGACGACCGTCATGCCCCCCGAAGGCAAGAGCCGCCTCTCTTCCTAATCAATTACCGTGCCAAATAGCGAATCGCTGGAAACTGCTTTCTGCGATGCAGCAACTTTTGTCCATATTGCCCGGATTCCGGGCAATATCATGATGAGCTGCCCATTTTTTAGGCATGGCTGATATGATCAACGCTGATAGGGCGGCGCGTCGAGACCCGCAGGGCTTCTGGTGAATATCTCGCAACCGGTTTCAGTGATGCCGATGCTGTGTTCGAACTGCGCGGACAGGGTACGGTCGCGCGTGACCGCCGTCCAGCCATCCTCCAGCATCTTCACGCCCGGCTTGCCAATATTGATCATCGGTTCGATGGTGAAGAACATGCCGGGCTTGAGTTCCGGGCCGGTGCCGGGGCGGCCGACATGGACCACCTCCGGGCTGTCATGGAACACGCGGCCCAGGCCGTGGCCGCAGAAATCGCGCACGACGCCATAGCGGTGTTTTTCCGCATGACGCTGGATGGCATGGCCGATGTCGCCCAGCATATTTCCGGGCTTAGCCTGCTCAATGCCCAGCATCAGGCATTCATAGGTGACTTCGACCAGGCGCCGCGCCTTGATCGGGGCTTCGCCGCAAATATACATGCGGCTGCTGTCGCCGTGCCAGCCATCGACCAGCGGCGTCACATCGATATTCAATATGTCGCCTTCCTTCAGCTTCTGATCGCCGGGAATGCCGTGGCAGATGACATTGTTGAGCGAGATGCAACAGCTATGGGTATAGCCGCGATAGCCCAAAGTCGCGGGTACGCCGCCGCCGTCCAGCGTCATGCGGCGGACGATGTCGTCCAGCTCTCCGGTCGTGACGCCCGGCACGACGTGGGGCACCAGCGCGTCCAGTATCTCCGCGGCCAGCCGCCCGGCCTTGCGCATGCCTTCGAAACCGGCCGCGTCATAGAGCTTGATCGCGGTCGAGCGGGAAATCGGCGCGTCCGCCGTCATCGTCATATATTCGGTCATGGACGTGATTATAGGCGGGGATGCCGCATAATGCGAGAGGGCGGCTAGGCAGGGCGCGCGGCAGAAGCTATGGCCAGCCTATGGCCGACCCGACCCGCATATGGACCGCAGCGCTGATCGTGATCGGCGACGAGATTCTCTCGGGCAGGACCCAGGACAAGAATGTGTCGCAGATTGCGACATGGCTGAATGTGCAGGGCATCCGCCTGCGCGAAGTGCGGGTGGTCGCCGATGACAGCGACGCAATTGTGGAAGCGGTGAATGCGCTTCGCGCACGCAACGATTATCTGTTCACGACCGGCGGCATCGGGCCGACCCACGACGATATTACCGTGGACGCCATTGCCGCGGCGCTGGGCGTCGACGTTGAAATCCACCCCGAGGCGCAGGCGATGCTGTCGGCCTATTATGAAACGCGCGGAGGCTTGACCGAGGCGCGTCTGCGCATGGCCCGCGCACCTGCCGGATCAAGCCTGATCGAAAATCGCATGTCGGGCGCTCCGGGCATTCGGCATGGCAATATCTTCATCATGGCCGGCGTGCCGCACATCACCGCCGGGATGCTGGATAGCCTGACGGGGAAGCTGGAGGGGGGGCTGCCGGTGCTGTCCGCCACCATCGGTTGCTGGGTGGCGGAAAGCGAGATCGCCGACCTTCTCGGCGCGACGGAACGGGCGCATGAGGGTTGCCAGATCGGCAGCTATCCCTTCTTCCGCGAGGGGAGGACGGGCGCTAATTTCGTGATCCGCTCAGTCGACGCGGAAGGGCTGGATCGGTGCGTGGCGGACTTGAGCGCCGGGTTGGAGCAGGGCGGCTGGCCGGTGGTGGCCGGCGGAATTTGAGCCGCGTCCCATAGGTGCTTCGGATGGGGAGCGGACATTGACGCTCCCCCTTGGGCGGCCATGCTCCTTTGTCAGGCTCGCTCGAATATGGCGGCCAGACCCTGGCCGCCGCCGATGCACATCGTCTCCAGTCCATAGCGTCCATCGCGTCGCTGCAATTCGCGCAGCAGATTGGCGAGAATCCGTCCGCCCGTAGCCCCGATGGGATGGCCCAGCGAAATGCCCGAGCCATTGACGTTCAGCTTGTCCCGGTCGTCCCAGTTCCAGCCCTTGAGGCAGGCGAGCACCTGTGGCGCAAAGGCTTCGTTGAGTTCGACCAGATCGATGTCTTTCCACCCGAGGCCGGTGCGTGCGAACAGCCGTTCGACCGCCGGAACCGGCCCGATGCCCATGCGCGAGGGGTCGCAGCCCGCCGCCGACCAGCTATGCAGATAGCCCATGGGCTCCAGGCCGAGTTCGCTGAGCTTGTCCTCCGCCACCACGAGGCAGGCCGCCGCCGCGTCATTCTGCTGGCTGGCATTGCCGGCGGTGACGACGCCGTCCTTCTCGATGGGCTTCAGCAGGGCCAGCGATTCCGGCGTGGCGTCGGCGCGGATGCCCTCATCCTTCACGAACATCAGGGGCTCGCCCTTGCGCTGCGGCACTGGAACGGGAACCAGTTCGTCGTCGAACTTGCCCGCTTCCCATGCGGCGGCGGCGCGCTGGTGGCTCATCGCGGCATATTCGTCGCAGGCTTCCCGCGAGATGTCATAGTCTTTGGCGAGATTGTTCGCCGTCTCGATCATGCCGCTGATGATGCCATAGCGTTCGATCGGCTGGGACATCACCCGGCCCCGCGTCAGGCGGTCGTGGAACTGGGTCGAGCCGGACCGGGCGCCCCAGCGATGATCGATCGAATAATATTCGACGTTCGACATGCTTTCCACGCCGCCCGCGATCACCATGTCCGCGGCGCCGGTCTGGATACGCATGGCGGCGTCGATCACCGCCTGAAGTCCGGAGCCACAGCGCCGGTCGAGCTGCACGCCGGGAATGGATTCGGGCAGCCCCGCCGCCAGCGCCGACCAGCGGCCGATGCAGGGCGCCTCGCCATTGCCATAGCCCTGGCTGAACACCACGTCGTCGATCCGCTCGGGGTCGATCCTGGTGCGATCCACCAGCGCCTTGATGATGATGGCGCCCAGATCGCCCGCCGTCATCGACTTGAGCGACCCGCCATATTTGCCGACGGCGGTGCGGATGGGGGCGACGATGGCGGCTCTGCGCATGGGGATAAGTCCTTCGGATGAAAAATCAGCGGGCGGATTCGGCCTGGCGGATCATCTGCCTGGCGATGATGGTCTGCTGGATTTGGCTGGTGCCCTCATAGATGCGCAGCAGACGGACATCGCGATAGAAGCGCTCCACCTTATATTCGGCCATATAGCCGGCGCCGCCATAGATTTGCACGGCGCGGTCCGCGATCCGGCCCACAGCTTCAGATGCATGATATTTGAGCGCGGCGCATTCCAGGCTGACGGGCTCGCCCGCGTCGAACTTCGCCGCGACCGACTGCATCAGCGCTTCGGTGGTCAGCATGTCGACCTTCATGTCGGCCAGCATGCCCTGGACAAGCTGGAAGTCGGCGATGCGCTGGCCGAACTGCTTGCGCTCCAGCGCGTAGGAGAGCGCCATGTCGATCAGCCGCTGGCACATGCCGAGCGAGACGGCCGCGATGTGGATGCGTCCGCGATCCAGCACCTTCATCGCGGTCTTGAAGCCGCGCCCGGGCACGCCGCCGATGATGGCGCTCGCTGGCACGACCACATCGTCCAGGATGACGTCCGTGGTGATCGACCCCTTCTGCCCCATCTTCTTGTCGGGCTTGCCGAAGCTGATGCCGGGCGTGCTGGCGGGCAGGATGAAGGCGGAGATGCCCGCCGCGCCCTTCACATCGGGCTCCGTGCGCGCCATCAGCGTGAAGACGCTCGCGCGGGGGGCATTGGTGATGTAGCGCTTGGTGCCGCTGATGCGGTAATTGTCGCCGTCCCTGATCGCGACCGTGCGCAGCGAACCCGCGTCGGAACCCGCCTCCGGCTCTGTCAGGCCGAAGCTGGCGATGGCTTCGCCGGTCGCGAATTTGGGCAGCCATTCGCGCTTCTGCTCCTCGGTGCCGTCCATGACGATGCCCTGGCTGCCGATGCCGACCGTGGTGCCGATGACCGAGCGGAACACGACCGAGGCACGGGTGATCTCCCGGATGATCGCCGCTTCCTCCGCCATGGTGCAGCCAAGGCCGCCAAATTCCTCCGGCACGGAAAGGCCGAACAGGCCCATGTCGCGCATCTGCTGGATGATGCTTTCGGGTACGGCGTCGGCCTCCTCGACCGCATCTTCGGCGGGGATCAGCTTTTCCGCGACGAAGCGCTGGACGGTGGTGCGGAACAGGTCGAACGTCTCGGCGTCCATCTCGAAAAACTCCTCTCTCAGAACTTCAATAAGCGACGTCCGCCACCATGGCGTCCATGCCGTCACAGCGAATGGCGCGGAAGCGACCGCCCTCATCCTCGCGCAGCAGCACGCTCTGGCCGCAAAAGACCGGGGCGACGGCGCGGAAGGAGAAGCGGCTGGGCTTGCGCCCTCCGTTGCGGGCTTGGCCGAACAGCTTGGCGGCGGTGAAGGGACCGTGGATCACCAGCCCCGGATAACCTTCGTCCGCGCAAGCATAGGGCAGGTCGTAATGGATGCGGTGGCTGTTGAAGGTCACGGCGGAAAAGCGGAACAGATCGACCGTGGACGGCGTCCAGACAGCGTCCTTCTCCCCCGGGGGGAATGGGGCCGGAACGATGGCGGGAGTCGCGCCGCCTGCATCGCGATAGACGATGGTCTGGGTCTCGCGCACGCATTCATCGTCCCCCTGGACGATGCGATGGTCCACGGTCAGCAGGATCAGCTCGCCGCTGCGTCCCGATTTATGCGCGACATCGCGCACGGTGGAGATGCGGGTCGCCTCTCTGTCGAGCAGCAGAGAGGGACCGAATGCCATGTCCGATGCCGCGAACATGCGGCGGGGCAGGCTGACCGGGGGCAGGAAGCCTCCACGTCTGGGGTGGCCGTCGGGACCGATCCGGTCCGCTGCGGCGACGGGCAGGAAGAAGGCCCAATGAGCGAGGGACGGCTGGATTTCCCCGACGTTCAGCGGTTCGCCTATGGCGGCGGCAAAGCGGGTGAGCGCCTGACTATCCAGAATTTCAGTGCGGCTTTCTGTCTTGCCGATCCAGCTGCGCCAATGGGCGATGTCGGCTTCGGTCACGGTCATGCCACCAGCCCTTCATCATGCAGCCGTCCGATCGCGCCGCTGTCCAGGCCCAGCACAGTGGCGAGCACTTCGTCGGTATGTTGCCCCAGTTTCGGCGCGATGGCGACGGTACCGCGCGCTTCGTTCGCCAGCGTGCCCGCCGGACCGGATGTCGGATAGCTGAGGCCGCTCGGATGGGTCAGCGTCTCGAACAGCGGATTGGCGGTGAACAGGCGCGCGTCGGTCGTCACCGCCCGATGCAGCGTCTGATATTCGCCCCAGGTGACGCCGCCCGCGTCGAAGGCGGGTTTCAGCGCTTCGGCCGTGCGGCTTGCGAAGGCAGCCTCGAACAGCGGGAAGAGGCGGGCGCGGTGGGTGAAGCGGGCGCCTTCATCCCTGGCGAAGCTGGTCCCAAGTTCCGTTTCGATGGCGCCGACCGCATCGCTAAGGTCCAGCGTCTTGAGCAGGCCGCTCCACTGGCGCGGCGTGATGGCGACGACGATCAGCCGCTTGCCGTCCGCCGTCACGAAATCGCGTCCGAAGGCGCCGAACAGGTCATTGCCCATGCGGGGGCGGTCTCCGGCGGACAGCACTTCCGCCACCGAACCCAGATGCGACAGGCTGGACGCCGCCAGATCGGACAGGGGAATGCGGATTTCCGCGCCCTCGCCGCTGATCCTGCGGCGGAGGAGGGCCGATGTCAGCGCGAAGGCGGCATAGGCTCCGCCCAGCAAATCCCACGCCGGCAGCACATGGTTGACGGGCCGTTCGTCATCGGCCGGCCCCGTCATCTGCGGTACGCCGACCGCCGCGTTGATCGTATAGTCGACCGCTGGCGATCCGTCAGCCCAGCCCATCACCCGGACGGTGATGATGTCGGCGCGCCTCGCCGCCAGCGCTTCATGGCTGAGGAAACCCTTTACCGGATAGTTGGTGAGGAACAGCCCGGCATTGTCGCCCGGCGCCGTCGCCAGCGCCACGGCCAGTTCGCGGCCTTCGGGACGGCCAAGGTCGATGGCGATGGATTTCTTGCCCTTGTTCAGCCCCTCCCAATAGAGGCTGTCCCCACTGGGCGCGACCGGCCAGCGGCGGTAGTCCGGACCGCCGCCGATGGCGTCGAAGCGGATCACTTCCGCGCCCATCTGAGCGAGGTGCAGGCCACAGGATGGCCCGGCTATGAAGGCGGCGCCTTCGACGACGCGCAGGCCTTTCAGCAAATCATACATGCAGTTTCACCCCAGGAATCCGACAAGGGTCCGGCCGATATTCGCACCGGTGAACAGACCCCAAAAGGCATCCAGCGCCTTGTCGATCCCTTCATAGACCGTTTCCGCCGAAGCCATTTGCCCTGCGGCGTTCCAGGCCGTCATCCGCTCCACCATCTCGGTCTCAAGGTCCATATGGTCGAGTGCGATGAAGCCTTCCATGCGGATGCGCTTGGTCATGATCATGGTAAGGTTGCGCGGTACGACCGGCGCATCGGTGACGTTATATTGGGAGATCATCCCGCACACCGCGAAACGGGCGAAATTATGAGCTAGCGACAGCGCGGCCTGCAAATGATCGCCGCCGACATTTTCGAAATAAACGTCGATGCCCGTCGCGCCGATCGCCTTGACCTCACGGGCGAGCGCTTTGGTGAGGTTCGGCTCCGCCTTGTAATCGATGGCGGCGTCGACCTTCAGCACATCGCGCAGGAAGGCGGTCTTTTCCGGGCCGCCCGCCGATCCGATTACCTTGCATCCGATGTTGCGGGCGATCTGGCAGGCTATCGAGCCGACCGCACCGGACGCTGCCGAGACGAATACGACCTCGTCAGGTTGCAGCCGTGCGATCCGCATCAGCCCGGCATAGGCCGTCAGGCCCGGCATCCCGGCGAAACAGAGCCAGGCCTGGGTGGGGAGGGCGCTCCTGTCCCGCTGCTGAAGCGCACTGGCAGGGGCGCTGAAAACCTCCCGCCATCCAAGGCGGGAGAAGACGAGATCGCCCGGCGCGAAGGCCGGATCATTGGAAGCGATGACCTCTCCGATCGCCGGCCCCTCCATCGGCGCATCGAGCGCGAAGGGCGGGACATAGCTCTTGGCGTCGCTCATCCGCCCGCGCATGGCGGGATCGACCGCCATCCACAGGTTGCGGACCTGCACTTCGCCCGGACTGGGCGGCGGTGCGTCGACCGTGACCATGGCGAAGTCTTCCGCGACCGGCGTGCCGATCGGGCGGCGCTTCAGGTGGATTTCACGCGATTGCATGCCGGTCGCCTCAATAGCCGTTGAGCCGCGCCCAGCGCTCGCGATGCCAGGCGGTCGAGCCATAGCATTGCGCCGCCACCCGCGCCCGCTTCAGATAAAGTCCCGCATCATGCTCATGGGTCATGCCGATGCCGCCGTGAAGCTGGACCATCTGGGATGAAATACCGTGCAGCGTTTCCCCAACGGTCGCCTTGGCCAGGGAGGCGAGGGCGGGGAGGGCGGGATCGTTCGCGTCCATGGCGTCCAGCGCCGCCTCCACAGCCGATCGGGCGAGCTGCAATTCCCCGAACATCTCCGCCGCGCGATGCTGCAAGGCCTGGAAGGAGCCGATGATTGCGCCGAACTGCACCCGCGTCTTGAGATAATCGAGCGTGGTGTCGAAGGCCTGGGATGCATTGCCCAGCATTTCCGCCGCCAGGCCGATGGCCGCCCGGTCGAACAAGCTGTCGAGCAGGTCGATGCCCTTGCCCACTTCGCCCAATACGGCGTCAGCGCTCACCGGCACATTGTCGAAGCTGAAGAGAGCGGGCCGCCGCGCATCGATCTGGTCCAGCGCTTCCCGCGAGAGGCCGGGCGTATCGCTTTCCACCAGGAACAGGGTGATCCCGTCCCTGTCGCCGGGGAGGCCATGGGTGCGCGCCGCGACGATGGCGAAGGTCGCCGCCATGCCATCCTGCACGGGCCGCTTGATGCCGTTCAGCACCCACCCGTCGCCCACCGCCATGGCGGCGAGCGCGATCTTCTCGCGCTCATGCTGCGCCCCTTCCTCCGCCGCGAGCGTGCCTATGGCCGATCCGTCGGCAATGCCCGGCAGCCAGCGCGCCTGTTGCGCCTCCGTCCCGCCCAGCCGCAGCGCCGATGCCGCCACCAGCGCCGAACTCAGCAGCGGCGAAGCGCCCAATGTCCGACCCAGTTCCTCCAGCACCAGTCCCATGCTGCGACAGCCGAAATCGGAGCCGCCCTGCGCCTCCGGCACCAAAATGCCAGTCCAGCCCATCTGGGCCATTTCGGCCCAGGCCGCCGGATCGAAACCTTCCGCATCCGGCCGGCCGCCGCCATCATGGCCATAGAGCGACCGCAGCGCCGTCAAGGGCAGGCGATCACGCACCCATTCCGCCGCCATGTCCCTCAGCATCTGCTGTTCTTCGTTCAGCATCCTCCCGATCCCATCCTTATTCGTCTCTTTTGTCAGGCCGGCAGTTCCAGCGTGCGCTTCGCCGTGATGTTGTTCTGGACTTCATAACTGCCGCCGTAGATCGAGAAGGCCTTGCTATGCAGCCAAGCGCGCGTCGCTTCCCGTTCCGCGTCGGTATAATGTTCGCCCGACCAGCCGAGTCCGTTCGCGCCCATCAGCTCGACCAGCAGTTCGGCCCTTTCCTGGATGATCCCGGACCAGAGATTCTTGAGGGCCGAGACCCCATTGCTGGGGCCGCCGCTTTTCGCCTCCCGCGTCAGGCGCGCAACCGTCGCCAGATAGGCTTCGTGCCGCATGGCGTTGCGGACCATGCGCACCCTGAGGTCGGGATTGTCGATCCGTCCCATGCTGTCCGTGCCGCAATATTCATGAGCCAGCGGCGCCAGCGGCGTAATCTCCGCCTTCACATCCGACAGGCTGTTGCGTTCGAACTGGAGCAGGCGCTTGGCGATGGCCCAGCCCTGATTGACTTCGCCAACCAGATGGCCCTTGGGCACTTTCACATCGTTGAAGAAGACTTCGCAGAAATGGGTCGATCCGCTGATGAGGACGATAGGGCGGGTTTCGATCCCCTCCGATTTCATGTCGATCAGCAGGAAGCTGATGCCGCCCTGCTTTCGGCTGGTGTCGGTGCGGACGAGGGCGAAGCACCAGTCGGCCTGGTCGGCGCCCGATGTCCAGATCTTCTGCCCGTTGACCAGCCAATGATCGCCCATGTCGATGCATTTGGTCTGGAGCGAAGCAAGGTCGGACCCAGCGCCCGGTTCCGAAAATCCCTGGCACCAGCGCCGTTCATTGGTGGCGATGAAGGGCAGATGCTCCAGCTTCTGTTCCTCGCTGCCATATTCCAGCAACGTCGGGCCCAGCATCATCGTACCGTAGCTGCGGATCGGATTGAAACCGCCGATCGCAGCCAGTTCCTGCCCGATGATCTTGGCCTGCGCCTCGCTAAGGCCGGCGCCTCCATAGCGCGGTTCCCAGGTGGGCACGCCCCACCGCTTTTCCGCCATGCGTTCGCGCCACAGGCGCCAGTCGGCATTGGATTCCGCCGCATGCCGGTCGCTGACGAAGTGAATGGATGGAGCATTGGTCAGCGAAGGCGGGAAATTCGCCCGCAGCCATGCGCGCGCTTCCTGCCGGAACGACTGCGCTTCCATTCCATCCCACTCGGCCATGCACCCTGTCCCTGTTTCCCGCAAAAGCCACGCGGCCTTCCGATGGAGCATCCCGCCTCCATGACCGAATCCTTATGCCAATTCTGCACCGCTGGCTAGGTATAAATTGCACAGGTGGGTAAAATTAGTCGCATCTTCATCGATCATGACCGTGATGGTTGACAGCTTTGCCACAGGTCATAAACTATACTCAAATGCAAAATTGATAAGATCAGCCGCAGCCTTGCGATTCGGCGGCGGGCGGCTCGTACATAGGAGAGCGCGCATATGGAGACCTTCGCGGCCCGACCCATTCCGGCGCATGTTCCGCCCGATATGGTCGGCGATTTCAGCCTGTTTTCCTCGCCCGGCATGCAGCCGACGCCCAATGGCGATCCGCAGGCGGCCGCCGCCGTCGTGCATCAGGGTCCGCGCATCTTCTATTCGCCGGTCAATACCCGCGACGGGCGCGGCACATGGGTCATCACCCGCGCGCAGGACCAGCGGAAGGTGTTGCAGGACCCGGAAACCTTCTCCAGCCATCGCAGCATCTTCGCCTCCGCACTGGGGGAAAGCTGGCCGATGATCCCGCTGGAACTGGACCCGCCGGACCATGGCAAGTTCCGCTCGCTGCTCAACCCGCTGCTCTCGCCCAAGCGGGTGATGGCGCTGGAAAGCGCCGTGCGGGAACGTGCGATCTTCCTGATCGACAGGATCGCGGCGGCGGGCACCAGTTGCCACGTCATGGAGGATTTCGCCTTTCCCTTCGCGGTGAACATCTTTCTGCGCTTCCTTGGGCTGTCCGACGACCGGCTGGATGAATTCGTCCGCTGGGCGAACGAACTGCTGCATGGCGACAATGTGCAGCGTCCCGCCGCCGCGCGGACCATCATCGGCTTCATCGACGAATTGTCCGCCGAACGGCGCAGGCGGCCGGTCGATGACTTCATGTCCTTCCTGGTGCAGTCGAAGATCGATGACCGGCCGCTGACCGACATGGAAATTCGCGGTACCGGCGTGCTGCTGTTCATCGCAGGGCTGGATACGGTGGCAGCCGCCATAGGCTTCGACCTCAACTATCTGGCGCGGCATATGGACGACCAGCAATTGCTGCGCAGCGATCCGTCTCGGATCGTGCTGGCGGCGGAGGAACTGCTGCGCGCCTATCCCACCGTGCAGATGATCCGCGTGGCGACCCGGGACATCGATTTCGAAGGCGCGCCGATCCGCCGGGGCGACTATGTGTCCTGCGCGACGATGATCGCCAATCGCGACCCGCTGGAATTCCCGCATCCCGAAAGGATCGACCTGGCGCGGGAGGATAATCGCCACACCGCCTTCGCCTATGGCCCGCACCGCTGCCTGGGATCGCATCTCGCCCGGCGGGAGATCGTGGTCGGGCTGGAGGAATGGCTGAAGCGCATTCCGCCCTTCCGCATCAAGCAAGGCACGGCGCCGGTCACTTTCGGCGGGCATGTGTTCGGCATCGAAAATCTGGTCCTCGACTGGTCCTGAGGAGGGACTTTCCATGAAAATCATCGTGCACAATGACAAATGCCAGGGCCATGCGCGTTGCTGGGCCATGGCGCCGAATATCTTCGAGCTGGACGATGAGGGCTATATCAAGCCCGGCGACATCGACGTGGCGGAGGCGGATGAGAAGCTTGCCTGGAAGGGTGCGAAATCCTGCCCGGAAAGGGCGCTGGAAATCGGCAAGTGAACACGAGGCAGGGAAGGGGGCGCTCCTGCTGAGGCAGGGGGCAGTTCCGGCGACAGGACTGGGCTGCCGCGAGCCCCCCATCTCGCTCCAATGCCTTCGCGGGAGCGGGAAGGGGCTCCAGCTTATGTCCTGATCCACACGCCCTTGGTCTGCAAATAGGCGTCGATATGTTCGGCGCCGCCCTCCCGTCCGAAACCGCTCATCTTGTAGCCGCCAAAGGGGACGGACGGGTCCATCGCGAAATAATGGTTGACCCAGATCGACCCCGCCCGGATGCGCTTCACCGCCGCCATGGCCTTGCCGATGTCCTTCGTCCACACGCCGCCCGCCAGGCCGAAGCGCGTCGCATTGGCGCGAGCGATCACTTCATCGAAATCGTCGAACGGCATTATGCAGGAGACGGGGCCGAAAATCTCCTCCCGCGCGATCCGCATCTCATCCTTCACATCGGCAAAGATGGTGGGCGCGACCCAGTGGCCCTTGTCGAAGGCGCCGCCCGTCACGCGTCCGCCGCCCGTCACGAGCCGCGCGCCTTCCGTCGGCCCCAGTTCGAGATAGGAGGAGACGCGGGCATATTGCTTGGCCGACACCAGCGGACCGATCTGGGTGTCGGTGTCGAGGCTGGGGCCGATCTTCAGGGCCTTCGCGAAGGCGGCGATGCGCTGGACCATCTCCTCATAGACAGGACGTTCCACGAACAGTCGCGTGCCGGCCGCGCAGACCTGACCCGAATTGTTGAATACCCCCATCGCCGCTGCTGGCGTAGCCATGTCGAGATCGGCATCGGCGAAGATGATGTTGGGCGACTTGCCGCCCAGTTCCATCGTCACCTTCTTCACAGTCCCGGCGGATGCGGCGATGATCCTCTGGCCGGTCTCGCAGGAGCCGGTGAAGGCGATCTTGTCCACATCGGGATGCGCGGAGAGGGCGCCTCCGGTTTCGCCCGCGCCGGTCACGACATTGACGACGCCCGGCGGCACACCCGCCTCCAGGCACAGTTGCCCGAAGCGGAGCGGGCTGAGCGATGCATCTTCTGCGGGTTTCAGGACGATGGTGCAGCCGGTCGCGAGTACAGGCCCGACCTTCCACGCCGCGCTGAACAGCGGGCCGTTCCATGGGATGATCGCACCCACCACGCCCACCGGCTCGCGCAGCGTGTAGGACAGCAGGTCCACCGGGAAGCTGTTGGACAACGTCTCCCCATGGATCGCCGTTGCAGCGCCCGCAAAATGACGCAGCGAACGTTGCAGCATGCCCCGCAATCCACGAGCAGCCGTGATCGGGCGGCCCATTTCGATGCAGTCGAGCAGGGCGAGATCGTCGAACTCCGCATCCACCAGATCGGCCAGCTTCAACAGCACAGCCTGCCGCTCGGCCGGTTTGAAACGGCTCCATGGCCCTTCAAAGGCGGCGCGGGCGGCGCGGACGGCGCGGTCCACATCTTCCGCGCCCGCCAGCGCCAGTTCGGCCACCAGTTCGCCGGTCGATGGGCTGAAACTCTGGAACGTCTCGCCGGACAGGGCGTCGACAGGCTTGCCGTCGATCAGCAGCTTTTTGGGCTTGCCGTCGATGAAGGTGGGGCGGCGTGTCTCGATCATCGGATCATCCTCAAGCAATGGCTTCATGGGCGCGCCGCATCGAGGCGCGACCGAAGGCGAAAAGAAGCGCGGCGGGCAGCAGCACGCAGAACACGCTGATGACGAGCGACAGGCCGACCTTCATCTCGTCGCCCAGCAACTTGTCGGTGACAAGGCCGATGAAGGCGGGCCCGCCCGCCATGGCGATCAGGCCGGACGCCAGCACATAGAGCGCCGACACGCGCCCGCGCAGATATTGCGGCGTCACCACCTGCACCGTGGCAGGCCCCATGCTGGAGGTGGAGAGGATCAGCGCCATGAAGCACCAGTAGCAGGCGACGGTCGTCCAGGGGCTGCTGACCAGAAAGGCGGCGATGCCGAAGGGCGCCGAGGCCAGCACCGTCAGCAGGCACCAGAACAGATGGGCGTCGCGCCTCCCCCGGCGATAGAGCCGGTCGACCGTCCAGCCATGCAGAGGGATCATCGCCGCCGCCCCGATCTGGGCGAGGCCGATGACCGGCCCGATCCGTCCCGGTTCCCAACCATGAACCCGCGCAAGATAGACTGGCGTCCACAGCTGGAAACCGATGGTGGCGGCATAGGCCAGGCCGAAGCCGACAAAGGTCGCCAGATAGAGCGGCTTATATTCGCGCATGAAAGCCCATGCCTCGCCATAGCCCGCGCCCGCGCTGATCGCCCTGCGCCGGGGCGGTTCGCGGAAGGCGAAGACCAGGAAGGCGAGCGCTATGCCGGGCGCGCCGGTCATGATGAACACCTGTTGCCAGGGTTGCAGCAACCCGAAGACCGGCCAGACGGCGGGGCCAGCCTTCATCGCGGCGGCGACGATCGGGCCGCCGAACAGGAACACGATGCCCGCGCCCATCACCCCGCCCATGATGAAGACGGACATGGCGAGCGAAACCTTGTGCGGCGGGAAGCTGTCCCCGACCACCGAATAGCTGCCGGTGCCGAAGCCCGACTCGCCCGCGCCGACGCCTGCCCGTGCCATGGCGAGCGCCGCGAAGCTGCCGGCAAGGCCGCAACTCGCCGCCGCGATGCTCCACACCGTCACCGACAGATAAAGGACGACTCGGCGACTGAAGCGGTCCAGCGCCATGCCTAGCGGAATCGCGCACAGGCAGAAGAGAATGGCGAAGGCCGGTCCTTGCAACAGGCTGATCTGGAGGTCCGACAGGCCCAGATCCTTTTTGATCGGCCCGACCATGAGGGCCATGATGTTTCGGTCGGTCAGTGATAATATGTACAGCAGGAACAGGATCGCCACGGTCAGCCAGCCCATCAGGGGCGAAGGATAGGCGGCCTGTTCGGGGAGAGGTGAGGCGATGGTGGCTTCGACATCTCCGTGCGCGCCGCCTGATCCTGACGATGACGCCATCGTCGCGGAAATCTGCGTCATGGTTGCGCTGCCCGGGCGCAAATGGCGCTGTCTGACTGACGATCGTGCGGCAAGGCCACTCTCCCTATCTCTCGGCCCTGTAGCGGCCGGCAAGGTCTGCCGGCGCACTGCCGCTCCAGCCATTATAACGCACATTTCTGCACAGTGGGTCAATATATGTTCGTGGCATGTGCGCGGAAACGTCGGACCGCCGGGGCGGCGCGGGGAAATTATGCCGGGGGATTCCGGTGAAGGAGGGCGAGGAATATCTGCAATTAACTTTTCCCACTAGTGCAAAATTTATTGACATCGGCGTTGGCTGGGATAACTATAAAAGTGCACACGGGGATAATAATGATCGCGCCCGGTGACGTTGCCGGACAAAGATCGTGCAGGGAGAGGAAAAGGAAAGATGACGAAGGACAGGCTGTTCATATCGTCGCTGGCCGTCGGCGCCAGCATCATCGCAATGGCAGTGCCCGCCTGGGCGCAGGAAATGGCCGCGGCGGCGCCCGCGCAGGAAGATGCCGTGCCCCAGGCCGCGGCGCCCGCGAGCAATGCCGACATCGTCGTGACGGGGTCGCGCATCGTGCGCGACGGCTATACCGCGCCGACTCCGGTGACGGTCGCATCGACGGAGGAACTGGCCAAGACCACGCCCTCGGGCGTGGCCGACGCGCTCAACAAGCTGCCCCAGTTCAACAATTCGCTGAGCCCGTCCAAGTCGGCGAATAATTTCTCCAACCTGCCGATCCACGGCAATGTTCTGAACCTGCGCGGCCTCGGCACGCCCAGCAACAATCCGAAGGGTCCGTTGCGTACGCTGATCCTGTTCGACGGGATGCGGGTTTCGCCCACCGAATATGTCGGCACCATCGATACCAACGTCCTGCCGCAACTGCTGATGCAGCGCGTCGACGTGGTGACGGGGGGCGCTTCGGCCCAATGGGGTTCGGATGCGGTCGCGGGTGTCGTCAACTTCATCCTCGACAAGAAGTTCACGGGCTTCAAGGGCGTGGCCCAGGCCGGCGTGGACCAGCGCGGCAATAACGGCAACCAGCGGCTGGGCGGCGCATTCGGCGCGGATTTCGCCGGCGGCCGCGGCCATGTGCTGCTGAGCGCGGAATATTCCAACAGCGACGGCATGTTGCGGCAGGACCGCGACTTCGCGACGCAGGGCTATAATTTCGTCGGCAGCGTGACATCCACCTGCGCTCTTTCCGCCAACGGCCAGTCGCGCACCTGCACGGCGGCGCCGGGCACGGTTGCCAATCCCTATGTGGTTGCGCCGGACATCCGCATCTCCGCCCTGGCCGCCAACGGCCGTATCGTGGGGTCCAGCGTGGCCGGCAATCCGTTCGTCGGACGGGTCATCAACAATGACGGCTCCACCCGCCCGTTCAACCTGGGGACCGTGGTCGGTACCACCGGCTTCCAGCAGGGCGGCGACGGCTACAAGATTCCCGACGACACCAATGCGATTTCGCCGCTCACCAACTATAACGGTTTCGGCCGGGTCAGCTACGACCTGACGGACGACATCAATTTCTTCGTCCAGGGGCTCTACGCCCGCAGCAAATATCATTATTTCACACAGGGCAATTCGCTGATTCCGGCGACGCAATCGGCGCGCATCTACAAGGGCAATCCTTATCTCTCCACTGCGCTCGACGGCGCGCTGACAGGCGCGAACGATTATTATGTCGTCGGTCAGCAGGATGCAGGCCAGCCCAAGCCGATCGCCTATGAAAAGACCGATTATTGGACGGCGACGACCGGCCTTGCGGGCAAGTTCGACGACTTCAACTGGCAGGTGACCTACAGCCACGGCGATTCGAAGCATTCGATGGACAATGTGGGGCTGTACGACAACCAGAAGCTCTATGCCGCGCTCGACGCCGTGCGCGATCCCTCGACCGGGCAGGTCACCTGCCGCGTGCTGCTGAACCCGACCTATGCCAGCCAATATGCCGGGTGCAAGCCGATCGACGTGATGCATGGCGATCCCTCGAAATCGACGCCGGAGGGCTATGCCTATGCGACCGGCACCTCCAGCTATCGGGCGCGCTTCAAGCAGGATGCGATCGCCGCCAATATCAGCGGCAGCCTGTTCGAACTGCCGGCAGGCCCGGTCGACATCGCGGTGGGCGTGGAATATCGGCGCCAGTCCCTGCGCCTCACCAGCAATGCCGATCCGTCGCTGCTGGACACGGATGCGGAGCGGGAAGCCTATTTCGCCGGCTTGCGCGGCGTCCCTCGGGCGGAATCGGCAACGGTTCCCTATCCTACCGGCTCGATCAACACGCTCTTCTACTGGCTGACCAATGTCGGATCGGCAGCGGGCAAGCTGAACGTCAAGGAGGCCTATGCCGAACTTGCGGTGCCGATCCTGAAGGACACGCCCTTCTTCCGCGAATTGAGCGTGAACGGCGCGATCCGTGTGACCGATTACTCCACCTCCGGCACGGTCAAGACCTGGAAGGTGGGCGGCACCTGGAAGCCGGTGGACGACCTGCTGCTGCGCGGCACCTATTCGCATGACATCCGCGCGCCCAATCTGTTCGAACTTTATGCCGGCGCGCAGAGCGGCATCGGCATCGTCAATGACGTCAGGAGTGCGGACGGGAGCTATGGCAGCGGCCAGAACGTCAATGCCAACACGGTGACGTCGGGCAATCCCAATCTGAAGCCGGAAGTGGCGGACACCTACACCTTCGGCGCAGTGTTCTCGCCCAGCTTCCTGCGCGGTTTCTCGGCCTCGATCGACTATTACAACATCAAGGTCGACAAGCTGATCGACTCCCTGTCGGCGCAGCAGATCCTGACCAACTGCCTTAATGCCGGCGGATCGGGCGTTGCGGAATGCAATCTGATCGAGCGCGCGAGCCCGACCAGCTTCCCGTCGCTGATTCGTCTGACCCCTGCGAACATCGCCTTCCTGAAGACGGCGGGCATCGATTTCGACTTCACCTATCGCACGGCGGTCGGCAATGGCGGGCTGGGCGTGCGGCTCTACCTCAACTATCTCGACAAGTTCGATGCCCAGCAATATGCGGGCGCGCCGATCGCCCATTATGCGGGCGTCAGCGTCGTCACCAGCAACCCGCAGGGTTTTCCGCGCTGGCGCGGCAACCTGACGGTGGACTATACCAATGGCCCCTTCGGCCTCACCATCGGCGAACAATATATCGGCAAGATGCGGCTCGATATTCCGGGCGGCGCGACGCCGATCCAGTTCGTCAATCCCAAGGTGAAGCCGGTCTGGTACACCGACCTGACGATGCGCTACACCATTCCGCATGGCGATGGCGGCAATTTCGAATTCTTCGCGACGGTCAACAACCTGTTCGACAAGAAGCCGCCGCTGATTCCCGGCACCGTGCCGGGCGTCAACCCGCCGACCAATATCGCGGTGTACGACATTGTCGGCCGCGCCTTCACGGCCGGCGTGCGCGTCAAATTCTGACCGGTTCCTCAGGGCGAGGGCGAGGGGCGGGAGCAGCGATGCTCCCGCCCTTTTCCATGGGCTAAGCGCCTGATCCGCGCCCATATGTGTGGGAAGAGCGGCAGGCTGCGTTGCATCCAGCCCGCGCAGGACGGTATGCTGCGCTGCGTCAATCGCCGGCTGGTTCCGGCCAATTGGGCATCGGGCTCGGTCGCCTGGCGCCCAACCCATGATGAGGGATGAGGGTCCGTGCATCCGGGGTTTCCCGGAATGGATTCCTGCGTCCTTTCATGATCGGTTGGCCGTCGGTCGAAAGCCGTTTGAAGAAGGAGAATAGTGATGCGGATCGTTATGACCGGCTCGGGCTATGTCGGCCTGGTATCCGGCGCGTGTCTCGCGGATTTCGGCCATGATGTCATCTGCGTGGACAAGGACGCGCGCAAGATCGAGTTGTTGCAGGGCGGGGGCGTTCCGATCTACGAGCCGGGCCTTGCCGATCTGATTGCGCGCAATGTGAAGGCGGGTCGCCTGACATTCACCACCGATCTTGCCGGATCGGTTAGCCAGGCCGATGTGGTGTTCATCGCCGTCGGCACCCCCGCGCGGCGAGGCGATGGGCATGCGGACCTCAGCTATGTCTACGCCGCCGCCCAGGAGATCGCTTCCAATCTGAGCGGGTTCACCGTCATCGTCACCAAGTCCACCGTTCCGGTCGGTACGGGGGACGAGGTCGACCGTATTGTCCGCGAAACCAATCCCGATGCGCAGTTCGCCGTCGCCTCCAACCCCGAATTCCTCCGCGAGGGTGCGGCGATCCAGGATTTCAAGCGTCCTGACCGCATCGTCGTCGGCATAGAGGATGAGCGCGCCCGCCCGGTGATGGAGGAGGTCTATCGCCCCCTCTACCTCAACCAGGCGCCGATCCAGTTCACCGGCCGCCGGACAAGCGAACTCATCAAATATGCCGCCAACGCCTTCCTGGCGATGAAGATCACCTATATCAACGAAATTGCCGAACTGTGCGAGAATGTCGGCGCGGACGTCCAGCAGGTGGCGCGCGGCATCGGTCTCGATAACCGGATCGGTTCGAAATTCCTTCATGCCGGGCCGGGCTATGGCGGCTCCTGCTTCCCGAAGGATACGCTGGCGCTGGTCAAGACGGCCGAAGACGCCGGCGCGCCGATCCGCCTGATCGAAACGACCGTGGCGATCAACGAAAGCCGCAAGCGGGCCATGGCGCGGAAGGTGGTCGCGGTCTGCAACGGGTCGGTGCGCGGCAAGACGATCGCCGTGCTGGGCCTGACCTTCAAGCCCAATACCGACGACATGCGCGATGCACCGTCGATCGCCATCATCCAGGCCCTGCAGGACGGAGGCGCGCAGGTGCGGGCCTATGATCCGGAGGGGATGGATGCCGCCCGTACGATGATGGCCAATGTCGAATTCTGCGATAATCCCTATGTCGCGGCGCAGGGGGCTGCGGCGGTCGTCATCGTCACGGAATGGGATGCGCTGCGGGCGCTCGATCTGCCGCGCCTCAAGGGCATCATGAGCGGTGACGGTCTGGTCGACCTGCGCAACATCTATCGTCCGGCCGATGCCGAGGCGGCCGGCTTCGCCTATGTCAGCGTCGGCCGCGGCGCCACGCCCGAGATAGAAGAGTTGGTTCAGGCGGCGGAATAAGCCGCGACCGAAATCCCTTCCCTCGCGGGAAGGGCTGGAACAGGCGCGCTCCCGGCCTTGTGTCGGGAGCGCTTTTCATTTCCGGCGTGGAAATCCCGGGTCATATCGATTCCGAAAACATGGCCAGGTTCAGCCAGTTTCCGGCATGTCCACCAACAACTCGTCGCAAATTCCGAAAGGATACGACGAGTCGTCGTTGACCCGAAGTTTTTGTTAACCTTCTTGGGAGACCCTATCGGGGATAACTGCGGGGGTCGCAACCATGCCTGTCAAAATGACTGGCTCCATTTTTGGAGCCGGAATGCTTTGTATTTTCGCAGCGGGAGCCGCTACGATCATGACTGGGGGGTCGACATCGAATATGACGTCGACCGCAACCAGCACCAGTTCGCAGCCTCTTTCCGCCACGAACTCCACAACGATAACGTCGTCGACGATCAGCGGTTCCACGACGATGAACATTGTCTCTGATTTTTCCGATTTCGACTTCGCCAATGGGACGAAGCTGCCGGCAAAGGCGACGCTGTCGCTGGGCAATGCGAGCTTTCGTCCGGGCAGCAGCGTGGCCTATGTGCCGGTGACGCTGGATCGGCCGACGCCCAATACGGTGATCGCGCGGATCATCACGGTCAACGGATCGGGCACCTATCGCGCACTGTCGGGCTATAATTACCAGACGGTCGACACGGTGGTGATCTTCCGCCCCGGCGATCCGCTGGTGCAGACCGTCGCGGTGCCGATCATCGGCGCCACGGAAGGCCAGCAGTTCCAGGTCAAGCTGCGGGAGGCGCCGTGGGGCGGCCTTCAGGGTCAATCGACCGCGACGATCATGGCCAGCAGCACGGCCATCGCAACCGCCAGGGCGACGGGTATGTTTCGCGAGCCGCGCAGCTTCGCGGCGACCGGTACGCTTCAGTTCGAACTGCTCAAGGACACGCATAGGCGGTCCCCCGATGGCGGTTGGGACCGGTGGGCGACTTCGCTTGCCCATGGCCGGACGCAGATCGCCAATGGGGAAACCGGTCTCTATCTCGATTCCAGCATTTTCCCCGGCATCGAAGGGCCGGTCTATTGGGGGACGAACGGACTCGTCCTGCATACGCAAAAGCTGAAGACGCCGATCAGCTATGGCGGCCAGACATGGTATTATGGATCGTCGGTGCTCGACGGGCGCAATTTCCTGGCGACGCAGATCGGCTATGGCCAATATGAATGGGAAGCCAAAATGCCCAGCCGGCGCGGGTCATGGCCTGCCTTCTGGCTGGTTTCGACCAGCGGCTGGCCGCCCGAGATCGATATTTATGAAGGGTTCGGCTATCAAAGCTATTGGGATTTCGACCGCCATGTCGCCCATACCCTGCATATCGGGGCCAACGGCACCCGTTACGATCAGCGGGGCGTCACGATCCAGACGCAGCAGGCCTATGGCCTCAGCGGCTATTCCCAGGGTTTCCATCGTTTCGCCGTGGACATCCAGCGCGATTACATCACCTGGTTCGTGGATGGGGTGGAAACCTATCAGTCGGTCAATCCCTTCCGGGGCTTCCGCTTCTATCCCATCATGGACGTCGCGGTGAAGACCGATGGCGCTTATGATGACGGGTCGGGCGACATGGTGGTCAAGAGCTTCAAAATCTACAGCGCGCCATAATGGCTCGCCCCGTAATAGCTGCGCGCGCCTCCTGCCAGGGCATAGAGGCGCGCCCAGCTCTTGACCCACTGTCCGGCGATGTCCACCCGACGCGCGCCGGGCAGAAACAGGGCCGCCAGTCCTGCGGTCCGCAGTCCCAATATCGCAATCGACCGGGCCAGCAGCTTCGCGGCGCCGATGCGGCCGGGCAGGGCCTTGCGCCGCGCCATGGTTTCGGTGCAGCCGATGCGCCACATGCGTTTCAGCACCCATGAAAGGCGCGCCCGCTCCGCCGGCACCCATTCGCTGACCCGTGCATCGGGCGACCAGCCGAAGCGGGCGCCTGCCTCATGCAGCCGGGCCAGGAAATCCAGATCCTCTCCGCCGCTGCGGTTGAAGCGCGGATCGAAGAAGGGCACGCCGATCATTGTAAAGGCGCGCCGGCCGACCAGCAGGTTGTTGCTGGCCCAGAGCATGCCGGTCGCCCCCCATGGGCGTTCCTCCGCGCGGAAGACCAGCGTTTCGCGCGCCCATCGCGGCGGCTGCCCCACGAAGCAACTGTCCACCGGCCCGGCAACGACATCCGCGCCCACCTGCGCCTGACAGATCAGCAGCGCGTCGAGCCAGCCGGGTTGCGGCCACTCATCATCGTCGATCATCGCCAGGAAACGCATCGCCGGGTCGTCCAGAGCGGCGGCGGCGATGGCATTGCGAACTGCGCAGAGCCCTGGCTGCGCCACCGTCAGCAGCGTCACGGGCAGGCCATATCCCTCCGCCAGCAGCGACCGGACCACGGCTGCCCCCTCCTGCCGGACCGGATCATTGTCCGCCACCAGCACCATCACGTCATGGCGGTCGGTCACGCCGGGCAGGACCTCCAACAGGTGGCGGAGCTGTTCGGGCCGGCGGAAGGTGGGAATGGCGATCCAGACCGCGGGCATCAGGCGGCAGCCTCGACCACGGGCTTGCGGCTCCGTCCGCCGCGCTGGAGCCATTTGATGAAGCGGTGCCCGCGCACCTCCACCAGCGCATAGCTCGCCCAGCAGAGCAGCCAGGTCGATACCAGCATGGCGAGGACGATCAGTCCGTCGGAGCCGGTGATCCCATGCCTGTGCGCCACGCCCATGCCGCGGGCGAACACGTCGCGCACCAGCGGATGCCAGAGATAGATGGAATAGCTGATCAGGCCCAGATGGAAGCTGACCGGATTGGCCATCACCGCCCGCGCCGCAGCGCCGTTATAATAGCAGCTCAGCACCAGCGCCGGCATCAGGCAGACCACCAGCAGATCGGCCTTTCCAGGCAGCAGCAGCGCGAGCGCGATGAGCCCGCAGATCATGGCGAATGCGCCCGTCCGGTCGATGAGCCGCCGGCACCACGCCTTCTCTGCGCAGCGATAGCTGAGAACGCCCAACGAGAAACCGGCGAGGCAGCGCAGCAGCGTGAGCACGCTGTCGCTGTCATTGACGTCCAGCGGACCGCTGGAACCCCGGCCCGACAGCGCCACCAGGCCCAATATTCCGACGCACAGCAACCCCTGCACCCACGCCCATCGCGAGAAGGCGATGATGGCGATCAGCGGGTAGATGAGATAGGCCGCGACCTCCGTGCTGACGGACCAGCTGTTGCCTGCGATCGGCTCCGTTCCCCAACCCCAGCTCTGCACCATCAGCAGGTTGGTGAGGATGTTCGGCGCATCGAGCGCGATCGCCTGGCTGCCGGAGATGTTCAGGACGATGCGCGCCATGAACACCAGCGTCACGATCAGGTGCAGCGGCCATACGCGCGCCATGCGGTTGATGAGGAAGTCGACATAGCTTGCCCGTCCCAGATGGTTCACCACCCGGTCGTGATAGCCGAAGGAGATGACGAAGCCGCTCAGGATGAAGAACAGGTCGACCGCCAGATAGGCGCGGGAAAAAAGCGGCAGGCGAAACGCCTCGAACGCCGGATTATGCGGGATGTGGTACAGCAGCACCGACACCGCCGCCACGCCGCGAAGGCCGGTCAGCGAGGAAATTCTCATGCGCCTGCGCTCCTCATGGCGGGGGCCGCGTCGAAGGCGGCGGCTATGGCGTCCCACAGCGGCTTGCGGCGCATCCCGCCGTCCAGCGGCAGGCCGCGCGACAACTGGCCGTCGGGCCACTTGTAATCCTTGAAACTGGACAGCCAGCTATAGCGGTCCGACAGCCCCCAGCAGAGCACCGACCGCATCGCCGGATTGTCCAGCGCCACGTCCAGAAAGGCCTTGGCGACGGAGGCGACCTCCTTGTCCCGTTTGTCCGGATTGGGTGGCCCACCCCGGTCCGCGACGTCGAATTCCGTGATGGAGAGGGCCAGCCCATAGCCGCTGAGCTGTTCCAGAAAGCGCGCGAACAGGGCCTGGTTGAAACCTTCCCTATAGGGCTTCAGATGCCCTTGTATGCCCACCGCGTCCACCGGCACGTTGCGCGCCATCAACCGGTCGAGCAGCTTCAACAGAGCAGTGCGGCGGCGCTCGCAGCGGGGGGAGTCATGTTCTATCCCGAAATCGGTCAGGAACCGCATGGGCCGGGGATCGACTTCCCGCGCATGGTGGAAGGCGATGTCGATATAATCCTCGCCCAGCGCATCCATCCACATGCTTTTGGCGCGCATGCCGTCGGCGCGGCCGTCATTGGGCTCGATGGCTTCGTTGACGACGTCCCATTCGCGGATTTTGCCTGCGTAACGGCGCATGGCGGTGTCGATATAGCTGGTCATCAGCGTTTCGCGTTCGGCACGGCCGGCGGCCTTCAACGCCGGTTCCAGCCAAGGCGGTTGCGCGGCGTACCAGACCAGCGCATGCCCCCTCGCGCGCATGCCATGCTGCTGTGCGAAGGCGATGATCTGGTCGGCGCCGCTGAAATCATATTTGCCGGGTTTCGGCTCGGTCGTGCCGCGCTTCAGTTCATATTCCTGGACGACCATGTCGCACTCCCGGGCGACGGCGGCGGTGAAATCGGGGTCTTCGCGCAACTGGCGCGACTTGATCGCCGCGCCGAAATAGCGGCCCGACTTGCGGGCATGGGCGGCCAGCCCTGCCGTGCCGCCGACCTGCGCGGCGCTCGGCTGGATGGGGGAGCAGGCGGAAAGCGCCGCCGCGCCCGCCAGGAATTCACGCCGCCTCACAGCCTCTGCCCCTTGCCGGCGAGCATGTGGGACAGGTCGATCCAGCGGTCGGAAATGCGGCGATAGACCGGGTCGGGCATCACGATCTGCAACAGCACGGTCGCCGCCAGCCGGGGACCGAAGGCGCCCCGGCAGACGGCGCCCAGATAGTAGCGCATCGCCTGCCGCCTGCTGGTCGGCCAGATGCTTTTCGCGGCGTGCCAGCCCATATAGGCGGAAAAGGCGCGCGGGCTGATATGGGGGCGCAGGTCCCGCAGCCAGGTCAGGCTGCCGATGCTGCCGCGCACCTGCGAAAGCCGGTCGTCGGCATCGCGGTCGGCCCATATGGTGCCGGGCCGTTCCGTCATCAGGAAGCGCGCCCCGGCCAGCGACAGGCGCAGGGCGAAGTCGGTATCGTCGCCGAATTTCACATCCTCGCGATAGCGCACCTTCTCAGCCAGCGTCCGGCTGAGGGCCATGCTGCTGGTCTGGATGAAGCCGCGATCGCACATCAGATAGCGGTCCATGGTTTCCCCATGGGCGATGGCGCGCGGCGGCTTGAGGAAATTGCGTCCTTCGCCACGGTCGGCCAGCACCTGGCCATAGGCGACGACATCCTCGCTCTCCTGCAACAGGGGCAGCAGGTCGGCAAGATGGTGCGGCAGGAACCGGTCGTCGCAGTCGAGAAAGGCGATATAGCGCCCGCGGGCATGGTCGATGCCCTTGTTCCTCGCGGCCGCCGCACCGCGATTTTCCTGCACGATGACCTTGAGACGCGGATCGTTGATCGCGCCCAGGGCAACTTCCGTCCCGTCCGTCGATCCGTCCACGACCACGATCACCTCGATGATCGCGACCGTCTGTTCAAGGGCGGACATGACGGCGGCCACCGCCGCGTCGCGCCGCTGATAGGTGGGGATCACCACGGAAAACAGCGGCGCGGCGGTGGCAGCCTTCAGGCTGGACGGAGGTTGCCAGGCGGTCATCACGAACCGGCTCCACTTGTGGCGGCCTCGGCCTTGCCGAAGCGCAGGACGAAGCCGTTGACCAGCGATCGGTAGAGCGGCTTGGGCAGATAGGATCGCAGCACCTGCCGGGCGATCACGCGGGGAGGGACGCCGCCCGCCACCATGCCCACCGCCAGATCCTTGATCGCCACCACCGGCCTGATCGGCGCCATATGATAGGCCAGCACGGTTGCGCGATAGCCCCGCCGCGCCCGGTTGGTGAGCATGTGGCCGCAGCGGTCGAGCCAGTCGAGCGAGGTTTCATAGCCCTTCACATAGGATGTCCGGCCCGCCTCCGTCGCGTCGAGCCAGATGGTCAGCGGCTGGTCGATCATCCGGAACCGGGCCCCCGCGCCCTGGAGCCGGACGCAGAAGTCGAGATCCTGTCCCTTCTTCAAAGCCGGGTCGAACAGCACATGCTGGGCCATGCCGGTCGGCACGACCATGGTGCTGGTCTGCATGAACTGATTGGCGCAGAACAGATATTCCCCGACATCCTCGCCCTCGCGAATGCCGCGGTCGGGCCTGATCCAGTAGCGGTCGACGCCCCGGTCCACTTTCATGCGGGAATAGAGTACCGTTCGCCCGTCATCTCCCGCCAGCGCCTTCGCCATGATGGAAAGCTTGCGCGGAAGGAACAGGTCGTCGGAGTCCAGAAAGGCGATATAGCGCCCGTCGGCCGCCATGATGCCGGCATTGCGCGCCGCGCCGCCGCCGGCGTTATCCTGCCGGATATAGCGGACGCGGGGATCGCCTATCGCGTCGATCACGGGGCCGGGATTGTCCCGCGAACCGTCGTCGATCACGACGACCTCGAAATCCTGCCAGTCCTGCGCCAGCACGGACCGGATGGTGTCGCCGACGATTTCCGCACGGTTGTAGAGCGGGATGACGACGGAGAAAAAGGGTTGCTTGCCCAGCGCGGCATCGCTCATGCGCCATGCACCTTTCGATATTCTTCATAGTGGAATCCGGCGAGCCCGGCGATCTTGCCGGCCGCGCGATAAAGCTTGCCGAGCCGTTCGACCCGCTTGCCCCGGTCGAACGTGGCGGCAGCGCCCACTGATCCGACGAGGAATCCCGCGACAATGCGCGGCGCTTCGCCCAGCAGCGTGCGCAGGCGGCCCTTGTGGAAACGCTCGACCATCATGTCGGTCATGCCGACGCGATAGCCGCGCATCAGCAGCCATCGGGCGGTGACGCGGCTGGCGGGGATGAGTTCGGTCACGACCGCCTCCTCCGACCAGGCGAAGCGGAAGCCGGCGCGCTGCATGCGGGTGAACAGTTGCTTGTCCGACCCGCCGGTCAGCGCCATGCGCTCGTCAAAGGGGCGCTCCCCCATGGCGCGCAGGGCCGTGGCGGCGATCAGCACATTGGCGGTGCTGTCCACCAGCGCGACCGGGCCGGACTGCCCGCGTTGCTTGGGGGCGAGCAGGGGATGGCGCGCCGCCCAGGGAGCGATGGCGCTGTCCATCTCCCGCAGCACGGCGCCGCCGACCACGTCCGCCTCCCAGCGCTGCGCCGTATCGGCCATGGCGTCGATCCACCCGGGGGAAGCGGCCTCGTCATCGTCCAGCATGGCGACATGGGTCGCGCCGGGCCGCGCCAGCGCGGCGGCGACGAGCGCGTTGCGCACCAGCGGAATGCCGCGTTCCGCAACCAGCAGGGCTTCGATCGGCCAGCGATAGCCTTGGGAAGCGAGCTGCTCGACCACGGCGAGCCCTTCCTGACGGGCCGCGTCATTGTCGGCCACCAGCACTTCAAGATGGTGCCGCGTTTGTTGCGCAGCGAGGGATTCCAGGGTCCGGCGCAATCCCTGTGGCCGGTTGCAGGTGGCGATGCAGACGATGATATTAGCCATGGACGCTCTCCTGCTGGAGATGGTGGCGCCGGGTCCATTGCGGGCGCGGCTTGGCCTTGAAAGTGGCGTGGGCGGCCGCGATGGCCGCGAGAAAGATCACCCAGACCTGGCGATCCTTGTCGAAAAAGCTGGTTTCCAGCAGGTTCTGGTACATGACGAACACCCAGATGGCGAAAGCGGGCACCATCAGCGCCTGGTTCTCCCTGGTCGAGCCGGTCAGGAACCAATAGGCGGGCAAGGCAAGGAAGCTGACCAGCAGCATGATGAGGCCCAGCGGCCCGGTCGTCACCCAGATTTCCAGATAGCCGTCATGCGAATGGGCGGTCAGCATCTGGAATTGCTGGTTCAGATAGTCATGCGCGGGGCTGTTCACGCCCACCTGCCAGAAGCCGCCGAAGCCCGCGCCCAGGTAGGGATGATCGGCCAGATAATCGAACACCACCCGCCAGATCGATACCCGTCCGGTGAAGCTGGTCGGATCGGCGAACAGCCGCTCGATGGTCGGTTGATAGGCGATGTAGAGCGCCAGGAAACCCACCATGCCGAAACCCAGCATCAGCAGCAATATCGCGCGCTTCTGCGTGTTGTCGCTCAGCGCCCGATAGATGTTGCTGATCGCCAGCATGCCGACGCACAGCGCGAGCGAAGTCTTGCTCTTGGTCCCGATCACGAAGACGAACGCCATGACCGCGAACAGCGCATAATACCATTTGCGCCGGTCGATCCATGCATTGCCGCAGACGATGAAGGTCAGCGCCATGACGGCCCCGGCGATATTCTTGTGGAAGAAGAAACCGCGCCATGCGCCGATCAGCGCCTTGTCGCTTTCGGTCGGTGGATGGACGGCGGCGGGTGTCAGCGGCAGCGACACCCAGCAGATGATCAGCGAGACGATCAGCGCCGCGCGCAGCGCGTCGAACAGCCGCTGCGGCCCCATCAGGGAGAGCGCGCAGAAGGTGATGTAGATCACGATGAGCTGCTGCATCGCCCGCTTGAAGGACACGAACGGGTCCACGCCCCAGGTGCAGGAAATGAAGAACCAGACCAGCATGATCGCCAGCGGCCAGAAGGTGAATCTATATTGCAGCGGATGCTTGCGGATGATCTGCACGCCGGTCAGCAGCAGGGCGAAGCCGATGAACAGCATCTGCTTGAACAGGTCCGACCCGTCATTTTCCTGCGCCATCGCCACCAGCTCGTCCTGCGTGCGGGAGGCGAAGGGTTGCTGGCCGATGAAGACCATCATCAGGAAGACGAAATAGAAGATCTGGGTGATCCAGATCATGCGCATGCTCTGGCCGCCGCCCGTCTGTGCGGGGATGGCGGCGACACCGCCGCGATGCCAGCTTGTCGCCATGGTCAGGCGGCTCCCCGCTGATCGCGCCGCCATTTGCGGTCGAGTTGCCAGATGCCGAGCATCATGACGAGCTGCGACAGCACGACCCCGCCGATGGAAAGGACGGGCGCGGTGCCCAGCACCAGCAGCGTCACGGCGACCAGCCCGACGCCGCAACTGCGCATGCTCTGTGCGGCGAGCGGGCGGAAGGCCTTGCGCGCCTGGGTCATCACGCTCATCGGCGTCTGCACGCACTGGACGAGGGAGAGGAGGGCGCAGAGGCCGACCGCGATCATCACCAGCCGGTGGTCCAGCGTGGGCTTCAGGATCAGGCCTGGAAAGGCATAGAGGGCAATCGCCGCCACCGCGCAGGTCGCCAGCCACAGCATGACCAGCGCGGCCATGAAGACCCGTTCCGACCTGATCGCCGCGTCATGATCGCCGCGCGCCACGGCCCGGGTCATGCGGGGCCGCTCCAACTGTGTGAGGGCGGTGATGCAGACATTGACCGGGCGGAAGAACAGCATCCCCACGGCGATCGGCGCAAAGGCGGTCGGCCCGGCGAGCAGCGTCACGATATAGCTGTGCGAATTGGAGGTCGCCTCCGTCGACAGCACGCCGACCAGCGTCCAGGCCGACTGCTCCTTCCACACCGGGCGATAGGCGCCCAGCGCGCGGGCGGGCGCCATGGCGAAGTGCCGCCGCAGATAGGCGAGGCCGAAGGGGAGCAGTCCGACCAGGCTGGCCGCCACCAGCATGCCGCCGATGGCGGGCATGTCCGCGCCGGTCCGCATCGCGATCAAAAGTCCCGCCAGGATCGTCCCTGCATAGGCGAGGTCCGATCGTGCAGCCCTTGCCGGAGCATGATGCGCATAGGCATTGGAGCGCCCGAACCAGCGGATCAGCGACAGCATGCCCGCCATCCCGAACAGCAGGGCTGCGGCGGGAGAGGCGGTTGCCCAGGCGATGGCGGCGCAGATCAGTCCCTGGCTGGCCGCCAGCATCAGGTTGACCGGGAAGAAGAAGTCGAAGCTCCGGGCATCGGCATCGTCTCCCTGGTTCACTGCGATGGTATAGGGCGTCGACACCAGCGCATTGGACAGGCCATAGCCGAATTGGATGATCACCAGCAGGAATGCCAGCGTGCCGATGGCCGCCGTTTCCAGATGGTGGATGGAAAAGAGCTGGACCAGCAGATGGCTGACCGAGACGATCGCCGACGACAGGCTCGCCAGCCCGAAGCGGCCGAACAGGCTGCCAAGGCGCCGGACGCGGCCCGTCGGAAGATTTTCAGCCACCTGGGCTTCAGCCATGGCGATGTTTCCAGATCAGCCAGAGGGCGTGCGGATTGGTGGTGATGTAGCGCCAGGCCAGTTCTTTGGGCCGCGTCGCCATGCGGTGCAGCCATTCGAAACCGGACTTCTGCATCCAGAGCGGCGCGCGCGGATAGTCGCCGGTGATATAGTTGAACAGGCCGCCACAGGTGACGATCCAGCCGGCCTTGATCCGGTCGCGATTGCGCACGCAAAAGGCCTGCTCGCGCGGCTTGCCGGTGCCGACCCAGAGGACGTCGGGCGCGGCGGCATTGATCGCGTCGATCACCGCATCCTCTTCCTCCGGCTTCCAGAAGCCGTTGCGCCGTCCGGCGAGCTGAAGACCCGGCGCCAGCGCGAGGATCTCCTTCGCGCAGGCGGCGTTCACCTTCTCCTCGCCGCCGAGCAGATAATAGCTGACCTGGGCCTCCGCCGCCGGTTTCAGGCTGTCGATGAACATGTCCGTCGTGCTGGAGCGGTCCGCGATCTGCGGTCCGCCGAACCAGCGGGAGGCCGCGACGATGATCTGTCCGTCGGCATGGATCAGGTCCGCCTGCGCCAGATTGGCGCGGAAGTCCGGATCGGTGGCGTTCATCGACAGGCCCTGGCCGTTGGCGTCGAACACCAGCGACGGCTGCTGCTCCAGGCTGCGGCGCAGGGGCGCTTCCACCAGCATCTTCGCGATCAGCGCATCCAGCGACAGGGTGGATACGGGCAGGCCGCCGACATGCGCGACGGGGGCTTCATTCCCTATGCCCGGACCGATGCCGGGGGAAGGAAGGGGCTGGGGACGCGCCAGCGCTTGTTCGGCGCTCATGCAATCACCGTCCCGGCGATCGGTACGCCATGCCGGTCCAGATCGTCGATGACCCGGCGCATGTCGGCAATGGCGGTATCGCCGCGCCGCGCGACGATCACGACGGCGTCGAAGCCCGCCAATATGCTGCCATAGGGCGTCTGGTCGCCCTTCCGCTCCGCAAGGTAGAACAGCATCGACGTGTCGCGCAGGCCCCAGCCATTGGCCGTTTCCGCCAGCGGGCCGCGCGTCACGAGGCTCGCCGCGCTGCCGGATGCGCGACCGGCGGTCATCAGCCACAGGCCCTCCACCGCCGTCCTGGCCGCGGGCAGCAGCGCGGCGCTGCCCATTAATTGCTCTGCCAGTCCTGCCTTGTTCGCGATGCGGAACAGCCGGTCGAGCGAAGGCCGGCCCATGTCGACGTCGATCAACATCGTCTGCCCGTCCATCTGGGCCAGCACGACGGCAAGGTTCGCCGCCATGATCGCGGCCTCGTCGCCTGCCTCTATGGCCAGCACCGCCAGCCGCAGGGCAGCGGGATCGCCCTCTTTGGCCGCGGCGCGCATCTTGGCGCGGATCGTCCGCACCTTGGCGGCATAGGCATTGGCGGGGTCGAAGGCCGCGACCACCAGCGGATCGACCCGCTGGTCGCCCTCCGGCAGCAGGGCGAAGCCGCCCTGCAAGGCCGCGAGCATGCCCGCATCCTCCGGGTTCAGCAGCCCCAGGTCAACCGCCGCGTCATGCAGCGCCAGCCCTTGGGATCGGGCATGCGCCTCGACCTTGTGCACATCGGCTTCGGCCAGGAAACCGTGCTCCACCGCCAGTCGGGCGAAATTATGGCTGTCGCGGGCGCGGGGACGCAGCGCGGCGCCGCCGCCTGCCATGCCGCCCGAGGCCAGTTGATGCGGGGCGCCCGCCGTGGAACGCAGTCTCATGCGGCCTCCTGTTGCTTGAAGAACTTGGCCTGGCGCGCAGGGACCGGCACCAGTTCGGTGATGACATCGACCTCGGTGGCGCGGGCGACGCCCGCCGCGGAACGAACGCGGGGATGGACGATCTCCATCAGGATGACGGCAGCTACGCCGCCGACCAGGCCAAGCGCGATCCCGCCGATCAGCCACAGCATGATATTGGGCTTGGCAGGCAGCAGGGGCACGGTGGCCTCATCCAGCGGACTGGCATTGGGTTGGGATATCTGGCTCTTCAGCACCGCCTCGTTGAAGCGCTGCCGCACCGTGTCATAGGTCTGCCGCGCGGCATCCACGTCGCGCTGGAGGACCATGAGCTGGTCCTGAACGTCCGACATGCGGATCATGCGATCCTCCTGCCCCGCCATGTTGGACTTGAGGTCGCCCTCCCGCCGGCTGGCCGCCACGCTGTTGGCGCTGACCGCGCCGGCCTGGCTGGCGCGCGCCGCCGCCAGCTTGGACTGGAGTTCGGACAGCTGGGCGGCGGCCGCCGCCATGGTCGGGTGATTGGGGCCCAGGGTCTTTTGCAGTTCGGATACCCTGGCGGACTGCGCCGCCACCTGTTCCTGCAAATTCTGGACGATCAGCGATCCTTCGATGTCGGAAACGCTGCCCGCACCGGCCTTGGACCGTGCGGCCGCCGCTTCCGCCTGCGCCTGGGTAAGCTGATAGGACAGGTTCTTCAGCTTCTCCGCCTCAAGGTCCATGCGGTTGATGCCGATGATGTCGTGCGCCCGCTGGAAGTCCGACAGCTTCTTTTGCGCGATCTCATAGCGACGGCGCACTTCCTCCGTCTGCTCGTCGAACCATTTGGCCGATCCGCGCGCCGGGGAGGCGCGCAGTTCCACCTGTTCGCGCATGTAGATCCGGGCGATCAGGTTGGCGACCTTTGCGGCGACCTGCGGATCGGCGTCCAGATACTGGATCTGGAGCACGTTGCTCTGCCGGCCGGTGGTGATGGTCATGTTCTTCGCGACCGTGGCGGCTGCCGCCTGCACCCGCGCATCGGCGGGCATGTCCGTCGGCATCGCATCGACGAAGCCCGCTTCCCTTGCCACGGCGTTCATCACCTTGCCGCTGCGGATGATGTCCGTCTGCGTGCCCAGGATGGAATCCGTGTCGGGCTTGGGCCCCTGCGCCGTATTGGTGTCGGTCGGATCGGTCTGCGAAAGGTCGAGCAGCAGCGACGCCGTGCCCATATATTGCCGCGGTTGCAGAAAAGCGGTGATCGCGACGAGCAGGAACAATATGCCCCCGATCATCGCCGCCGTGCGCCAGCGCGCCTGAAGCGCCGCCAGCAAATCCATCGGGTTCATGGTCATAGCCCGTCCACTCCCTTGAGCAGCGCGCGCATCTCCTCCGCGGGCGATTGCACAGGCGGTGCGCTCTGCACCGGCTGCTTCGCCATCAGCAGCAGAAATTGCGGCGCCAGCGTATCCTCGAACATCCAGAGCTCACCATTGGGCGTCGCCACCAGCGCGGGTTGCAGCCGCATCATCGCGTCGCGCGCCTGGCCTTCGTTCACCGACCCGCCACCCAGCACCTCATGGCCGAGCTTCACGAGCCGCTCATAGCTGATGGCGGACATTTGGGAGGCGACGACGGCGGCAAGAGCGATCATCCGCCGCGTGGACCCGGCTTCCCACAGGATGCGGCGGAACAGCGCATGGGTCTGGCCGCTCATTTCCTCCCAATCCTCCAGCGCGGAGAGCAGCCCCTGCTCGACATCGGACAGCAGCATCCGGTCGCGCGCGGCCGATTCCGTCACCAGCGCGGCCGACATGCCGAACAGCCGCGCATGATAGGGCGATCCCATGGCCGCGCTCGACAATGCGTCGAGCGCATCCTCGTCGATGGAAAGCCGGGCGTTGGAGGCGCAGGACAGCAGCAGCCGCTCCAGCTCCGGCTTGGGGATCGGCGCGACCCGCTGCGGCACCAGATGGCGGCGCAGCGAGGGGTGGGCGGCAATCAGCCCGTCAATGTCGCTGGCGATGCCGACCAGCACGACCTGTACCGGCGAGTGGATGTCGGTCAGCAGCTTCAGCAGCGTCGCGACGTCCTGCTTGGCCGTTTCCGACTGCACCCGGTCATATTCGTCGATGATGAGGATGGAACGCTCCCGCACTTCCTCCACCAGCAGGGCGGAGAGGCGGGACACGTCCAGCGGCTCGCTCATCATCTTGCGTGCCCGTTCCTGTCCCGCGCTGCTCATCGGCAATTCGGTCAGGAAGGGACGGAAGAGGGAGTCGAAATCCGCTTCGCCATTGGCGGATGCATAAAGCGCGACGCATCCCGCCTCGTCCGCCAGATCCCCGAACACGCGGGCGAGCGAGGTCTTGCCCGATCCGCGGGTGCCGAAGATCACGGCATGCTTGCGTTGCACGACGATCGCCTCGACCAGCTTTTCCAGTTCGCTGTTGCGCCCTGCCAGTCCATGGCGGTCGGTCACCGGCATGGCGGTGTTGAACGCCGCATAGATGCTGTCGCGGCGCAGGCTGATGGGTTTGATCGGCGCGGCCATGGCGCTCATGGAGAGCGGCCGGTGCGCCGCTTCCTCCGGCTGCGCTTCCGGCGCGTCATGCCGGAAGCCGGGCAGGGCGGGCACGTCCAGATGCAACGGCACGTCGTCGGGTATGACGCGCTCGTTGCGCTTTTCGCCGCTGCGCGTAAGGGACAGAAACCTGTCGAAAATACCGGATTTCTGGCTGGAGCGTGAGTGCGCGAAGCCTTGATCGAGTGTCGTCAAAACAGCTTCTCCCGGATGATGAGGACGTCTTCAGGCTTGACCGGATCGTCCAGCTTGGCCTGTATTTCCTTCCCCTCCCGCCGGACTTTTATCCTTTTGGTCGAACCCGCCAGCGTCGGTCCGCCCGCCAACGCCAATGCCTGCCGGAAGCTTTGCCCCGGCACATAGGAGAAGGCGCCGGGCTGCTGGACCTGGCCGTAGACATAGACTTTTTCCGCCGGCGGCACGAACAGCGTGTCGCCCGCCTTCAGCGGCCGCATCGCGCCCGCGCCCATATCGGCCAGCGAAATGCGTACTGGCCCGCTGCCGTCCGCAGGCGTCAGGATGACGGCATTGGCGCCGTCCTTGGTCGAACCGCCGGCCTTGGCGAGCATCGACGCCACCGTATAATCCCGGTCGAGCGGATAATTGCCCGCTTCCGGCACATTGCCGAGCACGGTGACGAACCGGCTGACATAATTGCTGACCTCCACGCTGACGGACGGCTTGGTCAGATAGCCGCCGCTGGCGTAGCCGGCCGCAATGTCCTGCGCCAGTTGCGAGGTCGTCTTCCCCTTGGCGGAAACCGGCCCGACCAGCGCGAGCAGGACGGTGCCGTCCTCCTTGATACGCGTGGTCGTCGACAGGTCGGGCTGTCCGAAGACGGAGATTTTCAGCTCGTCATTCGGACCGAGCTGATAGCCTGCGCTGGCCGCCTGCGCGGCAGTTGCAGTCGCCGCCGCGTTTCCGGCGGCGGTCTGGGCAGTCGCAGCCATCGGACCTGCAATGATGAGCAGGGTCGAGATGGATTTCAGGAGAGTATCGGCTTTCACAGCTCATGCTCCCAATATATTGAGGGTCTAGAAATGCAGGGCAGCGCCCAACGTTACTTGCGTGCCGCTATAGTTGGAGACGCTGGTGTCCGTTCTGCGGGTGTAATGCTGGGCATCCAGCGTAAGATCGAAACGATCCGAAAGTTTCCTGGTCAACAGCCCGCCAAAGCGACGATTGCGGTCGGCCGTTATTGAATAGGGACGAAGCGCCGCATCCTGACGGAACTTTCTGCGGTCCCATTCCGCATAAAGGCCGGCGGACGTCAGTTCGGAAATCGAAAATTCGCCCTGGATGCGGTAGCTGGTATCGATGGCGAAACCGCTGGCGATCAGGCTGTCGTTGACGATGGCGCGCTCTGTCATGGCCGTCAGCTTCAGGCGCGGAATGGCTTGCGTCGACAGGCTGACTTTCCAGCCCAGCCCGTCATAGCCGCCCACCGCCGCGCTGTCGCTGCTGACGTCGAGCCAACGGACATCCGCGTCGATCTGCGTGATCGGCGTCACCGCGCGCTGGAACCGCAGGCCATAGCTGTTGATGCGGTTCTCTATGCCCAGCGTGTCGCGCTTGCTGTTCACCCGCTCATAATAAGCGGTCAGCGTGCCAAGACTGGGCATGGCATAGCCGATCCCGCCCATGAACATATCGCTGGTCTGGTCGGCATAGTCGAACTGGTCGGCATTGCGCGTCCTGTCATGCTCATAGCTCGCCACAGGGAACAGCCCCGGGCGCTCGCAGGTGAAATCCGCGCCGACCGTGGCGAACTTCTGGAGGTTTTCGGTCGCGGAATTGATGTCGCCATAATCAGCGCGCTGTTGGCGATAGGAGGCGCGAGGGGTGATCAGGCAGGTCGCGCCGAAGCGGATATTGGCCTTCGCCTCCGTATCCAGACGCAACTTGCTCCGCTGTCCTTCGGAAATGAAACGGTCATAGCCGATCTTCCCCCGCAGCAGGATGTCGTGACGGCCCACCGGCATGCCATAGGTCGCCTCCAGAGAGGGCGTGACGATCAGGTCGTCGGTGGGGTTTTCGACGCGGTCGTCCACGCGATAGACATTGTCGTCATAGAGTAGATCGAGGCCGGCTGTCAGATGAAGACCGTAATCCCTGATCCGCTTCTGCTCCATGGCATTGCTGACGCGCTTTGGCTCAGTCGTACCGTCATTATCCTGCGCCTGCGAAACTGTCGACATGGCCGCGACCATTGCGGCACCACTTAGCGCTGCCGCAAAACAGGTGCGCGACCATGAAGTCTGTCGATCGCAGGGCGCGGAAATGCGGCCCCGCAATCGCGGATTATTATATTTGTTCAAAACCAATCGACCCTTATTGCATTGCAGCAATCAAGGCATGCTAGAAGTATTTCTACGTAAAACCACTGCCCGGAAAGCAGCTTGTCGCGTCAAAACAACGGCTCGGTTCATCGCAAACAGGGCGCGGCGGGACCAGTCCCGGCGCACCCTGCAGCTGTTAATCTGGGAGAAAGCTTGAGCCTTGCGAGTCCGGTCAGAAGATCAGCCAGGCGATGGCTGCGACCGCGCCGACAAAGGCCACGATGCCGGCCCAACGTGACAGGAGCTGTACGCCGCTTTCGGCATGATCGGCAAAAGTCATGCCGTCGATGCGAGCGGGAAGCTCACGGCGCAACTCCGCCGTCTCGATCAAAGAGGGTGCCGTCGCAACTGCTGCAAATTCTTCCGCCACGTCGATATTCCCGCCGCCCGATTGGTGATGGGGTTAATATCCGATTTTGCGGTTAACAAATAGTTGGGAAGGAAGGCCTGCTGACATCGATTCGTCGCATATGACCATGCGACAGCGCCAAATTCTTAACCTGGGATAAGATTTTTTGCGACGAAGCGTTTTCGGCGACATTTCGTCGCAAATATCATTTTTTCGGCGGAACCTTTTTCGCTCTCCCGCGTCTTGGCCGCTCCGCCGATTCGCGCTCCAGATTTCGCATTCGGCGGGCGCTAATAAGCGTTCTTGTGGACCAGCACGTTCAGCGTTCCGAACAGGATCGCAATGTCGCGGGTCAGGCTCCAGCCATGCAGATATTCCAGATCTGCCTCGACCCGGTTCAATATGTCGCGGCGCGTTTCCGTCGCACCCCGGAAGCCGCGGATCTGCGCCAGGCCGGTGATCCCCGGCTTCAGTGCATGGCGGTGCCAATATTGCCGGTCCACCTGCCAGAATAGCTGTTCCTCCGCCGTCGATCCCAGGGCGTGGGGGCGGGGGCCGACCAAGCTCATCTCTCCCAGCAATACGTTGATGAGCTGCGGCAGTTCATCGATGCTGGTCTTGCGGATGAATGCGCCGACGCGCGTGATGCGATTGTCGTCCCGCTGCGTCGAAGTCGCGCCCGCGCTGTCGCACTGCTCCACCTTCATGCTGCGGAATTTCAGGATGTGGAACAGCATGTTGCCGCGCCCGATCCGTTCCTGCTTGAAGAAGACGGGGCCCGGGGAGTCCAGCTTGATGAGGATCGCCACCACCGCCATCAGCGGCGCGAGAAGGATCAGCACAGGTACGGTCAAGGCGATGTCCAGCAGGCGCTTCTTGGCTCGGTTGGCGAGGTTCAACGGCCCGCGCGACACCACCAGCGTGGGCGTGCCGCGGTAAGACTGGACCGCCAGCGGCGCCATCGGGTCCAGTTCGGGCACGATGATCTCACCCAATATGTTGCCGCCTTTCAGCATCTGGGCCCAATCCGCCTTGCGTTCGGCTGGGCAGGAGATCACCGCGCGATCATAGTCGCGGAGCAGGGTGCCCAGGCGATGCAGCATATAGGGATCGTCCAGATCGGCCTTCAGCCCGATGGCCGCCGCATCGACGATCACCATGCCACTGACGTCGTCGGGAATGGCGCCGTCATCGATGATCAGGAGCTGGGCGAACAGGCCGTCGGCAAAGTTGCGGCGCACCATATGAACGATCATCAGCCGCTGTAGGACGAGCAAGGTGCCGCTGCACAAGATACCGGCCGAAATGCCAAGCCGCGACAATTGTCCCGTCGCCTTCAGCGAAAAGACAACCAGCAGGAAGATCAGCAATGTTCCTGCGAAAGCCATGGTGGCGCTGCGGCAGGACTGCGTCATGCGCATCAGGCAATGGGGATTATAGGCCTGGTTATGGAAAGCCAGAACCGCGTAAACGATCATGCCGCCCGCCAGCGGCTGCCACTGCCCGTCCGCCAGCCATTGCAGGCCGGCGGCGCGCAGCCCGAAGGCGAAGCCCGTGGCAAGCGCGGCCATATCGGCAACCAGCAGGAGCAGGCACAGCCAAAGCCGCGCATTCCGCTGCCCTGAGGCCGTAGCGGGCTGGCGACTGGGAACACCTTCGATCGCCAGATCAATTTTCGACATCTGCAACCCTTTTTATGTCTTGACGTCAAGCCGGGCACCGCCGCGCGGCAGTGTGTTAACCATCAGACATCCGCAGCGTTTTGATTTATGTTGCGCAGCAGCAGGGCATAAATGCCGTGGACTGACAATCGGGCTTGGGGTGCGCGGACCCGCTTTTCCGATGATCCGTTTCTCCTGGAAGATGCTCTGCCCCAGATTTGCGACGACCTGAAATGGCGAGCGTTGCCATGCGGCGCTTTCGGGGCGCGAAGAACGCCGCCCGATCCGAATCACCAGCAGGATCAGCCTATTATCCACCACCCCAGCAAAAACAGCGTGGCGAGCAGCGCGAAGGGGCCTGCCCAGCGCGACAGGCGCTGGATCGCGCCCTCCATCTGCTCTTGCGGAACATGCCACCAGGAAGCAGGATTTCCATCCTCCCGGCTGTTCGTCTGCACAGGATCATGCTGGGGCGCGGCAGGAGCGGCTTTTGCGCCGCTGCCCTTGTCCTGTGGTTGGGGAGAAAGGTCGATCATGTCCGCAGTCCCAACCATCCCTGATGCGACCTGTCGACAGAATAGCCCGGTTGGCCGAAAAGGAAAGCGGATTCAGGCTTTTCGTTTCGGCAAAATCATCCGCGTCGGATCGTTCAACTGGACGCTTGGATGAAAGGGATGCGGCGATTATCCTGCCCCTCATGAAACAGGACCGACAGATCGATGCCGTCGACCGAAAGATCATCGCAGCCCTTCAGGAGGATGCGACGCTCAGCCATGCCGAGCTGGCGGAGCGGGTTGGGGCTTCCAGCGCTTCCTGCTGGCGTCGGATCAAGGCGCTGGAGGCCGCGGGCGTTCTCGCCGGGACGGTCAGGCTGGTCGATCCGGAAAAGGTCGGGCGGGGCGTCAACGTCCTTTGCAACATCCGCATGCGAAGCCACGCTCAGGAGGCCCGCCGCGCCTTCGAGCAGTTTGTCGAGGGTCGTCCGGAAATCGTCGAATGCTTTTCGATGTCGGGGGAATGGGACTATCTGATGCGCATCGTGGTCGCGGATGTCGCGGACTATAATCGCTTCCTGATGATGACCCTTTTGGGGCATCCCTCGGTCGCCGGTGCTGCGTCGCACTTCGCCCTGTCCATGACGAAGTTCACCACCGCCCTGCCGGTCTGACCTTGAGGGCGACGGGAGAAGCCGTGCGGCGATGCATCAAGGGTGGGGAGGATCTGGTGGACGCAGTTTTTTGGTGGACGCACTAGGGCTCGAACCTAGGACCCGCTGATTAAGAGTCAGCTGCTCTACCAACTGAGCTATGCGTCCACGCCCGCTTTCGGCTTGTGCCTCGATCGCCGGGAATTTGGTGGACGCACTAGGGCTCGAACCTAGGACCCGCTGATTAAGAGTCAGCTGCTCTACCAACTGAGCTATGCGTCCACATCCGCTTTCGGCTAGTCCCGGATGGGCCGTCGCTTTGGCGTGGGCGGGCTGTTAGCAGCCGCATCGGACTTTGCAAACAGGAAATCGCGTCTGCCGGCAAATTTTTGCGCGCAAGCCTGTTTCATCCCCAGTTTCCCGGCCGGCTGCGCCGCCGGCCCGAACGCTCAATGGCCATGATGATTCCGACGCACAGCATGACCGTCAGCATGGACGACCCGCCATAGGACATGAAGGGCAGGGGAATGCCGACCACCGGCGCCAGTCCCATGACCATCATCAGGTTGATCGCGACATAGAAGAAGATCGTCGTGGTCAGCCCCGCCGCCACCAGCCGCGCATATTTGTCCTGCGCGCGGAGAGACACGCCGATGCCCCAGCGGAACAGCAGCATGAAGGCCCCGATCAGCAGCACGCCGCCCATCAGCCCCCATTCCTCCGCCATGGTGGCGAAGACGAAATCGGTATGCCCCTCCGGCAGATAGTCCAGATGGCTTTGCGTCCCCTTGAGGAATCCCTTGCCGAAAATGCCTCCGGACCCGATGGCGATCTTCGATTGGCTGATATGATAGCCGGCGCCCAGCGGATCGCTTTCCGGGTCCAGGAAGATGAGGACGCGGTTCTTCTGATAATCGTGCAGGAAGCTGAAGGCGATGGGCACGATGGCGGCCAGCGTCAGTCCCGATCCCACGAACAGCCGCAGCGGCAGACCGGCGAGGAACATCACCGTCACCCCGCCCGCGGCGATCATGGTCGCGGTGCCGAGGTCAGGCTGAACCAGCACCAGCGCCCAGGGAATGCCGATCAGCACCAGCGCCGGCCAGATCGCGTTCCAGCGCCTGATCTCCCCCACCGGAAGCAGCGCGTAGAAGCGCGCGACCGCCAGCACGATCACCGGCTTCATGAACTCGGAAGGCTGCAACTGCATGAAGCCAAGGTTGATCCATCGCTGGCTGCCACCCGCCACCCCGCCGATCAGTTCGACCAGGAACAGAGCGGTCAGCACGACGCCATAGGCCGGGAAGGCGAGGCGTGCGAAGGTCTCCAGCGGTATCCGGCTCAGCACCAGCGCCATGCCCGAAAAGATGACGAAGCGAACGCCCTGGTTGATCGCCCAGGGGGTGATGCTGCCGCCGGCGGCGCTGTAGAGCACCAACGTCCCGAACCCGGCGATGGCGAGCAATATGCCCAGCACGCGCCAGGGGAATTCGGTCAGGGGTTCGGGAACGATGCTCATGGCGCGCTGTCCGCCGGGGGCGGGGCGTCGTCCGCTTCGGCAGCCGGTGCCGGAGGCGGGGCGGCGGTCGCGGTCGCGCCATTGCCGGTGGATGCGTTCATCGCATTGGCGGCTTCGGGAAGAGGCGCCTCGCCCTTCTCGATCGCCTTCGCCAGCCTGTAGGCCGCCATCTGCCGCGCCAGCCGTTCGGCCGGCGGACCGCCCCAGTCCTTTTCGATGGTCTCCAGCTTCTCGACAGCCTTCGCTTGGTCGAACAGGAAAGTCATGGTGTCCGCCGCGATCATGGGAGCGTCCTCGATGCGGTTGACGTGGCCGCCATGCTCGATGATGCAGGCAATGGCATAGCGGGGATTGTCGAACGGCGCGAAGCCCTGGAACAGCGCATGGTCGCGCAGCTTGAACGGCAGCGATGCGTTGCTGCGCACGCCGCCCCCGCGTTCGGCCATGGTGATACGGCGGACCTGCGCCGTGCCGGTCTTGCCGGCCATCATCACGCCGGGCAGGGGGATGCGGGCCGCGCCGCCCGTGCCGCCGCCGTTCACCACCGCGCTCATCGCGTCGCGGATGGTCACCAGATGCTCCTCATTCACCCCCACGGACGCAGGCGTGGGCCGCTGCGCGCCGAAGATGAAGTTGGGCATCAACTGCCGGCCCGTCGCCAGCCGCGCCGCCATTACAGCCATCTGCAACGGGTTGATGAGCATATAGCCCTGGCCGATGGTCGCGTTGACCGTGTCGTAGACCTGCCATTTCTGATTGTATTTCTTGAGCTTCCACGCCGGATCGGGAACGGTGCCGAAACTCTGGCTGGGGAAGGGAAGGGCGAATTTCTGCCCCATGCCCACGCGCCGCGCCATGCTGGCGATCCGGTCCATGCCGATCCGCTGCGCCATCTGGTAGAAGTAGATGTCGCAGCTTTGGGCAATGGCGCCCCGCATGTTGAGCCCGCCATGGCCCCGCCGTTTATGGCAGTGGAACAGCGTGTTGCCGACCCGGATCGCACCCGCGCAGTTCACCGTCTCCATGGGTGAAACTCCCGCCTCCAGCAGTGCGAGCGCCACCATCGGCTTCACCGTCGATCCCGGCGGGTACAGCCCCTGCAACGTCTTGTTGCGCAACGGGACATGGTCGTCCTTCGACAGCATGTCCCATTCCAGATGGCTGATGCCGTCGGAAAAGCTGTTCGGATCGAAACTGGGCATGGACGCCATGGCCAGCACGTCGCCATTATGGCAGTCGATCACCACCACCGACCCGCTCTGCGTCGCCAGCCGCCGCCCGGCATATTCCTGGAGGCCCGCGTCGATGGTCAGCTTGATCGCGTTGCCCGGCGTGTCGGGCCGGGTGGTGAGTTCCCGCACGATCTTGCCCCGCGCCGTCACCTCCACCCGTTTCGCGCCGGGCTTGCCTGTCAGTTCCTTGTCGAAAGACCGCTCCAGCCCGTCCTTGCCGACCTTGAAGCCGGGCGTGATCAGCAGCGGGTCCTTGCGCTCCTCATAGTCCTTGGCCGACGCTGCGCCGACATAGCCGAGCAGGTGCCCGACGGTCGCACCTGCCGGATAATTGCGGGAAAAGCCCTGGCTCGGGGCCACGCCCGGCAGGTCGGGCAGCCGGACGCTGACCGCCGCGAACTGATCGTAGGTCAACTTTTCCGCCACCTGCACCGGGCGGAAACCTGCCGACTTGTCCAGTTCCTCCTTGATCCGATCCACTTCGTCATCGCTGAGCGCCAGCAGATGAGCGAGGCTGCGGATGGTGTTCTCCGCGTCCGTCGCCCGCTCCGGGATCAGGTCGACGCGGAAGTCCGTGCGATTGTTCGCCAGCGGCCGTCCGTTGCGGTCGATGATCCACCCGCGTCGCGGCGGAATCAGCGTCAGGTTGACGCGATTGCTTTCCGACAGCAGATTATATTTCTCATTCTCGGCGACGCTGATCCAGCCCATGCGCCCGACCAGCAGCGCCCCGATCGCCCCTTGCAGGCCCCCCACCACCATCGCCCGGCGCGTGAAGGTGAAGGACAAGGAGGCTTCGGTGACGGTCTTCTTCTTGAGCAGGGGCAGCTTCATGCCATCACGCGCCAACGGTCGATCCGGGCGCATTGCCGGACGACAAAGGGAAAGAGCAGGACCGTCCAGAGAATTTGCGGCGCGACCAACAGCAGCTTGATGTCTCCTCCGCCGGTGATCCGCGCGAAGAAAACGCCGCCGGCGATGCAGAAGATAATCGCGAAGGAGGCGATTAACCAGTCCTGCCGATAGCTGCGCCAGACCATGCGATGTTCGATGGCGTCTATGCCGATCAGCGTGACGGTCCACAGGCACATGGCCGATCCGATGGGCTGGCCGCTGGCGATGTCGTCGAACAGGCCGAGCGGCACGCCGATCCAGGTGCGCCATAATTCGGGGCGCAGCAGCCGCCAGGACAGAAGCAGCAACAGGCCGAAGGGCGGCATGACCGGCGATTGCGCGATCACCGGCAGCGTCGTCACCAGAGATCCCAGCATCACCGTGATGACCGGGGTTCCCGCCAGCCGAAATCGCGAAGGATGACGGCCAAGGCGCGGCACATGCTGCAAATGGGGATCGATCATGGCGTGACCGAATTCTGCGCGGCGCCCGGTTCGACAGGAGCCGGCGGGCCATTGCCCTCCGGCCGGGTCACAGCCTCCTCGAAGGAGCGCTCCACCACAACCGCATCCACTCTGGAGGGGTTGGCGAGCGGCACGCCATAGGCGATCTCGCCCGCGATGCGCACGATCACCGCCACGGGAATATTGGGTTGATAGACCCCGCCGACGCCGGAGGTGACGAGCAGGTCGCCCGGCTTGAACGGATTACGCCCGGCCGCCAGCGCGCGGACCTCCAGCGTGCCGTCGCCAAGTCCCGTCGAAATCGCGGGTACGCTGTCATTGGCCCGCCGCACCGGCACGATATTGCTGGTGTCGGTCAGCAGCAGCACTTCGGCCGTGTTGGGCGTGGTGGTATGGATGCGCCCGATCAGCCCTTCCGGCGCGCGCACCGGCATGCCCGGCCGCACGCCCTGCCAGCGTCCCGCGTTCAGCCGCGCCAGCCGACGGGTGCTGGTGGAGGAGGATGCGATCAGCCGCGCGGTCAGCAATTCGCTGCCGTCATCCTCGACCAGCTTCAACAGCTTCTTGAGGCGCAGATTTTCCTGCGCCACCGCCTTCGCCTCTATGATGCGGTTGCGGTCGGCCTCCACCTGCCGCCGCAGCGCGACGTTCTGGGAACCGGCACGCCAGTAGCTGGCCAGCACTTCGTCGATGGAGGCGACGCCGCTCACCATATTCTTGAGCGTCACCGACGCGGGGCGCGTAATCTCCGCCGTCGCGATGCGGATCGCGGCGAAGCCGGTGGGATCGAAAATGGCGACGACCACCAGAAGCAGGCCCACGGCGGCGCCCGTCATCGCCACGACATAGCTGGCGAAGAGGCTATATTGCGCCTTCCGGTTATGCCCGGGGCGTCGGCTGGGTGGCCGCGCCATCTTGTCCCCTTAAGCGGTTTGCAGCACGCCCCGGAAGATCGGATCCTCCATTGCGCGGCCGGTGCCGATCGCAACGCAGGTCAACGGATCTTCAGCGATGGTGACGGGCAGGCCGGTCTCGTCGCGCAGCTCGTCGTCCAGCCCCTTGAGCAGCGCGCCGCCGCCGGTCAGAACGATGCCCTGGTCGACAATGTCCGCCGCCAGTTCCGGCGCGGTATTCTCCAGCGCGATGCGCACGCCCTCGACAATGGTGCTGATCGGCTCCGCCAGCGCGTCGGCAATCTGGCCCTGGTTGATCGAGATTTCCTTGGGAACCCCGTTCACCAGGTCGCGGCCCTTGATATGGATCGTCTCGCCCACGCCGTCTTCGGGCGGCTGAGCGACGCCGAACTGTTTCTTGATCCGCTCGGCGGTCGCTTCACCGATGAGCAGATTATGATGACGGCGCACGAAGGAGACGATCGCCTCGTCCATCTTGTCGCCGCCGACGCGAACCGAAGTGGTGTAGGCCAGACCGCGCAGCGACAGCACCGCGACCTCGGTCGTGCCGCCGCCGATGTCGACCACCATCGAACCGATGGGCTCCGTCACCGGCATGTCGGCGCCGATGGCGGCCGCCATGGGTTCCTCGATCAGGAAGACCTGGGATGCGCCCGCATTGCTCGCCGCATCGCGAATCGCGCGGCGCTCGACGCTGGTCGAACCCGAAGGCACGCAGATCACGATCTCCGGGAAGCGCCACGGCCGCGACTTGCCGCCGTGCACCTTGGTGATGAAATGCTTGATCATCTGCTCCGCCACGTCGATGTCCGCGATCACGCCGTCCCGCAGCGGACGGATCGCCTCGATCGAATCGGGGGTCTTGCCCATCATCAGCTTGGCGTCGTCGCCGACCGCCTTCACCCGCTTCACGCCGTTCAGCGTCTCGACCGCCACCACGGACGGTTCGTTGAGCACGATGCCGCGGCCCCGCACATAGACCACGGTGTTGGCCGTGCCGAGGTCGATGGCCATGTCCTGGGAGGAGAGTTTGAAGAGACGCGAGAAGATCGACATGCCTGTTCCTGTTCAGCCCGCATGCCCCGGCGAAGCGAACCGGGACAGTCGGAAAGTTCGCCCCACGTTCCACCCGCCCCCTGGATGTCAATTTTTATAAGGCTTGTGTCTCGCGGAAAGCGCTCGCTTGGGCTAGTCACTAATCAATGTCAATACGCCGTCTGCCCGAACATCTGGTCAATCGCATCGCCGCGGGCGAAGTGGTCGAAAGGCCCGCCAGCGCGCTCAAGGAAATCGTGGAAAATGCGCTGGATGCCGGATCTCTCCGGATCGCCATCCGCATCTCCAATGGCGGGCTCGACCGGATGGAGGTGAGCGACGACGGCTGCGGCATGACCCGGGATGATATGGCGCTGGCGCTGGAACGCCACGCCACGTCCAAACTGCCCGACGACGCCATCGAAAATGTCGCAACGCTGGGTTTCCGGGGCGAAGCGCTGCCCTCCATCGCCAGCGTCGCGCGTCTTTCCATCGACAGCCGGCCGCAGGGGCAGGACGGTTGGAACCGAACAGTCGACAATGGCGTGGTGGTGAGCGAAGGCCCCGCCGCGCTGCCCCCCGGCACGCGCGTCACGGTCGAACAGCTTTTCGCCCGCGTCCCCGCCCGCCGCAAGTTCCTGCGCTCCGCCAAGGCGGAATATGCCGCCTGCCTCGATGTCATCCGTCGCCTTGCCATGGCGCATCCTTCCGTGGCCTTCAGCATGGAGCATGACGGACGGCGCGTGCTGGGCGTGCAGGCGGGGGAGGCGCGGGAGGATCGCGTCGCCGCGCTCACCGACCGGGCGCTGGCCGACAATCATGTCATCGTGGCGCTGGAAAGAGAGGGGGTGCGCCTGTCGGGCGTGGCCTCGCTGCCGACCTATAATCGGGGGGTGGGCGATCATCAGTTCCTGTTCGTGAACGGCCGTCCGGTGCGCGACCGGCTGCTGGTCGGAGCGGTGAGGGGCGCCTATGCCGACATGCTGGCGCGGGATCGGCATCCGGTGGTGGCGCTGTTCCTTGACGTTCCGCCGCTGGAGGTGGACGTCAACGTCCATCCCGCCAAGACGGAGGTCCGCTTTCGCGATCCGGCGCTGATCCGGGGCATGATCGTCTCCGGCCTGCGCCGCGCGCTGGATGCGGAGGGTTTCCGCGCTGTCCAGCATGCCGACCCCGCCGGCCTTTCGGCATGGAAGCCCGAACCGGTTTCCCCCACGTCGATCGGCGCCATGCCGATATTCGAAGCCGCCGGCGCGTCCGTTCCGACCTATTCTGTGGCCGAGCGCCGTCCCGGCTTCCTGACGCCCCCGCCGCAGGCCCGCGCCGAACCTGCCGCCGCACCCGCGCCTGAAGGAACCAGCTTTCCGCTGGGCGTCGCCCGTGGGCAGGTCGCCCGCACCTATATCGTCGCGGAAGCAGAGGATGGGCTGGTCATCGTCGACCAGCATGCCGCGCATGAACGGCTGACCCTCGAACGCATGCGCCGCGCCATGGAAGGGCAGGGGGTCGCCGCCCAAACGCTGTTGCTGCCCGAAGTGGTCGAACTGGACGAGCCCGCCTGCGACCGGCTGGAGGCGCGGATCGAGGAACTGAAGGAATTCGGGCTGGAACTGGAGCGCTTCGGTCCCGCCGCCATGCTGGTGCGCGCAACGCCTGCGATGCTGGGGCAGGGGGATGTGCAGGGACTGGTGTCCGATCTGGCCGACGACCTCGCCGCCTATGACAGTGCGCTCTCCCTGAAGGAACGGTTGGATCTGGTGGCCGCCACCATGGCGTGCCATGGCTCCGTCCGCGCCGGGCGGGTGCTGAGCGTCACGGAGATGAACGCCCTGCTCCGCGAGATGGAGATCACCCCCCGCAGCGGCCAATGCAATCATGGCCGCCCGACCTGGGTGAAGCTGGGCCATGGCGACATAGAAAAGCTGTTCGGGAGGAAATAGGATGACGGGGATCGACCATTCAGCGCAATGCGTGCGCGCGATAAATCCGGTCCGGACGCCATCCCATCGCCTGTGAAGGAAGCACCGATGAAGCGGCTTCTCCTCCTTCTTGCCCTCGCCCCGCTACACGCCCAAGCCGCAGCTGATCCCTGCGCCGGTGCGCCATCCCTGCCGGAACCCTGGACAAGCTGGACCCAGAGCGGCACCGTGACCGCGGGCGCGACGGCATCCACCGCGCCGCGCATCATCCTGGGCAAGCCTGTCGTCGCTGAGTTGCGACCCGGTCGGCAGGTTCAGTTCATCGTCCCGCCCGGCAAGTCCCTTCCGAAAAGCCATGCCGGCCTCTTCACCCTGGCCGTGAAGGATGCGGCGCGCATTGGCATCGCTCTGTCGGAAGGGGCCTGGGTGGACGCCGCCACCGGCACGACCGCGCTGACCTCCGTCGCCCATGAGCATGGGCCGGCCTGTTCCGGCATCCGCAAGATCCTGTGGTTCGACCTGTCGCCGGGCCTTCACACCATCCAGATCGCCAGCGCCTTAAAGCCTTCGATCCGCATCATGGCCGCCGACGCCCGCGCCAACCAGCCCCGTTGACTCAAGTCGGGCGCGTCCGGAACATGGCGATCGGCTTCATCGACAGCACCGGCTCGTCGCGTTGGTTGAAGAGCGTGATGTGGGTCTTCACGATCCCCATTTCGGGGCGGCTGCGCGACGCCTTGACCTCTATCACCTCGGAAACGCCGCGCAGCGTGTCGCCCGGACGAACCGGCTGCAACCAGCGCAGTTCATCCACGCCCATCGCACCCAGGCTGGCGGCCTGAATGCCCGGATTGCGCTGCCATTCCGCCACCATCATCTTCATCGACAGGGCCGTGGTATGCCACCCGCTGGAGGCCAGGCTGCCGAAATGCGTGCCCGCCGCAGCCTCGTCGGACAGATGGAAGGGCTGAGGGTCGAATTCGCTGGCAAAGGCGACGATCTCCTCCCGGCTGATGGTGAGCGGACCGAATTCGTTCCTGTCACCTACTTGCACATCTTCGAAATAGACGATCTCGCTCATGCCCGTTTCCTTCCGCAACGGGTGAAGGAGTAGTTTCCGTTTACGCGAACGTCAATGCCTGACAAGACCTGCCAATGTGGCGGAATTGCCGTCGCCCGGGCGGGGCGCGATTCCCAGAATCGTTGCGAGCAGCGGATAGATGTCGACATTGTCGAAACCCGAAGGCGGCGTGAACCCTCTGTCGAAAGCCGGGCCATTGGCGATGAACAGGGCCTGCATTTCCGGCGCCTGATTGTCCCAGCCATGATCGCCGCCGACGAACGGTTTGACGGGACCGCTCGGCTGTATCACCCAGCCGGTCTCGGCAAGGCAGAAATAAGGCGGGATGCGCCGATGCGCGCCATAATGGAAACGCGCTGGGATCGCGCTTTTCCGCCAGCATTGCATATGCGCATGGGGCTTCAGCAGGTCCGCTTCCAGCGCCGCCTCATGACCCGGTTGCGCAGCCAGGCTGGCATAAGGTCCGCTTTCGACGATGCGGTAGTCAGCCGGGTCCGCCACCTTGTCCAGCGCGACCACCCGCTCGCTCGATTTCTGCGCCATGCCATGGTCGGACAGGATCACGAGATTGGCCGGCTGGCCCATGGCCTTCAGCCCGTCGACCAGCATGCCGATCTCGCCATCGACCTCCGCTGCCGCCTGCGTCGTCTCGGCCGCTTCCGGTCCGGCTGCATGGCCCGCCGTGTCCACCGCATCGAAATAGAGCGTCAGGAAGCGCGGGCGGATCGCCGCCGGCCGCCGCAACAGGTCCAGCACGCCGTTCACCCGCTGCGTCCCCGAAATCTCCTGGTTGAACTGTGCCCAGTCGCCCGGCCGGGTGCCGCCGCTGATCCTGTGCGGCCACTCCGCCGCTTCCGTCCCGCCCCAGGCCACGTTGGACCCGGGCCAGAACAATGTCCCCGTCCGTACGCCGGCCTTCTCCGCCGTCACCCAGATCGGCTCGGCCCCGTTCCACCAGAAGGGATCGTCGGTCGCCATGGTGAAGGTCTCACCGGGGCGCGCCGCATCCTCCATCCTGTTGGCGACGATGCCGCTGCGGTCGGGACGCTGGCCGGTCACTATGGCCCAATGATTGGGGAAGGTCTTGGTGGGGAAGGAGGGGCGCATCGCTGCCTCGACCCCGCTCGCGGCCAGCGTGGACAAATGCGGCGTTACGCCTCGTTTCAGATAATCCGGGCGAAAGCCGTCGATGGATATCAATATCGTGACCGCTTCCCGCCGCTCGGCCAGTGCGGAACTGGACACCAGCCGCTCGTCCGGTCGCGCGCAGCCGCCGAGCACCTGTAGAAGGAGAAGGCCGGCGAAGGAAAAGCGGCGGAAAAACATGCCCCTGCCTTAGCAGAAGGACCATGACGGTAAAGTGACGAGCGCCCTATGCCCCGCTCACATAGGGCATCATCGCCATCCAGGCGTTCCGCTTCGCCTCCCGCGACATGCTGGCGAAAGCGCCGCTGGAGGAGGGGAGGTCGATCAGAGCCAGTCCCGGTCGCGCACCGATCTGGCGCCGCCCATGCAGCGCGGCGGTCTTGCCGTTGAAGGCCACAGCCTCCAGCGCGGGAAGCCGATCCACGAAGGCCGACAGGTCGCGCAACTCCGCGCCCCGGATCGCGCTGTCCAGGCTGCCCTCCCGGTCAGCGCTTTCGATCACGTCCCAAAGGCCCACTGCCCTTGCCTTCAGCCGCTTCAACCGCATCGCATAGGGCTGGCCGCGCAGATCCTCGCCCAGCACATCGCCCATCAGCGCCCAGAAGGCGTTGCCGCGATGCGCATAATATTCGCCCTGCCTGATCGATACGTCACCCGGCAGGCTGCCCAGGATCAGCAGCCGCGTCGCTTCGTCTACGCTGGGGGGAAAGGCCGCCTTGCGTCGCGCAGCCATCTGTCCCGGACGCAGCATCGGCCCTCAGACGTTGAACCGGAACAGCATGATGTCGCCATCCTGCGTCACATATTCCTTGCCTTCGGAACGCCACTTGCCCGCTTCCTTGGCCCCGGCCTCGCCATTATACTGGACGTAATCCGCATAGGCCATGGTTTCCGCCCGGATGAAGCCCTTTTCGAAATCGGTATGGATCGCCCCTGCCGCCTGGGGCGCCTTCGATCCCTTGGCCACTGTCCAGGCGCGCGCCTCCTTCGGTCCAACGGTGAAGAAGGTGATGAGGCCAAGCAGTTCATAACCGGCGCGGATGATGCGGGCGAGGCCGGCTTCCTCCAGCCCCAGAGCCTCCAGATATTCAGCCCGTTCCTCGACCGGCATGGTGATGAGTTCGGCTTCGATCGCGGCCGAGACGATCACCGCCTTCGCACCTTCCGCCGCCGCCTTTTCGAACACGCGGGCCGAATGGGCGTTGCCTTGTGCCGCGCTTTCTTCCTCGACATTGCAGACGTAGAGGACAGGCTTGGCCGTCAGCAGTTGCGCCTGGCGGAAGATGCGCTCCTCCTCATCGTCGCCCGGCCGGGTCAGCCGCGCCGGCTTGCCCTCGCGCAGCAGGTCCAGCGCCTTGCCCAGCACGGACGCCGCGGCCTTCGCCTCCTTGTCGCCCTGCGCCGCCTTCTTGGCGAAGTTCGGCACGCGCTTTTCAAGGGATTCGAGGTCCGCCAGCATCAACTCGGTCTCGACCGTCTCGGCGTCGGCAATGGGGTCCACCTTGCCCTCGACATGGGTGATGTCGTCATCCTCGAAGCAGCGCAGCACATGGACGATGGCGTCCACCTCGCGGATGTTCGCCAGGAACTGGTTGCCCAGGCCTTCGCCCTTGGACGCGCCGCGCACCAGCCCCGCAATGTCGACGAAGGCAAGCTGCGTCTCGATGATCTTGGCCGAACCGCCGATCTTCGCGATCGTCTGCAGGCGCTGGTCGGGCACGGCGACCTGCCCGACATTGGGCTCGATCGTGCAGAAGGGATAGTTCGCCGCCTGCGCCGCCTGCGTCTCCGTCAGCGCATTGAACAGGGTGGACTTGCCCACATTGGGAAGCCCGACGATACCGCAACGAAAACCCATGATACTGCCTTCACGTCAAATCCGATGGCCGCGCCGATAGCGCTTTCCCGGCGGCTTGGCCAGAGTCCGTGCGGTCTCAATGACGGAAGAAGAGCGTGACGGAAGCGACATGGTTCACGCGCGCATTGCCGCCGCGCCGGTCGATCCACTGGTTCAGATAGCCGATCTCGGCCGTGGATGCGCCGCCCAGCGCGATCTCGGCCCCGATGAAGCTGCGCAACTGATCGAACCCGCCCTTCGCGCCCCAGTCGGTGCTGTTGAGCGCCACGAAGCCCTCGCCATAGACGAGAGCGCTCACCGCCTTGCTGCCCAGCGGCTTTTCGTAGCGCAGCATCTCCCGCAGTCGCCAGCCCATGTCGTCGCCGTCGGAACGCCAGCGCTGCTCCAGCCGGGTCCGCGACGAAAGCTCGCCGCCCCAGGGCTTGCCGATGGTCCAGTTGACCTGCTGGAAGCTTCGCTCCTCATTGACGTCGCGCCCATTGTCGACCGGCAGCACGACATGGGCATAGCCCTGATAGACAGTCACGCGGTGGGACAGTTTCCAGCCCAGGCCACCGCGCAGGATGGTCTGATCGACCCCTGAAACGCCATCCCCGAAGCGTGGCTGAATCTCCGCGAAATAGACGAGATCGCCGGAGATCGGGCCCATGGCGGTGAGGTTCAGCCAGAATTGCTCATCCTCCGCCGTCCGGGCCTGGGCAGGGGCGGCCATGGCGATCAGCGCGCAGGAGAGGGCAGGCAACAGGCGACGCATCACGTCCTCGCAAAAAAAAGCGCCGCTCTTGATGATGCTGCTCCTGTGAAGGCAGGAGTCCAGTTCAGACGGTTATTCGTCTTCCAAATGGCCGGACTGGGCTACTGCCTTCGCAGAAGCACGAAGAGCGTCGGTCGATTGCCCGCCCTTTAGCGTGCCCTCATTTCCGGTCCATTTCCCCATGGTAAGCTTTGGCGACTATCCTCAGGTAATCACGCTCGGCCGTTCCATCCCGGTAAAGCCCGAAATGTCGGCAATTTCCTGCGCCGCCTTCATCAGCGGTGCGAGCGCCTCGCCCGTCTCCAGCGCCAGATCGCCATCCGCGCCCACATAGCGCTCGATATAGACGCGCAGGGTCGCGCCTTCCGTGCCCGTCCCCGAAAGCCGGAACACCACCCGAGAACCATCCTCGAACAGCACGCGCACGCCCTGGTTCCGGCTGACGGACTGGTCGGTCGGATCGCTATAGGCGAAATCGTCGGCGCTTTGCACCGTGCCGCCGCTGTTTGTCGTGCCCGGCAGCGCCTCCAGTCGGTCCCGCAGCGCCGCCATCAGCGCATCGGCCCTGTCCTTGGCAATCGCTTCATAATCATGCCGCGCATAATAGTTGCGGCCATAGGTCGCCCAATGTTCGGCCATGATCTGCGCCACGCTTTGCCGCCGGACGGCCAGGATGTTGAGCCACAGCAGCACCGCCCAGATGCCGTCCTTTTCCCGCACATGGTCGGACCCGGTGCCGGCGCTTTCCTCCCCGCAGATGGTTGCCATGCCGGCATCCAGCAGATTGCCGAAGAATTTCCATCCCGTCGGCGTTTCATAGAGCGGAATGCCCAGCTTTTCCGCCACGCGATCGGCCGCGCCGCTGGTCGGCATCGAGCGCGCAATGCCCTTGAGGCCCGCCGCATAGCCTGGCGCCAGATGCGCATTGGCCGCCAGCACGGCGAGCGAATCCGAAGGGGTGACGTAACAATGTCGCCCGATGATCAGGTTGCGGTCGCCATCGCCATCCGAAGCGGCGCCGAAATCCGGCGCGTCCGGCGCCATCATCCGGTCGTACAGCTCCCTGGCGTGAACCAGATTGGGATCGGGATGATGATGGCCGAAGTCGGTCAGGGGGGTGGCGTTGCGCACGGTGTCCGCAGGCGCGCCCAGCCGTTTTTCGAAAATCTCGACGGCATAGGGGCCTGTCACCGCGCTCATCGAATCGAAGGAAAGGGTGAAGCCGTCCGCGATCATCGCCCGGATCGCGGTAAAGTCGAACAGCGTCTCCATCAGTTCGACATAGCCCGCGACCGGATCGACCACCTCGACGGTCATGTCGCCCAGGGTCGTGCTGCCCAGCGTGTCGATGTCGACATCGTTCGCCTCGAAAAAGCGATAGCTGTCGATGGCCAGGGTCCGCGCATGAATGGCGTCGGTCACCTTCTCCGGCGCCGGGCCGCCGTTCGAGACATTATATTTGATCCCGAAATCCTCGTCTGGCCCGCCCGGATTGTGGCTGGCGGACAGAACCAGTCCGCCAAAGGCCCCCGACGACCGGATCAGATGCGAGGCCGCCGGAGTGGAGAGAATTCCGTCCCGTCCCACCAGAACACGGCCGAAACCATTGGCGGCCGCCATCTTCAAAACGGTCTGGATAACCTCCCGATTGAGGTAGCGGCCGTCGCCGCCGACCACCAGCGTCTGGTCCTCGTACCCTTCAAGGCTGTCGAAGACCGACTGGACGAAATTTTCGGCATAATGGGGCTGCTGGAAGACCCGCACCTTCTTGCGCAGGCCGGACGTGCCCGGCTTCTGGTCGTCGAAAGGCTGCGTCGCGAAGGTCTGTATCACCCGGATCCCCTTGGTCAGTGGAAAGTCAGGCCTACTCTATGGCGTGGGACTGCGACAGTCCGCAATCCACCCTGGCCATTTCACCGTGAGGGCAGGGCGGACGGACGCGCAATTCGCCCGTCTCAGTCCGCCAGCCGCAGCGCCACCTCATTCATGAACCGCGCATCCTCTCCCTTGGCGAGCCACTCCGCCTCCGCCCCGATCGCGCCCAGCATATCGGCCAGCGCGTCCATCTCGCTCTTGTGATAATTGCCCAGCACATAGCCGTGCACCCGGTCCTTGTGCCCCGGATGGCCGATGCCGATCCTCACCCGGCGAAACTCCGCCCCTATATGCGCATCGGTCGAACGCAGGCCGTTATGTCCCGCATTGCCGCCGCCGCGCTTCACCTTGACCTTCATGGGCGCAAGGTCCAGTTCGTCGTGAAAGACCGTCACGTCCTGCGGCGTCAGCTTGTAGAAGCGCATGGCTTCCCCAACCGAGCGTCCGCTCTCGTTCATGAAGGTTGCCGGTTTCAGCAGGACGATCTTCTCAGGGCCGATGCGTCCTTCCTGCGCCCAGCCCTGGAACTGCTTCTTCGGCGGAGAGAAGCGATGCATGTCCGCGATCAGGTCGACCGCCATGAAACCGACATTATGCCGGTTCATCGCATATTGGGTTCCGGGATTGCCCAGGCCCACCCAGATCTGCATCGCGTCGATACTCCCGATAAGACAAACCCCCGTTCGTCCTGAACCTGTCGAACGGCCTCACTTCTTCGAAAAGAACGGGGCTTCGACAAGCTCAGCCCGAACGGGGGTTGAGCGAACCGATAAACGGCCAGCCAGACTAGGGGCTTATTCGCCCTGAGCCGGCGTCTCATTGTCGCCTTCGGCGCTCTTTAGAGCCGAGGGGGCAACGATGGTCGCGACGGTGAAGTCGGTTTCGTCATGGGCAGCCTTGGCGCCCTTGGGCAGCTTCACGGCGCCGATGTGGATCGACTCACCGACATCCAGGCCGGTCAGGTCGACGACGACATCGTCCGGAATCTCGGCCGCATCGACGATCAGTTCGATCTCGTGCGCGACGATGTTGAGCACGCCGCCCTTCTTCAGGCCGGGCGAAGCGTCTTCATTGCTGAAGACAACCGGCACGTTGACGTGGACGGTGGCATGTTCCGAAACGCGCAGGAAGTCGGCGTGCAGCGGACGGTCGGTCACGGGGTGGAAAGCCACATCCTTGGCGAGGGTGCGGACCTTCTTGCCGCCCACTTCGACGAAGACGACCGAATTGAAGAAATGGCCGGTGCCGAGCAGCTTGTTGAGAAGCTTTTCCTCGACGTGGATCGACTGCGGTTCTTCATTGTTACCATAGATGACGGCGGGTACGCGGCCCTCACGGCGGAGAGCGCGGGAGGCTCCCTTGCCTGCCCGATCGCGTGCCTCTGCCGACAGCGTAAGCTGCTCGCTCATTGCGTGTCTCCAAAAGCAAATTGATGTAGGTGCCCGCCACGCCTCCAGGGATGACCATGTCGGGACCGCGGCCCAATAGCAGAAAGGCGCTGGAAAGCAAGGGCCGGGAAGCGGGATGGGTGCTACTGCATCCGCGTCACCCTGTATCCACCGGCCCGAAGCAGGTCGACCAGATTGTCCTTGCCCGCCAGATGTCCAGCGCCCACCGCGATGAAGGGCCGCCCCTTGAGCGTCTCCACCGACTTCACCCAGTCACGGTTCCGGTCCACCAGCACCGCCTGTTCCACCACTGGATCGGGCGTCTCGCCCAACCTGCCGTCCCGCGCAAGGGTGGCGAGATCGCCCCTGATCCAGGCGTTGAGGATATGATCGTAAAGCCGCCGCATCTCCTTCGCCTCGCGCACCGTATCGACCAGCAGCCGCCGCTGCGCATCCGGGGGGAGCGTATCGAAGGCCCGAAACTGCCGCTCCACAGTCTCCAGCCCGCTTATGGGCTTGCCCGCCTTTCCGAATATCGCGATCAGCGCGGGCTCAACGCCATGATCCTGGCGGACATGCAGGGCCTGTTGCGCCGCCGCCGAAAGCAGCATCGCCGCCGCCCAATCCTTATAAGCGGAGAGAGTTTGCATATTGGTGCCGCCATTCCCGACGATCTCCTCCAGCGTCGCCTTGTCTCCCGCCGGAACGCGCGTCTCCAGCAGGGGCAGCCCCGGACTGCGCCCCATCCTCTCGAACTGCGCCAAAGTGCCCGCCTGATCCTGTATTCCGGCCGATTCCAGCACCAGCCTGTCCGCTCGTCCGATCGCCTCCCCGATCGGCCCGGTCCGCCATTCCACGCCGCCCGGCAATATATGGATGGTGCCGAACAGCCAGCCGTCGACGCCCTTGCCCTCCACCCGCCAGAGCGCGGGCCCTCCACCGGGCGGCGGGGCAGGGGGATTCTCCCTGCAAGCGGCAATCAGGCATAGGACGGCCAGCCCCAGCCAGCGCGCCAGAAGGCCGATCATCCTATTGTTTCACCCTTGCCGACGCGATGCCCAGCGCCGCCAACTGGTCCTGCACGCTGCCCTTGCCCGCCAGATGCCCGGCGCCGACGGCAATGAACAGGGTGCCCGGCTGGTCGAGCCGCCGCTTGATCCATTTCGCCCAGTTGGCGTTGCGCTGGATCAGCAGCACCTGGGCCAGTTCCGGCGTCGCCTCCAGCGATTCGTTCATCTCCGCCGCCAGCTTGTCCGGCTCCCCGCCCTGCCAGTGCGCGACCAGGCTGGCGAACTCCCGGTCCATGTCCGGCAGGCCCTCTATGGTCGCGGTCAGGAAGTTCACCTGCTGCTCCATCGGCAGGCCGGCGAAATAGCCGAGCTGCTGTTCCACCGTCTCCAGCGCGCCGACCTTCTTGCCCGAAGCCCTGGCCGCCGACGTCAGCACCTTCTCCGCGCCCAGGTCCGACTTGTAGCCCAGCGCTTCCAGGGGCTTCACCGACAGCGCCATGCCCGCCATCCAGGGATTGAACATCTCGAAGGCCTGCCAGGGAAGCCCGTTCGTGCTCATCGCCGCCTGATATTTGGCGCGGTCGTCCGCGCCCAGGCGGTCCGACAGCTTCACGCCGTCCCGCGCAAGCGCCGCGCCCGCCATGGTGGACGCCAGCCCATTGGGATCTTCCGGCTCGACGATCTCCAGCACCAGCTCGTCCGACTGATCGAAGGCCGATCTGACCCCGCCCTTGAACCAGTCGACCCCCGGCTTCATCACATGGACGGTGCCGAACAGGTAGATGGTGGTGTCGGCGTCCTTCACCTCCCACAGGGCCGGCGTCACATAGGCGGAGCGCGTCGCCGCACCGCGGGCGGCGGCGGGCTGTTCCAGCGCGCATCCGCCAAGCAGCATCATGGCGGGGGCCAGCCAGCGGAAAGAGGGCCATCTCATCTGAATTGCGGGTCCGTTTCCTTAAGGGTTTTCCCTTCCATGCGGGCCACCGGCCGCCAGAGCAAGCGGATTTACGGTTAAGCCCGCCCTCTTTCCCTTGACCCTGCGCCCTCGCTGCGCCAAGGCGCGCCGCAATCGATCCGTCATTTTCTTAAAGCCGTGATTTCTGGGGACCACCGGTGGCGACAAGTAAAGCGCTTTCCTTTCAGGACCTGATCCTGACCCTGCATGCCTATTGGGGACGGCAGGGCTGCGTGATCCTGCAACCCTATGACATGGAAGTGGGCGCGGGCACCTTCCACCCCGCGACGACGCTGCGCAGTCTTGGCCCCAATGCCTGGAACGCCGCTTATGTCCAGCCCAGCCGCCGTCCGACCGATGGCCGCTATGGCGAGAACCCGAACCGTCTCCAGCATTATTATCAATATCAGGTCATCATGAAGCCCAGCCCGGCAAACCTCCAGGAACTTTACCTGGGTTCGCTGGCGGAGATCGGCATCGATCCGCTGGTCCACGACATCCGCTTCGTCGAGGACGATTGGGAAAGCCCGACGCTGGGCGCCTGGGGGCTTGGCTGGGAAGTGTGGTGCGACGGGATGGAAGTCACCCAGTTCACTTATTTCCAGCAGATGGGCGGTTTCGACTGCAAGCCGGTCGCGGGTGAGCTGACCTATGGCCTGGAACGCCTCGCCATGTACATCCAGGGCGTCGACAGCGTGTATGACCTGAAGTTCAACGATGCGGGCGTCACCTATGGCGAAGTGTTCCTGGAAAATGAGCGGCAGATGTCGAAATGGAATTTCGAGATAGCCGATACCGAAAAGCTGTTCCGCTGGTTCAGGGATGCGGAGGCGGAGTGCAAGGCTTCGCTGGAGGCAGGCGTTCCGTTCGCCGCCTATGATCAGGCGATCAAGGCGAGCCATGTCTTCAACCTGTTGCAAGCGCGTGGCGTCATCTCGGTGCAGGAACGTGCCAGCTATATCGGCCGCGTTCGCGACCTCGCCAAGGGCGCCTGCGAAAAGTGGATGGAAGTGAACGGGTGGGCCGCATGATGGACTCGGTTATCTCCGCCATGCCCACCAAAGCCGGGATTTCGGACCCGGCGGCGTCCCACTTGCGGCGCGGCGCGCCCAACCTGGAGGAAGCCGCATGACTGATTTCCTCCTCGAACTGCGCTGCGAGGAAATCCCCGCGCGCATGCAGATCAAGGCGTCGGAAGACCTTGCCCGCCTCTTCACCGAGGAACTGGCAAGGTCCGGCCTGCAGCCTGAAAGAATCGACAGCTTCGTCACCCCCCGCCGCCTGGCCCTGATAGCCCGCAACCTGCCGCTGGAAACCGCCGCTGTCAGCGAAGAATTCAAGGGGCCCCGCACCTCGGCGCCCGCGCAGGCGCTGGAGGGCTTCCTTCGCAAGACCGGCCTGACCCAGGATCAGCTTGAGGATCGTGACGGCGTCTGGTTCGCCACGGTCAACAAGCCCGGCCGCGCCACTGCCGAGGTTCTGGCCGAAGCCGTCCCTGCCATTATCCGCAGCTTCCCCTGGCCCAAGTCGATGCGCTGGGGCCCCGCGTCGCAGACTACGGAAAGCCTGCGCTGGGTCCGCCCGCTGCAAGGCATCGTCGCGATCCTGGGCGAAGATCTGGTCGACATCGAAATCGAAGGCATCCGCAGCGGCTACGCAACGCTGGGACACCGCTTCCACCATCCCGGCGAGATCACCATCGGCGGCGCGCATGACTATGCCGAAAAGCTGCGCGCATACCATGTGATCGCCAGCCATCAGGAACGCCAGTCGATCATCGAGGCAAGGGCTGCCGAAGCCGCAGCAGCCCGCGGCTACGCGGTGATCGAGGACAAGGGCCTCGTCGCGGAAAATGCGGGGCTGACCGAGTGGCCGGTCCCGCTCTTGGGCGATTTCGACCCGGCCTTCCTTGAGGTGCCGCCTGAAGTCATTCAGCTAACCCTGCGTATCAACCAGAAATATTTCGTCCTGCGCGACGCGAACGGCAAGCTGGCCCCGGCCTTCATCTGCACCGCCAATATCGAGGCGAAGGATGGCGGCGCGGCGATCGTGGCGGGCAACCGCAAGGTTCTCGCCGCCCGCCTGTCGGATGCCCGCTTCTTCTGGGAGCAGGATCGCAGGACGAAGCTGGAGGATCACGCAAAGAAGCTGGAACGCATCACCTTCCACGAAAAGCTCGGCACCGTGGCCGATAAGGTGGAGCGTGTCGCAAAGCTGGCGCGCCGGTTGGTGGAAGAAGGCATCGTCGACCCTGCGAAGGCGGGGGCCCATCCCCAGACCTCTCACCCGGACGCAACATCGGCGATGGATTCCCGCCTGCGTGGGAATAACGAAGGGAAAAAGGCGCTGGCGGACTTGGCCGAACAGGCTGCCCGTCTCGCCAAGGCCGACCTTGTCACCGAAATGGTAGGCGAGTTCCCCGAACTTCAAGGCATCATGGGCGGCTACTATGCCCGGGCCGAAGGCCTGCCCGATGGCGTGGCAGATGCCATCCGCGACCATTACAAGCCGGTCGGGCAGGGAGATGAAGTCCCGACCGCGCCGCTGACCGTGGCTGTATCGCTGGCCGACAAACTGGATACGCTCCGCTCCTTCTTCGGCATCGATGAGAAGCCTACCGGCTCGCGCGATCCCTTCGCCCTCCGCAGGGCAGCGCTGGGCGTCATCCAGATCGTCACCGCCAATAATTTGCGTCTGTCCGTGGCGGAGGGTGAATTGCTCGACTTCTTCGCGGACCGTCTGAAGGTCCAGCAGCGTGAAGCCGGCGTCCGCCATGACCTGATCGACGCCATATTCGCATTGGGCGGCGAAGACGATCTGGTCCGTCTGCTAGCCCGCGTGAAGGCGCTCCAGTCCTTCATCGCCACGGACGACGGCGCCAACCTCCTCGCCGGCTACAAGCGTGCGGCAAACATCCTCAAGAAGGAAGGCGCCGAAACAGCCGGGCAGGTCGAACTCTCCCATGCCCCCGAACAGGCGGAGGCGGATCTGATCGCCGCGCTGGACGCCGCGGAGCCTCGCGCTGACGCCTCTCTGGCGGCGGAAGATTTCGAAGGGGCCATGGCAGCACTTGCAACATTGCGGGCGCCGATCGACGCCTTTTTCGAAACCGTCACCGTCAACGATGCCGATCCGGCGAAACGTTCCGCTCGCCTCGCGCTGCTTGCGCGGGTGCGGAACGCCGTCCACGCGGTGGCCGACTTCTCGAAAATTACGGGCTAATACCAAAACATACCCGCACAAGCGGGAAAATCAGTGGAATCGGAGAGCAATCGTCGTAAAAGCGGGTGCGTTTGTCGCCCGCCTGTTGTTTAAGTTTTGTTGCATCGCACAAATACACGGCAATCAGTGCAGGAGAGCCGCGATTATGTTGACAATGGAAGAGGCCAGCATGAGCACGACCGCAACCCGTTATGTTTATCGTTTCGGCGGCGGCGTCGATGATGGCGGCAAAGGGGACAAGAATCTTCTCGGCGGCAAGGGTGCGAATCTGGACGGCATGGCTGCGATCGGCCTGCCGGTGCCCCCGGGCTTCACCATCACCACGGAGATGTGCACCCGCTATTATCAGGACGGCGGGGTCTATCCTGAAAGCCTGAAAGCGGAAGTCGCCAACGGCATCGCCCATATCGAGGGCATCACCGGCAAGAAGTTCGGTGACAAGGCCGACCCGCTGCTGGTTTCCGTTCGTTCCGGCGCGCGCATCTCGATGCCCGGCATGATGGACACGGTCTTGAACCTCGGCCTCAACGACGAAACCGTGCTGGGTCTGGCTGCCGCTTCCGGCGACGAACGTTTCGCCTGGGACAGCTATCGCCGTTTCATCCAGATGTATTCGGACGTGGTGCTGGAACTCGACCATGGCGCGTTCGAGGAAGCGCTGGAAGTCGCCAAGGAAGACCAGGGCTACACGCTCGACACGGAAATGACCGCCGACGACTGGAAGGCGCTCGTCACCGAATATAAGGGCCTTGTTTCAAAACTTTGGAACAAGCCCTTTCCGCAGGATGTGAACGACCAGCTCTGGGGCGCGGTCAGCGCCGTCTTCGGCAGCTGGCAGGCCGACCGGGCCAAGGTCTATCGCCGCCTGAACTCGATTCCCCATGATTGGGGCACGGCCGTCAACGTGCAGGCGATGGTGTTCGGCAATATGGGCGATACTTCCGCCACCGGCGTCGCTTTCACCCGCGACCCGGCGACCGGCGAGAATGCCTATTATGGCGAATATCTGATCAATGCGCAGGGCGAGGATGTGGTGGCGGGCATTCGCACGCCGCAATACCTTACCAGGCAGGCGCGCGAGCGGGCAGGGGCCAAGCCGCTGTCGATGGAAGAGGCGATGCCGGAAACCTATGCCGAACTGGCGCGGGTGTTCCAGATCCTCGAAACCCATTATCGCGACATGCAGGACATCGAGTTCACGGTGCAGCAGGGCAAGCTCTGGATGCTCCAGACCCGCTCCGGCAAGCGCACCGCCAAGGCCGCGCTCAAGATCGCGGTCGACATGGCGAATGAGGGCCTGATCACCGAGGAAGAAGCCGTCGCCCGCGTCGATCCCGCTGCGCTTGACCAGCTTCTGCATCCGACGCTCGATCCCAAGGCGCCGCGCGATGTGCTGACCAAGGGCCTGCCCGCCTCTCCGGGCGCGGCTTCGGGCGCCATCGTGTTCGACGCCGACACTGCGGAGCGCCGCAACGAGCTGGGCGATTCGGTGATCCTCGTTCGTGTGGAAACCTCTCCGGAGGACATTCACGGCATGCATGCGGCCAAGGGCATCCTGACCGCGCGCGGCGGCATGACCAGCCACGCGGCCGTGGTGGCGCGCGGCATGGGCCGTCCCTGCGTTTCCGGCGCGGGCAGCCTGTCGATCGACAACGCCGCCAAGACGCTGCGCATCGAAGGCCGCACGCTCAAGGAAGGCGACATCCTCACCATCGACGGTTCGACCGGTGAGGTGATGGCGGGTGAAGTGCCGACCGTGCAGCCGGAACTGGCGGGTGACTTCGGCACGCTGATGGGCTGGGCCGACAAGGTCCGCCGCCTCAAGGTCCGGGCCAATGCCGAAACGCCGCTGGATTGCCAGACCGCCCGCGATTTCGGTGCTGAAGGCGTGGGCCTCTGCCGTACCGAGCATATGTTCTTCGACGCGGCCCGCATCACCGCCGTGCGCGAGATGATCCTCGCGGACACGGAAAAGGGCCGCCGCATCGCGCTCGACAAGCTGCTGCCGGAACAGCGCGACGACTTCGCGCAGATCTTCATGGTGATGGCGGGCCTGCCCGTCACCATCCGCCTGCTCGATCCGCCGCTGCACGAATTCCTGCCGCATGGCGAAGCGGAGTTCGAGGAAGTGGCCAAGGCTGCGGGCGTCGGCGTGGAAGCATTGAAGCGCCGCGCTGCCGAACTGCACGAATTCAACCCGATGCTTGGCCATCGCGGTTGCCGTCTGGGCGTCACCTATCCTGAAATCTACGAGATGCAGGCCCGCGCCATCTTCGAAGCCGCGCTGATCATCAAGCAGCGCAGCGGCGAGGCGCCGATCCCCGAAATCATGATCCCGCTCGTTGCCACGAAGAAAGAGCTGGAACTGATGAAGGCGATCGTCGACAGCGTAGCCAAGCAGGTTTTCGAGGAGCAGGGCGCCAGCGTCGACTATCTGGTCGGCACGATGATCGAACTGCCGCGCGCCGCGCTGAAGGCAGGCGAGATCGCGGAAGTGGGCGAATTCTTCTCCTTCGGCACCAACGACCTGACGCAGACCACCATCGGCATCAGTCGCGACGATGCCGGCCGCTTCCTGACGCAATATGTGGACAAGGGCATCTTCGCCCGCGACCCGTTCGTCAGCATCGACGTGGAAGGCGTTGGCGAACTGATCGAACTGGCCGCCGAACGCGGTCGAGCGACCCGCGAAGGCATCAAGCTCGGCATTTGCGGGGAACATGGCGGCGACCCGGCCTCCATCGCCTTTTGCGAGAAGACCGGTCTCGATTATGTGTCGGCCTCGCCCTATCGCGTGCCGATCGCGCGACTGGCTGCGGCTCAGGCGGCGCTGGCGAACCGGAAATGACAGGAAGGGGGCGGGAGATTATCCCGCCCCCTTCATTTTCAGACAGGCGTGGCGCGCTGGTCGTAGAGCCGCGCATGTTCATGATCCTGACGCGCATCCAGCAGGCGGGCCTGTTCCCGCCATTCCTCCCGGGAAATCACGCCGCTTCGCAGGCCGAGGCGCGTTTCAAGCGCTGCCTCCTGCTCGCTGCTGATCGCCGCGATCTGATCGTAGCGATGATAGCCCGCCTGATTGAGCGCGATCTCGTCCTGAGGGGTGATGCCCCGGATGCGGCTGAAATCATCCCGCTCATGCGCGCTTCCGGCGGTCCCAAGGGTGGCGGAGCGTGGAGGAACCGACTGACGTTCCAGTTCGGCAATCCGCTCCTGCGCCGCCGTCAGGCGGGCGTCGCGGTCCTTGACCGCCTGGGCGTGGGCAAGCTGCTCATCACGCCAGTAGCGCTTATATTTGCCGCGTCCGCTCATGATGAGGCCCAGAAGCAGCCCGATCAGCAGCGCGATCACCAGCAGCGCAATTTCGTTGGGAGTGAAGGTCATCTCAGCATCCTTTCCTGCCTCTCGAACGACCGGAGCGGGACAAGGTTGCGGTACGGCGCCTTCGATCAGGCAGTCCGCCAAAAAAGTGTAAAAAGGGCTTGCCCAAATGTCTGGCCGCTTCTATCTGCGCCACTCCAACGCACCCGTAGCTCAGCTGGATAGAGCATCAGACTACGAATCTGAGGGTCGGACGTTCGAATCGTTCCGGGTGCGCCATTTCCCCAAATTCCGTTTTCCCTTGCTCGCACGGGCGTGAAGCCGCTTGTCTTCAGGCTCGGTCGCACGGCATCTTTTAAATTCAAGATTGTCCAGTTTAGGGGTTGCCAGACTGCCCGCCCCCTTCTATCTGCCCCTCCACAACGCACCCGTAGCTCAGCTGGATAGAGCATCAGACTACGAATCTGAGGGTCGGACGTTCGAATCGTTCCGGGTGCGCCATTCCCTTCACATTCCTGCGAAACCCGTTTCAAGGAACGCAGCGGTCCGGTGCGGGCCTGTCCAGGTCCACGACGGTGATGATCGTGGAGACGGTGGCGCTGGCGGACACGCTGCATGTTCTGGCGCGGTCGAAGGTTCCGGCGGGCCATTCCTCCGGATATTCGGCATTGAACGCCGGCTTGCCCGCCGTAACATAGGGCGCGCTGTCGGCACAGAAATCGCCCAGCACGCATCCTTCGAACAATATGGCGTCGAACAGCGGCACCAGCGCCGCGGACGAACCGCTGGCGTTCTTCTGCACCGGTTTCAGTCCATAGCCGCGCGCCCGGGCGGACAGGGCGGTCACATAGGCGATCATGTCCTGTTCGGTTAGGTTGAACCCCGTCGTCGCGGCTCCATCCTCGAACGCATCCATCACGTCGAATTCGACATAGTCGAAACCCTTGTCCCGGCACATGCGCAGCCGGTCGTCCATGATCTGGATGAATTCGGGGTAGCGGCGAATGTCGATATAACGTTCGCCCGCAAAGCCGGGATAGCTGTTGCCCAATAGTCCGGATATGGCCGAGAGGCTGGCATAGTCGGGCCGGTTGCTCTCCGCCGATCCGACATCGAGATAGCAGATCGTCCTGGTTCCACGGGATTTGGCCAGCGCCACATAGGATGCGGCCGTGTCGAACCCGTCGACGTCGAGATAGGCAACGGCAGGCGGCGCCGGGGGCAGGCCCTGACTCTGCAATATCCAGTCCCAACTGGAAAGCGTCGCGGGCGCCGGAGTGGGCGTGGGCGTGGGGGAAGGGCTGGGGGAGGGTGATGGTGTCGGGACCGGGGTCGGCGTGGGTGCGGGGGTTGGCGAACCTTCATCTCCGCCTCCACATGCAGCCAGCATCAGCGTTGCGACGGCAAGAAGGCCGATCGACGATAGTTTTTCGCACGCCCCAAGCACAATCCCAGTCCCTTCTCGCGGAACATCGATCCCGATCTGATGAACGGCCTCCGGCGGGACAGGTGGTCGAAGCGGAAGCGGTATAAAGTAAAATAAAGAAGGTAGGGATATGGCTATGGATATAAACCGTCAGCTATACTTAACGAAGTAACGTCGTTAATTGTCGTCATATTTGCCGTTATTTTGGATTTTTCCGGAGATTCTGTTCATTGAAGTTGACATTGGAACATGCCTAACCGCAAATTAACCATGGGTAAAAACTTCAAAAACCGAGTCGCCCCAGATAGATGCGCGGTGTGACTGTAGCCTTGGGCGGAATCCCGGTCATGGGAACTGCTACGGGCATGAGAAGATGACTTCTATACCCTGATACAGCCTCATCGACATGGATAATGGCTGGGCATGACCCGGAACGGCATCCTTTGTCTTGGGTATCGGGCAAAAGCGTTGTGCTTCATTACCCGATGTGCAGGCGTGGCTGGTTTTTACTTGGAAAAACCAAAAGATATTCGGTCGCAAACTTATGAAATGATTTCGGCATCCATAAGTTTGGGGGTTTGTCATGACCTATGGCCACAGCGTCACCATCGACGGCTCTCTGAATGACTGGCTCGCAACCGACCGGATCGACGACAACAGCGCCCCCGGCTATCAGGTTTATGCGACCCTGGACAATGACGCCTTCGTCTTCGCCCTGACGGCCCCGGTCGCCATAGGCGCGGACACCACCGTCTGGCTGAACACGGACGGCAGGACCGCCACGGGCTATCAGATTTTCGGCTTTGCCGGCGGCGCCGAATATAATGTGAACTTCGCGGCGGACGGCACGGTGAACCTCTACACTGGCGCAGCGGGGGAGACGCTGGTGCTGTCCGGGCTGCAGGCGGCCTGGTCGGCTGACCGGACCACGGTCGAATTCCGCCTCCCCACTTCGGCGGTGGGCAATCCGGCGGCGATGTACACCTATTACGACATCAACAACCTGTCGAACAGCTTCATGCCGTCCAATTATCTGTCGGCGCCGTTCACGGTCTTCAACCAGACGACCGCAACGCAGGCGCCTGACATGCGGATCGGCATCGTCTTCTCCCAGACGACAGCCGACGCCTATTTCAGCCCCACCGCCTATTCGCAGCTATTCATGTCGGTTCAGGCGCAGGCGATCCAGGCCGGCATCCCCTTCGACATATTGACGGAAGCGGACCTGACCGACCTTGCCAAGCTGTCCCATTACGATGCGCTGGTGTTCCCGTCCTTCCGCAACGTGCCCGTCGACAAGGTGGAGGCGATTTCCCACACGCTGGAAATGGCGAGCAAACAACTGGGCATCGGCCTGGTCACGGCGGGCGAGTTCATGACGAACCAGCCCCATGTGCAGGGCGGCACGATCGGCGGCGATCCGCTGCCCGGCGATCCCTATGCGCAGATGAAGCTGCTGTTCGACGCAACCCGCGTCACCGGAGGCACCGGCAATGTGGTGGTGAATGCGACCGACGCGACAGGCCTCGTCCTCGACCATTATGCCAATGGCCAGCAGGTGAACAGCTACACCGGCGTCGGCTGGAACGCCTTTACCAGCGTCAGCGGCACGGGCCACCAGATCGCGACCGAGACCATCGATGGCGGCTCCGTCTATTCGGCCGCGCTCGCGACGCAGACCGGGGCGGCGCGCAACATTCTGTTCTCCAGCGAAGGCATCATGGCCGATGCCAATATGCTGCAGCAGGCGATCTCCTATGCGACGAACGGCACCGGCCTGTCGGTCGGCCTGCACCTGTCGCGAGATTCCGGCATCGTCGCGGCCCGCGTCGACATGGACCAGAGCCAGGAACTGGAAGACGTCAATCCCGCGGGCAGCACGCCCGGCATCTACGACAAGCTGTTGCCCATCCTGACGCAGTGGAAGGCGGATTATAATTTCGTCGGCAGCTTTTATCTGAACGTCGGCGACGGCACGAACGGCACCGGTACCGACTGGGCGGTGTCCCTGCCTTATTACAAGGCGCTGCTGGACCTTGGCAATGAGATCGGCACGCACAGCCTGACGCATCCGGAAAACACCAACCTGCTCAGCGCGCAGCAGATCCAGACCGAATTCCAGAACAGCATCACGATCCTCAACCAGCAGATCGGCGCCTATCTGAACCAGCCGTTCCAGATCACGGGCGCGGCCGTGCCCGGCGCGCCGGAACTGCTGCCGACCTCGCAGGAGATCATGAAATATGTGTCGGACTATCTGACCGGCGGCTATGCGGCGCAGGGGGCGGGCTATCCCAATGCCTTCGGCTATCTGACGCCGGACAATCAGAACCAGATCTATTTCGCGCCCAACACCTCCTTCGACTACACACTCATCGAATTTCAGAAGAAGACCGTGGCGGAGGCGACAGCCGCCTGGATCGGGGAGTTCGACAAGCTGGTCGCCAATGCGCAGACGCCGGTGATCGTCTGGCCCTGGCATGATTATGGCGCTGCGGATTTCCTGTCGGGCAGCCCGACGGTGGACAGTCCCTATGATATTTCGATGTTCGCGAGCTGGTTGCAGCATGCGGTGGCGGCGAACATGGAGTTCGTCACCCTGGACGATCTGGCCGCGCGCATGACGGCGGTCAGGAATGCGACGATCACGACCACGGTGGCGGGCAACAGCATCACCGCCAGCGTCGGCGGCGCCAATGTCGGCAATCTGTCGCTGGACGTCGACCGCCAAGGCGCTCTGGTCATCCAGAATGTGACCGGCTGGTACGCCTATGACAGCGACAGCGTCTTCCTTCCCCAGAGCGGCGGAACCTTCAGGATCAATCTGGGAGCAGCGGCGGACGATGTGACGCACATCACCGACCTGCCGATGCGGGCCGTGCTGCTGAGCGTCGCCGGCGACGGTCACAATCTTGCCTTTTCCGTTCAGGGGGAGGGGAAGGTCGTCATCGACATCGCCAATCCGGGCACGGACGGGATCGTCGTCACCGGAGCCTTGGGCTATAGCCGGGTCGGGGAGATCGTGACGGTCGATCTGGGCGGCTATGGCCTGCACAATGTCACGCTGGAATATAAGAATCCGCCGGTGATCGTCTCCGGTGGCGGCGGTCCGACAGCGGCGCTTTCCATGGCGGAGAACGGCACCGCGGTGACGACCGTTGTCGCGACCGACGCGGATGTCGGAACGGTGATCGGCTATTCCATCTCCGGCGGAGCGGACGCCGCGAAATTCAAGATCGACAGCGCGACGGGCGCTTTGGCTTTCCTCACCGCGCCGAATTTCGAAGCGGCTACCGATGCCGGGACGAACAATGTCTATGACGTCGTGGTGCGTGCGTCCGACGGCACGCTGTACGATGATCAGGCGATCGCGGTCACGATCACCAATGTGAACGAGGCGCCGGTCATAACCTCCAACGGCGGTGGCGCGTCCGCGGCTATTTCCGTCGCCGAAAACACAACCGCCGTGACCAGCGTGACCGCGACCGATCCCGATGCGGCTACGGTTCTCGCCTATTCGATCGTCGGCGGACCCGATCGCGCGCTTTTCTCGATCGATGCATCGACCGGCGCGCTCGCCTTCCTCAGCCCGCCCAATTACGACCTGCCCGGCGATGCGAACGCGAACAATGTCTATAGCCTGACGGTAAGGGTGTCCGACGGCGCGCTGTTCGACGATCAGGCCATCAACGTCACCGTCACCAATGTGAACGAGCATGCGCCGGTGATCACTTCCGGCGGCGGCGGCGATACGGCTGCCGTTTCCGTCTCCACCGGCACGCGGCCGGTGATGAAGGTGACGGCGGTCGATCCGGATGCCAACACGACGCTGGCCTATTCCATTGCGGGCGGCGTGGATGCGAGCAAATTCACGATCAACGCTTCGACAGGGCAGCTCAACTTCGTCAACACGCCCAATTATCTGCTGCCGACGGACACCGGCAAGGACAATGTCTATGACGTCATCGTCCGCGCGTCCGACGGAACATTCTATGACGACCAGGCCATCGCCGTCACCGTCACCATCCTCAACGCCGCGCCGATCATCATCTCGAATGGCGGAGGCGCGTCCGCAACCATCCGAATGGCCGAAAACGGCACGGCCGTGACGAAGGTCGTGGCGACGGACGTCAATCTGGGCCAGACAATCACCTATTCGCTGGGGTCAGCCGTTGACGGCGCACTCTTTTCCATCGATCCCCAGACCGGCGTCCTGACCTTCAAGAGCGCTCCGGATTTCGAGGCGCCCGCAGATTCCAACCTGGACAACCGCTATCAGGTGCAGGTGCTGGCCACGGATAGCCTGGGCGCGCAGGATTCCCAGAACCTGACGGTCGTCGTCAACAATGTCTCCGGCCTGTCGCTGACGGCGGCAAGCGGTGGATCGACGCTCATCGGTCAGGGGGAGGAAGACACGCTGAGGGGCGCCGGCGGCAACGACACGCTGATCGGCAATGGCGGGTCCGACACGCTGAACGGCGCGGGCGGCAACGACATTATCGATGGCGGGGCAGGCGCCGACCGCATCACGGGAGGGGCGGGCGCGGACATATTGACCGGCGGCGCCGATGCCGACCTGTTCATCTATAACGCCACAGGCAACAGCACGCCTGCGATCATGGATCGGATCATGGATTTCCAGCAGGGGATCGACCGGATCGACCTGTCCGCAATCGATGCCATGCCGGCGCTGTCGGGAAACCAGGCCTTCAGCTTCATCGGCAATGCGGCCTTTTCAGGGCCGGGCCAGCTTCATGTCTATTCCAACGGTACGGACAGCTTTGTCGAGGCGAATGTCGACAATAATCCGGCGACGGTGGATTTCGCGATCAGGCTGATCGGGGTGCACAACCTGACCGCGAGTGACTTCCTGCTTTAGCGACGGGGCCGGGGGAATGGCTGGCATCGGCTTCAGACTGGACCGGATAGCCCGGGAGGACGGCTTGGGCGGGATCGCCAATGCCGCCTTCCACGGGGCCGTTGTCAGTTCCGGCCCGTGGCTGATGACCGCGCTCGCGGTCTTCCTGCTACAGGGCTGGACGCGGTCCACCATGGTTGCGGCCGATCATGCGATCATCCAGACCAGCCTGGTCTATGCCTTCGGCGTTTCAACGGTGATCACCGCGCCATTGGCGATGATCGCGACCCGCATGGCGTCGGATCGCTTCTACCTGGGGGAACGCGACGCGATCCCCGCCATCCTGCTGGCGGCGCTGGTCTGGGCGACGCTGGCGTCGCTGATCGCGGGGGGCCTGCTGTTCGGCCTTGCCGGCGGGATGCGGCCGGACCTGTTCCTGCTGGCCACCGCGATCCTGACGCTGTTCTCGCAAATCTGGATCGCCAGTCCCTTCCTGCACGCGACATGGCGGCACCGGCCGATATTCCTGGCCTATCTTTGCGGGATCGCGATGGTGGCCCTGTGCCTGGCGCTGGTCCGGCCGACCGCGCCCGCCGCTGTCCTTGCGGCGATCGCGGCGGGTCTGATCGTGACGCTGGCGCTGCTGATCGCCGCGATTCGGGATGATTTTCCCAACAGTCCCGAATGGCGGCCGGGCTGGATCGGCAGGACGCCCGGCGTCCTGGCGCTGGGCGCGGCGGGGTTGACCAACGCGCTGGCGATCTGGATCGACAAATGGCTGCTCTGGTGGGCGCCGGGCAGCGTCCAGGCCGTTGGCGCCCTGCGGGTCAATCCGGTCAACGATCAGGCCAGCTTCCTCGGCCTGCTCACGATGATTCCCGGCCTGACGCTGATCCTCGTCACGACGGAGACGCGGTTCGACCGGGCCTTTGCGGCGCTGATGAGCCATTGCATGGGCACGGCCAACCGGCGCCGGATCGAAAAGGCGCGGCAGAAGGTCGGCATGACGATCCGGCTGGACCTGCGCCTGTTGATGGTCGAGCAGGCGATCCTGGCCGGCTTCTGCTGGGTTCTCGCGCCGGAGATCATCCGCCTGCTCGACATGAACGCGCGCGGCATATTCGGCTTTCGGCTGACCGCGGTGGGCGTCGTCTTTCACCTCGTCGCGATCCAGATGAGCATCATCCTGTCCTATTATGACCTTGCCGGCCGGATCGTGGCGGTCTGGGGCAGCTTCCTGCTGGCGAGCGCGGCGGGCACGCTGCTGTTTCGCGACAGCGGCTTCGCGGGCTTCGGCTTCGGCTATCTGGCGGGTGCGGTGACGGCAGCCTCGCTCGCCGTCGCGCTGGTGGCGGAGGCGACGGGCAAGCTCACCTATCTGCTCTTCGTCGGCAATAATCCGGCGGTGGCGGGCAATAGCGGCCTGTGGGCGAGATTCTGGCCATGAGCGTTCTTCCCTTCCGCCGCCGCGATCTGCTGGCGCTGTCCCTCATGGTGTTCGGCCTTTCGGCCCGCGCCCTGCCCGAAATCGGCGGGGCCAACGCCTGGGGGGTGGATTATGGCGAAGCGACCGATCCCGCCATCGCCCGCCGCTTCGGCCTTCTGGTGCTGGAGCCCGACTTCGCCCGCCCGCTTGCCCCGCTGCGTGGCCCCGGCAGCCGCCTGCTGGGCTATATCAGCCTGGGGGAGGTCCATGACGGTCGTCCCTTCGCCGCAGAACTGGAAAAGGCGGGCGCGCTGCGGCAGGCCAATCCGAACTGGCCGCAGGCGCGGCTTGTCGACCTGCGCGATCCGGCCTGGACCGCCTTTGTGGTCGATCGCCTGATCCCCGCCATATTGCGCAAGGGCTATGACGGCATCTTCATGGACACGCTCGACAATGCGGAGGCATTGGAGCGGCAGGATGCCGACCGCAACAAGGGCATGGTGGCCGGCGCCGCGCGGCTGGTGCAGGCCATTCGCACGCGCTTCCCGGACATGGCGATCATGATGAACCGGGGCTATGCCCTGCTGCCGCAGGTTGCGGGTCAGATCGACCTCGTGCTGGCGGAAGCCATGGCGTCGCGCTGGAACTTCGCGGAGGGGCGCTATGAGATGACCTCCGCCGACGACTGGCAATGGCAGGCGGACCATCTTTTCGCAGCCCGGCGGATCAATCCCCGTCTGGGGCTTGCCACGCTCGACTATTGGGACCCGCGCGACAAGGCCACCATCGCCAGCCTCTATGCGCGGGAGCGCGCCGCCGGATTCCAGCCCTATGTGTCCACCCTGGCCCTCGACCGGCTCATACCGGAGCCCCTGTCATGAAGATCGAAGCGCTGCGCCACCCGAACATGGCGGTCATCGGACCGATCGCGGGAGGTGGGCTGCTGCTCGCCGCTGCGGTGCTGCTGATGCCCAGCCACTGGCAGATTGCCGATGCGATCCGGCGAGCGACATTCGCGCCGCCGCCGGTCGCCATCCCCTTGCCTCCACCCGATGCGGCCATGCTGATGCAGCGCTTCGCGCAAGGGAAAAGGCTTTCTCCTCCGGACCTTCAACGGTTGTTGAACGCTTCCGTGACGACGGCCGACGCGAAGGTTCTGGGGCAGCTTGCGGATGCGCTGGCGGGGAAGGGCGCGCCGGTTCCGAGCGCAAGGCTGACCTATGACATCATGGCGGGCGGCCGTCCGGAGGTCGCGCTTGCCTTTCTGGAGGGCCGTCCGGACCACGCCGCCCCCGCCCATTGGCGCCTCCGCTTCGACCTGCGTCGCAAGGCCAGAGACGCGCAGGGTGCCGCCGACATGGTTCGGGCGGCGGCCATGAATCCCGGAACGGCTCCGGCCAAGGATCTGGTCGAGGCCAGCTATGCGCTCTGCCAGCCCGATCTGCTGATCCTGGCGGCGGAGCATGGCGCCATAGCGCCGCTCGACCCGGCACAGTCGCTCGATCTGGCGTCCTGGGCGAGTGGGGCGGGGCGCTATGACCTCATTGCTCGGATCGACCGGTCCGGGACGCCGGGCTGGCGCGACCGGAACCCCTGGCTTGCCATGACGCTGGCGCAGCGGTCCGGCGACATCCGTTCGGCGCTTCGCTATGCCGCAATGCTGCTGACGGGGCGCGATGCTGCGCGGGAAAGCATCATCATGGGCTCCGGAAACAGGGATGCAATACGGCAATGGCTGCTGGGTCGGGCGGCCGAGACAGGCGCCGACCGCCCCGCCATCGCGCAACGCCTGCTGGAGAAGGGTTTCCGGTCGGACGCCATCGCGCTGCTTCGGCAGCAATCGACGGCCAAAAGCGATGACCCATCCGACGCGCGCATGCTGTACCTCATGGGGCCGCGCCCTGTCGCGCAGGACCTTGCCTGGTTGAAGGCGCGGGCATTGGCCGATCCGAAATGGGCGCAGGCCTATGTCGAGCGCGCAAGGCCTGCGGACGCGCTGGCGTTTCTGGAAGCGACTGACGCCGCCGACAGCAGCGACATGCTGGTCCAGCGCATCGCACTGGCCAATGCGGCGCGCGACAGGGCGGCGGCGGCGCGGGCGCTCGACCGGCTGCTCGACGGCCGCACCCTTTCCGCCCAGCAGTTGAAGGCGGCAGCCGGCGCGCAGGTTCCGCCCGATAGAGCGGCCTATTATGATCTGGCGCTTGCGAACGCCCGCGTCGCCAACAGCGCCGCTGAGCCGTCGGATCGCCTTCGCCTTGCCTGGGACGGCTGGAACAGGGGGGATGCGCGGGCGACCGCCGACCAGTTGAATTTCTATCTTCGCGAACGTCCCGACGACCGGGCAGCGCTGAGCCTGATGGCCGATGCGCAGACGAAGCTGAAGGGCGAAGCCGGGGCCCGCCCCTGGATCGAAAGATCGCTGGCGCTCACCCCGCCGCTTTCGGTGGAGCGGGCGGAACTGCTGACCCGGCTGGGCCGGACGTCGGAGGCGACGGCCATGGTCGAAGCACTGCGCCGGGCCACTCCGGCAGACCGCAAGCTCGACATCATGCTGGCCCGCTTGCTTATCGCTTCGGGTGATCCGGGACGCGCGCGCAAGGTGTTGCGGCCATGACGCCACTGGCCGCCGCCTTGCTGCTGATGGGGCCGCCGCCGCTCATGGTCGCGGCATTGCCGCCCGACACGGATGTGACGGCATCGGAAGTCAGGACTGTGGACCTGCAATGGAGCGGGGACGTGCATCTCGAACTGGAAGACAGCGGCTATGAGCTGGTCGTCCGGTTCGACCGGCCGATTGCCGATGCCGTCCTCAAGGACTTCGCCGCCGACGCCGGGGCGGACCTGGCGGATTTGCGCTGGAATGACGAGAGTCTGGTTCTGCGCGCCGCCGAGGGGCGGAAGCTGGAGGCGGTGGCGGACAAGCATGGGCTGCACGTGCGTTTCCTGCCCGATGGGGAGCCAGCGCCTGTCTCCCCCATCGCAGGCGAACCGCAAACGTCGCATCTCGACGTCGAACTCGCCATCGCCCGGGCGCAAGCCGATGCCGCCGCCGGTTATCCCGACCTGGCGCGGCGGCGGCTTGCTCCGCTGGCGGCGGCATATCCCGGCGACAAGCGAATCCAGCGCCTGCTGGGCGACATGGAGGTTGCGGAGGGCGCGCTGGCCCTTGGCGCGGCCCGTTATCGCAATCTCGCCGCGGACGATCCCTTCGCCCGGCAGACATTGGCCGAATCGGGCGGCAATGTCGCCGGGGCCGTGACGGCGCGCGGCGGCAAGGTCTTCTGGCAGGCGGAGGCAGGCCTCAATGCGCTGGTGCCGTTCAACAACCGCCTCTCGCTCGGCGCTGGCGTCCGCTGGTTCCGCTCCGAAGCGGACACCGTCCATGGCGCCAACGGCATTCTTGCCAACCGCACGTCCCGCTCCGCCATCGGGGACCTGTTCGCGACCGTCAATCTCGGCGCGGTTTCCCGCATCGAGTTTCAGGGCAGTGCCCAGTTGGACGAAAAGGTGGCGGGCGCCGGCCTTCGGCTGTTCACCGGTCCTCCCGAAAGGCAGGGAAGGCTGGTCCTCGCCTACCGCCTGCCGGATCTCGCCACGCCGGAACAATCGACCTTCGGCGGTCATATCAGCCGCGTGGGGATCGGGGGGACGATCCGCCTGACGCCGGAACTGGCGGTGCAGGCGGATGGCGGCTGGAATGGCTATGGATTGACCGGCACCGGCGTCCGGACGCGCAGCATCACCGTGGCGGGCGGCCTCGATTATCTGCTCCGCCGCGGATCGCCATCGCTGGCGGTCAGCTACCGGCTGGATGCGGAATATGTCGGCCGCAGGGCGCTGCGGCCCAATGGCCTTGCCTATATCCCTCTCAGCGACAGGGAAAATCACAGCTTCCAACTGCTGTCCGGCATGTCCTGGACAGGTTGGCAGCTCAGCGGCGCGGCAGGCTGGACCTTCGACCGCAAGGGCAAGACCGACGGTCCCACCGCGAACGTCAGCGCGACCGGGCGGCTGAGCGAGGGCTGGCGCCTTCAGGCGAGCGGCGGGATCAGTTCGATCAGCCGGCCCGGCATTTCGGGACGCCAACTCTATCTGCGCGTGGCGCTCACTCGCTTTCTTGGGAGGCATTGATGCTGAAGAAGCGGCCCATCCTGCTGCAATGCGCGGAAATGCTGATCCTGTTCGCCACGCTGATGGCGATCGACCAGGGATTGATGAGCGGCAATGCCTTTTCCGACATCAACCCCAATCCCTATTGGCTGCCGGTGCTGGTCATGGCGACGACCTATGGCACCGGATCGGGGCTAGCCGCCGCCGCGATCGCCTCCGCCATCTGGTTCCGCTGGTCGAACCCATGGTCGGGCGCGACGGATCATATCGAACAGCAGCTGCGCCTCTCCATCCAGCCCATGCTGTGGATGGTGACGGCCCTGGTGACGGGCGAGGTGACCGCGAGCCGCAGGAACCGCATTGCCGATCAGGAACGGCAGCATCAGGCGATGGACCGCAACTGGAAGAAGCTGGCGGAAATCATCGCCCGTCTTACCGACACCAACCGCAAGCTGCAGGTCCGGATCGCCATCGGGCAGCGCACGATCGTACAGGCCATGGCTGCCGGCCTCGACCTTTCCAAACCCGATCCGGAAAGCCAGGCCGACGCGGTCGCCCGCCTGATCGCGCTCGCCGCGCAGACGGAGGATTTCACCTTCTACGATGTGCGCGGCGCCCAGGTGACGGCGCGCTTCGGCGGCAAGGCGGCCCAGGGGCAGGCCCCGGACCTTTCGCGCTCGCCGATGGCGCAGGCGATGCTGGCGACGCCCAGGCCGTTGCGGGCCGATCGTGCCGCCGACCGGCCGCTGCTGTCGGAATGGGGTCTTCTGGCCGTGCCGGTCGCGGGGGCGGAGGAAGGATTGGCGGCCATCATTCTCGTCCACAGCGCCGCCGGGATCAGGATCACGGAGGCCTATGTGGCGCAACTGCTACAGGTTGCAGACCTGCTCGGCAAATGCCCGGCGCTGTTCGGGCGTGAACAGGCCTTTGCGCCGAAATGGCTGGTCCCGGAAGGAAAAGTGGCTTGATCGCCCTGCTCATCCTGTTTTCGGCTGCCGATCTGTTCCTGCTGTTCACCGGTTTGGCGGTGGGAGAGGGGAGCATCCTCTGGTTCGCGCCCATCCATCTGGCGCTCTCCTGCGCCGCGCTGCTGATCATGATGAAAGGGCTGGATGGGCTGGGCGTGCGCCAGCGTTTCGCCCTGCCGATCGGTGCCGCCATTGGGCCTGCCGGTATGCTGGCCTGCCTGATTCTGGCCCCGCTGGTCCGGCCGTCGAGACGGAAAAGGCAGATTGCCTATCGGGACGTCCGAACGAGTAAGCGGCGGGACGTCAACGACCTGTCGCCGGTAGAGCGGCTGGGCCGGATACTCGACGATCGTGTGCGTTATCCCGAAAGCGACGAGATCGGTTCACTGGCCACCATGCTCCGCTACGGAAATCTGCAGGCCCGCTATCGGGCCCTGGAAACCGCCGTGATCTCTTTCGAGCCGCGATTGTCCCCCCTCATCGTCATGGCCCTGTCGGACGAGGACCAGACCATCCGGGCGCTCGCCGCCGCTGCGGCCGCGCAGGTCAGCTATAATCTGGCGCAGCAACGCAGCGAATTGCAGGCGAGGATCGCCCCCGCCCAGCATCTGGACGATCGCTATGCCCTTGCCATGCTGCTGGCCGATCATGGCTGCTTCAACCAGTTGCTGCCGCAGGGGCAGAGGCTTCGGCTCTGTCAGGACGCGAACAGGAAGCTGGATGAGATTGCCGGCTTGCTGAAGAGCGGTGACATAAGGCGTCGGTCATTGCAGGCGGCGCGCGCCCGGATAAGGCGCGCGCTGGAACGGCATCTGGCAGGCAAAGCCCGGCCCACGCGTAGGGGGGACGTGGAGCCGGCGTCATGATGTCCGAGGGGCAGGACAGCGACATATGCCTGATCGTCGAAGGCGCTTATCCATTTGTGGTCGGGGGCGTTTCCAGCTGGTTGCAGGACCTGATCCTCAGCATGCCCGACCTGCGATTTTCGCTCGTCGCCATCAAGGCGGGCAATGGCGCGCAGCCCTGGCGCATGGCGCCGCCGCCCAATGTCGTCGAAGTGGTGGAAATCCCGCTGCTGATCGAACCCTGCCTGCCGCGCCGCTATCCGGCGTCGCAGATGAAGCGGATCGGCCGCCTGCTGCTCGCCTTCCTGTCGACGGGCGGCAAGGATGAACTGATCCGTCTGCGGCAGGCGCTGGAAGGATTGAAGCCGTGCCCCGGCGCGGGCGATCTCCTCTCCAATCCGGAGATATTCGACCTCTTCACCCATTATTACGACACGGCTTTCCGCTCGGCCTCCTTCCATCATTTCTTCTGGGCGATGCGGGTGCTGCTGGGCGGGCTGCTCAAGATGCTGCTCGCGCCCTTGCCGAAAGCGCGTGTCTATCACACCATATCCACCGGCTTTGCGGGCCTGCTGGCTGCACGGGCCGCTTATGAGACCGGCCATCCCGCCTTCATCACCGAACATGGAATCTACATGCTGGAACGGCAGATAGAGATCATGATGGCCGACTGGATCGGGGACCAGATCGAAACCGGGCTGACGCTCGACCGGGAAGGGCATGATCTGCGCGACCTGTGGCTGGCGGTCTTCCAGACCTATACCCGCGCCTGTTACGACGCCTGCGACCCGATCATCGCGCTGTACGGAGCCAACAACCAGACGCAGCGCCGCCTGGGCGCCCGGCAGGAACGGCTGCGAGTCATTCCCAACGGCATCGACGCGGAGCGCTTCGCGTCGATGGAGCGCGCCTGCGATCCCGCCCGGCCGCTGGTGACGCTGATCGGCCGGGTCGTGCCGATCAAGGACGTCAAGACCTTCATCAGGGCGGCGGCGCTGGTCCTGACGGACATGCCTGAAGTCCGCTTCGCCATATTGGGGCCGCTCGATGAGGATGCTGACTATGCCGCGGATTGCGAGGCGCTGGTCGCTGAATTGGGCATCGGCAATGCGGTGCAATTTGCCGGGCGGGTCAATGTCGCGGAATGGCTGCCCCGGATCGACCTGATCGTCCTCACCAGCCTGTCGGAAGCCCAGCCGCTCGTCATATTGGAAGGGGGCGCGTGCGGGGTGCCGGTGGTCGCGCCCGATGTCGGCAGTTGCCGGGAAATGATCGAGGGGCGGGCGCCTGGGATCGACCGGCCGGGCGGCATCGTCACCGAACTGGTCAACCCGGAGGGCACGGCGGCGGCGATCCTGCACCTGCTGCGCTCGCCTTCCTTGCGCCGGGCGATGGGCGAAGCGCTGCGCGAGCGGGTCGTGCGGGATTATGACCGTAGCGCCATCATCGCCGAATATCGGCACATCTACGAGGCGCTGGGCGCGCGGGTCCGCTTTTCCGAACTGCAATGACCGTCTGGCTCAATGCTCCCGGAAGGACAGCCAGAGCGACTGGGTCAGCGGTTCCAGCGCATATTGGAGCGCAGTCCGCCGCCGCAGCGGCACCAGAACCTGCACCGGCATCCCCGCCTTCAGGCTGAAATCCTTCCCCCGCACGCTCCTGATCCTGTCCAGTTCCATCGGCGGCACCATCACCTCTGCGGTGTAGAAGGAGACTCCCGCCTTTTCATCCTGGAAGCTGTCGGCCGAAAGCCGCGTGATCCGGCCGTCCATGATCGGCAGGTCGCGTTCATGCAGGCTGCTGAACTTGATCTGCGCCTGCTGCCCCACTTTCAGGTCGTCAATGTCTTCCGGCGAAATCCGCGCCTCTATGACGAGGCCCGCCCGGTCGGGAACGATGTCCATCAGCTTCTGGCCGGCGGAAATGACGCCGCCGACAGTGAAGACGTTGAGGCCGACGATGGTGCCGGTGGCGGGTGCGCGGATTTGCAGCCGGGCAAGCTGATCCTTGGCGGCGCGATATTTGGGCAGCACTTCGTTGAGCGAGAATTCGACGTCGCGCAATTCCGATGAGGCGCGTTCCTTATAGGCCTTTTCCGCTTCGAGCGCCTTCAGCCGGTTTTCCCCCGCTTCCGCCCCGGACCGGGCGATGCTGGCGGAAAATTGCCCCTCCTGTCCCTGAAGATCGGCCCTTGCGCGTTCCAGGGCCCTGATCCGGGATTGGGACACAAACCCCTTTTCCGCCACGCCGCGCAGGCTCTCCAGTTCCTCTCCGATCAGACGGGCCTGCTCTGACGAGGCCGCCAGTTGCGAACGATAGCCGCGCGCCGTCTGCTGCACCTGACTGGCCTGCTGGCGCAGCACGCCGGTCTGCGCCGCCAGTACGGAGCTACGCGCGTTGAACTGGGTCAGCTGAAGGCGGATCGCCTCCTCCGCATCCGCCTTCTCCTGTCCCTTCAGCATCGCAAATTCGGCAGGCCACAGGACATGGCTTGCGCCAAGCTGCTCGGCAATCAGCCTGGCCCGCTGCGCCTTCAACTCGATATATTGCGCGCCGAATATGCGCGCCTGCGCCCGCACCTCGGCGGAGGCCAGTTCCATCAGCGGCTGGCCTTGGCTGACATGCTGGCCTTCCTTCACGAAGATCGCGCCCACCACGCCGCCGTCGCGATGCTGCACCGATTGCCGCTGGCCCGACACGGTGAGCCGCCCTGGCGCATAGGCGGCCGCATCGAGCCGCGCAAAGGCCGCCCAGCCGAGAAACAGGACGAAGAACAGCGCCGCGATGATCATGCCGGCGCGCATGTCGCGCTCAGGCCGATCATCGATGATCTCCGCGCCGTTTCCGGCGGGATAGTAAAGCTCGACGGCGCCTGCCGCATCCCTGATCTGAATAGTTCCCATGGCGCCTTACCCCTCCGCCGTCTGGGGAGCGGGACGTTCTTCCGACCGGATCGCCTTCAAACGGCCCAGCACGTCGTCGCGTGCGCCAAAGGCCTCGACCCTTCCGTCACGCATCACCATGATCTTGTCGACCACGCCCAATATCCCCATGCGATGGGCGACGATAATGACGGACGCATTCCTCTTCTTGAGGTCGGCCAGCGTCGCGACCAGCCGCACCTCTCCCTCCGCGTCGAGATGCGCATTGGGTTCGTCCAGAAAGACCAGCGGCGGCGCACCGTAGAGCGCCCGCGCAAGACCGACGCGCTGCGCCTGCCCGGCGGAAAGGCCGCGTCCGCCCCAGCCGAGCGTCAGATTATAGCCGCCCGGCAGATGCTGGATCATGTCATGCGCGCCGCTCAGCCGGGCGGCTTCGATGGCGGCATTGTCTATCGCTTCCTCATCGTCCGACAGGAAATTGCCGAAGCGGGCGATATTCTCCTTGATGGTCCCTGCGAACAGGGACGTGTCCTGCGGCAGATAGCCGACGAAGCTCGCCAGTCGTTCCGATTCCCAGTCCTGGATGTCCGCGCCGTCATAGCGGATCGATCCGCGCAGCGGCCGCGCCGCGCCGGACAGCATGCGCAGCAAGGTCGATTTGCCCGCGCCGCTGGGTCCGACAATGGCGATGACCTCCCCCGGCTCCACCGTGAAGCTGATGTCGGCCAGCACAGGTCTTTCCTGGCCTGGGTTGAAACAGGTCAGATGTTCGACCGCGATATGGCCGTTCGGCGCGGGCAACCGGGTGAGGGCGATGTCGGCATCCCTCGCGGCCAGCAGATCGTTGAGCGTCGCATAGCTCGCCCGCGCATGGACGACGCTGCGCCACGCGCCCAGCAATTGGTCGATCGGCGCCAGCGCCCGGCCGACCAGAAAGGAGGAAGCGAAGATCGCGCCCGCCGAAATCTGGTCGTTGATCGCCAGCCACGCGCCCAGGCCCAGCGCCAGCGATTGCAGGGCGAGGCGGATGAACTTGCTGATGGCGACATAATGCCCGCCCGCGAAGCTGGCATGGGCCTGAAGGTTCAGCATCGCCCGGCGTTCGAGCAGGTGCCGCCGGACCAGCGCGTTCCGCATGCCGAGCGCGCGGATCACCTCCGCGCCCGCGATCGTCTGTTCCTGGCTGACATAGGCCTTGTTGGCGGCGTCATTGGCCTGCTTCAGCGGCGAATTTGTCCGCCTTTCATTGCAAAGCGCGATGAAGAGGAGCGCGCCGCCGCCGGCCACCGCCATGGCTGCAATGGCCGGATGGATCAGGAAGCAGACGACGACATAGATGGGGCTCCAGGGAAAATCGAAGATCGACAGGATCGTCGGCCCGGTCAGCGTCTGGCGGAGCGTGTCGAATTCCCGGAGGGCCTGTCGGTTCATCGCCTCGCCCGTCGAGCCGCGTCCACTGAGCGTCGTGTCGAGCAGCAGCCCCGAAAGCTGCCGGTCGAAGCGGATGCTGGCCCGCACCAGCAGGCGGGAGCGCACCTGCTCCAGCAGGGCGAGCGTGCCGATCACGAAGATGATGATGATTGTCAGGAAGAACAGGGTAAGTCTGCCCTGTCCCGTCACGACCCGGTCATAGATTTGCAGCATGTAGAGAACGGGTCCGATATAAAGGACGTTCATCAATGCGCTGAATATCAAGGAAGAAAGAAAGTGGCGCCTGCATGATAACAGGGCAGCCTTCATCGGAGCGGATGGTTTATGAAGGTCACGCAACATAAGTTCCGCCTCGCCCCCATGTCGCGCCATACTGTCGGCGCTATGTCCTATGCTTTGCTTATACTATCCTGCTGATTTTCGGTAAATATAACCAATAGCATAGGTGCGCATGCGTGCCGTAATGGCCCGGCCCGCCGGCAAGGCTCCAACCGGGTCAGGCGGTGGCGATCCGGATCAGCGCCTGCACATCGACATGCTCTTCCAACTGCATTGCGATCTGGTCCAGCGCTTCATGCACCGAAGCCTGATAATCCTCCGATGCGGCTTCATGCCCCAGGCGGGACAGAAGGGCGGCGCGCAGCGCGGTGCTGGCGAACAGGCCGTGGACATAGGTGCCCATCACCGCGCCGTCTCCGCTCGATGCGCCATCGGGACGACCGCCCTCCAGCATGGCGAACGGGCGCGCGCAATCGGCGCCGTCCGTCCGTCCGACATGCATCTCATAGCCCGAAAAGGCCCGGCCCATGGCGGTTCCGCCGGTCCTTTCCAATGTCTTGACCTGTGTCAGCCGGGTTTCCACGTCTAGCAGGCCAAGCCCCTCGATGCCGCCGGGCGGCCCCTCGATTCCGTCCGGATCGTCTATCCTGCGGCCCAGCATCTGGTAACCGCCGCATATCCCCAATATCGGCCGCCCGCGCCGGCGATGGGCGAGAATGTCGATGTCCCATCCCTGATCGCGGACCGCCTGCAGGTCGGCGATCGTCGCCTTGGAACCCGGCAGGATGATGAGCGCGGCCTCCGCCGGAATGGGCTGGCCCGGCGGCACCATCATGACTTCGACGCCCGGCTCCAGTTTCAGCGGGTCCAGATCGTCGAAATTGGCGATCCGGGGCAGGATGGGGCAGGCGATCAGCAGCTTTTCGTGGCCGCCGCCCTGTCGGCGTTCGAGCACCACGGCATCCTCGCTGGGTAAGCGGCTGGCCTGTCGCAGCCAGGGGATGACGCCAAAGCCCTTCCAGCCGGTCAACTGCTCGATATGGCGATAACCGTCCTCGAACAGCGCGGGGTCGCCCCGGAACTTGTTGATCAGGAATCCCCGGATCATCGCCGCATCGGCGGGATCGATGACTGTCCTTGTTCCGGCGACGGCCGCAATCACGCCGCCGCGATCGATGTCGCCCACCAGGATCACCGGCACATTCGCGGCCCGCGCAAAGCCCATATTGGCGATGTCGCCGGCGCGCAGGTTCACCTCTGCGGGCGATCCGGCGCCCTCCACCACGACAATGTCGCATTGCGCCTGCAAGCGGCGGTAGCTGGTCAGCACGGCCTCCAGCAATTCGCCGCGCGCAGACCGGAAATTTTCGCTGCCCAGCTTGCCGCGCACCTGGCCATGGACGACAAGCTGGGACGTGCGGTCGGCCTGCGGCTTCAGCAGCACCGGGTTCATGTCCGTATGCGGTTCGATTCCTGCCGCCATGGCCTGAAGAGCCTGCGCCCGCCCGATTTCTCCGCCATCGGCGGTGACGGCGGCATTGTTGGACATGTTCTGCGGCTTGAAGGGCCGGACGCTGTATCCGCGCCGCACCAGCGCGCGGCAAAGGCCCGCCACCAGCAAGGATTTGCCGACGTCCGAACCCGTTCCCTGAAGCATGATCGCAGCCATGACGCCGCTCCTGCATGGAGCGGGCGGCAGATACAAGTTAAATGGCGCTGTGCCGCATCTCCACGGCGTCCAGGATCATGCCGCCGGCCATGAAGACGCTGCCGGTGCAGGCCAGCGCCAGCAAATGCCCCCCGGTGCCGGGATATTGCTGCATGTAGACGAAGCCGCGCTCGGTCGCGCCAAGGGCCAGGGCGTAAATCACCAGAAACGCCTCGAACTTGGTCTTGATCGTGAAGAGGCGCTTGATCCGTTCCATCGGTCCCACTCGGCTTGCCCGCCGTCAGGGGATTAGATCGCCTGAAAGTTGCAAATGGTCAACAACCGTTAACCATGATTGTTCGATGCGGGCGATCAGCCGGGTATCGGCCAGATCCTCTGGCGCTATGGCTTCTGGCCAATAGTTGCGGACGATGTCGGCAATGCCGTCCAGCTTCGCCTCGTCCACCAGGAAGCGGGGATCGATATTGGCAGGATCGGCCACCACGCGCAGGCGCAGGCAGGCAGGACCGCCGCCATTGGCCATGGATTGGCGAACGTCGACGGGCACGAGCTTGCGAATGGGGCCGTTGCCCGCGACCATCTTCTCCAGCCAGTTCCAGATGGCGGGCATATCCCGCGCCTCCGTCGGCAGGATCAGCGCCATGCCTGTCCCGGGCAAATTCGAAGGGTCGCCCGTGGGCAAGGTGACGAGCTGCGCATTGAAGATATAGCTGCGGATCGCGTCTGACAGGCTGATGGCGCTGGCGGGAACCTCCACGATCTCCACCGACGGCAGCCTGGCGCGGAGATCGGCGTAGAAGCGCTCCTTGTCCGCAAAGGCATGTTCATGCGTGAAGAGCACGCGTTCGTTGGCGACGGCGACCACGTCATTGTGGAAGGCGCCCGCCGCGATCGCTTCCTCCGACTGCATGACGAACAGCGTGCGATCCGGATCGAGCCGGTGCAGCCGGGCGACGGCCTTGCTCGCCTCGACATGCTGGCGGGCGGGAAAGGGGCCGCCGGACTGGCCATAGACGAACACCTCGACGCCTGCCTCGCCATGGCTGTCGCACAGGCGCATGTGATTGGCCGCGCCCTCGTCGCCGAAGGGGGCGGGGACAGGGCCATGCACGGCGAAGGCGTTCCGGTCGGAAAAGGCAAGGCGCAACTGGGCCAGCGTCTGCGGCCATTCATGGCTGCGATGCGGCATGGTGACGAGATTGGCGACGGTCAGGTGCGTGCGCCCATCGGCCGTATCGGCGGCCGGCGAAACGGTCGCGGCATTGGCGGCCCACATGGAGGAGGCCGACATGGCGGCGGCGCGGATATGCGGCTCCGCATTGCCGACATCGGTCCCGAGAGCTGACAGCCAGGCGCCATCCGGCCGCCACTGGGGCAGGAACAGCCCCTGCGGCAGCCCGAGGCGAAGGTTGGACCGCATCTTCTCTATCCCCTGGAGCGCCGCCGCTCGGGGATAGGAGATGGCGCCCGCGTTGCGCGCGGAGGCAAGGTTGCCCAGGCTGAGGCCCGCATAATTGTGGCTGGGACCCACCAGGCCGTCGAAATTGATCTCCCTTGCCGTCATGCCCGTTCCGCCATGGTGAATGTCTGTCCCGGTTCCACCCCCAGCAGTTCCGCGGAAGCCCGGTCGAGCGATATGCCGCCATCCTCCCGTTCCGTCACGAAGCCATAGGTGCAGCGGAAATCCGCGAGCCGTCCGGTGGTCACCAGCATCTTGTCTCCGCCCTTCTCGTGCACCGCGCCCAGCACCGCGTCGGAGGCATGGGCGATGGTGCGCAGCGAATTGATTTGCCCCACCATCGTCGGTCCGCCGTCGAATATGTCGACATAGCCGGGATTGGTGAAGCCCTCCGTCTCCAGCATGCGCATGGCCGCGCGGCCATTGGGGTGGGGCATGCCGATGACGCCGCGCGCGGTGTCGGTCAGCATGGCGGTGTAGATCGGCGTCTTCGGCATCAGGTCGGCAATGAACTGGTTGCCGTTCACCGCGTTGAACTCGTCCGCCTCCTGAAAGCTCATGCCGAAGAAGCGCCCCGCGAGGCCGTCCCAGAAGGGGGAACCGCCTGCCTCGTCGATCACGCCCCGCAGTTCCGCGATGATCCGCTCTCCGAAGCGGGCGCGATGGTTGCGGATATAGAGATAGCGGCTGCGCGCCAGCAGCAGACCCAGCCCCTCCGCACGCTCGCGGGGGTGAAGGAACAGGCCGCCCACTTCCGTCGACCCTTCGAGATCGGTGACAAGCGAGAGCATCTCCGCCCTGAAGGTGCGCGAAAGCTCCCGGCTATGTTGGGTGAGAACGCCCAGCCGATAGGAATAGAAGGGCCAGCTTTGCCCGACCTTGCTGAATATCTGGCAAGTGCCGCGGACCTGACCCGTCTGGCTGTTTTCCAGCACCATGACGATCAGTTCGTCCTCGACCCCTTCGCCTTGCCGGGCCAGCGCCTGTTCCGTCCGCTCCAGCTTGGCGGCAAGCGACTTCCGGTCCGGCGGCAGGTTGGTGAACCCGCCCCCGGTCAGCTTCGCCATTTCATAAAGGGTCTGCAAATCGTCGGCGCGCGCCGTGCGCATGAAAAAACTCACGCCTTCATCCCCCCGGTGAAATGCCCCTGGGCGATGCGGAGCAGCGCCAGGGCCGATAGTTGCGCCCGTTCGGCCAGGCTGTCGACGATCAGATATTCCGAATCGCTGTGGATGTTGCCGCCCCGCACGCCCATGGTGTCGACCACGGGCACGCCGCAGGCCGCGATATTATTGCCGTCGCACACCCCGCCGGTATCCCGCCAGGCGATGGAAAGGCCCAGGTCCGCGCCGCATTGCCGGACTAGCCCGAACAAGGCTTCCGCCCGCCCATCCATCGGCTTGGGCGGCCGGCCGAAGCCGCCATGCCGATGAAGCGTCACCTCATGCTCCAGGGCGATCCGCGCCATGGCGTCCTTCAGCAGTTCGTCCGCGGCCTGCTCGTCGGCAGGCGTCTTCGGACGGAAATTGACGTGCAGAACCGTGTGGTCCGGCACGACATTATTGGGACTGTCGCCCTCGATCCGCGCGGGATTGCAGGAAAAGCCGCCGCCGCTCGCCGCCTTCAGCCGCAACGCCAGGTCGGCGGCCGCGAGCAACGCGTTGCGGCCATCCTGCGGATTGCGCCCGGCATGGGCGCTTCGTCCGGTGACGACGATGGCGAAGTTGCCGCTGCCGGCGCGGGCCCCGGCCAGCGTGCCGTCGGGCAGGGCCGGTTCATAGGTGAAGGCCGCGATCTTTCCCGTCGCAACCTGCCGCAACAGCGCCGCCGAGGAAGGGCTGCCGACCTCCTCATCGCTGTTGATGATGACGTCATAGCCCAGCCGCCTTGCATCCGGTGCGGCTTCCACCGCGCGCAGGGCGGCCAGCATGACGGCGATCCCGCCCTTCATGTCCGCGACGCCCGGTCCGTTCAGCGTCGCAGGATCGACCCACCGCAGCGCCTGAAAGCCATGGTCGGCGGGGAAGACCGTATCCATGTGCCCGGTGAGCAGGATCTGCACCGGAGCCTCCGGCCTGACCGAGAGGCGCAGGTGGCTGCCATGCGCGACCATCGCCAGACGACCGTCGGGCCGGACGGTTTCCACCGGCTCTGGATCGACAAGGGACATCGCGCCCGGCAGGCCGGCGAAGGCATCGGCAAGCATGGCCGCCATGGCCGCAAGACCGGGAAGATTGCGCGACCCGCTGTTCACCGCCGCCCATTTTTCAGTCTGGGCGAGCATGGGCGCGTCGGCGGCGCTTTCCATGACGCTCCGTTCGAACGACGAAATGCCTCTCATCCTAACGACCCTATCAGAGCGGAGGGCGCGCCTCCACCCCTGGTCCTGAAAGTCGGCGACCGCCTAGAAATCATAAGTGAGGGTCAGGCGACTCATCGTGTCCGAATCCCGCGCTGAAAGCAGCGTCTCCGATTCATATTGCACATTGTAGGAAAAGGCAGCCGACCAGCGTGTTCCCACCTTCGTCACCAGCGAGGTCAGCGAATTCAGCGTATAGACGTCGCTTTCGGCATAGCCGGAGGCTGTCTGCCTGAAGGTCAGCGCAGGGGTCAGGCGCCAGGCGAAGTCCATGGACGCACGGGCGCCCAATTTGGTCTCCCGCTCTCCCGTCACATATTTGGCGTGGCGGATCGAAGGACCGGCATCCAGCGAGAGGTCGACCGGATCGCTGACGATCAGCTTGTAACCGATGCCGGCCGAGGCGGTGTAGCGCGCGTCATAGCCGATCGACGTATCCCGCTCGAACTGCGTCAATCCATAGGCGAAGCCCCGTGGATCGAATTCGTAGCGCGGCTCATAGCTGGCGGTATAGCGTTCGCGCGAGGTCACGCCGTTGGCGCGCCGGTAATCGACGCTGGCGGCCAGCTTGTGCGACCATTGGATGCCGGTGCGCTTGACCGCTGCGCTGGCGCTGATGCCGATTTCGCTTGTGGAGCCGGTGGAGCGGAAGCCGCCCGCTTCGATCTTGCCCGTCCACAATTCCGTGAAGCGCGCCTCGCGGATCACAGTTTCCTGCGTCGCCCTGGTCCGTTCCTTCCAACTGTTGACCATGCGCTGAATCTCGTCGGCGGAACCGGGATTGGTCTGCTTGGCGATCTTCGCGACGGTCGCGATCTCGGTCTCATTGCCGTTGGCGATGGCCGCCTCCAGCATTTCCCGCACCGATGGCGGCAGGAGCACGGGGTAATCGGCGAGCGCCGGGGTGGAGAGGAAGAGGGGCAGAACGGCCAGCCAGTAACGCATGCGCCTTCTCATACTGGCATGGCGGCGGATTTTAACCCTTGTTTTCAGATCAAATCCCTGAATTCCTGCAAAATATCCCGATACAGCTTGCGCTTGAACGGCACGATCAGGTCAGGCAGGCTCTCCGGCTCCGTCCATTTCCATTCGCGGAATTCAGGATGCGCCGTCTGGATGTCGATGTCCTCATCCGACCCCAGGAAACGCGCAAGGAACCAATATTGCCGCTGGCCGCGATATTTGCCGCCCCACAGCTTGCCGATCAGTTCCGGCGGCAGATCGTAGAAATGCTCTTCGCGCGCCTTGGCGATGATCTCCACATGCTCGCGAACGATGCCGGTCTCCTCGTTCAGTTCCCGAAGGGCGGCCGCCTTCATATCTTCGCCGTCGTCGATGCCGCCCTGTGGCATTTGCCAGGCTTCCACCGCATTATCGATCCGCTGACCGACGAAAACCTTGCCATCCATGTTGACGAGCATGACACCGACGCATGGCCGGTAGGCGAGTTCTGAATCATTCGGCATCGAAGCCATCATAGTCCCTGGTCGTTAATCCCGACAAGCCGTCCGGAGGCTCCAGCCCGCCCGTCGCTTTGTGCAGTGCAAGAATAAGCGGGGCGGGGCGGCGCGTCCATGCCGGAAAAATCCTGACGCGGCGATTTGTGCTGTGCATCGCTTCAAATGGGCGGGGGCTTGGAACATCGGGCGGCCCATGGCATGCCCGATCGCATGTCAGACCCCGTAATTCTCTGGTTTCGTCAGGACCTGCGCCTTGCCGATCAGGCCGCACTGGCAGCCGCCGTGCAGGAAGGGCCGGTGATTCCCGTCTATGTGCTGGACGATCAGGCGCCGCGCCAATGGAAGGTGGGCGGAGCGTCGCGCTGGTGGCTGCACCATAGCCTGAAGAGCCTGGACGAAAATCTTCGGGAGAAGGGATCGCGCCTGATCCTGAGGCAGGGAAACTGCATCGATCAGATCGTCCAGATCGCTGAGGAAACGGGCGCCCGGCGCGTGCATGCCCTGCATCATTACGAACCCTGGTGGCGCAATGCGGAGAAGGCGCTCGTCAAAAGGCTGGAGCTGTGCCTGCATGACGGCGCATTGCTGCTGCCGCCCGGCGCGGTGCGGACGGGCGAAGGAAACAGCTATCGGATCTATACCCCCTTCGCCCGCGCCGTGATGGAGCATATGCCGCCGGCCGAACCGGTTCGCGCGCCTTCGCGCATCGATGCGCCAGGACGTTGGCCGAAAAGCGATTCGCTGGACCGATGGGGCCTTTCGCCGACCAAGCCCGATTGGGCCAGGGCCTTTTCACGCGACTGGACTCCTGGGGAAGCGGGGGCGCGGGCCAATGTCGCCGCCTTTCTCGACCAGGTGGCGGATTATGACAGGGCCAGGAACCTGCCCTCGCTGGAGGGGAGCTCTCGCCTGTCGCCGCACCTCCATTTCGGGGAGGTCTCCCCCGCCTATGTCTGGCGCCGGGTTGCCGGAGCGCCCGGCGATGCGACGACCTTCCTCAAGGAACTGATCTGGCGCGACTATGCCCATACGCAGATATGGGCCATGCCCGCCTATGGATCGGAAAATGCGCGGCCAGCCTTCGACGCGATGCCCTGGCGCGATCTTCGCGAGGCTGGTGCCGATTTCAAGGCGTGGAAGACAGGGCGCACGGGCTATCCCATTGTCGATGCCGGCATGCGGCAGCTCTGGACGACGGGCTGGATGCATAATCGGGTGCGCATGATCGCGGCCAGCTTCCTGATCAAGCATCTGCTGATCGACTGGCGGCATGGGGCGCGCTGGTTCTGGGATACGCTGGTCGATGCGAGCTACGCCAATAATAGCGTCAACTGGCAATGGGTTGCAGGCAGCGGCGTCGATGCCAATATCTTCTCGCGGATCATGGCGCCCCTGACCCAGTCGGGAAAGTTCGACGCCGCGGACTATATCAGGGCCTGGGTGCCGGAACTGGCGCATCTGAACGATGACATCATTCACGACCCCGAAGCGCATGACGCGCGTCCGTCCGATTATCCGGCCAAGTGCATCGGTCATCGGGAGGGGCGTGAACGGGCTCTCGCCGCATGGCGCGGGATCAGGCCATGATTGCGACGCGTTAAACCATCGGGCAGAGTGGAAGCATGAACGCCATTGAACCCCGTCGTGGCCGGGCCGCAGTGCCGGTCAGGCGACCGCTGGAGCGCCGCAGCCATGGCTGGCCGGATCGTCTCGCCGCCCGGCAGTTCCACAAATTGCTCGACCGCATCGACCTTGGGCTCGAACAGGGTTCTTTGCTCGCCATTCTGCCGGACGGCAGCCAGCGCCTGCTCGGCGGCCGCGCAGCGGGACCGGAATGCGAGGTTCATCTGCTGCGCTGGCGGGCGCTGATTCGCCTGATCGCCGGGGGATCGGCCGGCTGGTACAGGGCCTGGGCCCGGGGAGAGTGGACCAGTCCCGATCCGGTTCCGCTCTTCGCCCTGTTCATGGCCAATGCAGCCAGCCTGGGCAATGTCGCCCGGCCGCATGGGCCGGCACGCTGGATCGGGCGCGCGTTCCATTGGGCGCGCCGCAACAGCCGCAAGGGTTCGCGGCGCAACATCGCCTATCATTATGATCTGGGGAATGATTTCTACCAGCCATGGCTCGACAAGGGCATGCATTATTCCAGCGGCCTGTTCCGCGACCCGGACGACCGGATCGAAAGCCTGGAGCGGGCGCAGCAGCGGAAGGTCGACGCCATTCTCGACCGGCTCGACATCGGCGATGGCGATTCGCTGCTGGAAATCGGCTGCGGCTGGGGCGGCTTGGCCGAACAGGCGATGGCGCGTTGCCCGATCCGTTATGACGGGCTGACCCTGTCTGTGGAACAGGCGCATTTCGCACGTGACCGCCTGGGGTCGGGAGCGAACATCATATTGCGCGACTATCGCGACGCGCAGGGGCAATATGACGCCATTGCCAGCGTGGAAATGGTGGAGGCAGTCGGGCAACGTTACTGGCCGGCCTATGTCGGGGCGATCGAGCGTCTGCTCAAGCCCGGTGGGCGGGCAGCCATACAATATATATTGATCGATGACGCGATCTTCGAAGGCTACGCCCGGGGCGCGGATTTCATCCAGACCTATATCTTCCCAGGCGGCATGCTGATTTCGGAAAGCCGTTTCCGGGCCTTGGCCGAAGCGAGTGGTTTGGAGTGGCGTGATGTACGCCGCTTCGGCCTGCACTATGCCGAAACGCTGCGGCGGTGGCGCGAACGCTTCGATCGGGCGGTCGACAGGGGATGGTTGCCGGCCGGTTTCGACCAGCATTTCGTCGATCTATGGCGCTATTATCTGATGTATTGCGAAGGCGGCTTTCGCGGCGGCACCATCGATGTCGCGCAGGTCACGCTGGTGAAGCCGGCTTAGGGCGGGAGGAATTCGGTTCGGCTAGAGCGTTTTCCAAGCAGATGGGATCATCTGCTGACCCGGAAAACGCGACAAAACAAAAATTTAGAGCAGTCGAGCCGATGCAATCGGATCGGAATCTGCTCTAGCGGCCTTGGCGGGTGGATGGGGGAAGTGCTATGCCCGCAACCGGCCAGTCCAGTCATCCCCAGGGCTCAGCCTCTAATCGATACGCGTCCGGTATCCGTCGGGCGTGTCCGCAATCACCAGGTCGAGAATCGCCTGACCCACGGCAGCCGGTTCCTTGAGCGTCGCCGGGTCTTCACCCGGAAAGGCCCGCGCCCGCATCGCTGTACGGGTGGCGCCGGGATCGACGATATGGGTGCGGATGGCGGAAATGTTCTTCACTTCCTCGCCATAGGCGCCGACCAGGGTTTCGAGCGCCGCCTTCGAAGCGCCATAGGCGCCCCAATAAGCGCGCGGCGTCGCGCCGACCGAAGAGGTGATCGCCACCACGCGCGCATCGCCGCTCGCCCGCAGCATGCCGTCGAACGCCGCGATCAGCGCCTGGGGCGCGGCAACATTGAGCGTCAGCAACCGGGCGAATTCCTTGGCGTCGATGGCTGGAACCGAAGCCAGGCTGCCCAGCGTCGCCGCGTTCAGGACCAATATGTCCAGCGCCTGCCAGCGACCCGAAATGGCATGCGCCAATCGTCCGATGCTTTCGCCGTCGATGAGGTCCAGCGGCGCGATGGTCGCATTGCCGCCGCCCTCGTGAATGCGATCCTCCACCTCTTCCAGCCCGCCAGTGGTGCGGGCGGTCAGGATGACATGGGCGCCGGCGGCGGCGAGTGCTTCCGCCGTGGCGGCGCCGATGCCGCGGCTCGCTCCGGTGACGAGGGCGAGCTTACCGGAAAGGGGTTGGCCGGAAAGGGGTTGGGTCGACATGAATGTCCCTCATGGGGTCAGGAAGGAGCAAGCCCGAGGCCGCAAAGCGTCGGGCTGTCCGTCCAGCGGTAGGAAAGGCGTTCAGACCACTCGTTCGGCCAGCAGTTCGAGCTGGTTCTGAACCACGGCTTCGTCCTGGTCGGTCAGAGTGGTGGGATAGTCGCCGGTGAAGCAGGCGTCGCAATATTGCGGCCGTATGTCGGCGCGCTTCGCCTCGCCCAAGGCCTTGTACAGGCCGTCGATCGAGATGAAGGACAGGCTGTCGGCATGAATGAAGTCCTGCATCCCGCCAATGTCCAGACGGTGCGCCAGCAGCTTGGTCCGTTCCGGCGTGTCGACGCCATAGAAGCAGCTATGCTTGGTCGGCGGACTGGCGATGCGCATGTGCACTTCCTTGGCGCCTGCCTCGCGCATCATCTGCACGATCTTGAGCGAAGTGGTGCCGCGCACGATCGAATCGTCGATCAGGACGATCCGCTTGCCCTCGATCAGGGCGCGATTGGAGTTATGCTTCAGCTTCACGCCCAGATGGCGGACCTTGTCGCCCGGCTGGATGAAGGTGCGCCCGATATAGTGCGAGCGGATGATGCCCAGCTCGAAGGGAATGCCCGATTGCTGGGCATAGCCGATTGCTGCCGGAACGCCGCTGTCGGGCACGGGGATGACGAAGTCCGCCTCGACCGGATTTTCGATGGCCAGTTGCGCGCCGATCGCCTTGCGGACCGAATAGACGCTGGAGCCGTCCACGACCGAATCGGGACGGCTGAAATAGACATGTTCGAAGATGCAGGGCCGGGCATGGGTGTCGCCGAAGGGACGGTGGCTGCGCACCTCGCCGTCATGGGTGACGATGACCAGTTCGCCCGGTTCGATGGAGCGGACATGCTCCGCGCCCACCACGTCGAAGGCGACGGTTTCAGAGGCGAAGATGATCGAATCGCCCAGCTTGCCCATGACCAGCGGCCGGATGCCCAGCGGGTCGCGGCAGGCTACCATGCCTTCGGGCGTCATGACGATCAGCGAATAGGCGCCCTCGACCTGCTTCAGCGCATCGATGAACTTGTCGAGCAGCGTGCGATAGGTGGACGTGGCGACCAGATGGATGATGACTTCCGTGTCCGACGTCGACTGGAAGATGGAACCGCGGCGGATCAGTTCCCGCCGCAGCTTCATGGCGTTGGAGATGTTGCCGTTATGCGCGACGGCGAAACCGCCCGAACTCAGTTCCGCATAAAGCGGCTGGACATTGCGGAGCGATGTCTCGCCGGTGGTGGAATAGCGGACATGGCCGCAGGCGGCGGTGCCGGGAAGGCCCCGAATCACTTCGTCGCGGTCGAAATTCCCGGCCACATGCCCCATTGCCCGATGGGTGTGGAAATCATGGCCGTCCCAACTGGTGATGCCCGCGGCTTCCTGGCCGCGATGCTGGAGCGCGTGAAGGCCAAGGGCCACCATGGCGGAGGCGGTTTCAGCGTTGAAGACGCCGAAAATGCCGCATTCCTCACGCAATTTGTCGTCGTCGAACGGGTTGGTCGTAAACATGGGTTTTTGATGGTCCACTGCCGATCCTGTGCGCCCTCATCGGGACGGCTTTCGCGCGCATATAGTGCGTTGAGGACGATTTGTCGCCTGCCTGTCACAAAAAAGGGATGCAATACCTACCGGCCGCTATTTTCCAGCGATGAAATTGGGAAAAAGGCCTACTGGCCTTGAGCCATTGGGGAGGCTAATAGCCTCTTCTCATGCATCGTTTCGCCAATCCTGCACGCTTCCTCAGAATTGCCCGGCCGTTGACCGCCTGGCTGTTCTGGCCGGGGCTGATCCTGCTGCTGGCCGGCGCCGGCTGCGGCCTGTTCGTGACCCCGGCGGACTATCTTCAGGGGGATACGGTGCGCATCCTCTACATTCATGTGCCGGCTGCGTGGCTGGGCATGGGCGGATGGACCGGAATCGCCGTCGCTGCCCTCATGCAGCTCGTCTGGCGCCATCCGCTCGCGGCCGTCGCGGGCCGGGCCATCGCCATGCCGGGCGCTTTCTTCACGGCGATCTGCCTTGTCACCGGATCGATCTGGGGCCGGCCGACCTGGGGTACATGGTGGGAATGGGATGGACGCATGACCTCCATGCTGGTGCTGTTCTTCCTCTATCTCGGCTATATCGCGCTCGCCAATGCCAGCGCGCGGCAGGGCAGCGGCGGGGTGAGCCCGGTGACAGCCATTTTCGGGCTGGTGGGCGCGATCAACATCCCGATCATCAACCGCTCCGTCGTCTGGTGGAACAGCCTGCATCAGGGGCCCAGCATCACGCTGCGCGGGTCCAGCATCGATACCGCGCTGCTTTGGCCGCTCGGCTTCACCCTCGCCGGATTTACCTTGCTTTTCGCCGCGATCGTGCTGATGCGCATGCGCGCCATATTGGCGCAGAACAAGATCGAAGCGCGCATGCAAAGGCTGGCGCGGGGGTGAGGATATGAACCAATGGGCTTTCGTCATCGGCGCCTATGCGCTGACCTTGTCGGGCACCGGCCTCATCAGCCTGTTCAGTTGGCGCGCGATGCGCAACGCTGAACGCAGGGCATCGGCGGACAGGGTATCGGCGGACAGGGCATGAAGGCAAAGCATCAAAGGCTGATCCTGGCCGTGGTGGCCCTGCTCGCGCTGATCGGCGCGGGATTGCTGGCCGCTTCCGCGCTGAAGGACGAGGCGGCTTATTTCTACGCGCCCAATGACGTTAAGACCAAGGGCGTCGAGCCGGGCAAGGCGATCCGGCTGGGCGGCATGGTGGTCAAGGGCAGCCTGAAGCGCGCCAGCGACGGCGTCACCATCCATTTCGACGTCACCGACGGCAAGGCGACCGTTCCGGCGAGCTTCAAGGGCATCACGCCAGACCTTTTCCGCGAAGGTTCAGGTGTGGTGGCGGAAGGTGCTTTCGATGCGGGCGGCACCTTCCAGGCCACCAACCTGTTGGCCAAGCACGACGAACGCTACATGCCGCGTGAACTGGAAGGCATGAGCTATGATGAAAAAAACCACAAGATGAAGGCCGAAAGGTGAGCGAGAGCCAGCGTCATCGGCAAGGTCATGCTGGGGTTGGTTCAGCATCCATCAGGCCCCGCGCTCCGCAACTCGAAGGGGCGGAGCAGGCCCGGCATCTGGTTCATGGCCATGAAGCATTCGGGAGGAAAGCGGCAGCATGATCGCTGAAGCCGGCCTTGCCGCATTATGGCTCGCCGCGTCCTTGGCGCTGCTTCAATTGGCGCTGGCCGCGATCGGCCTGGCGGGTGGCAAGAGCGAGCTGCTGGGCGCCGTCCGTCCGGTGGCGGTCGCGCAGGGGGTGCTGACCGCGACGGCCTTCGCCTTGCTGATCATGCTGTTTCTGCGATCCGACATGTCGGTCCTGCTCGTCGCCACCAACAGCCATTCGATGAAGCCGTGGCTCTACAAATTCGCTGGAACATGGGGCAATCATGAAGGGTCGATGCTGCTTTGGGTGACGGTGATGGGCGTCGCCGGATCGGCCGTCGCCTTGTTCGAGCGGGCCTTGCGGCGTGACACCCATATGGCGACGCTGGGCGGACAGGCGGCGATCAGCCTTGGTTTCTACGCCTTCCTGCTTTTCGCCTCCAATCCCTTCGCGCGGATCGACCCGCCGGCGGCAGACGGGCAGGGGCTCAATCCGCTGTTGCAGGACCCCGGCCTCGCCTTTCATCCGCCGACGCTTTACCTTGGCTATGTCGGGCTGTCGGTTGCCTTTTCCTTCGCTGTCGGCGCATTGCTGACCCGGCAGGTGGACGCCGCTTTCGCCCGCGCCATGCGGCCCTGGGTATTGGGGGCGTGGATATTGCTGACGCTCGGCATCACGGCGGGCAGCTATTGGGCCTATTATGAGCTGGGCTGGGGCGGCTGGTGGTTCTGGGACCCGGTGGAGAACGCCTCGCTCATGCCGTGGCTGGCGGCGACGGCGCTGCTGCATAGCGTGACCGTGCTGGCCACCCGCGACGCCCTGCGCGCCTGGACGGTGATGCTGGCGGTCGTCGCCTTCTCCATGTCGATGGTCGGCACTTTCCTCGTCCGGTCGGGCATCCTGACCAGCGTCCATGCCTTTGCCGTCGATCCGGAGCGCGGAACCTTCATCCTGGCGTTGCTCGGCTTCTATATCGGCGGGGCGCTGGCGCTGTTCGGCTGGCGCGTGGGCGCGGTCCGCGAGGGCGCGCCGTTCGAGCTGGTCAGCCGGGAAACCATGCTGGTCGTCAACAATCTGCTGCTGTCGGTCATATTGGGGCTGGTGCTGATCGGCACGCTTTATCCGCTGCTGACCGAGGCCTTCGGCCATAAGGTGTCGGTCGGCGCGCCCTATTTCGACCGCATCGCCGGGCCTGTCGCGCTTGCCTTGATGATCGTCATGGTCCTCGGGCCGCTGACCCGCTGGCGGCGCGACCGGATGCGGGAGGTGAGCCGGCGCATAGCCGTCCCGCTGATAATGGCGGGATTGGTTTTCCTCGCCTTGTCGGCATTCGCCTGGGGACGGATCGGCATATTGCCTTTCCTCGGCCTGGTGATCGCCCTGGCCGTCGCTGTGGGGAGTGTCGCGCCGCTCTGGAAGCGCAATCTGCGTCGCACGCCGCTTTTCACCTGGGGCATGGTGATCGCGCATCTGGGCTGCGCGGTCAGCCTGGCGGGCATGGCCTGCGATTCGGCTTTCACGGTGGAAAAGCTGGTGGCCGCCCGCCCTGGCGATACTGTGGAGACGGCGGGCTGGACGATCCGGTTCAAGCAGATTCTGCCGATAGCGGGCGATAACTGGACCGCGCTCCAGGCGGATATGGAAGCCAGCCGGGATGGTGGGGAGCCGGTCCTGATCCACCCGCAGTCCCGCTTCTTCGCCTCGCCGCCCACGACGACGACGGAGGCCGCTCTGCTGACCCGCTGGAATGGCCAGCTCTATGTCGTGCTGGGGCAGGAGGCGGATGAAGGCCGCTGGCAGCTCCGCATCTGGTGGAAGCCTTTCGTGACGCTGATCTGGCTGGGCGGTTTCCTGATCGCTGTGGGCGGCGCGCTGGCGCTGGTCGGGCGGGAACGGCGCGGATGGCTGCTCAAATGGCGGGCACGCAGGGCCGTGGAGGCCGGCGCATGAGGAAGCTGCTGATCTGGCTGCCGCTGGCGCTGTTCCTTGGTTTTTTCGGGCTGTTTGCCAGCGGGCTGCTGCGTCCGGACGACCGGATCATCAATTCGAAACTGGTGGGCAAGGCGCTGCCTGCCTTTGTCCTGCCTGCCGCCGCGAGCGACCGGCCGCCGCTGGCAAGTTCGGAACTCGCGACCGGCAAGCCGCGCCTGCTCAATATCTTCGCGAGCTGGTGCGTGCCCTGCGCGGCCGAGGCGCCGCAGTTGCTGGCGCTCAGGCAGGCGGGCGTGGAGATCGACGCCATCGCCATCCGCGATGCCCGGCCCGATGTCGACGCCTTCCTCAAGCGCTATGGCAATCCCTATTCCCGCATCGGCCTGGATGCGCGGAGCGAGGTGCAGATCGCCATGGGTTCGTCGGGCGTGCCCGAAAGCTTCATCATCGATGGAAGGGGCCGCATCGCCTATCAGCATGTCGGCGACATCCGTCAGGATGATGTGCCGATGATCCTGGACCGGCTGAGGAATGCGCAATGAGGATGCTGGTCGCCCTGCTGGCGCTGATGCTGAGCGTGCCGGTCTTCGCGCAGTCCGCGCTGCCGCCGGCGCCCTATGCCGACCGCCAGATCGAAGACCCGGCCCTGGAGAAGAAGGCGCGGACGCTGATGGAGACGATCCGCTGCCTCACCTGCCAGAGTCAGTCGATTGCCGACAGCAATGCCAGCATGGCCGGCGACATGCGCTCCCAGATTCGCGAACGCATCATGGCGGGGGAAGAGCCCGAGCATATCCGCGCCTGGCTGATCGAGCGCTATGGCGACTGGGTCAGCTATGAGCCGACAGCCGATCCGATCCTCTGGCCGCTCTGGGCCGCGCCCCTGATCCTGCTGGGATTGGGGCTGCTGCTGCTGCGCGGTCGGATCAAGCGGGGGAGGCGGGCATGACCGGCTGGATCATTGCCGGCGCCCAGCTGGTCCTGGTGAGCGTGGCGCTCGTCCTTGTCGGGCGGGTGCCGAGGTCGGCCTGGGAAATCACGGCCGCTGCGCTGTTGCTGGGTTTGGCCGGCTATGCGTGGCAGGGCCGTCCCGGACTGGCTGGCTCGCCCCGGCAGGCGGCCGACAGGGGCGGCGCCGCGTTCGACGAGAAGCTGGCCGAGCAACGCCGGGGCCTTGCCGAGCGCTATGGCAAGGCGGGCCAATGGCTGATGCTTTCGGACGGCCTTGGCCGACAGGGGAAGACGAAGGAAGCGGCGAACGTCCTTTTGTCCGGACTTCGCGAGACTCCGGACGATCCCAATTTGTGGCTGGGCTTCGGCAATGCGCTGGTCGCGCATGCAGGCGGAGTGCTGTCTCCCGCCGCCGATTTCGCCTATCGCCGGTCGATGGCGATCGATCCCGAAGGTCCGGCGCCCCGCTATTTCTACGGACTGGCCCTCGCCCGGGCGGGGCAACTCAAGGAAGCACGCGCCCTTTGGGGCCCGCTGGCCGCCAGCGCCCCCGAAGGCAGCGAGGTCAAGAAGGAACTCGAAGGCAATATCGCGCGTATCGATGCCATGCTCGGGTCCGAAGGCCGATAGACGGTCGAAGCCGCAGCGGCATCATTGCCACCACCCGGGAGCCGTGATAGGGCGCGGCGGTTTGCGGGGGCTTATGGAATGACAAGACGGGCCGCTTCCCCGTTCGGGTGTCCAAAGATCATGACAATTCGGCATTTTCTTCATGGCTGACGAGATCACCAACGGCGCCGTGCGCGTCGATGACGAGGGCGCCCATGATCACGGTCATGCCGGACAGAAGGCCACGCTGAAGCTGGTCGTCGGTGCGATCGGCATCGTCTTCGGGGACATCGGCACCAGCCCGCTTTATGCCTTCCGCGAAACATTCGCCGGGCATCATCATCTGGACCTCGATCCGGATCATATATTGGGCGTCATCAGCCTGATGTTCTGGTCGATGATGCTGGTCGTGACGCTGAAATATGTCACCGTCATCATGCGTGCGGACAACAAGGGGGAGGGGGGCAGTCTCGCCCTGCTCGCCCTGATCAACGGCCAGACCAGGACGCAGCGATGGTCGCGCGGCATCGTCCTGCTCGGCGTGTTCGCGACGTCCCTTTTCTACGGCGACTCGATGATCACGCCCGCCGTGTCGGTGCTGTCGGCGGTCGAGGGACTGGCGGTCTACAACAGCAGCCTTGCGCCGCTGATCCTGCCGGCCGCGATCGTCATCCTGCTCGGCCTGTTCTGGATACAGGGACTGGGGACCAACCGGGTCGCATCGCTGTTCGGCCCGATCATGCTGTTCTATTTCCTGACCATCGCGGTTCTGGGCATCATCAGCATCGTCAAGACGCCGGGCATCCTCCACGCCTTCAATCCCTATTGGGCGGTCATGTTCTTCGTCACCGACCCGCTGCCGGCATTCCTCGCCCTGGGCGCGGTCGTGCTGGCCGTGACGGGCGCGGAAGCGCTCTACGCCGATATGGGGCATTTCGGACGCAGTCCGATCCGCGTGTCCTGGCTGACCTTCGTCCTGCCTGCCTTGATGATGAACTATATGGGGCAGGGCGCGCTGCTGTTCCGGGAGGGCGCGGCCGCCCTTCACAGCCCCTTTTATTATCTGGCGCCGCAATGGGCGCAATTGCCGCTGGTCGGGCTGGCCACGCTGGCCGCGATCATCGCCAGCCAGGCGGTGATCTCCGGCGCTTTTTCCGTTACGCAACAGGCGATACAGCTCGGCTTCATGCCACGCCTGCGGATTGCGCATACCAGCGCGTCGACGGCCGGCCAGATCTACATCCCCCTCATCAACTGGGGGCTGATGGTCATGGTGATCCTGCTGGTGCTGGTATTCCAGACCTCCTCGAACCTCACGGCCGCCTATGGCATCGCCGTCACGGGCGCGATGTTCATCGACAATGTGTTGCTGACGGTGCTGCTCTACCGGCTATGGAAATGGCGCTGGTATTATTCAGCGCCCCTGCTTTCGGTGCTGTTCCTGGTGGACGGCGCCTATCTGGCGGCCAATTTCACCAAGGTGCCCGATGGCGGCTGGTTCCCGCTGCTGATCGGCTTCGTGATCTTCACCCTGCTCACCACCTGGTCGCGCGGGCGCCGTCTGGTTCAGGACCGGCTGCGCGAAGCGGCCATGCCGATTCCCGTCTTCGTCGCGTCCGCCGCGAACAGCGCGGTTCGGGTGCCCGGTACGGCGGTTTTCATGACCTCCACGCCCGATGGCGTTCCGCATGCGCTGCTGCATAATCTCAAGCACAACAAGGTGTTGCATGAGCGCGTCATCCTCTTGACCGTCAAGATCAAGGATGTGCCGGTTGTAGAAGATGACGGGCGCTTCAAGCTGGAGGATCTGGGCCGCGGATTCTTCCGGCTGGTGCTGCAATATGGCTTCATGCAGGAGCCCGACGTCCCCGCCGCGCTCAAGAATGTGACTGGTTGCGGTCAGGCGTTCAGGATGATGGACACCAGCTTCTTCCTAGCCCGGCAGACGCTGCTGCCGTCGGCCAAGCCGGGGATGCCGCTGTGGCGGGAGAAGATTTTCGCCTGGATGCTGCGCAATGCGGAAAGCGCAATGGAATTCTTCCGGCTGCCGACCAATCGCGTGGTCGAACTGGGCAGCCAGGTCGAGATCTGATCCATATAAAAGGGCGCGGCAGAACCGCCGCGCCCCATCTTCCATCCACGCGGATCAGGCCGCGTCGCGATCGGCATTGATCTCGACGAGCTGACCGCCGTTGATCGCGATCTTCTTCGGCTTCATCGCCTCCGGAACCTCACGCACCAGTTCGATCGTCAGCAGACCATCGGCCAGGTCGGCCTTTTCGACCCGCACGAAATCGGCGAGTTCGAAGCGGCGTTCGAAGCTGCGGTTGGCGATGCCGACATGCAGGAAGCGAGAGCGGTCGCCGCCCTGCGATTCTTCCTTGCGCCCGGTGACCTGGAGCAGGTTCTGCTGGGCAGTGATGTCGATCTCGTCCGTCCGGAAGCCCGCGACGGCCAGCGTGACGCGATAGCGATCTTCGGAAATCCGTTCGATGTTGAACGGGGGATAATTGTCGCCTTGCTGCAACCGGGCGTTGTTCTCGATCAGGTCGAAGAGACGATCGAAGCCCACGGTCGAGCGGCGATAGGGGGTAAGGTCAAAACCACGCACTGTCATAATCTCCCAAAGAGCAAAATGAACATGCCGGACCCAGAACAAGGCATCCGGCGGTACCATGTCCAACCCCATATGGCGGCTGAACGGCTTTGATATGGTTCGATGGAAAAGCGTTTCAAGTGGTCTGGCGACGGGATTTTGGATGCGTGGCGGGCGCCATGCGCAGCCTTGTTCACATGCCCGGAGGCGGCCCAATGGCTGGTCGTTCAAGCCCGAAAAGAAAAGTACCCGGGCCGTGTTTCCACGACCCGGGTACTAATGGACGATTGCTCGTCTCCCCCTTGGCCTGCCTCAACCGCTTCTCAGCCCCCTAAGCTCGAAGCGGGATGCAGTATCCCTGAACCACGGCCATTTACCTGTGCTTCGTCGCCTGTGCTATGTATAGAGCAGGCCGCTGTCACGGGCTATTTCCCAGCCTTGTGATTTTCCCCGCGAGGCTGTGGCTCCGGTGCAACAATCCGGCAATGCTTGCCGTCGTTCGATAGCATGCTAGACGGGCTGCCTGTCCAATCGAGAGGCCATTCGCGCCGTCATGATTCTATCCCGATACGAACGCATGATTGCCAAGCGTTACCTGCTGCCCGGCAAGGGGGAGGGGTTCATATTCCTGGTTGCCGGCATCAGCCTGGCCGCCGTGATGCTGGGGGTGGCGGCGCTGATCATCGTGATGAGCGTGATGAACGGCTTTCGCGCCGAACTGTTCGACAAGATCGTGGGCCTTAACGGTCATGCCGTCGTCCAGGGCTATGGCGGACGCCTGCCGGACTGGAAGGCGGTGTTGAGGGAGGCGAAGGCGACGCCCGGCGTGACCAGCGCCACGCCATTGATCGAGCAGCCCCTGCTGGGCAGCTTTCAGGGGCGGGTGGAAGCGGTGCTGGTGCGCGGCATGACCGTGAACGACATCCGCAACAATGCAACGCTGAAGGCGAAGGTCGTGGCCGGCAGCCTGAGCGCGCTGACCCCCAATGGCGGCAAGGTGGCGATAGGGTCGCGGCTGGCGGAAAATCTGGGAATCCAGTTGGGCGACAGCCTTACCATCATCAATCCCGCGGGCCGTTCGACGCCCTTCGGCACGGTGCCGCGGCAGGTATCCTATCAAGTGGCCGCCATTTTCGAGGTCGGCATCTACGATTATGACAAGGCCTTCGTCGTCATGCCGGTGGAGGACGCCCAGACATTGCTGCTGTTGGGCGACGTCGTCAGCATGATCGAGGTGGAGACCGTCAACGCCGACCAGGTGGCCGCCATATTGGAACCCTTGGCCGGCAAGGTCGCGGGCCGCGCGATCGTCACCGACTGGCGGCAGATGAATGCCTCGCTGTTCGAGGCGCTGGCGGTCGAGCGCGTCGCCATGTTCGTCGTGCTGTCGATCATCGTGCTGGTGGCGGTTTTCAACATCCTCTCCTCGCTCATCATGCTGGTGCGCGCGAAGACGCGCGACATCGCCATCCTGCGGACCATGGGTGCGAGCCGGGCCGGGCTGGTGAAGATATTCATGACCGTGGGCGTGACGATCGGCGCGCTGGGCATGGCGGCGGGCATGGTGCTGGGCTTCACCTTCCTGTTCTTCCGTCAGAGCGTGGTGAACGCGATCCAGTTCATGACGGGGCAGAATCTCTGGGACCCGTCGATCCGCTTCCTCACCGAATTGCCGGCCAAGCCCGATCCGGTGGAGATCGCCATCATCTGCCTGATGGCGTTGATGTTCAGCTTCCTGGCGACGCTCTATCCCGCGTTCAAGGCCGCCAATACCGATCCCGTGCAGGTGCTGCGTTATGAATGAGATATTGAAGGTCGCAGGCCTCAAGCGCAGCTTCACCCAGGGCGGCGTCACCATAGAGGTGTTGCGCGGTGTCGAGTTGTCGGTGGCGCCGGGAGAAATCGTGGCGTTGCTCGGTCCGTCGGGATCGGGGAAATCGACGCTGCTCCAGGCGGTAGGACTGTTGGAGGGCGGCTTCGACGGATCGATCCGCATCGCGGGCGAGGAAGCGGCGAAGCTCGACAATGACGGACGGACGCGGCTTCGCAGGGATGCGCTGGGCTTCGTCTATCAATTCCACCATCTGCTTCCCGACTTCAATGCGGTGGAGAATGTCATCCTGCCGCAGGTGATCCGCGATGAGGAGATGGCAACGGCCCGCGCTCGCGCCGAATCCCTGCTCGGGTCATTGGGGCTTGGCCATCGGCTGGAACATCGGCCCAGCCAGCTTTCCGGCGGCGAGCAGCAGCGCGTGGCCGTGGCGCGGGCGCTCGCCAACCGGCCTGCGCTGGTCCTTGCGGACGAGCCCACCGGCAATCTGGACGAGCGGACCGCCGACGTCGTGCTGGCCGAATTCCTGCGGCTGGTGCGCGAGGAAGGTTCCGCCGCGCTGGTGGCGACGCATAATGAAAGACTGGCGGAGAAGATGGACCGGGTTGTCCGCCTTCATGAAGGACTGCTGGAGGAAAGTTCAGGCGGAATGTGACGCCGCATCCCGGACCGTCGCGATGACGATCTGGTTCCTTCCCTGATTCTTCGCCCGAAGCAGCGCGGCGTCCGCCGTCCGGACCAGTGTTTCCGCCCTGCCATGGTCGGGGAAGACGGCAAGGCCGAAGGAGGCTGTGATCGGCCCCAGTTCTTCGCCCCGATGCTCGACTCGCAGTTCCTGCAATTTCTGCTGCACCTGAATGGCGCGGTCGATGGCCTGATCCTGCGCGAAGCCGGGCATCAACAGCACGAACTCCTCCCCGCCCAGACGGAAAGCGCAATCCTTTTCCCGCAACGCTTCGTCCAGCACGCCGCCCACGGCGCGCAGCACGGCATCGCCCGCATCATGGCCATGGGCGTCGTTGAACCGCTTGAAATGATCGATGTCGACCATCAGGCAGGCCAGCGGCGTCAGGGCGCTTTCGGCATGGGCCACCTGTTCGTTGAACACCGCATCGAAGCGGCGACGATTGGCCAGCCCGGTCAGCGGATCGGCCATGGCCATCTGCCGCAACGCATCGCGCAGCCGCAGATTGGCAAGAGCCAGGCCGATATTTTCCGCCAGCATCTCCAAATATTTCTCGGTGCGGCCGATCTGGTCGGCGGTACGATCCTCGGGCTGCTCGACATAGAGCAGGCCGATGCTCTCCCCCTGCGCCGTCAGCGGTATGCAGATGGTGCGGACCTGCGCATTTCCCGTCAGATGCTCGCAGGGAATGTCGACCAGATCGCCGGCCGGCTTGTGAATCTGCCCCCGCCGCAGCGCCCAACAGGCGGCGGGTGTAAAATCGCCGCCCGACTGCCGGGGCGACAGCCAGTCGCAGGCCTGCACCATCATGTTGCGGCGCGTGTCGTGAATGTAGAGCCGCCCGGCAAAACCCGGCGCGATCTCAGGCGCGAAACGCCGGACGACCTCGACCAGATCGCTGGTGCTGTCGCATCCCTGCAGGCGTTGCGTCATGCGGGAAAGCTGGTCGCGCGTGATCCGGTCCGCATCGCGTTCCTGCTCCAGCCTTTGCCTTTCCAGGCCGTTTTCCCGGAAAATGCGGATGGCCTGCGCCATGTCGCCAATCTCGTCCACCTGGGGAAAGTCGGGCGGCACAGCGGCGTAGTCCTGCGCGGCAAGGCGCGTCACGACATCGCTCAGCCTCACCACCGGACGCAATATGCGCTGCTTCAGGATGAAGTAGAGCACACACAGGAACAGCAGGGCGGTAGCACCCAGCATGATTTCCGACATGATGCGCCACTGCCGGGCCGCTTCGGTCGCCTGCCGGACGGTGTTTTCCGCCCGCTGATCCAGCATATACTGGAATTTGCCGATCTGGGCGGCGACGCGATCGAGTTCCCGGCCATATTCGTCCCCGAAGACTATGGTGCGCGCGGTCTCCCGGTCTCCCTTTTCGGCGGCGTTGATGGCGGCTTCCTGCTCATCGGTCAGCGCGTCGGCCCAGTGCAACCCCTGCCGCAACGCCGCCAGTTCGCTGATGCTTGCTCCCCGGTCGCGCAGATGCAGAATACGCTGCTCGACAGAGCGGAGCGCCGCCTTCTCCCGCCGATAGGCGATGATATGCGACGGATCGCCCGTAATCACATAGGCGCGGGCCTGCTCGGTCAGCCGATAGGTGTCTTCCTCCAGCGTGGCGGTCATCTGGTCGAACACGGCCCGCTGCTCGACGGCGGCCCGCTCCTTTTCTTCCGCGCTGGAGGCCATCAGCATGACCGCCCCCGAAGCGAGGGTAAGGGCCACGGTGGCGCCATAGGCATAGTTGGTGATGGTGGATAGACGCATGATCCGCTCAGGCTAGAACTCAATAGTTGGAGATGTGTTAACCATCGGCCAGTGACGGTGCAATTTTACCCACGACTTTCTGCGTCCGGGGGCTGGCGCCGAATCGGTGGGAATGCCTAGATGAGGTCATGCCTCATGCCGGTTTCGTCCCCCTTCGCGTCTTTTCATCCTTCACCATGCTGGAGGGGGCGATCGACCCCAAGAAGATCGCGAAGCAGGCGAGGGCTCTGGGCTTTCCCGCCGCAGCCATCACCGACCGTAACGGCCTGTATGGCTCCATGGCCTTTTCCGACGCCTGCAAGGGGGAGGGGGTGCAGCCGATCATCGGCGCGATGATCGGCATTTCGCGCCCCGACCGCCCGGCCAATGCGGCGCCCGTGCACGACTGGATCGCCCTCTATGCGCAGGATGCGGCCGGCTATGACAATCTCTGTGCGCTGGTATCCATGGCGCATCTCGACCGGCCCGTCGAAGAGGTGCCGCATATCAGCCTAAACATGCTGGAGGGGCGGACCGATGGCCTGATCGCCTTGACTGCCGGAGGGGAAGGCGCGCTGGCGCGGCTCTTCGCCGAGGATCAGCCCGCTGCGGCGCTGGCCTATGCCAGGCGGCTGGAAGCGCTGTTTCCCGGAAGGCTCTATATCGAAATCTGCCGCCGTTTCGACCCCATCGAAGGGAAGGCGGAACCGGAACTGCTCGACCTTGCCTATGCCCGCGACCTGCCTCTGGTGGCGACCAACCCGACCTGCTTTGCCGAGCCGCATTTCCACGAAGCGCATGACGTGATGCTCTGCATTGCCGACAGCGCCTATGTCGAGACGCCCGACCGTCGCACCAGTTCGCCGGACGCCTGGATGAAACCGGCGGCGGAGATGAGGCGGCTGTTCGAGGATTTGCCCGAAGCGCTCGCCAATACGCTGGTGGTCGCCCAGCGCTGCGCCGTTGCCGCCCCCAAGCGCAAGCCCATCCTCCCCAGCCTGGCCGGCGACATAGAGGGCGAGGCGAAGATGCTGCGCGAGCAGGCGACGGCAGGGCTGGAAGCCCGGCTGGCCAAGGCCGGCATCACCGACGAGGAAGCGCGAAAGCCCTATTTCGGCCGGCTGCGGTTCGAAACCGACATCATCATCCAGATGGGATTTCCGGGCTACTTCCTGATCGTGGCCGACTTCATCAAATGGGCGAAGGATCATGACATTCCGGTGGGGCCGGGACGTGGTTCGGGCGCTGGATCGGTCGTCGCCTGGGCGCTGACGATCACCGATCTGGACCCGCTGCAACTGGGATTGCTGTTCGAGCGCTTCCTGAATCCGGAACGCGTCTCCATGCCGGACTTCGACATCGACTTCTGCGAAACGCGGCGAGGCGAGGTGATCCGCTATGTCCAGCAGAAATATGGCACGGACCATGTCGCGCAGATCATCACCTTCGGAAAGCTGAAGGCGCGCGCCGTTCTGAAGGACACGGGCCGCGTCCTGCAGATGAGCTATGGGCAGGTCGACCGCCTGGCCAAGCTGGTGCCCAACCATCCGACCGATCCCTGGACGCTGGAACGCTCGCTGAACGGCGTGGCGGAGTTCAGGGCGGAATATGACAATGACGCGCAGGTCAGGCGACTGATCGACTATGCGATGAAGCTGGAGGGCTTTCCGCGCCACAGCTCCACCCATGCGGCGGGCGTGGTGATCGGCGACAGGCCGCTGTCGCAACTGGTGCCGCTCTATCGCGATCCGCGCTCCGACATGCCGGTGACGCAGTTCGACATGAAATATGTCGAGGGCGCGGGGCTGGTGAAGTTCGACTTCCTTGGCCTCAAGACGCTGTCCGTCTTGCAGAAGGCGGTGCAACTGCTTGCGGGCCGGGGGGTGGAGGTCGACCTCAATTCGCTCGGCTGGGACGATCCGGCGGTCTATGAACTGCTCCAGCGGGGCGATACGGTCGGCGTGTTCCAGTTGGAATCGGAGGGCATGCGCAAGACGCTGGCCGCCGTGCGTCCGACCAACTTCGGGGACATCATCGCGCTGGTGTCGCTCTACCGCCCCGGGCCGATGGATAACATCCCCATGTTCGGCCGTCGCAAGAACGGTCAGGAAGAGATTGAATATCCACATATATTGCTGAAACCGATCCTGGAAGAGACCTATGGCATCTTCGTCTATCAGGAACAGGTGATGCAGGCCGCGCAGATATTGGCGGGCTATTCACTGGGCGATGCCGACCTTCTGCGCCGCGCCATGGGCAAGAAGATCAAGGCGGAGATGGATGCGCAACGCGCCCGCTTCGTCGAGGGGTGCGCGAACAGCGGCATCGCGGCGGGCAAGGCGAACGAACTGTTCGACTTGATCGACAAGTTCGCGGGCTATGGCTTCAACAAGTCGCACGCCGCCGCCTATGCTCTGCTCGCCTATCAGACCGCCTGGCTGAAGGCGCATTATCCGGCGGAATTCTATGCCGCGTCCATGGCCTTCGACATCCACCTGACGGACAAGCTGACCGTGTTCGTGGACGACATGCGGCGCATGGGGCTGAGCTGCCTGGCGCCGGACATCAACCGCAGCCTGGCGGATTTTTCGGTCGAGCCGGTCCAATATGAAGGCGACGACCCGCGCCTGGGCTTTGCCGTACGCTATGCGCTGGGCGGGCTGAAAGGCGTGGGCGAGAAGGCGATGGAACAGCTTGTGGCCGAGCGGGAGGTTGGCGGCCCGTTCAAGTCGCTGGATGATTTTGCCGACCGGATCGAGCCGCGTCTGCTCAACCGGCGGCAATTGGAAAGCCTGGCGGCGGCTGGCGCCTTCGACGGCGTGCATGCCGACCGGGCCGGCGTCCATGCAGCGGCGGAAACGATCCTCAGCGTCGCCTCCAGCGCTGCGGAGGCAAGGGAAAGCGGTCAGGGCGGTCTGTTCGGAGATGTCGAAACGCCGCATGCGGATGTCCGCATCCCGCCGCACCAGACCTGGTCGACGGCGGACCGCATGGCGCAGGAAAAGGATGCCTTCGGCTTCTATTTCTCCGCGCATCCGGTGGACCGCTACCGCCATCTGGCAGAGGCGCGCGGCGCGAAAAGCTATGGCGCGATTTGCGCCGAACCGGTGGCTGAGGGCGGACGTGCCACCGGCGTGATGGCGGCCATGGTCGAGGATGTGCGCTGGCGTGAAACCAAGCGGGGTGCGCGTTATGCCGCCGCCACATTCTCCGACAGCAGCGGTCAGTTTCAGGCGAGCTGCTTCGATGAGGATGCCTGCAAGGCTATCGAGGATATGGCGCGCGAAGGCGATTGCGCGTTGCTGATGGTTGAACTGGACCGCTTGCCGGGCGAAGAAACGCCGCGGGTGACGGTTCGCGGGGTGGAGCCTTTCCGCCAATTGGCCAATAGTTCCCGCATGGAACTGGTGGTCGATGTGAGCGATGCAGCCGCAATCGGGACGTTGGCGCAACTTCTGGCGCGCGCGAAGGGAGGACGGAGCGAAGTCTTCCTGCGTGCGCCCGTGGGGGGAGGCAAGGCGGCGCGGTTGTTCCTGGGCGACGATTATCTGATCGGCGCGGACCAGGTCGACAGCATCGCGACGATTGCCGGCCTGCGCATTGGCTCGTTCGAACGGATGGAAGCCAAAGCGGACGGCTATCGCGCACGCAATCGGCGTTCGGGCTTGCGCTTGGTGGCGGGTTGAGCTTCCTCCGGCCAAGGACAGCTTGCCCTCACCGTCGCCATGTGCAGGAACCTCAGTTTTGAAGCTCGATCTGGAGCCTGAAACCCTAGAATAGGCTCATCTGGTCACCCTCCGGCCTTCGGAACAGATCGGTGCGCAGAGTCACCCGTTCTCCAGTGAAGCCCGCCCGTTTACGTGCCTTTTGGAAGCGCGTGCGGATCAGGTCGGCCCATACTCCCTGTCCGCGCATCCGGCTGCCGAAATTCGCGTCATTGTCGCGACCGCCCCTTATGTCATGGATGATTGCCATCACCTTGGCCGCGCGGTCGGGATAATGTTCTTCCAGCCAGGCGCGGAACAGCGGGGCGACTTCATGGGGCAGGCGGACGGGGATATAGCTGGCGTCCCGTGCGCCAGCCGATGCGACACGAGCGACAATATCCTCTATCTCATGATCGGTGATAGCGGGAACGATGGGCGATATGCTGGCGACGACCGGTATGCCCGCATCCGCCAACCGCCGGATCGCCTCCACCCGGCGAAGCGGATGCGGCGCGCGCGGTTCCAGCGTTCTGGCCGTGGCGGGATTCAGCGAGGTCACCGAAATCATCACCGCGACCAGCCTTTCCCGCGCCATGCAGGTCAGCAGGTCGATGTCGCGCAATATCCGATCGGATTTGGTCGTGATATAGACCGGATGACGGCATTCCCACAATATTTCAAGGCATTGTCTGGTGATCCTCCAGTCCCGTTCGATCGGCTGATAGGGATCGGTATTGGTGCCCATCGCGATCGGGTTGACCTGATGGGATTTCTTGGAAAGCTCCTTGCGAAGCAACGTTGCCGCGTCGGGCTTCGCAAACAGCCGGGTTTCGAAATCCAGGCCCGGCGACAGGTCGTGATAGGCATGGGTCGGACGGGCGAAGCAATAGATGCAGCCATGTTCGCAGCCCCGATAGGCGTTGATCGACTGGCTGAAGGCAATGTCGGGAGAGTTGTTGCGGCTGATGATGGTTCGAGGGCGTTCTACCGTCACCTCCGTACGCCGCCGCGGCGGGACGCCGTCAATGTCGGTCAGGGCATCCAGCCAATCGCCGTCGGACGTTCGTTCGGGCATGTTGAAACGCCGGCTTTCGCCGTTTACCGTCGCACCTCTGCCTTTCTCAACCGCCATATCGGAATTAGAACATAAAGGGAACATGTTGACAAGGCCGTATCCGCCGGTTCATCTGAAGCCCGTTCGAAAAGGGGGACATGATGCGGAAGATCATCGCCGCGGCAGGCTTGTGGATGGCTCTGGCAACGCCCGGCCTGGCTGCCGACACTGGGGCCTGCGATGCGGGCCTGATATGCGCGAGCGATCCGCAAACCGTGGTGCAGGCGCTTCAGGCCGCCGGATACAAGGCGCTGTTGGGCAAGAGCAAGCAGACCGGCAATCCGAAGATCGAAAGCGCGGCGAGCGGTTATGATTACTCGATCTTCTTCTATGAATGCGAGCAGACGCGGCATTGCGGGTCGCTGCAATTTCAGGTGAGCTTTGAGGATGACGGCGGCAATACGCCGGAGCTTGCCAATAAATGGAACAAGGACAAGAGGTTCGCGCAGATGTCCGTCTGGGACGACGGATCGCTGGCGGTTGCCTATGACGTGACGACCGTCGGCGGGCTTAACCAGAAGAATTTCGCGGATGTGATCGACTGGTGGACGGTCATGCTGGGTGAGGCCAGCAAATTCTTCAAGGAGAACCCTGCGCCGACCAAATGAGGCCGCAAATTGTGGCGATGTCCTCAGCGTTCGGTCAGGCGCGGCATGAGTTCCACGAAATTGCAGGGCCGGAAACGATTGTCGAGTTGGCTGGCGAGGATGCCGTCCCAGGCATCCTTCACCGCGCCCGTCGATCCAGGCAACGCGAAGATATAGGTGCCCCGAGCGACGCAGGCGGTCGCCCGCGACTGGATGGTGGACGTGCCGATGCTTTGATAGCTGAGCCAGCGGAACAACTCTCCAAAGCCCGGAATTTCCTTGTCCTGCACCTGCGCCAGAGCCTCCGGGGTGACGTCGCGGCCCGTGACTCCCGTTCCGCCTGTCGTGATGATGCAGTCGATCTGCGGATCGTCGATCCATGCATGCAGGCGCGCGACGATGGCCGAGCGTTCGTCCCGCTCGATATGACGATCGGCCAGGACATGGCCGGCGGCGGCAATGCGATCCGCCAGAATGTCGCCCGACCTGTCGTCGGCGGCCGTGCGGCTGTCCGACACTGTCAGCAATGCAATCCGAACCGGCAGGAAGGGCCGGCCTTCGTCGATCGGCATCAGTCGGAACCGCCGGCAATGCTGGCGGCAATGCTTGCGCTGGCCATCGGCTTCCTGGGAGCCAGGCGCACCAGGCGCGTGCCCTTCGTTCCCGGAAAGGTCGGCCAAAGTCCCTGCGCCATGCCAGCCAGCGATTCCGCACTGCCCTTCGCCTGGATCTGATACATCCAATAGTTGCGCATCACGATGTTCACATAGGCGCGCGTTTCGTAATAGGGCAGGGATTCGATGAACAGCAGCGGGTCGCCATTGTCCTTCACTTCGCTGTTCCAACGCTCGACGGGCATCGGCCCGGCATTATAGGCGGCCATCACCTTGGGCAGCAGCCCGCCGGTCGCGCCCATGTCGCGCAGATTTTCGAGGTAGCGCTGGCCATATTCCATATTGGTCGACGGCACGAACAGTTGATCGGACGCGGAAAGGCCCATCAGGCTGCCCGTGCTGGGCAGCACCTGCATCAGTCCGCGCGCGCCTGCGCTGCTCACGACATCCCGGCGGAAACCGGATTCCTGGAGCGCATGGGCATAGATCAGCGCCGGGTCGACCCGCCATCCACCATCCGGCCGCCAATCGGGTGCGGGGAAGCGCGCGAAACTGCCCGGCTGCTTGCCAGCAGGACCGTTATGAGCGAGCCAGAGCTGGGTTTCCGGCAGGCTCAGCGCGCCCGCCAGCCGGATCAGCGCATCATATTGGCTGGTCCCGCCGATCTTCGCCTGATAGCGCAGGATCTGGTCCGCTCGTGCCGTTTCACCAATGGCTGACAGGGTGACGGCCGCCCGCACATTAGGGCTGTCCTTGAGCTGCTGCCATTCCGTAGCGCCGAAGCGAGGTGCGGCAGGCGCGCCGCCCAAGGGCACGGCCAGCGTTTCGCGGGCCAGCAGGCCGTAAAAGCTCTCTTCCGAGCGCGCAGCGGTCTTCAGCAGGGCTTCGACCCGCTCCGGTTCTCCGCACACCATATAGGCGCGCGCCGCCCAATAGGCGCCTGCTGCGCGCATGTCGCTATTGCCGGCCAGCGCCGCGACATTGCCGAAAGCGGGCGCAGCGGCCCGGCAGTCATTCTGGCGCCAGGCCGCAAGGCCGGTGGTCCAATAGGCCTGAACAGCCCAATCGCCGCCGCTGCGGCCTTCAAGGGCCTTCGCCGCCATGCGCCGGGCGTTGGCGTCGTCGCTTTCGATATAATAGGCCCAGGCGATGCGCTGCCGCACTTCGGTCAGGCCCTCCGGCGTCAGCCCCGCCTCACCGGTGGAAAGCAGGGCTTCGGCGCCGGCCGGATCGTCATTCTTGATGAAGGGCTGGATTTGACCGACCAGTGCCTGAGCCAGCGCATCGGTCTTCACCGCCGACACATATTCGCGGCGGGGCGCGCCACCCAGCCAGACCATCTTCTGCACCTGGGGCAGGGCGGGCAGGATCGTGGCGCCACGCTTCTGCGCCAGCCGGGAAAGCTGATCGGCCTTGTCCAGCCATGGCGCCTTGTTGATGAGGTCGAGCAGTTCGAACAGCTCGACCCTGGGGGAATTCCTTGCGAGGTAGAGTTCGGCCAGGGCGACCGGGCGGAAAGCGTCCTGCGCGTCCAGCGCGCCGATCATCGCCTTCGCATCCATCCATTTCTGGTCCCGCAAGGCGGCGTAAATGGCGCTGTACCGGCCCTTGTCGGCCTCGCTCAGCTGGAGAGGCGATGAAGGCAATTCCCGGGCAATCGCGGGAACAGTAACCGCCGTGTCGGCGTTTGCCGGCATGGCCGTCGCGGCGAAAGCCAGCGCTGCCAGGCATGATGAAAGGGTGGTTGCGCGAATCACTCAGTCATTTCCTCGATCAGACCTTGCAGCACACGCCAACATTCTGCCTTTGCTGCGGGTTGGCCAAGCAGCAAACGCGGGTGAAATGTGGCGAAGGCGGGTAAGGTGCCGCCATCATGGTTAAAATTCCGTAAACCTGTCTCCGGCGTTGGCAGAAGGGTGCGGATCGTTCGGTCGCCCAACAACAATAATCTTCGGGGGGAGGCAAGCATCACATGTGTGCGCATGCGCGCGGCGGCCGCCGCCAGATCCGACGCCTCCACCATCGCGCCCGGCGGACGGGACAGGAAGAGCGACCCCAGATGGATGTCCTGCCGCTTGAGGCCGATCGTCCGCAACATGGCATCGAACAATTGACCCGCGCGCTCGCTGAGCAGGGCTCCTGCCCCGATGTCTGCGGGATCGGGCATGTCGGTGATGACCATGAGAGGTGCGTTGACGGGCCCTGCGGGCATCAGCGCGGCGCCCGGCCAGCGCCGCTCCGGCTGGGCGGCGTCCTCCGCAAGCCAGGTCAGGAAGGAGTCGAAAGACTGGGGCTTAGTCTGGGCGGGAGCATCGTCGGGCGCGGCGATCCGCGTTCGCGGCGGCTCCTGAACGGGGCGCAACCAGTTGGTCGGTTCCTCCCCGATGGCGCAATCCACGCCGGCCAGCCTCCACCACGCCATATAGGCATTGGCGGTCTCCGCCAGATTTTCCTGCAATAATCCCCGCATCGATTGTCTTGGGCCAGAGGTTGACGCCGTGGTCAAGTTTCTTCATCGCGCTCAATGGCAAAACGTTTGGGTAGCGCGGCGACCGGATCAGGAAGGAAAACCGGCGGCGTCGACGAAATGGAGGGAATATGAGCGAACGGGATTCGATGCCCTATGACATCGTCATCGTCGGCGGGGGACCGGCGGGGCTGTCTTCGGCCATCAGGCTGAAGCAACTCGCGAACGAGGCTGGGCAGGAATTGTCGGTTTGCGTGCTGGAAAAGGGCTCGGAAATCGGCGCCCATATCCTGTCGGGCGCGGTGGTCGATCCCAAGGCGCTGGATGAGTTGTTCCCCGAATGGCGCGACATGGGCTGCCCGATGGCCGAAGTGCCGGTGACGGACAATCAGCACTGGTTCCTCAGCAAGGGCGGCAAGATGAGCATGCCGCACATCATGACGCCGGGATGGATGCACAACAAGGGCACCTATACCGGATCGCTGGGCAATCTCTGCCGCTGGCTGGCCGAACAGGCCGAGGGGCTGGGCGTCGAAATCTTCCCCGGCTTCGCGGCGGCGGAAATCCTCTACAATGAGGACGGGTCGGTGAAGGGCGTCGCGACCGGCGACATGGGTATCGACAGGGAGGGCAATCGCAAGCCTGACTATCAGCCTGGGCTGGAACTGCATGCGCGCTACACCTTCTTTGCGGAGGGCGCGCGGGGCCATCTCACCAAGATATTGAAGCGCCAGTTCGCGCTCGATGCCGACAGCGAGCCGCAGGTCTATGGCCTGGGCATGAAGGAATTGTGGGACATCGATCCCGCCAAGCACAAGCCCGGCCTCGTCATCCATACCCAGGGCTGGCCGCTGACCGACGCCTATGGCGGCGGCTTCCTCTACCATCAGGCCAATGGGCAGGTGGCGCTGGGCTTCGTCGTGGGGCTGGGCTATCGCAACCCCTATCTCTACCCGTTCGAGGAATTCCAGCGCTGGAAGCAGCATCCGGAAATCCGCAAATATCTGGAGGGCGGGCGTCGCGTCTCCTATGGCGCGCGGGCGATCAACGAGGGCGGCTGGCAGTCGATCCCCAAGCTCGCCTTCCCGGGCGGCGCGTTGATCGGTTGCTCGGCGGGCTTCGTCAACGTGCCCCGCATCAAGGGCACGCATACCGCGATGAAATCGGGCATGCTGGCGGCGGAGGCGGCCTTCGCTGCGATCCGGGCCGAACGGTCGAGCGATGTGCTGGACGATTATGAGGCCAATCTGCGGTCGAGCTGGATCGCGGCCGAACTGCAACTGGTCAAGAATGCCGAGCCGCTGCTGTCGAAGTTCGGCAACACCATCGGCACGGTGCTGGCGGGCATCGACATGTGGATGCGCACGCTGAAGATCGGCCTGCCCTTCACGATGAAGCACAAGCCCGATGCGGAGAAGCTGTGGCGCAAGGACGTGTCGAGGAAGATCGATTATCCCAAGCCCGATGGCGTGATCAGCTTCGACCGGCTGTCGTCGGTGTTCCTCAGCAACACCAATCATGAGGAAGATCAGCCGGTCCATCTCCAGCTCAAGGACCCGTCCATCCCGATTTCCTACAACCTGCCCCTTTATGACGAGCCGGCGCAACGCTATTGTCCGGCGGGCGTCTATGAAGTGGTCGGGCTGGAAGAAGGCGAACCCCGCTTCCAGATCAATGCGCAGAACTGCGTCCACTGCAAGACGTGCGACATCAAGGACCCGACCCAGAACATCAACTGGGTGGTGCCCGAGGGCGGTGGAGGACCGAACTATCCGAACATGTAGGCGCCTACCTCAACAGGCATTTGCTGCAATCATGCTGGTGCTGCCCGCCGCGGCGGGCGCATCGGTGGACCCCGGCAGCGCATTGCATGCCTATATGCGGGGGCGCCTGGCCGATGACGACGGCGCTCCCGGCCTTGCGCTGACCAGCTACCGGCAAGCGCTGGCGGGCGATCCCGCCAGTCTGGAGGTTGCACGCCGATCCTATTTCCAGGCGGTGATCAGCGGCGATATGGCGCTGGCGCTGCGCTCCGCCGCCGTGCTGGAAAGCGACGGCATCCTGCCGCGCGACGGCACCCTGCTCCAGATCGCGGACGCGCTGAACCGGAAGGATTGGGCAGGTGCAAGGCTGATCGTCGACCGCATGGTGGCGGAAGGCAATTTCGCCTTTCTGGCGCCGATCATGCGCAGCTGGATTTCGGTGGGGGAGGGGCGCTATGCGGCGCCTGTCATCGATCCCACGGATCGTTTCGCCTCCCTCGCGAAACGTTATCTGGACGAACATCTGGCGCTGCAGGCGCTGCGTAACGGCGACCTTCAGACTGCCCGGCCATCGATCAACCAGGCGCTTGCATTGCGGACCGCAGAGGCGGACGAACTGCGGCTGCTCTTCGCCGGACAATTGGCGGCGCGGGGCGCCAGGGCGGATGCGCTGGCGCTTCTGCCCGAAACCCACGCCAATTTCGCGCAGGCCCGCGAGGATATTGCCAGGGGCAAGGCGCTTTCGTTCCATGGCAAGGCCCTGACGGCGGGGCAGGGGTTCGCCCGGCTGCTTACCCGGCTGGCCGCCGACATATCCTCGGACGGCAGCACGGGGTCGCTGGGGATCAGGCTTGCGCGCATCGCCGCCTTTGCCGATCCTGCCGGGGCCGCGCCCCGCATCGTCGCCGCCGATTTGCTGAGCCGGGGCGGCTATGCGGCCTATGCGGTCGAGGAAGCCCGCAAGGTCCCCGGCGCCGGCTGGTACGGCGCGCTGGGGCAGGCCGAACTGGTCGAGGCATTGGCGGCGGCGGGCCAGCGGCCGGAGGCGATCACCCTTGCCCATGCGCTCGCAGCCGTCCCCAATGCGGAGCCGGAACGCCATGTCCGGCTGGGTCAGTTGCTGATGCAGGAAAAGGATTACCGGGCGGCCGCATCGGCCTTCCGCGCGGCGCAGGCAGGCTATTCGGACGATGCCGTTCCCTGGGCGCTGCTGCTGTTCGAAGGCAGCGCGTTGGAACAGGGCGCGCAATGGGACCAAGCGCGGGCCGTGCTGGAGCGGGCGGCCAAGCTGGCGCCGAACGAACCGGCCATACTCAATTATCTGGGCTATGCGCAGATCGAGCGGCGGCAGAACATGGATGCGGCGCTGGAGTTGCTGAAGAAGGCGAGCGCGCTGAAGCCGCAGGATGCATCGATCACCGACTCCCTGGGCTGGGCGCAGTTCGTGACCGGCGACATCGATGCCGCCGTGCCGATATTGGAGCGGGCAGCAGCGGGCGCGCCCTCAGACGCGACCATCAACGAACATCTGGGCGATGCGCTCTGGGCAGCCGGACGACGGTATGAGGCGCGCTATGCCTGGCGCGCCGCGGCCGTCTTTGCTGAGGGAGAGACGGCGCAGCGACTGGCCGCCAAGACCAGAGAGGGGATGAAGCCGGAATATGCCGCACGTTGAAGCGGAGGATGTCGCCGCCCGCCCCGTGGACGCGGGCGAACTGGTCGAAACCGCCTTTGCCAAGATCAATCTGGCGCTCCATGTCCGGGGCAAGCGGGCAGACGGCTATCATGCGCTGGAGAGCCTGTTCGTCTTCACCGAGTTGGGCGACAGGCTGACGGGCCGCATCCGCGCGGACGGAGAAATCAGGCTGGAGATGGATGGCCCGTTCGGTCCCTTGCTGGATGGCGGCCCGGACAATCTGGTGGTAAAGGCCGCCCGCGCGTTGCAGGCCCATCTGGGGGGAAGTCCCGGCGCCGATCTGAGGCTGACCAAGATATTGCCTGTCGCCTCGGGCATTGGCGGCGGTTCCGCCGATGCCGCGGCTGCGCTGCGTTTGCTGACCAGGCTCTGGAATGCGCCGATGGCTCCGCAGGCTCTGGAGCGCATCGCCCTTTCATTGGGATCGGACGTTCCCGCCTGCATCGGCAGCATCCCGCAAATGGTGCGTGGACGCGGCGAGATATTGCAGCCCCAGGCTGTCGAAGGCCTGACCGCCATGCCGATCCTGCTCGTCAATCCCGGCGTCGCCCTGTCGACCGCGGAAGTCTTCGGACTTTGGGATCGGCTGGACCGGGGTCCGCTTGCGGCAGAGGGGCTGGAACAGTTGATCATCGAGGGGCGCAACGACCTGGAGCAGGCCGCCATGGCGGCAGCGCCGGTCGTCGCGGATGTACTGGCGGCGCTGGGAGCCTGCGCCGGAGCGCGCCTTGTCCGCATGTCCGGGTCGGGCGCGACCTGCTTCGCCCTCTTCGATAGGGATCGGCAGATGGCGGAGGCTGCGGCAGTCTTGCGCGCTGGTTGGAACGGATGGTGGGTCGCGGAAACGAGGATCAGGGCGGCATGAGCGAGGCTTTCACACAGATCGATGGAGGCGACCTCAACATCCTGATCATTGCCGATCATGCCTCGGCGCATGTTCCGGCGGACATCGACCTGGGGATCGATGCCGCCTTGCTGAGCGATCATATCGCCATAGACATCGGCGTGGCGGAGGTCAGCGCGCTGCTGGCGCGGCAACTGGGCTGCACGGCGGTGCTCGGCGGCGTTTCGCGCCTCGTCATCGACCTCAACCGGGAAGAGGATGCACCCGGCCTGCTGCCCGTCATGAGCGATGGCCATGCCATTGCGGGAAACCGCCATGCCGACCTCGCCGACCGGATGATGCGGTTCCACCACCACTATCATCATCATGTCGCGCGGCTGCTGGACGGCATGGCTTCGCCGTTCATCCTGTCCGTCCACAGCTTCACGCCGCGCCTCGCCAGCGATCCCGATCAGAAGCGGCCCTGGGACATCGGCGTGCTCTACAACCAGGATGACAGGGCCGCCCGGATCGCCATTCCCATGTTGGAGGCGGCGGGGCTCAAAGTGGGTGACCAACTGCCCTATTCGGGCAAGGTGCTGAACGCCACGATGAACCGTCATGCGGAGAGGAACGGCATTCCCTATCTGGGCATAGAGATGCGGCAGGATCTGGTCAGCGATGAGGAAGGGCAAAGGCGATTTGCCGCAATATTGGCTCCGGTGGTTCTCGAATGCCGCAGCCGGCTCGCATGACGGGCAGCGGGCAGGAATGATGAAATCCCGCTCGTTGATGCATGATGCGCTTCTGTGTCTTGCGCTGGCGGGATGCAGCCCTCGCCCGGAGTCCGGCGAACTTGCGGGGAAAGGGCGGGAAAAGATTTTCTGCGCAATCGGACCGGGCGCGGAGTGGAGCGAGGATTGTGCGGTCGAGCGGGATGGGAAGATGCTGACGGTGCGCCATGCGGACGGCGGCTTCCGGCGCTTCCGGATAGTCCATGACGGACGCGGAATCGCGTTGGCGGACGGGGCAGAACAGGCCGGTATTCAGGTCGCCGGCAAGGGGGCAATCGCGTTGAGCGTCGGGCAGGACCGCTATCGCCTTCCCGCCCGCTTCTCCGAAGGGAAGAAATGATGCGGATGCATGCGATCCTGACGGCGGCCGAGATGCGGCGGGCGGAGCAGGCCGTGATCGCAGCCGGCATCCCCGAATATATGCTGATGGAGCGCGCGGGGGCCGCCGCTGCGGAGATCATCTGGCGGGCAGGTGGAAAGCGTGACTTGCTGGTCCTCTGCGGTCCCGGCAATAATGGCGGCGACGGCTTCGTGATCGCGCGGCTCCTTCGGGCGCGAAGCGTGCCGGTGCGCGTCGCCGCCCTTGGCGAAAGCCGAACGGATTCCAGCATGAAGGCGCGGGAGGCATGGGGTGGCCCCGTCGAAGCTTTCCTGGACGCGGCGCCGGCGACGCAGATCGTGGACGCGCTGTTCGGGACCGGCCTCTCTCGTGGGCTGGACTGGGCGATCGCGGCGAAGCTGCGCGCCCTTACCGAACAGGCGAGCTTCAGCTATGCCGTGGACCTGCCTAGCGGCGTGCAGACGGATAGGGGCGAACTGCTTTCCGATGTGCCTGTCATGGGCGTCTGTGTTGCCCTGGGTGCGCTAAAGCCGGCGCATATGTTGCAACCGGCCGCAGGATGCTGGCGGCGGCTGGTTTGCGCCGACATCGGCATTGTTGCGTCCGGCGCGAAGATTCACCGGCTGGCGCCGCCGCAATTGCATCCGCCGGCGCCCGACGCGCATAAATATAGCCGGGGGTTGGTCGCCGTGGTTGGCGGCGAAATGGCGGGCGCCGGACTGCTCGCCAGCCAGGCCGCGGCACGTGCGGGATCGGGCATGGTTCGGCATCTGGTGCAGGGTTTGGTGCATTTGGGGCCGGGCGCCATCGTCACGCAGCAGGCCGATAAGGCGGGGGATGTAGCGCGTTCTCTGAACGACGATCGGTTCAGGGCCATATTGGTAGGGCCGGGCCTGGGACGTGGGAGCGAGGCTTCGGATCGGTTGAAAGCCGTACTTGCCGCCGGGCATCCGCTCGTTCTGGACGCCGACGCGCTGGTCTTGCTGGGGGAAGAGGGGGTGGACGCCATTCCGCAGGGCTCGGTCCTGACGCCCCATGAAGGCGAATTTGTCCGCCTGTTCGGAAATCTGCCGGGCAGCAAGGTGGAGCGGGCGCTGGAGGCGGCGAAGCGGACGCGCGCGACGCTGATCTACAAGGGAAGCGACAGCATTGTCGCCTCGCCGGATGGGCGCGCTGTCCTTTCGCCGCCGGGTTCATCCTGGCTGTCGACGGCGGGGACGGGCGATGTTCTGGCGGGGCTGGTCGCTGCTCGGCTCGCTGTCACGGGGGACGGATTCCAGGCGGCATGTGAAGCGCTGTGGCTGCATGGAGAGGCGGCGAGGCGGGCGGGCGCGGCGTTCATCGCGGACGATTTGCTTGCGGAGCTGCCAGCGGCTATCGCCTCCCGCCTGTGACCGACCCTGATACCGACATCATCGTCCGCATCGCCGCGAAGGGCGATGGCGTGACCGCCCTTGGCCGCCATGTTCCGTTGACCGCGCCTGGTGACAGGATCGCGGCGGACGGCGGCATATTGCGGGGGCCGCATCATGTCAACGCGCCATGCGTTCACTTTCCGACCTGCGGCGGATGCGAGTTGCAGCATATCGACGATGCGAGCTACGCGGAGTTCGTGACGGCGCGCGTTGCAGGAGCCCTGGCAGGGCAGGGCGTGGAACCCGGCATGCTCCTGCCGCCGCATATCTCGCCGCCGAAGGTCCGTCGCCGTGCATCGCTGCGCGCAAGCAGACAGGGGCGGAAGGTCGTCATCGGCTTTGCCGAATCGGGCAGCCATATGCTGGTCGACCTCGCGATGTGCGAGATCCTCGATCCCCGGCTGTTCGCGCTGGTGGCGCCGCTGAGGAGCCTGTGCGCGGTCATCCTGCCCGAGAAGCGCGCTGCGCATGTCCGCATGTCGCTGACCGATCAGGGCGTCGACCTTTTGCTGGAGGGCGTGCGGATCGAGGGGCTTGCCGCAGACGAGGCGCTTCTAACTTTTGCGCGGGACCATGGGCTGGCTCGCCTGACCATCGATGAAGGGGACGGTCCGCAGACGCGGTGGGAACCGGAGCCGGTCACGGTCAGCTTCGGCGGCGTGCCGGTTGCTTTTCCGCCCTTCGCTTTTCTTCAGGCGACACCCGATGGCGAAGCCGCGCTGGTGCGGGAAGCGCAGGCCGCCATGCCGGCGGAGGGCGCCGTTGCGGATCTCTTTTGCGGGCTTGGCACATTCGCCCTGGCTTTGGGGGATGGGCGGCCCGTCTATGCGGCGGAGGCGGCGCGTGATCTTGTCCTCTCGCTCAAATCGGCGGCGAATAAGGCGCGGCGGCGCATGGTGGCGGATCATCGCGATCTGTTCAGGCGACCGCTGACGCCTGCGGAGATTGACCGGTTCGCGGGGATTGTCATCGATCCGCCGCGCGCAGGGGCGCGCGAGCAGGTGATGCAGCTCGCCGCATCGCGGGTGCCGGTGATCGCCTATATTTCGTGCAACCCTGCCAGTTTCGCGCGGGATGCCGCGCATCTGATCGCCGGCGGCTATCGGCTGGAGCGGGTTCGGCCGGTGGGGCAGTTCCGCTGGTCCACCCATGTGGAACTGGTCGGCATCTTCCGGCGCTGAGAGATTAGCCCCTCGCCGCGGGGGAGTGCGGCGAGGGGCCTTGCATCCTCTCCTCAAGGGGGAGGCCCAAGCCTCTACCCCAGCTTGATGACAGTTGCGCGACGGCGGGCCGGAATCGCATCGACATAGAGGCTCGCCATCGGCTCATCCTCCACCTCCACCACGGCTTCGGATGTGAAGCCGTTGAAGCCGGTGCGCATCGCAGCGCCATAGGCGCCGAGCATCCCGATTTCGATATAGTCGCCCGCCTGCACGTCGTCCGGCAGCATGAAGGGGCCGACCATATGGTCCATGTCGTCGCAGGTGGGGCCATAGAAGGAGAAGCCGGTCAGTTCCGCCTCGCTCTCTTCCTCGCGCAGCAGGGCCACAGGGAAGCGCCAGCCGATATGCGCCGCGTCGAACAGCGCGCCATAGGCGCCGTCGTTGATATAGAGTTCCGTGCCGCGACGGCGTTCGACGCGCACGACGACCGAACTGTATTCGGCGGAAAGGGCGCGGCCGGGCTCGCACCATAGTTCGGCCGAATAGCTGATCGGCAGGCTCTCGAAACCGCGATGGATCGCGTCGAAATAATTTTCGAGCGCGACCGGCTCCATGCCGGGATAGATGGACGGGAAGCCGCCGCCGACATCGATGATGTCGACCGTGACCGCCGCATCGACAATGGCCGCGCGCACGCGTTCGATGGCGTCGCTATAGGCCTGCGGGCTCATCGCCTGGCTGCCGACATGGAAGCAGATGCCCAGAGCATCGGCCGCCTGGCGGGTCGCCATCAGCAGTTCGCGGGTCTCGCCCAGTTCGGCGCCGAATTTGGACGCAAGGCTGAGTTCCGAATGTTCGGAGGAAACGCGCAGGCGCACGCACAGCTCAAGATCGGTCGCATCATTCGTGGCGCGCATGATCTTCGCAAGCTCGTCCAGCGTGTCGAGCGAGAAGGTGCGCACGCCATGGACGTGATAGGCCTCTGCAATCGCTTCCTCGGCCTTGACCGGGTGCATGAAGCAAAGCTTGCCCTCGCCCTGCAGCGTCTCCGCCACCAGGCGCACCTCCGCGATGGACGCCACGTCGAAATGCGTGATGCCGGAAGCGAAGAGGGTGCGGATCAGATCGGGAGACGGATTCGCCTTGACTGCATAGAGCGAGCGCCCCGGAAACTTCTCAGAGAAGAATCGGGCGGCCCGGGCCGCAGCCTGGGGACGGATCAGCGTTACCGGTGCTGCCGGTTTGAGGGCGGTCGCTACCCCCAGCGCGCTATGATGCTTGTGCAACTCAAGGGACCTCCAGGGTAGTCGTTGGCAAAGAAGCTGCCTTGCGGTGGAAGTCCCATGGGGCAGCGGAAGGGCGATATATGCGGCAGGGGTCCCCCTGTAAAGCGCATGCGTAAATTTTGTTGCGCGGCCGGCTATGAAATGTGCGTCAGGAGAGACGGGACTTGAAATCCTCGTAGGAAAACTCCCGGATTTGCTTGAGTTCGTCGGTTTCCGAGTTCCACAGCCAGATGGCCGGCAGCGGCACGCCGTTGAATGTGTTGGTCTTTACCATCGAATAATGGGCCTGATCGAGGAAGGCGATCCGCCGCCCCGGAGTCGCGCCGCCGGGGACTCGATAGTCCCCTATGATGTCCCCGGCGAGGCAGGATGGACCGCCGAGTCGGGTGACGGGGCCGTCCGCTTCCTCATGCAGCATGGCCGGGCGGTAGGGCGCCTCGATCACGTCGGGCATGTGGCAGGTGGCGGAGATGTCGGTGATCGCCACGGGCATGCCGTTGTCGATCACGTCGAGGATTTCGCCGACCAATATGCCCGCGTCCAGCGCCATTGCCTCGCCCGGCTCGATATAAAGTTCGAGGGCTGTTTGCGCCTTTATCGCCCGGAGGAAGGCGATCAGGTCGTCGATCTGGTAATCCGCGCGCGTGACATGATGTCCGCCGCCGAAGTTCAGCCATTTGAGGCGGCCGACATGGGGCATGACGCGGGATTCGATGGCGGCCCAGGTACGCTGAAGCGGCAGGAAATCCTGTTCGCACAGATTGTGGATGTGGAGGCCGTCGACGCCCTCCAGATGTTCGGGGCGCAGCTGGTCGATGGGAAAGCCGAGGCGGCTGTGCGGTTGGGACGGGTCATATTTGGGCACCTCCCCCTCCGCATGGAGGGGATTGAGGCGCAGGCCGATGTCGAAGTTCACACCGTTCATCCGGGCATCGTCGATGACCGGGCGCAGGCGCGCGATCTGGCCGGGGCTGTTGAAGATGACATGGTCTGAAATCCTAAGGATTTCGGCCAGATCTTCAGGCTTGTAGGCGGCGCAATAGGTGGCGACTTCGCCGCGATATTCTTCCCGGCCGAGGCGCGCTTCATATATGCCGGAGGCGCAGACGCCGTCGAGATATTCGCCGATCACGCCCCCAAGCGACCACATGGAGAAGGCCTTGAGCGCGCCCAGCACCCTGATTCCCGCGCGGTCGCGGATGTCGCGCAGGACCGACAGGTTGCGGCGCACCGCGGCCTCGTCCACCACGAAGGCGGGCGAAGGGACGCGGCGCAGGTCGAAATGGGCGAAGGCGGCGGGATCGCCGGCTTTGGTTTCCATCGGTTCATCCACGCCGCCCTGAGCCTGTTGAGGTGCGGCTTACTTTGAAGAAAAGTAAGGGGCTTCGACAGGCTCAGCCCGAACGGCGTCAGGAACGAAGCTTTTTTAAAAATCCAGTTTAGAAATCCAGCGGCGCGGGCAGTTCCTTCACCTGCCAGGGCAGGCCGTGCCGGTTCAGCATGTCCATGAAGGGATCGGGATCGAACTGTTCGATGTTGAACACGCCTTCACCCCGCCATGCGCCGGTCAGCATCAGCGCCGCGCCGATCATCGCGGGGACGCCGGTGGTGTAGCTGACCGCCTGGTTGCCGGTTTCGGCATAGGCGTCCTCATGGTCGCAGACATTATAGACATAGACCGTCTTCTGGCTTCCATCCTTGAGGCCGGTGGCGATGTCGCCGATATTGGTCTTGCCCCTGGTGGTCGAACCCAGGCTGGACGGTTCGGGCAGCACGGCCTTCAGGAACTGGAGCGGGATGATTTCCTGCCCATTGTACATCACCGGATCGATGCGGGTCATGCCGACATTCTGGAGCACTTCCAGATGCTTGAGATAAGCGTCGCCAAAGGTCATCCAGAAACGGATGCGCTTGATTTCAGGGTAGAATTTGGCGAGCGATTCCAGTTCCTCATGATACATGAGGTACATGTTCTTCTGCCCCACCTGGTCGAAGTCGAAGACCTGCTTGTGTTTCAGCGCCGGGCCCTCCACCCACTTGCCGCCTTCCCAGTGGCGCGAGGGCGCGGTGACTTCGCGGATGTTGATTTCCGGGTTGAAGTTGGTGGCGAAATGCTGGCCATGGTCGCCGCCATTGCAGTCGAGTATGTCGAGCGTGTCGATCCGGTCGAGCAGATGCTTCCTGATGTAGCTGGCGAAGACGCTGGTGACACCGGGGTCGAAGCCCGAACCCAGCAGCGCCATGATGCCGGCTTCCTTGAAGCGCTCCTGATAGGCCCATTGCCAGCTATATTCGAACTTCGCCGTGTCGCGCGGTTCGTAATTGGCGGTGTCGAGATAGTCGGTTTTGGTCGCGAGGCAGGCGTCCATGATCGCCAGGTCCTGATAGGGCAGGGCAAGGTTCACGACCAGTTTCGGCTGCACCCTTTCGATGAGGGCGACGGTTTCGGCGACATTGTCGGCGTCGACCTGCGCCACGTCGATGGTGACGCCGGTACGGGCCTTCACCGATTCGGCCACCTTCTCGCAGGAGACGATGCGGCGGCTGGCGAGTGTGATATGGCTGAAAATGTCAGAGTTCATCGCCATTTTGTGAACCGCGACAGACCCGACGCCACCCGCACCAATGACCAGAACCTTGCTCAATTCAACTGCTCCATAGCTGTGCCGCGCGATCCGCGCGAAAGCGCCCATATAGGGAGTTGGCGTTACAGCGCAAAGTCAGTCTGTCGAGAGGGAGCCCGGTCAGCCCCCTTCCCGCACGCCATGGGCTGAATATCGACCGGTCCTAGAAACTCGCCCCATCCACCTTGCTGATCCTGAGCGCGTCGAGATCGACGGAGGGCACGCAGCGCAGGTTGATGGCCTGCATGGCCGAGCCATCGGGGCCCTGGCCCTGCGCGAAGGCCTGCGTGCCGCAGTCGGTGCAGAACTGGTGCGTGATCCTGTGCCTGTAGAATTGATAGTCGCTCAGCTTGTCCGCACCGCTGTCGAGGGTGAACTGGTCCGCGGGGACGAAGGTCAGCATGAAGCCCTTGCGGCGGCAGTGGGAGCAGTTGCAGGTCATCGCCTCGCCGGGCGCATCGGCGGCTACGGTGAAGGTGACGGCGCCGCAATGGCAGCTTCCGGTGTAGGGCATTGGAATCTCCTTTTTTGGAGAGCCTAGAGGCATTGGGACTGGAAGGGAATTGGGGGAATCGGGTGATTTTCGGCCATAGGCCCGTCCCCTTCAGGTTCAGGCGCGGCGCGCGTCAGTTCACCAACCGTCTTAGTCCCTCCACCGTATCCGCCTCATGCGCAGGCTTGTCCTTCCGGATGCGCGCGATCCGGGGGAAGCGCATGGCCAGCCCCGATTTATGCCGCTTGCTTTCGTGGATGCTGTCGAAGGCGACCTCCAGCACCAGCGACTTTTCCACCTCCCGCACCGGGCCGAAGCGGTTGACCGTGTTGGTCCGCACGAAGCGGTCGAGCCATTTCAGCTCCTCGTCGGTGAAGCCGCTATAGGCTTTGCCGACGGGCAGCAGTTCGCCATCCGCCGTCCAGCAGCCGAAGGTATAGTCGGAATAGAAGGAGGAGCGTTTGCCATGGCCCCGCTGCGCGTACATCATAACGCAGTCGGCGGTCAGCGGATCGCGTTTCCATTTATACCAGAGCGCGGCCTTGCGCCCCGCGACATAGGGGCTGTCGCGGCGCTTGAGCATCACGCCCTCGATCGCGGCGTCGCGGGCGCCGGCGCGTATTTCCGCCAGGCTGTCGAAATCGGGTGCTTCGATGAGGGCCGAGATGTCGAAGCGGTGCGGGTCCAGCTGGGGCACGGTGGCTTCGAGGCGGAGGCGGCGCTGTTCCCAGGGGAGCGGCCGAAGGTCCTCCTCCGCGTCGAGCAATATGTCGTAGAGGCGGACGAAGGCGGGATAATCGTCCATCATCTTCGCCGTCACCGCCTTGCGGCCGAGGCGTTGCTGGAGGGCGTTGAAGCTGGCAGCCTCTCCGCCCTGAAACTCCCCTTTCACGAGCAGTTCCCCGTCCAGCACCGCATGATGGCGGAAGGCTTCGGCTATGTCAGGGAAGCTGCCGGTGATGTCGTCTCCGGCGCGGCTGTAGAGGCGGGTCTGCGCGCCCGTGCCGACGATCTGGATGCGGATGCCGTCCCATTTCCATTCGGCGGCATAGTCGGAAAGGTCGACGCTTTCGGCCTCCAGCGGATGGGCGAGCATGAAGGGGCGGAAGAAGGGCGTGCCGGCGGGATCCGGGCGGTCCGACCTGCCCTCCGCCCAGGCGAACAGGTCGGCATAGGGTGGGGCCAGAGCGTGCCAGCATTCCTCGACATCGTCGACGTCGAGCCCGAAGGCCTGGGCGAAGCCGGTCTTGGCGAGCCGGGCGGAGATGCCGACGCGCAGGCCGCCGGTCGCGAGCTTCAGCAGGGCGAAGCGGCCGGAGGCGTCGAGATGGTCCATCATCCGGGCCAGGGTCGTCGGGGCGGCGGCGCGGCTGGTGGCGTGGAGGCGGTCGACTATGGCGGATAGGGTGAGGGAGCCGTCGTCCACCTCCGGCGGCTGGTCCTCCGCCTTGGGCCAGAGGAGGGCCACGGTTTCGGCGAGGTCGCCCACATAGTCCCGGCTCATTTCGAAAAGGACCGGATCGACGCGGGCGCGGGTCATTTCCGCTATGGTGGAAGCCTTGACCGCTTTCAGGTCGAGATTGCCGGTGAGGGCGGCGAGCGCCCAGCCCCGGTCCGGGTCGGGGGCGCTGCGCATGTAGCTGGCGATAAGGTCCAGCTTGCCGTTGCGGGAGCGGGTGTAGACGAGGCCGTCGAGAAGCCGGGAGAAGGCGCGCATCAGCCTTCATCCTCGTCTTCGCGGCCCACCAGGGCAAGGGCGCGGGCGCGCATCTGGTGGGTCATGCACCAGTGGAGCAGGGCTTCCTCCCGCCCGTGGGTGATCCAGGTTTCCGATGGGGCCACCTCGCGGATGGTGTCGGTCAGCTCGTCCCAGTCGGCATGGTCGGAGATGATGAGCGGAAGTTCGACATTGCGCTGGCGGGCGCGCTGGCGGACGCGCATCCAGCCCGACGCCATGGCGGTGATCGGGTCGGGCAGGCGGCGGCTCCAGCGGTCGTTGAGGGCGGATGGGGGCGAGACGACGATGCGGCCGCGCATGTCCCCGGCGGGGAGGCCGGTCGCCGGGCGCAGTTCGCCCAGGGCGATGCCGAATTGTTCATAGAGCGCACACATCCTCTCCAGCGCGCCATGGATGTGGATGGGGTCGTGATGGCCCCGGGCGCGCAGTTCGCAGATCAGGCGCTGCGCCTTGCCCAGGGCGTAGGCGCCGACCAGGACGCAGCGGTCGGGATGGGCGTGCAGGGCGGCGAGCAGGCGGTCGACCTCGCTGCCCGTGTCGGGATGGCGGAAGACCGGCAGGCCGAATGTGGCTTCGGTGACGAAGATGTCGCAGGGGACGGGTTCGAAGGCTTTGCAGGTGGGATCGGGGCGGCGCTTGTAGTCGCCGGTGACGACTACCCGCTCGCCAGCGTGGGACAGCAGGATCTGGGCGGAACCGAGGACATGGCCGGCGGGCACATAGCTGATCGTGACGCCGTTCATGCGGATTTCTTCGCCATAGGGCACCGCCGTGCCCGACGCGGTGCCGTAGCGCAGGGCCATGATCGCCAGCGTTTCCTCCGTCGCCCAGACATGGCCGTGGCCGCCGCGCGCATGATCGGCATGGCCATGGGTGACGAGCGCGCGTTCCTGCGGGACGGAGGGATCGATCCAGGCATCGGCCGGGCGGACATAGATGCCGGTGGGGTGGGGTTCGATCCAGTGAGGCATTGCTGTGGAAGAAGGTGGAATGCGCCGCTTGGTTCCGCAAGGGCCTTCATATTGCCGTAACCCGATCGTCATGGGCACGACATGCCGTTGCCCTATGCGCCGCCGGACGACCGGCAGCGAGGAGGCGCGGCACATGGCATCTACGGCTCACCAGAATGTTACCCGCGCGGTGCACCGGCATCGGCATCTGTCGAAACAGGGCCTGCTGGAGCGGGCCTTCACCTTTGCGTTCCGGGGCCTTGTCTATGCGCAGATCTGGGAAGATCCGGAGGTCGACATGGAAGCGCTGGCGATCGGGCCGGACAGCCATGTCGTCACCATCGCTTCGGGCGGGTGCAATGTGCTGAGCTATCTGACGGCCGATCCGGCGAAGATCACAGCGGTCGACCTCAACACCGCGCATGTCGCGCTCAACCGGCTGAAGCTGGCGGCGGCGCAGGCATTGCCGGACCATCGGGCCTTCCATCGCTTCTTCGCCAGGGCGGATTGCAGAGAGAATTTGGCGGCCTATCGCACCTTCGTGGCGCCGGTGCTGGACGACGCCACGCGGCGCTATTGGGAGGGGCGGGATTTCATCGGGCGGCGGCGGATCGGCGGCTTTGCGCGGGGGATTTACAGGCATGGGCTGCTGGGGCGCTTCATCGGCGCGGCGCATCTGCTGGCGCGGTTGCATGGCGTCGATCCGCGGCGGATGCTGGATGCGAAATCGCGGGAGGAGCAGCGGGCGATCTTCGAAAGGGAGCTGGCGCCGGTGTTCGACAGCGCCTTCATGCGGTGGCTGACGAGCCAGCCGGCTTCGCTCTTCGGCCTGGGCATCCCGCCCGCGCAATATGAGGCGCTGGCCGGGGACGCGCGGATGGACGGCGTGCTGAAGGCGCGGCTGGAAAAGCTGGCCTGCGGCTTCGACCTCAAGGACAATTATTTCGCGGTGCAGGCTTTCGGGCGGGGTTATGCCGGCGGCGAGGGGCCATTGCCGCCCTATTTGCAGGCCGCGAACCATGCGGCCGTGGTGGAACGCGCCGGGCGGGTGGATGTCCGGCATGTGAACTTCACCGACTTTCTCGTGTCGCAGGAGGCGGGGTCCGTCGATCGCTACATCTTGCTAGACGCGCAGGACTGGATGGACGATGCGCAGTTGAACGCGCTCTGGGCCCAGATCACGCGAACGGCGAAGCAAAATGCGCGGGTGCTGTTCCGGACGGCGGGCGAACCGAGCATCCTGCCGGGGCGGGTCGACGATGCGCTGTTGTCGCGCTGGGACTATCGGGCGGAGGAATCGCGGGAATATACGGCGCGGGACCGGTCGGCCATTTATGGCGGCGTCCACCTCTATGTGCTGGGGAGGGCGTGATGACGGGCGGGCATGGCGGGCTGATGGACAGCGTCTATCGGCATCAGCGGCACATTTACGACCTGTCGCGGAAATTCTACCTGCTGGGGCGGGATGGGCTTATTGCCGACCTGGCGCCGCCGCGCGGTGGGGCGGTGCTGGAGATCGGCTGCGGCACGGGACGCAATCTGATCGCCGTGGGCAAGGCCTGGCCGGAGGCGCGGCTCTATGGCGTCGATATTTCCGAGGCGATGCTGGGGACGGCGCGCAAAGCCGTGGCGAAGGCGGGCCTGGGGGATCGCGTCGTGCTGGCGCAGGGGGATGCCTGTGCGTTCGATGCAGAGGCGCTGTTCGGGAGGGAACGGTTCGAGCGGGTGTTCATCAGCTATGCGCTGTCCATGATCCCGGACTGGGAAGCGGCTCTGGGGCAGGCGGCGGGTTGCGTCGCGCATGGCGGCAAGCTGGAGATTGTCGACTTCGGGCAGCAGGATGGTCTGCCGGGCTTGTGGAAGCGGGCGCTGTTCGGGTGGCTGGCGCGCTTTCATGTGTCGCCGCGGGCGGAATTCAGGCAGGCGATCGGCAGGGTGGCGGCGGACATGGGGGGCTTTGCGCATAGCCGGAGCCTGTATCGGGGCTATGCGGTCAGGGGTGGGTTGATCCGGCTGTGAGTTTTCGGCCGGTTCCCGGATCGGGGTTGCGAATTCCGGCCTGGCCGCTGGAAATTGCCGCTGATGTTGCGCCGACCCATCCCAGCCCCCGCCTGCGGGAGGGGAAATGAGGGCAGCGCCTCCAGCGGAACTCGCGCGGTTGCCGGTCAGGCCGCTTTCTTGAATTCCAGTTCGAGCCGGTCCCAGATTTCCACCAGAGCATCGACCAGTTCGCGCATCATTGCTTCGGTATGCGCCGGTCCGGGCGTGAAGCGCAGGCGCTCCGTGCCGCGCGGGACGGTGGGATAGTTGATGGGCTGCACATAGGCGCCATATTCCGCCAGCAATATGTCGCTGATCCGCTTGGCCTTCACCGGGTCGCCCACCATCAGGGGGACGATGTGCGTCACCGACGGCATCACCGGCAGGCCGGCTTCCGCCATCAGGCGCTTCAGGGTCGCGGCGGACGCCTGCTGGCCCTCGCGTTCCTCGCTCGACTGCTTGAGGTGACGGACGCTGGCCAGCACGCCGGCGACCAGCACGGGGGAGAGGGAGGTGGTGAAGATGAAGCCGGGCGCATAGCTGCGGATCACGTCGACGATCATCTGGTCGGCCGCGATATAGCCGCCCATCACGCCGAACGCCTTGCCCAGCGTGCCTTCGATGATGGTCACGCGATCGGCGACCTCGTCCCGTTCCGAAATGCCGCCGCCGCGCGCGCCGTACATGCCGACTGCATGAACCTCGTCCAGATAGGTGAGGGCGTTATATTCGTCGGCCAGGTCGCAGATCGCGGCGATGGGGGCGATGTCGCCGTCCATCGAATAGACGCTTTCGAAGGCGATCAGCTTGGGCGCTTCCGGGTCTTCGGCGGCCAGCAGTTCGCGCAGATGATCGACGTCATTGTGGCGGAAGACGCGCTTCTCGCAGCCCGAATTGCGGATGCCCGCGATCATCGAGGCATGGTTCAGCTCGTCGGAGAAGATGATGCAGCCGGGCAGGATCTTGGCGAGGGTCGAGAGCGTCGCTTCGTTCGAGACATAGCCCGAGGTGAAGAGCAGCGCGCCTTCCTTGCCGTGCAGATCGGCCAGTTCGGCCTCCAGATCGACATGATAATGGGTGTTGCCGCCGATATTGCGGGTGCCGCCGGAGCCCGCGCCGACATCGTGCAGTGCCTCTTCCATCGCGGCGACGACCTTGGGATGCTGGCCCATGGCGAGATAGTCGTTGGAGCACCAGACGGTGATGGGCTTGGGCCCGTTATGACCGTGGAAGCAGCGGGCGTTGGGGAAGGCGCCCTTGTTGCGCAGGATGTCGATGAACACGCGATAGCGGCCCTCGCTATGGAGCCGGTCGATCGCCTGCGTGAAGATGTGCTTGTAGTTCACTTGAACGCCCAGTCCCTATTCCCGCATCCCCTCTTTAGAGGGGCATTTATCCGCTGTTTTGGCCTATTACCAGTGATAAACGCTCGCAGCCTTAGGGAGAATTACCTATCACACTGATAGAAGGACTTGCGATTGGACCAAAGGTCCACCCCTTCAAAGTCCTTCGATCCGTTGCAAGCCATAGCCTTCCAGCGCTGGGCGGAGTGGCTCCACGCTCTCGTCCAGGCGAGTGAAGACCGCGGTTCCGGGCTGCGGTTCGGACGGCCATGGCTGCCCCTGGGTCAGATAGGCGATGCGGCGCGCAATTCCTTCACCGCCGTGCACGAATCTGAGCGGCCGGGGCGAAGCGGCGGCCAGTTCGGCCTCCACCAGCGGAAAATGCGTGCAGGCGAGGACCACTATGTCCATCCGATCGCCGCCCGGCTGGTCGAACAGGCCGGCCAGCGCGTCCCGCGCAATGGCGGGATCGAGCGGTTCGCCGCGCAGTTTCGCCTCGGCAAGCTGGACGAGCGCGGCCGACCCATGGCGCAGGACCGTGCAGTCGGCGCCATGTTCGGCCGCGAGCCTGTCGACATAGGGCTGGCGCACCGTGGCGTCGGTGCCGAGCACGCCGAATACCCGGCTTTGCGAGAGCAGGGCGGCAGGCTTGATTGCCGGTACCGTGCCGACAACGGGGATGTCGAGCGCGGCGCGGACCGCCGGCAGGGCGATGGTGGAGGCGGTGTTGCAGGCGATGACGGCGAGGCGCGGGCGGTAGCGCTCCACCAGCCGCCCGAGCAGGGCGGGCACGCGGGCGGCGATCTCCGCCTCGCTCTTGGTGCCATAGGGGAAGCCCGCGCTGTCCGCGGCATAGACGACCGGCGCGTTGGGCAGGGCGCTTCGTGCCGGGCCAAGGATGGAAAGCCCGCCGACGCCGGAATCGAAGAAAAGAAGGGGGGCATGGGGTGCGACTGTCATCGGGCAGACATGTCGCGGCATGGGGCGGGCCTGTCAACTTCCCTCAAGAGCCCTCCCCTTGAGAGGAAGGGCTAGATGGCGGGAACCCCCATCCCCGATATTCCGACCCATATTTCGTCACCTTCGCCATTGCCCGGTTCGCCGGGAACGCTATGGTCGCGCCGCAACCAATTTGGCGAGATCATGACTCCTCCCTGGCTACTTCCCGCATTCGTCCTGCTGATCGGTTATCTGCTGGGTTCCATCCCGTTCGGGCTGCTGCTGACGCGCCTCACCGGGGCGGGCGACCTGCGCAAGATCGGGTCGGGGAATATCGGCGCGACCAATGTGCTGCGGACCGGGCGAAAGGGGCTGGCTGCGGCGACGCTGCTGCTCGATCTGCTGAAGGGCGCGGCGGCGGTGCTGGTCGGCGCGGCGCTGGTCGATGGTGGCGGGCCGATGGCCGGGGCCATGGCCTTTATCGGACATTGCTATCCGGTCTGGCTGCGCTTTGCCGGGGGCAAGGGCGTGGCGACCATGATGGGCGTGGTGACGGCGCTGTACTGGCCGGCGGGGATCGTCTTCGCGGCCGTGTGGCTGGGGGCGCTGTTCGGAACCAGATGGTCGTCGGTCGGCGGCATGTCCGCGGCGGTCAGCGCGCCTGTCGCCATGTGGTGCTTCGGCCGGATCGAGCTGGTCCCCGTTGCGCTGGCGCTCGCGTTGATCGTGCTGTGGCGGCACCGGGAGAATATCGCACGGCTCGCCAGGGGAACCGAGCCGAAGGTGGGCGCTTCGAAAAAGGCGGCGGCCGGGGAATGAGCGAGCAGGAGCGGTTCAACCGCCTGCGCCTGATCCGTTCGCCGCGCATCGGCCCGGTCACCTTCCGCCAGTTGATGGCGCGTTTCGGCACGGCGGGCGAGGCCTTGCGCGCGGTGCCCGATCTGGCGGCGCGCGGCGGCGGCAAGGCCAGCATCGTGGACGCGAAGATCGTCGAGCAGGAGATCGCGCGCAGCCGGACGGCTGGCGCCCGCTACCTGATCATGGGCGATGCCGATTACCCCTTCCTGCTGGAGCAGATGGAGGGCGCGCCGCCGGCCCTGATCGTGCGCGGGGACGTATCGCTGGCGGCGCGGGATTGCGTGGCGATGGTAGGGGCGCGCAACGCCTCCGCCGCGGCGTGCCGCTTCGCCCGGATGCTGGCGCAGGATCTGGGACAGCATGGGGCGGTCGTGGTGTCGGGGCTGGCGCGGGGGATCGATACGGCCGCGCATCAGGGCGCGCTGGAGAGCGGCACCATCGCCGTCATCGCCTGCGGCATCGACATCGCCTTCCCGCCCGAAAATGCGGAACTGCAGGAGCGGCTGGCCGAGGAAGGGCTGCTGGTCACGGAGCATCCGCCGGGCACGCAGCCGCTGGCCCGGCAGTTCCCGGCGCGCAACAGGATCATCGCCGGGCTGGCGCGGGGGACCCTCGTCGTGGAAGCCGCGCCCCGGTCCGGTTCGCTGATCACGGCGCGGCTGGCGGGGGAGGCGGGACGGGAGGTGATGGCGGTGCCCGGCTCTCCGCTCGATCCCCGCGCCCAGGGGTGCAACCAGTTGATCCGGGAGGGCGCGGTGCTGGTCCAGAGCGCCGCCGACGTGATCGAGGCGATCGGCGCCATCGACCCGCGCATGGTTCGGCAGCCCGGCGGCCACTTCGCGGGCGAGCCGCCGTCCGGCGACGTGGCCGAGCGGGAGCGGGCGTCGGTCGTCGCGCTGCTGGGACCGGCGCCCGTGCCGGTGGATGAACTGATAAGGCTGTCGGGCCTTGGCCCCGCCGTGGTGCAGACCGTGCTGCTGGAACTGGAACTCGCCGCCCGGCTGGAGCGGCATGCGGGTGGGAAGGTCAGCCTGTCGTGACGGGGCGTCCCGACCGTGCGGAATGCCGCCTGCATCGCTGCGGCTTGACGGGGGGCGGAAACAGCTTTCAGACTCGCGCGTGTACGTGAGAGACAATTTGAACCGGGGCATGAATGCAGCTTGTCATCGTTGAATCGCCGGCCAAGGCGAAGACCATCGAAAAATATCTGGGCGGCGATTTCCATGTGCTGGCCAGCTATGGGCATATCCGCGACCTGCCGCCCAAGGACGGGTCGGTGGACCCCGACAACGGCTTTGCCATGAGTTGGGAAAATTATGGCGACAAGGGCAAGCAGCTCAAGGCCATAGCCGACGAAGCCAAGAAGGCGACCCGGCTGATCCTGGCGACCGACCCCGATCGAGAGGGGGAGGCGATAAGCTGGCATGTGCAGGAGGTGCTGCGGGCGAAGAAGGCGCTGCCGCAGAAGGTGGACCGCGTGACCTTCAACGCGATCACCAAGCAGGCGGTGACCGACGCGATGGCCCAGCCGCGCGCGCTGGACGAGGATCTGATCGACGCCTATCGGGCGCGGCGGGCGCTGGATTATCTGGTGGGCTTCACCCTGTCGCCGGTGCTGTGGCGCAAGCTGCCCGGCGCCAAGTCGGCGGGGCGGGTGCAGTCCGTGGCCTTGCGGCTGGTCGTGGACCGGGAGCGCGAGATCGAAAGCTTCGTGCCGCAGGAATATTGGTCGGTCGCGGCCGAGATGGAGCAGGGCGGACAGGGTTTCGTTGCGCGGCTGGTGCGCTGGCGCGGCGAGAAGATCGAGCGGCTGACCATCGGCAGGGAAGGCGACGCCATGGCCGCGAAGGCGGATGTGGAGGCCGGGCGCTTCACCGTCGAGAAGGTCGAGACCAAGCCGGTTTCGCGCAACCCTCCGCCGCCGTTCACGACCTCGACCTTGCAGCAGGAGGCGGCGCGCAAGCTGGGCTTTTCGGCCAGCCATACGATGCGGATCGCGCAGCAGCTCTATGAGGATGGCGCGATCACCTATATGCGGACCGACGGCGTGCAGATGGACGGCAGCGCCATCTCCGCCGCGCGCAAGGCGATCGCGGAGCGCTATGACGGCGGCTATCTGCCCGAAAAGCCGCGCCAGTACCAGACCAAGGCGAAGAATGCGCAGGAAGCGCATGAGGCCATTCGTCCGACCGAGTTTTCGCGCGACAAGGTGGGGTCGGGCGACCATGCGCGGCTGTACGACCTGATCTTCAAGCGGGCGCTGGCGAGCCAGATGGCTTCGGCGCGGCTGGAGCGGACGACCGTCGATCTGGTCGATGCGACCGGGCAGCATGGGCTGCGCGCCACCGGACAGGTGGTGATCTTTCCGGGGTTCCTGGCGCTCTATGAGGAAGGGCGCGACGATGCGGAAGACGATGATTCGAGGCTGCTGCCGCGCTTGGGCGTGGGCGACGCTCCTGCCAAGAAGAAGGTGACGGCGGAGCAGCATTTCACCCAGCCGCCGCCGCGCTATTCGGAAGCGTCGCTGGTCAAGAAGCTGGAGGAACTGGGGATCGGGCGGCCTTCCACCTATGCCTCGACTTTGCAGGTGCTGAAGGACCGCGACTATGTGCGGATCGAGAAGAACCGCTTCTTCGCGGAGGAGAGCGGGCGGCTGGTGACGGCCTTTCTGGAGCGTTTCTTCGAGCGGTATGTGTCCTACGACTTCACGGCGGGGCTGGAGGAGGAGCTGGACGATATTTCCGGCGGGCGGGCCCAGTGGCAGGCAGTGCTGGAAGCCTTCTGGCGCGACTTCAAGCCCAAGACCGCCGAGGTGATGGAGCAGAAGCCTTCCGACATCACGTCCGAGCTGGACAAGTTTCTGGAGCCGATGCTGTTCCCGCCCAAGGCGGACGGGTCCAATCCGCGTGCCTGCCCGATGTGCGGCGACGGGCAATTGTCGCTGCGCGGCGGGCGGTTCGGGGCGTTCATCGCCTGCTCCAACTATCCGGAGTGCAAATATACGCGCAAGTTCGGGCAGCCGGGCGGTGACAAGGATGGCGAGGACAAGGGACCGGAGGTGCTGGGCCAGCATCCCGAGACCGGGCAGGACATCGTCCGGAAATCCGGGCGGTTCGGGCCCTATATCGAGATGGGCGAGGGCAAGGAGGCCAAGCGCGGCTCCATTCCCAAGGATTTGCCCGATGGCGAGTTGACGCTGGACTGGGCGGTGAAGCTGCTGAGCCTGCCGCGCGAGATCGGGCTGCATCCGGAGACGGGGAAGCCCATCGTGGCGAATATCGGGCGGTTCGGGCCCTATCTGCTGCATGACGGCAAATATGGGCGGCTGTCCTCCACCGCGGAGATTTTCGAGGTGGGGATGAACAGCGCCGTGGCCAAGCTGGCCGATGCGGCGAACAAGGGCGGGCGTGGGTCTTCGTCGCGGGAGCCGCTGAAGGTGCTGGGCAAGCATCCGCGCACCGAAGCGGAGATCAAGCTGATGGCGGGGCGCTATGGTCCCTATGTGACCGATGGCACGACCAATGCGACGCTGCCCAAGACCATCGAGCAGGATGCCCTGACGCTGGAGGAGGCTGCGCAACTGATCGATGCGCGGGCTGCGGCGGCGCCTGCGAAGAAGGGGAAGAAGGCGCCGGCGAAAAAAGCTGGAGCTAAGAAGCCTGCCGCCAAGAAGGCGCCTGCGAAGAAGAAGGTAGCGGCGGAGTAATTATGCTCGTCATCCCCGGAAAGCGGGAATCCATCTCCCATAAATTGTGCCTGGCGCAAGGTCAGGTGATGGATTCCCGCCTGCGCGGGAATGACGCTGATTGATAAGCGGGTTGGCTTACTCCACCCAATCCAGGCCGATGTCGCGGTAGATGAAGCGGTCGTCTTCCCAATCTTCCTTCACCTTGACGTGGAGGTAGAGATGGACCTTGACCCCGAGCAGGCTGGCCAGTTCGGCGCGGGCCTTTGAGCCGATTTCCTTGAGGCGCTGGCCGCCCTTGCCCAGCACGATGGCGCGCTGGCTGGAGCGGCCGACGAGGATCTGCTGGTGGATTTCGACCGATCCGTCCTCGCGCTCGCTATATTTTTCCGTGTCGACGGCGGCGGCATAGGGGAGTTCGGCGTGGAGCTGGTGATAGAGCTGTTCGCGCGTGATCTCCGCCGCCAGCATGCGGTCGGTGGCGTCGGAAACCTGATCCTCCGGGAAGTGCCAGGGGCCTTCGGGCATAGCCCTGGCGAAGGCGGTCTTGAGTTCGGGAAGGCCGTCGCCGGTCGCCGCGCTGACGAAGAAGGTCTCCGCTATGTCGAGCTGTTCGTAGAGCCGCTGGGTGTGGACCAGCAGCTTTTCCTTGATGGCGATGTCGACCTTGTTGAGGATCAGCCATTTCCTCTCCGGCCGGGCGGCGAGGGCGCTGATGATCGGTTCCATCTTGGCGCCGAGGCCCGCCTTGCCGTCGACGACCAGCGCGATCAGGTCGGCCCCTTGCGCGCCGCCCCATGCGGCCTGCACCATGGCGCGGTCAAGGCGGCGCTTGGGGGCGAAGATGCCGGGGGTGTCGACCAGCACCATCTGCGCGTCGCCCTCGATCGCCACGCCCATGACGCGGGTGCGGGTGGTCTGCGCCTTGGGGCTGGTGATCGCCACCTTCTGGCCTACCAGCGCGTTGACCAGCGTGGATTTGCCAGCGTTCGGGGCGCCGACTATGGCGATGACGCCGCAATGTTGCTGAACTTCTGAACCTTCCAAATTTAACTCCGTTCGCCCTGAGCCTGTCGAAGGGCTTTACTTTTCCTGGTTCGAGCGCGCCAAGGTGGAGATGAGTTTCCAATCCTCGCGGATGAGCGCAAGTTTCTTGGCCCGGCTCCAGCCCTTGATTTGGCGCTCTGCTTCCAGCGCCTCCATACGGGTTCCGAACTCTTGCGACCAGACCAGTTTTATCGGGCGGCGGTTTTGGGTGTGGCCAGGGATTGCGCCTGCCTCATGTTGCGCGATGCGGGTTTGGAGATTGTCGGTGTGGCCGGTGTAGAAGCTGCGGTCGGCGCAGTGGAGGAGGTAGGTCCAGAAGGGCAATGTCGTTCCAGAAGAAAGAAAAGCCCTTCGACAGGCTCAGGGCGAACGGGGTGGAGTTTTGGACTTAGTTGTGGGCGGTTTACGCGGTCAGTTTGTCCAGCAGGGCCTTTGCCGCTGCGGTTTCCGCTTCCTGCTTGGAGCCGCCCGTCGCGCTTGCTTCGCCTGCGCCCTTGATGCTGACCGTTACCGTGAATTTCAGGGCGTGGTGGGGTCCGGAGCGGTCGGTCATCGCATATTCCGGCGGTTTGCGCTTGTTGGCTGCCGCCCATTCCTGGAGCGCGGACTTGGGGTGTTTGGGCGCGCTGGACTGGGTGTCGACGCGGTCGGCCCAGAGACGGCGTACGAGGGTGCGGGCCTCCTCCAGGCCGCCCTCCAGATAGAGCGCGCCGATCAGCGCCTCCATGACGTCGCCCAGCACATTGTCGCTGTCGGCGGCGCCATCGTCGCGGGCCTGCTTGCCGAGCACCAGATGAGCCGGAACCCCGGCGCTGCGGGCGACTTCTGCGCAGGTCTCGCCGGAAACCAGCGCGTTGAAGCGGCGGGAAAGCTTGCCTTCGGGTTCGCCCGAAAAGCGGTCGTAGAGCCACTCCGCGATCAGCAGGCCGAGGATGCGGTCGCCTAGAAATTCCAGCCGTTCATAATTCACCGCATGGGCGCTGCCATGGGTCAGCGCCTGGTTGAAGGCGGCCGGGTCCTTCGGCGCGCGGCCGATCAGGGCGCTCAGCCAGCCTTCGGTGTCGGGTTTCGTCAAAAGCCTTCCCCGATGCGGCTCCAGCGCGCGGCGGACACCCATGTCCAGGGCAGCAGCCAGTTGGCGCTGCCGTCGGTCGAGAAGACGGAGATCATCGCCTTGCCGACCAGATTTTCCTCAGGAACCAGGCCGATGCCGCCGCCGTCGACCGCCGGGAAGCGGCTATCCGCGCTGCGGTCGCGATTGTCGCCCATCATGAAGAGATGGCCTTCGGGCACCACCACCGTGTCGCGGTCGTCGGCCGCGCCGTCCGGCACCAGGTCGAGGACATTGTAGCTTTTGCCGCCCGGCAGCGTCTCCCGATATTGGGGGTAGCGGCACTGGCGGCCGCCGGGTACGGCCTCCTCGAACTTCGGGCGGTAGCAGGGGGACGGACTGCCTTCCTTCGCCGCCGCATCCTCCATATTGGGCGTCACCGGTATGACGAGGTCGGCCACCTTCTGCTTCGGAATGGCCTGACCGTTCAGATAGACGGTGCCCCCGCGCACGGAGATCATGTCGCCGGGCAGGCCGATGACGCGCTTGATATAGTCGTTCTTCTGGTTCGGCGGCGCCTTGAACACCACCACGTCGCCGCGCTGCGGCGTCGAGGCGAAGATGCGGCCGGGGATCAGCGGTATGCCGAAGGGCAGCGAATAGCGCGAATAGCCATAGGGCCATTTCGCCACCAGCAGATAATCCCCGATCAGCAGGCGCGGCTGCATCGATTCCGACGGGATGTTGAAGGGCGACACGATGAAGCTGCGAAGGACGAAGACGAACACCGCCAGCTTTGCGAGAAACCAGAGGAAATCCCGCGTTTCGGATTTTGCGCTCATGCTTGGTCGTCTTTTCCTTCAATTCGCCCTGAAAACAGGCCGTCGCGGCTTTTGCGGGTTAGTAAAGCCGCCGTCAAGCGGGCTAGAGACCAACGGGTTGTCACTTCATGCTGCCCCGCAGCCCGATTTTTCCCCTCGAACGGTGCAATAGCGGAACGACTTGGCTAGGATGGGCAAGAATCGACAGGTGCAGCGTCGGTATCGATCAACGGCAAAACAAGAGGATATGTCCCAATGTCCAGCCCTGCACTGGCAGCGCTCGCGGCTCTTCCCCAGGCCGATCTCAAGTCCATCTTCACCACCGATCCCGACCGGCTGAGCAAGTTCACCCTGCGCCAGGGGCCCGTGCGCTTCGATTGGTCGAAAACGCATCTGACCGACGAGCTGTTCGAGGGATTCCTGGCGCTGGCCGAGGAAAAGGGCTTTGCCGCGCAGCGGGACGCCTTGTTCGCGGGCGAGGCGGTGAACAACACCGAGGGCCGCGCCGCCGAGCATCCCGCCGAGCGGGGCGAGGGCAATGCCGATAGCGTGGCGCGGGCCAAGATGTTCCATGCGCGGATGCGGGCGTTGATCGACGCCATAGAGGGCGAGGCGCTGGGGCCGGTCCGGCATATCCTGCATATCGGCATTGGCGGGTCGGCGCTGGGGCCCGACCTGATCGTCGATGCATTGGGCGGCGACGGAGCGCGCTATGACGTCGCCATCGTGTCTAATGTCGACGGCACGGCGCTGGAGCGGGCGATTTCGCGCTTCGATCCGGAGGCGACGCTGATCGCTGTGGCTTCGAAGACCTTCACCACCACGGAGACCATGCTGAACGCGGCGAGCGCGATCAACTGGATGGTTGAGGCGGGGGTGGAAGACCCCTATGGCCGGGTGATCGCGCTGACCGCATCGCCCGACAAGGCGATCGAATGGGGCGTGGACGAGACGCGCGTGCTGCCCTTCGCGGAGAGCGTGGGCGGGCGTTATTCGCTCTGGTCCTCCATCGGGTTTCCGGCGGCGCTGGCGCTGGGATGGGATGCGTTCGAGAGCCTGCTGGAAGGCGCGGCGGCGATGGACCGGCATTTCCGGCTGAGCGACCCCAGGCAGAACGCGCCGCTGATCGCCGCCTTTGTCGACCAATATTATGCGCGGGTGCTGGGATGCCAGACGCGGGCGCTGTTCGCCTATGACGAAAGGCTGCGGCTGCTGCCCTCCTATCTCCAGCAACTGGAGATGGAGAGCAACGGCAAGAGCGTGACGCGCGACGGCAAGCCCGTCGATGGACCGACGGCGGCGATCACCTGGGGCGGCGTCGGCACGGACGCGCAGCATGCCGTGTTCCAGTTGCTGCATCAGGGGACGATCCTGACGCCGGTGGAGTTCATCGCTTCCATCGATCCGGGCCATGCGCTCGATCCGGCGCATCATCGGGCCTTGCTGGTGAACTGCTTCGCGCAGGGCGCGGCTTTGCTGCGGGGCAAGGATAATGAGGCCGATCCGGCGCGGGCCTATCCAGGGAACCGGCCTTCGACCACCATATTGCTGGACGATGTGACGCCGGAGGTTCTGGGGGCGCTGATCGCTTTCTACGAGCATCGGACCTTTGCCAATGCGGTGCTGATGGGGATCAATCCGTTCGATCAGTTCGGTGTCGAGCTGGGCAAGGAAATCGCCAGGTCCATCGAGGCGGAGGGGCCGAAGGGGTTCGATCCTTCGACCATGGCTTTGATCGATCTGGCTTTGGGTGGGGTTTGACGAATGAATCCCTCCCGTTTGTGGGAGGGGGGTGGCGTTGGAAGGCGCGCTTTGCTCGCGCCCACCCCCGGCCCCTCCCGCCTGCGGGAGGGGAGAAAGAAGATTCTGGTTTGTAACTCCGCTGGGGACGCTCCATATGCGGGCGCAATCTAGCGGAGGGATGGATGAGCAATTACGACTTCGACCTTTTCGTCATCGGGGCGGGATCCGGCGGCGTGCGGGCTTCGCGCGTGGCGGCGGCGCATGGCGCGAAGGTGGCGGTGGCCGAGGAATATCGGGTCGGCGGCACCTGCGTCATTCGCGGCTGCGTGCCCAAGAAGCTGCTCATCTATGGCGCGCATTTTGCCGAGGATCTGAAGGATGCGCGGCGCTTCGGCTGGAATGTGCCCGATTGCGGCTTCGAATGGACGACGCTGCGCGACAATGTGCTGGCCGATGTCGACCGGCTGGAGGGCCTCTACAAGAACACGCTGGACAGCCATGAGGTCGAACTGATCCCCGAGCGGGCGACGATCACCGGGCCGCATGGCGTGAAGCTGGCCAGCGGGCGCGAGGTCACGGCCAGATATATCCTGGTTTCGACCGGCGCCTGGCCCATCGTTCCCGACATCGAGGGGGCGGAGCATGGCGTGACGTCCAATGAACTGTTCCACCTGGAGGAATGCCCGAAGCGGATCGTGATTGTCGGCGGCGGCTATATCGCCAATGAATTTGCGGGCATCTTCCACCAGTTCGGCAGCCATGTGACGATCGTCAACCGGTCCAACACCCTGCTGCGCGGCTATGACGAGCAGATCCGCGACCGGCTGCTCCAGATTTCGACGATGAAGGGGATCAATTTCCGCTTCAACGCCGAGATGGAGAAGATCGAGAAGAATGAGGACGGCACGCTGTGCGTCCGGTTCAGGAGCGGCGATCCGATCGCCTGCGACCTGCTAGTCTTCGCGACCGGGCGCAAGCCGCATGTCGATGGGCTGGGGCTGGAGAATGCCGGGGTCGAACTGAGCGACAAGGGCGCGATCAAGGTCGATGAATATAGCCGCACGAGCTGCGAGAGCATCTATGCGGTGGGCGACGTCACCGACCGGATGCAGCTCACCCCGGTCGCGATCCGCGAGGGGCACGCCTTTGCGGATACGGTGTTCGGGGACAATCCGCGCACGGTCGATTATGATTGCGTGCCCTCCGCCGTGTTCAGCCATCCGCCGCTGGCGGGCGTGGGGCTGACCGAGGCGCAGGCGAAGAACAAATATGGGACGGTGAAGGTCTATACCTCCGACTTCCGGCCGATGAAGAATGTGCTGGCCGGGCGGGACGAGCGGGCGCTCTACAAGATGGTGGTGGACGCGACGACCAATCGCGTGGTCGGGCTGCACATGATCGGGCCGGATGCGCCGGAAATCCTTCAGGCGGCGGCGATTGCGGTGAAGGCCGGCCTCACCAAGCAGGAGTTCGACGACACCGTCGCCCTGCATCCGAGCATGGCCGAGGAGCTGGTGCTGTTGAAATAGGGCTCAGGCGCCGGCCGCGAAGGTGAGGACGAGAGCGTCGCGCCAGGCGGGTTGCGCCGGGTCGACCGCGTGGATTTCGGTGACGCCGTGCATGATGCGGTGGTCGTCGATCAGCACCGCGTCCCCCGGGCGGGCAAGGGTGAATTCGCCCAATGCGCCGCCCTCCGGCGTGCCGATGCGGGTGACGCCTTCGCGGACGTTGCGGCGTTCGACCAGCATGACGAAGACCCAGTCCACGCCGTCGCGGTGCATGCCCTCCGGCGTGGGGCGGCCCAGTTCCCCGGTGCGGGCCTCTATGCGGAACTGGTGGAGTTCGACATGCTGCCGTCCGGTCAGGGGGAAGCTGCGCGCGCAGAAGGCGAAGATCGCCTGCATCGCGCTATTGTCGATGGTGCCTTGCTCGACGGGATCGAACCAGCGCTGCACATCGCCATTCAGGGGATTATAGTCGCGGCTCTGGAAATGCGGCTGGTGCGGTTGGCGCGTGAAGACGCCCTGTTCGCAGGCGAAGGTCGCGTGGCGGCGGCGGCGATAGCGCCCTCCGTCCGCCATATAGAGATCGGGGCCGAGATCGTCCCAGCTTCGCGCGAGCGCGTTCCAGCCGGCGGAGGGGAGCTGTTCGAACAGGTCTGCCCCGGACAGGCGGGCATAGCCGGCTTCCGCCAGTTCGTGCCGGAGGGGCGTGTCCATGAGAATGTCCGTGTCGCTCATCCGTCCTTCCTATCCGGAGAGGCAGACGAGCGACAGGGCCAGTTCCCGCAAGCAGGATATGGATCGGGCGCCCATATCGGGCGCCCCTATCAGGCTATGGTGGGGACGATCCCGCCCTCCGCCCGGATCGCCGCGCCGTTGGTGACGGCGGCGAGCGGGCTGGCGAGATAGGCGACCATCGATCCGATCTCGTCCGCCTCGATCAGCCGGCGGACGAGGGAGAGCGGGCGCAGCGTCCGGAAGAATTCCGCTTCGCGTTCGGCCTCGGGCGCGTCCTTGTTCTCGACCACCGACTGGATGAAGTCGACGATCCCTTCCGAACGGGTGGGGCCGGGCAACACCGTATTCACCGTCACGCCGGTGCCGCGCGTCTGTTCGGCCAGGCCGCGGGCGATGGCGAGCTGGGCGGTCTTGGTCATGCCGTAGTGGATCATCTCACCGGGGATCACCAGCGCGCTTTCGCTGGCGATGAAGATGATGCGGCCCCAGTTCTTCGCGATCATGCGCGGGAAATAATGACGGGCGAGGCGGGCGCCGCTGACGACGTTGACCTCGAAGAAATGATGCCAGTCCTCGTCGGAGATTTCGGTGAAGGTCTTCGCTTCGTAGATGCCGAGATTGTTGACGAGGATGTCGACGTCCGGAGCGGCTTCGATGAGCGTGGCCGCGCCCTGCGCCGTCGCGGGATCGGCCAGGATCGGGCGGACCCTGCCGGACTGGGCAAGCTGCGTGGCCGCATCGTCGAGCTTGGCCTGATTGCGGCCGGTGATCACGACCTCCACACCTTCTTCGGCAAGGCGCCTGGCGATGGCAAAGCCGATCCCGGCGGTCGATCCGGTGACGAGCGCGGTCCTGCCGTTGAGTTTCAGATCCATGGGGCAACTCCTGTTCTGCGTGGGTGAACGCAGAAATAGGAGAAGGGATCATTGATGATTAGAATGATCATCGTCACTATAGAAGTGATTTCAGATCATGAGCGATGCATGGACAACCGCTTCGGGGATATAGAGACGTTTCTGGCGGTGGCGCAGGAGGGCAGCCTTGCCTCCGCCGCCAGGGCCTTGCGGCTGACGCCGTCCGCCGTCAGCCGCAGCATCGCCCGGCTGGAGCAGCGGCTGGGCGTCACCCTGCTGCGGCGGACCACGCGGTCGCTGGCGCTGACGATGGAAGGGGCCGCCTATCGCGACCGGATGTCGGCGCTGATGGCGGAAATGACCGATGTCGAAAGCAGGCTGGGGCAGGAGGAGCAGGGACCGCGAGGGCTGTTGCGGGTGAATGCCTCCGTATCCTTCGGCATCCACTGCCTGTTGCCGATCCTGCCCCGCTTTCTGGCCCGGCATCCGGCCGTGACGGTCGATCTGGCGTTATCCGATGCGGTGGTGGACCTGGTGGAGGAGAGGGCCGACATCGCCATCCGGATCGGGCCGCTGCGCGATACGCGGCTGCGCGCCAAGAAGCTGGGGCGCAGCCGCATGGTGCTGGTCGCCAGTCCCGCCTATCTGGCTGCGCGGGGCATGCCGCTCAGGCCGGACGATCTGGACGGGCATGACTGCCTGCAGTTCAGCTTTCGTCGATCGGTGGACAGCTGGGCCTTCCGGATCGGCGGGCGGACGGTGCAGCGTCCGGTGCAGGGGCGTTTCTTCGGCAATTCGGGCGAGGTCGTGCGGCAGATGGCGATCGCGGGCGGCGGCATAGCGCGGCACGGGCGCTTTCACGTCGCCGCCGACGTGCGGGAAGGGCGGCTGGTCGAGGTGCTGGGCGATTTCAGCACGGGGGAGGGCGAGGATATTCACGCGCTCTATTCCGCGCAGGACCGGCTGGCGGCGCGGGTGCGGGCTTTTCTCGATTTTCTGGAGGAGGAGCTGGAATTGCCGGATTAGCCCAGCGGTCCGGGCGCTGCGAGGAAAGCGGTGTGCCTTAGCCGATCCAATAGGGCACGATCTGGCGATTGTCGGGATCGACGCGGATCGGGCGGTCCGCGGGCGGGAAGGCGCGTTGGTCGCAGCTCTGGCGGGGGCAGAGGCGGCAGGTGATGCCGATCGGGGTCGCCGCGCCCTCCACCTCCAGTTGCAGGCCGTCGGCATAGACGAAATTGGCGGCATGCGCGATTTCGCAGCCCAGCACGACGGCGAAGCGGCGCGGCGTGCGGCTGTAGCTGCCGGAGGGTTTAACCAGACCCTTCGCCATGGACACATAGCGGACGCCGTCGGGCGTTTCGCCCAGTTGCACGTTGATCCGGTCGGGGACGGCGACCGCTTCATGGACGTTCCATAAGGGGCAGGCGCCGCCGAAGCGGGCGAATTGCAGGCGGGTGGCGCTGTGGCGCTTGGTGATGTTGCCCGCCATGTCGACGCGGCAGAAGAAGAAGGGGATGCCCCGCAGGCCGGGCCTTTGCAGCGTTGAAAGGCGGTGGCAGGCCTGTTCGAAGCTGACGCCGAAGCGGCGCGCGAGACGGTCTATGTCATGGCGGACTTCGCGGGCGGCTTCGCGGAAGGGGGCATAGGGCATCAGCAGCGCCCCCGCCGCATAATTGGCGAGGCCGATGGCGAGCAGCCGGTCCGCGCCGGGCACGGGCAGCGCCGCCCTGTTGACCACGTCGGCGATCACGGCCTGCCCCTCCAGCATCATCAACTGGTGGGCGAGCATGAATTTGCGGCTTTCGGTGGGCAGGGCCGCGTTCACGAACAGGCGCTTTTCGCTGCTGGTATAGGAGCGGAGCGCGGAATCCGGCGTTTCCGCGATCAGCGTTTCGATGCCGTGGCGGCGGGCCAGCGCCTCCACCAGCATGCCTTCGTCCAGCGTCTGGCCGGCGGTGAAGCTGGCGGCCATGTCCTCCGCCAGACAGTCAAGGACATGGACGTAATTGCCCGCTTCGTGGAACCAGTCGCGCGCCGCTTCCCAGGGCAGGCGGGCCTGCACCGCATGATCGTTGGCTATGGCCTCCTCGATCATGTTGATGCGTTCATTGGCGCGCATATGGGCATTGTAGAGGTCGACATAGCGCGCCGCGAATTCGGGGAAATGCAGGTGCAGCTTCTCGATCCGTTCCGGCTCCATCGGCACGCCGGGCAGTTCGGGATGGGCGAGGGCGAAGGTGAAGGCGCCCAGAAGCTGTTCCTCCTCCCGGCTGTCGAAGCTGGCCCAGTCGGTGGGAAAGGCGCTGGCGACGGCCGCCTTGACCTTGGCCGTCAGGGGGCGGTCGTCATTCTCAAGCTGGCTGAGATAGGATACCGATATGCCAAGGGCCTGGGCCATGGTCGCCTGGTCCATGCGATGGTCGAGACGGAGTTGGCGCAGGCGCGGTCCTGCGAAGATTCGATTGCCACGAGCCATGGATCGTCCATAATTTGCAAAATCGCGATTTGCAAATTGGCAAAATTGCATTTGCGAAAATGCGGAAAGATTGGGAAGGGGCGGACATAGACGTCCGCGACAAGCCGGAGAAAAGCCTGATATGTCGAAGCTCGCCATCATCGAACAGCTCGAAGCCAAGCGGGAGGCCGCGCGTCTGGGCGGCGGACAGCGCCGCATCGACGCGCAGCATGCCAAGGGCAAGCTGACCGCGCGGGAGCGGCTGGACGTGCTGCTGGACGAGGACAGCTTCGAGGAGCTGGACATGTATGTCGAGCACAACTGCATCGACTTCGGCATGGACGGGCAGCATATCCCCGGCGACGGCGTCGTCACCGGATCGGGCACCATCAACGGCCGGCTGGTCTATGTCTTCAGCCAGGACTTCACCGTCTATGGCGGCGCGGTGTCGGAACGGCACGCGATGAAGATCTGCAAGATCATGGACATGGCGCTGAAGGTGGGCGCTCCCGTTATCGGCCTCAATGACTCGGGCGGCGCGCGCATCCAGGAAGGCGTGGCTTCGCTGGCGGGCTATGCCGAGATTTTCCAGCGCAATGTGCTGGCGTCGGGCGTGGTGCCGCAGATCAGCGTGATCATGGGGCCGTGCGCGGGCGGCGCGGTCTATTCGCCGGCGATGACCGACTTCATCTTCATGGTGAAGGATTCGAGCTTCATGTTCGTGACCGGCCCGGACGTGGTGAAGACCGTCACCAACGAGGTCGTGACGCAGGAGGAACTGGGCGGGGCGGTGACGCATACCACCAAATCGGGCGTGGCCGACCTTGCGTTCGAGAACGACATCGAGGCGCTGCTGGCGGTGCGCGATTTCGTGGACTTCCTGCCGGCGTCCAACAAGGAGCCGGTGCCGGAGCGGCCGAGCGCCGATCCGTGGGACCGGATCGAGGACAGCCTGGACACTTTGGTCCCCGCCAATGCGAACCAGCCCTATGACATGCATGAGCTGATCCGCAAGGTGGTGGACGAGGGCGACTTCTTCGAGGTGCAGCCCGCCCATGCGGGCAACATCATCTGCGGCTTCGGCCGGGTCGAGGGCAAGACGGTGGGCGTCATCGCGAACCAGCCGATGGTACTTGCCGGGGTGCTGGACATCAACTCGTCCAAGAAAGCCGGGCGCTTTGTGCGCTTCTGCGATGCGTTCGAGATTCCGATCGTGACCTTCGTCGACGTGCCCGGCTTCCTTCCCGGGACGGCGCAGGAGCATTCGGGCATCATCAAGCATGGCGCGAAGCTGCTGTTCGCCTATGCCGAGGCGACCGTGCCGAAGATCACCGTGATCACGCGCAAGGCCTATGGCGGGGCCTATGACGTCATGTCCTCCAAGCATCTGCGGGGCGACCTCAACTATGCCTGGCCCACCGCCGAAATCGCGGTGATGGGAGCCAAGGGCGCGGTGGAGATCATCTTCCGGGGCAAGACGCCCGAAGAGATCGCGGAAAAGACCAAGGAATATGAGGACCGCTTCGCCAACCCCTTCGTGGCGGCGGGCAAGGGCTTCATCGACGAGGTGATCCAGCCGCATTCGACCCGGAAGCGGATCGCCCTGGGACTGCGCAAGCTGCGGAACAAGGCTTTGGAGAACCCCTGGAAGAAGCACGACAATATTCCGCTCTAAGGTGAATCCGTCATCCCCGCGCGGGCGGGGAACCCTCTCCGGACATCATATCCGGGGAGAGGGCGGGAGATGGATTCCCGCCGTCGCGGGAATGACGAAGTTGGGAATGACGTTATGAAACTCGGCCGTCTCAATCATATCGGCGTGGCGACACCCTCGCTGGAAGCATCGATTGCCTATTATCGCGACGTCATGGGCGCGACCATCGCGCATGAGCCGTTCGACCTGCCGGCGCAGGGGGTGAAGGTCTGCTTCGTGGATACGCCGGGCGAGAACGGCACCGCCGGCACGCAGATCGAACTGATCGAACCCTTGGGCGAAAACTCGCCCATTCACGGCTTCATCGCCAAGAACCCGGCGGGCGGGCAGCATCATATGTGCTATGAAGTGCCCGACATTCATGAAGCCAAGGCGTGGTTCGAGGGGCTGGGCAAGAAGGTGCTGGGCGAGCCCCGCATCGGGGCGCATGGGACGCTGATCTTCTTCGTCCATCCCAGGGACATGAACGGGGTGCTGACCGAAATCATGGAAACGCCCAAGGAAGGCGCGCATTGATATGACAGAGAAGCCGACGCTGGACCAGTGGGCCGCCGCCGCCGCCAAGGAGGTGAAGGGCAAGGACCTGAACTGGGAAACCCCGGAAGGGATCACGGTCAAGCCGCTCTACACGGCGGAGGATGTCACCCCGGATAAAGTTGGCGATCCGGGCCTGCCCGGCTTCGCGCCGTTCACGCGGGGCGTGCGCGCGTCCATGTATGCGGGGCGTCCCTGGACCATCCGGCAATATGCGGGCTTTTCGACCGCGGAGGAATCCAACGCTTTCTATCGCCGCAATCTGGCGGCGGGACAGAAGGGGCTGAGCGTCGCTTTCGACCTCGCCACCCATCGCGGCTATGACAGCGACCATCCGCGTGTCGTGGGCGACGTCGGCAAGGCGGGCGTGGCGATCGACACGATCGAGGACATGAAGATCCTGTTCGACGGCATTCCGCTCGACCAGATGTCGGTTTCCATGACCATGAACGGCGCGGTGATCCCGATCCTGGCCTTCTTCATCGTCGCGGGCGAAGAGCAGGGGGTTGAGCGCAGGCTGCTCGACGGGACCATCCAGAACGACATTCTGAAGGAGTTCATGGTCCGCAACACCTATATCTACCCGCCCGAACCCTCGATGCGGATCATCAGCGACATTTTCGGCTATACCAGCCGGGAGATGCCCAAGTTCAACAGCATCTCCATCTCCGGCTATCATATGCAGGAAGCCGGGGCGACGCAGGTGCAGGAACTGGCCTTCACCATCGCGGACGGCGCGGAATATGTGCGCTATGGCGTGGCGAGCGGCCTAGACATCGACAAGTTCGCCGGGCGTTTGAGCTTCTTCTTCGCCATCGGCATGAACTTCTTCATGGAGATCGCCAAGCTGCGCGCTGCCCGCGTGCTCTGGCATCGGGTGATGACGAAGCTCGGCGCGAAGGACGAACGCTCCAAGATGCTGCGCACCCATTGCCAGACGTCGGGCGTGTCGCTGACCGAGCAGGACCCCTATAACAATGTCATGCGCACCACCATCGAGGCGATGGCGGCGATGCTGGGCGGCACGCAGTCGCTGCACACCAATGCGCTGGACGAGGCAATCGCGCTCCCGACCGATTTCTCCGCCCGTATCGCGCGCAACACGCAGATCGTCATCCAGGAAGAGACGGGCATGTGCAATGTCGTCGATCCGCTGGGCGGCAGCTATTATATCGAGGCGCTGACCCAGCAACTGGTCGACGCCGCGCAGGAGATCATCGACCGCGTCGAGGCCGAAGGCGGCATGGCCAAGGCGGTGGCCGCCGGCTGGCCCAAGGCGATGATCGAGACCGCCGCCGCCGCCCGTCAGGCGCGGGTCGACCGGGGCGAGGACGTGATCGTCGGCGTGAACAAATATCGCTTGGCGAACGAGGACCTGCTCGAGACGCTGGAAGTCGACAACAGCAAGGTCCGTGAAGCGCAGATCGCCCGCATCAACAAGGTGAAGGCGGAGCGTGACGAGGCCGCCTGTCAGGCCGCGCTGGATGCGCTGCGCCGGGCGGCAGCGGGCGAGCAGTCGATCGAGAACAACCTTCTCGCCCATGCGGTCGAAGCGGCGCGCGCCCGCGCCACGCTGGGCGAAATCTCCTCCGCCATGGAGGACAGCTTCAACCGATACGGCACGGTGCCGACGCCGGTGAAGGGCGTCTATTCCAAGCCCTATGCACGGGATGCCCGCTGGCAACAGGTTCTTGACGGGGTGCAGGCCGTCGAGCGGCGCCTCGGTCGCAAGCCGAAGATCCTTATCGCCAAGATGGGGCAGGACGGCCACGACCGGGGCGCCAACGTGATCGCGTCCGCGTTCGGGGACATGGGTTTCGACATCGTGTCGGGCCCGCTGTTCCAGACGCCGGAGGAAACGGTGGTGCTGGCGCTCGACAGCGGCGCGGACGTGGTCGGCGCCTCGTCGCTGGCCGCCGGGCACAAGACGCTTATTCCCGAACTCATCAGGCAGCTTCGGGAACAGGGCCGCAACGACGTCAAGGTGGTGGCGGGTGGGGTCATTCCGCCGCAGGATTACGACTTCCTCCGTGACGCAGGCGTCCAAGGGATTTATGGACCGGGCTCCAACGTCGTGGAATGCGCCGCCGATGTGCTGCGCCTCCTCGGCCACAACATGCCCCCGGCGGGGCTGGAGGAAGCCGCATAATGACTAAGACGCCTCGCACTGACTGGACCCGCGACGAGATTGCCGCGCTGTTCGACCTGCCCTTCAACGACCTGATGTTCGAGGCGCAGTCGATCCATCGTGCGAACTTCCCGCGCAATGAGGTGCAGCTTTCGACCCTGCTGTCGATCAAGACCGGCGGCTGTCCGGAGGATTGCGGCTATTGCAGCCAGTCGACCGAGGCGGAAAGCGGCCTCAAGGCCACCAAGCTGATGGACGTGCAGGCGGTGCTTCAGGCGGCGGCGCAGGCGAAGGACCATGGTTCGGGCCGTTTCTGCATGGGCGCGGCGTGGCGCAATCCCAAGGAACGGGACATGCCCAAGCTCATCGAAATGGTGAAGGGCGTTCGCCAGATGGGCATGGAAACCTGCATGACGCTGGGCATGCTGTCGGCTGGTCAGGCCAAGCAGTTGGCCGATGCGGGGCTGGATTATTACAACCACAATATCGACACCTCGCCGGAAAATTACGCCAACGTCATCACCACCCGGACCTTCGCGGACCGGATCGAGACGCTGGAAAATGTCCGGGACGCGGGCATCAATGTGTGCTGCGGCGGAATCGTCGGCATGGGGGAGACGCGATCGGATCGCATCGGTTTCCTGCATGCGCTCGCCACCATGCCGCATCCCGAAAGCGTGCCGATCAATGCGCTGGTGCCGGTCGAGGGCACGGTGCTGGGCGATATGCTGAAGGACACGCCGCTCGCGAAGATCGACGAGGTGGAGTTCGTCCGCACGGTCGCCGTGGCGCGGATCGTCATGCCGCAGTCGATGGTGCGGCTTTCCGCCGGGCGCGAGAGCATGAGCGAGGCCTGTCAGGCGCTCTGCTTCATGGCGGGGGCGAACAGCATCTTCACCGGCGACAAGCTGCTGACCGCGGCCAATGCCGGGGACGACAAGGATAGCGCGTTGCTCGGGAAGCTCGGGCTGACGCCGATGATGGCTCAGCCGCATGGGCATCTGGAGGCGGCTGAGTGAAATTCGGCCGAATGATGGCGGTGATCGTCGTTGTGCTGGCCGTGATCTTCTGGGGTTTGTTCTCGTCGGGCGCCTTCATGCACGGCGATTAGCATCAACCACCACCTCCGTTCGCCCTGAGCTTGTCGAAGGGCTGCACTTCTCTTCGAAAGGGAAGGAGGGGGCTTCGACAAGCTCAGCCCGAACGGGGTGAGAGGAACTGAATAAGGACTGGGGCAAGGATAGATAATGGCAATCACCAAGATCCTGATCGCGAACCGTGGCGAAATTGCGTGCCGCGTCATCCGCACCGCGCGGAAGATGGGCATCAAGACCGTTGCGGTCTATTCCGACGCGGATGCGCGCAGCCCCCATGTGCTGATGGCGGACGAGGCCGTGCATCTGGGCCCGCCGCCTGCCGCCCAGTCCTATCTGCTGGCCGACAAGATCATCGAGGCGTGCAGGGCGACCGGCGCCGACGCGGTTCATCCGGGTTATGGCTTTCTCTCCGAGCGGGAGAGCTTCCGCAAGGCGCTGGACGAAGCGGGCATCGTCTTCGTCGGTCCCCCGGCCAACGCGATCGCCGCCATGGGCGACAAGATCGAATCGAAGAAGCTCGCCAAGGCGGCCGGCGTCAATGTGGTCCCCGGCTATGTCGGCGTGATCGAGGATACCGAACATGCCGTCCGCATCTCGAACGAGATCGGCTATCCGGTGATGATGAAGGCATCGGCCGGCGGCGGCGGCAAGGGGATGCGCCTTGCCTATTCCGAGCAGGACGTTCGCGAAGGCTTCGAGGCGACCAAGCGCGAGGGGCTGAACAGCTTCGGCGATGACCGCGTGTTCATCGAGAAGTTCATCGAAAGCCCGCGCCATATCGAAATCCAGATATTGGGCGATCAGCACGGCAACATCGTCTATCTCAATGAGCGTGAATGTTCGATCCAGCGCCGCCACCAGAAGGTGGTGGAGGAAGCGCCGTCGCCCTTCGTGTCTCCCGAAATGCGCAGGAAGATGGGCGAGCAGTGCGTCGCCCTGGCGCGGGCGGTCGGCTATTTCAGCGCGGGCACGGTCGAGTTGATCGTGTCGGGCGCGGACAAGACGGGCGACGGTTTCTACTTCCTGGAGATGAACACCCGTCTGCAGGTGGAGCATCCGGTTACGGAAGAGATCACTGGCCTCGATCTGGTCGAGCAGATGATCCGCGTCGCCAATGGCGAGGAACTGGGCTTCGCCCAGGAAGATGTGAAGATCAACGGCTGGGCGATCGAGAACCGCGTCTATGCCGAGGACCCCTATCGCGGCTTCCTGCCCTCCACGGGCCGCCTGATCCGTTACAATCCGCCCGAAACCGGCGCGGATGAAACGGGGGCGCTGGTGCGTGTCGATGACGGCGTGGTCGAGGGCGGCGAGGTCAGCATGTTCTACGACCCGATGATCGCCAAGCTGATCACCTGGGCGCCGACCCGTCTGGAAGCCATAGACAAGCAGATCGCGGCGCTCGACCAGTTCGAGATCGAGGGGCCGGGGCATAATATCGATTTCGTTTCCGCGCTGATGCAGCATGAGCGCTTCCGTTCGGGCAACATCACCACCGGCTTCATCGCGGAGGAATATCCGGAGGGCTTCACCGGCGCGCCGGCTTCGGAGACGCTGCTGAAGCGTCTGTCGGCCATCGGCGCCTTTGCAGCCATGGCGCAGGCGGACCGGGCGCGCCGCATCGACGGGCAGCTTGGCAAGCGCCTCGCTCCGCCGACCGACTGGCAGGTGAAGGTCGGCGATGCGGTCCATGATGTCGTGATCAATGGCGATGACGTCACGGTGGATGGCGAAGCCATCGAACTGGCGCTGGAATATACGCCCGGCGATCGGCTGATCGAGGCGGAGTTCGGTGAGGAGCAACTGGCGGTGAAGATCGCGCCGGTGCGTTCGGGCTTCGTGCTGACCGCCCATGGCGCCAGCCACAAGCTGCGCATCCTGCCCGCCCATGCGGCGGTGCATGCCAGGCATATGATCGAGAAGATTCCGCCAGACCTGTCGCGCTTCCTGATCTGCCCGATGCCGGGCCTGCTGGTGGCGCTGAATGTGAAGGAAGGCGACAAGGTCGAGATCGGCCAGCCGCTGGCCGTGATCGAGGCGATGAAGATGGAGAATATCTTGCGGGCGCAGAAGGCGGGCGTGGTGAAGAGCGTGTCCGCCGCGCAAGGGGAAAGCCTGCCGGTCGACGCGATCATTCTGGAACTGGAATAAGCGCTTGCCTGGGGCGAGGTCGGGGGAACGGCCTTCCCGACCTTGCCATGGGACCGGTTCTTGAGCGGGCTGCTTTGAAATTGAATCGGATCGCCGTTCCAGATTCCTTGTTTTTCCGTGATTCTGGACCGGCGGTCGGTTCCGATCGCCTGGAAATCGCTCTGGAGCAGATTCCGATCCGATTGCATCGGCTCGACTGCTCCAAGTTTTTGTTTTGTCGCGTTTTCCGATTCAGCAGATGATTCCATCTGCTTGGAAAACGCTCTAGCATGCCGCCATGCATCTGAATCATGATTCCGCTTCGGCCGCCGCCGACATCATCGGTTTCGACGATTTTCTGAAGGTCGACATTCGCGTCGGCACGATCCTTTCGGCGGAGCCATATCCGGAGGCGCGCAAGCCAGCCTATAAGCTGGTGATCGATTTCGGTCAGGGCATCGGCCAGAAGAGATCGAGCGCGCAGATCACGGAACATTATGCGGTGGAGGACCTGCCGGGCCGACAGGTTGCGGCCGTCGTCAATTTTCCGCCGCGGCAGATCGGGAAGTTCCTGTCCGAGGTGCTGACGCTTGGCTTTGCCGATGAGGCCGGGGCCGTGGTGCTGTTTGCGCCGGATCGGGCAGTGCCGAATGGGGCGCGGCTGTTTTGAAGGGAGCGGGTCTGGATGAAGGGGAGCGGGCCTGCGTTCCGCGCGATCCCCTGGATCGCAACCCCCTCACCCAGCTACGACTAAGGCAGCAAGCTGCCAAGTCTGCGCAGCCCTCTCCCTTGAGGGAGAGGGATAAAGCGGGTGTCCGCTTCCCACGCATATCGCGTCCATTCGCACGTCGCGCTTGCCGGAGTTCGGCACTTCATTAGAACGTAGGCGAACAATCAGTCAGGCAAGCGGGGGCGGAATGGGTGGAAGTGCGGTCGGCACCGACTATGTGATGGATGCGAAGCGTGACCGGCTGGTCATCACCGCTTCGGCGCTCGGCACATTGTTCGAATGGTATGACTTCTACATCTACGGCGTCCTCGCCCCGATCATCGGTCGTACATTCTTCCCGACGGACAATCCGACCGTGGAACTCCTCTATTCGCTGGCAGGCTTCGCCATCGGTTTCGGGTTCAGGCCGCTCGGCGCGGCGTTGTTCGGCTATCTGGGCGACAGGCTGGGGCGCAAATATACCTTTCTGGCGACCATCGTGCTGATGGGAGCGGCGACGGCGGGCGTCGGGCTGACCCCGTCCGCCGCGAGCATCGGCGTCGCCGCGCCGGTCATCCTGATCCTGCTGCGGATCGCGCAGGGACTGGCGCTGGGCGGGGAATATGGCGGAGCGGCGATCTATGTCGCGGAACATGCGCCGCCGGGGCGGAGGGGTTTCTTCACCAGCTTCATCCAGGCGGGGGTGATCGGCGGCTTCATCCTGTCGCTGATCGTCGTGGTCGGCACGCAATGGATCGTCGGCAAGGCGGTGTGGGACGATTGGGGCTGGCGCCTGCCCTTCATCTTCTCGCTGGCGTTGCTGGCGATTTCGCTCTGGATGCGGCTGATGCTGCGCGAAAGCCCGATCTTCGCGGCGATGAAGGCGGCGGGCGAGCAATCGCGCAATCCGCTGAAGGAGGCGTTCACCTATCCCGGCAACAAGCGGCGGATGCTGGTGGCGATGATCGGCATCGCGGCGGGCTTCACCGTCATCGCTTATACGGTGATGTTCCAGGCGCTCTATTTCCTGCAGAACGGCCTGCATGTTGCGCCGGGCATCGCGCAGTTGCTGGTGGGCGGCAGCGCCTTTGCGGGCGTGGCGGCCTTCATCTTCTTCGGCTGGCTGTCCGACCGGGTGGGGCGGAAGAAGCCCATCGTCATCGGCTATGCGCTGGTGTTGTTGCTGCTCATGCCGCTCTATCAGTTCATGGGGAGCGTGGCGAACCCGGCCCTCTACCGGGCGGCGGAGCGCGCGCCGGTGATCGTCAGCGGCCCCGATTGCAGCTTCGATCCCTTCGCCAAGGTGCAGCCGACCGTCTGCGGCAAGCTGCTCGACCATTTTTCCAAGCGCGGCATCGCCTATGAAAAGCGGGAGGCGGCGACGCCTTCGGTCAGCGTCGGTTCCGTGGCGGTCGCGGACTTGAGCGCGGAAGGGCTGGATGCGGCGCTGCATGCGGCGGGATATGAATCGGCCCCCGTCACTCCGGACTGGCCGCGCGCCTTGCTGCTGTTCCTGGCGCTGCTGCTGCTCTGGACGCTGTCGGGGGCGACCTATGGTCCCGTCGCGGCGCTGCTGTCGGAATATTTCCCAGCGCGGATCCGCTATAGCTCGCTGTCGATCCCCTATCATATCGGGACCGGTTATTTCGGCGGATTCCTGCCGCTGGTCAGCCAATATATCGTGGCGCGGACGGGCGATCCCTATGCGGGGCTGTGGTACACCATCGCGGTGGTGGCGGTCGCGCTGCTGACCTGCATCGTCGCCCTGCCGGAGACGCGCGGGGCCGCGATGGATGCCTGATCCCTCGACGCTTGCGTCGCGGAGCGCTATCGGACAGGCGATGGCTGATTTTTCCGCACCTTTGCGCCTGCGTCTGGATGGAGGCGCTTTGCTCGCCAACTGGCGCTGGTTGAAGCGGCAGGGCGGCGCGGCGGCATGCGGGGCGGCGATCAAGGCCAATGGCTATGGGCTGGGCAGCGCGGAGGTGATGCGGCGCTTGCTGGATGCGGGGTGCCGGGATTTCTTCGTGTCCAACTGGGCCGAGGCGATGGCGCTGGAGCCTTTGATCGGCGAGGGCGTGTCGCTTTCCGTGCTGCATGGCGTGCGGGAGGAGGACATGGCGGTGGCGCTCGCCTCCCGCGCAAGGCCGGTGCTGTGCACGGAAGGGCAGATTGCGCGCTGGAAGGAGGCGGGCGGCGGGCTTTGCGACGTCATGGTCGATACCGGCATGAACCGCCTGGGGCTGGATTGGGGGGGCGATGTTTCGGCGCAGGTCGCGGGGCTGGAGGTGGCGACATTGCTCAGCCATCTGGCTTCCGCCGATGAGGATGTGCCGCTGAGCCAGGTGCAGTTGGAACGGTTTTCGGCGCTGCGGGGCGCAGTCAGGGCGGCGCGTTACAGCCTGGCGAACAGCGCGGGGATTTGCTTGGGCGCGGCCTATGCCTTCGACATGACGCGGCCGGGGATCGCGCTTTACGGCGGCGTGCCGCGCACCAAAGCGGCGGGGCGGATCGGGCAGGTCGTCTTTCCGGAGGCGCAGGTGCTGCAACGCCGCCGCGTCCGGGCTGGCGACACGATCGGTTATAACGCGACCCATCGCGCAGCGGCGGACATGGAGATCGCCGTGGTGAATCTGGGCTATGCCGACGGTTATTTGCGCGGCTTTTCAGGGCGGGGGTCCATGACTGTCGGGGACAGGCACCTGCCGGTGGTGGGACGGGTCTCGATGGATTTGACCGCCGTCGATGTGTCGGGTGTGCCCGAGGTCGCGGAGGGGGATTGGCTGGGCGTCGACTATGCGCTGGCGGAGGCGGCGGCGGTTTCCGGGCTGTCGCAATATGAGTTGCTGACGGGGCTGGGCGCGCGTTTCGACCGTATCTGGCGCTGACAGCAGAAGGCCGCCGATCCGGATTGGGATCGGCGGCCCTTCGTTGCTTTACCGCCGGCTTAGCGCTCGACGCACATGGCGACGCCCATGCCGCCGCCGATGCAGAGGGTCGCGAGGCCCTTCTTGGCGTCGCGCTTCTGCATTTCGTAGAGCAGGGTGGTGAGGACGCGGGCGCCCGAAGCGCCGATCGGATGGCCGATGGCGATCGCGCCGCCGTTCACATTGACCTTTGACGGGTCCCAACCCAGTTCCTGACCGACGGCCAGCGCCTGCGCGGCGAAGGCTTCATTGGCTTCGATCAGGTCCAGATCGGCCAGCGACCAGCCCGCCTTGGCCAGCGCCTGACGGCTCGCCGGAGCCGGGCCGATGCCCATGATCGAGGGATCGACGCCGCAGGTCGCGAAGCCGGCGATGCGCGCCAGCACGGTCGCGTTGCGCCTGGCGGCTTCATCGGCGCTCATCAGCACGAGGGCGGCGGCGCCGTCGTTGATGCCGCTGGCATTGGCGGCGGTGACGGTGCCGTCCTTCTTGAAGGCCGGACGCAGGCCCTGCATCGCCTCCAGCGTGGCGCCGGCGCGGATATATTCGTCGGCGTCGACGACGGTGTCGCCCTTGCGGCCCTTGATCGTCACGGGAACGATCTCGTCCTTGAAGCGGCCCGATGCGCGGGCGGCTTCGGCCTTGTTCTGGCTGCCGACGGCGAATTCATCCTGCGCCTCGCGGCTGATCTGGTACTTCTCGGCCAGATTTTCCGCCGTGATGCCCATGTGATAATTGTTGAAGGCGTCGGTCAGGCCATCATGCGTCATCGTGTCGATGAAGGAAATCGGCCCCATCTTCGCGCCGCCGCGCAGATATTGCGCATGGGGCGCCATCGACATGCTTTCCTGACCGCCCGCGACCATGATGCGGGCGTCGCCCGCGCGGATCGCCTGAGCCGCCAGAGCGACCGCGCGCAGGCCAGAGCCGCAAAGCTGGTTGAGGCCGATGGCGGTGCGCTCCACCGGAATGCCGGCGTTGACGGCGGCCTGACGGGCGGGGTTCTGGCCCTGCGCCGCGGTCAGGACCTGGCCCAATATGACTTCGTCCACTTCCTCCGGCGCGACGCCGGCCTGGGCGAGAGCGGCGACGATGGCGGTGCGGCCCAGCTCATGCGCGGGGGTCGACCCGAAGGCGCCCATGAAGCTGCCGACGGCGGTACGCTTGGCAGCGGTGATGACGATGTCTGACAAAGCCTTGATCCTCAGTTCCGGGGTGATTGTTTTCGCAGGCGCACATATCATCATCCGCCATGACTGGAAAGCCATTGGGACAAAGGCTCCCACAGCATCGCCCGTCCGTTGCCGCCCACGATCATGCCGACATGGCCAAGGCTCAAGGTCGTGTTCTCGCCCATTTTCGGGGCGGCGGCGGCGGGAACGATGCGGTCCGCTGCGGAACGGATTGAAAGCGTTGGACAAGTCAGCCGGCGGGGATCGACCGTTCGTCCGTCGATATGCCATTCCCCCCGTCCGCTCGCATTTGCGGCATAGAATTGTTCGAAAAGGTCACGCCCCGCAGCATAGCTGAGCGGTGGGCCGCCATTGGCCCAATCCTCGACCGCTAGAAAGGCATGCTCTTCGTCGGAACCCGGCTCCATGCCGGCAAAGGCCGCATATTTGCGAATCGTCCGGGCGGGGTCCATCGCCCAGAAGCCCGATTGCAGCACCTCCATCGGGACATAATCCAACCGTTGGCACATGGGCCTGGAACTGCGCCAGAGCGCGCCGATCTGTTCCCGGTCTGCCGCAGGGAACCCGTCGAAGTTCCAGGGCGCGGCAATCGTCGCCAACGCCCTTGCGGGTTGCAGCGCCGCAGCGCCGATGGCCAGATTTCCGCCGAGGCAATATCCCACCAATATGGGTGGCCGGGGCAGGGCGGCCAGCATCGGCAGCAGGCGGTCTGTCACATGCCGGTCGAGCCCCAGCGTGCCGTCGTCCGCCGCGGGTGTGCCCCAGTCGACCAGATAGGCGTCATGTCCTGCTGCGCGCATGTGGCGCAGCATGGACCGGCTGCCGGACAGGTCCAGCACTTGCGGCGGGTTGATCAGCGAAGGCACGAAAACCACGGGATGACGGCCGTTTTCCGTCCCATATCGAAGCAGCCTGGCGCTGCCTTCGCGAGCCACGACGGGAACGGCGGGGGGCGGGGCGGGGCGAATAGCCTCCTGATATTTCCGCAAACCCTGGAACGCCCGTTTGCGCAGTTCGGGATCATCCTGCGTCTCGCGCCATAAAATATTGAGAAAAAGAGGCAGGGGCCGCGGCCCATGTTGCGGCGCGGCATTCCCTTGTGCTAATGCGGAAAATGCAGGTGTGGGAGAGGTATCCATGGCCAAATCTAAGACCGCGAACGAATCCGAACCGGTCGTCATCAAGAAGTACGCTAACAGGCGGCTCTATAACACAGAAACGTCGAGCTACATCACGCTGGATCTTTTGTCGCAGATGACTCGTGAGGGGCGCGAGTTCGTCGTCGTCGATGCGAAGACCGGAGAGGACATCACGCATAATGTCCTGACCCAAATCATCATGGAGGAGGAGCAGCGGGGCAAGAACATGCTGCCCGTCAACTTCCTGCGTCAGTTGATCGCCATGTACGGCGATTCCATGCAGTCCATGGTGCCGCAATATCTGGAAGCGTCGATGGACGCCTTTCGCAAGAACCAGCAGCAGTTCCAGGAAGCCATGAAGGGTGCCTTCGGCGGCGGCCCGCTGGCCGAGATCGCCAAGCGCAACATGCAGATGTTCGAGGCGGCGGCGAGCGCCTTTGGCACGGGGATGCCGGGGATGCCCGGAATAGCTGGCATGGCGGCGCCGACATCTTCGCCCACGCCGTCCGCTGCCGAAGAGGCGAAGGACGATGAGATCGCGGAACTCAAGGCCCAGCTTGCCGCGCTCAACGCGAAGATCGACAAGCTTTCCTGATTTCCGTCATCCCAGCGTAAGCTGGGATCTCAGGCGGTACGACACAGCCTGGCCTTACGAGATCCCAGCTTTCGCTGGGATGACGATATTGTCGATGTTCGCCCTTTACTTGGGCTGGTTGCTCATTGGGGCGACGGCCCTTTGGGGTCGACAGGGGCGGCGCGCTTGGCCTATGGCGCGCCATCCACTCGAATTTTAAGGTCGATCCCGTGAAGCATGCCCTTTCCGTTACCCGCGAACAGGATTTCGCCGCCTGGTATCAGGCCGTCATTTCCGAAGCCGACATGGCCGAGGAAAGCGGTGTGCGCGGGTGCATGGTCATCCGTCCATGGGGTTACGGCATCTGGGAACGGATGCAGAAGCTGCTGGACGAGCGCATCAAGGCGACCGGCCATGAGAATTGCTATTTCCCGCTGTTCATTCCGCTTTCCTATTTCGAGAAGGAGGCGGAGCATGTCGACGGCTTTGCCAAGGAGATGGCGGTCGTCACGCATCACCGGCTGATCCAGAAGGACGGGAAGATGATCCCCGATCCCGAAGCGAAGCTGGAGGAGCCGTTGGTGGTTCGTCCGACGTCGGAGACGGTGATCGGCGCGGCCTTCTCCCGCTGGGTGCAGAGCTGGCGCGACCTGCCGGTGCTGATCAACCAGTGGGCGAATGTCGTGCGTTGGGAAATGCGCACGCGGATGTTTCTGCGCACGGCGGAATTTCTCTGGCAGGAGGGGCATACTGCTCACGCCAGCGTCGATGAGGCGATGGAAGAGACGCTCAAGATGCTGGAAGTCTATCGCGGCTTTGCCGAGGAGTGCGTGGCGCTGCCGGTGATCGCGGGTGAGAAGCCCGAGAATGAGCGCTTTCCGGGGGCCGTCGCGACCTATTCCATCGAGGCGATGATGCAGGATGGCAAGGCGTTGCAGGCAGGCACATCGCATTTCCTGGGCACGACCTTCTCTTCGGCGCAGAATATCAAGTTCCAGAATGCCGAGGGGCAGCAGGAACTGGCCCAGACGACCAGTTGGGGCGTGTCGACGCGGATGATCGGCGGGCTGATCATGGTGCATGGCGATGATGACGGGCTGCGCGTGCCGCCGCGGGTCGCGCCTTATCAGGTGGTCGTCGTGCCGATGCTGCGCGATACGGATGAGGATGCGGCAATCCTGGATTATTGCGGCGAGCTGGTGGCGGAGCTGAACAGGCAGGATGTGTTCCGGGAGCCGGTGCGCGCCTTGCTGGACCGGCGGCCGGCCAAGGCGGCGAACAAGCGCTGGGGCTGGGTCAAGAAGGGGGCGCCGGTCGTGATCGAAGTCGGCGGGCGCGACGTGGCCGGGGGCAATGTGTCCGTAATCCGGCGTGATCGGCTTTATCGTGAGGACGGGAAGCTCGATAGCCAGATTGTGGCGAAGGCGGACTTCCTTGGCGCGGCTACGGGTATGCTGGAGGATATTCAGCAGGCTTTGTTTGCGGATGCGCAGGCGCGGCTGCTGGGGAATATCGACAGGTCGGTGACGTCGCTGGATGGGCTGAAGGCTTATTTCGGCGCGAGCAAGAAGCCGGGCTGGGCGCTGGTGCAGTGGGCCAAGCCGACTGGGGCTGCGCTCGACAAGGTGGTTGAGTGGTTGAAGGGTGAGAAGCTGACGTTGCGCAATATTCCATCCGATGCGGAAGCGGCGGATGGGCTGTGCGTGTTCACCGGCGAGAAGGCGGTGGAGCGTGTGCTGGTGGGGCGGAGCTACTGACTTTTAATCAGTAGGTGGAGTCGGAACCGCTTCTGACTTCGCTTGATTGACAGAGGCGTCTGTAAATACGCCGTGTTCCTGCGCAGGCAGGAACACGGCGTTAATAAGGGCTAGCTTCGCCCTTACAGCACATATTTGCTGAGGTCGGTGTTGCGCGCCACTGCGCTCAACTGCTTCTCCACATAGGCCGCATCGATCACCAGCGTTTCGCCTTGGCGATCCTCGGCGTCGAAGCTCACATCCTCCAGCAGCTTTTCCATAACCGTCTGGAGGCGGCGAGCTCCGATATTCTCGACCTCGCTGTTCACCTCCGCCGCGATCTTCGCGACGGCGCGGATGCCGTCGGGCGTCAGGTCGATGGTCACGCCCTCGGTCGCCAGCAGCGCGCGATATTGCGCAACAAGGCTCGCCTTGGTGTCGGAGAGGATCGAGACGAAATCATCCTCCGTCAGCGCCTTCAGTTCGACGCGGATCGGCAGGCGGCCCTGCAATTCCGGCAGCAGGTCGCTGGGCTTCGCCACATGAAAAGCGCCCGATGCGATGAACAATATATGGTCCGTCTTGAGCGGGCCATATTTGGTCGAGACCGTCGTGCCCTCGATCAGCGGCAGCAGGTCGCGCTGCACGCCTTCGCGGCTGACGGAGCCGCCGCGCACGTCGCTCACCGCGATCTTGTCGATCTCGTCGAGGAAGACGATGCCGTTCTGCTCCGCGCTGGAAATGGCGACGCGGGCGACATCGTCCTGGTCCAGCCTCTTGTCCTGCTCCTCCTCGACCAGCTTGTCCCAGGCTTCCGCGACGCGCAGCTTGCGGCGCTTCTTCTGTTGTTGACCGAAGGCCTTGGACATCATGTCGCTGAGGTTGATCATGCCGATCTGGCCGCCCATGCCGGGGATTTCCATCGGCATGGAGGGGCTGTCGGTGACCTCCACCTCCACCTCGACATCGTTCATCTGGTTGTTCTCGATCCGCTGGCGGAAGGAGAGGCGGGTCGCCTCGCTCGCTTCCTTGCCGGTGAGGGCGTCGAGCAGGCGGGCCATGGCGGCTTCAGACGCGGCTTCGCGCACGGCTTCGCGGCGGCGGTCGCGTTCCAGGCGCACGGCTTCCTCGACCAGATCGCGGACGATCTGCTCCACGTCGCGGCCGACATAGCCGACCTCGGTGAATTTGGTCGCTTCCACCTTGACGAAGGGCGCGTCGGCCAGCTTGGCGAGACGGCGGCTGATCTCCGTCTTGCCGCAGCCGGTGGGGCCGATCATCAGGATGTTCTTCGGCGTCACCTCGTCGCGCAGGTCGGCGGAGAGGCGTTGACGGCGCCAACGATTCCGCAGCGCGACGGCGACCGCGCGCTTGGCGTCGGCCTGGCCGATGATGTGGGCGTCGAGGGCGGAGACGATGGCTTTGGGTGTCAGATTGTCGTTCATGGGATCTCTAAAAATCCGTTCGCCCTGTCTTCATGAGCCGCCTGGCTCATTCAAATGTCAAAGGGCGTTGCTTCTGAAGAAAGGAGGGGGCTTCGACAGGCTCAGCCCGAACGGGGTTCAAGCTACAGATTCCAGCTCTTCGACCACGAGCTGGTCGTTGGTGTAGACGCAGATGTCCGCCGCCACCTTCATCGCCTTGCGGGCCAGGGTTTCGGCATCTTCCTCATATTCCACCAGCGCCCGCGCCGCGGCGAGGGCGAAGTTGCCGCCCGAACCGATGGCCGCGACGCCGCCAACCGGTTCCAGCACGTCGCCATTGCCGGTCAGGATCAGCGTCACTTCCCTGTCCGCGACGATCATCATTGCTTCCAGGTTGCGGAGATATTTGTCGGTCCGCCAGTCCTTGGCGAGTTCCACGGCGGCGCGCATCAACTGGCCGTTGTGGCGCTCCAGCTTGGCCTCCAGCCGTTCGAACAGGGTGAAGGCGTCCGCCGTGGCGCCGGCGAAGCCGCCGATGACCGATCCATCGTGGAGACGGCGGACCTTGCGGGCGTTGGGCTTCATCACCGTCTGGCCCATGGAGACCTGGCCGTCGCCGGCCACGATCACCTTCCCGTTCTTGCGTACCGACATGATGGTCGTGCCATGCCAGACCGGCATGGAATGGGAGCGTTGGTCATTCATGGCCGGCATATGGGAGCGATGGTGACGGCGCGCAAGCATCCGCTGCATAAGCGCCGGATCGTGTCATTTTCTGGACAGATTTATTTCAATTCGTTCAGGAACCAATCTGGCGCAATTGACATTGTGCAACGCAGCAACAATCATTCGGGCATGTTGCAGAGAGGCAGGATCATGACCCTCAAGGCCAGAGCGCAGGAAAAGGTCGAACGTGCGGGAATATCGAACTATTCCTTCGACCAGGACGTGCTGGTGATGTGCGGCGTACGCTATACGATCGCCGCCTGCGATTGTGGCGAGCCGGAATGCGACGGCGTCCGCCTGGAGAAGGATGCGGCCGTTGCCGGCCGCATCCTCCAGTAACCGGCGGTCCCGCCGGATCAGTTGATGGCTTTTTCCCCGGCGCGGCCGACGGATTCGATGTCCCGGCCCGCACCCTTCACGGTGTTGCAGGCGGCCAAAGAGGTGAGAAGCAGCCCGGCAATGACCAGGGCGACGGTTTGACGCATGAATATGCACTCCTTCTGAAAGCGTATCGACTATAACGCGGATGAAGCGGATAAGTCCATTTTCGGAAAATAGCTTGTCCGATATGCTTGACAGGCGGCGCGGTGGATGCCAATGGCCGCCTCCTCCTTACAGGGGGCGCGTAGCTCAGCGGTAGAGCACACCCTTCACACGGGTGGGGTCACAGGTTCAATCCCTGTCGCGCCCACCATGATCCGGGCGATCATGGCGGAGAAATATTATTTCCCAACATTGATCTTTTCATCTGCTTGGCGCTAATTCTCTGCGCCATGTGATGCGGCGGTTTCGCCGCGAGGCAAGGGATGAAAATGTCGCCATATCTGAAAAGCGGCGCGGCTGTCGGCGCGCTGTTGCTTTCCGTGATGTCCGCCCAGGCGCAGGAAAAGCTGACCCTGGAGCGGGTGTTCGCCAGTCCGGACCTCTCCGGCCCGCAACCAAGGGCATTGAAGCTGTCGCCCGACGGCAAGCTGGTGACGCTGCTGAAGCCACGGACGGATGAGAAGGAACGGCTCGACCTTTGGGCGGTGGATACGTCCACGGGCGCGGAGCGGATGCTGGTCGATTCGAAGAAGACAGGCAGCGGCGCGGCGCTTTCCGAGGCGGAGAAGATGCAGCGGGAGCGGGATCGTTCCGTCGCGGGCAGCACCGGCATCGTCAGCTATGACTGGGCGCCGGATGGCAAGTCCATCCTCGTGCCGGTCGACGGCGACCTTTATCTGGCCGCGCTGGATGGGAAGGTCACGCGTCTCACCGACACGCCCGATGGCGAGTTGAACGGCGTGGTCAGTCCCAGGGGCGGCTATGTGTCCTTCGTGCGCGGCGGCAATTTCTTCGTTCAGCCAATGGGCGGCGCGGAGAAGCAGTTGACCCAGGGCGCCAGCGACACGGTGAGCTGGGGCGTGGCGGAGTTCGTCGCTCAGGAGGAAATGGACCGGCGCACCGGCTATTGGTGGTCGCCCGACGACAGGCTGATCGCGGTTGCGCGCGTGGACGAAAGCCCGGTCGGCATCGTCACGCGCACGGCCATCGGCGGCGAGGGCACCAAGGTCTATGAGCAGCGCTATCCGGCGGCCGGAACGCCCAATGCGCTGATCGAACTGTATGTGATGAAGCCGGAGGGCGGGGAGCCCGTCAAGGTCGATCTCGGCACGGAGAAGGATGTTTATCTCGCCCGCGTCGACTGGTCCAAGGATGGCAGAACACTTTACGTCCAGCGCGAGAGCCGGGACCAGAAGACGCTCGACCTGCTGGCCGTCGATCCGGCGACCGGCAGGGCGCGGGTGATCCTGACCGAAAGGGCGAAGAGCTGGATCAACCTCAGCAACAATTTCACGCCGCTCAAGGATGGCAGCTTCCTCTGGTGGTCGGAAAAGACCGGCCATGGACATCTCTACCATGTGCGGGGCGGCCGGTGGACGCCGCTCACCAGCGGTGAATGGGAAGTGCGCGATGTGGTGAGCGTGGATGAGGGGAAGGGCCTCGTCTATTTCACCGGCAACAGGGAAACGCCGCTGGAGCAGCAGCTTTATGCCGCGCCGCTCGCCAAGGCGGGGCCGCTGCGGCAGCTGACCTCGGCGGGCTGGTGGAACGACGCCGTGATGGACGGCGCGGCGAGCCGCATCGTGGTCGCGCGCAGCAATAGCGACCAGCCCAGGCAGGTCTATCTGGCCGACAGCGGGGGCAAGCAGTTGAACTGGCTGTCGGAGAATGCGGTTCGGGGCAGCCACCCCTATGCGCCCTATTGGGCCAGCCATGTGAAGACCCGGTTCGGCACGATCAAGGCGGCGGACGGCTCGACGCTCTACACCCGGATCATGACGCCGCCGCTGGAGGCAGGGAAGCGCTATCCGGTCTTCATGCTCCATTATGGCGGGCCCGGCGCCGGACGGCAGGTCACCAATTCATGGGGATCGCCCATCTACCAATATCTGGTAGACAGGGGCTGGATCGTCTTTGCCGTCGACAATCGGGGTACGCCCGATCGCGGCAAGGCGTTCGAGGACCAGATCTACCATGCCATGGGTACGGTCGAGGTGGAGGATCAGCTTGCGGGCGTGAACTGGCTCAAGACCCAGCCCTATGTCGATCCCAAGCGGATCGCGACCTATGGCTGGTCCTATGGCGGCTATATGTCGCTCAAGCTGCTGGAGAAGGCGCCGGGGGTGTTCTCTGCGGCGGTGGCGGGCGCGCCGGTCACGAAATGGGAACTATACGACACCCATTATACCGAGCGCTATCTGGGCCGGCCGCAGGAGAAGCCCAGCGCCTATCCCGGTTCCGGCGCGGTGGATGAGGCGGTGAAGATCAGGGACCCGCTGCTGCTGATCCACGGCATGTCGGACGATAATGTGGTGTTCGACAATTCGACGGCGCTGGTGGCGAAGATGCAGGGCGCCGCCGTGCCGTTCGAGATGATGGTCTATCCGGGCCAGACGCACCGCGTCGGCGGGCCGGGGATCAGCGTGCATCTGTGGCGGACCATCGAGGATTTCCTGGCGCGGCATGGGACGGGGCCTCAATCTCGATAATTCTGAACCCTGTCCTTCGTTCGCTCCAAGCCTGTCGAAGGGCTTTCTCTGAGAAGAAAGTGAAGGGCTTCGACAGGCTCAGCCCGAACGGAGGGAGGGTGTAAGGGAAGGGGGCAGGGCAAGGTCCGCCATGCAAGCCAAGCTTTGACGCAATAAACGGCTTGTCACTGGACAAACGGCGCAATGCCGCTATGGCGCCCACTCCGCAATTTTGCATGGAGTGGAGTGTTAAGTCATGGGCTACAAGGTCGTCGTCGTTGGTGCCACCGGTAATGTGGGCCGCGAGATGCTGACCATTCTCGCCGAGCGCGAGTTCCCTATTGACGAGATCGCGGCGGTCGCCTCGCCCCGGTCGCAGGGCACCGAAATCGATTTCGGTGACACCGGCAAGACGCTCAAATGCAAGAATATCGAGCATTTCGACTTCACCGGCTGGGACATCGCCCTGTTCGCCGCAGGCTCCGGCCCGACGGCGGAATATGCGCCCAAGGCGGCTGCGGCGGGCTGCGTCGTGATCGACAATTCGTCGCTCTACCGCATGGACCCGGACGTGCCGCTGATCGTGCCGGAAGTGAATCCGGATGCGATCGACGGCTACAAGAAGAAGAACATCATCGCGAACCCCAACTGCTCGACCGCGCAGATGGTGGTCGCCTTGAAGCCGCTGCATGACGCCGCCACGATCAAGCGCGTCGTCGTTGCCACCTACCAGTCGGTTTCCGGCGCGGGCAAGGCGGGCATGGACGAGCTGTTCGAGCAGTCGCGCAACATCTTCGTCGGCGATCCGGCCGAACCAAAGAAGTTCACCAAGCAGATCGCCTTCAACGTGATCCCGCATATCGACGTCTTCCTGGACGATGGTTCGACCAAGGAAGAGTGGAAGATGGTTGCGGAAACCAAGAAGATCCTCGATCCCAAGGTGAAGGTCACGGCGACCTGCGTGCGCGTGCCGGTGTTCGTCGGGCATTCCGAGGCGATCAATCTCGAGTTCGAGAATGAGATTTCGGCGGAGCAGGCCCAGAATATCCTGCGTGAAGCGCCCGGCGTGATGCTGGTCGACAAGCGCGAGGACGGCGGTTACGTCACCCCCGTCGAGTGCGTGGGCGACTATGCCACCTTCATCAGCCGCGTGCGTGAGGATTCGACCATCGACAATGGCCTGAACCTCTGGTGCGTCAGCGACAATCTCCGCAAGGGCGCGGCTCTGAATGCGGTGCAGATCGCGGAACTGCTGGGCCGCCGTCACCTGAAGAAGGGCTGAGGCCCTTCCCATGATCTCCGGCGCTGCTGTCTGGAAAGCCGTTCCAGCCGCGCAGCGCCGGATGATCGTTCTGCTGGTCGCGGCCATTGTCGCCGCAAATGTCGATCAGCCCTATCCCGAACTGGCGCCGCTCCAGCATGGGCCGACGGCGCTGCTCATCCTTGTCTCGCCTTGGCTGTTGCGCCGATGGCCGCTGTCGAACGGATCGGTGGCGTGCGTCCTGCTGTTCCTGCTGCTGCATACGCTGGGCGGGCGGTACATCTATTCCTATGTACCTTATGACATCTGGGCGCGGGCGATCAGCGGCCATGATATTTCCGGCACTTTCGGCTTGGCGCGCAACGGCTATGACCGGCTGGTGCATTTCGCCTTCGGCGCCCTCCTGACAGCGCCCTTCGCGGAAGCGGCGCGGCGTCATGGCGTCATGCGGACGGGCTGGAGCCTTGTTTTCGCCTTTGTCTCCGTCGGGTTCGTGGGCGCTGTCTACGAGATTTTCGAATGGCTGCTGAGCGTGGTGGCCGCCGGCCAGACGGCGGACTGGTATAATGGCCAGCAGGGCGACATGTGGGACCCGCAAAAGGACATGGCGGCCGCGCAGATCGGGAGCGTCCTCGCACTTGTCTGGCTTCTCTCTACTCGACAAGGAGAGGGCAAGGCCATATCGCCGCACGCGCATTCATCCAAGGAGTAGCCCGCTCATGTCCGGCCCCACGTCCGACCTGCCCATCGAGAAGCTGGAGATCAAGGGATTGGGCGGGCTTCCCCTTGCCGTGCATGTGGTGGGGCAGGGCCGCGACCTGGTTCTGATCCATGGCTATTTCTCCAATGCCTACACCAACTGGATACGTTACGGCCATGCCGCGAAGCTGGTGGAGGCGGGATTTCGCCTCATCCTGCCCGACCTTAGGGGGCATGGCGAAAGCGGCAAGCCCCATGATGCCGCCGCTTACCCGCCCGACGCGCTGACCGAGGACGGGCTGGCGCTGGTCGAGCAGCTTGGGCTGACCGACTATGATCTGGGCGGCTATTCGCTGGGGGCGCGGACGACGGTGCGGATGCTGGCGCGGGGCGCGACGCCGCGCCGGGTGATCCTGGCCGGCATGGGGCTGCGCGGTCTGGTCCAGACGCTCGACAATGGCGGCTATTATCGCAATGTCCTCACCAACCTCGGCACGTTCGAGCGGGGGACGTCGGAATGGATGACGGAAGCCTTCCTGAAGACCACCAAGGGCGATCCGGTCGCGATGCTGCACATCCTCAACACCTTCGTCGATACGCCCAGGGAGGTCATCGCCGGGTTCCAGCAGCCCATAGAGGTGATTTGCGGAGCCGATGACCGGGACAATGGCGTCGCGCAGGAACTGGCGGAACTGCTGCCCCACGGCCGCTATGTCGAAGTTCCGGGGAACCACATGAATGCGGTGACGCGGAAGGAGCTGGGGCAGGCGATGGTGGATTTCCTGACGGATTGAGCCATGCACATGCTCCTGCCCTTGCAGGAGCATGGCAAGCTTCAGCGGAACGGCGGCTCGTTGAAGGCGCGCAGCTTGCGGCTGTGGAGCTTCGGCCCCTCCTGCCGCAGCAGTTCGCAGGTCATAAGGCCCACGCGCAGATGCCCCGCAATGGCTTCCTCATAGAAGCGATTGGCCTGTCCCGGCAATTTCAGTTCGCCATGGATCGGCTTGTCCGAAACGCAGAGCAGCGTTCCATAAGGCACGCGGAAGCGATAGCCCTGCGCGGCGATGGTGGCCGACTCCATGTCGATGCCAACGGCGCGGGACAGGCTGAACCGCAGCGCCGAACTGGAATAGCGCAGTTCCCAGTTGCGGTCGTCGGTCGTCACGACCGTGCCCGTGCGCAGGCGGCGCTTGAAATCCTCCCGATCGTCGCCGCCCAGCACGGCCTCCGCCGCCTTCGCCAGCGCCACCTGTACTTCCGCGATGGCGGGAACCGGGATTTCGGGCGGCAGCATTTCATCCAGAACATGGTCGTCGCGCAGATAGGCGTGGGCCAGCACATAGTCGCCTATCCGCTGGCTGGGGCGCAGGCCGCCGCAATGGCCGATCATCAGCCAGGCTTCCGGCCGCACGACGGCCAGATGGTCGCAGATCGTCTTGGCGTTGGAGGGCCCGACGCCGATGTTGACCAGCGTGATGCCACTGCGGTCCGGAGCGATCAGGTGATAGGCGGGCATCTGATGCCTGCGCCAGGCGCTGTCCGCGATCATCTGCGCCGGGTCGGCGGTTTCCGGCGTTACATAGACCCCACCGGCCCCTGACAGCGCGGTGTAGCGACTGCCCTCCCGCTGCAATTCGGCGCAGGCCCATGCCACGAACTCGTCGACATAGCGGTGATAATTGGTGAACAGGATGTAGCGCTGCACATGCTCTGCCGGGGTGCCGGTGTAATGCTTCAGGCGGGCCAGTGAAAAATCGGTACGAAGGCCGTCGAACAGCGCGAGCGGCCTTTCGCCCTCCGCATCCTGCATGAACAGGCCGTCCGCGATCTCGTCCCCGATTTCCGCCAGTTCGGTGGCCGGGAAGTGGCGGGCCAGTTCGGTCGGCGGGGTGCCATCCAGCGCGCTCATGTCCAGCCCGTCCAGAACATAGGGGAAGGGAATGGGCTGGTCGCTGATGCCGGTTTCCACCATTACGCCATAGTCGCGGACGAGAAGGTCGACCTGTTCGGCCAGATAGTCACCGAACATGGCGGGGCGGGTGACGGTGGTCACATAGCGTCCGGGCTTGGACAGCCGCGCGAAGGAGCGGCCGGGGGGCGGCGCGTCCGACTCGCCGTGATGGGTGATCCGCAATTCCGGATAGCAGAAACGCCGGTCCGTCCTGGCTTCCGGTGGCGGTACGCTGCCGTCGCGGGCGTAGGCGCGCATCGCCTCGCGAAGATTTTCGATGGAGTTCCGATAGATGTCGTCGAGTTCAGCGACGATCGCACTTCCGATGCTTCTTGTCATCGAGCCTTGGTAACGCACTTATATGACCGAAGGAAGATGCGCGCCCGGATAGCGGGCGCACATCCCCCGGAAATCAGATCTGGTCGAGCAGATATTCGGCTGACGACACCTTGAAATCACCCGGCGCCTCGACATTCAGCTCCGTAACGACGCCGTCCTTGACGATCATGGAGAAGCGCTGCCCGCGCGTGCCCATGCCGAACTTGCTGCCGTCCATGGTAAGGCCGACGGCCTGCGCGAAGTCGCCATTGCCGTCGGCCAGCATCGTCACCTTGCCGTCGGCGCTGGCGGACTTGCCCCAGGCGCCCATGACGAAGGCGTCGTTGACCGCGGTGCAGGCGATTTCATCCACGCCCTTGCCCTTCAGTTCCTCCGCCTTATCGACGAAGCCGGGCAGATGGCGCGCGGAGCAGGTGGGGGTGAAGGCCCCCGGCACGGAGAAGAGCGCGACGGTGCGGCCCGCGAAGAAATCGTCCGAAGCAACCTGCTCGGGACCGTTTTCGGTCATCTTGACGAAAGTGGTGCTAGGGATGCGTTCGCCCTTCGAAATGGTCATCGTCTGCCTCCTGGCCTTGTTGGGGTTCGCGGCACGTTGGCCCTGCCGCCCTGTCTGTCAAGGGGGAGCCATGGAATATGGCGCGCTGCCCCGCCCAAGCGACGGCCCGCCATTGGCAAAGGCGACAAGGGGCGTATAGTCGCGCCATGACCACAGCACGCTCCTATGCCGGACAGTTCCTGCTTGCCCTGCCGGGAATGGAGGACATGCGGTTCGATCATTCCGTCATCGCCATGTGCGTGCATGACGAGAATGGATCGCTGGGGATCGCGGTCAGCGATGAGATCGACGGGGTCAGCCTGCACGACCTGCTGGAGAGCTTCGACATCGAACCCGGCGATGTTCCGGATTCTCCCGTGCTGCGCGGCGGGCCGGTTGAACCCCGGCGCGGCTTCGTCCTGCATTCCCTGGACTGGAGCGGTCATGACATGGTCGCCGTGGGCGAAGGATGGGGCCTGTCCGGCTCGCTGGAGATATTGAAGGCGATTGCGGAAGGGAAGGGGCCGAGTCGCTATCTGGTCGCGCTTGGCTATGCCGGGTGGGGCGCGGGGCAACTGGATGAGGAAATGAACGGGGAAAGCTGGTTTCCGACCGACTGCACCCCTGAGCTTCTGTTCGACGTGCCGGCGGCGCGGAAATGGTCGGCCGCCTATGCCGCGGCCGGAGTCGATGCCTCCCATCTGGTCAGCGGCGCGGGATCGGCCTGACCGGCCTTTCGGAACGTTGCCGTAAGCATGGCTGCATTGGGGGCTTGTTGCCTTGGCGTAACTGAACCCTTTACGGTAAAATTCGGCTAACCTTCGCCGTTGAGAGTCCGGCAACCGGATGAGCGCACCCTGATCCTCGGGCAATTGGACGGGGGTTCAACTCATGAGGATATTGATCGCAGCGGCGCTTGCCGCGACGATGCCGCTTGCGCCGGCCACGGCGGCGAACTGCTGGAAGCAGACCGCCGTGGAAGCAGCGCAAATCCGGGATTTCGAGATGATGCTGATGGTATCTGCGCTGCGGTGCCGGGCGACGGGACATGACTTCCTTGCCAGCTACAACCGCTTCATCCGGGAAAAGCGCGAGACGCTGACGCAGGTGAATGACGAGCTGCGCGAGCATTTCCGTTCGGCCGCCGGGCCGGTCGGCGCGCTGGGGGCTTATGACAATTACGTCACGGGCCTCGCCAATGTCTATGGCGCGGGCGCGGATGGGCTGGGCTGCCGCGACCTCCAGTCGATCACGGACGCCGCCAACGCCCTGCCGCCCAGCCGGTCGGCCTTGTTGGAACTCGCCGATGCGGCGGCGATCAGCCCGCATCTGTCCGGCGCGCGGTGCGACATCGTCACGGCGGTGGTGGAGAAGGTGCGGAAAACGGAGGGGACCTCATCCGGCGCGCCCGTGAAGGTCGCAGTGCGCGGTCCTGCCGAATAAGACATAAAGAAAACTTTATATTGAGTTGCCTTGGATGGCGGCGATTGGTAAAGCCCAGCCCATCGTCGCCGTTCGTTCATTCGGGCGGCGGCCTCAATCTTAACGATATGGAGACAGGCTCGTGGCCACCGCACCCGCCACCCAGGCGCAGGATTATGTGATCCGCGACATCGGCCTTGCCGCTTTCGGCCGCAAGGAAATCGAAATCGCGGAAACCGAAATGCCGGGCCTGATGGCCCTGCGCGCCGAATTCGGCGCCGCCAAGCCGCTGAAGGGCGCGCGCATCACCGGGTCGCTGCACATGACGATCCAGACCGCCGTGCTGATCGAGACGCTGGCGGAACTGGGCGCCGAAATCCGCTGGGCGTCGTGCAACATCTTCTCGACCCAGGATCATGCCGCCGCCGCCATCGCCGCGCGGGGCATCCCGGTGTTCGCCGTCAAAGGCGAGACGCTGGAGGAATATTGGGACTATGTCATCCGCATCTTCGACTGGGGCGATACGGTCTGCAACATGATCCTGGACGATGGTGGTGACGCCACCATGTTCGCGCTGTGGGGCGCCCGCGTCGAGGCCGGGGAAGAACTGTTCACCCCCGGCAACGAGGAAGAGGAAATCTTCGTCGCGACGCTGAAGCGCTTCCTGGCCGAGCGTCCGGGCTATCTGACCGAGACGGTCAAGGCCATCAAGGGCGTGTCGGAAGAGACCACGACCGGCGTCCACCGCCTCTATGAACTGGCGAAGAAGGGCAAGCTGCCCTTCCCGGCGATCAACGTCAACGACAGCGTCACCAAGTCGAAGTTCGACAATCTCTATGGCTGCAAGGAATCGCTGGTCGACGCCATCCGTCGCGCCACCGACGTCATGCTGGCCGGCAAGGTCGCCGTGGTCGCCGGCTTCGGTGACGTGGGCAAGGGTTCGGCCGCTTCGCTCCGCAATGGCGGTGCGCGCGTGCTGGTGACCGAGATCGATCCGATCTGCGCGTTGCAGGCGGCGATGGAGGGCTATGAAGTCGTCACCATGGAAGAGGCGGCCACCCGCGCCGACATCTTCGTCACCGCGACCGGCAATGAGGACGTGATCACCGTCGACCATATGCGCGCCATGAAGAACATGGCGATCGTGTGCAATATCGGCCATTTCGACAGCGAGATCCAGATCGCGGGCCTCAACAACATGAAGTGGACCGAGATCAAGCCGCAGGTCGACGAGGTCGAGTTCCCCGACGGCAAGAAGATCATCGTGCTGGCGAAGGGCCGGCTGGTGAACCTGGGCTGCGCCACCGGCCATCCGAGCTTTGTCATGTCATCGTCCTTCACCAACCAGGTGCTGGCGCAGATCGAGCTTTGGACCAAGTCGGATGAGTATAAGAACGACGTCTATGTGCTGCCCAAGCATCTGGACGAGAAGGTGGCGGCGCTCCACCTGGAGAAGCTGGGCGTGAAGCTGTCGAAGCTGACGCCCAAGCAGGCCGCCTATATCGGCGTGACCCAGGAAGGGCCATTCAAGCCGGATCATTACCGCTACTGAGCGGGATGGGGAGGGGAGGCATCGAGCCTCCCCTTTTTTTTGGGCTTGGGCGGTACGTGCTTTTGTGCCGGGTCAGGTTGCCGTGAGCCGGTCGTGCAGTTCCATTCCTTCTTGCAGAGAGCCAGGCACTCAGCCCTGTTGCTGTCGGGTCTGGACCGGATCACCCAATATCCGTCTCTTTGGGCTTGCCGTGGAGCGCTTCTCTTCGAGAAAGAAGCGGGGCTTCGACAGGCGCAAGCTGAACGGGTGGGAGAGCGACTCCGTCCTTCCGGGTAGAAGGAGGGCGCCGCTCACCCCGCGGTGCATGGCCTGCGGTCGAATATCGGGCCGGCCGCGCGGTTATGCAGGCCCGCTGGCGAGGGCTGCCCTGACCGCTTCGATCGCCGCCTGCGCTTTGTCGCCTTCCGGACCGCCGCCCTGGGCCATGTCGGGACGGCCTCCGCCGCCCTTGCCGCCCAAGGCTTCGACGCCTGCGCGGACCAGATCCACGGCGCTGATCGTGTTCACAAGGTCGTCGGTGACGCCGACGGCAATGCTGGCGCGGCCATCGACCACCGCCAGGACGGCGGAGACGCCGCTGCCGAGCGTTGCCTTGTTCTGATCGACCAATCCGCGCAGTTCCTTGGGATCGAGCCCCTCGACCACCTGACCGATGAAGTTGACCGAGCCCACCTTCTCCGGACCCGCCGCCTGTGCGGAACCCCCGCCGCCCAGCGCCAGCGCCTTCTTCGCTTCGGCGAGCTCGCGTTCCAGCTTGCGGCTCTGTTCGACCAGCGCGGCGATGCGGGCAGGGACTTCCTCCGGCGTCGTCTTGAGTGCGGCGGCGGACTGGCGCAGCCGGTCTTCGCGATCGGAGAGCCAGAGGCGCGCGGCTTCGCCGGTCAGCGCTTCGATGCGGCGGACGCCAGACGAAACGGCGCTTTCCGAGATGATCTTGAAGATCGCGATGTCGCCGGTTGCGCGGACATGGGTGCCGCCGCACAATTCGACCGAATAGCTGTTCGCATCGCCCTTGCCCATGGAGAGGACGCGGACCTCGTCCCCATATTTCTCACCGAACAGGGCCATGGCCCCAGCGGCGATGGCGTCGTCCGGCGTCATCAGGCGCGTCGTCACCGCTTCATTGTGGCGGATCTGTTCGTTCACATCGGCTTCGATGGCGGCGATCTGGCTGTGGGTCAGCGCCTCGGGATGGGAGAAGTCGAAGCGCAGACGATCCGGTGCGACGAGGCTGCCCTTCTGCGTGACGTGGGCGCCGAGCTGGTTGCGGAGCGCGGCATGCAGCAAATGGGTGGCGCTGTGATTGGCGCGGATGCGGTCGCGGCGGCTGACGTCGACGCTGAGGTGAACCGTGTCGCCCAGCTTGACGCTGCCCGCGCCGACCTTCGCCCGGTGCGCATGGAGGCGGCCCAGCGGCTTCGCGGTGTCCTCGACATCCGCGACCAGGCCGGACTGCGCGCTGATCGTGCCCGCATCGCCCATCTGGCCGCCGCTTTCGCCGTAGAACGGCGTCTGGTTGGTGATGATCGTGACCGTCTCGCCAGCGCTCGCGCTGTCGAAGTTCACACCGTCCTTGACGATCGCCAGCACCTCGCCCTCGCCCTCGGTCGAGCTATAGCCGATGAACTCCGTATTGCCGGCCTTTTCGGCAATGTCGAACCAGATTTCGTCCGAGGCCTTTTCGCCTGAGCCCTTCCACGCGGCGCGGGCGGCGGCCTTCTGTTCGGCCATCGCCTTGTCGAAGCCTTCGCGGTCGACGCTGAGGCCGCGCGAGCGCAGCGCGTCTTCGGTCAGGTCATAGGGGAAGCCATAGGTGTCGTAGAGCTTGAACGCGGTTTCGCCGGGGAGCGTGCCGCCTTCCGACAGGTCGCCGGTCGCTTCGTCGAGCAGCTTCAGCCCCTTTTCCAGCGTCTGGCGGAACCGGGTTTCCTCGCGCAGGAGGGTTTCCTCGATCAGCGGCTGGGCGCGGACCAGTTCCTGATAGGCGCCGCCCATTTCGGAGACGAGGCTGCCGACCAGACGGTGCATCAACGGCTCCTTGGCGCCGATGATATGGGCGTGGCGCATGGCGCGGCGCATGATGCGGCGCAGCACATAGCCGCGGCCTTCATTGGCGGGCAGCACGCCGTCCGCGATCAGGAAGCTGGTGGAGCGGAGGTGATCCGCGATGACGCGGTGGCTGGCCTTATACTCGCCATCGGTGGCGGTTTTCGTCAGCGCGCCCGATTCCTCTATCAGCGCCTTGAAGGTATCGGTGTCGTAATTGTCGTGGACGCCCTGCAGGACCGCGGCGATGCGTTCCAGACCCATGCCGGTGTCGATGCTGGGCTTGGGAAGTTCGGAGACGATCTCGTTCGCTTCCTGCTCATATTGCATGAAGACGAGGTTCCAGATCTCGACGAAACGGTCGCCATCTTCCTCCGGGCTTCCGGGAGGACCGCCCCAGATATGGTCGCCATGGTCGTAGAAGATTTCCGAGCAGGGGCCGCAGGGGCCACTGTCGCCCATGGCCCAGAAATTATCCTTGGTGGGGATGCGGATGATCCGCTCCTCCGGCAGGCCGGCGATCTTCTTCCACAGGTCGAAGGCTTCGTCGTCGGTATGATAGACCGTCGCCGTCAGCTTTTCGGGCGACAGGCCCCATTCCTTCGTCAGCAGGGTCCAGGCATGGGTGATCGCCTGTTCCTTGAAATAATCCCCGAAGCTGAAATTGCCCAGCATTTCGAAGAAGGTATGGTGGCGCGCGGTATAGCCGACATTGTCGAGGTCGTTATGCTTGCCGCCGGCGCGGACCGACTTCTGGCTGCTCGTCGCCTTGGTGTAGGGGCGGGATTCAAGGCCGGTGAAGACATTCTTGAACGGCACCATGCCCGCATTGACGAACATCAGCGTCGGGTCGTTGTGCGGCACGAGAGGCGCGGACGGAACGATGGTGTGGCCGTTGGCCCCGAAATAGTCGAGGAAGGAGCGGCGAATGTCGTTGGTCGATGTCATGCGGGCGATTTAGTGGGAAGCGCTCCAACGCACAAGCGGGGCTTTTCGTCGTTCATGGGAATATCGGCCGATGGGGTTTCCCGCTGAGACAGGCGGGCCGGAAAAGCGGACCGGGCCGCCCGCCTCGGCCCAAGGACGCGATTTTCCTTTCCGCCCGTCCGCCCGCCCGCCCGGCGAAGTCAGGCGGTCGGCCGCTTCTGAAATGATTCATGTCCCCCGACCGCGACATCCTCGGCCTCTATCCGCGCGACCTGCGCGGCGGGCGGGCCTTGTCGCGCCAGCAGGACGAACCGCTCCACCGCATCCCGCGGTCCTTCCACCAGCGCCTCCACGCTGCCGTCCATGCGGTTGCGTACCCAGCCTGTCAGGTTGAGACCCCGGGCCGTTTCGACGGCCCAGTTGCGGTAGAACACGCCCTGCACCCGGCCGAGGATCGTCAGGTGGCGGGCGAGGATGGTCATCAGTGCACCCGCTTGATCCAGGTCTGGCCGTCGCGGCTCTCCACCTTGAAATTATTGATCGAGCGGACAAGGTCGGACAGCCGCTTGAACCCATAGTTGCGCGTGTCGAAACTGGAGCGGTTCCCGGCGAGCTGGCCCACTTCGCTGAGGCGGGCGAAGCCCTGATCGTCGCGTTTGACGGCATTATAGGCGTCGATCAACAGCTTGACGAGATCGGGCGCGACTTCGGGCGCGTCGGGGGAGGCGGGTTCCGCCGCCGACTCCTCCAGTTCGACGGGCGCCGTTCTTGCGCTGGCGAGCGCCCCGACGTCGATGAAGCGGGTGCAGGCGCTGCGGAAGGCCTGCGGCGTCTTGTCCGTTCCGAAGCCATAGACCGGCAGGCCTTCCTGCCGGATGCGGGTGACGAGCGGCGTGAAATCGCTGTCGCTCGACATCAGGCCGAAGCCGGTGACCCGGCCCGACGCCATCAAATCCATGGCGTCGATCGTCATCTTCATGTCGGTGGCGTTCTTGCCCCGGGTGAGGTCGAACTGCTGCTGCGTTTCGATGGCCTGCGTCACGGCCTGCCGCGCCCATCTCTTGAGCGCGGGCTTGCTCCAATTGCCATAGGCGCGCCGGATATTGACGGTGCCCAGTTCCGCCAGGACCGTCAGCACCGGGTCGAAATGGTCGGCGGAGACATTATCGGCATCGATCAGCAGGGCGATATTGCCGCTGGGGATCGGCGCGGTCATCAGGCTTCCAGTGCCGCCGGGCTGAACTGGCCGCTCGCCTCGTCCAGCAGGTGGAGCTGGCCGTCGGCAATGGCGAAGAAGGCGCCGATCAGCCTGATCTCGCCGCTCCGTTCCTTCGTGCGGACGCAGGGGAAGGTGCGCAGATTGGCCAGGCTGACCTTGACGCCTTCCTGCTCCATGGCGCGTTCGGCGTCGCGGCCGTCATCCGCGCCAAAGCGTTCGACCACCTTTTCCCGCGCTTCGTCCAGCAGTTCGATCCAGTTGTGGATGAAGCCGCCCTCGCCGGGAGGCGCGTCTTTCAGCGAATGGCTGAGCGCCGCCTTGCAGCCGCCGCATTTGCCATGGCCCATGACGACGATCTCGCCCACCTTGAGCACCTGGACCGCGAATTCCAGCGCCGCGGAGACGCCGTGGCGGCCGGGATTGGTTTCAAAGGGGGGCACCAGCGCCGCGACATTGCGGACCACGAAGATCTCGCCGGGGCTGGTGTCGAATATCTGTGCGGGATCGACTCGGCTGTCGGAACAGGCGATGACCATGACGCGGGGGCTCTGCCCCTCGCTCAGTTCATCCCATCGTTCCCGCTGCTGGGTCCAACCGGTGTTGCGGAAGCGGCGATAGCCGGCGAGCATATCAGCGAAATCGGTCATGCGCCGGTCTGTGCCGAACAATGATGGGGCTGGCAAGAGCGCTCTCGCATCGCTATCTGGAGCGCATGACCGACATCGTCCCGATCCCCGCGCCCGCCACTCGTCCCGAGCGCGCCCGCAAGCCCGACTGGATTCGCGTGAAGGCGCCGACCAGCCCCGGCTATCACGAGACGCGCAAGCTGATGCGGACCAAGGGGCTGGCGACGGTGTGCGAGGAGGCGGCCTGCCCGAATATCGGGGAGTGCTGGACCAAGAAGCATGCGACCGTGATGATCCTGGGCGATGTCTGTACGCGGGCCTGCGCCTTCTGCAACGTCAAGACCGGCATGCCGCGCAAGGTCGATCCCAACGAGCCGCAGAATTTGGCCGATGCCTGCGCCGAAATGGGGCTGGAGCATATCGTCATCACCTCCGTCGACCGCGACGACCTGCCCGATGGCGGCGCGTCGCAGTTCGTGAAGGTGATCGAGGCGCTGCGCCGCAAGACCCCGGACACGACCATCGAAATCCTGACGCCGGACTTCCGCAACAAGCATGAACGCGCCGTCGAGATGATCGTCGCGGCGCGGCCGGACGTCTATAACCATAATCTGGAGACGGTGCCGCGCCTCTATCCGACCATTCGCCCGGGCGCGCGCTATTACGCGTCGCTGCGGCTGCTGGAGACGGTGAAGAAGCTCGATCCGTCGATCTTCACCAAGTCGGGCATCATGCTGGGTCTGGGGGAGGAGCGGCTGGAGGTCCATCAGGTGATGGACGACATGCGCTCCGCCGACATCGATTTCCTGACCATGGGGCAATATCTCCAGCCGACGCCCAAGCACGCCAAGGTGATGGAGTTCGTCACTCCGGCGGCGTTCAACGCCTATGCGGCGATCGCGCGGGCCAAGGGCTTCCTGCAGGTGGCGTCGAGCCCGCTGACCCGCTCCAGCTATCATGCGGGCAAGGATTTCGCGGAAATGCGCGCGGCTCGCGAGGCGCAACTGGCAAAGGCTGGCCAATAAGCCGATGCCCAAGCATAACGAAACGAGGCCGCTTCCCTATACGCCCGAACAGATGTTCGACCTGGTGGCGAATGTGGAGGCCTATCCCGAATTCCTGCCCTGGGTCAGCGCGATCCGGGTGCGGTCCGACAGCGATTCGGAGATGGTCGCGGACATGATCGTCGGGTTCAAGGGGATCAAGGAGAGCTTCACGTCCCGCGTGCACAAGCATAGGCCGGATCATGTGCGGGTCGATTATCTGGATGGGCCCTTGAAGCATCTCCACAATGAATGGAGCTTTCGCGACGACGGCAAGGGCGGCGTTCTGGTGGATTTCGAGGTCGAGTTCGAATTCAAGAGCAAGCTGTTCGAGATGCTGGCCGGCCAGGTGTTCGACAAGGCGCTGCGCAAGATGATCGGCGCGTTCGAAACCCGCGCGGCGGAGCTTTATGGCGCGGGCGAGTCGGGCAGCAGCAGTTCGAGCGCGCACAGCGCCGCCTGAAGGCGGACGCCGCCCCGGCCCGTATCCCCGAAATAATGCATGTCGGCCACGATCTTGTCGGGGCTGGCGCCGCGTTCGGCGCGGGCGAAGACGACGGTGCCGACCGGTTTCTGCTCCGATCCGCCGCCGGGGCCGGCTATGCCGGTGATGGCGACGGCGACGTTGGCGTGGCTCTTGTTCAGCGCGCCCTGCGCCATGGCCCAGGCGGTGGCGATGGAAACCGCGCCGAAGGTTTCGATGACATCCTGCGATACTTTGAGAAGCTCGCTCTTCATGTCATTGGAATAGGTGACGAAACCGGCTTCGAACACCTCGGACGATCCGGCGATTTCGGTCAGTGCGGCGGAGACAAGGCCGCCGGTGCAGCTTTCCGCCACGGCGATGGTGCGGCCGGCGCGACGGTTGGCGGCGACGACGCGCTCGGCCAGTTCGACAAGCGACGCGGGAAGGATGCTATCAGGCATGGCGATCAGATTAGCGCGGGGAGGGAGAGCGTGGCAACAGCCTGTGCGGCAATACCCTCCCGCCGACCGGCAAAGCCCAGCCGTTCGGTGGTGGTCGCCTTTATGCTGACCCGGTCGGGAGGAAGGTGCAGGATTTCCGCGATCCGGGCGCGCATGGCGTCCCTGTGCGGGCCGATTTTCGGCGCCTCGCAGATCAGCGTCAGGTCGACATGCTCGATAAAGCCGTCCCGTTTTGCGACGCGCTCCGCCGCATATTCCAGGAAACGGGAGGAGGCGACTCCCCGCCATTGCGGGTCGGAGGGCGGGAAATGGCTGCCGATGTCGCCCTCCGCCAGTGCGCCCAGCAGCGCATCCACCAGCGCGTGGATCGCCACGTCCGCGTCGCTGTGCCCAGCGAGGCCCCGGTCGTGCGGAATGCGGACCCCGCAGAGCCAGAGCTCCTCATCGGGGGCCAGCCGGTGGACGTCATAACCCATGCCGGTCCGGACGCTGCGGGCAGCGCCCAGCCGGGCTTCGGCGCGGAGGAAATCCTCGGCATAGGTCAATTTTTCCAGCCTTTCATCGCCAGCGACCAATGTGACGTCATGGCCCGAATGCCGCAATATCTGGGCATCGTCGGTTGCTTCCCGATTGCCGTCCCAGCTTCTGTGCGCGGCCAGCAGGGCATCGAAGCGGAAGGCCTGCGGCGTCTGGACCCGGAACAGGCCATCGCGGTCGACGACGTCCCCGGCCTTGTCATGGTCGCTCTTGTCATGTTCGCTTCTGACCAATGTGTCTGCAACCGGTAAGGCGGGAATGGCGCCGGGCGCACCCTCCAGCGCGGCGAGCAGCCGGTCGATCACCGTCGCGGGGAGAAAGGGACGGGCAGCGTCGTGCACCAATATGCGCGCCGCGCCGCCAGCGGACGCTATATGCTCAAGACCGGCGCGGACGGACCCGCGGCGGCTGTCGGCGCCCTGAACGATGGCGGAGACGGTGCAGCTTTCCAGTGCGGCGTGTGCATCCTCCTCCTGCCCCGCGCCGACGACCAGGACAAGGGAACCGATGGCGGGATGCCCGGCCAGCGCGTCGACGGCGTGGGCGAGGACCGGCTTGCCGCCGATGCGCCGGAATTGCTTGGGAATGTCGCCGCCCGCGCGGCTGCCCTGACCTGCTGCGACCAGCAAAGCGACGGTTCTGTCTGTCATGGCCGCGCCTGTATCGCAGTGCCGGGCCAACCGCCAGCCCCGCCTCGCTTGCCGATGATGCGGATTTCCGCTAAGGGCTGCCTGTTTTTTAGGCAGTGTTGGAATGATGCAGAGGCTTTCCCCGATTTCCATAGGTCCGGTGACGATTGACATGCCGGTCGTGCTGGCGCCGATGACGGGCGTGACGGACATGCCGTTCCGGACACTGGTCCGCCGCTATGGCTCCGGCCTCAACGTGACCGAGATGATCGCCACGGCGGCGATGATTCGCGAGACGCGCCAGTCGCTGCAGAAGGCGGCCTGGCATCCGCTGGAGGAGCCCGTATCGATGCAGTTGGCCGGCTGTTCGCCCACGGAAATGGCGGAGGCTGCCAAGCTGAACGCGGATCGCGGCGCGGCGATCATCGACATCAACATGGGCTGCCCGGTTAAAAAGGTCGTGAATGGCGATGCGGGCAGCGCGTTGATGCGCGACCTGCCGCTGGCCGCTTCGCTGATCGAAGCGACGGTGAAGGCCGTCGATGTGCCCGTCACGGTCAAGATGCGCATGGGTTGGGATCATGCCAGCCTGAACGCGCCCGAACTGGCCCGGATCGCGGAGGATCTGGGCGCGAAGCTGATCACCGTTCATGGCCGCACGCGCTGCCAGATGTACAAGGGGTCGGCCGACTGGGCCTTCGTGCGCAGCGTGAAGGATGCGGTGTCGCTGCCCGTCATCGTCAACGGCGACATCTGCTCCATCGACGATGCCGAGACGGCGCTGGAGCAGAGCGGCGCCGACGGCGTGATGATCGGGCGGGGCGCCTATGGGCGGCCCTGGCTGATCGGGCAGGTGATGCACTGGTTCCGCACCGGGGAACGGCTGGCCGATCCTGCGCTGGAGGAACAATATCGCGTGATTACGGAACATTATCGCGCGATGCTGGAGCATTATGACAATCATACCGGCGTCAACATGGCCCGCAAGCATATCGGCTGGTACACCAAGGGGCTGCCGGGTTCGGCCGAGTTCCGCAATGCGGTGAACCAGGAGCCGGACGGCGATGTCGTGCTGGACATGCTGGCGCGCTTCTACGAACCGCTGATTGCCGACGAGGGGCCGGTCGAGACGCGCAAGGCGGCATGACGGCGGCCATGACGACCATCCCGTCGCTTCGACCGCAACAGGATGGGCCTTCGCTTTCCGAACTGATGACGGCGTTGCCGGTCGCGACCCTGGTGGTGCGGCCGGACAACAGCATCGCCGATGCCAATGTCCGCGCCGAAACGCTGCTCAACATGGCGCGATCGGCCATTGTCGGCAGCGACATAGCGCGGACCATCCGCATGGCGGAAATGGGCGCGCGCTTCGACATCTGGCACAGCAACAAGCCGATCGCCGCCTATGACATCCGCGTGCATGCGGGGCGCACGGCGGAAATGGAGGTCGACCTGATGATCGCGCCCATCGTCGATCATGAAGGCTGGCGCGTGGTATCGATCCACACCCAGAGCCAGGCGCGCAAGATCGGCCATCGCGGTACGGCGGGCGGCGCGCGATCGGCCATCGGCGCGGCGGCGATCCTGGCGCATGAGATCAAGAATCCGCTGTCGGGCATCAGGGGCGCGGCCCAGTTGCTGGAATCGGGAAATGACGGACGGGACGCCGCGCTGACGCAACTCATCTGCAATGAGGTGGACAGGATCGCCGCGCTGATCGACCGGATGCAGGACTTCACGACGGACCGGACCCTGGAGTGCCGCAGCGGCAACATCTATCCGCTGATCGACCGGGCGGCGAATATCGCCGCCGCCGGATTCGCAAAGGATATAAGGATCGTAAAAAGTTATGATCCATCCCTGCCATTCGCCAATATCAACGAGGATGCGCTGGTGCAGGTGATGATCAACCTGCTCAAAAATGCCGCCGAGGCGCTGGAGCACAGCAGGAAGCCCCGGATAAGGGTGGAGACGGCGTTTCGCCATGGCGTTTCCGTAGTGGTCGGCAAGGGGAAGGGCAGCGCGGTGCTGCCCATCGAAATCCTGGTGGTCGACAATGGGCCGGGCGTGCCGGAGCATATATTGGATCACCTGTTCAATCCCTTCATCACCGGCAGGCGGGACGGGACGGGGCTGGGGCTGGCGCTGGTGGACAAGCTGGTGCGCGACATGAACGGGTTCGTGCAATATTCGCGCGATCATGAGGCAGGGGAATCGACCTTCCGCATCCTGCTGCCGATGGGAACGGGTTGATGGCGGCAAGATGATGGCGGTGACGGCCTCGATTTTGGTGGTGGACGACGATCCGGCGATCTGCGTGGTCGTGGGGGAAGCGCTGCGGCGGCAGGGATACAGAGTCAAGACGGCCGCATCGATCCGGGAGCGGAGCGCCCTGCTGGAAAGCTTTTCGCCGGACGTCCTGATCACCGACGTCATGCTGCCGGACGGCGACGGGCTGGATGGGGTCGCGGAGATTCTGGAACGGCGCCCGGCGCTCAGCATCATCATCCTGTCGGCGCAGAACACATTGAATACGGCGATCCGCGCCACCGAAAAGGGCGCGTTCGAATATCTGCCCAAGCCCTTCGATCTCAATGAGCTGACGCGGGCCGTGTCGGATGCGCTGGGATCGGGGAAGGGGGCGGACGAGGAAGCGGCCGATGCCGGCCTGCCGCATGACGGATTGCCGCTGGTGGGTCGTTCCCCGGCGATGCAGGAGGTGTATCGGACCATCGCCCGGGTCCTTTCGAACGACCTCAGCATATTGGTGCTGGGCGAATCCGGGACCGGCAAGGAACTGGTGGCAGAGGCGATCCATAGCCTGGGGCAGAGGCGGACCAAGCCGTTCGTGCCGATCAACATGGCCGCCATCCCCCGCGAACTGATCGAGGCGGAACTGTTCGGTTATGAAAAAGGGGCCTTCACCGGCGCCCATGCCCGCACCGCAGGCAAGTTCGAGCAGGCGCAGGGCGGCACGCTGTTCCTGGACGAGATCGGGGACATGCCGATGGAAGCGCAGACGCGGCTGCTGCGCGTCCTTCAGTCCGGAGAGGTCACGACCGTCGGCGGCTCCAAATCGGTCAAGGTGAATGTCCGCATCATCGCGGCCACCAACAAGGATCTGCCCAGGCTGATCGAGGAGAACCGCTTCCGGCAGGACCTCTATTACCGGTTGAACGTGGTCCCCATCGCGCTTCCGGCGCTGCGTGAGCGGCGGGAGGACGTGATCCTGCTCGCCCGGCATTTCCTGGACCGCGCGGCGCAGGAGGGGCTGCCGCGCAAGTCGCTGTCCGACGATGCGGCGCAATTGCTGATGGCCTATCACTGGCCCGGCAATGTGCGCGAACTGCAGAATCTGATGCAGCGGCTGGCGGTTCTGAGCCGTGAGAACATGATCACCGCCGACATGCTGCGCAACAGCCTGCCGCTGGAAGCCGTGCCCGCCGATTATGCCGCCCCCGGCGACCTGCTGGGCCAGGCGGTGCGGGAATGGGCGAAGCGGCAACTGGGCATCGGCCTGACCCAGCCGAACCGCAGCCTGCATGACGACCTGCTGGCGGTGGTGGAGCCGATCCTGTTCCAGGAGACGCTGGCCAGCGTCGACGGAAACCAGATACGCGCCGCGGGACTGTTGGGCATCAACCGCAACACGCTGCGCAAGAAGCTGACCGACTATGGGCTCGATCCCTTGCAGCTTCGGATCGGCGATTAGAATATTCGGCGGGGAAGATAGGTCAAGCCGATGCGTTCGGATCGACCGTTCCGGGCGGCGGCGACGAACCGACCGCTCTTTTCGACCGGAAGCGCCATGCCCATCAATTACTGTGTTTGATCGGGCACATTAATGTTGTAACCAAGCCACTATGGAAGGCGCAGTGACTCTGCCGGCGCGGGGCCGGGCATGGAAAAGGCATTTCCCCCTTTTCCTGCGCCGCCGCCTTGCCGCGGTGGTGGAGGCGGTGACGCTTGTCCTGTTCCTGGGCATGGCGGGCATCACCTATTTCCTGCTGACGGGACAGGGGCAATCCTACACATTGCTGACCCCGCCCATCGTGGCGTTGCTGCTGGTCGCCAATCTGGTGCCGGCGATTGCGCTGCTGGTGCTGCTGGGACGGCGGGTGGCGAAGCGGCGCGCGGCCCAATCCGCCATAGGGAGCGACGGGCAGTTGCACGTCCGTCTGGTGGCGATATTCTCCATCGTCGCCAGCGTGCCCATGCTGCTGGTGGTGATCTTCGCCTCCCTGCTGTTCCAATATGGCGTGCAGTTCTGGTTTTCCGACAGTGCGCGGGGCATGCTGCAAAATGCGAGCGACCTGGCGCGGGGCTATTATGAGCAGAACCTGCGCGACGTGCGTGACGAAACCGTCACCATGGCGAGCGACCTGCGCGATTATCTGAGCCAGTCGAAAGTCTCCAGCCCGCGCTTTGCCGAAGGTTATATCTATCAGGTCGTCACGCGGAAGCTGAACCGTTCCGCGATCATCGAGATCGGCAAGGACGGCGTGGCGCGCACGGCGGCGACGGTCGATCCGGAAAGCCGGCCGGCGTCGGAGATGCTGACGCCCGATGTGGTGAAGCGACTGGAAGCAGGCGAGGATGTGGTGGTCGCCGCCAAGCCCAACCAGATCGAGGCGGTGACGCTGCTCTATCCCAACGCGAAAATCTATCTCTACGCCACCCGCGATTCCGGTTCGACGGCGTTCAGCAACGTCGAGCGGGCGCAGAAGGTGTTGTCGGATTACGACATTTTCGCCGCGCAGTCCCGCGCCTTGCAGTTGCGCTTCAACATATTGCTGTTCGTGGGATCGCTGCTGCTGGTGGGCGTGGCGGTCTATATCGCGCTGAAGGTCGCCGACTGGATGGTGCGGCCCGTGAACGAACTGGTCATGGCTGCCCGGCGGATCACGGCGGGCGACCTGTCGGCCCGCGTGACCAGCCCCCAGGCGCGGGATGAGATCGGCACATTGGCCGCCGCGTTCAACCGGATGACGCAGAGGCTGGAAGCGCAGACCGGCGCGCTGGTCGCGGCGAACAGCCAGCTCGATGAACGCCGCGCCTTCATCGAGGCGATCCTGTCGGGCGTGTCGGCCGGCGTGCTGTCGGTGGACCGCGACGGCATCATCCTGCTGCTCAACAGTTCGGCGGCCGCCATATTGGTGCGGGAGGGGGACGATCCGGTGGGCTGTCCGCTGACCGAAGTGTCGCCCGAACTGGCGGCGCTGATCGCTTCGGAGGAGGATGCGGGCATCGTCCAGATCCGCGCCCATGGCGACGTGCGGACGCTGGCGGTCAAGGTTTCGGAGGATGCGTCGCGCCACATCCTGACCTTCGACGACATCACGCAGCAGCTTTCCGACCAGCGGCGGGCGGCATGGTCCGACGTGGCGCGGCGGATCGCGCATGAGATCAAGAACCCGCTGACCCCGATCCAGCTTGCGGCCGAACGGCTGCAACGCCGCTATGCCGAGGAGGTGACGAGCGACAAGGCCACCTTTACGCGCCTGACGGGCACCATCGTGCGGCAGGTGGGCGACCTGCGGCGGATCGTCGACGAATTCTCCTCCTTCGCGCGCATGCCCAAGCCGGTGTTCCGGCGCGAGCGGATCGACGACATCGCCCGCCACGCGCTGTTCCTGCACGAAGTCGCCCATCCCGATATTCGCTTCGAATATCATTCCATGGATGGCGATGCGGAAATGGTCTGCGACCGCCGGCAATTGGGCCAGGCGCTCACCAACATCGTCAAGAACGCCGTCGAGGCGATCGAGCCCAAGCCCGCCGCGGATGGCGACCATTGGCGCGGGCAGGTGTCCATGACGGTGGAGCATGACGGCGGCAACCTGCTGATCGCGGTGCAGGACAATGGCATCGGCCTGCCGCCGGAACGCGAACGCATATTGGAGCCTTATATGACCACCCGGACCAAGGGCACGGGCCTGGGCCTCGCCATCGTGAAGAAGATTGTCGAGGAGCATATGGGCGAAATCCGCTTCGACGACGCCGATGGCGGGGGCGCGCGCGTGACGTTGCGCTTCCCGGTGGCGGCGCTCGAGAAATTGGAAGAGGGGCAGGTCATCGCCTTGCCCCATGGAAAAACGACTGGAAAAGTGACAGCCAATGGCGCTTGATATTCTGATAGTCGACGATGAGGAGGACATTCGCGATCTGGTCGCGGGCGTCCTGGAGGATGAGGGCTTCACCACCCGCACCGCCGCCAATAGCGACAGCGCGATCGAGGCGCTGGACGCCCGGCGGCCTTCGCTGGTGTTGCTGGACGTGTGGTTGCAGGGATCGAAGCTGGACGGGCTGGAACTGCTGGACGAGATCAAGCGGCGGGATGCGACCATTCCGGTGCTCATGATCTCCGGCCATGGCAATATCGATACCGCCGTCGCCGCCATCCGGAAGGGAGCGGCGGACTTCATCGAAAAGCCGTTCGAGGCGGACCGGCTGCTGCATCTGGTGTCCCGCGCGACGGAGACGGAGCGGCTGCGGCGCGAAAATCAGGTGCTGCGCGCCCGTTTCGGGCAGGATGACGAACTGACCGGCACTTCGGCGGCGATCAATGCCGTTCGCGCCACGATCAAGAAGGTGGCGGGGACGGGCAGCCGGGTGCTGATTTCCGGGCCGGCGGGCGTCGGCAAGGAAGTCGCCGCGCGCATGCTGCATAGCTGGAGCGGGCGGGCGGACGCGCCCTTCATCATCGTCGCCGCCGCGCGGATGGACCCGGATCGTGTCGAGGAAGAGCTGTTCGGCGTCGAGGACCCGAGCGGGCTGGTGCGTCCCGGCTATCTGGAGCAGGCGCATGGCGGCACGCTCTACCTCGACGAAATCGCGGACATGCCGCTTACGACGCAGGCGAAGATCCTGCGCGTGCTGACGGATCAGAGCTTCACCCGCGTCGGCGGGCAGCGGCAGGTAAAGGTGGATGTCCGCGTCATTTCCTCGACCGCGCTCAACCTGGCGACGGAGATCGAGGAGCGGCGTTTCCGCGAGGACCTCTTCTATCGGCTCAACGTCGTGCCCCTCATCATCCCGCCGCTGGCCGAGCGCCGGGATGACATTCCACCGCTGGTCGAACATTATCTCGCCCGTTTCGCGGCGGAGCGCCGGGTGCCGCCGCCGGAGATCGCCAGCGACGCCATGGCCGCCTTGCAGGCCAATGAATGGCCGGGCAACGTCCGTCAGCTTCGCAACGTCATCGAGCGGACGATGATCCTGGCGCCGGGCGAGCGGATCGGGCGGATCGAACTGGACATGCTGCCGGCCGAACTGACGAGCAACGGCGGTTCGGAGGGGATGGGGCAGTCAGCGATCATGGGCGCGCCGCTCCGCGAGGCGCGGGAAAGCTTTGAGCGGGAATATCTGCGCATCCAGATCCGCCGCTTTTCGGGCAATATTTCCCGTACCGCCACCTTCATCGGCATGGAACGTTCGGCCCTGCACCGGAAGTTGAAGCTGCTGGGAATTACGGATGGCAAGGATGGTTGAGGTAAACTGAACGATCTTCAGCCAAACAGGGCATGGACGGCCCTTCGCAATTGCGGTAGGCTTGCCTCGCTTCCGACAGGCGGGGGCGGGCAAGACACTCTGCTTAAGGGTGCGAGAGCGGGTAACGTCCCGCCAATAAAGGACTGGTGAAGACCATGGCCGACAAAGTGAACAACCTTCAAGACATCTTCCTGAACAGCCTGCGCAAGAGCAAGACGCCCGTGACCATGTTCCTGGTCAAGGGTGTGAAGCTGCAGGGCATCATCACCTGGTTCGACAATTTTTCCGTGCTGCTGCGGCGGGACGGGCAGTCGCAGCTGGTGTACAAGCATGCGATTTCGACCGTCATGCCCGCGCAATCCATGGATCTGACCGAATTGCGGAAGGCCAGCGACGGCAATGGCAAGTCGAAGCTGCTCCAGGAAATCTTCCTGAGCGCGGTGCGCAAGTCCGGCAGCCCGGTGACGATGTTCCTGGTGAACGGCGTCATGTTGCAGGGCGAAATCGCCGCCTTCGACCTCTTCTGCATGCTGCTGGAGCGGGACGGCATGGTCCAGCTCGTCTACAAGCATGCGATTTCCACCGTGCAGCCGCTGCACGCGCTGGACCTCACCGGCGAGGGTGAGGGCGAGGATTGAACGCTTTTTCTTGTCCTCGCCCGGTTTCCGATGAAGCCGGCGGGGGCCGGAAGCGTTAAGCCACCATGGCTGTCTTCAACCGAGATTCCGATGACGAGGTGTCGCGCGGCGCGCGCGCCATTGTCGTGCGCGCCGATGTCCATGGTCCGGAACGTCGCGACAGCGATGCGCGGCTGGAGGAGGCGAGGGGCCTTGCCCTTGCCATCGGCATCGACGTGCGCGCGGCGCAGGCCTTTCGCGTGCGCGACCGCAAGCCCGCAACCCTGTTCGGCAGCGGTCAGGTGGACCAGATCGCGACGCTGGCGCGGGCCGAAGAGGCGGAACTGGTCATCGTCGACAATGCGCTCAGCCCCGTGCAGCAGAGCAATCTGGAAAAGGCGACCGAAACCAAGGTCATCGACCGGACCGGCCTGATCCTGGAGATATTCGGTGAGCGCGCCGCGACCAATGAGGGGCGCCTGCAGGTCGAACTGGCGCATCTGGATTACCAGGCCGGGCGGCTGGTGCGAAGCTGGACCCACCTTGAGCGGCAGCGCGGCGGCTTCGGTTTCCTGGGCGGTCCGGGCGAAACGCAGATCGAGGCTGACCGGCGGATGATCCGCGACCGGATGGCGAAGATCAGGCGGGAGCTGGATCAGGTGACGAAGACGCGCGGCCTGCACCGGGCGCGGCGGCAGCGGGCCCCCTGGCCGGTGATCGCGCTGGTGGGCTATACCAATGCGGGCAAGTCCACGCTGTTCAACCGGCTGACCGGGGCTGACGTCATGGCGGAGGATTTGCTGTTCGCGACGCTCGATCCCACGATGCGGCAGATCGCCTTGCCGGGACTGGACAAGGCCATTCTTTCCGACACCGTCGGGTTCGTTTCGGACCTGCCGACGCAGTTGATCGCGGCGTTCCGCGCGACGTTGGAGGAAGTGCTGTCGGCCGATCTGATCGTCCACGTCCGCGACATAGCGCATCCAGACAGCGACGCCCAGCGCGACGACGTCATGGATGTGCTGGGCGAGCTTGGCGTCGCGGGGGAAGGGGCTCTGGAGGGGGGCGAGGGCGATGAACCGCCGCCGATCATCGAAGCGTGGAACAAGCTGGACCTGCTGGACGAAGATGCGGCGACGCTGGCGCGGGAGACGGCGGTGCGGCGGAACGATGTGGTGATCCTGTCCGCCCTGACCGGCGAGGGTGTCGATGACCTCCAGCGCGCGATCAGCACCCGGTTGACCGCCGGGGCGCAGGTCCATCACCTGCATGTGCCGCTGGCGGACGGTGCGGGGATGGCGTGGCTGCACGAACATGGCGAGGTGATCGGCAGCAGGGCGGAGGCCGAGGATATGCTGGTGGATGTCCGGCTGTCCGATTCCGCGCTGGCGCGGTTCCTCAAGCGCCGAGGAAATTAACCTTACTGGACGAAATGCTGGAACCGGGTTCCGGCCTGTCCAGTACCATGTCGCCTTATCAAGCCTGTCGTAACTGCCGCTTCGCCTGTTGCCACAGACCTTCTTTCTCATCGAGCGGAAGCGCGGGAAAGTCCTCGCCGGCCAGTCCCTCCATGATGCGGAAACGCTTGTCGAACTTGCCATTGGCGGCGCGCAGGGCGACTTCCGGATCGACTTTCAGATGACGGGCGAGGTTGACCACGGCAAAGAGAAGGTCGCCCACTTCCTCCTCCCGTTCGGCCTGGGTAGTCGCCGCCTGCACCTCGTCCAGTTCTTCTTCGATCTTGTCGATGACGCCGCCGATGTCGGGCCAGTCGAACCCCGTGCGGGCTGCGCGTTTCTGAAGCTTTTCGGCGCGGAGCAGGGCGGGCAGCGCAATGGCGACTCCCGCCAGCGCGCTTGGATCGGGTTCCTTCTCGGCGCGCTCGGCGGCCTTGATGGCTTCCCATTGGGCATGGCCATCCGTGCGTCCGGTTCCTTCGCCAAAGACGTGGGGATGACGGCGGATCATCTTTTCCGTGATGCCGTCGATGACCTCCTGCAATGTGAAATGGCCGGCCTGTTCCGCCATACGGCTATGGAAGGCGACCTGCAGCAGCAGATCGCCAAGTTCGTCCCGCAGGGCCGCCATATCGTCGCGCTCTATGGCGTCGGCGACTTCATAGGCTTCCTCGATCGTATAGGGCGCGATGCTGGCGAAGTCCTGTTCGACATCCCAGGGGCAACCGGTGTCGGGATCGCGCAGCCGTGCCATGACTTTGGCGAGCGGCATGATGTCGGCGGGACTCGCCTTGCTGTTGGATGACATGCAGGACTCTGGATCAAATGGGTGGGATTGGGAGGATGATAGGGTGCCGGATGGGCCAAGGCCAGCTTCCGGCAATGAATATCTTAGTTCGATAATAAGGATTATGTTAAATATGTGATGATCCTCGCTTCCTCAATCTTCCACTATCCGGCTATGCTGCCGCGTATCGGGCATGCGGATATAGACGATCAGGGAGATGCCGATCATCACCGTCACATAGATGTAGAATGCCTGTTCGTCGCCGATCTGCTTGAACCAGAGAGCGACGAATTCCGCGGTGCCGCCGAACAAGGTGTTGGCCAGCGCATAAGGCAAAGCCACTCCCAATGCGCGGATATGGGCGGGAAACAATTCCGCCTTCACCACCGCGTTGATCGAAGTGTAGCCGGTCACGATCACCAGGCCGGCCATTACGAGCAGCCCCGCCGCCCACGGGTCCTTGGTGACGGCCAGCGTCGCGAAGATGGGATAGGTGCACAGGACGCCGAGCAGGCCGAAGCCGATCATCAGCGGCTTGCGCCCGATGCGGTCGGAAAGCGCCCCCGCGACAGGCTGAAGCAGCATGAAAAGAAAAAGCGTTATGCCATTGATTTGCGACGCTATTTCCCGACTGAGGCCGCTGGTGTTGACCAGGAATTTCTGCATGTAGATGGAATAGGCGTAAAAGGCGATCGTGCCGCCTGCCGTCAGCAGCATCACCGTCAGCGTCTCGCGCGGATGCCGGGTCACGAGTTCCATGAATCCGGATTTGGGGGCGCCCTCCGCCCTGGCCACGGCAAAGCTCTGGGTTTCGGCCAGGCCGCGCCGCAGCCAGAAGACGATGATCGCCAGCGCTCCGCCGATCAGGAACGGAATGCGCCAGCCCCAGGCATCCAGTTCGGCCTCGGTCAGCATGGCCTGGAGCGCCAGCAGGACGCAGATGGCGACAAGTTGCCCCGCGATCAGGGTCACATATTGGAAGCTGGAGAAAAAGCCGCGGCGGTTGCGCCCCGCCATTTCGGACAGATAGGTCGCGCTGGCGCCATATTCGCCGCCGATCGACAGTCCCTGCATCAGGCGCGCAAGCACCAGCAGCAAGGGCGCGGCCACCCCGACGCTATCATAGGAGGGCGTGACGGCGATCAGCAAGGAGCCGGCGCACATCAGGGCCACGGACAGCGTCAGGCCGCTTTTCCGGCCATGGCGATCGGCATAGACGCCCATCAGCCAGGCGCCGATGGGTCGCATCAGAAAGCCCACGGCGAAAATCCCCGCGGCACTCAGCAATTGCGCCGTGCGGTCCTCGCTCGGGAAGAAATGCTGGGCGAAATAGAGGGTGAAGGCGGAATAGGCATACCAGTCATACCATTCGACCAGATTGCCGGTGGAGCCGCCGATGATGGCCTTCAGGCGCTGACGCTGATCGGGTGCTGCGGTCGATGACGTCATGGGGTCAGCACCATCTCTCCATTTTGCACGGACCAGCTTTTCAGGCGCGACAGCATGTTCATGCCGATCACATTGACCTCTCCGAAAGCCGGGGAAACGACGATGTCGAGATCGCTGGCCCGGATCGGGCCGACCACCAGCGTGGCGATGGTCGAGCGCTTGGCGTCGATCTTGCCGTTGGCGGTCATCATGCTGACGCCGGGCGCGTTCAGGTCGAAGTTCAGGCCGGAACCGCGGGCCGCCTCCACTGACAGGGCGGTGACGCTGGCGCCGCTGTCGATCAGAAAGCGCGTCGGGTTCCCGTTGACCATTCCCTCCACCCAATAATGACCGTCGGGCGCGACCGGGATTCGCAAGGCCTGTCCCTCCACATGCGCGGACGGCAAGGCCGCCGGCGCGGCATTGGTCGACGCGGCATTGGTCGACAATGGAGGGGATTCGTCCCCGGCCCCATATAAGCGGCTGGAAAACAGACCGGACTTCTCGCCAGCCTTGAACAGCCCGAGGAGGACGGCGAAGATGACGATCCAGAGCATGGCCATGCGCATGAGCCCGCCCATCGGGGCGCGCCGGGCAATCAGGGCCGACCCGACCAGGACAAGCGCCAGCACATACCAGAGACTGGACATTGCCTGATCGCCATCCATCCCCTGCCCCGCCCCCTATGTCGCGCCCAGTTCGGCCACCAGCCCGTCATAGCCCGGTTCGACGCCTTCGGGGAGTGTCCGGCGGAGCGTCGCATAATCCATGCTCTGGTCCATATGGATCAATATGGCACGGCGGGGCCTTACGGCCTGAACGGCATCCAGGGTAAGCGCCAGATGCGCGTGCGTCGGATGCGGCTTTTCCCGCAGGGCATCGACAACCCAGATGTCCAGCCCATCGTACAGCGCCAGCATGTCGACCGTTATGTCATGAAAATCAGTGGCATAGCCAATGGAATGACCATCATGCGTGAAGCGGAAGCCGGTGGAGAATATCTCGCCATGGGGCTGATCCGTGCAGGCGATGCCGATGTCCCCGATGCGCAGGCCGTCCGGCAGCGCATGGGGTTCGATCGTCGGATGATAACCGTGACGCCCTTCGAAGGCATAGCCGAAGCGTTCACGGAGCAGGCGGAGCGTCTGGGGGCGTGCATAGCCGGGCACGGGCGTGCCGCGATGATGGTAAAGCTGACGGACGTCGTCCAGGCCGTGGCTGTGGTCGGCATGGTCATGCGTCCACAATATGGCGTCGATCTGCACGACATCGGCCGCCAGCAACTGGGTGCGCATATCCGGTGATGTGTCGATCAGCAGCCGGGTCGTGGGGCTTTCGATCAGGATCGATGCCCGGGTGCGGCGGTTCTTCGGCTCCTGCGGGTCGCATGCGCCCCAGTCATTGCCGATCCGGGGAACGCCCGAAGAGGTGCCGCTGCCCAGGATGGTGAGCTTGAGGCTCATGCCGCCTTGCTGAACAGCTTGCGGAAATTGGCTGACGTCGCCTCGGCCAGCTGCTCGACACTCTCGCCCCGCAAATTCGCCAGGAAACGGGCAGTGTCCGCCACGAACGCCGGTTCGCAGGGCTTGCCGCGATGGGGAACCGGCGCGAGGAACGGGGAGTCAGTCTCGATCAGCAGGCTTTCGAGCGGCAGGCGCGCGGCCGTTTCCTGCAAATCCCTGGCGTTCCTGAAGGTCACGATACCCGAAATGCTGATAAGGAAACCCAGTTCCATCGCCGCATCGGCAAAGGCGCCGCTGGCGGTGAAGCAGTGTATGACCCCGCCATAGGCGCCCTTCCCCATTTCATCGCGCATGATCGCGAGCGTGTCTTCCTCCGCATCGCGGGTGTGGACGATCAGCGGCAGGCCGGTTCCGCGGGAGGCGGCGATGTGGGCGCGGAAGCTGCGTTGCTGCCGCTCGCGGTCGCTATGGTCGTAATAATAATCGAGGCCGGTCTCGCCTATGCCGACGATACGCGGGTGGGAAGCGCGTTCGACGAGCTTCGCCGTATCGACATGCGGATGCTCGTCTGCCTCATGCGGATGGATGCCGACGGTTGCCCAGACATCGGGTTCGCGCAACGCGGTGTCCAGCACATCGTCCCACTCGCTTTCCCGCGTGGCGATGTTGAGCATCAGGCCGACGCCGGCGCCACGCGCCCGTTCGAGCACATTCTGCTGATCCTCGATCAACCCTTTGTAATTCAAGTGGCAATGGCTGTCGATGAACATGTCCTTATGCCTCTTCGACGGGCAGTTCGAGCCGCGGGAAAAGCGGCTTGGGCGGGCTCAAGGTAAAGCCCGACGCGCGCAGTTGCGCATACCAGTCAGTGGCGATGGCGGCATAGCTGCGGCCATCCTCGGCTACCCCCATCTGCTGGAGCAGGGCGGAGGCGCTTGCCGGGATGACCGGCTGGACGATGATGGCGAGATCGGCGATGGCTTCGTAGAGGGTGGCGAGCACGGCCTCCATCCGGGCGGGATCTGTCTTGCGGAGCGTCCAGGGCGCCTGCGCGTCGATATAGGCGTTACAGGCAAAGACCGCACGCATCCAGGCTTCGATGGCGGTCGATGGCGCAAGGTCGGCCATGGCGCCCTGGAAAGTCCGGGCCGCTTCTCCCACGGTTGCAAGAAGATCGCGGTCGACATCCTGCGCCGCCGGTTCCGGCAGACGGCCTTCGAGATTCTTGGCGATGAAGCTCAGCGTCCGCTGGGCGAGATTGCCGAAACTATTGGCGAGGTCGCTGTTCGAACGGGCGACGATCGCCTCCGCGCTGTAGCTGCCGTCATTGCCGAAGGTGACTTCCGACAGCAGGAAATAGCGAAGCTGGTCCACGCCGAAGCCCTCCGCCAGTTCCATCGGATCGGCCACATTGCCGAGCGACTTCGACATCTTCTCCCCCCGGTTGAGGAGGAAGCCGTGGCCGAACACCTGCTTGGGCAAAGGCAGCTTCGCGCTCATCAGGAAGGCCGGCCAGTAAACGGTATGAAAACGCACGATATCCTTGCCGATGATATGCGTGATGTCGCCTCCTTCCGACCAGTAACGGGCCATGCGTTCGGCATCGTCGGGATAGCCGCAGCCGGTGATGTAATTGGTGAGCGCGTCCACCCACACATACATGACATGGCCGTCGCTGCCCGGCACCTTCACGCCCCAGTCGAAGCTGGTGCGCGACACGCTGAGGTCGGACAGTCCGCCTTCGACGAAGCGCATGATCTCATTGCGGCGGCTGTCGGGCTGGATGAAATCAGGCTGGCTCGCGTAGAGGTCCAGCAGCTTCTGCTGATAGGCCGACAGGCGGAAGAACCAGCTTTCCTCCACCGTCCATTCCACCGGCGTGCCCTGGGGCGAGAGCTTCTGCCCGCCCTCCCCTTCGGTCAGTTCCTTTTCGTCGTAAAAGGCTTCGTCGCGCACCGAATACCAGCCTTCATACCGGCCGAGATAGAGGTCGCCATTGGCCTCCATCGCCTGCCAGATCGCCTGGCTGGCGCGATGGTGATCCGGCTCGCTGGTGCGGATGAAACGATCATAGCTGATATTCAGACCGTCGTTCATAGCCCTGAAATATCCGGACATTTCATCGGCAAGCGCGCGTGGCTCCATGTTCCGGCCGCGGGCGGTCTGGGCCATTTTAAGGCCATGTTCGTCCGTGCCGGTCTGGAAGAAGACGTCGCGGCCCATCATCCGCTGGAAACGGGCGATCGCATCGGTGGCGATCACTTCATAGGCGTGGCCGATATGCGGGCGGCCATTGGGGTAGCTGATGGCGGTCGTGATGGTATAGGGCTTGGACATGGGCCTTCCCTAGCGGGTGTTAGCCCTTGCGCAAAGCCGCTTTTCAGCGGGCAAGGGCCGCAACATGCCCCGCCAGTTCGAAAACCACCGCCCCCGGTTCGAGCGACAGGATGATGGCTCCGCCTGCAAGCTGACGGGCGGCTTCCCAATGGTCCAGCGCCTTGCCGAGATCGTCCCCCTGCCGCTGGCGCGCCGCCGCCGCGATGAAGGCCGGGGCACGCTCCAGAAAGGCCTCATAACGGGGCCGTGCGCTTTTTGATGAAAGCATCTTGGCCAGGATCAGCCGATGGCGATTGCCGGGGTCGCCGTCGGCGGCGATCGCCGCCAGCGAATGCTCGATGTCCGCTATGTTGAGGCCGGCATAGCGCAATGCCTTGCCGGGAGACCCCTCGCCTGCGCGGACCAGCGCCGTCAGTTCGTCCGCAGACAGGCCTGCGTCCGCCTTGTAGAGGATGCTCCGCATGGCATCCTCACCCAAGCTGTCGAAGCGCAGGGTGCGGCAGCGGGAGCGGATGGTCGGCAGCAGGCGGCCGGGCGCATGGCTGACCAGCAGGAACAGCATGTCGGCCGGCGGCTCTTCCAGATTCTTGAGCAGCGCATTGGCCGCGCCGCGCTCCAGATCGTCGGCGCTGTCGATGACGACGATCCGCCGCGAGGACATGGAGGGAGCCGACTGGATCAGGCGCTGCAGGCCCCGGACCTGATCGACCGTGATGTTGCGCGCGGTGCCGCTTTCCCTTTCCAGGCAGAAAAGCTCCGCATAGTCGGGGTGGGCGTCGGCCTCGAACAGACGACGGATCGGGTGGTCGTGCGGCACGTCCAGCCCGTCGGCCGCGATGGCCGGGCCCGCTGCCTCCGCCAGCAGGCGCAGCGCCATGGCGCGGGCGAAGCTTGCCTTGCCGATGCCGCGTGGGCCGGCCAATATCCAGCCATGGTGCAGGCGGCCGCTTCGCGCCGCGCCGATCAGGGTGCGGGCCTGCCCGTCATGGCCGAGCAGCGGCGTCATGGCAGCAGGTCCTGCAAGGCATGCAGCAGCCTTGCCGTCACGGCTTCGGCTTCGCCAGAGGCATCGACGGTCAGGAAGCGCGCCGGTTCCTGCTGCGCGAACCGATGGAAGGCCGTCGAGACGGCCCGGTGAAAGTCCCGGTCACGCCCACCGATCCTGTCCGCAGCATCCCCATCGCGGGATTGGGCGCGAGCGCTCGCCTCCTCCTCCGCCAGGGTGAGGAAGAGCGTCCGGTCGGGCAGGAAACCGTCGCTGCCGATCCGGTGAAGCGCCAATATGTCCGCGTCGGTCAGCGAACCCATGCCCTGATAGGCGCGGCTGCTGTCCAGGAAGCGGTCGGAAAGCACCCATGCGCCGCGCTCCAGCGCCGGGCGGATCGTCTTTTCGACATGATCGGCACGGGCAGCGGCGAACAGCAGCGCTTCGGCGCGAGGGCTCCAGCGGTCCGCGCCACCGGTCAGCAGGAGGGCCCGAATGGCCTCCGCCCCTTCGCTGCCGCCGGGTTCGCGGGTTTCCACCACTTCCAGGCCGCGCGCGCGCAGGGCCGCGGCAAGCGCGCTCAACTGGGTCGACTTGCCCGCGCCCTCCCCGCCTTCCAGAGAGATGAAGCGCCCCCCTGTCGTCCGGGCGTCGGTCACCCGAAGAACGACTTCAGCCCGTTCCACAGGCGGCCGAAAATGCCGGCTTCGGAGACATCCTCGCCGGCGACCAGCGGCAGGATCTGCGGCGGGGTATCGGGGGTCGAGACGATCAGTTGCGCGATCCTCTGCCCCTTGGCGATGGGCGCCTTGATCGGGCCGGTATAGGCGACCTTGACCGAGATGTTGGACGATGCGGCGCGAGGCAGGGTCACGGCCATGTCCTGCGGCGCCACCAGCGGCACGCTGGTCGCGCTGCCAAGCTGCACTTCGGCGGTCTCGACGGTCTGGCCCTTCTTGAACAGCGGCTGCGCCTTCCATGCGCGGAAGCCCCAGTCCATGAAGCGCACGGATTCAGCAATCCGCTGATTGAAGCTGGTCAGGCCCGCGACGACCATGACCAGACGACGCCCCTCCTGCTCGGCCGATCCGGTGAAGCCGAAACCCGCTTCCTGGGTATGCCCGGTCTTGAGCCCGTCGGCCCCGGCCACCTTGCCCAATATGGGATTGCGGTTGCCCTGCTCGATGTCCGCGCCGCCCATCGTCTTGCCCCAGGTGAAGCTGCGCGTGGCGTAGAATTTCTTGTAGAGGTTGGGCGTTTCCTCGATCGTCGCTTCGGCCAGCGTCGCCAGGTCGGCGGCGGTGACATAGGTGACGCCTTCGTCCGGCCAGCCATTGCTGGTGCCGAAATTGCTGTTCTTGAGGCCCAGACGCTTCGCCTCCTGATTCATCAGCGCGACGAAGGCCTGCTCGGTCCCGGCAATGCCCTCCGCCAGCACGACGCAGGCGTCATTGCCGGAAAGGGTGACGATGCCGTGCAGCAGATTTTCCACCGACACCTGCTCGCCCGGCGACAGGAACATGGTCGAACCGGCCTGCGGGCCATGCCATTGCTGCCAGGTTTCCGGGCGGACGGTAAATTTCTGGTCGAGCTTCAGGTCGCCCTTCTGGATCAGGCGGAAGGCGACATGGGCCGTCATCATCTTCGCCATGGAGGCAGGCGGCATCCGCGTGTCGCCACCCTTGTTATAGAGCACCGCGCCTGACGACAGGTCCTTCATATAGGCGATCGGCGCTTCGCTGCTATAGGGCGGCGCGGCGGCGGTCAGCGGCGTGGAGAGCAACCCGACGAACAGGAGGGCGGCGATGGACTTCTTCATGCAGGATTGCCTTCGGACTGGTGGATTCTTCGAGTGCCTAGCACATTCATTAGCCATGGCAGGACCAATAGCAAAGCGCTCTATTGCTTCACCGCGTCGGCGAGCAGGCCGACCGACAATGCGTAGAAATTCGAACAATTATAGTCGAGGATCGCCCGGTAGTTGCTGGTGAGCAGATAAGCCGTCTTGCCCGGCCCATCGGGTTCCAGCAGCGTCGCCATCACCCGGTCGGCGGGCCAGCCGCCGCCGCTGGGCACGATCCCCATGCGCCGCCATTCGGCCATGCTGAGCCAGCGGCTGTGGCGATTGAACACGCGCGGGCAGCGGGCGGGGCTGGTGCGGGCGGCAAGGCCGGAGCGGTCGAGACCGGCGGGAACGGACACCGCAATGCCCCACGGCTGGCCCCGGCGCCATCCGGCATGGACGAAATAATTGGCGATGGAGGCGAGCGCATCGGCTTCGCTGTTCCAGATGTCGACCCTTCCGTCGCCGTCGCCGTCCTTGCCCAACCGCAGATAGACGCTGGGCAGGAACTGGGGATAACCGGTCGCGCCCGCCCAACTGCCCACCAGGCGGCTGCGCGGCACGCCATTGTCCAGCATCTTGAGCGTCGCCAGCAGTTCCGGTTCGAACAATGTCCGGCGGCGCCCCTCATAGGAAAGGGTCGCGAGTGAGCGGATCAGGTCGAAATCGCCGGTATAGGCGCCGTAATTTGTCTCATGGCCGTAAATGGCGACCATGACCTCCTCCGGCACGCCGGTCTCCGCCTCGATCCGGGCGAGCCGGGCGCGGTTGGCGAGATAGGCCGTGCGGCCCCGGCCGATGCGCGCCGCGTCGACATGCTGGCGGCGATATGGCTCGAAATTGGGAATGGGGGCGTAGGCGCCGCCGCCAGGCTGGTTCTGGTCGAGCTGAACCACGCGGGGATTGGGGGTCAGGCCCGGGAAAACGCTATCCAGGGTCGTATCCCGGATGCCCATGGTCCGCGCCTTCGGGCGGAGGGATTCCAGATAGGCGCGAAAGGCGACATCCTCCTGCGCGCTGACGCTGTCCGCCGTCAGACCGCCCGCCATGACGGCGGCGAGCCCCAGCAACAGCGACATGATCGACGAACGCATTGAAGAATCTCCTTAAGCCCTTTTGTTGCACAGGGATGGCGTGGCGTGAATCCCCTTAATGGCGCACGGCGCCATTCGGGCGATGAAACCGCCTTCCCGCCATTTTTACGCTTGGCAAGGCCGCCGGGTTCGCTAGAGCGGGTTTCGATCTGACTGAATCGGATCGCTGCGCTGTTTTCCGCGATTTCCCGACCAGCGATCGGTTCGATCGGCTGGAAATCGCTCCCGGAAGCGTGGCGACGGACAGGTGGCCGAGTGGTTTAAGGCAGCGGTCTTGAAAACCGCCGTGGGTTCACGCTCACCGTGGGTTCGAATCCCACCCTGTCCGCCATCCAATTTGATCCCCGTTAAAGCGCGGCGGTTTTCTTCATGCTAGAAGCGGTCGACAATCATCGGAGGTGACGATGTCTGCCGATAACGATGCGCGCTACATGTTCCGGCGCGCAAGAGAAGAAGCCGCGAAAGCCGATGCTGCTGAAAGGCGCAGCGCTTCGTCGCAGGAGGTTGCGGTCCATCGCGAACTTGCGCTGCGCTACAAGGTCAGGGCCCTTGCCATGTCCTGTCCCGATCAGGTCCTTCATGATGCGATGGAACGGGAGCCCTGATCGGCTTCATGCCCATTATCATGGGCCTATCGGCCATCAGGCTGGCGGGAACTTTTGGCGTCGCAATGCATTGCAAATAAAAAGCGCTCCCGGGCAAGGGAAAGCCGGGAGCGCGATTTGTTTGCTGTCGGGCATCCAAATCCTCCCCGGATTAGCAGGTGCAGATGTTCTTGGCAATCTACCCAAAGGTAGAACGCTGCTTTCCGTAACGTCAATTCCATGAGCGGGGGCAGACTGCCCTGGGGCAAAAAGCCCAATTGAAAATCCGCAGGATATGACGACATTTCTGCGACAGGCAGAATGGCATGACGATGAGCGACACGGACAGGATAACAACGATGCAACCGGCGGCGGAAATGGAAGGTCGCTGGAAGCGGCTTTCTCCAATGGAGACCGGCCCCTTCGGCCGTTGTCCCCGATGCGGCGAGGGACATATCTTCCGCGGCTTCCTTACGGTGCGCGATCATTGCGAGATTTGCGGGCTGAATTATGATTTTGCCGATCCGGCGGACGGGCCAGCCGTATTCGTGCAGCTATTCGCCTGCGTTCCGGGCGTGGTCTTCATCATCATGCTGGAGATTTTGGCGCGGCCGGGCCTTTGGGTGCATTTGGCCGTCGGTGTCCCGGTGCTGATCCTGACGACAGTGCTTCCGTTGCGACCAATCAAGGGTTGGCTGATCGCCGCCCAATATGTGAACAAGGCGCAGGAAGCGGGTACAGCCCAATTATGGGCGAAACTGCATGGGGACGGGCCCGGCGATTAGGCTGTATCGGCATTCAGCCATATCGCGCGATTGCCCCGGCCTTATTCCCTTCGTCCTGCTGAAGCCGGGTCAGCATGCCCATTGTTGAAACGACGGGCTTGTTCCGGAGCGCGCTGCGTCAAATCGGGCGCAGGTCGCGCGCTCCGGTTTCCTGCTGTCGCATTCTTCCAAGCAGAAAGCCGCCATTTGCAGCCCGCCATGGGCTGAATCCCCACACAGCCTAGCTGAGCGCGCCGTGGCAATGCTTGTATTTCTGGCCCGAGCCGCAGGGGCATGGCGCATTGCGGCTGATGTCCAGATTGGCGAATTCTCCGCCCTGTCCGCCCACCGGCGGACGCGGCAGGGTGGTCGTGATCCCGCTGATCTGCCCGCCGTCGATGTCGCCGCTATTATCCTCGCCCGAAAAGGGGTCGATATGGGTGGTGATGAAGTCGGGCAGCACCGGCAGGTCGAATTCCGGCAGCGGCTCTTCCATGCGGAACTGGACGCGCGCGATGGAGCCGGTCACATCCTCGCGGATATTGCCCAGCATGCGTTCGAACAGGGCAAAGGCTTCCTGCTTATATTCGTTGATCGGCGTCTTTTGCGCATAGGCGCGCAGATGGACGACCTGGCGGAGCGCGTCGAGAGTCGACAGATGCTCCTTCCAATGGTGGTCCAGGCTCTGGAGCAGGATCGACTTCTCGATCATGTGCCAGTTTTCGGGATCGAGTTCCTTGACCTTGTCGGCCACCGCCTCGTCCGCCAGTGCCCTCAGCCGTTCCTCGATCATTTCCGGATCGACATGGTCCTCAGCCAGCCAGCCGTCGAAATCGGGTTCCAGGTTCAGCACTTCGGCCGTGCGGGCCTTCAGCCGCTCCATGTCCCACTGTTCGGGGTAGGTGCCCGGCGGGCAGGACGCGCCGACCAGATCGTTGACCGTCTCATGCCGCATGTCGACGACGACATCGTCCACCGTCTCCGCGTCCATGATGTCGCTGCGCTGCTCGTAAATGACCTTGCGCTGGTCGTTCATCACGTCGTCATATTCGACGACCTGCTTGCGGATGTCGTAGTTGCGCGCCTCGACCTTCTTCTGCGCGGTCTCGATCGCCTTGCTGAGCCATTTCGAGGGCGGCAGCGCCTCGCCATCTTCCAGATTGGAGCGGATCATCTTCGCGAACATTGTGTCCGGGCCGAAGATGCGCATAAGATCGTCGTCGAGGCTGAGATAAAAGCGCGACAGGCCGGGATCGCCCTGACGGCCCGAGCGGCCGCGAAGCTGATTGTCGATGCGGCGGCTTTCATGGCGTTCCGTGCCCAGCACGAACAGGCCGCCGGCGGCGAGCACTTCCTGCTTCTCCGCCTCGATCTCGGCATCGATGCGGGCGATGGCGGCTTCGCGCTCCGGGCCTTCCGGCATGTCCCGCAGCTCGTCCTCGACGCGGAATTCCAGGTTGCCGCCCAGCTTGATGTCGGTGCCGCGCCCGGCCATGTTGGTGGCGATGGTGACGGCGCCCTTGCGGCCCGCCTGCGCCACGATATGCGCTTCGCTCTCATGGAAGCGGGCGTTGAGGACGGCGTGCTTCACCCCCTGCTGCGTCAGGAATTCGGACAGCATTTCCGACTTTTCGATCGACACGGTGCCGACGAGGACCGGCTGGCCCTGCTCCGCATGGACCTTGATGGTCTTGGCGATGCCGCGGAACTTGTCCTCCAGATTCTTGTAGAAGCTGTCTTCCTCATCGACACGCTGCACCGGCCGGTTGGTCGGGATGGTGACGACGTTCATCTTGTAGATTTCGTAGAATTCGGTCGCTTCGGTCGCGGCCGTGCCCGTCATGCCGCCAAGCTTGGGGTACATGCGGAAATAATTCTGGAAGGTGATGGAGGCGAGCGTCTGGTTCTCCGGCTCGATATTCACGCCTTCCTTGGCTTCCACCGCCTGGTGCAGGCCGTCCGACCAGCGGCGGCCGTCCATCATGCGGCCGGTGAATTCATCGATGATGATGACCTTGCCGTCCTTGACGATGTAATCGATGTCGCGGCGGAACATGACGTTCGCGCGCAGCGCCTGGTTGACGTGATGGACGACGGCGGTGTTCTCGAAATCATAGAGGTTGGCGCCTTGCAGCAGCCCGGCCTCCTCCAGCATGCGCTCGATCTTCTCGGTGCCGTCCTCCGTCAGGGTGACGGTGCGCTGCTTCTCGTCCTTCTCATAGTCGCTGTCGTCCAGCCGCTTCACGATGGCGTCGACGGCGACATAGAGTTCCGACTTGTCGTCGGTGGGGCCGGAGATGATCAGCGGCGTGCGGGCTTCGTCGATCAGGATCGAGTCCACCTCGTCGACGATGGCGAAGTTGAACGGCCGCTGCACCATCGATGCGCGGTCATATTTCATATTGTCGCGCAGATAGTCGAAGCCGAGTTCGTTGTTCGTCGCATAGGTGATGTCGGCGTTATAGGCCTCGCGCCGCTGGTCTTCCGACAGGTTCGGCACGATGACGCCGGTGGTAAGGCCCAGGAAGCGATAGACCTGCCCCATCCATTCGCAGTCGCGGCTGGCCAGATAGTCGTTCACCGTGACGACGTGGACGCCCTTGCCCTCCAGCGCGTTCAGATAGGTGGCGAGCGTCGCGACCAGCGTCTTGCCCTCGCCGGTGCGCATTTCCGCGATCTCGCCGCGATGAAGCACGATGCCGCCCACCATCTGCACGTCATAATGGCGCTGGCCCAGCGTCCGCCTGGCGGCCTCGCGCACCGTGGCGAAAGCTTCGGGCAGCAGGTCGTCCAGCGTCTCGCCCTGCGCCAGCCGTTCCCGGAACCGCAGGGTCTGCGCCGTCAGTTCCTCGTCCGTCATGGCCGAGATGGTGGGTTCGAAAGAGGCGATCTGTTCGACGGTCTTGCCCAGCGACTTCACGTAGCGGTCGTTGGAGGAGCCGAAAATAGACTTGGCGAGTGCGCCGAACATGCAAGTTCCTGACAAAAGGGGACGCGCACGCCTTTGGGGCGATGCACGCGGACATGCGCGGCGATTTAGGGCGCGCACGGGCGTTAGTCAATCAGAGCGGGTATGTCGCGAGGGCGTAATAATGAGCGATCAAGCGGATTTTTCCGTGCCGGACATGGGCGGAAGCAGGATATGGGCGGATCGCGGCGTCCAGTGACGGCGCCGGTGCCGAAGCCTGAGGAATGAGAGCGATTTGACGATGATCTCCAGCCCTGCCCGCGTGGAACCGCGCGGCGCGACCTTGCCTGTGGCGGCGACGGCCGCGGCTTTGCTGTGGTTCGGGATCGCGGCGCTTGCGACGCCGTTCGATCATGATGAGAGCCAATATATAGCAGGCGCATGGTTCAGCTCGCACCTGCTGATCTATCGCGACTTCCTGTACCTGCAACCGCCGCTTCATGCCTGGCTGTTCGCGCCCCTGGCCCTCGGTTTCCCGGGCAGGATGCTGGTCGCCATGCGGCTCGCCACGGCGGCCTGCGCCCTGATCACGCTGCTGCTGCTCCATTTCGCGCAACGGCGCGCGGGCATATCGCGCGCCAGCGCGGCCCTTGCGACTGCCTTCATCGCCGCGACCGCCGCCTTTCAGTTCACCGCGAGCGTGACCCGCAACGACATGCTGCCCACCATGCTGGCCACATTGGCGATGCTTCTTTCGGTGATTGCACTGCAAGCCGGTGGGCGACGCCATTGGTTTGGAGCGGGGCTGTTCTTCGGGCTGGCCGTCGCCGCCAAGCTCAATTTCATCCCATTGGGGGCGGCGGTCGGCGGCTTTGCATTGCTGGCCCGCCCGCGCCATGCCGTCTGGCTGGCCCTTGGCGCGCTGGCGGGGCTTGCGCCCATGCTCGTCGCCAGCGCCCTTGCGCCGGCCGCCTTTTTCTATGGAGTCGTCACCTTTGCGGCAAGCGGCCCCTTTGCCTGGTATGCAGCCAATGGCGCGGGCGACGAACTGTCATGGGGCGAGAAGTTCGGGGATCTCGCCAAATATCTTTGGCGGGGGCCGGCGCTGCTCAGCCTGGCAGCCATCATCGCCCATGGATGGGCAAGTCGCGGCCGGGCCGGTCCGCCCGAAAGGCGCCTTGCCTGTTGGATGATCGGCGGCGGACTGATCGGGGCCGCGCTGCCGACGCCGTCCCAGCTTCAATATGTGATGCCGTTGCTGCCGCCGCTGGGCCTGGCGCTCGGCTTCATGCTGGACGACGCACGGGCCTGGCCCCGTCGCGCCCGTCCGGTCCTGATCGCATCGCTCTGCCTGTCCGCCGTGCCGGGGCTGCTGCCGGCGACCCGCCATGTCATCGCCATGGCGGGTCATGGATCGCCGATATTGGCGGCGAGCGACCATGCGCGCTGGGCCGGCGCGCAGGTGCGCAGGCTGACCGGCGACGACGAGATCGTCACCCTTTCGCCCCAGCAACTGGTCGACAGCGGGCTCAACATCGACCGGCGGTTCGCGCCGGGCCCCTTCGTGTACCGGACGGGATGGACGATGGAGGGCGCGGAAGCCCGGCGCATCCATGCCATGATACCGGCGACCCTGGCCGATCTGGACCGCGATCCGCCCGAGGCGATCCTGGTCGGATATGAAATGGGGACTCGCAAACTGCCGCTGCGGCCCGACGACAGCCTGATCGCCTATGCGAAGCGGCGCGCCTACCGGATGCTGGCCATGCCGGACGGCGTCGGAAAGCTCTATGTCCGCCCATCTCGCCGTTGACGGGCGGGCATATTGCGCTAAGCGACGGGCATGACTGAACGCTCCCCCCTCGCCCCCGCCGCTTTCCCCGACCTTCCGCCCGTGGCAGGCGTCACGGCTCGCGTAGCGCGGGCGCGATACAAGAATTGGGATCGCTGCGACCTCACCTATGTCGAGCTGAGCGAAGGCACGGCGGTCGCGGGCGTCACGACGCAGAGCAAATGCCCTTCCCCGGAAGTCGAATGGTGCCGGGACGCCATTCCGCTCGGTTCCGCACGGGCTCTGGTGGTGAATGCCGGCAATGCCAATGCCTTCACCGGGCACCGGGGCCGCGCGGCGGTGGAGGCGATTGCCGCCAAGGTCGCGAACCATCTGGACTGCCAGCCGTCGGACGTCTTCATCTCCTCCACCGGGGTGATCGGCGTTCCGCTGCCGGTGGACAAGGCAGAGGCGGGGCTGGAAGCCGCCTTTGCCGCCGCGCCCTGCGGCTGGGAGGATGCGGCGACCACCATCGGCACGACCGACACCTATGCCAAGGGCGCCCGCGCCTCCGCCATGATCGGCGGCGCGCGGGTCGAGCTTGTCGGGATCATCAAGGGGTCCGGCATGATCGCGCCCGACATGGCGACGATGCTGGGCTATATCTTCACCGACGCGGCCATCGAGCCCAAGCTGTTGCAGCAGATGCTGTCCGCCGCCAACCGGACGAGCTTTTCCTGCATCACCGTCGACAGCGACACCTCCACCAGCGATACGGTGCTGGCCTTCGCCACCGGCAAGGCGGGCAATGCGCCGCTCGCCTCCATGGAGGATGCCGGGGCGGACGCCTTCGCGGCCGCCTTGGACGATCTCTGCCGCCAGCTTGCGCATCTGGTGGTGCGCGACGGGGAAGGCGCGACGAAATTCGTCGAGATCGCCGTCGAGGGCGCGGAAAGCGACGCCAGCGCGCATCGCATCGCCCTTTCCATCGCCAACTCGCCGCTGGTGAAGACCGCCATTGCGGGTGAGGACGCCAATTGGGGCCGCGTGGTCATGGCGATCGGCAAGGCGGGAGAGCCTGCGGATCGCGACAGGCTTTCCATCCGTTTCGGCGCGACCCAGGTGGCGTCGGGCGGTCTGGCGGTCGAGGGCTATGACGAGGCGCCGGTGGCCGCGCATCTCAAGGGGCAGGACATAGCGATCGGCGTCGATCTGGGGCTGGGCGACGGCCGGGCGACGGTTTGGACCTGCGACCTGACCCATGGCTATATTTCGATCAACGCGGATTATCGCAGTTGAGAAAAGGACGGCCCTGATGCCGACGGAATTGCATGAACCGGTCGTGGCGCTGATGCGCGAGGTGGGGCGGGACGTGGTCATGCCGCGCTACCGCAACCTCGCCAGCCATGAGATCAGCGAGAAGGCGGCCGACGATTTCGTCACCATCGCGGACAGGGAAAGCGAAATCCGGCTGGCGGAAGGATTGGCGGCGATCCTGCCGGAAGCCGGCATCATCGGGGAGGAAGCCTGCGCCGCCGACCCCGCCATATTGGACCGTGCCGGCGAAGGGCTGAACTGGATCATCGACCCGATCGACGGGACCGGGAATTTCGCCGCCGGAAGGCCGCCCTTCGGCATCATGGTCGCGCTGGCGGACGCAGGAACGATCCTGGCCGGGTGGATATTGGACCCACTGACCGGACGCCTGTGCCACGCCATATTGGGCGCCGGCAGCCATATCGACGGGGAGCAGGTCTATGCGCGGGAGAGCGGCGAACCGCTGCCGATCGCGGCGCTTGCCGTCTATTTCATGACGGAGGAGGAGCGCGCCGACGTCAGACGCCGGTCGGAGGCCATTTTCCGGCTGGTGGATATTCCCCGCTGCGCCGCCGAGCAATATCCGCGCCTGGTGCTGGGACAGAATGACCTGTCGGTCTTTGCCCGCACCCTGCCCTGGGATCATGCGGCGGGAACGCTGTTCGTGAACGAAGCGGGCGGCCTGTGCCAGCGGCTGGACGGATCGCCTTATGTCGTGGGCGATTTGCGGCGCGGGCTGCTGGGGGCTTCATCCCCGCGCCTCTGGGATCTGGCGGCGGACCGGTTGTTCCGCTGAAGAAGGGAAGGATGGACATGCTGACGATCTGGGGACGCCCGAACTCGCATAATGTGAAGAAGGTCGCCTGGTTCGCCGGTGAAATCGGCCTGCCCTATGTCCGGCACGATGTCGGCGGTCAGTTCGGGATGAGCGACGCCTATGTCGCGATGAACCCCAACCGGCTGGTCCCGACGATCCAGGACGGCGACATGGTGCTGTGGGAATCCAATGCGATCCTGCGCTATCTGGCGGCACGCCATGCCCCGGAAGGCATGTGGCCCACCGATCCAGCGATACGGGCCCAGGGCGACAAATGGATGGACTGGCAGTTCAGCTTTGCCGATGCGCAGCGGGGCGCCTTTCTGAACCTCGTCCGCAGGAAAGTGGAAGATCGCGACATGGAGGCGGTGGCTGAGTCGGCGCGGCAATCGGGAGAGGCGATGCTGATCCTCGACCGCGCCCTGGCTGGGCAGCGCTGGCTGTCGGGCGAAAGCTTCGGCATCGCGGACGTGCCGATGGGCGTCTATGCGCACAGCTTCTTCACGCTGGACATGGAACGGCCGGACGTGCCCCATGTGCGGGACTGGTATGACAGGCTGCGCGAAAGACCCGCCTATGCCGGGACGGTCATGATCCCGCTGACTTGAGGCAAAATGCCCCTGCCTTTGCAGGGGCACCTTGCGGGCAGGCTATCAAAGAACGCTTTCGATCCAGCCCTTGAGCGCGCTCTTGGGCGCGGCGCCGACCTTGGTGGCGGCGGCTTCACCATTTTTGAAGAGGATCATCGTCGGAATGCCGCGCACGCCATAGCGGCCGGGCGCATCGGGATTTTCGTCGATATTGATCTTCGCGATGGTGACCTTGTCAGCCAGTTCGTCCGAAATCTCTTCCAGCGCGGGGCCGATCATCTTGCACGGACCGCACCATTCCGCCCAGAAATCGACGAGCACGGGCTTGTCCGCGTTGATGACGTCCTGCTGGAAGCTGAGGTCGGTGACTGCCTTGGTAGCCATTTTGGGTATCTCCTTCGGTTGCCGGATATTTAGGATGGCGACGCATCCGCCTCAACGGTCGGAAGCGGCAAATTCTCCTGCGCGGGCGGAAAGCCGGGCTTGTGCCGCTCCAACAGTTCCGGCGGCAGGGTGATCAGCCTCGGCGCGGATGTGTAGAGCAGGCCGGCCTCTATCCTGCGGCCCGGAAAGATCACCTGGAGCGCGGCGGCATAGGCGGCCATCTGCCGCACATGGGCCAATGGCACCTCCTCCACCACCAGCGGCGATATGCGGCCGGTCTTGAAATCGACCAGTTGCACCACATCGTCACCGATGCGCAGCCGGTCGACCGTGCCGGCGATCACCGCCTCGCCCACCACGGCGGCGATGGGCGCTTCGGCCAGAGCATCGGGACCGAACAGCGGGGCAAATCGCGGGTCTTCGATCACCCGCAATGCCTGTTCCATGACGTCATGCCGCCGCGCCGGATCGCCAAGGCCCTGTTGCGCCAGCCAGTTGTCGGCGCGGGAGCGGCGGGCATCCGACGGCACATCGGCCAGCCTCTCGAACAGCCGGTGCAGCCAGCGGCCGCGTTCGGCCGCGTCCCGCATCGCGGGGGTCGGCGGCGGATAGGGCACATCGTCCTCCACCGCAGCGGAGGGCGCCAGAGGACGCGGAGGGCGCGCCTCGACAGGGGCGCGGCGGCGGAGCCAATCCGGTTCGTCATGCGCCGTCCGGTTTTGCGCAACAGCCGTCTCCAGGGGTCTGGCGGGCAGGATTTCGCTTCCACGCCAGCTCCGCCGCGCGCCCCAGAGCGGATCGGCCTCCCATTCCGCGTCCAGCGAAATGAGCGCCGCTTCAACGGCGGCATACCAGCTTTCGGGCTTGACCTCGCCCCTGGCGCGGGGACCGAGCGAGCCGGCGACGACCAGCCTTTCCTCCGCCCGGGTGAGGGCGACATAGAGCAGGCGCCAATGTTCGGCGCGCTCGACGGCGCTGGCCTCCTCGGCCACCTGGCCGATCGCCCCCTGCCTCTCCCCCTTGCGCGGCGCGATGATCGGCAAGCCGTTCCACTCCAGCGAATCGGCGCGATTGCCTGCGTCCGGATCGAGGCATGCGTCGGCCAGGATGACGATGGGCGCCTGCAGTCCCTTCGCCCCATGCACCGTCAGCAGGCGGAGCGAGTCGCCCTGCGCGGCGGCATCGCGCACGATCTCCACCTCGCCCCTGTCGAACCAGTCGATGAAGCGCTGGAGCGAGGGATGATCGTCATTCTCGAAGGCGAGCGCGGCATTCAGCAATTCCTCTATCGGATCGGCCGCTTCCGACCCCAGACGCTCGATCAGGCGGCGGCGGCCATCCACCGGGCCGGACAATATCGCCTCCAGATAACGATAGGGGGTGGTGAAGTCCGCCTGCGCCAGCAACTGCCGCAAGGGGTGCAGCAGTGCATCGTCCAACGTCGCTGTCAGATGCTGCCACAACCCCACCCGGCGGCCGATGAGGCGGGTCATCAGTTCATCCTGCGTCCAGCCGATCAGCGGCGACACCAGCAGCGCGGCCAGGTTCAGGTCATCCTCCGGCTGCACGGCGAAACGCAGTGCCGCGAGCAGGTCGCGCACGGCGAGCGGCGCGTTCAGGCGCAGGCGGTCGATGCCCGCCACCGCCACCTTCTCCTCATAGAGGCGCGCGACGATCAGCCGCGCCAGTTCGGACCGGCGGCGGACCAGGATCATGATGTCGCCCGCCGTCACGGGGCGGCCCCGGCTCTCCAGCATCAGCCCGTCATCGATCCACTGCCTGATCTGGCGCGCCATGGTCTGGGCCAGCACCCGCTCCTGATCGGCGGCCCAATCCTCCTCCCCCTCCGCATCGTCGGACAGGCCGGCGATGACGGGTTTCCAGAGCAGCACTTCGCCCGGAAAGCGGTTGGCGCTGATGTGCCGGACTTCGCCCGGCTCCAGGCCGAAGCGTTCGGCGCGCAGGGTCGCTATGGTGCGGTCGACCACATCCAGCACGGCCGGCGTCGAGCGGAAGCTGTGCTGAAGCGAGAGGTCGTGGAATATATGGCTTGCGTCCTCCGCATGGCGTTGGAAGACGATCTGCGCGGCGCGGAAGGCTTCGGGGCTCGTCCCCTGAAATCCGAAGATCGCCTGCTTGAAGTCGCCCACCGTGAAGATGGTGCGCACCCTGTCGCCCTTGGCGCCCTCGCCCGCGAAGAACTCCGCCGCCAGCGCGCCGACGATCTGCCATTGGCTGACATTGGTATCCTGCGCCTCGTCCACCAATATATGGTCGATTTGCTGGTCGAGCTTGTAGCGAATCCAGTCGGCAATGCCCGGCTGGGACAGAAGTTGCGCCGTATTGGCGATCAGGTCGTCGAAATCCACGGCTCCTGCAAGGCGCTTGGCTTCCGCATAGGCCCGCGCATAGACGCGGCCGGCATGCAAAGCCCTGGCGAGCAGGGCGGCATAGGCTGCGCGGGTCCGAAGGCCCAGCAGCCCGGAACAGCATTCGTGCATCCGCGCAATCGCATCGCCATAGCCGTCCACCGAAGGCGCCCAGCCCCGGGCGGTCGAGATCGGCTCGCCGTCCGCCTTTGCCCAGACCGCGTGGAGGTCGGCCAGCGCAGCGGCCCGCCCCGCTGGATCGAGAGCCCGCCAGCGCGCGATCCTGTCGCAGCGTTCCAGCGCCCGTCCAGTGCCCCAGTCCGCATTGGCCTGCGCGATCCAGATGAGCGTGCGCATATCGAACAGCTCGTCCGCGCATCGTTCGGCAATATGCGCGTCGATGTCGCCTTCTGGCAGGTCCAGTTCCCGCAGCAGCCAGGGCGCGATGTCCTCCGGCAAGGCGTCCAGCGCGTCCAGCCGGGCCGCGCAGCGCAGCAGGAAATTCTCGGCCCCGCCCTCCCCCAGGCGCAGGCTCAGCGCCTGCAACGCCTCCATCAGGGCCTCGTCCCCCTGCTCCTGCGCGACCACCACCATGTCGGCCAGCGTCTGCCGCGCCAGCGTCGCCTGCTCGCGCTGGTCGAGCGGACGGAAACCGGGGGGCAGGCCGGCCTCCAAAGGGAAGGCCGTCAGCAACTGCTGGCAGAAGCCGTGGATCGTCTGGATGCGCAGCCCGCCGCCGGTTGATTCCAGCACCTCGGCAAAAAGGCGGCGGGCGCGGTCGCGGGCTTCCGGTCCGGACTCCTCGCCCAGCGCATCCAGATCGTGGAAAAGGTCGGCCTCGTCCATCAGCACCCAGGCGGCGAGTCGATCGTGCACGCGATCCGCCATTTCCGCCGCGCCCGCCTTGGTGAAGGTGAGGCAGAGGATATTTTCCGGCCGCACCCCCTGAAGCAGCAGGCGGAAGACGCGGGCGGTCAGCACATGGGTCTTGCCCGTGCCCGCCGATGCGGACAGCCACACATGCGCATCGGGCGCGGCGGCCTGCGCCTGCGCGCCCGCCAGCGGTTGTAGGGCGTTGTGCTTTCTAGCCATCGTCCCGGCCATACCATTCCTCCAGCCGCATGAGCTGGTCATAATCGCCATAATTGGCGACTTCCGGGTTCACCTGCGCATCGAAGGGCGCCGATCCGTTGAGCCAGGCGGCGGCGATTTCCTCGAACTGCGCATGAACCTGGGAGGTGAAGTCGGCGGTGACGATCTTATCCCGCTTGCCCAGCGGGTCGACGGGGCTTTCGCGATAGCCGAATGCGTCGCCCTTCTTCGCGAGCGACCAATATTCGAAACTGCCCGCCACGGGTGCGGAATCGGTGCCGGGGAAGCCGCCATGCTCCGCGATCAGGCCCAGCAGGCCGAGTTGCAGCGCATAGCCCGCCTTCACCTGCCGCGCGCTGGGCGGCTTGCCGGTCTTGTAGTCGACTATGCCCAGCCTCCCGTCCGGCAGCAGGTCGATGCGGTCGGCCTTTCCGGTCAGCGTCACCCCGGCAATCTCCGCCCGGCCCTCCGTTTCCACCGAAAGGATCTTCCGCCCGGCGGCAAGATCGCTCGCCACCTCCGCCGCTATCCATCGTATCGCTTCGATGAGGCGCGGTTGCCAGAGCGCCTTGAGCAAGGGATGGACGTCCGGCCGGTCGAACATCGCCCGCGCACGCGCTTCCAGATCGGCCAGATCGCCGTCGCCCTCCTCCGCCCATCGCTGGAGGATCTCATGCACGGCCGTGCCGCGCCAGGCGGGTCCGGCATCGGCGTCCACCGGGTCGAGCCGCGCCAGTCGCAGGATGCGCTTGGCGTAGAAGGCGTAGGGATCGGCCTTCAGCCGGTCGACGTCAGTGACCGGAATGACCTTCGGACGCACTGACGAAGGCGGCGCCGGCGCGGGCCGTCGGGCGGGCCTGTGCTCCTCCGCATGGTCGATCGCCTGCGCCAGAGCGGCATAGCGGTCGGCGCTCTTCCATTGCGGCCCCGCCATAGCCTTCAGCCGCAGCCAGAAGCGGGAGGCGACCGCCGGACCGCCCGCGCCGCGCCGGGCGCGCGTGATCAGCACCTGCGGCGCGCCAAGGGCGCTGGCGAAATCATGGGCGGCAAGGCCGATGCGGCTTTCCAGCCCGGGCAGCCCGATTTCCCGGCGGATGCGCGGGGCAAGCCATGGATCGGGGGCGGGCAGCCCCGGCCATGTGCCCTCGTTGAGGCCGCCCAATATCATGAGGTCGGTCTGCACCAGCCGCGCTTCGATCAGGCCGAGGATGCTGATCCGGGGGTGGCCGCCCTGCGGCGGGCGAACCGAAAGGCCGCCCAGAAGATGGTCGAACAGGGCAGGCAGCGCGCGTATGTCGGCCTGACGCGGCCCTTCGCTCGCCGCCTCCTCCATCTCCGCGAAAAGGTCGGCGGCGGCATGACCCTGATGCCCGGCCCAGACCGCATCATGGGAGAGACGGCCGGCATGTTCCCGGATGGCCGCCAACTGCCCGGCAAGGTCCGGCGCGGCCATGAAGGCCTGCTCCAGCGGTTCCAGCAGCGCGCGGGCTTCGTCCCACCACTGCCGCGTGCGGGCGCGCAAGGCGCTTTGCCGGTCTTCGCCCTCCCGTTCGGCCAGCAACAGGTCGATCCCATGGATGCCCGCCCGCGGCCTTGGTCCGCGCAGCAACAGGTCTAGCCCGCGCACGCCCTCCAGCCAGGCAAGCCGCCCTTCCCCCCGCATGACGAGCGGATGCTTGAGCAGGGTCAGCAGCGCGACGGGGGCAAAGCGCTCCGCCAGCGCCTCGGCCATGGCGATCAGCAGCGTTCCGGGCGGCAGGCGCGACAGCGGCTGCCCCGCCGAATCGTCCGCCTCCATGCCCCAGCGGCGCAGATGCGCGGACACGCGGGTCGCCAATTGCCGGTCAGGCGTCACCAGCGCGGCGGTGCGGCCCGGCGTCTCGACCGCTTCGCGCAGGGCGATGGCGATCGCCTGCGCCTCTTCGCCCGGCGTCGCGACTTCCAGCGCCTCCACCCCGGCGAGCGAACGGTCTGCGGTCCTGAGATCGCGCCAGCGGCTCGTCAGGCGCGGCGGCAGCATGGCGTTGGAGATGTTGCGCCCCCTGACGGCGCGGGCGTCATGCTCGCTGCCCCAGCGCCAGAGCGCCACATCGTCGCGCGTGACGCTCATCCGGTCGAGCAGGCGTTTCAGGGCATATTGGGGATGGGTCTCATGCCCCGCAGGCGCGCGGCCGGTCAGAGGGTCGGCATCGAAGGGGCCGATGGCGTCCCAGGCATCGCCGTCCATCTCCTGATCCAGACCGGCAAAGACCACCGCCCCCTGCGGCAGCATCGCGATCCGCCGGAGCAGCATGGCGACTGCCGGCGCCGTGGTGGACATGCCCGCCGCGATGACGAAGCCCTCCGGCGGCGCCTTGGTCCAACGCACCGCCATGCGGTCCAGCAGGCGATTGCGGCGGTCCGCGAGGTCGATGCACCCCAGCCGCGCCAACTCCTGCGGCCATTGCGCCAGCAACAGGCCGAACAGCCTTAGCGAGGTCTGCCAATGCTGCGACAGATCGTCCGACAGGCTGAGTTCCGCCAGCGCGCGCATGGGAACGCGCTCCACCTGCATCTGGTCGAGGATCGCGCCCAGCGCCTGGGCCAGCTTCAACGCCTGGCCCGCATCGACGGGGTGCGCCGATCCCTGTTGCACCATGCGCGCCAGGATCATCTGGCGGCGCATCGGCGCGATGGCGGGCGCTATGGGGTCATCCTCCCCCAACGGATCGAGCGCGCCGCCCACCTGCTCGCCCAGATCGGGATCGCCCAGCGCGACGAGGCGCGGCAACAGCAGGCCGCCGCCCGATTTTCGGACGAAGGCATCGCTGACCGATCGGATGGCGCGGTTGTTGGGCAGCAGGATCATGCCCTGCGCCAGCCGCATCGGATCATCGCCATGCCGGGCGAGGATGCCCGTCACCAGCGCGTCGGAAAAGGCGCGGTGCGCGGGTATGTTGAACAGCGCCGGGCGGGTGCGTTCACCCATGGGCCAACATCGACTCCACGACCGGAATGGCCTGCGGCGTGCCGACATCGAACCAAAGCCCCTGATGCGAGACGCCGTAGAGACGACCCGTTTCTATCGCCCGGTTCCAGAAGACATTGGTGGAAAAGACATCCGACGGCGGATCGACCAGCAGCGCGGGCGACATGATCTGGACGCCGGTGAAGACGAACGGCGCGACATGGGCGGTCTTGCGCCGTGTCAGCCGTCCGTTCGCGTCCATGTGAAAATCGCCCGGCCCCCGATGGCAATGGGCGCGTGCGAGCGGCACCAGCAGCAGCAGCGCGTCCATCCGGTCCGGGTTCCAGATCCTGCGCATCATGCCCAGCGTTTCCTGCGGGCCATCGATCCACAGATTGTCGCTATTGGCGCAGAAGAAGGGCGCGTCGCCCAACTGCTCCCTGGCGTGGATCAGCCCGCCGCCCGTTTCCAGCAGCTTCCTGCGTTCGTCCGAAATCGCGATCTGCATGCCTTCATTATGCGCGGCCAGATGCGCCTCGACCGTATCCGCCAGATAGTGGACATTGACGACCACCTTCCGGATGCCGCCAGCCGCCAGCCGGTCCAGCGCATGGTCCATCAGCGGCTTGCCGGCCACCTTGACCAGCGGCTTGGGGCGGGTGGCCGTCAACGGCCGCATGCGCTTGCCCAGTCCAGCCGCCATCAGCATCGCGGTGTCGATCATGCCGGGGCGTAATCCTCTAGCGCGTGGTGCCGCTTCCCGGCAGGGATATTGGCCGCGAACCATGCCGCCACGGGCGCCAGCGCCGGGTGGGCGAGGTCGCGTTCCAGCAAGTCCCACATGCGGGGCAGATAGGCGAGGTAACGCGGCTTTCCGTCGCGCTTCCACAGGCGGGTGAAGATGCCGATGATCTTCGCGTTGCGCTGCGCGCCCAGCACGGCATAGGCGGCGTCGAAGTCAGCCGGGGGATGGGCGATGGCGCGATAATGGTCGAGCATCGCCGCCTCCAGCGCGGGCGGCACGTCCCGGCGCGCATCCTGCAGCAGCGAGACGAGGTCATAGGCCGGATGCCCCGCCAGCGCATCCTGGAAGTCGAGCAGGCCCAGGCCATGCGACGCCGCCCGGTCGATCAGCATGATATTTTCCGCATGATAATCGCGCAGCACCGTGACGACCGGGCTGGACGACCGTTCGACCATCGGCAGCACGGCGTCCCATGCCGCGACATAGCCCGCCTCATCCACCGGCAGGCCGATGGCGGGACAATACCATTCGGTGAGCAGACCGGCCTCCCGCTGATAGACTGCACGGTCATAGGGCGGCACATTGCCGGCCGGCAGCCGATGCAGGGCGGCGAGCAGGTCCACGGCGCGGCGATAGACATCCCGTTCGGCTTCGGGCTGCTCCTCGACATGCTCCTTGACGCGCAGATCGCCGAAATCCTCGATCAGGACCAGCCCTTCGTCCAGGTCGCGCGCCAATATCCGGGGCGCGGCAAAGCCATTCTCCGTCAGATGCTCGGCAATGGCGATAAAGGGCCTCGGGTCCTCATGCGGCGGGGGAGCGTCCATCAGCACGGCGCGGCGAGGCCCGTCGATCACCCGGAAATAACGCCGGAAGGATGCATCGCCGGCGAGCGGCACGATGGCGGCCTGCCCCCACCCCGCCTGCGCGAGAAAGGCGGGAGCGGCGGCGGGCGGGATCATATCTGTGACCATCGCTCCGTCCAAGCGTCCGGCACGTCCGCTGTCAAGCGCCGAGCGCCGTCGGGTTCCATCGCGATGTGGAAGCGCAGGGCATCGGGCCATGCGCCCTCGCCCATCCGGTCGGGCCATTCGACGATCAGCAGGCTGTCCGTCAGATAGTCGTCGAGCGCCAGTTCCCCAGCCTCTTCAGGCCCGTCGAGCCGGTAGAGATCGACATGGGCGACGGGCAGCTTCACATCGGGAATGTCATAGGGCTGGACGATGGCGAAGCTGGGGCTTGGCGCTTCCTCCTCAAGCCCCAGTCCTTCCAATATCCCACGGGCAAGCGTCGTCTTGCCCACGCCCAGCCCGCCTTCCAGCGCAATGACGTCGCCGATGCGGGCCAGCGCGGCCAGCCGATGCCCGAATGCCAGCATGTCGGCCTCCCCGGCCAGCACGATCTCATCCTCAGCCACGGGGCAGCTCGATCACGACCATGGTCCCCTGCCCCGGCTCCGACACCAGTTCCAGCGTCCCGCCATGCGCCTGCGCCAATTGTCTGGCGAGTGGCAGGCCGATGCCTGCCTTGCTGCCGTTGCGCGCCTGCTCGGTCCGGGAAGACGCGTCGAAGATCGTCGCCTGTCGCCTGGCGCTGATGCCCGGGCCATTGTCCGATACGACGAGGCGTGCGGAGTCGCTCGTTCCATCGCCGTGCAGCAGCACCCGGCCGCCCCGGTTGCAATAGCGCACGGCATTTTCCAGCAGATGATCCAGCGCCTGACCGATCCGCCGCTTGTCGCCCTGCACCGTGCCAAGGCTCGATTGGAGCGACATGGCAAGGTCGATCCCCTTGCCCGTCGCGTCCGCCTTGATCCGCGCCACGGCGTCCCGCGCTTCCGCCGCCAGATCGACATCTGCCTTTTCGATGGGCAGCATCCCCGCCTCGCCCTGCGTCAGGTCCAGCACATTGTCGATCAGCATGGAAAGGCGGTTGGTGCTTTGCAGGATGCCGTCGACATATTCCCGGGCGGAAGTGCTCAGTTCGCCCGCATAGCCCGCGCTCATCATCTCCGCGAAACCGGCGATGGTGGTGAGCGGCGTGCGCAGTTCGTAGCTCATATTGGTGACGAACGCGGTCTTCACCTTGTCGGCCTGCTCCAGCGCGTCGTTGCGGTCGCGCAGCACCTGTTCCACGCGGCGGCTGTCCGTGACGTCGAGCATGGTGAACAGCGCATTGCCGTCGGGCAGCGGGATCGCGGCGAATTCGAAGATGCGTCCGTCCGCAAAGCCGACATGGCCGACGCGCTGCTTGCGCTCCACCGTGGCGGCGCGCACCAGTTCGCGGACGAGGTTCGCCTGCTGCGGCTTGGCGAGGCGCGACTGGACGGCGCGCATCAGTTCGTCGATCCGGGGATGCCTGGCCAGCAAATCCTCCGGCACGTCCCAGATCGACCGGAAACGGCTGTTCCAAAGGTGCAGGCGTCCGTCCGAGGAAAAGACGCCGATCGATTCGAACAGATTGTCGAAGGTCGCGGTACGGACGCGGAGCAGGGTGTCGCGGGCGCTCGACAACTGGACCTGCTCCGTCCGGTCCTCGAAGATCAGCAGCAGCCCGCCATCGGGCAGCGGCTGCGCATAGACGCGCAAATGGGTGCCGTCCGCCAGCAGCCAATTTTCCTCCCGCGGGTCGGGCGAGAGGAACCAGTCGCGCCTTTCCGCGCGCCATGCCGGAAAATCCCTGTTCTCGGGCAATCTTCGTGCTTCACGCATCTGGTCCAGAACCCGCTCGAACGGCGGATTGTCGGCCAGCCGCTCCTGATCCAGCCCGAACAGGCTCATGAAGGGCTGGTTCCAGAAGCGCAGCGCCCGGTCCGACCCGAAACGCGCCACGCCCGCGGACAGGCGATCCAGCAGGTCGCGTTGCGCCGCCTCCAGCCGCCGATGTTCGACGCGCGCCTGTTCCAGCTCATTCTGGTCCATGGCGAAACCGGCGACGCCTGCCCCGCCGAGGGGAACATCGACCACGCGCATGGTCCGCCTTTCGCCGTCGATGGTCGCGGGAACCATGCGCTCCACCGGCGCGCCGTCGGCAAGGGTCTGCGCGGCGGCCGCCTGCGGCGTCAATCCGCCGACCGTCTCGACCAGTTCGGTGCCGTTGGCGATGACCTCTCGAGCGTTCTCTCCGTCCACAGCACGGACATAGGCCGTGTTGACCAGGCTGAGCCGCATGTCCGCCGTGCGGTGCCACATGGGAAAGGGCGCCGCTTCCACCAGGCCTGCCAGCGCTTCCAGCGCTTCCCGAAGCTGTTCCACCCTGCCCTTCAGGGTCTGGATTTCCGACTGGCTGTCGGTCGCGTCGAATATCCAGAGGACAACGCCGCCGCTTTCGGCCAGCACCGGCCCGGCGGGCGCGCCGCGAACCAGCAGCAGGCGAGACGAATCGACGCCCCGCACCGGCAGCGCGAAGCTGCGCCCCGCGCGCTGGGCCGCCTCGATCTCCCGAGCCAGCGCGGCGGCATCATCGGGTTCCAGGCCGCCGTCGGGCGCGGTCAGTTCGGACACGAAAGTCGGCACCCGATCCTTGCCCAGCCATTTGGCGAGGCGGTCTGCCGCCTCCAGCCGCCCGTCGGGATGAATGACGATGGGCGCCGCGGGCGCGGAGGCGAGCAGGACCGACAGCCGGTCGAGCTTTCCCTGCGCCTGCATGCCTTCGCGGCGCCGGCGCTGGCCGCTCGACAGCGCCCAGACCGCCGCACCGAGCCAGAGGGCCAGGACGACGCCCAGTATCACGGCAGCAAGAGGGGTCAACGCCATTAAACCTGCTTCGCCCTCATCGCCGAATGTCTGCCCCCGTCCTTGGTTCTGAGGGGACTAACCCAAGTCAGATGCAGGGTGAAGCACCGAGATGGAAAGAATCATGCTTTGCGGTGAAATCATTGTCGGGGAACATCGCGGAAGGGATCGCGGCGGTGCCGGAAGATCGCCCACATGGGTGAGCAGGCTCTATCGAGGCGCTTTACACCAAAAAAAAGGCCGATCCCGAAGGACCGGCCTGAAAGTTTTAGGAGAGGATGCCTGAAAGGCCCCTCCTATGTGCAGTGCAGCACGTCATTTTGCAAGTGCGAAAAACATGCCCATCGTTGCAATGATTGCAATCCCTTGGCCATATTCGCGCTGCATCGCCGGACTCAGCGCGTCAGCTTCTTGTAGGCAAGCCGCGTCGGACGATCCGCCGCATCGCCCAGACGACGCCGCTTGTCCTCCTCATACATTTCGAAATTGCCCTCGAACCATTCGACATGGCTGTCGCCCTCGAACGCCAGGATATGAGTCGCCAGACGGTCGAGGAAGAAGCGGTCGTGGCTGATGACCACCGCGCAGCCCGCGAAATTCTCGATCGCCTCTTCCAGCGCGGCCAGCGTTTCGACATCAAGGTCGTTGGTCGGTTCGTCAAGCAGCAGCACGTTGCCGCCCTTCTTCAGCATCTTGGCGATGTGCACGCGGTTGCGCTCACCGCCGGACAGCTTGCCGACATTCTTCTGCTGGTCCTGCCCCTTGAAGTTGAAGGCGCCCACATAGGCGCGCGTCGACATGTCGTGGCCGTTGACCTTCACATAATCGAGGCCGTCGGAAACCTCTTCCCACACATTCTTCGACGGGTCGAGATGGTCGCGGCTCTGGTCGACATAGCCGAGGCGGACCGTCGAACCGATGTCGATCTCACCCGAATCAGGCTGCTCCTGCCCGGTGATGATCTTGAAAAGGGTGGACTTGCCCGCGCCGTTCGGCCCGATCACGCCGACGATGCCGCCCGGCGGCAGCATGAAGGAGAGATTCTCGAACAGCAGCTTGTCGCCATAGGCCTTCGAGATATTCTTCGCCTCGATCACCTTGCCGCCCAGACGCTCGGGCACCTGGATGACGATCTGCGCCTTGCCGGGGGTACGGTTCTCCTGGCTGGCGACCAGTTCCTCGAACTTCTTGATGCGCGCCTTGGACTTGGTCTGGCGGCCCTTCGTGCCGGCCCTGATCCATTCCAGCTCGTCGTTGATCGCCTTTTGCCGGCCGGTCGCCTCGCGGTCTTCCTGCTCCAGACGCTTGGACTTCTTCTCCAGATAGGTGGAGTAGTTGCCCTCGTAGGGGAAATATTTCCCGCGATCGAGTTCGAGAATCCAGCCCACCACATTGTCGAGGAAATAGCGGTCGTGGGTGATCATCAGCACCGCGCCCGCATATTCCTTCAGGTGGTTTTCCAGCCATTCGACGCTCTCGGCATCCAGATGGTTGGTCGGTTCGTCGAGCAGCAGGATGTCCGGCTTCTGGATCAGCAGGCGGGTGAGCGCGATGCGGCGCTTCTCACCGCCCGACAGGCTGTCGACCGGCCAGTCCGAAGGCGGGCAGCGCAGCGCTTCCATCGCGATCTCAAGCTGGTTGTCGAGCGTCCAGCCGTCCACGGCGTCGATCTGCTCCTGCAACGTGCCCATTTCCTCCATCAGCGCGTCGAAATCGACGTCCTCCGGCGGATCGGCCATGATCATGCTGATCTCGTTGAAGCGGTCCAGCTTGTCCGCGATCTCCCGCGCGCCGTCCTTGACGTTTTCCAATACCGTCTTGTTCGGGTCCAGTTGCGGTTCCTGCGGCAGGTAGCCGACCGAGATATTCTCGCCCGGCCACGCCTCTCCGCTGAAATCCGTGTCGATGCCGGCCATGATCTTCATCAGGGTCGACTTGCCCGCGCCGTTGGGGCCGACGATGCCGATCTTCGCGCCGCGATAGAATTGCAGGTTGATCTGGTTGAGCACCGGCTTGGCGGCGCCGGGAAAGCTCTTGGTCATGCTCTTCATGACGAAGGCGTATTGGGAGGAGGCGGACATGGCTTGAAGCAGCTCCGAAAGGACAATCGTTGGAAATTGGCGCCGGGTTAGCGGAGGCGGAACGCGTTGGCAAATGGGGGATGTCCCGCTAAGCCCTGATCCATGCAGAAAATCCGATCGGGCACGCTTGCCGCCCTTTTCCTCGGCAGCATATCCACCCCTGTCCTTCCTCTTGCTGCGGCGCCGGCCGGGCTGGAGGCGATTCGCGCGTCGGCCCTGACGGACGAGGTCGCGATGGACTTCACCGAAGGCCTGACCACCGAGGTCGGACCCCGCCCCGCCGGCACCCCGCAGGAAGCGCGGGCCCGCGATTGGGCCGTGGCGAAGCTCAAGGGCCTTGGCTTCTCCAACGTCCGGGCCGAACCCTACACCATGCCCGTATGGCTGCGCGGCCATGACGAGGCCCGCGTGATCGCACCCTTCCCGCAGACCCTGGTTCTCGCCGCCCTCGGCAACAGCGCCGCCACCCCAGACAAGGGGATCGAGGGAGAGGTCGTCTATTTCCCCACGCTGGCCGATCTGGAGGCCGCGCCCGAAGGGAGCCTGAAGGGCAGGATCGCCTTTGTCAGCCATGCCATGCACGCGACGCAGGACGGCAGTTCCTATGGCTATTTCGGCGCGACCCGCCGCCAGGGTCCCAGCATCGCCTCTAAAAAGGGCGCCATAGCCATTCTGATCCGCTCGATCGGCACCGACAATCATCGCCAGCCCCATACAGGCGTCCAGATGTGGGCGGATGGCGTGAAACCCATTCCCGCCGCCGCGCTCAGCGTGCCCGATGCCGAACAGCTTGCCCGGATTGTCTCCCGCGGGCAGCCGGTGCGGCTTCACCTCACGCTCAGTTCGAAGATGCTGAAGGACCAGCCCTCGGGCAATGTCCTGGCCGAAATCCCCGGCAGCGATCCCAAGGCGGGCGTGGTCGTCGCCGCATGCCATCTCGATAGCTGGGACCAGGGCACGGGGGCGATAGACGACGGCGCAGGCTGCGGCATCGTGGCCGCTGCGGCGCTTCAGGCGGCCAAGGCCGGGCCGCTCCGCCGCACCATCCGCGTGCTGATGGCCGGTGCGGAGGAAGTGGGCGGCAATGGCGGCCGCGCCTATTACGACGCCCATGGCAAGGAAGCACATGCCATGGCGATGGAATCGGACTTCGGGGCAGATCGCGTCTGGCGGGTGGATTTCAAGCTGCCGCAGGGCCATGATGCGCTTGCCCGCCGGGTCGTGGCCGGGCTGGCGCCGCTCGGCATCGGGGCCAGCCGATTGCCCGCGGGCGGAGGTTCCGACATCGAACCGCTGGTGAAGGCCGGCGTTCCGGTGATCGATCTCCAGCAGGACGGCACCCGGTATTTCGACATCCACCACACGCCGGACGATACGCTGGACAAGATCGATTCCGCGCAGCTTCGCCAGAATGTCGCCGCCTGGGCAGTTGCACTTTTCGAAATCGCAAATGCGCCGGAATCGCTAGGCGTTAACTGAACTTTTATTGTAGACAACACCCTGTCGCGTGATTCTGTCGCTTCACCGACGCAGAAAAGCATTGATTTGTGCAGCGCACACGTTAATGCGGGTCGCTCGCGTAAGTCACGATTTTGGTGTGACGACGCGGCAAAATGCTATGGGAGCCGTACACAATGAAGAAGATCGCTGTTGTTTTCGCTTCGGCCGGCCTGATGGCCCTCGCCGCTTGCGGTGAGAAGCCGGCCAACGAGACCGCGAACGCTTCGAACGCTGTTGTTGAGAACGTTGTCGAAAACGCCACCAACGCTGCCGACAACGCCGCGAACGCTGCCGACAACGCCGCCAACGCTGCGAACGTCGCCGGCAACGCCGCGAACGCCGAATAATCTTCGCTCCAGCGAGATTTTCGAAAGGGCGGATCGTCTTGGTACGATCCGCCCTTTTTCTATGCGGGCGGGATTGGGGCCAAAAGCGCGATTGACGTGCGGCCTGCTTCGCCGCTAAGGCCCGCGAGCGCCGGGGAGTAGCGCAGTCTGGTAGCGCGCCTGCTTTGGGAGCAGGATGTCGCAGGTTCGAATCCTGTCTCCCCGACCATTACCCTGGATACCGGGCTCTTCCGGCAGGCCGAGCGACGGCCTGTTCAGCGAAACAGCAGCCACAGGATAATGATGATGGGAATGGGCACGCCCAGCAACCACAGCAAAATGCCCTTGCCCATCCTGTCGATCCTCCATCGCCTGCTATTACTTTCGCAGGCTCAACGAGCAGGGAAGCCAGGAGGTTCCGCCGATGCCGCGCCCTTGCCAAAGCGGCCGGGGGCAGCCCGGCAACGGGCCGTGGCGACAGGCGTTGGCAACAGGTGAAGGCCACCGCCGCCGGTCCTTTGATCCGGCAGCGATGGCCCGCAACGGCGGCCCTGGAGCCGCAGGCAAATGTCAGAGCGCGTAGTCGATCTGCGCCCAGAACTTCCTGGTGTCGGCATCGCCGGTGTAGCTGGCGATCCCCTTGCGATCATAATCCGCATATTTGACGAGCGCGCTCAGATGCCTGTTCAGCTTCAGCGTCACCTGCGCATCATATTCGTCGCCATAATGGATCGACAGCCGGTCGCTGCTGAACCGGTGGTAGATGAAGGAAGCGACCAGCGGTCCGGCCTTGCCTACATTCAGCACGCTATAGGCGACGCCGGCATAATAATCCTGAATGCCGGTGCCGGGCGTGGTCAGGAACTTGTCGGCCCAACCGTTGAACTTGTGCAGCGTGGCAAAGGGCGTCTGGAAGGCGAAACCGCCCGCAATGCCGGTCGCGCCCGCATCCGACCCCAGCAATTCATAGCCCGCCGTCAGCTTGAAGGCGGCAATGTCCAGCCCCAGTTCCGCCGTGACGAAATCCGCCGAATAATCGACGGGATTGGTCGCATGGTCGCTCTGCCGCGCATAGCTGGCGAGGTAGCTGAGCTTCACCTTCTTCGCCAGCGGCTGCGCACCGGTGAAGCGCAGGCCATAGGTCTGGCTGCTGTTGCGCCTCAGCGGGGCCACCGCCTCATCCTCGTCCACCAGATAGGCGAAGCCGGTCAAAGTCCCGAGCTTGGTCTTGTAGGAGATGTTGGCGAAGACATCGTCGCCCTTGATGTCCGTCGGCCGGTTGGCCGAACCGAACTTGCCGCCGTCCATGCCCCAGATCGTCCGCGCCGCCATCGCGTAGCTGAGGTCGACCTTCAGGTTCTTGATCCCCATATATTCGATGCGCACGGCATCGAAGGTCTGCTCATTCTGCCGCCAGGCGACGGAGCCGACGAAACGCTGATCGTCCAGGTTGATCCGCTGACGGCCCACGGTCACGACCAGCGGCTTTGTGCGGTACTGGATCTGCACCCGGTTGGCCTCGACTGTCTCCGGATCGGCTACGATGGGATAGAGCGTCTTTCCGTTGACGCCGCTATTATAGTCCTCATCGATCGCCAGCGTGCCTTCGGCTTCGGCCAGGAAGGCCCAGGGACCCTTCGAAACCTCCCCGCCCGCGCGCAGCCGCATCGTCACGGAATGGGCATCGCGGCTGCTGCTGAGCGGCGCCGGGCCCGCCTGATCGACCGTTTCGTACCGCAAGCGGGCCTCCACGATCGGCTTGAAAACGACATCCTGCGCCAGCGCCGGCGCCGCGATCGCGGACAGTCCCATTATTGGGGCCGACGCCGAAAACAGGAAAGAAACCTTCTTCATAAATCCCCCTTCATTTGCTCCCGATGGCCTTTCCGGGCCTGTTCAGGGCATCCTCTCCAAACCGGATTTCAGGCGGCAAGCGTCGCCGGATTGCGGTAGCGCTCGTGCAGGAAGTGGATGACGGCGGAACGCGCTTCGGCATATTGGGCCGTGTCGATAGCCTCCAGCCGGTTCCGGGGACGGGCCAGCGCCACGGCAAGGTCCTCCCCGATCCGCGCCGCCGGGCCGTTGGTCATCATGACGACCCGATCAGCCAGCAGCACCGCCTCGTCGACATCATGGGTGATCATCAGCACGGTGTTGTTCAGCCGCGCCTGCAAATCCATGACCACGTCCTGAAGCGCCGCCCGTGTCAGCGCGTCGAGCGCGCCGAAAGGTTCGTCCATCAGCAGGACGCGTGGGTTCATGGCGATGGCGCGGGCGATGCCGACGCGCTGCTTCATGCCGCCAGACAGTTCGCCGGGCCGCTTGCCCGCGGCATGGGCCATCTGGACCAGTTCCAGATTGTGCATGACCCAGTCCCTGCGTTCGGCCCTGTTCCTGCCGCCCGCCGTCTGGTCGACGGCCAGACGCACATTCTCCTCGACCGTCAGCCAGGGCAGCAGGCTATGGTCCTGAAAGACGACCGCCCGGTCCGGCCCCGGCGCGTCGACCAGTTCGCCGTCGAGGAAAATCGCGCCCCGCGTCGGCTCGACCAGCCCGGCGACCGCATTGAGCAGCGTCGACTTGCCGCAGCCTGAATGGCCGATCAGCGCCACGAACTGGCCCTTTTCAACCTCCAGATCGATCCCGTCGAGCGCGCAGAAGCGCCCTGCCCTGGTCGGAAATTCGACGGTGACGCCCTCAAGCGCGAGATAGCTGCGCTGTTTCATGAAAATGCCTTCCCCTGTCAGCCTGCGCGGCCGATGATGCGGCCCGCAAAGGCGACGATGCGGTCCAGCGCGAAGCCCACCATGCCGATCCAGATCAGCGCGACGATGGTGTCGGTCAGCAGCGAACTGTTGTAGCTGTCCCAGATGAAGAAGCCGACGCCGGTGCCGCCCTGCACCATCTCGGCCGCGACGATGGCCAGCCAGCTCATGCCGACGCCGATGCGAAGACCGGTGAACATGTGCGGCACGGTGGCGGGCAGCATGATGCGCACGAAATATTCGATCGGATTGAGCGCCAGCACCTTGGCGACGTTGCGATAGGCGGCCGGAATGGTCTGCACCCCTGCCGCCGTGTTCAATATGATCGGCCAGATCGCGGTGATGAAGATCAGGAAGATGGCGGAGGGCTGCGCCTGCTGGAAGATGGCGAGGCTGATCGGCAGCCATGCCAGCGGCGGCACGGTGCGCAGCACCTGGAACAGCGGGTCGAGCGCGCGGAAGGCGAAGACGCTTTGCCCGATCAGGATGCCCAGCGCCACGCCGATCACCGCCGCGATGCTGTAGCCGATCAGCACGCGGCTGAGGCTGGTCAGCACATGGCCGGCAATGCCGACGTCGCCGCCGTCCTGGATGCTGAAATGGGTGAGGCCGATCTCCACGCCCTTGAACGGATGCATGATGACGTCATGGCTTTCCTGCCAGACGGCGAGCGGACTGGGGAAAGTCGCGCTCGGCGATCCGCAGAGCAACTGCCAGAAGGCCAGCAGCCCCGCGATCATCACCATGGTCGGCAGCACGCTGGCCGCCACGGATCGCGCTACGCGGATCAGCGGATGTTCGGGCGCTGCCACCGGCTCGAAACTGCGGCGGGCGATAGCTTCCTCGGGATAGGGCAGGATGACACCCAATTCGGTGCTGGACCCGCCGGTCGAAGCCGACGGCCCACTCATCCTGCCGGGCGATGGCGATGCCATGCTGATCTCCTTCATCAGACGCGCTTGATCGCCAGGCTGGCGAGATAGGCCTTGGGGTTGGCGGGATCGAAGGTCTTGCCGTCGAAGAATTTCTCGACGCCGCGGCTGTCGCTGGCCGGGCCCTTGCCGCCCAGCATCGCGGCGGCCTTGCGCCAGATGTCGGACCGGTTGACCTTCGCGATCACGCCCTTGCTATCCAACGTCATGGGCAGCTTGCCCCAGCGCTGGTTCTCCGTGAGGAACCAGAGATCGTGGCTCTTGTAGGGGAAGGAGGCGTAACCCGCGAAAAACTTCATCCTGAAGGCCGCGTTGGGGAATTTACGTCCGTCGCCCATGGTGAAATTGCCCTGCAGGCGGTCGGCAATGTCGGTGATCGGGCACTTCAGATAATCGCGCCCCGCAATCGTCCCGGCCAGTCGCGCGATATTGCCGGGATTGTCCGCCCATCGCTGCGCCTCGATGATCGCCGCCGTGATCGCCAGCGCCGCCCTGGGATATTTCGCCACCCAGTCGGACCGCATGGCGAAGCTCTTTTCGGGGTGGTTCATCCACATCTGGCCGGTCGAAACGGCGGTGTAGCCCAGTTGCTGCGCGACGAGCTGGTCGTTCCACGGCTCGCCCACGCAGAAGGCGTCCATCGTGTCGGCCTTCATGTTCGCCACCATCTGCGGCGGCGGCACGGTGATCAGTTCGACATCCTTGTCCGGATCGATCCCGCCGGCCGCCAGCCAATATCGCAGCCACATGTCATGCGTGCCGCCGGGGAAAGTCATCGCCATGGAGATCTTCTTGCCGGCCGCCTTGCGCTGGGCGATCACGCCTTTCATCTTTCCGGCGTTGAGGTCCGCCCTCGCCCCCAGATATTCCTTGGATACGGAGATCGCCTGGCCGTTGACATTGAGGCGGGCGAGGATGCTCATCGGCGTCGCCTTGCCGATCGCGCCCAGCGTCAGCAGATAGGGCATGGGCGTCAGGATATGCGCCCCGTCGATGCCGCCGCCCGCGCTTCCCAGCACCAGATTGTCGCGGGTCGCGCCCCAGCTCGCCTGCTTCGCCACCTGCACGTCGGGCATGCCATATTTGGCGAAGAAGCCGAGTTCCCTGGCGATGATCAGCGGCGCCGCATCGGTCAGCGCGATGAAGCCCAGCTTGGCGCGCGTGACTTCCGGTCCTGCCCCGGCCGCGAACGCCCCCGATGGAAATGCCTGCTGCACCGCAGCGAGCAGCGCCGCCGTGCCGCTCCTCTTCAGCAGCCCGCGCCGGCTGACGCCATGCTGATTATCCCCCTCTGCCATTCCCTGATGTCCTTTCCTTGTTGCCCGTGACTGCCGGAAGCAGCGCGCAACCAGCCATCGCCGGAAGCGATCCAGCGCACGAAAATCGATGCCGAAAGCCGCCCGGCAGCATCCATGCCGCCAGCGAAAACCCAATAAAAAAGCCGCCGGAACGAAGGTCGTCGGACCTTGTCCAGGCGGCGTCATTGCCATGTCGGTCTTTTCATCAACCGAAGCTGAACCTGACCGTCATCGGCAGGCCCAACCTATGTGCCGAAGCGCCCCTGCTTCGACGGGAGGGAAGCTGTCACCGATTCATCCGAGTCGCAAGCGAAATTTTTGCATTGCACAAACTATAACCGCCAAGCGCTTTGCCGGATCGGGCGGCAGGCGTCATGAACCCTGCACGTTCGCGCAAGATATGTCCGGCCAAGCAGATCGACGGTGTGAAGAAATTGGTGGGCCCGGCAGGACTCGAACCCGCAACCTAGCCGTTATGAGCGGCCAGCTCTAACCATTGAGCTACAGGCCCCACCTTGTTGCCCGGATAGGCAGCATCAGGCCGCTTGGCAAGCCTGTCCTCGCGGCTGGACTGCGTTAAGGAACGCATCCAGGGTCGCGGGGCGAACATTTCGCCTGTCCAGATGATCAAGCACTGCGTCCCACCAGCCATAGAAGGCGGTCCTGTCCGCCTCGTCGCGAACATAGGGCGTATGCCCCGGCTCCAGCGTCGGGGAGTGGAAACTGAAATTCAGCACCGGCACGCCCTCCCCCAACAGGGCGTCGATTGCGGCGATCGCCTCCCGCGCGTCGATCCCTTCGGGCGTCAGCGGTATGCGGCTCAACATCCCGGTGCGCGCCAATGCGCCAGCCATCGGTCCCATGAGTTGCGCCGCGCGGTACAGACGCTCGCCACCGCCGCGCAGCAGACCGGCAAAGGCCGTGGACAGCGGCAGCTCCACCAGGCGCCGCCTGGGTCCCGCCCAATAGGGATATTGCGGCAAGCCCCGGAAGTCCGGACCATATTGCCCGCCATAATCGAAACGGCTGCGGACCGAACTGTCCAGCCGGAAGCCCGCCTCCTCCAGCAGGGGGGCGCTGTTGGGCCCGACACCGTAGCGGCCGGCCCGGTAAGCGATGGGGCGAGCGCCGAAACGTTCCGCAATCCGCTGGCATAGCGCTTCCAGCTTCGCCCGCTCCACCGCCTCCGGCAGAAAGCCGACATAGCTGTTGGCGGCCGTCACCTCCTCGACATGCGGCGGATTGACCCAGGGATGCAGATGCGCGCCGATGTCGGCCGCGCCATCGGCCAGCCAGCGTCCCATCAGCTCCGCCGCTGCGTCGCTGTCGACCACGGGATAGTCGGTCACATAGACGGGTTTCACCCCGGCGGCCGAGAAATAGGCCTGGCCGCGCGCCATTCCGTCGAGCGCCGTCACGCCATGCCCCGTCCGGCGGAAGGGGGCGTTCCAGTCGAACTCCTCCTCCGTATCCACGAACAGCATGAAGCGCGTGCCGAAGTCCGGATCGAGCGTGACCCTGTCCTCCGCCGCCGGCGCGCGGAGCAGGTTGCCGTCATGGAAAAGCGTCGTCATCCCGCCACCGCTACCCGGATTTGGTTGCGATAGGGTTTCCCTCGGCGCAGGTCAGGCGCTGCCGACGGCATCCTCCGTCTCCGCCATGGCCGGCACGGCGAGCAGGAAACGGCCCGGTTCGACGTCCAGCGCCCCGCCGCACCCCGTCGCCAGACTGCGGATCAGGCGCAGGGAAAAGCCAAGGCCCAGCAGCGGGCCGTCCGCCCAATTGCCGTCCGGCATATAGCCCGGATCGAGCAGCCGGTCCTCTTCCATCCCCGCCAGCGTCGACGGCCGGTCGATGGCCAGCACCACGCGGCCTTCCGCCCCGTCCGGCTGATACCAGCAGGCGCCGGTCAGCGCTTCCCCGACCGGTGCAACGGATATGAGCGTACGCAGCAGATGCTGGATCATGCGCTCGCCCTGCACCGGGTCGATCCGCACCATCGGCAGGCCCCGCGCCATGGCGATGTCGATCTGCGCGCTGTCCCCCTGCTCGCGGAAGCGCGCCGAAACCTGCGTCACCAGCAGCGCGGGGTCGACGGCGCGCGGCGCCTCGTTCCCGCCCTCGCCCCGCGACACGCGCGCTGCAAGGTCCAGATCGTCGAAGGCCGTCAGCAGATGCCGCGCATCCACGGCGATCTTGCCCGCCATGTCGCGATATTCGGAACCTGCCGGACCGAACAGTTCCTGTTCGATGATCTCGGCAAAACCCAATATCGCATTCAGCGGCGTGCGGAGTTCATGCACCAGTTGCCGGATCGAATCGGCGGACAGGCCGGCGATGGACACAGGCTCGGCGCGGGGTTCGGCGGCGACTTCGTGGAGATAGGGCCGCCGGGCCTGCCCGCGATAGCCCTGGAAGCGGCCGGAGCGCGGATCGAAAAAGGGTGTGGCCGACAGCCGCCACTCGCCGGCCATCGTGCCGCCGACGATCGTATAGCGGCCGTTCTGAAAACCGCTGCGCCGCATGAAGGCGCCCGCGACATGGCCATCCGGGCCGCTGCCGCCTTCCAGCGCCGTCTCGTTGAGCGCAAGGCCGATCAGCGCCGCCCGCGGTCCCTGGTCGATCCAGACGATCGTTCCGGACGCATCCGTTTCGAAGGCGAAGGCGCGGGGTCCGGTGATGGCGGGGCGCTGCGGCGCTTCGTCCGCGTCGCCTGCGCGCCGGGCGCTGGTGAAGCGTGCGATCCGGTCAACCAGATTGCGGATCTGGCTGCGATCCTCCTCCGCCTCCTCGACCGGCTCGGCCTGCGGCCGGTCGATTTTCGGATCGGTAGGAACGATCATCGCCTCGGTCAGCAGCATGTCTTCCTGCTCGACCGCGACATCGCTGGTCAGCACCAGGTCGGTCGCACCGAACGCCTCCAGCCCCTGCAGCGTCGCCGGGCCAAGGTCGCGCCGCGACCGCAGCACGCCACGCGCCGTCGGCGTCAGGCGCGGCAACATCTCCACCCAGGCCGCGTCGGAAAGGCGCGCACGGGACATGGCTGCGGCGACAATCGCCGGGCGATCATTGGCGAAGAATTCGACCAGCGTGGGCGACCGCAACCGTCCGCCCAATTCCACGACCGTCGCGATCCGCTGCGTTTCCGACAGTTTCGGCAGCAGTCCGGTCAACCGTTCCAGCAGCGCCGCCCGTTCCGCATCGGACATGATCGATCGGTCGTGCCGGTCGTTTTGCGCCAGCAGATCCACGCATTGCCGCCAAAGCGTGACGGCCCCGATGCCGCTGCGTCCTTCCGCGGCGAGAACCGTCTGCATGAGATCGTTGAAGCGCACCCGAATTCCCCAAATTCCAGCCCCGGCGCAGCGCTGAAAAACCTTCCGCCGGAGAGATCGTTACACAGGAATAATGCTTCGCGCCGCAAAGGGGAAGGGCCGCGGACGGGTTCTTATGCGAACGTCACATAGTGGGACAATTGCATTGTCCTGAAATATTATTATGGTAACGCCTTATTAACTGGCAAGGAAATAAGCGGAATAATGGCCGGCCCCAATATTGACGACATCGACCTCCAGATCCTTGGCGAATTGCAGGGCGACGGCAGGATGACCAATGTGGAGCTGGCCCGCAAGGTGGGCCTGACGGCTCCCCCGTGCCTGCGCCGCGTCCGCGCACTGGAGGAAAGCGGGGCCATCAGTTCCTACCATGCCGTGGTCAACCCATCGATGCTGGGTTACACCATCACGGTCTTCGCGATGGTCAGCCTGAAGAGTCAGGCCGAAGCCGACCTGAAGGCATTTGAAGATCACATCGCCACCCTGCCCGAGGTGCGCGAATGCTATATGCTGAACGGCGAAATCGACTTCATCCTGAAGGTGGTGGCGAAGGACCTGCAAAGCTTCCAGCAATTCCTGACGTCGAAACTGACGCCCGCCCCCAATGTGGTCAGCGTGAAGACCTCGCTCACCATAAGGACATCCAAGAACCTGCCGGGCGTGCCGCTTCCCGTTTGAAGGGTGACGGTCAGGGTTGGTTTCCTGCCATTCCCCCTCCCGCAGGCGGGAGGGGGCTAGGGGGTGGGCTAGCGCGGCATCTGCGCTGTTTTGCAACGGCTAAGTCAGAAGCTCGCTACGCTCGCGCCCACCCCCAACCCCTCCCGTTTACGGGAGGGGAATGTCTTGGATTGGCCAATTCCGGCCACAAGCAGCCCGGCTTCTCCCTCAGCTCGCAGGCGCCACCGTCGGCATGGAGGCCGTCTTCCTGCTCTGCTGATCCACCCAGACAGACCAGAAGCCAGCGACATTCGCCCAGTTGCCCGTCGTCACCTGTCCCAGTGCGGCCTTCGCCCCGGCCAGATCGCCCGACCGCGCCAGCGCCACGCCAAGCCGTGCATTGGCCTTGCCGGCATCGACGCCTCCCTTGCTCAGGGCAAGGCGATATTGCTCGACCGCCTGCGGGAACTGGCCGAGCGAGAAATAGGTGTCGCCCACGGCCATAGCTGCCGACCCGTCCTTTGCCGCCGACGCCTTCTTCGCCGCAGCGGGCAGGCCCGCGATTTCCTTCGCAGCCTTGGGCGTGGCGCTCTTCAGCAATTGCGCCGTCGCCGCCTGTGTCGGCGTCAGCTTGCCGGCCGAGCGACCGGCCTCGATGATCGCCTTGGTCTCCGCGCTATAGCCCGTCTTGTCGGCCAGTTGCGCATAGGCCTGGTAGTCGCGCTCGCTCGCCATGGCGCCATTGGCCGCCTGCAGGCGATAGAGGTCGAGCTGCACCTGCGCATCCATGCCGGGCGCCGTCAGGTAATTGGCGAGAGCGGACCGCCATTCCCCTGCCGAATCATAATGGGCAAGGCGCTCCCGATACAACGCCCCCAACTCCGTCCAGTCCCCTGCCTGATAGGCCATGGAGATCGCCCGGTCGTACCAGGCGGCCGGTATCGGCTGCCCGGCTGTCCGCTGCCGCGCCAGCGCCTCCTGCACGAAGCCTCGCGCATCCTTGGGCTTGTTGCGCCGGATGGCGATGTCCGCGCGCAGCATGGTGGCGTCGATCGGATCGTAACCGAGCGTCCGGGCGTAATCGAGCTGCGCCGTCGCATCGTCGTAATTACCGACGATGTAGGACAGATAGCCCGCGATATAGCGCAGGCGCGGCATATCGCCCTTGGGCACCGAGGAGGTCTTGAACATGTCGTTCAATGCCACCCGCTGCGCCTGCCGGTCGACCTTCAGCACCGCGAGCTGGAACCGCAGGCCCGCCGCCACATAGGCCTCGAAATCGCTGACCGGCATCAGGCCCGAAATCTGGGCCTGCGCGGTCGAGACATCCCCGGCCTTGATCGCGCTGTCCGCCGCCTGCGTCGCGGCGCGGAAACTGTCCGACATCTGGATCGCGGGGCCGACGGCCGGCTTCTTCGCAACGGCGGGCGCGGCCGCCATCAGGGCGGCGCCGGCCAGCAGCCCGCAGGTCAGATTCGAATGTCTCATCATGGCCATGTCAGCCATCCCCCTTGTCGCCTGGCTCCGGCCAGACCGTCATCATGTTCGAAGATGAAAAAGGCGCACCGCCCGGACCGGGCAGCGCGCCTCCATCAGGCAAAGATCAGGCCTTGGTGGCCAGATAGGCCAGCCACAGATCGGCGATCTGCTTGCGCGAACCGGCCTGCACCGACTGGAAAGCCGCCTTGGCCGAAGCATTGTCGCCGCCCAGAGCCTTGGCGATGCCCATGCGGGTGTTGATCTCGTCCGCGTCGACGCCGCCCTTCTGCTTGGCGAGTTCGAACATCGCCGCCGCCTTGGCATAGTCGCCATAGCCCAGATAGGCGTCGGCCGTGGCCGCAGCGATCTTGCCATTGGCCGCCTTGCGCGCATCGGCCTCGGCCGTGCCCAGCGAGCCCTTGTCGCCCGCGATCTTCGACACGGCAGGCTGGTACAGGTCACCGCCCTGGCTGGCGTTCAGCACGCCCTTGCCGCGGCCCGCGTCGATCGCGGACTTCACTTCGCCATAGATGCCGGTCTTCGACGCCATTTCGGCATATTCCAGATAATCCTGCGCCACGACCAGGCCGCCGGAGGTCGCCATCAGGCGCAGCACGTCCAGATTCTCGCGGTTTGAGATATTGGGATTGGCCTGCTGGAACAGACGGATCAGCGTGCGCAGATTTTCGCCGCTGGGCGCAGCCTGATAGGCCATCTTGGCCCATTCGGTGACTTCAGGCAGCTTCGCCGTCGCGGCGCGGCTGACGCCGATCTGGTACCATTGCGCCGGCACCTGGCCGCCCGAGGCCCTGGTGGCGTCCGCCGCGGCCTTGAGCGCGGCCAGACCCTGCTGGTTCAGGCCACGCTGCGGCTCGACCGAAGCGTTGGCGGTGCCGGCCTTGCCGAAATAGGCCTGCGCCAGCGTCACGTTCACCGCTTCGGGCTTGTAACCGGCCTGCGCCGCGGCCTGGGCGCGGGTGATGGCAAGATCGTAATTCTTCGCCTGCAGCGCCTGGTCGGCGGCGACGGCGTTGAACTGGCCGGCCTGTTCCGGCGGGGTGAGGCCGCTGTCCAGCATCTGGGTCAGCGCCTCGCTCTGCATCGCCGCATCCTTGCCGGCGATGGAGGTGTTCAGCTTGATGGCGCCGATCTGATATTTGTCGTCGTTCGACTTGGCCTTGCTGTCGGCGTCGGCCAGCGCGGCCTTTGCCGCTGCGAAATCCTGCTTCTCGGCGGCTTGCTGCGCGGTCTGCAGCGCCTTCACCACATCGGGCGAGACGTTCAGCTTGGGCGCGCCGCCCTTCTTCTCTTCCTTCTTGGCCGCGAATGCCGGAACCGAAACGGCGCCGCCAGCCAGCGCGAGAGTCAGCGCGAGCGCCACGGGGGTAACAAAACGCATGTTCATCTTCTCCTCTGCGCCCGGGGGACAGGCGGCCTTTGTTTACGCCGATTAGGGGTCGGCGCGTGAATAACGTTTGAACGACCTATATGCACCAGTTAACCGCCTGTCAGCCCCAAGGAACGGATCGCGCGAAACAATCTGGCGCGCCGATCGCGCGGCTCATGGTCCATACCGCTCATTCCCGTCGCGTGCGCGCGTGCGCGCGAGGGGTGACAATATTGTTTCGCTCCGCTAGTGCAGCAGCAACGAACCATATCCATCCAAAAAGAGAATCGCATTGACCGACGAGACTGCCCTCGCCGACCCTTCGGACATCAGCCCCATCTCCATCGTGGAGGAGATGAAGGCGAGCTATCTCGACTATGCCATGTCGGTGATCGTCGCCCGCGCCCTGCCGGACGTGCGCGACGGCCTGAAGCCGGTGCATCGCCGCATTCTCTTTTCCGCCCATGAATCGGGCTTCACCTACAACAAGCCCTATCGCAAGTCGGCCCGCATCGTCGGCGACGTGATCGGTAAATATCACCCCCATGGCGACACGGCGATCTACGACGCATTGGCGCGCATGACCCAGGACTGGTCGATGCGCGTGCCGCTGATCGACGGGCAGGGCAATTTCGGCTCCATGGACCCGGACCCGCCGGCGGCCATGCGCTATACCGAAGCGCGGCTCGCCAAGGTGACGAACGCCCTGCTGGACGATCTCGACAAGGACACCGTGGATTTCCAGCCGAACTACGACGCTTCGGAAAGTGAGCCGCAGGTCCTGCCCGCGCGCTTCCCCAACCTGTTGGTCAACGGCGCGGGCGGCATCGCGGTCGGCATGGCGACCAACATCCCGCCGCATAACCTTGGCGAAGTGATCCGCGCCTGCCTGGCCTATATCGACAACACCGGCATCACCGTGGACGAACTGATCCAGATCGTCCCCGGCCCCGACTTCCCGACCGCGCCGCTCATCCTCGGCCAGTCCGGCGCCCGCAGCGCCTATCATACCGGCCGCGGCTCGATCATGATGCGCGCCCGGCACGAAATCGAGGAAGGGCGCGGCGACCGCCGTTCCATCGTCCTCACCGCCATTCCCTATCAGGTCGGCAAGAACGGCCTGGTCGAAAAGATCGCCGAAGCGGCCAAGGACAAGCGGATCGAGGGGATCAGCGACATTCGCGACGAATCGAGCCGCGAAGGCGTGCGGATCGTCATGGACCTGAAGCGCGACGCCACGCCCGAAGTCGTGCTGAACCAGCTCTGGCGCAACACCCCCGCCCAGTCGAGCTTCCCGGCCAACATGCTCGCCATTCGCGGCGGCCGCCCGGAACTGCTCAACATCCGCGACATCATAGAGGCGTTCGTCCGCTTCCGCGAAGAGGTCATCACCCGCCGCACCAAATATGAGCTCAACAAGGCCCGCGACCGGGCGCATATCTTGCTGGGCCTCGTCATCGCGGTCACGAACCTCGACGAAGTCGTCCGCATCATCCGGGGCTCGGCCAGCCCCGCCGAAGCCCGCGAAACCCTGCTCGCCCGCGACTGGCCAGTGGCGGAAATCGCGCCCTATCTGCGTCTGGTGGAAGCGATCGAAACGGAAGTCAGCGGCGACAGCTACCGCCTGTCGGACACGCAGGTCCGCGCGATCCTCGACCTGCGCCTGCATCGCCTGACCGCGCTCGGCCGGGATGAGATCGGCAATGAACTGGCGGAACTCGCCGCCGCCATTGCCGAATATCTCGCCATCCTCGGCGACCGCGTGAAGCTCTACGCCGTGATGCGCGAGGAGTTCGAGGCGATCGAGCGCGACTTCGCCACCCCGCGCCTGTCGGAGATCACCGCCGCTGCCGACGGCATAGACGACGAAGACCTGATCGAGCGGGAGGAGATGGTCGTCACCGTCACCGTACAGGGCTATATCAAGCGCACCCCGCTGGAGAGTTTCCGCGCCCAGGCGCGCGGCGGCAAGGGCCGCTCCGGCATGGCGACGAAGGATGAGGACGCGATCACCGAATTGTTCGTGACCTCCACCCATACGCCGGTCCTGTTCTTCTCGACGGCGGGCAAGGTCTATCGCCTCAAGGTCTGGCGCCTGCCCGAAGGCGGCCCGGCGACGCGCGGGCGGCCGATGGTGAACCTGCTGCCGCTCGGCCCCGGCGAGACGATCCAGACCGTGCTGCCGCTGCCCGAGGATGAGGAGAGCTGGAAGGATCTGCACGTCATGTTCGCCACCGCGAACGGTACGGTGCGCCGCAACAGCATGGACGCCTTCGCCAACATCCCGTCGAATGGCAAGATCGCGATGCGCTTCGACGATGAAAGCAGCGACCGCCTGATCGGCGTGGCGCTGCTCACCGAAGAGGATGACGTGCTGCTCGCCACCCGCCAGGGCAAGGCGATCCGTTTCCAGGCGACGGACGTGCGCGAATTCCAGAGCCGCACCTCCACCGGCGTGCGCGGCATGACGCTGAAGAAGGACGATGAGGTCATCTCGCTCTCCATCCTTCATCGCGCCGGCATCAAGGATCAGGAAGAACGCGACGACTATCTCCGCTTCGCCCCCTGGAAGGCGGAGAAGGAAGGCTCGCCGCAGATGAGCGCGGAACGCTTTGCCGAACTGGCGGCCAAGGAACAGTTCATCCTCACCGTCTGCGCGAACGGCTATGGCAAGCTGTCCTCGGCCTATGACTATCGCCGCACCGGACGCGGTGGGCAGGGCATCACCAATATCGACAATATCGGCCGCAACGGTCCTGTCGTCGCCAGCTTCCCGGCGCGGCACGGCGACCATCTGATGCTCGTCACCGACCAGGCCAAGCTGATCCGCATGGGCCTTGAATCCCTCCGCGTCATCGGCCGCAGCTCGGCGGGCGTGCGCCTCTTCAACGTGTCCGACGACGAGCATGTCGTCAGCGCGGCGAAGATCGAGGAAAGCGACGAGGAGACGGAGGTGAGCACCCCCGCCGGCCTGGAAGTCAGCCCGGACGTCAGCCCCGAAGCCGATCCGGACCTGGCCGAAGAGTGACAGACCTCTTCGCCTACAAGATCCTGACCGGGGATCAGTATGACCAGTTGAAGGCGGACGGCGTGTTCAAGGGCGCGCCGGTCGATCTTGCGGATGGCTATATCCACATGTCGACCCGCGAACAGGCCGCCGAAACCGCCGCCAGGCATTTTGCGGGGCAGGACCATCTGGTGATGCTGATGGTCGACCTGGCGCCTTTCGGGGACGCGCTGAAATGGGAAGAGTCGCGCGGCGGCGCCCTCTTCCCGCACCTCTATGGCGACCTGCCGCTCAGCGCCGTTGCAGGCAAGGTGGTCCTGCGGCTGGACGAGCAGGGCAGGCATCTCTTTCCGGCGGGTTTCTGATCACCGGCCTCTGGCGCGGCGCGCCCGCGCGGCAGGCGGCGGCGCCGTCATGACCCCCTGCGCCCTGACAGCCATGGCAGGATGATGCAATAGTCCGTCGATCCTGCGCACCCATGCCGGTGGCGGGACCGGCCTGCGCAGTCCCAGCAGGCCCAGCCGAATGATTGGCGAGCTTCTTTCGAGCAGCAGATGGAACAGGACCGGGACCGCCAGCGCCGCCACGATGCGCACGGAGGCGGGCCACCATGGCTGCGTCTCGATCAGCACCATCCTGTGCATGAAGAGGATCACGAGGGACGCCCGTCCCAGCAGGGCGAATTTGCGGCCGATGCCAAGCGGCGTCAGCGGCCCCGATGCCAGCCACCGGCTCAGCCACACGATCATGTGCGACCATCCGATCGCCCCTGCGACGCTGGTCAGGGCCGAGCCATAATGGCCGAACTTCATGTCCATCGGCAGGATGAAGGGCGTCAGCAACAGCGTCACGATGGCGATCAGCAGGTGCACCGGGCCCTCGAACACCGGCTCGCCTCCCAGCAGGAAGGTCGATGCCCAAAGGCTGCCGATGCCGAGGAAGAATATCGCCATGGGCAGCACCGCCATATTCCATGCCAGCGAATAACCGCCCAGCGGATAGGCGATGACCAGCATCAGCAGGAGCAGCGGGATCAACCGCACCCCGCACCCCTCCCCCATGCGCCGGGCCATGGCATTGAAGGCGACCTGCGCCCCGAAAAGGACGGTGATGAACCAGGCCGTTCCGAACCAGCCGGTAAGCTGCCGCCCGCCGAACAGCATGCGCCGGGCCAGCAGCAGGTCGGAATGGAAGATCGCGGACCAGCTTTTCCCATCCAGCATCATGCCGGCGTCCTGCATGCCCGTCAGCAATGTGAGGAAGCAGCCATAAGGCAGCAGCAGGGAAAAGACGCGCTTGTAGATCAACTGCGCGGATGGTTCGGAATGATAGGCTATGCCCGACAGGATGAAGAACAGCGGCATGTGGAACAGGTAGATCCAGTCATGCAGCCGCCCCGTGACCGCATGGCCCACCACGACAGTGACGATGCCAATTCCCTTGGCACAGTCCAGCCACTCCCAACGTTGTGTCGCGCATTGCATCGATGACGCCTTTCGCTCGCTCATCGTGCGCCCGATTTTTCTTTGTTGGATAGGCGTTTCCGGCGTCGAAAGCCATTAAGGGCGATCGCCTAGAGCCAATCGACATTCAGAAGATGACGAGCCGAAAATGGTGGTTTTCCGTGACCCGGAGCGCAGCCTACTCAAAGTAGGTGAGCACCGGAAGCACGGAAAAGCGTCATTTGCAGGCCGTCAGGGCTGAATGTCGATTGGCTCTAGGACAATTCGCAAGCGACGGAATAGCCGCTGGCCGGGAAAGAGCGGAGAAATACGGGAACAGAGCGGCTGTCCCTGGCTGAATGGACGGCTCAATCCAGCCGCTCGATTAGTGCGTCGACACCGGCGTTCACGCCGCCGTAAAGATCGCCCTTCCGGAAATGGGGGATCATCTTTTTGTCGATGACGCCCTGGCAATAGGCGTCCGTCAACACGCTTTCCAGCCCGAAGCCCACGGCTATGCGGACCAGTTGCTCGTTCGGGGCGACCAGCAGGACCACGCCATCGTCATGGCCCTTGCGCCCGATGCCCCACTGGTTCGCCAGATCGGTTGTGAACGATCCGATCTCCGCCCCGTCAAGGGACGCCACGGTGGCGACAACCATCTGGTGCCTGGTCGATCGCTCCAGTTTTTCGAGCTTCCGGGACAGCGCTTCCTCCTGCCCGTCACTGAAAATACCGGCTGCATCGGTCACCCGCCCGGCCAGCGCCACGGCCGGTTTGACCGGCCAAGCCGTTCCCTGAGACGCCGTTTGCGCTTTAAGGCCGGGGATCGCCAGCGCAGCGGCGCAGAGCAGCAGAAGGCGGACCGGCATGGCCCTCATCCCACCTTCTCCATCCGCGCGACCTTTCCATTCCTCATCCAATAATCATAGCCGCCCCATCTTATCCGGCTGGAGCAGGCGGCCGCCAACTGAATTCCCCAATGCGCCCAGCACACGGCAAATGGCGCCAGCACGTCCCACCGGAGCGACCGCCGCGCCGTCCGCGCCTGGCCGGGTTCCAGCACGCCCGCGACGATCCGCCGCCGCGCCAGCGCCCGGCCGAGAGCCGCTGCATAGCCCACCGCCACGGCGCTCCAGCCGCCCCATCCCACCGCCCAGACCCAGCCCAGCGCCTGCACGCCCGCCACGGCGCAGGCGATCCGCCACATGCCCGGACTGTTGGTCAGGACATGGCGATACTGCCGCACGGCGAAAGCCAGCGCCCCTTGCCGCGCCAGCGGACTGGCGACCAGCAGATCGCGCACCGGCCGCAACCGCAGCTTCGCCCGCCATCCGGCCAGCCCGATCGCCATGTCGTCGGACAGCCGCCCCGCCAGCGCGGCATCCAGTTCCAGCCGCTCCGCCGTCTCCCGCGTCAGCGCCATGGCCCCGCCCCAGGGCATGGTCGCGCTCGCGGCTCTGGGCAGCGTCGCCAGTTGCATTTCAACCGCGCCCACCAGCGCAGCCGCCACGCCCGCTTCCGGCAACAACAGCCGGTATCCCGTCACGATGTCGGCCTTTCCCCGCACCAGGGGAAAGAGCAGCCGGCCCACCAGCCGCGGCGGCGGCATGATGTCCGCATCCACGAAAACCAGATAGCGATCGGCCTCCCGCAGGGAGCGCAGGGCCGCGCGCAGCTTGTGAACCTTCTGCCCCTCGTCCCCGGCGATGCCGGCACGAACGAGCTGCACCCAATCCCCCTCGCGCGCAGCCATCGCCTCCGCCGCCGCGCATGCGCCGGAGGTGGCGACCACCAGCCGGAACCGGGCCGTCTGCGCCTTAAGCCGCGCGATGAGACCGGGGCTCCCATCCCAATCGTCCCGCACCGACAGCAGCATGGCGACGCCCTCCGGCGCCTCCTCCTGCCGGTCCGTCGGCAGATGCCGCCAATAGTTGAGCACGCCGATCACGCTCAGCCCCTGCAGGATCACCCAAAGCCCCAAGGCCCAACTCATCGCAAATCCAAGCCCTTTACCGCCCCGACCGCTGCTGTATGACGGCAGGCGCGATGCTCTCCAACCCCTTTCTCTTCACCCTCCTCCGTATCCTTCCGGCATCCCTCGCCTCCTGGCTGGGAGGCTGGCTGTCGGCCAATGTCGCGCGCAGGTCCATGAAATTGCGGGATGAACGAGCCCGCAGGAACCTTGCCGTCCTGCGCCCCGAACTGGACCAGGCAACCCAGGAGAGGATGCTCACCCGCCGCTGGTTCAATCTGGGCCGCACCATGGCCGAACTCGCCAATGTCGACCGGCTGGTGAACGACCGGCACGTGACCATTGCTGACGAGGCAGCCTATCGAGAAGCGCTGGCTTCGCCACGGCCGATGATTTTCCTGACGACCCATATCGGCAATTGGGACCTGCTCGCCGCTCATCTCAAGGCGTCGACCGACCGCCCCGGCCTGGGCGTCTACGATCCGCCGGACAATGCGGCGCAGGCCGCGATGCTGAAGCGGGCGCGGGAAAGCTATATGGGGGAAGCGATCACAGGCAGCAGCGGCGCGGCCCGCGCCATCCTGCGGCACCTTTCTGAAAAGGAGCGCCCGATGCTCTATATCCTCGTGGACGAAAGGCGCGACCGGCAGGTCTGGTTTCCCCGTTTCGGCCGCGACCTCGAACCGTCGGGCAATCTTTCCATCGCCCTGCGTCTCGCCCGGCGCAGCAATGCCCGCTTCCTGCCCTTCACCCTCGCCCGGACGAAGGGCGCACACTTCCATCTCGACTGGCACCCGCCGCTCGACCCCAAGGCCATGGAGGAAGCGGAACTGCTCGACGCCATCGACGCCTATCTGGGCAAGGCATGCATCGACCATGCGGACCAATGGCTGGCGTTGCACGATATGGACCTGGCGGCTGCTTCCCCCGCCCTTGTGGCTTCCCGGAGCGAACAGGTGGCGGGATGAAAGCGGTTCTCACGCCCTGCCGCACCCGCTAAAGCGCCCCCATGTCCCGACTCGCCATCAAGATCTGCGGCCTTTCGACGCCTGACACGGTCGGCGCCGCCATGCGCGCGGGCGCCACCCATCTGGGATTCGTACATTTCCCCAAAAGCCCCCGTCATGTAGAAGCGGACCGATTGCGCGCCCTGGCAGCGCCCGTCCCGTCCCATGTCGGGCGCGTCGCCGTGCTGGTCGATCCAACCGACGAGACACTGGCCGATCTCAGCGCCACGGGCGCCCTCACCGCCCTTCAGCTACATGGGAAGGAAAATCCCGAACGCGTGGCGGCCATTCGTCAGCGCTTCGGCATTCCCGTCTGGAAAGCCATTCCAGTGAAGACCCGCGCCGACATCGACGCCGCGGGCGCCTATGCGGGCGCTGCCGATTTCATCCTGTTCGACGCCAAGACGCCCGAGGGCGCGGCTCTCCCCGGCGGAATGGGCCTGCGCTTCGACTGGACGCTGCTGCGCGGCGCTTCCCTGCCGTTGCCCTGGGGTCTTTCCGGCGGGCTCGGTATCGACAATGTGGCCGAAGCAGTCCGCATCACAGGCGCGCCGCTGGTCGATGTTTCGTCCGGCGTCGAAAGCGCGCCCGGCATCAAGAGTGTGGACAAGATCATGGCCTTCTGCAATGCGGCGTCGGCATGTTGACGCAGAGCATCCTTTTAGAACGCATCGGCCTTCGATGGCGTTGATCACTTGCCCAGGTGATCCAACCCCATGACTGAAGAGATAGAAGCGATGACCGACAGCATTATCCTGCCCAACAGCCTGCGTTCACAGCCCGACGCCTCCGGCCATTTCGGTTCCTTTGGCGGCCGTTATGTGGCCGAAACCCTCATGCCGCTCATTCTGGAGCTGGAGAAGGTCTACAGGGACGCCAGGCAGGACCCGGCGTTCGACGCCGAATTCACCGAATTGCTGCGCAGCTATGTCGGCCGCCCGAACCCGCTTTACTATGCCGGGCGCCTGACCGAAGCGCTGCGCGCCGAAGCCGCACCGGGCAAGGGCGCGAAAATCTATCTGAAGCGCGAGGAACTGAACCACACCGGCGCGCACAAGATCAACAATTGCATCGGCCAGGCGCTGCTCGCCCGGCGCATGGGCAAGAAGAAGGTCATTGCCGAAACCGGCGCGGGCCAGCACGGTGTCGCCACGGCGACCGTCGCCGCCCTGTTCGGCATGGAATGCAAGATCTTCATGGGCGCGAAGGATGTGGAGCGGCAGAAGCCCAACGTCTTCCGCATGAAGCTGCTGGGCGCGGAGGTGATCCCCGTGGTTTCGGGATCGCAGACGCTGAAGGACGCGATGAACGATGCGCTGCGCCATTGGGTGTCGAACGTGCACGACACTTTCTACATCATCGGCACGGCGGCCGGGCCGCACCCCTATCCGGAGCTGGTGCGCGACTTCCAGTCCGTCATCGGCCGGGAAGCGCGCGAACAGATACTGGAACTGGAAGGCCGCCTGCCCGACATGCTGATCGCGCCGGTCGGCGGCGGTTCCAACGCCATCGGCCTGTTCCATCCCTTCCTCGACGATGCGGAGGTCAGGATGATCGGCGTCGAAGCGGCGGGCGAAGGCCTGGCCGGCAAGCATGCGGCGAGCCTGGCCGGCGGCAAGTCGGGCATATTGCACGGCAACCGCACCTATCTGCTCCAGGACGAAGACGGGCAGATCACCGAAGCGCACAGCATCTCCGCCGGTCTCGACTATCCCGGCATCGGGCCTGAACATAGCTGGCTGCATGAAATCGGCCGTGTCGAATATATGCCCATCACAGACGACGAAGCGCTCGCCAGCTTCCAGAAGCTCTCCGCGCTGGAAGGCATCATCCCCGCGCTCGAATCCGCCCATGCGATCGCCAGCGCGGAAAAGGTCGCGCCTACGCTCGACGCCGACCGGATCATCGTCGTCAACCTGTCCGGCCGCGGCGACAAGGACATCTTCACCGTGGCGAGCGCCCTGGGGGTGGAGATATGACCTCGCCCGCCATATGTCTTGCTCCTGCGAAGGCAGCAACCCCGTTCAACCGTCACCTGTTCACGCGACCCGTGGACCGGGCTGCCACCTTCGCGGGAGCGCGTTGCGTGTCGGGTTTGGGAATTCGATATGACCGTTGACCGCCTCTCCGCCCGCTTTGCCGCCTGCAAATCGCAGGGCCGCGCCGCGCTCGTCACCTTCGTGACGGCGGGCGACCCCAGCGTGGCCGACACCCCCGCGATCCTCGATGCACTGGTAGAGGGCGGCGCCGACATCATCGAACTCGGCATGCCCTTCACCGATCCGATGGCCGACGGCCCCGCCATCGAACTGGCGAACCTGCGCAGCCTCGGCTCCGGAACGAAGACGAAGGATATTTTCGCCCTCGCCAGCGCCTTCCGCGCCAGGCACCCTGAAACCCCGCTGGTCCTGATGGGCTATGCCAATCCGATGCTCGTGCGCGGCCCCCAATGGTTCGCCGACCACTGCAGCGCCGCAGGCGTCGACGGCGTGGTCTGCGTCGACGTGCCGCCGGAGGAAGACGCCGAAATCGGTCCCGCCCTGCGCGCGGCCGGCATCCACCTGATCCGCCTCGCCACGCCGACGACCGACGCGGCCCGCCTGCCAGCCGTGCTGAACGGCGCCAGCGGCTTCCTCTATCATGTCGCCGTCGCAGGCATCACCGGCAAGCAGCAGGCCGCCCAGGCTGCCGTCGAACAGGCGGTAGCCCGGCTGAAGACCGCCACCGACCTTCCCATCGCGGTGGGATTCGGCGTGCGTTCCGCCGAACAGGCTGCCGCCATTGGCCGCGTGGCCGACGGCGTGGTGGTGGGGTCCGCCATCGTCGACATCATCGGCTCGCACGGCGACGCCGCCGCCCCCTTCGTCAAGGAGTTCGTCGCTGCCCTTCGCGGCGCGCTGAACGCCAACAGCCCTCATTTCCGGGAGACCGCCGCATGAGCTGGATCAACCGCGTCCGCAACGCCCTGCCCTTCATGGCGAAGAAGGAAACCACCGCCGAAACGCTGTGGCACAAATGCCCCTCCTGCGCCGAGATGATCTTCATCAAGGAGTGGGAGGACAATCTTTCCGTCTGCCCGCGCTGCGACCATCATGGCCGCATCGGACCTGCGGAGCGGTTCGAACAGATACTCGATGCCGGTTTCATCCTGCTGCCGACCCCGCAGGTGCAGGAAGACCCGCTGAAATTCCGTGATTCCAAGCGCTATCCGGACCGCATCAGGGCCGCACGCGCCGCGACGGGCGACCAGGACGCGCTGATCAACGCGCGGGGCGCCATCGATGACGTGCCGCTTGTCATGGGCGTGCAGAATTTCGCCTATATGGGCGGTTCCATGGGCATGGGCGTCGGCGCCGCCTTCATCCAGGGCGTCAACGAAGCCATTGCCCACAAATGCCCCTATGTGATCTTCACCGCAGCGGGCGGCGCGCGCATGCAGGAGGGCATACTTTCCCTCATGCAGATGCCGCGCTCCACCGTGGCCATCCAGAAGCTTCACGCGGCGGGCCTGCCCTATATCGTGGTGCTGACCGATCCGACGACCGGCGGCGTCACGGCCAGCTACGCCATGCTGGGCGACATCCAGATCGCGGAGCCCAATGCGCTCATCGGATTTGCGGGCCAGCGCGTCATCGAAAGCACGATCCGCGAAAAGCTGCCCGACGGCTTCCAACGCGCGGAATATCTGCTGGAGCACGGCATGCTGGACATGGTCATCCATCGCAGCGAGCTGCGCGACACGCTGGCCCGGGTGATCGGCTACCTCGCCCCTCGCGCCGCGGCCTGAGGTCATCGGGGAGACCAGCGCCGATGGCCGACCACGCCGTCTCCGACGATCCCGCCGTCCAGGCCCAGCTCGACCGCCTCGCAACGCTGTCGCCGGGCGCCGACATATTGGGTTTGGACCGCATCGCCCGCCTGCTTGACCGCATCGGCAACCCCCATCGCGCCCTGCCGCCCGTCTTCCACGTTGCGGGCACCAATGGCAAGGGCTCGACCTGCGCCTTCCTGCGCGCCGCGCTGGAGGCGGACGGGAAGACGGTTCATGTCTTCACCTCTCCCCATCTGGTCCGCTTCAACGAGCGCATCCGCATCAGCGGCAAGCTGATCTCCGACGAGGCGCTGGCTCATTACCTCTCGCGCGTCCTCGACGTTGCGGAAGGGATCGGCGCCAGCTTCTTCGAAGTCACCACAGCCGCCGCTTTCCTTGCCTTTTCCGAACATCCAGCCGACGCCTGCATCGTGGAAGTGGGCCTTGGCGGCCGCCTTGACGCCACCAACATCATCGAAAAACCCGTGATCTGCGGTATCGCGCAGCTTGGCCTCGACCATCAAAGCTTCCTCGGCACCACGATCAGGGAAATCGCCGCCGAAAAGGCCGGCATCGCCAAGCCCGGGGCGCCGCTGGTGACGCAGCGCTATGCCGACGCGCTTTTCCCCGTGATGCTGGAGGCCGCCGCCCGCAACCGGACCCACTGGTTCGCCATGGGCGAGAGCTGGGACGCGGCGGCCTACCGGGATCGCCTCCATTATCGCGACGATCAGGGGCGGCTCGACACGCCCTTGCCGCGCCTGCCCGGCGCACACCAGATCCATAATGCCGCCCTCGCCTTCGCCATGCTGCGGCACCAGAATGTCGTGCCCGTCAGCGAAGCCGCGTTGAAGGCCGCTCCGCTCTGGGCACATTGGCCGGCCCGCCTGCAAAGGCTGGACCATGGTCCCTTGCTCGCGCCTCTTCCCAAAGGGACCGAGGCCTGGCTGGACGGCGGCCACAATGCCGGTGCGGGCGAGGCGATCAGCGCCTTTTTCAGCAGCGAGCGGCTTGAGGGGCATAAGCTCGAACTGATGATCGGCATGCTGTCGAACAAGGAACTGGACGCCTATCTCCATCCCTTTGCCGGCCGGATCGCGCATATCCACGCCCTGCCGGTGCCAGGTCACGATCATCATCCGCCGGAACGCTTCGCCGCCGTTGCCGATCGGTGGGGCATTGCCTGCACCGCGCATGCGGGACCCGAAGACGCCATTGCCGCCGTCGCCGCTCAGCCGGGCCGTGAACCCAAGCTGCTGATTTCCGGCTCGCTCTATTTGGCCGGAGAAATTTTGCGACTGAACGGTCAATATCCCGACTGAATTTACTTGCGATTGACTCGCAATAGCGTACTCTTGCCTTCCGACGACAAGGCAGAAGGTACGAACGCATGGCCCATGGAGAGTCCCCCTCCCTCGATCAGCCCCGTCCGCTTCCCGGCGGCTACGGCAACCGGCTGTTCCTCTATGTGATGCGCCGCATGGCGACGGCGGGGGTCAACGATGCCCATGCCGCCAATGCGATGCTGGGCGCCTTCGGCCGCGGCTATCGCCGCCCGCTCGTGCTGATGCGGGCGATGATGCTGGAACTGGCGCGGACATCCAGCCGCAGGATATTGATCGCACCCTGCTGTTGTTCGCGCATGACGAGCGACGAGGCGCTGATGATTCAGGCGATCGGCAGCGCGCTGCGCAGCCCCCGCTCGGCTTATGACGATGTCGCCGCGCTACTGGGCAATGACCATGCCTTGGGTGCGCTCACCTGCTTGCAAGCGGTCGCCCAGGCGCATCGCGACCTCGGTCGGCCACTTGACCTTTACGCCGCGGGCTGAGGGGCTGCCGCGCTCCCGACACTGGCGTCGATCAACCCTGCGCGCATCATCAGCCAGAACAGGACGATGCCCGGCACCGCCAGCGCCGTGGTCAGCAGGTAGAAATCGACATAGCCGAACCGTTCGATCATCGCGCCCGCCGTCGTCCCCGTCAGGAACCGTCCGACGATGCTCGCCGCCGCCGAAATCAGCGCATATTGCGCGGCGGTGAAGCGCAGGTCGCAGAGCGCGGAGAAATAGGCGACCACCGTCACCCCGCCGATGCCGCTCGCGAAATTTTCGAAGCCGATCGCGCCGGCCATGCCCCAGTTGCTCTTGCCCAGCGCCGCCAGCAGCGCGAAGCTGAAGTTGGAGACGCCCATCAGCAAGAGGCTGACCAGCACCGAGCGCTTCATTCCCATGCGCGCATACAGCACGCCGCCGACGAAAATTCCGATCAGATAGGCCCAGAAGCCGATCCCGACGTCGTAGATGGCGATTTCGTCATTGGTGTAGCCCATGTCGTCGAACAGCAGGCGGAAGGTGAGGTTGGCCAGCGTATCCCCGATCTTGTGCAGCAGGATGAACAGCAGCACCAGCCAGGCGCCCCGCCGGCGGAAGAATTCCACCAGCGGCCCCGCGATCGACTCCCAGACTTCGCCCAGACCCCGCCGCGCGGTGGGTTCGCGGTGCCGCTCCGGCTCGCCCAGCACCAGCCCGGTCAGCATCGCGGGAAGCGCGAATACGGCGCAGGCCAGATAGGCGCCATGCCAGCCGATCCGGGCCGCCAGCACCAGCGCCAGCGCACCCGCCGCGACCGATCCGATGCGCCAGCCATATTGCGACATGCCCGACCCGACGCCCAATTGCTCGGGCCGCAATGTCTCGATCCGGTAGGCGTCGATCACGATGTCGAAAGTGGCGCCGGCGACGCCGACCAGGATCGCCGCATAGGCCGTCTGCAAAAGGCCGGTGGTGGGATCGACCAGCGCCAGATTGGCGACCGCCGCCATCACGAACACCCCCGCGACCAGCAGCCAGCTCACCCGCTGCCCCAGCCGGCCGATGACCGGCAACCGAACGCCGTCGACGACCCAGGCCCACAGCCATTTGAGATTATAGACCAGGAAGGCAAGGGTGAAGGCTGTCACGGCCTTCTTGTCGATGCCGTCCTGCGCCAGCCGGGTGGTCAGCGTCGCACCGATCATCGCATAGGGAAAGCCCGACGATATGCCGAGAAAAAATGCCCCCAAAGGCGCCTTCTGCACATAGGGCTTCACCGCATCCAGCCAGTTGGCCGAGCCCTTCGCGATGTCGGTCATAAATTGGTGCGCCCCCGGGAATGATTATCCGGGCCACCATATGGGCAAATGCGGTGGAGGCAAGCCGTCCGGCAATCTTATATCGGGCCCGGATCAGGCGGCGTCCTCGAACAGGTGAAGACCGTCGGGAAAACGGGGCAATGCCTTTCCCCGAAGCAGGGCATCCACGACATCGATCGCCGCCAGCAGATCGCGCGGCGCATAGGGCTTGGCCAGGCATCCCAGGGCCATTTCCCGCGCGTCGACAGGGCAGGCCCCCGTCACGAACAACACCGCCACGCCTCTGCCCGCCGCAAAGCGCGCAAGATCGATGCCGGTCTTCTCCCCATGCAGGGTCACGTCCGCGATCACCAGATCGACGCTTTCCTCCTGCATGATGGTGACTGCATGGGCATATTCGTCGACGGTCGCGGCCACGCGATAGCCGGCCATTTCCAGCACATGCTCATTGTCGAAGGCGACCAGCGGTTCGTCCTCGACCACCAGCACGCTGCGTATGGCCTTGCGCCGCCCCCGCGCTTCGGCTTCCCCTTTTACCAGCCCGAAAAACATTTGCCGATCCGCCCCATTTGCGCCATTCACCCGACCAACGTGCAAGGCCCCGAAGGGGTTTCCCATCGTCCCGGCGCATGGGCGCAAGGACAGCACCATTCGTCAATTTCCCGGCCTTCCGGATATGGGAAGGCCACCCTGTTTTGAAAAGGAACTCTTCCGTGAAACCGCCGAAAAAATCTGGGCCGCCCCGTCGGCCGGGCTCCGGTGGTCCCAGGCGTCCGACGGGCGCCAAACCGGCGCCGGCATCACGCCCGGCCCGCCCGCCCGTCAAGAAGACCAGGACGGCGCCCGCCAATCCCGCCAATCCCCATCCTGCCCGCGCTGCCGCCGCCGCCAGCGGCAAGAACGAACCGCAGCGCATCGCCAAATTGCTCGCCCGCGCAGGCGTCGCCTCCCGGCGGGAGATCGAGCGGATGATCGAGGAGGGGCGGATCACGCTCGACGGCGAAGCGGTGTCGACCCCCGCCACCCTCCTCACTTCGCTGCACGGCGTCGCGGTCGACGGGAATCCGGTCGCCGCACCGGCACCTGCGCGCCTGTTCCTCTTCCACAAGCCGGCGGGTTTCCTGACGACCGAACGCGACCCCCGCGGCCGTCCGACCATTTATGACAAGCTGCCCGCCGACCTGCCGCGCGTCATGCCGATCGGACGGCTCGACATGACGACCGAAGGCCTGCTGCTGCTCACCACCGATGGGGAGTTCAAGCGGCAGATGGAGCTGCCCTCCACCGGCGTCCCGCGCACCTACCGCGCCCGCGCCTTCGGTGAAGTCAGTCAGAACCAGCTGGAGGACCTGTTCGACGGGCTGGAGATAGACGGCATACGCTATGGCCGGATCGAGGCCAATCTGGAACGCCGCACCGGCCGCAACCAGTGGATCGAAATGACGCTGACCGAAGGCAAGAACCGCGAAGTCCGCCGCGTGCTCGAACATCTGGGGCTTCAGGTGAACCGGTTGATCCGCACCAGCTACGGCCCCTTCCATCTGGGCGAGCTGGCATCCGGCGCGGTCGAGGAAGTGCGGCAGCACGATCTGGTCGTCTTCCGCAAGAGCCTTGGGAAACCCTGACCCCCTCCGTTCGCCCTGAGCCTGTCGAGGGGCCCTTCTTTTCTGGAACGAGCCAGCCCATGAGAATAATTGCAGGCCAATGGCGGGGTCGCCCCCTTACCGCCCCCAAGAGCGACGCAACACGCCCTACGGCGGACCGCACCCGGGAAACCCTGTTTTCCATGCTGCTGAGCCGGATCGGCTCCTTCGAGGGGCTGAGCGTTGGCGATTTCTTCGCGGGCTCGGGCGCTCTGGGGTTCGAAGCGCTCTCGCGCGGCGCGGCAAGCTGCATCTTCGTGGAACAGGACCGCGCGGCGCTGGACGCGATCCGAGCCAATGGCGACAGGCTGGGCATCCGCCCCGACATCCGCCAGAGCAGCGTCCTGTCGCTGGGTCCGGCAAGCGAGCCCCTGGACCTCATCTTCATGGATCCGCCCTATCAGAGCGGCGCTGGCATGGTGGCGCTGGACAAGCTGAGCCGCCTGGGCTGGACCGGGCCCGCAAGCTGGATCAGCATCGAAACCGACCGGCGCGAGGATGTGGCGGTAAAGGGCTTTACCGTGGAGACGACCCGTGACGTGGGAAAGGCTCGACTGACGCTGCTGCGCGCAACGGAGCGCGCCGAATAGTCCAGGCGGATTGGGTGAAGTGATGGCGCGACGGACATGACCATGGACCATCGCCGCGGCTGCGCATTGCACCCAGCCTGCGACCCGGCATATCGGGAGCAGCCCCGGCGACCTTGCTGACGGTGCTCGATCGGCACAGCCTGACCGGCGGCGTAGCTGGACCGGGCTGGCAGCCATGATCGCCGCCATGCCCGGTCTTGCAAGCATCAACGCCGCTTGCGCATGGATTTGGGCGCTTCGCTCCGGTTGATGCAGCTATCCTGCACGGTCCTGCTGCACAGCGGATAATCCTTCTGCTCGGTCGGCGGCGGCGTCATATTGCCACCCACGGTCGCGGGATTGGCTGAGGTTCCGACGGGAGCGGACGGATCACGCGGAACGCCGGCAGGAGCCGGTTGCATGCCCGTGTCCGGCGGCACGGCTCCGGTCGGCTGCCCAGCATTGGGATCGGCGGCTGGGGGCGGCGTCGCGGGCGTCGCCGGAGTGGCCGGGCTGGCTGGCGTCGCTCCCGGTTCGGCGGGGGTCGCCGGCGTCGCAGGAGTCGCGCCCTGCTCGGGCGGAGGCGGCGTATCGGCGACGGGCGGCTGCGCCGAAGCCGGCATGTCCTGCGCGATCGCAATGCCGGTAACGCCGGTGCCGAAGGCCAATATGGCCGCACCTGCCAACAGGATCGATTTCATCGGGATCATCCTTTCCTTTGTTCTCGCCCCGTTCTGCCGTTTGGGCTGAACAAAGAACCGGATGCGCGATGCCTGCGTTCCGGCCCGGGCGACGAGCCGTTGCGGATGCGCCGCCAGACGATCCTGCCTGTCGGCCTCAGGCCTCGGGGTAGCGCTGGAACTTGGGCAGTTGATGCGCGCCCTCCATCCATGGCGCGGCCTCGGCAAATTGGACGTGGATGGCTGGCGGCAGGTTCGACTGGTCGTCCAGCGTTCCGGTCTGGATGTCGATCATGCCGGGGAACACGGCGGCATTGCGGTAGAAAAGGCCCGTACCGCAGGTTCCGCAAAATTCCCGCGTCACATTGTCGGAGGACCGGTATGCCACCGGCCGACCCGTCACCGTCACCTGTTCTTCAGGGAACAGGGCCCAGCCCACCATCGGCGCGCCCGCGCTTTTCCGGCAATCCGAACAATGGCACAGCGCGCTATAGGCCGGCTCGCCCTGCGCTTCGTAATGGATCGCCCCGCATTGGCACCGCCCCGAGAACATGGCCTTTACTCCTTGCATGATTCGCCTTTTGTTCTCATAGAAGGAGCAACGGTGCAAGGGCCGCCCGCCCTTGCCGCTTCCCGCCCGGCACCCTAGTTGATAGCGCATGACTCTGCCCGCCCCCTCCCCCGACGATCCCGCCTATCTCCAGGGGCTGAACGAACCCCAGCGGGAGGCCGTGCTCACGACCGAGGGGCCGGTGCTGGTGCTTGCAGGCGCCGGCACGGGCAAGACGGCGGCGCTCACCGCTCGCCTCGCCCATCTGATCGCCACCCGTCGGGCCTATCCTTCGGAAATCCTCGCAGTCACCTTCACCAACAAGGCGGCGCGCGAAATGCGGGAGCGCGTCGGCCGGATGATCGGCCCCGCCGTCGAAGGCATGCCCTGGCTGGGCACCTTCCACGCCATCGCCGCGAAGATGCTGCGCCGCCACGCCGAACTGGTGGGGCTGCAATCCAATTTCACCATCCTCGACACGGACGATCAGCTTCGCCTGATGAAGCAGCTCATCCAGGCGGAGGGAATCGACGAGAAGCGCTGGCCCGCACGCCAGCTCGCCGGCCTCATCGACCAGTGGAAGAACAAGGGGCTGACGCCGGAGGAAATCGGCGCCGGCGAGAGCGAGGGCTATGCCAACGGAAAGGGGCAGAAGCTCTACGCCGCTTATCAGGCGCGTCTTCGGGACGTGAATGCCTGCGATTTCGGGGACTTGCTGCTGCATGTTCTGACGATCCTGAAACGCCATCGGGACGTGCTGGAAAGCTATCAGCAGCGCTTCCGCTATATCATGGTGGACGAATATCAGGACACCAACAGCAGCCAGTATCTGTGGCTGCGCCTGCTCGCCCAGCAGCGCAAGAACATCTGCTGCGTGGGAGACGACGACCAGTCTATCTATTCATGGCGGGGGGCGGAAGTCGCCAATATCCTGCGGTTCGAAAAGGATTTTCCCGGCGCGAAGATCGTCCGGCTGGAACAGAATTATCGCTCGACACCCCATATATTGGGCGCTGCGTCAGGAGTGATCGCGGAAAATGGCAATCGCCTGGGCAAGACGCTCTGGACCGACATCGACGTGGGCGAGAAGGTCCGCATCATCGGCGTCTGGGACGGGCCGGAGGAAGCGCGGCGCGTGGGCGACGAGATCGAATCGATCGAACGCAGCGGCCAATCGCTGGAGGGGGTCGCCATCCTCGTCCGGGCCCAGCACCAGACGCGCGAGTTCGAAGACCGCTTCATCCAGATCGGCCTGCCTTATCGCATCGTGGGCGGCTTCCGCTTCTATGAACGCGCCGAGATTCGGGACGCTCTCGCCTATCTTCGCCTGGTCAATCAGCCCGCCGATGACCTGGCGTTCGAACGGATCGTCAACGTCCCCAAGCGCGGCCTGGGCGACAAGGCCGTGGAAAAGCTGCATCGGCTTGCCCGGGCGGAGGGCGTTCCGCTTGCCCTCGCCGCCGCGCGAATCCTCGACACGGACGAGATGACGCCGCAGGCCCGCCGCAGCCTCGGCGCCTTCATCGGCGATCTCGCCCGCTGGCGGGACCGCGCGGTGCAACTTCCCCATGCCGAACTGGCCCGACAGATATTGGACGAAAGCGGCTACACCGCCATGCTCCAGGCCGAACGCACCGCCGAAAGCGCGGGAAGGCTGGAGAACCTCAACGAACTGACCCGCGCCATGGAGGAATATGAGACGCTGGGCGCATTCCTGGAGCATGTAAGCCTCGTCATGGACAATGAGGCGCAACAGGACGAGCGCAAGGTCACGATCATGACCATCCACGCCGCCAAGGGGCTGGAGTTCGACACGGTCTTCCTCGCGGGGTGGGAAGAAGGCATCTTCCCCTCCCAGCGCGCGCTCGACGAAGGCGGCCTCAACAGCCTGGAGGAGGAACGCCGCCTCGCCTATGTCGCGATCACGCGGGCGAGGAAGTCCTGCGTCATCCTGCACGCCGCCAACCGCCGCATCTATGGCCAGTGGACCAGCTCCATCCCTTCGCGCTTCGTCGGGGAATTGCCTCCCGAACATGTGGAGGAGGAAAGCAGCATGTCCGGCGGCGCCTCGCTCTGGCGCGCCAACTGGTCGGAGCGGGCCGATCCCTTCGCCAATGTCCAGCGCGGCACCGGTCGCGGCCCCGGGTGGCAGCGCGCCCAACAGAGCGGACAGTTCACCCGCGAACCCGCAAGGATCGTGGAGGCGCGCGCATCAGCGGTCTCGCTCGGCAACAAGGGGCGGGATGACATGAGCGTCGGCCTGCGCGTCTTCCACCAGAAATTCGGCTACGGCACGGTGGCGGAGATCGAAGGCAACAAGCTGGAGATCGATTTCGAAACGGCGGGTCGGAAGCGGGTGATGGACAGCTTCGTCCAGCCTGCCTAGCCGTCAATCGAGCCTTTCCTCAAGACCGCCGTCCAATATCGTAGATACCGGATGAAATAGCGGTGGCAGGTACCGTTTTGTATGGGAATGATAAAGATGGGTGGCTTTTGGACGGTCTGCTTTCAGGTCAATGCTCGCAGTTTCAGACGCAGTGACCTGATGGCAAGGCTCTGATAATAATGGGCAGCCATGCTTGTGATAGTCCGCACATTCTTGCTTTGCGTCATCGCTCCTTGGCTGATCGCGTTCGTCTTTATAATCAATCACCAAGGCATAATCGGCTTACCCTTTGCCATTGCAGTAGGCGTAATTGGAATTATTATCACGCGACTGCCAAGCCTTACCAAGGGTGTCATCACTATAATTTACCTGTGCTTGGCGTTCTTTGTCTTGGTCAATTATTCGGTACGAATAGTTTGCGACTATAATCCTTGCGAGCGCAACGAAAAGGGTCAGCCGTTGGATTGACAGTGGTGCCGTTACGTCCACATTCGGTGTCCCTGCCTTCCCCTCCTGTCGTCCACAACTGGTCGATTCCAGACGCTCCTTTCACCGGTCAGCTTTCGGACTTAACCGAGCAACTGAGGATCAGCCATAGTAGCCCAACGGCAACAACATCCGCAAAAAGCATCCTATTTCCCAACAGGCGACCATTTCCACCTGTCCTATCCCGCCCCGGCCAGCCTACCAGGCTCTGTCTTTGAAACGTCCGATACATCGGGGTCCCACGCATGCGCGCGCGGGCGCACGCGCGCATACACTGTGAACTTCGGCGGAAAACGGCAGAAATCAGCCGCAAAACAGCCGCCTACAATCCTTATTGGATCGAGAAGCTGGCCCATGGCGAGCTACTTCAGATGATAGGGGAAAGTTGGTGGAGCCTAGCGGGATCGAACCGCTGACCTCCTGCATGCCATGCAGGCGCTCTCCCAGCTGAGCTAAGGCCCCATCGTTGCGCGGCATCATACCGCATCCCAATGGATCAGGCCATGTCCGGCATTAAGCCATCGGCCAAATATAGAACACTCCTTGCGTGGCTTTGGAGTGTTAATCGAGGTCACTTGCAACCTCGCCACACTCCTCGCTTGCGCTCGGGAGTTTTTCGGGAAAATGTCCCCCGGACATTTTCTTTTTCCGAAAAACTGGTGGAGCCTAGCGGGATCGAACCGCTGACCTCCTGCATGCCATGCAGGCGCTCTCCCAGCTGAGCTAAGGCCCCGTTTCCAGTGTCGGCGCCGTTGGGGCGGCGCCTCGGAGGCCGCTGCCATTAGGTGGCGGCGATCTCCTTGGCAAGCACAAAATTCAATTAATTGTCGTCGTCGCCATCGTCCCCGCCGGCGTCGACGCCCAGATCGTCGTCACCGCCCAGATCGACGTCATTGTCCGGCGAATCGCCGTCATCATCCACGTCCAGATCCAGGTCCAGATCGTCGTCCGCCGTCTCGATCTCGCCATCGGCGGTTTCGATGACCTTCTTGGGCGCTTCCTCATAGGGCAGCGGCTGCTTCGACTTCAGCACCGGTTCCGGTTCCCAGGCCGTGCCGCAGTTGATGCAGGTGACCGGGTCATCCTTGCCCAGGTCGTAGAAGCGCGTGGCGCATTTCGGGCAGGTACGCTTCGTGCCCCATTCAGCCTTGACCATGTCCGGCCTTGTCCTTCTCTTGCGAGTGCTCAAAACAGAAATTACGCGGCACGACAGGGTCGCCCGCGAAGAGACGGCGCCTTGCCATAGCGAAACCGCGCTGTCAAAAGCCGGGCGCATTTTTTCAAGTTTTGCAGACGGATTGACCCGTGACCGCTTCTTCCGACCAGCCCATGTCCATGACTTTCACCGCCGCCCCGGCCCTTTCCGGCTCGATCGCCGTGCCGGGCGACAAGAGCATTTCGCACCGCTCGCTGATGCTCTCCGCGCTGGCCGTGGGCGAGAGTCGGGTCGAAGGGCTGCTGGAGGGTGAGGACGTCCTCGCCACCGCCGCCGCCATGCGGGCGATGGGCGCGGACATCCGCAGGGATGCGGACGGCATCTGGCACATCCATGGGGTGGGCGTCGGCGGCCTACTCCAGCCGGAAAGCGCGCTCGACATGGGCAATAGCGGCACCTCCACCCGCCTGCTGATGGGGCTGGTCGCAAGCCACGCCATCACCGCCACCTTCGTGGGCGACGCCTCCCTCAGCAAGCGCCCCATGGCCCGCGTCACCGATCCGCTGTCGCGGATGGGCGCCAGCTTCACCACCAGTCCCGGAGGCCGCCTGCCTCTTACCATGCGCGGCGCCTGCCCGGCCGTGCCGCTGGACTATCGCCTTCCCGTGGCATCGGCGCAGGTCAAGTCGGCCATCCTGCTCGCCGGCCTCAACACTCCCGGCATCACCCGCGTGGTCGAACCGATCCCCACCCGCGACCACAGCGAACGCATGCTCAAGGGCTTCGGCGCGGACCTCGACGTGGAGGTCGAAGCCGACGGCACCCGCATCATCACGCTCAGGGGCGAAGCCGAACTCCACCCGCAATCGATCATCGTTCCCGGCGACCCCTCCTCCGCCGCTTTCCCGATGGTTGCAGCCCTGCTGGTTCCGGGATCGAACGTGACCATCGCCAATGTCGGCCTCAACGCGACGCGCGCCGGGCTGGTCGATCTGCTGCGCGAGATGGGCGGCGACATCGTCATCGAAAACCCGCGCGAGGTCGGCGGCGAGCCGGTGGGCGATCTCGTCATCGCGGCCTCGACGCTGAGGGGCGTCGAGCCCGATCCGGCCCGCGCCCCGTCGATGATCGACGAATATCCCGTCGCCTTCATCGCCGCCGCCTTGGCGCAAGGGCGCAGCATCTTCCGCGGCCTGGAAGAATTGCGCGTCAAGGAATCGGACCGCATCGCCACCATGGCGGCAGGCTTGCGCGCCATCGGCGTGCAGGTCGAGGAACTGGAGGACGGCATCGTCATAGAGGGCAGCGGTGGCGCGCCCCTCCCCGGCGGCGGCCCCGTCGCGACGAAGCTGGACCACCGCATCGCCATGAGCTTCGCGGTCGCAGGCCTCGTGTCCAGCAATGGCGTCACCATCGACGACATGCGCCCCGTCGCGACCAGCTTCCCGGGTTTCACCGCTTTGCTGCATTCGCTCGGCGCACTCGCATGACGTTCGACCTTGCCAATATCCTTGGACTGATCGGCAGCGGCCTGATGGTCATTGCCTATGCCTATAGCAACATGGCGAAGGTGCTGAGCTTCACCCTCTTCAACCTGCTGAACCTGGTCGGCGCGGTGCTGCTGATCTACTCGCTGACGGTTCATTTCAACGTCGCGTCGATGGCGCTGGAAGTCATATGGGCCTTCATCGCCTTGATCGGCCTCGCCAAGGCGCTGCGGAAAGGCAAAGCATCATGATCATCGCTGTCGACGGCCCCGCCGCATCGGGCAAGGGCACCATCGCCAGGGCGCTGGGCCGGCATTACGGCCTGCCCGTGCTCGATACCGGCCTGCTCTATCGCGCCGTGGGCCTTGCCGTGCTCAAGGCCAGCGGCGACCCGGACCATGAAGCCGATGCGCTCGCCGCCTGCGACTTCGACGACGCCATGCTGAAAGATCCCGCGCTGCGCAGCGAGGCCGTGGGCTCGCTCGCCTCCCGCGTATCGATCCACCAAAGCGTCCGGCAGGCCCTCGTCAGGCGCCAGCGCGACTTCGCGACCCAACCCGGCGGCGCGATCCTGGACGGGCGCGACATCGCCACCGTCATCGCCCCCGATGCCGACGCCAAGATCTTCGTCACCGCCAGCGTCCATGTCCGCGCCCAGCGCCGCTATCAGGACGCGCTCGACCATGGCGGCCATCCCGACATGGACAGCCTGATCGCGGACATCCAGGCCCGCGACACCCGCGACATGAGCCGCGATCATGCCCCGTTGCGCATGGCCGATGGAGCGGACTTGCTCGACACCAGCAATTTGACTATAGACGCCGCCGTCCAGCAGGCCATTGCACTGGTGGACGCCCAGTTGGAACGTCGGCAACAGGCCTGACGCGATGCCGGGTGCCGGGGATTCCCAGGCGCCCTTTTCGCTTGTCCACAGGGCGTCGACTCGACATGGCCGAACGGATGTTCGCATGGGTATCCGGCCCTGCGGGCGCTTTGGCCTGAAAGACCACCGGACACAACCGGTAGGCCAGCAATGACGAGTGAAGGACTTACCTATGGCCTCTACGGCATTCCCCTCGCGCGACGATTTCGCCGCGCTTCTCAATGATTCTCTCGGTGGCGAGGATGGCGGCTTTGAAGGCCGCGTCGTCAAGGGCACCGTTACCGGCATCGAAAACGACATGGCGCTGATCGACGTCGGCCTGAAGTCGGAAGGCCGCGTGCCGCTGCGCGAATTCGCCGCGCCGGGCCAGAAGGCTGACCTGAAGGTCGGTGACGAAGTCGAAGTCTATGTCGACCGCGTCGAAAACGCCCATGGCGAAGCCATGCTGTCGCGCGACCGCGCCCGCCGCGAAGCCGCCTGGGACAAGCTGGAAGCCGAGTTCACCGAGAACGCCCGCGTCGAAGGCGTCATCTTCGGCCGCGTCAAGGGCGGCTTCACCGTCGACCTGGACGGCGCCGTTGCGTTCCTGCCCGGCAGCCAGGTCGATATTCGTCCGGTTCGCGACGTCACCCCGCTGATGGACATCCCGCAGCCCTTCCAGATTCTGAAGATGGATCGCCGCCGCGGCAACATCGTCGTGTCGCGCCGCGCCATCCTGGAAGAAACCCGCGCCGAACAGCGCTCGGGCCTCATCCAGACGCTGGCCGAAGGCCAGATCATCGAGGGCGTCGTCAAGAACATCACCGACTATGGTGCGTTCGTTGACCTGGGCGGCATCGACGGCCTGCTGCACGTCACCGACCTCAGCTACAAGCGCATCAACCACCCGAACGAGATGATCAACATCGGCGACACCGTTCGCGTCCAGATCATCCGCATCAACCGCGACACCCAGCGCATCAGCCTTGGCATGAAGCAGCTGGAAAGCGATCCGTGGGAAGGCGCCGCCGCCAAATATCCGGTCGGTGCGAAGCTGTCGGGCCGCGTCACGAACATCACCGAATATGGTGCGTTCGTCGAGCTGGAGCCGGGCATCGAAGGTCTGGTCCACGTTTCGGAAATGTCCTGGACCAAAAAGAACGTCCACCCCGGCAAGATCGTTTCGACCAGCCAGGAAGTCGACGTCATCGTCCTGGAAGTCGATCCGGAAAAGCGCCGCATCTCGCTCGGCCTCAAGCAGGCCCAGAACAACCCCTGGGACAGCTTCGCCGAACGTCACCCGATCGGTTCGACCGTCGAGGGCGAAGTCAAGAATGCCACCGAGTTCGGCCTGTTCATCGGCCTGGACGGCGACGTGGACGGCATGGTCCACATGTCGGACATCGCATGGGGCATTTCGGGCGAGGACGCGCTGGCCCTGCACCGCAAGGGCGAGACCGTCCAGGCCGTCGTTCTCGACATCGACGTCGAGAAGGAGCGCATCAGCCTTGGCATGAAGCAGCTTGAGCGTGGCGGCCCGGCCGCTGGCGGCACCACCGCCGCTGCCGCTGGCCTCAACAAGAACCAGACGGTCACCGTCACGGTTCTGGAAGTCCGCGACGGCGGCCTGGAAGTCCAGGCCGGCGAAGATGGCGCCACCGGTTTCATCAAGCGCAGCGACCTTGGCCGCGACCGCGACGAACAGCGTCCGGAACGCTTCCAGATCGGCCAGAAGTTCGACGCCATGGTCACCGGTTTCGACCGCGCCAAGAAGCCGACCTTCTCTGTCAAGGCCCTTCAGATCGCTGAAGAGAAGCAGGCTGTGGCGCAATATGGTTCGTCCGACAGCGGCGCCTCGCTGGGCGACATCCTGGGCGAAGCGCTCAAGGCCAAGAGCGAGGGCTAAGCCCTCCTTCGGTATCTAACTTAAGTAATATGGCCCGCCGGAACTTAACTCCGGCGGGCTTTTTCTATTCCCAAAATGAGAATGACATACCGATATTGGCTGATTGTCACAGCCATGAGGATTCATTATAAATAAACAGGGAACCAGAAGGGGGAGTCTGGAGGACCAATGATACGCTCGGAACTGATTCAGAAATTGGCTGAGGAAAATCCAAACCTCAACCTCCAGGAAGTGGAAAGGATCGTCGATCTTTTCTTCAAGGAAATAGTCGACCGCCTCTCCAGCGGCGGGCGAGTGGAACTTCGGGGCTTCGGCGCCTTTACGACACGGGCGCGCGACGCGCGTACCGGCCGCAATCCGCGCACCGGTGAGCAGGTGCCGGTGGACGCCAAGCGGGTTCCCTATTTCAAACCCGGAAAGGAAATGCGGGAACGGCTGAACGGCAAAGCTGCCCACTGATCCAACCACATCCTTGACCTGTGCGTCGTTAGCCTTCAGGGGGTAACGGCCTCAAGCGGACGTGGCGAAATCGGTAGACGCAGCGGACTTAAAATCCGCCTCCCCCTGGGAATGCGGGTTCAAGTCCCGCCGTCCGCACCACAGCCTTTCACGGCATCTTTTCCGGTTTCCAGCGCTTATCGCTGGATATCCGCTGCATTTGTGGCGATGATCGGTCATGGCCGGCGCGATCAACCCACAGAGCTTCAGCGATTCCCTCGTCATCCTGGGGGCCGCGGGGCTCGTCATCCCCGGCTTCGCGCGGCTGCGGATCAGCCCTGTCATCGGCTTCATCCTCGTCGGGCTGGCGGTGGGGCCGTCGGGATTGGGCGCTTTGGTGGGCCAATATCCCTGGCTCTATCATGTCACCATTTCCAACAGGGCGGCGATAGAGCCTTTTGCCGAACTGGGCGTCATCCTGCTGCTTTTTTCCATCGGACTCGAACTCAGTTTTCGTCGTCTCTGGACCATGCGGACACAAGTATTCGGCGTCGGCGCGGCAGAATTGATCGGCGGCGGTACGCTGATTGCACTTGGCCTTTACTTGCTGGGCCAGCCACCGGCAGGCGCTTTCGGCCTGGGCCTTGCGCTGGCGCTGTCGTCCACGGCCGTGGTGCTGCCGATGGTGGGCACGCAAAGCGCCGTCGGCCGCGCGGCCTTTTCCATGCTGCTTTTCGAGGATCTGGCCCTCGTCCCCATCATCTTCATGCTGGGCGCGCTTGCGCCCTCGGTCGCTGCCAGTCCGGACGGCCCGTGGGGCGAACTGGCCGACACGCTGATCAAAAGCGGGATCACCATCGCCATCATGCTGGTCCTTGGCCGCCTCTGCCTGCCGCATATCTTCAGCCAGGCCGCCCGCACCAAGAGCCCGGAGGTGTTCCTGGCCGCCAGCCTGCTGGTCGTCATCATATCCAGCATGGCGACCTCGATCGCCGGCCTGTCTCCGATCGTCGGCGCGCTCCTCGCCGGGCTGCTGATCGCGGAAACCGATTATCATGGCGAGGTCGAGGTCATGACCGCGCCGTTCAAGGGACTGGCGCTCGGGGTCTTCCTCATCACCGTCGGCATGGGCCTTGACGTGCGCGTCATCCTGGCCAACTGGCCTACGCTCATTTTGGCGATGGTGGGCGTGGTCCTTGCCAAGACGATCGTCACCGCGGCCCTGCTCTACCTGTCGGGCGCGAGGAAGGGCGTGGCGCTGGAAGTCGGCGTGCTGATGTCCAGCCCTTCGGAAACCACATTGATCGTATTGTCCGCCGCCGCTGCGGCCCAGTTGATCCTTCCTTCCACCGCGGCTTTCTGGCAGATCGTGACCGCTATCGGCCTTACCATCACGCCGCTGCTCGCACGGCTGGGACATGACATTGCGCGGCGGCTGGAAATGGCGCTGGGCGAAGAGGCGCCGGAAATCAACGAAGACCATGCCGAGGCGGCCGCCGTCGTAATCGGCTTCGGGCGCGTGGGGCGCATGATCTGCGACCTGCTCAACCTGCACAAGCAGCGTTTCATCGTCGTGGAATCCGACCCGGACGTCGTCGCGGAAGCTCGGCGCGGGGGGTATCCCATATTGTTCGGCGACGTGTCCCGCACCGAAATGCTCGACAAGCTTCGTCTCGGCCATGCACGGGCCCTGATCCTGACGATGGACGATCCTGTCCTGTCGGTTCGTGTGACGAAGCGTGTGCGGGGATGGGTGCCCGATCTGCCGATCATCGCGCGCGCACGGGACACCGATCATGCGGCCCAGCTCTATCGCGCCGGGGCCAGCGATGCGGTTCCGGAGACGCTCGAAAGTTCGCTCCAACTGGCGGAGACCGCGCTGGTCGACCTGGGCGTGGCGATGGGACCGGTGATCGCCTCCATCCACCAGACGCGGGAGGATCTGCGCATGGGCATCAAGGATGCCGCGCAGCTCGAAACCGCGCCCAAGCTGCGGCGGCTGCGGGCCGATGAGGTGCCTTAGGACGGACCTTGCGGTGGGCTGAAAACCGACCAGCCGGTGCGATGGGCCAGTTCTTCGAGCGCCAGCGTGCCAAGCTGGCTATTGCCATTTTCGTTCAGGCCAGGCGACCAGACGGCAATGGACGCGCGACCCGGCACGATCGCCAATATGCCGCCGCCTACCCCCGACTTGCCCGGAATGCCGACGCGGAAGGCGAAATCGCCCGAAGCGTCATAATGGCCGCAGGTCAACATCAGGGCGTTGATCCGCTTGGCCCGGCTGGATGAAACGACCCGTCCGCCCTCGGGATGCCGGCCATCGAGCATCAGATAGCGGCCCGCAAGTGCGAGTTGACGGCAACTCATCTCGATCGCGCATTGGTGAAAATAGGTGCCAAGCACCAGATCGACCGAATGACGGATATTGCCGAAGGCGCGCATGTAATTGGCCAGCGCCATATTGCGAAAGCCGGTCGCCGTTTCCGACGCCGCGACGGTTTCATTGATGGCGATGCCGTCGTCGCCCGCCAGATAGCGGACGAAGCGCAGCATTTCTCCAATCGCGACGCGGGGTTGATGACCGCCCAGATTGACGTCCGCGACGACGACGGCGCCCGCGTTGATGAAGGGATTTCGCGGTATGCCCTGTTCCTGCTCCAACTGAACGATGGAATTGAAGGCGTTGCCGGACGGTTCCCGCCCTACCCGCTGCCAAAGCTGATCGCCTATCTTGCCGAGCGCGAGCGTCAGGGCGAACACCTTGGAGATGGACTGGATCGAAAAGCCGGTGGCGCAGTCGCCTCCCTCGATCAACCGGCCATCGGCGGTTGCGACAGCGATGCCGAACTGGCCGGGATCGACCTTGGCCAGTTCCGGAATATAGCTGGCGACCGTGCCGCGATCTTCCCGGCTCGCAGCATGAGCGACGATGTCGGCAATGATCGCGGGCAAGTCCATGAGCAGATCGGCGTCCCACCAGGCAGGGTTGGATGAAAATGACTTGATAGAACGCCGCCGGCTCCTGCCCAACATAGCTGGGCAGGAAATTCTGAAAAGGGCTATGTGCTGCTGGCAGGACGGGCGGCGCGATGAGCCATCCGCCTCAATCCCACAGCCTCAAGCCGTCGCCTTGGCCAATGCCCGATATTTGTGGAGCAGCGGTTCGGTGTAGCCGTTGGGCTGCGCCACGCCCTCGAAGACCAGGGCGCGGGCCGCCTGCCAGGCAAGGCTGTCCGGGTTGCCGCTCATCGGCCGGTAGAGCGGGTCGCCCGCATTCTGGGCGTCGACCTTGGCGGCCATGCGGGTGAAGGCGGCGTCGACCTGTTCCGTCGTGCAGACGCCGTGAAGCAGCCAGTTCGCCATATGCTGCGAGGAGATGCGCAGCGTGGCGCGGTCCTCCATCAGGCCGATGTCATGGATGTCGGGAACCTTGGAGCAGCCGACGCCCTGATCGATCCAGCGGACGACATAGCCAAGGATGCCTTGCGCATTATTGTCCAGTTCCTGGGCGATTTCCTCTTCCGACCAGTTGCGGCCCGGCTGCGCGACCGGAATGGCCAGCAGCTTGTCGAGGGGTGCGATGGCCTCGGCCTTGCGTTCCGCCTGGCGGGCGAAGACGTCGATGCGGTGATAATGAGTCGCGTGCAGCGTCGCCGCCGTGGGGGACGGAACCCAGGCCGTGTTGGCGCCGCTCCTGGGATGGCCGACCTTCTGGTCCAGCATGTCGGCCATGCGATCCGGCGCGGCCCACATGCCCTTGCCGATCTGGGCGCGGCCCGACAGGCCGCAGGCGAGGCCGATCTGGACGTTGCGGTCCTCGTAAGCCGTGATCCAGTCGCTGGTCTTCATCTCGCCCTTGCGGATCATCGGGCCGGCGCGCATCGATGTGTGCATCTCGTCCCCGGTGCGGTCCAGGAAGCCGGTGTTGATGAAGACGATGCGGTTCCTCACCGCCTCGATGCAGGCGGCCAGATTGGCGGAGGTGCGGCGCTCCTCATCCATGACGCCGACCTTCAGGGTGTGGCGGCTGAGGCCCAGAAGGTCTTCGATGGCGTCGAACAGGCGGTTGGTGAAGCCGACTTCTTCGGGACCGTGCATCTTCGGCTTGACGATATAGACGCTGCCGGTGCGGCTGTTGCCGCCTTCACGCTTCAGATCATGCAGGGCGATCAGCGTGGTGACGATGCCGTCGAGAATGCCTTCGGGCGCTTCCTGCCCGTTGGCGAGCAGGACGGCGGGCGTGGTCATCAGATGGCCGACATTGCGGACGAACAGCAGGCTGCGGCCCGGCAGGGTGAAGGTGCCGCCGTCGGGCGCGGTATAGCCGCGGTCGGGGTTGAGGGCGCGGGTCATCATGGCGCCGTTCTTCTCGAACGTGTCGGTAAGATCGCCCTGCATCAGGCCGAGCCAGTTGGAATAGGCGGCGACCTTGTCCTCCGCGTCGACGGCGGCGACGGAATCCTCGAGATCGCAGATGGTGGTGAGCGCGGATTCGAGGATGACGTCGGCTATGCCCGCTGGATCGTCCTTGCCGATGGGGTGCGCGCGATCGAAGACCACTTCGATGTGCAGGCCGTTATGGCGGAAGAGTCGGCCCTTCTCGCTCCGTCCGAGATATTGGCCGGGATCGGCAAGCTGAATGTCGTCGCTGGCAAGCTTGGCCCAGGAGCCGTTGGCGAGCGGTATCGCTTCATCCAGGAAAGCCTTCGCCCAGGCGATGACCTGCGCGCCGCGCTGCGCGTCATAGCCCTTGCCGGCCGCCGCGCCGGGAATCGCGTCGGTGCCGTAGAGCGCGTCGTAGAGGCTGCCCCAGCGCGCATTGGCGGCGTTCAGCAGGAAACGGGCGTTGAGGATGGGAACGACCAGCTGCGGTCCGGCGAGGCGCCCTATTTCCTCATCGACATTTTCGCTGCCGATCTGAAACGGCGCAGGTTCGGGGACGAGATAGCCGATGTCGCGCAGGAATGCCTGATAGGCGGCAGCGTCAACAGGCTGGCCCGCCCTTTCCCGATGCCAGCCGTCGATCTGCGCCTGGATCGCGTCGCGCTTGGCCAGCAGCGCCGCATTTTCCGGCGCGAATTGCGCGAAGATCGCGGCGGCGCCACGCCAGAAAGCACCGGCATCGATGCCCGTGCCGGGAAGCGCGCGCTCCTCGATGAAGGTGGCGAGTTGCTGCGCGACCTTGAGGCCCGCGCGATCGGTCATGCTGGTCATGGGATGGTCTCCTTTGGGCGGGACCATAGACGGGGCGCATTATGCGCGGTAGATGATATTATTCGAATTCAGATTTTCCTCTGGTGAAACAAATGATGGACCCGGATTATGATCTTTTCGCGACGATCGTGGACGAAGGCGGCATGGCGGCGGCGGGACGAAGATTGCATGTCTCGCCCGCCATGGTGTCGAAGCGGCTGGTCCGGCTGGAGGATCGGCTGGGCACCCGGCTGATCCACCGGACGACGCGGCGGCTGGCGCTGACTCCGGCCGGCGAACGGCTGCATGAAGACCTGCGCGCGATCATGGCCGCGCTGGACGCGGCGGAGCGGCGCGTCTCCGGCGCTTCGGCGGAGGCGACAGGGACGCTACGGGTATCCGCGCCGACATCCTTCGGGCGCATGCACGTCGCACCCTATCTGGGCCGGTTTCTGGAGGCGCACCCCAAAGTCCGGATGCAGATAGATTTGTCGGACGACTATGCCGACCTGCTGGCGACCCGCGCGGACCTGGCCATCCGCATCACGGCCGATCCAGGCCAGGGCCTTGCCGCTCATCGGCTGGCGACCAACCGGCGCGTGCTATGCGCTGCCCCCGATTATCTGACGCGCTTCGGCATGCCGCAGACCGCCGCCGATCTTCGCAAGCACCGCCTGCTGGCGGCGGAGGGACAGTTGCCCTGGCGCCTGCTCGGACCCAGGGGCCCGGTCCTGATCGAGGGCGACAGCCATGTCCGCACCAATAGCAGCGAAATGGTCCGGGAACTGGCGCTTTCCGGGGTGGGCGTCGCCCTGCGCTCGCTCTGGGACGTGAGCGACGCCCTGGAGCGGGGCGATATTCGGCAGATCATGCCGGATCATGAGGGATCGGCGGATGTCGGCCTCTATGCCGTTCATCTGCCACAGAATAATCCGCCACTCGCCATCACCGCCTTCATTGATTTTCTTGTCGGACTATATGCCCCCAGCCCGCCATGGGAGCGGTCGGGCATTGCCCGCGCGGAAAAGCGGCTTTAAGGGCCATTTCATGGACGAAAACACCCGGCGCGCCGCCCTAGACTATCACCGCTATCCGCAACCCGGAAAGCTGAGGATCGAACCGACCAAGCGCATGGTCAACCAGCGCGACCTGGCGCTGGCCTATTCGCCCGGCGTCGCCGCGCCCTGCGTCGACATTGCCGCAGATCCCGAAAAGGCGATGGACTATACCGCGCGGGGCAATCTGGTCGCGGTGATCTCCAACGGAACGGCAGTGCTGGGCCTGGGCTCCATCGGTGCGCTGGCCTCCAAGCCGGTGATGGAGGGCAAGGCCGTCCTCTTCAAGAAATTCGCAGACATCGACGTATTCGACATCGAAGTCGACACCACCGATCCCGAGAAATTCGTAGACGCCGTCGCCCTGCTGGAACCGACCTTCGGCGGCATCAATCTGGAGGACATCAAGGCGCCGGAATGCTTCGCCATAGAGGCGGAGTTGAAGAAGCGGATGAACATTCCGGTCTTCCACGACGACCAGCATGGCACCGCCATCGTGGTAGCGGCGGCGGTGCGCAATGCACTGGTGTTGCAGGGCAAGACGCTGGCGGATGCCAAGCTCGTCACCTCCGGCGCGGGCGCGGCGGCGCTGGCCTGCGTCGACCTGCTGGTGTCGATGGGCCTTCGACAAGAGAATGTCACGCTGACCGACAAGGACGGCGTCATCCATTCGGAGCGCGAGGGCATGTTGCCGAACATGGCCCGCTATGCCCGCACCACCAATGCGCGGACCCTGCCCGACGTGCTGCCGGGGGCGAACCTGTTCCTGGGCCTTTCCGCGCCCGGCGTGCTGAAGCCCGAATGGCTGCCGCTGATGGCCCCCAATCCGCTGATCTTCGCGCTCGCCAATCCGGAGCCGGAAATCCGCCCCGAAGTGGCGCGGGAGGCGCGGCCCGACGCGATCATCGCCACTGGGCGGTCGGATTATCCCAATCAGGTCAACAACGTCCTGTGCTTCCCCTATATCTTCCGGGGCGCGCTGGATGCGCGGGCGACCGAGATCAACGAGGCGATGAAGGTCGCCGCCGCCGACGCCATCGCCAATCTCGCCCGCATGCCCGCCCATGACAGCGTCGCCCAGGCCTATGGCGGGCGCAAGCTGGTGTTCGGGCCGGACTATATCATCCCCACCCCCTTCGACCCGCGCCTGATCGCGGAGATCGCCTGCGCCGTGGCAAAGGCGGCCATGGACAGCGGCGTCGCCAAGCGGCAGCTCGACCTGGAAGCCTATAAGCGACAGCTCACGCAGCAGAATACGCGGTCGGCCCAGTTGATGCTGCCGGTGTTCGAGGCAGCGCGGGGAACGCAGCGGCGCATCGCCTATGGCGAGGGCGAGGATGAGCGCGTGCTGCGCGCCATTCAGGATGCGCTGGACGAAGGCATCGTCCGCCCGATCATCGTGGCGCGCCGGCGCATATTGAACCAGAAACTGCCCGACCTCGGCCTCAGCTTCGCGCTGGATCGCGATGTCGAGGTGGTCGATCCCGAAACGGACCATCTGCTGATGGGCGAACTGGTCGAGGCGTATCGCGCCGTCGCCGCGCGGCGCGGCGTTTCCTCGGCAGAGGTCGTGCGCCATGTCTACCGCCGGCCCAGCGTCACCGCGGCCATGCTGCTGCGCACCGGACGGGTCGATGCGGCGCTGGTGGGCGGCAACAGCGAATATTGGGGCGAGGTCGAGCATGTGCTGCGCATCATCGACCGCACCCCGGGCAACAGCCGGGTCTATGCGCTTTCCGGCCTTATCCTGGACGCGGGCGCGCTGTTCATCACCGACACCCATATGGTGCCCGATCCCACGCCCGACCAGATTGCGGAAATGGCGCTGCTCGGCGCGACTGAACTCAAGCATTTCGGGCTGACGCCGCGCGTGGCGCTGCTGTCGCATTCCAATTTCGGCGCGTCCCATTCCCCCAGCGCCCGCAAGATGCGGGAGGCGCTCAAGCTGGTGAAGAAGGCCGCGCCGGAACTGATGGTCGATGGCGAGATGCATGCCGATGCAGCGCTCAGCCAGGGATTGCGCGAGCGGCTGATCCCGGATTCGCGGTTCGAGGGGCCGGCCAACCTGCTGGTCATGCCCAATCTCGACGCGGCGAACATCACGCTGACGGCGTTGTCGGCTTCCTCCAGTTCGCCCACGGTCGGGCCGATGCTGGTCGGTCTGGCGCAGCCGATCCATGTGCTGACGCCCGGCGTGACGGCGCGCGGCATCCTGAACCTTACCGCCATAGCCGCGGCGGAGGTGGAACGGGAAGGCTGAAGCCTTAACCTTTTTCTGCAATGGCTTGGGCTGCTACTGGTCGTCATCCCCGCCTCCGCGCGGATGACGACGATCTGAGGTAACGGACGGTTCATGGCGGGACGGGTTTCGACGCGGGTGAAGCTGGCGATCGGCGGCGGTGCGGCGGCGGTGATGCTGTTGCTGGGCCTGTCGTTCGGCCGCGGGCGCGATCTCCCTCCGCAGGGCAGGACAAGCGCTCAAAGGAGTGAAGCGCCGAAGCCGGCCAGGTCATCCCCACAGGTCGAGCGCACCCGCGCCCAGCCCCTCGCGGTCGATCCGCACGCCCTGATGGTCAGGCGGGTGCTCCCCATCGAAGGCCCCTTCCGCCATGGCGATTATGTCTGGGACGAAAGCGGCGCGCCGGCGACCGGACGGGTCATCATCACCGTTGACCTCAAGGCGCAGACATTGTCGGTATTCCGCGCCGGTTATGAGATCGGATCGGCGGTCATCCTCTATGGCGCGGACGACAAGCCCAGTCCCCTTGGCGCGTTCCCGATCACGGAAAAGGACGCCGATCATTATTCGCGGACCTACAACAACGCGCCCATGCCCTACACGCTGCGCCTGACCAGCGACGGCGTGGCGATCCACGGCAGCGACGTCCAGTGGGGCAATGCCACCCATGGCTGCATCGGCGTGCCAAAGCCGTTCGCGAAAAAGCTGTTCGGCGTGACCAAGGTGGGCGACCTGGTCGTCATCACCAATGGCAGGATGCTGGACACCAGCCAGGCCCGACAAGCCATGTGAGTTGCGCAACTTATTGGCGTAATTGCAATAAAGTCATGTGAACATAACTTGATTTCAATCCGCAACTCTATCATGTGCGGACGGCATTCCTATCGCATCGCAACATGGAGCAACCGATGGCGCAGGCCAGCCGCGCGGTTCACCCCGCTCTCGTCATTCTCGCGCTCTCCATGGGCGCCTTCGCCATCGGCACGACCGAATTCGCGGCGATGAGCCTGCTGCCCTTTTTCGCGGGCGATCTGCGTATCAGCGAACCCATGGCGGGCCATGCCATCAGCGCCTATGCGCTGGGCGTGGTGGTGGGCGCACCGCTGATCGCCGTGCTGGGCGCGCGGCTGCCCCGGCGGAAGCTGCTGATCGGGCTGATGGCATGGTTCGCGATAGGCAATGCGCTCAGCGCCCTGTCGCCCGACTATACGACCATGCTGTTGTTCCGCTTCCTGAGCGGTCTGCCCCATGGCGCCTATTTCGGCGTCGCGGCGCTGGTGGCGGCGTCCCTGGTGCCGAATGACCGGCGCGCGCTGGCGGTGGCGCAGGTGATGACGGGCCTGACGGTCGCCACCGTCGTCGGCGTGCCGGTGGCGAACTGGACGGGGCAGGCGCTGGGGTGGCGCTGGGGCTTTGGCATCGTGGCGTTGCTGGCGGTGATCACGGTGACGCTGGTGGCGATCTATGCGCCGCGCGACGCCGGCGATCCGGAGGCCAGCCCGATGCGCGAACTGGGCGCGTTGCGCGAACCGCAGGTGCTGCTGACGCTGCTGACCGGCGCTATCGGCTTCGGCGGCCTGTTCGCGGTTTACACCTATGTCGCCTCGACGATGATTTCCGTGACCCATGTGTCCGAGGAGTTGGTGCCGGTGGTGCTGGCGATCTTCGGCATAGGCCTGACGATCGGCAATCTGGTTGCGGCATCGGCAGCGGACCGGGCGCCGAATCGGACCGCTATCGGCGTGCTGCTGTGGAGCGCGGCGTCGCTGGCGTTGTTCCCGCTGATGGCCGGCAATATCTGGAGCCTGTCGCTGGTGATCTTCCTGATCGGCTGCGGCGGGGGCCTGGGCAGCGTGTTGCAGACCCGGCTGATGGACGTGGCGGGCGATGCGCAGACGCTGGCGGCGGCGGCGCATAACGGCGCCTTCAATGTCGCCAATGCGCTGGGACCATGGCTTGGCGGGCTCGCGATCTCGGCCGGCTACGGCCTGACATCGACCGGGTGGATCGGCGCGGGATTGGCCTTGGGTGGCTTGGCGGTCTTCCTGCTGGCCTTGAACCTGCGCCAAAGGTCCTTGCGCTTGGCGGCGGTAGCCTGCGAGTAAGTCCTTCAACATCCCGCGTTCCGCCGTTCGCCGGAGCATGACAGGGTCCGAAGCGTCTAGTCCGACTCGCATAGCAGCCCGCCACCACTGTCGCGGGCCTGGAAAGCCGATGCGGCGTCGCTCGCCACGCGGGGGAAGCTGACGCCTTCGAGGGAGCCCCTTCCCTTGCAGACATTCGCGCAATTCATGTCGACAACGCCCGGCAGCGATAGTTGATCGCCGTCATATTGGGCCACCACGATGCAATGATCGCTATGGGAGAAGCTGAGGATCAGCTTGTCGCCCGCTGGCCGCGCGGAGCCCCTGCCCGCACAGCTCTGATCCTCCCCGAAGGTCGCCTCCAGGCCGAAGCGATAGTCACCGTTTTTGGCCGGGATCACGCAAAGCGCATCGCGACCGGCTTCGTGATTGCGCTGGTAGAGGCCGATGGCAGGCACCTTGGCCGCATCAGCGATCACGCCGGTTTCGATCGCTGCGCGTTCGAGGCCGGAACTGATCTGCATGCCGGTTTCGCGCGGCCCCTGCGTGGGCGCAGCCTCACGCTGGCACGCCGCGAGCAACAGCAATGCGGCAAGGCTAGTCGGCCGCATCGACAGCTGTCAGGCCTTCCGGGCCGATGCGGCGGAAGAAGCAGGAGCGCGCGCCGGTGTGACAGGTGGGACCGGCGGGTAGAGCCTTCACCCAGACAGCGTCCTGATCGCAATCGATGCGAAGATCGCGCACCTGCAACATATGGCCGGACGTCTCGCCCTTCTTCCAGAGCGACTGGCGGCTGCGCGACCAGAAATGCGCAAGGCCGGTATCGCGGGTAAGCCGAAGCGCCTCCGCATTCATATGCGCGACCATCAGCAGTTCCCCGCTGTCCACATCGGTCACGACGGCTGTGATCAGGCCGTCCTTGTCATATTTGGGATTGAGGGTCAGGCCCCGGTCACGTGCTTCGTCCATGAAGGCGGCTATAGAGGGCGGTGGCGCTCATGCGAAGCCCTGAATGATGAAGAGCCGTCGCGGGAAAGAAGGAGAGCAGTTTCGACTGGCTGAGCGCGAACCAAGTTCGAAGGCGACCGGGCGCCCCTCACGCAAATTCATCCAGCGAAGAAGGAAAATGGGGCGATCGACGGGATCCGAACCCGCGACCTCCGGTACCACAAACCGGCGCTCTAACCAACTGAGCTACGATCGCCACAGGGGCTGTGCCCCTTGAGAGAAGGGCCACATATGCGGCCCTTCCCGCGCCGTCAAGCGGCCTGATGCGGAAAAAGCCGCAATGCCGAAATAAAAAGAAAAGGGGTGAGAAGCGTGATGCCCCCACCCCTTTTCATGCCCTGGAAGATCAGCGCGCATGAGAGCCCCGCTCCCTGCTGCCGCGCTCAAATCCGGCAGTCTCTCTCCGATAAAAATTCCGCCAACCGCGATGCCGGCTCGAAAACGGACCGAGGCGCTCCGCCGGGGAGCGCCCCTTGAAAATCCTTAGTTGACCGAGTCCTTCAGGCCCTTGCCGGCCTTGAACTTGGGCTGGGCCGAAGCCTTGATCGTCATCGTCTCGCCCGTGCGCGGGTTGCGGCCGGTCGAGGCCTTGCGCTGCGAAACGGAGAAAGTGCCGAAACCGACCAGACGAACCTCATCCCCCTTCTTCAGGGCTCCGGTGATGGCGTCGAAAACACCCTCGACGGCCTTGCTGGCGTCGCTCTTGGAAAGGCCGCTGCTTTCAGCGACTGCGCTGATAAGATCCTGCTTGTTCATGCCTTGGGAACCCCCTTCTAGCTGTTTGGATAGTTTAGGAATCGCGGCGTAGGCGGCGCAATAAGGCCCAGCTTTCGGGCCTTGTCAAAGGGAAAGCGGCGTCGGCGGCCGGTCAAGCAAGATTTTATGGTAAAAGCTTGCTGAATAGCCGTGCGACGCCGCTTTCATTAGTCAGCTCAGTGCCGAATGGACGCTTCCCCGTCCCGCCCCTGCGCCGGGTTCGGCTGGGCGGCAAGGTCATCCTCCTCGGTCCACGCGATCGCTTCCGGCTTGCTCATCAGTGCGCGGGCCAGCACCTCATCGACATGGGACACGGGAACGATCTCCAGCCCTTCCTTGATATTGGCCGGAATCTCCGCCAGATCCTTCTCGTTTTCCGCGGGGATCAACACCGTCTTGATGCCGCCCCGCAGCGCCGCAAGCAGCTTTTCCTTGAGGCCGCCGATAGGAAGGACGCGGCCCCGCAGCGTGACTTCACCGGTCATCGCCACATCCTTGTGCACCGGAATGCCGGTCAGGGTCGACACGATGGTCGTCACCATGCCGATGCCTGCCGAGGGGCCATCCTTGGGCACCGCGCCTTCGGGAAGGTGGATGTGGATGTCCTTGCGGGTGAAAATGCTGGGCTTGATCCCATAGCCGGGCGAGCGCGCCTTCACATAGGAGAAGGCGGCCTGGACCGACTCGTTCATGACCTCGCCCAGCTTGCCGGTGGTCTTGATCGCGCCCTTGCCGGGCACGGTCACCGCTTCGATGGTCAGCAGTTCGCCGCCCACCTCGGTCCACGCCAAGCCCGTCACCGCGCCGATCTGATGCTCTTCCTCACCCACGCCGTGGCGGAATTTACGCACGCCGGCATAGTCGGCCAGATTATCCGGCGTGATCGTCACCTTGTCATAGGCGCCTTCGAGGATCTTGCGCAGCGCCTTGCGGGCGAGGCGCGCCACTTCGCGCTCCAGCGTGCGGACGCCGGCTTCGCGGGTGTAGTAGCGGATCAGATCGCGAACCGCCTCCTCCGTGACGTCGAGTTCGCCTTCCTTGAGGCCGTGGGCGTCGATCTGCTTAGGCAGCAGATGCCGCTGGGCGATCTCGACCTTTTCATCCTCCGTATAGCCTTCGAGCCGGATGATCTCCATGCGGTCGAGCAAAGGCTGCGGCAAATTCAAAGAGTTGGCGGTGGTCACGAACATGACGTCTGAAAGGTCGACGTCGATCTCCAGATAATGATCCTGGAACTTGCTGTTCTGTTCGGGGTCCAGCACCTCCAGCAGCGCAGAGGCGGGGTCGCCGCGAAAATCCTGTCCCAGCTTGTCGATTTCGTCCAGCAGGAAGAGCGGGTTCATCGTCCCGGCTTTCTTGAGGTTGGTCACGATCTTGCCCGGCAACGAACCGATATAGGTGCGGCGGTGCCCCCGGATCTCCGCTTCGTCGCGCACGCCGCCCAGCGACTGGCGCACGAAGTCCCGCCCGGTCGCCTTGGCGATCGAACGGCCGAGCGAGGTCTTGCCGACGCCCGGAGGCCCGACGAGGCACAGGATGGGGCCCTTCAGCTTGTTGGTGCGCGCCTGCACCGCGAGATATTCGATGATCCGGTCCTTGACCTTTTCCAGCGCAAAATGATCCTCATCGAGGATCGCCTGCGCCTTTTTGAGGTCGGTCTTGACCTTGCCCTTCTTGCCCCAGGGCAGGCCCAGCAGCACGTCGAGATAGTTGCGCACCACCGTGGCTTCGGCGGACATGGGCTGCATGCCCTTGAGCTTCTTCAGCTCCGCCGTCGCCTTGGCGCGGGCTTCCTTGCTCAGCTTGGCCTTCGCGATCTTCTCGGTGAGTTCAGCGAGTTCGTCGCCTTCTTCGCCATCGCCATTGCCCAGTTCGCGCTGGATCGCCTTCAACTGCTCATTGAGATAATATTCGCGCTGAGTCTTCTCCATCTGCCGCTTCACGCGGCCGCGAATCTTCTTCTCCACCTGGAGCACGCCCAATTCGCCCTCCATGAAGGCGAAGACCATTTCGAGGCGCTTGACCGGGTCGGCTTCGACCAGCAGCGACTGCTTGTCGGCGACCTTGACGTTGATGTTGGCGGCGACGGCATCGGCCAGACGCCCCGCATCCTCGATCTCGCGCAACTGCACGGGGGTTTCCGCCGGCAGCTTCTTGTTGAGCTTGGCGTAATTTTCGAACTGCTCCGCCACCGAACGCATCAGCGCGGCGGCCTCCGGCCCTTCGGCGTCGATTTCCTCGACCGCCGTCACATCCGCGACCATATGGCCGTCGGCCTGTCCGATGCCGTCCAGCCGGGCGCGCTGCTTGCCCTCCACCAGCACGCGAACGGTGCCGTCGGGCAGCTTCAGCAATTGCAGCACCACGGCAATGACGCCGGTGTCGTAGAGCGAATCCTGGCCCGGATCATCCTCCGCCGGGTCGAGCTGCGACACGAGGAAGATTTCCTTGTCGCCTTCCATCGCCGATTCGAGCGCGGCCACGCTCTTGTCGCGGCCCACGAACAGCGGCACGATCATCTGCGGGAAGACGACGATGTCGCGCAAAGGAAGCAGGGGATATTGCGTAGTCATTCACTCTCCGGGGTGACATTCCACCCAGTCATGCGGTTCATCGCCTTTATGGGGATGGTCGCCGCATGGTTCAATCATGCGTTATGGGATCGCAATGATGAATAAAGGCTGATCCCCGGCACGCTCACGATCAGAAAGGCAGTTTGAAGCCGGGCGGCAGCGGCAGGCCGGCGGTCATCTTGCCCATTTCGGCGCTGGACACTTCATCCGCCTTCTTGCGCGCATCGTTGAACGCGGCGGTGATAAGGTCCTCCAGCATCTGCTTTTCCGACACGGCGAGCAGGCTGTCGTCGATGGCGACGCCCAATATGCGCCCCTTGGCCGAGGCGCGGACCTTGACCAGTCCGCCGCCAGCGCTGCCCTCCACCTCCAGCTTGTCGAGATTTTCCTGGGCGCGTTGCAGTTCCTCCTGCACGCGGCTCGCCATGCCCAATATTTCGTTCAGATCCTTCATCGCTCTGCACTCCATTGTTCGAGCTCGTCGCCAAGCTCGGCATCGGGGAAAGCAGCCAACGCCGCCTTGACCACCGGGGTTTCCATGATTTCCGCACGGGCATCCGCCGCCTTGCGCATTTCCTGTTCCAGCAGGGTCGGCGCAGCAGGACCGTCGACGGCGCTGACGCGCCAGGCCGTGCCGGTCACCTCGCGCAGCGCCGGGTTCAGGCGGGCAAGGAAATCGGACGACAGGGAAGACGTCGGGGCATAGTCCAGTTCCGGCGCGGCATAGCGGACAAGGCCGATGCAATCATGCATTTCCTGCGCAAGTTGCCCCTTGCCGCGCTGCCAGAAGGCTTCGATCAGCTCTTCGAAGCTGGCCGGAAGTTTCGCGGCAGGTGATCCGGAGGGTATGGCGGCGGGCGCCTGCCCCGGAGCGGCGGCCGCAGGCGCGCCTTCGCGCAGCAGGCGGGCGATCTCGCCGGGGTCGGGCATGGTCGCGGCGTGCATCACGCGCAGCAGCGCCATTTCGCAGCTTTCGATCGGCAATGCCGCGCTGGCAACCTCTTCATGGCCTTTCAGCAGCAATTGCCATAGCCGGTGCAGCGGCGCGAAGCCGAGTTGCGAGGCCCAATCCGCCAGAGCCTCGCGCTCCTCCGCCGACTGGCCGGGATTGGCGATGTCGCGGCCCGCCTTCACTAGCGTCACCGCATGGACCAGTTCCAGCAGGCCACGCATCAGCGAGAGCGGCTCCACGCCAAGCGCATATTGATCGCGCACCGCGCCAAGCAGCGCGCCGGTGTCGCCTTCGAGCAGCAGGCCCAGCAGGCGGCGTGTGGCGCCCCTGTCGGAGAGGCCCAGCATGTCGCGAACCTGCATGGCGGTGACGAGCGGGGCGCCTTCGCCCATTTCCGCATGCGCTATGGCCTGGTCCAGGATGGACAGCCCGTCGCGGGCCGAACCCTCGGCGGCCTGGGCGATCAGCGCCAGCGCATCGGCTTCGGCGGCGACCGATTCCGCCTCCACCACATGGGCGAAATGGGCGGCGAGCAGTTCGGCGTGGATGCGGCGCAGGTCGAAGCGCTGGCAGCGCGACAGCACCGTCACCGGCACCTTGTTCACTTCCGTCGTGGCGAAGAGGAATTTCACATGCGCCGGCGGCTCCTCCAGCGTCTTCAGAAGCGCGTTGAAGGCGTTCTTGGACAGCATGTGAACTTCGTCGATGATATAGATCTTGTAGCGGGCCGAAACGGCGGCGTAGCGCACCGCCTCTATGATTTCCCGCACATCGTCGACGCCGGTATGGCTGGCGGCGTCCATTTCGACCACGTCGATATGGCGTCCCTCGGCAATGGCCATGCAGGGTTCGCAGACGCCGCAGGGATCGATGGTGGGACCGCCCTGCCCGTCCGGGCCGATGCAGTTCAGCGCCTTGGCGATGAGGCGCGCGGTTGAGGTTTTTCCCACGCCGCGCACGCCGGTCATCAGGAAGGCATGGGCCAGGCGTCCCCGGCGGATCGCATTGCCCAGCGTCTGGACCATCGCGTCCTGCCCGATCAGTTCCCGGAAATTGCGCGGGCGATATTTGCGCGCGAGCACGCGATAGGGCTGGGGGGAATCGGACATGCGAATCTTCTAGCCGTTCGTACGGGGCTTGGCGACCCGAAGGGCAGCCTTCATCGTTCCAACATCGAAAGAAGAAGTGGACGCCGTCAGGCCCGGTCCGAACGGATGCTGTTTGGAGGTGGGAGCCGGAACGACCCGCAGCGAAATCACTGTGGCTGCTTCCGTCAGGACCTGACCAGGTTCGCGACGACTACGTCCGCCCGACTCCCGGCGCGGCATATGGCGAAAGGTGGCGGTTATGGCAAGGGGCCAAGGAGAGGGATCGCCAGAAGAGAGCTGTATTCCCTGCAAGGTCGCGGCTTTATTCCAGCCCCGTCTTCTGCGCCTTCCCGACGAAATCCAGCGCCGCGCGGGCGGTTTCGGCTATGGCGGCTTCGGCGGCCCTGGCGTCGATGGTCGGGCGGTCGAGATAGATGGCGAGGATATATTCCTCGCCTGACGGGGCCTTTACAAGCGCCACGTCATTATAGGCAGTGCCGCAGCTTCCGGTCTTGCTGCCCGATGTCCAGCCCTTGGGCAGGCCCGCCTTGATCCGGTTGGCGCCGGTTGTGCTGGCATTGAGCCAGCCGCGCAGCTTTTCGGCGCTTTCCGGCGCGAGGTCGCGGAAGACCAGGCGGCCCATCAGGCCGGCCATGGCGGCGGGGCTGGTGGTGTCGCGCTCGTCGCCCTCGACATTCTCGTTGAGCGAGGGCTCATTGCGGTCGAGCCGCGTCACCATGTCGCCATGGGCGCGGATGAAGCGGGTCAGGCCCTCCGGCCCGCCGACCATCGGCAGCAGCAGGTTGGCGGCGCTGTTGTCGCTGACCTCCACGGCTGCCGCCGCCAGTTCCTCCATCGACATGCGGCCGCGCTTCACATTCTTCCTGACGACCGGAGCATAGTCCAGGAGATCGGACCTGGTGAAGCTGATCTGCCCCTCCAACCCGAACTTGCCGCCTTCCGCACCGGTCAGCACGGCGGCGGCGAGCGGGGCCTTGAAGGTCGAACACATGGCGAAGCGCTCGTCCCGGTTGAAGCCCAGCATCAAAACGCCCTTGCTGTCGACCAGCGCGACGCCCAGCCGGCCGCCGGTCGCGCTCTCTATCTCCTTGGGATTGCGCACGGATGCCAAAGCGGATTCGCTCACCATGTAGCGGGGCGCTGGCGGCAGGAGCGAAGGTCGCGGCGCCTCCTGCTGCGCGAAAGCCGGCGCGGCGAGCAGCAGGGCCGCAAGGATCAGGCGCTTCGACAAGCCTACATTCCCTGCATATTATAGGATTCGCCCGGAATGCGGACCGTCAGGCTGTCCAGCTTTTCGTCCAGCACGATCTGGCAGGACAGGCGGCTGGTTCGGGTCGCGGCGGCGGCAAGGTCCAGCATGTCCTCCTCATCCTCGCTCGCCCGCTTCAGCTTCGGGAAGTCGGCGGCATCGACGATGACATGGCAGGTGGAGCAGGCCATCTGCCCCTCGCAGGTTCCCTCGAGCGGCTGGCCCGCTGCCTGCGCGACCTCCAGCAACACGGCGCCTGTCGGCGCTTCGACCTCCTGCTTATGTTCTCCATCGGCGCTGATGAAGACGACCCTGGTCATGATATGCGTTCCCCGCTCTCTGTTGCCGCATGATGCGAAAAACGGTCTTCCGCTCTTTCGCACGACGCTTCATGGCGCCCATATTTGGGCTGCCCTGTTCACTGCCTCCGCCGCATCCCCCAATTCGGCCAGTGTCGTGTACCGGCCGAAGCCGATCCGCACCGATCCGCGCGCCTCCGCGTCTGAAAGGCCGAGTGCGCGCAGCACATGGCTAGGCCGCCCGGACCCACTTGCGCAAGCGCTGCCGAGCGAAAAAGCGACATCGCGGCATTCCGACAACAACCGCGCGCCGTCGACTCCTGCCCTTCGGAGGTTCAGATTGCCATGATAGCGCAAATCCTCGCTGCCGTTGACCGTCCATTGGGAGAAGAGGCCATGGGCGGCGCTCCAGAGCGCTTCCACATGCAGGCGGTCGCTTTCCGCGCGTTCGCGCATCAGCCGGGCGGCGGCCCCGAAACCCGCGCACAGAGCCGGCGAAAGGGTGCCCGAACGCAGGCCGCCCTCCTGGCCGCCGCCGTGGATGATCGGCGTGAGAGTCACGTCCTCGCGCAGCCAGAGCGCCCCGATGCCTTTCGGCCCATGGATCTTGTGGGCGCTGATCGCGATCATGTCGCAGCGGGGCGCGATGGGCACGCGGCCATAGCCCTGCACGGCGTCGCAGAGGAACAGCGCGCCTGCGCTGTGCGCAAGGTCGGCCAGCTCCGCAACAGGCTGGATGACGCCGATCTCGTTATTGACCAGCATGGCCGCGACGAGCGCCGTGCCGGGACGGATCGCCCTGGCGGCTTCTTCAAGGTCGACGATCCCGTCGGGACCGACCGGCAGGATCGTGACGTCCCGACCCGTCCGGCGCAGCGCGTCGACCGTGTCGAGGACGGCGGCATGTTCGGTGGCGATGGTGACGATGCCGCCCGGCGGAGCGCCCTGGATCGCCATGTTGAGCGCCTCGGTCGCGCCGGAGGTGAAGATCAGGCGGCCGCCATCGGGCAGCAGCTTCAGGATTTCCGCGCGGGCAAGATCGACCTGCGCGGTGGCGGCGCGGCCCAGCCTGTGGGCACTGTGCGGATTGGCGAACTGGTCGCGGAGCAGGGGGACCATCGCATCGAAGGCTTCGGGCGCGAGAGGCGTCGTCGCCTGATAATCGAGATAGATCGTCACCGGGCCCGCCCCGCCATCCGGGTCCAGGCCGCGGCGAAGCGATCCAGATCCTTCTCGCTCGTATCCGGGCCGAAGCTGACCCGGACGACTTCGCCCGCCCGCGCATCGTCCCAGCCCATGGCATGGAGGACATGGCTGGTCTTGAGCGAACCCGAAGAACAGGCGCTGCCGGCGGAAACGGAAATGCCGGCGAGGTCGAACTGGATAAGCTGGGCGCGGGCGGAAAGGCCGGGCATGCGATAGCTGGCGATGGTCGGGATGCGCGGGGCATTGCGGGCGACGATCTCTCCGCCGGCCGCTTCGATGGCGGCGTCGAGCCGCGCGCGAAGGATCGCGGCTTTGGAAAGCCAGTCCGTGCGCGCGTCGAGCGCCGCCGCCATGGCGAGGATGGCGGGCAGGTTTTCGGTGCCGGGGCGATAGCCCTGCTCCTGACCGCCGCTCGGGCGGATCAGCGCAAGATCCTTGATCAGAAGCGCGCCCGTGCCCGGAGGACCGCCGAATTTATGCGCGCTGATCGCGATCATGTCGGCATCCGGGAGGGGGAGTTTGCCTGCACTCTGGGCGCAGTCCGCGAAAAGGACGGCACCCTTGCGGTCTATCGCGTCGAGAGGCTGGATGACCCCGGTTTCGTTGTTGACATGCTGGATGGCAAGGATGGTCTCATGCCCCTCCTCCTCGCAAAGGGGGGAAGGACCAAGGAGAAGGCCATTTGCGTCCACCTGAAGCCGCTCGGCCTGGGGCGTGACGCGCAGGACCGAATCATGTTCGACGGGAGAGGTCAGGATGCGGTCAAAGCTGGCGCGGCCCAGCGCGATGGCGATGGCTTCGCTCGCGCCGGAGGTGAAGATGATCTGCCCGCCCCATCCCAGCGCCGCGCCGATGCGCCGCCGGGCATCCTCCAGCAGGGCGCGGGCGGCGCGGCCGTCGCCATGGGGGCTGGACGGGTTGGACCAGTTCTCCATCGCCTCGACCATCGCTGCCCTTGCCTGGGGCAGGATCGGCGTGGTGGCGGCGTGATCCAGATAGAGACGGTCGGAAGCCACGGATTTGGGAAGACTCATTGATTGCGGAAATGGTGGCGACTTCTATATAGGCGGTCTGTCGCGCAGCGCCAGCACTGGCTGCTGCGCCCTCTCCATTCGCGGCTCGCCCGGTTTCGGGTTGGGCCGCCCAGAACCATAACAGGTGCCATGCCCGACGTTATTTTCCCCGGACCCGAAGGTCGCCTCGAAGGCCGCTTCAGCCCGCCGCCCCGCCCCCGCGCGCCCGTCGCGATGATCCTGCATCCGCACCCGCAGGGCGGCGGCACGATGAACGACCGCATCACCCAGGCGCTCTACAAGACCTTCGTGCGGCGCGGCTTCGCCACCTTGCGCTTCAACTTCCGGGGCGTCGGGCGCAGCCAGGGCACGTTCGACAACGGCATTGGCGAACTGTCGGATGCCGCCGCTGCGCTCGACTGGGTGCAGAGCTTCCATCCGGAGGCGCAGACAACCTGGATCGCCGGCTTCTCCTTCGGTGCGTGGATCGGCATGCAGCTTTTGATGCGCCGTCCGGAAATCCGGGGCTTCATCTCGGTGGCGCCGCCGGCGAACATGTATGACTTCTCCTTCCTGGCGCCCTGCCCCTCCTCCGGCATCATCGTGCAGGGGACGGCGGACGAGGTCGTGACGGCAAGCGCCGTGCAGAAGCTGGTGGACAAGCTGCGCACGCAGAAGGGCATCACCATCCACCATGACGAAATCCGTGGCGCGAACCATTTTTTCGAGCATGAACTGGACCAGCTTATGAAGTCGGTCGACAATTATCTCGACATGCGCCTGTCGCCGGATTCTCCGATCCGATAAGGCGATTGCCGCTGTTCGAGGTGGAGGGGCTGCTGCGGCGGCCCCTTTTCTTTTTGGCCCATCGTACATGGTCCTCCGGCAAGGGAATGGAAGCTGCGGTTGAGGCGGCTGAGGAATTTTGCGCTTGGCCCGTCGGCATGCGGGCTTTAGCGGCAGCGCCCCATGACCGATCCGAAGAACGACGTCCGCCTGATCTGGAGCCGCTATTACAGCGCCTTCGTCCCCGCTCCCGCCGGTCCCGGCTTCCTGGACCGGCTGAAGGCGGCGAGCGGCGCCATTGGCGGCATCGCCGTTACCGGGCTGCTCTGCGGACTGATGCTGGGAAACGGGATCGCCCATCCACTGCTGGTCGCCCCCATGGGCGCATCGGCAGTGCTGCTTTTTGCCGTGCCCGCCAGTCCACTGGCCCAGCCCTGGCCGGTATTGGGCGGCAATATCATATCGGCACTGGTCGGAGTCATGGTGGTCCGGCTGATCCCCGATCCCACCATCGCCGCCGCGCTGGCGGTAGGCTGCGCGATCGGCGCCATGTCGGTGCTGCGCTGCCTCCACCCGCCCGGAGGCGCCGTCGCCCTCTCCGCCGTACTGGGCGCGACGCATGGCGCGCCGAGCTATATGTTCGCGATCGTGCCTGTCGGCGTGAACACGGCGCTGCTCGTGACCGTCGCAATCCTCTTCCACCGGCTGGCCGGGCACAGCTATCCCCATGTCGCGGCCAAGGCGGCGACCACCCATGGCACCAGCGACCCCGCGCCGATCCTGCGCACGCCGTCCGAACAGGACGTGGAGGAAGCGCTGAACGCCTATGGCGACAGGCTGGACGTGAATGCGGCCGACTTGCAGGCGGTGCTGCACGATGCGGAAATGCGGGCGGCCGAGCGGGCGCATGGCAGGCTGACGTGCGGCGAGATCATGTCGCGCGATGTCGTCACCGTGCGGGCGGGCCAGCCGGTGGCCGCGGCGCGGCAATTGCTGCACGATCGGCGGCTGCTGTCGCTTCCCGTGCTGGACGATGCCGGCCGTGTTCAAGGCGTGGTGGGCCCGCTGGATCTGGCGAGAGAAGGCGGGCGGGTGCAGGACATCGCGTCCGAGCCCTATATCGTGCATGCGGATACGCCCGTGGCGGCTCTGCTGCGGCCATTGACCAGCGGTGCCCGGCGCGAGGCGATCGTGGTCGATGACGATCGGCGGCTATGCGGCCTAGTTACCCAGACCGACCTGCTGACGGCGATGGCCTTTCGGGCCTAGCGGGCGTTTTCCAGCACCGGCAGGTCCGGCCCGGGAATCGCGGAGATGGCGACATTGCCGAACATCACCAGTCCGGCGAGGATCATCAGCGTGCCCCGTTTACGGTCGCCCTTCTTCACGATGGCGTAGGCGCCGCCGCCGGTCAGCGCCATGCCTGCGAGCATCAATATGGATAAAATCGTGCCAGCCATGAAGCAGGCCATAGGTCGGCCGGTGGACTGTGGCAATATCGCGGCGCTGCCCCTATGAGGCGCGGGAACGAATCACCTTTTGCGTGAGTGGACAACCTTATCGTGAAAATCGCCATCGCTTCCGACCATGCCGCCGTCGATCTGAAGGCGGAACTTGCCGACTGGCTGCGCGGCGAAGGGCATGAGGTCGACGATCTGGGTCCAGCGACTGCCGACCGCGTGGATTATCCCGATTTCGGTTACAAGCTGGCGAAGGCGGTGGCGTCCGGCGCCGCCGAACGCGGCATTGCGCTCTGCGGATCGGGCATCGGCATTTCCATCGCCGTGAACCGCAACCCCGCCTGCCGCTGCGCTCTGGTGTCGGAGCCGTTGTCGGCCGCGCTCAGCCGCGAGCATAATGATGCCAATGTCCTCGCCATGGGCGCGCGCCTGACCGGCGTCGACATGGCCAAGGCCTGCGTCTCCGCCTTCCTTTCCACCGATTTCGGCGGTGGCCGCCATGCCGGCCGCGTTGAAAAGCTCTCCCATCCCGCGCTTTAAGGAGCCTGCCCTATGAGCACCGCTACCCTCACCCAGCCCGACCTGTCGGACATCCGCTCCGAAGGCTATTTCACGCGCAGCCTGGCCGATGCCGATCCGGCGGTGTTCGCGGGCGTCACCAGGGAATTGAAGCGCGAGCAGAACCAGATCGAGCTGATCGCTTCGGAAAATATCGTATCCAGGGCGGTGCTGGAGGCGCAGGGTTCGGTCTTCACCAACAAATATGCCGAAGGCTATCCCGGCAAGCGCTATTATCAGGGCTGCGCCCCGTCGGACGAGGTCGAGCAGCTGGCCATCGACCGCGCGAAGGAAATCTTCAACTGTGGCTTCGTCAATGTGCAGCCCCATTCGGGCGCGCAGGCGAACGGCGCGGTGATGCTGGCGCTGACCAAGCCGGGCGACACCATCATGGGCCTGTCGCTCGATGCAGGCGGTCACCTGACCCATGGCGCGAAGCCCGCGCTGTCGGGCAAATGGTACAATGCCGTGCAATATGGCGTGCGCGAGGATACGCACCTCATCGATTATGACGCGCTGGAGGCGCAGGCGATCGAAGCAAAGCCCACGCTGATCATCGCGGGCGGTTCGGCCTATCCCCGCCACCTCGACTTCGCCCGCTTCCGCGCGATCGCGGACAAGGTCGGCGCGCTGCTGATGGTGGACATGGCGCATTTTGCCGGACTGGTGGCTGGCGGGGCGCATCCGACGCCATTTGGCCATGCCCATGTCGTGACCACCACCACGCACAAGACCCTGCGCGGTCCGCGTGGCGGCATGATCCTGACCGATGACGAGGCCATTGCGAAGAAGATCAATTCGGCGGTGTTCCCCGGCCTTCAGGGCGGGCCGCTGATGCATGTGATCGCGGCGAAGGCGGTTGCCTTCGGCGAGGCGCTGCGTCCTGAATTCAGGACTTATGCGCAGGCGATCGTCACCAATGCAAAGGCGCTGGCTTCGAAGCTGGAGCAGCGCGGCCTTGCGGTCGTTTCCGGCGGCACCGACACGCATCTCGCCCTGATCGACCTGCGCCCCTACGGCATTTCGGGCAAGGATGCGGACGAGGCGCTGGAACGCAGCTTCATCACCTGCAACAAGAATGGCGTGCCGGGCGATCCGCTGCCGCCGACCAAGACCAGCGGTATTCGGGTTGGTTCCCCTGCGGGAACGACGCGCGGGTTCGGCGTTGCGGAGTTCGAGGCCATTGGCGACATGATCGCGGACGTTCTGGAGGGGCTGCGCGATCATGGCGAGCATGGCGACGCAGCCGTGGAAGCCAATGTGCGCGACCGCGTCTTCGCCCTCTGCGCCCGTTTCCCGATCTACGAAGGGTAAGCGCCCTTGCGTTGCCCCTTCTGCGCCCATGACGACAGCCAGGTGAAGGACAGCCGCCCGACGGAGGATGGCGCCGCCATCCGCCGCCGGCGTCAGTGCGAAGCCTGCGGCGCGCGCTTCACCACCTTCGAACGGATACAGCTCCGCGACATCTGGGTGGTGAAGAGCGAGGGACGCAAGGAAGCCTTCGACCGGGACAAGCTGGCGCGCTCCATCGGCATCGCCTGCCGGAAGCGGCCGATCGATCCCAGTCGGCTGGAGAAGCTGATCTCCGGCATCCAGCGGCAGTTGGAGACGTCAGGCGACGGCGAAGTTCCAGCGCGGGCGATTGGGGAAATGGTGATGGAAGGGCTGAAACGCCTCGACAGCGTTGCCTATATCCGCTTCGCCAGCGTGTACAAGGACTTCACCGATGCTCGGGATTTCGAGGATTTCGCCTCCACGGTGAAGGAGGTCGGGAGTGATTGAGGGCTCTCATGCCTCCCTCAACCTCCGTTCGTCCTGAGTAGCCATTGAGCCTGTCGAAATGGCGTATCGAAGGACCTTGCCATGACATTCCACGCCTATATGCTGCGCTGTTCGGACGGCAGCTATTATCTGGGGCACGCGGATAATCTGGAAAGCCGCATCGCTCAGCATCAAGCTGGCGAAATTGCAGGATATACGCAGAACCGACGGCCAGTGTCTCTGGTCTGGCAACAGGATTTCGGAACTCGCGAAGAAGCACTGTCCGCTGAGCAGCAGGTCAAAGGCTGGTCGCGGAAGAAAAAGGAAGCGCTGATCGCTGGCGACTGGGACATGATCAGTCTGCTCGCGCGCAAGTCCTTCGATACGGGGCTTCGACAAGCTCAGCCCCTACTCAGGACGAACGGTAACATGGAAAAAATTACGCCCCTCACGCCCGTTATCGTGCTCGTCCGCCCGCAACTTGGCGAGAATATCGGCAAGGCGGCGCGGGCCATGCTGAATTTCGGCCTGACCGAGATGCGGCTGGTGTCGCCCCGCGACGGCTGGCCCAATCCGGATGCCGGGCCGTCTGCGGCCGGCGCCGATGTGGTGCTGGACAAGGCGGAAGTGTTCGAATCGCTGGCCGACGCCGTGGCCGATTGCGCGCATGTCTATGCGACGACCGTGCGCAAGCGCGGCGTGACCAAGCCGGTGGTGACGCCCGAAGAGGCGGCGCGGGAGGTCCACGCCGTTGCCGGGCGCTCCGCCTATGTGTTCGGGCCGGAGCGGTCGGGACTGGAGACAGAGGATGTGGCGCTGGCGCGGAAAATCTTGACGGTGCCGATCAATCCGGAATTCGGATCGCTCAATCTGGCGCAGGCGGTGATCCTGTGCGCCTATGAATGGTCGAAGCAGTCCTCCCTGGAGCAGCCGACGGTGGTCGATCTGGGCGAACCGGCGCCGCAGTCGGAACTGGAAGGAATGATCGCGCAGTTCGAGAATCTGCTGGAAGGCGCAGGCTATTTCTTCCCGCCGGACCGTGCGCCCGCAACCAAGCGGACCTTGCGGAACCTGCTGACCAAGCCGGGCTGGAACCATCTGGAGGTGCGGACTTTGCGCGGAGTGTTGTCCGCATTGGGCAATCCACGGTCGCGCTGAAGGCTGAGCGCAGCCCGTTCCTGCCAAGGCAGGCGCAGGTCACATCAAGCGTTTCGTCGATCGAACTCAGTCATCTCATACGCGATCGAGGCTTCGACCAACTGATCCCACAGCTTCGCGATCGCCTCCCCGGGCAAGCCCAGCCGTTCCGCTTCGGCGCGTGCATTTGCAATGACTTCCGCCTTGCGCGTTTCGTCACGGACCGCGCCACGCTCCGGCTTGATGCGGGCGGCGGCGCGCATATGGGCGAAACGCTGGGCGAGAAGGGCGACAAGCTGGCGGTCGAGTTCGTCCACGCCTGCGCGGACTTCGGCCATGGTCGTGTAGCTTTCGGGGTTCATGGCCCGCTCACCTAAGCCGGGAACACCGGCCTGTCGAGGGTTGACATGCCCCCCGCCCTTCGTCATAGGCGCCGCTTCGCGATTGGCTCCGCATCCCGGTGAAGCGGTGGCCCTGCCCCTGAAATATGGATCGCAGGCGATACCGGGGACAACGTTATAAGCAATTGTCTTAGGAATATATCATGTCGAAGCGTTCAAGCGCCAAGTACAAACTCGACCGCCGCATGGGCGAGAACATCTGGGGCCGCCCGAAGAGCCCGGTCAACAAGCGTGAATATGGCCCCGGCCAGCATGGCCAGCGCCGCAAGGGCAAGATGTCCGACTATGGCATTCAGCTCCGCGCCAAGCAGAAGCTGAAGGGCTATTATGGCGACGTCACCGAAAAGCAGTTCAAGAAGGCCTATATCGAAGCCGCCCGTCTGAAGGGCGACACCGGCCAGAACCTGATCGGCCTGCTGGAGCGCCGCCTTGACGCCGTCGTCTATCGCGCCAAGTTCGCTCCGACCATCTGGTCGGCCCGTCAGCTCGTGTCGCATGGCCACATCTATGTGAACGGCGTGAAGTGCAACATTGCGTCGCGTCTGGTGAAGCCGGGCGATGAGATCACGCTGGGCAAGAAGGCACAGGAAATGGCGCTCGTCCTGGAGGCTCAGGGCCTGCCCGAGCGCGACATTCCCGACTATGTCGTCGCGGACGGCGCTGCCAAGGTCACCTATGTCCGCGTGCCGACGCTGGATGAAGTGCCCTATCCGGTGAAGATGGAACCCAATCTGGTCGTCGAATTCTATTCGCGCTGATCCGGTTTCGCTTCCGGCGAGACATTCAGGAAGGCGGTCCTTCGGGGCCGCCTTTTTTGTTTGTCCGCTCGGCTTGTTTGACGGCAGGCCAACTGGCATCAATGGAGCATTCGCAGTCTTTTCAAAGGCCTTGCCATGCGCGTGCTTTTCCTGACCTCTCTCATCGCCCTTGCCAGCGGGGGCGCGGCGATTGCCGCTTCGACCGACGGCGGTCCTTCGATCGATACGATGAAGGAGGTCGTGAAGGAGATTTCCTCGGACGCCTATGAAGGACGCGCGCCCGGAACGGCGGGGGAGGAGAAGACCCTTGCCTATCTGGTGCAGCGTTTCGAGGCGCTGGGGCTGAAGCCCGGCAACAAGGGAAGCTGGTTCCAGGACGTGCCGCTGGTCGAGATCGACGCGAAGAATGTGTCGCCGCTCCGCTTCACCGGCGGCAAGACGGCGGTTTCGGCCAGTTACGGTCCTGAGATGGTGATCGCCACCTACCGCACCGGCCAGCCGCATATCGAGGTGAAGGACAGTCCGGTCGTCTTTGTCGGCTATGGCATCCACGCGCCGGAGAAAAAGTGGAACGACTATGCCGGCGTCGATGTGAAGGGCAAGACGGTCCTCATCCTGGTGAACGATCCGGATTACCAGACGCCCACGCTCCGCGGCCCGTTCAACGGGCGGGCAATGACCTATTATGGCCGCTGGACCTACAAGTTCGAGGAAGCGGCGCGGCAGGGCGCGGCGGCGGCGATCATCGTGCACGACACGGTGCCGGCCGCCTATGGCTGGAACGTCGTGCAGTCGAGCTGGACCGGCGCGCAACATGTCGCGGACAGCGCCAATGGCAATGCGGACCAGTCGGCGGCCATCGGCTGGATGCAGAAGGACAAGGCCGCGGCGCTGGTGGCGAGTGCGGGCCTCAATCTCGACGCGCTGACGGCGGCGGCGAAGAAGCGCGGGTTCAAGGCGGTCCCGCTGAAGGGCGTGAAGGCCAGCGTCTCCTTCGACAACGCCATTCGCAGGCATAGTTCGAAGAATGTCGTCGCCCTCCTTCCCGGCAGGACGCGGCCTGACGAATATGTGCTCTATGCCGCGCATTGGGACCATCTGGGCCATTGCGAGGCGGCCCCAGACGGCGACGACATCTGCAACGGCGCGATCGACAATGCCACGGGAACGGCGGCGCTGGTCGCGCTGGCGGAGGCGAATGTGAAAGCTGGGGCGACGGATCGCAGCCAGGTCTTTCTCGCGGTGACGGCGGAGGAGTCGGGCCTGCTGGGATCGGCCTATTATGGCAACCATCCCGTCTTTCCGCTCAGCCAGACCGTGGGCGGCGTCAACATGGACGCACTCAGCATGGCGGGCCCTGCGAAGAATGTCGTGGTGATCGGCAAGGGCAAGTCGCAGCTTGACGCCTATCTCGACCGCGCGCTGGCGGCGCAGAAGCGGGTCGCCAGCCTGGAGCCGACGCCGGAGAAAGGCTTTTACTACCGCTCAGACCATTTCAGCTTCGCCAAGCATGGCGTGCCGATGCTCTATTTCGAAGGGGGGCAGGATCTGGTGAAGGGCGGGCCCGCCGCGGGCGCAAAGGCGGCCAAGGACTATGAAGAGCATCGCTATCACGGCCCCAAGGATGAATATGATCCCAAATGGGACTGGAGTGGAGTGAAGGCCGACCTGAAGCTCTATTATGATGTAGGGCGGGCGCTGGCGAACACGACCGACTGGCCCAATTGGATGCCGGGCGACGAGTTCCGGGCGATCCGCGACAGGAGCCGGGCGACGAAATGACGGATTTCCGCCATTTCGAGCAAAATCCTGCGCCGAAGTTCACACCATATGCGCGCGCGTGCCTGCGCGCGCGTAGGCGTGGCGAAGCGATTGGCAGGACGTTTCAAAGAGCGGTGCGGAGATAGGCCGGGCGGCGCGGAATAGGACAGACCTGAATTGCCTTCATCTAGAAATAGGATGCTTTTGGAAGCACCTGTTGCCGATTGGACACGCACCGCGTGAGGTGTCCCGTTTGGGGTGGAGGCGACCAGAAATTGCCGCTCAAACGGTTTGCCCTATAGCTCAAAAGCCGACACAGTTTACCGATGATAAAAGTTCCGAGCCTGATAGACCGGTTCCCAACGGTGTCGTTGATGTGCGGTCTTCTATTATTCGCGGGAGGCGGCGTCACCGCCTACTATTCCATCTTGGCAGTAGGGGTGAGCGATGGTCCCGGCCTGATCACTGCACGCTTGATGCTCGCGGGCTGCATGATTTTTTACCGGGTGTATTATTTCCAGTTTGGCGCTCGACTTTGACTTTGATCCACCGCCTATAGTGCTTCGGTTGAAATTGGCCAATACAAGACATTCCCCTCCCGTAAACGAGAGGGGTTAGGGGTGGGCGCGGGCGTAGCGAGCTTCTGACTTAGCCGTTGCAAAACAGCGCTGATGTCGCGCCAGCCCACCCCCTAACCCCCTCCCGCCTGCGGGAGGGGGAATGTCCGCCACCCACCCAAATCGGTCAACCGTCATAATGCCTCTGGAATGCGCAACCCGATCCTGTAGAGGGCGCTGAGGACACCCCTCGATCAGGAGCCAAGCCCATGACTTTCCGTATGCCCGCCGAATGGGCGCCGCACGAGTGGACATGGATCGGCTTTCCGACCGCTGCCGAGGAGTGGCCCGGCGCGTTCGAAGATGCGCGGCGGCAGATCGCGCAGTTCGCGAGCGCGCTGCATGCCGGCGGCAAGGGCGAGGAGGTGCGGCTGGTCTGCGCCAGCGAGGGCGATGCGGACGTCGCCCGGGCGCTGGTGGCGCCGGGAGTCACCATCCTCGTGCAGAAGCTGGGCGATGTCTGGCTGCGCGATACGGCGCCGATCGCGGTGATGCGGGGCAGGGAAAGGGCGCTGGTGGATTTCGGCTTCAACGGCTGGGGCGGCAAATATCGGATGCCGGGCGACGAGGACATAGGCGCGCGGCTGGCGGCGACGACGGGACTGCCGACATCGACCCAGAACTGGGTGTTCGAAGGGGGAGCGGTCGACACCGACGGCACCGGCCTGTTCGTGACGACGGAGCAATGCCTGCTCAATCCCAATCGCAACCCCGAACTGGACCGGGGGAAGATCGAAACATTGCTGGCGGGATCGCTGGGGCTTTCCGACATGTTGTGGCTGGGCGATGGCCTGCTCAACGATCATACGGACGGGCATGTCGACAATCTGGCCCGCTTCGTGGCGCCGGGCGTTCTGGCGCTGCCGGAGGCGAGCACGGACGATGATCCCAATGCGGCCGTCTATGCCGACGCGCGGGAGCGGGCCAGGGCGTTCGGGGTCGAGGTCGCGTCCGTCCCCTCCCCCGGCCGCGTGGTCGTGGATGGAGAGGTCATTCCGGCGAGCTACATGAATTTCGCCATCGGGAATGCCGCCGTCATCGTGCCCGTCTATGGCCAGCCCAATGATCAGGCGGCTCTGGATGCGCTCAAGCCCTTCTTCCCCGGCCGGGAGATCGTCGGGCTGCGCAGCGACGCGATCCTGTCTGGCGGCGGCAGCTTCCATTGTTGCAGCCAGCAGATGCCGTCCGCCTGAATGAGCGCGATGCTGGCGTTGCGGGCGCTGATCTCCGGGATCATCATCGCCATCGTGTCGGTGGTGTCGCGGCGGTATCCGGGGCTGGGCGCGCTGATCGCGTCATTGCCGCTGATTTCGGTGCTGGGAATGATCTGGCTGTGGAACGACAGGCCGGATGCGGAGAACATGGCGCGCCATGCGGAGGCGACATTCTATTATGTCATCCCCTCCCTGCCCATGTTCCTGCTGATCCCCATATTGTTGCGCCGTGGGGTTTCCTTCGCGCCGGCGCTGATCGCGGGTTGCGCGGTCACGATCCTGCTCTATCTCCTCACCGTCGCCATTGCCGCCCGCATGGGCATTCGTCTCTAGGGTGTTATCGATGACCAAAGTTACCGTCGCCGCGCTCCAGCTCGCCTTTTCCGACGATCGGGCGGACAATATCGAAATGGTCGCCGGCCATGTGGTGAAGGCGGCGGCGCGCGGCGCGAAGATCGTCCTGCCGCCCGAGCTGTTCGAGGGCCCCTATTTCTGCAAGGTCGAGGAGGAGGAGCTCTTCGCCAACGCCCTGCCCGTGGACGAGCATCCCGCCGTGCAGGAAATGCGCAAGGTGGCGAAGGCCGAGGGCGTCTATATCCCGACCAGCTTCTTCGAGCGCGACGGCCATCATCATTACAACTCGCTCGCCATGATCGACGATGAGGGCGAGATCATGGGCGTCTATCGCAAGAGCCACATTCCCGATGGGCCGGGATATGAGGAGAAATATTATTTCCGCCCCGGCAATAGCGGGTTCAAGGTGTGGAAGACGAAATATGGCACCATCGGCGTCGGCATATGCTGGGACCAATGGTATCCGGAAACGGCGCGGGTGATGGCGCTGATGGGCGCGGAGATGCTCTTCTATCCGACCGCCATCGGGTCCGAGCCCTATGACGCGGACCTCGACACCAGCCGCATGTGGCGCCGGGCGATGATCGGCCATGCCGTCAGCAACTGCATGCCCGTGATTGCCGCCAACCGCATCGGCGAGGAGGACGGCCAGAAATTCTACGGCCACAGCTTCATCACCGATGAGTGGGGCGATTTCGCCGCTGATGCCGACGGCAAGGACAATGGCGCGCTGGTGGCGACGCTGGATTTGGATCAGGCGAGGATGCACCGGGCGGGCATGGGCTTCTTCCGCGACCGGCGGCCGGAGCTTTATGCACGGATCGCGCAGGACATCTAGAGCAGATTCCGATCCGATTGCATCGGCTCGACTGCTCTAAGTTTTTGTTTTGTCGCGTTTTCCGAGTCAGCAGATGATTCCATCTGCTTGGAAAACGCTCTAGAGCGCGCGACCTGCGATTTGGCGCAGCGCGCTTCAGGCTGGTGTTCAGTCCGAAAGCTGCAGGCGCGACCAGCCTGTGCGCCGGCTAAAGCGTCGCCAGTTCCACCGCCCTCTCGAACACCGCTTCGAACATCCCGGCGGTGAGCCGGCCGGTGCTCTGATTGTAGCGCGAGCAGTGATAGCTATCGATGACGATCTGGCCGCTGGGCATGCGATGCTCCGCCAGATGGGCGAAGCGCGCCATGGGAAGCTTGCCGCCCAGCACCTTCACCGCCGACTGATGCGCGATCTGGCCCAGCGCGACGAAGACCTGCGCATGGGGCAAGGCGGCGACCGCAGGCTTCAGGAAGGCGCGGCAATTGTGGATCTCCTCCGGCAGCGGCTTGTTCTGCGGCGGCAGGCATTTGACCGCGTTGAGGATGATGACGTTGCGCAGCATGAGCCCGTCGTCGGGCCGCGCTTCATAGACGCCCTGGGTCAGGCCGAATTTGGCGAGCGTGGCGAACAGCAGATCGCCCGCATAATCCCCGGTGAAGGGCCGGCCCGTGCGGTTCGCGCCCGTCTTGCCCGGCGCAAGGCCGACGATCGCGATTCGGCCCAGCGGATCACCGAAAACCGGAACCGGCGCATTCCACCAGCCGGGATGTTCCGCGCGATTCTGCTCACGAAAAGCGGCCAGACGCGGGCAGAGCGGACAATCATGCGGCGCTTCGCCGTGCGGGATAGGACTTTGCAGCGTCATGGCTACCGGATAGGCGCTGTCCGATGGTCAAGACAAGCACCCGTCATGTTTACGCCCTTGCCCTGGGATCGAACCGGCCGCTGTCGGCGCGGATGACCCCGGCATGCCTGTTGAGCGGCGCGGTTCGCCTGATCGCGGAACTGGGCCCGGTTCTCAGCGTCGCTCCCGTCATGCAGACCCGGCCTATCGGGCCGTCGCGGCGCATCTTCGTCAATGGCGCGGTGCTGATGGAGAGTTCCCTGCCGCCCGAAGAGATGCTTTCCGGCTTGCAGGCGATAGAGCGCGCTCTGGGCCGCCAGCGGTTCAGGCGCTGGGGGCCGAGGCGGCTGGACATCGACATCATCCTGTGGTCCGGGGGTCGCTGGAACAGCCGCTCGCTGCGCATTCCGCACCCGGCTTTTTGCGAGCGGGACTTCGTACTGACGCCGCTGCTTGCCATTGCTCCGGGCTGGCGCGACCCCGTGTCCCGACTTTCGATCCGCCATTTGCATTTCCGCCTGCGAAAAGCGGTTTCTGGAGGTTGACCAGCCGCATCGCCGCCTCTAGTGCGTGCGGACCTCAGGACATGAGGGCCCTTAGCTCAGTCGGTAGAGCAACTGACTTTTAATCAGTAGGTCGCTGGTTCGAATCCAGCAGGGCTCACCACCGCCTCTGTGGGGATCGCCGCTTCAATCCGGCGTCACTCGACCGCCTTGATCACGAGTGCGGCGAAGCACCATATTTCGATTGAAACCAACAGACCGAACAAAATGCCGAACATGGCATCAGGCTTCAGAGCGTCGTCCATCTGCCCTCTCCATTTCTTTCTGGAAGATGAACGGCTTAACCGTGCGTCTGGTTCCCGGAGCGTTTCGACGCACGGCCTCGGTTCACCGCATTGGCGATCATCGCCATGCGGGGCCTTTCTCTCGCGGTTCAGCATTTTGGGTGGGGGAGGGCGTCCGCACTCCGTCGTGCCCCCTCGTCAGAGCCTTTCCACTATGGTTACATTGGCCATGCCGCCTGCTTCGCACATGGTTTGCAGCCCATAGCGGGCGCGCCGGTCGTGGAGGGCGCTGACCAGCGTCGCCATCAGCTTTGCGCCCGATCCGCCCAGCGGATGGCCAAGCGCGATCGCGCCGCCATGGACATTGAGCCGGGCGGGATCGGCGTCCAGCACTTGCGTCCAGGCGAGCGGCACCGGGGCGAAGGCTTCGTTGACCTCATAGAGATCGATGTCGGAAAGCTTCATCCCCGCCCGGGCAAGCGCCTTTTCGGTCGCGGGAATGGGCGCTTCCAGCATGATGACGGGATCGTGGCCGAGCACCGTCATCTGGTGCACGCGGGCCAGCGGCGTCAGGCCGTGCGCCTTGAGGCCGCGTTCGTTCACCACCAGCAGCGCGGCGGCGCCGTCGCAGATCTGGCTGGCGCTGGCGGCGGAGATCACGCCGCCTTCGGCCAGCAGCTTGACGCTGGCGATCCTGTCCAGGCTGGCGTCGAAGCGTATGCCTTCGTCGACCTTGTGGACGACCGTTTCGCCTTCCGGGGTGACGACTTCGAGGGGAATGATCTCTGCATCGAACTTGCCCGCCTGCGTCGCGACGGCAGCGCGGCGATGGCTTTCGAGCGAATAGGCGTCCAGCACATCGCGGGTCAGGCCATATTTCTTCGCCAGCATCTCCGCGCCGCCGAACTGGCTGAAGGGCTGGTTCGGGTAGCGCGCCTCGATGCCGGGGCTGCGATAGGAGCCGAAGCCATGCTTGGCGGGAAGCGTCCAGGGCAGGCCCATGGGCACGCGGGTCATGCTTTCAACGCCGGCGGCGATCACCACATCCTGCACGCCGGACATCACCGTCGCGGCGGCGAAGTGCAGCGCCTGTTGCGAGGAGCCGCATTGGCGGTCGACATGGGTGCCGGGGACGGATTCGGGGAGGCCTGACGCAAGGACGGCGTTGCGGGCGATGTTCGCGCCCTGCTCGCCGCCGGGGCAGGCGCAGCCCATGATGACATCTTCCACGCCGGCGGGGTCGATGCCGGATCGTTCGACAAGGCCTGCGAGGACCTTGCCGGCGAGATCGGCGGGGTGGACGGCGGCGAGGCGGCCGCCCCGCTTGCCGCCGGCGCTGCGGGCGACGGCGGCGATATAGGCTTCAGCCATATTCTTTCTCCTGTCAGACGCCGGTGATGCGGATGCCGGAGCCGGGGACTTTATATTTGCGGTTGAGGGCGATCAGGACGGAGGTCAGCCCCTCCGCCACGACCGAATTGCAGAGCGGGCCTGCATTCCAGGCGCGCAGGCCGATTTCCTGCGCCAGCGCGACCACCGTGTCGGCGGCTTCGCTGTCGTCGGCGCAGACCAGGACGTCGCATTCGATTTCCTCGTCCAGCCTGGTCAGGTGATGGGCGCTGATATTCTGGAAGGCGGAGACGACGCGGACTCCTTCGCCCAGCATTTTCTGGACGGCTTCGACGGCGGAGCCGCCCTCGGGCAGTTGCACGCGGCTGACTTTCGGCGGGACCAGAGGCACGGTCACGTCGATCAATATCTTGCCCGCCAGCGCCGGTTCGACGTCCTTCACCGTCGATTGCTGCGCAGCATAGGGAACCGCGAGGACGACGATGTCGGCCTGCGCGGCGGCGTCCGGGTTGGCGGCGCCGGTGACGGCGCCCTCGCCCAGAACTTCGTTCATCTGGGCAGCGGCTTCCTGCGCGCGCTCGGCGGTACGGCTGCCGATGATGACCTTGTGGCCCTTATGCGCCCAGCGGAGCGCGAGGCCGCCGCCTTCCTTGCCGGTGCCGCCGAGGACGGCGATGCTCGCCAGAGCTTCATTCTGCATAGGCTATACTCTCCTGTTCTTTTTGACGCCTGCGCGGAGGCGTGAGAATCATGGGCGTGAGTTCCGCGGCATCCATGCCGCGGTCGTGAATATGCTGCGCGACCGCGCCATAGGCGGTGCTGCGCTGGCGCGGGGTGCGGCCGAGCGAGCGGATCAGCGCCTCCATTGCGGCGGGCGGCATTTCCTGGCCATGCTGCGTTCCTGCTGCGCGGGAGATGCTCTCGTTCATCAGCGTGCCGCCCAGATCGTTTGCGCCGGAGGTGAGGCAGGCCTTCACCCCCTCCTCGCCCAGCTTGACCCAGCTTGTCTGGATCGAGCGGATATGCGGGTGCAGCGCGAGGCGGGCGACGGCGTGCATCAGCCGGACTTCGCGGAAGGTCGGGCCGTGGCGCGCCTCGCCGCGCAGGCCCATGGGCGCTTCCATGTGGACGAAGGGCAGCGGCACGAATTCGGTGAAGCCGCCGCTGCGGCGTTGCAGGTCGCGGATGCGGATCAGATGGCGCGCCCAGTGGCGGGGCGTGTCGACATGGCCGAACATGATGGTGGCTGTGGTGCGGAAACCGACTTTGTGCGCGGTTTCGATGACGTCCAGCCATTGATCGGTGTTGAGCTTGTCGGGGCAGATGATGGCGCGGACCTCATCGTCCAATATCTCCGCGGCCGTGCCGGGAAGCGTATCGAGACCCGCTTCCTTGAGGCGGATGAGGAATTGTTCGACCGTCAGGCCCAATGTCGCCGCGCCTTGCGATACCTCCAGAGGCGAGAAGGCGTGGATGTGCATTTCCGGCACGGCGGCGCGGACGGCTTTGGCGAGATTGATGTAGGTCTCGCCGGTATAATGGGGGTGGATGCCGCCTTGCAGGCAGACTTCCGTGCCCCCGCGATCCCATGCCTCCCGTGTGCGGCGGACGACTTCCTCAAGGTCCAGATCATAGGGCTTGCCGCGCAGTTGCTCCGCCTTGTCGCCCTTGGAGAAGGCGCAGAAGCTGCATTTATAAAGGCAGATATTGGTATAGTTGATGTTGCGGTTGACGACATAGGTGACGGCGTCGCCCATCACCTGTTCGCGCAAGGCGTCAGCGCTGTCGCAAATATGTTCGAGATCGGTTTCGCGGGCGGAGAAGAGAGTCGCGATCTCCTCCTCTTCCAGCAGCGCGCCAGTCATGGCGCGGTCGACGATGGCGGCGATCCTGGGATCGACCGGCAGGGTCGAGGGGCGCGTGATGCGGGGCTCCAGCGCTATGCCGGGCGACCATCTGTCCTCGCGAGCGAAGCCCTCCGCATCGGCATGGGCGAGAATATGGCGCACCATCGCCTTGTCCTGCCAGTGCGCATTGTCCTGCGCATAGGCGGGATAGACCGGCAGGCGGGCCACGAGCATCCGCCCCTCCCCTTCGGTCGCCATGCGCAGGCGTTCGACTTCGGGCCAGGGCGCTTCGGGGTTCACATGGTCGGGCGTGACCGGCGAGACCCCGCCCCAATCGTTGATCCCCGCCGACAGCAGGCGCGGGAAATCGGCGGCCGACAGGTTCGGCGGCGCCTGGATGTTCATATCCGGCCCCAGGATCAGGCGGGCGGCGGCGATGGTCCAGAGCAGTTCGTCCATGTCCGGTTCGGGCGCATGGGCCATCACCGTGCGTTCCTTGGCGCGGAAATTCTGGACGATGACTTCCTGGATATGGCCGTAGCGCTGGTGGAGGTCGCGGATCGCGTCCAGCGCTTCGATCCGCTCCGCGCGGGTTTCACCGATGCCGATCAATATGCCGGTGGTGAAGGGAATGTGCAGTTCGCCCGCCAGCCGGATCGTCTCCAGCCGCGCCGCCGGTTCCTTGTCGGGCGAGCGGTAATGCGCGCCGCCTTTCCGGCAGAGGCGGTCGGAAACGGACTCCAGCATCAGGCCTTGCGACACGGATACGCTGCGGAGCGCAGCCATTTCCTCGCGGGTCATCACCCCGGCATTGATATGCGGCAGCAGGCCGGTTTCATCCCGCACCAGCGCGGCCATTTCGATGAGATAGGAAATGGTGGTCGCATGGCCCAGCCGCGCCAGTTCTGCGCGGGCGGCGGCGAAGCGCAACTCCGGCTTGTCGCCCAGCGTGAACAGCGCCTCGGTGCAGCCCGCCGCCTTGCCCGCGCGGGCGACGGCCAGCACTTGATCGCGGGTCATATAGGCGTTCTCGCCGGGCCGGGGCGGCTGCGAGAAGGTGCAATAATGGCAGAGATTGCGGCAAAGCTGGGTCAGCGGAATGAAGACCTTGCGCGACCAGCTCTGCACCCGGCCATGGCCCCAATCGCGCATCGCCGAAGCGGCGGCGAGCAGGTCGGCCAAGGGCATGTCCAGCAATGCCGCCGCCTGTCCGCTCATTCCGTCCCTGCCTGTCATCATCCTCTCCATCATCTTGTCCTTGCGCCCTTCTCAGCCGACCGGCCCCGGCGGCTCCGGGATCGCGGCCCCTGCTCCACCGATCCGTGCCAGCATGTCCTTCGGAAGATCGGCCGGCGCGTCCAGCAGGGCGACCAGCGACTGCATGAAATGTTCGAGGCTGGATTCGCTGCCCCACATGGGATGCGCGCGGCTGCGGTCGGCCAGGGCGCGCTGCCGCGCGGAAAGCACGGCGCTGATATAGGCGCCCATGAAGACGAAGCGCTGATTCTGAAGCGCGGGCGGCAGATGGGGCATCAGTCGGCGCAGATGGTCGAGACAGCGGCCATAGGCGCGGTTCCATGCCGGATCGATCGCGTCCAGCATCATGTCCCTGTGCGTCATGGCGAAGATTACGATGAACTGGACATAATGATCGTCCGACAGGCCCAGCACTGGCTCTATCAGGATGTTCACCACCTGCCGGATGGTGCGGGGGCCGCCCTGCTCCTCCAGCAAGTCCAGCGCAGCATTGCGTTCGCGATCCAGCGCCACCGCGCCGTCCATGACGATGGCGCGGACCAAGGCTTCCTTCGAGCCGAAATAATAGCCGACCGCGCCGTGATTCTTCTGCCCCGCCGCCGCTGCGATCTCCCGCACGGTGACGCCGTCGACACCCCGTTCCGCGAACAGGCGCAACGCGACTTTCTTGATCTGCCCGGCAGCGGCGCTGCGAGCGGCATCATCGGCCCTGGCAAGTTGAAGTCTGACCATGTGTGCATTTTTCTCATTGCCAAGTGCGTTCGTCAAGTGCATTATCCAATTGATCTAATCGACGGTCGAACAGTCGAGAAAAGCGAGGGATGCCCTAGTGAAATCGTCCGTGGAATCAGCATCGGGACCGACGGTCGACATCGAGTCGCTGGCGGCGTGGATGACGGACCGGGGACTTGGCTCCGGCCCGCTGACCGACGTGACGCCGCTCGCGGGAGGGACACAGAATATCCTGCTTCGCTTCAGCCGCGACGGGCGCGACTATGTGTTCCGCCGCCCCCCTGCGCATCCCCGCCCGAACAGCAATGAGACGATGCGGCGGGAGGCGCGGCTGCTGCGCGCTTTGGCCGGGACGAACGTGCCGCATCCGGGGCTGATCGCGGATTGCGGCGATGAGAGCGTGATGGGCGTCGCCTTTTACCTGATGGAGCCGGTGGACGGTTTCAATCCGGTCGGGCAATTGCCGGAACCGCATGCCGGTTCCCCCGCGATGCGCCATGCCATGGGGCTGGCGCTGGTGGACGGCATCGCGGCGCTGGGCGCGCAGGATCATCAGGCGCTGGGATTGAGCGATTTCGGAAAGCCGGAGAATTTCCTCGGGCGGCAGGTGGATCGCTGGCGGTCGCAACTTGCGGGCTATGGCGAGTTTGACGGGTGGACGGGGCCGCAAGCGCTGCCTTCGGTCGGCGCGGTCGGGGACTGGCTGGAGCGGCATAGGCCGGACCGGTTCACGCCCGGCATCATGCATGGCGACTATCATCTGGCCAATGTGATGTATCGCAAGGATGGGCCGGAACTGGCGGCGATCATCGACTGGGAACTGGCGACCATTGGCGATCCGCTGCTGGACCTGGGTTGGGTGCTGGCCACTTGGCCGGACGGGAAGTCGGAAAGCACCGTATCGGTCAGGCCGTGGGACGGTTTTCCGAGCGCCGGGGAACTGGTGACGCGCTATGCCGAAGGGTCGGCGCGCGATCTGTCTGCGGTCGACTGGTATCATGTGCTGGCCTGCTACAAGCTCGGCATATTGCTGGAGGGCACCCATGCCCGCGCCTGCGCCGGGAAGGCGCCACGCGAGACCGGCGACAGGCTGCACGGCCGGGCCATTCATCTTTTCGAACGCGCTGAGGCGCTGATCCGCTGACATGCATGAAAGGGCAATTCCTTTGACCAACGAACTCGACTTCACCGGGAAGACGGTGCTGGTGGTCGGCGGATCGAGCGGCATCGGCAACGGCATGGCGCAGGCCTTCCGCCAGCGGGGCGCGCAGGTCCATGTCTGGGGCACGCGGGCGAGCGCGGCGGACTACGCGGGCGAGGAAGGGTCGGACCTTGAAGGCGTCGGCTATACGCAGGTCGACGTCAGCGATGCGGCGGCGATTGCGGCGACGCCGGTGCCTTTCGACAGGCTGGACGTGCTGATCCATTCGCAGGGCACGGTCCTCTACCGGCGGCAGGAATTTGAGGTCGAGGGCTGGAACAAGGTAATGGCGGTCAATCTCGACTCCATCCTGCATATTTCCAACCTCTGCCGGGAGGCGCTGGCCGCCGCCAAAGGGACGATCATCGTCGTCAGCTCCATCGGCGCGTTCAAGGCGACGTTCGGCAATCCGGCCTATGCGGCGTCGAAGGCGGGCGCGGTCAATCTGGTGCGGGCGCTGGCGATTGCCTGGGCGGGCGACGGCATCCGCGTCAACGGCATCGCGCCCAGCCTGGTCGACACCAAGATGACCAAGGTGACGATGGACAATGACGAGCGGCGGAAGCGCGCCCTGGCCCGGATACCCATGGGCCGCTTTGGATCGGTGGAGGAAATGGCGGGGGTGGCGCTTTTCCTCGCCTCCCCCCTTGCCGGTTATATTTGCGGGCAGACGCTGGTCGTGGACGGCGGCCTCACCCTCACCTGAATTTATCCGAGAAGGATCGAGCGATGGATTTCGAATATTCCGACAAGGTGAAGGCGCTGCGGGAGCGGCTCATCGATTTCATGGACGCCCATGTCTATCCGATCGAGAAGGAGCGCGACCATTTCCACCATGACCCCGCGAACCTCTGGAAGCGCTGGCCGGGGACGGAGGAGATCAAGGCGAAGGCGAAGGAAGCGGGCCTGTGGAACCTGTTCCTGCCGCATGAATATGGCGAATGGAGCCCCGGCCTCACCAATCTGGAATATGCGCCGCTGGCCGAGATCATGGGCCGGGTGATCGGGTCTTCGGAATATTTCAACTGCTCCGCGCCGGACACGGGCAATATGGAGGTGTTGGCGCGCTATGGCACGCCGGAGCAGCAGGAGAAGTGGCTGAAGCCGCTGCTGGATGGCACGATCCGCTCCTCCTATGTGATGACGGAGCCGGAGGTCGCTTCCTCGGATGCCACCAATGTCGCCACCACCATCATCGCGGACGGCGACGATTATGTCATCAATGGCCGCAAATGGTGGATTTCGGGGGCGCTCGATCCCCATACGAAGATATTCATCCTGCTGGGCAAGACGCCCAATGACGGGCCGCGCCACAGGCAGCATTCGCAGATACTGATCCCGGCCGGCACGCCCGGCATAGAGATCGTCCGTCCGCTCGACGTCATGAATGCCGTTCATTCACCGAGCGGCCATGCGGAGATGGTCTTCAAGGATGTGCGCGTGCCCAAGGCCAATCTGATCCTGGGCGAAGGGCGCGGGTTCGAGATCGCGCAGGGTCGCCTGGGGCCGGGGCGCATCCATCATTGCATGCGCCTGATCGGGCAGGCGCAGCGGGCGCTGGAATATATGGCGCGCCGGGTGGAAAACCGCGTCGCCTTCGGGCGGAAGCTGGCCGATCAGGGCAGCATCCGGCAGGACATCGCCCTCTCCTTCTGCGAGATCGAGCAGGCGCGGTTGCTGACGTTGAAGGCCGCCGATGCGATGGACCGCTATGGCAACAAGGTCGCCAAGGACCTGATCGCCGCGATCAAGATCGTCGCGCCGCGCATGACCCAGACGGTGGCGGATCGCGCGATGCAGGTGTTCGGCGGCATCGGCATTTCCAGCGATTTCCCGCCCGCCGCCGCCTTCATGAATGCACGCTACCTGCGCTTCGCGGACGGCCCGGACGAGGTGCATATGGCGCAGCTTGGCAAGCTCAAGATCGCTGAACTGAACGAACTGCCGGTGCGCTGAAGATTTTGAGCGGAAAGGCGAGGATCATGCTGATGAGCGCCCGGAACCAGAATGACAGCCGGACCAATCCGGGCCTTGGCAGCGCCTGGTGGATGGTGGCGGTTCTGTTCGGGCTCTATGTGCTGAGCTGGGTCGACCGGCTGATCGTGTCGATGCTGGTGACGCCGATCAAGGCGCATCTGCTGCTGTCCGATGTGCAGATCAGCATGATCACCTCGACCTCCTTCGCGATCTTCTATGCGATTTTCGGGCTGCCCTTGGGTTGGGCGGCGGATCGGTTTTCCCGGCGCTGGATCATCTTCGGCGGCGTGGTGATATGGGGGGTCGCGACCACGGCCTGCGGCTTTGCGCAAAGCTATGAGGCGCTGCTGATCGGGCGCATCTTCGTCGGGATCGGGGAGGCGGCATTGCTGCCCGCCGCCTATTCGCTGATTGCCGACGCCTTTCCTTCGCACCTGTTGACCCGCGCCACATCGACCTTCCAGACGGCGGGCAAGGTGGGATCGGCCACCGCCTTTGCTCTGGGCGGCGTCGCCATCGCCTTTGCGACGGCGCATAGCGGCATCCATATTCCCTTCCATGGCCCCGCCCAGCCCTGGCAGTTGGTCATGATGATGGTCGGCGTGCCGGGCATATTGCTGGCGCTGCTGCTGTTCACCTTCCCCGATCCGGGCCGCCGCCGGACGCCCGGTACCGCCGCGAACGGGGAGCAGAAGGGACTGATCAAAGCCTTCGTCACGCAGAACTGGAAGCTGCTGGCGCTGATGCTGGTTGGCACGTCCGCCCTCGCCATGTGCGGCTATTCCATGACCAACTGGGTTCCCGCCTATATCGAGCGGCATTTCGGGTGGAAGCCGGTGCAATATGGCTTTGCGCTTAGCCTGATGAACATCGTGTCCGCCGTGTCGCTGGTGGTGAACGGCTGGATCGTGGACAAGCTGTTCGCGCGGGGCATGAAGGACGCGCATCTGCGCTTCTACGGCTGGCTGATCCTCGGTTTCCTGCCGGTGATCGCCTACATGTTCTTCGCGACGAACCCCTATGTGTTCCTGGCCTGCTATTGCGTGGCGCAGTTCATCACCGTGCCTTTCATGGTCTATGTTTCCTCGGTCATGGGGCTGATCGCGCCGGCGACGATCCGGTCTCGGATGCTGGCGTCCTTCCTGTTCGTCTTCACCATATTGGGTCAGGGCGCGGGACCCGCCATCGTCGCGGCGCTGACCCAATATGTGTTCCGTGACGAGCGCGCGCTGGGCCGGTCGCTGGCGGTCGTCGTCACGGTCAGTTCCATCCTTGCCCTCATCTCCTTCCGCATGGCGCTGAGATACCTCGCGCCGGCCATTGCTTCCCGAAAGGACGTCTGATGTCTTTGACCATCGGCGGGGTCGATCCCGCGCGCCGCGACCAGCTTGCCCTTGCCGACGAGCGGGTGACCTATGACTGGCACCAGTTGGACGAACGGCTCAACCGGGCGGCCAATGCGCTGAACGGGCTGGACCTGACCGAACGGCGGGTGGCGGTGTTCGCGCCCAACAGCGCGGAGACGGTGATCGCCTATGTCGCCTGTCTGGAGGCGGGCATTTCGAGCGTGCCGGTGAGCTTTCACCTGACGCCTTCGGAGGCGGCCTATATTTTGAAGGACAGCGGCGCGGTGGCGCTGCTCGTCGGGCCGGAGACGATGGAGGCGGGACTTGCCGCCGCGGAGGAAGCGGGCGTCGGGACCGTGATCGGCTGGCGCTGTCCGGAACGGGAAGGCGTCATCCATTGGGAGGAGTGGCTGGCGACGGCTTCGACTGACGAGCCAGACCATGATGTGCCGCCGCTGCCGCATCTTCACTATACTTCGGGCACGACCGGACGGCCCAAGGCGACCGAGACGCCGCCGCAATATTTCCCTCGCGTCGCGACCGTGAAGGCGCTGGCCGAGGCGATCCGGCCGAAGATCACGCCCTCGCCGGGCATTGCCGTGGGGCCGCTTTATCATACCGGGCCGCTGGGCATGGCGCGCAACGTCTTTGGCGGGATGAGCCTCATCACCGTCGAGCATTTCGATGCGGAAAGGACGCTGGCGCTGATCGAGAAATATAAGGTCAAAGGCTCCGTGATGGTGCCGACGCATTTCCAGCGGATGCTGGCGCTGCCGGAAGAGGTGCGGGCGAAATATGACGTGTCGAGCGTCCAGCGGCTTGCCCATACAGGAGCAGCCTGCCCGCGCGCGGTGAAGCAGGCGATGATCGACTGGTTCGGACCGGTGCTGGTGGAAGCCTATGGCGGGACCGAAGCAGGGTCGACCACTTTCATCACCTCTCAGGAATGGCTGGAGCGGCCGGGCTCCGTCGGCAGGGCGCTCGCGCCGTTCGAGACGGTGATCTATGGCGAGGATGGGCGGATACTCGGTCCCAATGAGGTCGGGCAGGTCTATTTCCGCGACACCAGCGGTTACGGCATCGTCTATCGCGGCGATCATGAGAAAACCGCTGCTGCGCATATCGCGCCGGGCGTCTTCACGCTGGGCGAGATGGGCTATGTCGATGAGGAGGGCTATCTCTTCATCACCGACCGGGTGTCCGACATGATCGTGAGCGGTGGGGTGAATATCTATCCCGCCGAATCCGAGCATGTGCTGCTGCGCCATCCCAAGGTCGCGGACGTCGCCGTGGTCGCTGCGCCCAACGCCGAAATGGGCGAGGAAGCGCGGGCGCTGGTCATTCCCAAGGACGCGGGCGATCCGCCGACGGCTGAGGAACTCAACGCCTTCTGCCGGGCGAACCTGGCCGGTTACAAATGCCCGCGCGGCTATGAGATGGTCGACGACATCGGCCGCACCGTCATGGGCAAGGTCAACAAGAAGGCGCTGCGCCAGCGCTTCTGGCCTTCCGACCGCACCATCGGGGGTTGAGTTTCATGCGTTTTGTTCTGCCCCTGCTGCTCTTGCTCGCCGCCTGCGCGCCTTCGGATGAGGCGAGGCGCGATGGGAGCGATTGGCCGGGCTATGGCGGGATCGATGAGAACCACTATAGTCCGCTTACCGAGATCAACGACGGCAATGTCGGCAAGCTGAAGCTCGCCTGGTATCATGACATCAGCGGTGGCGGGTCGAGCCTTTCAGCGCCCATCGCGGTGGATGGCGTAGTCTATTACGCCTCTGGCTACAGCGTCATTCATGCGCTGGATGCTTCGACCGGGCGGGAATTATGGACCTACGACCCGCAAAGCTGGAAGGTCGCCGGGCAGAAGATGCGCGCCGCCTGGGGCATTCGCGGCATCGCCTATGATAATGGCATGGTCTTCACCGGGACCATCGACGGGCGGCTGATCGCGATCAACGCCAGGTCCGGCCATCCCGTCTGGACTGCGCAGACCATCGGCAAGGATGACGAGCGTTACGTCACCGGCGCGCCCTGGGTGTTCAAGGGGAAGGTCATCATCGGCCATGGCGGCGCGGACTTCGCGCCGATCCGGGGCTATGTGACCGCCTATGACCAGAAGACGGGGAAGCAGCTCTGGCGCTTCCATACCGTGCCGGGCGATCCCAAGCTGGGGTTCGAGAACAAGGCGATGGCGATGGCTGCCCGGACTTGGACCGGCCAGTGGTGGAAATATGGCGGTGGCGGGACCGCGTGGAACGCCATGGCCTATGACCCCAAATATAATCGCATCTATATCGGGGTCGGCAATGGTTCTCCGTGGAACCAGAAGATCCGCTCGCCGGGTGGCGGGGATAATCTCTTTCTCTGTTCCATCGTCGCGCTGGACGCGGATACGGGCGAATATGTCTGGCACTATCAGACCAATCCCGGCGAGACATGGGACTTCAACAGCGCGATGGACATCGAGCTGGCCCGGCTCAAGATCGGCGGAAAAGAGCGCGACGTGCTGATGCACGCGCCGAAGAACGGCTTCTTTTATGTGATCGACCGGGAGACGGGGAAGCTGATCTCCGCCCGCAATATCGTGCCGGTTAACTGGGCGAGCGGCATCGACGTCAAGAGCGGGCGGCCGGTCGAGAATCCGGCGGCGCGCTATCCCGGCGGGAAACCGGCCATCGTCTACCCCTCCCCCTTCGGCGCGCATAATATCGAGGCGATGTCGTTCAATCCGGGGACGGGGCTGGTCTACATCCCGGCCATGGATCAGGGACGGGTCTATATCGATCCGGCCGAGCCGTTGCAGGGCTGGAAGCATCTGGACGGCCAGCGGATCAGTGTCGGCACGGGCGCGCCGCCTGCGGGCGTGGCGCCCGACCGGCCCACGACCAGTTTCCTGCTGGCCTGGAATCCGGTGACGCAGAGCGAGGCATGGCGCGTGCCCATGTCCGGCATCAGAGGCGGCGGCGGCACCGCGACGACGGCGGGCAATCTGCTGTTCCAGGGCAATGCGGCGGGCAGGTTCGTCGCCTATGCGGCGAACAGCGGCAGGCCGCTCTGGTCCTTCGACGCGCAGACGGCGGTGATGGCGCAGCCGATCACCTACAGGGCGCGTGGGCGGCAATATGTGACGGTGATCGCCGGTTCCCGCTTCCCCAGCGCCACCGGCATGGGGCGGGAATGGAATTATCGCACGCAGCAATGGCGCGTCCTGACCTTCTCGCTCGATGGCAAGGCCAGCCTGCCGCCCGTCCAGCCCGTGGAAACGCCGGTGATCGACATGCCGGATTTAGCCGTCGATCCCGCCAAGGCCGTCATCGGCGCGGGCGTGTTCGGTCAGCGTTGTTCCATCTGCCATGGCGCCAATGCCGTGTCGGGCGGCGCAGCCCCTGACCTGCTGCAATCGGGCGTGCCGATCGACAAGGGCAGTTTCGAGGAGGTGCTGCACAAGGGCATTTTGCGCGAGCGGGGCATGCCGCGCTTCGAAGAACTGACCGACGCAGAGATCGAAGGTCTTCAACATTATTTCCGCCAACGCGCTCGTGAAGTGCTGGCTGCGCAAGCCGCAGGCAAGCCGGGCGCCCAGACACATAGAGGCTTGAATGAAGGTCAATGACGTCGTCACCTATGAGGTGGACGGTCCCATCGCGGTCATCACGGTCAATTCGCCGCCGGTGAACGCGCTCTCCAACGCCGTGCGGCAGGGCGTCGCGGGCGCGGTGCAGACGGCCATCGGGGATAGCGGCGTGGGCGCCATGGTGCTGATCTGCGAGGGGCGGACCTTCTTCGCCGGGGCGGACATCACCGAATTCGGCAAGCCGCAGGTCGAACCATCGCTGCGCAACCTGCAACTGATCGTGGAGAATGCGACCAAGCCGGTGATCGCCGCGATCCATGGCACGGCGCTGGGCGGCGGGCTGGAGCTGGCGCTGGTGGCGCATTATCGCATCGCCGTGCCTTCGGCCAAATGCGGGTTGCCGGAGGTCAATCTGGGCCTGCTGCCCGGTGCTGGCGGCACGCAGCGTCTGCCGCGCATTGTGGGGGTGGAAAAGGCGCTCGACCTCATCACGTCCGGTGCGCCGGTCGATGCGAGGGCCGTGAAGGAGATGGGGCTGGTCGATGAACTGGCGGCGGAGGGCAGTCTGCGCGCCGACGCCATTAGTTTCGCCCAGCGCATTCTGGACGAGGGGCGCCCGCTGCTCAAGGTTCGGGACCGTAGCGAGAAACTGGACGAAGCGCGCGACAAGCCGGAAATCTTCGCGGACTTCCGCAAGGCCAATGCGAAGAAATTCCGGGGCTTCAAGGCGCCGGAGCATATCATCCGCTGCATCGAGGCCGCGCTGGAGAAGCCCTTTGACGAAGGCATGGCCTATGAGCGCGAACTGTTCAATGAGCTTCAGGCCGACAGCCAGTCCGCCGCCCAGCGCCATGTCTTTTTCGCGGAGCGGCAGGCGGCCAAGATCGTGGGGCTTGCCGCCGACACGCCGACCCTGCCCATCGCCAAGGTGGGGGTGATCGGCGCGGGCACCATGGGCGGCGGCATTGCGATGAACTTCGCCAATGTGGGCATCCCCGTGACCATCGTCGAGGCGAAGCAGGAAGCGCTCGACCGCGGCCTCAAGATCATTCGCGGCAATTATGAAACCACCGCGAAGAAGGGCAAGATGAAGCCCGAGGATGTCGACACCCGCATGGGCCTGCTGACCGGATCGGTGGCGATGGAGGATCTGGCTGACTGTGATCTCATCATCGAGGCGGTGTTCGAAAATCTCGACGTGAAGCGGGAGGTTTTCGGCAAGCTCGACAGGATCGCCAGGCCCGGCGCGATCCTCGCCACCAACACCAGCTATCTCGACATTGACGACATCGCCGCCGCCACCTCCCGGCCGGAGAGCGTGGTCGGGCTGCACTTCTTCTCGCCCGCCAATGTGATGAAGCTGCTGGAAGTGGTGCGGACCAAGGACACCAGGCCCGAGATCATCGTGACCGCGATGAAGCTCGCCAAGACCATTGGCAAGATCGGCGTGCTGGTGGGCAATGGTTTCGGCTTTGTCGGGAACCGCATCCTTGCGGCGCGGAATGCACAGGCGGACCGATTGGTGCTGGAGGGCGCGACGCCCTGGGCGGTGGACAAGGTGCTGTATGACTTCGGCTTTGCCATGGGGCATTTCCAGATGCGCGATCTGGTGGGGCTGGATGTCGGCTGGAACCGGGAGGCGACCAGCTCCGCCAATGTGCGGGAAATCCTCAACGAGATGGGCCGTCATGGGCAGAAGACGAAGGGCGGCTATTATGACTATGACGAGAACCGCAAGCAGACGCCCTCCACCGTCGCCATGCAGGTCATCGAGGATTTCGCCGCGAAACAGGGCATTGCCCGGCGCGACGTGAGCGACGAGGAAATCCATGACCGCATCCTGTTCGCCATGGTGAATGAGGGGGCGCGGATTCTGGACGAAGGCATCGCATCGCGAGCGTCGGACATCGATATTGTCTGGATCACGGGTTATGGCTGGCCGAAATATCGTGGCGGGCCGATGTTCTGGGCTGATTTGCAGGGTCTGCCGGTCGTTCTCGAAAAGCTGAAGGCGCTGGAGGCCGCGCATGGCGAGGCGTTCAGCCCCTCCCCGCTGATCGAGCGGCTGGTGGCTGAGGGCAAGGGGTTCAAGGACGCATGACACTTCAGAAGGGCCTTGGAGGCAACCGCATCGCCATCACCGGGGTCGGTGAAACCCCCTTCCTGCGCAAGGGCGAGGAGGGCGTCATGAAGATGATGACCCGCGCCAGTCTGGCGGCGATTGCCGATGCGGGCCTGACGCCGAAGGACATAGACGGCTATATCTCCAACAAATATGCGGGGCATGGGTCGGACGAGATCGCCTTTGCCATCGGCGCGGGCGAGAAGCGTTTCTGCGCCACCACCGACAGCGTGGGCGGCACGGCGACGTCGGGGCAGGCGCTGCAACTGGCGCAGATGGCGATCGAGGCGGGTCTGGCCCGGCATGTGCTGGTGCCCTATGCGATCCAGTCGACCAAGCCGGGCGGCGTCTATGGCTTCCATGCGCGCGAACCGCAAAAGGCGGGGATCGAAATGCCGGTCGGCTTCTTCGGCCAGCCCACTTATTTCGCGACCATGGCTAACCGCTATGCCCATGACTATGGCATGACGGAGGAGGAGCAGGCATCCATCCCCATGACCTATCGCGCCTGGGCGGTGCTGACGCCGAGCGCGCAGCGGCGTGACCCGATGGATTTGGAAGCCTATCGCCAGTCGCCCATGATCTCCACGCCTTTGCGGGCGGCGGATTGCTGCCTCACCACCGATGGCGGCGGCGCCTATGTGGTGAGCGCCGTCGAGGAAGCGCGGGACATGCCGCATCCGGTTGTGAGCGTGCAGGGGCTTGGCCTGGGCTTCAACAACTGGCCGCAGGGGGTGCTGTTCACCCAGACGCCCTGCACCTATGACTTCCCCGGCGAGGTTTCCGCGAAGCTCGCTTATGCCATGGCGGGTTGTGATCCCAAGGACTTGGACCTCGCGCAGATTTATGACGGCTTCACCATCTCCGCGCTGGTGCAGACCGAGATGCTGGGCTTGTGCGAGCGGGGCGAAGGGCCACGCTTCTATGCGGCGGGGCATGGGATGCCGGGCGGGCGGATGCCGATCAACACCAGCGGCGGGCATATGTCGGGCGGCTATGTGCCGGGCATGAACCTGCTGATCGAGGCCGTTCGGCAGTTGCGCGGGCAAGAGGGCGAACGGCAGGTGCCGGACGCGAAGCTCTGTGCAGTTGCTGGGCTGGGCGGCAACAATCATTCCACCACCATATTGGCGCGGAGCTGATCCATGGGCATTCCGATACATCCTCCCAAGATCGAAGACCCGCTGTTCCAGGGCTATTATGACGGGCTGGAAGCGGGCGAACTGCGCATAACCACCGATGCCGAAACGGGGGAATGGATATGGTATCCGCCCGAGGTCATCCCCGGAAAGCCCGACGCCGTGCTGGAATGGCGTCCGGTTTCGCCGGAGGGCAGCGCCTATAGCTTCACCACCGTGATACGCAGCCTGCTGCCGGGCGATCATAAGGCGGAGGTGCCGTTCACCGTCGTTCTGTTCGAGCCGGACGATGCGCCGGGCGTGCGCGTGCCGGGGCTGCTGGTTGGCGCTGAGGGCGTGGAACCGCGCTGCGGGATGCGGTTGCGGTTCCAGCCCGTGCAGGCGGGGGATCACAAGATCGCCGGCTTTGCGCCTGTGGGGGTGATGAAGGAATGACGAAACGATTCTCCGACCTCTCCCCCGTTCGCCCTGAGTTTGTCGAAGGGCTTCACTTCTCTTCACGAAACAAAGGGGCTTCGACAGGCTCAGCCCGAACGGGGAGAGGTGGTGATAAATTATCCAAACTCTCTCTGACACGGCGGGAAATTCTATTGGGCGGAGCAAGCATCACTCTCGCCAGTTGCGCGCCATCGACTGGGATAGGACGCGCCACACCGCCAAAGCCCTTCACCCTCACCGATTTCACCCTCGTCCGAGATGGCCTCGATGCTCCCGAAGGCATAGCGAGCAGCCCCGATGGCCGCCTGTTCATCTCCAATGGCGGTGGCGCCATCGGCGTGCTGGAGCGGGATGGCGCATTGCGGCAGATCGGTCAGGCTCTCGCGCCCAATGGCGTGGCGGTCGACCGGGAGGGCTGCGTCATCGTCGCCAATATGGGCCTGCTCAACAAGGGGCCGGGGCCATTGCAGCGGATCGATGTCGCGACGGGAACGGTCGAGACGCTGGTGTCGGAACTGGAGGGGCGGCAGTTGGTCGCCTCCAACGGTCCGGCGACGGCGCGCAATGGCGACATTTACTGCACGCACAGCAGTTGGGGGCCTATCGGGAATATCGGCACGACCACGCCTGCCGGCTTCATCTACAGGGTCGCGCCGGATGGCAGGGCTTCCATCGTCGCGCGCGGTCTGCGCGGCGTGAACGGCCTCTGCCTGGATCGGGAGGAACGCCATGTCTATGCCTCGCTGACGGCCGAAGGGCGTATCCGGCGCTGGCGGAGGCGGGCGGATGGCTCGCTTGCCGATCCACAGGACTATGGGCCGCAACTGGGCGTGGTGATCCCCGATCATCAGGCGAAGGACATTCGCGCTATGGCGGCGGCTGAGCGCGCGGATCTGGGTTATTGCGACGGCATCGCTTTCGATGCGGCGGGCAATCTTTGGGTGACGCTGCCCTTCGCCAATCGGATCGTTGCGATCACGCCGGATGGACGGAAGGTGGATATTGTCCATGATCCCGAAGGCAGGATGCTCTCCAGCCCGACCAATCTTTGCTGGGGCGGGGCGGATTTGCGCGACCTTTACGTCGTCTCGCGGGCAAGCGGCGTGGTGGTGAAGGCGCGGACGGATATTGCGGGCCTGCCGTTGGCGAACTGGCCTGCGGGTTAAAGCGACATACTTCCGCAAAGGCAGGAGCACGTCGCTCTGTCGGGAAGCTCAGCTCGCCAGCTCGATCACGATCTTGCCCTGCACCTTCCGGTCCATCATCCAGCGGATCGCCTCGCGGCTTTCCTCGAAGGAGAAGCGCTTGCTGACTTCGGGGCGCAGGCCGCCCTCCTCATACCAGCGATAGAGCTGCGCCATATTTTCCGCATGGATGTCCGGTTCGACACGGCTGTGCACGCCCCAGGTCACGCCGATGATGGCCGCCGTCTTCACCAGCGGCAGGTTGAGCGGGATTGCCGGGATCGTCCCCGCCGCGAAGCCCACGACCAGATAGCGCCCGTCCCAGCCCATGGTGCGAAAGGCCGGTTCGGACAGCGCGCCGCCGACCGGATCGAAGATCACATCGACGCCGCGTTCGCCCGCCAGGGCCTTCACCGCCTGCTTGAGATCGTTCTGGGCATAGTTGACCGTCTCGTCAGCGCCATGGGCGCGGGCAAGGGCCAGTTTCTCCTCTGTCGAGGCAGCGGCGATCACATGCGCGCCCATCCGCTTGCCGACCTCGACCGCCGCGAGGCCGACGCCGCCCGCAGCGCCCAGCACCAGCAGCGTCTCGCCCCGCTGTAACCGGCCGCGCTGGCGCAAGCCATGGAGCGCCGTCGCATAGACCATGGTGAAGCCCGCCGCCACGTCGAACCCCATCCCCTCCGGGATCACGGCGGTACGGAACGCAGGCGCTATCGCAAATTCCGCGAAGGCGCCTTCGAAGGGGATGGTCGCCACCCTGTCACCGACGCGAACGCCCGTGACGCCTTCACCCAATGCATCGATGATGCCCGCCGCCTCGCTGCCCGGAATGAAGGGCAAGGGCGGCTGCCTCTGGTACAGGTTCTGGATCATCAGCGCGTCGGGGAAATTGACGCTGGCGGCCTTCACCCGGAAGCGGACTTCGCCCGCCTTCGGTTCCGGAACGGGTACATCGGCGAAATGCAGTTCTTCCGGCGGCCCATGATGTTCGCACAGCAGCGCCCGCATCGGTCAGCTCCCCAGGAACTGCTGGCGCATCTTGTAATAATCGTCGCTCGGATATTTCTCGCTATGCTGCCCCGCCGGCCATTGCGCATAGGGGATTTCCGACGGGAAAGCGGGTGACGTATAGTCCGACAGGCCGCGGCGGCGGATGATCTTCCACACGCCGTTGCGCCGTTCCAGATCGTCGAGATAGCGGCCCTGGAAGAAGACGTCCTCCTCCCCCGTGCCATCCTTCCGGTCGCGGCGATGCTGCGCGAAATAATAGCATTCGGAGAAGGCCTTATCCCCCTTCACCTCGACCGAGACGTTCGAGATATGGTGGCAGGCATATTTGAGTCCCGAGATGATCTTGAAGGCGAAGCCCACGAAATCGGAGGATTTGCCTTCGAACTTCCCATGTTTATGCGTCGATTCCGGCCAGAAGAGCGAACGCAGCAAAGCCTCGTCCGCCCGGTCGTTGGATCGGGCATAGGCATGGAGCAATTCGGTGATCGCCTGCCTGGATTCGATCACATCCAGACGCTCGGCCATGCTCATCGGCTTGCCTTTCCCTTTTACGGGCGCGGCCGAAGCCTGACCCACCGCAGCCAGTCCGAAAGGAACGGCCAGCATGGCGGCCAGCGTGCCGCGACGGTTCTGTCCTTCCATGCTCATTCTCCCGGAATTTCCAGCAGGCCCGGCTCGGCCTTGAGCCGGGGCAGCACTTCCTTCTCGAACAGGCGCAGGCTGCGCCAGGAGACTTCGGGGTCCAGGCCGCCCAGCAGCGCGTGGAACGTGACCGCCGTGCCGCGTCCCAGATCCTTGAGATAAGCGAAACATTCGTCCGGCGTCAGCAGCTTGATATTGGGCATGGCCTTCAGCCCTTCGATCGTCTCGGCCGCGCTGTAGCGGGTCTGGCCGGTGCCGCGTTCCTGCGCCCATTGCGCATAGGTGTTGGTCGCATAGGCGACATGTGGCGCCACCAGCGGCCAGTCGCGATCCGGATCGTCCGAGACGTAGAGGAAGCTGGCGGCGGGCTTGCGCAGCTCCTCCGGCGGTCCGAAGCCGGCCTTCGCCCGCTCCTCCTTGTAGAGCGTGAAGAGGTCCGGATGGCCGGGGAAATATTGATAGCCGCCCTTGGCTGCGCGGATCGCGGACTTGTCGGTCGAGCCGCCCATGTAGATTTTCGGGCCGCCCGGCGTGGCGGGCGCGGGCGTCACGCGGACGGTGCGGCCGCGAAATTCGAAGGGCTCACCGGTCCAAGCGTTCTTCAGCGTCGCCATCGCCTCATTCATGATGGCGAGCCGCTTGCCGATGTCGCGGTCGAACATCTCGAACTCATGCGGGCGATAGCCCATGCCTGCCGTCAGCCAGATGCGGCCCGGCGCGATATTGTCGAGCACAGCGAGGTCTTCGGCCAGGCGCAGCGGATCGTGCATCGTCACCACAAGAGCGGAAAGATGGGCGACGATATTCTGTGTAGCGCCAAGGATCGAAGCGGCCTGGATCATGGAGGACGGGCAATAGCCGCCCTCCGCGCCATGATGTTCGGCCAGGAAGACCTGGGTGAAGCCCAGCCCGTCGGCCCATTGCGCCTGCTCGATCGCGGTGCGGTAGAGCAGCGGATGCGGCGCGCCGAAATCCGGGCGGTTCATGTCGTAGCGAAGGTTGAGTTGCACCTTGGCGATTCCTCTCTTTATCGTGTCAGGCGGCGGAGACGCGGGATTGGATGCGGCCCTTCACATCCGCAGCCTGCATCGCCTTGCCGCTGTCGATCAGCGCGTCGATCTCCGCATCCGAATAGCCGATCTCGCCCAATATCTGCCGCGTATGTTCGCCAAGGCGCGGGGCGGAGCCTTTGGCGCTGCCGGGCGTGCGGCTGAAATGCATGAAACTGCCGAACTGGCGGACATGGCCATACATGGAGTCGAAATTCTCGATCACGCGGTTGCTGGCCGTCGCCCAGTCCTGCCAGAGCGCTTCGCGGACCCAGCTTGTTTCGCGGGCGATCTCGCTCGGCGCGCCGGCCGCTTCCAGCAGGGCGTGGGCGTCTGCGCTGCTCTTGTCCGCGAAAAAGGGCTTCAGCGCGTCCAGCAGCGCCGCGTCGTTGGCGGACCGGTCGCGGGGCGTGGCGAAGCGGGGATCGGCAAGCCATTGCTCCTGCCCCACCGCCTTGGCGAGCGCGGCGAAACGTTCGTCCGAACGGCAGGAGATGCAGAGCCAGCCATCAGCGGTCCGGTAAATCCGGTCGAGCGCGTTGAAGCCCGCCTGTTCCTTGTCCAGCCGGAATCCGTAGACGACCTTCCTGTCGGCATCGAGGAAATGTTCGGACGTGGTCCACAGGCTGGAATGAAGCTGCGGGATTTCCATATAATCGCCCCGGCCGGTGACGGCGCGATGTTCAAGGCCCATCAAGATGCCCGCCGCGCCGAGGAAGCCGTTATTATAATCCTCATTCCCGAACACGGCGCGGGTCGGCGGATTGCCATCGCCGCCGCCCTCATAGAGCAGGCCGGTCCAGCCCGACACCAAAGGCGCGAAGCTCTTGAGCAGCGACTTCGGCCCCCTGGAGCCATAGCCGGGCAGATAGACGTAGAGCAGGCGCGGGTTGAGCTTCGACAGCGCCTCATAGCCGATGCCGAGCTTGTCCGCCTTGCCAGGGCGAAGATTGTGCGTGACGACATCGGCCGTCGCCACCAGCTTCAGCGCCGCTTCGAGCGCTTCGGGATGTTTGAGGTTGAGCACGATGTCGCGCTTGCCGCGTTGGGCGGCGTCGAAACAGTCGGGCAGCGGGCGCATCTGGTCGCCGCCGGGGGTCTCCACCTTGATGACGTCGGCGCCAAGGTCGGACAGCAGACGACCGCCATAGCCGACCGCGAAGAAGGAGGAGAAGTCGACCACCTTGATGCCTTCCAGCGGCCGGTCGAGCGGCTTGCCGTCGGCAGCGAGCACAGTGCGGCGGCGGGCGATCAGGTCCGCCAGCGCTTCATTGTCCGCGCCCACTTCCGGCGCGGGACGGGGCGCGGCGGCGGGGGCATTGGCCATGCGCACGGCGGGCGCTGCCTGGTAGATGGTGCCGAAATCCTTGTCCGGCATCGATATGCGCTGGCCGACAAATTCCACCTGTTCGTCCAGCAGCACTTCGGCGGGCTCCAGCACCGGCAGCGCCGCCACGTCCGCCGCATGGAACATGGCGATCCATTCGGCGCGCGGCCGGGTCCTGAAGGCGTCGAAAATCTCGACGCGGGCGATATGATATTCATCGTCGGTCAGCGGCACCGACATTTCCGGCGCGGTCACGGTCTGAATCCGGTCGCCAAAGCCCAGCACGTCCATCGCCGCCTTGAAGCCACCCTGGCCGCCGGTATGCATCTGAAGATAAAGGCCGTCCGCGCATTCAAACATGCCCGTCACCAGCCGGGTCTTGCCGAAGCGGTCTACCGCACCGGAATCGCCCGCCTTGATGTAGCTGATGCCCTCTTCCTGCCACCAGTTGTTCATGGGCGACTGGGCCAGCATGGCGTCAAGCAGCGACGCCTCCACCTGCTGCCCCTTGCCGATATGGCGGCGGGCGCGGATGGCCGACAGCGCACCGATCACGCCAAGGAAGGCCTGTCCATAATGCAGCGCCGGGTGGCCGAGATAGACCGGGCCGGGGCGGAAGCTGCTGGAGCGATCGATCATCGTCCCGAGCAGCGCGGCGGCGAGGGATTCGCCATGGGGGCGGTCGGCAAATGGCGTGTCCGAACCGTAAGCGGTGAGCGCGCAGACGACCAGTTCGGGAAAATCGCGCGCCAGACTCTCGCTGTCCAGACCGAGGGCCGCTGCATCCCCTTCCTCCAGCGCGTGGATGAAGATGTCCGCCCCTTCCAGCAGGCCACGCAGCGACCGGAGACCCTCGGGCGCCCACACATCCAGTTCGACGCTGCGCTTCGACCGGTCCCAGGCCTTGCGGCTGAAGTCATGGGCAAAGAAGGCGCCGCCTTTCGGCTCCACCTTCAAAACGTCGGCGCCATGGTCCGCCAGCAGCATGGCGGCGATGGCGACAGGCATTTGGTCCGCCAGTTCAATGACGGTCAGATGATCCAGGGGACCGGGCATCTCATCACTCCTATGGCGGGCGCGGCCCGCTGCCTTTTTTGCGGAATTATCTTTATGGCTTCACATTGTCCGACGTATCGAAAAATGATCTTTGATGCAGAAAACACCAGTTCGGCCCCAAGCGCAAGTAATTTTGCACCATGGGTTCAAATTCATTCCGCCGCCCTGTCCTTCGCCATGCGCGACGGGTCGTAGCGGGGCCGGTCCATCTGGAAACTGTCGCCATTGCGGACATACCAGCCGCTGCCATGGGTCCGGCCTATCAGCTTCATCGCGGGCGTGTCGAAATAGACCCGTTCCCGGTCGGTGATGAACTCGTCGCGGATATGGGCCATCAGGATTTCGCCGATGACCACCGTCTGCATCGCGCCGATGTCCATCGCGGCGACCTTGCGGCATTCGAAGCTGACCGGGCTGGTGGCGATGCGCGGCGGCGCGACCAGCTCCGACGGCGCGGTCTGGATGCCGGCATAGTCGATCTCGCTGACGTCGGCGGGCGCGTCGACGCTGCAGAGGTTCATCCTTTCGGCGTCCGCCTCGCAGACGAGGTTCACGACGAACTCGCCCGTCGCGATGATGTTGGACGCGGTGTTCTTCAGCCCCCGGGACACCGGTTCCTTCAGCAGCCCCAGCGCAACCAGCGGCGGCTCGGTGCCGACGCAGTTGAAGAAGCTGTAGGGCGCGGCGTTGACGATGCCTTCGGCGGATTGGCTGGTGATCCAGGCGATCGGGCGCGGCGTGATGGTCGAATTGACGATCTTGTACCGCGTGACCATCGGAAGGGCGCGCATGTCGAACTGCATGGGTCGGACCCTCCGTTATTCCGCGGCCCTGGCGGCGGCTTTCGCGGCGGCGCGCGCCTTGAAGCGTTCGCGGGCGCGGGGCACTTCCTCGCCCGCCTGGCAGATGTGGCAATAGGCCAGTTCCAGCGCGTGGGCCGTCGCCAGATCGCCGCTTTCCGCCTGCTGGAGCAGCCGCTTGGTCAGTTCGACGGCATGGCGATTGCCGTCACCGATCGTCCGGCCGAGCGCCAGAGCCTCCTCCACCGCGCTGCCCGGCTTCACCACGCGGCTGACGAGGCCGAGCGACAGCGCCTCCGCCGCATCCAGCGTCCGCCCCGAGAAGACGATCTCCGCCGCCCGGGCCCGGCCCAGTTGCCTGGTCAGGAACCAGGCCGCGCCGCCATCGGGAACGAGGCCGAATTCCAGGAAGGGCGCGCCGAAACGGGCATTGTCCGCCGCGAAGATCATGTCGCAGGCCATGGCGAGGCTCCACGACACGCCGAACGCGCCGCCCTCCACAGCCGCGACCGTTGGAATGGGCAGCGCCCGCACACGGCCGATGATCCGCTGTCCCATTTCCAGCCGCGCCGCCAGCGCCAGCGCGCCTTCCCCCCTTGCGGGCGGCAGCTTCACGTCGCCGCCATTGCTGAAATAATCCTCCGCCCCGCTGATGATGAGCAACCGCGCGGGCGTCGCATTCTCAAGCGCGTCGAGCGCGGCGGAAAACTGCTCCCACATGGCGAAGGACACGGTGTTCTTCGCGCGGGGTCGGTTGAGGACGATATGCGCGATCCCCTGATCCTCAGACAAGAGCAGCAATTCGGGGGTTTCGCTCACCGCGTTCATCTCTCTCGCTCTCCATTCCCGCCCTTTGCCAGGGGCAGGAACTGACTAGCCGACAGTGCGCGACTCTTCAAGTAAATTTGCATCCATGTGCAAATTCATGCCGCCACCTTGGGACGCTGGGGCATCGGCAGGGCATCCATGCCGCGGTCGGATATGTCCTTGATCAGCGCCTCCACATCCTTGCGGGCCGCGCCCTTCAGCGCGCCCAGCAAGGATGTCAGATAGCTTCCGACCAGCCGCACGATGATCTGGTCGTCGGGAATCCGCCCCTGCGCCCAGTCGTTGATCGTCGCATATTCGAATCGCACCAGATCCTCGACCAGCTTGTCGACCTCGACCCAGGGCTGGAGCTGCTTCTTCGCCTCCAGCACCTCGATCCACTGGCGGTTATGGTGGACCGCGGGCGAATGCATCGCCGCCCAGATGTCATGGTCGACATCGGAACTGAAATAGAGCGCCATGATCGCCTTGATATAATTGCGGATCTTCCGGTTCCGCTGCACGACGGAGATCATGCGCTCCAGATTGTGCTGCATCGTGCCGGGTTCGCTGGAATAGGCGATGCGGCTCACATATTCGTCGAAATATTCCTGAATCGCCGACGCGATCATCCGTTCGCGAGTCTGGAAGGCGTTGTAGAGGGTTCGCTTGGCAACGCCGGCGCGCTGGCCGATCTCATTCATGCTGAGCGCGGCAATGCCCTGTTCAGCGATAACCTTCCGGGTTTCCTCCAAAATCCGGCGGCGGCGCTCGATAATCGCCGGACTGGAATAGGTCTGCGGCCGCTCTCCGCCTTCCTTCAATTCTTCGTTCGCTTTACTCGCCAAGATCGCTCGCCTTCATTGCCCAACACTCATCCCAAGTGCCGGGATCATAGCGGGATTGGATGATGGTGCAAATTCATCGTCTTCATGACGCATGAACCCCGCCCCGCCCGAAGGCGAAGCGGGGCTGCCATACGCCCGTAAAGCGGGTGGGACCTGCATCCGCGTCACTTGCCCTTGGGCGCGGTTTCGCGCGCGCGCTGACGGATATAGTGCCGTAGCCCTTCCAGTTCCGCGTCGCTCAACTGCGCAAAGGACCCCATGCCCCGCGACATCAGGGCGCCGTCATGCACCACCGACCTGAAGGTTTCAGCGTCCAGCGGCACGCCCGACTTGCGCAGGTCCGGCGCCGCGCCGCCCGCGACCATGCCCGAACCATGGCAGATGATGCAGCTGCTGTTGTAGATGCCCGCCCCCACTTTCGCCTTGTCGGCGTCCACCACGAAGGCCGGATCGTCCTGGATCGGTTCGTCCACGGGATCGACCCTGGGCAGCTTCCTGGCCCCGCCGATGGTGAAGGTCAGCAATCGCCGCTGCTGCTGGCGATAATCCCAATTGGGCGAATTGGCGAAGCTGCTGCGGAAGCCGGTGATGACGCTGACATATTGCCGGCCGCCGACCGAATAGCTGATCGGCGCGGAAAGTATGCCGTTCTGCGCCGGCCAGGACCAGAGCTTGCGCCCCGTCGTCGCGGAAAAGGCGTTGAACATGCCGTCATTGGTGCCCTGGAACACCAGATTGCCCGCCGTAGCCAGCGTACCGCCGTTGAACACGCCCGGCTGGGGCACGGACCAGGCGATCCTGTTGTTGGCGACGTCATAGGCGACCAGCTTGCTCGTCGCGGCGGGCGGGACGAGGTTGGCGGGCGGAGCCCCCAGGCCGGTATTCACCATCATGCCGGGCTTGTAGGTCCAGCCCTTCACATTGGCCGGATCGACGAAGACCCGGCCGCCCTCCATCACCGGGATATAGCTGTAGCCGGTCTTCGGGCTGAACGACATGGCCTGTATGCCGTGCGCGCCATTGGGGAAGGGGTACATCATGAACGGCTTACCGTCGGGATATTGCGCCTCCGGGTTGATCTCCGGCCGACCCGTCACGGGATCGATGCGCTTGGCCCAATTCTGCCTGGCGAACTCGCCCGCCTGGATGAACTTGCCGGTTTCGCGGTCGATGGCATAGAAGAAGCCGTTCTTCGGCGCGTGCAGCAGCACGGACCGCATCCGGCCGCCGATCATGACATCGGCCAGTTCGATGTCCATGGCGTCGTTCCAGTCATGGCTGTTTTCAGGATTGACCTGATAGTGCCAGACATATTCGCCGGTCTTCACGTCCAGCGCGACGATGGAGGAGAGGTAGAGATTGTCGCCGCCGCCGGGGCTGCGGATCTTGATGTTCCACGGAAAGCCGTTGCCGGTGCCGATATAGATGCGGTCATATTTCGCGTCATAGGCCATGGCGTGCCAGACGGAGCCGCCCCCGCCCCATTTCCACCATTGCCCGCTCCAGGTCTTGGCGGCTGCCTCCATCGCCTTGTTCTCGAAACCCTTGGCCGGATCGCCGGGCACGACATACCAGCGCCAGGCTTTCTTGCCGGTCTTGATGTCATAGGCGGTGACATAGCCACGCGTCGGACTGTAGTCCGCGCCCCCGAAGCCGATCACCACCTTGTCGCCGGCGACCCATGGCGGGCCGGTGATATAGCCGCCCTCCGCCTCGTCCAGCGTCTTGACCGACCAGCGCGGCTTGCCCGTCCCGGCGTCTATCGCGATCAGGCGGCCTTCGCGGGTGGCGGTGAAGATCGTGCCGTCCTTATAGGCGATGCCCCGCGTGCCCCATCCCGCGCGCATCCGCCATTTGGCTTCCGGCTGACTGGCGACGTCGGGATCATATTGCCATAGCAGCTTGCCGGTTCGCGCATCGACCGCGTGAACGACGCTGAGTCCTACCGCGAAATAGATGACGCCATTGACGGCCAGAGGCTGGGTATAGCTGTCGAAACTGTCGACATCATAGGACCAGGCAAGGCCGAGCTTTCCGACATTCTGCTCCCGGATCTGCGCGAGCGGGCTGTAATGCTGTTCCTTGTCGTCGCCGCCGAAGCTGGACCAGTTGGCCCCGGCCGGAGACGCGCTCTCCGCCGAGCGGGAAACCACCCCCGTGGAGAACGCGAGCAGCGCGGCGCCCGCCGCCATGACCGTAAAACCTGCCTTCCTCATCGATCTCCCATCCTCCGTCCGGGCGCCCAAATGCCGCCTTTTATTGCACCATCGTGCAATATTGTGCCGTTGTCAACGCGACTCAGCGATTGACAGGACGGAATTTCCCCATTTAATATTGCACCAAAGATCATATTTAGGAGAAGGACGTGCGCCGCAGCGCCCCGTCATGACCGTCCGGATCGCAAGCCAGGGCCGCGTCGGCATCGTGACGCTCGATCAGCCCGGACGGGCGAACGCCTTTACCATGGCCATGCGGGAGGAAATCTGGCGCGCCTTCGATGATCTGGCGGAGGATGAGGATGTTCGCGCCGTCATCCTGACGGGCGCGAACGGGCAATATTGCTCCGGCGCGGATACCGGGGACATGGGCCATCAGGGCACGGCCGCATTCCTGCGCCGGATGCGCTGGCTGCACCGGATGGTGAAGGCGGTCGCCGGCATCCGCAAACCGGTGATCGCGGCGGTGGACGGCGCCTGCGTAGGCGCCGGCTGGAGCTTGGCGCTGGCCTGCGACATCGTCATCGCCACGCCGCAAGCGCGCTTCTGCCAGAGCTTTGCGCGGATCGGATATGTGCCGGACGCAGGCGCCGTGTGGCAGCTCAGCCGGTTGGTCGGGCCGATGCGCGCCAAGGAAATCGTCTATTCCGCCCGCATGGTCGACGCGCAGGAGGCCTTGCGGCTGGGGCTGGTGCTGGAACTGGTGGAAAGCGAAGCGCTGATCGCGCGTGCGCTGGAACTGGCGGCATCCCTGGCCGAGGGCCCCACGCTGGCGATCGGCATGGCGAAGCGGCAGTTCGAGGCCGCGCCGGGCCTGTCGCTGGATCAGTATCTGGAACTGGAATTCGCCATGCAGCCGCTGATGGCGACGACGCAGGACCATCGGGAAGGCTTGGCGGCTGCGCGGGAGAAACGGTCGCCGCATTTCGGGGGCTCATGAAACCGATGCCGCAAACCGCCTCCCCGCAACGGCCGCTTCCCCTTCCCGATCCGCTTTCGGAACCCTTCTGGGCTGCGGCGCGGCGGCACGAGCTGCATATGCAGAAATGCGACGCCTGCGGCCGGATGGCCTATCCGCCGGAGGTCGCCTGCCGGAACTGCGGCGGCGCCGGTTTGGGCTTCACGCCGCTATCGGGACGCGCGACGCTGCATAGCTGGACCGTGCTGCACGACCCGCCCTCGCCCGGCTTTCGCGACCGGCTGCCCGTCATCCTGGCGGTGGTCGAACTGGAGGAGCAGGCGCGCCTGTTGATGAGCGGCAACCTTGTGGACATCGCCGCCGATGCGCTGCGCATCGGCCTCCCCCTCGAAGCGCGGTTCGAGGACGTGACCGAGGACTGCACGCTGGTGCAGTTCGGCCCGGCGCGCTGACCATGTGGGACCATCGGGACGAGGTGGCCGTCGCCGGGCTGGGCTATAGCAGGCTGGAACGCCGGTCGGACCGGAGCCTGGCCGCGCTGACGCTGGAGGCGTGCGACGCCGCGCTGGCCGATGCCGGATTGCGGCGCGGCGATCTGGACGGCATCGCCACATCCCCCGCCATGCCGCGCTATGGCGGGCGCAAGGGCGTGGACGAAGGGATCGACGTCGTGACGCCCTGGTATCTGGCGGGATTGCTGGGGGTCGCTCCGGCCATCCGGTGGATCGGCTCCACCAACGGCATGGTGACGCAGAGCGTCATCGACGGCGCGCTCGCCATATCAGGCGGGCTTTGCGACCATGTGCTGGTCTATCGCGCGCTGCATGTGCCCGACGGGCGCTATGTGAATTTCGAATCGGCCCATGCGGTGGGAGGCGACCAGTATCTGGCGCCCTATGGCTTCAGCATGCCGCCGGCCTGGGCCGCCGTGGCGCTGCGCCGCTATTTTGCGCTTCATGGTTATGACCGGGCGGATTTCGCGCCTTATATCGCCCGGAACCGCGCCAATGCGCAACGCAACCCCAATGCCTATTGGCGAGGCAAGACGATCACGGTGGAGGATTATCTCGCCGCCCGGATGATCGCCGATCCCATATCCATCCTCGATTGCGACATTCCGGTCGATGGCTGCTGCGCGATGATCCTGACCTCCACCCAACGGGCGCGGCATTTGCGCCGGCCGCCTGCCTTGCTCACCGGCTTCGCGGCCTCCGCCCATCAGGGCGCGGGAGGCATGCCGATGAACCTTGAGGATATGTGGGACGGCGCGAAGGATGTGGCGCGCCGGCTGTGGGAGGCGACCGGGCTGTCCCCGGCGGATGTGGACAATGCGCAGCTTTATGACGGTTTCAGCGTGCTGGTGCTGACCTGGCTGGAGGGCATGGGTTTCTGCCGCGACGGCGAAGGACTGGCCTTCCTGCGCGAGGGGCATGGCGATCCGGACGGACGCCTGCCGATCAATACCGGCGGCGGAGCCCTGGGCGAAGGGCGGCTGCACGGCATGACCCAGCTTGCCGAGGCGGTCGCGCAGGTCACGGACCGTGCGGGCGAGCGGCAGGTGCCGGGGGCCTCGCGGGCGTTGGCGACGATCTCCAACGGCCTCGCCAAATCGACCGCCTTCCTATTCAGCCGGGATGGGTAGGACCGTTCGGGCGGGAATGTGCACCGCGCCGAAGTCATGCGGCCGGTCGTCGCCATTGATGAAGACGGTGAAGCCCGATCGCCGGAAGCGCATGGCCAGGCAGCGGCGATCCGGGTCTTCCCATTGCACGACGGTCATCGGCTGGCCCCGCTCGTCGAGCCACTCGACATCCGTTTCCGAGAGCCAGCCCGCGTCGCTGAAGTCCGGCGTCGACGCCCGCATGTCGGCAAGCGCGAACGCATGCGCCTCTATGTCCCGGTCGCGGCCCTGCCAGTCGACCCAGCCGATTGCATTATCCTGCGCATAGGCGTTGTTGTTGCCCTGCTGCGTCCGGCCGAACTCGTCGCCTGCGGTAAGCATGATCCCGCCGCGCGAACAGAACAGCGTGCCGAGCAGCGCCTTGATGTCGCGCCGCCGCGCTGCCCGAATGGCCTGATCGGCGGTCGCGCCCTCGATGCCGTTGTTCCAGCTGAAATTTTCGCCATGGCCGTCGCGGTTCTGCTCGCCATTGGCTTCGTTGTGGCGATGGTCATAGGCGGTCACATCCGCCAGCGTGAAGCCGTCATGGGCGGCCAGAAAATTGACGGTGCGCGTTGCCGGATCGGCATGGAAAATGTCGGACGATCCCGCGATGCGGGTCGCAAGCGCGCCGGTCATGCCGCGATCCCCGCGCCAGAAGCGGCGCATGTCGTCGCGATAGCGGTCGTTCCATTCCAGCCAGCGCGCCCCGAAACGGCCGAGCTGATAACCGCCGGGGCCGATGTCCCACGGTTCCGCGATCAGGATGCGGTCGGACAGCAGCGGATCGTCGCGCATGGCCCTCAGCAATGGCGCCTCGCTGTCGAAACCCGTCGGCAGGCGCCCCAGCGCGGGAGCGAGGTCGAAGCGGAAGCCGTCGACTCCCGCTAAGCCGACGAAATGGCGCAGCGATGCCAGGATCAGCCGCTGCGCGACGGGATGGTTGCAGTCGATGCTGTTGCCCGTGCCCGTATCGTTGATCAGGCGGCCATCGGGTTCATGCCGGAAATAGCTGCGCGCATCCAGGCCGCGGAGCGACAGGGTCGGGCCCTCGCGGTCGCTTTCCCCGTCATGATTATAGACCATGTCGAGAATCACGCCGATTCCGGCCGCATGCAGCGCATCCACCGCGCCACGCAGTTCCGCCATGCCGCCCGGCGCCAGCCGGGGATCGAGCGCGAAATAGCTGACCGGATTATAACCCCAGGCATTGCGCAGTCCCAGCGGCGCCAGATGCCGTTCGTCGATCCAGGCGTTGATCGGCATCAGTTCGATGGCGGAGACGTGCAGGCGGCGCAGATGCTCGATCACGGCGGGGTGCCCAAGGGCCGCGATGGTGCCGCGCTGCGCCTCCGGAATGTCGGGATGCAGCATGGTGAAGCCGCGGACCTGAACCTCATAGATCAGCCCGCCGGACCGGAAGATCGGCGGTTCCGGGGGCGCCAAGGGAAACGGCGCGGACACCACCCCCTTGGGCATCAAGCCTGCCGTGTCGCTGCCTTTGCCGCGCGGTGCGGCCAGCATCGGATCATAGGCGAACGGCCGGTCGATGGCCGGCGCATAGGGATCGAGCAGCAGCTTGTCCGGATCGAACCACAGCCCCGCATCCGGATCATGGGGACCGTCGGCGCGCAGGCCATAGCGGGCACCCTCCCCCACGCCGGGCGCATCGACGGACCAGATGTCCTCGCCCTCCCTTGCCATGGGCAGGCGCGTTTCGCGATCCCGGGCATCGAACAGGCACAGCCAGAGCCGGTCCGCATCGGGCGCATGGACCCGGAAACGGGTTCCGCGGCCGTGCATGCCCGGACCCAGCGGCTGCGGGCTCATACGGTGGTCCGGACCAGTGCGCGGAACAGTTCCGCATAGCGCGCCGCGCTGTGGGTCCAGGAGAAATCGGCGCGCATGCCGGCGCGCTGCATCGCCTGCCATGTCGGCCGATGCGCGTGAAGCCGGATGGTGCGCGCAATCGCTCCATGCAGGGCAAGCGGATCGGACGGCGGGAAGACGATGCCGGTCGCCACGCCCGCGCCGATGGCGGCCTCATTGGCGTCGATCACCGTGTCCGCCAGCCCGCCGACCCGCGCCACCACCGGCACGCAGCCATAGCGAAGGCCGTAAAGCTGAGTCAGGCCGCAGGGTTCGAAGCGGGAAGGGATCAATATGGCGTCGGCGCCCGCCTGCATCAGGTGCGACAGCGGCTCGTCATAGCCGATCCGAGCGCCCACCCGCCCGCGATGCCGGTCCGCCGCCGCCAGGAACGCGCCCTCCAGCAGATGGTCGCCCGACCCCAGAAGGGCAAGCTTGCCGCCCAGCCCCACCAGATGGTCGATGGCGTCCATCACCATGTCCATGCCCTTCTGCCAGGTGAGGCGGCTGACGATGATGAAGATCGGCGCGTCGTCGCGGTCGAGGCCGAACTGCGTTTCGAGGACGCGGCGGCTGGCGCCGCGTCCGCCAAGCGCCCGCGCGCTGAAGGGTTTGGCGATCAGGGGATCGGCGGCGGGATCCCATATGGCGGTATCGACGCCGTTCAATATGCCGTGCAGCCTGTCGGACCGGCCGTTGATCAGGCCGTCCAGCCCCATGCCATGCATCGGGGAGCGGATTTCGTCGGCATAGGTGGGGCTGACCGTGGTGATGGCATCGGCCGAGACAAGCCCTGCCTTCAGATAACCCGTGCCGCCATAATATTCGACCCCGTCCACGCCCCAGGCTTCGGGCGGCAGGCCGAGCTGGGGAAAGACATCCGCGCCGAAACGTCCCTGGAAGGCAAGGTTGTGGATCGTCACCACCCTGGGCACGGCGTGAGCCGGCCCGAAGCGCATATAGGCGGCGGTCATTGCCGCCTGCCAGTCATGCGCATGGACCAGGTCGGGCCGCCAGCCCTTCACCCCTTCGGCCGCCATGTCCGCGCCGGCACGCGACAGGGCGGCGAAGCGTTTCCAGTTGTCGGGCCATTCGCCGCCGCCCGCATCGCCATAAGGGCCGCCTTCCCGCGCGAAGAAGTCCGGGGCATCCAGCACCAGCAGGTCGAGGTCGCCCAGCTTCGCCGCCAGCACCGCCGCCGGCGCGCCGAACAGCGCGTCATAACGGCGCAGCAGCTTCGCCTTGCCCAGGCGCGAAAGAACCGCCGGATAGCCCGGCACCAGCGTCCTGACCCCAATGCCATGCCCCGCCAGCGCGCCCGGCAAGGCGCCCGCCACATCGGCCAGCCCCCCGGTCTTCACCAGCGGATAGATTTCGGACGTGACCGAAAGCACCCGCATCGCCATTCCCCCGCCCAAGTTTCAGTCCGCCAGCCGTTCGATCATATATTGGGTGATCAGCGTCACGCCGCTTTCGGTCCGCCGGAAACGCTGCGCGTCATGCTCCGGATGTTCTCCGACGATCAGGCCGGGCGGGATGATCACGCCTGAATCCAGCACGCACTTGTGCAGCCGCGCACCGCGCCCGATCACGCAGTCGGGCATGATGACGCTTTCCGTCACGGACGAGAAGCTGTGCGTGCGCACCCCGGTGAACAACAGGCTGCGGTGGAGCGACGATCCCGACACGATGCACCCGCCCGCGATCAGGGAGGATGTGGCGGAACCGCGCCGTCCCTCCTCATTGTGCACGAATTTCGCCGGCGGGGTGACTTCGGAATAGGTCCAGAGCGGCCAGCTCCGGTCGTAGAGGTCGAGCGAGGGCACCACGTCGGTCAGGTCGATATTCGCCTGCCAATAGGCGTCGATGGTGCCGACGTCGCGCCAATAGGGCACCGGTTCGCTCTCTGCGCGGACGCAACTGCTGGAGAAGCGGTGGGCGACGGCTTTGCCATGCTTGACGATGTGCGGGATGATGTCGCCCCCGAAATCGCGCTTGCTGTCCGGATCGTCCGCATCGCGCCGCAGTTCCTCGATCAAAAGGGCGGTGCGGAAGACGTAGATGCCCATGGACGCCAGCGCCATGCCCGGGCTGCCGGGAATGTGCGGCGGGTTCTTCGGCTTCTCGACAAAGGCGGTGATCACGTCCTGCTCGTCCACATGCATGACGCCGAAGCCGCTGGCTTCCTTCACCGGCACCTCCATGCAGCCGACGGTGACGTCCGCGCCGCTGTCGACATGCTGCTGGAGCATCAGCTCATAGTCCATCTTGTACACATGGTCGCCCGCCAGGATGACCATATATTCCGGCGCATAGCTTTCGATGATGTCGATATTCTGGAACACCGCGTCGGCCGTGCCCTCATACCATTGGCTTTCCGACACGCGCTGGCTGGCGGGCAGGATGTCGAAGCTCTCGTTACGCTCCGTCCGGAAGAAGTTCCAGCCGCGCTGCAGATGCCGGATCAGCGAATGCGCCTTATACTGCGTCGCGACGCCGATGCGCCTGATGCCGCTGTTGAGCGCGTTGGAAAGGGCGAAGTCGATGATCCGCGCCTTGCCCCCGAAATGCACCGCGGGCTTGGCGCGCCGGTCGGTCAACTCGGCCAGGCGACTGCCCCTGCCGCCGGCCAGAACATAGGCCATGGCGTCACGGGCGATCGGCTGGTGTCTTGGCTGCATCGCCCTCTTCTCCTTCATGCTCGCGAGCGCTCGGTTTCCGCCCGTCGGTTTCAATAGTCCAGTTCCAGCATCAACGTTCCAAGCGGCGGAATGGTGACATTGGCCCATCCTTCCTCATCCGCGACGACAATTCCCATATTTCCCGCGCCGCTGCCGCCATAATCCGCCGCATCGCTGTTGATGATCTCGCGCCAGCGGCCGCCGGAGGGCAGGCGCATCCTGTAGCCGTGGCGCAAGGTCGGCGTGAAGTGGCTGATGACGACGATGGGCGATACGCCGGGCGCGCGCCGGACCCAGGCGAAGACCGAATCCGCCGCCGCGTCGACCAGCACCCATTCGAAACCCTCCGGCTCGCAATCGCGGGCATGCAGCGCCGGGCGGGAACGATAGAGGCGGTTGAGGTCGCTCACCAGCAACTGCACGCCCCGATGCGGCGCGTGATCGAGCAGGTGCCAGTCGAGCGCCCGCGCTTCGCTCCATTCGGCCCGCTGCGCGAATTCCTGCCCCATGAACAGCAGCTTCTTGCCCGGATAGCCCCACATCATGGCGTAATAGGCGCGCAGGGTCGCGAATTTCTGCCAGTCGTCGCCCGGCATCTTGTGCAGCAGGGACGCCTTGCCATGCACCACCTCGTCATGGCTGAGCGCCAGCACGAAATTCTCCGTAAAGGCGTAGAGCAGGCCGAAGGTGATGTCGTCATGATGATGGGCGCGGTGCACCGGATCGCGCGCCAGATAACGCAGCGTGTCGTGCATGAAGCCCATATTCCATTTGAAACCGAAGCCCAGGCCCCCTTCATGGACGGGGTGGGACACCTTCGGCCAGCTCGTCGACTCCTCGGCAATGGTCATGACGCCGGCATGGGTGCCGTAGAGCGCCTTGTTCATCTGCCGCAGGAAATCGACCGCCTCCACATTCTCCCGCCCACCCTGGCTGTTGGGAATCCACTCCCCTTCCTTGCGGCTGTAATCGAGGTAGAGCATCGAGGCGACGGCATCGACGCGAAGCCCGTCGACATGGTAGCGCTCCGCCCAGAAGAGGGCGTTGTTGACCAGATATTGCGCCACCTCCCGCCGGCCGAAATTGTAGATCGCCGTGTTCCAGTCGGGATGGAAGCCCTTGCGCGGATCGGCATGCTCATAAAGGGCGGTGCCGTCGAAATGGGCCAGCCCGTGGGCGTCGGTCGGGAAATGGGCGGGCACCCAGTCGAGGATCACGCCCACTCCCGCCCGGTGCGCGCCGTCGACGAAGCGGGCAAAGCCTTCCGGATCGCCAAAGCGCGCGGTCGGCGCGTAAAGGCCCGTGGTCTGATAGCCCCAGCTAGGATCATAGGGAAATTCGCTGATCGGCAGGAATTCGATATGGGTGAAGCCCATGCCGACCACATAGGGGATCAGCCGGTGGGCAAGGTCATCCCAACTCAGGAAATTTCCATCATCGTCGCGCTGCCATGAACCGGCGTGCACCTCATAGACGGAAATGGGTTCGCGGCGCGGATCGGCCCTTTGCCAATAGTCGCGGTGGCGCTCATCGCCCCAGTCATGGTCGGGCACCGCCGCCACGATGGAGGCCGTGGCGGGCCGCAGTTCGGAGCGGAAGGCGAAGGGATCGGCCTTCAGCGGCAGGACCGTCCCGTCAGGCCCGACAATCTCATATTTATAGGCGCTGCCCACCCCCACTTCGGGCAGGAAGATTTCCCATATTCCCGCATCCTGCCGCCGCCGCATCGGCGCCCGGCGCCCGTCCCAGCGGTTGAAGTCGCCCACCACCGACACCCGCTGCGCATTGGGCGCCCAGACCGCGAAATGCGTGCCCCCCACCCCTTCATGGGTGATGAGGTGCGCGCCCATCTTGTCGAACAGCCGGGCATGAGACCCTTCGGCAAAATAATAATCGTCCATCGGCCCCAGCACCGGGCCGAAGCTGTAGGGATCGATCAGCGTATATTCGCCGCCATCGGCATAGGTCGCCCGATAGCGCAGGGGCTGGCGCTTGCGCAGGGCAACCTTGCCGAAGAACAGCCCTGCCGGATGGACCCGGTCCAGCGCGCTTGCGGCCTTGCCGTCCAGCCTATAAGCATCGACCCTCACCGCATCGGGCAGGAAGACGCAGGCGGTGAAGCCCTTTTCCGCCGGATGGACGCCAAGCGTCGCGAACGGATCGTCCTCCCGCCCCTCCAGCAGGCGGGCGATCTGTTCCGGGGTCAAGCCCACGCTAGTTCCGGCCTCGCGTCAAACCGGCACCTTCCAGATGTCCGTCGCATATTCCCTGATCGTGCGGTCGGACGAGAACCAGCCCATGCGCGCGACATTGTGGATCGCCTTGCGCGCCCACAGCGTCTGGTCCTGCCATATCCCGTCAACCCTGCGCTGCGCGGCCGAATAGCTGTCGAAATCGGCCGCGACCATGAACCAGTCATGATCGTAGATGCCCTGCACCAGATCCCTGTACCGTCCCGGATCGTCGGGGGAAAAGACGCCGCTCGCGATCGCATCCAGCGCCTGGCCCAGCTCGCGGCTCTGGCCGATCACCTCGCGCGGGTCGTAGCCATGGGCGCGCCGTTCGTTCACCTGGGCGGCGGTGAGGCCGAAGATCACGATATTCTCCTCCCCCACATGGTCGCGCATCTCCACATTGGCGCCGTCGAGCGTGCCGATGGTGAGCGCGCCGTTGACCGCGAACTTCATGTTGCCGGTGCCCGACGCTTCCATGCCAGCGGTCGAAATCTGTTCGGACAGGTCGGCGGCCGGGATCATCATTTCCGCCAGCGACACATTGTAATTGGGCACGAACTGCACCTTCAACAGGCCCTGCACCGCCGGGTCGTGATTGACCGCCCGCGCCACGTCGCCCGCCAGCTTGATGATCAGCTTGGCATTGTGATAGCTGGGCGCCGCCTTGCCGCCGAACAGCTTGACGCGGGGCACCCAATCCTTTTCCGGATGCGACCTTATCTGGTCGTAGAGCGACACCGCCTCGATGATGTTGAGCAACTGCCGCTTATATTCGTGGATGCGCTTGATCTGGATGTCGAACAGGGCCGAAGGATCGATCCGGGCGTTGACCCGCTGGCGCAGCAGATCGGCCAGAGCGACCTTGTTGGCGCGTTTGACGGCCAGGAATTTTTGCTGGAACGCGCTGTCGTCGGCGAAGCGATCCAGTTCCCGCAAGGCTTCGGGATCGTCCATGAAGCGGTCCCCGATCGCTTCCCTGACCAGTTCGAACAGCCCGTGATTGCACTGCATCAGCCAGCGGCGGAAGGTGACGCCATTGGTCTTGTTGTTGATCCGCGCCGGGTAGAGCCGGTGGAAGTCGGCGAACACCGTTTCCTTCATCAATTCGGTGTGCAGCGCGGACACGCCGTTGACGCTGTGCGATCCGGCAAAGGCCAGATTGCCCATGCGCACCCGCCGCTCTCCCCCCTCGTCGATCAGGGAGATGGTGCCGATGGCCCGGTCGTCGAACTGGCCGGATCGCCGCGCCTCCCCCAGCAGGCGGCTGTTCACCGCATAGACGATCTGCATATGCCGGGGCAGCAGCCGTTCGAACAGCGGCACGGGCCAGCTTTCCAGCGCTTCGGGCAGCAGCGTGTGATTGGTGTAGCTGAACGTCCGGCGGGTGATGTCCCACGCCTCGTCGAAATCGACGCCGTGATTGTCGAGGAGTATCCGCATCAACTCCGCCACGGCGACGGCCGGATGAGTGTCGTTGAGCTGGATCGCCGCCTTTTCCGGCAGGGTGCGGATGTCGCCGAAATACTGGATATGCCGCCGGACGATGTCCTGCAGCGACGCGGAGGAGAAGAAATATTCCTGCCGCAGCCGCAATTCCTGCCCCGCGGGCGAACTGTCGGCGGGGTAAAGGACGCGCGTGAGCGCCTCCGCCCGATTGCTTTCCGTCAGCGCGCCCAGATGGTCGCCGGCATTGAAGCGGTCGAGCAGGATCGGGTCTATCGGCTGCGCTTCCCACAGGCGCAGCGTATTGACGCGCTTCCCGCGCCAACCCGCAATGGGGGTGTCATAAGGCGTGGCGATGACGCGCTCGGCCGGCCGCCAGCGCATCTGGTGCGGGCTGGCGTCCTCATTTTCCGACGGGTCGACCCGGCCGCCAAAGCCGATCTCGTAGCTCGCCTCGCGCCGTTCGAATTCCCAGGGATTGCCGTGAGTCAGCCAGGTTTCGGGCAATTCCACCTGCCAGCCGTCCGAAATCTCCTGCCGGAACATGCCGTTCACATAGCGTATGCCATAGCCATAGGCGGGCACGTCCACCGTCGCCATGCTTTCCATGAAGCAGGCCGCCAGCCGCCCCAGGCCGCCATTGCCCAGCGCGGCATCCGGCTCCAGCGCGGCGATGATGTCGATGTCGACGCCCAGCGAACTCAATGCCGCCTGCATGTCGTCCAGCATCTCCATGTTGGACGCCGCGTCGCGCATCAACCGCCCGATCAGGAACTCCAGGCTCAGATAATAGACCCGCCGTCCCTGCTCCTCATAGGTTTTCTCCGTGGAGGCGATCCATGCATCGATCACCCGGTCGCGAATGGCGAGGATCACCGCATGCAGCCAGTCGTGCGGCTTCGCGGCGGTGGCGTTCTTGCCGATCCGGTAGGTCAGCCGCTCTACGATCTCATGGGCAAGGACCTCCGGATCGACCTGCCGGGGAGCGGGCTTCGGGAGGGTGGGTTGGCCTTTCAGGTTCATAAACGTGCCCCTTTTCGCCTTCGAGTCCGGGCGCGATGATGGCACGCCGTCCCGAGGCTCGCCAACAGCAAATTTTGCAGCGCAGCAATTAATCGGCGCGGCTTTCGATGATGGCATGGCGAACACCCTGCCTCAACTCGCGACGGACCGGATGGATGCTTGAGGGAAAATGCTGGGTCATGAAAATGCCGATCAGCCGCTCCACCGGATCGATGAAGAAGAATGTCGAGAACACGCCGCCCCAATAATATTCCTGCGTCCTGAGATCGGTCGCGAAGCCGAGGCCGAAACCCACGCCCGCATAATCCGCCTCGCTGAACATGGAGGAGGACAGGCCGGCGAGATCGCCCCCGCCCGGCAGATGATTGGCATGCATCGCCGCGACCGTTTCCGGCTTCAGCAGCCGCACGCCGTCCAGTTCGCCGCCGCGCAGCAACATGCGGGCGAAGCGATGATAATCCGCCGTGCAGGAGATGAGGCCCCCGCCGCCCGAACGCAGCTTGAGCGGCCGGCGCCACCCGCTGCGTTCGCCCCGGTCGTAGAGCGACAGCGTGCCGTCCTGCGCCCATTGCCAGGCGTCCGTCATCCGCCCGGCGCGATCCTCCGGCAGTTCGAAGAATGTGTCCGGCATGCCCAGCGGATCGAAGATGCGCTCGCGGAAAAATCGCTCCAGGTCGAGGCCGCTCAGCCGCTCCACCACGACGCCCAGCACATCGGTGGACACCGAATAATTCCACCGCTCACCCGGCGAGAACTCCAGCGGCAGCGCGGCCAGCGCGGCGATGAATTCGTCGGAACTGCGTTTCTGCTGGAACTCGTCGAGGCCGAGTTCACGGTAGCGCGCGTCGATGGCCGTCTGCCGCTGCAAACCATAAGTGAGGCCGGATGTGTGCCGCAGCAGGTCGATCATCAGCATCGGGCGGCGCATCCGACCCGCCCCATCGGCCCCGACGGCCAGATCGGCGAATTCCGGCAATATCTTCGTCACCGGATCGTCCAGCGCCACCAGCCCCTGCTCCACCAGCATCATGAAGGCGACCGAGGTCACCGGCTTGGTCATGGAGGCGATGCGGTAAAGCGCGTCATCCCCAAGCGGCTCGCCGGTTGCGCGTGCGGCACCGCTGCGGACCGAGACGATGGGTCGTTCGTCACGCGAAAGGAGCCATTGCATATGGGGCAGCTTGCCCGGGACGACATAGCGTTCATGAACGAAGGCGGCCTGCGCCTGCAATTTCCCGGCATCCATGCCGGATGCCCGCGCCGCCTCCACATCCACCTGCCCGATAAGCTGCATCGATCCTCCTGCCGGCCTGCCCGCTGCCCCTAGAGCAATTTCACCATGAGGGAAAATGCTCTTGTCTTTCGATGCCGCATTTTCCGAGCCGCCGACCTCAAACGGTCAATCCGGAAATGCTCCCGATCAGGCATGGCCGGAGGTAAATGGCAATATCCCCCGGGCCGCTTGCCCGTTGCAACGCCTTCATCGGCCCATTATGGCAACCGCCTGATCCCACTGGACGCAAGCTCTTCATGGCTACCGGCCTATCCGCCATCTTCCTGAACAACCGGCCCGCCCTGCTGCGGTTCCTGCGCGCGCGCGGCGCGGGCGACGAGTCCGAGGATCTGTTGCAGGACATGTGGATGAAGCTGGAGGAGAAGGATCTGGGGCCGATCGCCGATCCCCTGCCCTATCTCTACCGCATGGCGAACAACCTGATGCTGGACCGCTATCGTTCCGCCACCCGCCGCGAACGGCGCGAGCAGGATTGGGCGGAGGGCGCGGGCGGCGTGATGGCCGACCCGTCGGAGGACATCGCCGTGGACGAACGGCTGATCCTGAACGAACGGCTGGAGGAGGCGCGCGCCGTGCTGCAATCCCTGGGGCCGCGTGTCGAGCTGGTGTTCCGCCGCTTCCGCCTGGAGGGCGTCGGGCAAAGGCTGATCGCGGAGGAACTGGGCGTCAGCCTCACCACCGTGGAGAAGGATCTGCAAAAGGCCTATCGCGCCATGATCGCCCTCAAGCAGAAAATGGGTACGGAATGAGGAAGGCGGCGGCGTCTGGCTCAGATGAGGGGCTGACATGAACAGGGCTGAAGCCATGATGAACGAGGAGGCGCTCGGATGGGTCATCCGCACGCGCGATCCCGAATTTGCCGATTGGGAGGCCTTCACCGCATGGCTGGAGGCCGATCCCGTGCATGCGCCCGCCTATGATGCATTGATGGCGGCAGATGCCGATTTGGCAGAGATCGTTCCGTCGGAGCCCGTGACCATGACGGCTCCAGCCAATGATGCGGGCGAGCGCGGCTGGCGCTGGTCCCGATCGCTGATCGGCGGCGGCGCGGTGGCGGCGGCGCTGGTGGCGGCCATATCGGTCGGCATGTGGAACCGCAGCGACATCTACACCGTCACGACCAGGCCCGGCGAAACCCGCACCGTCGCGCTGGACGAGGGCACACGCGTCGAACTGAACGGCGGCACGACCATGCGCTTCGACCGGCATGACGCGCGCTTCGCGGCGCTCGACAGCGGCGAGGCCGCCTTCACCGTCCGGCATGACGCCGCCAATCCCTTCCGCGTCACCGTGGGCGACGCGCTGTTCGAGGATGCGGGCACCGTCTTCAACATCGTCCGCGCCGGCAATGCGACCCGCATCGGCGTGTCGGAGGGCGAGGTCATCTACAATCCGAAGGCGGAAGCCATCGCCCTGCCCGCCGGCCGCGCTCTGATGGAGGATGAGAACGGCCTGCGCGTCATGGACGTCGCCACCGACGCCGTCGCAAGCTGGCGTCAGGGCCGCCTCACCTATGCGAACGCCCCGGTGACGCAGATCAGCGCCGACATCGCCCGCTCACTGGGCGTCCGGCTCACCGCCACCCCCGGCGCGGGGACGATGCGCTTCACCGGAACGATCCGCCTGCACCGCGACCCGGCGCGCTTCTTTGGCCAGGCAGCGCCGCTGATGGGCCTCAGCGCCGTCAGGCAGGGCGACGGCTGGCTGTTGAGGGAGGGGGATGGCCCGCCACGCTGACGTCCTGTTCGTCACCGCCCTCGCCATGATGGCCGCTTCGCCTGGGCAAGCGGCGGAAAGACAGCAGATCAGCATCGCCCCCGGACGGCTGGGCGAGGCGGTGATAGCGCTCGGCCGCCAGACCGGGGCCAGCATCGGCATGTCGGACCAGTCGCTGGCGGGCGTGGCCACTCCCGCCGTGGAGGGACGCCTGTCGGTGGAAGCGGCACTCAAGCGGCTGGTCAAGGGCAGCGGCGCCAGCATCCGGCGTATCGACGCGACCACCTGGCGGATCGTCCGGACGCCGGTGGTGGTGCGCGAGCAGCCCCGCGCCCGCATCGCCCAACCCGCTCCGCAAGCCGCGCCCGAACCGGCCGAGATCATCGTCACCGCATCCAAGCGCGACACCCCGCTTCCCCGCTATGCCGGGATGGTCGATGTGGTGGGCGACGACGCCTTCACCGCCGGGGAGGCGGCCGGCGGCACCGCCAGCCTGATCTTCCGCGTGGCGAGCCTCAGCTCCACCCATGCGGGCACGGGCCGCAACAAGCTGTTCATCCGCGCCATCGCGGACTCCGGCGTCGCCGGACCGACCCAGGCGACGACGGGACAATATCTGGGCGACATGCGCCTCAACTACGCCGCGCCGGACCCGGACCTCCGGCTCTACGACATGCAGGGCGTGGAGGTGCTGGAAGGGCCGCAAGGCACGCTATATGGCGCGGGATCGCTGGGCGGCATCGTGCGCATGATCCCCAATGCGCCCAACCTGGTGCGCGCCGGCGGGCAGGTCTCCGCCGGGCTCAGCGCGACGCAGCATGGCGATCCGGGCGGCGATCTGGCCGCGACGATCAACCTGCCGGTCGTGACGGAGAAGATCGCGCTGCGCATCGTCGGCTATGGCGTGCAGGACGGCGGCTATATCGACGATGTCCTGCGCGACAGGCATGACGTCAACCGCATCCGCACCTATGGCGGCCGCGCCGCGCTCCGTTTCGCGCCGGACGAGAACTGGACCGTCGACCTCACCGGCGTCTTCCAGCGGATCGAGGGCGACGATGCGCAATATGCCGCGAAGGCGATAGGCGACCTCAAGCGCGCCTCCGCCGTCGCCCAGCCCTATTCGTCCGACTATGCGCTCGCCAATCTGCGGGTGGAGCGGCAATGGGACGATCTGCGCTTCGTCTCCTCCACCGGCTTCGTGCGCAACATATTGACGGAAAGCTATGATGCGACGCCTTATGAGATGGCCGGGGCGGACGCGCCCGCCGCCCTGTTCCGGCAAAGGAACAAGGTCGACATCTTCTCGACCGAAAACCGCATCGTCCGCGACCTGGACAATGGCCTGGGCTGGATATTGGGCGCATCCTATCTGGAAAGCACGTCGGATATTCAGCGTTCGCTGACCTCCTATGGAACGGCCCTGATGCAGCCGCAGGTCATTCCCGGCGTGCCGATGTACGGGCGGGGCATGGCCGCGACCTCGACCGGCGTGCACAACCGCATCCGCGAGGCGACGCTCTTCGGCGAATCGTCGTTCGAACCCATGCGCGGCCTGATCGCCACGGTGGGCGGCCGACTGACCAACAGCCGCCTGACCGGCGAGGTGCTGGACCCCATCGCCCTGTTGTCCCTTGCCGCCATCGCACGCGCGGAGGCGCAGGCGAACCGGAGCGAGACGATCTTCCTCCCATCCTTCTCCCTGCTGACCGACGCCTTGCCCGGGACGACCGTCTATGCCCGGTTCCAGCAGGGTTTCCGTCCCGGGGGGCTGGCTGTCGACGACCAGCATATCCAGCGGTTCCGCAACGACCGCGCCTCCACGGTGGAACTGGGCTTCCGCAGGGGAATTCCGGGCATCGATCCGGTCGCGGTCACGGGCAATGTCGCCTATACCAGATGGCGGGACATCCAGGCCGACGTCACCGACCGGATCGGCATTCCCACCACCGCCAATATCGGGGACGGGCGCATCTATACGGTGGAGGGGCGTGTCGCCGTGCGCCCCGCGTCGCGGCTGACGCTGGACGGCAGCATCATCTACAATGACAGCCGCCTCAGCCGCCCGGCGCAATTCCTGCGCCTGCTCTCCTATGAGGGGCAGTCTTTGAGCCTGCCCAATGTCGCCAATTGGGGCGGCCGCATCGGCTTCGACTATCGGGCGCCGGTGGGAGGGGACATGCGGCTCCAACTCAGCGGATCGGCCCGCTATGTCGGCAAGTCGCGCCTGGGCGTGGGGCCGATATTGGGCCGGGAACAGGGCGACTATGTGGACACGGCGCTCAGCGCGGCGCTGACCCATGGGACGGTGCAATGGTCGCTCTCCCTCACCAACCTGCTCGACAGCAGCGGCAACCGCTTCTCGCTGGGCACGCCCTTCGACCTTAGCGGGGATTATGTGACGCCGCTGCGTCCGCGCACTGTCCGGCTTGGCCTGGATTTCGCCTTCTGATCCTGCATCGCATTATTTTTAACTGACGGGACAGGCGTTCCCGCGCCGTCTTCGCCGCATGCGCGCTCATCGGAAAGAGGCGCGGCACGCAGAGGAGACATCATGCGCAATCTACTGGCCTGCACGGCCATCGCTCCCGTTCTGGCCGCCCTGACGGTGGCCGATGCGGCGGCGGAAACCACCATCGGTTCTTCCACCACCACCGCCGTCCGCACCTCCACCGTCGCCAATGGCGCCGCGGATGACGTCACGGTCAGTTCCGCAGGATCGATCACGCTGACCGGCGGCACCGCCATCACCCAGGACAGCAACAACAAGGTCAGCAATGCCGGCACGCTCAAGATTTCCGGCGCGGACGGCGCGACCGGCATTCGCGCGGCGGCGGGCACCAGCGGCAACATCACCCATAGCGGCACGATCACGCTGGACGAGGACTATACCCCCACCGACGACGACAAGGACGGCGACCTGGACGGCCCCTTCGCCAAGGGTTCGAACCGCAACGGCATCTGGGTCCAGCCGGGCGCGGCGCATATGGGCAATATCGACAGCAGCGGCACCATCACCATCGAAGGCAATCAGTCCGCCGGCATCCGCATCGACGCGTCGCTGACCGGCAATCTGTCGACCAGCGGCTCCACCAGCGTGGTGGGCGACAATGGCTATGGCGTGCTGGCCAATGCGGTCACCGGCAATGTCACCATCCGCGGAACGACAGCCGTCACGGGCCCCAACAGCACCGGCCTTGCCCTGCAAGGGGACGTGACCGGAGCGGTCAAGATCCAGGGCACGATCACCAGCACCGGTTATCGTTATACTTCGCGTCCGAGCGACGCTTCCAAGCTGGATGCGGACGATCTGCTCCAGGGCGGATCGGCCGTGACGATCGCCGGCAATGTCACGGGCGGCGTCATCTTCGACATTCCACCGACGCTGGACAGCACCAAGCCGGATGTCGACAATGACGGGCTGACCGACGCCAGCGAAGGGTCCGCCGCGATCATCACCTATGGCTCCGCCGCTGCCGTGCGGATCGGTTCGGCCACGGCGGCCACGACCATCGGTCCGGTGGCTGCGGACAGTTCGGGCTATGGCCTGATCGTCAAGGGATCGATTGCCGGATATGGCGTCTATGACGGCGTCAGCGCCAGCGGCCTCGCCATTGGCGGGCTGGGCGGCAATGTCACCCTGACCAAGGGCCTGCTGGTGTCGGGATCGGTCGGCGCCACATCCTATGACAGTAATGCGACGGCCATTCGTTTGGGCAGCGGCGCCACGGCCGACACCCTCCAGATCGGCGGGGCGGTGAGCGCGACCGGCTCCAGCGCCGCCGGCACGTCGGCCCGCGCGCTGGTGATCGACGCAGGCGCGACGAGCCGCGCCATCGTGAACAGCGGCGCCATTTCCGCCACGGCGCTCAGCAGCAAGGATGGCGCGGCCATCGCCATCCTCGATTCTTCCGGCACGGTGTCGTCCCTGTCCAACACCGGCACCATCTCTGCGACTGGAGGCAAGAGCGGATCGAACGTCGCCATCGATATGACCGCCAATGGCAGCGGCGTCGCCCTGACCCAGTCGCTTGCCTCCGCCACGGCAAGCGCGCCGAAGATCACGGGCGACGTGCGGCTGGGATCGGGCAATGACGTCGTGACGGTCTCCGCCGGCAGCATTGCGGGCAATGTCGACCTGGGCGGCGGCAGCAATCGCCTGGCGCTGTCCGGCTCCTCCACCCTGACAGGTAATGTGGCGCTGGGCGGGAACGGTTCCAGCCTTGGCCTGGCGGAAAGCGCGCAGATCAATGGCGGCGTGGATTTCGGCGGCGGCGCCTCGACGCTGACCCTTTCCGGCACCGCCACGCTCAACGGCGCGATCAGCAATGCCGGCAATACCGCCGTCGTGATGAATGGCGGCACCCTCAACGCCGGCAACAAGGGCACGGTCGCGCTCGCCTCGCTGTCAGTGGGCGGGTCCTCCGTCATCGGCGTGACGGTCGACACGGCCAATGGCACCAACACGCTCTACAATGTCGCGGGGGCCGCCAGCTTCGCCAGCGGATCGCAGGTCAAGGCGACCCTGACCAGCGTGGCCGGTTCGGAGGGCGATTATGTCATCGTCCGCGCCGGATCGTTGAGCGGCACGCCCGCCCTCTCCAGCACGACGCTGATCCCCTATATGTTCAAGGGCGCCATCGCCAGCAACGCCGCGACGGGGGAAGTGACGCTGTCGATCGCGGCCAAGACCGTATCCGAACTCGGCCTGACCGGGTCGCAGGCGCGGGCCTATGACGCGATCTTCAACGCGCTGGACAAGGACAGCGCCGTTGCGGGCAGCTATCTTGCCATCACCGACGGCGACACGCTGAAGGCCAATCTGCAACAGATGCTGCCCGACCATGCCGGCGGCACGTTCGAGGCGGTGACCGCCGGTTCGCGCGCGACCGCCCGCATCCTTGGCGATCCGGGCGGCATCTACCGCACGGCTGACGGGCGTCTGGGCTTCTGGCTGCAACAGGTGGCGTTCGGCAGTTCCAAGAGCGTGGGCGACACCGCATCCTACGACATCAACGGCTGGGGGGCGAGCTTCGGCGCGGAATATCTGACGGGGATCGGCGCTCTGGGCGCATCCTTCGCCTATATCCATGGCAGCGACTCTTCGGGCAGCACCGACAATGCGGTGGATTCCGACCAGTTCGAACTGGCGGCGCACTGGCGGGGCGATTTCGGCCCGCTCCAGACCTATGCCCGCTTGTCGGCGGCCCATGTGGATTTCCGGGGCAGCCGCCATTTCGAATCCGGCGACGTCGTGCGCACGGCGGATGGCGACTGGTCGGGCAAGCTTTACTCCGCAACGGCGGGCGGCTCCTATGAGATGCGCTTCAACCGCTTCACCCTGCGTCCGGCGGCCAGCATCGATTATTACCGCCTGAAGGAGGACGGCTATGGCGAGACGGGCGGAGGCGCTGCCTTTGACCTGATCGTCGACGGCCGCACCAGCGACGAATTGACCGCCAGCGGCAATGTCACCGTCGGTTACGATTTCGGCAGCCTCAATCGGGAGGATGGCTGGATGCGGTTCGAGCTGGAGGGTGGACGGCGCCAGATCATCGGCGGATCACTGGGCGACACCACCGCCCATTTCGCCGGTGGCGAGGACTTCACCCTGATCTCGGACAAGCGCACCAGCGGGTGGACCGGCCGCGCCCGGCTGATCGGCGGCACCGAAACTTTCCGCGTCGGCGGCGAATTCGGGGCGGAGGAACAACAAAATCATGTCGCCCTCTCCCTCCGGGCGACGGTTAACTTCATCCTGTGACGTCCTAGCAGTGAATTGGCGGGCCACACCCCACAGACCCTCCCGGCCCGCCGATCCGCCATGACATGAGCCGGTTCCCAACGGTGTCATGGCTGTAAAGGAAGGGGCGCTGCCTTCCCCCGGCAGCGCCCCTTTTCGCTATCCCCCCGTCAGCGCCGCGCAAGAGCGGGAGGGGTTTCGAGGCGGGCCGAGGACCATATCTGTCGAAAGGCTGGAACGTCCCGATCGAAATAGAGAATGGCCGGCGCGTCGAACGTCACCAGGTACAGCCTGCCCTTGACGATGGCGCCCACCGCTTCGCCGCTGCGCGACACATCCTCCATCTGCTTTCGGAAACTGTAGGAAAAGCGCACGCCCTTTTCGCCCAGAAATGTCGCAGGCTCGATGGCGGTCATCGAAAAGAGCGTCGTCCCAAGCGCGATGCGATAACTATTTTCCAGCAGCGCAGGAATATCGGTCAGCAACATGGTCGAGGAAAAGCGCGGCAGCGGCCTGGTCTTCCTGCTCACCTCCCGAAACAAGGTCCGCCCGGTTTCGATACTGTAGAAATTGACGCCGTTCAGATCGTCACCGTCCAGCGTCCATGTCTCCGAATTGCGGCCCGGACGGGCGGACAGGCGGTTCCACTCCCGGTCCGGCGTGACGGTCAGGGTCGATTTGGCCACGGCAACGGACGTCCCCGCCGGCATCAGGGCATTGTCAGCCATCAGCGGCTGCGCCATCAGAACCGCGCAGATCACGGCCAGAAAAGATGAAATTCGTTTCGCCATGAGAAAATCCTATTCGCCGGTCATCGTCTGGAGCATGGGAATATCGGCCGCCTGGGGACGCAGCCGGATGTAATTCTTGAGCGCATCCGCGCCTTCGGTCCGCTGATGGTTGCGCATCAGGCACAGTCCCAATCCGCGCCAGCCCTCCGCCAGGCCGGGGTCGGCCGCGAGCGCCGATCGGTAGAAATCGGCCGCCGCCGCCAGATCGCGCGGATTGCCGCGCTGGCGGTACAGTTCGGCCCGCGCGAACAGCAGAGGCGCGGTCCAATGCTCCCCCGCCAGCGACGACAACAGATATTCCGTACCGCCGAAATCGTTGAGCTTCATCTGGTCGGACAGAAAATCCGGCAGCCATTTGGCAAGCGCCGCCGAATAGCTTTCCGCGCCCTCCGGCTTGGCCGCGACATCGGCGGACAGGGCCGCGAGATAGGTCGCGCGATCGAGATTGGTCGGATGGGTGGAGAAGAAGGCGACACGATCATAGCGTTGGCTGCGCTGTTTGCGCCCCAGCGCGGTCGCATCCGCCTCATCCATGAGCCGCTGCCAGACATGCGCCGCCGCCTGCGCCGAATAAGGGGACTGGATCGCATATTTGAGCGAGAGCAGGTCGGCCTGTTTTTCCTGATCGCGGCTGAACTGGAAGAATGAGCCGACCGCCGCCTGCTGCACGGTCGCGCCATATTGACCCAGAAAGGCCGCCCAGGCGGCGATGTCGGTCGCTGAACGTTGCCTCCGGAAGCCTGAAAGGCTGTGTCGCAGCTCGAAATGAGCGAACTCATGGCCGAGTATCGCCGCTAGTTCCGCCTCGCTTCGAACCCGCAGCAGGAGCCCGCTCCAGACCTGCATCGTGCCGTTGGGGGCCATATTGGCGTTGAAGGATGCGACCCGGACCAGATAGATGCGCACGCCCCGACATCGGTCCTGACCCACAGCCCGGCACAGGACGCCAGCCACATAGGCCTGCAGGGCCGGGTCGTCGATGAGGAATTTGGAGTCGCGCAGTTCCCGCTCATCCTCGTCGGCCAGCATCCACAGGCCACGCTCGTCCGTCCCTTGCGGCTGATAGGCCTGGCTGTAGGGCGGAAGATCGGCCGGCCCGGGGGCCGCCACCGCCGCCACCGCCGCTACCGGCAGAGTCAAGGCCAGCAGCGCCATTGCCCGCAACAACGCGCCCGTCATTGGGCGGCAGCGGCAAGGCTGGGGGTGCTGCCGGGGAAATCCTCCAACAACTGCGTTACGCGGCGGCGGGCACCCTCCATGGTCCGGACATCGCCGCCCATCTGCAGGTCCGCATTGAGCCAGAGCAGGTCCCCGCTGGCAAGGTCCACCAGACCTGCAAAGCCCTTATGCTGGCCGGAGGTGATGCCGACGCCGCCCATGGCCGCGAACAGCTGGAAAATCTTCCGCCCGGTCGATCCGAACTGGTCTTCCGTAAAGATGAACAGCCCATAGCGCGCGCCCGAGCGGGCAGCGAGCGCGGATACGCCGGGCCCCAGCGTCCAGTCGAACGCCGCGCCTTCGCGCTTCTTCGTTGGCAATCGATTGCCGGGGAAGAACTGGAATTCGATCACCGATTGCGCGACGATGCCGAAGAGCGACTGATATTCGGCGAGGCTTTCGGCCTGCTGTCCCACAGGATCGGCCGAACCGACAATCTCATTGCCCAGACGCTGCTGCGCTTCCGCCAGGGCCAGATCCAGATTGTCCCGCGCCTGTTGCGTCCAGTCGGCATTGGGTTCGAACATGCCCGCAGTCGACTGGCTCCCAACCGTCACCCTGGGCCTGAACAACAGGATTTTGGTCGAATTCGGATCGAGCAGGAAGCCCTGCCGCACGGCGGACTTTTCCTGCGCCATGACGGCCGGCGACAGGCAGCCGAGCAAAAGGCACAAAATGGCGTGGCCGAACGCAAATCGCATGAATGTTCCCCCTGCACACAGCCAAGTCCCCCGACTCATGGCGGCTGTTGCTCAAGGGCTTAGCAAAGAGAACATCTTAGGTACAGATCGAACGATGCCTGCCGGAACAGACATCGTTCATAATGGACCAATCAGGCCAGCGCCTTCCTGATCAACTCATTCACCACCTGCGGATTGGCCTTGCCCTGCATGGCCTTCATCGTCTGACCGACGAAGAAGCCGAACAGCGCCTCCTTGCCCGCCTTATACTGTTCGACCTTGTCCGCATTGTCGGCCAGCACCTTGGCGACCGCGGCCTCGATGGCGCCGGTGTCGCTGGTCTGCTTCAGCCCCTTTTCCTCAACGATCCTGGGCGCGCTGTCGCCGGTTTCGAGCATGATCTCGAACACCTGCTTGGCGATGGTGCCGCTGATCGTGCCGTCGGCAATGAGGGCCAGCAGTTCCGCGCCCTCTTCCGGGCTGACGGGGCTTTCCTCCAGCGTCTTGCCCAGGCGGTTGAGCGCGCCGTAAAGCTCCGACAGCAGCCAGTTGGCGGACGCCTTGGCGACCTCGCCCTCGCTCTTCTTCTGGATGCGCGCGCCTTTGGCCAGCAGCGCCTCGAACCAGCGCGCGGTGTCGGCGTCAGCGGTCAGCGTCGCGGCATTATAAGCGGAAAGGCCCAGCGCCTGCTCGTAGCGCTGGCGCTTGGCGTCAGGCAATTCAGGCAGCGACTGGCGGCATTCCTCCAGGAAGGCATCGTCCAGTTCCAGCGGCAGCAGGTCGGGATCAGGGAAATAGCGATAGTCATGCGCGTCTTCCTTCGACCGCATGGAGCGCGTTTCATTCTTGTCCGGGTCGTAGAGCCGGGTTTCCTGCACCACCTTGCCGCCGGCCTCCAGCACGTCCACCTGACGGCTGGCCTCATGTTCCACCACGGCCATGACGAAGCGGACGGAATTGACATTCTTCGTTTCGGTGCGAGTGCCGAAGGGTTCGCCCGGCTTGCGGACGGAGACGTTGACGTCCGCGCGCATCGAGCCCTGATCCATATTGCCGTCGCAGGACCCCACATAGCGCAGGATCGTGCGCAGCTTCGACAGATAGGCGCCAGCCTCCGCAGGCGAGCGCATGTCCGGCTTCGACACGATTTCCATCAGCGCCACGCCCGAACGGTTCAGGTCGACATAGGACCGCGTCGGATGCTGGTCGTGCATCAGCTTGCCTGCGTCCTGCTCGACATGGATGCGCTCGATGCCGATCGTCTTGACCTGCGCATCGGGGTTCTTCTCGTCCAGGCTGATCTCGATCGCGCCCTCGCCCACCAGCGGGTGGTAGAGCTGGCTGATCTGGTAGCCCTGCGGCAGGTCCGCGTAGAAATAGTTCTTCCGGTCGAAACGCGACCATTTGTTGATCTGCGCCTTGATCGCCATGCCGGTGCGCACCGCCTGGCGGATGCACTCGCGGTTGGGCACGGGCAGCATGCCGGGCATGGCCGCGTCGACCAGGCTCACCTGCGTGTTCGGCTCCGCGCCGAAAGCGGTGGCCGCGCCGGAAAAGAGCTTCGCCTGGCTCGTCACCTGCGCATGGACTTCCAGGCCGATCACGACCTCCCACTCGCCGGTTGCGCCCTGGATGCGATATTCACTCATGTTTCTTTTTCCGTTCGGGCTGAGCCTGTCGAAGCCCAGTCCTTTCTTGAAGAGAAGTTAGGCCCTTCGACATTGCAAGGAGACAAGCGGCTCCTTTCAACAGGGCGAACGGTGTTTTCTTTACCACCATTTCTCCGGCCGCGCCGCAAAGCCCGCGCGTTCCTCGATCGCGAGGCCCGCGTTCAGCACGGTCTGCTCGTCCAGCGCCTTGCCGATGATCTGAAGCCCCAGCGGCAGCCCTTGCGCGTCCAGCCCGCCCGGCACCGCCATCGCCGGCAGTCCCGCCAGCGAAGCCGGCACGGTGAAGACGTCGTTCAGATACATGGCCAGCGGATCGGCCTGCTTCTCGCCCAGCGCGAAGGAGGCGCTCGGCGCGGTCGGCGTCAGCAGCAGGTCGCATTTCTCGAAGGCCTGGTCGAAATCGCGGGCGATCAGCGCTCGGACCTTCTGCGCCTGCGTATAATAGGCGTCGTAGAAGCCCGCCGACAGCACATAGGTGCCGATCATGATGCGGCGCTTGACCTCCGGCCCGAAACCGGCGGCGCGGGTCGCGGCATACATGTCCTGCAGGCCCGCCCCATCGGGCAGGTCGCGCTGGCCGTAGCGCACGCCGTCATAGCGGGCGAGGTTCGAGGACGCCTCCGCCGGGGCGATGATATAATAGGTCGGCAGCGCGTACTTCGTATGCGGCAACGACACTTCGACAACCTCGGCGCCCGCATCCTTCAGCCATTCGATGCCGCGATCCCACAACGCCGCAATTTCGGCGTTCAGGCCATCGGGGCGATACTCCCTGGGAATGCCGACCTTCTTGCCCCGAAGGTCGCTCGAAAGGCTGGCTTCCCACTGCGGCACGGCCAGATCGAGCGACGTCGAATCCTTGGGATCGAAGCCCGCCATGCTTTCCAGCAGGATCGCATTGTCGCGCACCGTCCGCGCCATCGGCCCGGCCTGATCCAGCGAAGAAGCGAAGGCCACGATGCCCCAGCGGGAGCAGCGGCCATAGGTCGGCTTGATCCCCGAAATGCCGGTGAAGGCGGCGGGCTGGCGGATCGAGCCGCCCGTGTCGGTGCCGGTCGCCGCCGGGCAGAGCCGCGCCGAAATCGCCGCCGAAGAACCGCCCGAGGAACCGCCGGGCGCCAGCGCGGCATTGTCGCCGCCGCCCCGCCGCCAGGGCGAGATCACATTGCCGTAATAGCTGGTCTCGTTGGAAGAGCCCATGGCGAACTGGTCGAGGTTGAGCTTGCCCAGCATGCCCGCGCCCGCGTCCCACAGCTTCTTCGAAACCGTGGATTCATAGGTGGGCTTGAAGCCTTCGAGCATGTGGCTCGCGGCGGTCGTCTGCACGCCTTCGGTGCAGAACAGATCCTTCATGCCGATCGGCACGCCCGAAAGCGGCTTCAACGCCTCGCCCGCAGCCCTCGCCCTGTCGGCGGCGTCGGCGGCTTCCTGCGCCTTTTCCGGCGTTTCCACGATGAAGGCGTTCAGCGCCTTGGCGGCGGCGACATTGGCATTGAACGCCGCCGCCACTTCACGCGCCGAAAAGTCGCCCGCGCGGAAACCGTCGCGGATTTCCGCGACCGTCAGATCAGTAAGGTTGGTCATACCCAAATTTCCGTTCGCCCTGAGCCTGTCGAAGGGCCGCACTTCTCTTCAAGAAAGGACTGGGCTTCGACAAGCTCAGCCCGAACGGGTGAAAGATTCCCACTCATTCGATAACTTTGGGAACCGCGAAGAAGCCATGTTCGGCCTGCGGCGCATTGGCCAGCACCTTGTCGCGAACATTGCCGTCGGTGACGACATCGTCGCGCAGGCGCAGATGATTGGGGATGACAGCGGTCATCGGCTCCACGCCGGTCACGTCCACCTCGCCCAATTGCTCCACCCAGCCCAGGATGTTGTTGAGTTCGGGCACCATCGCCTCCGCTTCGGCGTCAGTCACCGAAATGCGCGAAAGGCTGGCGATCTTTTTCACGGTCTGAAGGTCTATCGACATGGCCCCGCCGCTACCACCCGGCCACGCCCGCTTCAAGTCCCGATCCTCCGAGACCTTGCGCACGCTCGCGGCTTACGCCAGACAGAAACAGTCCATCACTAGGGAGAGCAATCCTTGGCCCGCAAGTTCCTCTATGTCGTAACCGGCCTGATCGTGCTGGTGATCGCGGCATTGCTGGCCTATCGCATCTGGGGGATGCAGATGATCCGCGCGGTCATGGTCCCTCGGGAAGCCTTCGCGCAAATCGAACCGCTCCCCGCCAACGCCTATGACGATCCGAAGATGTGGATCGCCCGGCCCGACATCGTGAAGGACAACCCCGCCCTGTGGACTCCCGAAGGCGTGAAGGACGCACCGTCGGCGGAAAAGGCGACGGTCTTCTTCATTCACCCGACCTCCTACATCACCACGCTGGGCGACGCGCATTGGAACATGCGGCTGGATGACCAGGAATCCCTCGCCACCGCGCGGCGCTTCGTGCAGAACCAGGCGAGCGCCTTCAACGCGGCGGGTTCCGTCTGGGCGCCTCGCTACCGCCAGGCCAATTACGGGGCGTTCCTGACCGACAAGCCGGCTGGCGAGCAATCCCTCGCCGCAGCCTATCGCGATGTTGCGCAAGCCTTTGCCGCATTCCTGAAAGCCAATCCCGAAGGTCCGCTGATCCTCGCGGCCCATAGCCAGGGGTCGCTCCATCTGCTCAAACTGTTGCGGGAGCAGGTCGCCGGCAAGCCGGTCGCCGACCGCATCGCCGCCGTCTATGCCGTGGGCTGGCCGATTTCGGTAGAGGCCGACCTGCCCGCGCTTGGACTTCCCGCCTGCGCGCGGCGGCAGCAGTCGCATTGCATCGTGAGCTGGCAAAGCTATGCCGAACCAGCCGATCCGTCGGCGGTGATCGAAAATTTCGAACGCAAGCCGAGCTTCACCGGCAGGCCGCACAAGGGCACGCACATGCTCTGCACCAATCCCATCACCGGCGCCTTCAACGGGGCCGCGCCCGCCAGCGCCAATCGCGGCACGCTGGATGCGCGGGATGCCGACAAGCCGACCCGGCTGGTTCCCGGCATCGTCCCCGCCCGCTGCGACACTAGCGGCGTGCTGATGATCGGCGAGCCGGTGGACATGGGGCCCTTCACCTTGCCGGGCAATAATTATCACGTCTATGACTATGCGCTGTTCTGGGCCGATGTGCGCGAGGATGCGAAACAGCGGCTGGCCGCCTTTCTGAAGAAATAGACATGTCCATTCTTACCGCCGACCGCGCGGTTTTCCGCGAAGCCCTGCCCCATGGCGGCCGCCTGATCGGGCTGGATGTGGGCAGCAAGACGATCGGCCTTGCGCTGTGCGATGCGGGATGGTCGATCGCCAGCCCGGCCCATACCGTCAGCCGCGGCAAGTTCACCAAGGACAAGGTCGCGCTGGCGGCGTTCATGGAACAGCAATTGGTGAAGGGCGTGGTGATCGGCCTGCCGCTCAACCTGGACGGCAGCGAATCCCCGCGCAGCCAGGCAAGCCGCGCCTTCGCCCGGAACATCGCCGACCTCGGCCTGCCGATCCTGCTGTGGGACGAGCGCTGGTCGACGCAGGCGGTGACGCGGACGCTGCTGGAGGCGGATGCCAGCCGCGCGCGGCGGGGTGAACTGGTGGACAAGCTCGCCGCGAGTTACATCCTGCAGGGCGCTATCGACGGGCTGATGGCCGGCTTCTGAGCCCCCTCCTACTCCTCAAAGGCGGAGATGATCGGGCAAGGGCCCTCCTGCGAGGCATGGCATGCGCTGGCAAGTCGCCGCAGGCTGTCCCGTGCCGTCTCCAGTTCCGCGATCTTCTGGTCCAGCGCCGCCAGCCGCTCCGCCGCCAGTTCACGCGCCCGCGCGCGGTCCTGCCCCGCATCCAGCCGCAGCAACTCCCCGATCTGGTCCAGCGTGAATCCGGCCGCCTGCGCCGAACGGATGAACCTCAGACGCCGTACATCCTCCTCGCCATAGCGACGCACGCCGCCCGCAAGACCGGCGCCTTCCGGCCGGTCGGGTATATCCAGCAGGCCGCGCCGCTGATAGAAGCGTATGGTCTCGACGCCGACGCCGCCCGCGCGCGCCAGACCGGAAATCGTCATCGTCATGCTTGACTCCGGACCGTGGTACGGACCCCATATGGGGTGCGAAGCGAACCTCTCAAGAGAAAGCGATGCGATGACCACAGTGGCCGCCTCCACCCAAATTCCGGGCAAAGCCGTCCTTTACCGCATGGTGATGCCTGGCCACATCTGCCCCTTCGGACTCAAGGCCAGATGGCTGCTGAAGCGCAAGGGTTATGAGGTCGAGGATCACTGGCTTACCAGCCGCGAAGAAACCGACGCCTTCAAGGCCGCGCACAATGTCGGAACGACGCCGCAGATCTTCATCGACGGGCAAAGGATCGGCGGCCATGACGATCTTCGCCGCCTTTTCGGCCTGACGGTCGCCGATCCGCAGGCGAAAAGCTACAGGCCGGTCCTCGCCGTCTTCGCGGTCGCGGCCCTGCTTGCCCTGTCGACCAACTGGCTGACGGAGATGCCGCTCATCGGCATCATGACGGCGGAACGCTTCATCGCGATCTCCATGATGCTGCTCGCCATGCTGAAATTGCAGGATGTGGACCGCTTTGCGACCATGTTCCTGAATTACGACCTGCTCGCCCGCCGTCTTGTCCCTTATGGATATGTCTATCCCTTCCTTGAACTCGGTGCAGGCGTGCTGATGCTGGCGGGTGCGCTCGAATGGCTGTCGATCCCCGTGGCGCTCTTCATCGGCGGGATCGGTGCGGTTTCGGTTTTCAAGGCCGTCTATCTCGAAAAGCGCGAACTCAAATGCGCCTGCGTCGGCGGCAGCGGCAACGTGCCGCTGGGTTTCGTCTCCCTGACGGAGAATGTCATGATGGTCGCCATGGCGCTGTGGATGCTGGCCGCGCATTGACCGAAATCGGCTGGAGCGCGCTGCGTCAGGTCGGACGCCGGTCGCGCGCTCCAGATTTCTGATGCCGCAGCGTTTCAGGCAAAAACCGGTTCCCACCCTTCGACAGATTCAGGACAGGCTTTCCGCACGATGCTCTAGGCCGTAGTGACATTTTAGGGATTCACGACGGTTTGGATTTGTGCTTCAAGGCTGGCTTTTGGAGGCTGGCGTGGAAGGCGAAGTGCTGCGGGATGATCAGTGGGAGCGGCTGCGGGAGTTCGTTCCGGGCGGGCGCAAGGGCAAGCGCGGTCCTCGCAGTGACGGACGGTTGTTTCTTGACGCCTTGCTCTGGCTGGCGCGTTCAGGGGGACGCTGGCGCGATCTACCGGAGAAGTTCGGTCCCTATCAGACCGCCAAGCGGCGTTATTATCGCTGGGTTGAGCAAGGCGTGATCGACCGGATCTTCGAGGCTGTGTCGGATGATCCCGACATCGAATGGCTGGCGATCGATGCGACGGTGATCCGCGCCCAGGCCCAGGCGGCTGGGGCACGGGTAAAAAGGGGGGCGCTCAAGCCCAGGCTCTCGGGCGCTCGCGAGGCGGGTTCGGCACCAAGATCCATGCCGTAGTCGATGCCTTGGGCTTGCCGATCCGCTTCATCCTCGGCCCCGGACAGCAAAACGACATGGCGCCCGCCTGCGATCTGATCCGCGGCATCCCGGCTGGCAAGGTGCTGGCTGATCGTGCCTATGACGCCGACAGTTTGCACGATCTCATCTACGAGCAAGGCGGCGAGCCGGTCATCCCACCTCGCCGACATTGCAAATATCAGCACCACTATGATCGCATCGCCTACAAACAGCGTTGGGGCATCGAGGGCTTCTTCGCCAAGCTCAAGCAGTGGCGCCGTATCGCAACACGCTATGACAAACTCGCTGCAAACTTCCTCGGCTTCGTCAAACTCGCCAGCATCATGCTATGGCTCAAATGATTAAATCGTCACTACTGCCTAGATGCCGTCGCGCCCATAGACGTCGGGCATGAACTGCACCCCGCCCGCGGTGGGCACGGCGGTCAGATAGGTCAGATAGACCGGCACGGGCTGGGGCAGCGGCACATGCTGTTCCGGCTTGTCGCTGTCGGGTTTCAGCGGCTTGCCGAAGAACCAGCGGCCCAGCCTTTGCGCATCCTCCAGCCGCACGCAGCCATTGCTGAACTGCCGCGCCGGCTTCGCCAGAAGGTCGCGCGATGGCGTGTCGTGCAGGTATATGCCAAGATCGTTGGGGAACATGAACTTGACCTTCCCCATGGCGTTGTCGCCGCCGGGAAGCTGACGCACGCGCAATTCGGTGCGCCCGTCGGCCACCGCGCGCCAGTCGATCGCGGCCGGCTCCAGCTTTTGCGCATTGGCGCTCCAGTCGGAAAGCGCTTCATAGCGCAGCTTCGTCAGCGAGGCGCCGTTCAGCATTCGCGGCGCGAGTTTCCGCTCGACCAGGTCGGACGGCACGTTCCAATAGGGATTGAGCGTCGCATAGCGCACCATGCCCGCCATCATCGGCGTCTGGCTTTCCTTCGCGCCGACGACCACCTTCATCGTGCCGTCCTGCACGCCCTTGCTGAAATACCAGAGGCGGGCGGAGGCCGCATCGACCACCACATGCCGCACCTGCGGACCGGGCAGCAGCCGCGTGCGTTCCAGATTGAGCGCGATCAGCCGGTCATAATAGTCATCGCCCCGGTTCAGCGCGGCGATGGTCGCAGCGCCCGCGACACCGTCCGGCTTCAGGCCATGATCGCCCTGAAACGCCTTCACCCTTGCGACAAGCGCCTTGTCATAGGCGGTTCCGCCCTCCAACCCCAGGCGGCGGCGCAGCGCCACGGCGCCAGCCTTCATGCCGGGGCGCAGCTTCCCATCGGTCGGCACCGGCACTTGCGGCAGTCCGCCCCAACGCCTTGCGAAAGTCGCCCGGGCGTCGCGCAGCTTCACGTAAAAGGGGCTCATCCAGCCGGACGAACGCACATAGTCGACAAAGGACGGCGCGACTGCGGCGGCGCGCAGAATCTCCTTCGGTTCCTCATCCTTCGGCTCCACCTCCGGATCGAGATAGCGCACCTTCACCTTGCGCGAGGGTTTGCGCATGTCGCTCACCAGCGCGGCGAAGGCCTTGGACAAGGCGATGTCCGCCCGCGCCAGCAGCCGGGGATCGCCGTTCGCATCGGCCTCCTTCATCAGGGCCTTGAGTTCGCGCGGTTCATAATCCCTGGGTTTCAACCCATCCGCATCGGCCCCCTCGATCAATGCGATCAGGGCATCGGCTTGCGGCCCGACCCTGCCCTTTTCGATCCAGAGCGGCCAATAACCGCGCGGGGCGTAGAAATCCCTCAGCTTGCCGCCCACAGACGAGCGGATTTCCGCCGCCACGCTGGTGCGCTGGGAGTCCGCAACCGCGCCGGGCTGCGCAATGGCCTGTCCGGGCCAGGCCGTCAGCAGAAGCGCGGGAAGCAGGGCGGCACGGAGGAAAGGGGCGCGGCAAAGGCGCCGCGCCCGGACAACTGCGTTTATCAGCCGCGTTCTCCGCGACGGGAGGGCGGCGGAGGCGGCGGCGGCGGCGGACAGGGCGGTCCCTGAATCTCATGATACATGCCGTCGGGCGAATAATAGCCATCGACGATGCCGTCGCCATTACGGTCTGCCGCGACAGTGCCGCTGATCGCGCCCGGGCCGACCGGCGGCGCGGGGGCGATGGGTTCGTCCCTCGTCGACGCGCATGCGCTCAATGCGAGCGCCGTGCCGCCGAGAAGTGCCAATAGCCTGATTTTCATACCCTCTCCCTTGGCGCTGCGAGGACCGTGCGCCGGTTAGAATGTGGACGCTGCGGGTTGCAGCGCGAGTGTAACGACCGGCGGTCAGATTCGATTCCATTACCGCTGCGCAATGACGACGAGCCGTGCCCAGGCAACGGTTAACCGAGCCGGGCTGCGATGCTCCCGCCGTCCCGAGCCCGCCATGCTCCTGCAAAGGCAGGAGCCCGGTTCAGGCGGCAGGACGGGCTCGAACCACTCGCCTTACCGGGCCCCTTCAACAAGAGCAGGTCGCGCCAGGATCAAATCCCGACCCACTCCGCCGAAGCAATACCCTGCGCATAGAGCAGCACGGACAAATCGCCATGCACGATCTCCGCCGCCGCCGCTTCGCGCGTCTTGGGCTTGGCGTGATAGGCGACCCCCAGCCCGGCCCCCTGGATCATCGGAATGTCGTTCGCCCCGTCGCCCACGGCCAGGGTCAACGCGCGGTCGATCCCGCCCTCTATCGCTGCCTCCAGTTCCGCCCGCTTGCGCGCCGCATCGACGATCGGCACCGTCACCGTGCCCAGCAAGGCCCCGTCCGCGATCTCCAGCACATTGGCGACGGCGGCATCGAAGCCGATCTCCTCCGCCACCGGTCCGGTGAAGCGCGTGAAGCCGCCCGATACCAGCAGCGTCCTCGCTCCCCTCGCCTTCATCGTGCGCACCAGGGCACGGGCGCCGGGCATGATCTTCACCCGCTCGGCCCTGCACTGGTCGATGGCCGCGTCCGCCAGCCCCTTGAGCAAGGCAACCCGTTCGTGCAGCGCGCCGGCGAAGTCGAGTTCGCCCCGCATCGCCCGCTCGGTGATTTCCGCGATCTGCGCCTTGATCCCGGCATAGTCGGCCAGTTCATCGATGCATTCGACCGTGATCATGGTGGAGTCCATGTCGGCGATCAGCAGCTTCTTCTCCCGCTCCCCCACCGGTTGGACGATCACATCCACGCGGTCGCCAATGCCGGTCAGCGCGGCGCGCGCGGCAATCGGATCAAGCCCAAAGAAAATATCCGCCGCCTTGCCCTCGTCCAGCCACTTGCTATCCACCGGCGTGCAACCCGCCGTGGCGAGCCGGCCGGCAGCCTCGGCAATATTGTCCTGACTCAAGGCGCCACTTGCCACTAAGGTCGCAACGAACATGGAAACTCCTGACACTTCACAGGGCGAATCCCGCCCGCGCGTGGCGCTTATTGCCGGGCCCACCGCCAGCGGCAAGAGCGCGCTTGCGGTTCGCTTGGCCCGCGCGGCGAACGGCATCGTCATCAACGCCGATGCGAGCCAGGTCTATGCCGACCTCCAGATCCTCTCGGCCCGCCCCAGCTTGGAGGAAATGGCCGGTATCCCGCACCGCCTGTTCGGCCATATCGACGGCGCGGAAGCCTGCACCGCCGCCCGCTGGGCCGCCGAAGCCCGCGATGAAATCGGCAAGGCGCATGAGGCCGGACGGCTCCCCATATTGGTCGGCGGCACCGGGCTCTACCTGCGCACCCTGCTGGACGGCATCGCCCCGGTCCCGGACATCGACCCCGCCGTCCGCGCAGCCACCCGCGCCTTGCCAGTGGCGGAGGCCCATGCCGCGCTGGCGAAGGAAGACCCCGCCGCCGCCGCCCGCCTCGCCCCCGCCGACACCAGCCGCGTCGCCCGCGCTCTGGAGGTGGTCCGCTCGACCGGCCAGCCCCTGTCCGAATGGCAGCGGCGCAAAAGCGGGGGCATAGGCCCGCACGTCGCTCTTTCGCCCATGATCCTGCTGCCTCCGCGCGACTGGCTGATCGCGCGCTGCGACCTGCGATTCGGGCAGATGGTGGACGGCGGCGCCGTAGCGGAAGTCGAGGCGCTGCTCGCCCGCGACCTCTCTCCCGACCTGCCGGTGATGCGCGCCATCGGCGTACCGGAAATCGCCGCCTGGATGGCAGGGCAAATCGACCGGGAGACCATGATGGAACGCGGCCGGATCGCCACCCGCCAATATGCGAAACGGCAATATACCTGGTTTTCGCGCCAGCCTCCGCCCGAATGGCCTCGAGAGGCGCGACAGATTGATGTGGAAATTGTCGATGAATTGGCAATAAAATTACAACGATAACTATTGACTTGCCATTTTATGTCCAATAGACGCAGCCGCCTTGCCATCCTTCCGCTTCTGGAGCAGAGGGCGCAGCAATTATCGAATGGAAGGAGCCATCGTGGCCGAAAAGAGCGGCGCGGACATATTGGTTGAGTGCCTGATCGACCTGGGGGTCGAGGTCGTGTTCGGCTATCCGGGCGGCGCGGTGCTGCCCATTTATGACGCACTCTTCAATCATCCGAAGATCCGCCATGTGCTCGTTCGCCACGAACAGGGCGCGACCCATATGGCGGAAGGCTATGCCCGTTCCACCGGCAAGCCCGGCGTCGTGCTCGTCACGTCCGGCCCCGGCGCGACCAATGCCGTCACCGGCATCACCGACGCGCTGATGGATTCGATCCCGATGGTCGTCATCACCGGGCAGGTTCCGACGCAGCTCATCGGCACGGACGCTTTCCAGGAAGCGGACACGGTCGGCATCACGCGCCACTGCACCAAGCACAACTATCTGGTGAAGTCGCCCGGCAAGCTGGCGAGCGTCGTCCATGAGGCGTTCCACATCGCCACCACCGGCCGCCCCGGCCCGGTCGTCATCGACATTCCGAAGAATGTCCAGATCGCCACCGCGCCTTACAGGAAGCCGGAAAGCTTCGAACATGCCAGCTACCGCCCGCAGACCGAGGCGGACCCGGCCGCCATCGCCAGCGCGGTCGAGATGCTGGCGGCTGCGGAGCGTCCGATCTTCTACACCGGCGGCGGGGTCATCAACTCTGGTCCCGAAGCCTCGACCCTGCTGCGCGAGATCGCCGCGCTGACCGGCGCGCCCGTCACCTCGACGCTGATGGGCCTGGGCGCCTTTCCCGCTTCGTCCGGCCAATGGCTTGGAATGCTGGGCATGCACGGCACCTATGAAGCCAATTGGGCGATGAACAAGGCGGACCTGATCGTCTGCGTCGGCGCCCGTTTCGACGACCGCGTGACGGGCCGTCTGGACGCCTTCGCCCCGCATGCGAAGAAGATCCACATCGACATCGACCGCAGCTCGATCAACAAGACGGTCGAGGTCGACCTGCCGATCATCGCGGACGTCGGCAATGCCCTGGCGGACATGATCGCACTCTGGAAGGATCGCGGGCACAAGGCGGCGGACCTTGGCGAATGGTGGGCGCGGATAGACGGCTGGCGCGCGCGCAACAGCCTCGCCTATCCGGAAAGCCGCGAAGAGATCATGCCGCAGGAGGCGATCGCCCAGCTCTACAAGGCCTCGCGATCGGCCAGTGACGTCATCATCACCACCGAAGTCGGCCAGCACCAGATGTGGGCCGCCCAGCATTTCGGCTTCGACGCGCCCAATAAATGGCTGACCTCCGGCGGCCTCGGCACCATGGGCTACGGTTTCCCGGCCGCCATCGGCGCGCAACTGGGCAATCCGGACAGTCTGGTGGTCTGCGTCGCGGGCGACGCATCGATCCAGATGAACATCCAGGAAATGGGGACGGCCAGCCAGTATCGCCTGCCGGTCAAGATCTTCATCCTCAACAATGAATATATGGGCATGGTCCGCCAATGGCAGGAACTGACCTATGAAAGCCGCTATTCCAACAGCTATTCCGACAGCCTGCCCGATTTCGTGAAGCTGGCGGAGGCCTATGGCTGGACCGGCATCCGCATCGAGGGGCCGCAGGAACTGGAGGCGGGCATCCGCCAGATGATCGACACGCCCGGTCCGGTGATCGTGGACTGCCGCGTGGCGAAGCTTTCCAACTGCTTCCCGATGATCCCGTCGGGCGCGGCGCATACCGACATGCTGCTCGACCCCAGCCAGGTCGAAGGCGTCATGTCGGACGAGGCGAAAGCGCTGGTGTGAGGATGGCGGCGTGACGCAACATCTGAAGCTCCGCATCCATGTGAGCGAACCTTTCGATTTCGAACGGTTGGCCGGCAGGTCCGAACTGACCGGCTGGACGGTGGATCATGCCGATCCGGAGAATGGGGATTGGGAAGTCCATCTGGACGCGGGCTTCGATTTTCACGAACGCCACATCGGCCGCCTGCTGGTCAGCCCGCGCTATGTGGGCGAGCATCTGGCGCGGATGTTCGATGCGATCGCGGGCTTCCCGGTGCGGATCGCCCATCGCGACGACGGCGCATGGCACTACGCCTTCACGGGCATGATTTCAGAGCGCCATGAGCGCGAAGAACCGGACAACGGAAGCATCTGATGCATATTCAGGAAGAGATTAGCGAGCGGCATGTCCTGTCGCTGACGGTTTCGAACGAGGCGGGCATATTGGCGCGCATCGCGGGCCTGTTCACCGCGCGCGGCTATAATATCGACAGCCTGACCGTGGCCGACATCACCCCCGACCATGCGATCAGCCGCATCACCATCGTCACCAGCGGCCCGCCCAAGGTGATCGACCAGATCATCGCCCAGCTCGAACGGCTGGTGCCGGTGCACAAGGTGACCGACCTTACCGACAACGGCCCCTTCGTCGAACGCGAACTGGCTCTGGTCAAGGTCGCGGGTACGGGCGAGGACCGGATCGAGGCGCTTCGCCTGGCCGACGTCTTCCGCGCGAAGGTGGTCGACACGACGATCGAGAGCTTCATCTTCGAGATCACGGGCACCACCGACAAGATCGACAATTTCGTCGGCCTCATGCGGCAGATCGGCCTGGTGGAGGTCGGCCGCACCGGAGTCGTCGGCCTGATCCGCGGCAAGGAGCCGAACTGAAGAAATCACCCCTCTCCCGCCGGGAGAGGGAGGTCGAAAAGAGTCATCTGCCTCTTTTCGACGCCGCAAAGCGATGGGAGGGTGAGGGCGGTCCCCTCGCCGCGCAGGTGGTCCCCCTCACCGCAAATCTCGGCTCCGCAAGGCGCCACCCGAACGGAAAGAAGGAACGTCAAATGAAGGTTTATTACGATCGCGACGCCGACATCGGCCTGATCAAGGGCAAGAAGGTCGCCATTCTGGGCTATGGCAGCCAGGGCCACGCCCATGCGCAGAATCTGCGCGATTCCGGCGTTGCCGAAATCGCCATCGCGCTGCGCTCCGGTTCGCCCAGCGCCAAGAAGGCCGAAGGCGCGGGTTTCAAGGTGCTGCCCAACGCCGAAGCGGCCGCCTGGGCCGACGTGCTCATGATCCTGGCGCCCGACGAGCATCAGGCCGCCGTCTATGCCGCCGACATCCACGCCAATCTGCGCCCCGGCGCCGCACTGGCCTTCGCGCACGGCCTCAACGTGCATTTCGGGCTGATTGAGCCGCGCAAGGACGTCGACGTCATCATGATCGCGCCCAAGGGCCCGGGCCACACCGTCCGCGGCGAATATCTGCGCGGCGGCGGCGTGCCCTGCCTGATCGCCGTTCATCAGGACGCGACCGGCAATGCCCATGACATCGCCCTCTCCTACGCTTCGGGCGTCGGCGGCGGCCGCTCCGGCATCATCGAAACCAACTTCCGCGAGGAATGCGAAACCGATCTGTTCGGTGAGCAGGCCGTGCTGTGCGGCGGCACCACCGCACTGGTCCAGGCCGGTTTCGAAACGCTGGTCGAGGCCGGCTATTCCCCGGAAATGGCCTATTTCGAATGCCTCCACGAACTGAAGCTGATCGTCGACCTGATGTATGAAGGCGGCATCGCCACCATGCGCTATTCGATCTCGAACACCGCCGAATATGGCGACATCAAGACCGGCCCGCGCATCATCACCGAAGAGACGAAGAAGGAAATGAAGCGCGTCCTGGCCGACATCCAGTCGGGCCGCTTCGTCAAGGACTTCGTGCTCGACAACCGCGCCGGCCAGCCGGAACTCAAGGCAAGCCGCATCGCTTCGCAGCGTCACCCGATCGAGGAAACCGGCGCGAAGCTGCGCGCCATGATGCCCTGGATCGGCGCCAACAAGCTGGTCGACAAGGACAAGAACTGAAAGCCGCCCGCCATCCCGGCAACGGGGTGGTAGGTAGCCGATCCGGTAACCCTTTGTTTCCGGTTACGGCTCTGGAACAATCAAGGGACGTCGCTTATCGTAGCGGCGTCCCTTGATCGCTTTCGGAGATTATCCTTCATGCGCAAATATCTGATCCCCGCCGCCGCCCTTGTCGCCCTTGCCGGCGGCAGCGCCGTCATCGCCCAGCAGATGCCGCCCGCCCCCGGCGCGAAGGACGCCACGCGCGTGACCGGCGGCACCTATACGATCGATCCCGGCCACACCCAGATCCTCTTCGCCTATGACCATATGGGCTTCACCAACAATCTGGGCGTCATTTCCGAATCGACCGGCACGCTGACGCTCGATCCGAAAAACCCCTCGGCCGCCAAGGTTTCGGTCGAGGTTCCGGTGACGAACCTCAAGACCGGCATCGCCAAGCTCGACGAACATCTGATGAAGCCGGAATTCTTCGACTCCGCCAAATTCCCCAAGGCGACCTTCGTGTCGACGGGCGTGAAAGCGCAGGGCAACGAGGCGGAAATCACCGGCAACCTGACCATCAAGGGCATTACCAAGCCGGTGACGCTGGACACCGAATTCTACGGCGCGGGCAAGGCGCCGGCGATGATGGGCGGCAAGGAAAATGCCGGCTTCGTCGCCACGACCACGATCAAGCGCAGCGATTTCGGCATGGGCTATGGCGTGCCGATGGTCGGTGACGCCGTGGAACTGAAGATCGTCGTCGCTTTCCAGAAATAAGCCACGGGCACGAATGACAATCCCCCTCCCGCCCGCGGGAGGGGGTTGGGCAGGGCGCGAGCGAAGCGAGCTTCTTCGCTAACCGGTCGACGCGCCGGTGACGCCGCGCCCCTCCCCACTCCTTCCGCAATCGGGAGGAGCGAGGGCCTGTGTCCTCCCCCTTGCGCTTGCCGGTCGATTCGGGCTATGGCGCTCCCATCATGCAGCGCGCGCTTCTTCCCCTGCTACGACTTACACGCCCTTAGGCGTGGTTTTTGTGCTGCTCTTCGCTTGAATGACGCGGCAATCCGCCTAAGGGCATAATCAAGCAGATAGTCGTACCACCGGGCAGGCCGCAATCCTTTGGACAGGCTCGCCCGTATGCAGAGAAGCCATTTTCGTCATGATGCTGACCGATCCCTCGCTGAAATACCGCCCCTTCCCTCAGGTCGACCTGCCGAACCGCCAGTGGCCGTCGAACGTCATCACCGCCCCGCCGCGCTGGCTGTCGACCGACATGCGCGACGGCAACCAGTCGCTGATCGACCCGATGAATGCGGAAAAGAAGCGCCGCTTCTTCGACCTGCTGGTGAAGGTCGGCGTCAAGGAGATCGAGGTCGGGTTCCCAAGTGCTGGCGCGACCGAGTTCGACTTCATCTCCGGCCTGGTGCGCGACGGCGCGATCCCCGACGATGTGTTCCCTCAGGTGCTCACGCAAGCGCGCGAAGACCTGATCGCCACCACCTTCGAATCCCTGCGCGGCGCGAAGAAGGCCATCGTCCACGTCTATAACGCCGTATCCCCCGCCTGGCGCAACATCGTGTTCCAGATGGACCGGCCGCAGATCAGGGACATCGCGATCACCGCCGCGAAGCTGCTGCGCGACAATGCGGCGAAGCAGCCCGACACCGACTGGCATTTCGAATATTCGCCGGAAACCTTTTCCACCGCCGAGCTGGATTTCAGCCTGGAATGCTGCGAAGCGGTGATGGAAATCCTCCAGCCCACGCCGGAGCGTCCGCTGATCCTGAACCTGCCCGCCACGGTAGAGGCGGCGACGCCCAATATCTATGCCGACCAGATCGAATGGATCTGCCGCAACATCAGCAAGCGCGACAGCGTCGTCATCTCGCTGCACACCCATAATGATCGCGGCACCGGCGTGGCGGCGGCGGAACTGGGCCTGATGGCGGGCGCGGATCGCGTCGAAGGCTGCCTGTTCGGCAATGGCGAGCGCACCGGCAATTGCGACCTGGTGACCGTGGCGCTCAACATGTACACGCAGGGCATCAACCCCGGCCTGGATTTCAGCGACATCGATGAAGTCATCCAGACCGTCGAATATTGCAACCAGTTGCCCGTCCACCCGCGCCATCCCTATGCCGGCGAACTGGTGTTCACCGCCTTTTCCGGCAGCCATCAGGACGCCATCAAGAAGGGCTTCGCCGCGCAGGAAGCGCGCAACGACCAGATCTGGGACGTGCCCTATCTGCCGATCGACCCCAAGGATCTGGGCCGCGATTACGAAGCGGTGATCCGGGTGAACAGCCAGTCCGGCAAGGGCGGCGTCGCCTGGGTGCTGCAACAGGACAAGGGGCTGAAGCTGCCCAAGCGCATGCAGGCCGATTTTTCGAAGGTCGTGCAGGCGCTGGCCGACGAAAGCAGCCGCGAACTGAACGCCGCCGACATCTGGACCGCCTTCGAAACCCATTATCGCCTGACGGGCGAACAGCCCTACAGCCTGATCGACTATCATGAGAGCGGCGCGGCGGGCGACCGCATCTTCACCGGCAAGATCACGCACAAGGGTGGCGAACGGAGCATTTCCGGACGCGGCAACGGCCTGATCTCCTCGGTTCTCGCGGCGCTGCGCGATGAACTGGGGGTCGATCTGGAGGTCGCCGACTATAGCGAGCATGCGATCGGCGCGGGTACGGATGTCGCGGCGGCCGCCTATGTCGAATGCCGCACCCCCGATGGCCGGACCATCTTCGGGATCGGCACGGATACGGATGTCGCCACGGCTTCGGTTCAGGCGGTGCTGTCCGCGGCCAACAGCGTCGCCACGCAGCGCTGAACGACCGACCTGCAATGGGCTCCTGCAAAGGCGGGAGCCCATGGGGAAGACGATCTACCCCGCCAGGGCCTTCACCATCCGCTCCCACTGGTCGAGCGCTTGCCGTATCCCCGCCACCGGCACGCGTTCGTTCAGCCCATGGGCAAAGCCGTCCTCGCCGCGCTGGAACAGGCTGGAAACGCCATAGCTCGGCACCCCCAGCGCCCGGAAATAGAGGCTGTCCGTCGCCCCCGCCGACATGGATGGTATGACGGGAATATCCGGATAGCGGGCCGAAACCGCTTCCTTGACCGCTTTCACCACATCCTCACGGAGCGGTGAGGCATCGCTCGCCTGCGGGTCGTCCAGCGTGGTGATCCTTGCGTCAGGATCGTCAATGGCCTGCGCCAGTTCCGCCTTCACGGCATCCACCGCGATGCCGGGAAAGATGCGGCAGTTGACGTCGACCTTCGCGCTTTGCGGCAGCGCGTTGAGCGCGTGGCCCGCCTGCGCCATGGTGGCGACGCAGGTCGTCCGCACCTGCCCCACAAATTCGGGATAGTCCGACAGCAGGTCGGCCGCCTTCCGGTCCCCCGTCTCGGCATAGCGCCGCATCGCCTCACCCACGGCCCCGCCGATCCGCTCCGCCGAAAGGGCCAGCGATGCCCTGGTCAGTTCATTGCGCATCGGCGCGAAGCGATAGGCGGCGATGCGGTCGATCGCCCGCGCCAGCCGATAGATCGGGTTGCCCGGCGTCGGCGCGCTGCTGTGGCCGCCCGCATCGGTGAAGGCGATCTCGAAATCCGCATAGCTTTTCTCGCCAGCCTGCAATTGATAGAGCACCGCCCGTCCGCCCTCGTCCAGCAGCCCGCCACCGCCATCTCCGTTCAGCAGCAGTTCGGCGTCCTTATATTTCTCCGCCAGCGCCCTGCTCGTCCGCATATGGGTTTCCTCGTCGCCCGACAGCAGCAGGGTGACGGTCCGCCGCGGTCGCCAGCCTTCCTTCTTCAGGCCCATCAACGTCGCCACCATGATGGCGACATCATATTTATTGTCCTCCGCGCCGCGCCCGAAAATATAGCCATCCTCCTCGACCGGCAGGAATGGATCGCGCGTCCAGTCCGCCGGATTGGCGGCAACCACATCCATATGGCCGATCAGGAGCAGCGGCCTGAGCTGCGGATCGCTGCCGCGAATGGTCGCGGCCAGGCTCGCCGTCTCACCCATCGGCGTGATCTCCACATCCCCCGCCGCAAATCCCGCCTGCTGCAGCAGCGAGGCATAATAGGCGGCGAGGCGGGGCACCTGCCCCTCTCCCTCCACCGTGCGGAACGCAATGGATCTGACGAGAACGTCCTTGGCCAATGCCGGGTCGCCGGCGGCCTGCGCGGGGTGCGGCAGGAACAGCACCGGAGCGGTCAGGACCGCAAGAACCGCCCGCCATTTCCTCAAATCGCATCTCCTGCTGGACCAAGGACCATTCTGTGGCATAGTGGATTGCGACAGCCAATCCGTTTGCTGTCCCAGTTGCGGAAAGAGGGCGTCCTTATCCGCGTTCACCCCCATAAAGAATTGCTTGCGCGCATTTGACGGCATCGCTCACCATATCGCGCGCCGGTCGCCCGAAGGAATGCACCCATGGCCATCAACTATCGCAGTTTCGGATTTCAGGTTCTGGTCGGCATGGCGGTCGGCCTGTTGCTCGGTCTGGCGGCGCGAGCCATGGGAACCGCGCCGGACGGCGACCTCAACTGGCTGGCGACCGCGCTCAAGACGACGGGGTCAATCTTCGTTTCCCTGCTGAAGGCCGTGGTGCCGCCGCTGGTGTTCGCGGCCATCGTCGCCTCCATCGCCAATCTGCGCGCGCTCGACAATGCGGCGCGGCTGGCGGGGCAGACCCTGCTCTGGTTCGCAATCACGGCGCTGATCGCGGTCGTCATCGGCCTTGCCATCGGCCTGATCGTCCAGCCGGGCTCTGGCCTGCACGGGCAGGCGCTGGCGATCGGCAAGACGGACTCCGTCGGCGGCTGGCTCGATTTCCTGAAGGGGCTGGTTCCCGGCAACAGCTTCGCCCTGTCCGCCAGCACCAAGCTGAACGATGGCGGCGCGACCACCACGCTTTCCTTCAACATCCTGCAATTGCTGGTGATCTCCATCGCCGTCGGCCTCGCCACCTTGAAGGTCGGGGAGAAGGCAGAGCCTTTCCTGGCCTTCGTCCGCTCCCTGCTGGCGGTGGTCCGCGCCATCCTGGGCTGGATCATCCGGCTGACGCCCATCGGTTCCGCCGCCCTGATCGGCAGCGCCATCGCCACCTATGGCTGGAGCGCGCTCGCCCAGCTCGGCGGTTTTGCCGGAGCGGTCTATCTGGGCCTCGCGCTGGTGCTGCTGGTCGTCTATCCGCTGCTGCTGACGGCAAACGGGCTCAGGCCGATGCCCTTCTTCGCCAAGGCGTGGCCGGCGATCCAGCTCGGTTTCGTTTCGCGATCCTCGGTCGGCACCCTGCCCGTCACCGAAGCCGTGACGGAGCGCATGGGCGTGGAAAGGGGCTATGCCGCCTTCGCCATTCCGCTGGCGTCGACCACCAAGATGGACGGCTGCGCCTCCATCTATCCGGCGCTGGCGGCGATCTTCGTGGCGGGCTTCTACGGCATTCCCCTTCATGCGGCGGATTATGCGCTGATCGTCTTCGTTTCCGTCGTCGGATCGGCCGCGACGGCGGGCCTGACCGGCGCGATCGTGATGCTGACGCTGACGCTTTCCACGCTCGGCCTGCCGCTGGAGGGCGCCGGACTGCTGCTGGCCATCGATCCGATCCTCGACATGGGCCGCACCGCCGTCAATGTCGCCGGGCAGGTGCTGGTCGCCACCATCGTCGCCAAGCGGGAGGGGATTTTGGACGAGAGCGCCTATTATGGCGCATCCCCGTCCACCGAAGCGCTCGGCTCCTCCATCGCATAGCATACCGCCTCCACATTGATGCCGTCGGGGTCGAGGATGAAGGCGGCGTAATAGCTCGCGCCATAGCGGGGCCGCAGGCCGGGCGCGCCATTATCCTTGCCCCCGGCGCGCAGCCCCGCCGCGTGAAAGGCGTGGACCATCGCCCGGTTCTCGACCCGGAAGGCGACATGCGTCCCCTCACCCACCGCTTCATTGTCACCGAACCAGAAGAAGGCGTCCTCATCCCGGCCATAGCCATGGGCATCCCCGCCGCTGCCATTTTCCGCCGCAGCGACCGTCCGCAACCGCCTGAGGCCGATCGCGCCCAGCAGTTCATCGTAGAAATCGCGCGATCGTCCGGCATCACTGACCGCAAAGCCGATATGGTCGATCATTTTGCGCTCTCCTTTTTCTCGCTTTTGACCTAAACGCCCCACCACAACGCATGAATTGAAGAATGGGCAAAGTGGCGAAGCATCAGGTTCACATCATCGGCGGCGGCATGGCAGGCACGGAAGCGGCATGGCAATTGGCGCAGGCCGGCGTGAAGGTCCGCCTGTCGGAAATGCGCGGGAGCGGCGACATGACGCCCGCGCATCAGACCGAGGGGCTGGCTGAACTGGTCTGCTCCAACAGCTTCCGCTCCGACGATGCGGACAAGAATGCCGTGGGGCTGCTGCATCAGGAGATGCGGCGGCTGGGCTCCCTCATCATGGCGCAGGCGGAACCGGCCAAGGTTCCCGCCGGGTCGGCCCTGGCCGTCGACCGCCACATCTTTTCCGAAGGCGTCACCCGGGCACTGGCCGGGCATCCCAATGTGGAGATCGTGCGCGAACGCATCGACACGTTGCCGACAGAGGGCATGACCATCGTCGCCACCGGCCCGCTGACCGCCCCCGCTCTGGCCGCCAGCATCGGGCAGGCGGCGGGCATCGACCATCTCGCCTTTTTCGACGCCATCGCGCCGGTCGTGCATTTCGACAGCATCGACATGGACAAATGCTGGATGGCCAATCGCTGGGACAAGATCGGCCCCGGCGGCGGCGAGGGGAAGGACTATATCAACTGCCCCATGAACAGGGAGCAGTATCAGGCCTTCGTCCAGGGCCTGCTCGACGGCGAGAAGAGCGACTTCAAGGAATGGGAAAAGGACACCCCCTATTTCGAGGGCTGCATGCCCATCGAAGTCATGGCGTCGCGTGGCCCGGAAACATTGCGCCACGGACCGATGAAGCCGATGGGCCTGGACGATCCGCGCACCGGCCGCTGGCCCTATGCGGTGGTGCAGCTGCGGCAGGACAATGCGTCGGGCACGCTGTGGAACATGGTCGGTTTCCAGACCAAGCTGAAGCATGGCGCGCAGGTCGAACTGTTCCGCACCATCCCCGGTCTGGAAAAGGCGGAATTCGCCCGGCTGGGCGGGCTCCACCGCAACACCTTCATCCAGAGCCCCAAGCTGCTGGACGGCACCTTGCGCCTGAAAAGCGCCCCGCATATCCGCTTTGCCGGACAGGTCACGGGCTGCGAGGGCTATGTCGAGAGCGCGGCCATAGGCCTGCTCGCCGGGCGCTTTGCCGCGGCGGAGATATTGGGCCGGCCGCTCGCGCCGCTGCCGCCGGAAACCGCGCTCGGCGCGCTGCTGGGCCATGTGACCGGCAATGTCGAGACGGCGGATTACCAGCCGATGAACGTCAATTTCGGCCTCTTCCCCCCGCTCGACGACGTGAAGAAGAAGCAGCGCAAGGAAGCCATGACATCCCGCGCCCGCGCCGCGCTGGGCGCCTGGCTGGGCGAACTTCAGCCGGCCTGACGTTTCAGCATCTGCATTTGGCGGCGGCCGCGCGTTTCGGCGCGGTCGTCGCGAATTCCGCTGGGGTCAGCCTGCCGTCGCCATTGCCGTCCGCCTTGGCAAAGCGATCCGACGTCGTCACCGCCCACTCCTCGAAGGAGAGGAGATTGTCATTGTCGCGGTCCAGCGCTTTGAACGCCTTGACGCGGCTGCCCATCATCTCGACCCGCGTGATGAAGCCGTCGCGATTGCGGTCGTAGCGGCCAAAGCGCTTCTGCTCGCGGCTTTGCGGCGACGCTTCGCCGGGCATGGGCGGCGCATCGCCCGAAGCGTCCGGATCGCCTTCCGGCAGGGCGTCGACAGCGGGCGGCGGGGGCGATCCGATCAGGGGCTGGGGAACGGGTTCATTGTTCGCCCGCCCCTGCCACCAGAACAGCCCACCCGCCGCCAGCAGCAATGCGGCCATCGCGCCCCCCAGAACTCGTTCCACACTATCCCCCTTATCGCCCCAACAATGCGATGCGCACCAATCGCCAATATAGCGCAGCGGTCAATCCCGCCGGCGCACATCGGCCTTCCTCTATGTCGCGGCGCGCGAGCTGATAGGCGATCCGCAACGGGCGCCATTGCTTTGGCCAAGCCGGCCTGCCGCTGGTTATATATCCTCGCGCCAGTTCGATTGCCCTGCCCGCGACTTCCCGGTCCGCACCATGTCCGGACAAATCCCACAACGCCCAGGCCGCCCCCGCGCGGTCGAGCCAGGATGGAATATCCTCCCGCCCCGCCAACGCCCGAAACAGGCCACCGCCTCGTCCCTCCGCATAACCGGAAAGATCGACCTCCCCGATCAGCGCCTCCCAGCCGTCAAGCCATTGCGACAGGCCGCACGGCGGCAGGGCGTCCAGCTTCCGCATCGCATCGATCAACGGCTCGCCGCGCCCTTTGACGCCGCTTTCATCGGTCAGGGCATCGTTCCACCAGGCCAGTCGCATCTGCCCGATGATCGGCTCGCTCGTCGTCGCCACAAGCCGCGAGAATCGGGCATCGAGCGCCCAGATCAACCGATGACGCGGCGCATCAGGGCCGGCATAGGCGCTGAGCAGCGACGGCAATGGGGCGAGATCGTCGCTCACAATATCCATCCGCCTATATCGATGGAAATGGATTTGGCCGAAATTATCAGCTTTTTAACCCCAACCGGCATAGTGATCCTGGCAACTGCCCCTGGATGGGCATGGGGCTGCCCTGCCTGAATTGGGGGTGCGGGGCAAGTAAAGGCAGAGCGGATTATGAGCGACCGGATCAAGCGCGCGCTGTTCATTCTGATGCGGCTTTATCACAATCAGGCGGGGAATACCCTGGCCATGGTGGCGGCTGCTGTCCTTCCGCTTATGGGATTGATCGGCGGCGGTGTCGACATGAGCCGCATCTATCTGACGAAGTCGAGGCTGCAGCAAGCCTGCGACGCCGGCGCACTTGCCGGCCGCAAAACCATGGGCGGCGGCGCATGGGCCGCCAACAACAACCAGGCGCTGAATGCCGCAAACGGGATGTTCGACGCCAATTTCCGGCCAGGCTCCTATGGCAGCGGAACGGTGATGCGATCGTTCAGCGAGTCCGCGGGAAAGGTTACCGGCACGGCGTCTGTGCCGCTGCCGATGGCGATCATGCGGATTTTCGGCATTAATTCCAAAACAATCGAGGTCGCTTGCGACGCCGAAATGCGCCTGCCGAATACCGATGTGATGTTCGTGTTGGACGTGACCGGGTCGATGGGACAGGCGATCTCTGGCGACACCGAAACCAAAATAGTTGGCCTCCGTCGTGCGGTGCGCTGCTTTTACGAGATAGTGGCTCGCCTGGACACTGTTGCCCAATGCGACGGTGACGCGCCCTCTGGCGGTACAAGCGCGGAGACGCAAATACGGTTCGGGTTTGTCCCTTATGATACGAACGTCAACGTCGGCAAACTGCTGCCTTCGAACTGGTTCAAGGACTTCGCAACCTATCAGTCGCGCGAGCGAACAGTTGTGTACGGCAAGGTCGTGTCTACTGAAGACGTTGGCAAGACTGACTGGGCAAACATAAGCTGGACTGACAAGTCTGCCAGGACAGCTACGGAGGCGCTGTGTAAATCGACCTATGTGGAGCCCGGAGAACTGACCGCTTCCACCGCAGCTCTCACCAATGGCATGAATGAGACAAATGGAGGCGTTCAGGGTAACGGCAATTGGCAGGCATCGCAGAAATGGAAGGATGATCAGCGCGAATTCACAAGTTGGGTTTCCGGAAACAACGGATGCAAGTATAGAATTCGTTCTCGATCTTACACGCGCTGGTACACCTATGTCAGCACATTCCAGTTCGATCCCAATGCCGTCACCTTCAATGCGTGGCGATATCATCCGGTGCAAGTCGATCTGCGCGCCCTCAAGAATGGCACGGGCTGGAATTCACCCGCTTCGCTCGTGCTGCCTGTCGGAACAACGGGTCTAGATACGACAGACAAGGTGTCCAGCACCAACTATTCGGACCAGACAATCTCTTGGGATGGGTGCATAGAGGAACGCAGAACCGTAGCGGCGACAAGCTACATGCCTCGTCCTGACGATGCGCTCGACCTAGATCTCGATACTCCGCCGACCAACGACCCTGACACCCAGTGGGCGCCTGCGTTGGGCCAGATCATCTATAAAAGGGGGGCCTCCTTCAGTGATCCAACGACAAGAAACCGGTCTGAAGTAGTTACCTTCTACAACAAGTTCGGCAAAGGATCCTACACCTGCACAACGGCAGCGGCGCATTTGCTCGAGCCGTGGCCCAACGCATCGGCCTTCGACAGCTATGTGGACACCTTAACACCGGGAGGTGCCACCTATCACGATATAGGCCTCATTTGGGGCGGGAGATTGCTATCGCCGACCGGCCTGTTTGCAGCGAATAACGCGACGACTCCGCGCGGCGGTGAAATACAACGTCATTTAATCTTCATGACTGATGGCGAAGCCAATGCCGAAGTCGACACCTACCAAGCCTATGGCATTCCCTATTGGGACCGACGGCAAACCACAGATACCCAGACTGAGGATCTACCAAACCTGGACGCTACCCTGACCCAGCAGATCAATCTGCGTACCCAAGCAGCGTGCGCGGCAATCAAGAACATGCCCAATACCACTGTGTGGGTTGTCTGGTTCGGTACCAAGAACACTACCATCGAAAACATGCTGAAGTCATGCGCCAGCAAGGATCGCTTCTTCTCGGCCCAGAGTTCGGCAGCCCTGCAACAGACTTTCCGCAATATCGCCAATCAGATTTCCCAACTCAGGCTGACAAGCTGATGTCAGTGGCAGCGCTTTTCCGTCGATCCAGCGATCAGCGAGGCACCGCCATCACGGAATTCGGGCTGATCGCGCCCGTGTTCCTGCTGCTGATGCTTGGCGCGCTGGACTTGGCGCATACGCTGTACATGCAGGGCGTGCTTCAGGGCGTGGTGCAAAAGGCGGCGCGGGATTCAACGCTGGAAAGCGGTCAGGAAGAGGCGACGCAGTTGGCCATCAACCAGAAGATCGAAGATCAGGTGAAGCGGCTGGCGGCCAATGCCGAAGTGAGAATCAGCCGTCGCAACTTCTATTCCTACACGAAAGCAGCCCAGGCAGTCGCAGAACCTTATAATGACAATAACGGTAACGGCAAATGCGATGATGGCGAACCGTTTCAGGACAATAATGCCAATGGCGTTCGGGATGCGGACGGGGGCAGCGAAGGTCAGGGCGGCACCCAGGCAGCCGTGGTCATGATCGTGGACGTCCAATATCCCCGCTTCTTCCCTCTGGACAAGATGATCGGCCTACCCGGCAAGGTCCATCTCTCGGCAAAGACCGTGCTGACCAACCAGCCCTATGGCCAGAAACCCGGCGAACCTGTTTCCGTCGTGAGGAATTGCCCATGAGGAGGAACAGCAATATTTTTGCGCGCTGTTCGAACTGGATTTGTGGTCTAAGCCGCGCGCAGAACGGCATCGCGGTGGTCGAATTCGCCCTATGTCTGCCATTCGTCCTGGTGGCTACTCTTACGGCTGCCGAGCTGGCCAACTATACAGTCACCAAAATGCGCGTCAGCCAGTTGGCGTTACGGCTCGCGGATGATGGTTCCCGTATTGGGACAGGCGACCTGTTATCAACCAAACAGATAACGGAAGCACAAATAAATGATCTGATGACCGGTGCCGACCTTCAGGGTTCCGCCCTGGGCCTGTTTTCCAACGGCAAGGTCGTCCTCACCAGCCTTGAACCAGTGGCCAATCCCAACACAACCGATCGCTACCGCATCCGTTGGCAGCGATGCCGGGGCGGCCTGACCTACTCTTCCGGCTTCGGCAAGCAGGGTGACACCAACCTGACAGGCATTTCGGTCAATGGCCAAACCCTCAAGGCTCCAGAGGGGGGCGCTGTCATCCTTGCCGAGGTGGCGTATAGATATCAGCCGCTGATCGGATCGCGCTGGCTCAACTTGTCGAGCATGGTTGAGACCGCAGGGATGTATGTCCGGGACAATCGCGAATATGCAGGACCAACAGGCGGCGTAGGCATCTACAACCCGGAAAATGTGACGGCATCGACCTGTAGTTGATGGGGAGCCGCACGTGCCGCTCCCCATCCGCATTTCACCGATAACAAACCTTCTTCGCCGCAGCGACAACCCGCGCCGCATCGATAAGCGCCGCCTTTTCCAGATTCGCCGCATAGGGCAGCGGCACATCCTCATTGGTCACGCGCAGCACAGGGGCGTCCAGATCGTCGAAACCCTGTTCCATCACCACCGCCGCGATCTCAGACGCGATCGAGCAGACCGGCCAGCCCTCTTCCACCACCACCAGGCGATTGGTCTTCTTCAGACTCTCCAGCACAGTCGCGGTATCGAGCGGGCGTAGCGTGCGCAGGTCGATGACCTCCGCATCGATGCCTTCACCGGCCAAAGCCTCCGCCGCTTCCAGCGCCACGCCAACGCCGATGGAGTAGCTGACCAGCGTCACATCCTTGCCTTCGCGGACGATGCGCGCCTTGCCGATGGGGAGGACATAATCGTCCACCTTGGGCACGTCGAAGCTGCGGCCATAGACCAGTTCGTTCTCAAGGAACACGACCGGATCGTCCGAACGGATCGCCGCCTTGAGCAGGCCCTTGGCGTCGGCCGAGTCATAGGGCGCGATGACGATGAGCCCGGGAACCGACGCATACCAGGGACCGTAATTCTGGCTATGCTGCGCGGCGACGCGGCTGGCCGCGCCATTGGGACCGCGGAACACGATCGGACAGCGCATCTGGCCGCCGGACATGTAATTGGTCTTGGCGGCCGAATTGATGATATGGTCGATCGCCTGCATCGCGAAGTTGAAGGTCATGAACTCGACGATCGGCTTCAATCCGCCCATCGCCGCGCCCGCGCCTATGCCGGCAAAGCCATATTCGGTGATCGGCGTATCGATGACGCGCCTGTCGCCAAATTCCTCCAGCAGGCCCTGTGTGACCTTATAGGCGCCCTGATATTCGGCCACCTCTTCACCCATGACGAAGACGCGCTCGTCCCGCCGCATTTCCTCGGCCATGGCGTCGCGCAGCGCTTCGCGAACGGTGGTCTTGATATATTCGGTACCCTCGGGCAGCGCCGGGTCCTTGACGGTCGCCTTCGCCTCGGTCGCAAGCTTCGACGTGCCGCTTTCGGCCTTCCTGAGTGCCGGAGCGGCTTCAGGCGCGGCGGGAGGCGCACTTTCGGCGGCCTTCGGCGCCTGTGCGGCCTCGCCACCCTCGCCTGCCCCATCTGCCGCCATCGTTGCGATGACGGTGCCGACCTTCACGCCTTCAGTCCCCTCGGCCACCATGATCTGGCCGATCTTGCCTTCATCGACGGCTTCGAATTCCATCGTCGCCTTGTCGGTCTCGATCTCGGCCAATATGTCGCCCGAGCGGACCTCGTCCCCTTCCTTTACCAGCCACTTCGCCAACGTGCCTTCCTCCATCGTCGGGGAAAGCGCCGGCATCTTGATTTCGATACCCATTAATATTGCTCCACCAGCACGTCGGTATAAAGGTCGTGCAGTTCCGGTTCGGGAGAGGTTTCAGCGAAATCCGCCGCGTCACTGACGATCTTGCGGATGTCCTGGTCGATCTTCTTGAGTTCGTCCTCGACGACGCCCATGTCGGCCAGATATTTCTTGACGCCTTCGATCGGGTCGGACTTTTCGCGCATCGACTGCACTTCCTCGCGCGACCGGTATTTGGCCGGGTCGGACATGGAATGGCCGCGATAGCGATAGGTCTTCATTTCCAGCAGGATCGGACCGTTGCCCGCCTGCACCCATTTCAGCGCCTCTTCCGTCGCGCCGCGCACCGCCAGCACGTCCATGCCGTTCACCTGGATGCCGGGAATGCGGAAACTTTCGCCGCGCCGGTAAAGCTGGTCTTCCGCCGAGGAGCGGTTGACGCTGGTGCCCATGGCATATTGATTGTTCTCGATCACGAAGATGATCGGCAGCTTCCACAGCTCGGCCATGTTGAAGCTTTCGTAGACCTGGCCCTGATTGGCGGCGCCATCTCCGAAATAGGCGACGCAGACGCCGCCGTCATTATTATACTTGTGCGCGAAGCCGAGACCGGCGCCAAGCGACACCTGGGCGCCGACGATGCCGTGGCCGCCATAGAATTTATGCTCGACGCTGAACATGTGCATCGAACCGCCCTTGCCGCGCGAAATGCCCGCTTCGCGGCCGGTCAGTTCAGCCATGATGACGTTGGGATCGATGCCATAGGCCAGCATGTGGCCATGGTCGCGATAGCCGGTGATGACGCTGTCCTTGCCGGGCTGGAGCGCCGACTGGATGCCGACGGCAACCGCTTCCTGCCCGATATAGAGGTGGCAGAAGCCGCCGATCAGGCCCAGGCCGTAAAGCTGGCCGGCCTTTTCCTCGAAACGGCGGATCAGGACCATCTGCCGGTAGAATTCCAGCAGCTCTTCCTTGCTGGCCTTATAATCTTTGGGAGTGTCGGGGCGAGGCCGGTTATGGTCCGCGCCGGCGGCGGGTGCAGCCGCCTTTGCCTTTGCGCGTGAAGGACGCGGCGTCGTTGGTTTCGCCAAGGCTCTTATCCTTTTGCGTGGGTGAGGATGGAAGGAAGGCCGGTATAGCGGCAGTCCGCCCCCAAATGCAACGCGGCATGGGGCACAGGAACGCGGCAAAAGCGATCGGCCAGCCGTCGGGAAAGGTCAGTTCAGCGGGACGATCACTTCATCATGATGGACGACGCCCAGCTCCCGCCGGATCAGTTCATCGGAAAGATCGGGATCGACGCGCCGGGGATCGAGCAGGTCCACCCGGTTCTTCAACTCTTGCCGGCTGGCCTGAACCTGCTTCAGTTCAGACTGGGCATGATGGAGCTGCCGCTTGTAATCGCCCCATGCCAGAACCCCGTTGGAGCCCAGCACCACATAGCCTGCGAAGAAGAGAAGAAGAAGCACCGCAATCGCCGGACCGAAGGCCGAAAAAAGCAACATGCGGAGTTTCGCGATATGCGCCATGGACCAGTTGAATCACAGGGACGGGCCGGCCGCAAGCAAAATTTACTGCGCTTGCGACCGGATGTCGAAAATTTGATTTAGCGGAAAATCGAACGCCCGGCGTAAAGCGCGACATCGCCCAGTTCTTCTTCGATCCGGATGAGCTGGTTATACTTGGCGAGCCGGTCCGAACGGGCGAGCGAACCGGTCTTGATCTGGCCGCAATTGGTGGCGACGGCCAGATCGGCAATCGTCGCGTCCTCGGTCTCGCCGGAACGGTGCGACATCACGGCGGTGTAGCGCGCCCGATGGGCCATGTCGACGGCCGCCAGCGTTTCAGTGAGCGAACCGATCTGGTTCACCTTGACCAGCAGCGAATTGGCGAGGCCCTTGCCGATGCCCATTTCCAGACGCCTGGGATTGGTCACGAAAAGGTCGTCGCCCACCAGCTGGACCTTGCCCCCGATCTTGTCGGTCAGCGCCTTCCAGCCCTCGAAATCATCCTCGCTCATGCCGTCCTCGATCGACTTGATCGGATAGTCGGCGCAAAGGGCCGCGAGATAATCGGCCATTTCGACCGGGCTGAGCGACAGGCCTTCGCCCGAAATCTCATACTTGCCGTTCCTGAAGAATTCGGTCGCCGCGCAGTCCAGCGCCAGCACGACGTCGTCGCCCGGCTTGTAGCCCGCCTTCTCCACCGACAGCATGATGAAGTCGAGCGCATCGCGGGTCGAGGCAATGTTGGGCGCGAAACCGCCTTCATCGCCAACGGAGGTGGCCAGTCCCTTGTCGTGCAGGCCCTTCTTCAGCGTATGGAAGATTTCCGAACCGATCCGCACGGCGTCGGCAATGCTCTCCGCGCCGACCGGCATGATCATGAATTCCTGGAAGTCGATCGGATTGTCGGCATGTTCGCCGCCGTTGATGATGTTCATCATCGGCACCGGCAGCACATGCGCATTGACGCCGCCGACATAGCGATAGAGGGGCAGGCCGCGCGCATCGGCGGCCGCCTTCGCCACCGCCAGGCTGACGCCCAGGATCGCGTTGGCGCCCAGGTTCGACTTGTTCTCCGTCCCGTCGAGCGCGATCATCGCAGCATCGACCTCCGCCTGATCCTCGGCATCCAGGCCGATGATCTGCTCGGCAATCTGGTCATTGACGGCGGCGACGGCGGCGAGCACGCCCTTGCCCAGATATTTGGCGGCGTCCCCATCCCGCTTTTCCACCGCTTCATAGGCGCCGGTCGAAGCGCCCGAAGGCACGGCGGCGCGGCCGAAGCTGCCATCCTCCAGCATCACGTCGACTTCGACGGTCGGATTGCCGCGGCTGTCCAGAATCTGGCGGGCATGAATATCGAGAATGGCTGTCATGGTCGCTCCTTGGAGTGGCTCTGGGGACTGGCTCTGGTCGCTTTTCGCGCCCCGCTTAGCCACCGCCTCCCCGCTTGGCAATGCAGGGGCTTGCAAGGACTCGAAAAATGCCGATGCTCAAAATAGTAACGGCAACGGAACTGTGGGCGGTGGCGAAGCATTAGAGGCAGAGCCGCCCGCCCGCACAGCGATTCCACCGTATTTCAAAGGGAGACTTAGGACGATGGCCGACACCCCGGAAACCCCGCCCGCCAAGCGCGCCAGAAAGGCCAGCCCCGCCAAGGCGCCCAAGGCCAAGCCGGCCAAGGCCGCCCTGTCCGGCACGCTGGTGAAGGCCGCGCCCGTCAAGACCACCACCACGCGCAAGGCCGCCGCGCCCGAGACGCCGGGCAACGGCGCCGCCGCCCATGGCTGGACCGCGCAGATCGCGCCGATCAAGGCGCAAGCGGAAAAGGCTGCGAAGGCCGCCGCCGACAAGCTGAACGCCGTGGATTGGAAAGCGCATATCGACCCGCTCAAGGACCAGGCGTCCAAGACCGCAAAATCCGCCGCGGGCGTCGCCAAGGACAAGACCGGATCGGCCATGCAGAGCCTAGCGAAGCTGATTTCCGACACGGCGGGCACCGTCGATGCGAAGCTTGGCCCGCAATATGGCGACTATGCCCGCCAGGCGGCCGAATCGGTGGCCGGCGCCGCGAAGACGCTGGACAGCAAGGATGTCGACCAGTTGATGACCGAAGCGCGGGATTTCGTGCGCAAGAGCCCGGCCGTGGCCATCGGCGCTGCGGCGGTGGTCGGCTTCGTGCTGATGCGTCTTGCCAAGGGGTCGGACGAAGACGCCTGATCGCGTCCTTGCCCATTGACGGACGACAGGGCCCCGGCGCGGGGCGGAGGATATATTGACTCAAGAGCCCCTGCAGACCGAGGCACAGGAAGAGTCCGTGCGGGACGTCTTCACACGCCTGTACAGCGACGGGCGGGCCTATGCGGAAGCGGAAGTCGAACGGCAGAAGCTGCGCGCCGGCATCGTCGGCGCGGGGGTCCGCGATGCGCTGATCTTCGCGACGGCGGGCATCATGCTTGCCTTCGCGGCGATCGTCGCCGGGCTGGTGGGCATCATCTTGGCGTTGTCGCCGCTTGTCGGGCCCGGCTGGGCGACGGGCGCGGTATTCGGCGGCGCGCTGGTCATCGCGCTGCTGCTGCTGCTGGTCGCGAAGGGCCGCATCGACCGGATGAAGAAGGCGGTGAAGCCATGAAGCGCGAAGAAGCCTATCGCGATGCGGTGGCGCGGGCGGATGCGCGCAAGGCCGCGCTCATCTCCAGCGCCCTCGCCGCCAGGGCGCGCCTCACCCCCGCCCGGCTCAAGCAGGACGCGAAGGACAAGGCAACGGAAACGCTGATGGACGGCGCCGCCTATGCGGCTGCCAAGGTCCAGCAACGGCCGGCCGCCACGGCCGCGGCAACGGGCGCGCTCGCGCTCTATTTGCTGCGCCGTCCGCTCGGGGCACTTTTCCGGCAGATATACGTTCGGATAAGCAACCGCACAGAAGAGATTTCGGAGACTGACGATGGCTGACATCCGCACGCAAATCACCCGCGCCCGTGAAGCCGCGAACGACATTGCCGGGACCGCGTCCGGCAAGTTCCGCGATACGGCGGATCGCGCGAGGGAAAGCGCCGGCGACCTGATCCAGACGAGCCGTGAAAAGGCGGGCGATGCCTATGCGGACGCGCGCGACCGGTCGCAACGGATCGCGGCCCGCGCCAATGAAATCGTTCAGGAACACCCCATCGCCGCCGTCGCGGGCGCCGTCGCGGCCGGAGCCGTCATCGCATGGATGTTCCCCAAGAGCCGCGCGGCCATGAAGGCCCTGCCCGGCCTTGCCAGCAGTGCGGGCGCCAAGGTGCTGGAAGCGGCGCTCGCCGCCAGGGCCGTGGCGGCGGAAAATGCGGAAAGCCTGCGGTCGAACGCTGGCGAGGCGCTGCACAATGCGGCCGAGGGGACGAGGGAAGCGGCGGCATCGGCACGCGACAGCGTGGCGTCCGCCGACCTCGGTGCAAAGGCGTCCCGCCTTGCCGACGATGTGGCTGCGCTGGTCGCCGCGAAGGTCGACGCGCTGAGCGAAGCGGTGAAGGCCCGATTGCCAAAAACGTAATCGCGCTGCCGCCAAAAGCATGCTGATCCGGCCGCCTGCCCCCTTGGACGGGTGCGGGCGGCCTGCTACGCTATGGGTTCACCGAGCAGGAGAACATAAGATACCATGAGCAAGCTGCACCTTGTAATGGGCGGTCGCGTCAAAAATCCTCAAACGCTGGAATTCGAAGATCTGAGTTCGATCGAGCTGGTCGGCGTCTATCCCGATTACAGCAGTGCAGAAAATGCCTGGCGCGGCGCTGCTCAGCGGACGGTCGACGATGCGGAGATGCGCTATGTGATCGTGCACCTGCACCGGCTGCTGGAACCCGATCTGCCCAGCGGCTGAAGAGCAGGAAAGCCGGGCGTCAGGAAAGGGGCTGGGGACGTTTGCGGAAACGCCAGCGCAGCAAAGGGCGCGTCAGCACCAGCCCCACCAGAAAGCCGCCGATATGCGCGGCAACAGCAATCTGCCCCAGGTCGCCCAATCCCTGCGCCGTGGCGAAACCGATCATGAGCTGAAGCACGATCCAGCTTGCCGCCAGCCAGAGCAGACGAACCAGATTGGCCGACACCGGTCCAACCCGCCGGACCTTCTGCTGGCTGTAGAGCAGCGCATAGGTCGCGATGACCGCCGATATGGCCCCGCTGGCGCCGACCATGGGATTGGTGGAATGCGGATCGATCGCCCATTGCAGCGCCGTCGCGCCATAGGCTCCGGCAATGTAGAGCAGCAGCGTCGCGCCCTTGTCCAGCACATGCTCCACCTGTCGCCCGCAGAAGACGAACATGAACAGGTTGAAGCCGACATGCAGCCAGTTGGCATGGACCAGCGTGCAACTGATCGGCGTCAGCCACACCGGAACGGCCGCCATGCCGGCCAGCAGGGCGCCATCCTCCACCCGTGCGGGGATGAAGCCGGCCATGATCGCGGCATTATCGACCTGCCCCGTCAGGTAAAGCAGCAGGAAGGCGACGAAGGTGATCGCCGCAATCCCGTTCGTCATGCGACCGGCAGGCAGTTTCACGGATGGATCAGATGAAATCGATCTTGTCGACCAGGTAGAATTTGTCGCCCGATGGCACCGACACCTCGACCTCCTCGCCGATCTGGCGCCCGATCAGCGCGCGGCCCAGGGGGCTGTTATAGCTGATCATGCCAAGCTTGGCGTCAGCTTCGGCCTGCCCCACGATCTGGTACTTGACCGGCTTGTCGTCCTCATCGAGCAGGGTGACGGTCGCGCCGAACACGACCTTGTCGCCCGAAAGCGTCCTGGGATCGATGATCTGGGCACGCGACAGCTTGTCTTCCAGATCGGCAATGGTGGCTTCAACCTGGCCCTGACGCTCCTTGGCGGCGTGATATTCGGCATTTTCCGACAGATCGCCGTGCGCGCGGGCTTCTTCGATGGCGTCCACGATCAACGGCCGCTCGGCCTTCAACTCGCGGAGCTGCTCGTTGAGCTTGTCATAGCCCATCTGCAGCATCGGCATCTTCTCGACGGTCGCCATTCTTGCAAATCCTTCGTCAAAACTTCCCTTTGGCGGCCCCGACCTTGGGGCCACCCGCAGCGTGCTTCCTTGTGCAGGGGATCAGGCTTGCGACACAGGATAATAGGACTGGAGCGAACGCACTTCAAGGGCATGCCCCCGAAGAGCCTCGATCGCATTCGCCGCCGCGACGCTGGCCGCCGCCGTGGTGAAGCTGGCGACCTTGGCGCGCAGCGCGCTGGTGCGGATCGCCTTGCTGTCCTTGAGCGACTGCCAGCCCTCCGTCGTGTTGAAGATCAGGTCGACGTCCCCGTCGGTGATCCTGTCGACGATATGCGGGCGCCCTTCGGCCACCTTGTTGACCGGCTGGACGGCGATGCCCTGCTCCTCCAGATAGCGGGCCGTGCCGCCCGTGGCGATGATGGCGAAGCCCAGCGCCGCCATCTTCTGCACGGCGGGCAGGATCACCGGCTTGTCGCTGTCCTTGACCGACACGAACACCGTGCCGCCCTTGGGCAGGATGGTCCCCGCGCCCAGCTGCGCCTTGGCGAAGGCCGTGGCGAAATCGCTGTCGATGCCCATGACTTCGCCGGTGCTCTTCATTTCCGGCGAGAGCACCGGATCGACGCCGGGGAAGCGGGCGAAGGGGAAGACGGCTTCCTTGACCGCGATATGGTCGATGGCGTTCCGGTCGATCTTCGGCAGATCCTTGAGCTTCTCGCCCGCCATGACGCGGCTGGCGATCTTGGCGATCGGCGTGCCGATGGCCTTGGCGACGAAGGGCACCGTCCGGCTGGCGCGGGGATTGACCTCGATCAGATAGACGACGCCGTCCTTGACCGCGAACTGGATGTTCATGAGCCCGCAGACCGACAGCGCGCGGGCGAGGACATCGGCCTGACGCTCGATCTCCGCGATGATGTCGTCCGACAGGCTGTAGGGCGGCAGCGAGCAGGCGGAGTCGCCGGAATGGACGCCCGCCTCCTCGATATGCTGGAGCACGCCGGCGACCACCACATCGTCGCCGTCGCAGAGCGCGTCCACATCCACCTCGACCGCGTCGCGCAGATACTGGTCGATCAGCACCGGGGAGTCGCCCGACACCTGAACGGCGGTGGCGATATATTCCTCCAGCTGCGCCTGACCGTCGACGATCTCCATGGCGCGGCCGCCAAGGACATAAGACGGGCGCATCAGCACCGGATAGCCGATGCGGTTGGCGACGGCGATCGCCTCCTCGCGGCTGCGCGCGATGCCGTTGGCGGGCTGCTTCAGTTTCAGCCTGTCGATCAGCGCGGCGAACCGCTCGCGGTCCTCCGCCAGGTCGATGGCGTCGGGCGACGTGCCCAGGATCGGCACGCCCGCATTTTCCAGCGCCTGCGCCAGCTTGAGCGGCGTCTGCCCACCGAACTGGACGATCACGCCGGCCAGCGTTCCGTTCGACATCTCGACGCTCAGGATTTCCAGCACGTCCTCCGCCGTCAGCGGCTCGAAATAGAGACGGTCCGACGTGTCATAGTCGGTCGACACCGTTTCCGGGTTGCAGTTGACCATGATCGTCTCATAACCCGCCTCCGCCAGCGCGAAGCAGGCATGGACGCAGCAATAGTCGAACTCGATGCCCTGCCCGATGCGGTTGGGACCGCCGCCCAGGATCACGACCTTCTTCCTGTCGCTGGGCTGCGCCTCATTCTCCGCATCGCCGAAGATCGGCGCTTCGTAGGTCGAGTACATATAGGGCGTCTTCGCCTCGAACTCGGCGGCGCAGGTGTCGATGCGCTTGAACACGGGGCGCACGCCCAGCCTGTGGCGCAGCGCGCGGACCTCATCCTCCGTGACGCCGCCGGTCATGGCCTTGACCGCTTCGTGGATCAGGCCCGACCCGCGCGCGATGCCCCGTTCCATGCCGCGCAGATTGGCCGATTTGAGCGCAAGATAGGCAAGGCGCTTGTCGGAAAAGCCCATCGACTTCAGCCGGCGCATGCCGTCAGCATCCTGCGGCAGGCCGTTGTTCAGAATTTCCGCTTCGGCGTCGATGATCTCCTTGATCCGCTCCAGGAACCAGGGGTCGAACTTCGCGATATTGTGGATTTCAGCGACGGTGAGGCCCTCGCGCAGGGCCTGCGCGGCGACCAGCAGGCGGTCGGGCGTGGGCTGGGCGAGCGCGGCGATGATGTCGTCCTTGGGCGCGCCGACGAGATGGTCGACCTCATTGAAGCCGCAAAGTCCGGTTTCCAGGCCCCGCAGCGCCTTCTGCATCGATTCATGGATGTTGCGGCCGATCGCCATCACCTCGCCCACCGACTTCATCGCGGTACCGAGCAGCGGTTCGCTGCCCTTGAACTTCTCGAAGGCGAAGCGCGGGATCTTGGTCACGACATAGTCGATGGTCGGCTCGAACGACGCGGGGGTGGCGCCGGTGATGTCGTTCTCGATCTCATCCAGCGTGTAGCCGACGGCGAGCTTCGCCGCGACCTTCGCGATGGGGAAGCCCGTCGCCTTGGAAGCCAACGCGGACGAGCGGGAAACCCGCGGGTTCATTTCGATGACGATCAGACGGCCGTCCTTCGGATTGACTGCGAACTGTACGTTCGAACCGCCTGTTTCCACGCCGATTTCACGCAGCACCGCGATGCTCGCGTTGCGCATGATCTGATATTCCTTGTCGGTCAGCGTCAGCGCGGGCGCGACGGTGATGGAATCCCCGGTATGGACCCCCATCGGATCGACATTCTCGATCGAGCAGATGATGATGGCATTGTCGTTCCGGTCCCGGACGACCTCCATCTCATATTCCTTCCAGCCGAGCAGCGATTCCTCGATCAGCACCTCGGTGGTGGGCGACGCGTCAAGGCCCGCGGCCACGATCTGCTTGAACTCGTCCTTGTTATAGGCAACGCCGCCGCCAGTGCCGCCGAGCGTGAAACTGGGGCGGATGATCGAAGGAAGCCCAGTGAATTCAAGGGCTTCCAGCGCTTCTTCCATAGTATGTGCGATGCGTGAGCGGGCGGATTCCAGCCCGATCTTGTCCATCGCGTCGCGGAATTTCAGGCGGTCCTCCGCCTTGTCGATGGCGACCGCATCCGCGCCGATCATCTTGACGCCGAACTTCTCCAGCGTGCCGTCATTGAAGAGAGCGAGCGCCGTGTTGAGCGCCGTCTGCCCGCCCATGGTCGGCAACACCGCGTCGGGGCGTTCCTTCTCGATGATCTTCGCCACGATTTCGGGCGTGATCGGCTCGACATAGGTCGCGTCGGCGAATTCCGGATCGGTCATGATGGTGGCCGGGTTGGAATTCACCAGGATGATGCGATAGCCCTCTTCCTTGAGCGCCTTCACCGCCTGCGTGCCCGAATAGTCGAACTCGCAAGCCTGGCCGATGATGATCGGACCAGCGCCGATGATGAGGATGGAGGAGATGTCGGTGCGTTTGGGCATTATTGCTCACTCATTATGCAACCGCAGTTTGCGGCATGTTCGCCTTGAAAATGCCGCTCTGCATCAGCAACGGCCTCTTCCTCTGATGAGAACGGCCCATGAAACGGGGCCGGAGACTGATCGAAGTCGGCTTCACCAACTCCTTCCACCACCAATCTCCGTCCTCGGGATCTGTATTGGTCGCAACGGCATGGGTGGTGTGAACGGTCAGATCCTCATGCTTCGTAGATGCTACGATAGTGTGAGATGACATATCAGGAACTCTGCCCCAGACCCTCAACGAACCGCTCGAACAGATAGAAGCTGTCCTGCGGGCCGGGCGAGGCTTCTGGGTGGTACTGGACCGAGAAAGCCTTCTTATCCGTCAGTTCGATGCCGCAATTGCTGCCGTCGAAGAGCGACACATGGGTCGGCTTCACATTGGCGGGCAGCGTATCGGCGTCGACCGCGAAGCCGTGGTTCATCGACGTGATCTCGACCAGACCGTCGGACAGGCGCTTGACCGGATGGTTGGCGCCGCGATGGCCCTGATGCATCTTGACGGTCTTAGCGCCCGCCGCCAGCGCCAGCATCTGGTGGCCAAGGCAGATGCCGAAGACCGGCTTGTCCGCGTCCAGCAGCTTCCGGATCACCGGCACGGCATATTCGCCGGTCGCGGCGGGGTCGCCGGGGCCGTTGGAAAGGAACACGCCGTCGGGATTATGCTCCATCACCTGCTCATAGCTGGCGGTGGCGGGCAGCACGGTGACGCGGGCGCCGGCCTTCACCAGATTGCGGAAGATATTGTTCTTCGCGCCATAATCGATCGCGACGACATGGGGCCGCTCTTCACCGGCTTCATCGAGGCCGTAGCCGAAACCCAGCTTCCACACGCCGTCCTTCCAGAGGCGGCTTTCCTTGGCGGAGACTTCGATGGCAAGGTCCATGCCCTCCAGACCCGGCCAGGCCGCAGCCCTGGCGGCCAGCGCCTCGATGTCGAACCGCCCCTCCGGATCGTGCGCGATCACGACATTGGGCGCGCCCTTGACCCGGATCAGCCTGGTCAGCGCGCGGGTGTCGACGCCGGCAAGGCCAATGCGGCCATTTTCCTTCATCCACTGATCGAAGGGCTCGACATTGCGGAAGTTGCTGGGTTCCGTCACGTCCTGCCGCACGACGCAGCCCAGCGCGTGGGGCAGCTCCGCCTCCACATCGTCCAGGTTCGTGCCGACATTGCCGATATGCGGGAAGGTGAAGGTGACGATCTGCCCCGCATAGCTGGGGTCGGTCATCACTTCCTGATAACCGGTCATGGCCGTGTTGAAGCACAGTTCGCCCACCGCATCGCCGACAGCGCCGAAGCCGCGACCGAAGACGGCGGAGCCATCGGCGAAAACCAACACCCCTGTCGCTCCTTTGGGCACAATGAGGGTTTTGGCGTCAGCCATGGTCGTATCGTCCTTTATGCTTTTGCGGGAACCCGTCTGAAGCGGGTTAAACGGCCGGTCACCTATGCGCGAGAGGCCGCGGGGTCAACTCCTGTTAAAAATCTCTTTTGGCGTTATATCTGGACCTTTCCGGAAGAGACAGGATTCATTCGCATGATTCGCGACGAGATCAAAAGCGCCCAAATCGCCGCCATGAAGGCGGGAGAGAAGGATCGGCTGGCCGCCGTGCGCCTGATCCTGGCGAAGCTGAAGGATCGCGACATAGAACTGCGCACCGCGTCCAGCGTGCCGGATGACGACACGGTCGTGGTCGAGGTGCTCCAGAAGATGGCGAAGCAGCGCCGCGAATCCATCGACATGTTCAGGAGCGGCGGCCGCGACGAACTGGCCGCGAAGGAACAGGCCGAACTGGACGTGATCGACAGCTTCCTGCCGCAACAGCTCAGCGAGGACGAGACGAAGGCCGCCATAGAGGCGATCAAGGCGGAAGTGGGCGCGGCGAGCGTCAAGGACATGGGCAAGGTCATGGCCGTGCTGAAGGAACGGCACGGATCGGTGATCGACATGAGCAAGGCCAGCGGGCTGGTGAAGGCGGCGCTTTCCTGAGGCAACATCTTCGCAATCTTCCTGCATCCGGCGCGCCCTCGACATTGATGGACGTTCCGGCATAATCGCATGATGGCGTTCTGGACCTATATGCTGCGATGCTCGGATGGGCGCTATCATACGGGTCGCACCGATGACCTCCACCATAGGATTGGACGGCATCGGGCAGGACAGGGCAGCCAATTCACACGCAGGCGCTTGCCGCTCATGCTGGTCTGGAGCGAAGCCTTTTCTTCCCGAATTGAAGCCTTGGAAGCGGAACGGATCGTCGGCGGCTGGTCGCATGCCAAAAAGGAGGCAATGATCGCGGGCAATTGGTCCTTTGTTTCCCTGCTCGCCCGGCCGCCGCGCGAGCGTTTCTCGGCTTCGCTCGAAACGAACGGAGTTCTGGCCGATGCGTTCAGGCGTGCGGATTTGAGCTGGGCATGAGCCTATCCCCGGCCTTCCTCGACGAATTGCGCGCGCGCACCTCTCTTTCCACCCTGATCGGGCGGACGGTGAAGGTGCAGAAGGCAGGCCGCGAATATAAGGCCTGCTGCCCCTTCCATAATGAGAAGACGCCCAGCTTCACGATAAACGACGAAAAGGGCTTCTATCACTGCTTCGGCTGCGGCGCGCATGGCGACGCAATCCGGTGGATGACCGATCATCGCGGCCTTCCCTTCATGGAAGCGGTGAAGGAACTGGCGCAGGCGGCGGGCATGGACGTTCCCGCGCCCGATCCGCGCGCGGCGAAACGGGCGGAACAGGCCAGGGGCCTGCATGACGTCATGGCCGCCGCGCAGGGCTTTTTCGAGGAGCAGCTTGGCGGAATTGAAGGCGCGGAGGCGAGAGCCTATCTCCAGCAGCGCGGCATCGCCGCGGGAACGGCCAGGACCTTCGGCTTCGGCTTCTCGCCTGACGGGCGGGGGCGGCTCAAGACAGCCCTCAAGGAATTTGGCGAACCGCTGCTGATCGAGGCGGGATTGCTCATCGACCCGGATGGCGCCGAGCCGGATAGCGGAAATGCCAGAAAGCGCGACAGCTATGATCGCTTCCGGGGCCGGCTGATGTTGCCGATCCGGGACATCAGAGGCCGGGTGATCGCTTTTGGCGGGCGCATATTGGGCGCGGGCGAACCCAAATATCTGAACTCCCCCGACACGCCGCTCTTCGACAAGGGGCGGACGCTCTACAATATCGACCGGGCCTCCCCCGCCAGCCGGCAGACGGGCCGGATCATCGTCGTGGAGGGCTATATGGACGTGATCGCCCTCGCCCAGGCCGGCTTTGAAGAATCGGTGGCGCCCCTGGGCACGGCGCTTACGGAACATCAGATCGAGCGCCTGTGGAAGATGGCCGATGTGCCGATCCTCTGTTTCGACGGCGATTCGGCGGGGCAGAAGGCCGCGATCCGTGCAGCGACCCGGGCCCTGCCCCTGCTCCGACCGGGCATGAGCCTGGCCTTTGCGACTCTGCCGGCCGGGCAGGACCCGGACGACCTCATCCGCGCGGAGGGGCCTGCGGCGATGGAAGCGGTGCTGGGCGCCGCCGAACCGCTGGTCGAGCGCCTTTGGAAATATGAACAGGCTGCCGCGCCGCTGGATACGCCGGAGCAGCGCGCCGCGCTCAAGCAGCGCCTGTCCGCGATCACCGACGCCATCGCCCATCCCGACGTGCGGGCGCATTATGTCCACGCCTTTCGGGAACGCTATGACGCGCTGTTCTTCGCGCGGGCGGCCTTCCAGCCCCGTCATCAGCGCGGCGGGGGCAGCGCCCGCTCCGGCTGGCAGCGCGACCGGCGCGGCAATTGGAAGCCCCCCCTGCCCCCCGCAGGAAGCGAGGCAAGGGCGATCGGCGCAAGCGGCATGGAGCAGCGGCTTTTGCGCGCCGTCCTCGCCAGCCTGCTTCGGCATCCCGATCAGATTGCGCTGCATCGCGAGATGCTTATCGGGCTTCGCATCGCCGACACCGTGCTGGCGGAACTGCTGAACGCGATGATCGCGGCCTCGTTCAGCAAAGAAACAGTTGAAACCGGTGGCCTCCTTACCATATTGGGGCAAGGTGAAGTGTATAATATGGCGAAGGGAATGCTTCGGGCCGACACGTTCACATTCACCCCCCATGGAAGCAAGGCCGACTCGGATCGCGTGCGGCGCGATCTGAACGAGGCCATTCGGGTGATGGCGCAGGGACCGGAGCTGGAGGCGGCGTTGGCTGAAGCCACCCGGCGGGCGAGAGACGACCTCAACGAGGACAGCTTTGCTGAACAGCAAAGGGTCCGCAAGTTGAAGCTGGATCATGATCGCCGCCTGGCGGAACTGGCGCAGTCCGAAGATATTATATGATATGGATCGTCCCTTTCACGGGGGCGGCGGAATTAAGGCGAATAAATGGCGAGCAAGGCGAACAGCAAGGGTGCGGGCGAGGATACGGATACCGGCGATGCACCGCTGCTGGATCTGAACGAGGCGTCGGTCAAGAAGCTGATCGCCCGCGCCAAGAAGCGCGGCTACATCACCTATGACGAGCTGAACGACGCGCTGCCGCAGGACCAGATGTCCTCCGAGCAGATCGAGGACATCATGTCCGCGCTCAACGAAATGGGCGTGAACATCGTCGAGAATGAGGAAGCCAGCGAGGACGGCGAGGATCAGCGCGACGACGGCGACGACGACAGCGCCGACGACAGCGCCGACGACGATGGCTCGCCGCGTCCCGTTACCGAGAAGAAGAAGGAAACGGTCGACCGCACCGACGACCCCGTGCGCATGTACCTGCGCGAGATGGGGGCCGTGGAACTGCTCAGCCGCGAGGGCGAGATCGCCATCGCCAAGCGGATCGAGGCGGGCCGCGACACGATGATCCTGGGGCTGTGCGAAAGCCCGACCACCTTCAACGCGATCATCGAATGGTCGACCGCGCTCAACAATGGCGAGATGCAGCTGCGCGAGATCCTGGATCTCGACGCGATGCTGTCCAAGGATCCCGCTCCGGAAAATCTGGAGGAAGGCGCCGAGGACGACGATGGCGAGATCAGCGAGAAGACCGCCGGACCCAGCTTCAAGGAAGAGGAGGAACCGGAGGAGGAATCAGCCGATTCCGACGAGGATGAGGACGGCCTGACGGAGCGGCGCGCCCGCCGGATGGAGGAGGAGGAAGAGGAGGACAACACCCTCTCCCTCGCCCAGATGGAAGAGACGCTGAAGCCGATGGCGCTGGAGAAATTCGCGACCATCACGGAGATTTTCCGCACCTTCTCCAAGGCGCAGGAATCGCGCATGGCCGCCATGGCCAATGGCGAGACGCTGAGCCAGAAGGCGGAGGACGACTATCAGGAACTGCGCGAGCAGCTCACCGCCGAGGTCGAAAGCGTCCAGTTCCACCAGCAGAAGATCGAATATCTGGTCGACCAGCTTTACGCCTATAACCGGCGCCTGACCGCGCTGGGCGGGCAGATGCTGCGCCTGGCCGAACGGCACAAGGTGAGCCGCAAGGATTTCCTCGACCGCTATGTCAATCATGAGCTGGACGATGGCTGGCTCGACAAGGTGTCCGGTCTGGACAAGAAATGGGCCGCCTTCGCCGCAGCCGAGGGGCGCGCGGTCGAGCGCATCCGCCTTGAGGTGAGCGAGATCGCGCAGGCGACCGGCATGTCGCTGTCCGAATTCCGCCGCATCGTCAACATGGTGCAGAAGGGCGAGCGCGAGGCGCGCATCGCGAAGAAGGAAATGGTCGAGGCGAACCTGCGCCTCGTCATCTCCATCGCTAAAAAATATACGAACCGCGGCCTGCAATTCCTTGATCTTATTCAGGAAGGCAATATCGGCCTGATGAAGGCGGTCGACAAGTTCGAATATCGGCGCGGCTACAAGTTCAGCACCTACGCGACCTGGTGGATCAGGCAGGCGATCACTCGCTCCATCGCGGATCAGGCGCGGACCATCCGCATCCCGGTCCACATGATCGAGACGATCAACAAGCTGGTCCGTACCAGCCGCCAGTTCCTGCACGAGCAGGGCCGCGAACCGACTCCGGAGGAGATGGCCGAGCGGCTGTCCATGCCGCTGGAGAAGGTGCGCAAGGTGATGAAGATCGCCAAGGAGCCGATCTCCCTCGAAACGCCGATCGGCGACGAGGAGGATTCGCATCTGGGCGATTTCATCGAGGACAAGAATGCGATCATACCGGTGGACGCCGCGATCCAGGCGAACCTCAAGGAAACCGTCACCCGCGTGCTTGCCTCGCTGACCCCGCGTGAGGAGCGCGTGCTGCGCATGCGCTTCGGCATCGGCATGAACACCGACCATACGCTGGAGGAGGTCGGCCAGCAGTTCAGCGTGACCCGCGAACGAATCCGCCAGATCGAGGCGAAGGCGCTGCGCAAGCTCAAGCACCCCAGCCGCAGCCGCAAGATGCGCAGCTTCCTCGACCAATAGCGGCGCCTCGGCAGACCGAGGCGGCAACGCGGCGCCTCGGCAGACCGAGGCGGCAACGCGGCGGAATGATCCAAAAGGGCGGCTTCGGGCCGCCCTTTTTTACTGGCGTAAACTCCTCTTTTACCTCGACTCTCTAGGGTCGCCTGCACGAGGCCGCGCCAGCAGCGGGGCTTTAGGGGAAGACGATGAGCGAAGCAGCACCGCGCTATCAATTTGGCGATGTATCGCAGATCCTGGACGCCGTGGTCGCCGCCGACGGCACGGCCGGGCATGGCTATGCCAGTGGCGCGCGGGCCAGCTTCGGCCCCAATGCCACGCTGTCGCTGCCCGATCTGGCCGATGCCGCCTATTATCTTTGCCTTCTGCATGGCCGCCACCCCGGCGTGATCGACCATGCCGCCACGCGGTCGGCGGACAATGCGGCGCGCGCCTGGCTGATCCAGGCGGCCGACGCCTTCGCGCGGGAACGAGCCTATCTGACCCAGGTGACGGTCGCGGTCGGCCCCGCCCCCAGCACGGCGGGGCAGAGCGATTGCGAAACCGTCGTCAGCCAGCAGCGCCACGCCCTCGACATGCTGGCCCAGTCGGACCGGCGCGGCTGCGCGATGGGGGCGGCCATCGCGCTGGTGCTCGACTGGCGGGCCGTGCGGCATGTGCTGGACATCGCCGCGATTCGCGTCGGGCTGGAACCCCATGTCTGCGACCTTCCGGACCGCGCGGCGACGCTGGAGGTCGCCAGGGAAATCGGCGGCGACGATGCCATCGACCGCGCCATCCTGTTCGGAACGCGCCAGTTGCTGAACCAGCATCGCGGGCTGTGGGACGTCCTTCAGGCCCGCGCGAAGATCCGCGCCGGCAAGGACCAGGCCGCAAGCCGCGCATAAAGGCTTTGCGCTCCTCCCCTGCTTTGCCATAGTTGGCCCGACACAGGCAGGATGAGAAGCAGGAACATGCGGTTTGAAGGCACGCGGGATTATGTCGCCACCGATGATCTGAAGGTCGCCGTCGACGCCGCGGTGCTGCTTCGCCGTCCGCTGCTGGTGAAGGGGGAGCCGGGCACCGGCAAGACCGTGCTGGCGCAGGAAATCGCCAAGGCGCTGGACGCTCCGCTGATCGAATGGAACGTCAAGTCGACGACCAAGGCGCATCAGGGACTTTATGAATATGACGCCGTCGCCCGCCTGCGCGACGGCCAGCTGGGCGATCCGCGCGTTCACGACATCGGCAATTACATCCGCAAGGGCAAGCTGTGGGAGGCATTCACCTCCCCCACCCTGCCGGTCCTGCTGATCGATGAGATCGACAAGGCCGACATAGAATTCCCCAACGACCTGTTGCAGGAACTCGATCGCATGGCCTTCCATGTCTATGAAACGGGGGAGGCCGTGGCGGCGAAGGAACGGCCCGTGGTCGTCATCACCTCCAATAACGAGAAGGAACTGCCCGACGCCTTCCTGCGCCGCTGCTTCTTCCACTATATCAAATTTCCCGACCGGGAGACGATGCAGGCCATCATCGACGTGCATTTCCCCGGCATCCAGAAGATATTGGTCAACCGCGCTCTCGAAATATTCTACGAAATCCGGGAGGTGCCCGGCCTCAAGAAGAAGCCGTCCACCAGCGAACTGCTCGACTGGCTGAAGCTGATCCTGGCGGAGGACATGCCGCTCGACATATTGCAGGACCGCGATCCCACCAAAGCGATCCCGCCGCTGCACGGCGCGCTGCTCAAGAATGAGCAGGACATCATGATGTTCGAACGGCTCGCCTTCATGGCCCGGCGGCAGGGGCGATAGGGACCACTCCACCCCCGCTCAACGAAAGGCCGCGAACCATGACTCATCAAGCCGGATGCCTGTGCGGACAGGTGCGGATCAGCATCGATGCGGAACCCCTGGCGGCGCGCATGTGCTGGTGCCGGCTCTGCCAATATCTGGGCGGCGGATCGGGCACGGTGAATGTCTGCTTCCCTTCCGACAAGCTGACCGTCACCGGCGACCTGCGCTGGCACCACAGCGTCGCGGACAGCGGCAATGCGATGCGGCGCGGCTTCTGCCCCGAATGCGGCACGCCGCTGTTCAGCCTGGCCGAATCGCGTCCGCACCTGACATTCGTCCGCGCCGGAGCGCTTGACGATCCCGACCTTCTGGCCCCCCAGGCCGTCATCTGGACCGACGCGGCGCCCGCCTGGGCGCATCTGGACCCTGATCTGCCCCATTATCCGGCACAAATGCCCCCCGTAAGCTAAAAGGCCGCTTGCGCTGCCGGTGCATTTCGGCTCAACTTTCCTCCTGACATTCAAAGCCGCGAAAAGACGGCCATGAATTTAGGGAAGGATGCCAATGCCCAAGCGTGCGTTGTCCCTTTTATCGGCGGTGCTGGCCTTGTCAGCGCCTGCGTTCGCGCACGCTGCCGAGGAACGGGAAGCCTGGACACCCACCGCCACCGCCCTGCGCGCCGACGCCGCGGGGATCGGCATGCCGCAAAGCGTGGCCGGCCTGTCGCTCGCCAAGAGCGGGGAGGTTTCCAACGGCGGCAAGGGCATCGACAATTACGCGCAATATCTGTCCGACGACGGCGCGGTCCAGGCGACGCTCTATGTCTATCTGCCCAGCTATGCCGACGCCTCGCTCGCCGCCTATATGACGGACAAGGCCGTGACGGAGCGTTTCGGAGCAAGGACGCGCCGCACCGCTTATTCCAGCGTCGCGGTGGCCGGACATGCCAATGGCGCCATCCGCGCCGTCTATGACGATGCCGCCGACGGCGCGCTCACCACGGCTGCGGCTTTCCTGCACGCCGGGCGATGGCTGGTGAAGCTCCGCGTCACCGGGCCGACGGAACGGCGGAAGGAAGTGCTGGCCGGGCTGGACGGCATGCTGGCGGGTCTTCAGTTCGATGATGCATCCTCGATCCATGCGACCAGGCCCGCTCGACTGGCCGCCTGCCCCGCCAATGAAGGCGGCGACGCCCGCCTCACCGCGCAAACCACGTCCGCGCCCGCCGATATTTCCCTGCCGCGCGAAGGGCAGGAACCGCTCTGCATAAGGGGCAAGGTCGACACCGCCGAGGGCAGCTACGACATTCTCCAGCAGGCCGGCGCCGCAGATGGCGCGATCATCGTGCCGGTGGACGACGCAGGCACCATGGTCGCGTTCGATCCCGCGAAGGACGGCTATCGGCTCTCCATCCATTCCGTGGGTCAGACCGACCTCTACGGCGTCTATGACAAGGTGCCGAGCGCCCGCCAGATCGCCCAGATCCTGGACGGAAAGGACCCTCAGACGGCCCAGGCCGGCGCGACCGCCGACTATGCCGCCAATGGCGAGGTGACGGTGCGGACGGCTGGCGTGAAGCTGCGCTGAGAGGGGCGATCAGATCAGATAGCCGACCTCATAAAGCCCCCAGCGCCGTCCGCTGAACATCAGCGGCACGAACACGCTGCGCAATGCCCGATAACGCCCCTCGCCCAAGTCCTGACGGTAGGTGAACAGGAAGAAATCCCCATCGCCGTCCAGCGCGCGGCGGGTCTGGCTGTCCATGAATATCTGCCGGTTGCGGGCATGTTCCATGTTCCAGCGCGTCTGCCCAGGCCGCTGCGGCTGGCTGCGCGCGCTGATATGCGTCGGCAGATAGCCGTTCATGTCGATCAGGCAGCAGCCGACGATGGCGCTGTCCTGCGCGGTCCGCCGGTCGAGCAAGGGCTGCACGCAGCGGTCGGCAAAGGCGGTGAAGCCATTTTCATATTGCATCGGGTCGGAACCGGGCAGCGGCCGGTAGGCGGTATCGAACAGGCCGCCCATGTCCAGTTCCCCCTCCGCCAGCGCCCGCTCGATCAGCGCCTGAATCTCCTCCGCGCCTTCTTCGGCCAGGGCGATATAGCGGCTGTTGCGCGTGACATGGCCGCTATGCGCCGCCCGGTTGAGCATCGCGTTCGCCATCCCCTCCAGCCCTTCCAGGTGGCCGCGCGCGGTTTCGACGCGGGTCGCACTTTCCGTCGCCGACTGGCTGAAACGGGCAAGTCCCTGACGCAGGGCCGCGACGTCGCCATCGGCCTCGTCCGTGCAGGTGACGATCGTTTCAGACCGATCCCCGAACTGCGTCACCAGCGAAGCGATCTCGGCCATGCTGACCCGCAGCGTATCGATATGCGAACCGACTTCGCGGCCGCGCAGGATATTGGCCTCCACCCCGCCGATCAGTTGCCGGGCATCGCGGTCCAGCTGGCCCAGCTTGTCGCCCACGGACGCGGCGGACTCGCCCGCCTGCCCGGCCAGCCGCCGGATCTCGTCCGCCACCACGGCAAAGCCCTGCGTCGCCTCGCCGCCGCGGGCCGCCTCGATCGCGGCGTTCACGCCCAGAAGGCGGGTCTGGCGGGCGATCGCGCCCAGTTGCCCCGAAATATCGCCGACCGTCTCGATGACGTCCAGGAACTGACGCAGATGCCCTTCCAGTCCGGTCACATTCTCGATCAGTTCCGTGATCTGGCCCAGGGAACGTCCGATCGCCTCATGCCCCTGCGCGATGATCTGCCCCGCCCGACGCGCCGTAAGGCTGAGTTCCTGCGCCGCGAGCACGCTTTCATTCTGGCTGACGGCCAGCGCCTCCATCGTCGACTGCAATTCCCCCAGATGCGCCGAATCCGCCTGGATGCGGCGGGTCAGTTCCCCCAGGAAACCCGCCGTTTCGCTGCATTGCAATGCGATGTCGCCCGATCTTTCCCCCAGGTCGGTCAACAAATCCCCGTTTTCCAATGATCGCCGCCCTATTCCGCCCGATATGGATACTGCCTTGTTAACGATGCATTGCAACACTTAACATTCCGACAACGCCCCGCGCTTGCATGATCGGGCAAGCTGGCGGACAAGGGGCCGTCATGATGCTCAACTTTCTCGACGCGCTGCGCGCTGCCGGCATTCCCGCCGGCATAAAGGAACATCTGCTGCTGCTGGAGGCGCTGGACCGGGACGTCATCGGGCAGCGGCCCGAGGATTTCTATTATCTCGCCCGCGCCACCTATGTGAAGGATGAGGGACTGATCGACCGTTTCGACCAGGTGTTCGCCCGCGTCTTCAAGGGCGTGCTGGGCAGCGAAGGGGTCGAGGCGGACATTCCCGAGGAATGGCTGCGGCTGGTGGCGGAGAAATTCCTCAGTCCGCAGGAGATGGAGAAGATCAGGTCGCTGGGAAGCTGGGACGAGATCATGGAGACGCTGAAGAAGCGGCTGGAGGAGCAGAAGGGGCGTCATCAGGGCGGCAATAAATGGATCGGCACCGGCGGCACCTCGCCCTTCGGCCATGGCGGCTATAATCCGGAGGGGGTGCGGATCGGCGGCGAGAGCCGGCACAAGCGCGCCATCAAGGTGTGGGAAAAGCGCGAATTCGCCAATCTGGACAATCAGAAGGAACTGGGCACCCGCAACATCAAGGTCGCGCTGCGGCGGCTGCGCCGCTTCGCGCGGGAGGGGGCGGCGGACGAGCTGGACCTGGACGAAACGATCCGGGGAACCGCGCGGCAGGGCTGGCTCGACATCCGCATGCGGCCGGAGCGGCACAATGCGGTGAAGCTGCTCCTGTTCCTGGACGTGGGCGGATCGATGGACCCGTTCATCACGCTTTGCGAGGAGCTGTTCTCGGCAGCGACGAGCGAATTCAAGAATATGGAATTCTTCTACTTCCACAACTGCCTTTACGAAGGCGTGTGGAAGGACAACCGCCGCCGCTTTTCGGAGCGAACGCCGACCTGGGACATCCTCCACAAATATGGGCATGACTATAAGGTGATCTTCGTCGGGGACGCGGCGATGAGCCCCTATGAGATCAGCCATCCCGGCGGCTCGGTCGAACATATGAACGAGGAACCGGGCGCAACCTGGCTGAGCCGCGTGCTGCACACCTATCCGGCCGCCGTGTGGCTGAACCCCGCGCAGGAAGCGCATTGGGGCTATAGCCAGTCGACCAGGATGATCCGCGAAATCATGAATGGCCGCATGTATCCCCTGACGATCGAGGGGATTGACGACGCCATGCGAGAACTGACGCGCAAGCGGTGAACCGGGCCGATTCAGCGATATTCCCCCCTCCGCAGGCGGGAGGGTGTCAGGGAAATGTCATGCCGGTTCGAAGAGCACGCCCCCCGTCATCGGCCGCGGCGCGCCGGTCGTGCCGGGGAAACTGATCGGCAGGCCCTTCATATGGCGGACAGCCATATAGGCGAAACCCTGCGCCTCCAGGGCGTCCCCGTCCCATCCGAGGTCGTCCACCGGTCGGACCTCCGCCCCGGTATAATCGCCCAGCATGCGCATCAGCGTCGCATTGTGGCGCCCGCCACCCGCGACATAGATGCGCTTGGGCCGCTCCGCGAGATGCCCGAGCCCGCGCGAGACCGCCGCGGCGGAAAAGGCCGTCAGCGTCGCGGCGCCATCCGCCAGCGGCAGCCCGCGCACGGCATCGATGGTGAAGGCCTCGCGGTCTATGCTCTTGGGCGGAGGGACGGCGAACCAGGGATCGGCCAGCATGTGCGCCAGCCGATCTTCATCCACCCGGCCGCCGGCCGCCGTCGCGCCGTTCTCATCGAAGCTCCGGTCGCCATGGCTCTGCATCCAATTGTCGATGAGGCCGCTCGCCATGCCGGTATCGAAGGCGACGATTTCCCCGTCGGCGGCGATGGCGGTGATGTTGGCGACCCCGCCCAGGTTCAGCACCGCAACGGGTTTCGCCAGATCATGGGCCAGGGCGCAGTGATAGACGGGGAGCAGCGGAGCGCCCTGTCCGCCCGCCGCGACATCGGCGCTGCGCAGGTCCGCGACGACGGGAATGCCGAAGGCCCCCGCCAGGGCGGCGCCGTCCCCGATCTGCCAGGTCCAGCGCCATTCGGGGCGGTGCGCCACGGTATGGCCGTGGAAGCCGATGACGGCGACGTCCTGCGTGACATGGCCGCTGCGGGCCAGCAGGTCCGACACCGCCTCGACATGAAGCTCGGTCAGTTCTTCCTCGACCGCGTGGATGAGCGGTTCGAACCCCGGCCTGTCCATCGCCATGGCGCGCCCGCAGGCTTCGGCCAGGCGAAGGCGGAACCCCTCGCCATAGGGCATGGCATGGAAAGCGATGCCCTTGCTGGCGCCCTCGCCATCGGTCTCGATCAGCGCGGCGTCTATGCCGTCGCGGGATGTGCCCGACATCAGGCCTATTGCGAGCATCGAATGATCCTGCCTCTTTTACGTTATTCCTCTCAATGCTACAGGGCCGCGCCATGAGCAACTACCAGTCCGATCTGCTCCGCCTGCTCGAAGCGCGCGGCTATATCCACCAGTTGACCGATGCGGAGGGTCTGGACGCCCTGGCCGCCAGGCAGGTCGTGCCGGGCTATATCGGCTTCGATCCCACGGCGCCCTCGCTGCATGTGGGCCATCTGGTGTCGATCATGATGCTGCGGCAGTTGCAGAAGGCCGGGCACAAGCCCATCGTCCTGATGGGCGGCGGCACCGGCAAGATCGGCGATCCCAGCTTCAAGGACGAAGCGCGCAAGCTGCTGACCACCGACGCCATCGCGCAGAATGTCGGCAGCATCAAACGCGTGTTCGAACGGTTCCTGACATTCGGCGACGGACCGACCGACGCGATCATGGTCGACAATGCGGATTGGCTGGACCGGCTGGAATATATCCCTTTCCTGCGCGACATCGGCCAGCATTTCTCGGTCAACCGGATGCTGAGCTTCGATTCGGTGAAGCTGCGGCTGGACCGGGAACAGTCGCTGAGCTTCCTGGAATTCAACTATATGATCCTCCAGGCCTATGACTTTCTGGAACTGTCGCGCCGTTCGGCCTGCCGGTTGCAGATGGGCGGATCGGACCAGTGGGGCAATATCGTCAACGGCGTCGAACTGGCGCGACGGGTGGACGGCACGCAGGTGTTCGGGCTGACGACCCCGCTGCTCACCAATGCCGACGGCACCAAGATGGGCAAGACCGTGGGCGGCGCGGTGTGGCTCAACGAGGATCAGCTTTCCAGCTATGATTACTGGCAGTTCTGGCGCAACACGGCCGATGCCGACGTCGCCAGCCGGCTGCGGCTGTTCACCGACCTGCCGATGGACGAGGTGGAACGGCTGGCCGCCCTGCAGGGCGCGGAGATCAACGAGGCGAAGAAGGTCCTGGCGAACGAGGCGACGGCGCTCTGCCGCGGCGCCGATGCCGCCGCCGCCGCCGCGGAGACGGCCCGCCGGACTTTCGAGGAGGGCGCCTCCGATGCCAATCTGCCGACCGTCAGCCTTGGCGCGGACGGGCTGAACATCGTGCAGGGCACCGCCGCGCTGGGCTTTGCCGCCTCCAACAAGGAAGTGCGGCGGAAGCTGGCGGAAGGCGCCATCCGCGTCAATGGAGAGGTGGTGAACGACCCCGCCCTGCCCCTGAAGGCGGGGGACAAGGTCAGCTTCGGCGCGAAGAAGCACGGGCTGGTAACCGCCTGAAATCGAAAGAGCGTGCAGCGCGCCTTAACCATGGAAGGTAAGGAATAGGCCACCTTCCTTATCTTATCCTGCGGGCATGCCTTCGGTGTTCGCAAGCCTGTCCCATCTGAACCAGTCGCGGGACCCCGCCGCCAACCAGCGACGCGTGCAGCGGGATCTGGTCGATATGGTCAGCCATATCACCGCGCAGGGGCGAACCCATGGCGCGCGGATCATCAACATCTCCGCCCTGGGATTGATGTGCCGGACGGATGCGCCGTTGGCCATGGGTGAACGGGTGACGATATGGCTGCCCGTGGTGAAGGACCATGCCGGGCACGTGCGCTGGTCGGAAGACGGGCGGATCGGCGTCGAGTTCCTGAGGCGGATCGAACCGCATGTCTATGACGCGATGCTGTCCCTCATTCCGCCACGGCAGACGGCCTGGTAAACGCCTTCCCAAGATCATCCCCCGCCTCCAGCCGCTGGCGCGAACGGACCAGCGCCTGCGGCATTTGCGTGCGCAGGAAATTCATCATCGCCTCCCGCACCTCGCAGCGCAGGTCGAAGGCTATGCCGGCGTTGCGGGCGCTCAGCAGGCCGCGCAGCTCCAGCGCATCGGCGCGCTGGTCGGTGACCTGCAATATCGCGACCCGCCCATCCCAGCGGCTGTTGGCCTTGACCGCCTCGATGAATTTCGCCCGGATCGCCTCTATGTCGGCGGCAGGATCGACGTAAAGGAATACGGTGCCGAGCAGGTCGGAGGTTTTCGTCGTCCAGTTCTGGAACGGCTTTTCCAGGAAATAGGAAACAGGCACGATCATCCGCCGGTCGTCCCAGATGCGGATGACGACATAGGTCAGCTTGATGTCCTCGATCCGGCCCCACTCGCCCTCGACGATCACGACATCGTCCAGCCGGATCGGTTCTGAAAAGGCCATCTGGATGCCGGCGATCAGGTTCTTGAGCGCGGGCTGCGCCGCCGCGCCGACGGCCAGCCCGGCCAGCCCCGCCGACGCCATCAGCGTAACCCCGACGCTCCGCACGCCGGGAATGGCGATCAGCATCAGCGAGACGATCAGGAAGCCGACGATGAACTGCGTCACGCGGTAGAGGATGCGGATGCGGGTATGCTGCCGCCGGGCCTTCAGATTATCCTCCACGCTGATGTCGCTGCGGCGCTCCAGGATGATGCGCCCCGCCCGCATCAGGGAAAAGATCAGCCAGCCCATCAGCAGGATGAACAGCATTTTCGACCCGATGGACCAGATCGCCTCCACATTCGGGCTGAAGGTCAGCGGCTGGATGCCCGCCGCCAGCGTCATGAGGACGATCAGCCAGCGGCTGGGGTGATAGAGGGCGGGAAGGATCACCGGCTCTATCCGCATCCGCCGCACGATGCGGGTCGCCAGCCAATAGACCAGCCAATGGAGCAGGAAGGCGACGGCGACCGACAGGCCGATCGAGATCGCCGCCATCGACGTGACATGGTGCAGGCTGATGTCGGATTGCATGGTCCTGCAACGACAGGGCCGCGGGATGGTTTCGCAGGTGCGGCAGGCCGTTGCTTCCAAGATGCGTGCCGACCCTGCGAGGGAAACGCCGCCCGGTCGCACAGCCGCCGGCACCGCGTTCCTGCCTTCGCCAGAACAGGCAGCGATCCTACCCGCTGCGCAGCAGACCCACCGCCGCGTCGCGCTCGAAAAGATAGAGGCAGGTTCTGGCCGCCTGCCCCCGCGCCTCGCTCAGTCCCCCATCGCGGTCGATCAGCAGATGCGCGTCGTCGCGCGCCGGATCGAGCAGGGCGGAGAGATGCTCCGGCGTCGCCAGCTTCAACTGCTGCTCGCCCGACTGGCGCGTGCCCAATATCTCCCCCGCGCCCCGCAGGCGCAGGTCTTCCTCGGCTATGCGGAAACCGTCATTGGTGTCCCGCATCAGGGCCAGCCGCGCCCGGGCGGTCTCGCTCAGCGCATTGCCGCGCAGCAGGATGCAGACCGACTGGTTCTGCCCCCGCCCCACGCGCCCGCGCAACTGGTGAAGCTGCGCCAGGCCGAAGCGGTCGGCCCCTTCGATGATGATGAGGTTGCTGTTGGGAACGTCGACGCCGACCTCGATCACGGTGGTCGCCACCAATATCTTCGCCCGGGCGGAGGCGAAGGCTTCCATCGCGGCGTCCTTCTCCGGCCCCTTCATCCGGCCGTGCACGATCGCGACCCGCTCGCCGAAGCGCATCCGCAGCGTCTCCGCCCGCGCCTCGGCGGCGGCAAGGTCGCTATTCTCGCTTTCCTCGACCAGCGGGCAGACCCAATAGGCCTGCCCCCCGCCCTCCACATGGCGGGCCAGCGCCTCCACCACTTCGTCCAGACGCCCGGAGGACATGACGACGGTCTGGATCGGCTGCCGGCCCGGCGGCATCTCGTCCAGGCGGGACACGTCCATCTCGCCATAATAAGTGAGCGTCAGCGTGCGCGGGATCGGCGTGGCGGTCATCACCAGCAGGTGCGGCGCACGCTCCGCCTTGGCCGCCAGCATCATGCGCTGCGCGACGCCGAAGCGATGCTGCTCGTCGATCACCGCCAGGGCGAGGTTCTTGTATCGCACCGCATCCTGGAAGATGGCGTGGGTGCCGACCAATATGTCGATGCTCCCGTCCGCCAGTCCCATGAGGGTGGATTCGCGCGCCTTACCCTTTTCGCGCCCGGTCAGGATGGCAATATTCACCGGCAGGCCCGACGCCATCCGGCGCAACGTTTCATAATGCTGGCGGGCAAGGATTTCGGTCGGCGCCAGCAGCGCGCCCTGCGCCCCCGCCTCGACCGTGTTGAGCAGCGCCATCAGCGCGACCAGCGTCTTGCCCGACCCCACATCGCCCTGCAACAGGCGCAGCATGGGCACGGGCTGGGCCATGTCGCCCTCTATTTCCATGAAGGCGCGGCTCTGCGCGCCGGTCGGCGCAAAGGGCAGCTTGAGCATGGCGCGCAACCGGCCGTCACCGGCAACGGGCACGCCCCGGCGCCTGCGGGACGACTGGCGCACCAGCATCAGCGCAAGCTGCCCGGCGAATATCTCGTCATAGGCGAGCCGCTCGCGGGCCAGCGCGTCGGTGGGATCGGCATGGATGCGATGCAGGGCCTCCCGCCATCCGGGCCAGCCCTTGCGGGCGAGCAGGCTGGGCTCGATCCATTCGGGCAGTTCGGGGGCGCGGGCCAGCGCCTGCGCCACCAGGTCGCGCAGGCGATTGTTGGTCAACCCTTCGGACAGGCCATAGACCGGCTCCCGCGCGGGAATGGTGGCGGCTTCCTCCGGCGGAAGGACATGGTCGGGATGCACGATCTGCAGATTGTCGCCATAGGCCTCCAGCTTGCCGGAGACGAACTTCGCTTCGCCCAGCGGCAGCAGCTTGCGCGGCCAGGCGCTGTTGCGGCCGAAATAGACCAGCGCGACGCTGTTCCCGTGCCGGTCCTGCGCAATCACGCGGAACGGCGCGCGGGCGCTGCCGGACGCGCGATAATCGGTGGGCGTCAGCGTGATGCCGATGATCCGGCCTGAATCGCCCAGGATCAGCTCGTCCACCATGCGGCGGTCGATGAAGCTGACCGGAAGATGGAAGGCGACGTCGACGGCGCGCGCCAGGCCCAGCCGCTCCAGCGGTTTTGCCAATGTTGGGCCGACGCCTTTCAGCGCTTCGATTTCGGTGAAGAGTGGGTTGAGGATATCGGGTCGCATGGCTATCTGCATGCGTCTAGCCCAGCCGGGACGATGCGCAAACATCCGATCGGCAATTTCGCCATGCTCGCGCAAGGAACAAATTGTGAACGAAGACCCCCGCATCCGCCGCCTGCAATTCCGGGCCTGGCATCGCGGCATCAAGGAAGCGGACCTGGCGGTGGGGGGATATTTCGATCGCTACCATGCCGAATGGGGCGAAGAGGAACTGGATTGGTTCGAACGCTTTATCGAGGAACAGGATGCCGACATCATGGCCTGGGCCCTCGGCACGCTGCCGCTGCCGGAACAATGGCGCGGGCCGATGTGGGACAGGTTCGTGAAGATGGATTTCGTGGAGATCGGGAAGAAATAGACGCCCTACGCCGTCATCCCCGCAAAGGCGGGGATTCATCTCCTGACGGAGCATCCACACGCCGGGCCGGGAAACGCATCCCGCCTTCGCGGGAATGACAAAGCAAGAAATGACCGATCTCCAGAAAATCCTCAAAGCCTCCGCCCCGATGACCCTTTCCGGCGTGCCGGCCGGTTTCCAGCCCTGGCTGCTGGCGGACATCGCGCGCGCCGCCCCGTCCCGCACCCTGTTCGTCGCCCCCGACGAGCAGCTGATGCGCGCCGTGGCGGATACGGCGCATTATTTCGCGCCGGAGATCGAGATCGTCGAAATCCCGGCCTGGGACTGCCTGCCCTATGACCGGGCCAGCCCTTCGCTGCGCACCGCCGCGGCCCGGCTGGCTGGCCTCTACGCCCTGCAAGGCAAGCCGCAGGGACCGCAACTCGTCCTCACCACGCTCAACGCCCTCACCCAGCGCACGCTGACGCCGTTCCGCGTGCGGCAACTGGTGGCGAAACTCGCGCCCAAGGAACGGATCGCCATCTCGCGGCTGGCCGACATGCTGCAGGCCAATGGCTATGTGCGCACCGACACCGTGCATGACCGGGGCGAGTTCGCCATACGCGGCGGCATTGTCGACCTGTTCCCCGGCGGCGAGGAACAGCCGCTCAGGCTCGATTTCTTCGGGGACGAGATAGAGACGGTGCGTCGCTTCGATCCCGCCGACCAGCGGACGAGCGGGAGCGTCGAGGGCTTCACCCTGCTCCCCGCGTCGGAGGCCTTGCTGGACGAGGAGACGATCAAGCGCTTCCGCGGCCGCTATCGCGAAATTTTCGGCGCCACGGCCACCGGCGACCCGCTCTATCAGGCGGTGAGCGACGGGCGCCGCCTGCAGGGCATGGAACATTGGCTGCCGCTGTTCGAGGAACGGCTGGTGCCCCTGACCGACCATCTGGGCGACGACAGCCTGATCCTGCTGGACCATGGCGTCGCGGGCGCGGCGGAGGCGCGGTTCGAGGCGATCAGGGACTATCATGCGAACCGCGCGGCGGCGAAATCCTCCGATCCCGGCGCCTATCGGCCGCTGGAGCCCAGGGCCCTCTATCTGGAGGCGGAGGAATGGGCCGCTTTGGCGCGCGACTGGCCGATGCACGCCACCACCCCCTTCCATGAACCGGAAAGCGCCTCCGTCCTCGACTTCGCGGTGGATGGCCCACGCGACTTCGCGCCGGAGCGGGCGCAGAACGCCAATGTCTATGAGGCGGTGAGCAAACATATCGCCGCGCTCCAGCGGGCGAAGAAGAAGGTGGTCATCGCCAGCTATTCAGGCGGCGCGCGGGAACGGCTGTCCGGATTGCTGGCCGACCATGGGCTGAAGCGGATCGCGGCGGCGGACAGCTGGCAGGAGGCGCTGGGCATCGCGGCCGGGGGCAGCACGGTGCTGACCGTCCTGCCGCTCGACCACGGCTTCACCGCGCCCGACGTGGCGGTGCTGACCGAACAGGACATGCTGGGCGACCGGCTCGTGCGGCGGGCCAAGCGCAAGAAGAGCGCCGACGCTTTCCTGGCCGAACTGGCGACGCTCTCGCCGGGCGATCTGGTCGTGCACATGGACCATGGCATCGGCCGCTATGAAGGGCTGACCCAGATTCCCGTCGCCAAGGCGGCGCATGATTGCGTCGCGCTGGAATATGCGGGCGGCGACAAGCTCTATGTGCCGGTCGAGAATCTGGAGGTTCTCTCCCGCTACGGCTCCGAAAGCGAGGGCGTCAGCCTGGACAGGCTGGGCGGGGAGGCCTGGCAGCGGCGCAAGGCGCGGATGAAGGAACGCATCCGGGAGATTGCGGGCGAACTGCTCAAGACCGCGGCGGAACGCGCCCTGCGGCCCGCGACCGTGGCGGAACCCGACAGCGCGGGCTATCCCGCCTTCGTCGACCGCTTCCCCTATCAGGAAACCGACGATCAGGACCGGGCGATCGGCGACGTGATCGAGGATCTGGGCGCTGGCAGGCCGATGGACCGGCTGGTCTGCGGCGATGTCGGCTTCGGCAAGACGGAGGTCGCGCTGCGCGCCGCCTTCGTCGCGGCGATGGCGGGGATGCAGGTGGTGGTGATCTGCCCGACCACCCTGCTCGCCCGGCAGCATCACATGAATTTCGAGGAGCGTTTCCGGGGTTTCCCGGTGAAGATCGGCCGCCTGTCCCGGCTGGTGCCGGACAAGGAGGCGAAGGCGGTGAAGGCCGGCCTTGCCGACGGAACCGTCGACATCGTGGTGGGCACCCATGCGCTGCTGGCCAAGGGGCTGGAGTTCAAGCGGCTGGGTCTCGTCATCGTGGACGAGGAACAGCGGTTCGGCGTGACCCACAAGGAACGGCTGAAGTCGCTCAAGACCGACGTCCACGTGCTGACGCTGACGGCGACGCCCATCCCGCGCACCTTGCAGATGGCGATGTCGGGCCTGCGCGAACTGTCGGTCATCCAGACGCCGCCGGTGGATCGCCTGGCGGTGCGGACCTACATCATGCCGTGGGACGGGGTCGTGATCCGCGAGGCGCTGCTGCGCGAACATTATCGGGGCGGCCAGAGCTTCTTCGTCGTGCCGCGCATTTCCGACCTGACGGAGATCGAGGAATTTCTCCGCACCGAAGTGCCCGAAGTGCGGCCGGTGGTCGCCCATGGCCAGATGAGCGCGACGGAGGTGGAGGAACGCATGTCGGCCTTCTACGACAAGCGCTACGACGTGCTGCTCTCGACCACCATCGTCGAAAGCGGGCTCGACATTCCGTCCGCCAACACGCTCATCATCCATCGGGCGGACCGCTTCGGCCTGGCGCAGCTCTACCAGCTTCGCGGGCGGGTCGGGCGGGCGAAGACGCGCGCCTATGCCTATTTCACCACGCCCGCCAACCGGGTGATCACCGAAACGGCGGAAAAGCGGCTGAAGGTGCTGTCCGACCTGGATACGCTGGGCGCGGGGTTCCAGCTTGCCAGCCACGACCTCGACATACGCGGCGCGGGCAATCTGGTGGGCGACGAGCAGTCCGGCCATATCAAGGAGGTCGGGTTCGAACTCTACCAGTCGATGCTGGAGGACGCGATACTGGAGGCGAAGGCCGGCGGCGCGGGGCTGGAGAAGGCGCGCGAGAGCTTCTCGCCGCAGATCACCGTGGACGCGCCGATCCTCATTCCGGAGGATTATGTGCCCGACCTCGACCTGCGCATGGGCCTTTACCGCCGCCTCAACGAAGTCGAGGACCGGCAGGGGCTGGAGGCGTTCGCCGCCGAACTCATCGACCGGTTCGGCAAGCTGCCCGCGCCGACGCAGAACCTGTTCAAGATCATCGAGATCAAGCAGAATTGCGTGGCCGCCAATATCGCGAAAATCGATGTCGGACCGAAGGGCGCGCTGGTCAGCTTCTTCGAGGACCGCTTCCCCCGGCCCGAGGGGCTGGTCGCCTATATCCAGCGGCTGAACGGCGTGGCGCGGCTGCGGCCCGACAGCAAGGTGGTGGTGAACCGGGCCTGGGCCGATCCGGCGGCGCGACTCAACGGCGCGCTGCAGCTTTCCAAGGGGCTGGCGAAGGCGGCGGCCTGAACGCCAGCACCCCTTTGTCATCCCTCGGACAACAGCCAGCAACAGTCGCAACCTAAATCCCGCTCTGGCGACCGGACAGCAAAGTCCGGCGCCAAGCAGGAGAATGACATGAGTTTGACCCTTATTGCCCTGGCCGCGGCAGCGGCCACGCACAGCGTGCAGATCGACCATGGCGGAAAGCCTGTCGAGGCGACCTACAGCGCCCGCGCCGAGTTCCGCACCAGAACCATCGGCGCCCGGACCCCGAACCGAACGGACATGCAACGGTGCCAGTGGACCGCCACCATATTGGTCGACCGGGCGCTCAGCCATGGACCGGCGCTCAGCCGCACGGTTTCCAGCGACAGACAGTTTTCCGGCAGCGAGCATGGCGCCTGCACGCCCGGCCGCCAGTCGGGCGAACGCAATCTGGCCCGTTATGAAGGCGCAATCCGCGAACATCTGATCGCGGTTGCACAGGCGGACCACGCGCCGCTACTGGCCGAGCTTGATGCCGTCCGCAATCTTGCCTCCAACTGAAGACAGGGCGGCGCTGGCCTGCGCCATTCTGGCCAGCGCCTTCCTGGCTGGCGTCGGCGCCGGCCCCGCCTTCGCGCAATATGCCGACGGCGTGTCGGCCACGGTCGAGGTCGCAAGCGACGAACGGCGCCGGGGCCTGAGCTGGAGCGAGGGCGACCCGGTGCTGCGGGGTACGCTGTCCGTGCCCGTGGCTGACGGGCTGAGCCTCGACGGCGCCGCCGCCTCGCTATGGGGCAGCGCCCGGCATGGCGGAGCCGATGCCGTCGTCGACCTGGGTGCGGTCTATGCCCGGCAGATCGGCGGATGGCGGCTTTCCGCCGAAGGCCGTTATCACCTTTTCCCCGGGAGTTCCGGACAGGGCTATGGCGAAATCGGCGCTGGCGCGGCTTTCCTGATCGGGCCGGCCAGCATCGACGTCAGCGGCAGCTATGCCCCCAGGCAGTCGTCCATCGGCGGGGACAATCTCTATCTGTCCGCGTCGGCGGCGATGGGGTTGCCGGGCACGCCCCTCACCGTCTCCGCGCGGATCGGCCGGTCTGCGGGCGATGCGCGCGACCCGGCCCGCGCCGCGCGACTGCGCCCGGACGGCGCCTATTGGGACTATGGGATCGGCGTCGATTATATGAAGGGCCGCTGGTTCGCCGGCCTGCGCTATGCCGACAGCGGCATCGCAGGCCCCGAAGGCCGCCATGCGGGGGCAAGCCTGATCGGACGGGTGGGGTTAGGCCTTTAGCGCCAGCGCCACCAGATCGGCGGAGGAAACGCCCGCCGAACGCAGGAAACCCTGATAATAGTCGCAACCTTCACGGGTGAGGAGATCGAGCTGCTGCTCGGTCTCCACCCCTTCGGCAATGACGCGCAGGCCCAGCGACTTCGCCATGTGGATGACGCCCCGCACGATGATCCTGTCGCGGGCGGTCCCCGCAATGTCCTGCGCCAGCCCGCTGTCGATCTTCAGATAATCGAGCGGCAGGCTCTTGAGATAGGCAAGGCTGGAATAGCCGGTGCCGAAATCGTCCACCGCCACCGCCAGCCCTTCGGCCCGCAGCGCCGTCAGCAAGGCGGTGGCATTGTCCACATCCTCGATCAGGCCGCTCTCGGTGATCTCCACCGTCAGGCGCGACCGGGGAAAGCCGCTCATGTCCACCAGGTTCAGGAACTGCGGCATGAAGCCGGGCTGGGCGATGTCCTCCGCCGTGACGTTGATCGACAGGCGCAGGTGCGACAGAGCGCGCGGCCAGGCGGCGGCCTGCCGCAGCGCTTCGGCCTGAATATGCGCCGAAAGCGGCAGCATATAGTCGGAACGCTCCGCCGTGGCGAACAGCATCCCCGCCCCCAGAGCGCCATATTGCGGGTGGTTCCAGCGCGCCAGCGCCTCGACCCCGATCATATGCTCGCCCCCGACCGGATATTGCGGCTGGAACAATATGCCGATCTCCCCGCGATGCAAGGCGAGGCGCAGGTCGGTTTCCAACTGGTCGGCATCCACCTGTCGGCTGCGCTTTTCCGAAGAAAAGATGCGGATGCCCTCCCCTCCCCCGACCCTGGCGTCGGCCAGAGCGGTACCGGCGCGGCGGATCAGCCGGGTTGCGTCGTCGTCCGGACGCGACTGGGCAATGCCGCAACGCGCCGTCAGACGGATCAGATGGTCGCCCGCGCTGAATGGACGGCCGATGGCGCCGATCAGTTGCCGGGCCAGGAAGGTCGCCTTCTCCGCCGTCGCCGCTTCGCCCGTCAGGCCGATCAGGAATTCGGTCCCGGCGATGCGCGCGACCATCGCGCCGACCGCCATGTCGACGGTCATGCGCTCTATGCGGCGGGCGATCCGGCCCAGCAGCGCGTCGCCCACCACCTGGCCATAGGCGGCGTTCATCCGGTCGAACTGGCTGATCGACAGCAGCAGCACCGTCGTCGCCAACCCCTGCCGCCGTTCCAGCCAGTCGAGCGCCGCCTGACGCGAACGCAGCCCGGTCAGGTCGTCGCGGCCGGTCGCATCATGGCCATGCGCGTCGGACAGCCATTCCACATCCGCCGCCACCACCCCGTCGATCAGCCGCAGATGATGGACCAGCCGGTCGCCCGGACGGCCCGGCGCGGCATGGGCGAAGGCCTCCGGACGCCCGGAACGCATCATGCCGCGCAGGGCGGCGATCACCGAACGGCGCTCCGATCGCGGCAGGCGGCGGATGAAGGCGGCCGGATCGACGCTCTGCCGCTCAAGGCCAAGATGGCGCGCAAGATTGTCGCTGAGGCGGATGCGGTCCCCGTCCCTTTCCCAGTACAGCGCATCCCCGCGCCGGATGCGCTGGGCGCGCCGGCTGTGCGTCGTCCCGCCAACGAGCCGGTCGACAAGCCGCTGCGCCGAAGCCAGCGTCGCGCGCAGCTCGACCGGCGTGAAGGGCACGGCAAGGAAATGCGTCGCCCCCGCCTCCAGCAATCCGGGCACGACGGCCATGTCGAGAGCGTCGACCAGCGCGATGAGCGCACCCCCACCCGCATCCACCGCGGGCACCAGCGACGTGATCAGGCCGGCCTCGCCATCGCGCGCGCCGCGCATGTCGACCAGGGCGATCTGGGCATCGCTGTGCAGGAAGCGCTGCGCCGCATCGGTCGCGCGACGGGCGGCGATGGCGCGCCAGCCGGCCGTCCGCACCTGCTGCGACAGTCCGTCGCGGTCCCCCGGCGACAGGATGAAGAGGCTGCGCTGTCCGTCCAGTGCGGTCTCGCCGCTCACATGATGCTCCTCGGGACGGTCCATCGCCCCTTCCTAGACCCCATCGGTTAGCGTCCTGTTTACGCTGCCGCAACCGGTGACGCTTGCACGGGGCAGGTCCATCGCCTAGCTAGCATATATGGAGATGGCCGATCTTGGGCGCACGGTCCTGACCGATGCACTCGGCCGCCGGATCAGCTATTTGCGGATTTCGGTGACGGACCGGTGCGACCTGCGCTGCCGCTATTGCATGGCGGAGCGGATGACCTTCCTTCCCAGGGACCAGGTCCTGACGCTGGAGGAGATCGCGCTGCTGGCCGATCTCTTCATCGCCCGGGGCGTGCGCAGGATCAGGCTGACCGGCGGCGAACCGCTGGTGCGGCGCGACATCGTCGACCTCGTCCGGCGCATCGGCCGACATGTGGGCGCGGGCCTCGACGAACTGACGCTCACCACCAACGGCACGCGGCTCGCGCATCATGCGCAGGCGCTTGCGGATGCGGGCGTCCGGCGCATCAATGTCAGCCTGGACAGCCTTGATCCTGAACGTTTCGCCCATGTCACGCGGAACGGCGACATCCGACCCGTGTTCGAAGGGCTGGAGGCAGCGCGGGCCGCCGGCCTGTCGGTCAAGATCAACATGGTCGCGCTCAGGGGCATCAATGAGGACGAGATCCTGCCGATGCTGCACTGGTGCGATGCGCGGGGGTTCGACCTGACGCTGATCGAGACCATGCCGCTGGGCGAAACCGGGGAAGACCGGACGGATCATTATCTGCCGCTGACGCAGGTGGCCGATTCGATCCGCCGGCATCACGCGCTGACGCCGGTCCCGCATCGCACCGGCGGCCCCGCGCGCTATCATGCGGTCGAGGGGTTGAAGGCGCGGCTGGGACTGATCACGCCGCTCACCCATAATTTCTGCGCCGACTGCAACCGCATGCGCATGACCTGCGAAGGCAAGATCTTCATGTGCCTGGGCCATGAGGATCATGTCGACCTGAAGGCGGCCTTCCGCCAGGGCGGCCTGCCCGCGGTGGAGCCGCTGATCGACCGCGCCCTGCGGCTGAAGCCGGCGGCGCATGATTTCCGCATCGGCGCCGATGCCGCGCCGGCTGTGCGGCGGCATATGAGCGTGACCGGCGGATGACCGACGACGTCCGGCGCGCTCTGGTCGCGTCCCCCAGTCCGGCGGCCAAGGCGGCGGAGGAAAGGCTGCGCGCCGCCTATGATTTCGTGCCCGTGGAGCAGGCGGACATGATCATCGCACTGGGCGGCGACGGCTTCATGCTCCAGACGCTGCACTCCATGCTGGAGGGGCGGCGAATCCTGCCGGTGTTCGGCATGAACCTGGGCACGGTCGGCTTCCTGATGAACGAATGGCGGCTCGAACGGCTGGAACAGCGGATAGAAGCGGCCAAGCCGTTCAAGGTCAATCCGCTGCGCATGGTCGTCGACACCGTGGATGGAGAGCGTTTCTCCATCCCCGCCATCAACGAAGTCTCGCTGCTGCGCGAAACGCGCCAGACCGCCAAGCTGGAGGTGAAGGTCAACGACCGCACCGTCCTGCCCGAACTGGTGTGCGACGGCGTGCTGGTGGCGACGCCGGCCGGATCGACGGCCTATAATCTCTCGGCGCATGGACCGATCCTGCCGCTCGGATCGGCGCTGGTGGCGCTGACGCCGATCAGCCCCTTCCGCCCCCGGCGCTGGCGCGGTGCGATCCTGCCGGAAAATACGGCGATCCAGTTCACGGTGCTCGATCCCGTGAAGCGCCCGGTCAGCGCCGTTGCCGACCAGCGCGAAGTGCGCGACGTCGCACAGGTCGAGGTGAAGATCGACCGCGCGACCCCGCTGACCTTGCTGTTCGACCCCGAACATACGCTGGACGACCGGATCGCGGCCGAACAGTTCATCGCGTGAAAATTCCGTCATTTGGCGCTTGCCATTGCCGGAAATCCGCTGCTATATGCGCGGCCTGCCCAGCGGAAGCCGGGTCGCTCCCCGATAGCTCAGCGGTAGAGCATTCGACTGTTAATCGAATGGCCGTAGGTTCGAATCCTACTCGGGGAGCCACTTTCCATCCTGCGGCGGCACCGTAAAACCTCCCAAATTCAGGCAGATTGACGCGCCTTGGCTCATGCCCCGCGCGCATCGGGCCATTCAGGCATTTTTTTCGGACTGGCGGCGGTTCCGGCCCTTGCCATTTCGCCAAAGCCGCTGCATATGCGCGGCCTGCCCGGCGCAAGCCGGGCCGCTCCCCGATAGCTCAGCGGTAGAGCATTCGACTGTTAATCGAATGGCCGTAGGTTCGAATCCTACTCGGGGAGCCAGTCTTTCACACCGGATCGGCTTCGCGAAACCAGAGGAACATTCCGCGCCATTCGGGCGTGAAAGCATGTCCCCCGGCCGTTTCCGCCCATCATCATGCCATCAGAATGCGGTTGCCTTCACGGGCGCGTCGTTCGCCTTGCGCTTGCCGAGCGACACGCGCGCTCCTGCCCGGATATAGCTCCACAGCGCGCGCTTGTCCGCATCGGAGAGGGTTTCGAAGCGGGGCATGCCCCGTTCCATGAGCGGCCCTTCCGACAGAAGCTGCGAGAAGGCCTGGTAATCCAGCGCCACGCCCGATTCCCGAAGGTCCGGCCCGGGAACGCCGGTATTGTTGAGACCCGCGCCATGGCAGGCGTGACACATGTTCGCTCCATAGAGCCTGGCGCCGCGCTTGACCGCGGCTTCATCCAGAACCAGCTTCGGATCGTCCACCGCGCGAACCTGAAAATCCGCGGGCGCCGTCTTTGGAAGCCGCGCCTTGCCCCCCAGGGCGAAGGTCAGCAGACGCCGGGGCTGCGCATTATATTTCCAGCCGCGATCCGCATACCGGCCCAGCATCGCCACGCCGCCGCCATAGCCGACCAGCAGCGAGAGATATTGCCTGCCCCCCACTTCATAGGTGATCGGCGGCGCGATGATCCCCAGCCCCGCGTTGAAACGCCACAGTTCCTTGCCGGTGCGGGCATCATATCCGTGCAATATCCCATCGGCATCGCCCTGGAAGACGAGGTTGCCCCGCGTGGTCATCGTGCCGCCGTTCCACAGGCTGTCATACTGGACCTTCCACCGGGCCTTCTGCGCCACGGGGTCCCAGGCGATGAGTTCGCCCTTGCCGTCGCGCGGGTCGTTCGGATCGGCATGGATCGAAAAATGCGTGCCTGCGCCCGAAACGCCGAATATGGGCTCGCCGCCGTTCGCCTTCACCCTCTCCAGAAAGGCCTTGTCTTCCTCATAGACGGCGCCGAGCTGCATATAGGGTATATAAACTAGCCCCGTATCCGGATTATAGGCCATGGACTGCCAATTATGCGCGCCCTGCGGGCCCGGCCAGATGGTTATCGGCCCTTTTTCATACCGGACATTGGGCACCTCCACAGGCCGGCCGGATTTCACGTCGATCCGCTCGGCCCAGTTGACCTTGCCGATCTTTTCGGCCGAAATCAGCTTCCCGCTGTCGCGGTCGATCACATAGAAGAAGCCGTTGGTCGGCGCCTGCATCAACACGCGCCGCGGCTTCCCGTCGATGGTGAGCCGCGCCAGCGTCATCTGGGCTGCCGCCTTGTAATCCCATGCTTCCTGCGGATTGACCTGATAATGCCAGATATAGCGGCCCGTATCGGCATCCAGCGCGACGATGGAGGCGAGGAAGAGATTGTCGCCGCCGCCGGGCGTGCGCAGGCGCGGATTATAGGGGCCCGAATTGCCTGCGCCGATATAGATGCGGTTCATCTCCGCATCATAGGTGATCCCGTCCCAGACGGTGCCGCCCCCGCCCCATTTCCACCATTGCCCGGTCCAGCTTTTCGCGGCCATCGCCAGCGCCGGCTGCTCGAACGGCTTCGCCGGATCGCCCGGCACGGTGTAGAAACGCCACAATTGCCTGCCGCTGTTCGCGTCATAGGCCGTGACATAGCCTCTGGCCGCCCAGTCCCCGCCGCCATTGCCGATGATCACCTTGCCATTGAACACGCGGGGAGCGCCCGTGATGAACTGAAAGGAATCCTCCGCCACCGTCTGCCGCGACCAGATGGGGCGGCCGGTTCGGCTGTCCAGAGCCACCAGCCGGCCGTCGCGTGTGCCGACATAGACCTTGCCCTGCCAATAGGCGGCGCCTCGGTTGACCGAGAAGATATAGTGCATGGTCTGCGGGCGCAGCGCCCATTCCCGTGAGTCCCAGCGCCAGAGCCGCTTTCCGGTCCGCGCATCGACCGCATAGACCGATGCGTCCTGACCGGTGAAATAGAGCGTGCCGCCGACCGCCAGCGGCGTCGCCTCCAGCTGATGCTCCCCCTCCAGATCGAGCGACCAGGCAAGGCCCAGCGACGCGACATTGCCGTCGTTGATCTCCTCCAGCCGGCTGAAGCGCATCTCGTCCTGCGTCCCGCCATAATGCGCCCAGTCCGCTGAACTGCCGCTGACGGAAGGCTCTGCCGGACCGCGGCAGGCGGCAAGGCCGATCGTCATCGCAGCCACGAGGGAAGGGGCGAGAAGACGCCTGAACAGCCCGGCGGCAATGCCGGTCATGGCAGGCCTGCCGCCTTCCGGGCTCCGCTGGCCTCGATCGACATGATTGGGTCCGCTCATGATCTTCCCCCTCCCACCGGCCGGGTTTTCCCGCCCCGCATCCGCCGGACTCGGCGGCAGTTGTCACCGACGCGATCATATGCCACATTATCCACCATACAATATTAAATCGACTTTTTTACTGTAAGTCACTTTTTAGGGGGGCGGCAGATGAGCGGCGGCGGAAAGTCCGGGGAGGAACACAGGCTGCGGTCCCGGCAATGGTTCGACAATGCCGAGGATCCGGTGCTCGCCTCGCTGTACACGGAACGCTATCTGAACTTCGGACTGACGCCGGAAGAGCTCCAGAGCGGGCGGCCCATCATCGGCATCGCCCAGACCGGCAGCGACCTTTCGCCCTGCAACAGAAGCCATCTCGAACTCGCGCAGCGGGTGAAGGACGGCATTCGCGAATCAGGCGGCATTCCGCTGGAATTTCCGGTCCATCCCATCCAGGAGACCGGCCGCCGCCCGACCGCGGCGATCGACCGCAACCTCGCCTATGTGGGACTGGTCGAAACGCTGCACGGCTATCCGCTGGACGGCGTCGTGCTGACCACGGGCTGCGACAAGACGACCCCCGCCTGCATCATGGCGGCGGCGACCGCCAACATCCCCGCCATGGTGCTCACCAACGGGCCGATGCTCAATGGCTGGTACAGGGGCGAGCGGGCGGGCGCGGTCAGCATCGCCTGGAAATTGCGCGCCGAACATGCCGCCGGCCGGATCAGCGAGGGCGAGATGAGGAAGGCGATCATGGATGGCGCCACCTCCGCCGGCTATTGCAACACGATGGGCACCGCGTCGACGATGAATGCCCTGGCCGAAGTGCTCGGCCTCTCCCTGCCCGGCAGCGGCACCATTCCGGCCGCCTATCGGGAACGCGGCGCCGCCGCCTATCGCACCGGGCGCAGGATCGTGGAACTGGTGCGGCAGAATATCCGCCCTTCCGACATATTGACGCGCGAAGCTTTCGAAAATGCCGTGGTCGTGAACACCGCGCTCGGGGGATCGAGCAACGCGCCGGTCCACATCATAGCCATAGCCCGCCATGTCGGCGTCGATTTCGGCATCGCGGACTGGGAACGGGGCCATGACGTTCCCCTGCTCGTCAACATGCAGCCCGCCGGCGCCTATCTGGCGGAGGATTTCCACCGGGCGGGCGGCGTTCCGGCGGTCGTCGCGGAACTGATGCGGATGGGCCGCATCCATGAAGGCACGCTGACGGTCAACGGCAGCACGCTGGGCGAGAATTGCCGGAACGCCGTGGCGATCGAAAGCGATGTGATCCGCACCGCCGAAACGGCCCTGCGCCGGAATGCCGGCTTCATCGTGCTGCGCGGCAATCTCTTTGCATCGGCGATCATGAAATTGTCGGTCATCACATCCGAATTCCGGGACCGCTATCTGACCGATCCCGACGATCCGGACGCGTTCGAAGGCACGGCCGTCCTGTTCGAAGGCCCGGAGGATTTCCGGAAAAGGATCGACGATCCGGCAAGCGGGATCGACGAAAGCAGCATATTGGTGATGCGGGGCGCGGGACCGGTCGGCTATCCCGGCGCTCCGGAGGTCGTGAACATGCGCCCGCCGGCCGCCCTGGTGAAGCGGGGAATAAGCGTCCTGCCCTGCATCGGCGACGGCCGGCAATCTGGCACCTCCGCCTCCCCGTCGATCCTCAACGCCTCGCCGGAGGCGGCGAGCGGCGGCAATCTGGCTCTGGTCAGGTCCGGCGACCGGATTCGCATCGATCTGCGCCGCCGCAGGGCGGACCTGCTGGTCGAGCAGGCCGAACTGACGCGGCGGCGGGACGCGCTGGAGGCGGCAGGCGGCTTCCCCATGCCCAGGGCGCAGACGCCGTGGCAGGAAATCCAGCGGGAGCTGGTCGATCAGCTTTCCGACGGCATGGTGATCGGGCGCGCCACCCGCTACCGCAATGTCTCGGCGCTCAGCGATCTGCCACGACATCCGGTGTAGCGCATCGCCCGGCGGCGCTACTCCGGCCCTTCCTCCTCGGCAAACCAGTCCATTGCCTCCTTTTCGGTGGCGACCGGCCTGATCAGGCGGTTTTCTCCGATCCTCTTGACCTGCATCGCATGCAGCGCGCTGTGCGAAACCACCGCCGTCTTGCGGATGATCCTGAAGGCTTCGGATTCGACCAGATCGTTGATCGCCTCCACGGTGCCCTGGGGCATGATGTCCTGCTGTCCGACCGTGATGAGGAGGTTATAGTGCCCCCTCCCCTGCCTGGCGCGCAGCCCGTCAGACAATTCCGTGGTGTAGCGCTGGCCGGTTTCCGCATCCAGAAATTCGAAGAAGGAAACGGAAACCAGCTTGCGCTGATCGTCGAAACCGATCCTGTACTTCATCCTCCACCTCATGACCGATCGTGATTTCGAGGGGGGAACCTAAGCGCAAAGCGATGGCCGCACCACCAGGGATTTTTCAGGGAGGCGGATCACCCTCCGCTGCGCGGGCCTCCCGATCCGTCGACCGCATCGTCGAAGCTGGAATCCAGGCCCGCCGCGCCGTCGCGGTGCGGCGGCGGCAGCTCCGCGGCGAAGATCCGCGCCGTTTCGTGCAGGGCATCGGCCACCCGGCCGTCCACCGGGGCAGGCGTCCAGTGCCAGCGTTCGGCGCTGTAGGCGGCGATGTCGCGCGGAACGCCGGTTTCCCGCGAAGAGATTTCCGACCATTCGCGCGGATGCCCGTTCGCCCAGAGCTGCGCCCGCGCATAGCGGCGCAGGAAATCCTCCAGCAACGCATGTTTCGCCCGCACCGAAGCGTCGCTGCTCACCTGCACCAGATAGTTGGATGTGCCGTTCCAGGCATAGGTCAGCACCCGCGCATGGTGGCTGCGGACAGCGGTCGCCAGATAGGGAAGCCATATCGCAAGCGCGTCGACCTTGCCCGTGGCGAAGGCGGTCATGGCATCGTTCGGGCTCAGGAAGCTGATCGACACGTCGCTGGTCTTCAGATGGGCCTGTTCCAGCGCCTGGAGCAGCGTGATGTGCCCGACCGACCCCCTGGTCGTGGCGATCGACCTGCCGCGAAGGTCGCGCATGTCCCGCGCCGCCGATTTTTCCGGAACGATGACGGCGACCGCCTTCTGCTCCGGTCCTCCGTCCATGGCCTGGATCGCACGCAATTGCGGGTTGCCGTTATAGGCGAAGAGGAAGGAGGCCGCGCCGGCGATCCCCACATCCACCGCATTCGCTGAAATCGCCTCGATCTGCGTCTGGGCGCTCGGGAACTGCGCCCATTCTATCCGGTAGGGCACGTCCTTCAACTCTCCGGCCGCAAGCATCATGCCCCGCGTGCCGCCCCTGTGCGTGCCGACGCGCAGGACTTGACCGTCGCCGTCGGCCGGGCGATCGCACCCGCCAAGCGGAACGAGCAGGACAGCGACCGCCGCGCCGGCCAGCGTCCGCCACAGCGCCTTCATCCGGCGGATCGCCCCGCTCATTCTCATGCCGCCGCGCCCGAATAGCGGTTCTGCGGTATCGGCAGGTCCAGATTCTCGCGGAAGGTCGCGCCCTCATAGCTGGTCCGCAGCAATCCGCGCCGCTGCAGCACCGGCACGACCTGCTCGACAAAGGCCTTCAGCTGGCCCGGCAGCCCCTCCGTCAGCATGAAGCCGTCGATCGCGCCGTCGTCCAGCCAGCTCTGCATCTGGTCCGCAATCTCTTCGGGCGTGCCGTCCAGGCTGTCGATCGGCCTGCCGAAGCGCAGCGCGGTCTGCCGCAGCGTCAGCCCTTCCTCGACCGCCGCGCTGACGATGCGCGTGACCGCCCCCTGGCTGCTGTTGAGCCATTCCTCCGTCACCGCGGGAAAGGGCGCGTCCAGATCATGCCTGGAAAAATCATAGTCGTTGAACGACTGGCCGAGCGACGACAGGGCATTCTCGATCGAATTATAACGATTGCGCTCCTCCACCAGGCGGTCGAGTTCCTCCCGGGTGGAGGCGACCTGCGCGGAAATCGCCCCGAAGACATAGAGCTTGTCGGGATCGCGCCCGGCCTCCGCGGCGCGGCGGCGCAGATCGCTGCGGAAGGCGATCGACTGTTCCTTGCTGCGCGGCACGCTGAAGATCGCATCGGCATAGCTGGCGGCGAAGTTCCGGCCCTCCTCCGACGTGCCGGCCTGGAAGGTCACGGGATAGCCCTGCGGCGTCCTGTCGAGGTTGAGCGGGCCACGAACGCGGAAGAACTCCCCGGCATGATCCAGGGTGTGGAGCTTGCCGGGTTCGAGGAAGACGCCCGCCTCCTTGTCCCCCACCAGCGCGCCGGGTTCGAAACTGTCCCACAGTCCCCGCACCACGTCGACATATTCCGCGGCCAGGCGATAGCGCTCGTCATGGGCGAAATGCCTGTCCTTGCCGAAATTGGCGGCGGTCCCGGCAAGCCAGGACGTGACCACGTTCCAGCCCGCCCGGCCCCGGCTGATCTTGTCGAGCGATGCCAGTTGGCGGGCCAGGTTGAAGGGTTCGGAATAGGATACCGTGAAAGTGCCGACCAGGCCGATATGGCTGGTGACGGTCGCCAGCGCCGAAAGGATCGTCGCCGGTTCGAACCGGCTCAGATAATGGGGCATGGACCTTTCGTCGATCTGAAGGCTGTCGGCCACGAAGACGAAGTCGAACAGGCCCTTTTCGGCCAGTTGCGCCTGCTCGACATAAAGGTCGATATTGGTGCTGCCATCGATGATGGCTTCGGGATGGCGCCAGCTTTGCCATCCCCGGCCCACGCCATGGAGGACAAGGCCCAGCTTCAACCGGTTGGCAATCGTCATCTGCTGTCTCCTGTCTGGGCAAAGCCGCTTCTGGCGGGGATCGTTGGAAGGGTTCGGGCGGCCCGGCGGGCGGCGGCGGCGCGGTTCACAGCTTCATCCTGAGCGTGGCGCCGTAGAAGCGCGGATCGCCAAGCGTCCCGTTGTAGGAATAGGTCGTGACCTGATCGACCGACGCATTGACGAAATATTGTTTGTCGAAGAGGTTGCGGCCCCACAGCCGCAATTCCCAGCGATTGTCGGCGCTCCGGATTCCGGCATAGGCGCTCGCCAGCCCATAGCCCGGCACGCGGGCGAAGGGATCGGTATTGAGCGATCCGTAGAAACCGGTCCGGTGATTATAGTCGCCGCCCAGGAACAGCGTCGCCTCCGTGCCCAATATCGGCCGTGGGGCGAAGGCATATTCGGCGGCGATGGTATAGACGAATTTCGACACGCCCGCGATCTGGCGCCCGGAAATGTCGCAGATCCCGCCATTGGCCGCCGTGACCCAGAGATAGGGGCATTGGGCGTTGGTGTAGGACCGGTATTTGGCGTCGTTATAGGTGGCGGCGCCCGTCAGCGACAGGCCGTTCCATCTCGCCCGGACATCCATTTCGACGCCCTGGGTCCTGACCTTGCCGGCATTGGTGATGAAATAGCGGGCGATGGGCCCGCTGCCCGTCTGCACGATCACCCCCTGATTGGCCTGATAGCCCTTGTCGTCGGACCGGAAGGCGGCAAGGTTGAAGGTGACGGCGTTGTGGAACAGATCGGTCTTCAGGCCGATTTCGAAGGAATCCACGATCTCCGGATCGAAAGTCACCGGAGCCGGCCCGTTGGCGAGCTGCACCGGCGTCACCAGGTTGATCCCCGCCGATTTGAAGCCGCGCGAATAACCGGCATAAAGGTTGATGCCGGGGGCCAGCCGATAAAGCGCGTTGACCGTCCCGGACACGCGCCCGCCCTCGGTCGCCGCATCGTATCGCGCCGTGGGAGCGAAGCCGTTCCGGCGGGACGCGATGGCGGTCAGCTGCTCGGGGGACAGGGTGGAGAAGACCGGGTCGGTCAGCGGCACGCCGCCCACGGCCACGGATTCGAAACGGCCCGAGCGCTTCTCATAGGTGTAGCGGATGCCCCCGGTAAGGTCGAGGCGCTCATCCACATGCCATGTCGCATTGGCGAAGGCAGAATAGCTTTTGGTGTGGAAGAGCTGCAGGCCGGTCTGGCTGAAATTGTTCAGCGCTTCCGAAGGGAAGGCGGCGCCCAGCAGATATTTGGCGGCATCCCTGCCATAGGTGTTGAACGGCACCTCGCGGGTGCGCTGCCAGAAATAATAAAGCCCCGCCGTATAGTCGACCGCGCCCCCGCCGGGGGAGGCGATGCGCAGTTCCTGGCTCCATTGCCGCTGGGCGGTGGGCAGATTGGTCTGGATGTTGATCGCCGCGCCGGTGCCGTCGCTGTCGATTGAGGGATTCCAGTCCCAGAACCGCCATGCGGTGATCGAGGTGAGGCTGTGATCCCCCAGCAGCTTCTTCACCAGGGTAAGCGAAGCGCCGCCGGTCTGCATGTTGATCGTGAACGGCGTATCCACATCGATGCGCCGCGCAAAGGCGTCTATGGGCGGCGGGACATAACCGGCGTCGCGCGCCCGGTCGTAATAGCCCCTTGCGGTCGCGACGCTGCCATCCGCGCGCAGCTTCGGCAGGACGCCGCGCCGGGGCATGGCCGAATAGGAATTCTGGTCGTTATAATCGGCGTTCAGCCGGGCGGTGAAGCTCTCATCCTCATTGCGATAGGCCAGCTCCCCGCGAACGGCCTGGTTATGGTGATCCTGCCAGTCGTCCCTGTAGACGCTGTTATAGACGGTGCCGTTGCGGTCCGCCTTCATGCCCGCGACCCGGACCGCGAAGCCGCTGTCCCCCAATGGCCCCGACGCCGCCAGCTTGATCTGGCCATAGTCGTAATTGCCATAGGAAACCTCCCCCAGCAATTCGGGCTCATAGGATGCGCGCTGGCTGGTGATCTCGATCGCGCCGGCCACCGTGTTCTTGCCGAACAGCGTGCCCTGTGGACCGCGCAGGACATTGACATTGGCCACGTCGAAAGTGTCGAAGACGACCACCGACGGACGCGCATGATAGACGCCGTCCACATAGATGCCGACGCCGGGTTCGGTGCCGCTGTTGGCCGCGCCGCCCGTCGTTCCCAGCCCACGGATCTGGATCGTGATGTTGCGCGGATTGAACCCCAATATCTGAAGGCTCGGCACCTGCCTCTGCATCTGGCGGATGCTGGAATTGCCGGACGCGGCAAGGTCCCGCTCCGTCAGGGCGGTGACGGCGATCGGCACTTCCTGAAGCTTTTCGGCGCGATGGCGCGCGGTGACCGTGATCACCTCCACGCCGGTGTCTCCCGGCCCGGCCTGCGCCGGGGACGGCGCATCGGGCTCCGCGGCCCCGGCGACCCCGCCCGCGCAGAAGGCCATGGCGCTCGCGCCGGCCGCCAGGACCCGCCCGATTTTCGAACTCAACCGCATATATCCCCCAGGCGGCGCTGTCGCGCGCCGCTCCATTCGGCACGACGTCCGGTCGGCCTTCGGGGCGTTGCATTATGAATATAATCTAAGGGAGGCGATTTAGTTCTTCGAATACACCCATTCGAAATGCTGATAGGTGGAGGAGGAGGGCAGATGTCCCGCTCCCCCGCTTCTTCCCCATTTCACCGCCCCGCAGGCAGCAGCGAAAAAGGAAGCGGGCGGCTCCCATGGGGGAGCCGCCCGCAAGACGCCTGTAATGCAAGATTTTTTTCAGCGGCCGGCAAATTGGCGCCCGCGCGTCGCCAGCGCCCAGCGCTGCGGCATCGCGTCCGCCACATTCTCCCGCACGAAGCATTGACCGCGCCGCGCCTGTATGGCCCGGCACAGCGCGACCGCCTCCGCCCGCTCGTCGAAGCCGCCGACCGCCAGACGGGCCAGGGTGGCGCCGTTCACCGCGATCTGGCTGGTGACGACCGGCAAATTCGCCAGCATGCTGTTGCGGCGAGCCATGGAGAACCATTTTTCCTTGGCGATGGCCGCATTGTCATAGGCGCCGAGCTGGACCACCCAGTGGCCGCCGCCCTTCCCACTCGCGCGGAAAGCCGCCGGCTGAAGGCGCGGAGCCCGCTGCATGCGCGCAGCCGCCGCGACACGCGCCGGAGCGGCCTGGCGCGGGGCGGCGACGCGGACGGGGACCGCAATGGCCTGGATCATCGGCGCCGGCGCTTCCGCCATGGCTGGCGGCGGCGCGGGTGCGGGATCGGCGGCGGCAAGCGCGACAGGACCGGCCTCCACGGCCTGCTCGACCGGGGCGGCTTCCGCCATCCGGGCCGGCGACGCCGGCGGCGCCAGGGCAAGAGCCACAGGCTGACCGGCATCGGCGCCGTCGATCGTCACGCCCATCAGCGCAGCGACCCGCTGCTGCGAAAGGCCGGGCGCGGCGTTCTGCGCCCATTGGGTGATGCGCTGGTTGGCGGCAAGCGGATCGAGGTCGAATCCCGCCATCATCCGCGCATCCTTCCACCGGCCCGCCAGCGCATAGGCATAGGCCAGGTTCTGGCGGGTGCGCGCATTGGCCGACGGATCATGGATCATCTCGGACAGGATGCGCACGCCCTCCGGCGCGTCGCCCGCCATCGCCATCGCCAGACCATAGTCGGCCGCCGGAACGATGTCGGCATGGCTGGCGAGCAGGTCGCGCGCCGCGCGATCCTTGCCCAGTCCCACCTGCACCAGCGCAAGGGTGATGATCGTCCGGGCGTCGCGATTGCCCAGCGTCATCGCATCGGTCAGCGCCGTTTCCGCCGATGCGAAGCGACCGCCAGCGACATAGGCGCGGCCCAGCAACTGGCGATAGCCCGCATCCTGCGGCGCCGCCTGCACGGCCGCCTCCGCCAGTTCGACCGCGCGGGCCCCGTCGCGATCCGCCAGCGCCTTCTCGACGCCGGCCGCCAGACGGTCCGGCTTCTGCGGCGCGACGGCGGCGGTGGTGCGGAACGCCGCACCGGTGCATCCCACCATGGTCGTGCCGATCAGCATCGACGCGACCGCTGCTTTGGCGAAGGCCTTGCGCTTCATGGCTTTCCCAACCCTCAATTGTCGCCGCGGGCGCGCGGCAGTTGCTGGGCCAGCCGGTCGACTTCCGGCAGGCTGCCAAGATAGGCGTCCAGCGCCTCGGTCACCATCTGCTGCGCGGAGCGGCCGACGATGGCGCTGGCAAGGCGCAGCTTCAGATGGCGGTCGGCATCCAGCCGCAGGGTGAAGGCGGCCTTGCGCCCCTTCGCCACGGCGGAGGCGCGGGCCTTCTTCCCGGCCTTCCCGACCTTTGCCGGCACGGCCGTTTCGGCGATGCGCTCGGCCAGTTCCTCGCGTTCGGTGACGACGGCGGGCACCGGCGCCACGGCGGGAACCGCGGTCATGGGGGTCAGCCCGGCGACGGAGCGGGCCTCGGACGGCGCCGGTTCCGGCTGCGTCACGTCAAATCCCATGTCGTTCCAGCCCAGATCCTCCTGCAGCGCCGTGGCTCCGGCGGTCAGGCCGAAGACGGGACGGCGCATGGCGGGCGATGCGGCGCCCTTGCGCGCCAGCAGGCCGGACGTCAGCGAAGCGAGAGGTTTCGGTTCGGCCATGATGCTCCCCTTCCCTTATTGCGTGACCCGGCGGCCGAAGCCGCCGCTTGCCGGACGAACCGTGCCGGCCGTGCCGACGGCATTGTGCGGCACGGAAAAGACGGTGCGGCGGAAATTCTTCTCCAGCCGGTCGGACACATAGGTCCAGAGCTGCGTGACCTCCCCTGCGGATCGGCCATTGGGGTCGACTTCCATCACCGTGCGGCCGTCGATCATCGACGCCGCGAAATCCGTGCGGTGGTGCAGCGTGACCGGTGCGACCGTGCCGTGCTGCGACAGGGCGACCGCCGCTTCGGATGTGATGCGCGCCTTGGGCGTGGCGGCGTTGACGACGAAGATCAGCGGCTTGCCCGCGCGCTCGCACAGGTCCACCGTGGCGCCCACGGCGCGCAGGTCGTGCGGGCTGGGACGGGTCGGAACGACGATCAGCTCGGCCACGGAAATGACGCTCTGGATCGCCATGGTGATGGCGGGCGGCGTGTCGATGACGGCCACCTTGAAGCCCTGCTGGCGAAGTATCTCAAGATCGGCGGCCAGACGGGCGACCGTGGTCTGGGCGAAGGCGGGATATTCGGCCTCGCGCTCGTTCCACCAGTCGGCCAGCGATCCCTGCGGGTCGATGTCGATCAGCACGACCGGACCGGCGCCCGCCATCTGCGCCTGGACGGCCAGATGCCCCGACAGGGTCGTCTTGCCAGATCCCCCCTTTTGCGATGCCAATGCCAATATGCGCACGCAATTTCCCCCAGAAAATCCAATGGAGGGAAGCAGTGCCACAGGCCCGCCTAAGAATTGGTTAATCCGCGCGGAAGCCTGACGCCCGTTAAAAAGGCGATGTTCTTAATGCTAAGTCGCTATTAACCTTGTGACGGCATAGGATCGGGCAGGAACCCTTGGGAGCATGAGCATGAAGCGTATCTGGGGCGTGCTGGCCGCTGGAGCAATGTTGAGCCTGACGCAGGCCGCATCGGCCGATGTGAAGGCCGGGGTCGATGCCTGGCAACAGGGCGATTATGCCAGGGCGGTGGCGGTGTGGCAGCCGCTGGCGCAGTCCGGCGATCCCGATGCGCAGTTCAACATGGGACAGGCCTATAAGCTGGGCCGCGGCGTGAAGGCCGATCCCGCCCTCGCCATCGACTGGTACCGCAAGGCCGCGAAGCAGGGCCATGCCCGGGCCGAGGACAATCTGGGCCTTCTGATGTTCCAGCAGGGCGACCGCGCCGGCGCCTTTCCCTATCTGCAACGCGCCGCCGAACGGGGTGAGCCGCGTGCGCAATATATCGTCGGTACGGCCCTGTTCAATGGAGACCTGACCGCCAAGAACTGGGTGCGCGCCTATGCGCTGATGACGCGGGCGTCGCAGTCCGGACTGGCGCAGGCGACGGCCAGCCTCCGCCAGATGGACAAATATATTCCGCAGGATCAGCGCAACGACGCCATCGCCATGGCCCGCTCGATCGGCCGGCAGGAGGAAGATCCTCGCCTGCCCGCCCCCGTGGTGCGGGAGGCTCCCGCCCCGGTGCGGACGGCGCAGTTGCCGCCCTCGACCCCCAGGCCCAAGGCGCCTGAACCCGCGGCCAAACCCGCGCCCGCAAGGACAGCCGCCGCTAAACCCCTGGAGGCCGGACCCGCCGCCCCGAAGCCCGCCCTCCCCAAGCCTGCCCTCCCCAAGCCTGCCCTCCCCAAGCCAGCCGCCGGCGGCTGGCGCGTGCAGATCGGCGCCTTCAGCGCGGAGGCGCGGGCCCGGACGCTCTGGACCCAGCTCAGCGCCAAGGTCGGCGGTCTGTCCGGCTACCAGCCCTATATATCGACCAGCGGCGGCGTGACCCGACTTCAGGCCGGTCCCCTGGCGAGCGGCGCGGATGCGACCCGGCTGTGCGGCGCGATCAGGGCGGCCGGCGCGGAGTGCATGCCGAAGAAGATGTAAATCTTGCCAAAGCTTGGAATTTTATTTCAACCATGCGATAATGGGACCTCAGCACGGAGCGTCCCATGTCGATCGAAAATCAATCGGTGATCCATGCGTTGGTGGAGGGGCTTCTTGGCCCGGAAGCAGCGGGTGCAGCGCTGGCGGCGCTCGATCTGGACCGCCGCCTGACGGAACAGGGCGGTCCCCATGTCTCCCGCGCCGCCTTCACCATGGCGATGAACGTGGCGCTGTTCCACGACCTGCTGCGGCGGGTGCCGAGCGGAGCGGCCTATGTCGCGGACCGGCTGGCGCATGGGGGCAAGGTGCTGTTCGACCATGGCGCGCTGCGCACCATGAGGCTGGCCGAAGGCGCGACCGGACGCTTGCCCCCGGGGGAGGAGGCCTTCACCCGCATATTGCTGCCGCTGGGCTATGAGATGGCGGCGGTCTATCCGCTCGACCGGCTGCGGATGACGGGCCGCGCCTATCGCCATGCCGACCTGCCCGAAGCGATTCCCCAATTCTTCCTGTCGGAACTGCATGCCGACCGCTTCGACCCGGAATTCGCCGAAACGGCGGCGCGGGTGTTCGGCACATCCCGCGATCCGCTGACGGGGGAGGCGCAGGCCGTGCTCGGGAAATTCGCGGACGGCCAGCCCGTCACGCTGGCGGAGGCGGCCGCCGCCCTGCCGGTGATCGTCGCCGCCTTCGACCGGCAGCATCAGCCGCCGAGCGTCGAGGATTATGAACTGCTGCTCTCCCGATCCCATGAGGCGGGCTGGATCGCGACGGAAGGAAACGCCTTCAACCACGCCACCGACCGGGTGGCGGACGTCGCCGCGCTGGCGGAACGGCTGAAGGCGGAGGACTGGCCGATCAAGGATCGGCTGGAAATCTCCCGCACCGGGCGGGTGCGGCAAACCGCCCTGCGCGCCGACACGGTGGAACGGCTCTTCGCCGGCAACGAACTGCGCCGGGTTCCGGGCTCCTTCTACGAATTCATCAGCCGGGACATCGATCCCGCAACCGGCAGGCTGGACCTGGCCTTCGACACCGGCAATGCGACCGGCATCTTCGCGATGACCAGCACCCAGGGCGAAGGACGCGCATAACGGGTTGATCGGCGCGCGGGCTTGAGGCAACGGGTTCCCGATTTTTGCGGGGAGATGCGCGTTGACTGATCCGGTTGTCCCATCCTGGGTGCTGACCCTGGCCTGCGCCGACCGCGTCGGCATCGTCGCCGCCGTCAGCCAGTTCCTGGCGGAACGCGGCGGCTTCATCACCGACAGCCAGCAATATGCCGACCGGGAAGCAGGCCGCTTCTTCATGCGCGTCGCGTTCGAGGCGACGGACGGCCGCATGGGCGACACCGGCAGGCTGCGCGGCGAATTCGGCGATGTCGGCGCCCGCTTCGCCATGGACTGGCGGTTGACCGCCGCCGATGAAAAGCCGCGCATGCTGATCGCGGTGTCCAAGGGGTCGCACTGCCTGGCGGACCTGCTGCACCGCTGGCAGACGGGCACGCTGGCGGTCGACATCATGGGCGTGGTGTCCAACCATCCCGACATGCGCCGGATCACCGAATGGCACGGCATTCCCTATCACGAGCTTCCGCCCAATGGCGACAAGGCCGCGCAGGAGGAAGCGCTGCTCGGCCTGTTCGAACGGACACGCTCGGAATATCTGATCCTCGCCCGCTATATGCAGGTGCTCTCAGAGGAACTGGTGGAGAAACTCGCCGGCCGCTGCGTCAACATCCACCACAGCTTCCTTCCCGGATTCAAGGGCGCGCGCCCCTATCACCGCGCGCATGAGCGGGGCGTGAAGCTGATCGGCGCCACGGCGCATTTCGTGACTGCCGATCTCGACGAAGGGCCGATCATCGAACAGGCGGTGGAGCGCGTGGACCATCGCGCCACGGCGGAGGACATGATCCGCATCGGACGCGACATCGAAGCGCAGGTGCTCGCCCGCGCCGTCACATGGCTGGCCGACCGCCGGGTCCTGCAAAATGGCGGCAAAACGGTGGTTTTCCGCTAATCGGGCGCTAATCGGGGCGACCGCGACCCCGCCGGCCTTCAGGCCAGCTTGCGCGCCCTGTCCCGCCACGCCTCGGCCAGCACCGGCATGTCCGCCAGCGCCCTCACGGCGTCCGGCTCGCCCTTGTGCCCTCCCCCGATCAGCAGCCGGAACAGCCGCGCGACCGGCCACTCGGGCCATGGCCGCTCCAGCAATTCCATCTGCGTGCCGGCCTCCGCCTCCCCCTCCCGCAAGACCCGAAAATAGATGCCGCATCGCGCGGTCTTCACGATGGCCGCCATCACGTCGCGCGCGCCGAAACGATGGTCGAGCTTCCAGCAGGGCTGCCGTCCATGGCTCACCTCGACCACCGCGCTGCCCAGCGCAAAGCGGTCGCCAAGGCAGATCTCCTCCTCGGTCATCCCGCGCGACGCGATATTCTCGCCAAAGGCGCCCGGCCCTTCCAGCAAGGGATGACCGGGCTTGCGCTCGCGCCACCAGCCATAATGGTCCTGCGGATAGAGGTGGATGGCCTTGTCCCACCCGCCATGATGCACCTTGTCGGCCACCCCGTCGCCTTCAAGGCCCAGCCAGCCGATCCGCACCGCGCCCGTCACCGGCTTCTTCGCGATCGCGCTATAGTCGCCGTCGCGAAAGGGCGCGGGCATCCCGGTCAGCAGCGCGTCGACGGTCATGGAACAAAGGGTCATGCCCTCCCTTGCCATGAAAGCCATGACCGGGAAAAGGCCGCTCGGCAGGAAAATTACTCAGGCGGGGGACAGCTCCGAACCCAGCTTCAGCACTTCGCACCCGCTGTCGGTGGTCACCAGATAGGCGGGATTGCGGCGGGAACCGTTCCGCCTGATGACGGCGCCCTCGATCCGGCGCTCGACCTGCTGCTCGAACCGCTCGGCCACTCTCCCGCGGCCGACGCCCTGCCCCCAATTCCACTTGACCCTCGCTCCTTTGCGAAAGCTTCCGGTCATCAAGCATTCTCTCCTTCGGGGAACAACCGCGCCGGCCGGCCATCATTGCTGCCGCAAGGCAAAAATCCCGAATGCCGTCCTGGTTCCCTTGGGTTTTGCGCCTGCCTGCGTTAAGGGCGGCGGATGGATGTCACGGGGCTTCGCGTCGCGCTCTTCAGCGGCAATTACAATTATGTGCGCGATGGCGCGAACCAGGCGCTCAACCGCTTCGTCGCCTATCTGCTGCGGCAGGGCGCGGCGGTGCGCGTCTATTCGCCCACCACGGACAGCCCGGCCTTCGATCCGGCGGGCGATCTGGTCAGCGCGCCGTCGGTGCCCGTGCCCGGCCGCCGCGAATATCGGATTCCCTACCGCATGTCGGGCGCCGTCCGCCGCGACCTGAAGGCCTTCCGCCCGAACCTCGTCCATGTGTCCAGCCCCGATCCGCTCGGCCATCGCGCCGTGGCCTGGGCGCGCCGCCACGGGCTGCCGGCGGTCGCCTCCGTCCACACGCGCTTCGAAACCTATCCGCGCTATTACGGCCTCGCCTTTCTGGAGCCGGTGATCGAATCGCTGCTCCGCCGCTTCTACCGCCGCTGCGACGCCATCGTCGCCCCGTCCGAATCGATGGCGCAGCTCCTGCGCGAACAGCGGATGAGCTATGATGTCGGCATCTGGACCCGCGGCATAGACCGGGACATCTTCCATCCCGGCCGCCGCGACATGGCGTGGCGCCGGTCGCTCGGCATCGCGGACGACGAACCGGTGATCGGCTTCATCGGCCGCCTGGTGATGGAAAAGGGCCTCGACGTCTTTTCCGACACGATCGATCATCTGGCGGCGAAGAATGTGCGGCACAAGGTGCTGATCGTCGGCGAAGGGCCGGCGCGGGAATGGTTCGCGAACCGCCTGCCCAACGCCGTCTTCACCGGATTCCAGAAGGGCGCGGACCTCGGCCGCGCCGTCGCGGGCATGGACATGCTGTTCAACCCCAGCGTCACGGAAACCTTCGGCAACGTCACGCTGGAGGCGATGGCCTGCGGCCTGCCCACCGTCGCCGCCCGCGCCACCGGCAGCGAGAGCCTTGTCACCGACGGCGTCACCGGCCGCCTGATCCGCCCCGGCGCGATCACCGCCTTTGCCGACGCGCTGACCGTCTATTGCACCGATCCCGCCACGCGCTCCGCCGCCGGCGCGGCCGCCATGGCGCAGGCGGAACATTATGGCTGGGATCAGGTGAACCAGGCGCTGGTCGACACCTATATCCGCATCATCCGCCAGCGCGAACATGGCGCGCTGGTCCGGTCGAGCCCTGTTCCCTGAACGCAAAAGCCTTCCTATATCACAGGCGATGGCCGATCTTTTCGCCCCCGACGATCTCCCCCCTGTCCCAGCCGAAGCGCCGCTGGCCGACAAGCTGCGCCCCCGCGCGCTGGCGGACGTCGTCGGGCAGGATCATCTGACCGGACCGGATGGCGCGATCGGCCGCATGGTCGCCGCCGGCCGGCTCTCCTCGATCATCCTCTGGGGCCCGCCGGGCACGGGCAAGACCACCATCTCCCGCCTGCTGGCGGACGCCGTCGGCATGCGTTTCGAACCGATCTCCGCCGTCTTCTCCGGCGTCGCCGACCTCAAGAAGGTCTTTGCCGCCGCAAGGGACCATGCCCGGCGGGGCGAAAAGACACTGCTCTTCGTGGACGAGATCCATCGCTTCAACCGCGCGCAGCAGGACAGCTTCCTCCCCTTCGTGGAGGATGGCACCGTCACCCTGGTCGGCGCGACCACCGAAAATCCCAGCTTCGAACTCAACGCCGCGCTCCTCTCCCGCGCGCAGGTGCTGATCCTGCGCCGCCTCGACGCAACCGCCCTCGAACAGTTGCTGGAACGCGCCGAATCGCTGATGGAACGCCCCCTGCCGCTCGACGCAGCCGCCCGCGAAGCCCTGCTCGCCAGCGCCGACGGCGACGGACGCTTCCTGCTGAACCAGGTGGAGACCCTCTATTCCATCGGCGTCCCGCAGCCGCTCGATCCGGCGGGCCTTTCCGCCCTGCTCCACCGCCGCGTCGCGGTTTATGACAAGGACCGGGAGGGTCATTACAACCTCATCTCCGCGCTCCACAAAAGCCTGCGCGGTTCCGACCCGCAAGCCGCGCTCTACTATCTCGCCCGCATGCTGACCGCGGGCGAGGAGCCGCTCTACGTGCTGCGCCGCCTCGTCCGCTTCGCCGTGGAGGACATCGGCCTTGCCGACCCGCAGGCGGTCGTCCAGTGCCTCGCCGCCAAGGACAGCTACGACTTTCTCGGCTCCCCCGAAGGCGAACTCGCCATCGTCCAGGCCTGCCTCTATTGCGCCACCGCGCCCAAGTCCAACGCCGCCTACAGCGCCATGAAATCCGCCTGGAGGTCCGCCCGCGAGACCGGCTCGCTCATGCCGCCGCAGAACATCCTGAACGCCCCGACCAAGCTCATGAAGACCATCGGCTATGGCAAGGGCTATCAGTACGACCACGACGCGCAGGACGGCTTTTCCGGCGACAATTACTGGCCCGAGGAAATGCAGCCCCAAAGCTTCTACGCCCCCACCGAGCGCGGCTTCGAAGCGCGCATTGCCGAACGCATGGCCTATTGGGACCGCCTGAGGGCCGAACGCCGCCCGAAATGACCCCCCGCTTTGCCCGCTATGCGGTCATCGACTGGTCCGGCGCAAAGGGATCGCGCCACAAGGGCATAGCCGTCGCCCTGTGCGAAGCCGGCGATGCGGCGCCCCGGCTCCAGCATCCGGACGGCGGCGGCCTCTGGTCGCGCCGCGCCGTCGCTGACTGGCTTGTCCGCACCGCGGCCGAAGCCCCGACCCTGTTCGGCTTCGATTTCAGCTTCGCCCCGCCCTATGTCGCGCGCCGAAGCTACCTCCCCGGCGACGACGTGCCCGCCACCGGCCCGGCCTTCTGGGCCTATGTCGACGGCATTTGCGCGGACGAGGATCTGGGCGCCGCCAGCCTGCTCGAACGCACCCACCGGCGGCATTTCTATTTCGGCAAGGCCGACGGCATCAAGGCGGACTATATGCACAACCGCGCCTGCGAGGCGCATTACAACGCGCAAGGCGGCGGCAAGCCCTCCACCGTCTATGACGCCATCGGCGCGGCGCAGGTCGCCAAGGCCAGTTTTTCAGGGATGCGCCTGCTCCACCATGTCCATCCGCACGTCCCCGTCTGGCCCTTCGACCCGCCGCCGCCGATCGGCTCGCTGATCGTGGAAATCTACACCAGCATCGCCGCGCGCGCCGCCGGACGCCCCAAGGGCCGGGCCAAGATGCGCGACCTCCCGGCGCTGAACGACGCGCTATTCGCCGTCGGGTCACAACCGCATATGGGCCTTCCCCCCGACGACCATGGCGCCGACGCGATCCTGACCGCCGCCTGGCTCCGCCGCGCGGCCCCCCGCCCCAGCCTGTGGAACCCGGCGCCGCTCAACGAAAAAATCGCCGCAACAGAGGGCTGGACGTTCGGCATCATCTGATAGTAAGGCGCTCCCCGTCCGAAACGGATGGGCCGGCTTAGCACAGCGGTAGTGCAGCGGTTTTGTAAACCGAAGGTCGGGGGTTCGATCCCCTCAGCCGGCACCATGACTTCCAGAACCGTCCATGCCGGGGTGAGGCCGGACGAAGCCGAAGTCCCCTGTCGAAACATTCCGCGCAGCCCGAACCGAACCGACAGGTTCTGATTCCACGCCACCTGCCCTATACTCGCCCGATGGCATATCGACGCCTGAAAAACTGGGCCCGCGCGCTGAAGGTCGACATCATGGCCCTGTGGCTCGCCGCCCGCGACAGCCGCACGCCCCCGGCCGCAAAGCTCGTCGCCGCCGCCGTCGCCGCCTTCGCGCTCAGCCCGGTCGACCTGATCCCGGACTTCATCCCGATCCTGGGCTATCTGGACGATCTCATCATCCTGCCGCTCGGCATCGCCCTGGCGATCCGCCTCATTCCCGCGCCGCTGATGGCGCAGTTCCGCACCGAAGCGCAACGCCTGTCGGACCGTCCCAAAAGCCGCACGGCAATGGCGGTCATCCTCCTGATCTGGCTTGCTTCGGGTCTGGCGCTGTCACTGTACGCCGCCCACTGGATCGCCCATCGCGCCCGCTGATCATGTTTCAGAGCGCGACCTGCGCAATCTGACGCAGCGCGCCCTGGCCCCAAAACAAAATGGGGGCCGGCATTTCTGCCGGTCCCCACTTCCGTCGCGTCTCTCGATCCGCTTCTCTTTCAAGATGCGATCATCGGACTCGGCGTGCGATAGGTCCGCCTCAAAGGCTTTGCTATCGTGTCGGCTCCGCTTGCCCGGCCGGTCGGCCGTTCTCCCGCAGCCTGTCCTCTTTATTCGATGCCCGACGTTCACTTTCGCGCGTGCACGGCACCGTCTATTGAGAACCATCGGATTTCCGCATTTTCCTTCCGGTCCATGCTTCTTTCCCGACGCTCGAAAATTCCTTCAAGTCGCTGATTTCTCATCGACTTTGGCATCCAGATCGCTCTGTCTCCCGGTCTTTCCGATAAGAGGATGCTCTCACCAAAAGCGAGTCGCTCAAAGCGGAATCTTGCACCCTGAAGACCGCCTCGCGCTAAAGCTGTGGATAAGTGTGGATAATTTTTCCGCATGGTTCAGCCGCCCGGCGACCAGCCTCGCGGCGCCAGCGTGAAGCCGGAAAATTCAAAGCCCGGCACGACCACGCAACTGACCAGCGTCCATCCGCCCATCGGCCGCGCCGCCTGCCAATGATGGGCCGGGACCAGCCCTTGCGGCTGCTGCCCCGCCAGCACGTCCCCGCCCAGCAGCATGTCCCGTGCAGCCCCTCCTTCATCCGCGATCGAGAGGGTGAGCGGCGCCCCGGCATGCCAGAACCAGTGCTCGACGGCGTCGACCCGGTGCCAGTGCGAAGCCTGGTGCGCCTCCAGCAGGAAATAGATCGCGGTCCCGCCTGCCCGTTCGCCCGCTCCGGCCGGCGCGCGCCAGCTTTCCCGAAACCATCCCCCCTCCGGATGCGGCGCAAGGTCGAGGAGCCGGATCAAAGCCCCCGCTGCCGCTTCATCGCAACCGTCCATCGCCCTGCCTCAAAATTTATGCCCGGAAAAACAACATGATGCGCCGTTGTCGCAGGTTCATGCAACCTCCATCAATATGCGCGGGTTGAACGATCAAAGCACGTCTTTTGGAGGAGAAAAAATGCGTAAAGCCCTTATGGCCATGGCCGCCGTCTCGCTGGCCATTCCCGCTTCGATGGCGATCCCGACGGACGGCGCCAACGCCCGCCGCCATTATCAATATCGCGAATGGCGCGGCCGCGACGGCCGCATGTACTGCCGCAAGTCCAACGGCACCACCGGCCTGATCGTCGGCGGCGTGGGCGGCGCTCTGGTCGGCCGCGCCATCGACACCCGCGGCGACCGCGCGACCGGCACGATCCTGGGCGCCGCCGGCGGCGCGCTGCTCGGCAAGGAAATCGACAGCAAGCGCCGCTGCCGCTGACAGGCGCGAAAAAGGGCGGCTTCCGATGGGAAGCCGCCCTTTTTTCATGTCTTCAAGACATTCAAGGCTTATTCGGCAGCCGCGCCGCGCGCCTCATCGACCTTGAAGGCCACCGACTGACCGCCGGAAACGCCCGACACGCGGCCATTCTTGACCGACAGGTTGAAGGCGACGGCGTCGGGATAGCGACGGCCCGAAATCACCTTGCCGGTCTTGGTGTCCTTGACGTCATACACATAGGTGTAGCCCTCGTGCGTGAACTTCTGCTTGGCAGCGTCTTCGGCATGGGCGGGAGCGTTGGCGGCGCCGGCGGCGAACAGGGCGGAAAGGACAAACTTGGACAGCATTCGCATGGGTAAACTCCTTGTGAATGCCGATCAAACACCTCTGGAATATTCTTTTCTGTTGATGCCGATTTATGGTGCGCCGCGCTAAAACGACAATCGCAAACAAAGGCGAAACAATTGCATTTCCCGCAACCGCCAACTCAACCCTTTGATAAATCAAGAATATGTTTGAATTCCGCCGCCGTCAGCGGGGACACGGAAAGGCGCGATTGGCGTATCATCACCATATTGGCCAGCTTCGGATCGGCCTTCATCGTCTTCAGCGTGACGGGCTTGGCGAACTTTTCCTTCGGCGCCACATGCACGGCCACCCACTTGCCCGTCCCGTCCGTGCTGTCGGGCGCGGCTTCCTCGACGATCTCCATGATGCCGACCGCCTCGACCCCGATATTGCTGTGGTAGAAGATCGAAAGATCGCCCTTGCGCATCGCCTTCATATGGCCTTGCGCGGCATGATTTCGCACCCCGTCCCACTCCGCCTTCCCCTTTGCGGCCAGATCGTCGTAGGAAAAGGCGTCGGGTTCCGATTTCATCAGCCAATAGTTCATGGCTTCTCCTTGCATCAGCCGCGAAGGACGATCAAGGATGCGCGCATGGCCCGGCGGCGCCAGGACGGCGCGCCTGGGCGGGTCCAGTTGAATTTCGGAGAATCACGTGTCGCAATCCCTGCTGGGACAAGTGCCTGTCCTGTCCTTGGGCAATATGGAAAGGGCCGACTTCGCCGCCGCCTTCGGCGGCTCCTTCCAGCGCTTCGGCTTCGCCATGGTGAAGGACCATGGCATGGACCCGGCGCTGATCGACCGGGGCTGGGCGCTCGCCCGCCGGTTCTTCGCCCTGCCGGAGGAGGCAAAGCGCCGCTACGACGCCCGATATAATGGCGGCCAGCGCGGCTACACCGCCTTCGGCGTGGAAATCGCCAAGGGCGCGAGCGAGAACGACCTCAAGGAATTCTGGCATGTCGGCCGCGACCTGCCCGAGGGCGATCCGCTGGCGCAAAGCATGCCGCCCAATGTCTGGCCGGACGAGCTGCCGGAATTTCATGAGACGTTCACGCGCCTCTATGCCGAATTCGACCGCGTCGGCGCCGAACTGCTGTCCGCCATCGCCCTTTATCTGGGGCTGGAGGAGCGCTGGTTCGACAAGCCCATCGAAAACGGCAATTCGATCCTGCGCCTGCTCCATTATCCGCCCGTCTCGCCGGAAGCGCCGGGCATCCGCGCCGGCGCGCATGAGGACATCAACCTCATCACCCTGCTGCTGGGCGCCGAGGAAGGCGGGCTGGAACTCAGGGACCGGGACGGCAACTGGCTGCCCGTGGTTCCGCCGCCGGGCGCGCTCGCCATCAATGTGGGCGACATGCTCCAGCGGCTGACCAACCATCGCCTGCCCTCGACCAGCCACCGCGTCGTCAACCCGCCGCCGGAACGGCGCGGCCATTCGCGCTATTCCATGCCCTTCTTCCTGCACCTGCGGCCGGACTTCCTGATCGACGCCCTGCCCCAATGCGTCGATGCGGCGCATCCCCGCCGCGACCCGCCCATAACCGCGCACGACTATCTGACCGAACGGCTGCGGGAAATCGGCCTGATCAAGGGGTAGCGACGGGAATGACGGGCGATCGGTTCCGATCGCCCGGAAACCGCCCTATCTCCGCCCGCGCCCCATGGTGATCCCGATCTCCTCGCCCTTCTCGCTGAGGGCGAGCTTCACGATCTTCACCTCGACATGGGTCACCTTGTCGTCCTGGAGGAAGATCGTCTCGATGATATGATCGGCCACCGCCTCGATCAGCGTGAAATGCTGTCCTTCCGGCAGGGCCGCGGTCGCGGCATGTTTCAGGTCCATGTAATTTTTGGACCGGGACAGCGGCGTGTCGGGATCGTAATGGTCCGCGATCTTCAGCCGCGCCCTGATCGATATGCGCAGCGGTTGCGGCAGGTGCGTTTCCTCCGAATAGATGCCGGTCAGGACATCCACGTCCAGATTATTCACCTCCAACGTCAGGAAATCGTCAAATCCGCTGTTCATAGCTCGCCACATTCAGGCCGTCCCTGCCGCGGGCCGGCCCCAGTTTAGACTTTTATTTTGCGAGCCACGCGCTAAAGCCCGCCGCTCTCGGCGCGTCCATGCGCCATTGAGGACGGATCGGCAAGACGTGTCTGTGATAGTGCCCCTCAACATGATGTCGCGGAACGCGGTCGAGCAACTGCTTGACGCGGCCTTCGGCCCTGACCGGCACGGTCGCACCGCCTATCTGATTCGCGACGGCATGCCCTGGCTGCCCGAACTCTCCTTCGGCATGCGGGATGGGGAGGGCAGGCTCATCGGCTCCCTGCAAAGCTGGCCCGTCGCGCTCGCCCATGAAGACGGCAGCCGGACGCCGCTCATCATGGTCGGCCCCGTCGCGGTGGACCCCGCGGTGCAGGGCGCCGGCCACGGCCGCGCGCTGATGGACGCCGTCGTCGCGGCCGCCCGCGCGCGGCGAAGCGATCCGCTGATGATGATCGGCGATCCGGAATATTATGGCCGCTTCTGGGGCTTTTCGGCCGAAGGCACCGGCGGCTGGGACTGCCCCGGCCCGTTCGAGCCGCGCCGCCTGCTGGCGCTGTCGGTCGACGGTAGGCCGATAGGCGGCACGGGCATGCTGGGTCCGCGCGCCACCGTCCGCGCCTGAAATTTCCCTTTTGCCTTCGCGCCCAAGCGCCCCTATCTCGGCCCCATGCCGATGGAGCCGCCCCCCGATCTTTCCAACCTGTCCCTCAGCGATGTCGCGCGCCTGCTGGCGGAAAAGCGCCTTCCGCCCGTGGAGAAGTGGAACCCCGACCATTGCGGCGACAGCGACATGCGCATCGCCCGCGACGGCACCTGGTTCCATCAGGGCTCGCCCATCGGCCGCGAAGCCATGGTCCGCCTCTTCTCCACCATCCTGCGCCGCGAACCCGACGGCAGCCACGTCCTGGTCACGCCCGTAGAGAAACTCTCGATCGAGGTGGAGGATGCCCCCTTCATCGCCGTCGAGCTCAAGAGCGAAGGCGAAGGCCGGGCGCGCAACCTCGCCTTCCGGCTCAACACGGGCGACCTGGTCGCCGCCGGCCCGGACAATGCCCTTGTCCTGCGCGAAACGCCGGACGGGCCGCATCCCTATCTCCATGTCCGCGGCGGGCTGGAGGCGCTGATCGCCCGCAGCGTCTATTATGAACTGATGAACCTGGCGCTGGACGAAGGCGCCCAACCCATCGGCCTCTGGAGCAACGGCGCCTTCTTCGCGCTGGACGGATCGGCATGACCCTGGCGGAACGGCTGCGGACCGCCCTCAGGCAGGGGCATGAGCGGGAGGTCGGCCTGATACCCTCCGACACCCGCGACCCCCGGATCGACGGCGACATCCTGCTCTCGCCCGCGGCCGTGCTGGTCGCGATCACCGACCGTCCCGAACCCGGGCTGATCCTGACCCAGCGCTCCGCCGGACTGCGCCAGCATGCCGGACAGGTCGCCTTCCCCGGCGGACGGGTCGACGACGACGACCCCGACGAAATCGCCGGCGCCCTGCGGGAAGCGCAGGAGGAGATCGGCCTCCCTCCCGGCCTTGTCGACATCATCGGCACGTCGGACCGCTATCACACCTTCACCGGCTTCGACATCGTCCCCGTGCTGGGCGTGATCCCGCCCGACCTTCCCCTCTCCCCCCGCGAAGCGGAGGTGGCGGAGCTGTTCGAACTTCCCCTCTCCTTCGCCCTCGATCCCGCCAACCGGATTAGAAAATCGATAGATTATCAGGGTGTTGAAAGGCATTATTACGAAATATTCTGGGAAGGACGCCGCATCTGGGGCATCACCGCCGCGATCCTCGCCAATCTGTCGCGCAGGCTAGGCCATGACCAGCCTGCTGCCTGACGCCGACTGGCGCCATCGCCCCGGCCTGGACGCGCTGCTGAGGGCGCTCGGCGCGGAACAGGGCCTCGCCCGCTTCGTCGGCGGCGCCGTTCGCGACGGCCTTCTGGGCCTGCCGGTCAACGACCTGGACATCGCCACCGTGCTGGAGCCGCAGTCCGTCATCGACCGCCTCAGGGCCGCGGGGATAAAGGCCGTGCCCACCGGCATCGACCATGGCACGATCACGGCGGTGATCAACGGCTGGCCGGTGGAGATCACAACCCTCCGCCGCGACGTCAGCACGGACGGCCGCCGCGCCACCATCGCCTATACCGACGACTGGCGCGAAGACGCCGCCCGGCGCGATTTTACGATCAACGCGCTCTATGCCGACCCCCTCACCCACACCATCACGGACTTCTTCGGCGGCGTCGCCGATCTCCGCGCGCATCGCGTCCGCTTCATCGGAGAGGCAAGCGCCCGCATCGCGGAGGATCATCTCCGCATCCTGCGCTATTTCCGTTTCCTCGCGCGCTTCGGCCATGACGAACCGGATGTGGAGGCCTATGCCGCCTGCCGCGACGCCGCCAACAGCCTGATGGCCCTTTCGCGCGAACGCATTGCGGACGAACTGCTCAAACTGCTCGCCCTGCCCGGGCCGCTCGCCTCGCTCCGGCTCATGGTCGACGGCGGCATATTGCTGCCCGTCCTGCCGGAGGTCGACCATGACGGACTGGCCCGCCTGTCCATGCTGATCGAGCGGGAGGCCGCCTCCGGCATCGCCCCTGCGGCCCTGCGCCGCCTGGCGGCCCTGCTTCCGCCGGACCCGCGCGCCGCCGATCAGGTGGGCGCCCGGCTCAAATTGTCCAACAAGGCCCGCAAGCGCCTGACCGCCGCGCTGGAAGGCGCCGCCACCGGCGCGACCCCCCGCGCCCTCGCCTTCCGGATCGGCGTGGAAGGGGCCATCGACCGTATCCTGATCGATCCCTCGGCTCCGCTCGACGGCCTGAAGATGCTCGCGGACTGGGCCCCGCCGCGCCTGCCGCTGGGCGGCGGCGCCCTGATCGCGCGGGGCCTTCAGCCCGGCCCGGACGTGGCGAAGGCGCTGGCCGAGGTTCAGGACATCTGGGTGGCGGAGGATTTTCCCGACGCAGCCCGCGTCTCGGAAATCGCGGATCAGACCGTTTCGAAATTCCAGCGCGCCCGCCAATAGTCATAGGCATCGCCCTCCGCCATCGGCCGCGCGAAATAATAGCCCTGCCCCTGCCAGCACCCCAGATTCTGCAACGCATGGGCCAGTTGCTGCGTCTCGATCCCTTCGGCCGTGACATGCAGCCCCAGCGATTCGGCCAGCGACAGGATGGTGCGCACCATGATCTCCTTGTCCCGGTCCTCCAGCATGGATGTCACGAAACTGCGGTCGATCTTCAATATGTCGATGGGCAGGCTGTGCAGGCTCGCCAGGTTGGAATAGCCGGTGCCGAAATCGTCCATGGCGATCGGCATGTGCAGGTCCTTGAGCGCGAACAACAGCTTCCGCGCCTTTTCGGGGTCCGCCACGATGGCGCTTTCGGTCAGTTCCGCCGTCAGCCGCTTGCCCGAAATGCCCGCATAGCGCAGCGCTTCCTCGAACATGGATGCGACATCGTCCCGCGCCATCTGGATCGGGGAAAGGTTCACATTGACGCCCACCGGCAGCGCCTGGCCGAATTTCGCGTCCCACCGGCTGAGCGCCTGCGCCGCCTCATAGGCCGCCCAGCGGCCCAGCGGCGTGATCAGCCCGCTTTCCTCCGCCACGGCGATGAACTCGGCGGGCGAAACATGACCCAGTTCTTCATCCTCCCACCGCGCCAGCGCCTCGAAGCCGGTGATTTCACCCGTCTGCAGGTGGATCAGCGGCTGGAAGGCCAGCGTCAGCCCCCCCTGGGCCAGCGCATCGCGCAGGCGGCTCTCGACGGAAAATCGCCGCTGCGCCTCCTTCAGCACGCCATTGCGGTAGATTTCCACCTTGCCGCTGCGCTTGGCGATCTTCACCGCGGCCTGCGCCTTGCGCACCACATCCTCGGGGTCTTCGGTCAGGCTGGTCGACAGGGCGCAGCCGATCGCGCAATCGACCCGGATTTGCAGATCGCTCAGCCTGATCGGATAGCTGAGCGAGTCCCGGATGCGCTGAACGATATGAAGGGCGTCCGACAAACCATTGTTAAGCCTGGCGAAAATCGCAAAGTCGTTGCCGCCGATGCGCGCCAGCACATCGCCCTGCCGCAGGCTGGATTTCAACCGCTTGGCCACCGTGATCAGCAACTCGTCGCCGGCCATCGGGCCCAGGGATTCATTGACCCGGCTGAACCGGCTCAGATCGATGGCGAGGATGCCGAACTGCGCATTGTCCGGCCAGGGCGTGTTGGTCAGCCGGTCCTCGATCTCCTCGCCAAATCCCGTGCGGTTGGGAAGCGCGGTCAGGCCGTCGGACAATAATTCCCGCCGCAGGTTCTTCTCGATGGTCCGGTCGCTCGTCCGGTCGAGGGCGGTGAACAGGAACAGATTGGGTTCGCCATCCGGTTCGGGCAGCCGCCCGACGGTGCAGTAGAAATATTCGGGCCCCAACATGCCGTCGCGGCGCAATTCGAAACCTTCCGAATCGCGCCCGGACAGGACGCTCTGCACGATCCGCCTGCGCCATTCGGCCGCATGGGGCCGTTCGGCTTCGCCCGGGTTGCTGCAGGTGAAGCAGCTTCCGAACGGCGCATTGGTCGCCACCATGGACAACCTATTGTCTTCGAAGGAGAATGCAGCCGCCGGATAAGGCAGCGCAGCCAGCCAGTCCGCTATCGCCACGCGATGGGAAAGATGCGCGTCATCCTGCCCCAGAAGGAGCTGGATGTCCGGCATTTCGGTCGGCCGATCACGCATCGACATGGCTTCCATAGGCCCGGCGATAGGCCCAAAGGGTAAATTTTCGGGAAACGACATTCCCGATTCCAGCGCGATAGTAACGAAAAAATCAGCTTCTCAGAACCGGTTATCGCGCGGGAAGCCCGTGGGCGGCATGCGCCCGGCCGCGCCCCTGGCGACGCGCCATGGCGTCATGTCGGCTTCCGTGCGCACCCGCCCCGTTCCTCCACCCATGGCCCAGCTCAGCCCGTCGGACAGGCGGAAGGCGATGGCATCGGACAGCCCGCCGTCGCGATAGCGCTGCATCTGCACGCCCTGACCGCGCGCCATGCGCGGCATTTCAGTGAGCGAGAAGACCAGCAGCTTGCGGTTTTCGCCCATCACGGCGACGCTGTCCGCCTCCGGCGCGATGGGATGCACGACGCTCAGCTTCGCGCCGGTCCGCACATTGACGACCTGCTTGCCCTTGCGCGTTTCGGCGATCACATCCGCCACCGCCGCCACGAAGCCGCGCCCGTCCGAGGATGCAAGCAGCAGTTCGCCACCCACCCGCGCAGGCAGCAGGGCGACGATATTGCCGGTGCCGTCCATGTCGACCAGCGACCGGACCGGATCGCCAAAGCCGCGCCCGCCCGGCAGCTTGTCCGCGCCCAGCGTGAAGACGCGCCCGGTCTCCGTCGCCAGCAGCAGCTTGTCGGTGGTCTGCGCGTGGAAGGCGATCATCGGACCGTCGCCTTCCTTGAATTTCAGCGTGTCCGCCGAAGCAAGGTCGCGATGCCCGCTCATCGCCCTGATCCAGCCGCGCTCGGACAGGATCACGGTGATCGGCTCCTTCTCGATCATCGCCTCCAGCGGGATTTCCCGCGCCGGCGCCGCCTCCTCGACCAGCGTGCGCCGCCGGCCGAAATCGCCCTCGGGCGAATAGCGCTTGCGAAGGTCCGCCAGGTCCTTCTTCAGCCGCGTCCGCTGCCGCGCCGGGCTTTCCACCAGCTTTGTCAGCTCGTCGCGTTCCTTCAGCAGTTCCGAATGCTCGCGCCGCAGCTCCATCTCCTCCAGCTTGCGCAGGGACCGCAGCCGCATGTTCAGGATCGCCTCGGCCTGCCGGTCGTTCAGGCCGAACTCGGCCATCATCACCTCTTTCGGCTCATCCTCGGTCCGGATAATCTCGATCACCCGGTCAAGGTTCAGATAGGCGATGATATAGCCGTCCAGCAGCTCCAGCCGCGCCGCGATCTTGTCCAGCCGGTGCTGGGCGCGCTTCACCAGCACGTCGATCTGGTGCTTCAGCCATTCGACGAGGACCGTCTTCAGCCCCAGCACCCTTGGCGTGCGCGTCGCGTCCAGCACGTTCAGGTTCAGCGGGAAGCGGTTTTCCAGATCGGTCAGCCGGAACAGGCTGTCCATCAGCACGTCCGGGTCGACGGTGCGGGCGCGGGGTTCGATGACGATGCGGATCTCGGTGTCGCTCTCGTCGCGCACATCGGCCAGGATCGGCAGCTTCCTGTCGTTGATCAACGCCGCGATCTGCTCGATCAGCTTGGACTTCTGCACCTGGAAGGGGATTTGCGTCACCACCGCGACCCATGTGCCCCGCCCGCCATCCTCCTTGTGCCAGCGGGCGCGGGTTCGAAACGATCCCCGCCCCGTCGCATAAGCCTCTGAAATGATGGAAGCGCTGTCCACCAGCACGCCGCCGGTCGGAAAGTCCGGACCGCGCACGATCCGCATCAGATCGGCATGCTCGGCGTCCGGATTGTCGATCAGCAGGCTGGCCGCATCGATCAGTTCGGCGACATTATGCGGCGGGATGCTGGTCGCCATGCCGACCGCGATGCCGGTGGCGCCATTGGCCAGCAGATTGGGGAACAGGCCGGGAAACACCTCCGGCTCCTGATCCTCGCCATTATAGGTGGGGCGGAATTCGACGGTGCCTTCGTCCAGCCCCGCCATCAGGTCGGCGGCGGCCTGCGTCAGCCGCGCCTCGGTATAGCGCATCGCCGCCGCATTATCGCCGTCGATATTGCCGAAATTGCCCTGCCCGTCGACCAGCGGCGTGCGCAGCGAGAAATCCTGCGCCAGACGCACCATGGCGTCATAGACCGACGCGTCGCCATGCGGGTGATATTTGCCGATGACGTCGCCGACGACGCGGGCGCATTTCTTGTACGGCGTGGTGTTGCGCGCCGGATTGGCGACCAGCACGTCGGGCGAAGCCCCGCCCGGCTCCATCCGCAGCAGCCGCATCGCCCAGAGCAGCCGCCGGTGCACCGGCTTCAGCCCGTCGCGCAAATCCGGCAACGACCGCGCCGTGATGGTGGAGAGCGCATAGACGAGGTAGCGCTGGGACAGCGCATCGTCGAACGGGTGATCCTTGATAGCGTCGAACGGGTCGCGAAATTCGGTCATCGCAACGGGGAATAGCAGCGCCGCGACAAAACGGAAACGGGGTTTAATCCCACCGTACTCCTGCGAAGGCACTCGAAGGAAACAAATGGCTCATGAGAACCCAGTTCAGCTGTCGCCCTTTCACGCCAGGCAGCATGGACAAATGCAAGACCCCCCGGATTGAGTGATCCGGGTGGATTGCGGACATTCCCCCTCCCGCAGGCGGGAGGGGGCTAGGGGGTGGGCTGGCGCGACATCAGCGTGAATTTTCAACGGCTAAGTCAGAAGCTCGCTCCGCTCGCGCCCACCCCTAACCCCTCCCGTTTACGGGAGGGGAATGTCCTGAATCGGCCTTTCCCGACATTCCGAACTCGCCCACGCGACCTAGCGCAGAACTGGTTTCCCGCCTCCACAGGAACACGCGACATCAACTCCTATCACCGCGGCAAAAACCGCGCCTCCGGGTCCGCCGCGATCTCCCGCGCGAACTCCGCGCCGATCCAGTCGCGAAAGGCCTTCACCTTAGCGGTGTTGCGGGCATGGGGCGGATAGACCACCCAATAGCTCGCCCGTTCCCGGACATAGGATGGCAGGGCCTCCACCAGCAACCCGGCCTCCACCTCGGTCTTCCACAGGAAGGGATTGACGATGGCCACGCCCTGCCCCGCCATGGCGGCGCGCCCCTCCATCACCTGGGAATCGAGCGCGATCGCGGGCGGCAGCCCCTTGCCGTCCGCTTCCACCCCCATGGCGGCGAACCATTCATGCCACCACATGTCGTCCGGCGACAGGCGCGGCATGGCGTGCAGCGCCCGCGCGTCGGCTATCGGCCCGTTCGCCGCCAGCCATGACGGGCTGCACAGCGGCGCCAGCCGGTTATGGGTCAGCAGCTTCGCCTCCAGCCCCGGCCAATCGCCCCGCCCGCCCCGCACCGCCACGTCCACGCCGTCGCGGGCGAAGTCCACCACCCGGTCGGTCGCGTCGATCCGCACGGCCAGCCCCGGCTGGCGCATCTGGAACGTGCCGATGCGCTGCGCCAGCCAGAGATGCGCGAAACTGTTGGTGCAACTGATCGTCAGGATCGTCGAATGGTCCTGCGTCAGCGCGGCGAACCCTTCCCGCATCTGGTCGAAGGCGCGGGACAGGATCGTGGCGATCTCCCGCCCCTTGTCGGTCAGCGCCACTTTCCGCCCCGCCCTCTGGAACAGGCTGATGCCCAGCCGCTCCTCAAGCAATTTCACCTGATAACTGACGGCCGCCTGGGTCATCCCCAGTTCCTGCGCCGCAACCGTGAAATTCTCCAGCCGCGCGGCGGCCTCGAACACGCGGACGGCGGATAGGGGCGGCAGCTGGCTCATCCGGCATGGATAAGCCAGCCTTATGATTCGCGTCCATCCTTTTGTTGGCCGCCCCACCGGAAAAGAGCGATAGGAATTCCCACGAAACGAAATCCATTCTCCGGATCATTCATGGAAAAGGAGCCTTGCCATGCACTTGTCCAAGGACGCCCGGCCGTCCCCCAACGGCCACGAAGCCGCCCGGAATCGCCCCGGCCTGATCGCCGCCATCATGCAGGCCTTCTGCGCTCTCCACCGCATCGCCTGGTCTGCCCCCTGGATCGAGGAACGGCGATGAAGCCCCTCGAAAATCGCGAACATGGTGCGACGGGGGTTGCACAATCCGCGCCACACGCCAACTTGCGCGCGTGTCCGATTCCCGCCTTTCCCCTGTTCCCGATCTTCCCCCTCCGCCGCCCCGGCTGCTGACAGGGGCCGCGCTGTTCCTCGACTTCGACGGAACGCTGGCCCCGATAGCCGATACGCCCGACGGCGTGGAGGTCGATGACGATCTGCTCGCCCTGCTCGGCCGTCTGCGCGACCGGCTGGATGGGCGGCTTGCCATCGTCAGCGGCCGATCCGTCGCGACGCTGCGCGATTTCGGCTTCGGGCAGTTCCTGCTCGCCGGCACCCATGGGCTGGAACTGGCGGAACCCGGCCGCCCCGTGGAAGCGCCTGCCCGTCTCCCCGCGATCGATGAGGCGGAAGCCGCCTTCCAGACCTTCGCGGCCGGAAAGGCCGGCGTCCTCGTCGAACGCAAGACGATCAGCGTCGGCCTTCATTTCCGCGGCGCCCCGCAATGGGGCCGGGAAGCAGGCGATCTGGCCGCCAGCCTGGCGGATCGGCTCGACCTCGCGCTCCAGCCGGGCAAGATGCTCTACGAACTGCGTCCCGGCGGCGCCGACAAGGGCAGCGCCGTCCGCACACTGATGCGCCGCGCACCTATGGCCGGCGGCACGCCGCTGTTCATCGGGGACGACGTCACCGATGAGGAGGGCTTTGCCGTCGCACGCGATCTGGGCGGCTCCGGCATTCTCGTCGGCGTGCCCAGGGCGACGCTCGCCGCATTCTCTTTGGAACAGGTTGCCGCCGTCAGGCATTATCTTGCCCAGGGGGTCGCTGGCACCGACTGATCCGATGGTCCGGCGCCCCTGTCGTGCACGAACAAGGGGGACGGACCGATAGAAACGCAGAAAAACGACCTTCCGGGCGGGGATGAGCGCACGCTCGACCTGTGGCCCATCGGCAATTGCCAGGCATCGGCGCTGATCGACCGGGCCGGGCGGATGATATGGGCCTGCGTCCCCCGCGTCGACGGTGATCCCGTATTCTCGGCACTGCTGGACGATGCCGCCTGGGACCAACCGGATTCGCGGGGCTTCTGGGCCATAGAGCTGGAGAACTGCGCCCGGATCGAGCAGCATTATATCCGCAACACGCCTGTGCTGGTGACGCGCCAGACCGACGCCCAGGGCAATGCGATAGAGCTTTACGATTTCTGCCCGCGCCACAAGCATCAGGGGCGGATGTACCGCCCCGTCGCGTTCGCCCGCGTCGTCCGGCCCGTATCGGGCAGTCCGCGCATCCGCGTCAGGCTGCGCCCCACCACCTCCTGGCATTCGGAAAAGGTGCCGATCAGCTATGGCTCCAACCATATCCGGCTGGTGCTGTCCTACATGGCGATGCGCATGTCCACCAATGCGCCCATCGGCCTGATTTCCCAGGAAAGCTGGTTCCGGCTGGAACATGACATGCATTTCTTCCTGGGGCCGGATGAGAGCTTTTCGGACGCCCTCCGCCCCGCGGTGGAGCGGATGCTGGACGACACGATCCACGAATGGCAGATCTGGGTGCGAAGCCTGGCCATTCCGGCCGAGTGGCAGGAGGCGGTGATCCGTTCCGCCATCACGCTCAAGCTCTGCCAGCATGAGGAGACCGGCGCCATCGTCGCCGCGCTGACTACCAGTATCCCCGAACATGCCGACAGCGGCCGCAACTGGGACTATCGCTACTGCTGGATCAGGGACGCTTATTATACGGTGGAGGCGCTGAACCGGCTGGGCGCGCTGGACGTTCTGGAAAGCTATCTCGTCTATCTCCGCAACATCGTCGACGGCGCGCGGGGCGGCCATATCCAGCCGCTCTACGACGTGCGCGGCAACGCCACGCTGGAGGAGCGGGAGGCGCAGAACCTGCCCGGCTATCGCGGCATGGGGCCGGTGCGCGTCGGCAATGCCGCCTATTCCCAGGTACAGCACGACGCCTATGGGCAGATCGTCCTCTCCTCCGTTCAGGGCTTCATCGACCAGCGCCTGCTGCGCATGGCGGGGCTGTCGGACTTCGAAGCGCTGGAAGCCGTGGGCGAGCGCGCCTGGCAGGTCTATGACAAGCCCGATGCCGGCCTGTGGGAACTGCGCACCCGCGCCCATGTCCACAGCTACAGCGCGGTGATGTGCTGGGCGGCGTGCGACCGCCTCGCCCATGCGGCAGCCGCCCTTGGGCTGCCGGACCGCGAAGTCCATTGGCGCGAGCGGGCGGAAATCATGAAGGCCCGCATCCTCCAGTCGGCCTGGCGGACGGACAGCAACGCCATCTCCGCCAATTTCGAGGACGATGCGAGGGACGCCTCCCTGCTCCAGCTGATCGACCTGCGCTTCCTGACGACGGACAATCCCATGTTCATCGGAACGCTGAAGGCGCTGGAAAAGGACCTGCGCCGGGGCAACGACATGCTGCGCTACAGCGCGCCGGACGATTTCGGGGAGCCGGTCACCGCCTTCAACGTCTGCACCTTCTGGCTGATAGAGGCCCTGCATCGGACCGGCCGCAGCGAGGAGGCGCGCGCCCTGTTCGAGGAGATGCTGTCCCGCCGCACCGCCGCCGGCCTGCTTTCCGAAGACATCGATCCCGTCACCGGGGAATTGTGGGGGAACTATCCCCAAACCTACTCATTGGTCGGCATCATCAATTGCGCCGTGCTCTTGAGCAAACCGTGGAGCGTGATGCGATGAAGCGCTTGGCATGGAGGCGCTTGGCATGAGCCGCCTGATAGTCATTTCGAACCGGGTCAGCCGCCCAACCAAGAACGGCAACCAGGGCGGCCTGGCCGTCGCGCTTTCCCAGGCGCTGCGCGAAAGCCGCGGCATCTGGGTCGGCTGGTCCGGCGAGATCACGGAGAATTTCACCGGGCAGATCGGCTTTTCGGAGGATGAAGGCGTCAAGACCGCGACCATCGACCTGGAGGAGCAGGATGTCGACGAATATTATAATGGCTATGCCAACAAGACCCTCTGGCCGCTGTTCCACTTCCGGATAGACCTGGCCGAATATGCGCGCGATTTCGAAGGCGGGTATAACCGCGTCAACCAACGCTTCGCGGACACGACCAGCCCGCTGATCGAACCGGAAGACATCATCTGGGTCCAGGATTACCACATGATCCCGCTCGGCCGGATGCTGCGCGACCGGGGCCATGACAATCGCATGGGCTTCTTCCTGCACATCCCATGGCCGCCGACCCGGCTGCTTGTGTCGCTGCCCCACCACAGCAAGCTGGTGCAGGCGCTTTTCGCCTATGATGTCGTGGGGTTCCATACCGAGGAATGGCTGGAATCCTTCCGCCATTATGTCGAACGCGAAATGGGCGGTTCGGTGGACGGCGATTTCGTGACGCTGGGCAAGCGGACGATTCAGGCGATCGCCTGCCCCATCGGCATCAACGCGCAGGAATATGCCAGCGCCGCCGTCAGCGATGCGGCCAAGGACATGTATGAAAAGGTCCGCCGGTCGCTGCAGGATCGCGCGATGATCGTGGGCGTCGACCGTCTGGACTATAGCAAGGGACTGGAGGAACGGTTCAACGGCTACGCCCGCTTCCTGAAGGATCATAGCGAACAGCATCGCAATGTCGTCCTGACGCAGATCGCCCCGCCTTCCCGCGGCGAGGTGGAGAGCTATCAGCAGATCCGCGCAACCCTGGATGCGCTCGCCGGCCGCATCAACGGGGAATATAGCGATGTGGACTGGACCCCGATCCGCTACGTCAATCAGGGCTATCCGCGCGACAAGCTGGCCGGCATCTACCGCGCTGCCAAGATCGGGCTCGTCACGCCGCTGCGCGACGGCATGAACCTGGTCGCCAAGGAATATGTCGCCGCGCAGAATCCGGACGATCCCGGCGTCCTCATCCTGTCGCGCTTCGCCGGCGCCGCCCAGCAGCTCAAGGACGCGCTGCTGATCAATCCCTATAGTCCGGAGGAGATGTCCGACGCCATCACCCGCGCGCTCTCCATGCCGCTGGACGAACGCAAGCGGCGATGGCGCGCCATGATGGACAGTGTCGAAAAGCAGGACATAAGCTGGTGGCGGCAGCGCTTCACGGAGCGGCTGATGGCGGTCCAACGCAATGGCGAGGTGAAACAGGAGGCGCAACCGGCTTAACTTTCCCGCCAGCGCCGCTACAGTCGGGCCGATGGATGATGAGGAAGAAGCGGGCGGCGCCCTGGCCGCCATTCGCGCCAGATCGGGCGTCATATTGGGCGTGATCGGCCTTCTGGCCTGGCTGGCGCTGATCTGGTTCATGTTCGGCGACGTGCTGTAGCAGGCTCCCTCGCCCGAACTCGCCCATTTGCACCCCCGCCCCTTTTGGTCTAAGGGCCAGCCCAAGCAGCCCCGGCACCCGCTGATCCTTCCCGATTCGCGTTTGCCGGGGCACATTCTTTATTGGGAAGACAGGAACCGCATATGGCCCGTCGCCGCCAGATCTACGAAGGCAAGGCAAAGATCCTTTATGAAGGCCCCGAGCCTGGTACGATCATCCAATATTTCAAGGATGACGCGACCGCCTTCAACGCCCAGAAGAAGGGCACGATTTCGGGCAAGGGCGTGCTCAACAACCGGATTTCCGAGCATATCTTCACCCTACTCGGCCAGATCGGCGTTCCTACCCACTTCATCCGCCGCCTTAACATGCGCGAACAACTCGTCCGTCAGGTGGAAATCGTGCCGATCGAGGTGGTCGTGCGCAACGTCGCCGCAGGTTCGCTCAGCAAGAAGCTGGGGATCGAGGAGGGAACGCAGCTTCCCCGCACGCTCATCGAATATTGCTACAAGGACGACGCGCTGGGCGACCCGCTGGTGTCCGAAGAGCATATCGCCTGCTTCGGATGGGCCAGCCAGGACGAAATGCACGACATTGCCGACATGGCGATCCGCATCAACGACTTCATGTGCGGCCTGTTCGCGGGCATCGGCATTCGCCTGATCGACTTCAAGCTGGAATTCGGTCGCCTGTGGGACGGCGACTATAGCCGCATCATCCTTGCGGACGAGATCAGCCCCGACGGTTGCCGACTCTGGGACATGGCGACCGGCGAGAAGCTGGACAAGGACCGTTTCCGCCGCGATCTGGGCGGCGAAGTCGAGGCCTATCAGGAAGTCGCCCGGCGCCTGGGCCTGATGCCGGAGGGCGTGGATACCACCGTCCTCGACCTCGACACCCATCGCAAGAAGCGCGGCAAGGACTGATGGGAATCCGGACGCGCGGCTCAGGCAAGCAGCGCGTCCGCCATCAGCTTGATCCCCAGCAACACCATCAGCACATAGATCAGCGTGTAGAAGCGGGCGGGATCGAAGCGCCGCACCAACGCCACGCCGGCCATGGTCGACACGACGGCAAGCGGGATCAGCATCGCCGTCGCCAGCAGGTTCGCCCTGGTGAACTGCCCCAGGGCGGCATAGGCCGGCACCTTCATCCAGTTCGTCACCGCAAAGGCGATCGCGGTCGTCCCCACCAGAACGTCGCGCGACAGGCGCTTGGGCAGAACCCACATCTGGAAGGGCGGCGCCCCGGCATGCGCGATCTGGCTGGTGAAGCCGCTCGCCACGCCGAGCAGCACGCCCACCCATGAGGGCGAGGTCGACGGCAACACGATCGCGCCGCCCCGCTCGATCCAGAGCCGATGCAGGCCGAACAATGTCGAAATCAGGCCCAGCACGCCCATCACCGCGATTTCGGACACGCGGGCGGCGAAGAAATAGCCCAGCCCTACGCCGGCCGCCATGCCGGGCAGCATGACCTTAAGGACATGCCGGTCCCAGCTATGCCGGAACGACCAGACGCCGACCACATCCTGCAGGATCAGAATGGGCAGCATGATCGCCGCTCCCCGCACGGGATCGACGCCCAGGGCGAGTATCGGCATGGCCAGCGCGCCAACCCCGGCAAATCCGCCCTTGGCAAGGCCCGACAGGATCACCGCGCTTATGGCGCAGGCATAATAGAGATAATCCGGATTCATGGCGCTCCGCCTAAAGCAAGGCGGGCCTTTGGGGGAGCATCTTTTTTGCGGCGTTTGGCGCCTGCGCGTCAGCTATGCGCGCGATAGCCAATCAGGACGCCGAAGGTGAAGGTCGCCAGAAGCGCCAGCTGAACCCGGCCATGGGGATCGTCATAGCCCATGACCTGCTGACCGAAGGCGAAAAGCCCCACGAACATCGCCAAAGCAAGACCGGCCATGCGAAAATCCTTCCCTCTGCGGGATGGATAACGCCATGGCCGCTAACAAAAGCATAATGCCTTGCTTGCCGGGCGCTCCGGGACTAGAGGGCTGGACGATTCAAACGATCGCCAGCCCTCCGGTTTTCACGGCTTGCGCATTCTGCAGGCAGAATGCCCTGGGGGTGCGCGAAAGCCTGTTTTACGGAGTTCCACACTCATGAAAGCCCGCATCTTCGTCACCCTCAAGGGCGGTGTCCTCGACCCGCAGGGCAAGGCGATCCATCACGCGCTGGAAGGCCTTGGCTTCGGCGGCGTCAATGATGTGCGCGCGGGCAAGCTGATCGAACTGGACCTGGCCGACGGCACCAGCGACGAGGACATCGACGCCATGTGCCGCAAGCTGCTGGCGAACACGGTGATCGAAAACTACCGCATCGAAAAGGCCTGAGCCATGAAGAGCGCCGTCATCGTCTTTCCCGGCAGCAATTGCGACCGCGACCTCGCCGTGGCGTTCGAGACGGCGACCGGGACAAAGCCTGCCATGATCTGGCACCGCGACACGGAACTGCCCGACGATCTCGACCTGATCGGCGTGCCGGGCGGCTTTTCCTATGGCGACTATCTGCGTTCCGGCGCGATGGCGGCCCGTTCGCCGGTGATGCAGGCAGTGGCGAAGGCGGCGGATCGCGGGGCCTATGTGCTGGGCATCTGCAACGGTTTCCAGGTGCTGACGGAGAGCGGGCTGTTGCCCGGTGCGCTGCTGCGCAATGCGGGCGGCCATTTCGTCTGCCGCGACGTGGCGCTGACAGTCGAGAATGCGCAGAGCGCCTTCACCAGCCGCTATGAGGCTGGCGAGGCGATCAGCTTTCCGGTGGCGCATCATGACGGCAATTATTTTGCCGATGCGCAAACGCTGGACCGGCTGGAAGGCGAAGGCCGCGTGGCGCTGCGCTATGCGGAGAGCGTCAACGGATCGGCGCGGAACATCGCGGCTATCCTGAACGAGGCCGGCAATGTGCTGGGCATGATGCCGCACCCGGAGCGGGTGATAGAGCCGGCCCATGGTGCGACCGATGGCCGACGGCTGTTCGAAGGACTGGTGGAAGGGCTGCTTGCCCGGGCCTGAAGCCAAGGGATATGGCCCGGCTTGCTGAACCGACTTTCGGCATGCAATTGACGGCGTTGCCAGCCAGAGCGTTCAGCTTTGTGCCGTAACACTCCACGCGCCGCCATTGCATAGCGGGCTAAGCAAATCTTCGCCGAAGTTGCGCCGCGCTACTTGGCTCACCCGCCGCGATGATAGTCATATTCGAAGGCGCGGCCTTCCTGCTTGGTGAGGATCGCGCCAATGATCGCGCCGCCCGCCCGGCGCAAGCGATCGACGGCGACGCGCAGGCCGCCATGATGATTGCGGCCCCATTCTACCACCAGCAACGTCACCTGCGCCTTGCTCGCCAGCAGGCAGGCATCCGACAGGCCGAGAATGGGCGGCGCATCGATCAGCACCGTGTCATAGCGTTCCCGAACGGTCGCCAGCAGGGAATCCATCGCAGGCGTGACCAGCAATTCCGCCGGATTGGGCGGGATCGCCCCGCAGGGCAACAAGGCCACGCCCGGTACGCCGCTATCCACGATGACGTCGTCCATCCTGGCCTGGCCCGTCATCAACTCGCTGATCCCACGAGCGGGCGATATGCCGAACAGGCTGTGCTGCTTGGGCCGCCGCATATCGGCGTCTATCACCAGCACCCGCTTGTCGAGTTTCGCCAGCGCCCTGGCCAGGGCATGGAGGGTGGAGGACTTCCCCTCTCCTTCCTGCGCGCTGGTGACGAGTATGGAACGCGGCAGACCGGCCGCAGAACCCAGAAGCAGCGAAGAAGCCATCGGCGCGAAAATCTCCGCCCCCGGCTTCTCCCCCGCCGGAACCGCGCCGAGCAGCGGCAGGTTCACCCGCTCCGCCAGCGTGTCGGCGGAAGTCACGGCGTCGTCGAAGATATGCCGCCCCGCCACCGCCATCAGCCCGAGGATCAGCCCACCCAGCGAAGCGAACAGCATGGTGACGCCGATATTGGGGGAAGAAGGCCGCGAAGGGACCGCCGCCCGGTCCAGCGGCTGGATGCGGCCTGCCTGGAAGCCTGCCTGCGATGCCATGTCTCGATAACGCTGGAGCAGGCTGTCGTGCAGCAGGCGATAGGTGTCGACCTGCCGCTCCAATATGCTCATCTGCACGCCGCGCCCGCGTTCGGCCCGGGCCTGCCGCTCGACCTTGGCGATTTCGGACTGGATCTGCTTCTCGCCATGCACGGCGACATCGAACTGTTCCTTGAGCGAGGCGCGGATCGTGTTGGCCATGCCCTCCGCCTGATCGTCCAGCGCGGCCAGCCGGGCGCGGGCCTCACGCATTTCGGGGTGAGCATCCTTGCGGAACTGGCGTTCCTGCACGACCTGCGCCCGCGCCTGCGCCCTTTCCGTCATGATCTGCTGCATCGCGCCGTTGTTCAGCACTTCCGGCAGCGTCTCGACACTCGACATGCGGGCGCTTTCCCAGCGCTTCTGCGCGGCGATGCGGTCGGCGGTCGCCTGCGCACGGAAGGCGTTGAGTTGCGCCAGCCGTGTCGCGATCGTGCCCTCGGGAGACGGATCGCCGTCATCCTCCTTCGATCCGGCCTCCTTCGATCCGGCCTCCCTCAATCCGGGCAGCGCCATGGCGCCCGCATTGGCGGCATAGACCGCCAGGTCGCGCTCCGCCCGTTCCAGATCCTTCCGCGCTCCGTCCAGTTCGCCGAGCAGGAATCGCCGCGCCTGAACACCGGATTCGAAGCCTCGCTTCAGATCGGCGCGGATCAGGCTGTCGGCATAGCTGTTGGCGACGCGCGCCGACAGCACCGGATCGGCGCTGGTGAAGCTGATGCGGATGACCCGCGACTTGCCGGGCAGTTCGACATGCAGATTGTCGCGCAGCAGGCCCACAACGGTCTCGGTCTCGACCTGACGCTGGCTGAGCGCGCCCGTCCCCTGCTCCGGCCGGCGCACGTTCATGCCGTCGAAGAAGGTGCGGCTGCCGATCAACGCCAGTTCGCGGGCCACATCTTCCGCCAGGGCGCGGCTGCGCAGCACTTCCAGTTCGGTCTGCATCAACGCTTCATTGTCGGACGGCGTCGCCTGTCGCTGCGCAGCGGCCGCCCCAGCGGCGCCGGCGGGGACATCCTCCACCTCGACGGAGGCGGTGGCGCGATAATCGGGCGTCGACAGCAGGATGAAGACCACGCCTGCCAGCACGCAAAGCGCCATGGTGACGAACAGGATGATGCGATGCCGCCGCACCGCCGTCCACGCCCCGCTCGCCGCCGCGGCGAAGCGCGCTGCACGTCCCTCCATGGAAGTGGACGCGCCGCTATCGTCGATCAGCAGACCTGGCCGCGCCATCAGAGTCCTCCATCCAGCACGACGAATCCGGCGCCGACCGCAGGCAGCGCCAGCAGCGTTCCGCCCAATATCGCCTTGGCGCGCGAGAGGCCGACGATGATGGTGTCGCCCGGCAGGATTTCAGGATCGGGCGCCTCGCCCCTGCGGATCGCCCCCAGGTTGAACATCGCCGCCTTGCGCTCGCCGTCCGATTGCCGGACCACGACGATCTGGCCCAGGCTGGCCAGGCGCGTCGGCCCCTTGGCCATCGCGACCGCCTGCAACAGCCCCAGTCGGCCCTCCACCGGGAAAAGGCCCGGTTCGCGAACCTCCCCATCCACGGTGATGCGGCGACCCACCGCCTTTTTGACGAATACAGTCACTTGCGGGGAAACCAGATAGCGCTCACCCAGCCGCCCGGCGATGACGTCCGATGCTTCGCTGGCGGACAGGCCGGCGACGGAAACATCGCCCACCAGCGGCATGCGAACCATGCCCGCAGCCGTCACCTGCGCGTCCTCCAGCGAAAGGCCCGGTTCATGATAGACCTGGATGCGCAGGACATCGTCGGGGGATATGCGATAGTCCATCCCCACGGCAGGAGCCGCCGGAATGGCGGCATAAGCCGCTTCCCCCTTCGGCGCGTCCTCCACGGTCGAGCAGGCACCGAGCCAGAGGCAGGCCATGATCATGACCAGCGCTTGGCTCCTGCTGTCGGTCGGCCGCTTCATGCCGCTTAAATCCCCCGCAATTCAGTGGGCACGCACAAGGCCTGCCATTGCGGGCGGGGTTAACGGCGCGACAGGAACATGGCAACCATCGGCTGGACGAAGGAGGGCGCGGAGCTCCCGATCAGATGGCGATCCGGGCCTGATCCGGGACAACCTGACCCGCGGTCGGCCGCCGTGGCTGATCCGGCCAGACGCCGCGCGTGTCGTAAACCGCCTTGTCGGCGCGTTCGTCCACCGGAACCGATTTGAACATGTCATGATCGACAAGAATGACGAAAACGCCGCATTGTTCCAGAGCCGTATCGAGATCGATAAGTTCAGCGCCCGTTCCGGCGAACTCCATCGGCAGATCATGGGCATAGGGTTCGACCAGCTTGATGCGGCGACCGTAGCGTTTTGCGAGACGCGCCGCGACCTTCACGGCCGGGCTTTCGCGGAAATCGTCGATATTGGGTTTGAAGGCGAGGCCAAGGCAGGCGACCGCCTCCCCCGGATATTCGTCGATCAGGTCGGAGGCCTTCGCGACCACATGGTCGGTCTTGCCGTCATTGACTTCGCGGGCCGTGCGGATGAGGCGGCTGTTTTGCGGGTCGCCATGGACGATGAACCAGGGGTCGACCGCGATGCAGTGGCCGCCAACGCCGGGGCCGGGCTGAAGTATGTTGACGCGCGGGTGACGGTTGGCGAGGCGGATGACTTCCCACACGTCGATGTCCATGCGTTCCGCGATGACGGACAGTTCGTTGGCGAAGGCGATGTTGACGTCGCGGAAGCTGTTTTCGACCAGCTTCACCATTTCGGCGGCGCGGGCGCTGGTGGTGATGCAGGCGCCGCGTACGAACTGGCGGTAGAAGCCCAGCGCCTTGCGGGCGCAGCGGGGCGTGATGCCGCCGATGCAGCGGTCATTGTCGATCAGTTCGACGAGGATGCGGCCGGGCAGGACGCGTTCGGGGCAATAGGCGATGGCGATGTCGCCCGCCACGCCGGGCTCGGGCATCTTCAGGTCGGGGCGGATCTGGGCGAAAAGATCGCGCATGGCTTCGGTGGTGCCGACCGGCGAGGTGGATTCGAGAATGACGGTATCGCCGGCCTTCAGGACCTCAGCGACGGTGCGGGCGGCCTTGAGGACGTGGCTGATGTCCGGCGCGCGGTCTTCGGCCACCGGAGTCGGCACCGCGATGATGAAGACATCGCTCGGCTCGACATCCAGACTGGCGCGGAGATTGCCGCGGGAGACCACGCCCTGGACGAGGCCGTCGAGATCGACTTCCTCGATATGCACGCGACCGGAGTTGACCGTCTCCACGACATGGGCGCTGACGTCCACGCCGACGACCTGCGCGCCGCCGCGCGCGATCAGGGCGGCGGTCGGCAGGCCGATATAGCCGAGGCCGATGACGGATACCTTCTGCTGGAGCTTGTCGAGGGGCATGGGGGTCCTGTGGAAGCTTTTGAGTTCCGTCGGTTTGTGGCGGGAAATGCTGAAGATTTCGGTAACGGACCGTCAGTTCCCAATCGAGTTTAGGCCGCCTCTTCCATATTCTCAGCCTGCGCGCTCGCGGCTATGATGTCTGCGATGCGCTCCGACGCGTGACCGTCTCCGAAGGGGTTGTGGGCGCGGGACATGGCGGCGTAGGCGGCTTCGTCATCCAGCAGAGCAAAGACCGAGCGGACGATCTTTATTCGATCGGTGCCGACCAGTTTCGCGGTGCCCGCCGTCACCCCTTCGGGGCGCTCCGTAGTCTCGCGCATCACCAGCACGGGCTTGCCGAGCGAAGGCGCCTCCTCCTGCACGCCGCCGCTGTCGGTCAGGACGAGATGGCACAGGTGCAGCAGGCGAACGAAATGCGGGTAATCCAGCGGCTCGATCATCGCGACATTGGGAAGGCTACCCAGCACGGTATCCATGACAGGGCGCACATGTGGATTGGGGTGGACGGGGAAGATCACGGCCACGTCGGGACGCGCGGCGATTTCGGCGATCGATCGGGCAATCGCCTCCATCCCGCCGCCGAAATTCTCACGCCGGTGGCTGGTGACGGCGACGATCCGCTTTCCGGCGAAGCGCTGGGCCAGGCTGTCCAGTCCCGACGCGAGATGGGGTTCGGCCAGCACGCGCTTGCGGGTGGCCAGCAGCGCGTCGATCACCGTGTTGCCGGTTACATATATGGTCGCGGCATCGCGATTTTCCGCCAGCAGCGCGTCGGCGGCTGCCTGGGTCGGCGCGAAATTCATGTCCGCGATGCAGGCGACGACGCGGCGGTTCACCTCCTCCGGCCAGGGGTGGTGGATGTCGCCGCTGCGCAGGCCCGCCTCGACATGGGCGACGGGAATCTTGCGGTAATAGGCGGCAAGGCTGGCGACCATGGTGGTAAGGGTATCGCCATGCACGACCACGCGATCGGGCTTCTCCGCGTCGAAGGCCTTGCCCAGTTCCACGATCAGCTTCGCCGTCAGGCCGTCCAGCGTCTGGTTCGGCGTCATCACGTCCAGGTCGATGTCGGGCGCTATTCCGGCGATCTCCAGCACTTGGTCCAGCAGGCCGCGATGCTGCGCGGTCACGATCACGCGGGTTTCGACATCCTCCCGCGCCCGGAGCGCGTGAATCACTGGAAACAGCTTGATCGCCTCGGGGCGCGTCCCGAACACCAGCGCAACCTTCATTTGCCGTCCTTTGCCATTTTCCCGCCTTTGCAAGCCGTCTTTCGGGTAAGTGTCTGGCAGAAAATGGTAACCATCCCCTGAACATGGGTACCCCCGACGCCCGCTTTCGCATGGGAGAGAAGCTGTGCTAGAGGCCAGCCGAACCATCTACCCAATCGGGGGCTCAGTTATTTTATGAAGATCACGATGATCGGCACGGGCTATGTCGGGCTGGTATCAGGCGCCTGCTTTGCCGATTTCGGCCATGACGTGGTGTGCGTGGACAAGGATGCGGGCAAGATCGCCGCAATCGAATCCGGGCGCATGCCGATTTTCGAGCCGGGGCTCGACCATCTGGTAGGCAGCAATGCAGCGGCCGGAAGGCTGAGCTTCACCACCGATCTGGCGAAGGGGGTGAAGGGCGCGGATGCGATCTTCATCGCCGTTGGCACGCCCTCGCGGCGCGGCGACGGGCATGCGGACCTGAGCTATGTCTATGCGGCGGCCAAGGAAATCGCGGATTCGCTGGATGGGCCGACCGTTATCGTCACCAAGTCCACCGTCCCGGTCGGTACCGGCGACGAGGTCGAGCGGATCGTCCGGGAAGCGCGCCCCGATCTGGACATCCAGGTCGTATCCAATCCCGAATTCCTGCGCGAAGGCGCGGCCATCGGGGATTTCAAGCGGCCGGACCGGGTCGTGGTCGGCACCACCGGCAGCCAGCGGGCCATCGATGTGATGGCGCAGGTCTATCGGCCGCTGAACCTCAACCAGGCGCCGGTGATGTTCACCGGGCGGCGGACGGCCGAGTTGATCAAATATGCAGCCAACGCCTTCCTGGCGACCAAGATCACCTTCATCAACGAAATGGCGGACCTGTGCGAAGCGGTCGGCGCGGAGGTGCAGGACGTGTCGCGGGGGATCGGCCTGGATAACCGCATCGGGTCGAAATTCCTGCATGCCGGCCCGGGCTATGGCGGCTCCTGCTTCCCCAAGGATACGCTGGCGCTGGTGAAGACCGGGCAGGATTACGACACGCCGATCCGCATTGTCGAGACCGTCGTGCAGGTGAACGACCTGCGCAAGCGGGCCATGGGGCGCAAGATCGTGAAGGCGCTGGGCGGCGAGGCGCGGGGCAAGACCGTGGCGCTGCTGGGCCTGACCTTCAAGCCCAATACCGACGACATGCGCGATGCGCCGAGCCTGGCCATCGTGCAGGCGCTGGAGGATGCGGGGGCGAAGATCGTCGCCTATGATCCCGAGGGCATGGAGGTCGCCGCGCCACTAATGCCCAGCGTGACCATGGCGAAGGACGCTTATGAAGCAGCGACCGGGGCGGACGCGCTGGTATTGGTGACGGAGTGGGATGCGTTTCGGGCGCTGGACCTCAAGCGGCTGGCGGCTTCGATGAACGGACCAGTGCTGGTCGACCTGCGCAACATCTACCCGCGCCGGGAAGCCGAGGCGGCTGGCTTTGCGCTGACGCGGGTTGGAGGCAAGGGCGTTTCTGCCTGATGCTGCTGAAGCCAGAGCGAGGGCGCGATGAACGCGGCCTTCCGCGGCTGCATCATTGGGTGGTGGCGGTTCTTGCCTTGCTTGTCCTGACGCTGGTGGTGCCGGTGATAGCCGGGTTGATGTGATAGAATATGCGCTCCTGCCTGCGCAGGAGCACCGTGCCGCTATTTTCAGGCCTTCAGCTTCCACCCGCGCTTGAGCAGCGCGTAGCACAGCATTCCAAGCGCGATATTCAGCCCCAGCAGCACCAGGCTGCCCACCACGACATCGCCGTCCGCCGCCGCGACGAAGCCGTAGCGGAAGCCGGAAATGGCGTAGAAGAAGGGGTTGGCGTGGCTGATCGCGCGGAAGACGGGCGCGAGGCGGTCGATGGAATAGAAAGTCCCCGACAGCAGCGTCATCGGCCCGATTACGAAATTGGTGATGGCTGCGGCATGGTCGAACTTTTCCGCCCAGATGGAGGTCAGCACGCCGATGAAGGCGGTCAACCCCGCACCCATCAGCCCGAACCAGAGGATCGCCCAGGGATGCGCCGGGGTCACATGCACCCCCGGCCACAGCGCCATGGCTCCCCATAGCGCCAGGCCGACGCAGAAGGCGCGCGTCACCGCCGCGCCCACCAGCGCCAGCAGCAATTCGCTGACCGACAGCGGAGGCATCAGATAATCGATCAGCGTCCCCTGCATCTTGCCCGCCAGCAGGGAGAAGCTGCTGTTCGCGAACGCATTGTTCATCATGCCCATGATCATCAGGCCCGGCGCGATGAAGTCCGCGAAGGGCACGCCCAGCACCTGGCGGTTGGCTCCGCCCAGCGCCAGGGTGAAGATGACCAGGAACATCAGCGTCGTAACGGCGGGTGCCCAGATCGTCTGGAGCTGCACCTTCATGAAGCGTCGCACTTCCTTGCGGTACAGCGCGCGGGCTCCGGCCCAGTTGACGTTGCGGATAACCAGCTCGCCCGGCTCATGGAAAGGCGGCTGATGCGACAGGGAAGCAGCAATTTTGGACTGGTCGTTCATGGTCGGATCGACTATCGGCTGAGGGGTTGTGCCGCAAGGGCGTTGTGCACGGGAAATTGAACCCGGGCCGGCGCGCCCCATATAGGGCGCGAATTTGAAATTTTGAGGAGTCATTCATTGTCCTGGACCGACGAGCGTATCGACCAGCTCAAGGCAATGTGGGAACGGGGCCTGACCGCCAGCCAGATCGCGGACGAACTGGGCGGGGTCAGCCGTAACGCCGTGATCGGCAAGGCGCACCGCCTGGGCCTGCAATCGCGCCCATCCCCGGTGAAAGCCAACGAAGTGCCGAAAAAGGCCGCCCCGCCGCTGCGCAAGTCCGCAACGGAGGCCGAAGCGCCAAAGCCGGCCGCGCCGGCGCAGCATGCCGCGCCACCGCCCGCCCGCCCTGCGGCACCGGCAGCGCCTACCCCGGCGCCCGCTGCCGCCGCGCCGGCGGCCGAAGCGCCTGCCGCGCCGCAGCCGCGCATCATCTCCGTGGGCCCCGGCGGCTTCCTGCGTCAGGGTCCGGGCGACCAGCAGGCGCCGATCCCCCCTGCCCCGCCGCGCCGCCTGGTCCCCGCAAAGCCCAGCCCGGAAATCGCCGGCAAGACCACGCTGCTCGACCTGACGGAGCGCATCTGCAAATGGCCGATGGGCCATCCGGGCGAGCCGGACTTCCATTTCTGTGGCGAAGCGGTGAACCCCGGCTTCCCCTATTGCGTCGAACATTGCGGCCGCGCCTATCAGGCGCAGTTGCCGCGTGGCACTCGCCGTCCGCCGCCGCCCCTGCCCTTCGGTGGTCCGCGAGTTCGCTGATCGCCGGAGCAGACCGGGATGAAAAAGGGCCGCTCCATTTGGAAGCGGCCCTTTTCATTGGGCTGTGGCGCGTCAGGCGATGGTCAGCCCGACATCGACATTGTTGCGCGTGGCGTTGGAATAGGGGCAAATCTGGTGCGCCGCGGCGACCAGCCTTTCCGCGTCGGCCCGCTCCACGCCAGGCAGGCTGATCTCCAGATCGGCGGTGATGCCGAACCCGCCCGCCGCGCGCGGACCTATGCCGACGGTCGCGGTGACGGCTACATCCTGCGGCACACGGATCTTCAACTGACCACCTGCAACCTTGAGAGCGCCGATGAAGCAGGCCGAATAGCCCGCGGCGAAAAGCTGCTCGGGATTGCTGCCATCGCCGCCGGGACCGCCCAGTTCCTTCGGGGTCGACAACTTTACGGCGAAGCGGCCGTCTTCCGAACGGGCTTCCCCATCGCGGCCTCCGGTGGCGGTGGCGCGGGTACGATATTTGACATCGACAGACATGGCCTTTTTCCCTTCATATTTCACGATAATCATTATCGCGATAATCTTTAGATAGATATGGCGCGGCCCCTTGTCCAGCATTTTATTTATCACGATATATATTTTCGTGCTATGGAACCTGCAAAGGAGACCGCCCATGCCCGCCGCCCTGCCGCTCGACGATCAACTCTGCTTCTCGCTCTATGCCGCCAGCATGGCGATCGGCCGCGCCTACAAGCCAATGCTCGACCGACTGGGCATCACCTACCCGCAATATCTGGTGCTGCATGCCCTATGGGAACAGGACGGCCGCACCATCGGCCAGATCGCGGAGCGTCTGTCTCTCGAATCCAGCACGGTGACGCCGCTGGTCAAGCGGCTGGAAGCGGCAGGCTTCCTCACGCGCGCCCGCAGCACGGCCGACGAACGGCGCGTCGACGTGCGCCTGACGAAGCGCGGCGCGGCGATGCGGGAGGAATGCGGCTGCCTGGGCGAAACCCTGCTCGAACGGTCCGGCATGGACGGGATGCAACTGGCCGACCTCAATGAGCGGGTGAAGCAGTTGTGGGCCGCGTTGCGCGATCCGCTGCCCTGAACAACGCGCGCTTGCGCCTGCCATCCGCCGGCTTATAGCTTGTGCCCATGTCCGAAGACCTGTTCGCCGCCAATCCCTCCGCCACCCCGCAATATGACGCCTCCGCCATCGAAGTGCTGGAGGGGCTGGAGCCGGTGCGCCGCCGCCCCGGCATGTATATCGGCGGCACGGACGAGCGCGCGCTGCACCATCTTGCCAGCGAAGTGCTGGACAACAGCATGGACGAGGCGGTCGCGGGCCATGCGACGCGGATCGAGGTGCTGCTGGAGCCAGGCAACAGGCTGACCATCACCGACAACGGCCGGGGCATCCCGGTCGACCCCCATCCCAAATTTCCCGGCAAGTCGGCGCTGGAGGTGATCCTGACCACGCTCCATTCGGGCGGCAAGTTCACCGACAAGGCTTATGCGACCTCCGGAGGTCTGCACGGTGTCGGCATCAGCGTGGTCAATGCGCTGTCGGTCGTCACCGTGATTGAAGTGGCGCGCAACAAGGAACTGTTCCGCCAGAGCTTTGCCCAGGGCCTGCCCACCAGTGGGCTGGAGAAGGTCGGCGCGGCGCCCAATCGGCGCGGCACATCGGTCAGCTTCATTCCCGACACGGAGATTTTCGGGGAGCAGAAGTTCAAGCCATCCCGTCTTTATCGCCTTGCACGGTCCAAGGCCTATCTTTTCGCGGGCGTGGAAATCCGCTGGAAATGCGCGCCGGAACTCATCACCGACGATACGCCGGCCGAGGCGGTGTTCCAGTTCCCCGGCGGACTGGCCGATCATCTGAAGGAACAGGTGGGCGACCGTGAATGCGCGACCAGCGCCTTCTTTTCGGGGAGTCAGGATTTTCCGGACTCGGCCGGGCGCGTGGAATGGGCGGTTGCTTGGCCGCTCTGGTCCGATGGTAGCTACTCCTGGTATTGCAACACCATTCCGACGCCCGATGGCGGCACGCATGAGACCGGCCTGCGCGCCGCGTTGGTGAAGGGCATCCGCGCCTTCGGCGAACTGGTGGGGCAGAAGAAGGCGAAGGACATCACTGCCGACGACATCGTGACTTCTTCGGAGATCATGCTGTCGGTCTTCATCCGCGATCCGCAGTTCCAGAGCCAGACCAAGGACAGGCTCACCAGCCCGGAGGCGGCGCGGCTGGTCGAAAATGCAGTGCGCGACCATTTCGACCATTATCTTTCCGACCATATGGAGCGCGGCAAGGCGCTGCTCGCCTATGTGCTCGACCGGATGGACGAGCGCCTGAAACGCAAGCAGGAGAAGGAGGTCAAGCGCAAGACCGCCACCAGCGCGCGCAAGTTGCGGCTGCCGGGCAAGCTGACCGACTGTTCGAACGATGATCCGGAGGGAGCGGAAATCTTCCTGGTCGAGGGCGATTCGGCCGGCGGCTCCGCCAAGCAGGCGCGTGACCGCAAGACGCAGGCGATCCTGCCCCTGCGCGGCAAGATATTGAACGTCGCCTCCGCCAATACCGCCAAGATCCTCGCCAATCAGGAGATTGCCGACATGATCCTGGCGCTGGGCTGCGGCACGCGCAAGGACTGCAATCCCGACAATCTGCGCTACGAACGCATCGTCATCATGACCGACGCCGACGTCGACGGCGCGCATATCGCGACGCTGCTGATGACATTCTTCTTTCAGGAGATGCCGGAACTGGTGCGGCGGGGCCATCTCTATCTGGCGCAGCCGCCGCTTTACCGCCTGACAGCAGGGGGCAAGAGCCTCTATGCCAAGGACGACACCCATCGGGAGCAAATCCTGGCCAAGGAGTTCAAGGGAAAGAAGGTCGACGTCAGCCGCTTCAAGGGCCTGGGCGAGATGAACCCGGCGCAGCTTCGCGAAACGACGATGGACCCCAAGACCCGCAGCCTGATCCGCGTCACTCTGCCCGACGACATAGAGGACCGGCAGCAGGTCCGTGAACTGGTCGACCGGCTGATGGGCACCAATCCGGCTCATCGCTTTGCCTTCATCCAGGAGAATGCGGCAACGGTCGATGAGGAGACAATCGACGCCTGAAAAGCGATTTTCTTTTTGATTGCGGCAAAGCGGATTTTCGCGATTGCCTGAAAATTGCCGGGCAAAAATCTGCCGGCAATTTTTTGCCTACCGCCGCGTTAACCAGCGCGGGGCACCGGATGTTCAATTTTCGGCGGGATACGGGCAAGCATGTCAGGCTTCGTCCCGCCCATTCCCTCATCGGCTCTGCGTCGCTTCGCGCTTCGCGCCAGCGCCACCCTGCTGCTGGCGGCGAGCGGCCATGCTCTGGCGCAGGCGCCGCTGGGGGCTATTCCCGACATCTTCACGCAGAGCCGGCCGGCCTATACGCCCGCCGAACGCGTCGCCGCCAATCTTCTTGCGGGCGGCATGAGCCGTCTGGCAGCGATCAGTGCGCAGCAAGGCGGCACGGCCAGTCCAGCGCCCTGGGTGGGTCAACCGCCTGTCCCGGAAGCGATGATCATCAACGATCGGCGCATCAACGACTTCAGCGGCAAATTGCCCGGTTGGCGGTTGCAGGGGGTCCAGCTTTCCATACTGAGCTATCGCCAGCCGGTGCTGGTGCCCGGCTTCATGCAGGGATTTTTGCCAGAACCAACGGCCGCCGCAATGCCACGGGCCAGCGCGTTCGTCATGCCGGCCCGCCCGGTTCCGGCGCTTTCGGGCCAGATCATGCCGCGCAATGGGCAACCCGATGTTTTCGGATCGGTCGCCATGCCGATTTCCCGGACGCTGCTCGACAGCAAATGGGCTTCCGTTTCGGCGGCGCTGCCCGGCAAGGGGGTCTGGAGCGGTGTCCTGAACGCGGCCCGCGGATCGACGGCGCAGCAGCAGGTCGAGATGATCAATGGCTGGGTCAATCGCCGGCTGCATTTCGTCGATGACCGGCAGGGCGGCGACAACTGGGCTTCGGCGGCGCGGACGCTACAGAGCGGCGCTGGCGATTGCGAGGATTATGCCATCGCCAAGATGAAGCTGCTGGAGGCGGCGGGTTTCGACCGCCGCGCCATGTTCCTGGTCATCGCCCGCGACCTGGTGCGGCAGGCGGACCATGCCGTGCTGGCGGTGCGGATCAGGGACGAGTTGATGATCCTGGACAACATGACCGACCGGGTGCTGCCTTCGTCCAGCGTCAGCGATTATCGGCCGATCATGAGCTTCAATGCCTTTGGGCGCTGGACTCATGGCTATCGGGTGACGCCGCCGCAGCCGGTGCAGTTTGCGGCGCGGTGAGCGCGCCCCCTTGGTGCATCGTTCTTCGCATTGTTGAGGATAGGCTTACCGCTCCCGCAGCGCTTCCGACCGCGCCTTCATGATCGGCTTCAACAGATAGGCCAGCACCGACTTGCGGCCGGTCAGGATTTCCACATCGCACACCATGCCCGGCGTGATCGGCAGCTTGTGCGCGCCTGAACCGAGCCAGGCGCGGTCCGTCTCCACGACCACGGTGAAATAGGCTTCTCGCGTCGCTTCGTCATAGACGCTGTCGGCGGAGACCTGCTGCACCGTGCCCGTCAGCCCGCCATAGATCGAGAAGTCATAGGCCGTCACCTTCACCACGGCCCGGTCGCCGGTCTTGATGAAGGCGATGTCGTTCGGCTTCACCCGCGCCTCGACCAGCAGCTTTTCGCCCACCGGAACGATCTGCATGATCTTCTGACCGGGACTGACGAAACCGCCGATGGTCGTCACCTGCACGTCATTGACCACGCCATCGACGGGCGAGCGGATCTCCGCCCGCTGCGCCCGTCCCCTTGCGCCCCGAAGGGATTCGCTGTTGACGGCGATCTTCGCCTCCAACTGGCTACGCTCATTGAGCGCGTCCTGACGGAACTGGTAATTGGCTTCCGAAAGCTGCGCCTGCGCCTGGCGGATCGCGGCGGACGCACGCGAAGCCTGCTGCTGCGCGGCGTTCAGCCGCCCCTGCGCGTCCACCAGTTCGCGGCGGGCGTCGAGCAATTCGGTCTGGGGAATGATCGATTTCGCCGCGAGCGGTTCCAGCATCGCCACCCGCTGGCGCGCAAGCTGGACGCTGCCGCCCAGGCTGTCGATGGTCGCCTGCGCTTCGCCCAGTTCGCGGCGGCGCTGGTCTACCTGGGCCGCAAGCGCGTCCTGCTTGCTGCGGAGCGCCGATTGGCGGACGGCGGCGAGCGCCTGTTCCTGCTGGCATTCCGGCCCGCCGGTCGTGCAGGCCGCGCCTTCGCCCGTGCCTTCCTTTTCCAGACGCCCGGCGCGCGCGGTCAGCGAGCGGGTCTCCGCCTGCAACTGCCCGAGTTCGGACGCCAGCATCGCGTCGTCGAGCCGCACCAGAAGCTGGCCCTTGCTCACCTTCTGGCCGGATCGGACCAGTATTTCCTCTATGGTGGTCGGTTCGGCGGACTGGATGACCTGCGCCTTGCTGGACGGGATCACCCTGCCCTGTCCATGCGTCACCTCGTCCACCGGCGCCAGGCTGGCCCACATCAGGAAGACCAGCATGCCGCCGCCGCTGTAGAGAATGACCTGCTTGTTGCCCGGTTGTCCCCGCAGCCAGCCTATCCAGCGCGAAATCATGGTTGCACCCCTTGGATATGATGGTCGTCCGCCGCCAGAGTGACCGGCGCGGCTTTCTGTTGGCGGGCGAGCATCTCGCTCAGCGCGCCGCCGCCTGTCGAAGGATCGGGAATGGAGAGTTTCCAGCCCTTGGTCGGGTCCATCCGGCCGCCGACATCATTGACCGCCCGCCGTTCCGGCAGGGCCGCGACGGGCGGATAATCGATGGCCGGTTCGGCCGCTGTGGCGAAGCGCGACGGGTCGAAGGCGGGAATATGCTCCCCGCCCGCATAACGGCCGGTGAACGCCCCCGGCAGGCCCCAGCCGCCCGGCCAGCGGTAGAAGATATGCGCGCCGATCTGCGCCAGCTTCGCCAGATGCGGCGCCCAGCGGGGGAAGACATAATCGGCGTGATAATGGGTCGCGGTGCCGACCTCCTTCTCGACCCGGCCGGTCAGCGCGTCGGCGGCGATCCGCCTGGCCCTGTTCCAGAGGTCAGGCAGCGGACGGCGCGCCAGCGAACCGTCGCAGACGAAGCTGAACTGGCATACCGAGGCGTCGAAACGCTGATAGACGACGCCGCACACCGTCTTGGCGAAGGCGGGGTGGCGGACGCGGTTCAGCACCACCTGCGCGACGGCGCGCTGGCCGCTTTCGGGCTCCCGGGCGGCTTCATAATAGACGGCCTGGGTCAGGCATTGGAGGGCGCGGTCATGGTCCTCGCCCGCCGTGGCGAGGGCGCGGAAGGGCTTGGCGGCGCTGATCGTGCCGGAGAAGCCGAGGCGCTGGTTTTCCTCGCGGGCCTTGTCGCCTTCCGCAGTCGGGTCGGTTTGCCCGGTCATCTGAACCAATGCCAGATATTGGCGGGGGATGGCGGGAGCGGCTTCCACGATCTTGGCTTGCATCGTGGGCTGGGGCTGGTCGTGGTGCCACAGCGGCGCCACGGCGAAGGCTGCCGTCGTAGCAAGTCCCGCACCAAGGATAAAAGCGCTCCGTGTTGAATGGGTAGGCTGTACCGCGCTCATTGCCCTGCCCCCCGCTGGAGCTGGCCGATGATCTCGTCACGCGGGCCGTCCGCCAGCACGACGCCCTGATCGATGACGATCAGCCGGTCTACGATCCGCAGCAGCGCATGGCGGTGGGTCGACACGATCAGCGTCTGGTCCGGCTCCAGCGCCCTTTCCAGATGGTCGATGAACAGATTCTCGGTCTGGTTGTCCATTGCGCCGGTCGGCTCGTCGAGGAAAAGGAGCTTGGCCGGTTCCACCAAGGCGCGCGCCATGACCAGAAAGCTGCGCTGTCCGCCGGAAAGGCGGCTTCCACGCTCCCCGATATGCAAGTCGAACCCCGCCGCATCGCGTCCGAAGAAACGCGCCGCGCCCGAACGTTCCAGCGCCTCCAGCAGCTTTTCGTCGCTGGCTTCCCGCGCCCCCAGCAGCAGATTTTCCCGCACCGAACCGCTGAACAGTTCGGCATCCTGCCCGACATAGCGGAAGGCGGAGCGCAGCTCATGCGGATGATATTGGCGGCTGTCCACCTCATCGATGGTCAGCAGGCCGCCGGTGGGCGGATAAAGGCCGCAGATCACCCGGCCCAGCGTCGACTTGCCCGACGCCACGCGGCCGATCAGGCCGATGCGCTCGCCCGGTTCGATGCGCAGGTCGATGCCTCGCAGGCTGGGCTGGCTGGCGCCGGGATAGGCGAACTCCAGACCCTGCGCGACGATGGCGCCCTTGCGGATCTTGGGGATGATGCCGCGCGCGCCGTCCAGCCGTTCGTCGGGCTGGTCGATCAGCGTTTGCAGGCTGTCCAGCGTCGTCATGGCCTGACGCCCGCGCACGATCACGAAGGCAAGCTGTCCCACCGGAGCGAGCGAGCGCCCGGCCAGCATGACGATGGCGATGATCGCGCCCATCGAGATGTCGCCCGCCGCGAACATGTAGAAGCCGCCGATGACCAGCGCGATGCTCGTCACCTGCTGGCAGAGGGCGGCCAGCGTGACGCTCTTCGAAGAAAGCCGCCGCAGCTTTTCCTGCGTGGCCGCACTCATCCGGGCGTAGCGACGCCAGCGCTCCAGCATCCGTCCTTCGGCGCGGCAGGCCTTCAGCGTCTCGATGCCGCCAATCGCTTCGACCAACGCCGCGCTTTGCAGGCTGGAGTCCGCCTGGGCATCGCGTGACAGGCGGGCCATCGACCGTTGCAGGACCCAGCCTGCGCTCGCCATGATCCCCATCATGACGACCGGTACGATGGCCAGCCAGCCCCCCAGAAGGGCGATGATGCCGACGAAGAAGAAGAGGAAGGCGATGTCCACCACCAGAACCACGGTGGTCGAGGTGAAGAATTCGCGCACGGATTCGAATTCCGTCACCCGCCGCGCCAGCGCCCCGGTGCTGCCCGAACGGCTTGCCAGCGGCGTGTTCAGCACCTTTTCGAACAGGCGTTGCGAAAGGCGCTCATCGATCTCCCGCCCCGCCTCGTCCACCAGTCTCGCGCGGGCGATGCGCAGCGCGAAGTCGAGGCTGAAGGCCAGCATCACGCCGACGCCCAGCACCCAGAGGCTGGAAGCCGCCTTGTTCGGGATGATCCGGTCATAGACGTTCATCGTAAACAGCGGCAGGGCGAAGGCGAGCAGGTTGATGATCGCCGCGGCCAGCATCACATAGCCGAAGCCGCCGCGCGCGCGCCACACTTCGCGCCAAAACCAGTGCTGGCGGGCGCGTTCGTCCCAGGGGCGTTCCTCGGCGCGTTCGCGGCCATGATCGGCCATGACCACCAGCGCCTCGCCGGTGAAATAGCCTTCGAGATCGCTGAGCGGCGCCCAGACGGCTTCGTCCGCATGCGGAAGCTGGACCAGCGCGTCACCGGCCTTGATGTCCAGCAGCAGCAGGAAACGCCCGCCACGCAGCGGCAGAATGGCGGGCAGGTTGCCCGGCCGCCATTTGTCCAGCCGGCCCCGGACATGATCGCTCAAAAGACCGATCTGATCGAGCGCGGATTCCGCCTGGTGAAAGGGCAGACGCCCGGATTCATCGACGGCCAACCCCGCGCGGAGGCTTACGATACCCGGCGACCGGTCGAAATGCCGCGCCGCATGGGCGATGCTCTCCACCAGCTCGTCGCTAGGCGTGCCTTGATGGTCCAGCCATTCGGCCAGACTGAGTGTGCTTCGTTCCAACATTGTTTACCCCGCGCCATCCCGGCTTGCGCCGGGATGACCCCCAATAATGAAACTCAGCCCGGATAGCGCCGCCGCTGCAACTCAGCGGGCGGCAGATCGGGGACATTATAGGTCTTCCGCGCATCGGCCTTGGCGTCCGAAGGCGCGGCGAGGCCCAGCGTATCCAGCAGCGTGTTGGTGGCCGCCAGAATCTGATATTGCGCGAAAATCTCCGAGAAGCGGGCCGTTTCCGTCCGCACCTGCGTATTGAAGCGGGTGTTCTGGCTGTCCAGAACGTCCAGCAGCGAACGCCGGCCGACATTGAACTGCTCGCGATAGGAGACGAGCAGCCCGTCGGAGACCGTGCCCTGACGCGACAGGTCAGTCACGCGCTTCTTTTCCGTGTCCCAACGGTTCCAGGCGGTGCGGACATCCTCCTCCGCCTCGCGCAGCCGCTGGCTCAGGCGGAAGCGCGCCTCGCTCGCCCGGCGGGTCATTTCCTGGACCTTCGCCCGGTTGATGCCGCCGTTGTAAAGCTGCCAGCGCACGACCACCCGGCCCTGAATGTCGTTGGTGCTGCCCCGGAAGCCGTCCACATCCTCACCGACGCGGCCCGTTCCTTCCAGCGAGACCGTCGGCCCAAGCTCCGACTTCGCCTCGTCCACGACGGCGTGCGCCGCCTGGATGTCGGCTTCCGCCTCGCGCACCAGCGGATTGTGGGTGCGGGCGGCGGCGATGGCTTCGTCCAGCGTCGGCGGCACGGCGCTCGTCACCGGATCGGGCATCACCACCTGATCGATGGACAGGCCGGTCAGCGTGCGGAAGGAAATGGCCGCATTGGTCATGTCCTGCTCCGCCTCGCTCTTGCGGACGAGGGCGGCTTGCAGCCTTTCCTCCGCCTGCTGCTGGTCGGCGATGCTGATCGAACCCTTGGAGACACCCTCGCCCAGATCGCCCAGCAGCTTGCGATGGAAGGCGATATTGTCCTCAGCCGCCGCCACGACCCGCTGCTGGAGCATATAGTCGAGATATTGGCGGGTGACGTTCAGCGCCACGAACTGCGAACGCTCCCCGACGCGCAGCGCCGCGCCGTCGGTGCGGGCGGCCTGCCGGCGCTTTTCCGCGCTGCGATAGCCGGAGTCCCAGATGGTCTCTTCGGCCCGCACGCTGGCTTCCAGCGGCCAGAGCGTCTGGTTATCGAGGTTGAGGGCGCGCCGGGTGGCGTTTTCCAGACGGCGGACGCCCGCCGATCCCTCAACGCTGACGCGGGGCAGATAAAGCCCCTGCGCCTGTTCGCGCTCGAATTCGATGGCTTCCTTGTTCTGGATCGCCTGGTTGATTTCCGGATGGCTGTCGATCGCCGCAGCGATGGCGCTCTTGAGATCGGTGGTCTGGGCCCAGCCCGTCGAAACCATGGCCGCCGCACAAAGGGCGATCAGGCTGCCGCATGTCTTGCGCATGATAGTCATGCCTTCCTCCCCTTAATTCGCGCTGGCGGTGATTTCGACCCGACGGTTCATCGGTTCGCGCACACCATCGGCGGTTTCGATCTTGAGCTGGGTCTCGCCCAGGCCATTGACGGTCATGGCGTCCGTCGCGATGCCTCCCTGGCTCAGCAGGCTGGCGACATTCTGCGCGCGGCGCAGCGACAGGCCGTCATTATAGCGGGTCGTGCCCGACGTGTCGGTGTAGCCGGTGACGCCGAAGCGCTTCCAGCCGCACTGCGCCGCCGTCTGCGTCAGCGTGGAGATGGTGCTCACGCCCTCAGGAAGCGGCGTGTCCATGTTCCAGTCGAAGAAGATGGACACCGCCGGTGCCGTACAGTCCAGCGCGGGTGGGGCTGAAGCTGCTGACACCGGCGGCGGTGGCGGCGCCGAGAGGCGTGCCACAAAGTCGTCGCACTTGTTGATGCTCTCCGCATCCTTCGTGCCGGATTTGATGAAACCGATGGCGATGCCACACTGGTTCTTCGCCTCGACCGCGTAGGTCCAGCGGCTGTCCTGGGCCGCGCGCACGCTGGCGTCGCCCACAGCCTTGACCGCCGTGTCGTAACGGCTGGTGAGCGCATCCCGCAATTCGGACTTGCCCAGTTGCAGCAAGGGCGAAGCAGGCGCCGCCCAGGCCGCAGTCGTCGTCAGCATGGCGGTTACCAGCCCGACAGCCGCCGCCCTTCCAACTGCATTTCGCATATTCACTCTCCCCAAAATTCCCCGCGAGAAAATCGAATTGTCAGCCATGGGCGACTGCCATCGCTTCATGCGCGGCCATCGCCGCTTCGAAGATGGCGGTGGCCGCGGCCATGTGCCCTGCGTCCGCCACTTCGACGGCAGCCGGGTTCAGCAAGGCCGGCGCCACCGGATGCTCGCCACCCGGCAGGGCAGCCAGCAGCGCGTCGATATGCGGCGCGTCATGGGTGCCCAGCGCTTCCTTCACGACTTCGGCCGCATTGGCTGCCGGAGTGGCCTGCTGCGCCGCCAGAACCGCCGCCGCGTTGCCGTCGAAGGCAGGCGGCAGATCGATCGACTGGGCCAGCAGGCCCTGATGGCCGCTGAGGTCGGGCTGCGGAGCCTGGGCCGTATCGGCTGTCGCCGCATGCGCTTCGCCGCCGCCGGACAGGGTGGCATGCTCCGGCGCAGCCTCCTCGCTGGCATGGCCGGTGGACGTAGTGGGCTGCTCATGCGTCGCCTGATCGTCCGTCGTGGCGAGCGAAGTCGGCTGGCTCTCCTGCGAAGGCGCCGGTTCGGTCGTGGTCATGGCAGCCGGTGCGGTCTCCGTAACGGGCGGAGCGGTTTCCGCCGGAGCGGGTGCAGGCTGCTGCTCGGTCACATGCTCGGCCGCACCCGCCGCCGCGACCAGGCTGGCGGCTACCAGCGCCTGGTTGAAGCCGCTGGCCGTGCTATCCGTCTTGCTCGTGTCGCTTGCCTTGGCGCCGGTCGCGAACATGACGTCCCCGACCGTCCCCTTGGTGCCGTCGGTGCGGACGAAGCTCGCCTCACCCAGCACGGTGACGTCGCCATTGGCGGCGGTATAGCCCTTGCCGTCCGCGGTCAGATTGATCGCGGCGATGCCCATAGCGGTGAGCGACTTGAACTCGCCCGCGTCGACCACGCCGTTGCCGTTCGCATCCTGCCAGACGCCGAAATCAGCGAAGGCCGCGTCCTTGGCATCGAATACGCCGTCGCCGTTGCTGTCATAGGCAAGGCGCAGGCCCTCCAGGTCGCTCGCGGCGCCGGGCGCATCGTCGGCAAAGACGATGTCGTAACCGCCGCCCGTCGCATGGGCGAGCAGCCCGTCGTCGGAGGAAACCCAGGCGGTCGCAACCGCGCCATGGCCATAGTCGTGGGTGACGCCCGCCGACAGACCGACAAATTCCAGCCCGTCGCCGTCCAGGTCGATGGCGACCGGGGGAACGGCAACCGGGTTCAGCGTGACGCTGACCGAACTGTTGACGCTGTCACCGTCTGCATCCGAGGCGACGATGGCATGGTTGATGTTGATTGGCGTGCCGCTATTCAGCGTCTCAACCGAGAAGACGCCGAGGTCGAACGGATTGTTGACGTGCGGCGATTCCACCAGCACCGCATCGAAGCCCTTGGTGCCGACAATCTCATATTTGTCGTTCACCTGCAGGCCGGTGATGGTGACGCTGCCGGAAGCGAAGGTCACACCGATGCTGCCCTGCGTCCCCGAGCCGGTGAAGCTGTAGATATTCCCGGTGCTCACATCCGTGACGATTACCTTGGCGATCGGGACGAAGCTTTCGCCCGCTTCCGGCGTCACGGAAGAGAAGCCCAGATCCTGGTCGTTGTCGGCATCGATGGCCGTGACCTTGATCGACACGGTGCTGTTGGGATTGCCGCCGACCTGAGCGATATTCTGCTCGAAGCTGATCACGCTCTGGTGATCGGCATAGGAGAAGCCGGTGGTGGTGGCGGGATTGCCGACCAGCGTCTTGATGAGATCGATGCGTACCGCCTCGTCGGGATTGACCGACTGGTTGTCGACGCCGATGGAGTCGCTGTCGGTGTTGACCGATCCCCGGGCGCCCGAAGCGCTGCGGCCGGAAAACAGCACGTCGATGGCATCGGTGGTATCGACGCCCAGGCCGCGATAGTCGGTGTTGCCCGCCTTCGCCGCGCTGAAGCTGCTGATCGAAATCTCGCTGCCGTTGGTGATCGTGCCGTGAAGGTCGAACACATATTTGTCCGTCCCCGGCTGGAGCGTGATGGTGTAGCCGATGTCTCCGTCCGCCGTCTTCGCCGTCAGCACATTCGTGCCGTTGCCGAAGATGAACAGGTCTTCGCCGGCCAGCCGCAGCGTGGCGCCGCTGGTATCCTTGGCGAGCGCGCCGTCGGTGATGGTGAACAGCGCATTACCGACGCCATCGGCGCCCGCCACGCTGGCGAAGTTGAAGTTGAAGGCCGTGGCGGGACTGTCATTGTTCGCCACCGATCCAGCCGCCGGCGTGAAGGCGCTGGGCATATCGTCGTTGAACGAGATGTTGAGCTGCCCGATGGCCGAGGAGGTCGGGTTGGTCGTCGCGTTATAGTCGCTGTCGGTGACGAGGAAATTGAGGCTGACCGAGGCGTCATTCTCATTCCCGCCGGCCGCGTGCAGCACATTGTCGAGCAACGTCACCGTATAGGCGCCGGTCGTCGGATTGACGACGACCTGGAACAGCGGCGTGCCACGGCCGCCGACCGTCGTGATGGTCGCGGTCAGCGTGTTGGTCGTGCCGTTCCAGCTATAGGATACGGTGTCCGTACCAACCGTGCCGGTCGTGCCGTTCAGATTGGCGAAGCTCACGCTGCCGCCGCCGTCGGCGCCGAAGGTGAAGGGCAAGGTGCCGCTGAAGCTGGCCTCGCTGGGCCCAGCCGCGCCGGTGTCGCCCACATTGGCGTCGACGTCGCCGGTCGTGCTGGCCGCGTTGCCGCCGGTCAGGCCGTCGTCATCCAGCTTGGCGGCGGTGTTGTCCGCCGTCGGCTTGTTCGCGTCGCCCTGGAAGGTGAACTTCAGCGTCGCGCTGGCCGTGTCATTGTCGGCGTCGCGCATGACATAAGTGAAGCTGTCGAACGATCCCGAAGGCACCGAAGCCTTGGGCGTGTAGGTATAGCTGCCGTCGGAGAATAGCTGCAACGTGCCATAGGCGCCGACGATCGTCTGGCTGCCGCCCAGGGCGATGGCGTTGCCGCCGACCGATACGACGGCGCCGGGCGTGTCCGCACCGACATGGTCGTTGGTGAGGACATTGCCGGTGGAGGCAGCTGCCTTTTCGATGGTCGTCACATTATCGTCGACGGCGATCGGGCTGTCATCCTCGATCGTGACGGCGATGCTGGTAGCGACCGTGGCGGTGCCGTCGCTGACGTTCACGGGGACCAGGAAGTTCTTCACATCCTCGACATTGATGCCGCTGTGATCGACCGATTGCAGCAGCGTCACCGTATAGGCGCCGCCGTTGGTGATAGTGATCGTGATCACCGGCACCGCGCCGACCGAACCGGTCAGCGTCTGCGTGCCGACGCCGCTCCAGGTGACGGGCAGGCCGTCGGCGGTCAGCACCGCGCCCGGATTGCCCAGCGTCATGCTGATGCTGTCGCCGTCCACGTCGCTCGCGGTGATCGTGCCGGTGGCGACCGTCGCGTTGGTGGTGTCGTTCGGCAGGCCGGGTGCGGTGTCGGCATTGGCGCCGGTCAACCCCTCTTCCGAGACGACCGCGATGCCGCTGCCGACCTGCGGCGCGTCATTGGTGCCCTGGATGGTGATGGTCAGGGTCGCGGTGGTGCTGTCGCCGTCGCCGTCCGTGATCGTATAGGTGAAGCTGTCCGTCAGCGTCTGGCCGTCGTCCAGATGCTGGACCGCCGCCAAGCCATTGGTCAGCGTATAGGTATAGCCGCCCGAAGCATTGAGGACGAGCGTGCCATAGTTGCCGGTCGCGTTGCCGCCGACCGTGCCGCCAGTGACCGCCGTCACCGCGCCGCCCGCCGCCGGACCGTCGGCGCCCAGCGAGTCCGCGCCTGCCGGATTGCCGTCGCTGCCCGCGCCGGTCAGCACATTGCCGCTGGCCGTCAGCGTGACGTCTTCCTTGACGACGTCGGTATCGTCGGCCGCGACCGGCGTGTCATCGTCGACATTGATGGTCAGCGTGCCGGTGGCCGTGTCATTGTCGGCGTCGGTGACGCGATAGCCTATGTCGAAGCTGACGTTATTCTCATCGCCGTCCGCCGGATGGACGATGGCGGCGTTCTGGACCACCGAATAGGTGCCCGCAACCGGATCGGTCAGCGTCACCGTTAGGACGGTCGTACCATTCTGCTTCACCAACAGCACGGTGCCGTTGCTTTCATAGGTGAAGCCAGCGGGGGCCCCGGTGCCGAGCAGGGTGATGCCGCCCGGACCGTCGGCGCGATAGTCATGGCCGAGCGTGCCTGTGGCATTGAGGCTGTTCGCGTCGTCGCCCGTGCCGTTCGGATTGCCGCCCGACAGCGCGTCGTCGTCCAGTTGCACCACCGGATTGGCGCTGACAACCGGCAGGTCGTCGGACACGCTGACCGAAACGGTGCCGGTGGCGGTGTCGCCGTCGGTGTCCTGCGCGATCACCTGCACTGAGCCGAGCGCGACCAGATCGTCCACATTGAGGCCCGGATGGGTGTCATAATTGTCGTTCAGCGTGGCGGTCACGGTCGCGACATTGCCGGTGACCGACAGGTCCAGCGTGACGACCACGCCGCGCTCGTCCGAACCGGTGATCTGCGTGTCGGATACCCGCAGCCAGGTCAGGTCGCCAGTCAGGCCGCCGGTGCCGCCGAACACGATCGAGGTGATGGCGTCCGAACCGGGCGTGAAGGTGATGGTGCCGCTGGCCGAGTCCGGATTGCCGGCGCTGGTGCCGCCCGCCAGATTCTGATCGTCCAGCGCCAGGGTGATCGGGCCGCTTGCGGTGGGGATTGCGCCGTCCGTGACCGTGATCGGCTGCACGGCGGTCGACTGGTCCCCGTCGCCATCGGTGATGACATAGGAGAAGCCCGCGCTGACCCCGTTCGCATTGTTGAGGTTGGTCGAAGGGTTGAAGGTCCACGCCCCCGCCGCCGTGAAGGTGTAGGCGCCGAAGGCCGTGCTGACATTGGTCGTGCCCACGGCGTTGATCGCCGTCGTGACGCCGCCGATCGTGACCGAGGTCAGGGTGGCGCCGTCAGCGCCCAGCGTATCGTTGGTCAGGACATTGCCGCCGATGTCGGCGCCGTCCTCCGCCACGGTGCGGGCGGCGTCATCGGCCGCCGTCGGAACATCGTCCACCACGTCGATGGTGATGGTGCCGTTGGCGATATTGCCGGAGCCGTCGACCGCCTGATAAGTGAAGACCTCTGCACCCCCAAAGGTCTGCGGGCCGTCATTGGCGGTCGGCCCGTCGACCGGCGAGGTCAGCGTGTAGGTGTAGCTGCCGTCGCTGTTGAGCAGGATCTGGCCATGGCTGCCGGTCGCGGAGCTGGTCAGCGTGTAGCTGACCGCGCCCACGACGTTGAGCTGGCCGGTCGCGGTTTCGGTGGGCTCGCCCGGCGTGCTGCCGGTGACGCTGCCCGCCGCGATGTCGTCGCCGGTGATGCCGGTGTCCAGCGCCGCCTCGAAGACCGTCTTCGTCTGATTGTCCGCCGCCAGCGCGACATTGGCGACGTTGATGGTCAGCGTCGTCGTCGCCAGGTCGCCGTCCCCGTCGCGGATCGTGTAGACGAACACATCCTGCTTGTCGGCGGAGATGGCGTTGGGAGTCGCGTCATAGCGGTAGCTGCCGTCGGCAAAGAGCGTCAGCGTGCCGTAATCGCCCGCGACCGCCGTGCCGACCTGGCCGCTGACGGGGCTGGACGGATCACCGCCCTTGGCGACACCGACCACGCCCGGCGCATAGCCGTCCGCGCCCGGCTGATCATTGTTGAGCACGCCGTCGGCCGCCGCCACGATCAGCGAGTCGCCCTCGCTCACCGAACCGCTGTCGGCCGTGGCGACCGGCGCGTCGTCCAGCACGGTCACGTTGATCGTGTCGGCCGGCGAGACATCGCCGTCGCTGTCGGTCACGCGCACCGCGAAGGCGTCGCCCGCCTTGGGGTCGGCCGCGCCGCTGATGCCGTCGCCGTCGCTGGTGACATTGTCCGGATGGGCCGGGTCGTTGACCGCCAGCGTATAGCTGTAGCTGTAATGCCCCGCTCCGTCGGAGGTCACGGTCAGCGCACCCGCCGCGCCCGCGACCACCACCGGCGTTCCCGCCGTCGCCGCGGTCACGTCGACCCAGGCGCCGTTCTTGTCCTGCACCTCGACCCTGGTCAGCGTGTCGCCGCCGGTCGCGATGGTCATGGCGCCGGTCGCCGTCTCGCTGTTCCCCGCCTCCTGCGTGCCGCCGGGCAGGCCGGCTTCGGACACGGTCATGTCGGTCACGCTGACGGTCGGCGTCGAATCCTGGAGCAGATTGATCGTCACCGTGGCGGTCGACTTGTCACCGTCGCCGTCGGTGATGGTGTAGGTGAAGCTGTCGCTACCCTCCGCGCCCGCATTGGGGGTGTAAAGGAAGACGCCATTGCCCTGATAGACCACCGTGCCCTTGGCCGCACCGGTCTCCAGCGCCACGCCGCTGGCGAGGTTGACGCCGTCGGCCCCCGCCACGTCATTGGCGAAGACGTCGATCGTGACCGCCGCATTTTCGGTGAGCTGGCCCGCGACGTCGTCCACCGCAGTCGGCACATCGTCGACCACGCGGATGTCCAGGCTGGCGCTGTCGGTCGACCCATCGGTGTCGGTGACGACGACCGAGAAGCTGTCCGTCAGGCTGCCGTCATTGACGCCGCTGTGCAGCAACGTATTGTCGCCCAGCACATAGCTGTAGCTGACGGTTCCGCCGATCACGTCGCCGTCCGCGCCCACGGTCGGCGTGAAGCCGTTGATGCTGAGCGTGCCATAGGCGTTGGACAGGGTAACGCCGCTGATGAAGCCGTTCGCGCCGAAGATCGCCTGGCCGCCGACCGTGATGGCCGCCACGCCGTCCAGCGCGGACAGGGTGAAGCTGCCCGTCTGGGTCAGCGCCGCCGCATCTTCCGAGCTGCCGCCCGGCAGGTCGTTTTCGAAGACGGTTTCTTCCGCGCCCTCGCCGTCCAGGCCGCTGATGGTCACGCCATCGTCGCTGCCCTGGATGGTGATGGTGATGGTCGCGCTGCTGTGATCGCCGTCGCCGTCGGTCAGCGTGTAGGTGAAGGTCTCCGTCAGGGTCTGGTTCTTGTCCAGGCCCTGGACCACGCCATTTTCATTGTTCAGCGTATAGGCATAGCTGCCGTCCGACTGGATCAGGAGCGATCCGTACAGCCCGGCCAGCGGCGCGCCGACGGTTCCGGCGGTCTCGCCAAAGACAATGGCGCTGACATGCGCGCCGTCGGCGCCCTGCACATCGGCATTGCCGTCGGTCGCGTTGGCGTCCGCGCCGCCCGAACCGGCAATGACGTTGCCGTCGGCCACCAGCGGGCCGTCTTCGCGCACCGAGTCCGCATCGTTCACGGCGGTCGGCACATCGTCGATGATGGTGATGGTCAGCGTGTCGGTCGCCTGGTCGCCGTCCACATCGGTGACGGTGACGACGAAGCTGTCGGTCACATTGTCGCCAGCCGTGTTGGTGGTCAGCGTATAGCTATAGTCGATGCTGCCTTCGCTGAGGCCGGTGATCGTCAAAATGCCCTTGTCGGTGACGATTTCCTGGCCGACGCCGGTGATCGGAATATTGTTGATGGTGACGCTCGCCGGACCGTCCGGCGCGGTATAGGTGATCGTGCCGTCCGTGGTGTCGACGCCGCTGCCCGCATTGGAACCCATCGGATTCGTCAGGCCGGATTCGTCGACGATCGTGCCGTCGCCCACCTTGGGGATCGAAATGATCATGACGTCGCTGTTGGCGATGTCGATCCGCAGCGTCGCGGTGGAGGTGTCGCCGTCGCCGTCGCGCAGCGTGTAGCTGAAGCTGTCGCTCACCCCGCCCGGCGTGCCTGCCGCGCGGACATAGCTGTAGCTGCCATCGGCGTTCAGCGTCAGCGTGCCATAGGCGCCCTCGAACGTGCCGGTGGTCGCCACCACCGCGCCGTCCGCACCCTTGACGTCCGCGCCCGCCGCGCCGGAGACGGTGCCCGCCCCGGTGATGACATTGCCGGTTTCCGGGCCATAGGTGCCGGCGGCGACGCCATCGACATCATTGTGGGCGGTCGGCACGTCGTCGACGATCTGCACGTCGACCGTCGCATTGGCGGTCGACCCGTTGCGGTCAGAGGCGACGACGGCGAAGCTCTGCAGGATGCTGTCCGCGCCCGCCGCGCCATGGCCCAGGCTGTTGTCGGTCAGCACGAAGCTGTAGGTGAAGGTTCCGGCCGTCGGCACGCCGCCCTGCGTGGCGGTCGCGGTGAAGCCGGTGATGGTCAGCGTGCCGACCGGCGTCGTTACCACCTGCCCGGCGACGAAGGCGCCGTTGGCCAGCACCGACACGCCGCCGACCGTGACGCCCGACAGGCCGTCAGCGCCGCTGACGCCGAAGGAGCCGGTCTTGGTGAGGCCCGCCGCGTCGGGCGAACTGCCGTCCGCCAGGTCGTTTTCCAGCAGGACGACTTCCGCGCCCTCGATCCCCGGCGCGCCATTGAGGCCGGTGATGGTGATGCCGTCGTCCGCGCCGTTGATGGTGATGGTCAGCGTCGCCGTGGAGGTGTCGCCATCGGCATCGGTGATCGTGTAGCTGAAGCTGTCGGTCAGCGTCTGGCCGGGGACCAGGAACTGCACCGCCGCATTGCCGTTGGCCAGCGTATAGCTATAAGCGCCCGACGCATTCAGCGTCAGCGTGCCATATGTGCCCTGGAAGGTGCCGACGGTCGACACGACCGCCCCATCCGCGCCCTGGATGTCGGCAACGCCATCGGTGGCGTTCGCGTCGCTGCCGCCGCTGCCGGTCAGGACATTGCCGTCCGCGACCAGCGGGCCGTCTTCGGTCACGCTGTCGGCATCGTTGACGGCGGTCGGCGCATCGTCCGCGATCGAGATGGTGAGCGTGGCGCTCGCCTGGTCGCCGTCGCTGTCGGTTACGACTACGGTGAAGACTTCGGCGGGCGGCGTGCCGACCACATTGTCGCCCAGCACATAGCTGTAGCCGATCGCACCGTCCGCGATGGAAGTGATCGTCAGCACGCCGAGCGGCGTCGTGACCGTCTGCCCGACCGCCGTGATCGCGACGCCGTTGATGGTGACGCCCGCCAGGCCGTCGCTGGCGGTGATCGCGATGGTGCCCGTGGTGCGCTCGCCATCCCCTGCCGCGGCCGAACCGGCCGGCTCGTTGCCGCGCGCGGGAAGCCCAGCCTCGCTCACACCCGCGGTCGCGGCAGTCGCGCCAGCGGGTTGATCGGGGGTGATGATGGTGACTTCCGGCTCCTCATTGGGCGCGATGGGCAGGATCTCGCGCTCCTCGGGCTGGGTAAACAGCAATTCCGTCGGCGGCAGCAGGTCGCCCAGGCCATGCGGATCGCCCACATCGCCGTCGGGGCCGGTGAAATTGCCGCCGGAGCTGCGCGGCGGACCGGCTGCGGGCTGCGGCTCCTCCCCGATCAGCAAGGCCGCCAGGTTGACCGAGGGAATTTCGACATCGCCCACGACCAGGCGCGGCATGACCACCGCGCCGTCCAGGATCACCAGATCGGTGCCGTCCGGCAGGTGGACGATCAGATTGCGTCCGGAAACCTCGATCCCATTGATGTCGGTGCCGGCCGGCAGGACCACGGTGCCGTCGGGATTGGGTTCGACCGTGCGGACAACCTCCGCCCGATGCATCTTGCCGGGATGGACCGCCTTGCCCTTTGCGGCCAGAGCAGCCGCTTCCGGATGAAGGGCCTGCTGATGGTCAGCGGCGTCTTTGCTATCCCAATCGCGCTCGAAATCCATTGTCCATCCCACCTGTCGCCATGGGGGCATGGAAGGAGCGCGCAAGAGGCCTGGCCCAGAATGCACAGTGCATACGGAGCTGACATCTTTTCCCGACATTGCGGCAATCAGCGGATCAGCTATTGCCCCTAGTCAACGTTCTCCCGCCGGCAGGACCCTTTTGCCAAGTCGACCGCCGCCCCGGATTAACCTTCTGCATCTGTATTTTTACTGACCCGATGGCCGATCTTATTCTCCGCCTGCAAAATGAGTCACGAAGATTCCAGTTTTGTTAACCATTTAAACGCGATACGGCGGAAAAAATAACTTATGCTCTATTACGAACGATATAGGCGGAATTTCATACTTATATCCTTCAGCCTATGCTGAACTTGGATTTGGTTAACAAACAAGGCTTACGACATATGCGACTCGGGCGAGTCGATCCTGCTCCATTCGTTCAATGGCTGCCGCGACAGGGCTTCCCGACCGCCCCAATCGGATTGGAAGTTGCAAGGAAGGAATGAAAACGGGCGACCGGCTTGTGCAGCCGGCCGCCCGTCCAAAATGCGACCCATAGACTTATCGTGCGGAGCCGTGCGTTCCTTTCCGCGGCTTCGTCCAGTCGGCCTGTGACTGGCGATAAGCTATGGAAAATCAACCCCCCTCCGACAGGAATCAGGAATAGCGGCTATGGCGGTTTTAACAATTAACCCGATGACTTATATCCAAGGATAATTTCTCAAGACACGATGAAGAAAGACAAGGACATCCGTCCTCAAGGACCGGATTCTCTTGTTGCCTCCAACCCCTCGGACGGAGCTTTTTCCACATCATTTTCATGCGTGGCCGCCGGAGACATTGAGGTTACTGGTCCGTCCGTGCCGTTCATCGCACCGTTTGCGACGATCCCGGACGGTTGCGTGGGCGCGGCGGCGGCGATGGGCGGCGCAGGTCTGGGCATGGCGGCCAGTATCTGTTCCATCCGCCGGCTGCGCGCGCTGCCCGATCCGGTCGTCCGCCGAAAGCTCGTCACCGCATAATCGGCCAATGGCTCCGCCGCATCATAGCGTTTGCGCGCGATGTAGAAATCGACGAGATTTTCCACGGCAAGCTGGGTATTGGGATCGTCCTCTCCCCGCGTTCGCAAATAGCTGTCGAACACGCGCCGGTAGAGGCCTTCCGCCTCGCGATAGCGACCGGTCGCCTCCAGTTGCAGCGCGAGATCGTTGGCGGAGATAAGCGTGCGCGGATCGTCCGCACCGAACAACTCATCGGCGAGCGCCAGCCCCCTGCGCGCGGGATCGACGCCGTCAGCCGGATTGCCGGACGCATAGGCCGCCTGGGATGCGGCCACCAGCTTGCGCCACTCCTTTTCCCGCGCCTCGGTAACATCGGGGACATAGGGGGCCTGCGCATGCAGCGGCGGCGCGAGGCAGAGCAGCAAGGCGCCCCGCAATATCCAGCCCCTGTTGCCGCCGGTCATGGCCATCCTCCCCGCGCTAAGCCTTCCCTATATCAGGCTATGCGCGACAGGATTAAGAAAGTGCAAGCGCGACGTGCAGCCCGCCCGCCTAAGGCGCGAGAAGAAATCTACGCCGAAGCCAGTTCGGCATGACGGATGAGCACTTACCCCGTCAGCGCCTCGACCAAAGCCTTGACCTTCTTCTGCCGCCATTGCGGCAAGGGCGCGATCAGCCAGTAGGCGAGCGGGGACGGCGCAGCGTCGCCCACCTGCCGGATGCGTCCTGCGTCAATATCCGCCTGCGCCAGCAGGAACGGCACGCAGGCATGGCCGAAGCCATGGGCCGCCGCTTCGATCGCCAGCCCCGCATCGGCCACGCGGATCGTCGCGGGCGCGTCCCCCTTCGGGCAGCCGGGCCATTCGATGCGATGGTCAGGGCCGCCTTCCGTCGCTTCCACTGTGACGAAGGCCGCTTCGCCCAGCTTGATGCCTTCATTCTCGCCCGGCCCCTCGGCCAGTCGCAAGGCGAGGTCGAGATTGGCTTCGGTGAAGTCCAGCGTCTCGTCCGCCGCGACCAATGCGAATTTGAGGTCCGGCTGGCTTGCGGCATAGCCCGCAAGGCGCGACTGGAGCCATTTGGCGGTGATGTCGCGCGGCGCGGCGATGGTGAGGGAACTGCTGGACTGGCCAGCCTGCATGGCGCGCACTGCTTCTTCGAACTCCAGGAAACCGGCGCGAAGGGCCGCAAGGCCTGCCTCGGTTTCGGGAGTGAGTTCCAGCCCCTTGGGCGTGCGGCGGAACAGGACGACGCCCAGCAGGTCCTCCAGCGCGCGGATCTGTTGGCCCACGGCCGCAGGCGTCACCGCCAGCTCGTCCGCCGCGCGGGTGAAGGACAGATGCCGCGCCGCCGCATCCAGCACGCGCAGGCCGTTGAGCGGCAAATGGGTACGCTTCATTCAGCCACCGCCGGCGCGATCAGCGCGAAATGCGGGATGGCGATGTCGAACGTCTCGCCGCTCGCGCCGATCATATGATAATGCCCCTTCATCGATCCCGTCGGCGTGTTGAGCGGGCAACCCGACACATAGTCGTAGCTCTTGCCCGGCTGCACCACTGGCTGTTCCCCCACGACGCCGTCTCCATCGACCCGATGCTGCGTGCCCCGTCCATCGGTTATGATCCAGTGACGGGTCAGCAGTTGCACAGGCTGGTCCCCGTCATTCTCTATGCGGATATGATAGGCCCAGAACCAGCGGCCCCGGTCCGGCTCCGACTGTTCGGGCAGGAAGGTGACGGCGACGTGCACGTTGATGTCGCGCGTCGTCGCATGGAAGGGGAAAAGTGCGTTCACGGCTTAAGAAATGCGCCTTTCACCCCTCTTCCGTCAACGCCCTATCGACTTCAGGGCGCGATCCAGATCCTCGATCACATCGTCCGGGTCTTCCAGCCCGACGTTGAGGCGCAGCATATCCTCGGTAATGCCGACCTCCAGCCGCGCCGCTTCCGCCATGCCATAATGGGTGGTGGAGGCCGGATGCGTCATCAGCGAGCGCGAGTCCCCGATATTGTTGCTGATGTCGACCAGTTCGAGGCCGTTGAGCAGGCCGTGCGCCTCCGCCCGGCCGCCGCCGACATAGAGCGAGAAGATGGGGCCGGCCATCGCCATCTGCTTCATGGCCAGGGCATGCTGCGGATGGCTTTCGAGGCCCGGATAGAGCACCTTCGCCACCCGGCCTTCGAGGAATTCAGCAACCTTCAGCGCATTCTCGCTCTGGCGGCGGATGCGCAGGTCCAGCGTCTCCAGACCTTTCAGCACGACCCAGGCGTTGAACGCGCTGAGCGTCGGCCCGGTGTTGCGGTGGAAGGGCAGCAGCGTGTTGAGGATGAAATCCTCCGTGCCGCAGATCGCGCCCGCGAGGACGCGGCCCTGCCCGTCCATCATCTTGGTCGCGCTATAGGCCACCACGTCGGCGCCGAACTCCATCGGCCGCTGGAGCGCGGGCGTGGCGAAGGCGTTGTCGACGACGCTGGTGATGCCGTGCGCCTTCGCGATGCCGCAGATCGCGGCAAGGTCCGCCACGTCCATGGTCGGATTGGCCGGGGTTTCGAAGAAGAAGACCTTGGTGTTGGGCCGCACCGCCGCTTCCCACGCCGCATTGTCGGTCGCGTCGACAGTGGTCGTCTCGATCCCGAATTTCGGCAGCAGCGTATCGGTCAGCCAGCGGCAGGAGCCGAACAGCGCCTTGCCCGCGACGACATGGTCGCCCGCCGACAACTGGCACAGCAGCGCCGCCGTCATCGCCGCCATGCCGGTCGCGGTGGCGCGGCAGGCTTCGGCGCCTTCCAGCAGGGCGATGCGCTGTTCCAGCATCTCCACCGTCGGGTTCTGGAGGCGCGAATAGGTCATGCCCTCCTGTTCCCCGGCGAAGCGCGCCGCGGCGTCCTCCGCCCGGTCGTAGCTGTAGCCGCTGGTCAGGAACAGCGCCTCGGACGTCTCGCCATATTCGGTACGGGCGCTGCCGCCACGCACCGCCAGAGTGGCCGGACGCCAGTTCCGGGTGATTTCGGGATTCTGCCCGCTCTTGCGCTTCATTTTCTTACCCTCAGACCAAAGCCGCGAGCACGGCATCGCCCATTTCGACCGTGCTCATCGTGCCGCCCAGATCGAAGCTGCGGGCGCCATCGGCCAGCGCCTTGGCCACGGCGGCCTCGATGCGGGCGGCCTGTTCCGGCAGGTTCAGCGAGTAGCGCAGCATCATGCCCGCCGACAGGACCGTTGCCAGCGGATTGGCCTTGCCCTGCCCGGCGATGTCGGGCGCGGAACCGTGGATCGGCTCGTACAGGCCCTGGTTGCTGTCGTTGAGCGTGGCCGACGCCAGCATGCCGATCGAACCCACGCACATGCTCGCCTGATCGGACAGGATATCCCCGAACATGTTGCCGGTGACGATGACGTCGAACTGGCCGGGATTGCGCACGAGCTGCATCGCGGCATTGTCCACATACATGTGGCTGAGCGCGACATCGGGATAGTCCGCCGACACCTCTATCACCACGTCGCGCCAGAGCTGGCTCGTCTCCAGCACATTGGCCTTGTCCACCGAGCAGAGCTTGCCCCGGCGGGCGCGCGCCGCCTCGAAGCCCTGATGCGCGATCTTGCGCACCTGTTCCTCATTATAGGACATGATGTCATAACCTTCGCGCAGGCCCTCGGGCGTCTTGCGCATGCCCTTTTCACCGAAATAGACGTCGCCATTGGTCTCGCGCACGATCAGCAGGTCGATGGCGCTCGCCACCTCCTGCTTGAGCGCGGAGGCGTCGGCCAGTTCGGGGAAGACCTTGGCCGGGCGCAGGTTGGAGAAGAGGCCCAGTTCCTTGCGCAGGCCGAGGATTGCCTGTTCCGGGCGCAGGTGACGCTCCAGCGAGTCGCAATCGGGATCGCCCACCGCGCCGAACAGGATCGCGTCGGCGCGCTTGGCCAGTTCCAGCGTCTCGGGCGGCAGCGGATGGCCCACCGCCTTGTAAGCCGCGCCGCCGACCAGCCCTTCCTCATAGGTGATGCCGGGGATCGCCAGCGCGTCCAGCACGCGCTTCGCCTGCGCGACGATCTCGGGACCGATACCGTCTCCGGGGAACAGGGCGATCAACATGGGCAACTCCTTCAAACGCGTGGCTGCCCCTTATGAAGCCGCCGCCGCCAGCGCAAGCATTTAGGCGAGGGGAGAAGGAGGCGCGGCGCAGGAACACCGACCGCCAAAATTCAGGCAACCGCTCTTTTAAGCCTGTCCACCAGGCGCTCCCGCGCCGCGAGGACGTCGACGCGCCAGTCGGTAAGGACGGACCGTTCGAGAAAGAAGCCCGTCAGCCGCAGCCCGTCCAATAAGGCGGGCCAGTCCCCTGCTCCGCCCTCCAGCAGGAAAGCGGGCAAGGGCAACAGCCGGTCCTCATAGCCGACGGCCCCCGCCCGGCTGACCGCGGCCGCGCTGCGAGGGCTGACATAGGCCAGATCCTCATTCCCGCCGGTCGCCGCGCAACGGCTAAGGTCCAGCCCAAAGCCCAATTCCGCCAGCAACAGCAACTCATAGCGGATGAGCGCCACCGCCCAGCCCCGCGCAGCCGGCGCCGCCTCCACGGCGCCCAGCACGCCGTCCAGCGCCTGATGGAGCGCGGGATAGGGCGTCCCTTCCGGCAGGGCCACGGCGGTGAGCGCGCAGACCCAATCGATCGCGGCCGCAGGCAACGGCTCCGCCAGAAGGGGAGCGCGGCTGTGCTCCAGTTCGACGGTCAGCCCGGCCAGTTGCTCCTCCGTCCGGGCGCGGAATTCGGCCTTGACGGCATTGCCCGGCAACAGGACGGGGCGCAACTGGCGCGAACGTCCCCCCCGCACATAGCCGGCCAGCAGGCCATGGCCGGGCGTCAGAAGACGCGCGATCGCCCCATGTTCGCCATGGGGCCGCAACGCGCAGACCAGGGCCGGGGTGATCAGCGTCGCCATGCCCCCTCCATATCGGCCAACGGCCCGGGGCGCCATCCATGACCTTTCGCAGCCCAACTGTCCCGAAATCGAGCAAAATCGTCGCACGGGGCCCTTCTGACTTTTGATATATGTTGCTTTTCGATCAGGTCATGCGCACAATTATCGGCGGGGACTTGTCGGGGGACAAATTTCGCCATGTATCATATGCCCTTGGCGTCATCTTCCGTGATGGACCGCCTGGTGCTTTGGCTGGGACGTTCACCGACGCTGGGTTTCGCCATATCCCGCGTCGCCTTTTCCGCTGCGGCGACGTGGCAGATCGAAGCGATGTTCAGCAACGAGCCGGATTTTGCCCGCACGGCCTTGCTGTTGAAGGCAGCCGTGTGGACGTGGACGGCGATCAGCATCGCGCAGAATTCGCTCACGCCGCCTTTGGGCCTGCTGCTGCGGCCCATCTTCCTGATATTCGACCTGATCGCCTTCCTGACGGTCATCGTGCTGTGCGAACCCTTGCAGATCGCGGCGCTGGGCTGCCTGTTCTTCGTCGCCTGGTCCGCATCCGACCGGTTCGGACGCGGCGCGGTCCTCATCCTGGGGATTTGCCTGATCTTCGCCTTCATCGCGCGGGGATATTATGAAAGCTGGGCCTCGGCCCGCCATGTGCCGGCGGTGGACCGGGCGATCGACAGCCTGACCATCGTCATCGGCTGCGTCATCGCCGCCTCCATGTTGAGCATGAACATATTGGAGCGGCGGCTGATAAGCTGGTCGGAACGGCTACAGGGCGTCGGCCTTTCCTTCCAGAAGTCGCTGGCGCAATTTCTGGTGGAGCAGGTCTCCCAATTGATGAACTCCCGCTATTGCGCGTTCGTGTGGGAGATGATGGACGATACCGCCGTCCATTGCGAACTGTACGATGCCGACGGCGTGCGCCACCTCGCCCTGCCGCAGAAGCAGATCGACGGCCTGTCCAACGTGACGCCGCGGGAGGCGCCCTTCCTCTATTCCACCCAGTCGCCGCGGATGCTGCTGCGCAGCCGCCTCGGCATATTGCGGAACGAGCGCGCGCCGGACCTGATCGACAGCATATCGGACGTGTTCGGCCCCGGCCAGGGCGCGAGCATCCATATCCAGGCGGGGGAACTGCGCGGCCGGCTGTTCATCGGGACCAGCCATGGCTGGTCGCCCGCCGTTCTGCTGCGCTGCCTGCGCATACAGGAGGGGATAGACCTTTTCCTCGAACGCCATTTCTTCTTCCTCGCCTGGCGCCAGCGCACCTTTGCAGAGGCGCGTCAGGCGCTGAGCCGCGATCTGCACGACAGCGTGCTGCAGACATTGGCGGCGCTGCGCGTCAGACTCGCGACGACGATCCACGGCCTGTCGGATGCCGCCGTTCCGGACCAGTTGGCGGAACTCAGGTCGATGGAGGAACTGGTGACGGCGGAACAGGCGCATCTGCGCCGGCTGCTCAGCCAGCAAAGTCCGGTGTCGGCCGAAACCGATGTGGACCTTGGCCGCGAAGTCGAACGCTGCTGCCGCTTCATCGCCCTGCAATGGGCGATCGATTGCCGCCTGAACCTGGCCGAACGCTCCATGACCGTGTCGGCCGAAACGGCGGCGGAGGTCGAATATCTGATACGCGAAGCCGCTGCCAATGCGGTCAAGCACGCCCATGCGCGCCACATCACCGTGTCGATCGCGCAGGTCGACGACGAGATATTGATCGCGCTGAAGGACAATCCCGGACCGCAGGCGGTCGCCCGCGAAAACTATACCGGCGACTTCGAACTCCAGTCGCAATCGATCATGAAGCGGCTGGGCAAGATCGGCGGAACGGCATATTTTCATAATCTGAGCATGAATTCACTGATCTCGATCAGATTACCCTCCTCCTTACCAAGGTCTCCGATATGATGACCCAGATTGCGATAGTCGACGATCACCCGATCTTCCTGGACGGCATGGCGCAGTTCCTGAACTCCCACGGCCATGACATATTGTTCTGCGCCCGCTCGGTCGAAGAAGCGCTGGAGCGGATGCAGGCCGGCGAACCGGACCTGCTGATCCTGGATGTCAGCATGAAGAGTGGCGGCGGCCTTGCGATCCTGTCCGCCATCCGCAACAGCGGCAGCACCGTGCCGGTCATCTTCATGACCGTGCATATCCGCCCTGAACAGACGCTGGAAGCGATCAAGCTGGGCGTCGACGGAGTGGTGCTGAAGGACAGCGATCCCAACGACCTGCTAAGCTGCATCCAGCAGGTCATGAACGGCAACAAGAGCATCGCCCCCTTCGTCATGGAACAGGCGCTGGTGCACAGCATTTCCGCGCCCGCCAGCGAAGCCAATGTGCTTGCGGTGCTGACGGAGCGGGAACTGGAGATCGCCGGCCTGATCCGCGCGGGCCTGCGCAACCGCGAAATAGCGAGCCGGTGCGGCCTCACCGAAGGCACGGTGAAGGTGCACCTGCACAGCATCTTCCAGAAGCTCAACATCAAGTCGCGCTCGGAACTGATCATCATGATGATGTCGATGGACAGTGAAATGCCCGCCGTAGGGATGGAGCATTGAGCGGCTGTTTGGCGGCGAAATAGCAGAAAGCGGATCGTCTGCTTTCCCTTGCGGCGTCGCGTGCTCCCGCACTGGCTGGAATTCAATCCCGCCGCCAGCATGTCATCGCACCGGTTGAACTGAGATTGCACGAGCCACTCGATCAATTCGGGTGCCTGCGCGGGCGCATAATGGCGCCAACCAGCCGAAAGACGAGCCGGAAACGCCATCATGCCTGTATCCGGATCACCCGACACCCCTCGGCCTGAGCTTGCCGAATGGCTCAACCCGTACCCGATACGCGATCCGATTCAACCCACGATGCGCTAACTCAGCCCGTGCACGAAATCCGGCAGACGCGCCACGCCGCTGGGATTGGGTCCGGCCATATACAGCGCCATGATCGTACCCAGCGCAATCGCCACCCCATAGGGAATGGGCCCTTTCTTGCCGAACAGCGCAATGGACGAACCTTCCCGCACGCTCTGCGGCACCAGTCGCCGGCCGGCCATCAGCACCAGCGCCAGCACACCGCCCCCGACGGTGACATAAACGATCCAGGGAATCACCCCCGCCCAGTCGAACCACAGCGCACAGGCCGTCATCAGCTTGACGTCTCCACCGCCCATCGCGCGTATGGCGAACAGGCCGCATCCCACCGCGAACATGCCCAGGAAAACGGTGCCGTTCCGCCAAATGTCATTTTCCCACCCCGCCACAGCGACCCAGACCGCATAAAGCCCGACAACCAGCAGGGGGAAGATATTGGATATGCGCAGCCGGGCCATATCCTCCACCGCCGCCGCGATGAGGACGAGCGAAACGGCAAGCAGCACCAGATCCTTCATCACTTCTCCGTGGTCTTCAAGGTGTCGAGCGCGGCCGCGGCTTCGGGCACGAAACTGTCGGCTTCGGTCACGGCACGGCTGAGATAGGCCTGCGCCTTCGGCAGATCGCCCATCCGCATCGCCACCTGCCCGGCATTATTGAGCCGGCGCGCCCACTCATCGGCGGTGTCGGCAGGCCGGCGGCTGATGTCCTGTCCCGCCATCACATAGGCCGTGTCGCCATTCGCGATCACCCGCGCATCGTCCGGTGCGCTTTCGCGCGCCTTGTCGAAGATCACCGCCGCCTTCTCGGCCTTGCCCTGCTTGAGCAGCGACAGTCCGTAATTGTTGAGGACCTGGGAAGGCTTGTCGGTGAGTTGGAACGCCCGCTCATAAGCCGCATTGCTCAACGCCCAGGACTGCGCCTGGTCATAGGCCACGCCCAGCGCATTCCATGAGCGCCAGCGACCGTCGCAATCGGCCACAGCCAGGCGCAACGGCTCGAGCGCCTCCTGCGACCGGCCTAGGCGCAGCAGGGCGATCCCCCTCCCCTCATCGACGCGGCAGTTGTTGAGGCCACTTCGCTCCAGCGCGGTGAAACGCGCCAGCGCCTCCTCATCCCGCCGCTTTTCGAGCGCCATGCGCGCATCCGCAATCTCTATCGCTTGCAAGTCGCCCGATTGCGCACCAGCCCGCCATTGGCTCAACATCGCATCCGCCTGGATGATCCGCCCGCCATCTATCGCCTCGTCCACCAGCCGGGCATAGTCCAGCGGCGGCGGCACCGCCCCGGCGGATGGCGCCGCAACCGCCAGCAGCAGCGCCCCGATCATCCCCGAGCGCCTTTCCGGTCGGGCCGCACCATGCTCTTCCACAAGCGCTCGAACAGACCGTCATAAGCGGGCTTTGCTTCTTCGCGCGCAGCCAGACTGGGCAAAGCCGCCGCATCCGGCCTGCCGACGGCGATGATGGGGGCCGTCAGTTCGGGCCGAGCCTGCGTTTCGGCCACGGTGACGATCCGGGTCGTCAGTTGCGGGTTGGTGCGTGCCGCCGGTGCCGCTGCCTCCATCGTCCGCAACCGCACCTCGCCCAAGGAAAGGCGTTCCAACTCGACGCCCGCGACCGGCGCCGGGCGCGCGGCCGGAGCAGCCGAAGCCAGTTGAGCCAGCGTCGGACGAGCAACGACGGCCGCACCCGCCTGCGCCGCGCCGGCCTGGGCAAGCAGCGCATCGGCCTCGCCTTTCAGGCCTTGCGCCGACAGGCTCCGCGCGAAGTTGCGCGCGATGCGGGCATCTTCCGGCGCCCGCGACAGGGCCAGTTCGAAAAATTCCCGCGCCAGATCATGCCGCCCCATGGCCGCATAGCTGATCGCCACCCCGTTCAGGCCATGCGCATCGGTCGGATCGTTGCGCACTGCGCGGCGGAAGGCATCCAGCGCCAGCGCATATTCCCCCCGCGAAAACAGCAGGTCTCCCCGCGCCAGCGCATCCTGCGCCGGTCCGGCAGGCTGCTGATTGACGGGCCTTATCGAAAGGACGCCTTTTTGGGTCCCGCTGCACGCCGTCGTCGCCATGATAAGAGCGACTGCCATTATCCCTTTGTTCATGGTCCCCCCTCCCCCCTTATCCTAACGAGTCATGACCGGCAGGATGTCGCGCACCACCCGCACCACCGCCGGCAGCATCAGCACGCCGATCATCACCGGCAGCATGCAGGCGACCAGCGGCACCGACAGCAGGACCGGCAGGCGATGCGCCTTCTCCTCGGCGCGCATACGCCGCTTCTCACGCATCTCCGCTGCATAGACGCGCAAGGTCTGACCCACGCTCGAACCCAGTTGATCGGACTGGATCAGCAGCGTCGCGAAGGAGCGAATTTCGTCCACGTCGACATCGTCCGCCATGCGCCGCAAAGCATCCTGCCGGCTACGCCCCGCGCGCAGTTCCAGAACCACCTTGCCCAGCGCCGCCGATACCAGCGGATGGGACAGGGCCAGTTCGCGGCCCACCCGATCCATCGCCGCCTCCAGGCCCAGGCCCGCCTCGACGCAGACCAGCATCAGGTCCAGCGCATCGGGAAAGCCGTGGACGATTTCTTCCTGCCTGCGCGCTGCCTTGGCCGAAATATAGAGGTTGGGCATGTAAAGCCCCGAGACCGCCAGCAGCGATGCGATCATATAGAGGGTGAGCGGAGCGGGCGGTTCCGGATTGCCGAGCGACGTGATCACGAATATCGCAGGCAGGGCAAAGGTCAGCACAAGACGAAAAAGGGTGAATAGCTTCGGCGCTTCGGGCGACATGTAACCCGCCGCGATCAGGCGCCGGCGCAGGTTCACATTGTTCGTATCGACCAGCGAGATCCCCATCTTCTCGATGCGGTCGACCAGCTTCTTCCACTCGCTGCTGTTGCGTTCACCGCGCAGCGTCTGACTGCCATTCTGGGACGCCCCGCCTTCCCCGACCAGGTCGAGCCGGCTGCGCACCCGCGCGTTGCGCATCACCACTTCCGACAGTCCGAAGACCAGCGCAACGATGGCGATGAACAGCAAGCCCAACAGGAAAGGCCGCAACTGGATGAACAGTGCCGAACTCAACATCGCATCACACCTTCAGGTCGACCATGCGGCGTATCGTGACGAAGCCGATCAGGTAGAGGACGATCAAGCCGACAAAGCCGATGATGAACATGCTGTCCTGCGCGACATCGAGATAGAAGGCAGGATTGACCAGGAACAGGCCGACAAAGGCCAGGATCGGCAAGGCGGTCAGCATCACCGCCGTCATGCGCCCTTCGGAACTGAGGGCCCGGACCTTCATGAACAGGCTCGCCCGCTCGCGGATCACGGTCGACAGATTTTCCAGGATCTCCGCAAGATTGCCCCCCGTCTCGCTCTGCACCGACAGGGAGATGACGAACATATGCATCTCGTTCATATCCCAACGCTCCGCCATGCGCTGCAACGCATCGCGCAGGTCGGCGCCATAGGTGACTTCATCGACGACGATGCCGAATTCGCTGCCGATCGGATCGCGCATCTCCTTGGTCAGCAGGTCCAGCGCAGCGGCAATCGGATGGCCGGCGCGCAGGCCACGGACGAAGGTGTCCAGCGCGACCGGAAACTGCTCCTCCATCTTCTTGCGCCGCCGTTGGGCAAGCCGCGTCAGCACCATCATCGGCAGCGCAATGCCCAGCGCGCCCGCAAAGGCCAGCGCCATCACGAACATGCCCGCCGTCAGGGCGTAACCCGCCGCCATGCCGCCCACCATCACCAGCAGGAACAGCACGCCCGCCGCGATCAGCATCAGCATCAGCACCGTGCGCGCCGGAAAGGTCAGTCCGGCGCCATGCAGCACCCGCATCACCCCCAGCCCCGCCCGTCCGAACAGGGAGGAGCGGTCGAAGCTCACCGCCTCGTCGCTTCGCCGCAGCTTGGAGAGTACCGTGCTGCGCTCGAAACCGGCCGCGATCATCTTCAACCGCCGGTTCACCACGCGATCGGTCGTCGCACGCGCGCGCAGCCAGCCTGCAATGCCCTCGATCGTCAGGATCACCGCCGCGAACAGCAGGACGAGGACGAAGACGCGGATGTAAAGCGGGTTCATCAGTGGATCACCGCATCGGGCCGGAACAATTCGGCCGGCAGGGCGATGCCCCGGTCGGCCAGTTCACCCATGAATTTGGGACGGATGCCGGTCGCCTCGAAATGGCCGCGCACCATGTTGTTCTCGTCGCGGCCCGTCATCTTGAAGCGGAAGATTTCCTGCATGGTGATGACTTCCCCTTCCATGCCTGTGATCTCCGACAGGCTGAGCAGACGGCGGCGGCCATCGGCCAGCCGTCCCACCTGCACGATCACATTCAGCGCCGAAGCGATCTGCGCGCGGGCGGAACGCGGCGAGATGTCGATGCCGCTCATGCCGATCATCTGCTCGACCCGGGACAGCGCATCGCGCGGCGTGTTGGCGTGCACGGTCGTCATCGATCCGTCATGGCCGGTGTTCATGGCCTGAAGCATGTCGAAGGCTTCACCGGCGCGGACCTCGCCCACGATGATGCGGTCGGGCCGCATGCGCAGCGCATTCTTCACCAGGTCGCGCTGCGTGACTTCTCCCTTGCCCTCGATATTGGCGGGACGGGTTTCCAGCCGCGCGACATGGCGCTGCTGCAATTGCAGTTCGGCCGAATCCTCGATGGTGACGATGCGTTCATGTTCATCGATGGCGGCTGACATCGCGTTGAGCAGGGTCGTCTTGCCCGAACCGGTGCCGCCGGAAATCAGCACGTTGCGCCGCGCCTCCACCACAGCGGAGAGGACCTGCGCCATCGGCGCGGGCACGCTGCCCAATTCAGTGAGGCGCGCCATGCTGATCGGCACCTTCGCGAACTTGCGGATGGAAAGCAGCGATCCATCGATGGCCAGCGGCGGAACCACGGCGTTGACGCGGGAGCCATCCGCAAGGCGCGCATCGACAAAGGGGGAGGATTCGTCGATCCGCCGTCCCACCGCCGCCACGATTTTCTGGATGATGCGCAGAAGATGCTTCTCATCCTTGAACCGGGTCGCGGTTTCGACCAGCCGGCCGTTGCGCTCCACGAAGACGATCTTGTGCCCGTTCACCAATATGTCGGTGATGCTATGGTCCTTGAGCAGCGGCTCAAGCGGCCCCAGTCCCAGCAGCTCATCCAATATGTCCGACACCAGCCGGCGGCGCTCTTCCAGATTGAGCGCATGCTTCTGCAGCGCGAGCTGCTCATGGACGATCTCGCCCACTTCGGCTTCCACCTGCGCCCGCGACATGGTTTCCAGCGCGGAAAGATTGATGATGTCGATCAGCTTCTGGTGCAGCGCCACCTTGAGTTCGGTATGCCGGTCCTCCTCCAGATGGGCGGCCTCGGTCTCGATCGGTCCCACCTCGTCCCTAGGGTCGCCGCGTTCGCCTTTTCGGATCTGCCACATCAGCCTTTCTCCGCCTGACCTTCGGCCTCAGCAGCCTGGATGCAGCAATCGACGATGTCCTGCATATCCTTGCAGATTCGGCTGCGCGCCTTCAGTTCCTGGATCAATACGCCCTGGTCCAGCGCCGAGCTGACCAGCGGGAAATCGTTGGCGATGCTGAGCTTCACCGGATGATCCAGCGCCGCCGCCGCATCCTCCAGACCGATGGCGCGGAAGAATTTCTTCTCCACGCGGTTGGCGACGACATGGATGCGCGCGGGATCGATGTCCTGATCGCGGAGCAGCGAAATCTGACGGCGCGCCTGCCGCAGGCTGGCGATGGTGAGTTCGCACACCAGAAACACGACCTGCGAACGCGCCACCAGCGACATCGACCAGTTGGTCCAGTTGCCCGGCAGGTCCAGATAGACCGTATCGAAACTGCGCTGCGCCAGTTCGACGATGCGGAAGACCTGATCGGCGTTTACCGCCTCGATCGGCATGATGTCCGCCGGCGCGGTCACGACCCTGAGGCCGGTCGAAGTTTCCACGGTGACGGTCCGCAACAGCTCATTGTCGACGCGGCTGCCCGCGTTGAGAAGGTCCGCCAGTGTCAGGGGCGAGGAAATCCCCAGGAAGGTGCCGGCATTGCCGAACTGTATGTCGAAGTCGAACAGGCAGACCTCACCGCTGCCCTGCTTTGTCGAGCGTGCGTGCAGACTGGCCGCCTGCGTCGCTATGGTCGTCGCGCCGACGCCGCCAACGCTCTTGATGATGGACACGAGCTGGCCGGTCTTCACATCGTCCTGACGGCTGGCTGCGATGCGGCTCCGCAGATCGTCCAGTATTGCCGCCAGATCATGGGCGCGCAGCGGCAGTTCGATGACGTCGTTGATCCCGCTGCGCAACAGGGCGCGCACGACGGCGATCTGCGCGCCACGCACGGCCGCCACCAGCATCAGCTTCGGATGAGCTGCGCGAAGGCCGGCAAGCCGCACCATGGAGGCTTCATTGTCTGGCTGAACCTCGATGATGATCGCCTTGGCATCGGCCACCAGTTGCGCCGGCACAGCCTCACCCGCGCCCAGCATGGACAGGGTGAGCGACTGGCCCGTCAGGCGATCGCTCAATATGTCGGATGCCTGCACCTCCTGCTCCGACAGGATGAGGTGAAGGCCTTCATCCCCGATATTGAGGGTCCAGCTCTCGACGGGTTCCGTTGCGTTCGTCACGATGCCCACGATCTTGTCCCTCAATTTGATGCCGAGCCCTGGCCGTCTTCCATAGTGAGAGCGGCGCTGAAACTGGGTAATGGAATCGATGCCCTGAAAAGGATGAGCGCTATAGGCCGAAAGGCCATGTTTTTTATTCGTACCGTGACCAGCGGCGCTATATCTGGGCCATTTGGATCACCGGAATAACCGATACCGGAATTATCATATTGAACCTCGACATTGGCCGCACCTAATTCCGGCAGGAATGCCTTCATCCGATTGACAATATTGGTGAAAGCCGCCGAGTTATAGGGTGTTATCAGGGAGTTGCATGCGCTGCCGCTGCATGAACCGCAGGCAGTGGAATTGCATGTCATCGATGAAAAATAAGATGTGCCTATCGATGATCCCTGTGCGATGCTGCTACTCCCGGTCGCGAAGCTGTATGTCGCGATGCCGGTTGCCACCGGATCGGTGGCGACGGCGTAACGGACGCCCATTTGGGTAGCCTTTTCCGCACGGTTCCAGGTCCACATCAACCGCCCGACATCAATGATGCCCAGCAGGAAGATAAGCAGCAGCGGCAAAACTAACGCAAACTCGGCTGCGGAGGAGGCCCGGTTGTCTCTGATCAGGGCGGTGAAGGATTTGCTCATAACCCCATCACCGGCGATTGAGAACTTGCGTTCAGATATAAGGTGCTACTGTCGAATCCCAGCTTATTGAATAACGATTGATATTGAAGCCGGTGAGCATTGTCGGTTGACGTCGCCACCTTCACGACGGGAATGAAATTCATCCCTTCGTAAATACCCGAAGCGCTGACACTTGCCGGATCGACGCAATCATAGGTGACTCTGATCGACTGCGGATCGGTCCATCCGGTGAGACGCGCATTGCCGCCGGTCAGTTGCCCGGTTCGAACCAGATTGCGCGTGTCCGCCTCGACGGTGCCGCCCGGAACATTATCGGTCGACGCCGTGGTGCAACTGAAATTCGAGAAACTCAGCCGGCCGGCATAGCGGGCGCCATCCCTCACCGCCTTGACCACGACATGCTCGCTCAGAAAATAATTGCCGAGTTCGAAAGCGCCGAACATCAGCGCGATGAGCAAGGGCGTCACGAGCGCCATTTCGGCGGCGGACGAACCCGACTGCTCCCTGAAAAGGCGCACAAACATCGCTCCGCCTCACTCTATCAGGCGCGGAGTATCGCGCCGCGTGATCTGCGGGGTGCCGCCACCTTCGCCGGTGCCCGATGAGCCGATGACTTCCACATAAACGTCATTTCTGCTCGTGTAGGAAGCGGAACAGCCAGTCTGGTTGCTCGGAGTGCCCCCACATTTGGTGCGATCCATGCTAGGTTCCACCATGAAGACGTCGATGTAACCCGCCACCGGAATCGTCTTCTTGCCATTCAGTTGCTTGTTCTTATCGGCAAGTTTGCAATTGACCACGGCAGCGGTCAGGCGTCGCCTGTCTATGTTGTTCGTATTGGGCGCCACGCCCGGATAATTGCACTGTCCCGCCTGAGGCGTGCTGTAAGTGGAAAGATTGGGATTACCTGTCGTCGCCCTTGGTGCCAGGCGGGCCGCTGGATCCTCCGCTTCCCAAAGATAGGTTTGATAGCGGGTGACATTGGGCCCCAGACCAGCGGTGTTTTGCCAGTCAACGCTCGGATGATTGGATCGGAAATAGGCGGCCCTGTCCCACACGCCGTTGCCGATGCGCGAGGTATAATTGCTCGCGCCGATGGAATGCATCAGGTCGCGCGGGAAACCCATGATTTCCGGCGTAATGGTAGGACTCAGCACAGCGGCGGTCGTTGGCCGGTAACGTTTGCTCTCATAGTTGGTATTGTCAGCCGGATTTTCCTGCCAGGAACAGGTTGCACCGCGAACCACGTCCTTGCGCACATTAGTTGAAGGTGAGCAGGGAGGATTGGAACATGCGGAACTATTGCCGGGCGGGAAGTCGAACCGCATATTGAGCGAATCCCGCACGGCGTTGAGCAGGTTGCCCGTTTCCATCGTCACATTTTCGGTCGGCGCACAATTGCTATACAAGGCATTAGAAGCAAGAGCCTCTGCTACGCTGCTTGCACCCCTGCCTGCCTGATCGACGAAGCCGAAATTACCGGGCCCCCATTGCGTGCCTCCTTCCGCCATCACGATGCCTGTGCCGGATGGAATTGAAACCGCGTAATGGGAATTGGTGTTGCCATCAGGCTCGTCAGGATTGCAGATGAAGAATGGAACGGCTCCACAGATGGCGGAACCCACACCCGCATAAGCTGTCCCCGAAACAGGGCCGGAAGAAATTGCGGATACTATCGGCGTCAAGGCATAAAAGGCGGATCGCGTGCCAACGGTGACTTCAACGAAATTGGCTGTTGCGTCGTTCGTTGCGGCCTTGGATTTGTCCTTGGTCTCGTAGAAACGGATTGCCCCTGTAGCATCGCAGGCGGGCTCATCCGCAATCGTGATGCGCGGCGTTGAGCCATCATTTGCGAAACGGCTGCTATTGGCAATCAGGTTCCTTGCTGCATTTGCAGCTCTGCTGCACGCGCCAGTCGCACCGTCAAGTTGACTTGCCGCTGCCAGAGCCGCCTGATCCGCCGCGCTCTGCAACTCGCTGTCCATTCCGGCGAGCCGTGCATAATCGAAAGCAATCCCGCCTGCCGCGATCAGCGCGAAAAGCGACAGCGCAACCGTCGGAGCGACCGCACCGCCTGTCGACTGCAGCAAGCTTTTCCGAGCGCGAGACATGGGATCTCTCATCCTCCTCGTTCAGTTGGCTCCACTGCCGGAACCGCCACCACCGCCTCCAGTACCGCTGGTGGTACGGATCGACTGGGGCTTCTTCACCTTGTCGGTGCGATAGCGTTCCACCGCCGCGGCCGAGCGCTGGCCATCACCGCCCTCGACCAACGTACCTTCATAATGCGGGTCGGGATCGATCACCTGCATCGCATAATTGCTGCGCACCGCGCCGCCGAAGGTCGGATCGTTCGCCGTGCAGCCTGCCAGCAGGGGCAGAAGCAGAGCCGGGGCAAGATAAAGTGCACGCATCGTCAACCTCCTGCTCACAGCTCATATCCGCTGGGCGCCTTGCCTGTCGCGGGCGCTTCCTTGGCAGGCGCAGGCGCTTTCTTGGGCGCTTCGGGCGGCATCGCATTGGGATCGAGCGGATTGATCCCCACCGCCTTGTCCGTCCGCCCCATCAGGAACAGGTCGAGTTCGTGCGGGGGCGCGACCCGGTCGGTCGGCAGGCGCACATCCTCTGCCCGCATCGGCTTCACAAGGCGCGGCGTCACGATGATGACAAGCTCGCTCTCGCTCTTCTGGAAACCGCTGGAACGAAACAGTGCGCCGATGATCGGGATGGAACCCAGAATCGGAAACTGCCGCACCGTGTCCTGGAAATCCTTGCGCAGCAGCCCTGCCAGGGCGAAGGACTGCCCATCGCGCAATTCCAGCGTGGTGCTGGCGCGCCGCGTCTGCAGGCCCGGGATGGTGAGACCGTTGATCGTCACCGAAGCGGACGGATCGATGGAACTGACCTCCGGCTCCACCACCAGATTGATGATGCCATCCTCCAGCACTGTCGGCGTGAAACCCAGGCTGACACCGAAGGGCTTGAATTCGATGGTGATGGAATTGCCGCCGTTATTGCCGCTGCCGCCGCTATTGCCGCCCTGCGATACCGGTATCGGGAACTCGCCGCCCGCCAGGAAAGACGCCGTTTCGCCGGACAGCGCGACCAGTGTCGGCTCGGCCAGCGTGGTCACGACGCCCTTGCGCTCCAGCGCGTCCAGTGCAGTGGTGAGGTTGAGGCTGCCCACCGAATAATTCGCCGCCCCGATGCCGAAGCTGTCCAGAATCTTGCTCAGATCCACAATCGGCCGACCATTGGTGTCGGACAGGATGGCGGAAGACTGCGCCGCATTGCCGATGCCGCCCACCACCTTGCCGCTATCGGACAGGAAAGCGGTGTTGATGCCGAACTGCTTCGCCGCGCTGCGGGTCATTTCGGAAAAGCGCACTTCCAGCATCACCTGCTGAGCGGCGCCTACCGACATCATGTTGACGACCTTGTCACCGGCATAGGTCTTGGCGATCTGCACTGCGCGATCGACCGCCGCCGCGCTCGACACGGTGCCGGTCAGCACCACAGCGTCATTGGAAATGCGGGCGCCGATAGGCTGACCGGGCAACAGTTCCGACAATTGCCGCTTCAACGTCACGACATCGGGGCCTACGGCCACATCGACTACCGCGATCATCATGTTGCGGCTGTCGTAGAGCGTCAGGCTGGTGGTGCCCATCTTCTTGCCCAGCACATAGACCGAACGGTTGGTCATGGGCAGGACGTCAGCGATTTCCGCATTGCCGACCAACGCCTTGGAAAAAGGCCGGTCGACGGTCAGCACTTGGCTCTTGTTGAGGGGCACGTCGAGTTGGCCGGCATGGTTGGCGTTATTGACGTTGAGCGAGGCGACCTGCGCCTGCGCCTGCATGGGCAGCAGCGACGCACCGGCGCCCAGCGCCAGAGACAATGCCAGCATCGGCAAGGACTTAGCGGGAACCATAGCGCTTCACCTCATAGCTGGTGCCGGTCGTGCCGCGCACGATCTCGACCGATGCGGTCGACGGCAGAGCGTTCGTGTTCTTCGGAATCGCGCGGCGTGCGGGACGGAACGCGGAGGCCGGACGCGGCGGCAGATAGGCAAGGTCGGCAACGCGGGCGCGCGGGCCGGCAAAACCGCCCACATAGGCGCCGTCGCGCAAATCCTCTATGCCGACGGTCTGCACGGCGGGATTGGGCTTGTCGGTGATATTGCGCAGGACCAGCGTGAGTTGCCCGACCTGCTGCGCCAGAACCAGCTTCTGCGCGTCGACCTGGTTGACCTCCAGCGTCGCGGTCTTGCCGACGGCCGGGTCCTTGGACGTGTCATTGGCGTTCTGGTCAATGGCGATCACGCGCGTGCCTTGAAGCAGGACGTCGGTGATCTGCTGGCTGCCGCCTGCCGGGTCCTGAAGGGTGCGGGTGACGAAGACATCGACGGTGTCGCCGGGAAGCACGAAGCCGCCCGCGGCGGCTACATCGCTCACGCGTACGGCGACGGCCCTCATTTCTGGAGCCAGGACCGCCGACATCGTGGCCCGCCCGCCTTCACCGGAGAGTTTGGAGGCCAGTATCGGTTCGCCGGGCTCGATTTGCCGAAGGACGACGCGGCCTTTGCCGAGGGAGGTCAATTGGATGGGATCGCGGAAAGCGCCGGGAGGTACGGAATTGGCTGGCCAGTCGACCACGCGGATCTTTTCGGCGGTGACCGCCGATCCGAAAGGCAGCGAGACGGTCGCCACTACGACCTTGGTCATTCCGCCTTCCGGTGGCGGCGCCTTTTCGGCGCGGCTCAGATAGGCGTTGGCGACGAAAACGGCCGCAAGACCCAACAATATTGCGAGGCCTAAGACTATAAGTGATCTGCGCTGCCCCACGACAACTCCCCCCGGAATTGAAGGTATAGGAAGGCCAGTGATGTGACCGGCCTTCCTATTTCATCATTAGCAGTTCGCTGACGGAGAATTACCTGTGCCGACAGTCGAAATGCAATTGGTGGCATAGTTCATCGAGTTCTTGATCGCGCCACCAAGGTTCCAGGCAGCCAACGCAATGCCGGTACCGACAATAGCGAGGATCAAAGCATATTCAGCCGCCGATGCGCCGCTTTGATCAGCATAAAGATTTTTGAAAAAAGTCATGTCCCTCACCCCTATTTACAGTTTAGCAGCTGGGCTGCGTGTTCGTACCGACCGTCTTGACGCAGTTGGTCGCCGCATTCATCGAGTTCTTGATCGCGCCACCAAGATTCCAGGCGGCCAGCGCGATACCCGTCCCCACGATCGCCAGGATCAAAGCATATTCGGCCGCCGACGCACCACTTTGGTCGGCCCACAGGCTCTTCAAAAAGGTCATATCTTTTACCCCTACTCGCTGGGAGCAATTCCCAGTTGCTCTTGCTCAGCTCCACGGTAGGGGCCTGTCCACCTCGCGACCCCGGCGCCGGTATGCTCCGATCACCAGGTAGTTGGCAGTTCCCGTAGAACTTGCTTTCAAATTGGACCAAAGCTGATGCAAGTCAACATGGTAAAAAATATGTATATTTTTCAAAATCTTAAAGCAATTTTTTGTTAACCTTTTCCGTCAACCAGATTCATTACTTTAAGTAAACAATGGTATTTTTCTAATATATCTTTGGATATATGCTTTTAGAAAATTAGAGATTTTCTTTTATATTATTGGGATTTTTATTTTTATCTATTTTAAAATATCATAGTCAAACTGAAATTCAAGGAATATTATCCGAATTTCATTTTGAATAAAATAAAAGTTCTCAGGAACTCAAGCCTGTCTTATTTGAGAGGAATAGTTGGCCGTCCGCCGCTGAATTACCCGGGCGACTAATACCTTCGTTCTAGGCTATTCGGGGCAGACAGGATCGATAACTTGGCCATAGCAGCCGCCGCCACTCGCACCGATCATCGCGAATCAGCCGCGACTCGTCGCACAAAGGCCCGGAAATAAAGCGGTTTGCACCTGTCCCATTCAGGAGCAAATGTTGCCGCTTTCCTTACCTTGCGCTTACCCGATGACGGAAGGTGAGGTTCACCCGATCCGACAGCAGCAGATAGGGCAGCCAGATCGCGGCGCTGATCAGGACCTTCTTCACATTGCCTGTCAGCATGTCCAGCAAAGCGGCGTCGACGCCATGCGGCACATTGTCGATCCCCGCCACCAGATGGGCGATGCCCAACTGCGCCAGCAGGTCGACACCCCAGACCATTACGAGAAAGCGAGGGAAGAGCGGCACGAGGCGCAGGGCCATGGCAAAGGCGAACATGTAAAGGCTGGACAATATCACCACATCCGCCAGCATCACGCCGTAGAGACCGACGAACCAGGGCGGCGAATAGCTGCCCAGCGCGGGAATGGAGCTGAGAAATTCCAGCGTGCGCACCGGCACGTTCACCGCAATTCCCGCCAGCAGAGACGCCATCACGCCATAGAGGCCGAATTGCGACATCTCCCGCGCTCTCAGGCAGTCGACCTTGCGCCAGCGGCCCACCTGCGCCAGTCGAAAGGCGGGCTGGGCATGGATGCGTCCCGCCGGAAACAGCTTCAATCCCAGCAGCAGCGACCCAACAGGCGCGCCAACCACCAGCATATAGGGCAGCAGGCCCGCCCCGCTTCCCCAAGGCGTTCCGCTGTAGGGCGTCGCCGGAAATGCCAGCCGCAGGCCGCAGGCGAAGGCGGCAGCCATGATCCAGATGGCGACGATGCGCTCCAGATTGACCTGCATCGACAGCACGACGGCCACGCTCTTGCGGTAGAGACGGTCCCTGACCATTCGCACCATGGAACCGGACTCCTTTGCACGCCGAACCTTGCCGCGACTATCCGCGATGTTGGTAAACGTCCGGTAAATGCGCAATCGCGGGAAAGGTTCTGCGCGGCCGTCCAGATATGGTGAGCCATTGGAAAAGATAAAGCCCGGCGGCCCGTTACTTGCGCGGAACGGTGATGCGGATCGTCGTCCGCCCGCCGATATTCTGCAGGAACACCTCCCCGCCCAGCATCTGTATCCGCCGCATCAGCGACCGCGAAGGCACCGCCCCGCTCGATCCCAGCCGCGCCATATTGGGCACGCCATCGTCGCTCACCTGAAGGGCGATGCGGTTGCCGTCCGGTTCCAGCGCGAAGTTCACCATGGTCGCGCGCGCATGGCGTACCGCATTGGCGACGATCTCCCGCACGGCGAAGCTCAGTTCCCGGCCGATCATCGCGCTGGTCGCGCAATTGCCGTCCTCCACCTTCAACTCGCAGCCTATGCCCCACTGCTCGCCCAGGGAGCGCACCACCATCGCCAGCGTCTCCGGCAGATAGGCGAAATCCTCCTCATCCACGTCCGGATTGATGATCCAGCGGATCGTGGCGATCTGGTCCTTCGCGATGCGGTCGACATTCTCGATCACGGCGAGCGGCTCGACCTGCCGCCCGGCCAGCAGCGGCGCGATCTGGAAACGGATGCTGGCCAGCGCCTGCAGAACGCTGTCGTGCAATTCCCGCTGCAGCCGCTCCCGCTCCCGCGCACCGGCGATCACATGCGCGAGGTCCAGGCTGTTGCGGACAGTCAGTTCCTCACATGCGCTTTCGAAGACCCGCTGCGCGATGGCGGCCCGATCCTCATGGCAGGGATCGTCCAGACAGGCCGCGCCCACCGCCTCGAAGGTGCCGATGGTCACCCTTACCGTCAGGAGCGTTTCTGCGTCCAGCAGCGCCGTCCATGCCTGACCGCCCGGCGACAACGGTCCCAGCACGGCTATTCCATCCGCCGACAGCGAGATCGACGCATGTCTCGACCGGTCATGCCAACCGGTCTCTACCGTCAGCAAGTTGCCGAAACCCACCGCAGGCATTTCGCGCGCCGCGCTGCTGGCGAAGCGCAGGGGCTCATGGCTGGCAAGGCGGAACAGCACGGCAACCCCATGTCCGCGGGTCGCAAGCCGCAGGGCATGGAGCAGGAACGGGCCATGATCGCTCCCGGCGGGCGGCAGCTCCCCTTCCAGCAACCGCCTGTCCCGCTCGAATTGCAACAGCGTTTCCCGGCGCGGCCCGAGCAGCACGCCGGTAACCAGGATCGCCACCGCCAGATAGCAGGCACGCAGCACGACCCGCTCCGCTTCCGGCTCCGACGGCAGGGAAGCGATCTCGTCAAGCCATGTGACGCCGACCGCAGCCGTGCCCGCCGCCAGGGCAACGAGCAGATGGAACCGCCGCCGCACGATCAGCGCCACTTCCACCGCCACGAAGAAGCTGCCGGAAAAATAAGGGCTGTTGGACGGGTTGGTGACGACCAGCAGGGCCAGGAACAGCAATGTGTCCAGATAGATGACCGGTCGCCTGATCCGCATGTCCGTCACCCAGGAGCGGGACGAGAGCAACACCGCCGAAAACGCCAGCAGCAGCATGAGCAGGATCAGTACATGCTCCGCGCTTTCCGCCCAGTGGCGCGCGCTGGAGAAGCCGAAGCTGACGACGGCATAGATGACGGCCAGCAACAGTCGGGTGAAATCCAGCGTCTGCCACGGACGCAATGCCGACAGCGCCCGCATGTCCCACCAGCTCAAGCGCATAGCGATTTCGCCCGGCCCATTCATCGCGTGACGCATATCCCCCATCCGGCCCGATGCATCATGTCTGTCGAGCCGCTTCTTATGGAAAGGAAATCATGCCCCGGTCAAATGGCGATGGTCAAATGGCGATCCATTCGTCGCAGAGATAATCCGACGGTCCGGGCAATATGGCCGCGGCAATCCGGATCACCCCGCCATCGCTCAGCCGTGGAAATAATCATAGACCTGCTGCGCCACCGCCTTGGATACGCCCGGCGCCTTCAGCAGGTCCTCCAACGCCGCGCTCTTCACGGCCTTGGCGGTTCCGAAATGCATCAGCAGCGCCTTCTTGCGCGAAGGTCCGATGCCCGGCACTTCGTCGAGCGAACTGACGGTGATCGCCTTGCTGCGCTTCTGCCGGTGCGCGCCGATTGCGAAGCGGTGCGCCTCGTCCCGCAGCCGCTGAAGGTAAAAGAGCACGGGATGGTTGAGGGGAAAGGTGATCTCCCGCCCGTCCGGCATGTGGAAGACCTCCCGCCCCTCGCGGCCATGATGCGGCCCCTTGGCGATGCCGATCATGCAGACATCCTCTATGCCCATATCCTCCAATATCGTCCGGGCGGCGGACAATTGTCCCTTGCCGCCGTCGATCAGCACCAGGTCCGGCCATTCGCCGCTGTCGCGATCCGGGTCCTCGCGCGCCGCGCGGCCGAAGCGCCGCTCGAACATCTCCCGCATCATCGCGAAATCGTCGTTCGAGGTTTCCGGGTTCTTCATGTTGAACTTGCGGTAGGCGTTCTTGCGGAAGCCCTCCGGACCCGCGACGACCATCGCCCCCAGGGCATGAGCGCCCTGGATGTGACTGTTGTCGTAGATTTCGATGCGGTCGGGCACCCCGTCCAGCCCGAAAGTCTCGACCATCTCCTCCAGCACCTTCGCCTGCGTCGTGGTTTCCGCCAGCCGCCGGTCGAGCGCCTCCACCGCGTTGCGCTGCGCCTGTTTGATGAGGCGAGTGCGGTCGCCCCGCTGGGGTACCTCGATCCGCACCCTGGAGCCGATGCGCTCGGTCAGCGCCTGCGCCATCAGCTCGCATTCGGCGGGCGCCCGGTCGGCAAGGATCAGCTTGGGCGGCGGCACTTCCTCGTAAAATTGCGCCATGAAGCTGGCCAGCACCTCGTCCTCCGCCACTTCGGCGGTATGGACGGGGAAGAAGCTGCGATGGCCCCAATTCTGCCCGCCGCGGATGAAGAAGGCCTGGATGCACATCGCCCCGCCCTTGGTCGCCAGCGCGAAGATGTCGGCGTCGCCCAGCCCCTCGGCGTTGATCGCCTGGCTGCCCTGGATGAAGGTCAGCGCCTTCAGCCGGTCGCGCAGCACCGCCGCCTGCTCGAAGTCCATGGCGTCGGAAGCCGCCTGCATCGCCTCGCCCAGCTTCTTCTGCACGGCGGTCGATTTGCCGCCGAGGAAATCCTGCGCGTCCTTGACCAGTTCGCCATAGGCGGCATCGTCGATCCGGCCCACGCAAGGGGCGGAACAGCGGCGGATCTGATATAGGAGGCAGGGCCGCGAACGATTGGCAAAGAAGCTGTCGGTGCAGCTTCTCAGCAGGAACAGCTTCTGGAGCGCATTGATGGTTCGCGTCACCGATCCGGCGCTGGCAAAGGGGCCATAATAGCGCCCCTTATATTTGCGCGCGCCGCGATGCTTCTGGACACGGGGAAAGTCATGATCCTCGCGCAGCAGGATGAAGGGGAAGCTTTTATCGTCCCGCAGCAGGACATTATAGGGTGGCCGGAAACGCTTGATCAGCTGCGCCTCCAGCAGCAGGGCTTCCGCCTCGCTGTTGGTGGTGACGATCGTCATCGAGCGGGTCTGGGCGACCATGCGCTGGAGCCGCTTGGGCAGGCGGTCGACCTGGGTATAGTTGGTGACCCGGTTGCGCAGCGCGCGCGCCTTGCCGACATAAAGCACATCGCCCCGCGCATCCTGCATGCGATAGACGCCCGGACGGGTCGGCAGGGTTTTGAGCGTCGTGCGGATCGCCTCCACGCCGGCCTCTATGTCGGGCTGGCTGCCGGTGACGGTGAAGGTGGCCTTGTCTTCATGAAAGCGATCGGGGGATTGGGGACGCGACATGAGGGAGAAATAGCGGGATCGTCCCGGATCGCAATGGCATGGGGCTAAATTTCGGCCCGTCCTCGTTGATCCTTGGCTGACCCTTCCTATCTTCCTGCTGCTGCCGGAACTGGTAGCGCTATCCTCCATAATGCGGTCCCTTCAGGGAGGCCGCTCCTCCTTGAAGGAAGAGCCGATCATGATCGTGAAAGCCTATGGCGCCCATGCCGCCGATAAGCCCTTGGAACCCATCGACATCGAACGCCGCCCGGCCGGCGAACATGACGTGCAGATCGCCATCGCCTATTGCGGCGTCTGCCATTCCGATCTTCACCAGGTCCGCTCCGAATGGAGCGGCACGCTTTACCCCTGCGTTCCCGGCCATGAGATCGTCGGCCACGTCACCGCCGTCGGCAACGGCGTCACCCGGTTCAAGGTCGGCGACACGGTCGGCGTCGGCTGCATGGTCGATAGCTGCCAACATTGTTCGGCCTGCGACGAAGGGCTGGAGCAATATTGCGAGAACGGCTTTGTCGGCACCTATAACGGTCCGACGCCGGATGCGCCCGGTCATACGTTCGGCGGCTATTCGCAAAGCATCACCGTCAGCGAGAAGTTCGTCCTGAAGATCAACCACCCGGCGGATCAACTGGCGGCTGTGGCGCCGCTGCTCTGTGCAGGCATCACCACCTATTCGCCGCTGCGCCACTGGAATGCCGGACCCGGCAAGAAGGTCGGTATCGTCGGGATCGGTGGGCTCGGCCATATGGGGGTGAAGCTCGCCCATGCCATGGGCGCCCATGTCGTCGCCTTCACGACTTCGGAAAGCAAGCGGCAGGATGCGCTGGACCTTGGCGCCGATGAAGTCATCATCTCGCGCGATCCGGACCAGATGGCCGCCCATGGTGGAAGTTTCGACTTCATCCTGAACACGGTGGCCGCCAGCCATGATCTCGACGCCTTCACCACCTTGCTGAAGCGCGACGGCACGATGTGCCTGGTGGGCGTACCGGAACATCCGCACCCTTCGCCCAGCGTCGGCGTGCTGATCTTCGGGCGCAAGTCGATTGCCGGTTCACTGATCGGCGGCATTGCCGAAACGCAGGAGATGCTCGATTTCTGCGCGGAAAAGGGCATCACGGCGGACATCGAAATGATCGCGATGCAGGACATCGAAACCGCCTATGACCGGATGCAGAAGAGCGACGTCAAATATCGCTTCGTCATCGATAGCGCGTCGCTGGCGGCAGCCTGATCGACAGATCGGTGGCCGGCCCCGTCGCCGGCCATTGATCGACCGCGCGCCTGCCCTCCCCGAATGCAGATATGCGTTCCTGCGAAGGCGGAAACCCCGTTCCGCCCTCGCCTGCTAAGGATGGTCTGCCCGAAAACTCCAACGCAGAGCGGATTCCGATCCTGTCGTATCCGCTCGGCTTCCCCACCCTTTATTCGCCGCCTTTGACGAGCCAGCAGGTGATCCCACAGGCTTGAACGGCGCTCCAGAGCGCGCTGCGATAAATCGGGCGTGGGTCGCGCGCTCCAGGTTTCTGTAGTCGCATCCTTTTAAGCAGGAACCGGTCCCCATCCTTCGACAGGCTAGGACCGGCTTTTCTGCACGATGATCCAAAACCGCTTCACCGCTCAAAGAAAAAGGCCAGCGCGAAACCGCACTGGCCTTTCAATTCAATCCTCGGCAGTCTGTCAGACGTTCGGGCCAAGCCCCCTGATCGCGTCATCGACCAGGAGCTTATCGGCCTGCGCATCATGGCCCTGAACGATCAGGGCCGCCGCGGCGCCGGTCGCGGCGTTCACCGCCTTGGACCGAATGCCTGCGACCGCCGCGCGCTCAGCCGCGCCGATCTTGTCCTCCGCCATCTTCTGACGACGCGCGACCAGCGCGACGGCATTGGCCCTGGCGTCTTCCAGCAGCGTTGCCGCTTCATGCTCGGCGGACTTGCGCATTGCCTCCGCCTCGGCGGCGGCAGCCGCCAGCCTGGCTTCATATTCGGCCTTGAGCGCTTCGGCTTCGGCGCGAAGCTTGGAGGCTTCCTCCAACTGCGTCTTGATCTGCGCGATCCGGCCATCCAGCGCGCCGCCGATCAGACCGGGCACCTTCTTGATCAACAGGATCAGGATGAACACCGCCATCGCCAGACTGACCCAGGCCGTGGCATCCATGCCGACGGCCTTCGGGTCGGTGTGCGGGGCCACGCCTTCGTGAGCGACGGTGCCGACCGGCTCCATCCCCTCCGAATGGATCGCCTCATTCAGGTGCGGGGCTTCCGTCTCGCTATGCTGTGCTGCTGCCTCAGCCATGGGCCAGTGCCGCCTTTACTGCGTTGCGGGCTGCATCTTCCGACGCGTTCACGCCGGAAATGCGAGCCACCATGTCGCGCGCTGCATCAGCGGCAACGGTTTCAATCTCTGCCATGGCTGCGTCGGTGGCAGCCTTGATACGGGCTTCGGCCGCATTGATCTGGCCTGCAATGTCCGCATCGGCGGCGGCCAGCTTGGCTTCCGAAGCCTTGGCTGCCTCCACCTTCGCCTTGGCCAGGCTGGCCTGGACGGCAGCACGGCTTTCGGCGTCGCGGGCGCGATAGTCGGCCTCCGCCTCATCCGCGCGGGCGAAAGCCGCCTTGGCGGCATCCAGATCGCCGGTGATCTTCGCGTCGCGCGCATCGGCCGTCGCCTGAACCTTTGGCACCATGCCGAGGCCGATGACGAAGAAAACGAAACCGAATGTCAGCAGCAGCCAGAAGATCTGCGATGAATAGGTTTCGGCAATTTGCGCGATTTGAGGCATTTTTTCGGGTCCGTCCGATCAGGGCGCGGTCAATCAGAGGACGGGCATGGCGGCCGACCGGCCATCCCTGCCCGCCCCAAAGCGGCTGTTCAGGCCACGAACACCAGGATCATGGCGATAACGAACGCCAGCAGACCCAGAAGTTCCGCGGCGGCGAAGCCGATGAACAGGCGGCCCTGCTGGCCGTCGGCAGCGCCGGGGTTGCGCAGCGCGCCTTCGAGGAACGAGCTGAAGACGTTGCCCACACCGAGGGCGGCGATGCCCGCACCGATGGCGGCCAGGCCAGCACCGAGCAGCTTTGCGGCTTCTGCGTCCATGTTATAAACTCCTTTTCTAAACTCTATTCGAACGTTGAGGTAATGGCGGAAAATCAGTGCAGGTTCTCGGCATCGTTGATGTAGACCGAGGTCAGCAGCGCGAACACATAGGCCTGGATCACCGCCACCAGCACTTCCAGGGCGCTGATGCCGATCATCAGGATGAAGCTGGCGGCGCCGACGGTCAGGCCAAGCGCAGGGCTGGCATTGGCGCTGTTGATGACGAAACCTGCGAGCACCTTCAAAAGCACGTGCCCGGCGGTCATCGCGACGAACAGTCGCAGGCCAAGGCTGAACGGACGCACCATGAAGGAAACGAGTTCGATGAAGAAGAGCGGCACCACCATCAGCGCCGGGGTGCCGTGCGGCACGAACAGCGAGAAGAAGTGCAGGCCATGCTTGTAGAAGCCCACCGCCAGCACGATCGAGAAGCTCATGATCGCGAGCACGCCGGTCGCGGTGAAATGGCTGGTGAAGGTGAAGGGATGCAGGCCGACCAGACCCAGCGGCAGCAGGCCCAGCAGGTTCGCCAGCAGGATGAACATGAACAGCGAGAAGACGTAAGGAATGTACTTTTTGCCGCCCTCGCCCACATTGGCGATCAGCAGGCTCTTGATGAAACCGGTCATATATTCGACCGCCATCTGCCAGCGGCCGGGAACCAGTTCGCGCTTCATGCCGCCGACGACGAATATCCACAGCACCACGGCGGCCGCCACCATATAGAGCGCGCTGTTGGTGAAAGCGATGTTGAAGCCGCCGATCGACAGATGATCCGTACCGAACAGCGGTTCGATCGCAAACTGGTGCATCGGATCGATTTTGCCGGATTCTGCCACGCTGGACCCCTGTAACGTCTTTGCCTTCGGACTAAGATAAAAGCGTCCCTATCGGTCGGGACGCTTCGTCGTCGTCAATCTGATGATGTTCCTGAACGCCGCCACGATCCCGAGACCGAGGAATGCCAACAGGAGCCATGGGGATGTCCGCAGAAAGTAGTCCAGAGTCCCACCAACCACGGCACCGCCAGCAAGACCGCCGATCAGCTCCGCGAGAACCCTGTTGCCGAGACGCGACCCATCGTCCGCCTGCTGCACCTGTGTCCCCTGTCTGACCTTTTCGGCATGTTCGGCCTGCGCGATCCGCTCCTCCAAAGAAGCGATGCGCGCATCTTCCCCCGCCGGGTCCTGCCCCGGTGCATCCGCCGCCATCCAGCCATCCTTTCCGTAAAGGCTTTAAAAGCCAACGTCAGGCGGCATGGCGCTTGCGGCTGCACCCGTCAAGGCGCGGCCCGTTTAGAAAGGGCTTTCAGGAGTGTCAACCGTCGTTGGGCCAGAGAATTTCCTGTCCGAACGAAGCTGGGTCCAAAGTCCACTAGCCCGGCAAGTCCGGCCTGAGGTAAATCACCCCGCCGTGGCGCAATAGCCCGGCAGCGCGATGGGGCCCGCGCCCTTGGTCTGCCACGCGCCCGCGCCGATCCGATAGACCTGCCCGGGCTTCACCCTGCTGCTGAGCGTCTGGCATCCCGTCGCCGCCGCCACATCCTGCACGGTCACGCCGCGCTTGCCGGCAAGGTCGGTATAGGCGGCCCTGCGCTTGATGTTGATCGATTCGACTTCCTGCCGCACCGCGTCGCTCACCGAACCGGCAATGCCGAGATAGCCGTCGGCCTGCTCGCCCACCGCCCCCGCGCTCATGGCGGCGGCGACCGCGCCCGACTGCGCCCGCGCCGGAGACGTCATGGCCAGGCCGGTCGCCAGCACGACCGCGGCAGAGGCGGCGATCATCAAAAATTTGCGTGTCATTGCGGAAACAACTCCGGGTTATTCTGGATCAAATCTTGCGCATCGCGCTGCAGGCGAACAACGACCTCCTGCTGCACCTTCACGTTGAGGTTGATCTCTATCGGCTTGTCGGGCGCCTTCACCTGGATGCAGCCCCCCAAGGCCAGACCGGCGAAGCCCGCCGCGATGATCGTTCGCTTCTTCATTTCTGCTCCCCATTTCGCATAGTTTCGCTTTCGGCAGGCTGAACTGCAACCCCCTCCTGGCCGATCGTGGCCCGCATCTTCTCCTGCATCTGGTCGCCTATGCTGTTTTGTATGAGCGTTGACGGATCGATGAAGGACTGCGCGGTTCCCAGAAGGCCCCGGAAGGGAGCGGCGATCCGCACGTTGAAGATGAAGGGCAGGCCCGTGAAATTCCGCGCCAGACCCGCCGGCGCCCCACCGATCTGCCCGCGATTGACGCCGTTGAAGACGACGTTCGTCACCATCTCTCCATCCAGCGCGCCGTCCATCAATATGGTGAGGCATTTATACTGGAGATTCTTGAGCGCATCGAAGGCCAGCCGCCCCATCGCGCCCAATTGTTCGTTCGATACCGGCCCCACATAGGAAAGGGTCCCCGACTGGCGCGTCGGATCGCAGGGGATGGTGGGCAGCACGCCTTCGGGCATCATCAGCGGCGGCATGCCTTGCTGCCGCGCGGTCAGCACGCCCCCCGCCACGCGCCCGCCCTGCGCGTTGAAGATCAGAGGCATGATGCCGTCGAACGTACCCGTGGCGGAAATATTCTTGAGGTCCATCGCCTGGATGAAGGCGCCCGCATCCAGACCGATGACGCGGAAGGTCAGATAACGGTCCACATCCGCGCTGAAATCCATCGTCGTCGGCAGCAGGACCAGCTCCCCGCCGGAAAAGGGCCAGCCGCCACCTTCGATCCGCACCTTCTGCCCCGCCTCCAGCCGATAGCGCACAAGGCCGTCGCGAACCTCTACACCCGGATTGACCGACCTGATTCGCACTTCCTGCCCCGGCGCGCTGACGAGACCGAGCAGATCGGTGAAACGCAGTTCGCCGGACAACCCCTCCACCGGGCCGAAAGCCGCCGCCAGGCTGGCATTGTCGGTCCGGAACAGGCCATCGCTGGTCACATGCGTCCCGTTCCAGCGGATATGCCCTTCCCCGCTGACCTGCGCCGTCACATTGGCCACCACGCCAAGGGCGAGGCGGGTCACATCCTCCGGCTGGAGACCAGGACCAAAGGACAGTGCCGGAACCGCCAGATCCGCCTTGCCTCGCCCACTGCTCAGGTCATGCGCGATGACTGCCCGGGCGACCAGCGCATCATTGCGCGGCGTCCGCAACGATCCCGTCGCTGCAATCTTCGAATCCTTCAACGTCAGCGCGAAGTCGGGAACATTCAGCGGTTCGAACCGGCCCGGCGCCTGCGCATCGCGCACCGTCATCCCGGCCGCCAGCTTCAGCGCCCCCCCGGCGAAGCTCCAGTCGCCCGCGCCATTTTCGACGATCAGCGGCACGGACCCGATCCGGCCGCCTGCCCCCGTCAACCTGCCGCCCAAGCCCTGGGCCGTGGCGTTGCCGGTCAGCGTCGCCGCGCTCAACCGAACAGGCGAATCCTGCGGACCGATCGCCAGATCGGGATTGGCAAGTGCAAAACCCTGCTGTCCCAGGGCGAAACGAGCGCTATCGGCGGAAAGGCGCATTGGGCTGTCGCCGCTTTTGCCCGCCAATGCGAGTTTGCGGATTTCAGCGCCGCCACTCACACCGCCCGGCCCGACGGCAAACAGCGCCTGCCCGACGGGGCACAGCGTCTGCCGGGTCCGCCCCAGCGAAAAATTGCCATAGCGCGCCTCGATCAGCGAGATGGACACGCAATGCGGGTTGATCGCCAATAGACCCTTGGCGTTCATTTGCCCTTCAACGGGCGCCACCAGCCCGCGCAGCCTTCCACCGGGAAGCGGCCCGTCGAGCCGCACCTGCGTCGAGAAGCGCGTATCGCCCTTCGGCCCCGCAACGAACCGCACCGGCTCCAGGCTTAACCTGGCATCGCCCGCCGCATAGGGCTCAAGGAACAATTGTCCGCCAAAGCCGCCACCCGGCCTCCGCCCCAGCCGCAGCGCCGCCCTCGGCAATCCGCCGCCCTCCGTCGTGATCGCTCCGTCGAGCGCCCAGTCGATCGCCTGCCCGGCCCTGCCAGGCCAGCCGATGGTCACGCGACCTTCCCCTGCTATGGCGATCCGCGCACCGCTGCGCGCCGAAAAGCGGGTGTCGGTCAAGGCCAGACTGCCCGCCTTCCCTTCCTGAGCGAAGGCCAGGGTGGTTTGCAGGACATTGTCCGCGCCTGCGCGGCGCGCGGCGTCAGCCAGCCGTGCGACCAGCGGCCCAACGGGCGTCCCGGCCGTAGCTTCGCGCGCAGCCGCCAGGGGATCGCGGCCGGCGAACCGCAACTGCCGAACGGACAGCCGCCCCTCAAGACCCATATCGCCCTTGCCGACATGCCAGGCGCCCTGAAAGTCTGCGAGTCCGGCCAATGTGGCGCCGGCCGACAGAGCCACCGCCCCGATTCGCGCTCGCCCGGCGGTCTTGGCAGCCGTTCCGTCGAAATCGATCCGGCCTGAGGGGCGCGCCAGAACCATGCCGCCGGACTTGAGCGCTTCCCCCGTCAGGTCGACGCGGCCGGTCCAGCGATCCAATGCCTTGCCGAGCCAGACATCCACATCCGCAGCCGGTTTTGCCACGGCGATGCCGGCATCGCGACAGGCCAGCGCTGCGCCGCGCAACGGGCCGGAGAGATGTGGGCGTCCGTCCTGCATGGCAACATCCAGCATCGCCCGCAGGTCGGCCAGCCCGCATCCCTCGACGCCTCCATTCGGCATCGCCGCCGCCAGCCTGCCCCGGAAGCCCGATCGCAGATTCCCCTTCCCCTCTATCTGCATGCCGATCGAACCGGCATCGGTGTCCAGCCGCAGTCGCGCATCGCTGAGCGCCAGCAGAATGTCCGGCAGGCTGAAGGGCGCCGTGGATTTCGGGTCGCGGAATTTGTCGACCTCTCCCAGCTTCAGCACGCCATTGTGCAACGACCCCCGCATCCTGACGCCACCGGCCCGCACCGCCGCCACTTGCGGGGTCAGCCCTGTGAAAGCGATGTCGACCTCCACCCAGCGCGCCGTCAAATCGGGACGAGCGGGATCGCCCAGCACGATATTCTCGATCCGCTGGGTGCGAAGGCCTATGTCCGTCAGATCATAGCTGCCCTGCACGCCACGCCGGTTGAGTTCGCGGCTGATGAAATTTTCTGCGATGGGCGCGCGCTGCGTCCATAGCGCGGCAAGGATCAGCGCCAGCGACCCCGTGCCCACTCCAAGCCAGCGGAGCCAGCCCCGGCGAATCTCCTTTTCGCCGTCTTCATCTTCCATGCTTCTGGTCAAACCCGCGTGCTCAAGTCCGTAACGCCTGCATAACGTCCGATCACTCCTAAATATCCTTGCCCGATAAATCCGCAATGAATAGCGTCCCCCTTCGCATGCGGGGGACAAGTAAGACTTTGCCGGATCAGGATTTGAAGGCTACGCACGACGGCGTCGGGCATCGCGCCCGGCTGCGCCGGAAACTGGCGGAGAGCGGCGGCGAAGCGTTGCATGATCATGAACTGATCGAATATCTGCTGGCGCTGGCCATACCCCGTCGCGACACGAAACCACTGGCAAAGGCGCTGCTGCGGGAATTCGATGGCATCGGTGGGCTGATGGCGGCTGACTGGCAGGCGATTGCCCGCGTTCCCGGCATGGGCGACACCAGCATCGCCGCGATCAAGATCGTCCAGGCGACGATGCTGCGGATGCTACGCAACGAGGTGGCGGAGAAGCCGGTGCTGGCCAGCTGGCAGGCACTGCTCGACTATCTGCGCGCCGACATGGCCTTTCTGACGGTGGAGCGGGTGCGGGTGCTGCACCTCAACAGCCGGAACATGCTGATCCGCGACGAGCATATGGGCGACGGTTCGATCGACCAGGCGGCGATTTATACCCGGGAGGTTATTCGACGGGCGATCGACCTTGGCTCGGCAGCGTTGATCCTTGTGCACAATCATCCCAGCGGATCGCCGGAACCCAGCCGTCAGGATATAGAAATCACCCGGCAGATCGCGGAAGCGGGCAAGCGGCTCAACATCGCCGTGCATGACCATATCATCATAGGGACACAGGGGCACAGCAGCCTGCGTGCGAAAGGGCTGATCTAGGGACCGTGCATCGAAGCGGCCGGGAGGGATGTCTCAGGAGGGCCGAAAACAGGCGACGCCTGGCCCGCAACGGCAACTAAGCGCCAAACCCCACCGAAAGAAACTCCGGAACCGGTCCGTTCCAGCCTTCGTCCGGACCATCGTCCACCGGTTCCGGCCGCCGCGGCCGGGCGCTATTGCCTTCCGGCCGCGCCGCACGCGGTTCTTCACGGCGGCGGTCGTCGCGGCGCTTGTCAGACTTGCGGTCGTCCTTCCGATCCCTGCCCGAGCGGCGCGGTTCCTCCTTCGCCTTTTCGGCGGGAGCAGCAGCGACCGGCGCGTCGATGGTCTCGATCTTCTGCTTGATCAGCTTCTGGATATTGTCGATCGCCTCGGCATCGTCCGACGTCACGAAGGTATAGGCTACGCCCTTCGCCCCTGCCCGGCCCGTGCGGCCGATGCGATGGACATAATCGTCGGGATGCCAGGGCGCGTCGAAATTGAACACATGGCTCACGCCCTTGATGTCCAGCCCGCGCGCCGCAACGTCGGACGCCACCAATATGTTCACCGTCCCCGCCCGGAACCGCTCCAGTTCCGCGATGCGCGCCGACTGGTCGATGTCGCCGTGAATCTCGCCCGATTTGAAGCCATGGCGCTGAAGGCTCTTGTTGAGTTCACGCACCGTGGTCTTGCGGTTGCAGAAGATCACCGCGCTCTGCACGTCCTCGGCATCCAGCATCGCGCGCAGGGCCTCCCGCTTCTTGCGCGAATCGACCTTCACCAGACGCTGGGTGATATTGGTCGAGGCCGTGGCGGGCCGCGCCACCTCGATCGACTTGGGATTGCTGAGGAACCGGTCCGCCAGCTTCTTGATCACCGGCGGCATGGTCGCGGAGAACAGCAGCGTCTGCCGCTGGGCGGGCAGCTTGGTGCAAATCTCCTCGATGTCCGGGATGAAGCCCATGTCGAGCATCCGGTCGGCTTCGTCGATCACCAGCATGCTGCAGCCGTTGAGCAATATCTTGCCCCGCTGGAACAGGTCCATCAGCCGCCCCGGCGTCGCGATCAGCACGTCGACGCCTTTTTCCAGGGCTTTGAGCTGGTCGCCCATCTGCACGCCGCCGATCAGCAGCGCCATGTTGAGCTTGTGATACTTCCCGTATTTCTCGAAATTCTCGGCCACCTGGGCAGCGAGTTCACGCGTCGGCTCCAGGATCAGCGATCGCGGCATCAGCGCGCGTGCGCGGCCATGGGCGAGGATGTCGATCATCGGCAGCACGAAGCTGGCGGTCTTGCCCGTTCCCGTCTGCGCGATGCCGATGATGTCCTTCATCATCAGCACGGGCGGGATCGCCTGCGCCTGAATCGGCGTGGGCGTGTCATATCCGGCCTCGGTAACGGCCTTCAATAATTCGTCGGAAAGGCCGAGATCGGCAAAAGTCATTCAGATGTCCGGGACAGGAGGCTCTCCACCGCACGAAAACGCGCGGGGAAATCGGGCGCGCCTTGCGGAAATATCGGCCTCTTGTCAAGAAAATCGCGAAGATGATGCGGTCAATCGTCCGGTTCGGCCTGCTCCAGCCGGCGGAAACCGTCGATCGCGCAACTGGCCCCGCTCCGCGCCTGCAATTCGTCGCGCCCGGAACAGAGCGAGCCGTCCTCATCGGGCTCGACATAGAATCCGGAATAGAAACCCATGCTGTTGCACCCGCGCTCCAGCCTTGCGCGATAGCGGTGATTATCAGCCAGCAGCAGATCTATGGCATTGTCCATCACTATGCTTGCCGACCGAATCGATCGCAGCGCGATGCAGCGCGGCCCCTTCTTCTCCTTCCAGTCATTCCGCGCCTCCGGCGTGGGACGCGCGGGCGCACGCCCCTTCCTTGCCATCGGCACGCGGACGATGACACGCTGCTCGATCGTCAGTTGCGCCCATTGCACGGGCTCGGCGGCTGACGCGGACAACAGCAGCAGGACGGAATGAAACAAGTCGAACCCCTTTTGGGACGCGGACGCTATGGGCCAAAGGTTGAACCGTCGATGAATTCCAAGGCATAGGACAGTCCCATGATAGGACAAGATGTTATCGCCCGATTCACGGCCCTGCTGGGGGAAAAGCGCGTCGTGACCGATGCGGACGACATCGCCCCGTGGGTCAGCGACTGGCGCGGACGCTATCACGGCGCTGCCGCCGCCATTCTTCAGCCGGAATCGACCGGCCAGGTCGCCGCTGCGGTCCGCCTTGCCGCCGATCTTGGCGTGCCGCTGGTGCCGCAGGGTGGCAACACTTCCATGGTGGGCGGCGCCACGCCCCCGGCGGACGGTTCTGCGCTGATCCTGTCGCTCCGCCGGATGAACCATATCCGCAGCCTGTCTCCGCACGACAATCTTGCCGTCTGCGAAGCGGGGGTGATCCTCTCCAACCTCCACGATGCCGCCGCCGCCGTTGGCCGCCGCTTTCCACTGAGCCTTGGGGCCAAGGGTTCGGCCACCATCGGCGGGCTCATCTCCACCAATGCCGGCGGAACCCAGGTGCTGCGCCACGGCACGATGCGCGCGCTGGTCGAGGGGATTGAGGCTGTCCTGCCGGACGGCGGCATCTTCCATGGCCTGGATGCCCTCAAGAAGGACAATCGCGGCTATGACGTCAAGCAATTGCTGATCGGCGCCGAAGGGACTTTGGGAATCGTCACCGCCGCCGCGCTGCGCCTGGTGCCCGCCATTGCGGCTCGCGCCGTCGGCTGGATCGGCGTCTCCTCCCCTGCCGATGCGCTGGCCCTGCTCCGGCTTTGCGAAGCCCATCTGGGCGACAGTGTCGAAGGGTTCGAAGTGATCGCGGACGACGGCCTGGGCCATGTCCTGTCGCATGTTCCCGGCACCCGCTGCCCGATTGCAACGCGCACGCCCTGGCATGTGCTGGTAGAGGTCGACCATGGCGACCCGCGCGATCCGACGCCCGCCGATCGGCTGGAGAGCGCGCTGGCCGATGCGTTGGAACAGGGCCTCGCCGTCGACGCCGCCATCGCCGCCAATGAAGCGCAGGCGGAAGCCTTCTGGCGCATCCGCGAATCGCTCTCCGAATCCGAACGGGCGCAGGGACCGGCGCTGCAATATGACATCAGCGTGCCGGTTGCGCGGATGCCCGCCTTCATGATCGAAGCCGCGGCAGCGGCGGAAAGGGCCTTTCCCGGCACCACCGCCTCCTCCTTCGGTCATCTGGGGGACGGCAACGTCCATTTCCATGTCCGCGCGCCCAGGGGCACGACCGACGGTCCGGCCTGGATCGCGACGGAGGGTCAGGCGATCAACGGCTTCGTCCATGATGCAGTGGTCGCGGCGGGCGGGTCCATCTCCGCCGAACATGGCATCGGCCAGATGAAGCGCGCCGAACTCGGCCGCCTCTCCAGCCCCGCGCGCCTCCACGCCCTGCGCGCGGTCAAGGCTGCATTCGATCCGCAGGGCATCATGAATCCGGACAAGCTGATCCCCCGTCCGGAGGAAGGCTGAAGCCAGCCTCGGCCGCAGCACCGGGCATCGACAAAGCGATTGCCTCCCGCGTCCAAGGGCTTTATCCCCCTCGGCCCAGTATCAGGCTAGCGGCGCAAGGGAAAATGCGCCGCTTTTTGTTGGAAATGGACTAGCACATCATGGCAAGCGCGCCCGCGAACGGCCTTCCCGTCTTCTACAACGATCTCATTCCGCTGAGCAGCGTCGATCACGCCGCCTGGCGGAGCCGCACCGTCGATTCGGCGCCGTTCCTGACGACGCAGCACGCCATTCCGCTGACCGTGGACGAATTCGTCGCCGCCCAGCGCTTCGTGCCGATCATCTTCTCCGCCGGGGACGAGCCCGTTCCCCTGGCGCTGATGGGCCTCAACGAGGGCGTCAACACCTTCCTCGACGATGATGGCAAGCTGCGTGGCCCGGCCTATGTCCCCGCCTATGTCCGCCGCTATCCCTGGATGCTGGCGAAGTTGCGCCCCGACAGCGACGAACTCTCGCTCTGCTTCGATCCGACCAGCGACGCGCTCGGTACGTTCGAAGAGGGCCAGCCGCTGTTCGAAGACGGCAAGCCCAGCGAACTGACGCAGGGCGTGCTCAAATTCTGCGAGGATTTCGAACAGGCAGCGGCGCGTACCGGCCAGTTCATGAAGGATCTGAAGGATCTCGACCTGCTGATGGACGGCGAAGTCGCCATCCAGGTGCCCGGCAATGACCAACCCTTCGTCTATCGCGGCTTCCGCATGGTGAACGAGGAAAAGCTGCGCGACATGCGCGGCGACCAGCTTCGCAAGATCAGCCAGAACGGCATGCTGCCGCTCATTTACGCGCATCTCTTCTCGCTGCAGCTCATGCGGGAACTGTTCGAGGCGCAGGTTTCGCAGGGCAAGGGCCCGATCGCCGTCCCGGCAGCGCCCCAGACAGCGGATGCCCAACCAAATTAAGCATTCATGACAGATATTTAAGGAAAAAGGTTGCGCGGTGCCACTTGAAACTCCGCGCGGCTTTCTCTATTTACTGAACATACGGCGCACCTGCCCCCCTTTCGGGTGTGTCGTATGGGCGCCTCCCCCTTTGGAGGCGTCTCCTCCCTGAACCTTGGCCACCCCATGCGAATCGCATGGGGTGGTTTTTTATTGACTGAAGGAAATGGCGCGGGTTTCCCTTGACGACGCCAACGCGCCCTCCTAAAGGCGGCTCCCTACTTGCCGCCCAGCGCGGCCTGTGGCCCCTTCGTCTAGCGGTCAGGACGCGGCCCTCTCACGGCTGAAACACGGGTTCGATTCCCGTAGGGGTCACCAAACTGTCAAAACCCTGATTTTGGGGTTGGTTTGGTGTGTTGAGAGTGAATGCGGCTCGCGACAATTCTTCAAGTATTTCAAAGGGCTGTCTGAACTCTACGGTCAACCGACCATTGGCCCATGTGCAGTTCGAAAGTACCAAATTTAGAGCTCGACGCCGGTGTTCCGGGGCCATCTCCGCGAAGCCTTTGTGGGCGTTTCTGACTACATCGAGCAGCGCCACGCCATCGTCAACATAGGCCTCATCGGCATTATTTAGGTGCTCGATGCCTCGGATCGCGCGTGCCCTCTCCTCCCGCCATGTGGCGGCGATACGATCGTGGAATTCCTTGGTGATACGTCCATCGACCTTATCAAGGTAGATGGTGTCGAGACGCTCCTGGAGCTTGTCTGCCTCGCCGATCAGGCGTGCCCTGGTTTCCTCTCGCTCGCGGCTCTCGTCGCCATGGCTCTCGCGGAGCGCTCGCTGTACGAGACCGAAAATCTCGTCGTCGAGGCGAAGCCGCGAAAGCATCTGTTCGAAATGAACGTCAAGCGCCTCCTGGCGAACGTAACGCTCGGGGCATTTTCCCTTAAAGCCGGTGCAATGATAATAGATGTATCTCTGCTTCTTGATCTCCGCGACCATCGCACAGCCGCAATGGCCGCAGGTCATCAAGCCAGTGTAGACGAAATCTTTGGGGCTCGCGCGGACGTTGGATGCGCTACGGCCATCGATGACCTCTTGAGCTAGTTCCCAGACCTCCAGCGAAATGATCGGATCGTGCAAACCTTGGTAGAGCTTGCCGTCCCACTCATAGGAGCCGGTGTAGAGCCGATTTCTGAGGATATAGAAAAGCGTGCTCGTGCTGCTGACAAGCTTGCCGCTCCGGCGATACCGCAAACCAAGATCGCGCGCCTTAGCAGCCAGCTCGTTGATCGAGAAATTGCCGGTTCCGCAGAGCTCGAATAGACGAGCAATGATCGGTGCGATCTCGGGATCGACCTCGATTACCTTCCGCCCAGCATCGTTGCGGATGTTACGGTAACCGAGTGGAGCGAGGGTGGGCCAATAACCCTGCGCGGCCTTTTCCGTCATGCCCTTGCGTGCTTCCTCCGACAGATTGTCGATATAGTTCTTGGCCATCAGCACCTTGATGCCGTGCATGAACTTCTCGGACGACTTGGAATCGTTGGAAAGAACGACGCCCTCTTTGGCGAGGTGGATCTCGATATCCAACTCGTCGAGCGTCACCCAGTCCTTGAGGTTGCGGTACAGCCGATCAGTCTTTTCGACCAATATCATTCGGACAGACGGATGACGTCGTAGATAAGCCAGCATCGCCTCAAATTCGGTGCGGCCAGCCTTCCGTGCCGTTTCTACATCGACATGTTCGGCTACGATATCGATGTCGTTGATCGCAGCGTAATCTCGGAGAAGCTTGAGCTGGGCAGGGATCGAGAATCCCTCGCGCTCCTGCTCCGACGTTGAGACGCGAGCGTAGAGAACCGCTTTCTTCAATGCGTGGCGGACCGACGCACGTGCCACCGTCCGTCTCAGCTTCGCTCGGGGTTTCGCCATTGTTCCACACTTCCTTCTCTGCTCTCAATCGCGGTACGCCTCCCCTCCGATTGCGAACCGCGTACATTGTTTCCGGGCTGTCATTCCATTTTGTTCACCATTCATTCCGCAACAGTGCTGGCACGTCAAGTGGAGCACTCGGCGCAATCAACACTCCCTCCCGGTGTCATTCGGTACTATTGTCGTCACCGTCTGCCTTTGACGGTTGTCGATGGAGAATGGTCCGATGTCGGACGACTGCCAGCTCATAATAGTCGGTGAGGTCGCCTAGCAGCGCTCTCGCCTCATCATGAGAAACTGGCCGGCCGAGCCTTCTTGAAAAGATCGCACCGGCGTCCGCAATAAGTTCGCGTGAGAATTTATCGCGTCTCGCAATGCGAGGTTCCCGTGAATCCCTTTGTGAAATGTTCCCTGCTGGTATTTCACCCGCAATTTTAATGGGTACATGACCTGTCGCCTGCGCGCTGAGTTGCGAAGGCGGGTCGGACCGACCGGTGGGCACTCGCGACTCGGTGGGGGGATCAATAGCGGCCCCATATCTTGTGCTCGCTGATCGGGCACGCCTCATCGCCGGGAGACACGATTGTCGTTGAGGGGGCGTTGATGGCGCCTGGGACGCCCAAGCAAGGCGCTACCTATGCGCACGCCTATCGTGATCACGTCGCTGCTCCAATAGATGGAGCTCGACCGGAATGTCCTGAAGCGAGGACATCTTACCGTGCATGCCACGGTTTTTCAACGGTTCCTGCACACGCGCTGGCCCCACGACCGCTCCGTTTATCTGGCAACGATTTCCACTTGATGATCAGTAAGGAGTGGCGAAATGTGATGTCGCGCCACGGTAGGTCAAAATTGGGACTGCCTTTAATCTCTGACGGTTGTTTCTTTCTGGATCGGCCAAAACCGGATGGTTTCGTTACCAGAAAATCTGGTAGTTAATTTTGCCCGTTCACTAAGGCTTTTTCCAGTGATTGGATTTATATACCATCTCGCCCTCTCCCGCGAAGACAAAACTCGCTGATAACCATAGGCTCTTACCGTTACCATCACACTTCGCCGTCTGATTAAGCTGCTTATAAACTCGGCTGGAGATGTAGGTGCTATATCCTTCGTCTCTCACGTCTGAAAGTTTGGCGGAGAAACTGGCTGCCTTTCCGATCCAGATCAGATCGTTATTGTCCCTTATTCCGGAGCGGACCGCCCGAACCTCTCCGACATCGATCCCCGAGCAATTTCGGATTTCGATACCGTTGTCGCTAATCGATTTGAACTGCTTGAATGCAGCCGGCTGTATAATCTTCCGAACAGCCCAATGAATTTCGCGGCCGCAATTCGCTGCCGAACTGTTCTTCGAATCGCCCATGAAGACGCCCATTACGCGGTCGCCGTCAAAGCTTCTCACATGACCGCCATGCTTAATGATGAGTCGCGTGGCGCAATCCAAAAATGCACGAATGATCTTAGCGGTCGTCGTCCACGGGCATGTTTTCGAGAGCTTCGCCGAGCCCGCAAGATCGGCGTAGAGAAAGGCCGCCTCGATCTTAACGGCACCATCCTTAAGCGCCACATCAGCTGTGGTAGGGACGACGCGCCCCTCCCGCTGTTCAAAATTGGTGCCGAAAAGCGTGTCGACACGCCCCTTCAAGAATGCTTCGTCCGTCGCCACCGTTGCCCCCAAACGACCCTTCCGACCGTGTGAATCAGCCGTTCATCGGTCCCAGGGCGACGATATGATCGCGCAACTTGTTGCAAGCTGGTCCCATCAGCGCCGCGTTCTGTCCGCCCTTCTCGAACCGATATGGTATGGTTGTGATGCCAGCAAGGTCACTTGGCAGCTTCACATCCTTCCCCCTCGGTTCCATCAGAATTGCCCGCGTCCGACCGAGGCGCCCCATAAACAATCCAAGCTCGAAAATGACATTGTCCCGTGGTGCCGGCCACATTTCGTCGCGGCTCTCGACGAAATCGTCCGCGTGCGCGATGGCGATGGCAAAGTCGGCGTTATCGACGGCCGCCTCCAGGTCGTCGATCGTATAGTTCGCCACCTTGAAACAGCCGGCCGTCCACAGCTCGACGAAAAACGCATCATGCTCGAATGCCGTCTCGATGATGCGCGCGATCGGGAGAGCCTCGACCGACGAAATGATGAAGACCCGCACCCTCTCGCGATATGCGCCGATATTCGAATTGCGCTGCAACAATCGCCTCGACAGTTCCTTCGCTATGGAGAGATAGATCTGCGGAAACTGGCACCCGAGAGCGGAGAAAACCGGCTCGGACAATTTCATTGCCACCACGACGTCCTCAGCGATGACGCTCGCGGATCGTGCCTGTGTCGGCTGGATCGCAGCCATCTCGCCGACATGATCTCCAGCGGAGCGTTTACCGATCCGGCGCCCGTTGACCACAACGTCGCAAACCCCCGAAAGGATGAGGAATACATCGTTCGAGTGGTCACCTTGCTGGATGATGACCTCGTCGGCGGCGAACTCACACAGCTCGCCAGCGTCCGCCACCTGCGCCGCGAGCTCAGGTATGCCGGCCAGCATCTTCTGTCGGCTCAGTTCGTCGACGAGAATGCGCCTTCCCGAATCACCTTCGAACCGCTCGATCATTTCCCGCCCTCTTTTTTATGCTCTTTGGCGCCACGCCGCAGCGGGCAGTCCTTCATGGTGCCGCAGCACGGCTTTCCTTCAAAATCCGCCCAGAAGCGCTGCTCCTCGCGCTCGCGGTCGCGTACCGCCAATGCCAGCTCCACGGCTGCCTCAGCATGATCCCCGCAGCTGCTCAGGACTTTAGGCTGATGCCCGGTGCCCGCCTCGCAAATGCACCGCCGCCGCAGGTTGACCGCACGCGCGGCTTTTTCCCAGATCGAATAGAGCCATGTTCCGTCGGCCATTATCCGAAGGCCAGGCCCATGTGCGCCGCTCCCCCGTCGCGTCACCGAGAGCCGGTTTCGAGCCAGGTGCTCGACATAGGCAGGTCCTAATCGGTCGGCTGCCTTTTCGGCGCGCAGCTGATGGACGGCGGCATCGCCATGCGCCCATGCTCGATGGTCGGGCCAGCGACCGAGGCGCCCGGCGCGCTCCTGCAGGCGGAGGAATTTCAGCAGACGCGCCCACCAGCTCCATGCGCTGTCCTGGCTGATCACCTCGAGAGGATCAACCCTGGCCCAGCCAAGGCAAAAGGTCGAGTTCTCGTTAATGTGACGATCCGGGCAGAAGGCCGGCAGCCGAATCGGTGCGGATTCGCGCGCTGATATAGTGCCCCCCGTGAGCTCCGCCGTGATGTTGTAAATCAGACTCCTGCCGTCCGGCATCGGCACCGGGATCGTCACATCAAGCCGGTGGGGCAGCCGCTGCAAGACAGCTGCCCCAAAATCATCGGCAATTTCTGCCAGAAGCTGGATACTATCAACCTTCACGACCGCTGGCATATGGTTTGACGGTCACTTCTGCTGCCCTGGCGATTGCCGGCGCTGCGGTGGCGTAGGCCGCCTTTTGCACGGCTCGGGCGGAGGCATCCTCATCCTCGGCCAACGCCTCGACCGCTTCGTTATAATCAAGGTTGGCAAGCTTGCGGGCAGCACCAAAGAGGTTCTGCACGGCCTTAGTGCCGGCATCATAGGCCGCTTTGCCGATCGCCGTCTCGTCACCGTCGCACCGCCTTTGCTCCTCCTCCGAAGCAACCACGCCGCGGCTGACCGAACAGCGGACGCGATCTCCTTGCATGCCGAGCCGGGTTACGGTCATCGGGCCGAACTCGAAGCCGATGGCCAAGCCCAAGTTGGTAACGTCGATGCCTTCTTCCTCCAGCTTTTCCAGCGACAACTCGAAGCTCGAGCGCAACGCTCCAGCGCAGAGCGTTGCGGTTGTCACGCTTGCAGCGTCGTCAGTGGTCTGGGAGGTGCCCTCCATCAGGAGTCCGTGCAGGCAATCGCCCACGAAGCGGATGCGGCGACCATCGAAATCCCGACTCAGCACACGGTCCAGTTCCGCGCGCACGACGTGGAGGACCCTCACGACATTCTCGGGATTATCCTCGATATGGTCGGCCACATAGGCAGTGAACCCGTCTATGTCGGCATAGACCGATACCGCCTCCATGCGCCGTGAATTGGCGGGCGTGAGCGCACCAATGTCCAACGTGCGCAAGGGCGGAGTGTGCCGGGAGAAGACAAATGAGGCGATCGGGTTCTTTTCGAGGTCGTCGCGCCACTCCTTGACGATCTGGTCCTTGTCAGCGTCGAGGTCGGCCTCTTCCTGCGAGATAGCGATCTCCGCAGCCGTCAGCGCGGAACCGGCTGGCTTATCCGCCTCCGCCAGTCCGATCGCCGCGCGTGCCTCGTTGGTGAGATAAATCCCTTTGGCGCTGCCACCTCCGGACATCTTCGCTGCATGGTTCGCCGGCCGCCCGAGGAAAAGCGGTTCGCGTCCGCCGCTGCGGCCGTTATTGACAGCAAGCGCCTCGCCGGTGTCGATTCCGATCCGCACCTTGGCCGCGGGAATCTGTTCGTCATCGTCGCCGGTCTCGTCCAGCACGTCGATGATCAACTGGCCCATGGCCACCGCGCGATGGACGCGCATGGCCTCGTCGCTCTCCTCGATTCCGTAAGGTTTCGTGACCAGCGCGTGGAGACGCTGATTGTGGAAGTCCACGCGACGCGCCTCGCAGGAGGCGATGATGCGCCGAACCGCCCGAAAGTGCAGATTGAGAAAGCGCAGCGTACGACGATGGCAGCTCTCACCTTCTTGCGTGGTGACATTGAGCATATCATTCAGATTGAGGATGTCGGCGTAGAGATGTACGCCATCGACCCGGTACGCCTTGTTCGTCGGGATATTCTCCAACGAGGTCTCGCGCTTGTATTCAACGATAGTGACCGTCTCGACGTCGGCAATCTTCTTCGCGATATGGTCTGACGCGCGGTCGTGCTTCCAATCGTTCGCCATGTTAAGCTCCTTTCAACTTGACGAGCGATGCTTCCAGGGTTGCAAGCCGCAGCCAAATCGTCATTCATCAACATAAGCGGGCGGGATCGGCCATTCGGACGCGGGTCGCGTCCGAATTCCGCGGGATCATCGCTTATAAGGGCGAGGGGATAGCGGCGTGCATGAAACGGTGGACATGGTCGGTGCTGATGAGGATGACCACCTCCTGTCCGTTGAAGAGGCGCGCGTCCGTCTCAATAGCCTTTCAGACGACGAGGCGAACAAGCTTGTCCAGATTTCGAAATGGTTCGCGAACCGTTGCGAGGTTCCAGCCGAGGATCTGCGTCAGGAAGCGATCGTCCGCGTTCTCAGTGGTAGCCGACAATGCCGACGTGGAGCCGATTTTGTCCGATTCCTGGCGGGGGTGATGCGGAGCCTGGTATCCGCCGAAAGCGAAGCGAGAAAGGCGGGCGCACGGCCGGTTCTCGTCGTGCTGGACAGCGAGAACGGGCATGATCTCGCCGACAACGCTCCGTCCCCCGAGCATTTGGTGGCATCGCGCGTGGATGACGGTCAGACTCTCGCGAAAATCGATCGGATCATCGCGGATGACGAGCAACTCCAATTGCTGGTCGAGGGTTTGGCCGACAACATGATCGGCGAGGATCTCGAAGCGCTGCTTGGGGTGGATGTGAAGGGCCTGGCTGCGGCGCGCAAGCGACTGAAGCGACGTTTGTTAAACGAATTTCCCGAAAGGATGGGATGATGAGCGTGGGCGATAACAAGTCGATGCGATTGTCGATCCTTGACGACTTCATGATTGAAGAGATCCTGGCCGCTGAGGGCGACGCCACGGCCGCCGATGGCGAAGCGCTACGGCGCGACATCGAGCGGGCGGAGTTACTCGCGCGGAAATCGCGTCTTAAGGCGCTACGGGAGGAAATCGACAAAGAGCGATCGACATCGCGCGTCGTACAATTTGATAGCGAGCGTATGAAGGTCAAGTTGAGGGCTATAGGAAGTGCTGCAGCGTCGCCGGTGACGATGGCGGCGCGCAGCGGGAACGCAGTCGACGATGATGATCTGAATGGCCTTCTGGAGGATCTGGCCGAACTGGAACAGGACTCCGAAGCAAGAGACAACGAGTGATCGGTCGTGTTTCGGCAGCCGAAACCACACTCCAGGAACTTGGCGTAACCGAGCCATCGGAGATCGACGTCGAGGTAGTGGCGCGATACTTGGGCGCCAAAGTCAAATATCGTCCCCTGAAATCCTGCGAAGCGCGAATCGTGGGGCACGCCGACAGGGCCATCATCACCGTGGACACACGGGCGACCGATCGACGGAAGCGGTTCTCGGTTGCCCATGAACTGGGGCATTGGCACCACCACCGGGGGCAGTGCCTGATCTGTCGGAGCACTGACATTGACAAGCCGACGAGCGACGATCGCCGCGAACGGGGGTCGAACCCGGAATTGCAAGCCGATGCCTATGCAGCAGACTTGCTCCTTCCAGGTTATATTTTCCGACCGCTGGTCAGTGATCTGGATCGGATAACCCTGACGGGAATCCGTGAGCTGGCTACCCTGTTCGATGCCAGCATCACCGCAACCGCCATCCGCGCATTGAGCACCAACCGGTTTCCCGCACTTCTCGTTTGCCATGGGCAGGATGGGCGAAAATGGTTTAGGCGACCTCCTGTCGTACCGGACCGATGGTTTCCGCGGGCCGATCTGCAGCCCGAGAGCGCAGCTTTCCCATTGCTATTCAAGAATGGCATCGAGCCAAAACAACCAAAGCGGGTCAAGGCTTCCGCCTGGTTCGACACATACGCCGCAGATCGTTTCACCTTGATCGAACAACCGTTCGGTCTGCCCAACAGTCAGGTTGCGACCTTGCTGGTGTTGGATGATGTCGCAATGCTGTCCCAGTAAAAGCGAGAATCTTTGCCGTCTTCCTTTGGGCGCGCGCCATCGCGAAGCAGTGCCAGCTGGCGGTTGAGACACAAGGAACTTGAACCCGTCACTGCTGAACGTTGGTGCGGAAATCTCCGAGACCGGCCTCCGCGCGAGGAAAAACGACGGCTGGCTCCATCTTGGAGGCCAGGCGCGATTCTTGAGGGACGCGCTCGGAGACCAAGGATCCGTTCAACCGTTCAACTTGTCCTTCACCGCTTTAGCGGGCGTGAATGAGAGCTTCTTCGACGCCGCGATTGTTATGGTCGCGCCGGTCGAGGGATTGCGACCTTCGCGCTCCGGGCTCGCCTTCACTTTGAACTTCCCGAACCCATTGAGCGAAATCTCCTCGCCCTTTGCCGCAGCGTCCGCAATCGCCGCGAAGACAGTGTCGACGATCTTCTTGGCGTCGGCCTTGCTTGAGCCGGTGGCGCTGGAAAGATGGTCGGCGAGGTCGCTGTTGTTCATGATTCACTCCTGGTTGTTCCCCTGCTGATCTATCGAGGAGCGGATAGAGCGACAAGCCTGCTGCCACCGCGCCGCTTAGTCCTGCGCCTCTGACGATACGGAGCGCGCCACCACACCGAACCCGAGCACTCGCTCCCGCTTGACCTGGTTGGTGGGCGAGGCGGGCGATTGCGGGGTCGTCGCGCCCGAAGGACCGCCAAGCTTAACAGGCCCTTCGGAGAAAATCGCAGGACCAAAACGCCGCGTGAGGTGGTCTGCGACGCTCAGTGCATAGCGTCTTTGGCGCCACGCTGTGGGGCTGTGATAGACCCCGATCGCGGCCCAATAGTCACCGGTAGACCGCAAGGCCGACAGGAAGATCCAGCGGGCAACGTCGGCATTGAAGCAGGCATCGGACTTGAGCCAGGTGCGAACCTCCGGCTCGGGCCGCCGCAGCACCGCTGCGATCTTTGGCACCCACCAACTGTTGATCTGAAGGAGCCCCAGGTCATGCGATCCGTTGGCATTGGCGACCTCCGCGCCGATCCATCCACCTTCTTGGTCGCGCAGTCCCCACAGAGTTTTCTCGAGCCAATCCTTCCCACCAGCGGCACGTGCAATGCAGTTTGAGATGTCGCCTTCCGAAGGTCTCGCCATCCCCGCCGAGGGTGAAGCCGCGGTGGATGCCGCGAACACCACGGCAAGGCAGCCGATGCGCAGAACGGGTTTGAGGCGGCGTCGGGCGGAGAATGCAGAACTGGCGTGGTTCATCGAAAGAGGCTCCGTGATCAATGTTCGGGGCCGTGGCCGGGATCGGCGTCACGGGTGTCATTTACATGGGCGGGTGTGGGGTCGGGTCGGGCATCCGCGCGATCGACGACGGATTGCAGGAAGCGGTCGAGGACGTTGGCGATCCCGTGCGCATTTTCGGCGATCCGCTCTGGCAGTCCCCGTGGCGCATTGCCGCGCTGGTCGAGTTGCTGACCAAGGATCATGTCGCGCCGCTCGGAACGCTCCCGATCCTGGTCCGCGCGCGCTCGCTCTATTGGGTCTTCATGGCGCGCCGCGAGACTTTCGCGATTATCCCGGTCCAGCCTTCCCAGCCCTTCCAGCGCGGATGTCTTTTCGCCGGAATGGGTTTCGAGCTTCTCGGCGAGGCGCTTCTCATCCTCGGTCCAGAGCTTCACGCCGAAGCGGGCGCGGGTGATCGCCGTGTAATAATTCTGGCCGTTCACGAGTCCGGAATTGACCGGCGCCAGCACATACACCCGGGCGTAGGTCTTGGACTGCGCGGAATATACCGTCTCTGCGTATCCGTGGTCCCAGTGCTTGTGCTCGGACAGGTCGATCTGCTGCACGCGCTCGCCTCGGTCCCAACGGATCGTGGCAACGGTTCCATCCATCTTTTCGACCGTGCCACGCTCGGCATTCTTTAGATCGAGCGCATTGTTCACCAGACGCCATTGGATGCGATCGCCTTCCGCGAGGTCGCGATTCTCCGCGTTGAACACGTTGATCTGCTTGACCTGACTCTGCCGCGGATCCCAGCGGATCATCCGGCCGTTTTCGTCGACCAGTCGCACGACCTGCCGCCCGTTCTCGGCGCGTCCGATACCGACAACACGATATTGGACGTCGCGCGCGATCCCCGCGCCGAGCTGATCCCGCGTGAAGGTCACGACCTGGCCGCCTGAATAAAAGCGGGCATAATGTTTCTCCTGGTCGGACATGCCGCTCGGCGTCAGGACCTGGAGCCGTGCATCTTCGGCCGCGATCGCGCTTTCCGATTTCAGGGTTTCGCGAATCTTGGTGTTGACGATCAGCCGGGTGGCGTTGTCGAGCACCAGGATGTTGGTCGTGGCGCGGTTCTCCGGCTTGAGCCGGGTCCATTCCGCGACCAAGCCCTTGGCCAAGGCCTCGGCTCCCTCCCCGCTCACGACCTTGTCGAGCTGCGAGAGCGAGGCCGCATATTCCGCCGCCCGCGCATGGGTGACGGCGGCTTTCATGCTCTTCGTTTGCTGACGCATGGACTCGGTGAGCTGCGCAGTGGCGAGGCCGAACCGCTGCATCAGCCAGAAGGGCTTTCCCTGCTCGATCGCGCCGGTCTGCTTGTCATCGCCGAGCAATATCAGCCTCGCCCCGGTCATTCGGCTGATTTCGAGGATACGAATAGCCTGCCGCGTTCCGAGCTGGCCGGCCTCGTCGAGAAGAAGGACATGGCGGTCGGTGATGCCGCGGCCACCGCTTGTGAGAAGGCTTTCCACCGTCCTGGATTCGACGCCTGCGATCTGGCCCGTGGTCGCGGCCGCCGACGATGTGGGGGCCAGCGCGACGAGGATCGTACCGGGCTCCGCTGCCTCTCTAAGCGTATTCATCAGCGTCGATTTGCCGGCGCCGCCGACGCCGTGAATCCCGGTGACGCGGTCGCGCGACAAGGCCGATTGAACGAGAGCCTGCTCCTGATGAGGGGTGAGCCCTGCCGTCTCCAGCGCTATCAGCAGGCGATCGGCGGATGCGATCGGCCGGGCATCGTCCAGGGCCAGCGCGAGGTGCTGCGAAAGCGCCATTTCCTGGCGCGCGCTGCGGCGACTGGTCCGACCTCGGGTCAGGACCTGATCGCCGGTCTGTTCTCGCGTCGCGAGGAGCTTGCGCTTCGACTCATGCTCGGCAAGCAACGGCCGAACATCGGCAAGTCGCACCTCCCCGACATGGCTGGCAAGCGCCAACCTGTACATACGCCCGAGGTTGTTCACGGCTTCGCGGGTTTCTGCCTGCCGCAGGCCGAACAGGCTCGCGCGCCCCGCCGTGCGCCGATCGACTTCGATGGTCGATGGCCCCCGCTCCTCCACGAGCGCGGTGAGTTTGGCGAGGTCCGCCTCATAGGGCTTCGCGCGCGCAGTCCATTGGCCACGCAATTCTTCGAGTGTCGCTTTCACCTTGGGACCGCGCGTCTGGTAGAAGGACTGGCGGCGCGCGGCCTGGCCGGTCAGCCCATGCTCCCTGGCATGGGCATCGATCTGTTCGGCGCGCTGTGAGGCGTCCCTGATGAAGTCCTTGGGGACGCCGACGATCTCGAACAGGCCCCGCCTTGGATCGAATTCCACTTCGTAGCCGATCTGTCGAAGCCCATGGGCGAGGTCGTTCCGATAGACCTGTCCAGCGACCATCTGCTCGGAGAACATCGCGCGTGTCTCGAGGCTGGCCCAGGATGAGCCGTCCTCGCGGTTGGTGATGTTCATCACGACGACATGGGTATGGAGATGCGGATCGAGCTCGCGGCTGGCATGCTCGGTGAAGCGGGCAAAGACCAGGCGGCCGGTCGTCTCATGAACGATCTGGCCGTTATCGCGCCGGCGCAGCGACGCATGTTCCTCGAGATAGTCGAGTGCAGTCCCTACCGCCTTCTCGTGCGCCGCGATGATGCGCTCGTCGCCCATCACCAACGCCATGATCGACACCGATTTGGGCGCGTTGACCGCGAAGTCCCAGCCGGGATGATGCTCGATCTCACCATTTGCGCGGTGGCGCCCGAGTTGCTGGTCGCCGATCCTTCCGGCCAGCAGCTCCTGAAAAATCTGGGGGTCGACTGGACCGGATAGCCCCAATTCATCGGCTATCCGACCACCCCATTCCGAATGTTCGTCGCTCCCTTTGGTGTAATAATCGCCCACGGTATAATAGCGGGAAATATTGGCTGGCGTGCCTTTCAGGCGGCGAGGATGGATCATGCCGGTCGCGCCGGACGGGCCGGTCCATTCTCTCGGTCATAGACATCAAGCTCGATCCGGATCCGTCCGCGCTGCGGGGCGAGCGTGAAGGCCGGACCAGGCGCGACAGGACCGCTCGACGGATCGACGGGCTTGGGTTCGGCAGCCTCTCCGCTCCGCGGCTCGGCGCTGTCGCCGGCATCGAACAGGTCGGGCGGCGGCGGCGCTGGCGGTGGCGATACCGGTCGGGACGCTTTCTTGCGTCGGGGCGGCGGTGGCGCTTCAGTAGATTGGGCTTCGACCTGGATGGCGGCGATCAGCGCCGCGCCGTCGCGGTCCCGCACCGGCGGCGTGTCGCGTTCGACAAAGGCGTCGGCGATGGTCGCGACCGTGTTGAACTTGTCCTGGAAGTGCACCACCGGAAGATTGCGGCCGAACCGCAAAAACCCTGACAGGTTGGGTAGATTGGTGACCTCAGTATGCATCACCAGCGGCCGGGTCACCTGCATGCGCGACAGATTCACGCCGTCGCGCATGTCGTTGACGCCGTAGGACATGCCCTCGTTCGCCTCGACCTGTTCGACCTGCCCGAGATTTTCCGACACATGCTTGGCGGTGGGGGTGTCGTTCGCGCGGAGCGCCACCCAGGTTGAACAATAGCCGGTGATCGCGGCGGCATCCTGGATCCCGTACGTCGCCTCCAGCTGTGGATAGGATTGGAAGCCGAGGATACCGCACCCGCCATATTTGCGGGCGCGCGCCAGGAAGTCGGAAAGCGACGGCAATTTCTGGAGCGTCGGCAACTCGTCGATAACGCAGTAAAGGCGCCGGCGGCGATCGGGTGTGAGGCTCATGATCGCCGAAATGGCGATGTCGAGCCATACCGTGATCAGGGGTCGAAGCGACGGCAGCTGGTCGGCTTTGACCGTGATGAACAGCCAGCCATCCCCCTTTTCATTCGCGACCCAGTCGCGGATCGACAGTCCTTTGCGGGTGTCGTCGAGATAGGAGAAGCTGCGCATCACGGAGGCGAGTTCGGCCTGAATGCCGGCAGACGTCCGCTCGCCTTCGAGGCTGATGAAGGCGGCCGCATCGGTACCCGCGGCGAAGGCGGCGAGGTCCTTCAGTTTGGAGCGGAGCAGCCGGTCGAGCAGGATCGAGACCAGCATCTCCTTCTGGTGCGCGAGCTTGCGCATGACCGCGACCAGAGTGCCGCGCGCGGCCTTGGCCCAGAAAGGATCCCCCGCCTTGTCGGGGATCGTCGACTCCGCGATCTGGTCGTAATGATAGTCGCGCGGGACGTCGCCCCAGGGCGACCAGCGGCTGGTGCGCTTGTCGAGCGGATTGAGGAGAACGTCCTTGCCCGGGCGGTAGAATTTCTCGACGAAGGTGCCGGCGGTATCATAGACGATCGCCCGCTTGCCTTCCTTACGGATGCCCTCGAGCATCTTAACGATGAGGTTAGTCTTGCCCGTCCCCGGCGCGCCGCACAGGAGCACATGCTCGGGCTCATAGGCGTCGGGAATGGGGACGCCGCCGATCGAGAAGCTCCCCTTGCGCTGGGCGCGGAGCAGACGCTTGACCTGTCGGATCGTGCCGAACCGGGCACCGCGCAGATACTCGTTCGAGCCGAGACCCCTGCCCGTCCGGGTGAAGGTGAACCAGGCGAAGAACAGCGCGAGCAGGGCAAACGCGCCCGCGATCAGCGCGCCGTGGATCAGGTCGATCTCGACCTTGTGCAGGGTCTGCTTGGCAAGTTTGGACGCGAGCAACCAGTCGGCCGACGTCCAATATTGGTGCCCCGCCGGCGTCTTGAACAGCACCGGATCGTTCGTGCCAGCGGCGGCATCGACCTTGAAACTCGCCTCGACCAGCTTGCGCAGGATGAAGCGCTCATAGTCGGTCGACATTTCGAGCGCATACCAGATGGTGCCCATCACCCAGAGGATCAGCCCCGCAATGACGGTCTGGAAGAAGACCTGGGTCGTCATCCGGACATTGTGGACGATCGCCTGACCGCCTCGCGTCCAGGAGCCGAGTGTATCGTTACGGAAGATACTCATCGTGGGTCTCCCGCGTCCATGGGGGTGGGAAGAACCGAGCTGGGTTGCCCGAGATGCAGGAGCGGCAGGACGCCGATTATCCAGGGGATGGTCGGCAGGTGCGGCGTTGCCTTAAGTACGGTAGCTGAGACGGGATCAGCCCGTTGTTCGTCCCGGCTCATCGGTCGGCCTCCGGGTCGAGCAGACCCCTGTCCCGCAATATGCCGCGAGCCTCCGCCATCCCCTTTTGCAGGACGTCCGGCGTCCGCTGGCCGACCGACGTACCGAGGATGGTGAGGATCTGAATGCAGGTCGCGAGGATCTCGTCCTGCGACGAATAGATGTACCGGCCGCGGGGGTCGGCGGCCTGTTCCAGTACCGAACGAACGAACACCGACAGGGAAAGGTCGGCGCCCGCCGCGCGCCGGTTGAGGCGGTCGTGCAGGGCACTATCGACCCGCACGCTTATTCTGATCATGTCGTAGCTCCAGCATAGGAGCTCGACGGGCAGGTCTTGAAGCGAAGGCATCATAGCGCGAATGCCGCTGTTTTTCAACGATTTATGCTGTCCGACATGTCCGACACGAATAGACGCGCAAATCCAACGGCTTGCTCGACGCACTGTCTTTCGCGGGTGACATGTCGGACGCCGCGCCGTGTCCAGCGTCGGACTTGTCGGACAGGTTTATGACATTGATTTAACGACGGAATAGCCACGCAGCACCCGTGCGTACGGTGCATTACAAACGGCCAAGGCCGTGAGTGCTCCCCTTCGCAGCGCTCTGCGCGCTGCGTTGTCTCGACCGGGCACGGGCGGACAATCCCCGGCAGGGGATTTCTTCTTTTCGCCGGCGGCACGCCGGCAAGCCCATCTCAATCGCGATTCCGTGAGTTTGCATGAGATCGATACCCCAAGTTCGGGATTGAATGCGGGCGAACCCAGCCTACAATCCGGGACGGCGGGCAGACCCATCACAAGGACGATGGACATGCCCAAGATGACGGAACGTGAGCGACTTGCCGACCTCGAAGCGCGTCAGCGCAAGGTCGCTGAAGAAGTGGAGAGTGCCCGCCGCGCCCTGCGCGACCGATATGCTGGGATGGTCACGGACCTCCCGATCGAAGCATTGAGCGAGCGGGATTTCAGGGACGTCCTCACCCACGCGATTCGGGTGGGAGGAAGCCCCGCCGTCTCGGCACTGAAGGCGCTGCCAGCGGCAGCGCCCGAACCTAAAAGTCGCCAGAAGGGCGGCCCAGCGACGAGCATGGCGTAGCCACGCGCAGGAGGCCCACAGCATCGCTGTCGCACCGCCCCGTGACGGACCCGATCTTTGATCGGGCTCCCGAGCGGGGCGGTTCTCAACGCCAACAAAAAAAGGGACCGGCCGGGCATCATGCCCAACCGATCCCCGTCACGATCTCAGGCGACAGCGCTGGCTGTGCGCTGATCCGAGAGCCGGAAGAAGTGCGCCGGCACCCGCTTTTCGCGGACCATCCGGGCGAGGTGCGACTGCAGTCCTGACCCCTCGCAGACCAGCGCTTCGACGGGGCGCAGTGCCAGCAGCCGCTCGTTGCGGGCGAACCCTGCCCGCTTCCCCAACCGTGCGTCGAGCGTGAAGGCCACCAGCTTCACGCCCGACCGCGCCGCCCATGCCGCTGCGATCGCGTCGCATCCTTTGTTCTGGGCGGTCGTCGCCAGCACCATCGTCGGGATCCGGGCGTGGATCGCGTCGAGCCGATCCCACAGGAGCTGATGGTCCTCCCACTGCTGCCCGCCCGAGAAGATGACCACCGGCCCCTGCGGCGCGTGCTCCTCGATGCGGCGCTGGCGGCGTGCGGCGAGAAAGTCGGTGGCGGCGATGACCGAGGCGGTCCGCTTTCCCGACACCAACGTCGCGCGCGGTGCCGACCATGGTCGTCCGGTCTCGGCATGATACATCTGCGCCGCGTGATCGCGCATGCACGCGACCGCGTCCCGGGCTTCGTCCAGCGACTGACAGAGCGTCTGCGCTTCCTCCAGTTCGGTCGTCGCGACCTCACTGCCGTCGGCGGAGCGGATCAGCCCGTTGACCTGCTGCGCCGCCCGATCGGCTTCCCCGTCGAGCTGGTCAGCGACCTTGTGGAAGCTGTGCACGATGCCCCAGGCGAGGCGGTCGGCGATGCTCTCCAGCCGGGTGTCGCGCAGGACGTCGAACAGCGTCGTGATGAGGAGTTCGGTCGCGCGCTCGGCCTCCAGCGGATCGGGCATCCCGGCATCGATGCTGTCCTCGGCGCGGTCGATCCGGAACTCACCCACCGTCTCGGTGAAGGCGGCGGCGAAGCGGTCGCTGGGTTCGGCCGTTTCTTCGGCATAGAGCGCGGCGATGTCGGCGAAGCGGGAAATGGAACGGGGTGAATGCGTCATGATGGCCTCCTGAAATTTAAAGAGGCATTTTTCCAGGCACGGGCTCTGAGCGACGGGGTCAAGGATCGCGAAGCGACCGCGCAGCGGCGATGGGGGTCACGATTTTCTTTGGCGGTCACCAAGGCTGAAGCGGAAGCACTGCGGCCGATCCGCCAAAGAAAATGGTGGGGCCCCGTCGTCCTTGAGGCCGGCGCTGTCCCCGTGCCACCCTTGGACTTCTTGATAGATAGAGAGAGGCTGTGATTCGGGGGGCTCGATGCCCCCCGAATCGCATCGTCTCCCCAAGCGCGACGCCCCAGGGCCAGCTGGGGTTCGATGCCCCCGGTGGACCTTTTCGCTGCACCCGCAGGGTGCCCCCGTGCCGGCACGCGAACCAATCTGTGTCAAAGAGGCGAGCACGCCGTTTCAGCATGCCCGCCCGGCGCACCGGCTTATGCCGCCTCGCGCCACCATGCGATGCGCTCCTCGCGCGTCGCGTTCGCCAGCCGCAACAGCAGATCGCCATGACAGGCCAGCGGCGCGCAGAAGCACACCAGATCCTTACCGCGCAGCTCGTCCAGTGCGAGCAGCAGATCGTGCCGCGAGCGCAGATAGCGCTCATATTTCGCGATGACGGCCGCGCGATCCCCGTCCCGCCCGATGACAAATGGATTGCCCCATTTCGCCCCGCGCCCGATATAGACCGCGCCCGCCGGAACGCCCGCCCGATGCTTGTTGAGAACTTCGCACATGATCGCCTCCTGATGTCTCGAAGAGGCATCTCGCCTGCACGGGCTCCGGCCGGCGGGGTCAAGGATCGCGAAGCGACCGCGTCAGCGGCGATGGGGGTCACGATTTTCGTTGGCGCTGCGCAACGCTGAGGGAGAGAGGCTGACGCTGGCACGCCAAGGAAAATGGTGGGGCCCCGTCGTCCTTGAGGCCGCCGGTGTCCCCGTGCCATTCTCGGAGGATTTGAGGGAAGAGAAGCAGGATTGCCGGAGGCTCGATGCCTCCGGCGATCCTTCTGGTCCCACGGGACGTTGCGGACGCCTGCTTGCATAAAAATGGGCCGGCACGCGGGGACGCGTCCGGCCCGGGTAGCGATCGTCAGATCGTCACGGGTTCATCCAGTCGAACCCTTCTTGATGCCCGCAATGGTCACAGGCGAGCGTGTGGTGGATATTGAGCGAGCCTTCCGCGCGCTCGACATGGCCGTGCTCGGCGGATTGGCCACAACGTGGACACGGCGCTTCCCATCGCTCGTCGGCAAGCTCCACGCCGCCGGGCTCAGTGCAGCCGCCATGGGCGATCATGGCTGGTCCGATCTGTCGGTTGCGGGAGGCAGATAGGCCTCATAGGGGTCTCCGTCGTGGAGGTGACCGAACGGAGTCATCACATAAGCGCCGTCTTCGCGTCCCACGGCGCAGATCACGTACCGGGGAACGCCGGTGACCGCGTCGGTGCATTCCATGAGGGCGAGATTACCGTCTTCGGCCGCGCGGCGCAGGGTTGCGAAATTGCGCCGATGCACGTCTGGTATGGCCATGTCGGCCTCCTGTGAAACGGTGGGAAAGGAGGCGGAAGCGAAGCCCCCGCCCCCGAGGTTCAGGCCCGCATCCGGCGCACCGCGGTGTCGGCGACCTGATCAGCCTTGCGGAAGGCATGGATGGGCACGCCCGCCTGTTTCAGGGTCTGATAGAGGTTCGCCTGCAACCCCGAGCCTTCGCAGAGCACCGCCTCGACGGGTTTCAGCTCGGCGAGCTTGCGGTTTCGGGTGAAGGCGGTTTTCCTACCCGAACCGTAGAGCCCGAACGCCACCAGCGGCACGCTGTTGCGGGCCGCCCAGGCCGCGGCGATCGCGTCGGCCCCTTTGCGCTGACCGGTGGTCACAAGGGACATGTGCGGCACGCGCTTATGGACCTCGTCGAGCCGCGCCCACAGGGTTTCCCAATCGTGCCACTGGGCGGGTCCGGAAAAGACGACGATCGGTCCCTTCGGACTGTGCTTCTCGCGGGCGGCAAGTTCGCGGGCACGCAGGAAATCCTGTGCCGCGATCTGGCTCGCCGACGATGCGGAGGATGCCCGGCTTCCCCGCGCTGGCGACCATGGCCAGCCCGACTGCGCGCGGTACATCTCGGCCGCATAGTCGCGCATGCACTCGATCGCTTCGCGATGCTCTGCGGTCGATTGGCAGAGGAGCTGCTTCTCCTCCAGCTCGTTATTATAGACCTCGCTCATGTCGGGATGTCGCACGAGATCACCGATCTCGGCGGCGAGGCTGTCTTCGCGGCGTTCCAGCTTCCCGGCGACGAAATGGAAGCTGTTGACGAAGCCCCACGCGATCTCGGCGGACAGCGGCTCAAGCCGCGTGCCCGCGAAGAGATCAAAGATGGCGGCGATGATCGCCCCGCATTCGGCCTGCACCGCGAAGGGTTCGGGCATGTCATGCTCGCCGGGTTCATCGCCAAGCTCGACGATGCTGAGCGGCATGGGATCGCCGAACGCCGCCTGAAATTCCGGGGTGGCGATCATCTCGGCATAGAGGGTGGGAAGGTCGGCCAGTCGGCTGACGCTGTTCGAGGATACGGTTCGAGCCATGATGGCGAACTCCTTGTGAGATGGGAAAACAAAAAAAGGGCCGGAGGCGCTCGACGCACCCCCGGCCCTTGTTCACGCGCGGGTCAGAACGGGATGTCCTCGTCCGCGTCCGCGTCCGTCCGGTCGCCGTTCAGGCTGCCGTCGGCGCCGGCGGTGCTGTCACCGAACCCGTCCTGGGTCCGTGGCGCATAGTCGCGCTGGCTGGTGCCGAACCCACCGCTGCCGAAGCCGCCGCCGAACCCGCCGCCGAGATTTTCGCGACGCCAGGCGACGGTGAAGCCCCCCGCCTCGTTCGGGAACAGGGCGACCGGAAGCGGCTCGGGCAGGCTCGGATCGTCGATCTGGCCCGCGAGGAAGATCTCGCCGGTCTTCTTCGACACGGCTTCCCAGAGCGCCCCGATCTGCACCCAGCGCCGCGCGATGTTCAGCGCCACGATCTCGTAGATCGGCGCCTTCTCGCTCTGGCTCTGCACCGGGCGAAGCCCGATCCTCGGCAGGTCGATGGTGCGCGTGAAGACCGAACCCATCAGGCGGCCGTTCTCCTTCTTGAATTCACCAATGTTCATCGTCTCAACTCCTTTGAATGTCGCTCTCGAGACCATCTCGGCGACACTCCTCCAGATCCCCCTTTCCTCTGGTCCCTGACCTTGCCGCCCGCGCTGCCGCCCAAAAACAGCGCCGCGCCGCCACCAGCGCCGCCCCTCCCTCCCCCCGCCTGGCCGCGCGCCCAACCGCCGACGCGCGCTCGATCGCCCGCGCCCGACGACACCAGGCAAGGCTTCCGGGGCAAGTTTGGTGTGCGGGTTAGGGCGCGCGAACGAGAAAGGCCGGCCGCGTACCGACGCGGCGGTGGATTCCATGAAAGTGTGGGGCGTTCCGCATCCGTCGCTGCATCCGGTGCATCGCGCCGTTTGGGTATCGGGACCTACAGGGGCAGAGATGCCGCTGGCTAGGCGTGGCCTGCGGGATGCGCGGTGCCGATCGGTTTGACGATGACCGGGTGGTGGCGACCGAGCGTAGTGAGAAGCCGGTCTTCGGTCTGATCGAGCGCGTCGATGCTCTCGAACATCGCGGTGGTGTAGCAACCGCGGGCAAAGGAATCGCTCGTTGGCGGCACCATTACAGTGAAGTTGGCGGGCCAATGGCAGAGAAGCAGGAGCGGCCATTCCGGAGCCGGCGCCGCATAGTGACAGAAGACGATGTCACCACCAGTCAGCGCCGAAGGGCGTCGGTCGAATAAGTCGGGGACGACGGGGAAGTCCCGCTCGGCGGCGAGAAAGGTCTCGATCTCGTCGAGTTCGAAGCGGGTTTCGATGATGATGGGATAGTAGCGGCCGAGCGGTAGGCTGGGGGCCGCGTACCGCGGTGGTATATCAATCACCAGGATATCCGGCATGGTCGGAATCGGCCGACGATAAAGTATTCGGCGAACGGCGAGGTCGTGGATCAGGCGCATCGTCACGGTAGAATGACGGCGTGGCTAGACACCGGTCAAGGTGAAGCTGCGCGGCCCGGGCGGGGCGAGAAACGGCTGTTATGCCGCGAGTCGGTCGACACTCTCATTGAACCGGTCGAGCCACTCACGCATCCGTGGGCGACGCTCGATCGGCGTTACCGAGCGGTTGCTTGCGCGATGTTGCCTGACCCTTGGTCCAGTTTGAATTCAGCGAGGGACTGGCGGATGATCTGCGCCCCGCCGGTTATGCCAAGGCCTGCGATGATCGCGGCGACCGCGAGATCCGGCCAGGCCGTACCCGTGCCGATGACGCCGGCGGCCGCGAGCAGCACCGCGATATTGCCGATCGCGTCATTGCGCGAGCAGATCCAGACCGAGCGCATGTTCGCGTCGCCGCTGCGGTAACGATAGAGCATGAGCGCGACGCTGCCATTGGCGATCAGGGCGATCACGCCGACGATCCCCATCGTCTCGGCCTGTGGCAGGCCCCGGCCGAGTGCAGCCAGGATCGTCGTGATCAGGACGTAGAGGCCGAAGGCGAGGATCGTGCTACCCTTGAGCAACGCAGCACGCGACCGCCAGCGCAACGCCATGCCTGCGACGCCGAGGCTGATCGCATAGTTGGCGGCATCCCCGAGAAAATCGAGCGCATCCGCCTGCAGCGACCGTGATCCCGAGGCGATGCCCGCGCCGATCTCACCGGCGAACATCACGACGTTGATAGCCAGCGCGATCCACAGAACGCGCCGCCAGCGTGTGTCTTCGATGCGCTGTGTTTCTGCACAGCATGATCCGCAACCGGCCATGTCGCCTCGCTTTCCCTTGAGTCGATGGCCTATATGCACCCTGTAGCAACTACAGGGTCAAGCGATGAAGATCGGTGAAATGGCGTCAGCGACCGCGACCAACATCGAGACGGTGCGCTATTATGAGAAGATCGGGTTGCTGCCCGCCCCTGCACGGAACGCCGCCAACTGCCGCAGCTATGGCAAGAAGCATCTGGCGCGGCTCTCCTTCATTCGGCGCGCCCGCGATCTCGGCTTCACGCTGGACCAGGTCCGCGAACTGCTCGGCCTCGCCGATGACCGGGCGCAGTCCTGTGCGGCGGTCGATGCGATCGCGACCGCACACCTGATCGAAATCGACCGCAAGCTCGCCGACCTCCAGGCGCTGCGCGGCGAACTCAGCCGCATGATTGGAGATTGCCGCCAGGGAACGGTGGCCGAGTGTCTGATCATCGAGGCGCTGGCGCCGTCTGGACCGGCGTGGTGACGACAGCGATGGTGTTTCAGCCTGCGCCTTGACCGGTGGGTCGAAACGAAGGCTCAAAGATACTTGGCGAGATCCGCGAGCTTGGCGAGTTCGGCCCGGGCCTCTTGCGACAGCGGCCCGACGACGCTTTCAAGATGATGCTCGATATGGTCGCTGACCAAGAGAGTCTTCGACTTCTCGAGGGCCCCGATCACAGCCTGTAATTGCTGGGCGATCGTCAATCCGTCCCGTTCCTCGTCGATCATCTTGAGGATGGTTGCGAGATGACCCTGAGCGCGCTTGAGGCGGTTGACGAGATCGGGGCTGGCGGCGTGGCTCATGCGACAAGTCTATAGCGGGTGCGGCAAGGTGAGCCAGCCTTGCACGCCGACATAGACGCCGACCAGCAGGATGATACCGCCCGAGACATAGGGCGCCCGCCGGACAAGCTCGCCGAACCCGCTGAACCGCTTCGAGATGTGTTTCACGCTCAGGGCGGCGATGACCCCCGACAGCACCATCGTGATCGCGAGCCCGATGCTGAAGCACAATACCAGCACCGCGCCGAGGGTCAGTTGCTTGAGCTGGAGGCACAGCAACAGCACCGTGATCGCGCCGGGACAGGGGATGAGCCCGCCGGTAAGGCCGAACAGGACAATCTGCCCGGTCGTGACGTTGCGATCAGCGAAACGTCGGCGGATGTCGTTGGCATGCGCCAACTCATGCGCATCGACATAGCCCGGCCCGGTCACGTCGAGGCCGCGCACCTCTTCATGGAGATGATCGTCGCCATGATCGTGCTCGAGGAAGGCTACATCATAGTCATGGGCATGGTGATCATGGCGGATCGATAACCGCGCCATGAATTCGTGTGGCTCAGGGATCTCCTCGACCGACTCCAGTACACCATCACATTCCGCGAACCGGAAAAGCTGCCGCGCGCCGTCCGTGCGCTCGGTCTCGACGCTGATCTCAGCCCCACGCGGTGCCGCGCCGTCGATCACCTGCACGCGAAAACGGGGCGGCACCCCGGTCTCGTAAATGCTAAGCGCGAGCACGCCATGCCCGGTGTCGACATGGTGCGCCTCGTCGTGATGCGGATGGTCATGGTCGTGCGCGGCGTTCTGCTCGCGCCTGGTCCGCCACAGCATCCACAGGGCAATGACGACGATCAGCACGCCCGACGCGAGCTGGAAATAGGGCTCGGTCGCCTCGGCGTTCAGGCCACCGAACAGCCACATACCGCCGAGCGCGACGATCCAGACGACAACGGTGTGCGACGCGGTGGCCGCGAGGCCGAGCAGGACCGCCTGCCGCACGGTGCCGCGCACCGCCACGATGAACGCGGCCATCATCGTCTTGGAATGGCCGGGCTCCAGCCCGTGCAAGGCGCCGAGCAGGATCGCGCTCGGAATGAACAGCCAGGCGTGCGTGGCGCCCTGCTGGAGGAGATCGGTGAGCGAGGTCATGCCGGCCCGGTAGCAGATACTGCACGATTATCCTATCCCCCTGGATAGGATATCATCGCCGTGGCCGTCCGGATGTCGGCCTGTCTCCCAATTTGACGACCGAGAGACTGCCAAAAGCATCGCATAGGTTGGCGCGGCAACAGCGGACCCGGCCAACGCTAGGAACGACCACCAACATTCTTCAGCGCCTCGCGCTTGCTCAACCCGCTCAGTTCGGGGTGTGTCTCGACGTAGCGGACCACCTCTGCCGGATCGGTCCAGGCATGTTGGCGCAGCGCCCATCCGATCGCCTTGCGCAGGAAGAATTCTTTGGAGGCGATCGAAGGCGCGATGCAAGCATACAGGAAATCGAGGTCGGTCTGTTGCTTGGCCCTGAGCTGGCACAGGATCGCACTTCGGCGTTTCCACACATTCTCGTCCACCGCCCAGGCCAGCATGGCGCGCTTCATCGGCTCGCGCTCATGCTGCAGGATTGCCCAGAAGCGTTGCCCGGCAATGGGATCAATATAGTCCCACCAGGCGCCGGTGACGATCATCTCCTCGTACATCGGCAGCGCATCGATACGCTGGAACGGATGCGCGGCGCGCAGGCCAGTCAGTTCAATGGCGGTGTAGCGTTCCTCGCGAAAGCGCGCGCCGCGCCAGAGCACGAGGACGTCGGCGTGCCATTGCGATGCGCTTTCGTATTGCAGGTCAGCGAAAACCTCCTTGCAGACCTGCCGCAGCGGCACCGCGGAGACGCCCAAATAAGGCATGGTGGATTTCATATAAGCCTGCATACCGGCGGCGCGCTCCGGCTCGGCGACGGCGGCAAGGCGGGCACAGATCGTTTCGGCCAAGGTCATGCGTGAGCTCCCGCGCCGATCCTAGATCAAGTAGCGATATCATGACCACCAGCGGCCATCGCGAGGCCGATACCCGAGCCCAGATAGCGCAGGCCGCAGGCAGCCACGGGTTGTGCAAAGCCTGATCATGGCGCCGGACCAGCCGGCGCTATGATCAGCCGGTCAGGGCTGCTTGTGGATCGCAGTCACTTCGCCCGCGCTGCCCGTCAGTGTGAGGTCGAAATCGACCTTATCGCCAACCTTCGCCGCGTCGGTGATCGCAGGCGCCGCCTTGAACGCCATCGTCATCGCCGGCCACTTGGCCTCGGGGATCGGGCCATGATCGAGCGTGATCGTGCCCGTTGTCTTGTCGATCGCGGTGACCGTACCATGGCCCTTGGCCTTGATCGCGGTGCTTGCGGCTGGCGCCATCGCCATTTTGCCCATGTCGCCACTCATGGCCGCGGCGGGCGCCGCCTGGTTGGTCTCGACCGCAACCGGCGTCTCCGCTTTCTTGCCGCACGCGGCAGTCAGGGCGGCGAGGCTTAGGGCAATGGTCAGTCGTACATAGTTCATGGTCTTCTCCTTCATGAAACAAGAGGTTGGGGTATGGGCTTGCTCTTCGGCCGCCGGAGCAAAAGATAGGCGGCAGGAAGTACGAACATGGACAACACGGGCGCGGTCAGCATGCCGCCGATCATCGGCGCAGCGATCCGGCTCATCACCTCCGAGCCAGCGCCCGATCCGAGCAGGATCGGCAGCAGGCCGGCGAGGATCACCGCGACCGTCATCGCCTTCGGCCGGACGCGGAGCAGCGCACCTTCGCGCACTGCCGCCTCGACTTGGCCGGCATCGGGACCGTCACCGCGCTCCTCCAGGGCATTTTTCAAGTAGATCAGCATCACCACGCCGAACTCGGCGGAGACGCCGGCAAGCGCGATGAACCCGACGCCGGTCGCGACCGACTGGTTGAAGCCAAGCAAGTAGAGCGTCCAGATGCCGCCGGTGAGCGCGAACGGCAGTGTGCCCATAATCAAGGCCGCTTCGTCAAACCGGCCGAAGATCAGGTAGAGCAGCACGAAGATGATCAGCAGCGTCGCTGGCACGACCAGCTTCAATTTGGCGACGGCGCGTTCGAGATATTCGAACTGGCCGGAATAGGCGATGCTGACGCCCGGCGAGAGCTTCACCTGTTTCGCAACCGCGCGCTGGAGATCGCCGACGACCGAAGCCAGATCGCGCCCGCGCACATCGACATAAACCCAGGTCGAGGGCCGGGCATTCTCGGTCTTGAGCATCGGCGGCCCTTCGGCGATCGAGACGTTCGCAACCGTGCCGAGCGTGATCTGCTGGCCCGAGGGCGTGAGCACGGGCAGCGTGCGCAGCCCCTCCAGGCTGTCGCGCAACTCGCGCGGATAGCGCACGCTAATCGGGTAGCGGGCGAGCCCCTCGACTGTTTCGCCGACGGTCTCGCCGCCGATCGCGCCCGACACAATCTGCTGGACATCGGCAATATTGAGCCCGAACCGGGCGGCGGCGGCGCGGTCGATATCGACATCGACATAACGTCCGCCGGTCAGTCGCTCGGCCAGCGCCGAACTGACGCCGGGCACGGTCTTCGCCACCGTCTCGACATCATGGGCGATGCGGTCGAGTTGGGCGAGACCGGCCCCAGAGACCTTCACCCCGATCGGGCTCTTGATGCCGGTCGCGAGCATGTCGATGCGGTTCCTGATCGGCGGCACCCAGACATTGGCTAGGCCGGGGAGCTTCACCGTCCGGTCGAGTTCGTCCACGAGCTTGTCTGGCGTCATGCCCGGCCGCCATTGATCGCGCGGCTTGAACTGGATCGTCGTCTCGAACATTTCGAGCGGAGCCGGATCGGTCGCGGTCTCCGCGCGTCCAGCTTTGCCGAACACGCTCTCCACCTCTGGCACGGTCTTGATCAGCCGGTCGGTCTGCTGGAGCAACTGCGAGGCTTTCGCCGCCGACAGTCCCGGCAGTGCCGAGGGCATGTAGAGCAGGTCGCCTTCGTCCATATTCGGCATGAACTCGCCACCGAGGCGTGTGAGCGGCCAAGCGGTGGTTGCGAAGAGCAAAGCTGCGATCAACAGCACCGTCTTGGGCTTTCGCATCGTCCAGTCGAGCGCGGGACGATAGATATTGGTCAGCCAGCGATTGACCGGGTTTGACTGCTCGGGCGGGATATTCCCCCGGATCAGCAACCCCATCAGCACCGGCACCAGGGTGACCGACAGGATCGCCGCCGACGCCATCGCATAGGTCTTGGTGAAGGCGAGCGGTGCGAACAGCCGGCCCTCCTGCCCTTCGAGCGTGAACACCGGAATGAACGACAGCGTGATGATCAGGAGGCTAAAGAACAGGGCTGGTCCGACTTCGGCGGCGGCTTCGGTGATGACGATCCAGCGCATCTCGCCTTCGAGATGCTTGTCGGGGTGATCCTGCTCCCAGCGCTCGATCTTCTTGTGGGCATTCTCGATCATGACCACGGCCGCATCGACCATCGCGCCGATGGCGATGGCGATCCCGCCCAGAGACATGATGTTGGCGTTCACGCCCTGGAACCGCATAACGACGAACGCGGCTAGCACGCCCAGCGGCAGGGTCAGGATCGCGACCAGTGCCGAACGGACGTGCCAGAGGAACAAGCCGCAGACAATCGCGACGACGATGAACTCCTCGATCAGCTTGTCAGTGAGGTTGTCGACCGCGCGATTGATCAACTGCGACCGGTCATAGACCGTCACCACCTCAACGCCGGGCGGCAGGCTGGCCTTCAAGCTGGCGAGCTTGTCCTTGACCGCCGCGATCGTCTCGCGCGCATTCTTGCCCGATCGCAGGATCACGACGCCGCCCGCTACCTCGCCTTCGCCGTTCAGCTCGGCGATGCCGCGCTGCATCTCCGGGCCGATCTGGATGGTGGCGACATCACCGAGCGTCACGGGCACGCCGCCGGCGGCTGTCCTGAGCGGGATCGCGCGGAAATCATCGAGCGTTTTCAGATAGCCCGAGGCGCGGACCATATATTCGGCCTCGGCCATTTCGAGCACCGAGCCGCCCGCTTCCTGATTGGCCTTTTGGATGGCATCAACGGCTTGAGCGTGGGTGACGCCGTAGGCGGCGAGCTTCACCGGATCGAGCAGCACCTGGTATTGCTTGACCATGCCGCCGATGCTGGCGACCTCGGCGACGCCAGGGACAGTCTTCAGCTCGTATCGCAGGAACCAGTCCTGAAACCCGCGAAGCTGGGCAAGATCGTGCTGGCCGGTCCTGTCGACGAGGGCATATTCATAGACCCAGCCGACCCCAGTGGCGTCCGGTCCGAGCGCGCTGCGGGCGCTTGCCGGCAGCCGCCCCTGCACCTGGTTGAGATATTCGAGCACGCGACTGCGCGCCCAATAGAGGTCAGTGCCGTCCTCGAAGATCACATAGACAAAGCTGTCGCCGAAGAAGGAATAGCCGCGCACGGTCTTCGCGCCCGGCACCGAGAGCATGGTGGTGGTGAGCGGATAGGTGACCTGGTTCTCGACGATCTGCGGCGCCTGCCCCGGATAGGAGGTGCGGATGATGACCTGCGTGTCGGAGAGATCGGGCAGCGCATCAATCGCGGTCGATCGCACCGCCCACAAGCCAACGGCGATAAGCGCCATCACCCCGATCAGGACGAAGAAGCGGTTCCTGACCGACCAGCGGATGAGATGGGCGATCACTGGCCGGCCACCTTCGCCATGCGGCGCACGGTCGGTCCCGTTGGCGGCTGGTCGAAACCGAACCGTACGCGATCACCTACCTTGAAGCCACGCACGAGCGTGGGTGCGCCGAGTTGGAAGGTCATCGTCATCGCCGGCCAGCCGATCGCTGGCACCGGCTCATGGCTGAGCGTCACTGAATTGGCGGTGATCTGTTCGATCTTGCCGACGGTCTCATACAGCGCGGCGGTAGCAGCGGCTTTGCCAACTGCCGGCGGCGCGCTGCCACCGATCGGCCGTGCTTCCACACCGGAAAGACTAGCCTCTGAGTCGATCAGGAACTGGCCCGACGCGACGATCTTCTCGCCCTCGCTCAAGCCCGCCAGGATCTCGGTATCGTCGCCGGATTCCCTTCCGATTTGAACCTCTGCGGGCCGGTAGCGCCCCTTGTCGAGCGCAAGCATCACCAGCGTCCGCTTGCCGGTTCGGATCAGCGCCTCGGAGGGCACGAGCAATGCTGGTTGCGCGCTGCCACCGAACGAGACGGTGGCGAACATGCCGGGACGCAGGCGCCCGCCGCGATTGGGCAACTCGATACGAACGGTCAGCGTCCGGCTGTCCGCCTGGGTCTCGGGCAGGATCGCCGACACACGCCCGGAGATGGTTTCGCCGGGGAACGCCGCCAGCGTTGCTTGTACGGTTTGTCCGGGTTTGAGCGGACCAGCGATCGCTTCGGGCACGGCGGCGTTGAGCCAGACCGTACCGAGGCCGTTGACCTCGGCGAGCGTCTGTCCTGCGGTCATGGTCATGCCGGCCCGGACATCCAATGTCTTGATCACGCCCCCGGTGGGAGTCGAGATCGTCACGACATTGTGCGGCCGTCCCGTTCGCTCGACCGATGAGATCGTGCCCGACGGCATGCCGAGCAGCATGAGCCGCTGGCGCGCGGCCTGGGTCAGCGCCGCGTTCCCGGTGCGGCGAACCGCCAGAAACTCGGCCTGGGCGCCGCCCCATTCAGGAACGAGCAGATCGGCAAGCGGGGCACCGGCGCCGATGATGTCGCCGGGCGCCCGGGCATAGACCCGTTGGACGAACCCGCCGGCACGCGCCTGGACGATCGCGACATCGCGCTGGTTGAAGTCGATCGTGCCGGCGGCGGTCAGGCTGCTCGCCAGTTCACCGCGCCGGACTGCGATCGTGCGGAGCCCCAGCGTCTGCGATGTCGCCGGATCGATCCGGACGCCGGGCGCATCGCCACCGCTCCCGTCCGCAAATTTGGGGACGAGCTGCATATCCATGAAGGGCGACTTGCCCGGCTTGTCGAAATGCTGCGACGGGACCATCGGGTCATACCAGTAGAGCGGCTTGCGGCCGGCATCGGCCGTTTGTGCCGGAGCGGCTTCGCTCCCGCCGAGATGGGCAATGCCATAGCCCGCGCCACCGGCGACGAGTGTGAGCGCTGCGGCTGCAAGACCCAGCCGGGCGCGCGGTGATCTCTCGAGGCTCATCGGTCTTCGCTCCGGTAGGTGAGGGTCAATCGGGCGCCGTCAGCGGCAACCAGGGCTTCGCGGTCGAGGACAGTGAGGGTGGCGTCGGCGAGCGCGGCATAGGCGTCGGCGACATCGACGAGACTGGCGCGTCCGGCGCCGTAGCTCGCGGTCTCCAATCTGACCCGCTGCTCGGCGAGCGGCTGCAGTGTGTCCCGCGCGCGCATCCATTGCTCATGATGCATGACATGATCGGCGAGATCGGCATCGAGGTCGGCGGCGAGGGCGCGCTGGGCCGTTTCACGTTCGGCCAGGATCCGCCCGGCATTGGCCTGGGCTACGGCGATCCCGGCATTCTGGCGATTGCGGGTGAAGAACGGCAGGCTGACCGTCACGCCGGCAGAAAAATAGTCGCCGAAACGGGGGTCGCGACGCTGATAGGCCAAATTGACACCGAAGTCGGAACGCCGACCGGCGTCGGCCACGCGAACATCGGCATCCGCTTGCCCCGCCTGGGCATCGATCATCCGGATGGTGGGGTGGCGATCGAGTCCTGCGCGCAGGCCCGCTGCATCGACCGCGAAATCCGGGATTGAGCCGGCGATCTCGGGGGCGGGGTCGCCGGTCCAGCGGGTCAGCGTCGCGCGTGCCCGTGCCACGTTCGACACCAGTTCGCTCCGACGATCCTGCATCGTCGCGACGGCCTGTTGTCCTGCGAGGGTCTGCGCCGGCCGGGCGTTGCCCGAGGCGACCGCGCTTGGCGTCGTTCCCACTACGCGCTCAAGGTGGGACAGAACATCGTCGAGCGCGGCAAGCCGGCGTTCGGCATAGGCCAGGTTGATCCAGGCGAGCGCGGTGCCAACCTCGACGGTTCGGCCCTCGACGGCGGTATCTGCCTCGGCCGCCTTGATGTCGCTATCGGCGCGCGCCTGCTGGGCATGGCGCTTAGCGAGATTGGGAATGTCCTGGGACACGCCCACCCGCGCCATCGTGAAATCGTCGCGCTGTGGTTCGAACGCGAGCGGTCCCGAGATTGGGAAGCTCTCGACACTGACGCCAAGTGTCGGATCGGGTAGCGCGCCGGCTGCGCCGCGCGCCGAACGCGCGGCATCGGCGCCAAGCGTCTTGGCCTTGAGCGACGGCGCTTCCTGTCGGGCACGCAGGAGCGCGGCTTCAAAGGTGAGCGGCCCGGCGAACGCAACGCCGGGAATCGCCGCGAGCAGCGGCAGACATAGAAACAATCGCATGGAAATCTCCTGATCGCGAGATCAGGCCAGCGCGGCTTTATGGGACGAGGCACGACGATGCCGGCGGAGCGGAGGTCCGCTTCACCGGCATCTCAGACCTGACCGTCAAGAAGAACCGGACCAGCCAGGACCATATCCTAGCCGGCCGACGCGCCCGAAGGGGACGCCATGCCGGGCATCCCCTTCATGCAGCTAGCAGCAGCCGTGTCGCTCATCTTCATCATATCGCAGTCGCAGCTTGCCACCTGCGTAGCGTTCGGGATCCAGACGTGCCGGGGCGCCTGCAGCGGCGCACGCGGGCCAGATTGCGGAGCCCGCTGCCACTCATAGTGACCCTGGGCCGGGTCGGCAGCGTCGCCCTCGGCAAATGCGGGAGCGATGGCGAGCGCGGAGATGGAAGCCGCAATGACGGCTGCGGCGATTTTGAACGTCTTCATGACACTATTCCTTTGGCGATAATCGTAGAGTGGCCGCAGGTCAGACAGGATATTCCGGTGCACGATAGGCGCACCGATCCTGCCAGCCTGAAGGCCGGATTCGATCAGCCAAGGAGAGTGGGTGGTTCCGGTTCGGGAGTAAGCTCACTGCCACGCAGGACAGTGGTGGTCGGCCAGAAGGCCAGGGACGGATCGGCCGCGCGCGCCGCAAGCGCCAGTGCGTCATTGCGAACGGCCATGGGAACGACGCAGCCCATCGCGGCGATGCAGGCGAGGGTCATGCCCTTGCAGGGTTTCTGCGCGGGCTGCTGTTGCTGCGCCATCATCTTCATGCAGTCCTCGGACATCCCGGAATCGGTCATCCCCGACATCGCCATCGGCGCGGACATCGCAGACTGGACGGACGCATAAGCGACCGACTGGCCAAACAGGCCGATCAGGGCTCCCAGCAGGAGAAAAAGATGAAGCGCACGTTTCACTGCCGTGACGATGTACGCGAAAGACGAAAACTCGACAATGGGTTCGTCCGCTCAAGGTGGAGATATGAGTTTAACCGGCTCCGACCGATCATGTCCCAACGAAGCGAGACCTCTCCGCCCCGACCCGCGCACGGCCGATCCCACGCCGGTATGATTAGTCACGTGGCAGCAAGGTTTGCGGTCCGAAGGCCCGCGCATGAGGCAAAGGAGCGAAGGATGATTGATCCAGAAACCGAATATCTGATGGCCCGTGCGAAGCAGGAAGCTGCTATGGCGGTCGAGGCAAAGCATCCCGCCGCGGCAGCGGTCCACCGGGGCCTCTCCCTGCGCTATTCGGCCAGAGCGGTGATGGACCTCGCCGAGGGAAGTGCTGATCGGATTGAAAGCCGCCGTGATGGTCCCGTTGAACCTGGTTGAATCAACCGCTCTGCGGGACGGGCGCGAACCTGCTGCTTTGGATGGTGGCATCGGACGTAACCTCGGCGCTCACTCTCATGAAATCGGTGGTTCCGCTGCACCCCCGCCAGATCGTCCATAACGGCGTCGCACCTGGCGATTCCGGCGCCTTGCGCGTTGGACGTCTTTGTCCGTCAGGCAGCGAGCCGATCCACACCTTCGTTGAAGCGGTCTACCCCAGGCCGCAACGACGGGGCTGGTTCGGCATGAGGGCAGCAGGGCTGTCCATCATGCCACCCATGCCAATATCTGGTCATCGTCGGCGGGGCGCCGCGCCGTCACGCGAAATGGTTGTAATGGCATCCCGGTGCGGATGACGAACTGGTCGACATGCGTTTCGCGGCGCAGCTGCGTTGCGACCGCATAGCACCGCTCGAACGTGGTCAGTCTGTGGCGCAGGGGGGACAGCGCGGACATGGTCGGCTCCTGTAGCGAAATGTCTTGGAACGATCAGGCGGCCGGGGAACGCGCGCGCCATTCGAGAAACCGCAGGAGCGGCTGCGGCGCCGCCAATGTCGGCGAAGGCGAAAAATGGCGGCCCGCGAGCTTCTCCCAGGTGCGCCGGGAGAAGGCTGCGCCGGATATGGCGCGCATCGGCGGCGTGTCGGGCGTAGCATCGGCTACAGGTAGAGGCGCGTTGGCGTCAGGATCAAATTCCAGAATGGAGGCCATCGACAGCTCCTCCTCGGTCAATGCGATTTCGAGGGTCGCGAATCTGAGCAGGATGGCGTCGTCGTCGTGCGAAGCATGATGGGCCGTTGATCGTTCAGGCATGATTGAATCCTGTCTTGTAGTGACGCCGTCGAAGACATCGGCGGACGCTCAGACGACGTCTTCGAAGATCGGAAATTCGCTGGAGGGCGGCTCGTCGCAGTCGAACGAGATCCAGGTCGCGCCAAAATCGTGGGCATGCGCGAGTAATCGCCACAGTTCCGGCGATAGCGTGCCGGGGCGCTCGAGATGGTCATCAAGCACGCCGAGATGGACGAAGAAGCCATATTGATGTGGTTCGATCGACAGATCGGTATGCTCGACGATTATCCGTCCGCGGCGGCGCGGCGAACGGGCGATCAGTGCGTCGATCCCGGCACGTTCGTCAGCAGGCAGATGGGCGGTTGAGCAGATGCAGCTGTGGATGCGGCGCATGGAACCCTCCGTTGCGATGTGATGGGATAGCGTGCGGCGGAAGCCGACGGCGGGGGCAAGCGGACCGCCGCGTCAGCCGGCCGGGTCTTGCGGCATGAACGACAGCGTCATGGCGTCATCGCCGGCAAGCAGAGTGATCGACCGACCCTTGGGGATGAGCCATATGACCTCGTCGGCGATCGCATCGCGGATGCGTTCGAGCAGTGCCTGTTCTTCGCCAAGAAGGATCTCGTTGGCGATGTGACGGGCGGCCTTCTCGAACTCACGATGCTGGGTGTCCCAGCTGTCGCTGTCATGATCCTCGTCATAGCTGAAGCATGACGCCTCGATCAGCCAGGCGAGCGCCCCGGGTGTGATCGTAGCATTTCGGCTGACCAGGGTCACCGCTTCGTCGAGACAGCCATAGCCGTCATTCCGGCAGACCAGCGCCTCCAACGGGAGGCTGTGCCGTTCGCTGTTACCGGGAGCATCGGGCAGTTCGATGATGACGTCCAGCGTGATCGCATCGACGCGACCGGACACGATATCGGCGGGCAGCACGTCTTCCTCGGCATAGCGGACCGGCCGATCGTCGGTGTCGATGGTGAAGGCGAGATCTGTGACACGCGGGAGCGTGTCATACCAGCGATAGCCGACCAAGGCATCCATGGCCCGAACGGGTCGGCGACCAAGCGGCGTGCCGCGTGAGAGAACCTGTGCTGCGCCCTGATCGATATCGGGGTCGTAGCTGTCCAAGAGCACCATGGGTTCGTCGGCGACGCGCTTGCCCGAGGGGATGCCATGGCCATCGGCGGTTTGCGGTTCCCAGGAGTCGAGCCAGGCCTCCGCCTCGGGCAACTCGACGCCGAGTTTATCGGCGCGGCGCCATGTCTTATAGGCGAGCCTGTGGCTCCCCTGGGCAGCAAAGGCACGGAAGATCGCCCGCTCCGCCGCAGTCTTGAGCTGTGTGAGCGCTTTGTTCTGCACCATTTCTTTTCGCGCCGGGAGAACGAGCTGGAGCAGGGGTGCATCGAGGATGTCGACCTTGACGCTCCACGGTTCGTGATGATCGATTTCGGAGACGATCGGGAAGTCGCAACCAACGGTCAGGCCATGAAAATTGATGCGTGGACAATCCAGTGGCCGATTGCCGAGGCCGCGAAACACACCGACACGGCATCCCTGCCAGTGTTCGACATGGATCGCCCCCGCGAGGAAATCGGCGCGAGGCTGGACGTCGCCCTGCAAGAACACGGGAAGCGGATAATGCTGCGCGCAATGGGCGACAGCGCCGTTGAGCGCAGTTTCCCAGTTCTCCGGGAAATCGATGAGGATTTCGGTTCCGGCGCCGATGTCGAACGGCTCGACGGCAAGCGGCGCGCCGGTCTCCCAGGCGTCCGGGGTGACGACGACACGCCAGCCCTGCGCGGCCGAACGGGAATAGGAACGTATCTCGACGCGGTGTCCCGCAAGGCTGAACACGCCCATGCCCGCCGGGTCCTCGCGGTCGGCGATCTCGGCATTCCAGCCTGAGTCGCCGAGGGTCACGAGTTTGACAGGATCGTCGATCCCCGAACCATCGTCGCGAACAACAAGCGTCGGATGGCCGGCAAGATCATAGGAGCGGATATCGACATAGGTCGCAGCGGCGCGGCGTGAGTTCTGAAGTAGCTCCGTGAGAACGTCGGACAGGCTTCCGTTGAATAGTCTCGACACCTTGTGGACCAGGGATCGGCCGACGCTGGTCCGGATGGTGGTTGGGAGGGACATGGGGGCGCTCCAGGTGGACAACGGACCGATTCCGCCGCCTCACCTGTCGTCCCCTCCCTCCTCCCAGGCGCGAGCGGTGGCCCGCCGAAGCGGGATCGGCCCTGCTTGATACCGTGCGCAGGGCCGCAGTGTTCGGCGCGCGTTTCGGCTGGCGTTCGGACCTAAGAAAGATCCTGGCACGGGACGTGCGATGCAGCCGGTCACGCGCAGGATGCTGCCTCGGGCAAGGGATCGAGAGAGCGCTCAACGATCGTCGCGTCTGCTTCGCAGTCGGCGCAGAAGGCATAGTCGAAGACCTCGCCCAAAACCCATGTCTGGGACGTGACGTCCCAGGTCGCCCATGCATCACGCATGATGTTTTCGCCACCGCATTGGCCACAGTGCATGCTTTTCTTGGTCATGATATCCTCCAGGTTGAAGTTATGCGGATGTGCAGCGCCCGTGCGCCCATCTTTTTCAGGCGAAGAGGCGCTCAGGTACGGCGGAAGGTGCGGAGAGGCGCAGGTCACGGCGGATGCGCGCGGCGAGGCGCTCGGGTTGGACAAGCTCGTGGACCGACGTCCAGTGATTACGCTCGCCAACATGATCGTGGCGTCCCGCGACGCGGCGGTACATGACCTCCTGGCCAGGGCCCATGCAGCCGAGACTCAGGCGAACCTGGACCTCGGCACCGTGCAGGACCACGTCACCGCTGACGGCAACGCCGCCATGATGGGAGCGCACGTCATAGCTGTCCGGCGCAAGACCGAGGGCGTCGGCAAGACGTTTGAGTGCCTTGCGTCCATCAGAGTGGAACAGCGTCTTGGCCGGAGCATCGTAGGCGACGCCTTTGTACGCCAGGGCGATAAGGGCCGGATGCCGCTTCAGTTCGGCGATGGCATCCATGCAGGCGCGGCGCAACTGCATGTCGGCGGGTCCGATCCCCTGGGCGACGGCGCCGAGATGGCGCGCGAGGAGCAGGACGGCGGGATCGCTGTCGCGCGGCCTGCCGGCGTTGCGGCAATCCTCGATCGCGGCGGTCAAGGCGTGGAGGCAAGCCGGGAGCGTCGACAGCGCCGAGGGATCGAGGGCCTGGCTGAAGCGGAAGGCGACATCATACGGCATTGGGAAGCTCCAACGGCAAAGCGCACCGTTGCGCGCTCCTCTCGTCCCCCCTCCCTCCTCGACGAGGCCGGGCAATGACGGGTCAGGCGGCTCGGATCCGTTTGTTCGCGAGGAGTTCTGCAAAGCGTCGCTGAACCGACCACGCATCGGGATAGCGATCATCAAGGCCGTGCCGTGCCAATATCGGCGCGCGCGCGGTCGCGATCATGCCTGCCTCTTGCAGCGTCGGCAGTCGCGGCGGCCAGCCTTTGACGAACCGAAGGTCGGCCGGCATCGCACGCTCGATCCGCCGCCGTTCGATCGCGTCCCGTTTGGCGTGCGCGACATCCGCTGCGAGAGACAGAGGAAGCAAGTGTGGGGCGACATCCGCCAGCCAGCGTTGCGGCTGGAATGAGAAGGTCGAGTCGGCCTCCATCGAGACGAGATGGCGATAAAGATCGAGATTGTCGGTCGCCTGCGTCGCCGCCTGAAGATCGTGTGCGGACCCGAGCACGCAAAAGGCGCAGGACAATCGTGTCGAGCGATAGCGGCAATAAGCCTCGTGCAAAGCGAGATCGTGACGCGCGTGGTAGGCGAGGATGTCGTCCGATGACCAGTCGACCCCGGGGTGCCAGCTGAGCATTCGCGTGCCGGCGGCATTGCCTGCTTTGGCGAACCGTTCTTCGGCGCGCGACACGGGCGTGAAGCGGCGGCTCGGGCTCTCCTCCCGCCGCAAACCAATGACGGAAACGATCGTCTCGCCTTTGTACCGCCGAGCAAGGTCGGGGCCGATGACCTGTATTTTCAGTTCACTGGTGCAAAATCTGAGCGACGCCGAGGACCATGGTCCGATGAGATTGTACGTCGAAAGCGCTTCGTACCGGTTCTTGCCCGACGTGAAGCGTTGTCCCCAGCGGTCGACCATATCGCCCGCGCGCCGGCGCAGGATGAGGAGCGGAAGACCCAGCTGCTGCGCAACCCCTTCGACGAAGGATGGCGTGGATCGCCATTCTGCCTTTCCCAGGTCGGCATGGACGGCGATACGCCGCGTGCGGGGATGGCCGTGGTGGTCGAGCCAGGCCATCGCGGCATGACTTGTCGCCGTGGAGTCCTTGCCCCCGGAGAGGTTGAAGACGAACCATGCATTGCGGCGGACGGCGTCGAAGATCGTTGCGTCGGTAGCGACGTCGAATTCGGCGCCATTCGTGTGGCAGGCGGCGGTCATGGCGATGCTCATTTCGCGGTCCGAGGTGCTTTGATCAGCCGACTGCGATCAGGATATCGACCGCCCGGCGGAGGACAGCGTCGTCCGCGCCATCGACGATCACCGCGTCGGGATTGGTTGCGATGACCGCGCGGGTGACGATGGCGAGCGGCCGCTTGCGTAGCGGATATTGAAACACCTGGCCGCGCTCGATCGTCACGAGGTTCGTGCGCAACAGGCGCTTCAGGCGGCGATATTCGAGTTCATGGGCGAGGAGATCGCCGACCTCGGCTTCGAGGTCCGGCTCGAGGGTAAGGCCGTGGACCACACGCGCCGGACGATTGGCCTTCAGCCATGCGTTGACCTGGGCTTCGGTCCATTGGCCGACCTGATGGTAGAAATCGCATCCGCCATGGCCCTGGTTACGGGCGTGGAAGGCGAGCTTGCCATCGATCCAGATGTCGGCCGTGAAAGCGCTCGTCTCCTGCGAGAGCGCGGCGCTGTAGGTGATGTTGCGCAGTTCGATCTTCATGAGGGAAACTCCAGGCGCACCTGTTCTGAGGAGCGCCCCACACCTCCCGCTCCCCTTCCGGTCGATTGCGGTCTTTGGGATCGTCCGATTCCGGCACGCACGCACGGTCGACCAGATGCTATAATGAGTCCGCCGACTCAGCGTCGGCTGGATCAACTACAGCGCGCTGAACTCATCAGGCTGCGAGCATCGCGATGGAGCGAGACTGCAATGCGTGAGCTGGACGATGAAGAGAAGTTGCTTTTGCACCAGCTGGATGGCGATATTTCAACCGGCGATCTGATCATCATGGTTCGGGATCTTGGAGAGATCCTGCGTGGGCGAGGCCATGTGATGCAGGCCAACGTCGCTGAACTCGCCGCCGACCGGCTCAGACTGCTCAGCGGGCCGCGGGCAGGAGTGATCTCCGCGGCGAAGATTTGAACCCGCTTCTGGCGCGGATGGCGGGACCGCCGACGTTGCTACCAGCTATGAACCGGTAGTCCGTCGGCGGTGCCGGCGTCGCAGTCGAAGAGGATGTGGTCGAAACCGCGTTCCCGGCCAAAGCGAATGGCGGCAAGCAGGTCGTCGGGGAGTTGGTCGTGTGTCCCGGGATCGATCTGCCGGGTCGGCACGAACCAGCCATAGATGCTGCTGGCGATATTGAGCGGACGATCTGTCGCCTCTTTCGAACACCATTGGTCGAGCAGATCGGCGGTCGATGTCGAAAGATGCGCGTTGGCGAGGACGCAATACCAGCCGGTTTCGAGCAGGTATCCGGCAGCGGGAGGCGATGCTCCGAGTTCGATCCGATCGGTGGAGAGATGCTCGTCCTCACGGTTATCGAAATAGGAGCTGGCGACTGTTTCGTCGTCGAGCGTGGCGGGATCGCGGGCGTCACTGATTTCCGTCCAGCACTCGCGGCAATAGGCTGCGACCTCGGACATAAGCTCCGCGCTGGTCAGCGCGACATAGTGGTTCAGGCCATGCCGATGTTCGACGGAGGCGATGTGAATTTCCAGTGACCACGGCATTGGTGATCCCGCGACGTGGGTTTCGGCGCTGGCCAGTGCCCCCAGCAGGGCCGCGCGGTCGTGCTCGACGAGCCTGGCCGGGTCTTCGATGGCGCGACGGGCGCGCGTCAGTAACCGCGCGAGATCGCGTTTGGACGTGTCGGTCATGGTAGTTCCTCATCGTATCGGGCGAGAAATCGCCGATTGCGGTCACGGGCGCGGCACCGCTGCGAGATCAGGCAGCCTCGGCAAAAAGCGGCGGAAGCGTCACGTCACCTTCGAGTGCGCGGCGATCGAGGACAGGATATGCCAGATCGGGCACCTTGCGCGCCGCGAGCTTCGCCGCGCGGGTCAGTGGGAAGAGATAGGCGTGACAACCGGGATGGCGTTGTCGACGAAGGAAGCCGGTCCGTTCAAGATCGGCGAGCCAATCCGCGCGATCTTCGCCAAATCCCAGTGGTCGGGCGCCCGCGCGAATAAGATCGTCCATGGCGTAGCGCTGTCCGCATTCCGCGTTGCGGATCTTGGAGACCGCGCGTGAGGAGATTGGGCGACCGTTCGGCAGGATGAGATCGGTGCGCGGGCTTGAGCGCCCGACATAACGGCTCCCCATGACCGCATAGAGACCACCGACATGGCCCGGCAGGAACACATGCCCAGTCTCGTCAACTCTCCGGATGGGGTCGGCGTAGGAGATGACGGAGAGGATCTCCGGTTTCTCGCGGCGCAGGATGCGGAAAGCGCGGGATACCAGGAAAGATTCAGCGTTGCCGCCTTGGGCTTGGTCGATCACGAGCCGGCCGAGGTCGCAGGCGGTGCGCGGATCGGAGAGGCCGGCAGTCTTTGGCACGCTCGCGTTGTTGACCGGGTGCGAGAAGACGCAGACCCCGACAAGCTCCGATCGGCCGCCCTTGCCATTGGCGAACAGGCCGATCGACAGGCGTGCGACCGGCATGGAAGCGGCATAATGGTGCGTCTTGACGAAAGGCGCAGCATGCAAGCGCGTGTCGATCACGTCGACTGAAAGGCGCGTGGGATCGATTTCGCTGGCGTTCGGGATCCAGCGGCAGCGGCGGTCGCGCCACCGCTGCGTGCGAGTGGTGAGCATCGGGCGATCTCCTGGATGATCACCGCCTGCGCCCCCCCTTCCCTCTCTTGAGCCTTCATTGATTGGCGCGAGGGTTTACAGATTCGACGGAGAGCAGCGGGATCGGGACGACCTGACCGCTGGCCAGGTTAAGGAAGGCGCCGGCATTGCCGATGGAACCGCGTCCGAGAAGATCGAACAGCAGTGCGAGAGCATGGCTCGCGAGGACTCGGTTGATGAACAGGGATTGGCGTTCGAGCGCCTCGGCGACCGAGCAGGATGGGGCGTCGTCGTCGGCCACGCTCTCGTCGGCGAGTTCGGGAAAGTGCTCGATAACGGTCGGAAGGCGTTCGTGTTGTTCGTGCGACGCGCGCGCCGGGCAGCCGATCAGATATTGCCCGTCGCTGGCGCGGTTGCCGAGGTCCATCCAGTAGGCGGGAGGCGCCTTTCCATTTGCGATCGCGGCGCCAAGCGCACGCCTGCCCGAGGCGGTGTCGACGCAGCTGATCAGGATATCGGCGCCTTCGATGCTTATCGCGCCAGGCGAACGGCCATGGACCGCCTTCCAGGCAAGCCCGTGCGCGATGTTGATCCGTTCGGTCAGTGTGCGCGCCTTCGAATTGCCGACGTCGCACCGATAGAATGGCTGGCGGCCGAGATTCGCTTCGGTGACGATATCGTCGTCGGCCACGGTAACGTCGAGAGAGCGCGACGAGATAGCGCGCAGCGCCGTGTCGAGCGAGGCAAGGCCCATCAGCATTTGCGCGCCGTTGCCGCCGCAGCCGACCAGCAGGATGTGGATCGTGCGATTGTCGAAGGCGGCGGGGAGATAGTGGCGCTCCGTGGAATCAGGCGGCATGGGGCTCTCCTGTAAATGGGCTGCGCGGCAGGGGCAGGAACATGCCGCCCGCGCAGAGGCGGGATGCCATCACTGGGCCGTCCGGCTGGGCGAGCCGGCCGAAAACCAGCGATATCTTGGTCGCATAGGCATCGTCGGCATCATCGGTCGCGCTGAAGAATGCGGACCCACGACCATGACTATGGATGTCGCAGACGATGTGCCAATCGGGCGGCAAGGCCGGCGTGCGGTAGACGAGGCGCGAGGGTGTGGCCTCGTCGATATCGGGCAGGCTCACCGCGAACGCTCCGCTCGCCTCGTTCCAGAGCACGAACGCTGCCGCCTCGTTGGGCAGCGCCGCGCGAAAGTGGTTGAGGATCTCGTCGAGATGCCCGTGCGGGATGAGGCCGCAGCGCAGGTCGGCCTTGGGCGCGCCGATGCTGCCATAGGGAAGATAGGCGGCGATCGGCTGCGTGATGGGCACATCGAGTGCGAGCCAGGGGCGGCGCAGGATGAGCATCACGCCATCGGCCCCGACGGCAAGACCGTGGCCGGACCGGGCGCTGCGAAGCGCATCGAGGGCGGGCGATCCTCCGTGCGGCGGGACCGGATGGCAGGGAACAGCGGCGAGAACCGCGGCTGCGGTCGGGTCGTCGGCGAGCATCGTCATACCCGTGCGCTCATGGAAATGAGGCTTGCCACGGTTATTTTGGCCGCCGCGGCCGTTTCCGCTTGTGGCCGATTCTGTCGCCGACCGGCCGAACCGAAGGGCTTGAGACGACTGACCGGAAAGCGGGTCGCCCGGCGCGCGGCTAGGTCATCCCATAGCCGGACGAGGCCGCCCTTGCCGCTGACCGTCAGTTCCTGCCCTGGATTGGGGTGCGTCGACCAGGAGTCGAACACCGCGTTCTCATAGGCCGGGATCGACGCGGCGCTGAGTGTTTTCGGCCTCGGAATGTTGCCCCAGCAGAGGCTCCCATTGACGAAGACATTGAGGACCGGGGAGTGCAGCACCGGGGTCGCGGCGTTCGGACGCTCGCTTGCTGCCAGGGCGTAGACGCCGAGGCCCGATCGCGTGGCGATGAACAGATGTGCGGGATATGGGACAGGCAGGGTCGTTCGACCGGACAGCACTCTGAGGCCGACGGGAGAAGCCGACAGCGCGAAATAGGCCGGGCGTACCTGCGCCGGGATCCACCACGCCAGCATGTCGGGATGGGCAACCAGGACATTGTCCGGCAGGATTTCGGGCACGACGGTGCGACCGAGCGCCTCGGTCCATTGACGCAGGTGCGCGCGCGACAGCGGAGCGCCCGCAGCGATCGTCGGCTGACCGTCGCCGTCGTGCTCGACCGCGTGAATGCTGGCGAAAGCCGGACCGTCCTCGCACGGAGCGCCGTAGGGCTTGAGATTGCGAGGCGCCTGGTTCCTGTAGAGCAGGATGGCATTGGTCAGGACCAGGCCGCCGCCGCTGGCCTCGAACTGGGTGCTATGGTCGGACATGGGAACCTCGCGGATTGGCTGGATCGAACTGGACGAGGTCCTGGGCTGCGAGAAGGAATTGCGCGCCGAGCCGCAGCGAGGCGAACCAGTCGTCGATACGGCTCGCGTCGGGCAGCGGGCAGATGCCGGCGATGTCCATGAAGCCCATTTCCATGCCCTGGCGCCCGACGTCGTCGAGCTCTCGCGTGAACTGCTCGAAGGGAACGAGCGTCAACGGCGGCAATGAGGCGCATTCCTCGATGCCGGGGAGATATTCGTAGGCGACCTGGGAGTCGAAGTGCCAGGCGTTGTGTTCGGGCGACACGGATCCGAGCGCCTTGTGCGCTTCGCGGAGGCCAGCGAGCTTTCGGCGGAGAGCCGCCGGCAGTCGCGCAGATGGCGCCGCATTCCCCGCGATCATCCAGTCGGGCCGCCGCTCGTTCATCTCGGATGGCAGCGTCATCCCGTCGAGATCGTCCGCGTCCGCTCCATGATATGCGATCAGGCACTGCCGGGCGGCTTCGTCGTCGGTCGCGCCTTCCCAATAATACATCGCGATCTCGTCGAAGAGATCCTGGTAGCCGAAGACGGGAAGCGCTCGGCCGAGAGTGTGCTCGAGCGCCTTATAGGCAGCAGCGCGCCAGGCGATGGGGGCATCGCCGGTCTCGATCCAGCCAAGGTCGAGCTGCCCCATGCTCTCGCAGATGATGGCGATCGCGGGAGGTCCATCCTCCTCGCTGTGAAGGACGGCGACGCGCAGATCGACGAGTTCGACGGGAGCCAGAACTTCGAGCACAGCGGCGTCGAAGGTGCGCTCGATGTATCGGCGGGCCGCCACGCGCGTATCGGATCGCGTCGGATTCTCCCGTGACACGACCCACCGACCGATCAGCTTGTGATGCGGCGCGAGCGGGGCATCGAAGATCGCGGGGATATCGCTGGAGAGCGCGATGGCGCGCCCAGCGAGCTCAGCCGAGGGGCGGAAGGGGAAGACCTGCGGGAGGCTGGAGCGGCTCGCCGGCGTCGCCCTTGCCGTCGTGCGGGTCGAGGACGATCCGCGCGTGGAGAGCCTGGGCCTGCGGGGTACAGGTAGGATAGGTGAAGCTGGTCGTGTCGCCATCGTCGGTCTCGATCCAGTCCAGGAGCGTCTTGCGGATGGCGGGCGGAATGGCCTCGCCGGGGACGCGTGACATGGTCAGCCCTTGGTGCCGACGGCGCGCCGGTACTCGATGACGTGAGCCGCGCCCGACACGCCGGCATCGACCGTCTCGGCGTTGAGGATCGCCGGGTAGAGCGTGGCATGGTAGGCGCGCAGGGCGGTCGGGTCGTTCGCGAGATGCGGCGGGACCGGGAGGTCGATGCCGTCATAACGATAGGCGCGAGTGAGGTGATTGATCTGCATGGGGGATCTCCGGCTGATAATCGTGGGGAGGTTCGCCGTGGTGCATCACCAGAGGCTTGCGGGCTCCTCGGCCTTGGCGTCGGCGGGCGGACTGGCGGGAGCGTGAACCTGCGCGCTAGTGGTAGCGGGCTTAGGCGTCGGCGTTGTTGCCTTGGTTTTCGCGGCCTCGGCGGCGGCGGTCCGGGCGGCCTCGGCGGCCTGTCGCTGTTCGGCGAGCTGGTCGGCGAGCGTCTTGCGGGCGGCGATGAGCTGGCCGAGCGCGCCGTCCTCGCCCTTGGCGAGTTCGGCATCGATTTCCGCGGCGCTCGCCGTGAGTGAGATCGGGCGGGTCTCGCCGGATTCGAGCTTGTCGGCCGCGCCGTCCACCTTGCGGGGAATGATGGTCAGGGTGACGGTGTCGTCGGGGCCGGCGACGAGATCGAAGCCGAGCGAGTAGCGCGCGAGGAGCGGGAGCAGGGTCGTGATCAGCATGGACGTGTTTCCTTGTCTGGGACGTGAGGAAATCAGGCGGCGAGTTCGGTAATCGGCGCTTGGGCGAGCGGCGCGGCCTTGGCCGGGGGCGGTCCGTACTGGCCGTCGAGGGTCATCGAGCTCGGCAGGCGCCCGGCCCATTCGAAGCCGGTTCGATTGAGCATGCCGGCGATGAGGTCGGCCTTCTTGGAGCCGAGGAGCTTGGCGAACGCCTTCTCGCCCATATGCGCGACCAGGCCGGATTCCCGGGCGATGAATTTGAGCTCGTCCTTGGTGTAGCGATCCAGGAAGGTCTTATCGACTTGCCAGACGTCGCGCAGATCGACGTCGAAGGCCCGGGCGAGATCGGCCACGTGCCCGAAGGTCAGCACATCCTTGGCATAGGCGGCACCGATCGCGGAAAGCACGGTCGCGGCCTGGCCTTCCGACAGCGCGTGGATCTCGGCGATCTTGGCGCTGTAGGCCAGATCCGGGAACGACGCGCCGACGAGCAAGCCCGCGCGCCCTTTCAGGGTTTCGGCCTTGATCTGCGAGAGCGTGCCGGACATCGCCGCGACGAGGATGGCAATATGGGCCTGTGCGGCATTGGCCGCGAGCGCCCGGGCGAGTGCGGTTCGCCAGGTCGCCTCGCGAAGGTCGCTGGTACGGCCGGCGATCGATTTGACGGTGACGGTCGGCTTGTGCGCGGTCGAGGCGCCGCTCGCGGTCGGGGTCGCCTGCGCGGACACTTGCGCCCCGGTCGTGCCGGGAGACCGGGTTGGCGGATCTTCGGAATCGGCCCCGGTTTCGTCGATGTCATCGTCCTGCTCGTCATCCTCCCCGTCTTCGTCAGCGTCATCGTTAGCCGGTGGAGCCGCGGCCCTTGCCGCTTTTTCGGCCCGCTCCTGCTCCTCGAAACGGATCGCTTCGGCGGTTTGCGTCTTCAACTCGAAGCATCCGGGATTGGTGCAATGCCCGTCGTCGACATGGGTCTCGAACAGAGTTCGCTGGGCGGCCGAGTTGAACGGGCAGGTCGTGCACTCGGTCTTGTCGAAACAGGCGGCGCCCAGGTTCTGCGTGACGCGCATGAGGAGGTCGCGCGTCTTGCTTACATCCAGGCCCGAGCCGAGGATCGTTTCGAGGGCCTTGTCCTGCTTGTCGCCGGGGATGGCGGCGAGCAGCTCGGCATGGCCGACCTTGATCCGGCGTTCGTCGAGCGCGAGTTTCACGGCGTCGGAAAGTTCGGCGAGCGCCAGACGGCGATCGAGCTTTGCCCGGGACCAACCGAGCCGCCGGGCGGCCTCGGCGCGATCGTTCTGGCATGCCGCGAGGTAACGGACGGCGGCATCGGCCTGCTCGGTTTCCGAAGGATCGTCGCGGTCGTCATTTTCAGCGATCGCGGCGTCCAGGGCCTCCTGGTCGGTCATCTCGCGGATGATGACAGGCACTTCGCCATCGGGGCCGTAGGCTTCGAGGCCGGCCCTGTAGCGGCGTTCGCCGGCGACGATGGCGTAGACCTCGCCCTTCGGACGCAGCAGGATAGGCTGCAGGATTCCGCGCAGGCGGATCGAGGCTACAAGCTCGTCATGCTTTTTCCGGTCGAAATAACGACGGGGATTATCCCCCTTCGTGATGAGGGAGAGCGGCAGCGTGGCGCGGATTGGATCTGGTGTGTTCAAGGCTCATCTCCTCATGAAATGTGGCGGCGCCGCGGTTCGGGTGGCGGGTCGTCTTTTCGACTCGCCCGATCCCGATCCCGCTCCCTCCCCCTCATCTTCGTGGCGGCTCGTCGCCGACTCTCGTGGCGGTCAGACCGGTCTCGGTGCGCCGCCGGATGCAGGCGGCGGCTCGGGATCATCTGAATCGGGCGACGTGATCTCGATCGTGCGGCTGAGATCGGGCACTCGTTCGTCATGATAGACGCTATGGTCGGCCAGGCCTTCGGCGGCCGCCTGGGGATCGTGGCCTTCGGGAAGGTCGATGACGAAGGTCTCGACGGCAAAGCATTCGTCGTCGGAGAAGAATTGGACGCATATGCGGAACGCGCGCGTCGACATTGCCGAAATCTCGGTCATGGCTGGGCCTCCAGATAGCAAAGGGAGAAAAGGTGCCGGGCTCGCCGGGCACCGCTCGGTTCAATTGGCGGTTTCGAGCAACTTGCGCGCCTTGCCCTCGAACTCGAGGCGATCGTTCTGATGTGTCTTTCCGCGCGCGACGGCGGTGATCCCCTGAACGAAGTCGTAGAGCGAGGCCGCGGGATGGCCTTCCTCGTCCATCACCGTCGCGATGATCTTCGCGGTGTCCGATTTGGAGAAGCCACGCTTGCGGAGGAACGCCTCGCGATCGTCATCCTTGCGGGCGATGATACGTTCGCGTGCCGCGCGGATGCCCTGAACGAAGGTGAGCGGCGAGGAGTCCGCAAAGGTCTCGAGCGCTGGCGCCGCCTCATACGCAAATCGATTGGCGGCGAATTTGGAATGGCGGATGGAGATTTCCTCGAAATTCTCGACTCCCCACAAGTTGCGATTCATGCACACCGCGCGCAGGTAAAAGGTAGCCATTCCCAACGTCTTGGAGCCGACTTCTGAGTTCCAACAATAAAAACCGCGGAAGTAGAGATCGGGATCGCCATTGGGGAGTTTGCCGGCCTCGATCGGATGCGTGTCATCGACGAGGAAGAGGAAAACGTCGCGATCGGACGCATAGAGCGTCGTCGTCTCCAGGCTGACATCGACATAGGGGTTATAGTGCATGCTGGACCAGTCGAGCACGCCAGGCACTTTCCAGCGCGTATCGGAAACGCCGTTGCCGGCGATGTTCATGACTGCGCCCACAAGTTCGTGATCCCAGATGCGGCCGTAATCGGGACCGGTTACGGCGCGCAGCTCGGTGCGGCCATCTTCGGTCTGGAGCATCTTGACCTGTTCACCACGGTGGGAGAGCAGGCCATGTTGGAGATTGATGCCGGCGAGCGCCGCCGGAAGCGTCCGCAGATAGGATGCCGGGGCGCCCACGAGGCTCGAGAGCTGGCCGAAGGACCAGTTGGTGGGCGCCACCGGACGATCATCGCCGGGCACGATGAGTGAAAGCCGCTCGGGATTGTCGCTGCGCGCTTCGACGCGGACGGATTTGCTCTCGACCACGCGCGTCGTGGCGCGATCCGCGCGAGATCGGACGCTGTCATAAAGCTCGGTCAGCGACAGAAACTTCTCGTCGTCGGGCCGCGAGAACCATTCGGAGGACACGCGCCCGACATTGCGGCCGCGGGAAATGTCGACACGGTAGGCGCCGCCGACGGGACGGTCGGCGGCAAGAGCGAGACTGGCCATGGAGGCTCTCCTGATGGGGGACGATCGAGCAGCGGCGACAGGAATTTCATCCGACCCGCGCCACCACCCCGTTCCCTCTCTCCCCTTCGATCAGGCCGCATCGAGCAGATCGGCTGCCCATTCGAGTATCCAGGCGTCGGTGATCTGCTCGAAGCCGATCTCGCCTTGCTCAATGAGGTCACGGATTTGCTGGCGTGCGCGGGCAAGAGCCTGTGTCCAGGGATCGGGATTCTGCGGCTGGCCGGCTGGCAGATCGAGCATATGTTGAATTGCCGGAGCAGGTTCACGCAGATGATCGAGCTGGCGGCCCGTCCAGCGCGCCATATGATCGGCGACGAAGCGGTTGGTCTTCGACTGTCCGGACATGAGTGCGGATCGACGTGCGGCGACACCATAGGCTGTCGATGCTGGCGACGCGATCGCCGAAGATAGCAAGCGATGGAAGCGCGCTTCCTTTCACGCCGAAGAGATGAAGCTGCAATGTTTTTGGGAGGCGGCGATCCAGCAATTCGATCACGGCGATCAGTCCCTCGGGACCGTGAAGATGGCGGCGGCACATGCTGCCCACGCCCAGTGGCTGGTCGGGTGGCAGCAGGTCGGCCACCCCGTCGAAGGATCGGAGATAATCGTCCGGACGACGGCCCTGCAAGACCGGCATGAAGCGGTGGGCGATGCCGGCGTCGCACGCGCGCATGTGACAGGCGCGATTGAGCTGGATCGTCCGGGCGATCCTGTCGAGAACCTCATCGCGATCATGCGCGACCGCCTGTTCGACGCACAGATCGAGGCTGGCGAAGCGTCGGAACGGGTGGCCGGAGGCAAGCGCGATATAGTCGTCGATGGTCCACGGGATGCCGCGTTCGCGAACGGCCAGCACGTAGCCGGCACTGTCTAGGTCGACCGATGCCAGGCCGTGCGCGTTTCCGAGCAACCCCAACCGCCATCCTCGCCACTCCCGTGTGCGATTGCGCCGATCCCAGCGCGAAAAGCTGTTCGCTGAGACCAGGACCGGCACCTGCATGGCACGGGCGCGAGCGAGCAGCGGACCTTCCGAGAGCCCCGGAAGTCCGACGATCACCTCGATAGCCATGTGGATCAGACGCGGCGCGATATGGGCGGCCGGCGCCGTCATAGCGGTCAGGGTCCGCACCGGATATATGCCACCCGAACATGGAGCCGGCCAGCATCGCCGCGATCTGCGGCGGCGTCGCCTTGAAGGTCGTGTTGATCCGATCGACGGACATTCCGTCGGGGAGCGGCCAGTAGCCCCGTTCGCCGCGCTTGATAATGATCGGTTCGCCTGTCTCAGGAAGATGCATGGCACACATCTCGGGCAGGCGGTCGATAGCGGCCAGCCGGCGTTCGGCGGCGTCGAGCGTCGCCTTTTTGAGGTCACACAGCCAGGATGGGCCGAGATGGTTGCGGACCATTCTGAGCGAACTGCTAAAGGCTTCATATTCGTCAGCGCCGTTCATCCACTTGATCGAGAGCGTGTCCTTCCATCGCCGTCCGTGGCGCGCACGGAAATCGATGAGGGCGCGCCACATTGCGTCGTCCGGTTCGGTCATGATGGTGTTCCGATTAGGCAGTCGAAGAAAGGAAGGATGGTCTGCGCAGCCGCGCGGTCGAGCGATTACCGCTCCGTCGGCAGCCATTCGTAGAGAAGGTGCCGATCGGGCTCGTGCTCATTCCCTATGGCGATCCGGACGCGCCGGCCATCACAGGCGAAGCCAGCGGCGCGTGGGAAGTCGAGATAGACATTGCCCTCGAAGATGAGATCGCTGGAACGGACGGCCTTTATGGTCCTGGTCGTCCCGAGCGCGCGGTGTCCGTCGGGTGCGGCGATGAGTTTCAGGCAGTCGGCGGGTTTGATCCGGCGTTTGAAGGCCGCGAGCGAAACCAGCGGCTCGACTTCATTGGCTTTGCCGCGTCTGGCGGCGAGCGCCGACCAATAGGCTTTGCCGATCTGCACGTCCGAATGAAACGCAAATTGTAGATAGTCCTGGTAGAAGTTGGATCGGGTGAAGCCGAAGCGCTCGATCTGGTCTCGCACCATGGTTGTGAATGCGCGGCGCTCGGATTCTTCGGTCAGGTCGGCGGGCGTGTCGAGGAGCTCGACCGTCACCTTGCGTCCGCCGGTATAGCGCTCGCCGCGACTGGTGAACCGGGCTCCCGTGATGAGACCGTGAAGATGGCCTTCGATCCTGGTACAGAGCGCGGGCAAGGCTTCGCCCGGACGATAGAGATCGCCATCATAGTGGAAATTGCCCCGGTCATCATGATCGGTCTGGCTGTAGAGGCGCGGCAAAGCGCAGGGCGGTAGGGCCTGCGTCATGAGCTTGTCCTTTCGAGGAAGTCAGGCGAGGAGCGCCGGGTCGAGACCATCGGCTTCGGACCCGTCCGTGCTCCAGAGGATGCGATCAATCAGGGCGACGCCGGCGGCGATGACGCCCGCTTCCGGCAAGATCATCGGTGGCACATCGCCGTCACGCTCCACGACGCAGTGGTGGACACCGGTGCTGACGTAACGCCTGATTGCCTCGTACCCGGCGTCCGGCAGAGATGTACCGGGATGAGTCTGCAGGGATGCCATGTCATGCAGCCGTGGTGGCAGGTACCGCGGCGCCGACGATCTCGACATGGGCGCGGCTATAGCCATGGCGGCCGAGCCAGGCGGAGGCGGCTGCTTCACCGGCTGCGACATGGAGCAGCTCGCGGTGCCCCTCCCATTCCTGAAGAACAAGCGCGGCGCCAGGGGGAGGTATTCGAATGATCTCGAATGTGTGGGCGTCATTGACCGAAAAGATCTTGTTGACCGAGAGGATGATGGTTTCGCCGCTTCCATAGTCACCCTCGTGCAGTGTGAAGGTCGCCGGATAGGGATATTGACCGGTGCCAGCGGGCGATCGCTGGGTAAGCTGGCCCTTGCCGTTACGGCCTTCCCATGCCTGCGCCTTGCGCTTGAAGCGGTCCGGCGGGCGCGGTGTCCCGTCGGAATAGCGAATGATGGCGCCCAGCGGCGCTGCGTCGAAGATCGATTGAGCTGTGGCAGACATGGATAGGTCTCCAGATGTTGAAACCCGGCGTCGGCCGGGCTTGTTTGGGGGTCAGGTGAATGATTGCGTCGATCCATCGGGATCAGCGGAAGCTTGGTTGGCGCGACCGGCACGTCTCAATTTGGCCGAGGCGTGACCTGGTTTTGCGCATCGTCGGCGCGCGATGCGACCCAGGCCCAATAGCCGAGCCGGGTATCGTCATTGGCGACCTCGGCCTTCCAGTCATCGACGGGGTGAGCAGGATGTTCGCCCCAAGGGCCATACAGCTGCAGGAGGCGATCCATCAGATGATCCCTCCCTCAAGGGCACGGGCGAGCGCCTCGCGGGTGCTTTCGATTTCGATGCGGTCTGCGAAGATGGCGCACCATCCCCCGCCGAATTCATTTACTCGCGGCCTGGAGCAGCTTAGCGCCCATTCGAAGCCGATCGGTGCCTTCGTGAGGGTCTCGCGGCAGCACCGATGGATGAGTTGGGCTAAAGGGTCCGGCTGGAAGTCGGTGTCGCTGAAGAAGCATATCGTGCAGACATCAGGCGCTTCGAGGCTGTTACCACCCTCGAAGTCGACACCGAAGCTGGGAAAGTTCGGGTCGCTGAAAATCGCACGAAGGCCGCTCAAGCAATCGGCGGGGTCGGTCGGGGGAAAGATGGCGAGGAATTCGGGCGTGGGATCGGACGGTTCGCAATCGTCCATGAGATCGGGCGCGACCTGAAACGCTTCTTCGATCAGGGCCATTTCGGTGTTGGTGCAGTTGAAGGCGAAGCTGCCCTGGATCCAGGTGTCAGCCATGATCGCCTCCATCGGGAAGAATGCCGTCGACGATGACGAGCGGCGGCACGGTGAGGTCGGCGGCTGCAAAATACGCTTCGATGGACGCGATCGAGCCCAGACGACGCACATCGTCGCGCGAGATCATGACCTCGTCGTCGTCGGTGACGGCGAACGTCGTCTCCGCTATTCCGTCGAAGACGACACGTTCAGGTCCGAAGCTTCCGGCGCATGCGCCCGCCCAGCGAACAAATATCAGCTGATTGTCGCGACAGAATTGTTCGATCGCCTCGAAGCGTCCCCAAGCCACCTCGTTGGCCATCAGGGAAAGGGGTTCATCGAGCGGCAGTTCGGCGCTGGAAAACTCCGAGCCCTCCCAGTCGGTCGAAGCGCCATCGTCTGTGATCGCCGTTTCGAGTTCAGCGAGCAATGCCCGCCGAAGCTGTCCATCGACCTTTATCGCTACGGACACGCGGTCTGCCATGTGGCCTCCAGGAGAATGTAGTGCGCGCGAAGACCTTCTTCGTGCACCAGTCCCCTCACCCTCCCCTTTGACTTCATGTCCGGGCCACGGCAGGACTTGTGTTTACCTATTTGAAAATTGGTGCGGTTATCGCGACGTGGTGCGCACCTGTTTGCACGATGAAGGAGTACCCAATGGCCGATGCCGAGACGCCTGATCTCACGACGCTGACCGTCCAGCTTTTGAGCGCTTATGTTTCGAACAATTTGGTGCCCAGCACGGAATTGGCCGGCCTTATTCAGTCGACGCGCACGGCGCTGTCGGGCGACGTCGCGGCCGTGGAACCTGCAGTACCTGAATTTGCGCCGGCGACGACGGCTCGCAAGAGCCTCGCATCTCGCGATCACATTCTCAGCATGATCGACGGCAAACCGTACAAGACTTTGAAGCGCCATCTGTCGACGAACGGACTGACGCCGGCCGAGTATCGAGATCGGTACAAGTTGCCGAAGGATTATCCCATGGTCGCGCCAGGCTATTCCGAGCAGCGACGGGAGGTCGCGAAGCGATTGGGCCTTGGGCGCAAGCCAGCGGCGCCGGCCGTGGTGGTGAGCGAAAGCGAGGAAGCGCCGGCACCGGTGGAGACGGCGCAGAAGGCTCCGGCCGTGAAGAAACCGCGTGTCGCCAAAGCAAAGTCGGCCGTGCCGGCCAAGGATGTGGGACTGAAGGCGGGCCGCAAACCGAAAAAGTCTGCCGCGGCTGTACCAGCGGTTTCCGCTGCCGAGACCAATGAGGCTATCGTGAAGCCGACGCGGCGTCGCAAGGCAAAGACAGAGCCAGCCGCGCAGGATGCGGCAGCTGAGCCTGCAGCGAAGCCGCGTCGCGGTCGGAAGGCGGCGGTGGAAGCGGTGTCGGAAGCAAGCTGACGATGGTGGGCGGGATCCCGTTCCCGCCCATTGAACAGGCTGCAGGGTGCTGGTGCAGCATCAGCCGGGCAAGGATCGAGGGAGTTGCGCGTCTCGTTGGTCGCTTGCGATGATGATGCCCCACCTTTAGCTGTCGGGATATGCAATCACCGCGAAAGACATTGTCGATTCGGCCTCGCAGCGACGACGGTTCCGCAGAGACCGACGCTGTGGCGTTGCTTTCGCAAGCGATCCGCAATCAGTTGTGCGTTCGTGCCAGCTATAATCGTGGCATGGTCATTCTAGCGCCGCACATTCTCTATACCCGTCACGATGCGCCCTTCGTTGATGCGGTCGTGATCGAACGGAACGGTGGGCCACCTGTGGAGGCGAAGCTGGCAAGCTTCAGGGTAGCGGGGCTCAAATCGATCGCCATGACGATTGAAGGTTTTGCCCCGTTTGCCGGCCTCGATCTGAGCGACGCGCGTTATGCGGAACGGATTGTGGCGCAGCTGGAACCCTGAAGGGTATCATTGGAATAAAGCTGCCGAGCCAGAGTGGCGGATCTGGTATATGATCCATTGGAGGTCATGGGACCGTTTCGAGATCCGTCTGCCGAAACTCATCATGGGTCGCCAGGATCGGCACACGATAGTATTTTGCGCAGGCATAATGCAGGCAATCGCCGAGGTTCAAGCCGTGGCGTCCTGAGCGATATCGATGCGCTGCGAATAGGGCAAGGCTGGTCGTATCGGTCGCGGGGGGCATATCTCGAACCTCGATCCCGCGTTCGTCCAGGAATTCGAGAATGACAGGTGCAACGGCTTCAACCGACAGGTTGAACTTGTCGGGGCGTGCAAGGCCGAGCGCCGCCTCCAGCACCGCGACCGGAGACGTCATTCTCTTTTCGGCAGCCGCAATAGCCTCAGACACCCGCTTCGCTTCAGGTTCGTCGGAAAGAAGGGCAATGATCGCGCAGGCATCGACGAACATCAGCGTTCGTCCCACATCTCATCGAAAACTTGCCTCGGAAGCGGCTTCCTGGTCTCACTGCTGATCGTGATGCCGTGCCTGTCTCTAAGCCTCGCTGCTGTTTCAAGGGGCGTCTCTATGCCACGCCTGCGCTCGATCGCTTCTTTCATGGCAATGACGATCGCATCTGTAATGCCGACGCCAGCCATATCGGCAAACTTGCGCGTAAGGGCGTCGGCTTGCGGATTGTTGACGTTGATGGTCATGGCGAACCTCGTGTAGATGCATATATCTACTATGTAGGCCGTCCGATCTACATTAGCAAGATTGATCCTTACGGCCGTGGCGCACCGATTCCGTCTTCTTCCCACCCCGGCCTAGACTCGTCGCCCCGAGAACCGCGTGTGCAGATGAGACTCGGCACCGGCGCCGGAAATGTCACGATCAGGTGTCGAGTTCGGAATCGAACGTCGCAGCGTCAGAAGGCGCCTTGGTCGCCGCGACGGCGGCCCTGTCCTCGTCGGTAAAATCGTCCATAGTGAGAACCTGGCGATCACGGCGCTTCAGGCGGTCATATTCGGCCGCAGACATCAGGACGAGGCTGGCGCTATCATGGTTGGTGATCGTCAGCGGCGCGCGCATCGCCTCGCGGCCGAAATGGCCGACAGACTTCTGGAACTCCGCGGACGAAACGCTCGCATTCGACATGGCGTGCTCCTCATACCCGCATAATAGAGGTTGCAAGGACCTTTTGAACCTGAATCGGGTGAGGAAGTTCGGGCCATCACGAATCCGGCATGATGGTTGTCAGTATCTCCTCCGCCCGGGCGACCGGCACGAACATCCGCGCCTTATAGGTTATGATCTCGACGAAGCATCCGAGCGATTTCAGCCACTCGCGCCGCTCGGGCGGGAAGTCCTTGATCTCAAGGCGGCGCTGTCCATTGACGAGCGCCGTTACCAGGCGCGCGTCGCCGAATCCTGGCAGCGGTGCCCCGGCGCCGTCCCTGGCGGCGGCGATGATCTGCTGCGGCGTGAGCCAGAGTTCCGCGTCGATACCGAAGGCGGACGCGAGAGCGCCGATCGCGTGGTCGGGCACGATGCGCCCGAGGAGACTGTTGCCGCCTTCGTCCGAGACGCGCCATACGCGGACATCATCGGTAGGCAATTTGTGCCAGACCGGCAGGAGCAGGCCGGTTGCGATACTGATCGTCTCTACATCGACCTTCGACTGCGCTTCGACGGCTTCTTCGTCCCAGCGCGACTGGAAATCGGCTGGTTCGATCGCCGTCCAGTGCGAATGCCATAGTGAGGCCGCATCCAGGCGATCGCTACCGGTCGGACGAACCATGCGGCACATCGGAATGATGCGACCTTCCTCGTCCGTGACGGACCAGGATGGGACCCGCAGCGCGACACGTCCGGATCGGCTGTTCCACAGATAGCCGATGTCGGGAGTCTCGCCCCAGACCGTCATCAACCGGTGGAAACTGGTGGCATGGCGTTTGATGTGCAGCTCGAGGCGCTGAAGGCGGGTTTCGGCGCCGGTGACGGGGTCGCGCCGGAGAAGCTGGTCGTCGAGGCAGATGATCTTCTCGGCAAGAATGGTTTCGACGCCGACATCGAGCGTGCCGGCTTCGCGCGCCGCGTCGACCCGCGCCTGAATGAGCCCGAGATATTCTTCGAAGATCGCGTTCTGCGTGGCGATGCGCAGCGCGAGGATGCGGTTGAGCCACCGCTGGATCGGCGGAAGATGTTCGAGCAGCGAGCCATCGTCGGCATTGATGAGCTTGAGCCCAGTCAACTCGGTAAAGGCCTCGAGTGTCGTGCTGGCGAGCTTGCCATCGTGCAGGAGATGATACCATTGGTTCAGCGCTTCGCGGGCATAATCGCTCTCGAGATTGTCGGCCGGATCGAACAGATTTTGCCCGCCGGTCTGCCGCTGACCGCGGGTGAGCGCCCCTAGGCTGTCGAGTCGTCGTGCGATCGTCGAGATGAAGCGGCGCTCGCCCTTGCAGTCGGTCGTAACGGGCCGAAACACCGGCGGCATCGTCTGGTTGGTGCGGTGCGTGCGACCCAGCCCCTGGACGGCGGCGGCCGCGCGCCAGCCGGGCTCGAGGAGGAAATGGATGCGACGCCTCCCGGCGCTTTTGGCGCTGCGCTCGGCATGATAGCTGCGCCCGGTGCCGCCCGCATCGGAGAAGACCAACACGGCTTTGCGGCCGTCCTGAAAGGCGTCGGCGTCGGCGATGCTCGCACGGGCGCCGCGCCGTTCGAGCTTCTGGCGCCCGGTCCTGTCGACAATGATACGACGGCTGCGGCCGGTGACTTCCGCGACGGCGTCAGTCCCAAAATGGCGGAGCAAGGAATCGAGGGCGGCCGGGATAGCCGGCATCGAACAAAGCTGCTCGATCAGATTGTCGCGGGCGCGGATCGCTTCCTGACAATGCACGGCGTTGCCATCTTCATCGACCATCAGCTCCGACCGCAGATCGCCCCCATCGGTGCGGAAGGTCCGCATCTGCCGTGTCGGAAAGCCGCTGCGCAGATATTCGATCAGCGTTTCTTTGCAGTCGAGATTTATGTCGAGCGGCTCGCGTGCAGGCGCGGATTTGCGTGCAGAAGGCATGTTTCTACTCCAGATAATTATGGTGGCACCGGCATCAACAAGCCGGAGGATCACCGTGGAACCGAAGACCGTAATTTCGTTTGATCTGGCGCCGCGCCGAGAAGACATCGCCGCAACGCCCACCATTCTTCTCACCGCCTTTCTCTCCTCACTCCAGGGCAGCGCGCCTGGATCAGTTGCGGCCTACAAAGCCGCTGCTCGGCACTTCCTGCATTGGCTGGAGCAGCAGGGTGTTGCCGTTTCAGCGCTGGACGATTCTGTCGTTCGACGATTTGAGAAGCACGGATGCAGTTGTCAGGGCTTTCCCCTGCACGAGCCTAACCGGCCGAAGTTCACCAGTCGGGTCAGACGATTCGTCCGCTTTCTCGAGGATCAGGGCTTTGTCGAGCTGCCAGACGACCTTGCGGCCCTGAGCGTCCATCTGACTGACTATGCGACGTTTCTCGAAGAGCAGCAGTATGGCAGGGTCGTTCTTAAGAGCCGTGCGTCGGAAGCGAGGCATTTTGCAGCGTGGCTACGCGTCTCAAGGCGATCATGGACCGGTGTGGGTGCGGACGATGTTGAGCAATATGCTCGGCACCACTGCCGGTGCCCGGTCTATCGCAAGCGTGGCACGTTGGTCGGTCGCGCCGGCCCAGCAAGGCGTCGACGAGGAGCGCAATGCTTTGTCCGCTTTCTCCAGAACCGGAGCGTGCTTCCTGAGGCTGAGCGCGAAGACAACAAAGATCCGCGCCTGCTGGCCTATGCGCAGTGGTTGGAGAGCCATTGCGGCTCTACCCGCGCAACGGTCCAGCGCTTCTGCGGCGAGATAGCTCGCTGTCAGCTCGTGCTTGGCGAGCCTTCGGAGATTGATGCGGCCGCCATTCGGCGTCTCGTCAGCGACCGCATTAAACAGAACCCCGGTTCCTCGTCCCTCATTCTGACTATAGTGCGCAGCTATGTCCGATTTCTGATTTTCCGGGGTGAGTGCCACCCGGCGCTACTGCACGCTTTTCCATCGGTGCGACGGTATCGATTGGCATCGTTGCCTCGATACCTCGATGAAGCGGCGATCGAGCGGATCGTAACATCGTGCAAGGCCGACACTGCGGTCGAGATCCGTGACAAGGCCATCATCCTATTGCTGGCCAGGCTGGGGCTGCGAGCCGGGGATGTCTGCCAGCTGCGGTTGGCCGATATCGATTGGATAACCGGATCCCTTCTCGTCAGCGGCAAGGGAAGACGACCGAGCCGGCTGCCGCTTCCTCAGGACGCTGGCGACGCCGTTCTCGATTATGTGGAACGTGCTCGCCCGAGGGTTGATGAAGAGCGATTGTTCCTGCGGACGCTGGCGCCCTTCACGCCATTCCGTTCGTCAACCGAGATCTCCGGCATCATATCGCGGGTGTTCGATCGCGGCGGCATCAAGGATCTGCCGACCGGTTCACACACATTCCGGCACTCGCTTGCCACGCGGATGCTTCGCGCCGGCGCCGGGCTAGAGTCGGTCGGAACGATCTTGCGTCACAGATCGCCCGCGACGACCGCCATTTACGCCAAGGTCGATATCCCGATGCTGCTGAAGGTCGCTCAGCCCTGGCCGGGGGATCTGTCATGCTGAACAGCGATATCTCCTGCTATGTCGCGCTGCATCGAGGCCTCGGCCGCAAGTTTTCCGAGCAGTGCCGCATGCTCCAGCTTTTCGCCGACTATGCGGAGCGTTTCGGCGATCAACATACAAAGATCGAACGGATTTACGACTGGTGCCGGACAGCGAGCTCGCAGAACGTGTCGAGACGCCGGTTCGATGTCGTTCGTAACTTCTGCCTCTATGCCCATGCCGAAGATCAGACGCACGAAGTCCCGCCCGTCGGCGTCTTCGGCAGAGGGAAGCGGCAGCGGCCGACCCCGCATATTATCGAGCCCGAACAGATTCGAGCGATCATGCAAGCCGCGCTCGACCTTCCGCCGACAGGCAAGATCAGCCCGTACACGTACCATTATCTGTTCGGAGTTCTCGCGGCGACCGGCCTGCGGATTTCCGAAGCGCTCGCGCTCCAGCACGACGATTTTGTCGCGGATGGCCTGATCATCCGTCACGGCAAGTTCGGCAAGCAACGCCTTCTGCCGCTTCAGCCATCGACGCGTCAGGCGCTGGGGAGCTACCTTTCCATAAGGAAGAAGCTCGGTGCCGTCGGCGATGACCTGTTCGTAACGACGAGGGGCCGAGCCCCGCACAAGACTGCGACACATATCATTTTCATGCGGTTGGTTCGCAAGCTCGGCTTCAGAGGACCTACCGGAACATCCGGAATGCGCATGCACGACCTGCGGCATACCTTCGCAGTCCGCTCATTGGAGTCCTGCCCCCGCGATCGGGAGGCGATCGCCCATCATATGGCCGCCCTGAGCACATATCTCGGACACGTCGATGTCGCGCATACCTACTGGTATCTTGAGGCAACGCCGGTTCTGCTCCGCGACATTACGGCCGCAGGTGAGCGGCTTTTCATGGGAGACGTCGCATGACCGCGCTCTCCCCACATCTCGCAGCGTTCCTGCGTGATCATCTGCCGCGCGAGCGCAATGTCAGCCCCCATACAGTGACGACCTATGCGAACTGTTTCGCTTTGCTGGTCCGTTTCGCGGCCAACCGGCTCAAGCGGCGCCCCACCGATCTGGCGATCGAGGATTTCGATCCTGACCTGATCACAGCGTTCCTCGAACATGTCGAGGAAGAGCGAGGTAACAGCGCGCGGACGCGCAATGGCCGGCTTGCCGCCATCCGGGCGTTCTTCCGCTACATCGAGTATCGCGTGCCCGTCTGCCTCGATCTCGCTCTTCGAGTGCGCTCCGTGCCGACGAAACGAACAGATGCCACGTTGATCGATTACCTGACCCGGGATGAGATTAAGGCGGTATTGGACGCGCCTGATCCACAAACGCGCCTCGGCACCCGTGATCGCGCCATGCTCCACCTCGCTTACGCCGGCGGTCTGCGGGTTGCGGAACTGCTGTCGCTGCACCTGCAGGATTTGCCGGATCGCTCGCTCGCCACGGTTCACATCATGGGTAAGGGCCGCCGCGAGCGCGTTCTGCCCTTATGGCGTGAGACACAAGTAGTCCTGCGCAACTGGCTGGCCATCAGGCCCCAATGCGAGACGAGGGAGATATTCCTCAACGCCAACGGCCGACCGATGACGCGCGATGGGTTTGCGTTCAGGCTGGCGAAGCACGTCGCGACGGCGGCCAAGAAACAACCGTCGCTGCTTGGCAAACGGGTTACCCCCCATGTGCTTCGGCATTCCTGCGCGATGCACACGCTCGCGGCGACCGGCGATATCCGCAAGGTTGCCCTCTGGCTCGGCCATGCCAGCATTCTCAGCACCGAAGCCTATCTGAGGGCCGACCCAGAGGAGAAGTTGCAGATTCTGGCGGCGCACGGCTCACCGGCGATTAAGCCAGGTCGCTTCAGGCCTCCGGCCGATCCGCTGATCACGATGCTCAACGACGTTCGGAAACGAGCATAACCCCGGAGGCGCCATGCCTCCGGACATCCACCACCATAATTATCTGGAGTAGAAACATGCCTTCTGCACGCAAATCCGCGCCTGCACGCGAGCCGCTCGACATAAATCTCGACTGCAAAGAATATGTGTTATCCTGATCTCAGGATAAAACATAGTCGAGCGGTGACAGCTCAAGGTCCAGGCTCGCGCGTTCTTCGTCGGAGAGACCTGCAAGGCGTCGATCGAGGATCGCTTCCGCCGTGGTGACAAGCTGGACGACTGCCGCGTGACCGTGGGCGATCTCGGCCTCGATAGCCTTGACGAGGGTCGGCATCTTGAGCGCGACCAGCAAGGCCGAAAAGAAGCGCTGTTTCGAGCTTTCGAAGCGGCTGAGGGCGGAACTGCGTGCCTGGGCATTAAGGACATCGCCCGACATGCGATCGACGATGCCGGAGGCTTTCAGCACCTCGTCGAGATTTCGGTGAATGATGCTCCAGCTATCCGCGAATGCATCGTAGATATCGATCTGGTCTGCGGTGAGCTGGTGTTCGAGCGGTTCATATTCGACGCCAGCAAAGCTGAGCGCCCGGGCAGTATAGAGGCCCATGGCCTTCAGGTCGCGCGCGACGATCTCCATGGCGGCAATGCCCCCTTCGTCCATCGCCGCCATGAAGGCGTTGCGATCGGGAAAGGCTGTGCCTGGTCCCCATAGGCCGAGACGCGCGGCGTAACAGAGATTAGCCGGGTCCGTGGCGCCGGTCGCGGACAGATAGAGGATCCGCGCACGCGGAAGCGCATTCTGGAGACGGACGCCGGCAAGCCCCTGCTCGGATCCCTTGGCAGCGCCGAATTGCGTTTCGGTGCCTGCGGCGTTGGCGAGCGCGTGGGCCTCGTCGATTACGATGATGCCGTCGAAATTCTCTCCGAGCCAGTCGAGGATCTGCTGGAGCCGGGAGGCTTCATCATGCCGCTGGGAGCGTAATGTGGCATAGGTGCAAAAGAGGATTCCGGACGGCATGGCGATCGGTTTGCCCAGCGGGAAAACGTCGAGCCCCTGAACGTCGACGGAGAGGCCGCCAAGGGCGGTCCAGTCGCGCTTCGCTTCGACCTCAAGCGCGCTGCTCTTCGAGAGGTAGACGGCCTTACGGCGTCCCTGGCACCATTGGTCCATGATGCAGCCGGCCGCCTCCCGCCCTTTACCGACGCCGGTGCCGTCGCCGATATAGAAACCGGTGCGGTACGCCTTGCCGTTTTCGTCCTCGATCAGGCGATCGCCGGCGTCGTTAGCCCGAAAGCGCCCGGGCAAGTTGCGCTCGAAGGCGTCGCCGGCCTGGATGATGACCTCAAGCTGGGCGTCGGAAAGCGCTCGGACGGTGCGGTCGGGCAGCATCGGGCGGTAGCGCGGCGCGGGCGGCAGAACCGATGCCATCGCCAGCGACTCGACCAGGGCGTCGGGATGGGGATTGGCACCATCGATATCGATGCGTGCGAGCCGCCAGGGTGCATAGATCCCGCTGGCCTCGCCGGCGGGGCGGATCTCGTCTCGGACGCGATACGCGAGCGGGGCGATGGGTGATGGCGGCGGGGCTGTCGGCGTGGGAGCAGTGAGTGCCTTGGTCGTCAGGCCGCGCAGCAATCCATTTGAAGCAGGCCGGGTCGGCAGGCGGGGTCTGATTCCGGCAGCGGCCGGCGCCGGCGGCGGCTGGTCAAGCGTGAGGCGCGGCGGCAGAGCCAGGACCAGCGGCAGTGCAGCTTCCAGATTGGCCGCGCGGTGATGTTCGGTGGCGCCTGACCAGCCCTTGTCGAACACCAGCAGGCGGACATTGATCGAGGTGCCATGTTTCGCATAGGGGCTGCCTTCGATGTCGATCTCGACGCGCGGCGTCGCGACCTCGCAGACCGCCTCATAACCAGGGCCTCCGGTGTTGGCGCGGGCGAAGCCCGGGGACATGATCGCGACACAGCGCCCGCCTGGGGCAAGTCGCAGCAATGCCGACCGGAGATGACGCGCGCCGGCGTGCCGGTCATGCCCGCGTGATACGCTGCGGCTGAAGGGCGGGTTGATCAGCACTGTTGTCGGACGTGCCGTGGCGGGCAGGAGATCGTCGATATGCTCGCCATCATGATCGGTGACGGGCTGGTTGAGCGCCTCGCCGAGCAACGCTGCGCGCTGGGGATCGCACTCGTTGAGGATGAGGGAGGCGCCTGCACGGGCCGCGTGGATTGCCAGCAAGCCGGTACCGGCGGAAGGTTCGAGAACGCGGTCGGTCTTGTCAATGGCGGCGGCCATTCCGGCGAGCCAGGCGAGGGTTAGCGGCGTGCTGAACTGCTGCAGATCGACCTGGCGTTCAGAGCGGTAGGTCTGCGTCGGGAGGGAGCGCTCGAGCGACTGGAGCGAACGAAACCGATCCTGCGGTGTCGGGCCTGAAAGATGGCGGCAGTCGCCCGCGCGGAGGAGGAGTACCTGCGCTGCTTCGAGCGCTTCATAAGCATCTCGCATCGACCAGAGCGCGGAGGCGTCGGTTCCCCCGAAGCCTTGCGTCATCAACTTCTGCAAGGCCTGTCGGCTAATCGTACCCTGCCGATGGAGCAGTTGATGGATCGAGCGGGCGACGGCGATCAGGGTCGCGTAAGGTCGGTCGGCGGCCTGGGGCGGTATGAGCGCGAGCAAGGGGTGGGACATAAGGGATTCTCCTGATGGCGGGCGCATGGCGCACCACATCCGTTCCCACCCCCTCCCCTCATGATCGCGACGGGTGACGGGTGCAGGCAGAGGGGAGCACGGCGACGGCGAAGAGGCCCGGCAGCCGGCCCGAAGCCGGCCGCCGGGCTAGGCGTCAGGCGGCGTCGGCAAGCCGCGCGGCGCCCTTGTCGGGCGCAGAGCCAACTGCCGCTTCGTCCGTGATTGTCTCGTCCGCCACGATCTCGGTGCTGACCGCAGGCGGATCGACCCAGAAGCGCATGCCGTCGGGAATCCACCGCACGGCCCTGGCCTTCACATCGGCCTCGACGATGATGTCGCCCGCGAACAGACGTTCGGCCGAGGCCGCGAGGTCGTGTTTCTTGGACGCGCTGTAGCGTTGCTTGAGCTCGACCCCACCGACCTCTTCGAACAGACCCAGGATCGCCGGCTTGGTGATGCGGTCGAAATAGGCCCGCGCGGTCGGGCGCCACCACGTCGCGACGTCGATGGCGAGCTTGGCCCCAAGATGGTCGAGGAAGGCGCTGCCGGTCCTTCCGCTTGGAACCGCGTCGATCGTGCGGGCGATTGCCCAGCCCAGCCAGGCAGCGCGATCAGCATCGTCGAGCGCGCAAAAGGCGTCGTAGCGTTGTTGGATCGTCTCGTGACTGATCCAGCTGCGATTGAGCGCCTTATCGAGCTTGGTCCATTCGGCTGCAGCAGGCGTGCCGCTGTCAAATCCCTGGACACGCGGTGTCGGGCGGGTCGCCCGAAGCTCGCTCGGAACGTCGTCGCTGTCCATCGGTCGGGAGGCCGCCTCGACCATGATGAAGGTGCCGAGATCGAGCGCGAAGACCGGGTCGCTGGCGACATGGATGGCGATAAGCTCGGTCTTCATCGCCGCCAGCTCATCGGCGAGGCGCTGACCGATCACAGGCTTGGCATCGTTTGCGACGACGATTGCCTCGTCAGCTTCGGGGTCCCGCCCGGCGCCATCGTCCTGATCTTCCGCAGTATTCGGTTCAGGTGCGACATAGAGCTGCTCGTGGACGCGCGGGGAGCCGTCTGGACCGATGACGATATAGGCGACGGCTTCTGCCTTCTGCGTGTCAGTCAGGACCGGAGTGCGCTCGGTGATCGAGGCGAGTTCAGCTTCGAGGGCGTCGTTCCGCAATTCGTCATCTACACTGGGCGCATAACCTTCGTCCTCGCGCGCTGAGGCGATCTCCTCGAGTTCGGCTTTGATCTCGGCCTGGCGGGTTTCCTGCGCGGGCGCGAGCGGCGGCAGGTCGCCACGAAGTGGCTGCAGCGCGTAGGTCTCGGTATAGGGAACATGCGTCGCCGCAACGGCTCTTACTTCCTGAAAACCGTCACGCTCGCGAATGGCTTCGGCGGCTGCAGCGAGGGCTTCCTCCGCGAGAGCGTCAACGATCTGCGTGTCGAGCCAGCTTTCGCTGTCGGCGTCCGAGAACAGATCCTTATCGATTCGGCCGCCTGCGGCGAGATAGGCATCGCGGCCAACCAGCAGCGCGCGTGGATCGCTCGCCCTGTAACTGAACGACGCAAGCTGTCGGCGGATTTCGCTCACGTTGGAGCGATGATAGCCCTCGCCCATCTGGCTGAAAACAGCAGTCTGGCGTTCGGTGTCCGAGGTGGCGGCATACGCCATGGCGACGTCGAGGGTGATGGCGTTGGAGGCCAGCGCATCGAAGACGGGTTCGGCAAGGGCTGCGAGGCGCAACCGCCCGTGCACGAATTTTTCGGTCACGCCGAACCGTTTTGCGACATCGGCCGGGGTCTTGCCCTCGGTCTCGATGACATCCTGAAAGGCGCGGCAGGCCTCCGCGGGATTCATCGCCAACCGAAAGAAATTTTCCGCGAGGCTGATTTCGATCGCGTCCCTGGCGTCGGCGAGCGGCAGCACGGGCACGAGATAGTCGGCGTCGAACACGGCCTTGTCGATGAGTCGGTGTACCGCATCGAGGCGGCGTCCGCCTGCCGTGATGCGATACTGGCCTTTCTTGCGCGCGACAGGGACGCCGATGAGGTTCTGGATGATACCCTTTTCGGCGATGTTCGCCTCGAGTTGTGCGTCGGCCGCGGGGTCGGTCGATTTTCGGACGTTGGTCGGCGACTTGGTCAGCTTCGATGCCGGAACCAGGATGGGTAGCTGGGACATGGATATTCTCCGAAGGCGGACGCGACCCGACCGTCAGGCCACCTGCCGCCTCCGCCCACCGCCCCTCTCCCCTTCCCGTCGAAGCACATCGTTCCAGTCATTCAGCCCGTGCCAGGGCCAGAATGTGTCGATCGTCCGCCCTGGCTTGGTGTGTGCTTCGCGTGCGATCACCTCTGCGCGGCGGCCCGGTCTGTCGTTGTCGAGCAGGAGAATGAGGCGATCCACGCTGGATGGGATGGCGATTCGGCTGAGCCGTTCATTGCCAAGGGCGGCCCAGACAGGAATTCCCAGCAGGATCATGGCGGAGAGCGCTGTCTCGATGCCTTCGGCGAGGCCGAGCACGTCGGTGGCATCCGCCAGCATGACGGCGGCGCGCGCCGGGCGCCCGAGCATTCGACGGGGGTTGCCGAGGTCACGAGCGCGACGTGCGAGGACGGTATCCAGAAAGGTCCGCTGAACGGCGATCACGCGCGAGCCTTCTTGCACGGCCGCTAGCATGGCAGGACGGAAGACGATCTGGCGCCGTGGCCCGAGCGGGGTACGAGGGTGAAAACGGAGCGCCGGGGAGAATTGGCCGATCGCGCGGTTCAGCAAATATTGTTCGACGGGCGTGTCGGTGATGGCGCTGGCCTCTTCCCACAGGTCCGTTGCGCGCGATCGCAGCCAGCCGTCGTCCACGCCGGAATGAGCGTTGTAGCTATTCAGGGGACCGGCGGTCGGAAGGGGTCCGAGCCGGGCGATCGCGCGTAGGACGTCGATCGTGTCGCAACCGGCAAAACATTTGAACAAGAGGTCTATATCGCCGGTCCGTACCGAAAGGCTCGGGCTTCGGTCCGGATGCGCGGGACAACGGCACATGCCCTTCCCGGCGGTCCAGTGTCCGCCGAGATGGCGGACGAGTGCCATGCCGCGCGCTTCAAGCGCTGCGCGGTCAACGGCGTGGTGCAGTACAGACATTTCTATGGCTTTCGTGGAAGCACCGATTTTCGTGTCCAACCGCATGTCGTTCGCGGCGACGGCACCCGGAAGGACTTCTCCCAAAATGGAAACGAAAATTAACGGTTTCGGTCTGGCCGATGAATTCAATCAACCATAGGGTAGGCATAAGCGCGCCTCGGCAGAGCCATGGGCAGCTGTTGCGCGGGATCGTGTCCAGCGATTGTCCTGCGGGCGTCGAGGTGCGATCATGCCAGTTATGAAGGTAGTGCGATGGGAAATGTCGTTCCGTTCGGCTGTGATGAGGATATCGTGAGCAGAGGAGATCTTGCAGTGAGGCAAGCCTTGCGGCTCATGAAGGAGGCGCTGGCTACCCTCGATCGCGGTGGTGCGGGATGCACGGCTTTCGCCTGCCATTTGTCCCTCGCGATCGATGTCGCGGAAGAGCGGCCCATTCCGAAAAGCGAGGAGGAATGCGAGGCCATGCTAGACGATCTGCTGGCGCCGACGGCTGGCGCGCACTCCGCGGGCAAGATCTAGCGCGTCATCGACGGGCGCGTTCCTCTGCGCCACCGGCGCCGGCGCGTCACCATTCGGCTTTGGAGTCGAGCGAGGCGATAGCGTTCAGCATCGCGCGACGGACATCCCGGCGAGGCATATCAAGGAGGATGGCGATGTCCCGGATGGCGATACCGTAGGACGTGCTCAGGAAGAATATCTGCCGCACGCTCGGTGCGAGCGGGCTGAGCTTGTCGATACTCGGTGCGAGCGAGTTGGCGAGTCGTGCGGGAACCTCGCTATGCGGCACAAGTGCCCATGCCCGCACCTCGAACCCTCGTGGATGGGCGCGACATTCTGTCTCCAGCGGATCGATGGCGATGTCCGCCTGACCGGCAAATCGCGCTCTTGCCAGGGCGACGGCGGGCGGCCCCAGTCGATCGGCGGCGGCTTTCAAAACTCGATCGCGCATGCTGGCGCGCGCTTTCACTTTGGCCGCGTACCGAGATCGCGACCATCTCTGGGTGAATCGAAAGGACATGGACCAAATCCGCGATGGGGTTGGCGCCAGGGTCATCGGACATATGTCTGCCGCTGATCCAAGCGCTCGCCGCTGCCCCCTCCTCCACCTTCTGTTCGCGGTCGGCATATTGCGAGGCCGGCTGAAAGCGGTCGCAGCCCGCGCTGGATAGCGTGCTCCCGGCTCTGATGAGGTCCACTTTCGGTTCGAGTTCGTCAGGGATACCGCCCAAAGTCCGGTCAACCCTCTACCTAGCTGGTATGAGCCTTCGACAAATCTGGACGACCTTCATCCCGTTGTAATCGGGAGAAACTCATGATCCAGATCTTTCAGGGCGCGCGAGCGCCAGGGGCCAACGCGATTCTCGATGCGATGCATCGCGATCGCAAACATGTCTTCGTCGATTTGCTGAAATGGGATGTGCCGGTCGTCCATGGCTGTTTCGAGATCGATCAATTCGACGATGACCGGGCGATCTATCTGGTCGCAGCGGATGCGAACGGAGGCCATCGGGGGTCGATCAGGTTTTTGCCGACGGATGGGCCGCACATATTGGGGACGATCTTTCCCGATCTGTGCGACGAAGCGGTACCCCGTTCGCCGAATATCTATGAGATCAGCCGGGGGTGCCTGTCGATGCGGCTGCGTGCGCCGGAACGGCTGGTCGTGCGCAACGCGCTGACCACGGCAGCCGTCGAATTTGCGTTGCTGCATGATATCCAGGCGTTCACCTGCATCGCCGATTCAGGCTGGTTGAGTCAGGTGCTGGCGCTCGGCTGGGACTGTTGGCCGCTTGGTCTGCCGCGAAAGATGGGACGCAGCCTCACCGGTGCGCTCAGGATCGATATCACGCCGGAGACCCCGCATCTGTTGCGTGATGCCGGCACCTATGTGTCGGCGCCTCTCGTGATGGCGGACCCTCGCGCGGCGGTGCCGGCATGAACGACATGGCGGCGATCGCCGGCGACGCCCACCGGACCGAACTGGGGATGCATGCGGAGGCCCTGCAGTCACAGGGTTATTCCGTGATCCGCGATGCCGTGCCGCTGGAAATGGTGCACGCGCTGGCGAGTGATCTCGAGCCGGTGTTCGAAACCACCAGCCTGTCGGTCGGGCCTTTTTATGGCGGCACCACCAAGCGGTTTCACGGCCTGTTACGCCGTAGCCCGCATATGGCGGCCTTCGTGCAGCACGCGGGCGTGCTCTCGACGGTGGAGGCGATCCTCGGGCGACATTGCGATACGATCCAGCTCAATCTCACCCAGGCGATCGAGATCTTGCCAGGCGGCGACGCGCAGCCGCCGCACCGGGATCAGGACATGTGGCCGGTCCACACGTCGGGCGTCGAATATCTGGTCAATGTGATGTGGCCTTTCTCGCCTTACACGGCGGAGAATGGCGCGACGATTATCTGGCCTGGAAGCCACCGGCGGCAGGATGAGATCGTCATTGATGCGGCAGAGGGCATGGGTATCGAGATGGAGCCCGGCGCGGCGCTGCTGTTCCTGGGATCGACACTTCACGCCGGCGGCGCGAACCGCACCCATAGGCCAAGGCGCGGAATGATCGTGAGCTACAGCCTCGGGTGGTTGAAGCCTTATGAACTGCCGTGGCTCGCCTATCCGCCCGAAATTGCAAAGTCGTTTGCACCGGAGCTTGCGGCGCTCGCGGGCTATCGTGCGCACCGGCCCAATCTCGGTACCCATGAAGGGCGCTGTCCTTCCCATCTTCTGACCGGTGAGCCGTCCGAACTTGGCGCGGTCGATGCACTGCGGCCGGAACAGGAGGAGCTGATCGCGCTCTATCGGGCGGGCGCGATCCTGCCGCAGGAGCCGGCATCGGCTCCTGCGGCCTGAGCGGGCGGCTGTGACATGTCCCGCGCAGGATCTTCCGCGGCAGACACACATCCGACACCCGTATGCAGCGCACCACGCCCATGAGCGCCGTCCAGCTCATGGAGAGGCGGCGCGAACTGTGCCGGCAGCTCATTGCCGAGCGCAAGCTTGTCGGTGCCCAGCTGGGGTTCGACCTCTGCCCTGCCCCCACCTGGGATATGTTGCTCGATCTGTATCTGGCCCATCATGAGGGCCGGAAAACTTATCTCTGGTCACTTTGCATGGCCGCGCACGTTCCGACATCGAGCGCACATCGTAAGATCACCGAGTTGGTCAAAAAGGGGCTTTTGACGCGGAGCGCGGATGGCGACGACGGGCGGCGGGTTTCCGTTGGGTTGACCGGGCAATGTCTGGCCCGTCTGCATGAGCTTTTTGATCGGATATCGCTGCAAATAGAGAGCGACGATGGATCAGACCAGCAGTGCCGCAAGTCGGGATAGCGCTCGGATGGCTTCCCCATATGTCGGGACCTCGCTCTCCCCCGCAAAGGCCATGCCTTCGACGAAGCGCGAATATTCGCCATCATAGGCAGTATCCGCCGCGAGCTTGGCAAGCATCACTCCCAGGCGGTCCGGGGGATCGAGATGGGCGACGGCGCCACCCCCTCGGTGCGTATCAGCGACCAACGTCTCGGCAAGGAGGGCCGGAAAGACAGTGCTTGCCGTCGCTGTGCTTTCCAGGGCCGCCAGATCATGAAGGTGACGGACGATCGTCGGATCGTCGTCGGCCGCGGATCTGTCGCGGACGATCATGCGCCACGCGAAGGCACTGAGCTTGTCGGCGGCGGTTTCGACCGGGTCGATACAGGGAATTGCGCTGACTTCCGGCTCAAGCCCACGATATTGGTTCACATAGGATGATAGCGGCCGGGCGATCGTTTGGAGCCTCGGCGGCTTCGCGGATAGTTCCGCCAGGACATGTGGCCGCAGCGCATCATGTCCGCCGAGAATGGTCGGATAGGCCATCTCAATCTTCAGGAAGCCGTTGGCGTCCCGCGCCTCGACCTTCATGTCGGTGAAGCCGGCGTCAGCCCAGCCCGCCTCAAGATCGTCCTTGAAGACTCCCAGCGCCTTGCGGCGCTGGTTGCCTGAGAGGGCCACAAATGCCGGCGAGAGACCGAGCTTGAAATCAATGTCCTCCGAGAATCTTTTGATCAGGGCATGGCCTTTCAGCAGCGATGTCCCGCCGGAGAAGATCGGGGTGATGTCGTCGGTTCCTGATGCGACGAGCCTGGCGATCGCCTGAACGACGAACCAGTCCTTCTCGACAAAGGCTTCATCGACAGCGAGCGCACCGGCGACTCGACCGAGCGTCCGCGCGTCAGGTGCGCTCGAGAACGACATAATTGCCATCATAGCCGATGCGCCGGCTGACACGATCTTTGACCGCCAAGGTTCGGCCGGTCGGCACCTGGGTAGAGCGGCCGCTATTATAGGCGCGATCGAAGCTCGACGGATCGACCGACTTGCCGAGCCGCCCGAGCGCTTCGGCAGCAAGGCGTTTGATCCCCACGACGGGGGCCGGCCTGCCGCTGAAGGGCGAGAGCGCTGCCTTGGCATAAAGGCCGTAACCGATCTGGATGAGCTTGCCGGTCTTGGTCGCCTGGCGCAGCGCCCGCCCGACCGCATCATAACTGCCGAATTCGCCAAAGTCCCGACGCAGAAACACGTTGCGCTTTGAGCGGCTTACACGGCGCTCTACGAGATCCGCGATCGACGCCGACGATGCCGTGGCGCCGCTCCGCGCAAGCCTGTAACGTCCGCGTCCGACGCGCACGATCTTGCGCTCTTTGACGAGGTCGCCAAGCGCTCGCCCGACCGAGTCGTAGTTGGCATCGAGCGGAAAATCGCCGCGCGCAAGAGTGCCGCCGCCTGCCATGCGCTCCAGAATTTGATCGGCCAGGGTCGACATAGCGGTCACCAACATACGACGTTTCCGACATCAGATACGGCCAATGCCGCCAGAATTCAAGATAGGCATCTATATCAGCCGGCCGATGATAGAGATGAGCGCACTGAAGGGTTCCCAATGTGCGGCCAGTTGTCCAACGGGTCGTAGGTGGAAACCGGGGTGGCCGCGACGGACCGCGGCGACGGATGGTGGGACAAGCCTTCCTTCCGGTTCGGACTTGTCCTGCTGCAGCTTATGACCAATCCCGGCACAGCGACCCCGCCCGTCCGCCGTCGAGCGGATGGCGAGCGCTGCTTCCTGCGACCGACATCCCTCCCCACCTTCCCTTCCCACACGGAGTCCCGCGCCTGAAGAGATGGACTTGGTGTGATAAACACTTGCTTCTGAACCCGAAGCGGGCAAATTGGTCTCGCTCCCGCGACACTCGGGAGCGGGGCATGGAAACCCCGAACTTGTGGACTCGGTCTCAGCTTCTGCGGCCGGGTGGCATGCGCGTATGTCCAGCCGGCTTGCCGGTAAAGGCGCATGCGCCTGCCGCAAGTCAGGTTTCCAACATCCGGCTTTGGCCGTCGCCCCGAGTGGACATAGGGCGCGACGAGATGGACCAAGGCCGATCTGATCAGAGACTCCGGGCACACGGTACGAACATTGCGCGGGGCGCGAACCGCGCTGCCGTCTGATGGCGCTCGAAGATGATATACATCGCCACAGTGGCGTAGAGGCTTCGGCCGGCAAGACCGACGAGCCGGCGGGGTTCGACGCGATCTATCGATCCGAGGTCCCCAGCCTCGTGCGATTTTTCCGGCGGCGGCTGGGCTCATATGACGAGGCTGATGATCTCGCACAGGAAGCGCTCACCAGATTCCTGCGCGCATCGCCGGTCACCCAGATTGCAACGCCACAGGCTTATCTTAGGCGCATCGCTACGAATTTGCTGCGAGACCGCGCCGAGCGCGCCTCGACACGGCTTGCGGAGCTTTCGGTACCGCTTGTCGAAGGCCTGGACCATCCGACCGAATATGACCAGCATCGAGAACTCGAAGGCCGCCAGGAACTCGAGCATTACGGGACCATATTGCGCCAGCTCAAGCCCAAGACGCTGGAAATTTTCCTGCTCAGCCGGGTCGATGGTTTCACCTACAAGGAAATCGCGAGTAGAGTTGGCATGAGTGTTTGGGGTGTCAAAAGACAGATGCTGAAGGCCATCGCGCATATCGATCAACATCGGAGGAACCGATGAGCGACCGGCCCAGCAGGATCGAGCGTCAGGCATATAACTGGCTGATGAAGATGCACGAGGATCCCGGCAGGCACGCCGCGGCCCTCGAAAGATGGCTGTCCAAGGATCCTCAGCATCGCGCAGTTTACAAACGCGTGGCGGTAGAGGTGGGACGTGCAAGCGACAGCGCCGCGCGCATTCCATCTTTGCGGGTAGCCTTTTCGCCTGCACCTGAACGCGTCCCCTGGGGTGCAAAAGGACGAATGGTTGCCGCTGGTGGCCTCATCGCGGTGGTCGCCGTCGTGGTTGGCATTCTGGGTGGTCCTCATTTGACTTGGCGAGACCTGAATCCCGCGAGGCGGGACGTCGCGGAAAGCCGCACCTACGTCGCCGCCAAGACCGACAGGATTGTCAGGCTTGAAGACAGCTCTGAGGTCACGCTCTTCGCCGACAGCCGAATTGCGACGCATTTCACGAATGGCGAACGGTCGGTAGACCTCTTGCGGGGCGGGGCACGATTTGCCGTATCGCATAACCCTGCACGGCCCTTCGTTGTTTACGCCGCAGGCGGCAAGGTGACAGCGACAGGAACGCTGTTTGAAGTCGCCATCGTCCACGGCGTAAACGTCCGGCTCCTCAGCGGTTCGGTCGAGGTGAGCCTTCCGCGTACGGCAAAAGAGCAGGTGAAGAAGGTTGTGCATCTCAGCCCGGGGGAACAAGTGTCCTATTCGGTACCGTCGGAAGCTGAGCCGCAGCCGACCGCCCAGATCCCTGCGCCACCGACCACTCGCGCAGTGGAGAGTTTCGATGATGTCCCGGCTGCGCAGATTGTCGAGAAGGTCAACCAGCGATCAGCGATCAAGATCGTGTTCGCGGATGCCACGTTTGGAAGACGAGAGGTATTCGCGGATCTCGACATCACCGACGCCGACGCCGTCGCGCAGAAACTGGCGGCTTTGCTGGGATTGATCGTTGATCGCAGCAAACCCGGGCGACTTCTGCTGAAAAATCCGGACTGATCGCAGCGGTTACCGCACCACATTTGAACATGCCCCGTCAAAGCCAATGCACCCACTGGAAAGTTCCGTGGGACCGAAGGGGGCATTGGAATGAAGCGGTATCGGATTGGGTTGTGTGTCGGAGCCTTTGTGGCGGGCCTTTCGGTGAGTTCGGTGAGTCGCGCGCAAGAGGATATTGCGCGGGATTATGACCTCGCAGCGCAGGATCTGAAATATGCTCTGCGGGACGTGGCGCGCCAGTCCGGCCTCGAACTCGTAGCGGCGAGCGATGCGCTGAGAGGGAGGCGCGCGGCCGCACTTAAAGGGCACTATACGCCCGATGAGGCCGTTGCCCTGCTCTTGCACGGCACGGGATTGACCGCGGAAATCTCGGGCGGAACGGTTTACATTCGGGGGCGATCCGAGCCGCCGCAGAGTGCGGCAACCGGTGGGACGGCCGACAGATTGACGGACATTGTCGTAACCGGCACGCGAATTCGTGGCGCCTTGCCAGCTTCGCCGACGATCACACAGACGCAGGACGAGATCCGAAAATCAGGGCTCACCAATCTTGGCGACTTTGCCAGAAGCCTGCCGCAGAGCTTCGCGGGCGGACAAAATCCGGGAGTGACTGTTGGCGTCACCGGTGAAACCAACGAGAATGTCAGTTCCGCCTCGAGTCTCAATCTCCGTGGTCTCGGGCCGGACGCCACGCTGACGCTGCTGAACGGGCATCGACTGGCGTACAACAGCGCACAACAGGCGATCGACATTTCCGCAATCCCGCTCGCGGCGGTCGATCGAATTGAGATCATCACAGACGGCGCGTCGGCAATCTATGGCTCGGATGCTGTAGCGGGCGTCGCAAACGTAATTCTCAAGCGGAGCTTCGATGGAGTCAGCGCGACGGCACGCGGTGGCGCATCGACGGACGGTGGCGATCGGCAGCAGGAGTATAGTGTCGTCGCCGGCACCACCGGAGCTCGCTCCGGCTTCATTGTCAGTTATGATTTCGAGCGCGACACGCCGATTCTCGCCGGGCAACGCTCCTACACCAACGCGACATTCCCAACGACCACCCTGCTTCCGGCGCAGCGGCATCACAGCGCCATCCTGAACGGCTATTGGGATGTGGACAGCGCGCTGACCGCGAGCGTTGATGCGGTCTACAGCTCTCGCCATTCCGCCACGGTGCAGCCGCTTGCGAGCGACGACTATGCCGACCTCGGCTATCGCCGCACGCCCGCCGTGCGGTCCTATGCGATCTCGCCGAAGATCGAATGGGCACTGCCAAGGGGCTGGACGGCAACGCTGCTGGGAACATATGCCGAGGACAAGACCGATCTGAATTCGCGCTTTTTCAGTGTCGGCGCCCTCAGCTTCGCGTCGACAGGCTCCTATCGAAATCGATCGACGCTGATCGAGCTCAACGTCGAAGGCAGCCTCATGACCTTGCCGGGCGGAGACGTCCGGGTTGCCTTGGGGGGCGGCTATCGGTCAAACGGCCTGGACGCAAACCTGAAAACGGAACGCGCGGGCGGCACGACCCCGACCGTGCAATTTTCAAAGAGCCGGAAGAGCTACTATGGGTTCGGGGAGGTCCATGTTCCCATCGTTTCAAGCGCCCAGGAAATCCCTTTCGTCGACCACCTGTCGGTGAGTGGCGCCGCACGGTACGAAAACTATCCTGGCATGGCGAGCGTCGCGACGCCCAAGCTCGGCCTGGTCTATGCACCTTGGCGAGGGGTGGAACTCAAATTCTCATGGGGACGCTCGTTCAAGACCCCCACGCTCTATCAGCAGTTCCTGGGATACGACGCCGAGCTCGTTCCCGCGAGCTACTTCGGGAGCACCAGTTATCCGGCGAGCGCGACAGCACTCTTCCTCGTCGGCGGGAATCCGGATCTCAAGCCGGAACGCGCGTCGACATGGACGGCATCGATCGTCGTGCGGCCCGCTTCGATCCCCCATCTCAAGGTCGAGGGAAGCGTCTTCCACGTTCGCTATAAGGACCGCATCACACAGCCCATCAGCTCCTATGAAGGGCTGCTGACCAATCCGGCCTATGCCGCGCTCGTCAACCTCAACCCGGCCCTCGGCGACGTTGGCACCGCGGTCGGCGATTCGAAATCCGGCGTCGAAAATTTCACGGGTCTTCCCTATGATCCGGCGGACGTCGTCGCGATCATCGATAGTCGCTACCTGAACATCGCTCGCCAGACGGTCAGCGGCATCGACATCGCCGCGGACTACCGGCTCGAATTCGCGTCGCAAGACACGGTGACGCTGAGCGGGTCGGCGAGTTATATCCATAGCAAGCAGGAGCTGACGCCCAATACGGCGGCGATCCCGGCAGCCGGAGTGATTTTCAATCCACCCCATTGGCGTGCGCGTGCAGGCGCCGTGTGGGATCGGGAAGCGTTCACCGTCAGTGCCTATGGCAACTATATAGGCGGTGTGACCGATAACCGGTCGATCCCTGAACAGTCGGTCCGGCCGATGACAACGGTCGATCTCACGGCCGTCTACCGGACCGGTGACAGTGCGAAGGCACTGAGCAATATCGAGATCACACTGTCGGTCCTGAACCTGTTCAACGACAAGCCCGACCGGATCAAGACCTCGGCGCCCTATTATCCCGCCTATGACTCCACCAATTATTCGGTTGTCGGCCGCTTCGTCAGCCTGTCCGTCACCAAACATCTGTGATGCGCCATCTGCTGCGGGCGCTGGCGCCTACATTCGTCGCCCTGTTCGCCATGATTGGTCCCGAAGGCTGGGCAGCCGCCGCCGAAACCGGCTGTCAGAATTTGGCGCCGTCGAGCTCGCCCGGGCCGGATGTTGCTAGCAGGGCTATCGAGGCAATGGATCTGGTGCGACTCCGGGACGTCGGCTGGCCCGCCAGCGTGGCGCTCGAGGGTCCGAGCGCAGTCGCGGTTTCACCCGATGGTCGCAAGGCCGCGTTTCAGATACGGCGGGCCGATCCTGACGCGAACAGCTACTGCATGGGCATGTTCGTCGTCGAGATTGGGGCGCCCGCGCGTCTCATCGAGGTGGACGCGGGGGGAGAACTGATCCGCCAGACCCTGGATCGTACCGGTATCACCGCCTTCCCGACTGGCGTCCCCAAGGTCATCACGCCCCACTGGTCTCCTGATGGGCTGTGGATCGCCTTTCTGAAGCGCGAGCGGGGCGCCACACAGATCTGGCGGGCGCGGTCGGACGGATCGACATCCGAGGCGCTCACGACGTCCGACGTCGACATCGAGGATCTGGCCTGGTCCGCGGATGGCAGGGCGATCATCTTTGCGAGTAAGCCGAAGCTTCAGGAGGGCTGGCGGGCGATCGATAGCGAGGCCCGGTCCGGCTTCCTGTTCGACGATCGGTTCGTGCCGAAGGCGAGTAGTCGTCCCTTTCCTTACGCCCCGAGCCCCCTCGCCTTCTTCACCTTGGACATGCGGTCCCGAGCTGTGCGGCCGGCGATGCCCAGCGAGCGCGCCCTGCTCGATCCTGCAAGCGATGCCGGCAGGCCGCAGGATGCGCTGCTCTTTGCGACATCGCGCGGCAGCAAAGCCTGGACCCGCCGGCGCGACCCTGACCAGTACATACCGACAACTCAACTGCGCGCGATCACGGCCACCGGAAAAATGATCGACTGCACGGCCGAGATCTGCACCCACATCGTCGGATTATGGTGGACGCCCGATGGCAGGGCCTTGCGCTTCTTCCGACAAGAAGGCTGGGGCCTGAGCCAGCTTGCGCTCTACGACTGGACGCCCGGGCATGGCATGCCGCATCGTGCCTTTCGGACCGACGATCTGCTTGCCGATTGTCACCCAACCGGACGCGATCTTCTGTGCCTCCATGAATCATCGGGCCAGCCGCGCCGGCTGGTGAGGGTGAGCGAGAATGGGCAGATCCGTCCGGTCCTCGATTTCAATCCGGAGTTCCGCGAGATTCGGCTGGGCCGGATCGAGCGGCTGACCTGGCGCAACGATCGCGGCATCGAGACTTTTGGCGATCTTGTCCTCCCGCCGGACCATCGGCCAGGCCAGCGGCATCCGTTGATCATCGTGCAATATGACAGCCGCGGGTTTCTCCGCGGCGGCACCGGCGACGAATATCCCATTCAGCTGTTCGCCGCGCACGGCTTCGCGGTGCTCAGCTTCGAGCGCCCTCGTGAGATCGGCTTGCTGTCGCCCAGTCGTGATGGAGACGAACTCGAACGCAACAACATGAAGGATTGGGCGGACCTGCGAAGCGTGCTGTCCTCGCTCGAGCAGGGCGTCCATCTGCTGGTCACGCGCGGGGTCGTCGATCCCGAGCGTATCGGCATCACGGGCCTCAGTGACGGCACGCGCACGACCCAATATGCGCTGCTCCATAGCACCCTGTTCGCCGCGGCGTCGGTCAGCAGCTCGTTCGAGGAGCCAGGGACGTTGATTCCGCTGGCCGGATCAGGCGCGGAGCGAAACTATGTCGGCTCCGGCTATCCAGCGCGCGGCGATGAGAATGAGCCCTTCTGGGCCTGCTATTCGATTGCCCGGAATGCGAGCCGGATCCGGGCGCCGATTCTCATGCAGCTTGCCGAGGACGAGTATCTCGGAAGCCTCGAAACTGCGGCAGCGCTGCGTCAGCACCATGTCCCGTACGCGCTATACGTGTTTCCGGGCGAGCATCATATCAAATGGCAGCCGGTCCATCGGTTCGCGGTCTACGAGCGGAATCTCGCGTGGTTCGAATATTGGCTGCAGGGCGGCGATCACGTCGTGCCCGAAGCGGCTGAATGGCTCGACCTCCCTGCACTCTCCTCGGAGCGGACCGCTGCATCCGGACCGGACAGCCGGCCATCGGCGGGTGCCGCGCCGATCGACCAATGCCGGACCCAGGCCTCCGCGTCGGCGAGTGCGAGCAGCCGGAGATAGTCATTGTTGCGCGGCGGCCCGAGATTGGACAGGGAGCGCTCTACCGCGCGGCGATCGATCACACCCCTCGCGGCGAGCAGGCCGTCCATCAGCTGCTCCCTGATGATGTCCCTGTAAGCGTCGAGCAATTCGATGCAGAATGCGTCCGGTCCTCCTTTGACGGTGCGCTCGATCACCGACGGAGGCAGCACGCCAGCAAAGGCGCTTCGGGCCGCAGAACGATTGATTCCGCCTGCGACCCATGCCCAGCTCGGGATGGCGAGACATTCCTCGATGATGGGTTGCGACAGCAAAGGACAGATGAGCTCGAGATCGGCCTGGTGCCGATTGCCTTCCGCAAAGCGCTGTACACGCACGACCCACTGCACATGAGTCGCGCGGCCAGGTGGGACGCCGCTTCGTGGGACAAGCCACGGATGGCCGGCATGCGCCGAGCCCGTTCCCGCAGCTGGCAGCAGAAAGCGCTCATCTTGCCGGTTCGCCGACGATGTCGGTCCCGCCATCGCTTTTCTCAGCGCCGAAAAGAGCACTGTGGCCAGGCTGCTCTCGGTCATCCGGCAGACGTCCCGCACGGTTTTCCATAGAGCCGGGCGCAATCCTTCGAGCATCAGACGGTCGACGATGGGAGTCGCGTTCTGCATGAAACAGAAGACCGCGTCGCCGCCATTGCCACGAAAGATGGTGCCGGTCGCCTGGGCGTCGCCGATGGCGCGTGCGATGTGATCATAGCTCTGCAGGAACGGTTCGCCGATCGGCCGTGGAAGAAAGGGCGCGCTTGGCCGGCACGGGTCGACGTGCGCGGTCGCAAATTGCGCCTCATGGAGCGGCAGCTTGAGCGCGGAGCATAGTTGACGGGCGTAGTGGCGTTCATCCCCCTCGGGATGCTGGGTCGCCACCGTTACGCAATGCGGTTCGCACCCAGCGCGCGCGAGGGCCGCTGCAATGATCGACGAGTCCAAGCCGCCGGAGACGCCCGCCAGCATGTTTCCGTAAGAACGGCCCAGAGCGCCGATGCAGCCCTCTATGGTCGTGCGGACCCGATTGGCCGTGCCGACCGGATCGCTGACCATCCTGTTCGCGACATGATCCCACGGCGACCATCGAGCTTCCGTCTGGAGCATGGCCCCGTCCCAGATCAGTGCAAATCCTGGCAGCAGTTCGCGTACGCCCCGGATCGCTGTCGATTCCGAACGCTGATTGGGAAAGCGGAATTGGAAGCCGATATTCTCCCAATCGACTTCGACGCGTAGGAGATCGACGACGCCAATGGTCGCCACGTCGGAGGCTATGGCATGGACGCCGTTCGATGAGACATAATAGGCGGGAAGGCCGCCGGACGGATCGCGCAGGACGGCAGTCTCGCGGTCGGCGCCCTGCTCGATGGCGACATAGCTTCCCCAGCAGCGTTCGATGAGAACCGGGAGACAGCTCGCGTCAGGGCTTGTGCATGGCGGATCGACCGAGGTGATCGGCGCATAATCCGATCGACCAAAGAGCCTTCCCAGAACAATGCCGCGATCCGAACCGAGTGAAATTGTCGGGCAAGCTGCATCGGCCATTACTGCGACGCGATCTGTCGCGAAGACCACGCCGAGCGACCCTGTTCGGGAGGCACGTGCGATCAGGCCAGGGAGAATCGCGGGGTCCTCCGACAGGAGAATCAGATAATTTGCCGCCATTAGACGACCAGGATCGGGGAGAAGATCCGGACACGATCCAGGCTGTCGTTGAGCAAGACGGCACCGCGCTGGACCCAGGCATGGGCGGAAAAAGGGCTCGCGGTCACGCCGATGACCAATAGGCCATCGCCTCCCGCCGCGCGCAGCATCCGCAGCAACGCTATCGAACGGATGAGGCAATTGTCAGCCCTGGATATCGCGAACTCGGTGAAGGTGAAGGCCGCATTGAAGCTGTTGACCTCGGTCACGACGTTAACGCGCTCGGTGCGGAACGGGCCCTTCCGCCTCAGCTCGAGGTCGCGGATTACATATTGAAAGCCATGCCTTTTGAGGTCCGACGCAACCCACATCTGATGCCAAAGCGCCCTCAAAACCATCGAGATGCGAATCACGCGGTCCGCTTCATTTGCCCGGATTTCAGTGGGGGCGACGAAGGGTTCCGGATCCCGTGTCGGTCCTACATCCCGCGCCCCACATAGGATTCCCGCAGCGACAAGCTTGCTCGCTGCAAAATCCGCCTGTTCGGCCGGTGCATCGCCCGCCAGGCAGTTACGGAAAGCCGTATTCCAGCTTGGCGGGATGCTGAAATAGCGACCTGCCGCCACGTCCAGGAAGACGATGTGGGCGCCAGTGTCGCAATAATGGAGATTCGACCTGAGATAATGAGCCATGGCACCCGGTCCCTGGTATCGGGGCGCGCAGTGGCCTGCGCGCCCCGATCGGCTTCAATCGTCGAGGATGCCTGCGCCGCCCTTCGGCGACTGATCCTGATCGCGTGACAGGCCGGCGATGCCCTTGGTTTCGACCGTGACCGGTCCAAGGTCGATCAGGTCGCTCTCGGTTTCCATTTCGCGTTGCATTGCTGAACACTCCTTCTCGCTGCGGATTGCAGCGCTGGAATGTTACTGAGCGGATCACATATATGAGACGTTATAAGTGCCCATATTGACCTTAAATACGACGTGACAGCCGGCACCGAGTTCTATCGAACATATGGCGAATAAAATTCGCTATTTGTCGCCTTCACCAACGCTGGCACGCGGCGCAGTCTCCGCCGATGATAGGCCCAGACGGCATCGCGAACGGCGGACTCTCGACCGGATGCGGTCACAATCCATACCGCGCGCAGTTCGCCGACGCGGTCCTTAATCACCGACTCACGCAACCGAGTCGCATAAAGCCGATCGGCGACTCTTGCGACGGCGGCGGCATGCTGCTCATTTCGCGAAAGGCCTGCGAGGCGAGAAAATAGCTCAGTCGTCGCGTCGGCGATTGCGCGAGTATCCTCCGGGTCGAGAGTGTCCAAGGTCGTTGACATGTCGATGCTGATACTGGGGCTTGAGCGATGTTTGATGGCAAGACGCACGATCTGGCCGTGCCAGACATAGAGATCCCGAAGATCGTTTTCCGTAAGGACGGGAAGCTGGAATCCCCCGCCATGATGTGTCTCGATCAATCCCTCCCCCACCAGGCGGTGAATGGCATCGCGCACTGGAGCGATGCTTGTGCCAAATTCCTCCGCGATCGCCTGGGCGACAAGCGTTGTGCCGGGGGCGTAATACCCGCCGACGATCGCGCGGCGCAGGCCCATATAGACCCGCTCCGAAGTGAGCGCCTCGGGCGCCATGATCCGCGGGACCTCAAGCTTCAGCTTCGGGAGGCGACGATTTCGATGCCGACGGCCGTAACCGACTGGAGATCGTATCGACATAATAGTCGCCGATGCAGCGAATGCAGTATTCCTCAAGGGCTGCCACATCGTCGAGAAGCAATTGCCGTGGAAATGTCATCTTATGATCCATGAACATCAGCGGGATCAGGAAATAGGAGGCTGGAAGCCCCACGCCGGATGCACAGCGCAGATGATCCTCAATCGAGGATTTCGGATTACCCGACTCGATCTCGCGTAACCAACGCACACCGATACCGACATCGGACGCCAGTTGCTCCTGTGTTTTCCGTTCTTTCCGTCTCCGCTCTTCGATGCACTTTCCCGAGATCAATTTGATCTGCGCAAGGACAGCCGCATCTCCAATGCCGGATGTGCTTTGAAGCGACACGTGCAGGTTCTCCCTGACTGTTGCTCAAAGCTCCCATTGCACAGTTCGACAGCACGAGAATTGGTGTGATGTACGCTGCGGGTCAAATCCTATCGTTCCCATTTTGGAAGAAGGATTGCTTTCCCGCGCGGGGTTTGCACGAGATCAACTGGCTGAGAAGCGGTTAATTTTCTGTTTCGCGGCCCGCTCTTCGTGACGCGGTGCTGCGATAGGCGTCAGTTAGCTCGCCGTCCTCGACCACTTTGAACGAGACGAGCCCGACAATGTAGAGCTTGCCGATCGGAGGCTTGCAACCGAACTGTTCCGAAGCCTCGAGTCGCTCGACGACCCGTCGCATGACATTGGCAAGCTCGTTCGAACATCCGACGAATCTCTCGATGTCACCTGCGAGCTGGTCGCAAGCCCTTGTCTCGAGTTCAGCTGCTATGTCTTCCACCGCCAGGCGATCGAGGAGCAAAACCGCGACCGAGAGCGTCGCCCCATAGGGAATGAAGTCGCGGACGAGTCGCGCCAGCCGGCAGTGGCAGGCAAGGAACAGGTCGATGCCCTGGTCCGATAATCGAAGTTTGTAGGTCCTCGAACCCGATCTGGCCATTTCCCCTTCCTCGTGATTCGCGTGCTTCCTCTTATTGCTTGACGACATTACGGCGCGGATGGGCACTTTGTGAACAATCGGGGACCCGATTTTCGGCACTGGCGTGCCGGTTCAGGGTCGCGATTGCCGCCACCGGCACGGCAGTGCCCTGGCTATTGCGCCGCCCCAACCACTTACTTCATGACGCGCTCATCCCGACTTGGGGTGACGGCGCGCACGGTTTCGACAACCTCATCGCTCCCAGCCTGAACCCAATCGATTCACCCGGTTATCGCCGCTGCGATTCCCGGACAGAGGAGGCGTGTTTGATGGCCGGTCCAGTTCTCTACGGCGGTGCGGCGGGCATTTCGCTTGCGCTCGCCATCATGCCAGTGATGGCCTGCCCGCGGCAAGTCGGCGCGAGCGTGATCCAAACGGCCCCGCGAGTCCGGGTCATCGCAACCGGTGATGGTTTCGCCATTGCACCCAAGATCAGTGAGCCGGTTGCAGCAGCGGTGCCTCGGACCGTCCCGGTCGGTGCCCAGATGCAAATCGATCGTGACGCCTTCGAGTGCAGCACGCGTCGCTTTGCGAGCGCCGGGAAATGAGCGCCGTGATGCGCAGGGCGCTGCAGGGCCTGCCGGTCCTGGCGTGCGCCGCGACGTTCGCATCCGGTGCGCTGGCGCAGACGGTGGAAACGCCGAAAATTATTGCCGCCGAGCCGCTGACTGTAGCCGCGAAGCAGGCGGAAGAGCAGCTCCGCCAGACCTTCGCCAATCTGCAGTTCGAGGATTTCGGGCCGGCACCCGTCAAGGGTCCGATCTACCAGGCGACCGCAGGCGGGCGGATCCTCTATTATGCGCCGCAGAGTGAGCACATCCTGTTCGCCGCCGTCTACGACAAGAACGGCGTCAACGTCACGGCGCTTGCCCAGGATGCAAGCGCCCGCAAGAAGCTTGGCGCGATCGATCCGGCCAAAGCGCTGGTGATCGGACCCGCGGGGGCGCCGACGGTGATCGAGTTCACCGATCCCGAATGTCCCTATTGCCGCGCGCTGGAGAAATTCTGGATCGCCAAGGCGGCCGAAGGCAAGCCGGTCCGGCGCCTGATCTACTTCGTCAGCGGCATCCATCCGCAAGCGGCGGCGAAGTCGGAGCATATCCTGTGCTCGGCCGACAAAGTGGCCGAGTTCAAGGCCATCTATGGCGGTTCTCAGCCCTCGGCGCTTCGCAGATGCGCTTTCGGTCACGCCAAGGTCGAGGCAGATGCCGAGGTAACCGCCAAGATCGGGATCACCGGCACGCCGACGCTGATCGTCGACGGCAAGCTCGTCTCGGGCTTCCAGCAGGGCGAACTTGAGCAGTTCCTCGACGCTCAATCGGCGAAGACCGATGCGAAGCACTGATCGTCAGCGCGCGGCGTCGCGCGCGTCCATCCCTTTTGGCGGCCGTTCGGGGGGCCGGCCCGGGCGGAGCGCCTCGGCTCTACCGACACGGGCCGGAATGCCGACGGCCGTGGCTCCCCTGGAGCCGCCCACCACGCCGCTCGGCCGCCAACGTGCTCACACGGTGTCGGCAGGCATCTTCCCGGGCGGCTCCGCCAACGCACGGAGTGTCAAAATGATCAGAAAGATCGGGAAACATGTGTTCGGGGTCGCGAATATCGGCGTCCCTTTGGTGTTGTTCGCGACGATGAGCGGTGGCGCCCACGCGTTCACCGCGCCCGCCACCGGCGACCTTGGGTACGACATCTACAACATCGTCGTGAACAAGGGCGTCAAAGGCCCGATGGGCTTTGTGGCCGGCGTCGCGGCCTTCCTGTTCGGCGTGTCGCGGCTGTTCTCGAACGTCATGATCGGGATCCCGACCATCGTCGCCGCGGTGTGCCTCATCAAGGCGGACACCATCCTCCAGACTTTCGGGATGGTCGTCTGAGCTGATCGGCCGCGCGGGGCATGTTTCCGCGCGGCCCACGAGCCGGGCCGAAAGGCTCGGAAAACGACAACCCGGGCTCTTCGGGCTGTCTTGAAGCAGGAGGAGAAGAGCGTTGGACGAACGTCTGCCCCAGTATCTTCACCTGCCGGTCCAGATTCTCTGGTTCGGTGCGGATGAGTTCATCCTGGTCATGTCGACGATCTTTGTCGCCGTCATCGTTGGCGGCGTGATCGGGTGGTCGCTGATCGGCGCTCTTCTCCTTTTCATCCCCTGGAAGCGTACGAAGCCGCGCGGGTTCGTGCCCCACCTCGCCTGGCGCTGGGGGCTGATCTCCTTCCGTCATTATCCGGGTCCGACCCAGACCCGCTTCTTCGAGTAGAACCGATGGCGCTCTTCCGCAGATCACGCCCGAAGGACTGGGATCCGCTCGCCGACAAGCCGGCCAGCTGGGGTATTCACCGCTACCTTCAGGGCTCGGCCAATCTCTTCGAGGAGAACCGGCTGCTCAAATTCGCGATTGTGGGCCTGTTCGGCATCACCGCGGTGCTCGGCATGCTGATCTACACGTCGAACCAGAACCAGCGGACCGTGGTCGTGCCGTTCGGCACCGGCGGCGATCTCTATGTGACCGGCAACGCACCGTCGACGCCGTACCTGCGGATGATGACGCGGAACATCGTCAGCCTCTCGGGCACCTATTCGGCCTATTCCGCCGATCCGCAGTTCCAGGAATTGCTGAGCATCGTGCACCCGTCGGCCTATAACAGCATCCGCGACAGCCTCACCGCCATTCTCGACGAGCTCTCGGACAATCCGACGCTGTCGATCGCGACCTATATCCGGCCCGACCAGCCCGTCCTGACGACCAGCACCGACATCGTCGTGCCGGTGGAGAAGGTCCGCGTGATCGGCGGTGTGATCCGCAAATTCCGGGGAAACTTACGAATTGGCTACGCGATCGACAATGGCCGTTTCTGGCTGACGTCCCTGCATGAGGAGAATTTCGATGCCGAGACCCGGTAATCGTGGTTGTGTGAGCCTGCTCCTGGCCGGCATGGTCTTCGCGACGCCGCCGGCATTCGCCCAGGCGATCACCGCCCTCCCCGATCAGACCGCCTCGATCCGGCTGTCCAATCGCGACGTCAATCACATCATCTGCCAGGGCGGCGAGATCGAAGACGTCAAATTCTCGGCCGAGAAGGCGATCGCCGTCGAACGCGGTGGGGCGGACGCCTGGATCAAATTCCTGGTGAAGGAGGTCGACGGCGAAGGGACGCCGACACGGACCTATGTGACGAGCCCTTCCGAGTTCTTCGTGTCGTGCAACGGGGCGATCTATCCGCTCTATACCGAGCCGTCGGACATTCCCGCCCAGACCGTGATCCTGGCGGCAGGGAGCACCCAGCGGGCGCGCGCCAACCAAGACCTGCTCGGGCCACTGGTCGAGGAAGAACGCGCCGTTTCGATCACGCTTTCGATGTTGCAGGACCGTGTGCCGGCGAGCTTTGCCGAGGTCGCGCCGATCGCCGGCGACATCGTCCTTCCGACCCTGCCCGCAGCCCGGCTCCATGAACGCCGGCGGTTTGCGATTGAAGGCGCTGGCCTCTCCGCATCCGAATATCTGGTCCAGGCGTCAGCCGCCCTTGTCCTCGCCGAGCCCCAGTTCCTGGTGTCGATGCTCGGCTCGAACATCTTCGCGGTCACGCTCGATCGCATCGCGCTGAAGGCGGGCGATAGCGCCCGGCTCATCATCATTCGCCGGGGAGCTGTCCAATGAGCGAGAGACCAGAAGAGACCGCACCGGATGCCGCTGGGCCTGGTGAGCAGAGCCCTTTCCAGGCGCATCTCGCCGCTCAGGCGGCGCAGGACGGCGGTGACGACGCGCGGGGTGCGGCGCTGCTCGACTGGCGCGCGCGCTGGGACTCGCTGAGTTCGACGGGCAAGCTGCGCGTGAAGCAATTCGGCGTGGCCACGGCGATCGGCGTGCTTGGCTACGGCCTCTATTCTGCGAGCACGGCCGACAAGCCGGTCGTTGCGGCGCCCGAGGCCTCCAAGCTCGATATGGGCGCGGGCCTGCGCGGCGACAGCCTCGAGGTGAAGCTGCGTGGCGATTTGAAAAAGGTTCTGGACGGCCAGTCCATGCTCGGCGATCGGGTGACGGCGATCGAGGAGGGCAAGACACCGATCGGAGCGCAAGGCACCGGCCCCGTGGCAGCAGGGGCGGACGGCGCGCCATTGCCGCCTGCCCTTCCCGGCGGCGGCGCGCCGGAGTTTCCGCCATCGCCATCCGGTGCTTCGGGCGCGGCGGGCGACAATAGTTTGCCAGCCCCGCCATCCGCACCGGTGGGACCCCCCGCTCCGCCGGCACCGCCGGTCGAAAAAGTGGTGGGTGCAATCGGGGCCGCCACATCGCCGGTCGTCCAGAAGGATGCGGCCGCGGCGTCGGACGAGTCGAAAAAAAAGATTCGGACGATCTATTTGCCGCCTGGTTTCATGAAGGCGCGGCTGCTGACGGGCGTGGACGCCTTGGCGAGCCACGACGCAACCTCGAACCCGGAGCCGATTATCGCGCGGGTCCAGGCGCCGGCCGTGCTCCCCAATGACGTCAAGGCGAACCTCTCGGGCTGTTTCGTCATCGGCAACGCGACCGGCAGCCTCGCCAAGGAGCGCGTCGAGATCCAGCTCGTGACGCTTTCCTGCGTCGACTTCGACGAACATTCGGTCGTCGACCAGAGCGTCAAGGGTTTCTTTGTCGATACAGACGGCAAGAAGGGCCTGTCGGGCAAGGTCGTCACCCGCGCCGGCGCGGCATTGGCCCGGACCTTTATCGCGGGGACCATCAGCGGCATCGCCCAGACGGTTGAGAACACCTTTGGTGATACGTCGACCTCGGCGCTCGGCACGGTGAGGACGCTTAATGCCGGCGATGCCGCCAAGTCCGGCATAGCGGGCGGCCTTTCCAAATCTTCGGACAAGCTGACCGATTTCTATCTCGATCTCGCGCGCCAGGCCGGCCCGATCGTCGAGGTCGGCGCGGCGAAGGACGTGGTCGTTGTCATCCAGGAGGGCGTGACCCTCGAAATCAAACCATCGGCGGGGAGCAAATTCTGATGCCCAGGACCCTTTCACGCAAAGTCTCGATCCGCAGTCACCGACTGCTTCTCATGCCCGTAATCGCGGCCCTCGGCGGGTGCGCGACACTCGGCTCGGTGATGTCGCCTTACTCCGAAAAATATAGCTGCAAGAACAGCGACCATGGGCAGTGCGTCCATCCCGAGAAGGCCTATGAGGATGCGGTCGCCGGCCGGCCGTCCCGGTCGGACCCTGCCGTCACCAACGACAAGAAGCTGCTGCGTGGCCAGGCTGCTGCACCGGCAATGCCCGGCATGGTGTCTGGTGCGCTGGGCAAAGGCGCGGCAGCGCCCGCGGGTGCCTATCTCGGGTATAAGGACAGCGTCTATCGCGAGCTTCAGGGGCTGATCGACCAACCGGTCACGCCGATGCTCAAACCGCCGCGAACCGTTCGCACGCTGATCCTGCCTTATGCCGACCGTCAGCGGCCCGACCGGCTCTACATGCCGCGCTTCGTCTTCTCGATCGTCGAGACGCCCGCCTGGGTCGTCGGCGACTATCTGGTCGATCCGGTTCAGCCATCGACCCAGGCGCCCGTCCTGGGTCAGGTCCAGGAGCGCGAGATTGACGGGGCGATCTCCGCAACGGCGCTGGCGCCGCCGGCCAGGGACCCGCGCACGCTGGTACCTGCGCCCATGAATGCGCGCCCGTTGGCACCGACGCCCAGGGCTTCGAGCAGGCTCGTGCCCGGGCCGAAGGATCAGAGCAAGTGAAGGCGCGCGGCACCCGAACTGGCGGCGACCTGAGCTTTGCCCAGCTTCGGCAAAGCGTCGCGCGTGATCGCTTCTCCGATTACCTGCCGCTCGTCGCATGGGACGAGGATGAGGAGGCGTTCCTCTGCATCGACGATGGCTGGGGTTATGGCTGGGAGCTTGTGCCGAGCGCCTACATGTTTGCGCATGTGCATCAGGCGCTGCTCGGGCTCCTCAACATCCACTTCCCCGATGGCACGGTCCTTCAGCTTCACAGTTTCGCCGATCCGCTGATCGAGACGACGCTCGATGCGTTTCTCGACCTCAAGACCCGCGACGATCCCCTGATCCAGGCATCGGCCAGGCGCACCGCCGATTATCTGCTGGCGGGGACGCACGGGCTTCGCGCAATGCACGGCATTCCCGTCCGGGATTTTCGTACGATCCTGTCGGTGAAGACGAGGCGGCCGCTGAGTAGCGACCTTCGCCGTCAGGTCGAGGAGCAGCTTGCAAAGCTTGGCATCGTTCGCTTGCCGCCAGAGGAGATCGTCTCCTTCTATCGGCGCATCTTCAATGGCGTGTTCGCCGCCGCTCCTGGCGTCTTCTCGTCGAGCCCCGATGCGACCGGCGCGGCGCCGCCGGTCCGCAAGCAGATCATCGACGCCGGTCCCGATCTCCTGTTCGAGGGACCGGAGCTGTTCCTCGGCAACCAGGTGGCGCGCTGCCTGACGCCCAAGTCACCGGCGCGGCGCATCACGGCCGAGCGCGCCAACCGACTGACCGGCGGCATGCGCGGGAGCGCGGAGGATAGCGACCAGATCGGGGGGCCGTTCCTCTACACGCTCAACGTCCTGTTCGATCACTCGCAGTTCGAGATTCACAAGCGCGCGCAGGTGCTCTCGGCGCAGAAGGCCGCCGGCAGCTTCGCGGTCGAGGTGAGCAAACAGATCGAGGAGATCGGTTGGATCCTCGACGAGGCCGGCAACTCCAAATTCGTGCGCGTGATCCCGACCGTCTGGGTATTCGGTCGCACCAGCGCCCATGCCCGCGAGATGGCCGCGCGCGCCAAGCGGCTCTGGGAAGGAGAACCGCTCCCTTTCATGATGCAGGAGGAGAGCTATCTCAATCCGATCCTGCTCACGATGAGTCTGCCCTTCGGGCTTTACCCCGATGGCCGGACCCTGCGCATGCTCGAGCGCGATTTCCGCATGCCGGTGAAGGCCGCGGTGCTGATGGCGCCGGTCCAGACCGATTTCCGCGGTGGCGGCCGCCCTGCCCTGCTCTATACCGGTCGGAAGGGCCAGCTGGTCACGCTCGACCTGTTCGATCCGCGCATCAACAACTACAATTTCATCGTCTCGGCGGAGAGCGGCGCCGGCAAGAGCTTCCTGCTCAACAATCTGTGTCAGCAATATTATGCGCAGAATGCGCTGATCCGCATCATCGACATCGGCGGCAGCTACCGTAAGCTCTGCACGCTCTGCTCAGGACGCTATATCGACATCGGCGAGGAGCAACTGGTCCTCAATCCGTTCGACATGGGCTTTGCGCTCGACGGCGAGGACAAGCAGTCGGCGATCTCGATGGCGGTGGCGATCGTCGCCGAGATGGCCAATGCGGCGACCCGAAAGGGCGTCACCACCTCGGAATGGAATCTCCTGAAGTCCGCGGTCCAGTGGACGATCGACGAAGGCCATGCCGAGGAAGGCATTGACGCGGTCCGTGCCTGGCTCGGCGCCTATCCCGAGTTCGCAGCCTCGGATCTCGACAGGGTGGATCATCTCGTGCCGGTCGCGCGCGAGCTTGCCTTCAACCTGCGCGATTTCGCGAGTGAGGGTGCCTACGGCCATTTCTTCAACGGCCCCTCGACCTTCGACATAACCGCGGACGAGTTCGTCGTGCTCGAACTCGAGCGGCTGAAGAGCATGCCCGACCTGTTCAACGTCATCGTCATGGTGGTGGTGAACGCGGTCACGCAGGAGCTTTATCTCTCGGCGCGCGATCGACCGCGCTTCGTGCTCTGCGACGAAGCCGCACAGTTCATGACCAAGACCGAGGGGCAGGACCTGTCGCGGCTGGCCGAAGCGTTCGGCCAGGGCTACCGCCGCGCGCGCAAATATCAGGGCTCGTTCGGCATCGTGCTGCAGTCGATGAACGACCTGATGCTGTTCGGCGGCACCGGCCAGGTCATCCTCGAGAACGCCGCGACGCGGTTCCTCCTCCAGGGCTCGACCTATGACAAAGCGGTCGAGAACAAGATTCTCGATTATTCGGGGTTCGTCCTCGACCTGTTGAAGTCGGTCCGGAACTCGAAGCCCAATTATAGCGAGGTCTTCATCGACTCTCCGCTGGGTCTCGGCATCGCCCGGCTTGTCGTCGACCCCTTCTCTTACTGGATCAACACCAGCGCACCGCAGGAGGTGGCTGCTTTCGAGGCGCTGCTGCGCGCCGGGCGCTCGCCGCTAGACGCGGTGTGTGAACTCGCCGGCGTCGATCCGGCAGAGATCCTCGGACAGCGCCCCGAACTGCCCGTGCGTGAGGAGATGGCGTGATGCTGAAGCGCAAGCCTCCACAGAAGCAGATGGCCTTTGATCTGTCCTCCTTCGACAGCAGCAAGGATGCTCAGCTCGAACGGATGATCGAAGCACGCGTCGCGATCCGCGCCGAGGCGGAGGCGATCCGCTGGCGCTTCCGGCTGATCGCGATCGAGACGGTGATGATGGCGAGCCTGGTGCTCGCAGCCGGGTTCGCCCTCAACCAGCCTCGCGCGATGGTGTTGCGCGGCGCGCTCATCGTCGGCGCAGCGTGCTTTGCGAGCGGCGTCATGCTGATCGGCCTGTCCGGCGTTACCGGTCTGGCGATCTCCGCCTTTCGTCGGTGGAGGGCGCGATGATCCGCGTGACACTCGCCGACGGCACCGCGGAGCTGATCGAGCGCGAGATCGAACCGCGCCGGCCGGGCGAGACGCTGTACGATTTCATGCTGCGCTCAGCGCACGAGACCACGCTCGAGGCGAGAGCGCTGCGCGCCCTGCTCGATGCCCATGTGGCGAGCCTTCGTGCGGAGCGTGCGTCCGTCGTGCGGCGGCGGCGTGCGATGCTCGTTGGGCAAAGTCTCATCGCGGGCATGGTCGCGAGCGTTCTGATCCGGCCCGACACGATCGGCGATGCATGCATTATCGCGATGCCGGTGGCGGTCCTGACCACGGGTGCCAGCCTGGTGCTGTCGTTCTTCATGCCGGTTCTCGACCAGGGTTTCATCCGGATGGCGCGTCGGTGGCGGCGATGAGGGGCATATTATCCTCGACGCCGTCGCTCGGCTCTATCCGCCTGCTGCTCGGCAGCAAGCTGCTGTTGCTGATCCAGGCGTGGATCGTGCTGCGCAGCGATCGGCTTCTTAACGGCATGCTGTGGTTCGTCGTCGGCGCGATCGTCGTCATCGCCGTCCTGTGTCTCGTCGGTGCCGTTATCGGCGAGCCGGACGACAGCGCCGATGACCATAACCGGCCGTGGCGGCGCAGAGCGGAGGGTCGTCATCATGAATGAGGCTATTCGCGGCGCGGCAAGCTTCACTACCCCTGCGCGCATTCGTGTCGTGCTGTTCCAGGGCGCCACAACAATCGTTCTGCTCGCCTGCGCGCTCGTCACCGCTGCGGCGCATGCCCAGACCTCGGTGATCGGACGCACCTGGCCGATCGCGGAACCCGACGCCCTGGAGGAAATCGAGGGTCGCACACAGAAGCTGCCGCCCAATATGGCGAGCCGTTTCGGCCCGCGCGAGAACTGGTCGGCGATGAAGGCGGCCCCGCTGGCCGTGGCGCAGGCGAACCGCGTGCGCAGCGTCGTTCCTTTCTACACGCTCGATTTCGATGTGAAGCTTCCTGACGGAAAGCTGCTCTATCCGAAGGGCTTCACGTTTAATCCGCTGACTTATGTGTCGCTGCCGCAGCGACTGGTGGTCGTCCGCCCCGAGGATCTCGGCTGGGCCCTGCGTACCGCCAGCCCGTCCGACTGGATACTGCTCGCCGCCGGCGCGCGGGCCGGTGCCGATCCGATTGCGCTGGGCCAGAAGGTCGGCCGCTCGCTGTTCATTCTTGAGGAGCGCGTGAAGGACCGGCTCGGCCTCGAGGTTGCGCCCGTCATCGTTTCGCAGGTCGGCCAAAAATTGGAGCTGACCGAGGTCAAGCTCAGTCGCACCGGGAGCGTGGTACGATGAACCGGCTTGCCCTGTTGCGCAGCATTGCGGCTGCCTTCCTCCTCCTCATTCTGTCGCCCGCTTCGCCGGCGCATGCCTCGTCCTGCCCGACCGGGACCGTGTTTAATCCAATCACCAAGGTGCGGTGGACCTGCATCTTTCCAATCACGATCGGCGGCGTGAAGATCGGCACATTCGACAAGCTCGGCAAGGCGCTCGACGCGCAATCCTCCTCGAGTCCGGTCTGCGCCTGCCGCAAGGGTGCGACCTTCTGGTTCGGCGTGAAGGTCTCCTTCTGGTCGCCCAACCGCATGGTCGACGTCGTGACTGAACCGGGCTGCATGATGGCGCTCGGCGTCGACCTGATGCCGACCCATGGCAAATTGCAGGGCAGCCAGTCGTCGATCGCTGACGGCACCAACACGCGCAAGATGTTCGCGCAGATGCATTATTATATCTCGCCGGTCTGGAAGATGCTCGACATGTTCACGGACCTGCCCTGCTTCCAGGATGACGGCTTCGACGTCGCCCTCATCACCGAGGTGCTGCCGACGTGGCAGTCGGGCACGCTCGGCGCGATCATCCAGCCCGAGGGCATATTGTTCGGCAATCCGGCCGCCGGCCTCGCCTGCATGGCAGACAGCGCGGCCGCAGCCGCCGGCAAGGTCCTCGACCCGCTCTTCTGGTGCATGGGAAGCTGGGGCGCGACCTATCCGATCGCCGGCGACATCCATTTCGATGACTCGGTCGAGGCCTGGGCCGGACTCGCCGCACGCGGCACCTTCATGATGGGGCGCCTCGGCGCGCTCACCATCTCGTCGACGGACGGCTGCTCGTTCAAGGCGCAGCCGATCTGGACCAAGTCCCGCTACAAGCTCCAGCTGATGGAGCCGGTCAAGGGCGGCCAATGCGTCAATATCGGCCGGCCTGGATCCTTGTGGTCGAGCGCCAAGCACGCGCCCGGCAAGGACAATGCTCAATTCATGCTCTTCGAAAAGACGATCTGCTGCGCCGGAGTGTCGGTGCCATGAGCGGGTCGTTTGACGGACACCTCGTCAGTCCCGGACGTCAGGCCGGGTCTGCCCGCCAGGACCCGTTGGGTCTCCCGGGACAAAGCGAGGTGGGAGCGGCGTCGCACAGCCCCCGCGGCGCCGCTCCATCCCCGGTCAGCGCGGCCGGCTCCCTCCCGGCTCGGCAGATGGCATTCCCCCGTGTCTCTGTCGTGGCGGCGGCCGCGCTGACCATTTTTGAAGGCCGGGCGGTGTCCCGCCTTTCCCGTTCTTCGGACTCCCAGGCAGCTCCACCGTTTCCGCCTTCGTCAAAGATCGCGGCAGGACGGGCCGTCGGAGCGCGTGCTATGAGGCGAGCTGTCGTGGTCCTGCTCGTCGTGAGCGCGCTTCCCACGATGGCGCATGCCCAGACGATCGAGGATCGCGCCCGCGCCGCCGCGCAGGCTTCGCGCGCCAAGACCGGCGACAGCGACACCCTGCTCAACACCACGATCACCCCGGCGATGAGCGGGCAGCCGATCGCGACTGTCGACAACAGCAAGACCTTCACCCCCACGATCGCCTGCCAGAAGACGCAGAGCCTGCTCGAAGTGTTGGTCCAGCCCTCGGCCAGCGGTGATATCGGTACGGTCCGGATCAGCCAGGACAAGGATTTCGACGGGACATTCGACACGGTGAGCAACCTGCCCGTGCCGGTGTCCGGTATCTGCGCGAACGGCATCATTTCCTGCGCACCCGGCACCTGGAACCAGTGCAAGTATTTCCGCTGGGATGTCGACGAGTCAAAGTCCTTGAAGCTGACCCAGGTCGACATGCCCGAGCTTTCTGGCTGCTACTGCGTCAACAACAGCTGCGGCGCCAATCTCGTCTGGAACAACCTCAATTCGGTGCTGGGCGATCTCGGCGGCGGCATGGTGGGCGCGCTCACTACCGCCGACCCGCGTATCGGTGTGGCGCAGGCGCAGATCAATGGTCCGGTGATCGACTATGTCGGTGCCCAGTCGACCGCCTGCGCGAGCGACGGCACCGTCGCGCAGACGGCGTACAAGAACAACCCGGCCGCCATTCAGGGTGACGCCGCGGCGATCGCCGCCGGCAACAGCATCTTCCAGATGGTGGCGGCATCACCTGCGGGTTCGGGGAAGGCCCAGCAGACCAGGGCCTGCACGATCGAGCGTCAGGTCAATATCATCGACCCGCAGCTCGATGACATCATTGCCCGCACCGCCGGCGGCTATGCGACCAGTCGGACCGCCAACAACGTCGCCGATTTCCTGATGGGCTCCCCACCGGACAACAGCCTGAGCGGCGGGTCCTGCAGCCTGCTCGATTTCCGCATGACGCTGCATGTATCCGACCCCGCGCGCATCACAATCGCGTCCCTGGTCGAATGGTTTGCCGACGATTGGGGACAGGTCCGTATCGACGGCAATCTCGTGGATTCGGGCCCATCGCCCTGGACGACCACCAGCCTGCCTCCGGGGAAGTGCGAGTTGAAGAAGACCTATTATGCGTTCCCCAATCTCGACCTGAAGCCTTATCTAACAAAGGGCGATCATGAGATCTGGCTGCGGGTCGCGGTCAGCAGTGGCGGCGAGGCGTTCGCCGATGTCCATGTAGAGGTCGACGACAGTTGTGGTTCGACCGAGCAGATCGCCGATCTGTGCGGTGGCTATGCTGCCGACAGTAAATGCCATCTCGACAGCGAGGACGTCGACGGCGTCGAAACGTTCCGTAACGGCGTTGCGACAGGTCTAAGACCCCTGCCCCAGACCCGGTTGTTCGGCGCGGATCGCTGCACCGTGCAGTTCACGCGAGACTTCTTCCTGCGTAAGCGCAACTATGTCTGCGAGACGGACAATGCGGCGTTGCCCGATCTGGACCTGAGCCGCGGCGCCTACATCATCGATCATTCAACCGAGACACTGCTTGCTGACAAGCTAACCCAGGCGGATGGCAGCGTCACCACCACGACCCGGCCCTTCAGCCTTCCCGATCGGGGCAGCGTGCCCGCCTGCGAGACGATCTGCAAAACCCAGGCGCCCAAGATCAATACCGCGGCCGCGCCCTCGGGTGTGATGGGAAGCCAGCAGAACGATCCGACCGGGTTCGACACCTTCTATCATGTCTGCTCGGCCGACAATGTCTGTCCAACAGGACCTGGCGAGCAGATCGTCTCGGCCTGTGGTTGCCTCGACGATTTTCCCGAGGCCGTTGTGATGATGCAGACCGTTAGGCTCGGCGGCGCAGACATGACCTGCACGAGTGCCACGCCATGAAGAGTTCGTTCCTCAGCCGATCGTTGCTGCTCGTCTCGGCTTTGTCGGTCGTGAGCGGCCAGTCGGCGGCTTATGCGCAGGCGAGCGCAGCCGCGATTCCGCAAGCGCGCGCGGCGATCGCGATTCCTATCGAGCCGACCGATCCGGTCGAACCGACCGACCCCACGGGCCCAACAGTGCCGCCTGGTCCCGCGCCCACCGGCGCCAATGAAATGTGCGCGGTCGACCTCAACGGCAATGGCGATGCCGCTGATGAGGGCGAGACCGCGAGTTGCACAGCGACGGCGAGCGGCGGCTGGCAATGCCCGATCAGGGCAGTTGCGTGCACGATCACGGGGCCGGCGACCTATGCCTGTCCGCTCGGCGACCAATTTGCGTGCGAGGTACCCGCCGGGGGTGGCGCACCGACCTGTTCACCCGACGCCTGCATCGACACGGGCGCCAATCCGGTCGTCACCGATCCGGTCGTCGACGATCCGGGCGTGCCCAATGACGGCCAGGTCGACGCCGAGGGGAATTGCCTCGACCATATCGAGATCTTCTCCGGCCGCGCGCTTCGCTGCCGACCGCCGGGTCTGCTCGATACCTTCCAGAATTGCTGCAAGGACAAGGGCAAGATCGTCAAGGACGGGATGGGCTCGTCGCTGACCTCGCTCAGCACCAAGATCGCGGTCGCCAAAGGCGTGCTGACCGGCATGAAGGCCGCCTATACCACTTTCAAGGCGGGGGCGTCCGCCAGTCAGGCGGCTACCGCCGGCCTTCACGGCATCATCGGTATCGATCCGACCTCGCTCGCGATCAGCCTGGCGATCAGTTTCATCATCGATGTACTGCTCCAGGGTTGCGACCAGCAGGACATGGAGACCGGCATGCTGCGGGGCTCGGGCATGTGCCACGAGATCGGCAGCTATTGCACCTCCAAGATCCTCGGCATCTGCATCCAGAAGGCCAAGGGCCATTGCTGCTTCAACACCAAGCTTGGCCGGATCATCCAGGAGCAGGGCCGGCCTCAGCTCAAATCGTTCAACGCGATCGGCTGGGGCACGCCGAAGAAGCCAATGTGCCGGGGCTTCACGCCTGAAGAATTTCAGGCCCTAGATTTCTCGAAGATGGACCTCTCCGAATATTATTCGGACATCGAGGCCCGGGCTCAATCCGACATCCAGATAGATATGAAGGACCGCGTCGATGCGTATATGCAGACGATCGGCAAGAATTAGCCTCGTCCTGACCCTGGCGCTGGGGGTGATCCCGGCCACCCAGGCGCAGACCGTGGCCGGATCGCCGCCAAGCCCACCGCCGGCCGACGCGCGCGCGAAGGCAGCGAGCGAAGGCGATGCCGCGATGGAGCGGCTCAAGCAAGCCGTCAGCGCGCAGAAGGGCCGCGCGACGACGGCGGAGCCCGGCCCATCGGTTCAACCTTCAGCCGAACTTCGTCGGCGGGCGTTCGATGCCGTGCGCCGACGTGCCCACTCACCTGCGATGGATGCACGCGCTCGCGCAGCATACGCCACGGGACAGGCTGGGCTCGATGCCGAGCGCGAGGCCATGGCCGCAAAGCTTGGCCAGGCGCTGGGCCTGAGCGAGCCCGACATGGCCGCCGTCGCGGGCGCTACCGCGCCGAATACGATCAAAGGGTGGGTGCCGGTCCTTTTCGCATCGTCGTCGATGCCGATCGCCACGCTTCGAACCTATGCCGCGCAGCTTGAGCGCGTGGGCGGCGTGCTGGCGTTCCGGGGTATGCCGGGCGGTCTTACCCGCGTTGGGCCCATGGCGAAGCTGTCCGCCGAGATCCTGCGGATCGATCCCGGCTGCTCGGGCCCTGCGTGCGTGATGCGGAATGTCCAGCTGATCGTCGATCCGATCGTCTTTCGCTTGGCGGGCATCACCCGGGTGCCGGCGCTGGCGATGATCCCGGGCGATCCCACCCAGCCCTATTGCGAGCGCGACGCCGCCAGTCCGCCGATCGCTCGCATCGTGTTCGGAGACGCGAGCCTCTCCGGATTGCTTGAGGAATATGTCCGCCTTGGCGGCAAAGAGGAGGTGCGCGATGCTCAGACTCGCTTGGGCGCTCGCTAAATGGATCTGGCTGCAGCTGAAGGAGCTGCCGCTGCGCGCGGCGGTCGCGCTCGGCAGTAGCGGCCTCGGGGAACCACCGCGACCCGACCAGCTGTTGAAGGCCTATTGTATCGTGCTGCCGGTCGGCCTGCTGACCTGGTGGGCGATCCCGCAATTCACCCTCGTGATGACCCCATCGATCCATGCCTGGGCGGTGCGGGGCGATCCGGGCCCCATCCACAAGGGCGATCTCGTCTCGTTCATGCTCACGAACGCGGTCGCGGGACCCAAGCCGGTGTCGGTCACCAAATATGTGCTGTGCATGCCCGGCGAACGGCTCGACATGATCGAGAAGCCGTCAGTCGGAGGGCATACATGGGACGGCTGGTACTTCTGCGATGGCAAGCTGCTCGGTGTCAGCAAGCCCTACGGCCGCAAGGGACAGAAGCTCGATCATTATCAGCCAAAGGGCGTGATCATCCCATCGGGCTATGCCTATGTCGGTTCGAGCCATCCGGATGGATTTGACAGTCGCTATTACGGTCCCGTCGCCATCGACCAGTTGACCCGGATGGAGAAAATGCTGTGATTGCCCGCACGCGCTTACTGCGCGCGGCCCTCCTCGCCGCGAGCACCCTCCCCCTACCGGTGCAGGCCCAGGATCAAAGGCCGGCCATGACCGGAAAGGATGGATATTGGTGGTATCAGGCGCCGCCCAAGCCTGCCGAGGAGAAGCCCGATCCAGATGCGCTGGTGAAGCCGCTGATCCCGCCGATGGCCGAGCTCGCCACCTGGACGCCGCCGAAGATCCACAAGCTGATCGAGCAGCAGCGCGATTATGCCGCGACCGTCCTTACGGTGGATGCCGTCTCGGACTTCTGGAAGCTCGAGGATTTCGCGCGGCGCAAGGCTCGGGCGTTCGCCGGCGTGACCCAGATCGCGATGCTTCAGCATCCCGAACTCAATTCCAAATCGGCCAATCCGATGGTCGGCGATGCGCGCGACCAGCTCACCGCGTTCAAGGACGATACGCGCCGTCAGTATCTTCGGGCCCATGCGTCGGAATTCGCGCTCGTCATGTTCTCGAGGGCGAGCTGCGGCTATTGTCAGGTGCAATGGCCGATCGTCCAGCGCTTCCAGGAGGAGATGGGCTGGCAGGTGACGATGATGGATATCGGCCGCCGGCCCGATGTCGGCCAGCGCTTCGGCGTCGAGGTCACACCGACGACGATGATCATCAGGCGGAACAGCCAGCAGCGCATGGTGATCGCGAACGGGGTCGAGGCGTATCCAAACCTCGCGCAAATGGCGTATCAGGCCGTTCGGCTGCTGACCGGCGACATTCGGCCTGAGCAGTTCATGACCGGCGCCGGCGAGGAGGACGGATTCTTCGACGCGCTCGCGAACGGCCCGGTCTCGGCGACCGATCCACGCGTGCTCGGGGGCGATCTGGTCAACACCGGCGGGAGTCCGCGGCCGTGACGCGGCGCGCGCTCGCCATTGCAGCCATGGTGTCCGCCGTTGTTGGTATCGCTGCGGGCGCGATGGCTCAATCGGCATCGGCAGGGCAAGATGCGGCGCGGCGCGCGGCAATCCATCCTGTTGCCGACGCTGCCAGCCTGCAGGCGTGGCTCGCCCGCGTCCCGCTGACGCGGCAGTTCCCGCCGGACTTCGCCGATACGTTACGCGGCCAGGCGCCGGCGTTCGTCATCGAAATGAGCACGAGCCCGGGTTGCGTACCGTGCGGCGATATGTGGACCAAGCTATCGGCCTTTGGCCGGCAATATGGCTGGCGCGTCGCTGCGATCGGCGGCCAGGAAGCGATGGTCCGTTCGGGCCGGCTTGGGCTGCCCTGGGTTGGCCATCCGGTCGTTTGGGTCCGACCGATCGCGGATTGGAACAGGATCGTGCCGATCGCGATCGGCACCGATCATGCGCCGAACCTCGCCCGCAACGTTTATCTCGCCGTCAAGATGCTGACGGGCGTGCGACCTGATGTCGGCCTTCGGGCCATGTCCAAATATACCGGGATCGTCGGCGTGGGCGCGCCGCGGAATCCGGCCAACCGAGGAGGCTGAGCATGGCGGGCCAGCACCTCTTTCATCTCACTCGAACCCGAGGAAGCCCGCCATGTCGCTTGCCGTTCCCAGACTCTATCGTCGTCTAGCTCGCCGTCTCTCGTTCAGCCTGTGCGGGATCGTCGCTGCGTGCGGCACCGCGGCCCCGGCACATGCGCAGAGCTGGGCGGAGAGTTGGTTCGACAACGCGACTTATACCTCTCCCGGCAGCTTCGAGGATCAGACGCGCGGGTATGTGACCGCCGGCGGCATGTCGGGGCGGGTGGATGTCCATAACGACTATCTGATGTCGTTGAGCCTGCCCAAGATCAAGGCCGGCTGCGGCGGCATCGACATGTTCCTGGGCGGCATGTCGTTCCTCGACCCCGACTATCTCGTCCAGAAGCTGGAGAGCATCCTTCAGGCGGCCCCCGCAGTCGCCTTCCAGTATCTGCTCGAGACGCTCGACGAGAAGATGGGCAACATCATTTCGAAGATGGAGGCGGCGACCAACTTTCTGAATTCGATCCAGGTCAATGATTGCCGGTTGGCCAACCGCGCTGTCCAGATCGCCAAGGGCGACGACAATATGAGCGGCATCATCGAGGAGATGACCGGCTACAAGTCTGTAAAGGAAGGGTTCGCCAAGAGCTACCAGCAGAGCCGCGAGAAGATCCAGGCGAACCAGAACAACCCGACCGAGGATCTGAAGGACGCGCTGCAGAATTGCCCGGCCGAAGTCACCGACATCTTCCGCACAGGATCGCTGCTGTCGCATGCGGCTTCGCGGGTCGGCGCCGGCGACTGGGCGGATGTGATGCGTGCGCGCGTCGGCGACGTCTATATGCGCTGGGACCCGACCGACAAGGTGCCGCTCTTCTCGGCAATCCCCGCCTGCCCGAAACAGGATACCGAGTCGGCGGACGATTTTCTGAGCGGCCGGGTGCAGAAGCGCGCGCTCAATGTTCCGCCCACTGCCGGTGATTGCAGTCAGGACGGGACGAAGGGGGCGCTCGAACTCGCGCGCACCCGGATGGAGTCGATCGCTGACAAGATCAGGACGCGCGGTGGGCTTTCGGCTGATGAACGCCAGTTCGTCGCCAATGTCAGCACGCTTCCCGTTTATCGGATGCTCGAATGGGGCGTCCGCCAGGGCGTCCAGGGCTCGGTCATCAGTGATACCGATGAGTTGGTCGCATTTACGCTCGCCTATCAGATGCTGAACGACCTGACCCGCTCCATCGACTTCGCGCTCAGCAATGCCGAGCGTGGGACGACGGCGGCCGGCGCTGCCAGTGCGACGAGCACGAATATCTGCCAGACCCGCATCCTGACCAAGGGCATCGAGCAATTGCGGGACCTGCGCGAGGAGGTCCTCCGCCAGCGCGCGCAGATGCGTCAGTCCTATCTCGCGGCGCTAAGCCAGGCGAACCTCTCGACATCCTATGCCGGGCTTCTCCGTCAGCGCGATCGCGATGCGCGCGACGCCGCCGGTACCGCCGCGAACCGCAACCAATAGGTGCTCCAATGATGCGTCGGATCCTTCGTCCCGCTGTCACAGCTGCCGCATTGCTCGCCGCCTCGCCGGCCTTTGCCGTCGACACGAGCTTCTATACTTATGACGGATTCGCCGAGACGGTGGATGCATTCCGCCTCGTCGCGATGATCTTTGCCGACCCGCGTTACGAGACGCTGGTCGTTGTAATTGCGACGATCGGGATTGCGGTGGGTGCGACGCTGACTGCCATTCGTGGCCAGGGCATGGGGCTTGTCGCCTTCGGTTTTCAGATGCTGGTCGGCATAGGGCTGTTCGTAGGCATGATTGCGACCACCGGCACCGTCCATGTCTATGACAAGGTCCGCAACGCCTATCAGCCGGTCGGCGGTGTCCCCAATCTGCTCGTCCTGGTCGCCGGCACGACCAACCTGATGGAGCGCGCGTTGGTCGAGACGATCGACGACAACACGCTCGATCCGGATTCCAAGATCGAGTTCGGCGCCGGGGGGCACACGTTCGACCTGTTCTTCAATGCTGTCGCACCACGGGGACCGATGACCGACACCTTCCTCGACGCAACGATCAAGGACTATGTCCGGCAATGCTATCCGGTGGCGCGCGTGTCGCCGGCGTATGGCATCGACGATGACAAGCTGTTCCGGACGACGACCGATTTGCCAACCGCGTTCGCGGCGATGGCGGGACCTGCGACCTTCAGCACGGTTTACACGGCAGCCGACAAGGGCGGCACGACGAAGAGTTGCGATGAGTCATGGCAATATATTTCTGGCAGACTTTCCGACCCAGCCCTGTTTGACGATTACACCAGGCAGGTCTGCCTGCGGACAGGGTTCGACGCGACCGATGCAAATCAACTGACGCGCTGCCGCGCCCAGCTGGGCGAGGTGGGCGGTATGATGATGGGTTCGCCGCTGTCGCTCCAGGCGTTCATGACGGATGTCCTGCTGGGCAACACGGTCGGTGACGTGCTCTTCGAGGATAGCCCGGCGACGGCGGCGAGGGTCATGGCGAACCGCGCCGTGATGTCGAATGGCCTCGCCACCATGTCGGTCGTCAATGAATGGATGCCGACGATCCGCGCGGTCGTGTTCGGCATTATGCTGTTCATGATCCCGATCGCGCTTCTGTTCATCCTGACGCCGATCAATCTTCGGGTCATGAGCTTCGCGCTGGGGCTGTTCGTGTTCGTCGCCTTGTGGGGCGTGATCGATGCCGGCATTTACCAGCTTACTCTTGGCCGCGCTATGGGCGCGCTTGCCGAGATGCGCTCGAACGCCAACGGCGCCAACGCCTGGCTCCTTGCTCCTTCCTCCGCGCAAAAGGCTCTCGCGATCTTCGGAAGTTTCCGCACGGCCGCAGCGGGACTGGCGGGCGCGTTCGTGTTCACGGTGTTCCGGTTCTCGGGGAATGTCTTCACGGCTTTCACCAGTGGCGCGCTCGGCGTCCAAGGTCAGGGCACTGCCGCCGCGTCGCTTATGGGCACAGCGGAGGGTCGCGCCTCGGCCATTGAGGCACAGGCGTCCGCGTTTGGCACATTCGCGCGACGCGGGGCTTCGTCGAGCTTTGGTGACTTTGGCGAGCGATCGACTTTTGGCGCCAATCGCAGCTTCGGCGCGGCGAGCACGATGTTGGGTGAGCGCAACAGCGGGGTGCCGGGCGTGCCGGCATTCGGCATGGGCGGAATCGACGCGGCGCGTGAGCTTGGCGGGCTGGCGCCGGCACTCGTCAATGGGGATCTGTCCAATCCCGCGACGCAACGGGCGGTCCGTGCGAATGCAACCACGGCGGCGTTTCAGCAGTTCGCCGAGAAGGACGCACTCCGGGCTCTGGGCACGACCTATTTCGGCTCGGGACAGGCCGGTGAGCGCACCTTTGCCGCGTTCTCGCAGAACCTGGTGCAATGGCGCGCCTTTGGTGATCAGCGCGCTTACGATATGATGCGGCAGGGCGCGACGCGAGCCTTCGAGCGAGACGGCTACTCACCGAAGGACGCTGCGCTGAAGGCGTCCGGTGTCATCGCTCAGGCCTCGGCGGACCCGACCTTCGCAAAGCTGACCGCCAACGCCTTCGACCAGGAGGCGATGCTCCTTAATGACATCACCTCAGCACAGGTCCAGGTCGGTGCTATGGAAGGGCGGCGCGATTTCGCTGGCGACAAGGTCGCCGGCATCGAGCGCGGCAATGTGGCGACCGAGCAGGCCCATCGGACCGGCACCAACCAGGGACAACGCGATGCCGCCGGCATGCTTGGCCTCTCGGTTCAGGAGACCAGCCGTCGCATCGGCTTTATCAACGCGCTCTCCGGCGAAGCGCGCTCTTCTGCGATCACCCAACTCTCCCGCGCGACTGGCCGCAATGAGGCGCAGGTCGAGCACGCGCTCGAAACCTATAATGCGTCGACGCAACTCGGTACGGCGGATGGGGCCACCGCGGAAGCAGGACGCGAGGGAACGAGTGTCTACGGACGGACGCGCGAGACAGCCGGGTTCGATTTTGCCGAGCGCGCGGGCAAGCTCGGCGCGCAACGCGAAGTTGGGCGGGACGGTACGAGGAGCGCGGCGCGCATCGGGGAAGAGCGTCGACAGTCGGACAATTTTGGGTTTGCGGAGGGCGCGGAGGCGGCAGGCGTCTCGACGCGCGAAGCTGCGCGGCTCGATAGCTTCATCCGCACGCTTGCCGGGACGGCCGGCAATCAGGTCGATATGGCTGACGGCGGCGCCGGTGGGATCGCGGATCGCGCGCGTAATGAGCGTACGTCTCGAATCGTCGACAATGAGCGCCTGACGCGAATGCAGGGGCTGCTGCGCGCCAATGGCATCACGATGACGAAGAAGCAGCTAGCGATGAGCCAGAATGGCGACCTTGCCATGAACGTAACGCCAGAGGTCGCTGGTCAACTGCGCCGCGCCGGGCTGATCAATGACAGCCAATATGGTGCAATTGCCGGTGGCGGTTCGGCGCGGTTCAGTTTCGCCGATAATGACCTCTTGGTGTCGAGCAGCACGGGTTTCACTAGATCGGCGCGTAGCGACACCAGCACACGCTTCGAAGCCGGCAAGCAGGCCGGCCCTGACACGATCGAGCATTTCCTCGGTGGCGGTGCCGAAGGAAAGGCCGCCATGGCCCATTGGCTCGAGGGCGGGTTCGAGATGGACCGCCAGGGGAATTGGCGGCTGAAACCGCAGGTCGCCGACACGCTCGAACGGGATGTTCAAGCAATTATGGCTCAAACCGGATGGTCGCGGAATATCACTCGTCGCGCGGAGGACAGCACCACTATGGGAACCGATGTCGGTCTTTCGGTTTCAGCAAGCGCGCAGCGCGGGTCCTCCAAGGGTGGCGGAAAAGGGAGCTCGGCATCTCTTTCCGGCGGCGCGGGCGGTTCGTTAGGTTTCGCAGGCAGCGACCGCGGAACAACTTCAGAGAATGCCGACGCTACACTAGACATAGTGAATTATGACGTGAGAGGAGCCGTAGCTTCCGCAGAACGCGCGGCATCTCGCTCGCCCAATCCGGAGCAAGCTTTTACACGAGTTCTCTCCGATCAGTTGCTTGGCGACCGTGGATTGCGGAACCGGTACCTCGAGGACGCTGATTCCGCGCGTGGGACAGCCGATATTACCGGACCCCTTACCTCGATCGAGCAATCGTCAGTCCTAGGCAGCGGCAGATTTTCGGATGATCTCGCTAACGGCCCGTTTGATGGTGATCCAAAATTCAAGGAGCGGCGGGATAAATGAAACTATTTCATATCATCTAGGGAACCCCTGAGCAAGTAGGCCTTGCAGAGGCAATGATGGAATGATTCTCTTCGCAAAAGGAGGGCCGCATGAAGCAGGGTCGTTTTTCAGGGATTGGGATTTCACGGCCACGCAAACAGACGCGGCTGGCGGTATTTCTGGATCAGATGGCGGCTGTGGTTCCGTGGGAGCGGTTCGAGCAGTTGATCATTGCGCATTACCCGGTGGTGGGGCGGGGGCGTCGTCCTTACCCGTTGCGGTCGATGCTGAAGATCCATTTCATGCAGCAATGGTTTGGCCTGTCCGATCCAGCGATGGAAGAAGCGCTGTGGGAGACGCCACTGTTGCGGGAATTTGCAAGGATCAGCCTCGACTTCGAGGGCGTACCCGACGAGACGACGATCTTGAAGTTTCGGCATTTGCTTGAGAAGCATGAATTGAGCAAAGCGCTGTTTGACGAGATGACGGCGGTTTTGACCGAGCGCGGTTTGCTGTTGCGCCAGGGCACGATCGTGGATGCGACTTTGATCGCCGCGCCGCCATCGACCAAGAACCGCACGAAGTCGAGCGATCCCGAGATAAAGCAGACCAGGAAGGGCAATCAATGGTATTTCGGCATGAAGGCGCATATCGGCGCAGACGCGGCTTCGGGCTGCGTGCATTCGGCCGAAATGACATCGGCCAATGTGCATGATAGCGTGGCGACCGATGCCTTGCTTTACGGCGAGGAGGAAATTGCCTTTGGCGACAGCGCCTATGCCAGCAATGAGCGTTCGCTCGAAGCCGATCGAACCGAAGCCGACGTCGTCTGGGCCACGCCCTTCAAGCGCAAGAAGGGCCAGGCCCTGACCGATGAACAGCGCCGGATCAACCGGCTGACGTCTTCGTTCCGCTCCAAGGTCGAGCATGTCTTCCGGGTCGTCAAGCGCCAGTTCGGCTACACCAGGACCCGTTATCGCGGACTGTACAAGAACAACCAGCAGATTTTCTGCCAGCTCACCCTGGCCAATATCTACATCATGCGCGAGCAATTGGCCTGAACTGCAGGCTAATTGCGCCCGCAGAACGGGAAACGGCCCGGAAAACAGCCAAATACCGACGGAAATAGGCCGAAAATCCACAATATTGGCCAAATTCGCGCACCGCAAGGAGCGCGGCGCGGCAAAGCTCACCGTTGACGCCGCACGACGCCCAATTCTCTACCTGCGCAGAGGTTCCCTAGATATCGCCAGTGGTTGGGCGAGCGAGGATCGAGGGGGTCGGCCATCGGGTCGAGGTATCCACCAACGGAGCGCTTCGGAAACAACTCGTCATGAGATGGCTCGACCCATTCCCAGCCGTAATATTCCATCCACGCCGGTACAAAGCGCACTCCAAGAACCATCAAAGCGGTGAACGGATAGAGGGCGATATTGAGATAGCCGGCCACCGCGGTCGAATAAGCATCGTCGAGAACTGGGCTCCAATAGGAGGCGAGTTTGCCCGTCCAATAGATAGCGATGCTGGCCCACCAGAGTTTCGCATACCAGGGGCGCCACAGCCAGGCCGATGCTCGGGGCCGCGACCGCACAGCGCTCGCGTCCAATTCTGCCTGTTCGCTCATGACGTCGACTGGGCCCATGCCGGATCCTTTCTGCCGTGGAGAATACCATCGGCAAGGAAAGATTGGAATCCCGTCATGGCGAACTTCGGCTCCAATTCACGTCCTATGGTCATTCCCTTGGCGAGCGGCCGACCGCCCTTTCCCACTTCTCTCCTCACCCTGGAGTGGTCTGTTGTCGAGTTGCCTGATCCTCGGAGACAGCATCGCGATCGGTGTCGCCGCAGCGCTGCAGATCCTTCATTTCGGAGGGTGCGATGTCCTGGCGCGGAACGGGGCCTCTGTCGGGTCAATAGCGGCAATGGCACCTTCAATCGGGTATCGCCAGGTCGTTGTCTCAGCAGGCTCCAATGATCGTCTGAGCCCGTCGCGTGCACGCGACCTTGTCACACTGCGACGTAAGCTGTGGGGCGCAAAGGTTACGTGGATATACCCTCGGCAGCCGACGCCTGCATGGGATGTGTATCGCGTGGCGCGGCGTTTTGGCGACCGGACGGTCGATATAAAAAGCGCCGGCTCGAGGGACGGTGTCCATCCGCGAAGCTATATCGCGGTGGCACGCGCAATCCTTTTCCAAGCGGACCGGGCTAATTTTCAACAGTCGCGCTGGCGATCGGTGGGCGGGACGATGCGATAACGCCATCAGCGTTGACGTTACCTGCCCTGTTAGCGCCGAAGGAGATCGGTGAAGGCGATCTGTCCATCAAAGAGCGCCCGCACGATCAAATAGGCGCGCTGCGCGTTACCATAAGCCCGCCTCACCCCCTCGACATGTTCATGGGCGGTCGATCGCGATACGCCGAGAATATTGCCGATCTCCCGGTCGGTCTTTCCCCTTCCGACGAGGACAAGCGCTTCCATCTGTCGCGGCGTAAGGTCCGGTACAACGGTATCCTCAAGCCTCAATTTCTTCCGCATGATCCGCCTGGCTGCTTCGAATGCAAATGTACCGCACAGTTGGGCGATTGGCAGTGCGTTTTCGTGGAGTTGGTCGAGCGATCGCGCCGCGAAGGAGCATGTTCCCTGATATTCACCGGGCAGATGCACAGGCACCGTGAAACCAGCGCCAAGGCCGAAGCCGATGGCTTCCGAAAGAATCTGCTTGTGACGGGGCGTCAGACGGATGATGTCTCCGACGTCGTGCCACGAGAAGCCATTGACGGTCTTGGTACTTGCAAGATGGATAGGATCCTCCGCGAAATATGCGCGCTCGAGGACATGGGATACCCAGTCTTCGTTATAGGTCGATAACCGGATTGCTCCTTGCGGCGGGCACGTCAGGTCAACATGGTGGCCCATCGCAAACTGCGAGAACCCGAGCATATTGGTGACCCGCCTTAGGGCTTCATTTAAATCGTCTTCGGTCAGAACCGAGCGAAAGGCCTTAAGGAAGTGGTTCAGATCCAGTTTGGTCAACATAACGGCAGACCCTTCTAAAAGGAGGAATGCCTCTCGAGCCCTCTCCTGAACCGTGTACTTTTGAGCGAAAATCTCTTTCATTTCGTCGCAGGGTAAGCGTCAAAGTTTCCCGGTCTTCCGCTATCGTCACTAAGTTTTGTAGGTAATTTAGTAGGCGCCGCCGATGTGCGGCGATGACGCCAACAAGCGGGTGATGATGTTTTCGGCCACTGTCTCTGCGGATTCAACAATGGCCGCTGGCGAGCGGGCGCGGTCGGTTTGGCATGCCTATGCGCAGTCCGAGCTGGCGCCGTCGGGGACGATGAGCGCGTTGGCATTGGAGGGCTACCTGACTGCATTGCTGGTCTGCCCGAAGGAGGTATCGATCGATCTGTGGGCGCTGCGGCCGTGGGGTGACGCGGTGCCACGCTTCCAGGACGATGCCGAGCGGGGCGCAGTGACCGCGGCTATGATCCAGTTCAAAGACGGTCACGCGCATCGGCCCGGGAAATTCAATCTCGATCATGGCGCTGCCACCGCCCAGCATCGCCTCGACCTCGGCTCGGCCGAATGTGCCAAGGTCGATAAACCCGCCATCCGCAACCTCGTTCGATGCCTTGTCGGCCCGCCGTGCGCGTCGCTCCAGCGTCCCGTGCTTTGCCCGCTCCACCCAATTCAGCAAATGGTCCGGGCTCATCTCGTGCCGCCGCGCGACGGTCGTTACCGTCTCTCCCGGCAATTCCACTTCGGCCACGATCGCCAGCTTCTCCTCGGTCGACCAGGACCGGCGACGGCCGATCTCCTTCGGCACCGACACGGACGCTGCAGAACTCTCCATTATCTGTCCAACAGCAGCAACAGGCTTCATGTCGAAAATCGCCATCAGTAAATCGCCTACTAAACCCTAATGGCGAATTATCGGACCTTACGCCGCGCTGCGGAAGCCCGGCAAACTTTGACGCTTACGTCGCAGGCCGAGTCTTCCCGATACCGCTAACTAGATGTGTTGTTCGCTAATTTCGACCAACAGCTCAAGGAACGTGGTTATCTCGCTATGGGCGGTCAGATCGTCGATGCGACACCGGTGGCCGCGCCAAAGCAACACCGCGCCAGGATCCAGACCCTTTTTGATCAGCTATCGGGCAGTGTCGAGTTCGTGTATATCTGCCCGATGTGGGGAGCTTCGCTATGAAGCTCTGCCGGGCGCCGGATGCAGATCCAGGTCGCCTCCTGCAGTACCTTCGTCCAGCGATCCCACCTGCAGTTCCTTCACGACGATCTCGCGGATGGCTGTCTTCAGCAGCTTCCCGGTCGCGGTATGCGGCAGCTCCTCGACGACCAGCACATCGTCCGGAATACTCCATTTGGGAATCTTACCCGTGTACAGTTCGACCATGTCCTGACGTGAGAAATTCATCTCCGGCTTGAGCTGCACGATGAGCACCGGGCGCTCGCCCCAGCGCTCGTCCGGCTTGCCGACGACAGCGGCCTCTTTGATGGCCGGATGGGCCTGGGCGATATTCTCCAGCTCGATCGAGCTAATCCATTCGCCGCCGGATTTAACCACATCCTTGGTGCGGTCGACGATCTGGATAAAACCATCGGCATCCATGGTCACGACGTCGCCCGTGTCGAACCAGCCCTCTGCCGCGTGCGCCGGGCTGATGGGGCTGTTGTAGTAGCCGGCGGCGACCCAGGGGCCGCGCACGAGCATCGAACCGAAGCTCTTGCCGTCCCTCGCGATCGGCTCGCCATCGGCGCCCTTGATGCAGAACTCCATGCCGAAAAGCGGCCGTCCCTGCTTGGCCTGCAGCGCCAGTTTCTGTTCGGCCGGTAGTCCTTCGTGCTTCGTCTTCAACGTCGCGGCGAGGCCGATCGGGCTGGTCTCGGTCATCCCCCAGGCGTGCCGGACCATGACACCCTTGTTCTGGAAGCGGCTGATCATGATCGGAGGCGAAGCGGAACCCCCGATCGCGACGCGCTTCAGACTTGTGAACGATTGGGCGTGCGAGTCCATCCAGTCCAGCAGTGCGAGCCAAACGGTCGGCACACCGGCGGTAAATGTCACGCCTTCCTGCTCGAACAACTCATGCAGGCTGGCGCCGTCCAGCCTCGGCCCCGGCATAACAAGCTTGGCGCCGACCATCGGTGCCGCGAAAGGGACACCCCAGGCATTGACGTGGAACATCGGCACGATCGGCGAGGCCGAATCCAGGGCCGAGAGTCCCAGCACATCGGGCAGCGCGCAGGTCATGGCGTGCAATACGCTGGACCGATGGCTGTAGAGCACGCCCTTGGGCTCGCCCGTAGTCCCGGAGGTGTAGCACAGGCCCGACGCGGTATTCTCATCGAGATCCGGCCACTCGTATTCGTCCGATTCTCCCGCGATCAGTGTCTCGTAGCAGACGAGACCGGGAAGGATCTCGGATTTCGGCATATGGGCTTCGTCGGTCATGATGACGACGGCCTTCAGATCCTTCAGCCTGTCCGCCAGCACTTCGAGGATCGGCAGGAACGACAGGTCCGAGAAGAGGATCCTGTCTCCGGCATGCGCGATGATATAGGAGATCTGCTCTGGGAAGAGGCGCGGGTTGATCGTGTGGCAGACGAGGCCGGATCCGGACACGCCATAATAGAGCTCCATGTGCCGATAGCCGTTCCAGGCCAGTGTTCCGACCCGGTCGCCGTTTTCGAGGCCGAGGCGTCCGAGGGCATTGGCGAGCTTCTGCGCGCGCCTTGAAAGCTCGGCATAGGTATAGCGGTGGATCGGCCCTTCCACCGTGCGCGATACGACCTCCGTGTCGCCGTGATAGGCCGCCGCGTGTCGCAGAATCGACGACACGAGCAGCGGCGAGTGCATCATCTGTCCAAGCATCACATTTCCTCCCAAGGAATTTCTGATCAAAGCAGTTCGGCTTCGATATCCATCAAAGACGCTGCCCCGCTGATGATTGCCGCCTCCAGCCAGAGCGTCTGCGGCAGCACCCGCTCTGCGAAGAACGTCGCGGTCGCCAGCTTGCGGCGATGAAGCGGAGTCTGTCCGGTGGCCGCCTGGGCCGCCATCCGGACCCACACCCAGCCGAAGGCCACGAGTGCGAAAAGGCGCAGATAATCGGCGGCGGCAGCTCCGGCCTCCGCGGGCGCGGCTCGCGCCGCGAGAAGGTGGCGCGTCGTGGTTTCCAGGCGGCCGAGCGCCTGGGCAGTGGCCTTCGTGATGACACCCGCTGCGGGTAAATCCGCAGCTGTACGCAGATCCTGCTCGATGAGCGCGAAAAAGCGCGAGGCCAGCGCGCCATCCTCCATCGGCAACTTGCGGCTGACGAGGTCGAGCGCCTGAACGCCGTTGGTGCCCTCGTAGATCTGCGTAATGCGCGCGTCTCGGACGAACTGCTCCATGCCCCATTCGCGGATGTAGCCGTGGCCGCCGAGCACCTGCTGCGAGGCCACGGCCGTCTCGAAGCCGAAATCGGTGAACGCTGCCTTCACAACCGGCGTGAGCAGTGCCACGAACCCGTCGGCTTCCCTGCGCGCGGCCTCGTCAGGATGCCGGGCGGCGATGTCCATTTGCATGGCGGTCCAGATCGCCAGCGCCCGGGAGGCATCGGCCAGGCTGCGGCCGGTCAGCAGCATCCTGCGTACGTCGGGGTGTTCGATAATCGCAACGGGACCGCGGGTGCCGTCTGAAGAACGGCCCTGAAGGCGCTCGCGTGCGTAGCCCGTGGCCTTCTGGTTCGCCGCTTCAGCGATGCCGAGTCCCTGGATGCCGACAAAAAGACGCTCGGCGTTCATCATCGTGAACATGGCGTTGAGGCCGCGGCCCGCCTCGCCGACGAGCCAACCGATCGCGCCGTCGTAGTTCATGACGCAGGTCGGCTGCGCGTGAATGCCCATCTTGTGTTCGAGCGACCCGACGGACATGTCGTTGCGCGCTCCGAGCGAACCGTCCTTCCCGATGAGGAACTTCGGAGCCAGGAACAGGCTGATGCCCTTGACCCCCTTCGGCGCGCCCGGCAAGCGCGCGAGGATCAGGTGGATGATATTGCCGCCGAAGTCATGGTCGCCGGAGGAGATGAATATCTTCGTGCCCTTGATCCGATAGGAGCCGTCGCCAACGGGCTCTGCCTTCGTTGTCAAAAGGCCGAGGTCGGTACCGGCCGCGGCTTCGGTGAGCGCCATTGCGCCAGTCCATTCGCCGGAGATCATCTTCGGCAGATAGGTCGCCTTGAGGTCCGAGTTCGCGTGGCGGGAGATCGCCTCCACCGCGCCTCGGGTGAGCCCGGGGAACAGGCCGAAGGACAGGTTCACGGAGGAGATCATCTCATCGACCAGTATCTGTACGACGCGCGGCAGACCCTGGCCGCTATATTCCGGATCGCCCGAAAGACCGGCCCAGCCGGCCTCTACGAATGCCCGATAGGCTTCGGGAAAGCCCTTCGGCGTGGAGACGGCCCCGTTTTCAAGCCGGCAGCCCTCCTCGTCGCCGGACCGGTTCAGCGGTTCGAGCACGCCGACGCAGAACTTGCCAGCCTCATCGAGAATCGAGACAGCGAGGTCCGCGTTGACGTCTTCGTGGCCCGGCAGCCTCCGCATCAGGCCGTCGAAGTCGAAGACCTCTCCGAGCAGGAAGGTTATGTCGCTGACAGGCGGTGCATAGGATGTCATTGTTCTGTCTTTCTCTCGTCAGTTGCGCAGCGGCTTGCCGGTCGCAAGCATGTGCTTCACGCGGGCCACTGTCCCCGGCGTCCCGCACAGGGCGATGAACGCGCGCTTTTCCATCGCGGTAATCTCGTCCTCGCCGACCGGCTTCAGCGGATCGGCGCTGACACCGCCCGTCAGGGTGTCGATCAGGGCAATGCCCACGACCCGATCATGCGCTGTGGCGCGACCGGCTATCACCTCGCTATCCAGCAGGTTGCGGATGGCGGGCGCTCCCGATAGACCGGCCAACGCGATCTTCGGCCTTTCCGGAGCCGAGTAGCCGGGCACGAGATCCAACGCCTTCCGCTTCGCATCGGCGAGCAGTCGGTCCCGGTTCATGGTGATACCGTCGGTTACCCTCAGCAAACCGAGATTGCGCGCCTCGAAGGCGCTCCCGGAGACCCTGGCCGATGCGATCAGATTGAAGGCGGCGATCGCGGGCGCCACAGGGCCGTGCGGTGCGGCTGTCAGTGCGTACTGCCTGATCAACATCTCCTTGCAGCCGCCCCAGCCGGGGACGACGCCGATCTTCGTCTCGACGAGACCGATCGACGCCTCGGCATGCGCCTGGATTGCACTGCAATGGAGCAGGATCTCGCAGCCGCCGCCGAACGCCATCCCCGCGAGTGCGCCGACGACCGGGAACGGGGCATATTTGATCGCCCTGAAGGTAGCGTGACCCCGATCGATGAAGGCATTGCCAGATGGGCCGCGATGCCGGAACCCATAACGCCCGCGCCGATCACGGCGGCTTCGGCAATCACCCTCATCACGCCGCTTCCAGGACCATAGCGATGCCTTGTCCTCCCCCGATGCACTGGGTGGCCAGCCCATAACGTCCGCCATCGCGCTTCAGTACGCTCGACGCCTTGCCCACCAGACGCGCGCCCGTGGCGCCGAGCGGATGACCGAGCGCGATGGCACCGCCATCCCGGTTGAGACTGGCCGGATCGATCCCGAGATCGCGACAGCAGGCGAGGACCTGCGCGGCGAAGGCCTCGTTCATCTCCACAACGTCGAGGTCAGCCACGGAGATGCCGGCTCGCTTCAAGGCCTTTCGGCTCGCCTCGACAGGTCCGATGCCCATGATCTCTGGAGCACAACCCGTAATCGCGTAACCCGCCACACGCGCTAGCGGATCGAGCCCGTGCCGCCTGACGAAGTCAGCGGAGCAGACGAGCGTCGCGGAGGCGCCGTCGGTGAGCGGGGACGAGTTGCCAGCGGTAACGGAGCCGTCGACCTTGAACGCCGTCTTCAATCCGGCAAGCTTCTCCGCATCCGTTTCCCGCGGACAACCATCGGAAGCGATATCGCCGACCGGGGATATCTCGGCAGCCAGCCTGCCGTCCGCCCGCGCCGCCAGCGCTTTTTTTTGGCTTTCGAGCGAATAGGCATCCTGCTCCTCGCGGGAAAGGCAGTAGCGTTCCGCCAGGGTCTCCGCGGTCAGACCCATGTTGAGGAAGACGAGCCGCTGAGCATCCGTCCAACCGGGGTTGGGTTGAGGATTGAAACCCATCATCGGTACGCGGCTCATGGATTCGACACCGCCGGCGATGAAGGCGTCGCCAGCTCCCATGGCGATCGCGCCGGCGGCCATCTGGATGGCCTGCATGGAAGAGCCGCACCAGCGGTTGACCGTGGAGCCGCCGACCGATTGCGGCAGGCCGGCGGTCAGCGCGGCGCAGCGAGCGATGTTGAGCCCCTGCTCACCTTCCGGAAAAGCACAGCCGAGATTGACGTCCTCGATCTCGTCGGCCGGGAATCCCGCTCGGGCTACGAGCGCCGCGATGACGCTGGCAGCGAGATCGTCGGGTCGGACCGGGGCGAGCGCACCCCTGTAGGCCGGAGCGAACGGCGTGCGCAGATAATCGACGATATAGGCTTCGGCCATTCCGGTCTTCCTTGATGTGTTAGTTATCGACCGTCAGATCGGGGGCATCCTCGCGCCGTTGATGGCATAGGCATGGAGGACAGTTGAGCGAAGTAAGCTGCGAGATCATCAACGGGCGGTCCATCATCAGACTCGACACTCGGATTTCCCCTTGAAATTCAGACCGCCCGTTAAGAAGCGCCCGATCGAACCTAGAACCGGTAAGTTACTCCGACGCTGGTCAGGACCGGGTCGATGTCCAAACGGGTCCGGACAGGCGCTCCACCCAGTGAACCGGTGGCGTGCGTGGAGAAGGGAACGTATCGAACGTCGGCGTTCAGCATCCATTCTGCGCCAAGCTCATACCGAACACCCACCTGAGCCGCAGGCGCCCAACTGTCGTCAATGCTGAAATTAGCCAAAGCCCTGTCACGCGCATTCAGAAAGATGATCCGTCCGACCCCCACTCCCAGATAGGGATGAACCTTGCCAAGATTGTTGAAATGGTACTGGGCCGACAAGATGATGGGTCCATAGTTGACTTTGGCCACTGTTCCGAGCGGCTCAAGCGAACCGGCGCCGTCAATTTGCGCGGTCGGTGGTACGCCGAGAAACAAATTTCCGGCAATATTGGGCGTGACGAAATATCCGATATCAGCGGTCACCGTCGTTGCGTCTCCGATCCTCACATTCGAGCCGGGGACATGCCCTCCCGCCAAGGTGATGTCGGGCGCATTCTCACTCACCAAGACCCGGGTTGCATTCACACTTACTGCCCACCGCTTGAAATCTCCCGAGTCCTGGGCCCACGCAGGTTGAGGGGAGGCACTCAAGACGGCGAGAGCGGCGGTGTATTGCGCAAGCCTTGTATAGGTATGTGCTGCATTTTTTCTCATGAAATTATCCTCCCTATGTGCCGCCACTATTCTGGATCGGCATTTTTTGATGGATCTATACGGTTCCAACTGTCGTCCTATTTCTGCGACGAGTTAGCGGGCTGCCTCCATGTCGGTGCTGAGTGCGAGTTTCGTTTTCCCAAGAATGAGCTCGGCAGCTCTTTCCGCAATCATCATCGTCGGGGCGTTGGTGTTTCCGGCGACCAGCGTCGGCATCACCGAGGCGTCGACGACGCGAAGACCTTGCACGCCACGCACCCGGAGAGACGGATCGACGACCGACTGAGGGTCTCGTCCCATCCGGCATGTTCCCACAGGATGATAGATCGTCTCCGCTCGCCGACGGATATCCGCCACGATATCCGCCTTGCTCTGGACCGCTGGCCCAGGGACCAGTTCGGTTTTCGAGAAGGCCGCCATTGACGGCGCCGACAGAATTTGCCGGCCGATCTTCACCGCCGCGACCATGGTCTCGATGTCTTCGGGGGCAGAGAGATAGCTTGGATCGATCAGCGGATCGTCGAGCGGGTTGGGGCTTGTGAGCCCGATGCGGCCCCGACTCTTGGGGAGAAGATCGCAGACATGCAATGTATAGCCATACCCGAACGCAATTTCGCGCCCATGGTCCTTCAAAAGCGTGGGGAGAAAATGAAACTGTAGATTCGGCCGACTCCGCGAAGGTGTGCTTTTGACGAAGCCGCCCGCCTCGGCGACGTTGCTCGTTAAGAAGCCCTTTCGGAGGAAAGCGTAAGAAAACGCTCCGGACAGCGCACGCGGGATGAATGACGGTGCGATGCCGATCGGTGTATGGTCGTTCGCCTCATGCATGATTGTGATATCGAGGTGATCCTGAAGATTCTTTCCGACTGCCGGAAGGTCGACGACCACCGGAATACCGAATGCGTTCAGCTCGGCTGCGTCGCCGATACCGGAAAGCAGCAGTAGTTGCGGGGAATTGACGGCGCCGCCCGAAAGAATGACCTCACCCTCCCTGGTTCGCACATCGACGAGTTTGCCCCCCACGGCATAGGTCACGCCGACCGCTTTGCGGTCCTCCAGAATGATCCGGGTAGCCCGCGCGCCCGTGACTATCCGTAGATTGGGCCGGCCCTTGGCTTTGGAAAGAAAGGCGCGCGCGGAACTCCAGCGCCGGCCTTTGTGCTGGGTGACCTGGTACAGGCCGACGCCGTCCTGCGTCTCCCCGTTGAAATCGACGGCACGCGGAAACTGGGCCTGTTGTCCAGCCTCGACGAAGGCATCGCTCAAGGGGTTGCGGGTTCGCAGGTCACTGACGTGAAGCTCACCGTCGCCGCCATGAAACGCGTCGGTTCCAAATCTTTCGTTGGACTCCATTGCTCTGAATAGCGGCAGTACATTATCATAAGACCAGATCGGATCGGCTGCCTCGCCCCACGAATCATAGTCATCCCGGTGCCCGCGAATATAGACCATCGCATTGATCGAACTCGATCCGCCAAGGGTTTTGCCGCGCGGCCAAAACAGCCGTCGACCGCCAAGATTGGCCTGTGGCTGTGTTTCGAATGCCCAATTGAGAGTCTTGCTCTTTGCCAGCAGCGCTATCCCGATGGGCATGTGAATCAGCGGGCTGCGGTCGGACGGGCCCGCCTCAAGCAGACAGACCCGCGTCCTGGGATTGGCCGACAACCGCTCCGCCAACAAGCATCCGGCAGATCCCGCTCCAACAATAATATAGTCAAACATCCTGATCTCCAGACGGCAGCTACCGACGCCGCTCTCTTGTTTCTCGATTCAACCCAAAAAGCGGACGATTAGATTGATCAGCTTCTTTACGGCCGGGGTGTACGGCGGGAATAGAAGGCGCAGGACAGAGAATTTGTCTCTCAGAACCGCACGTTCATGGGAGAAGGCTTTGAAGCCGTAGAATCCGTGTGCCGTGCCGATACCGCTGTTGTTCACACCGCCAAACGGCAGGTTGGGATGCAAGAATTGGACGACATTGTTGTTCACGCAGACGCCACCTGAGCTGGTACTCAGTATGATATCCTCGCGAACGGCGGCGTCGTTGCTGAAGACATAGATGGCAAGCGGCTTTGGACCCGCGTTGATCGCATCGACAACGACGCTGATGTCATCATACTCGATGATCGGAAGAACCGGACCGAATATTTCTTCCTGGGAAATCGCCATCTGCGGCGTCGTCCCGCCGAGTATGGTCGGCGAGAAATAGTTCTGGCCTGGATCTCGGTCTCCGCCTTCCAGGACGGTCGCGCCGCGCGATGTGGCGTCATCGGCCAAGGCAGTCAGGCGCTCGAAATGCCGCCGGTTCACGATTCGGCAATAGTCCGGCCCGTTTTTCTGCTGGCCGTCCGTTTGCCCGTAGACCCGCCTGATCTCGAGCCGCAGCGCATCAATCAGCGCCGGGGCCTGGTCTCGAGCGACATAGACATGATCCGGAGCGATGCAGGTCTGGCCGTTATTGGCGAACTTGCCCCAGACGATCTTGCGAGCGGCTTGCTCGATATTCGCGGTCGAATCGACGATGGTCGGGGACTTGCCCCCGAGTTCAAGCGTCACGGATGTTAAATGTTTCGCCGCGGCCGCCATCACGATCTTGCCGACCTGGGGACTGCCCGTGAAGAAGATATGGTCGAAGGGCAGATCCAGCAAGGCCTGCGAAACCTGGACGTCGCCCTCGCAGACGGCGACCAGATCCCGGGGGAAGGTTTGCTCGACGATGTCCCTGATCAGGGCGGACGTCGCCGGCGTCAGTTCGGAAGGCTTGATGATGGCGGTGTTTCCGGCCGCAAGCGCGGACACCAGCGGCCCGAAACTGAGATTCACCGGATAGTTCCACGGGGAAATTATCAGGCAGACGCCCTTGGCCTGATAGCGGACCTCGGCCGCGATTCCGAACATCCCCAAAGAGCCGTGAACCCGGTGCGGTCTCAGCCAGGATCGGAGGTGGCGCCGGGCATGCGATATTTCCTGATAGACCGGGAACAGTTCGGTCAGACGCACCTCGGATTCTGGCTTCCTGAAATCCGTGTAGAGAGCTCGGATAATCTCGTCTTCCCGGGTCTTCATCGTTGCCTTTAGTCGCGACAACATAACCAGTCGCGCTTTTAGCGTGAATTTCGTCCTGTTCTCTACGGCCGATCGGCGGTGCGATGAGAACAGGGAATCGATCTCGCCGTCGGGATGAATCGGTGCCGCGGTTGTCGCGGTGACTGCATGAACGTTCACTCGGCCCTCCTCAAGGAATCCGCAAGGTTGCAAAGCGGGAAGACAAGCGTCCGCTCGAATGGGTCACCGATAAAGGTCATAATCTTCCTTGGTCGCGCCGCAGTCCGGGCAGTACCAATCGGCGGGCACATCTGCCCAACGGGTGCCAGGTGCCACGCCCGTATCGGGATCACCGAGGGCCTCATCGTAGATATGGCCGCAGGTCACGCAGTGCCATTTCGCGAACGGCACGGTTTCGACGGCACCTGACGGTTCCGCCTCCTGGTCGCCCTTGGTCATCGTTCGGCTCCGGAACCAGATTGAGGCCCCGCCTCTTCTCCGACCTCGCCCGAGTCCAGAGGGATGAAATCGGCTTTGTCGCGCACTGCGCAATCGGGACAGGCCCAATCCTCGGGGATTTGCGCCCAAGACGTATTGGGCGGGAATCCCTCGTGGGCCTCACCCCTAAGTTCATCGTAGATGTAGCTGCAATCGGGACACTGATACCGCGCCATGGCGCCTTGTTCCTTTTGTCGACTTGAGTTTTTAAAAACCTTCGGGACAGGCCGCTGACGAGGATGCGATCGCGCGGCACGCCCTTTTCAGGACGCCATCGCGGCCCGCGACTGCCGGCCGAGGAGACTCGGAACGAGCTCCTCGGCTAGTCGCCAAGGCAGGCGACTATTCGGCGGCCGCCCGCGTCGGCCGGTGTGAAGCAGCACCAAACTTGCGTTCGATCTTCTTCCTGCGCGCGCCGTCGATCTGAATCTTGCCAAGATCGCCGTCAGCCCATCCCACGACGCGGCGGTCCATGACAGATCGGAACACAGGCGGAATCAGCGCCATGAAGAACATGCCGGGGTAGCCGCTCGGCAACTCCGGCAGGCCCTCGAAGTCCCGGAGCGACTGATAGCTGCGGGTCGGGTGGGCGTGGTGATCGGAGTGCCTTTGGAGATGGAACAGGATCAGATTGGAGGCGATGTGATTGCTGTTCCAGGAATGCCGGGGCTGGGCGCGTTCATAACGTCCGTCCGCCATTTTTTCGCGCAACAACCCATAGTGCTCGATGTAGTTAGCGCTGGTCAGCTGCCACCATCCAAAGGCGATCTGGATAGGCAAGAACACCAGCAGCTTGGGGTCGGGTCCGAACGCCAGCAACAGGGACGTGTAAAGGACGATTGTAATCAGCAGCGGCGGGATGATTTCGTTGTCCAGGCTCCAGACACCCTTGTTCAAGCGCTCCAGCCGCACCTTTTCCAGATTCCAGGCGCGCTTGAAGGCGCCCGGAATTTCGCGCAGCGAAAATTTATAGATGCTTTCACCCATCCTGGACGTAGCGGGATCTTCGGGGGTCGCAACGTCGCGATGGTGGCCTTTATTGTGCTCGATGAAGAAGTGGCCGTAGCCGACCACGGCCAGAACGATCTTGGCCATCCAGCGGCCAAAGGCTTCCTTCTTGTGTCCCAATTCATGGCCGGTGTTCAGAGCCAGGCCGTTGACGATGCCCAGAGACAGCGCAAGCGCGACAACTTCCCACCAGGCCATCGGCTTGGTCACCACCCACCATGCCGAGACGATGAGTGAGGCATAATGCACTGGGACGGTAAGATAGGTTAGAACTCGATAATACCGATCCGCCTCGAGACGGGCCACGGCCGCCTCCGGGGGGTTATTCGGATCATTTCCAAACAAGACGTCCAGCGCCGGGATGACGGCATACCAGACGACCAGCGTAAAGGCGTAAAACACACTCCACCCGGTCACGCTGACAAGGTAGAGGCCAATCAGCGGCGCCGCTGGCCAGACGACCGACAACATCCATAGATAGCGCTTCCTGTCGACATAGCGATCAGGCGCGGTATAGGGAGACGGATCTCGTGCGATGGTGCTCATCAGGTACTCTCCTCATCTCAATGAAGACACACTTCACTGGACTTATTAAATCGGCTCTCATTGCCCGTTCCCACCAAATTGGATTCATCAAGGTCACGGAACAACCCCACTAAAGTGTGGTTTTAGCCGGGCGCCTCTAAAATCCTGCAGCCTTTAACCGCGTGAGGCGATTCACTGCCACCGGCGAGAGCGGGAGGCAGCGATGGTACAGCACGGTTTCTTCGATGTGGATGAGCGGCTTGCGGCATTGTCGGCGGCGGGCGACCCGCTGGACCGACTGAGTGCGGTGGTAGACTTCGAGCTGTTCCGGCCGGTGCTGGATGCGGCCCTTGCGCGGTCGGATCGCAGCACGAACGGTGCCTCGCCCTGTGACGCCCAACCCGTCAAAACCTCTGTGCAGAGGTACTAGCGGACTACCTGTTCTCGGGGCGCCGTGCAGCCGGTGCGCTACAGTAACGCACCGGCTGAAACAGTGAACGGAGACGCCGGTTTAGTGCTGCGATTGCGGGGTGCGCACGACCAAGCCTTCGAGATCGCCGGACACGGTGATCTGACACGCCAACCGCGACGCGGCGGTGACACCCTCGACCATCTCCAACATCGAGCGCTCGGCCTCGCCGATTTCTGGCAGTTTTCCCGCCAGCGGACCCTCGATGTAGCAGTGGCAGGTCGCGCAGGCGCAGGCGCCACCGCAGTCGCCGTCGATGCCGGGCACTAAGTTGTCGACCGCCGACCGCATCAGCGACTGGCCGTTTTCGGCATCAACGCTGCGCTCGGTTCCGTTGAATTCGATGAAAGTGATCTTGGTCACGTTGTAACCCTTTTAGTGTTGATCCGCATCATGCGGAAATTCGAAAAAATTGGGGATGCGGCACTCGGCCGCGCATGAAATCATACCGCCAGCGCCTTTGCTTCGATGCTGTCGTCACCCAACTGCTGCGGCGACGGCGCCTTGCGGTCCCAGATCCAGCGCTTGGCCAGGGTGAACTCGGCCGGCCGGTTGACGGCGTCGACAGCCAGTAGCCGCCCGTCCTTTAGGTAGAACGCCGCAAACGAGCGCATCGCCATGTTGCCCCGGATCACGACCTGGTCGTAGCCCTGACTCAGACCGGCGGTCTGCAGCTTGAGTTCGTACTGATCGGACCAGAACCACGGCACCTGGTCGTACGCCAGCGGTTTACCGCAGATGTCAGCCGCCGCCGTTTTGGCCTGCTCCAGAGCGTTGTGCACGGATTCAAGACGCAAGCGCCGACCGTACAGGCGGCTCGGATGGTTGCTGCAGTCGCCGACCGCATAGACCCCCGATGCCGACGCCCGGCAGAACGCGTCGACGACGATGCCGTTGTCGCAGTCGATCCCGGCCGCCTGCGCCAGCTCGACGTTTGGCAGCAGGCCGACACCGGCGACGACCAGATCGGCCTCGATCCGGTCACCCGCCGTCGACACCACCACCGCCTTGCCGTCCCGGTCCTCGATCGCGCTGACCGCGACACCGGTGCGCAGATCCACACCAGCACCGCGATGAACGTTTTCGAAGAAGCCAGCGACCTCCGGGCTGGCGACGCGCGCCAGCACCATCGGCGCCATTTCCAGGACGACCGGCCGCAGCCCGTGCTTGATCGCGACTGCCGCCACCTCCAGACCGATGTAACCGGCGCCGACGATGACGATGCACGCGCCCGGAACGAAGCGGGGACGCATCGCGTCGACATCGGCGATCGTGCGCAGATAGTGCACGGCCGGGTGATCCGCGCCCGGACACGGCAACGGCCGCGGCCGGCCGCCGGTAGCCAAGATCATATGATCGTACGTCAGTTGCCCTCCGTCCGACAGCGTCAGGCTACGGCGCCCGGCGTCGAGGCCGGTCACCTCGATGCCCAGACGCACATCGACTCCCGCGCCCTCGTAGAAGGCGGACGGCCGCATCAGCAGGCGCTCGCGCGGCAACTCGCCGGCGAGGTAGGCCTTGGACAGCGGCGGCCGCTGGTACGGCAGGCTCTGTTCGGCCGTGACGAGGGTGATGTCCCCGTCAAAGCCACCCTGCCGCAGGCTGGCCACCGCCTGCCCACCGGCGTGCCCGCCGCCGACGATCACGACGTTCGCGCTCATTGCGTCGATCGCTCAGGCATTGATCCGGACCGGCAGCGCCTCGAAGCCCTTGACGAAGGTCGAGAAAACCCGGCGCGGCTCGCCCACGACCTCGATCTGCCCGGGCTTCGGCCATCGCTTGAGCGTTTCCTCCCACAGCACGCGCAACTGCATCTCCGCGAGGCGATTGCCGACACAGCGATGGATGCCGAAGCCGAACGACAGGTGATGACGCGGATTGGCACGGTCGATGATGAACCGGTCGGCGTTCTCGATCTCGTCGCCGTCACGGTTGCCCGAGACGTACCACATCACAACCTTATCGCCCTTCTTGATCTGCTTGCCGCCGAGTTCGAAGTCTTCCAGCGCCGTGCGGCGCATGTGCGCCAGCGGCGTCTGCCAGCGGATGATTTCCGATACCATCGACGGAATCAGTGTCGGGTCCGCGCACAACTTGCGGTATTCCTCCGGATTCTCATTGAGCGCGAGCAGGCCACCGCTCATCGAGTTGCGAGTGGTGTCGTTGCCGCCGACGATCAGCAGCACCATGTTGCCCATGAACTCTTCCGGGCTCATGTTGCGGGTGTTTTCCGAGTGCGCCAGCATCGACAGCAGATCGGGCTGCGGATCAGAGTTCGCACGCTCGTTGAACAGCTTGGTCATATAGGCGCCGCACTCTTGGATCTCCTTGATGCGCTGCTCTTCGGTCTCGACCCCGCAGGTGCCGAGTTCGCAAGTCGTGACGTCTGACCAGTGCGTCAGCTTGGTGCGATCCTCGAACGGGAATCCGAACAGCGTCGCCAGCATCTGCGCGGTCAGGTTGATCGAGACGCGCTCGACCCAGTTGAAGGTCTCACCGGCCGGCAGCGCATCGAGTGCATTCTGGGTGCGCTGACGGATCAGGCCTTCGAGCTTGGCGAGGTTTTCCGGCGCGACGATCGGGGTCACCGTCTTGCGCTGCACGTCATGCTTGGGCGGATCCATCGCGATGAACATCGGCAGCGACGCCGCCGCATTGTTGTCCATGATCGTGATGCCGCCGGAGCGGGACGCGGACGAGAACACCTTGTGGTTGGTTTCCACGCTCATGATGTCCTTGAACCTGGTGACCGACCAGTACGGCCCGTACTGGCTGTCATTGCAGTAGTGAACCGGATCTTCCTTGCGCAAGCGCTCGAAGTAGGGCCACATCATGTTGTCGCGGAACAGCGCCGGATCGGCGACGTTGATCCTGTCCAGCGGAATCGAATATGCATCGGCGCGATCGGCGGTCGCAGCAGCCTGAGTCATCTCCTGGTCTCCTTCTGAGTCATCTCTAGTCTCCTAGTCTTCTTTTTGGGCGCAGCGGCGGGCTTCGATACCAGCAAGGTGCTGGCGCCGGTTCGGTGGACGGATTTCATGCGATGGTGCTCATCCGGCGTTCTCCTCATCCCATTGGAAGACACATTCACTGTGTTCTAAAATCAGTTCTAATTGACAGTCCTCAGCGAATGGGGTTCGGCAAGGCACGGAACAACCCCACTAAAGTGTGGTTTTCAACCCCTCCCCTTCAGGCCCCCTTATGCTTGGAGCAGGCTCGCAGGCGCGGCGGGTGCTTTGACATCCCGCGCGAGGCGCTCGGTTTGGGCGAGAGGGCTTCTATGAGCCGATCGGACGCGCATGTGGTGATCTTTGGCGCGGGCCACGCCGGGGGAAACGGTCGCCGCCCTGCTTCGTCAATATTGGTTTGAGGGAGCCGTAACGCTGGTCGGCGAGGAACTCATCGCGCCTTATCATCGCCCGCCGCTGTCCAAAGCGTGGCTCCGGAACGGTCCCGGCGCCGCATCGCTCCGCTTGAAGCCGGTGGAATTCTACGCCGGACACGGCATTGGCCTCCGACCTGGTGTTCGCGCGGAAAAGCTGACGCGTCAAACCAAGGCAGTTCATCTCTCGACGGGCGAAGTCCCGAACTGGGCAACCCGCCTTCGCCCTGAAGGAGATCGCGGAGATCGCAGCCTAACTAACAGCCGGAGATTGAAAGTTGATGACACGGACACTGCCTTGAACGCATACGAACGGCGAGTGAGGGCCTGCGGTCGGCCAACCCAATCGGCCCAAAGCCCACACTAAAGAGTGGTTCTGGATTGCACACGGGCGGCCTGCTGCTATAGTTCCGCCCCGATGACGCATGTAAAAACAGACACAGCATCTGCGAAAGTGAGAGGCATTCGAGCGGATGAGCCTGCGTCGACTCATCCGCTCGGATTTGAGATGCGGCCTCGGGAGACCGACTCTAGCCCGCGACAAAGGGCACAGCCTCCCACAGGCTCTATCAATGAGCGAGTGGCGTCGTTGGCCTCCGGATGCCTTTCGCGCCCTCGCCTCTTCGCTGCCGAAAAGCCGACGCGCTGCTATCTCCTTCGGGCGCCTCAAGGTTACGGAAAGACTGTCGCGATGGCACAGCATTGGGCCGATCGTCGACAAGTCTGTGCTGCGGCGGCATGGGTTTCCATCAAAGAATGCCGGGGCGATCTGCAACTCCTCGCGGACCGTATCTGCGCGCAGCTCGCCGCTACCCAAGAGGCCGGCGGCCACGACACGCCGCCCCCGCCGCGGCCGAGAGAATGTCCTCGCAGCCTCTATGACCTCGCCACTTGGCTATGGGAGACCAAGGATCGACTAGGATCGAAGGTTCTCATCTGTTTCGATGATCTCGAATTTGATCTGCATTCGATAGACGAGATCGAGGCCTTCATGCTGGCGACGCCAGCCGAAGTGGAATTCATCGCGGCAAGCTCGGCAGACATCGGCTTTGCGCGCATGAAAGCGCGACGAGAAACCCACGAGCTAAGACATGACGCGCTTGCCTTCAATTTCGACGAAGCAAAAGCAGTCGGGCTCACGGAGGAAAGGCGAGCAGTCTCAGAAGTTGAAACTTATTCGCTTTGGAAGCGCGCCCAAGGCTGGCCAGAGATATTCTGCCTTTTGATGCAAGCAGCATCGGAGAACCACTCAACCAATCGCCTTATAGTCAACAGCATCACAGGCGTAGATATTGACTTGGATAAATATTTCCGGAGCACAATACTACACTCACTTCCGAATGATATTCGAGAATTTTGTCTCTGCGCCTCCATTCTTGGATCGGTATCAGCAGAATATTTCAACCATGCGTTCCAACGAAATGATGCAGCTTATTTTATAGACAAACTTTCCACCGAGCAGATGCTTCTCCAGCCTCTGGACCGATCGCAGACAGCTTATGAGTTCCACCCTTTGCTTCGCGAATTTCTAGAGCACAGATTCTCGGTGGAGAACCCCGGCATGAAGCCGAACCTGCTCGCCCGCGCCGCCCAATGGCAAAGACAAAACAACAACATTCGCGACAGCATCAATCTCTCCTTACGCGCGGGTGAGAACGAATCGGCCGCTGATGTTGCGTCTGAAAATATGATGGATATTGCTCTGCGGGAAGGCGAGATAGATCAAATCCAGTTTTGGCAAGGCAGTTTTTCCGCTGCTGTCATTTCGGGTTCTCCAACAATCGCCCTTGGCCTGGCCTGGGCCCAGATTTTTAGTCACGACCACCGGCGGGCGAGTGGGCTGTTGGCCGATTTGCGGGCCACGGAACTTAGCGGTCTTGATCAACAAGTAAGCCGACAAATAGAGTGCTGGTGCGACCTCATCGAAGCCATCGGAGAAGCAACCGGCGACAATCTGTCGGAAAGTCGGCGTCAGTGCGAAGCCTGGATGAAAGTCTATAACGAGGCGGACCTCGTCAGCAAAGGTGCTGTGCTCACCTGTCTTTGCTTCCTTGCGGCCAGCGAGCACCGGTTTGGTGATTTAAGGACACTGTCCTTGGAGACGTCATCGGTAAACAACATCGCGGATCACCACTACGCACTGGGATGGCTTTACGGCGCCATGATTCTCGCCGAGCTTTCAAGAGGAGATATGCGCGCAGGTGCTGCCTTACTCAAAAAAGCGCGCGGTGACGAAAATGCTCAAATTAACACGACCCCTTTCTCAGTAAACCTTCTGAACACGCTGGAACTAGAAATTCAGTACGAGGCGAACCAACTTGACGGCATAGAAGCACACGTCGACGAGATTCTTGATTTTGTACGGCGGCATGGCATTGTCGATTTTACATTCTCGGCCTATCGCACCGCTGCAGCAATTGCCCGCTGCAAGGGCAATCCAAAACGTGCTGCCGAGCTTCTTAACGAGATGCGCGTGATAGCGGGAGAATCTGGTTTCGTCCGGCTTGAGGTCCTGGCGCGACTGACGCTCGCGGATATGTTCGTTGCAGAGAGCGCGGAGCAGGCGCTCTCCACCTTGCCGAACCACAATCACCCAATTTTTCTCTCGACACATGGACCGTATCTCCGCGCACGGCAATCGCTGACCGAAGCGCGCATTGCGGCGCGACAGGGGAAGTTTCACCTTTCCAACCGCTTTGCAAACGTCGCTTTAGACCACGCACGCCGATCAGAACTTGGCCGGCTGGAGGTTGCGGCGTTACTCTGCACCGCCGTTGCTTGTGCCGGGACAGGAAGATCGGCCGTGTCTGAACAGCGCGTAGCCGACGCGATCGCCATTGCTTCGCGACTTGGATGTTATCGCACATTCCTCGATGAACGGTGGCATCTGGAAGCGCTTGGACCCATCTCGACGCCACTGTTGAATCTCATTCCGAGCGAGGAGGAATTGGGGCGTCGAGAACCCGCGCCCGGCGACTATCGCGTCCGCTCGCCGAGAAGCACAACTTCGGTTGTGCTCACGAGAAAGGAACTGGCGATGCTTCAAAGGATAAGAGAAGGCCTCTCTAATCGTGACATCGCGTCCAAGCATCGCATAAGTGAAGACACCGTCAAATGGCACATTCGCAATCTATTTGCCAAACTGGCAGTCAAGAACAGAGTCCAAGCGCTGCTGGAATCGGAGAGGCTCGGAATTCTACAGTAAAACTACCCGCGACCATGAGCGCTACACGATTTCAGAGGTCGTTCCTTCGCCAAATCACCCTCCGGTTCCGCTTCGCTCCACCTGCAGCCAACACTGGCGAGGGAGACAACGATGCGCTAACACTTAAGCGGGACCGCCCGGTGGAGGCGATCGAAATGCGGGCTGTCGGGTCGGGCGCAGAAATGAGATCACCTATGAATGAACCAAGCCGAGCGATCTTCAGAACAACCGATGGCCTCGACCTCGCCGCAGATATGTATGGTCGGCCAACGCGCGGCTCAGTACTCATGGCGCACGGCGGCGGCCAGACACGGCATGCCTGGGCCAAGACGGCGGCGGCGCTTGCGGATCGGGGCTGGGAAGTGGTCACGCTCGATCTTCGCGGCCATGGCGAGAGTGGCTGGTCACCGACGGGCGACTACGGGATTCAGCGGTTCTCGGAAGATCTCGCGGAGGTCGCGCGCGCGATGGGTGGCCGTCCGGCGTTGATCGGCGCGTCGCTCGGCGGTCTCGCCGGACTGTACGCGGAGGCCGAGATCGCGCCCGGGGGTTTCAGCTCGATCACCCTGGTCGACATCGTTCCGAACATGGACCCAGACGGCGCCGCCAAGGTCATGGAGTTCATGAACGCCCATGTCGCCCAGGGATTTGGCAACCTTGAAGAGGCCGCAGACGTCATTGCGGCCTATCTACCTCACCGACCGCGGCCAGCGGATCATTCTGGACTGGCCAAGAACCTGCAGCAGGGCGATGACGGGCGGTTCCGCTGGCATTGGGATCCCGGCGTTGTCTCTGGCATGCAAAGCTGTCGATCCTTGCGGGATGCCGACGCGTTCCAAGCCCGATTGACCGGCTTGACGCTTCCGGTGCATCTCATCAGGGGTCGGCTGAGCGAGTTGGTTTCTCGGGAGGCGGCGGAAACCTTCGTCGCGCAGCTTCCGAACGGAAAGTTCACCGATGTCGCCGGCGCGTCGCACATGGTAGCTGGTGATCGCAACGACGCCTTTCTCAGCGCCGCGGTCGGATTTCTTGAGCGGCTGGACCGGCAGACGCGAGCCTATGACGGCTGAAGCCTTACCGAACGTCTTCGCCCTGACTCCTCTCGACCCGAAGTTCAGAGCCGATCCCCATGATGCGCTCAACGACCTGCGAACATGTTGCACCGTGAATTGCGATAAGGCGACCTCCGGCTCATCAAGGTCGCCGCCCGCATCGTCGAAACCGCCAGCCGTATCCGCATCGCCTTCGCCAGCGCTTGCCCCGAGGCTGGGCTCTACCGCGAGCTTGCCATCGCGCTTCGCGCCGCCAGCTAACCCCTGAACGGCGCGGCCGTGCCCGCCAACAATCCCCTCAGCCCAACCCCCAGCCATGCAAAACAGCGATGAAACAGGCGCCACAGCCGACCGTGTCCGACTCACCCCGACACGCCAGGACAAACCCCCGACAATCCCTATCGGCCAGCCTCGAGAATAAGGCGGGTTAGGAGTTTCGCCAAAAAGTACCTTTGGATCAATGATGACTGGTTTGCCGAGCAGCGAGTTGGCACATGCGCTTAGCCCCACATCATCGTGCTGGCCCAATCAGGTCGAGCGCTTCTTCGCCCTGCTGACCGAAAAGAGGATCAAAACGAGGGGCCGATAGCTCCAGGAGGGCGCTAATCGAGGACATCGAAAGCTTCATCGACAACACACATCCAATCGACAAAGCTGCAAGCTCGCCTGTCGTCTCTTGGCTCAGTTGGTTTATCCACTCACCCCCATCGCTAGTGCTTTTTGCAGCGCGACGAACTGTGTCGTCAGGGCCATCCGGGCCTGAATCTGTAGATCCGCAGCCGCCAACTGATCGTTTTCGGCGGCAAGCGCGGCAAGCGCGGACGACCGCCCTGCACGCCAGGATTGCTGGGCGAGGCCAGCGCTGTGGTCCGCCAGCAGAGAGTTGCGCGTCTGCATCGCGAATGCCTTGCGCGCCTGGCCGAATCTGTTGAGTGAACTTTCCGCATCCTGAAGGGCCACGAGCACGGCGGCGCGATACGCTGCCGCCGCCTCATCGCGACCGGCGACGGCCTGCAACACGCCCGCCCGCCCGCGTCCAAAATCGGCAAGGTTCCATTGGATCGTCGGACCGGCGAGCGACCAGAGATTGTCGGCACTCGCAATATCGCCCTTCATGGCGCTGCCAAGACCGACCACGCCTGCCAGGCTGACCTTGGGCATCCGCGCGGCTTCCGCCACGCCAATCCCGGCATTGGCGGCATGCAGGTGCTGCTCGGCCGCCCGGATATCGGGCCTGCGGGCGAGCATGGCGGTGGGATCGCCGACCGGGACGGCGGCGGGGGGAAGCGGAACCGGGCCCGTGCCATCGAGCATGGCATCGAGCGCGCCAGGGGCTTCTCCCAGCAGCACGGCTATCGCGTCCTTGCGATCGTTCCGGTCCGCTTCCAGAGCCGCGATGGCTTGCCGCCGGACTTCCACGGTGCGATCGGCCTGATCGCGCTCGATGCGCGACAGCTTGCCCGCGCCTTCAAGCTGCGCCGTGAGGTTCGCGATCTTCTGCTGGTTGGCAAGCAGACGGCGCGCGAGGTCCAGACGTTGTCGGCTGGCGCGCAGGGCAAGATATTGGCGCGCGATCTCCGCAGTCAGGCTGAGGCGGGTATTCTCCGCATCGGCCTGCGCGGCCTCGAATTGCGCGCGCGTGGCCTCGATATTCCGCCGCGCTCCACCGAATAGATCGATTTCCCAAAGGGCGTCGAAGCCTGCGAGGAAGAGCGACGAGGACTTGGCCTCTCCACCCGTCACCAATCTCGATGCCTGGATATTCCCGGCCCCTGCCCCGGTGCCGACACCCGGCGCCAATGCCGCGCGCGAGCTTCGCAGATGGGCCCGCGCCTGCCGGACACGCGCTTCGGCGATATCGATCGCCGGGTTGGAGGACAGCGCCCGCCCGATCAGTTGATCGAGCAGCGGATCGTTCAATTCCCGCCACCATGGCGTCAGTTGCGGCGTGGCGGGCATCGAAACCTGATCCGTCCGCAAGAAGGAATTGCCCATCGAGGCGGGGGGTGGCGGTGCACCTTTGTAATTCGGCCCCATCATACATCCGCCGAGTGTGGGCAACAGCAGGAGCGGAGGGACAAAGACAAGCGCACGCATCGACAGTATCTCCGGTTCAGGGCCGTAGCGACGCAAGCTTGCTGGACAGCCACGGACGAATCACTTACTAACCGACTTAACGGTCGTTCAACAAGTGAGCATTCCATGTCCGACATGCGGTCCCAATTACTCGAAACCGCCGCCCGGCTTTTCGCCGAGCGCGGCTACGAAGCCGTGTCGATGCGCAATATCGCCAGACTGGTCGGGGTGACCCAGGCGAACCTCTATTATCACTTCCGGGACAAGGCCGACCTGATCGAGGCCACCCTCGCCTCGGTGTTCGAGGCTTGCGCCCGCGATCTGGATGCGTGGCTGGCCCAGCACCCTTCGAACCAGCTCGAGGCTTTTGTGCGATGGTTCGTCCGGAGGCTGATGACCGACCGGATATTCGCCCGCCTGCTGTATCGAGAACTGCTGGATGGAGACGAAGCCCGCATCGCCACCCTTTCACGCACGGTACTTCGGCAACCATTCCAATCGATCGTCGCTGCAGTGGAGCAAGGCAGAACGGACATATCTGCCAAGGAGGTCGCGTTGTCGCTGGTTGGCTTCGCGCTTGGACAGGTCCTGATCCTGCCCCTCGCCCCCGGCCTGACCGGAGACAGCGAGAGGTCCGAATCCGTGGATCAGGTGGCCTCTCAACTTCTCGCCCTGATCCAGTCCGCTTCGGTGGTTGGCTGACATGGAGCGCAAGCACCGTGTGGCGAAGGCGATCGCCCTGTCGTTTCCTATCCTTCTCGCAAGCTGCGGCGGTGGGGACCAGACATCGCAATCGGCGGAACCTCCCGCCGTCAACCTGCCCGTGACGACTGCATCCCTGACGACATCCATGGACGGAACTGCCGCGAGCGGCACGGTCGAATCCGATGATCGCGTGCAACTCGTGGCCCGCGCCTCGGGCACTATCCGGGCACCCGACCTTTATGACGGCCAGCCCGTCAGGCGCGGGCAAATCCTTGCGACCATCGACGCGCGGCAGGCCGAGGCCGCTGTTCGGCGCGCCAGCGCCGCGCTGGATGCGGCGCTGGCCGAACAACGCAATGCGCATGGGGATGTCACGCGCGATGCACCGCTCGCCCAAAGCGGTGCCTTGGCGATGGATGCCTATCGCAAAGAACAGCTTCGAGACAGCGCGGCCGCCGCCGGAGTCACCCAGGCACAGGCGGCACTCACCGCTGCCCAGGTGGACCTCGCCTACACCTCGGTTGCCAGCCCTTTCGACGGTTTCGTCGTTTCCCGGCAAATCCGCGACGGAGACATGGTGATGCCAGGATCGCCGCTGGTGACGGTGGAGAGCCGTGGCCAATTGGTGTTCCGCTTTGCCGCGCCCCAGGCCAGTCTCGGGATGTTCGTGCCGGGAGCGGCGACTCCCGTGCTGCTCGACGGGCGCGAAGATCGCCCCGTAACCGGCAAGGTCCGGGGCGTCGTCCCCTCCGCGGACCCGGCTACCCGCCGCTACACGGTAGAGATCGTTCTTCCCGCCGATAGCGGAATCATGCCGGGCATGTTCGGTCGCGTCCGGCTCCCATCGGCGACGAATCACGGGGTCAGCGGAGATACCGTCGCGGTGCCTGCCGCCGCGATCACCGACCGCGGCGGGCTGACCGGGGTTTTCGTGGTGGGCCAGGACAAGCGTCTCACCTTCCGCTGGGTGCGGCCGGGTGACCGGCTGGGCGATCGGGTCACCGTAACCTCCGGCCTGTCGGCTGGTGAACGCATCCTCGCCCGTGTCGATCGGACCGTTCGGGACGGCGCACGCCTCGCCGGCGGAGCCACGCGATGACCGAGGCGCCGCTCAATTTAGCGGGCCGCCTTGCCAGGACATTCATCACCTCCAAGCTGACGACCGTCTTCCTGCTGGCCGCGCTGCTGCTCGGCGCGCTCGCCGTGTTGCTGACCCCGCGCGAGGAAAATCCCCAGATCGTGGTGCCCGGTGCGATGGTCACGGTCGCCCTGCCCGGCGCCACCGCCGAAGAGGTGGACCGGCTGGTGGTGGCACCGCTTGAAGGCGTGCTCAGCGAGATGACCGGGCTCGACCACAGTTACGGCACTGCCCAACCCGGCCTCGGCACGGTGCAGGTGCAGTTCAAGGTCGGCCAGCCGCCCGAGGATTCGCTGGTCAAGCTCTACAACCGGGTGATCGCCAACCGCGGCAGGCTTCCCGCCGATGCGGCTATCCCACTGATCCAGGCGGTCGATGCCGACGATGTGCCCATCGTTACCGTGACCCTCGCTTCCTCCGCCTATGACGACTTCGGCCTCAAGCGATTGGCGGATTCGATGGCTGAGCGCCTGCGCAGCACGCCGGGCGTTTCGGTGGTTTCCGTCTATGGCGGGCGCAACCGAGAGATTGATGTCGCGCTCGATCCGGTCCGATTGCAGTCCTTCTCGATCTCGCTCGCCGAGGCACGCGGAGCGCTGGGCGCCTCCGATGTGGGCCTCAACCTCTCTGGGCCGGCACGGGCGGGCCGACTGGAACGACTGCGCTACTCCGGCGAGCTGGGATCGGTGGCGGCGGTACGCGATCTCGTGATCGGGGTGCGCAATGGCCGCACGATCAAGATCGGAGATGTCGCAACCATCTCCGACGGCCCGCATGTCGAAATCACGCGCCTCAGCCGTTTCGGATTTGCGGCGGGCGACCCGCGCGCCAAGCTCGGTGAAGGCGAAATGCCCGCCGTCACCATCGCCATTGCAAAGAAGAAGGGTGAGAATGCGGTCACCGTGTCCGAAGCCGTGGCCAATCGGGTCGCGCGGATGCAGGCCAGCTTCATCCCGCGCGCGGTCCATGTCGTAACCACCCGCGACGACGGCCAGAAAGCCGACGAGGCCGTCAACGCGCTGATGGAGCATCTGGCGATCGCGCTGATTACCGTCAGCTTCATCATGCTGTTGTTCCTCGGCTGGCGCGAGGCGCTGATCGTGTCCGTCACCGTTCCGGTCATCTTCTCGATCACGCTCGGAGCGGACCTGCTCGGCGGGGTGACGATCAACCGCATCACCCTGTTCGCGCTTATCCTGGCGCTGGGCCTGCTCGTCGATGCCTCGATCGTCGTGATCGAGAACATCCACCGCCACTACCATCACGAGCGCTCCGACGCTTCGCAGGAGGATGTGACCGTCCTTGCCACCAACGAGATCGGCGGCGCCACCAATCTCGCGACATTTGCCGTGATGCTGGTGTTCGCGGCCCTGCTGCTCGTGACCGGCATGGCGGGCGATTATTTCTATCCCATCGCCTATAATGTGCCGATCGCGATGCTCGCGTCGATCATTGTCGCCTATATCGTCACGCCCTGGGCAGCGAACCGCTGGGTCAAGCGACCTGCCTCTACCGGCGGCATATTGGATGATGGAAGCGCGGAAGAGGCCGGTGCTCATGCGGAGCGCAAGCCCGACAAGTTGCGGGACGCCTATCTCTGGCTGATCCGACCGCTTCAGGAGCACTCAAAGGCACGTCGTGCCCTGATGATCGGCGCGGTCGTTGCCCTGCTCCTTTCGATCGCGCAAGGCGGCTGGCAGTTCATCCGCCCGGCGGGCGTCGGCGGGCCGGTGCCGCCGCTTGGGGTTGCCATGGGCTTCCTTCCCAAGGACAACAAGAACACCTTCAACATCGTGATCACCATGGCCGAAGCCAGCCCCGTCGAGAATACGGCCCGGATGGTTCACGAGATCGACGGCCTGCTTGCCGCCAATCCGCTGGTGGTGAACTACCAGAACTGGATCGGCCAGGCTGGGGTCCCGGATTTCAATGGATTGATGCAGGGAACGGCGGCTCGCACGGGTGAGAATGTCGCCGAAATCCGCGTCAACCTCCTGGACAAGCACCAGCGTTCGGAAAGCTCGATCACGTTCGTCCGCGAATTGCGTCTGAAGATCGAAGCCATTCGGACCCGCTATCCGGGCGCCCGGGTGAGACTGGTCGAGGATCCGCCGGGGCCACCGGTGCGTGCGACGGTGCTCGCCGAATTGCACGGCGAAGATCTCGTGGGCTTGCGCCGGCTGGCGAAGCAGGTGGAAGCCGAGTTCGCCAACACCTATGACATGGTCGATATCTCGAACAGCGAGCCTACCGACGTGTCGCAATGGCGCTTTGTTCCTGACCGCGAGAAAGCAGCGCTCTCCGGCGTGTCAGCTGCCGATATTGCCGAGGTTCTGGGACTTGTCTATGATGGCCAGGTGGTCGGGCGTGCCCATATCGATCCAGAGCGCAACCCCGTTCCGATCCGCGCCTATGTGCCGCGCGCGGATCAGCCCGCCCCCGCACGGCTCGAAGGCCTCTACGTGACCAGCAGGGACGGCCGCCAGATACCGCTGGCCGAATTGGTCCGGCGCACACCATCGACCGCCGACAAGCCGGTCCAGCGCAAGGACAATGAGCGCGTGATCTTCATCGGAGGAGAACTTGCGCAGAGCGTGCCGGTCTATGCGGTGCTCGATCTCAACCGGCGCTTGTCGAGATTGCGCACCCCGGACGGGCAGCCGCTCGCCACCGGCAATCTCAGCCTCAGCGAAAAGGCACCTGACATCATCGACGGCTACCAACTGCTATGGAGCGGCGAAATGCGGATGACGCTCGATATCTACCGCGACATGCTGATGGCGCTCGGGGCGGCGCTGACGGCGATCTATTTCCTACTGGTTGCTTATTATCGCTCGTTCCTCACCCCGCTGATTGCCATGTCCGCAGTGCCTCTGGGGGTCATCGGCATCTTTCCGGGCCACTGGCTGCTGAAAACCGACTTTTCGGCGACCTCCATCGTGGGCATCATCGCACTGTCCGGCGTGGTGATCCGCAACTCGCTGCTCATCATCGACTTCATCCAGGATAACCAGAAACATGGCATGCCGCTGGCGGAGGCGGCGCGGATGGCCGGCGCGGTCCGCCTGCGGCCGATCCTGCTCACCACGCTTGCCATCGTGCTGGGCTCGGCGATCATGATCCCCGATCCCGTGTTCGGCGGCCTTGCGATCTCGCTGATCTTTGGCACGCTCGTCTCGACCGTGCTCACTGTCTTCGTGGTGCCGATCCTCTATGAGCGCCTCATGCGCGCATGAGGCTTCCGTCCCATGCCGCGGCCCTAGGAAAGACGTTTGCGACGCAGGCTGACGAGCACGAGGATCGCCGCGCGCCGGATCCCGGTAGCGGGGCTTCCAATTCGGCTTACGTCGCGTGGTCGATATGTTCCAGCAGCGCCGCTGGCGGCGCATGGTCCGGCCTTCTCGCAAGATTGCGATAATGCCACGCGGCCTCTTCAAGGATGGAATCCGCTTCGATCCGGGCGTCTTTGGGACGACTTGATCTCAGCCCGGCCAGTTCGGCGGGCGAAAGGCCGGCCCTGAGATCGCGCAGTGCTCAGCCGTTGGCGGGCTGTCGAATGCCCCGCGCGTCGTGAGGAGGGCGAGCCGATGGCCCACCCAGCCTCCCACAGCGGCGAGAAGCCCGGCGATCTCGGGCGAAATGCCCCCTGCCCCCCAGACCGTCGTGCCGACAGCACGGTGCCGGCTTTGGGTGGGGTCAAGGTTGGCAGCAAGTTCGGCCTGCCGCACTGTACCAAGCCGCTGCGCCATCGCGAGGGTGTCCATGCCCATCGTGCTGGCCTCGATGCGGGCGAGGACGCGGCGCTGGCATGCCCATTTTTTGGCGCCGTAGTGGTCTCGGCATAATTGCGCAGGACCGGATGCTGCGCCTTCGCCCGCCTGACCGCACAGGCATCGGCAACCGTGACGATTTCAAGATCGGCGCGCAGCACGGCGTTGGTGGGCAGGCCGAGCGTACGCTTCGCGAAGGCTCGGCCATCACGGCCCCGCCATCCCTCCTTCCCAGCCGCCGCCGAGCGCAAGGAACAGCCGAACGCGATCCGAGGCGATGGACGCATCCGAGGCCGCCAGCGCCGCTTCGGTTGTGGCAAGGCTTCGCTGCGTGTCGAGCAGTTCAAGACCCGTTCCAAGACCGCCCCGAGTCATCCGGGCCTGGAGCCCGAAAGCCCTCCCGCTCTCATCACGCGCGACCCTGAGCTTGGCATTCTGGTCCAGATCGCGGGCATAGGTGCTGAGGACCGTCTCGGTTTCGCGGAGAGCTGCGAGGACGCTGCCGTCAAATGCCGCCAGCGTCGCGCGCGCCGCTGCATCGCTTTCCGCGATCCGCGCCCTGGCGACGCGTCGGTTCGGGAAGGACCACGAGATGAGCGGGCCGAAGCTGAACCGCAACGCCGAATCGTCGACCAGCCCACCCACGCTCCGCGAGGTCGTGCCGAGCGATGCGCCGAGGCTGACGCTCGGATAGAGGTCCGCCGTCGCCACTCCGATGCGCGCCGTCGCAGCCGCGAGCCGGCGTTCAGCTTCGCGGATGTCGGGCCGGCGCCGGATCAGCGCCATACCGTCGCCAATCGGCAGGGGGCGGTCGACGGAAGGGATGATCCGGCAGGTCGCGAGATTGGGCGGATAATCTTCGGGCGTCCGGCCGAGCAGCACGGCAAGACTGAATAGTGCAGCTTTGCGGCCTGCCTCGATCGGCGGCAGCGCTGCCTCGAGCTGAGCCAGAAGCGCGCGCGAGCGGGTAGCGTCGAGCGACGTGTAGAGGCCGGCGCGCACGCCTCTTTCGGTGAGGGCGAGGCTTTGCCGCTGCAGTTCGACCGAATGGCGGGCAACGGTCATCCGCGCGCCGGCCGCGCAGGCATCTCCATAGGCGCCGACCACTCCGGCCACGACCGTCGTGCGCGCAAGGTCATAGGCGGCGGCCTGCGCTTCCGCATCGGCCTGCGCGGCCTCGATCGTGCGCCGAATCCGGCCCACGACGTCGAGTTCATAGGATATGCCGACGCCGGCGTCGAATGTCGCATGGGTCCCGTTGGGCGAGCCGAGACCGAGATTGGACGGCTCGCCCACCGATACGCCGCCCGCCGTGGAAGTCTGGACGCCCGCGCCGGCCTCGACCTCCTGGACAATCGCGCGCGCGCGTTCGAGATTGGCCGCCGCGACCCTGAGGTCGGTGTTGGCCTCGATCGCTTCCTGGACGAGCGCATCGAGCTGGGGAATAGCGTAGAGGCGCCACCAGCGCTGGGGCAAGGGTTCAGCCGAATAGGCCGGCGATTTTCCTTCGGCAAAGCTCGCGGGCCGATCCGAGATGCCTGCGGGCAAGGGCGGCGCCCGATAGCTGGGGCCGACCGTGGCACAGCCAGCGAGCATCAGCGCGCCCATCAGTCCGAGCGGCCTTTTCGTTCCGACGCGCCCCATCGTCATTCGCTCCGGCCGGGGCCGAGCGCATTTTCCGCGCCATTGAGCGTCACGGTGACCGTCCGGCCCGCGATCAGATCGATGCCGGGCGGCACCTTGTCGATGGCGATCCGCACGGGGATGCGCTGGGCAAGACGGACCCAGCTGAAGGTGGGATTGACATTCGCGAGTAGCGTTCCGGACGCGGTCGTCCGTTCGCGATCGTCAATGCCCGCCGATCGGCCTTCAACATGGCCAGAAAGCGGCCTATCCTCGCCCATTACCCGGATCGTGACGCGGACGCCGGGGCGGATGTGCGAAAGCTTCGTCTCCTCGAAATAGCCGGCAACGTAGTAGCTGTCGGAATCGACCAGCGTCATCACGGGCTGCCCGGCGGCGGCATAGGCGCCGGGGCGGAGCGAGAAATTGGTGACGATGCCGTTGACCGGCGCACGCACCTCGGCGCGCGCCAGATTGATGCGGGCGAGATCGCGATCAGCGATCGCCTGGGCATAGCGTGCGCGGGCCTCCTCGGCGGTGGAGCGGCGGTCGTCACGTTGCTGCCCCGAGACGATATCAGAGAGGGCCTGATAGCGGCGGTTCTCCCGTTCGGCGGCGTTCAACGTTGCCCGTGCCGTGGCGACAGCGGCCTCGGCCTGCTCAACGGCATTGCGCAGCCGAACATGGTCGATGGTAAACAGGATGTCGCCGCGCCTGACCACCTGGTTGTCGCGAACGTGGACCTGCTCGACCCGGCCCGACACGTCTGCCGCGAGAGGGACCACATCCGCCCTGATCTTCCCGTCGCGCGTCTGTGGCGCGTAGGTGTAGTAATTATAGAGGTGCCAGAAGACGAACACGCCCGCACCCACCACCAGCAGGGTGAGCAAGGGCTTGAGCAGGCGGAGGAGGGTATCGCGATCTAGGGTCATGGCGGGCACTTCAGGATGCGGTGACAAGGCGTAGAGCCAGAAAGGCGGTGCCGGTCAGGATGAGGAACAGGGCGGTGTCGAACAGCGGGCGCTGCCAGACGAGGCGGTAGAAGCTGATGGACTCGAGCACCCGCGACAGCAGCAGGCGCATCGCGAAGCCGAGGATCGCGCAGAGGAGCAGCGGCGAAACGAACACGCCCGCGATGTCGATTTCGCCGATCATGTCGCCGGTACCCAGGCCGGCGCGCGCTCGAACAGGGCGATGCGCAGACCCGCTAAGGCATGAATGGCGCGGTCGGGGCGAGCGCCGGGCGAACCATCTCCCGGCCAGAGCGCATCAAGTGCTTCGTCGATGAGCGCGAGCAGACGGGACGACGGCTGCGGCTTGTCGAACTCGCTGCGGAGTTGATCGAGAACCCGATCCGTCGCCTGCCGCCCATCGGCGGGAAGCGCGTTGCCCATCGAGCGCAGGTCGGCGACGTTCGCGCCGACCCGCAGCCGGATGAGCAGGCCGGCGCTCCGCTCGACCTGCCCGGCTGCGGCAAGGCGCGCCGTCACCACCGAAATGCGGTCGAGCGCCCGCTGGACATAGCTGTCCCGCAACCGTCGGCTGGGCGACCGGCTCAGCCGCGCGATCTCGCGCGCTTCGATGCGGAGGACGCGCTGAAGCTGATGCTGCACGCCCCAGGTACGGAACAGGCCGGCGCCGAGAATGGCGGTGAATATGCCCAGCATGCTGGCGACGCTCGCCTCGACGAAGGTTCCGAAATCGGGCGGCGAATAATGGCCCTGTAGATTGATGTTGCTGAGCCCGAAGGCGAGGATCAGCGTCGCCATCGGACTGACGGCCGCCCAGACGCCCAGCGGCAGCATGAACAGGCCCATCATCATCGCAAAGGTCGCGAAATCGGCAGCGAGCGGGAGCAGGCCGTAGCACAGGATCCCCGCCAGCAGGGTCGCGAGCAGGGCGAAACGCGCGAACATTCCGATCGCTCTGCCAGGCTCGTCGCCGCCGCCGAAGAAGGCCAGCGCTATCGTGCTGAACAGGACAGCGTTCGCGCCCTGATGCCAGCCCGTCGCATACCAGAGCCCGCAGAGGAGGGCGTAGGTTACGAGGATTCCCGCCGCGATCCGGGCAGCGTGATCAATGTCGGGGTTGAGCGGAAACGCCTGCGTCTCGCTGACTGTTCGCGCGAGCGCGGGCGCAAGCTTCGCCTTTCCGCTCAACGCCGCCTCGATCCGCGAAACCTCGCTCCAGAGCGTCAGCATTTCCGTCAGCATGTCGGCCAGCGCATCATGAACGAGTTGCTGCCACGCGCGCGCGCGACTGGCATCGAGCGGAAGCGAGCGCACGGCATCGGCCAGATCGGGTGGCGGTTCCGTACCGGCATCGAGATGGGCCCTGGCCGTGGCGAGAGAGGGTCGGAGGGCCAAGCGCTCCGCTTCGCCAAGGCCCGCGATGCGGCTGCCGATCGCGGAAAGGAGCGGGACTATGCGCAGCAGGCGTTGCTGGATCGCGAGCGCGTGCCGCAGGTCATCGCGATGGATCGTCGGATCGTAGCGCAGCGCACCGGTCAGCTGTGACAGGGATGTGATGTCGGCCAGCGTCTTTAGCCGGTCATGCTCTCCTTGGGCGTCCGCCTCATGGCCATCAAGGACATCCTTCGCCCAGGTCTCGATGCTGGGCAGCCAGCGATGCAGGCGCGCGCGTAGCGCACCTTCAAGAGAACGCGGAGCGATCACGCCGTCAACGAGGGTCGTCGCGAGGATGCCGAGGGTGATTTCGCTGACCCGCGCCACAACGGTATCGAACATGATCTCCGGATGATCCACGCCGGCGACCGCCACCAGCATGAGCGTGATCGCGAAAAGCTGGAAGCCGTAGCTGCGCGGCGTGCGGTCGAGGAAAGAAATACCGAACGCCAGGGTTGCCACGATTCCCGACGCCGCGATCAGCAGCAGCGGCGCGCTCGCAAATAGCGCGACCATGGCAAGCGTGACGAAGCCGGCGCAGGAAGTTCCGGTGAACCGATAGACGGCCTTCGACCGGATCGCCCCGCTCATGGGGTTCATGCAGACGCAGCAGGTGACAAGTGCCCAGTAAGGATTGGGCAGGCCGATCCGCACCGCTATCGCGAATGCGATCATGCCCGCGACGAACAGCTTAACAGAGAAGATCAGCTGATCGGCGCTGACCTTCATCGGCCCGTCCGCGTCTGCTGCAGGAACTGACCGATCCGTTCCTCGAACAAACGCAGCGTGCGCGTCGTCGTTTCGATGTCCTGCGAAGGAAGATCACCAAGGAGATCGTCGCGGAGCCGCATGACCGCCTTTTCCATCTTCCTTGCAAGGTCACGACCTTTCGGCATGACATGGATCGTCTTGATGCGCCGGTCGTCGGGAGAATCGCGCCGCTCGAGCAGGTTGGCGGCTTCGGCCTGGTCGAGAATGCGCACCATGCCGCCCGGATTGACCCCGACTTCCTCGGCCAGCGCGTTCTGCCTGACACCCTTGTCTCCATGACGGGACGCCAGAATGAGCGCCGAAATGAGCGATGCGGGAAGTCCGAAGTCGGCGAGTGCGAGACTGACTGCCTGAACCCAGACACGCCGGATCGGCTGCAAAGCGTTCGTGAGTTCAAAAAGCGCGACGGGGCTGGTTCTGGATCGGTCGCAGGGCATGCGCGGCTACCTAGTCCATCATCCGATTACGTTCAATATACAATCATTGCCTTAACAATTAAATTGGGCAGGCTGAACACGCCAATGAGCCATGCGGTGCGCAAGATCAGGGGTTACCGGTCTTCTGACAAGAACGGCGAATGGCTCACGATGTGGGACGCGGCCGCCAAACTCGGAGTCCCGCACGTCAAGATCCAACGCTTCATCAGGAATGGCATATCGCCGCCGAGTAGGTCATGCGCTACGCGCCCTATCAAATCCGCTCCAGCGACCTCGAAGACGAGTGGATCAAGGCCAAACTGGCGCGCCCAATCCCGTGTCGCGCCCAAGACGACAACCAGGAATCGCTATTTTCCGACATTTGAAAAGGGGGTGCACAACGAATCAGCCTTTGCCCTGCGCTGAAAATCCTGGCTCTTCACCGGTTCAGACCGCGGCGGTCAGCGCACCGCCGTCATGATGAGCCTCATTGCCACGGCAAAGCTCAACGACATCGATCCGCAAGCCTGACCGATTTTGCCGGCGACGATGACGATGTTCTGCTTGATAAGCTCCAGTGTTTCCTGCCGTCGGGACCGTCCCTTCGACAAGCCCGGGGAAGCCCCGTCGGTTGTCTTCTGCCCCGGTGCCTCAGATCGGATCCCAAGAGAAGACGTCACCCGAACGCTCCGGCGGGGTGAAAGCCGCGCGGAAGGCAGGCAGGGCGCGTTCTGCAATCAGGGCCGGCGTCCAGCCACCTCCCGATTGGACGCTGCGGATCGGTCGCATGGCGTTGAACAGGAACAGCTCGTTGAGACGCGCTGCGAAGACCTGCCCGGTAACACCCTCTGCCGCCGCCGAGGCCAGGAAGACGACGAGCGGCGCGTTGGTTTCCGGTGTCATGCGCTTCATGCGTTCGACACGCGCCTGTTCCTCCGGTGTCGTTGCAGGAATGGAACTTGTCATCCGGCTCCAGGCGAAGGGCGCGACGCAGTTCGAGCGCACGCCGAACCGGCTCATGTCCAGAGCGATTGATTTCGAAAGGCCGACGATACCGAGCTTGGCCGCGGAATAATTCGCCTGACCGAAATTTCCGATCAGCCCCGAGGTGCTGGTCATATGCACGAAAGCGCCGCTGCCCTGGGCCCGAAACGGCTCGGCCGCCGCACGGCTCATGTAGAAGCTGCCGTTCAGGTGGACGTTGATCACCGCTTCCCAATCGGACGGATCCATCTTGTGGAAGATGACATCCCGAAGTATCCCGGCATTGTTGACCACCACATCGACCTGGCCAAAGCTGTCCATCGCCATCTCGATGGTGCGGCGCGCGGCATTCCATTCGGACACGCTTTCGCCCGAGATGATCGCCTGCCCGCCGATCTCTTCGATCATCGCCCGGGTTTCCTCCGCGGGTGCGCTGGAGCGCTCGCCGCTTCCTCCCAGTGATACGCCGATATCGTTGATCACCACGCGAGTGCCCGCCTTGGCGAATTCCAGCGCGATGCCGCGACCGATCCCGCCGCCCGCTCCCGTGATGACCGCAACCTTGCCCTCAAGTCCCAAACCCACTGTCATTTCGTACTTCCTCCTTGAACAGGCTGCCTTATCGGCCGAGACCGAGCACTTGCTTGGCAACAATGTTGCGCTGAATTTCGGATGACCCGCCATAAATCGACGTCGGGCGTGCCTGAAGGAAGACGCTGCCAGGATAGAGCGTCGGCGTGTCCGGCAACTGTCCGGCAAGTGTTCCCAGTTCCCCGGCAACGTCCATGATGCGGTCTGTGATCTTCTGGTAGAGCGCGGATTGGTTGATCTTGAGCATGGAAACGTCGGGACCGAGCCTTTCGCCGCGTCGCACCTTGTCTGCGAAGCTCGTGTAGAAGGACTTGTGGTCCTCGAGTTCCATGCGCAATCCGTTGAGGAGCGATGCATGGTCGCCGCTCTTCCCCAGATGGTCGCAAAGCCGCTCGAGATGGCCGAGCGCGCCTTCTGATTGCTTTGGCGAGCCCAGGAACAGGCGTTCGAAGCCAAGGAGGTTCTTGGCGATGGTCCAACCCTCGTTCACCTCGCCGACAATCGCGTCAGCGGGAATGCGGACATCGTCGAAGAAGACCTCTGCAAATTCGGCGTGCAGGTCGATGTTGACGATCGAACGCACCTTTACGCCGGGCATATCCATCGGCATAAGAAAGAAGCTTATGCCCTTTTGCTTGGCGGCCTGAGGATCCGTGCGGGCAAGCACGAAAATCCATTGCGCGTCCATGCCCAGCGTCGTCCAGACCTTCTGGCCGTTGATTACCCACTGATCGGCTTCGCGCACAGCGGAGGTACGGAGCGCCGCCAGGTCGGAGCCGGCATCGGGTTCGCTATAGCCTTGACACCAGATGATTTCGCCCGAGAGGATCTTCGGCAGATGGTAGGCGCGTTGAGCATCGGTTCCATGGGCGATCAGGAGAGGACCTACCATGGTCAGTCCGGTATCAGGCAGTCGGGCGCAACCATAGCGTTCCATTTCCTCGATCATGATCAGCAGCTTCGAGGGCGACAGTCCCATCCCCCCATATTCGCGCGGCCAGCCAGGCGCCAGCCAGCCCTGCTGCGACAGGATCCTGTACCAGGGCATGGCTTCTGCAGCGTGCAACCGTTTGGGGGGACTACGCAGGTTCTGCGGATAGCTGGCGGCGATCCAGTTCCGGACCGCCGCGCGGAAGTCGGCGTCTGTGAGCGGGTCCAGGTCCGCATGCGGCTGTGGCGCGGTCGGGCTAGTGATGGCTGTCATGTCGCTCTCCCCGGATAGGGGTGCGGGTTTCCCGAAAAAGGCTGCGCGCCCTTCCTCAACAGTCGCCATGATCCCGCTCATGGCCGTCCCTCCCTCAGGCCGCCGTAACGTTGGCGATGAAAGCCGGCACTGCCGTAGCGCGGCGCCAGCACCATGGCGCGGCGCAGGAACAAGCCGATATCGGCCTCGTCGGTGTAACCGATGGCACCGTGAAACTGCACCGCCTGTCGCGTGACCAGCATGGCGGCATCGGCCGCCCGCGCCTTCGCCCTGGAGGTGATACGACGGCAGTCGTCGCCCGTATCGAAGGTTTCGACGGCATCGCGCAGCACCGCCCGCGTCAAGCCAATCTCGATTTCCATATCCACAGCCTTGTGCTGCAACGCCTGGAAGTAGCCGATTGGTTGGCCGAACTGGACGCGAGTCTTGAGGTAGTCAAGCGTGATGGCAAAGGCGCGCTCCATGAGTCCGAGCAATGCCGACGCCGTGGCCAGGGCCGCGGCTTCGAGCGCCTTCGCATCGGGCGCCGATAACCGTTTCGCCTCGACCCCATCGAGGATCAAGGTCGCCGTGTGACCGCCGTCGAGGGTGCTTTCGATTTCAAGCGACACGCCCGCGGCTTTCGCGTCGATCAACCAGCAGGCTTCCGTTGAAACGACCAGAAATACATCGGCGGCGGCGGCCATTGGCACGAAACGCCGTCTTCCCGATATCCGCCCCTCGGCCTCGGTGATGCCTCCGGCGAGCGTGAGGCCATCGGGGGTATCGAGCCAGGCCGGCAAGACAAGCTTGTCACCGCTCAACGCTTCGGCGGGTGCGTCCTTGCCCATGAGATCGAGAGCAAGCTGGGCCTCGATGAACGGCTCGGGCAGCAACGCCGCTCCGACTTCACCGGCGAGTGCCGCATATTCCGCCATGCCGAGACCTGCCCCGCCTGCCGTTTCTGGCAGCCGAATTCCAAGCCACCCCATGGCGGAAATCTCGCTCCAGCGTCCTCGATCCATTCCCGGCCTGCCAAAGCGCAGATGTCGAACCGCCTTGAGATCGCCATCGCGCGGGGCAATGCCTGCGGCGCTTTCGACCAGCAGGCGCACCCCCTCAAGCCTGTCCTCGCCCGTTGCGAGCGCTGCAGCCATCGCCGTTTCCTCCTTATTCGAATTGGGCGAGACCGTTTGCGAGCACCACCACGTCGCGCTCCGTCACGCGAATGCGGAACGAGCCGTCCGGCCAGATTTCCGTAAGCAGGGTCTCCCCCGGCAGGACCGTCGCACTGAAACGAACATCAAGCCCCTTCAGTCGCGTCGGATCGCCTGCGCAAAGCGTCTTCATCAGAGCATGCGCTACGATGCCCAGGCTGCACAATCCGTGCAGGATGGGTCGCTCGAATCCGGCCTTGGCGGCAACATCAGGATCAATGTGCAAGGGATTCCCGTCGCCATTCCAACGGTACCAGAGCGCCTGCTCGGGCCGCGTTTGCGTCTTGCGCACAAACGCAGGATCCGTTTCAGGCAGCGCATGGGTCTGCTTCACCGGACCGGCCGCCCCCCCGAAACCTCCGTCCCCGCGCAGGAAGGTGGTGGCACGGGTCGTCGCGTAGAGCCTGCCATCCTCCGCGTCGCGCAGTTCCTTTTCGCTATAAAGCAGCGCGCCGCGCCCGGCGCCCTTGTCGATGATTCCCGTCACGCGGGTCTTGCCGATCACCACGCCTTCCGGCGGCAACGGGCCATACAGCGTAATGCCCTGCTCACCATGGACGAGGCGCAGCGCATCGACCCCGGTATCGGGGTTGGCAAGCCAGAACCCCGGATGCCCGAGCACCAGGGGCATGGTCGGAAAGGGGGTCAGCGGACCTGCGCCGACGAACCGCAGATCACCCCTGTCCATCGGATCCTGTCCGACGCCGATGGACAGGGCGTAGAAGGCACACTCGCGCGGACCATAGCTCTGACGGACCTCGGGAATGTCGTAGGCCATCAGCTTTTCGTAGTCGATCACGGCAAAACCTCATCATCGCACTCGATCACTGCGTCGAGCGCGAAGGCCCCGTCGGGCAGCGCGAGCACCGGATTGAGATCGATCGCGCGCAGGCGCGGGCCCGCAGCGGCGGCAAAGGCGGAAAGCCGTGACAACATGGAAGCAAGCGCATCAAGATCGGCGGGCGCGCGGCCGCGTGCCCCGGTCAGGATTGCCGCAGCCTTGATCGACAGGATCATCTCCCGCGCCGTCGCCTCGTCGAAGGGGCAGGGACGGATCGCCACGTCTTTGAGAATCTCGACAAAGATCCCGCCAAGACCGAAGACGGCGACGGGGCCAAAGACAGGGTCGCGGCTGATACCTATCAGGCATTCGACGCCCCCCGAAAGCTGTCGGGCAACCAGGATACCGGCAATGCGCGCTGCGGGCGCCGTCCTGCCGACCGTGTCGAGAATTTCTTGATAGGCCGCACGGACGCAATCGGTATCGACCAGGTTCAGCCTGACACCGCCGATATCGGACTTGTGAACGATGTCGGGCGAAACGATCTTCATCACGACAGGGAATCCGAGTTCGGCAGCGGCGGCTACCGCCTCCTCCGCCGAGTGCACGATCCGCTCGGCCGCAGCCGCTATGCCGGCTTTCGCAAGAAGCGCCTTTGCCGCGAATTCGTCGGGGCTGACGGCCGGGAGGTGGACATTCGGCAGATCCGGCAGAACCTTCGGCTTTCGCGCCATCATTTCGCCGACCCGTCCCATCGCCGCCATGGCCCGCACGGCCCGGCTTGGATCGGAAAATACGAGGAAACCGGCCTCTTCGTAGGCGCGGGTGACGGTGTCATCCGCGATGATGCAAAGCGCCAGCAGCCGGTCGGGAAACTCGGTGCGGATCTTGTGCAAGGTTTCGCGCAGTTTCGGCGCAAGCGTCGCGCTTCCGGCCACATAGGTCATGAAACACAGGATCGACCGGTATCCGCCATCTCTGAGCGCCGCGCGGGTGAACTCCTCGAACAATGACATGTCGTTCAGCGCCTGGGCCGTGCAGTCGAGCGGATTGGCCGGAGCGCCATAGGGCAGAAGCTGTTTCAACCGGGCCTGCGCCTCGGCCGGCATGGCCGGCATCGGCAAGCCTGCCAGTTCCGCCTCATCGCTGGCGACTATACCCGCGCCGCCGCTGATGGTGATCACGCCAAGACTATTCTGGGCAGGATAGATCCGCTGCCGCGCCGCGTAGGCGAAATCAAGCATCTGCTCAGTATCACGCACCCGGATGACGCCATGCTCGGCGAGAACCGCCTCGGCCACGGCATCGTCCCCGGCTAGCGAGGCTGTATGCGAGGCGGCCGCCGAAGCGCCGAGAGGGCTGCGTCCGGATTTCAGCATGAAGACCGGTTTGCCGGCCGCTCGCGCCGTATCGAGGGCGGCGATCATGCGGTCCGCGTCGCGAAAACCTTCTTGATAGGCGCAGATCACGTCCACCGTGTCACTGCCGGCCATCCAGCCGATTGCGTCAGCGACCGTCACGTCCGCTTCATTGCCGGTGGTGACCAGAACGGACGCACCAAGCCCGCGCACGCGCGCCACTGCCGAAAGATGAGCCCCGTAAGCGCCTGACTGGCTAGCGATGCCGACATTGCCCGGCAAGGGGAAAGCCATTTCCAACGATGAGGAAAAGGTGCCGTAATACCCCACGGCAACATTGTAGACCCCCAACGTGTTGGGACCGAGCACGCGCATGCCGTAACCATGTGCAATGGCCAGCACTTCGGCCTGGATTTTCTCTCCGGCCGCACCCGTTTCGGCAAATCCTGCGGAAAACAGCGTGACCGAGCGGCATCCCTTTTCGCCAAGAGACCTTACGATCTCCGGCGTCTGCTTCGCCGCGACAGCGATGATGCCGGCCTCCGGCGTCTCGGGCAGATCGGCGACCGAAGCATAGCAGGCAAGCCCCTGCACCTCGTCACGGCCGGGATTTACCGGCAGGATTCGACCCTTGTAACCGCCGCTCAGCATGGCGGCTATCGGGCGTCCGCCGATACGCGCAGGATCCGCGGATGCGCCGATGATCGCAACGGAACGCGGCGCCAGAAGCGCACCAAGGGATGCGAAATCATAGGTCCGAGGCTTCGCGTTCATGTTCACAGCACAACCTCCGAACCGAGAAACGCCGTAACCTGGCTCGACAGCGTTCCGCCGTTGCCATGCAGAAGCGCCACCTCCGCTGCCTTCAACTGGCGCTCGCCGGCTTCCCCCCGAATTTGGGCCACGCCTTCGGCAATCAGAAACATGCCGTACATTCCCGGATGAACACAGGACAGGCCGCCACCGTTGGTATTGACCGCCAGTTCGCCCCCCGGTGCGATGCGTCCGTCCTGAACGAAGTGGCCGCCTTCGCCCTTCGGGCAAAAGCCGAGATCCTCCAGGAAGAGGATGGTATTGATCGTGAAGGCGTCATAGAGCATGACCAGATCGACCTCACTGCGGGCCAGACCCGCCATTTCGAAGGCGCGCGGCCCGCTTTCACTGGCTGCGGTCACGGTAAGGTCGGGCATGGCCTGAATCGATCTATGCCAATTCGCGCCGGCCGCGCCGAGGAAATAGACGGGCTTTTTAGGGAAGTCTCTGGCCCTCTCGGAACGGACGAGAATGCAGGCCGCGGCGCCATCGGTCACCAGACAGCAGTCGCCGGCAGTCAAGGGATCGCTGACCATGCGCATCGACAATACGTCGTCGCGGGTCAATGGACCACGCGCAAAGGCATCGGGGTTGAGGTTCGCCCAATGGCGCGCGGAAACCGCGACATCGGCCAGCATTTCCCGAGTGGTTCCGTACTGGTGCATATGCCGACTGGTGGCAAGCGCATAGGCCGTGATCGGATGGCGTGGCGCGTAGGGCGTCTCGTGCCATTGCGGCTCCGACATGGAGACGAGGCGACCGCCTGCCGTGCGCTGATTGGAACCGTAGCAGATCAGCGCCACGTCGCAAAGCCCTGCGTCCAGCGCGAGAGATGCCTGCAAGAGATGCATCTCGAAGCTGGAGCCGCCGACATTCGTGCTGTCGAAGTATTTCGGCTTCAGGCCAAGATATTCGGTCACGCTCATCGAGGCGAATGCGTGGCTGCTGGTCGCCGCGAAAACCGCGTCGATATCGCCGAGCCTAAGGCCGGCATCCGCCAGGGCCGCATGGACGGAAAGCCCCAGAAGTTCAATGGCCGAGTAGCCGGGCGCCTCACCCACACCCGCCACACCCATGCCGACGATCGCTGTTTTCCCGCGAATGGAATGGCTCATGTCACTTCTCCTCCGGCTCGAAGACGACGCGGGGATTTTCTCCCGCCTCGATCCGCGCCCTGACGCGGGCCCCGATGGGCAGCGTCTCGACACCGACAACCGTGGCCATCATCCGCGGCCCCTCATCAAGGTTGATGAGCGCCACGTTGTAGGAACCTTCGCGCTTGCGATTGACCGTGATGGCATAGACCGTGCCACCGCCCGAGGCTTCGACCCAGTCGAGATCGACCGCGCCGGAAGGCGCCATCACCTTCGGATAAAAGACGTACTCGCCCGTCTCGCGACTGCGCTGGATCATGAAACGTCCCTCGGCCAGGAACGCCTCGTAGATCGCCTGCGGCCCGGCGGTTGCTTTTGCGGCGGCTGTATCGCCCATCATTCCCCTCCTCGGACGAGGCTGCTGGCGCGGCAGAACCGGATCTGCCCCGCGCGCATGCCCCATTTGCCAATCATGCCGACCAGCAGCCTGATATGCCTTCACATCCAGTTCCATCGCTTCGGGAAGGGTTGGCGCGGGCGTGCCAGGCAACCTGCCCGGTTCCAGGATCGGTGGCCCACAGCATCGCAACCTCCCATTGCAACGCAGAATCAATCATCGAGCCATTTTTTCGCATAAAGAACCCATTTCGTCTATGAGAAAATATCGTGTCCCACCGCGTTCTCTAATCGCCATCGTCAACAGCTGATCTTTAGCGTTTCACCACGCGCACCGGAGTCCAGGGTTCGCCGCAGATCCTGGCAACCGCGACCTTCGTGTTATCGTAAAGGATCGACAGCGGCACACCGCCGAAGAAGGCGAACGCCGATACATGCCCGTCCAGAAAGGCCTCGGTCGTCTCGGCTGGATAGGCCTTCACGAAGCAGGCATCCGATTGCAGGAGGTCCATGCAGAAGAAATGCATCTTCCGGCGGACACCATCGATCACGCCCACCGCTTCGCCAAAATCCACTTGCGCATGTCCTGGCGGGTGCGCCAGCGGCACGAACGTCTAGCGCCCGCGCACACGGCACAGCCGGACATAATCCTTTACAACAGTCATTTACGACAGTGTAGCCCCCACCAAAGCCATGCTCGTCGCGCAGACGTTCAAAGATCCGTTTGGCGCTATGCCGTTGCTTCACAGGCGCGATGCGATCCGCCGCCAGGATCGCGTCGATCACTGGCAGCAGTGGCCCCAACTTCGGCTTCGCCACAGGCTTGGTCCGCGTGTAGCCCGGCGGCAGCGAGAACTGGCACATCTTCGATATCGTCTCGCCGCTTAGTCCAAAGACCTTCGCAGCTTCCCTCTGGTTTCCCCATACGTCAAACGTCCATAGTCGCCCCGGCATAGCCGGGGGATTTCCACAGTGGATTAAAGGGCCGATCCACAGCCAACCCAGCGCGTGCCGGTCAAGCGCTCGACGTCAACCTGTTTGCGCATCAACTCGCGCAGTAGCGACATCACCGCCGCGCAAGCATGGCTTGAGGCTTCGGCCAGCGGCCCCACCAGATATACCTCGCGCAGGCAATCCGCAGCGCGCCAGCGGGCGACCCTTAATGTGCCGGCAGCTGCTTCGCGCGCGATAGCATGCAAGGGAAGGATTGAGGCGCCTTTCCCGCGTTCGACCAACTCCTTGATGTTCTGATAGGAGTCCAGCTCGATATCCACTGACAGCCTGATCCCTTTGGCGCTGGCCCAGCCTTCCAGAAGCTGCCGCAGCCCATGCGCCGGGCCGGGCAGGATCAGCGGCAAGCCCAAAAGCGCCGAGGCCCCGATCTTGGCCGGGAGGTCGTGACCGGGCGGGACCAGCAGCACCAACTCTTCGTGCAGAAGCAGCTCTGATCGGAAACGGGCATCGGTGGCTGGCAGATACAGCACGGCCAAGTCAACGCGGCCCTCGCGCAACCAATCCAGCACGAAGCCGCTCATCGCCTCGGAGATCGTCAGCCGTACGCCGGGAAGCTGCGCCTTGGCCGCAAGCACCAGATCCGGCGACAGCATTCCGCCGATCGTGCCGGGCAAGCCGAGCCGCACCTCGCCTTGCGGCTCGCGTCCGAGGTTGCGGATGTCGTCCTCCATCCGCGACATGTCGATCAAGAGCCGCCTTGCCCGCGCCAGCAGCATCTCGCCGGCCTCGGTCAGCTGCACCCCGCGCGCACCGCGCAAAAGAAGCTTGGTACCCAGATGCTCTTCCATGTTGCGCAGATGCAGCGATAGCGAGGGCTGGGCGACGTTCAGCCGATGCGACGCTGCCGAGATCGACCCCGTCTCGGCAATCGCCTGAAAATAGCGCAGCTGTCGCAGGTCCACCGACAGTCCTTCCTCTCGCTCTAACAATCATATTTTAGCATGGCTGCCGTCGCGATTATATATTTGTGCGATGTGGCGCCCATCCACTAACTGCATGGCATCGAAAAAGAGGAGCAGACAGGTGATCGAGACCGGAAAAGGGGCATTCCAGGACATCCGCGATGCGGTGCGGGCGCTCTGCGCGCAGTTTCCCGATGCGTATCACCGCCGAGTCGACGAGGCCCGCGGCTACCCCGAAGAGTTTGTGGAGGCGCTGACCCGGGCGGGGTGGATGGCGGCGCTGATCCCCGAAGCCTACGGCGGCTCGGGGCTGGGCCTTACGGAAGCCTCAGTAATCATGGAGGAAATCAACCGCTCGGGGGGCAATTCCGGCGCCTGCCACGGCCAGATGTACAATATGAACACTCTGATCCGGCACGGTTCCGAGGAACAGCGCCGCCGCTATCTGCCGAAGATCGCCGCAGGCGAACTGCGGCTGCAGTCGATGGGTGTGACCGAGCCGACAACGGGCACCGATACCACGAAGATCAAGACTACCGCGGTCCGCAGGGGCGACCGCTATGTGATCAACGGCCAGAAGGTCTGGATCAGCCGAGTGCAGCATTCGGATCTGATGATCCTGCTGGCCCGCACCACGCCGCTGGCCGAGGTGGCGAAGAAATCCGAGGGCCTGTCGATCTTCCTTGTCGACATCAAGGCGGCGATGGGCGCGGGCATGGCTGTGCGCCCGATCCCGAACATGGTCAACCACGAGACCAACGAATTGTTCTTCGACAATCTGGAGATCCCGGTCGAGAACCTGATCGGCGAAGAGGGCAAGGGGTTCAAGTACATCCTGACCGGGCTGAACGCCGAGCGGACGCTGATCGCGGCCGAATGTATCGGCGACGGTTACTGGTTCACCGAACGGGTCGCGAAATATGTCTCGGAACGCGAGGTCTTCGGTCGGCCGATCGGCAAGAACCAAGGCGTGCAATTCCCGATCGCCGAGGCCTTCATCGATGTCGAGGCCGCGAATCTGATGCGGTGGGAGGCCTGTCGGCGCTATGACGCGGGGCTTGATTGCGGGGCCCAGGCGAACATGGCCAAGTACCTGGCTGCCAAGGCCAGCTGGGGGGCCGCCAATGCCTGCATCCAGTTCCACGGCGGCTTCGGCTTTGCCTGCGAATATGATGTCGAGCGCAAGTTCCGCGAGACCCGGCTCTATCAGGTTGCCCCGATCTCGACCAACCTGATCCTCAGCTATGTCGCCGAACATATCCTCGGCATGCCGAGGTCGTTCTGATGGGCTTGCCGCTAAAGGGAGTGAAGGTCGTCGCCATCGAACAGGCCGTGGCCGCGCCCTTTGCTACCGCCCGTCTGGCCGATGCCGGGGCAGAGGTGATCAAAATCGAACGGCCCGAGGGCGATCTCGCCCGCGGCTATGACGATGCGGCCAGGGGCCAGTCGAGCTATTTCGTCTGGCTGAACCGCGGCAAGACATCGGTGACACTGGACCTCGGCTCGGCCTGGGGCAGGGCCGAACTGGCGCGGCTGATCGGCGACGCCGATGTGCTGGTCCAGAATCTGAGGCGCGGCGCGCTGGCGCGTCTAGGCTTTCCGGTCGAGCGGCTGGCGCGGGACTTTCCCCAGCTCATCACCTGCTCGATTTCCGGTTATGGCAATGACGGGCCGATGGCCGACCGCAAGGCCTATGACCTGTTGATCCAGGCCGAGGCGGGGCTCTGCTCCATCACCGGCGGGCCTTCGGAACCGGCGCGGGTGGGCATATCGCTGGTCGATATCGCGACAGGCGCAACCGCCTATTCGGCCATTCTTGAAGCGCTGATCGGCCGAGGCATCACCGGGAAAGGGGCTGCGATCTCGGTCTCGATGTTCGATGTCATGGCCGACTGGCTGACCGTGCCGCTCCTGAATCACGAAGGCGGAAAGAGCCCCAAGCGCATCGGCATGGCGCATCCCTCGATCGCCCCCTATGGCGTCTTCACCGCCCGCGACGGTGCGCCGATCCTGATCGCGGTGCAGAGCGACCGCGAATGGCGAGCCCTCGCCCAGGACTTTCTGGGGGATCCGGCGCTGGGCATCGATCCGCGCTTTGCCACCAATGTCGCCCGCGTTGCCAACCGGGCGGAAACCGATGCCGCGGTCGCTAGAGCTTTTGCCAACCACGATGCGGCCGGCGCGATCGAGGTTCTTCTGGCCGCCGATATCGCTCTGGCCTCGGTCAATGACATGGAAAAGCTGTCGCACCACCCGCATCTGCGCCGGGTGACCGTCGCCACGCCGAACGGCCCGGTGCAGATTCCCGCGCCCGCACCGATCTTTTCGGGCGAGGACCGCAGCTATGGCCCCGTCCCGCCGCTTCAACCCCTTGCCGAGGCATGATGACATGATCCCGCTCGACCTTGACCATCTGCGCCAATGGATTGGCCGCGAGGAGACACGGGCCGAGCGGCTGACCGCCGCAATCGCCGCGCGGTTCAATGCCACCTTCGACCGCCCCGAAGCCCCATCGGAAGGCGAACCGGCCCCGAGCCTGATCCACCTCTGCCTCGCCCCCGATACTGCGCCGACCTCGACGCTTGGCCCCGATGGCCACCCGGCCCGGGGCGGTTTCCTGCCGCCCGTGCCCCTGCCCCGCCGCATGTGGGCGGGCGGACATTTCCGCTTTCACGAAAATATCCGGATCGGCGACACGGTCACCCGCCACTCGGTGGTCCGCGATGTGACCGTCAAGCAAGGCCGCAGCGGCCCGCTGTGCCTCGTCACGGTCGAGCATCGCATCGATAGCGGCGGCGCGCTTGCCGTCACCGAACGCCAGGACATCATCTATCGCGGAGCCGGTCCCGCCGCCCCCCCGTCTGGCGCTCCCTCGTCTGCCACTGCCGAGGCCGCGCCGCAGGGCCGGTATCGCCAAGCGGTCGACGCAGGCCCGGCGCTCCTGTTCCGCTACTCGGCGCTGACCTTCAATGGCCACCGGATCCATTACGACGCGCCCTATGCCCGGGCGGAGGAGGGCTATCCGGGGCTCGTCGTGCACGGGCCGCTGCAGGCCACGCTTCTGCTGCAGTTCGCCGAAGCCCTGCGCGGAAAGCGCCCCGCGCAGATCGGCTTTCGCGGCCTTTCCCCCCTCTTCGACACCGCCGGCTTCACCCTGCATGCGCAGGACGAGGCGAACACATTGCGGCTCTGGACCGCGGCCGAGGGCGGGCCGGTGGCGATGGAAGCGCGGGCGGAATGGTGACCCTTGTTCGCGCACCCCTGTTTGTGCCCGCCGACCGGCCCGAACGCTTCGGGAAAGCGGCGGCCTCGGGGGCTGATGCGGTGATCCTCGATCTGGAGGACGCCGTGGCCCCCGCGGCCAAGGCCGCCGCCCGCGCTGCGCTGCGCTGCGATTTCACCACCCTGCCGGTGATCCTGCGCATCAATGCTGCCGGGACAGCCTGGCATGCAGACGACCTTGCGGCGGCAACGTCGCTTCACCCCTCCGCCGTCATGGTTCCCAAGGCCGAGGCCCCCGACGATCTCAAACTCATCTCTGCCGCGTTGGGCGACATACCCTTGGTCGCCCTTGTCGAAACCGCCCGCGGTCTTGCGCAAGGCCGGGCGATTGCCGTTGTGCCAGGCGTGATCCGCCTTGCCTTCGGTTCGGTCGACTTCTGCGCCGATCTTCGGTGCGCGCATACCTCCGAGGTGCTGCTGCCTGCACGCTCCGAACTGGTGCTCGCATCACGTCTTGCTGATCTGCCCGGGCCGCTCGACGGGGTGACCACCTCGCTGGATGACCCGGACGAAACGGCGCGCGACGCAGGACGAGCGCGCGATCAGGGGATGGGCGGCAAGCTGTGCATCCATCCCTGCCAGATCGAACCCGTGCTGGCCGTCTTCGCCCCCACGACCGAACAGATTGACTGGGCCAGACGCGTCCTGGCCAGCGGCGATGGCGCGGTCCGGATCGACGGTGCCATGGTAGACAAACCCCTCCGCCAGCGGGCACACGCCATCCTTGCCGAAGCCGCACACAGCGCGCGCCGGCCGGTGTGACATTGAACCGGAGAAGACCGTATGGTCGGTGAAGGTGACCCGCCCCCGTAGTAAGCAGGAAACGGGGGTTGCGCCGGATGGGCCGGAGCCGAGCACCATGTTTAAGCGAGGCCGAACCATGGATGAGCATAGCGAACGTTTTATCGGACTCGATACGTCGAAATTGAAGATCTCGGTTGCGGTCGCGGAAGGTGAGCGGAACGGTGAAGTTCGATTTTTCGAAGATATTTCAGCCGAGCTGACGTCGGTGGCATCGATGGTGGCCATTGCCCGCGCCGAGGTGAAGATCGGCAAGGTCAACCTCGCCTACAACTTCAACCGACTTGCCTGGCTCGACGCCTGAGTTGCGCCTGCCTGACCGGAATGACGCCCGATCCGGCAGCCTGAGCCACGCCAAACCGGTCAATACGCCCCTGATGATACCGCCGGGCGCCCGATCCGTACCACCGCGCCGCCGTAATCGCCATTCAACTGCGTTCTTCGATGTGTCCTGTCGCTTTCCTGCTCGCGTAAACCCCGCCATCCAAACGCGCCTGGAAAGCCTCCCAAGATCGATCCGCGAGATCGCGTGGAAGGCGATGAGACTGACCACCTGATCGGGCGGTGTGCAGTTCCGGGTCGGCGTCTACCAGTCTCCGGCCAAGGCGGCGTAAGTCCGATCGCTGGCCGAGAAGACGTCGGAGCGAAGGAGGGCAAGGAGCCGGTCAGCCAACCAATTGGCTACGAATGAAAGGCCGACCCATCGCGCCATCTAGGCGGCCGTCATGCATGAGTAATGTGGGTTCCGTAAAGATTAGCGGAAATGCGGTTCGTCGTATCGCGCAGTTCGCGGGCCAATGCGTCGAGTTCCTTCTTCGTCATCTGGCCCATGATGGCAATGCCGCTGATACCGAAGCGCACCCGGCCCTCGTGATCAACGATAACGGCGGCCGCAATGTCGAGACCTTGGAAGAGGTTCCCGTGGTCGAAGGCGAAACCGGTCAGCTGGGCTCGCTCCACGTCTGCCGCATACTCCTCGAAAGTCGGTGCGTTCTGCCAGCGTAGCGACCTGAACCGGCGCCGCAGTTCCGAATTCGGCAGCCGGCGGGTCGCCGCGACGCAGCGGCCCACCGCGCCGGCAAGAGCCGGAAGTCGCGACCCGAGCGCCATGTCGACACGGACCGTCTTGCCTTCCACCACGCGATCCACAAGCACGATGCGGTCATGGGGCGTGACTTTCCACAGGCCGATCAACGCCCGCCGCTCGACCGAAAGTTGCTCCAAGACAGGGTGCAACAGATCGATCTGGTTGGTGCCCAACAGGGGAACAGAGAACTCGAGAAGTCCAAGTCCTGGACTATATTCCTTGGTCGATGGATTCATCGAAATCAGACCCTCATTCGCCAGGGTACGCAGGATGTTGAACGTGGTCGAAACGTTGATCCCGGTTTCACGAGCAATGCGGGCGACACCCGACGCTGCATAGTCATGGGTCAGGAAACGTAGGATGGAAATGGCATTCTCAACTGCGCCGACAAACTTCTGAGTGCCGCGCGTCGTTACGTTTGCCATTTTCTCGCCAGCGTTCCCTTGCACCTCTTTCATGCCTCACTCCGTTCGACTTTTAAGCCGATTATACAATTGCTAGGACGAATTCGGAAGTACGTTGTTCGCCTTGAACAATTCCCGTATCTTCGGTTTTCCGCAGAAACGTTACAGTTTTGTTCGCGATTCACACCGAGGACCGCCGATATTCTGCGGGCGTGACGCCAACCATCCTGCGGAAGGTCCGGCAGAAATGACTCTGGTCTGAAAACCCGCAGTCGAGAGCCACGGCCGTCATGGAGATATTTCCCTTTTGCAACATCGTCTTTGCTCGTTCGATCCTCTTGCGAATTATGAAAGAGTGCGGCGTCTGACCAAACTCGGCCTTGAACTTCCTGGAAAAGTGGAAAGGGCTCAGCCCGACCGTGCTTGCCAGGCTTTCGAGACCGAAGTTCTCACCCAGATATTCTTCGATAAATTCGAGGATCCTGTGGCTCTGCAGTGTGCTGAAGACAGTGGGATTCAGGTTCGGCAGATCGACCTTCGCGAACCGGCGCAATAGATGAACGGCGATCTGGGTTCGGACGGCGTCGACCAGAAGATTCTGACCGGGACCCCCATGCGCCATCTCATCCTCGAGAACCTGAAGGCACTGCGGAATGACCGTATCGACACGGCGGAGGTGATCGTCGATCTCGATCGATGCCGGCTCGCGCCCGAAAACCTGTTCCGCGGTCTCGGCGAGGGTGTCATGGCTGAGATAGATATGCCTCACGTTGATCGGCTTGTCCCAATGCCACATCGACTGCTCAGCCCGCGTCAGCAGGGACACGACGCCGCGCTCCACGGTCGCCGTTTGCCAAGGGCCGCCGCTGCGTCGCCGCATGGTCGATTTCCCGCCCTGGTAGACGACGATCATGTAGTCCCGCATCTCGGGGATGTCGACTTCCTGCTCATCGCATTGGTAGCCCATAACCGTGATGCCTCTCCAGCCGAGGCGTGAACTGTCGAGCGTTCTGTTTCCGGGTATCCACCGCGGGATCAGATCAGGTGGAATTAGATTGCTCATGTTTTCCTCCTCCTAGGACGAGGTACCTTCCCCGGCACCCCCTCGTTCGCTCAGTCGGACGCCGCCAAGTTGAAGTTCACCGCAAGGCTTCGTAACGTTCAGGCAGCGGCATCGCGGATCATGTTCCGCGCAATGACCAGCTGCTGGATCTGGGTGGTTCCCTCGTAGATTCGGAACAGCCGGACATCGCGATAGAAGCGTTCGACGGCATATTCGGCCATATAGCCCGCCCCGCCGTGAATCTGCACGGCGCGATCCGCGACCCGTCCCACCATCTCGCTGGCAAACATCTTGCAGCAGGCCGCATCGGTGGAGACATTGGCACCGAAATCCTTGCGGCGCGCGGTTTCCTCGATCATGCAGCGTGCCGCAAAAGCCTCGGCGCGGCTGTCGGCCAGCATCGCCTGCACCAATTGCTTTTCGGCGATGGGTTCACCGAATTGCCTGCGCTCCATTGCAAAGGCGAGGCTGTCGCGGATCAGCCGCTCCGCCGCACCGACGCAGACCGCCGAGATGTGGAGCCGGCCACGGTCCAACACCTTCATCGCGGTCTTGAAGCCCTGGTTCTCGCGGCCGGGGCCGCCGATGATGTTGTCGGCAGGGACGCGAACGTCCTGCAGGATGACATCGCTGCTGTGCGAGCCCTTCTGCCCCATCTTCCTGTCATGCGGCCCGACCGACAGCCCCGGCGTTCCGGCCTCGACCAGAAAGGCGGACACGCCCGAGGCATCGGTGGTTGTGGGGTCCGTGCGTGCGAAGACCGTGAAGACATGAGCGTGCGGGGCGTTGGTGATGAAACGCTTGGTGCCATTTAGGACGAAATGGTCCCCATCACGGCGCGCTGAGGTGCGCACCGACCCGGCGTCGGAGCCTGCGTCGGGCTCGGTCAGCGCAAAGGAAGCGATCATCTCACCGCTTGCAAGCTTCGGCAGGTAGGCCGCCTTCTGCTCCGGCGTGCCGTCGATGATGATCCCCTGCGAGCCGATGCCGTTGTTGGTGCCGACGAGCGAGCGGAACACAGGCGACGTCTGCCCCAGAACGAGGGCCGCGGCTACCTCTTCAGCCATCGTCAGGCCCAGACCGCCGAACTCCTCGGGGATCGACATGCCGAAAAGGCCCATGTCACGGATTTCGGCGATCAGCGCGGGCGGAATGGCATCTTCTTCCGCTACCAGTTCCTCGTTGGGGATCAGGCGCTCCTTCACAAAGCGGCCTAGTGTGTCCAGAAATTGTGCAAGCGTTTCGGGGTCTAGTGGCATGTCGTTCGAAGTCCTGAATTCAGTGGGCGATCGCCGACACGCGGCGGACGAGTTCGACAAGGCGGGGCGCGACATCGCTTTCGATCCAGTCGCGCGTCAGGTTCTGAGACGGCCCGCCACAGTTGAAGGCCATGGCCGGCGAGCCATCCCGCGGCACAAGCGCCACGGCAACGGCATTGACGTCCGGCTTCCATTCAGTGAGCGACATACAATAGCCACGCTCCTGATAGCATTCGATCGCAGCCTCGATCCCGCGCCTGACTTCCGCCCAGGCGGCCCCTTCGTGCTGCCCAAGCTGCTCGAACAAAGCGGCGCGCTGTTCGGGAGGGATGACGGAAAGATAGGCGCGCCCGACGGCGGTGGTTGCCATCTTGATATGGGCGCCGACCTCGATGGCGAGCGTTACCGCATTTTCCCCGCGGCAACGCTCTAGATAAACCATGGTCAGGCGATCCGGGCTTGCCAGGGCGACAGGCATCCCGGTGTGGTCGGCAAGCTCCTGCATGTAGGGCCTTGCGATCTGGCGCAGCGGCATGCCAGCCAGACAGGAGAACCCCAGCGAAAGCACCGGCGGCGCAAGTTGATAGCGCGCGGTGTCGGGATTCCAGCTCAGATAGTCGAGCTTGTGGAGGGTATAGGTCAGGCGCGAGACCGTCGACTTGCTCAACCCGGTGCGCATGGCGAAGTCGCCGTTGCCAAGTGCTTCTCCCTCGCGCCGAAAGGCGCGTAGAATTTCGAGACCCCGTGCAAGAGCGACCACGAAATCGCGGTCCTTTCCATCGCCTTCTGCGCGCTCCTTGCGTGGTCGCACGTTCGCTCCTCCCCGGCGGTCCGCCCTTAGATGACAAGGTTAGTGGCGCTATCGCCCCTGTCAATAGTGCGGAAAACTTTTCCGCACTGCAGAATACCTCATCCTACCGCCGATTGCTGAACAGTATTCTGACTGTCGGAATAGACACCCCCTCCACTCATGCGACGCGAACATGGTACCGGGTGCGCGACCGTTCCAGCCCATGCCGCGCGGAAGCGCGCCTCGATCGGGCAGCAAGAATATACAATGTATCGAGCAAGACTATTCAATACAGGCCACTTCAACCCCTCCAAGGTTGAAAATGTTGGGAAGACGTCACCGTGGCCAGCGTGTGCCGCGTGGATGCCGATCGAGCGGACTAAGATATCTGCAAGACAAACCGATCTCTTGGAGAGGAAGCATGATAATCAGCAAGGAGGCCGATAAACTACGGTCGCTCTATCAGAGTTGGACCGACCAGATGGTCGAAAATCCGAACCTCACTATCCTGAATCTGCGCAGCATGTTCGACGAATGGGGTCAGCCGGCGCTGGAGCCTGAGAACGTTACCTACAAGAGCGACCATGTGGGCGGTGTCGAGGCGATCTGGGCACTGCCCGCCGGTGCCGACACCAAGCGCGTGATCCTCTACACCCATGGCGGTGGCTTTTGCGTGGGGTCGGCCGACAGCCACCGCAAGATGGTCGGGCATCTGGCCAAGGCTCTTGGCGCGACAGCCTGCAACCTGCACTATCGCCGCGCGCCAGAACACCCCTTCCCCGCCCAGATCGAGGATGCTGTGGCCGCCTACAAGGCGCTGCTGGCCAAGGGATTTGATGCGAAGAATATCCTAACGGCGGGCGACAGCGCAGGGGGCAACCTTGCCGTCGCCTCGGTTTTGAAGTTCCGCGAGCTTGGCCTGTCGCTGCCGGGTGCCGTCATCGCCTATTCGCCCTGGCTCGATATGGCGCTGCGCGGCAAGACGTTGGAAACCAATGCCGGGACGGACGCTCTTGTCAGCCGTGCCATCCTGGAAGGGATGGCGGGCATGTTCCTGGGCGGTGCAACCGACCCGCTCAACCCGCTGGCCAACCCGCTGGAGAACGACTTCACCGGCTTCCCGCCGCTCTACATCACCTGCGGAAGCGCCGAGACGCTGCAAAGCGACTCGGAGGCGCTCTATGCCAAGGCCAAGGCCGCGGGCGTGAAGACGACGCTTTCGGTGGTTCCCGGCATGCAGCACGTCTTTCCGTCGCTGGCGGGCCGTGCGCCCGAGGCCGATCAGGAACTGGCCCGCATCGCCGCCTGGTATCGCGCGCTGTGAACCCGCCGCCCAGCGTCGCTGGGCGGCCTGACGCGTCAAGACAGTCAATCCGGTACCAGGCCCGTATCGCACGGGGCTTCGGAGCTATGATATGGAAAGATCAATGACCAAGACTCTTGAAACCACCAAGACCAAAGGCGCCGATTTCGATGCTGTCGTCGTCGGCGCGGGCTTCGGTGGCCTCTACTCCGTTTACAAACTTCGCAATGAGCAAAGCCTGAACGTCAAGGCCTATGACGGCGCCGGCGATGTCGGCGGCACCTGGTTCTGGAACCGCTATCCAGGAGCCTTGTCGGACACGGAAAGCTTCGTCTACCGCTATTCCTTCAGCGGCGAATTGCTGCAGAAAGGCCACTGGAAGACCCGCTACCTGACCCAGCCCGAGATCCTCTCCTACATGAACGAAGTGGCGGATACCTACGATCTGCGCCGCAGCTACGAGTTCAACACCCGCGTCACCGCAGCCCGTTTCAACGAGAAAACCGGGCTCTGGCATGTGACCACCGACAAGGGACAGACCGTCACGGCGAAATACCTCATCACCGGTCTTGGCCTTCTCTCGGCGACGAACCTGCCGACGTTCAAGGGCATCGACAGCTTCAAGGGACAGATCCTGCACACCGGTGCCTGGCCGGAGGGGGGCGACCTGAAGGGCAAGCGCGTGGGCATCATCGGTACCGGCTCGACCGGGACTCAGGTAATCACCGCCACCGCCCCCATCGCGAAACACCTGACGGTGTTCCAGCGTTCGCCGCAATATGTTGTGCCGATCGGGAACACGCCGCAGGACGAGGCGACGATCGCTGCGCAGATGGCCAGCTATGACGACATCTGGAAACAGGTGAAATCGTCGGCCGTGGCGTTCGGCTTCGAGGAAAGCACCATCCCCGCGGAAACAGCCACGCCCGAGGAACGTGAGCGCGTGTTCGAGGCGGCATGGCAGCGCGGCGGCGGTTTCTACTTCATGTTTGGCACCTTCTGCGACATCGCCACCAGCCAGATCGCCAATGACGCGGCGGCCGACTTCATCAAGAAGAAGATCCGGCAGATCGTGAAGGATCCCGAGACCGCGAGGAAGCTGACGCCGACCGACCTCTACGCCAAGCGGCCCTTGTGCGGGAGCGACTACTACGGGGTCTACAACCGCCCCAACGTCACGCTGGCCGATGTGAAAGCTGATCCGATCGCGGAATTTACCCCGACCGGCATCCGTCAGGAAAGCGGCGCCGAGCATGAACTGGACGTGGTGATCTTCGCTACCGGCTTTGACGCGGTGGACGGCAACTACACGAGGATGGACCTGCGCGGCCGCGGCGGCCTGACGATGCGCGACAAGTGGAAGGACGGCCCCTTGGGCTATCTGGGCATGATGGAGGCGGATTTCCCGAATCTCTTCATGATCCTTGGCCCGAACGGCCCCTTCACAAACTTGCCGCCAAGCATCGAGACGCAGGTCGAATGGTTTTCGGACACCATCGAAATGATGGAGGCCAAGGGTCTGAAGAGCATCGAGCCGACCGAGGCTGCCCGCGACGAATGGGTCGCCCTGTGCCGCACGATTGCCGACATGACCCTGTTCCCGAAAGCTGACAGCTGGATCTTCGGTGCCAACATCCCCGGCAAGAAGAACGCGGTCATGTTCTACCTGGCGGGCCTTGGCAACTACCGCGCTGCGATCGACGCGGTGAAGGGTGGTGGCTACCAGACCATGATCTTCAACCGCGAGACGGTCGCAGGCTGAGGCTGCGGATCGGCGGCAGGCCCGGGGCGATGGTTCCAGGCCCGGTTCTGCGGAAGAGAGCAAGAAGAGAGCAACAAAGGAGAGAATCTGTGGGACGTGTATCGGGAAAAGTCGCCCTCGTGACGGGCGCTGCGATGGGGATGGGCAAGTCCCACTCCGAACTTCTGGCGCGCGAGGGTGCGCATGTCTTTGTCACCGACCGCGAAGCAGCGGCGGGCGAAGCGGTGGCCAAGGGCATCGTGGCTGCCGGGGGCAAGGCCGATTTCATCAAGCATGACGTGACCAGCGAGGATGATTGGTCAAAGCTCATCGACGCCGTGCGCGCCAAGGCCGGACGGCTGGACATTCTGGTGAACAACGCCGGCATCCTGATCCTGAAGGCGCTGCACGAGACCTCGCCCGAGGAATTTGACCGGGTGATGAACGTCAACGTGAAGGGCGTCTATCTGGGCATCCGCGCCGCCGTGCCGCTGATGAAGGAATCGGGCAAGGCCTCGATCATCAACATATCGTCCATCTACGGCATCGCTGGCGCCGCGATGGCGGGGGCCTACATCAGCTCCAAGGGCGCGGTGCGGCTGATGACCAAATCCTGCGCCGTCGATCTGGCGGATACGGGCATCCGGGTCAATTCGATCCACCCGGGCGTCATCGACACGCCGATGACCAAGGATCTTCTGCATGCCGATCCGGAAGCGCGGGAGGCGCTCCTTGGCCCGACGCTGCTGAATCGGCCCTGCCAGCCCGAGGAAGTTTCGAACGCGGTGCTGTTCCTGGCCTCGGATGAAGCCTCGTTCGTCCATGGTGCCGAGTTGGTGGTCGACGGCGGGTACACCGCGAACTGACCGTTCCGGATCCGCTGCGAATGCGCAGCCCTGAACCTGAGATCTGCCGACAGCTTGCCTGTCGGCAGTCAACAATCGGGACAGTCGCAGAGCGCAGTCAACAATAGGAGAAGTGATGATGTTGGCGCCAAGAAAAAGGGTTCGGTATTCATTGTTTGTCGCGGCCGGGTTTGCTGTTCAGTGCCTGATGTCGGAGACCGCCGTATATGCGTCGGATTTGCAGCCGCGCGACTTCGTGCCCTTACCGGCGGGAACGAACCTTGCATTGGTATATTACCTTGGCAGCACCTCAGACACTTTGGTTGACGGGAATGGGCACGACGTGGCGGACTCCAATCTCGACACAAACGTGATCCTTCTTCGCTATGTCAAATATTTCGACCTCGCGGGAATGCGTGCCGACGTGAACGTGCTGCAATCCTTCGGAGGTCTGAACAATATGAGGATTGCCGGAACCGACATCGACACCAAGCATTTCTCCTCCGGGGATCTTACGCTTGTCGGTACGATCTGGCCGCTGAACGACCCCAAAAACGGACGCTACCTGGGCATTGCCACCTATCTCACCCTACCGACCGGCAACTATTCTGCCAGCGAGCCTAGCTTGGGGTCTAATCGATGGTCTGTCGCCGTTCAGCCAGGCTTCCTGTTCAATATCACCCCCAAATGGTCGGTCGATCTTGGGGGAGACGTAACAATCTACGGTCACAACAGACATGGCCTCGGTGGCGTGGAAGTCGAGAAGGATGCAAGCTATACTGCGCTCGGCTGGGTCAACTACAATGCAAGCGATAAGACGATGTTCTCGGCTGGGGCCACGGCAAGCTGGGGAGGTGCCGAAACGGTAGGAAGCATCAAGGGGGCGGACGTTGAATCCACCACAGTTCGAGCGGCCTGGTCCCAGATGCTCAACCCGACAACGCAGTTCCTGATGGAAGTTGGACACGATGTGGACGCACAGAATACGTTCAAGCGCGACACAACCCTGACCCTCCGGCTCGCGAAATTCTTCTGAACGGCGCGGGAGCGGTGGATCGAAATATTCTTGGGTAAGGCGGAAAGCGTCGATCGTCCGGAAACGAGTGATGCTTTCCACCCCATTCCAGCAACTGCAAATTCAAAAGCTACATCATTGGTGAGCTGTAACGGAGGAAAACATCATGCATTGCCAATGTGTTCATGAATTCGGTCAACCCCTGCGTCCAGACGACAGGCCGGACATGACCCCTCGCGGAACGGAGGTCATCTTGTCCGTGACCGCCGCCGGCGTCTGTCACACCGACCTGCATATTCGCGAGGGGGGGTATGATCTTGGTCACGGCCGCAAGCTGGAATTCGCCCAGCGCGGGATCGCGTTGCCGCTGGTGATGGGGCATGAAACGGTCGGGGAAGTGGTCGCCGCTGGCCCGGATGTCGGCACGCTCGACAGGGGAAAGAAATATGTGGTCTATCCCTGGATCGGCTGTGGCACCTGCGCTGTCTGTGCCTCGGGCCAGGAGCAGCTGTGCATGAAACCGCAGTTTCTCGGCATGCATGTCGATGGCGGTTATGCCACGCAGATCCGGGTGCCGCATCCGAAATATCTTCATGAGATCGGAGATATCCCACCCGAAAACGCCGCACCGCTGGCCTGTTCGGGGCTTACGGCCTATGGCGCGCTCAAGAAGGTGGAAAGCACGCTGAAAGACCATGCGCTTCTGGTGATCGGCGCTGGCGGCCTTGGGCTGATGTGCGCGCAACTGTTGCAGGCGCTGGGGGCCAAGGCGCCCGTCTTCGTCGATATCGACCCTGTCAAGCGGGCGTCGGCCCTTGCTGCGGGGGCCTGTGCGGCGGTCGATCCGCGCGCCGCGGATGCCGTGGCGCAGATTCATGCCGCCGCCGGCGAGGCGCCCCTTGCGGCGATCGACTTCGTCGGCGCCGAGGCGACGGCCGAGCTTGGCTTCGACGCTCTGGGCAAGGGCGGAACCTATGTCATCGTCGGGCTGTTCGGCGGGGCTGCCCCCTGGGCGCTTCCCCTGATCGCCGTGCGCGCGCTCACGATCCGCGGCAGCTATACGGGCTCCCCAGGAGAGTTCGCGGAACTGATGCAGCTTGCCCGCAATGGCGCGATCAAGCCGATTCCCACCACCTGCTACAAGCTGGACGATGCTGAGGACGTGCTGAACAGCCTCGCCGGTGGCAAGATCGTCGGCAGGGCAATTCTGGCCGGTGTGTAAGTGACTTGACTGAAGGCACCACGAAGGCGGGCGCCCGGGGGATCAACATGGAAACGACCTATCCTGATACTCAACTCCTGATCGACGGACGGTGGCGCGATGGCGCGCTGGGGCGGCGAACAGCCGTTTATGATCCGGCAACCGCAGAGGTGATTGGCCATTATGCCATGGCCGAACCTGCCGATCTGGAGGAGGCGGTGCAGGCCGCGGGCAGCGCCTTCGCGGCTTGGCGGGATGCCGGCGCCTATGCGCGCGGCAGCATCCTGCGCCAGGCGGCCGTGCTGCTGCGCGAGCGCGCCGATACCCTCGCGCCGTGCATGACGATGGAAATGGGCAAGCCCCTTGCCGAGGCGCGCGCCGAGGTGATGTCGTCCGCCGATCTGCTCGACTGGTTCGCCGGCGAAGGCCAGCGCGCCTATGGGCAGGTGATTCCGGCGCGCTCGCCGAACGTGACCCAGATGGTGCTCAAGCAGCCGGTGGGTCCGGTCGTGGCCTTCACGCCATGGAATTTCCCGATGTCGCAACTGGTGCGCAAGCTCGGTCCGGCGCTGTCGGTCGGATGCACCGTCGTCGCCAAGCCGCCCGAAGACACGCCGGCCTCGCCGGCGGCACTTGCACAGGCGCTGCTGGACGCCGGGCTCCCGCCGGGCGTTCTCAACATCGTTTACGGCGAACCGGCTGACATCGCGAACTATCTCATTCCACATCCGGTGATCCGCAAGGTGTCCTTCACCGGGTCGGTGCCTGTGGGCAAGCAGCTTGCGGCCTTGGCCGGCAAACACATGAAGCGCATCACGATGGAACTGGGCGGCCACAATCCGGTCATTGTCTGCGAGGACGCGAATGTTGAGGCGGCGGTCGCGGCCATTGCGGGTTTAAAGGTCCGCAATGCGGGCCAGGTCTGCATCTCGCCCACACGCGTGCTGGTCCAGCGGGGCATCTACGACCGCTTCGCCGCGGCGCTGGCGGAGCATGTGAAGAAGGTGCGGACCGGATCGGGGCTCGAACCGGCCACGGCAATGGGCCCGCTGGTCAGCGAGCGCCGGGTCAAGGCCGTCGCCGGCCTTATCCAGGAGGCAGTGAGCGAGGGGGCGCAGGTGCTGGTCGAGGGCGATGCGGCACCGCGGGCCGGGTTCTTTCAAGCCCCGACCGTTCTCACCGATGTCAGTCTTTCATCGCGCATCCAGAACGAGGAACCCTTCGGGCCGGTCGCGACGCTGTCGCCCTTCGATACGATCGACGAGGCGATCGCTGAAGCGAACCGCCTTCCCTATGGCCTTGCAGCCTATGCGTTCACCTCGTCGATCCGCAATTCGCAAAGGTTTCAGACCGAGCTTGAAGTTGGCATGCTGGCAATCAACCATACCCTTCTGGGATTGCCGGAACTCCCGCTTGGCGGGGTCAAGGACTCCGGTTACGGGTCTGAGGGCGGCTCGGAAGCCATCAACTCATACCTGATTTCGAAGCTCGTGACGCAGGCCGCAGTGATTGGAATCTAACACTTGGTGCCCGCGTCTGACGGCGGCGATTATTTTATCAGGATCGGCGGTCCAGACGAAGGGTTTGGGGCTTTCGTTGTGCTCATCCAGGAAGCGGTTGATGGCGACCTGAAGGTCGACGAGGAATGGAAGACGCCCCGTTTGAGCCGGTGGTTGGTCAGCCCGGCGAAGAAAACCTCGACGGCATTGAGCCATGAGCACGAGGTTGGCGTAGGCTACCCGACGCTCATACCAAGGGCGTGTCGCCTTCACGATTCTGACCAGGGACAGCATGACCGGAACTTCGACCAGCACGCCGACGACGGTAGCAAGCGCTGCGCCGGAGTTGAGACCGAACAGACTGATCGCGGCAGCGACCGCCAGCTCGAAGAAGTTGGACGCGCCGATCAATGCGGCGGGGGGGCGGCAACGCACCATGCCACGCAAATCGGCATCAGACTGCCGAAAGCGGCACGTCAGTGCCCTACCCCTTGCGCGGCCGGAAGCGACTCACCATCTTCGTCCCAGATCGATTTCGAGGCTCGACAATCATCCGTTGCGGGGTGAAGCCATCAAGCGCGGTGTCGGTTGAGCAGATACATATCGCAGGACAGGCAGGTGCAATTGAACTTGGGTATGGAGGTGCTACACGCTCGCTCCGCCGAGTGATGAACCCTTCGCGTTCGGTGCCACGAAAGCAGCCAAAGCCATATCTTGAGCATATGTCGAGTAAAGCTACGCTGCATCAGCAAATGCGGCGCGATACCGCTCGACTATCTTTCGCGAATTTATGGAGGGAACTCTGAAAAAGTTCGAGACGTCCTGAAGGAGGGTCACCAACTCACGCGCGATCGTCTTTTTTTGCGTATTTTCAATAACTTACAGTTCGACACGGTAATTTTTGAAGCGTCGGCGATTATTTCAAATTTCAACACATTGAAAAACAACGATTTTCTTTCAGCCATTGTTCGATTCCCGTGCGGTCCTTCTGCAACGCGAGACCGACCGGTAACGGTAAATGGTTCCGAGCACGCCCTGCCCGTTTTCGCGACGGCGCTCATTTTCGTATGAAAAGAGAGCATTGTCTTTGCGATCTCACCATAGGCTGTAGGCCGGACTAGCATCACACTTATCCTTTCTTCTGGCTCGCCGGTGACGCCTTCGCAGACGCTCGAGTCGATCCGATGTCTCGGTCTGCCTCATCCATTTTCCGTTCACAATGACCAGGGCATTGCCGTGCCGAAACCGGCATTTGAATGCCGCTTTGTGCGTAAAACCGCTCAAAATGGCCCTGATACGGCCCCCTTAACGCAGAAGGAGCGCGTTCAACTTTCCATCTACACAAGCGGGCGCGTTACGGCGGAGCACGTTACAACTCACGCAAGAGCGGCTCCGCGCGCGGAGAGGCGAAAGCCCACCACGCCGATCGCAGCGGATGGAGGAGTGAGTAATTCCGAATCATCCACCTCCAATGCCTGGGAAAGAGGATGCGCTCTCTGCGCCTCAGGTCTAGACCAATGAAAATCCGGCGGGGGGCCGGCGCATTGAACAATGGGGGATATTGGTGGGCGTTGAAGGTCAAGCGGTCATAAACTGCGGTGCCATTTTCTTAAGAGGCGATTTGCACCAGACCATGATTGGACAGGCTGGCGTCCGCGGCGAGAAAAATCATGCTGTGTGAATTTGCTGGCCGCTTCCCACGCCTCCTCGCCGAACAACTCGAGCGTGACCGGCATCTCACGCGCAATTTCCGCGAGGAAACGATGATGCCGTTGAGCGCTGCATAATCCTCGACGAGCTTGATCTGCGCAGGGATGGAATAGCCCTCCCGCTCCTGGTCCGGTGTTGATACCCGTGCGTAAAGAACCGCTTTTCTGACTCCGGAACGTCCATCAGTCTTCGTCTTGGTCTGCTTATATCGATTTCCGGCATTCCTCGGTCTCGCCAACGCTATCGCTCCTGCTTCACTACCCTCGGGAGCCGAGGCCTATAGGCGCCAGTTTCGATTCATGTCCGTAACATTTTCGCCTACGATATTGAATCTGTGGGACTCGTTTCGAACAAAGCCCCGTCCCACAGCGTAGCTTGTGGACGGTGCAGCCGCGCGCAGCCTTGAAATTCAATCGCGGATAGAATATATCCCCCGAACTAGGGAGATATTTATGGCAGATGCTTTTACGACCCGCGAGGTAGCCGAACTGGCCGACGTGTCCGTGCGTGCCATCGACAAAGCCGTCGAGGAGAACGTCCTGACCGGCATCCGCAACGTGATGTCGCGGGGCAAGCTGCGGCGAATGCTGCCGCTTCACGCCGTACCCTATGCCGCAATCGTGAAGCAGCTACCCATGACCCTTGGGCGGATCGAGAAAAGGAACCTGGCGCGAGCGCTCGCCTCCCGCTCCCCTGCCCTCATGACAAGCGAAGCGCTGGAGATCGCAACCGCGGTATCGGTGGACGTTCCCCGGCTGGTCGATCGTGACCTTGCGGAGCGGGCGGCAAGCTATGCGCGGGCGCGCGATGTCCATATCGAAGAAAACCCGGACATCCTTGGCGGCACGCCGGTCATCAAGGGAACACGTCTCAGTGTCTACGCCATCCGCGGCAGGCTGGATGGCGGCGAGAGCATCGATGCGATCATCGACGACTATCCGAGCCTTAGCAGGGAAGCGGTCGCCACAGCGCTGCTCTATGCGCGCACCCACCCTCTCGTCGGACGTCCGGGTGGGCGGCCCTGGAAGAAAGCTGCTTGAAGCTCTTCATAGACGAGTGCCTCTCGCCCGCGCTCGCCCGACACCTCAACCAGTCCGGCGTACATGATGCCCTGCATCCGCGCGACTATGGGCGGTTGGGCGAGCGCGACGATGAGGTGCTCGCGCGCTGCCTCGCCGAGGACCGGGCGATCGTCACCGAGAATGCAGTCGATTTCCGCAAGCTGGTGGCTCGGGAAGATATCCATCCTGGCCTGATCATCCTGCCCAACGTCACCCGCGATGCATCACTGGCGCTGCTGCTCGCCGCTATCGCCTATCTCGAAACCCTCGGATCACCCTCGGACATCATCGTGAACCATGTAGTTGAGGTCGATACGGACGGTGCAATGCGACTCTATCCGCTTCCGTGAAGCTGGACCGCAAAACCTGTGCGCCGGTCGCCACCAACTGGGAGCAGCATGTCAAAGCCTCCCCCATTTGCGCGGACGTAATTATATTGAACGTGCGAACCGCATCGTGAGGGGAGACATACCCGCCATAGAATATAGCGTTCGCGCAGGGTATCGCTTCAGGAGCGTGACTGGAAAAGAGTGCGGATTCCGAGGTGATCGCGCCCAGCATTCCGAGATGATGTCGCCCGCCATTCCGATTTGATGCCGCCCACCGTTCCGAGATGATGTCGCCCATCATTCCGGGATGATGCCGCCCACCCTGGCGGTGTTTGAAGGCTGCGTTCCGGTCGTCGAGGATCGCCCCTTTTTGGGGAGGTCCGATGCCGACGGAGAGAATCGCAATGCGTCACGTGCGCGAGATATTGAGGCTGATCCGGGACGCGCAGGTTCCGGTCCGTGAGGTGGCCCGTCGGCTTAGCGTGGCGCCATCGACGGTACGCGAGACGCTACGGCGGTATGAAGCATCGGGCCTCGAGTGGCCGCTGCCGGCGGCGCTGAACGACGCGGTTCTGGAAAGCCGTCTCTACGGCGCGGCGGGTACCAAGCAGGGTCATCGTCGACGCGAGGAGCCCGATTGGGCGGCGTTGAACCGCGAGCTCAAACGCAAGCACGTGACGCTGCAGGTGCTGTGGGACGAGTATATCGAGGCCCATCCGGACGGCTATCGTTACAGCCGGTTCTGCGATCTGTACCGCGGCTGGGAGGCCCGGCTGCCGGTGACGATGCGGCAGACCCATGTCGGTGGTGACCGGCTGTTCGTTGATTATGCCGGCGACAAGGTCCCGGTGGTGGTGGACCGTCTGACCGGCGAAATCCGCGATGCGCACATCTTCGTGGCGGTGATGGGGGCGTCGAGCCTGTCCTTTGCGTGCGCCAGTTGGACCGAGACGCTGCAGGACTGGAGTGACGCGCACGTGCGCGCCTTCGCCTTTTTTGGCGGCGCGGCGCGGTTGCTCGTGCCGGACAATGCGAAGGTCGCGGTGATCAAGGCGTGCTTGTACGACCCGCGGGTTAATCGCAGCTATGCCGAACTTGCCGCGCATTACGACACCGCCGTGCTGCCGGCGCGGCCGTATCGGCCGCGCGACAAGGCGAAGGTCGAGGCCTGTGTCGGCATCGTCGAGCGCTGGCTGCTGGGGCGCCTTCGCAACCGGGTGTGGTACGGCATGGGCGACCTCAACGCAGCGATCGCGGACCTGCTCGTGCGTCTCAACGATGACCGGGTGCTGCGCCGGTTCGGGCGGACGCGCCGTCAGCTGTTCGAGGAGATCGACGCGCCAAGACTGAGGCCGCTGCCGGCGACGCCCTATGTCCTGGCGCAGTGGCGCCGCGCCCGGGTCGGGCTCGATTATCATGTCGAAATCGAGAAGCACTTCTACTCGGTGCCCTATCGCCACGCCCGTGCCGCGGTCGAGGTGCGGCTGACGGCGCGGACCGTCGAGATCTTCGCTGCCGGCGAGCGGATCGCGGCGCATATGCGGGGCTCCGGCAACGGCCGCCACACCACCATCAACGATCATATGCCGTCGAGCCACCGGCGCTATGCCGACTGGACGATCGAGCGGATCGTCGCGGAAGCGGCGGGGCTTGGCCCTTCGGTGAAGCTGCTGTGCGAAATGATCCTGCGGGATCGTCCGCATCCTGAGCAGGGCTACCGGTCGTGCCTGGGCATCCTGCGGCTTGCCCGGCCTTATGGTGCCGCTCGCCTCGATGCAGCAGCGCTGCGCGCGCTCGAGATCGGCGTGCGCAATTACGGGTCGGTGAAATCCATCCTCGAAAAGAAGCTCGACGGCCAGCCGCTGCACGCGCCCCGCGCGCCGGGCGAGGCGGGCGTCGATCATCCCAACATCCGCGGTTCAGGCTATTACCACTGAGGAGATCTGCTGTGCTGACCCATCCTACTCTTGACCAACTCCACACGCTGGGCCTGTACGGCATGGCGAAAGCGTTCGGAGAGCTCGACAAACACGGCGATACGCCGCAGCTCGCCCACGCCGAATGGCTTGGCCTGCTGCTCGACCGCGAGATTATCCATCGCCATGACAAGCGGCTTGGCGCCCGCCTGCGCCACGCCAGGTTGCGGCATAATGCCGCGCCCGAGGACGTCGATTATCGCAGCGCGCGCGGGCTCGACCGCCGTCTTGTCGAAATGCTGCTGAAAGGCGACTGGATCGACGCGCACGACAATCTGGCGCTATGCGGCCCGACCGGGATCGGCAAAAGCTGGCTCGCTTGCGCGATCGGCCACAAGGCCTGCCGCGATAATCGCTCGGTCCTCTATACCCGGTTCCCGCGACTGCTTGAGGATCTGGCGCTATCGCGCGGCGATGGTCGCATCGCCCGCAAGCTCAAGAGCCTGGGTCAGGTCGAGCTTCTGATCCTCGATGACTGGGGCCTGCAACCGCTTGATGCCCAGGCCCGCCATGATCTGCTCGAGATCCTCGAGGATCGCTATGGGCGTAAATCCACCATCGTCACCAGCCAGCTCGATATAGCTTCCTGGCACCGCGCCATCGGCGATGCCACCTACGCCGACGCCATCCTCGATCGGCTCCTTCATAACGCTCACCGCATCGAGCTCACCGGAGACTCGTTGCGCCGCGGAAAACCTACCCTCGCCGGTTGACCTGCCCGCCAGAAAAATGCCAACAATCCACCGTCGACCAAACGCCCCTTCAGGTGGGCGAGATCATCCCGGAACAGTGGGCGGGATCATCTCGGAATAGACGGGCGGCATCATCGGAATCCGCAGAAAAGAGATGTACCAACCCCGCAAATCGGCATCAGACTGCCGAAAGCGGCACGTCAGTGCCCTACCCCTTGCGCGGCCGGAAGCGACTCATCATCCTCGTCCCAGATCGATTTCGGGTCTCGGCAATCATCCGTTTCGGGGTGAAGCCATCAAGCGCGGTGTCGGTTGAGCAGATACATATCGCAGGACAGGCAGGTGCAATTGAACCTGGGCATGAAGGTGCTACACGCTCGCTCCGTCGAGTGATGAACCCTTCACGTTCGGTGCCACGAAAGCACCCAAGGCCATATCTTGAGCATATGTCGAGCAAGCTACGCTGCATCAGAAAATGCGGCGCGATATCGCTCGACTATCTTTCGCGAATTTATGGAGGGAACTCTGAAAAAGTTCGAGACGTCCGCAAGGAGGATCACCAACAAAAACAATCACTTGCAGCTCTGCGCGTCAAAACCGTGAAATAACGGTCAAATATATCGGTATGATCGAGCGCGAACGACTGCGAGTTGCTGCGGCACTCCTCCGCGGCAATGGCTGTACGTTGGCATTGCTGTCAGAGTGACGCTATGCCTCCCAAATGATAGATGCTGAACTCGCACATTTTTTATCGCCCACTCGTCTTACCAACGATCGATGGTCGCCGCTGGTGCAAACGCTCAGACGCTTCGCCAACATAACTGGCACTGAGGCCAAATCGCACATTGCACTCCTTTTGCAGGAAGGTAGGCTGATCGCTCGCGCCAGACATATTTTGCGTGGAGACCAATCAAATTGGTCAACATCCCAGTTATCTACGAGCCTTTCCAAGCCCATGAATGCTGGCGGCAGCAATGATTCACACCGCTCATTCGTGCTGGATGCCAGCTTCTGGATAGCGAGCATAAGCCTTCTAAACGACTTGCAATTCTGGCGGGTTGAGGAAAATCGGATTCTGCTGACGCTAGGCGCGCGACAAGCCCACTTCCGTACACGGCCGGCCGCCGAACATGGCGACTCACTTTTTCAGCCAGGGGAAGATTTTGACGTCGATAATCCTTGGTCAAACCCTTCGTTTCGACAGAAGCACTTCATGTCACCAGAAGAGCGAGCCTGGTGCCGTCACGTGACCGATTTCGATTGCGCAGACATTCTGGAAATTGACATTCGCGAAGCTGAGGCAGCCGCAATCCTAGAGATCTTGCTAAACCAAAGATCATCGAATGAAATCAAAGTCAAAAAACAAGATAAAATCAGGTCAAATGTCACAACAAAGCCAGCCTGGTGCGCTGAACTATGCCTATTATCTTTCAGAAAAGAAACAAGGATCATCAATAATCCTTACGAGCTTGCCCAATATGTAAATAGTAGTTTAGAACATAAAGGCAAAACTTCCATTATTGATCAAGATATTCTTCATCTATGCAATGATTGTATATCTCTTTTGTTTGGATTGGGAGCGCACCCTCTTAACGGGGATATGATGGAGGGGATCATTAAACTGCGCGGTCGACAGATATCCGAGGATGCCCGCCATTTCATATCGCAACTTTTCCATATGATAACATGTGATGAAATACGCTCTCCTATTAGTGCTTTACAGTTAATGAAGCGGGTCAATGATGAATTGTTAGGTCGAAACAAAACTCGATCTAATGCTCAAGCCGCGCGCCTTGCCTGCCAAGCGGTCTCGAAACATGTTTCATTTACACATGGATGACGTTGAAGCAGCCGCCGGCGAGTTTCAATATGTGCTGTAAGGTATTTGTCGCACACGACAAATCCACTTGTCGGTACCCCAAAAGTACGTAGCTCGAAAGGGCACGTCATATGCGTCCCTGCTCGCCACCGTTCGGCGAATGAATGGAGAATGCAAATGACAGGAAGTTTTAGCAGAATTCAAAAGCGGTGCTTCACACTGCAGCAATTTTGCGAGTGGTCTGGCTGCGGAAGAACTGCGGCATTTCAGCTCATTCGGGACCGACAGCTTGAAGTTGCTCGGATTAACCGCAGAGTCCTAATCACCGTTGAAAGTGCCGAAGCGCTGATTGAGCGCTCTATCGTAAAGGGCGGCGTGAAATGACGGCTGCCCATACGCCCAAAAAGAAATCCGTTGCAAACCTCCTATGCGAGACGATGGAAGGTCCTGCCCAGCAACTTGCTGCAAGCTTGTTCGGTGGGCAGTCCCTCTTGGACTATTCGTCGCTGGCCAGTCGGGTCGATGCAAGAGCGGTAGCAACTGAGATGAGCAGCCGTTGCGTCACCATGAACCGGAGGGGAGAAATCAGCACGATTGAACTTTCCGTCGATTTTCTCCCCAGCTTAGGAAGTCCGAGTGATCAAGGGAGACTGGATAGGCCAGAGGTCATCAAAGCAGCTAAGCGGCAGGATGGCTTCGCTCCACACTCCGTTGCGAAAATTTGCGTGATCCCGGCTCCATCACCAAATGGAGACGAAAAATTCTTCTACTTGCCTGCCGTGGGGAGCTTAACGATCGGGCTAACCGATTTCTCTGAGCCAACCCCGAAGCGGCCAAGGCGAAGTCAAACAGCAGCGACTGCTGAACTCGGGCTCGGTCTTACATTTGATCGCGTCAGATATGATAATCCGACCGACGCGGAGGTTCAGGACGCCATCCGCACATTCATCAAAATGGACCGCACCCATGCATCGCGGCAAACAAGTTACTCAGAGTTGAAGTTGAAAAACACACGTTGGGAAACTCCCGATTTTTGCGAATTGGGGCTGCTTCAGTTATTATCGCAAATCCCCGTCGACAAAGGCTATTTTGGACATGGCGTAGGCATCGACTTGCTGGAGCACGCTTTGGTAGGACCTATGAACCGTGCGAAACAGGTGAAGAAGAGCAAGCAGGCGCTGTCCCGAGCTAAAGCACTGAATCTCTGGTGGTGCGATACGGTCGAAAATCCAGGAAAAAGAAACAAACCTCCGCTCGTAATTTTGTAAAGAAATAATGCCCCATGCTACAGTTTAGCGTGAGGCATCAACTTGTCGTAGCAATGCTTTATACAAAGTATGCCTGCTTTATACAAAGTATGCCTCATCAGCACTTATAGGGTAAATAGGTTCCTTTAGGAATCTACCCACGGAGCCCTATGATCTTCATAGCAAAATATTATGCCAATCGAGAAATCTGTACCGCTCGATCATCGTGCGGCCCCGCGCATCGACAGCCATACTGAGAGTCTGACTCGGAATCGGAATGCAAGTAAAATCAAAGCCTTGCGATTTTGCGAGTGATGAACTGAACGGAAGCAAGGAAGATCCACGCGATCGCGCTCTCAATCGTGCGCTCAAAGTCTTTCGCCAGCCTTCGATTACGATTGAGCCACGCCAATGTTCGTTCGACGACCCAACGGCGTGGCAACACGAGAAAGCCACGGGCGGTGTCTGACCGTTTGACGATCTCGATCGTCCAGTTGCCGGTCTTCATGGCTTTCTTGCTGAATTTCGGCCCGGCATAACCGCCATCGGCAAATATGTGGGACAGCCATGGGAAGCGCCGATGTATTCGCTTCAGGAGCAGCGGCCCGCCATCCCGATCCTGAATGTCAGCGGTGTGGACGATCACGTCGAGCAACAGACCGAGAGTGTCTGTGAGGATATGGCGCTTGCGTCCCTTGATGCGCTTGCCCGCGTCGTAGCCGCGAGGCCCTCCGCTTTCCGTCGTTTTGACCGACTGGCTGTCGATAATACATGCGCTCGGGCTCGCCTCGCGGGCCTCCAGTTCACGCGCTACCATCACCAGCCTGTGGTTGATTGCCCGCCACAATCCCATGTCGCGAAACCGATAAAACCACCGCTGAACGGTTGTGGCGGGCGGAAACAACCCAGGCGGCAACATCCGCCACGGAAGCCCGCCTCGCAGAAGATACAGCATAGCATCAACAAGCTGGCGCCAATCCCATTTGCGACGCCGACCAAGCGGCAGATCGCCAGGCATCATCGGCTCCAGCACACGCCATTCGGCATCGGTCGTGTCACTTGGCAAACGCAGCCCTTTGCGCGCATGCTGCGCGCGGGTGGTATCGGTCCACATGGGATACTCCGTCGGTGTCTCGCAACTCCGACTGAATCACATGTCGCTGATATCGCCCACCTTTCTTTCAGATCCTATTCCGGTTCAGGCTCTCAGTAATTCCATTGCACCTGTGTACGGATAAGATTGCCTTCCGCACGACCTGTACGGCGTTCGTCGGCTTCGGCACGTTTCATTCGGGCGAAGGCAAGGGTGAATTCCAGCGCTTTCCACGGCTGCCATTCGACGCCCAGTTCCAATTCATCGGTTTCCAGACGCGGCGCATTCGTGCCCGCCTTCCACCCGCCGCGATAATATTGCCAGCGGCCATAGGGCATCAGCGTACCGATCGAGTCCGTAGGCATGCGGTACATCATCTGGACATAACCGCCGTTCAGCTTCCTGGTCAGGATGGATTGGCTGGCGCGATCATATTCCGGCCCCTTGCCCCAATTCCATTCTGCCTGGATACCGAAGGGCTGCGGGTAGAGCATGGCGTGGATGCCGAGGCGATCGTCATCATAGGCCACGGAACTGACCGAGCCGCTGCGCAGTTCGGGCTGCACGTCATTCATCATTGCAGAGCCGCCGATTTCGAACACCTGCCCGGCCAAGGCTTCGCCCAGGCCATCCAGTTCGAAAGGCCAGGTGGCGAAGGCGACCTTCATCAGACCCCGATTCTGTTCCGTCCTGTTGGTGCCCTGCCCGTTAAAGGCGCCTATGCCGAATGCGCCGTAATTGCCGAACAGCTTCTGGCCGTCATGCGACAGCCGATCCCAGATCTTCTGCACCGAAGATGGAGTATAATAGCCGACAATGCCAAGGTCTCGCTCGCTGGGTACCGCGCTGTTAATTGCATCGCTGCGATCGAGCGTCAGTCGGTTGGACGAGGACTGCATATTCTCCCAGCCAAAAGGCACCTTCGACTGGCCGAAACGCAGCCGGAAACTCTTCCCCTTGTCAAGGAAGACGTCGGCATAGGCGTCCCGCAATTGAGCGAAGCCCTCCCGCCGCTCGCTCCCCGCCTGGTTGTTCACCGCGGTGGCGAAATCGGATTGAAGATAGAGCGACACGCGATCGGAAATGTCGCCCTGAAGCACCAGCCGCGCACGACGCAGCGAAAAGCTGCCCCGGTCCGAGATCGAACTGTCATGGACCGATCGAAGGCGGGAAACGCCGGCAGGCGCGCTATCGTCGCCCGACAGAAAGGCATTGTAGCGCATCTGGGTATAGCCCCGAAGCGAGAGCCGTTCGTACCACGCCTTCGACCTGGATTCCGGGGCCGATGCGGGCGCGGCGGCCGGCGGCTGGACGGGTGCACTGGCCAGCGCGGCCGATGGCGTAGCGGCAGAGACAGGAACGGCCGCAGCGGGCTCCGCGGCGGCGGGCGCGGACCTGCTGGCGGCGAGCGCGGATGTCAGCGCCTGCACCTGCGCCTTCAGTTCATCGATCTGGCGTTGCAGTTCCGCATTGCTCTGGGCGTGCGCCACCTCCGGCATCAGCGCCAGCAGGCTTACCATCATAACCCTGCTTTTGAACATCTTCACCGGCACCGACTGACTCCCCCTGTATCCACTGGGTGCGGCGGCTATGGCATTTCAGCGACAATGGGATGACAGTAATATTTCATTTTGATGACAGGTGGCCGCACCATTGCCGCGCAGGTCCGGGCAGGCTGCTCCCCGCTTCTCGATAGCAGGGCCAGATGACGGGAAAGTGCATGTGCCGCCGTTTTTTGGAGGACCTTTTTCCGACCCTATCTCTCGCGCATGGCTTCCTTGGCCTTGTTGATCGGCTTCATCAGATAATCGAGCACGGTCTTGCGGCCGGTGCGGATTTCGACCGTCGCGACCATGCCGGGCATGATGGCGTGGTCCTTGCCGTCTTTGGTCCGCAGGCTGGAATGCCGGGTGCGGACATAGACGCGGTAGAAGACCTGATCGCGATTGACCTCATCCTGCAAGGTGTCGGGGGAGATGCGGTCGACCGTGCCGTCCAGCGTACCGTAGATGGACGGATCATAGGCGGTGATCTTGACCGTCGCAGGCAACCCCGGACGAATGAAGGCGATGTCGCGCGGGCTGATGCGCGCTTCGATGAGCAGCTTGTCCTCCAGCGGCACGATCTCCATCAGCGAACCGCCGGGCTGGAGCACACCGCCAATGGTCGTCACCTCCAGATTCTTGACGATCCCCCGCACCGGAGAGGTCAAGATAGTGCGGTTCAACTGATCGCGCCGGCCGCTCATCACCTGATCGACCACTTCCAGTTCGGCCTTGGTCTTCGCATAATCGTCATTGGCCTCGATGATGAACTGGTTGCGCAGGGAATCGAGCTTGGCCTGCAGTTCATTTTCCTGCCGCTGGAGCTGGATGACCTCGACCTTGTTGGCCGCGCCCAATTCGACCAGTGGCGTGGTCATCTGAAGCTGACGGCGGACGAGCGCGAGCGATTCCCGCAGGCTGGCCGTGGCGACCTGAAGATTCTGGCGCCGGGAACGGAGCAGTTCCATCTCCCGCTCGACCAGTCCCGGAGTCTGGCGGACCTCCGCGCCGAACCGGGGCTCTCCGCCGGTGATCTCCGCCTCCAGCCGGGCTGCCGCGGCCTCCAGCGAGCGCGCCTTGGCGACGGACTCGCCCAAGGTGGAACTGAACCGCGCGCGGTCGAGCGTCGCCAGCTTCTGGCGCGGCTGGACGATGTCCCCTTCATGGACGAAGATGCCGTCGACGATGCCGCCTTCCAGGCTCTGGATGACCTGGGAACGCGACGGAGGCGTGACCTTGCCGGGACCGACCGCGACTTCGTCCAGCGTGCCGAACCACGCCCAGACCAGAAAGGCCGTCACGCCCAGGGAAATGATGGGAATGACCCTCAGCTTCTCCGCGAAGGCTAGCCAGTCGCTCTCCTTCCCTGCCGCATCGCGCAGCAGGGGGGACGCCGTCTTCGTTTGCGTCGTCATGCCTGTGCCCCTCCCGTGACGCGGGCGCCGGCCCTGGGCCCGGCCAGCGTGGCGATCACCTTGTCCCTGGGGCCGTCCATGACCACCGCACCGCGCTCTATCACGATGATGCGATCGACCAGCCCGAGCAGTCCCGACCGGTTGGTCGTGACGATCAGCGTGCGGTCCCCCAGCCATTGGCTGAGTTCGCGCACCAGATGCCGCTCGCTATTCTCGTCCAGCGGCGCGGATGGCTCGTCCAGCAGCAGGATATTGCCCTTGCGCAGCAAGGTGCGGGCAAGCAGCAGCGTCTGGCGCTGGCCGCCCGAAAGGCCTGCGCCGCCCTCCTGCAACAGGAGGTCGAGACCCTGAGACTGGTTCTGGACGAGCGGCAGGCCACCCGTGACGGCCAGCGCCGCCACTATATCCTCGTCGCTGGCATGGGGAGCGCCGACCAGCAGGTTCTCGCGTATGGTGCCCAGGAACAGTTGCGCGCCCTGCCCCAGATAGCCGGTTTCCCTGCGAATGTCGGCCGGGTTGATCAGCGCCATGCTCGTGCCGTCGAGCAACAGCTTGCCGGAGGTCGGCCGCGCCAGCCCCGAAAGCTGGCGAAGCAATGTCGACTTGCCCGCGCCGATCTTGCCCAGCAGGGCGATCCGTTCCCCCTGCCGGATCGAGAGCCGGTCGACCCTCAATACCGCCGGCGATTCCGCGTCATAGGCATAGAGGAGATTTTCGATCTCATAATTGCCGCGCAACAGGGTGCGGCGGAGGAGCCCCGCTTCGGGATCATGATCCACGGGCTTTTCCATGATGTCGTTGAGCGCGCCGATGGCGACCTTCGCGCTCTGCCAGCGGGTGAAGACCTGCCCCAGCGGCACGAACAGCACCAGCGCGCGGCTGGTGAGGATGGAACAGGCGATGAGCGCGCCCATGGTCATGTCGCCGTCCATCACCCGATAGGCCCCCGCGACGACCACCGCCGTATAGGCAAGCTGCTGCAGGGTCTGGGACCAGTTGGAAAACAGGGCGGCGAAGAAGCGCTGCTCCGCCCCGACGCGGGCGCCGGTCACGGTGAACCGTTCCCATAGGGACTGGAAGCGCGGCTCGGCCTGCGCGGTCTTGATCTCGTCGATGCGCTCTATGGATTCCACGAGCATGGCGTTGCGCAGCGCGGCTTCCCGCATGCCCTCCTTCGCCAGCCGCCCAAGGGGAATTTGCAGGAGAAGCCCCGGCACGACGATGAGGATGAGCGCCGCCACCAGCACGAAGGTCAGCGGCCCCGCCAGCATGGTGAACAGCGCCAGGAAGAGGATGATGAAGGGCAGGTCGACCAGCGCGGACACGGTGGTGGAGGTCAGCAGTTCCCGGATCTGCTCTATGTCGCGCAACTGGGCGATGAAGGCGCCGGTCGACTTGGGCCGCGCATCGTTGCGGATGTCGAGCGCGCGGGCGAATATCCTGGAGGAGATCGCAAGGTCGGCCCGCCGTCCGATCCGGTCCACCACCACCACCCGGGAGGTGCGCAGCAGCAGTTCGAGCAGCAGCGCCATCAGCGTCCCCAGCGCAAGCACCCAAAGCGTGGGGATCGACCGGGCGGGAATGACGCGGTCCCATACCTGCATGGCGAAGAGCGACGTGCCGAAGGTCAGCAGATTGCCGAAAAGCGAGGCAAGCACGATCTCCCCATAGCCGCGCCGGTCGCTGAGCACCGTGTCCCAGAACCAGGACCGCCTGCTTTTGCGCAGGAAGGCGTCGATACGCGCATCACGCGCCCTGGTCGAAAGCGCCTCCACCAAACCGGCGCGGCCCGTCGCCTTCTCCGCAAATTCGGCGCGCGGGATTTCGAGCATGGTCTGGCCCGACAATCCGGGTACCGAAAACAGGACGCTGTCGGCGCCGCGCCGGTGGAGGACGGCAACCACCCCTTCGCGCATTTCGAACAGGGCCGGCAGCATCATGTCCGGCACCTCGTCAGGCCGGACATCGATCAGGTCGAGCTGGATTCCGGACAGCCGGGCCGCCTGCCGCAATTCGTCGCGCGGGTCGCCCTCATGGCCGGACCATGCCAGCCGGCCGGTCAGCTCCGCCTCCGTCAACCCTATCCCTTTCAGGCCGGCAAGCGCGACGATGGCCGCGATCCAATTGCGTCCTGCGCCGATTTCCCGATCAGCCATCGCCATCGTCCTGTGTCATGCTGGAGGGCAGGCCAAGCGATTGCCGAAGCTGGCCGAAGACATTCTCATATTGGACCCGCGCACCCAATATGTCGTATTCCGCCGCGATCCTGGCGCTCGCCGCGCGGTAGATTTCCAGTTCGGCATTCAGCAGTTCAGTGAGGCTGCGCTTGCCGAGCTTATATTCCTCCAGGAAGATCGCGCTGGCATCGACGGCCTGCTGTTCCTGGCGGCGATAGGCCCGGATGCGCAGATAACCGCCCCTGATCTGCTCCCGCGCGGCGAGGGCCCGGCCGCGGATGTCGAGGATCGTCGACTCCTTCGTCGCCTGCGCTGCGCGACGGTCTTCCTCGGCCGCCTTCACGGCATAACGGTTGGACCGGCGAACCAGGTCGCCGGTCACCGTCACCATGGCGGAAAAGGCGTCGTCCCTGTTGTTGTAGGTATAATTGTTACGGCTGTAGCCAAGCTGGATGCCAAGGCGCGGGAAGCGCTCGGCCCGCGCCTGCCCTACCCGCGCCGATGCCGCCTGTTCGGCCTGTTCGGCGGCGGCCACGGCAGGCAATGTGGCGAAATCAGGCTCCCCGTCATGGGACGCGAACCGTTCGATCGCCTGCGCCGGATCGTCATAGGCCTCCGGCGCGAGCGCCGATCAGATTGGCCAGCGTCACCTTGGCCGCCGTCAGCGACGATCCGGCCTGGATCTGGTCGCCGCGGGCGCTTTCCACCCGCACATCGGCCAGCAACAGGTCGGAACGATCGGAAAGCCCGGCATCCACCCGCAACTGGATCAGCATCTGGAGATGCTCCAGCGACTGGACATGCTTTGCGGTTTCGAGTTCCAGCAGCTCGAACCGCTTCACGTCGAGATAGGCGAGCGCGCCTGTCTCCGCCAACTGGTCGGCCGCCGATTCCAGTTCGAACCGGCGCTGCTTCTCGGTCGAACGGGCATAGCCGATCTCTCCCTTCGTCCGGCCGAAGTCCCAGGCAAGCTGGTTGAGCGTCAGGCTGGGCCCCGCCATATTGTCGTTGAGGCCGGAGCCGCTTTTGCCCGACAGCATATTGGGCCCTAGGTTCGCCTGATAGGAAAGCTGCGGCGTCCACAGGCTGCGCGCCGCCCCCAGATCGGCCCGCCCCCGGGCCAATGTGGCGCGGGCGCGGGCGAGATCGGGATGGCGGGCAAGCGTCAGCCCTACCGCATCGGCAAGGCCGATCCTGCTGCCATGGGCTGGAGGGGGATCGGCGACGGGATCGGCGGGCGCGGCGGAAGCGGCACCGGCATGGAGCGCTTCCGCCAGGGCAAAGCCAAGGAGCATGAGAATCTTCCCGGCCGAGGGCGGCAAAATCCCTTTCCGCTTCCGCATCAGTGGCCCCTCTCCCGCCCCTGCCCTCTGGCAGGTGACGGCATCAAACCACCACCAGCACGGGATCTTCGATGAGCACGGTCGTGGTTCCCAGACTATATTGCTCATAGGCGTGATTATCGACCAGCGCCTGGCCGACATGGACCGCACCGGTCATGGTCACGCTGTCGTTATTCTCGCCCGTGATGATGAGTTGCCGGTTCGCATCCGTCGCCTGGATGATGCCGGCCTCCGTCAAGGTGAGGCTGTGTCCGGTGTCGCCCACGCCCAGGTCGATCCGTTCCATATTGCGGATATTGGTCGCCGCATCGAGGTTCAGCGACACGCTGCTGTCGCCGCGGACGAGCAGCGCATCAGCGCCCGCCCCGCCGTCGATCAGCGTATCGGCCGCGTCGAACAGCAATATGTCGTTCCCGGTGCCGCCGTCCAATGTGTCGGCGCCGGCGCCGCCACGCAATATGTCGTTGCCGCCGCCGCCCTGGAGAATATCGGCGCCGCCATAGCCGTAGAGATGCTCATTGGCGGCGGTGCCGGTCAATATGTTGACGCCGGCCGTGCCCTCCAAAATGGTCGGATCGCTGCTGCCGCCAAGCAGGGTGTTGAGCAGATTGGCGTCGAGCAGACTGGCCGCATTGTCCGTCCGCGACGCGCCGGCCGTATCGGTCGCCGTGATGCTGATGCCTGACAGCAGGTTCACGTTGAGACCAAGCGGTGAATTGAAATGCACCGCCCTCAGCAATTCGTTGATGGCCATATTGTCGATCGGCCCGCCATCCAGCGCCGTTATAGTCATGGTCGAGGAGATGGTGGAGACGGGCGTCCCCAGCACGGTCACGAACTGGTTGTTGACGTTGACCGCAAGGCCGAGTTCGGTCGCCAGATCCTGCGACACGGTGAAGACCTGCGTGCCGACGGTCAGCAGGGGCGTAAAGTCCAGCACGACGCTTTGCAGGCTGTTCTCCGGATCGATCGCCACGAAGGCCTGGCTGCCGATGTCGAGCAGGCCCAGGGCTTCCGCACTGACAAGCCCCAGCAGGCTGCTGTCCGATGCCAGGACGATGGGCGCGTCGTTGACGTTCGTGATGGTGATCGGCTGGGCGGCCGTGGAGCCCACATTACCGACCGCATCCACGACGCGCACGTTCACCACATGGCCGCCGGCGCCGAGCGTGCCGGGACCGTAGGACCAGCTGGTGCCGCTGGTCGCCGCCTGCGTCCAGGTGGCGCCGCCATCCAGGCTGACCTCGACCCGCTCCCCGCCGGCCAGCGGTGCGCTCAGCGTGCCTGTGATGGTCGGGGACGTATCGTCGGTGGCCCAGTCGCCCACCACCTGCGTGTCGTCGCGCAGGGCCGTGATCGCGACCGTGGCGGTCGGGGCGACGGTATCGATGGCTATGGCATAGGGCGCCGACGCCAGGCCCGCATTGCCCACGGCATCCGTCACGACGGCGGTGAAGCTGTGCGGTCCATTGCCCAAGGGCGTTGTCGGCGTAAAATTCCAGTTGCCCGATCCATCCGCCGTTGCGGTGCCCAGCAGCGTGCCGCCATCATAGACGGAAACGTTGGCGTTCGCCTCCGCGCCTGTTCCCGAAATGGTCGGCGTCGTGTCGTCCGTCGCCCCTCCCAGAGCCACCGCGCCCAGCACCGAGCCCACATTGTCGCTGACGCCGGTAATCGTCGGCGCGGCCGGGACGGTGAGGTCTATCGTCAGCGCATAAGGCGTCGAGGCAATGCTGGCATTGCCTGCTGCGTCGACGCCAACGGCGGTGAAGCTGTGCGGCCCCTCGCCCAGCGGAGCGGTGGGCGTGAAATTCCAGTTGCCCGAAACGTCCGCCGTCGCCGTGCCCAGCAGGGTGCTGCCGTCATAGACCGAAACGGTCCCGTTCGCTTCCGCACCGGTTCCGGAAAGGGTCGGCGTCGTGTCGTCGGTCGACCCTCCCGAAATCACGCCGCCTAGGATCGAACCGGCATTGTCGCTGGCCCCGGTGATCGTCGGCACGGGCGGCACGGTCAGGTCTATCGTGACCGCATAGGCCGCCGAAGCGAGGCTGACATTGCCCGCCGCATCGGTCGCCGTGGCGGTGAAGCTGTGCAAGCCCTCGCCCAGCGGCGTGGTCGGCGTGAAGCTCCAATTGCCCGAAGCATCCGCCGTCGCCGTACCCAGCAGGATATTGCCGTCGTAGATCGAGATGCTTGCGTTCGCCTCTGCGCCGGTTCCGGAGAGAGTGGGCGTGGTGTCGTCAGTCGTTCCGCCCGAGATCACGCCGCCAAGGACCGAACCCGCATTGTCGGTCATGCCGGTGATCGTCGGAATGGAGGCGACGGTATCGACGGTCAAGGCATAGGCCGCTGAAGCCGCGCTCTCATTCCCCGCCGCATCCGTGGCCGTGACGGTGAAGCTGTGCGAACCCGCACCCAGCGGCGTGGTCGGCGTGAAGCTCCAATTGCCCAAAGCGTCCGACGTCGCCGTGCCCAGCAGGGTGCTGCCGTCATAGACCGAAATAATGGCATTCGCCTCGACCCCGAGTCCCGACAGGGTAGGCGTCGCATCGTCCGTGATCCCGCCATTGGCGACAGGGCCGAGGATCGACCCGGCATCGTCGGCCACCGCCGCTATCGACGGCACCGCAGGCGGCGTGGTGTCGAGGCCGGTATTGACGGTCACTGCACCGGCAAGCGAGCTATTGCCCGCAGCATCGGTCGCAATCGCGTTGACGACCGTTCCATTCGCCAGCGGGGAAGCCAGGGTGATGCTCCAATCGCCCGAGGCGTCCGCGGTCGTGGTCTCATCGAACACGCCATCGCCATCGGTGTCGAGGTCGATGATCGCGCCGGCTTCCGCGATACCCGATAGCGTGGTTCCGTCGGACGGAGCCAGAATCGGCGCGGCCGGAGCGCTGGTGTCGACGGTCAGCACATAGGCGGCAGACGCCGCGCTGACATTGCCTGCCGCGTCGGTCGCCGTGACGGTGAAGCTGTGCGTCCCCTCGCCCAGCGGCGCGGTGGGCGCGAAGCTCCAGTTGCCCGAACCGTCCGCGCTCGTCGTGCCCAGCAAGGTGCTGCCGTCGTAGACGGAGACAATGGCATTCGCCTCTACGCCCGTTCCCGAGAGGGTCGGAACCGTGTCATCCGTGCTGCCGCCATTGGCGATGGGGCCCAGGATCGCGCCGACATCATCGGCTACGCCGCCAATTCCGGGAATGGCTGGAGGAGTCGTATCCAGACCTGTATCGGCGGTCACCGTATCGGGGGTGGAGCTGTTGCCTGCCGCATCGATAGCGATGGCGGTCACCACCGTTCCATTTGCGAGCGGCGATGCCGGCGTAATGCTCCAATCGCCCGATGCGTCCACCGTCGTCGTCTCGTCGGATATGCCGTCACCGTCGGTATCCAGAGCGATGGTCGCTCCAGCCTCCGCAGTGCCCGATATTGTCGTGCCGTCGGTCGGGGCAAGCACAGGCGTTGCCGGAGCACTGGTATCGACGGTCAGGACATAGGCGGCCGATGCCGCGCTGACATTGCCCGCCGCGTCGGTTGCTGTGACGGTCAGGCTATGCGTTCCCTCACCCAGCGGCGCGGTGGGGGTGAAGTTCCAGTTGCCCGAACCGTCCACCGCGGCCGTGCCCAGCAGCGTGCCGCCGTCGTAAACGGAGACGATGGCATTCGCTTCGACGCCGGTTCCCGACAACGTTGGCGTCATGTCATCCGTGCTGCCGCCATTGGCGACAGCGCCAAGGATCGCGCCGACATCGTCGGCTACGGCGCCGATGGTCGGAATGGCGGGGGGCGTAGTGTCGAGTCCGGTATCGACGGTCACCGTATCGGGCGTGGAGCTGTTGCCAGCCGCATCCGTGGCGATGGCGCTGATCACCGTACCGTTCGCCAGCGGCGAAGCCAAGGTGATGCTCCAGTCACCCGATGCGTCCGCGACCGTCGTCGCATCGGACAGGCCGTCGCCATCCGTGTCGAGATCGATGGTCGCCCCGCCCTCCGCCGAGCCCGAAACCGTCGTCCCGTCGGTAGGCGCGAGCAGCGGCGCAGCCGGGGCGCTGGTGTCGACGGTCAGGACATAGGCGGCGGACGCCGCGCTGACATTGCCCGTCCCATCCGTCGCCGTGACGGTGAAGCTGTGCGTCCCTTCCAACAGTGGCGTGGTGGGCGTGAAGTTCCAGTTGCCGGAGGTGTCTGCAACGACTGTCCCAAGCAAGGCGCCGCCGTCATAGACAGAGACGATGGCGTTCGCCTCTACTCCGCTTCCCGACAGCGTCGGCGTCGTATCATCCGTGCTGCCCCCATTGGCGACAGGGCCGGTCGTCGTGCCGACATCGTCGACTACATTGCCCACCACGGGGATCGCAGGCGCAGTGGCGTCGACCACGACCGTCGCAGGGGACGATGTGTTGCCGGACGGATCGGTCGCAACGACCTCCACCGTCGTGCCGTCGGCAATGGGTGTCGCCGGCACATGGCTCCAATTGCCTTGGTCATCGACAGGAACCGTCGTGTCGATAGTGCCGTCGCCATCGCTATCGATGCCGACAGTCGCGCCGGGCTCCGCCGTTCCGGTCAATTCGGTCCCGTTGCTCGGATCGACGAGCGGAGCGGCGGGGGGCACGGCGTCAATGTCGATGCTGGCGGGCGCGGAGCTGTTTCCCACCGCATCGGTCGCAACGGCCGTCACCGTCGTCCCATCTGGAATCGGCGTCGAAGGCGTATAGTTCCAGTTACCGGACGCATCGGCCGTGGTCGTCGCATCGACGTCGCCGTCGCCATCCAGATCCAGCCCGATCGTGGCCCCTGCCTCAGCCGTACCGCCGAGCGCCGTGCCGTTGCTGGGATTGATCACCGGCGCCGGCGGAGCGGCCGCGTCCACCGTCACGCTGGTCGATGGCGACGCATTGCCCGCCGCATCCACTGCCGTAACCCGCACCGTCACACCATCGCCGATGGGCGTGGCCGGCGTATAGCTCCACCGGCCGGCATTGTCAGCGGTAGCCGTCGCATCGACCGAGCCGTCGCCATTGACGTCGATGCGCACCGTCGAACCCGCTTCCGCAGAGCCCGACAAGCTACGGCCATTTGTCGGCGCCACGGTCGGCGCTGCCGGGGGCGTGCTATCCACAGCCGTCCCGCCATCCGACCCACCCCCACCACCACCGCCGCCGCCAGCAGCAGCCGCGACGCCGATGCCGGCGGCCACCGCCCCCAATCCCGCCAGCAGGCCGCCGCTCAGGCCCCCCGCAGCGCCTGCGGGGGCGAAGGAATAGCTCAGGGCTTCGGTGGTCGTGTCGGTGGGCAGATAGCAGGCTTCGCTGCCCAGATCGGTCAGCCACTGCTGCCCATTGCCTGGTTCGAGGAAAATAAGGTCGGCAATGTCTCCCGGCGGACAATTGAAATAACCCTCCAGCCGGACCGCCGTACCGTCGGCAAAATGCAGGATCAGATCATCCCCTTCACGCCGCATCGCCGTCACCTCGCTGCGCGCAGCCGTCACCTTGATCGCTGAGCCGCCCTGGGCCTGGATCACGGCATTTTGTTGCTGAACGACGTGGGTTTGGGTCGCACCCGTCTGACGAACGGTGATGTCGATGCGCTTGTCCATGGACTACCTCCCTTGCAGAGAAGGTCGAATTCCAAAGATAATAGAAAGTTCCACCACAGTTGAGTAAAAACTTTTATGTTACTTAATATTACTTACTGTTATTTTTTATTTACAAAATTGACCATATGTTTATTTTTCAGCATTATATTCAAGATATTGCCTTATACATATTCATTTTTTATTTATATAAATTCGATATTGAAATATTATAACAATTTTTCCAATTTATTTACTATAGTTTTAGTGAGATGGTCAGGTAATCAAGATTTTCTCTTACATTTACGGCAAGTTCGGAATGTAGCCGTCGGCAATGTTGCGCTTGAAAACCCGCACACCCGCCATCGCGAGTACCAAACAAAAATGTGGCGGAGCCAGGATCGCACATCTCGCAACAGCTCTGCCAAGGCGGAATGAGGGGCGGTTTTTCCCGTAGGCGAAAGACAAAACTTGCTGTAAAACAATGCAAAATCACAAATCGGACAGACATGCCGGTTTTCCCGTCATGATGCCCAAAAGGAGTTTGGAGGGAGTTTCGCGTGAACAAGCGCTTCGACCATCGCGCGTTCACTCTAGCCAGGGATGAGGCATGCAGCACTCCATCCAGAGAAACGCTCATGAGCGTGGCCAGCTTCACCCAGGACGCGACTTTGGCCGAACTGCTCGGCGAGGAATTGGAGGCGCATTCGATCGCGCTGTCGCATCACATGACCCGCGACCGCATCTTGCCGCAGATGGCGGCGGCCTCCGTAGACGTGGCGATCGTCGACGATCATGACGGCTGGAGCCGGACGCTCTCGCTCATACAATCTCTCCGCGCCGCGACTCCGGTGGGCATCATCCTTCTTTCCGAGCGGACGGCCAGGGACGATCGTCTTCTCGCCCTGTCACTGGGAGCCGATCACGTCCTGGCCAAACCGCTCGACATGGCCGAACTGCTGGCCATCCTCCGCAACATGTCGCGTTTTGCGGCAGCCGGACGGCATCCGCCCCGTGTGGATGAGGAAAATGACAGTTGGACGCTCGACCATGTGCACTGGCGCCTCATCGCGCCCAGTGACGAAGGCATAAACCTGTCGACGTCCGAATTCGCCGTGCTCAGCCGGCTGATGCACAATCCCGGCATCGAGCAGCCCCGCGAACAGCTCGCGCAACATCTTCATGCCCGCAGAAGCGCCGGAAACATGCGGGCGCTGGACGTCCTGATCTCCAAGCTGCGCGCCAAGGTCGAGCGCGAAACCGGACGGTCCCTGCCGCTGCGTTCGGCCCGCGGCATCGGATATGTCTTCGTCGGCGCCGTGACGGCATCCAGGGCAGCCCAGCTTCAGGCCCCTGCCGACAGGACAGCAAACGGCTATGTTCTCCGGACCGACGACAGGTGATCGCAATCTTGCGATCCATCGCTCTGCGCCGGCATGATCGATGCACGACAGGGACGGCCGTCAGAGCCGCCCCTGTTGCGGCAATGCCTTAGAGCCAATCGACATTCAGCCCTGACGGCCTGCAAATGACGCTTTTCCCTGCTTCCGGTGCTCACCTACTTTGAGTAGGCGGCGCTCCGGGTCACGGAAAACCACCATTTTACCTTCGGTGGCCTTCGGCTCGGCTCGTCATCTTCTGAATGTCCATTGGCTCTAGGGCGCCTTGACTGCTTCGGCCGCGGCGAGCACCCTCAGGACATTGCCGGACCAGATCTTCTGGACGTCCGCCTCGCTATAGCCCGCCTTGAGCAGGGCGGCGGTGATCCGGGGCAGGTCGACCACATCCTCCAGCCCGACGACGCCGCCGCCGCCATCCCAGTCCAACCCGATGCCGACATGGTCCGGCCCCACCACCTTCAACGCATGGAGCATGTGCGCCATGAAATCGTCGAAGGTCGCCCGGTCCGTCTCCGGATAGAGCCGGTCGATCTCCTGCCGCTTCGCCAGCAGTTCGGCGCGCTTTTCGGGCGACAGCTTGGCATCCTCGCGCAACTGGCCGAACAGCGCCTTCAGCGCTTCCTGCCGCTGCGGGTTGGGCTTGGATGCGCGCAGATAGGCGCCATAGGCGTTCATCTGGATCACCCCGCCCTTTGCGGCCAGCGCCTTCAGATGTTCATCGTCGATGTTGCGCGGATGGTCGTAAATCGCCTTGCACCCGGAATGGGTCAGCAGCACCGGCGAGGTGGAAAGCGCCAGCAGATCGTCCAGCACCTGATCGCTGCTGTGCGACGCATCCGGGACGATGCCGAGGCGGTTCATCTCCTTCAGCAGTTCCTTGCCCAGCGGGCTGAGGCCGCCATAGCGCGGCTTCTTCGACGGATCGGTCGAACTGTCCGCGAACTGGTTATGCGCGAAATGAGCGAAGCCCGACACGCGAACGCCCATGTCGTAGAAGGTCTTGAGCAGCGACACGTCCTCGCCCAGCGGGTAGGCGTTTTCGATGGACATGAAGACGACCCGCTTGCCGGACGCCGCAATAGGCGCGGCATCCTTGGCCTCCAGCGCCAGCGTGAAATTCGCTGGGTCCGCCGCGACCATCTCGCGGATCGAGACCCCGCGCAGCAGCGCGAAGTCGCGCGATTTGCGGAACCCTTCCTCCGTCAACGGCCCCTGCGGCGTGTAGATCGCCCAGAAACCGCCGTCGAGGCCGCCCTTCTTCATGCGCGGCAGGTCGACCTGGGTATAGTCGCTATGAACCCCATGCTCCTCCTCGATCGACCAGCCCGGCAGGTCGAGCGAGGCAGGCGTATCGAGATGACTGTCGAGCGTCAGCATTTTCTGGTGAAGCTGATAGACCTTCTTCGGCACCTCCTGCGCCTGCACCGCAATGGGGAGCAGCGCCACCAGCGCCGCCCCCGCCATCATCCTTTTCCGCATCAAATCTCGCCCGAAATGGTGAACTGGAAGGTGCGTGGGGACAATGGCCGGAAGAAACCGTCGCCCGTCACGGAAGAGGAGATAAAGGACAATCTGTCTTTATCGAAGATATTATCGACGTTGAGCCGTGCCTTGATGCTCTTGAGCGGGCCGAAGCTCCAGCCGTCGCCGATGTCGACATAGGCGTTGAATACGGTGAAGCCCGGTATGCTAGATCCGGCCGCATTGGTAAATGTCGACCAGCGACGAGAGGTATATTTGCCGGATATGTTGGCGACCAACCAGCTTGCCGGCTCAACCGTCACGCCGCCGCTGACGATCCATTTTGCGCTGTCGGGGATATATTTATCAGCGATCAGGATTGGCGTGGCAGCCGGAATGTCATCCTTGAACTTGGCATTGTTGTAGGTGACGTTGAGATTCCCATAGGCAAGACCATCAAGGAAAGCGGGCTTGTAGGTGCCACTGAACTCCAGGCCATATGCACGAACGCGGCCAACATTCTGGAAGAAGGTTTCTGTGGCCGCACCGCCGCTGCCCGGCAGGATCGTGGTGATCGATTGAATGCGGTTCTTGAACTTCGTGTAGAAGCCCGCAAGCGAGGCGTAAAGCTGGCCCTGATTAGTGCGGATGCCGAATTCCATGTTGGTCGAACGTTCCGGAGCGGGCTGCGGGATCAGGGCCCCAAGCGGGCGGATGACGGAATAAATATCGTCCATTCCCTTGGGCAGGGCCATGTTTTCCGCGTAGGATGCGAAGAGCTGCGTGCGCCCATCCAGCTTATAGAGCACACCGGCCATCGGCAGGAACATATCCTTGTAATGGGCATTGTTGTAGCTGACGCCATAGCCTGGGACGAAACGCCCACTGACGGTGCGATAATAATCGTCGAAATCGCGATAGCCACGGTAGCTATAGTCAAGCATCAGCCCCTTGAAGCCCAAGTCGAGCACCAGCGCCTCATCTGCCAGCTTGAGCGTATCCTTCAGGAAGACCTGTAGCGTATCGCGCTGCGACCGATAGTCACGGCGCAGATAGACCAGTTCGTTCAGCAGAGGCGCACCGTCGGGAGCACCGTTGACCGTATTATAACGGGCTTGGGTGCGATGATATTTATCGGTCTCTGCCCAGACGCCAGCCTCGATCGTGTTGACCCCCATTTCCCAATGCAGCTTGGACGTGATGCCGTAGCGGTCGCCGCCTACGCCTGAACGGCCGAACTCGACGCCCCGCGGAGCTACCACAGGCAGGCCGACGGCGGCCTGACCATTATAGCGGCTAAGCGAATTGGCATAGGTATCGGGCGACACGCCATAGCCGCCCTTGTCTTCCCAATAGAGCGTCGATTCCGCCCAGACGCCTTCTGCAATACCGGCATGGAAAGTAGCGCCATAAAGCTTGTCCTTACGCACATTGATGGCAAGGTTGTAAACTTGGGCATAGTTGGAGTTGGAGTAATAGACACCCGGCACTGTCGGCGCAAAGCCGGGGGTCGTATTGGGCACATTTTCGATATAGGCGAAGTCACGACCGCAGGCGCCGACCACGCTCTTCACAGTGCAATTATATTGGCCCCGCGAAATGGTAGGCGAGTCATAGTCGAAGAAGTCGTTCGACACGAATTTGAACCGCGCCCAGCTATCGCCGCCGAGGTCGGCATGGACCTGCGCCTCCCAATGTTCGCGGTCGACCGATCCGGGGCCGCGCCACAGGTCGCTGTCCAGCTTCGTGCGGCTGACATAGGCCTTGAACGGTCCCACCCGTCCAGTGCTCGCGCGGATGAAGGTGCGCTTCATGTCGAAGTCACCGAAGCTTTGGGAAACGAACAGGCCCATCTCGTCCTGCGGCGCGATGCTGTTATATTGGACGACAGGGCCCAATGTCGAATAGCTGGGCAAGCCGACGTCGCCTGCGCCGATGGCGGCTTCCACAACGCCCAGATTCTCATTGTCGACATAGCGGAAAACCGGGCTGCCGCCGAAGGCGTCGCTGCGTCCCGTGGGAATGCCGTCCACCACGAAACCGATCTGATCGAGGTTGAAGGCACGGGTCTGGACGCTGTTGCCGAACTCGTAGAGGCCGAGAGCGCCGTCGGTCTGCACGTTGAAGCCGGGCAGTTGCTCAAGCATCTTCAGGCCCGAAATACCGGAGGGCGCCGACAGCAAGGCCTCACGTGTGACCGCCACCACATTGCTCACCTTATCCTCACCGATCGCTTCCGATGACTGGGAAATGCGGCGGCCGGTGACGGTGATTGTGCCGGCATCGTCTTCCGCATCGGGCTCCTGCGCCCAGGCATGGGGTGAGACAAGACCGACACAACAGGAAAGCAGCAATGCGGCACGACGGACGGACAAGAACTTTTGCATAAATGGCTCCCTTTCGGCCCTTTTCGGGCAGTTATGGGCCGATCAGGCATGCACCGCGCCACAGGGCGCAGTGCGACATCTCTCCACATGACGGACAGGCCGGACGCATCGCTGCGCCCAGCCGATTTCTCAGTTTTCTTGTGAAACGAAATGATGGTGAAAATCCGCCAGGGACAAATGAGTAATTCTCATTCCGCAACGAATTTTCATGCGCCGCTGTCCGTCGCATCCCGCCTTACGCGGGAAGAATGCGTCCAGCCCCTTCTAGAGCCTCACCCCGTTCAGGCGCAGCGTTTTGCCGACGACGCTGACCGACGACAGAGCCATAGCCGCAGCCGCGATCACGGGGGACAGCAGGATGCCGAACAGAGGATAGAGCAGACCTGCGGCAATCGGCACGCCAGCGGCGTTGTAGATGAAAGCGAAGAACAGGTTCTGGCGGATGTTCGACATGGTCGCCTGACTGAGCGCCCGTGCGCGGACTATGCCGGTAAGGTCGCCCCGAAGCAGCGTCACTCCGGCGCTTTCGATCGCCACATCGGTGCCCGACCCCATGGCGATCCCGACATCGGCGGCCGCCAGTGCCGGAGCATCGTTCACGCCGTCCCCCGCCATCGCGACGACATGGCCCTCGCTCCTGAGCCGGGCGACCACGGCGCTTTTCTGGTCCGGCAGAACCTCTGCCTCCACCTGGTCGATCCCCAGCCGCCGGGCGACCGCCTGCGCCGTGGTGCGATTATCGCCGGTCAGCATCACGACGGCGACGCCCTTCCCCCGCAGCGCAGCCAGCGCCTCCTCCGTCGTCCGCTTCACCGCATCGGCAATCGCGAAGATGCCCGCGACGGTCCCGTCGACGCCGATGAAAATGGCGGTCGCGCCGTCATGGCGCAGGGCATCGGCCTGCCCGGCCAATGCTTCCGCCGGAACGCCATATTCTTCGAGGAAGCGGGCATTGCCGAGCAATATCCGCTTGCCCTCGACCATGCCGACCGCCCCCTTGCCCGTGGGGGAATCGAACTGTTCCACCTGCGGCGGCGCCAATCCCCGCGCCTCTGCGGCAATGACGATCGCCTGCGCCAGGGGGTGCTCGGACGCCCGCTCCACCCCGGCGGCGAGCCGAAGCAACGCATCCTCTTCAAAGCCCGGAGCTGCGACGACGCCGGTGAGCGACGGCTTTCCCTCCGTAAGTGTGCCGGTCTTGTCGACGACCAGCATGTCGACCTTTTCCATCCGTTCCAACGCTTCGGCATTCTTGATCAGCACGCCAAGCCCCGCGCCGCGACCGATGCCCACCATGATCGACATGGGCGTGGCCAGTCCAAGGGCGCAGGGGCAGGCGATGATCAGCACGGCCACCGCGACGATCAGGCCATGGGCGAAGCGCGGCTCCGGCCCCCATATCGCCCAGGCGACAAAGGCGACCGCAGCGATCAACAGCACGGCAGGGACGAACCATCCTGCCACCTGGTCCGCCAGGCGCTGGATCGGCGCGCGGGATCGCTGTGCATCCGCGACCATCCGCACGATGCGGGCGAGCATGGTGTCCCGACCGACCTTCTCCGCCCGGACGACAAGCTGGCCGCTGCGGTTGAGCGTGCCGCCGATCACATGATCACCGGCAGTCTTGGTGACGGGCATGGATTCGCCGGTCACCATGGATTCATCGATGGCGGAACTGCCTTCCTCGACCAGGGCGTCGACCGGCACCTTCTCACCAGGGCGGATGCGCAGCCGGTCGCCGGGCGTGACCCGATCCACCGCCATCTCCTCGTCGCTGCCGTCCTTGCGCAGACGCCTGGCTGTCTTCGGCGCCAGGTCGAGCAGCGCCCTGATCGCACCGGAAGTACGCTCCCGCGCCCGCAATTCCAGGCATTGGCCAAGCAGCACCAGCACGGTGATCACCGCTGCCGCTTCGAAATAGACCGGAACGGTCCCCTTTTCCCGGAAGGCTTCGGGAAACAGGCCCGGCGCCAGCGCCCCCACCATGCTATAGACCCATGCCACGCCAGTGCCCATCGCGATCAGCGTGAACATGTTGAGCTTGCGCGTCCGCAGCGACCGCCATCCCTTTTCGAAAAAGGGCCGGCCGCCCCACAGCACCACCGGCGTGGCAAGCAGGAGCTGCAACCAGATGGAAAGGCGGTCGGAAACCAGGTGATGGAGCGGCGGAAAGAGGTGCCCGCCCATTTCAAGCACGAACACCGGAATGGCCAGCAGCAGGCTGATGCGGAAACGGCGGGTCATGTCGGTCAGTTCGGCGCCGTCGCCTGCCTGGGCAACGGGAACCTCAGGCTCCAGCGCCATGCCGCAGAGCGGGCAGGCTCCGGGATGGTCCCGCCGCACTTCCGGATGCATGGGACAGGTCCAGACGATGGCCTGCGCGTCCGTTTGCGGCACGATGTTCTTCCGATCCGGTTCGACAGCAGACATCAGATCCCGTTCCCTCGACCTTGCGCGACGATGCCGCGGCCCACGACTGTAGACGCCATGGCTGGATCGGCAGAAATCTCGACGGGCGGCGTCTGCGCGTCCATCAGGATAACTACGGACTCCTTCGGTCATGATATGATCTATGGGTGACGAAGAAGGCGCAAGGGAGGCTTTCCATGCAACAGATGGTCGCGATGCAGATCGATGCCCCAGGCCGACCGCTGCGTAAAATCACCCGCGCCGTGCCCGAACCGGATATTGGGGAACTGCTGGTCGAAGTCACCGCCTGCGGCGTGTGCCGGACCGACCTGCATGTGCTGGACGGCGAGATCCCGGCCCATTATCCGATCATAGCGGGACATGAGATCGTCGGCCGCGTCGCCGTCGTCGGGCCGCAGGTGGACGGCTTCGCCCCTGGCCAGCGGGTGGGCATTCCCTGGCTGGGGCATACATGCGGCCAATGCGCCTATTGCCGGACGGACCGGGAAAATCTCTGCGACGCGCCCCTGTTCACCGGGGCGACCCGGGATGGCGGCTATGCCACCCATGCGATCGCGGATGCCCGCTACTGCTTCGTCCTGCCGGACCGCTTTTCCGATGTGGAGGCTGCCCCACTGCTCTGCGCCGGCTTGATCGGCTGGCGCGCGTTGCGGCTTGCGGGCGATGCGCCGACCATCGGGCTCTATGGCTTCGGCGCGGCGGCGCATATCCTGGCGCAGGTCGCGCAGGCGCAAGGACGCACCGTCCACGCCTTCACCCGGGATGGCGATGAGGAAGGACAGGCTTTCGCGCGATCGCTTGGCTGCGCCTGGGCAGGCGGCTCGTCGCAGGTTCCGCCGGCGCCCCTTGACGCCGCCCTGATCTTCGCACCCGTGGGCGATCTGGTGCCTCTCGCACTGCGGGCCGTTCGCAAGGGCGGCAGGGTGGTGTGCGCGGGCATCCATATGAGCGACATCCCCGCCTTCCCCTATGCGGATCTGTGGGAAGAGAGGATGCTGCTCTCCGTCGCCAATCTGACGCGGGAGGACGGCATCTCCTTCTTCGAAATGGCAGGCCGGACCGACCTGCGCATCGTGACGGAAAGCTTTCCGCTGGACGATGCGGGCGAAGCGCTCCACCGCCTGCGGACCGGCAGGGTGAAAGGCGCGGCGGTGATCGTTCCACCCCGGATCGCCTGACGCATGCCCGACATCGGCCAGCCCTATCTGGCGATGATCGCCTCCATCGCCATCGGATTGCTGGTGGGGCTTGAGCGCGGCTGGACCCAGCGGGAACTCGGCAAGGGCCGCCGGGTAGCGGGATTTCGGACCTTCGGCCTGATCGGCCTGCTGGGCGGAATGGGAGGATTGGCGCCCGACATCGTCGCGGCCACGCTGGGCATGGGAGTCGCGGCCATATTGACCATCGGCTATTCGCGCAGCGCCGATCAGGAGCATCTGTCTGCCACCACAACGCTCGCCGGGCTGCTGACCTTCGGCGCAAGTTTCTGCGCCACGCGGATCGCGCCTGCGCTGGGTTTGGCCATTGGCGCGGCGACCTTCGCGATATTGAGCGCTAGGCAATCGATGCACGCCATGCTGCGCGGCATGGACGAGAGCGAGATAGAAAGCGTCTCGCGCTTCCTGCTGGTCGCGCTCATCATCCTGCCGCTGCTGCCCGATGCCGCCTATGGCCCCTATGACGCCTGGAACCCCCGGAACATCTGGATGGTCGTCGTGTTCGTGATGGGCCTGTCCTTCGCGGGCTATGCGGTGTCGCGCCGCTTCGGCCAAGACCGGGGCATATTGCTGGTGGCGCTGACGGGGGCCATCATCTCCTCCACGGCGGTGACCGCCGACTATGCTCGCCGGCTGCGCGATGAGCCGGGCGCGCGGTCCCTGTTGTCGGCCGGCATAGCGGTGGCGTCCATCGTCATGTTCGTGCGCGTCCAACTGGTGGCACTCGTCCTCATTCCGCGCGCGCTGCCCACGCTGGCCCTGACCATGGCGCCCGCAACGCTTGTCGCCGTGGCTTTCGCGCTGGTGGCCTGGCGTCGGCATGGCGGGACGGGAAACGGCATGGGGCTTTCCAACCCGCTCGGCTTCGGGCCGGCGCTGATGCTGGCGGCGCTGGTGGCGGGATTGTCGCTCGCAGCCCGGTGGGCGCTGGTGCGTTTCGGACAGCAGGGCATGGCGGTCGTGCTGACGCTGACCGGCATATCGGACGTCGACGCGGCGGTCATGACCATGGCCGGGCTGCCACCCGACCTGCTCGACGATCATGTCGCAGGGCTGATCCTGGGCAGTGCCGTCCTTGCCAACACCCTTGCCAAGGCAATGATGACCATGGTCATCGGCTGGGGCCATGGCGGCGTCAGGGCGGCCCTGCCACTCTTCGCCGCGCTGGTGGCGGCCGCGGTCAGCCTGACCGGGCGGGTAATCCTTTAAAAGATGCAACCAGTCCGCGGGAATGGAGGCAAAGCATGCTTCAGCACATGCCGCCAAAGGCCGGAGCCTAAAAACTTGCGGTCAGGTTGAAGGAGGTATAGCGCGTCCACTTCCCTGCCGTCGCATTGGGCGCGTCCCGCAGGAACCGCCCCTTGGCCAGCAGCAGCCCGTCGAATTCGAACCGCAGCCGCGACGGAACGATCCAGTAGCGGACCCGCCCTTCCACCTGATGGCCCGCGAAGCTGCCCGACCGACCGCTGGCGTCCCGCACCCCCGTGGAGGAAAAGGCATCCGTCCGCGACGCCAGCCACAAGGCGCGATAGGTCGCGAACCAGTCCCACCGCTTGTCGGGTGTCGCCTCCAGCCTGATGCCGGGCGTCACGATATTGGTCCGCGCCAGGGCATTGTACAGTCCCGCCGGGGCAAGGTCCGCCCGGCGCATGCCGAACAGCGTGTCGAAGCGGCCCTGGCGCTCTCCCCGCCCGTCTCCGCTCGCCCGGTCGAATTCCAGCGACAGGCGGGGCTTCCAGGGTCCGCTGAAGCTGTAACCGGCATCGACGTGCAGGAAGCTGGCGGCGACGGACTGGCGGGCCGCGCCGGGCGCGAGAGACGCGCTGACGCTGCCCGTCTGGTAAAAGGCCTCGACCTCATAGTCGAACCGTCCCGTTTCCGGTTCGCTGATGATGCGTCCACCGAATGTGTCGAGCGACCTGTCCCGCGTCGGCCGCCCCGGTTCGTCCCGTTCGCCCAGGTGGAAATAGGTGAGTTCCGCCATGGCCGGGCCGATCGCCTTGGCCTTGCTGACGATGCCGCCCCACAGCACCAGATCGAAGCCCTCATGATCGAACCTCACCCGCTTGTTGCGGACACCCTCCGCATCGTCCGGCCGCCGCTGCTGCGGCAGGGTATAGATGAAGACCGCCTTCACCCCGCGCGGCGCGGTCAGGTCGGCCCGCAGGCCGGTATAGCCATTGGTGGTGTTGCGATAATCGTCCGCAGCGACGAGCCGGCGGGAACCCAGGTTCAACATGAATCGCCCGGCCATCAGGCCAAGCTTGCTGCCCTTGCCCAGCGGTTCATCGATGTCCCCCGCGACATAGGCCTGAACGAGCTCCATCGCATTGATTTCATTGGTGGAGATTGGCGTGCCCGCGTCGGCGCCATAGGCCCTGCTGTCAAACAGCTCCGCCCCGGCCCTGAACGCGCCCGAACGGTATTCGGCCATGAGCTGCGTGCGGATGTTGAACAGGCTGTCCTTGCGGTCGAACCCTGCGCGGGCCTGCCCCTCAATCTCCTCGACCCGCAGGCGCACGCTGCCGCTTAAGGCAAGACCGTCATCCTGCGCATGAGCAGGCCGCGCTCCGACGAAGGCGATTGCCGCCGCGCTTGCCATCGCCAAGGGAGAAATCCGGATCATTGATATTCCTGTTTCTTCGAATCATCTTCATTGATACATATGCATCATGACCATGACCGACGCCACCCCATGGCTCGCATTGCTGCATCAACTTCCCGCCAAGCCGCCTTATCTGCGGGTGAAGATCTGGCGCCGCCTGCAAGCCATGGGCGCGGTGCCGCTCAAAAATGCAGTCCATGTGCTTCCTTGTTCGGGGGAAAGCGCCGCCGCCTTCAACAGCCTTATGGCGGAGATCGTCGACAATGGCGGCGAAGCGACGCTGATCGAAGCGCGATTACTGGCCGGCCTGTCAGACGGCGACGTCCGAGCCCTGTTCGATGCAGCGCGGCGCACGGATTATGAGGAGATCGCCCAGGCCGCCCGCCGCCTGCTGGAAACAGGGCCCGCCAGCGGAACGGACATCGCCCGGCTGCAGAAGCGGCTGGAGGATGTCGGGCGGCTCGACTTCTTCGGCGCGCCGGGGCGGCAGCAGGCCGAAGCTGCGCTCGCGGAACTGGATCGGCAACGCTACCAGCATCCGGACGTCAGCCGCACCGATCCGGCCGCCGCAACCGAAGCGACCGATCTTACCAACCGGATCTGGGTGACGCGCAGCGGCGTCCATGTCGATCGCATCGCCTGCGCATGGCTGATCCGCCGCTTCATCGACCCGGAGGCTCGCTTCAAATTCGTCGACAGCCGCCGTTACGATCCGGCGGAGGGTGAATTGCGCTTCGACATGGCCGACGCCGAATTCACCCATGAAGGCGACCGGTGCAGCTTCGAAACCTTGCTGCTGCGCGCAGGCCTTCTGGACGACCCGGCCCTGGTCGCAATCGGTGAGATCATCCATGACCTCGACATCGCGGACGGCAGGTTCGCACGCCCCGAAACCCCGGGCCTGGGCGCCATATTGTCCGGCGTCTGCGCCTCCACCGACGACGACCTCCAGCGCATCGCCATGGCGAGCGATGCGCTCAACCAGTTCCATGCCTTTTTCAGCAACAGAAGGACGGATCGATGACGGCAAGCGCATCCTCCACCCCTGCGGTCCCGTCTTACGACGGGCATCACGGCATTTCCTTGGGCGAAGCGACGCGCCTGTGGGCGCGGATCGCGGCGCTCAGCTTTGGCGGACCGGCGGGACAGATCGCCGTGATGCACCGGCTATTGGTCGAGGAAAAGCGCTGGATCGGGGAAGAGCGGTTCCTCCATGCGCTCAACTATTGCATGTTGCTTCCGGGGCCGGAGGCGCAGCAGCTCGCCATCTATATCGGCTGGCTCCTGCATAAGACGAAGGGCGGGATGATCGCGGGCATATTGTTCGTGCTGCCGGGTTTTCTCGCCATATTGGGCCTTAGTTACATCTATGTGTTGCTGGGCCATGTGCCGATCATCGAAGGGCTGTTCTTCGGCCTGAAGGCGGCGGTGCTGGCCATCGTGATGCAGGCGGTGGTCCGGGTCGGATCGCGGGCATTGAAGAATGATGCGATGCGCGGGATCGCCGCCGCGGCGTTCGTGGCGATCTTCTTTCTGGGCGCGCCGTTCCCGCTGATCGTGCTGGCGGCGGGCCTCATCGGCTTCATCGGAGGACGCAGCGGTCTGGCGGTGTTTCAGGGCGGGGGCGGTCATGGGCCGGCGGGCGGCCATGTCATCCATGATCGCGACACGGCGCTGGGCGAGCAATTGCCCGACCACGCCCGCCCCCATCTCGGCTGGTCGCTGCGTATCTCGGCGCTGTTTCTGCTGCTGTGGCTGGGGCCGGTGCTGGCCCTGTTCCTGACGCTGGGGCCGGATAATATATTCACCCATATCGCCAGTTTCTTCAGCCAGATGGCGGTCGTCACCTTCGGCGGCGCCTATGCCGTGCTCGCCTATGTCGCGCAGGAGGCGGTGGGCACCTTCGGCTGGCTCCAACCCGGCGAAATGCTGGACGGGCTGGGCATGGCGGAAACGACGCCGGGGCCGCTGATCATGGTGACGCAGTTCGTGGGTTTCCTGGCAGCGTTTCGGGACTCCGGCATGCTGCACCCGCTGGTTGCCGCGACGCTGGGCGCGATCCTCACCACCTGGGTGACGTTCGTTCCCTGCTTCCTGTGGATCTTCGCCGGCGCGCCCTTCATCGAACGTCTGCGCGGCAACCCGGCGCTGTCGGCGGCGCTGACGGCGATCACGGCGGCCGTAGTGGGCGTAATCCTGAACCTCGCCATCTGGTTCGCCATTCATACGCTCTTCCGGCAGGTCCAGCGGATTGGCGGGATCGACCTGCCCGTGCTGTCCAGCTTCAATATTCCCGCCGTGCTGCTGTCGGCGGGCGCGGTGATTGCGGTGTTCCGGTTCAAGATCGGCGTGCTGCCCGTCCTGGGCGCCTGCGCGGGCATAGGGGCCGCCTATATCCTTCTCGTCTGAGCACCGGCCATGCTGTTGCGGAGATAGCAGCATGGCCTGTTCCGCTGCGCGATTTCAACCATCCATTGAACGAGTAAGAAATAATCTCATTTAAATTCATTGCCTTATGAAAGTGGCATAGGCTTTGCTTCGGTCCCCCCGTCCGATCCGCGCAATGCGGACATGTTTCAACCAATGGGGGAATCTCCTTGTCCACAATCAGTCTTTCACCACGGTTCCGCCATGCCCTTGGCGCAAGTGCCCTGGCCTTGCTTGCAGCGGCATATGTGACCGGCGCCCATGCCGAAGAAACGCCCGCCGTCCCGGCCGAAGTGGCGGATGCGGACGCCGGAGCAGGCATCGTCGTCACCGCCCAGCGCCGCGAGGAACGGTTGCAGGACGTCCCGGTGGCCGTCACCGCCTTCGACAAGGATCTGTTCAGCGTCGGCGGCCTCGGCCGGTCGGCCAATGAGGTGCTGAACTATGTTCCCAACGCCTCCGCCGGCACGCAGCAGCATGGCCGCCCGCGCTGGTGGATTCGCGGCGTCGGCGCGGGCCAGCAGCAGCTCGATCTCGCCAATCCGGTCGGCTTCTATCTGGACGATGTCTATATCAGCAACAGCAGCGCCACCGGCCTGCCGCTGTTCGACCTGGAGCGGGTGGAAGTGCTGCGCGGCCCGCAGGGCACGCTCTGGGGCAAGAACACCACCGGGGGCGCGGTCAACATCATCTCCAAGCGTCCCTCGCTGAACGGCCAGGACGACAATTATGTGAAGCTGGAATATGGCAGCTTCGACAACAAGATCGCGGAAGGCGGCATCGGCACGACTTTGGTCGACGACAAGCTGGCGGCGCGCGTGTCCTTCCGCTTCGACGATCGCGGCGGGCGGTTCGACAATCTCTATACCGGCAACAAGTCGAACGAGATCAAGGACAATGTGATCCGCGGCCAGTTGTTGGCCAAGCCGACCGACAATCTGCAGGCGCTGCTCAGCGTCCATTATCGCGATTACGACACCAACGGCACCTATTGGACGACGGCCAGCTACCTTCCCAGCGGCGTGGTCCGCAACGGCTATGCGCCGTCGACCGACATCAACGACATCAGCACCAACGCGCCCGAATATAGCCGCAACAAGCAGTTCGGCGGGTCGCTGCATGTCGACTGGGACCTGGGCAACGCGGCGCTGACCTGGATCGCGGGCTATGAGCGGTTCACCACGCGCGGCGCGGGCGACACCGACTATACGCCGCTGGAAATCTCGCGCAGCTATACCCAGGCGCGCTCCAGCCAGTGGACGCAGGAATTGCGGCTGGCTTCCTCCGGCGAGGACCGGCTAAGCTGGATCGTCGGCGCCTTCTATTTCAACGAGAAGATCCGGTCGAACGCCTTCTCCGCCACGCTGCCGCAGGGCGCGGTGCCCGCTCAGGCGATCACGCCCACGGGCCCTGCCCTCGCCTTCAGCAACACGGCCTATCGGCACAAGGCCGAAAGCGGCGCGGTGTTCGGCAGCACGACCTTCCGCTTCACCGACGCGCTCAAGCTGACGCTGGGCGGGCGCTGGACGCGGGAGACGAAGACGCTGGACTTCGACCGCCGGGCATCCCCAGCCGCGACGACGCCGGGCGCGGTCTTCACCTGGAGCAACTATGCCCAATGGTGGAACAGCTATACCGGCAGCATCGGCGGCGCGGGCACCTTCAGCAATGATCTCAAGCGCACATGGGACGCCTTCACCTATGATGTGACACCCTCCTGGAACATCGACCGCGACAATCTGGTCTACGCGAAATTCTCGCATGGGGTGAAGTCGGGCGGCTTCAATACCGCCGCGACCCTGCCCGTGGCATTGACGGCGGTGCGGCCGGAGAAACTGGACGCCTATGAGATCGGTTACAAGTCGAGCTGGTTCGACGGGCTGCTGACCTTCAACGCCACCGCCTTCCATTATGACTATAAGGATGTGCAGGTGAATGTCGTCGGCCCCAATCCGGGCGCGGTCGGCGGCGCGACGGTCTCCTACCTCCAGAATGCGGCGAAGGCGAAGGTCGACGGCGCGGAGTTCGAACTGGCGCTGGCGCCGGTCGAGGGGCTGAAGTTCAACGCGGCGCTGGGCCTGCTCGACACCGAATATACGCGCTTCATCGTTCAGAATAGCACGACCAGCCTGGCGGGTGCGCGCTTCGTCCGTTCGCCCAAGGTGACGCTGAATGTCGGCGGCTCCTATCGCTTCCCGCTGGCGGAGCTGGGCACGCTGGAACTGGCGGCGGATGCCCGTTACCAGTCGCGGCAATATTATTATGTGACGCCGCAGGACACGGTGAACCGCTATTATCTGGCGCAGAAGCCCTACACGCTGACCAATATCCGCGCCACCTACACGACGCCGGACGAGAAGCTGAGCGTGACGGGCTTCGTCAACAATCTGTTCGACGTCCGCTATCTGAACCACTCGCTGCCCGCCGCCAATGCGGCGCAGGGCGTGACCGGCGATACGGTTGCCTGGGCCGATCCGCGCACGGCGGGCGTGGCGGCGCTGTTCCGCTTCTGATGGGAGAGAGGCCGGGTGGTCCCCGGCCTTTCGTCAAAAGAAAAGGGCGCCGGGAGGATTTCCCGGCGCCCTTTTTGCTTCCCGAACTCTTGCGAAGGCAGGAGCACGGTGTCTCTATTCCATCGGCTATTCCGCAGCGGCCAGCAAGGCCGGAACCTGGCGGCCAAGCAGCGGCAGCACTTCCTCGCCCACGCGATAGGCTTCCTCCAGATGCGGCGTGCCCGCCAGGATGAAGGCGTCGGTTCCCCGCGCGATCAGCTCGTCCAGACGGGCCGCGCATTGCTCATAGCTGCCGACGATCCCCAATGCGGGGCCGCCGCGCAGCAGATTGAAGCCGCCCCAGAGATTGGGCGCGACGATCAGCTCGTCATAGCGCCGCGCATCAGTCGGGCGGAGCGCGGCCTGACGGGCGGCGCCCACGGAGTCCGTCGCCTGCCCGCGCCAGCGCTGGCGAGTTTCCTCGCTCACATTGTCGAAGCCCTTGGCGATGTCGGCCCAGGCTTCCTCCTCTGTCGCGCGGGCGACCAGATCGACGCGCACCGCGCATTTCTGCTCTCCGCCCAATGCCGCCGTGCGTTCCTTGACGCGGGCGAACTTGTCGCCAAGCTGGTCGAACGGCTCCAGCCAGGACAGATAATAGTCCGCATGGCGCGCCGCGGTCTGGAGCGCCGCGTCGGACGATCCGGAGAACCAGATCTCCGGAAATTCCTCGCCCTGAAGGACCGGCGCGAGCCCGCCGTCGCGCAACTGGTAGAAACGCCCGTCATAGGAGAAGTGGGAGGACTCCCAGACGCCCTTGAAGATGTCGAGAAATTCGCTGGTGCGGCCATAACGGTCGTCATGGGCGAAGCTGTCGCCCCACCAGAGCTGGGCCGGGCCGCCGCCGCCGGTAATGATGTTGAACAGCAGCCGCCCGCCAGTCGCGCGTTGCAGGCTGGCGGCCATGCGCGCCGTGTGGACCGGATTGCCGAAGCCGGGCTGGAAGGCGATCATGAAGCGGAAGCTTTTCGTCTCCCGCGCCAGCAGCGAGGAGATGACCCACGGGTCGTCGGTATTGGGGAAGGACGGGATCAGCCCGCCCTGAAAGCCGACACTCTCCGCCGCCTGCGCGATGGCGGCCAAATGGTCGATATAGGTGAAATCGTCGGCGCTTCCGTTGCGGTCCAGGCCGGGGGCGATATTGCCAGGCCTGAGGGGCGACCAGTCGCCGCGCTCATAACCGCTGGTATGGATGCTGTTGTGGCAGCCATGGGTCGGCAGGCGCCAGTAAAAGTCGATGGACATGGGGACGGTCTCCTCAGGCGGCCTGTTGCGCGACGCCGGTGAGGGCGCGCAGGCCAGGCAGAAGATGCTGGCCAATGCGATAGGCTTCCTCCAGCGAGGGAACTGCCTCCAGCACCAGTTGCGTGATCCCGGCTGCGGCGAAGCCCGCGAGCCGTTCGGCAGCTTCCTCATAGCTGGCGACCAGCGTGCCGGGAGCGAGCGGCAGGCGTTGCGCGTCGCGCTCTGCACTTTCCCTGTCCTCGCGCACCAGCAGCGGCTGGATCAGCCCGGCCTCGACAGGGCGTCCCTTCGCCAGCGCGTTCAGCCGGGCAATATCATTGGCCAGCGTCTCGGCAAAGGCAGGCTGGAACAGATGGACGTCGGCATGGCGAGCGGAAAGCGCCAGCGCCGCCTCCCCCTCGCCTTGCAAGTAGATGCGCGGAAAGGGCACCCGGTTGAGCGGCGCGTCGAAGCCGCCATTCTCGACCTCGAAATGCGCGCCCTTGTAGCTGAACGGGCGCTGCTCGTGCACGCCGCGCGCCACGGTCAGAAATTCCTCCAGCCTTTGCGAAAGGTCGCCATCGTTAACGGAATCCGCTTCGGCCAGACGATCGGTCGCTTCGGCATCGGGCGCGATCGCCCACGCGAGGCGGCCATGCGTTGCACGCTGGAAGGTCGTCGCCTGCTTGGCGGCATAGACCGCCGATCCGACCGAAGCGGGAAATTCTGGCACGACATTCAGGCGCGGCGCGGCACGGGCGACGATGGCGGCGATGATGCGGCTTTCGTCGGCGGCAATGCGGTGACGCACGAACAGCCCGTCAAAGGCCGTCTGCGCGGCGGCCTGCGCAATCTGGACATAATAGTCGAAGCGGTTCTGCGTGCTCGTCCGGCGGTCCCGCGCCAGCGCAGGCAGGGGTCGCCATGCGCCCGGCTCGGAACGTTGCGGATCGGCGGCGGGATCGAGCCGCCAGTGGATGTTGAGCGTCATGCGACGTCCCTTTCCTTGACAAAGGCCGGCTGTTCGAGCGTTCCGGCAAAGACGGTTTCATCGAGCGGGCGGCGGCCATTGGGGGCTTCGGCGCCATGGAATTCGGCGTCCAGCCCTGCCAGATCGCCCTTGCGGCCGAGCGCGATGACGGCTTCGATGGCGAAATCCTGCGGGATGTTCAGCCCTTGCCGCGCCGCTTCCCGGTCGAAGCCGCCAATGCCATGGGTATGCCATCCCAGCAGCAGCGCCTGATGCGCGAAATTGGCCCAGGCCGCGCCCGCGTCGAAACTGTGCGAGCCATTGGCGACCCATTCGCCGCGTCGTTCCAGTTCCCGCGCCGACAGGATCAGCACCAGCGCCGACGCCTTCGCCGCCCAGAGGCGGTTGCGCGGCATCAGGAAGGCGAGATAGGCCTCCCACCATTGGTCGCCCGGTCGCGCGACGAGGAACCGCCAGGGCTGCGCGTTCATCGCGGAGGGCGCCCAGCGAGCCGCTTCGAAGGCGCTGCGCAGCACGGCATCCGGCACCGCTTCTCCGGTGAAGCTGCGCGGTGACCAGCGATCGGTGAAGAGCGGATCGATGGGATGATCGGCGGCGCGGCTCATCAGCGCGCCTCCCGGCTGGGCAAATGGACGAGATTGTCGGCGCTTTCGGCGGCGTCCGCGCCTGAAGTGAGTTCGGCCAATATCTCGTCCTTCAGCCGATGCAGCAGCGGAGCGCGGCGGTCGCGGGGATGGGGCAGGTCGACCTCCACGATGCGGCGGATGCGGCCGGGATTGGGCGACATCACGATCACCCGGTCGCCCAGATAGAGCGCCTCTTCCACATCATGCGTCACCATCACCATGGTCGAGCGCTGCGCCATCCAGATGCGCTGCAATTCATTCTGCACATGGACGCGGGTCAGCGCATCGAGTGCACCCAGAGGCTCGTCGAGCAGCAGCAGCTTGGGCTCCGTCACCAGGGCGCGGGCGATGGCGGCGCGCTGCGCCATGCCGCCGGAAAGCTGGTGGGGATAGGCTTTTTCGAAACCCTTCAGGTTCACCAGCGCGATATGATCCGTCACGATCTGCGCCCGGCGCGATTTCGGCGTATCGGTGTTGAGCAGCGCCAGTTCGACATTCTGCTCCAGCGTCATCCAGGGGAACAGCCGGTGGTCCTGGAACACGATGCCGCGATCCAGGCTGGTCGTGGCGATGCGGTCGCCGTCCAGCCGCAGTTCGCCGCTATAATCGGTGTCGAGGCCCGCAATCAGGCGCAGCAGCGTCGACTTGCCGCAGCCCGACGCGCCGACGATGCTGACGAACTCGCCGGGGCGGACATTCAGGTTGATGCCGTCCAATATCTTGCGGGGCTTGCCGCCGATGTCGAAGCTCTTGTCGAGACCGCTGACGGTCAGCGCGCCCCGGCTGGCGGCCGCTTGGGCAAGGTCTTCGCGGGCATGGGGATGGGGGTTCATGCCGTTTCTCCGGATCATGATTGAGCGGGTTGCCAGCGCAGCAGGGACTGGCGCAGGCGGCGGAACAACTGGTTGATGAGGAAGCCGAGCGCGGCGGTGACGCCGATCACCACGAGCATGATGTCCAGCCGCTGCTGGACCTGGGCGGTCTGCATCGCGACGCCCAGCCCCGACCCCGCGCCCGTCAGCAATTCGGTGCCGATGGTGGAAATCCAGGCAAAGGCCAGCGCCTGGGTGATGCCGGTCAGCACCAGCGGCATGGCGGCAGGCAGCAGGATGAAGCGGATGCGCTGAAGCGTGGTGAAGCGGTAGATGCCGCCGACCTCCAGATAGCGGCGCTCGACCTGCGCGACCCCGGCATGGCTGTTGAGCATGGAGGGGAAGAAGGCCGACATGCTGACGACGATCAGCTCCGTCCCCTCACCCACCCCGAACCAGAGGCCGATCAGGGGCAGCCAACCGATCATCGGCACCTGCCGCAGCGCGTGAAGCAGCGGCCCCAGCAGTCGGTCGACCGGCTTCCATATGCCCATGGCGATGCCCGCCGCCACGCCCAGCGGCGCGCCGATGGCAAGGCCGGTGAAGGCGCGTTGCAGCGTGGCCAGCGTGTCGCGCAGCAGGTCGCCATTGCGCAGCAGTTCAGCCAGCGCGGAGGCGACGGCAACGGGCGGCGCGAAGGTCACCGAATGGGCGCTCGTCTGCCACTGCCACAGGAAGATGAGGAGCAGCGGCGCGACAAGGCCGATGACGAGCCGGACAGGCCAGCGGGCGAGTTGATCCTTCATGCCGTCCTCCAGCGGGTGGCGCGGCTTTCGACCCAACGGGCGCCACGATCGAGCAGGAAACCGATGAGGCCGCTGACGACCACGCCCGCCAGCACGACGTCGATCTGGAAGAGTTGCCGCCCCATCTCCATCATCTGACCGATGCCGCTGTCCGCCGCGAGCAGCTCTGCCGCCACCAGCACGACCCAGGCGCGGGTCAGGGAAATCCGCAGGCCGGTGAGCACGGCGGGCACGGTGGCGGGCAGCAGGATGCGGCGGATCAACTGGAGCAGGCTCAGGCGATAGACTTTCGCGACGTCGAACCAGTTGCGCGGCACGCCTCTGATGCCGTCGAAGGTCGCGAGCGCCATCGGGAAGAAGGCGGCGATGGCGACGACCGCGATCTTGAAGGGCTCATCGATCCCCAGGAACATGACCATCAGCGGCACGAAGGCGATGACAGGCACCTGCCAGAGCGTCAGGAAAAGCGGCGACAGCACGGCTTCGACCAGCCGCGACAGCGCCAGCGCCGCGCCGAAGACCATGCCCGCGCCCGCGCCGATGGCGAAGCCGACCAGCAGCCGATAGAGGCTGTCCCCGACATGCCGCTGCAACTCGCCGGATGCAGCCATGTCGGCCAGCGCCTGGGCGACGACGCTGGGCGGCACCAGCACTTGCGGCGGGAACAGGCCGCTGAGGCAGGCGACCTGCCAGAGCGCCAGCAGCGCGACCGGCGCGGCCCAGGCCGCGGCGACGGCCTTGCCTTGCGGGAAAGCCATCAGCCCTGCCCCCCGCCATCATGCGCCCAGAACTGCTCCAGCTTCAAATCCTTGAGCGCCTTGTCGACGAAACGTTCATCGATCAGCGCATCGGCATCCACTTTCTTGCGGATCAGGCCGCGTTCCAGCGCATAATCCGCGACCGAACGGTAATGCGCCAGCACCGCCGGATTGAAGACCGGCGAGAAGCGCTCCCGCCAGGGGATGCCGCTATTGGCATAATCCTTCGCCACAATATCTTCCGGCAGGGCGCCGCGCGCGGCCTTGCGGATGACTTCGGCCTTGTTCGCTTCGTCGGAGGACCATGCGGCGGCGCGGACGAAGGCGTCCACCACCAATTGGGTCAGCTCCGGATGCGCGTCGACAAAGTCCGCCCGGCCGAACAGTTCGGCGCGCATCTTCCAGTCGGCGGGCGCATCCCTGGTCGACCAGATCACATGACCAATGCCCTTCTGCTCGACCAGCAACCCGTCGGACAGCAGCACGGCGGCGTCGACGCTGCCGGATTCCAGCGCGGCGGGCGTGGCCGAGGGGTTGATGTTGACGATCTTGAAGTCATCCAGCTTCAGGCCGCTGCTGTCGACCAGCTTGGAAAAGGGCAGTTCCCAGGGCCGTCCGCGATGGAGCGCGATCCGCTTGCCCTTGAGGTCGGCCAGGCTTTTCGCCGCCAGCCCCTTGCGCGCGACGATATAGACGTCCTGCCCCTGCCCCACCGGCGCCACGATCTTCAGCGGCACGCCGCCAGCGACGGCGATCGCGGCGGGGAAATCGCCATAGGAGGCGAAGTCGATCCGCTTGCCGGAAAAGCCTTCATTGATGAGCGGCCCGCCCACGGCGGTAGAGACCGGGGTGAAGACCAGCTCGATCCCCTTCTTCGCCAGTTCCTCCTTCAGCCAGCCCTGCTGGATGACGACGCCGTTCAGGCCGTTGAACACCTGCTTGCCCTGATAGGGATAGGCGATGGACGCGATGGTCAGGGTCTTGACCACCTCGCCGTCTCCGCCGCCGGACCCGCCGCAGCCTGCAAGCAGGGCAGAGCCCAGCAGCGCCATGGCGGCGGTCAGCCATTGACGAAGGCGGGAAAGAAAAGACGCGCTATTCTGATTGGCCACTATGCAGGCTCCGTTGAAGGCTCTGCCCCCATCCGATGCACGTCATGTGCCAACCGGATAATCCGGCGGTCCCGTGCGGGCCGGCCAAGGCAGCAGCGATTGCGTGCTGGTGATTTTGCCGCAGCGGCGACCGCGCGATTGCGCGAAATGAAGCGGCGATGAGCCCCGGAACCGTTCCGCATCCGCATCGCGGCTTTTGGCACGAGCCTTGCGACGGATATATTCCTATGTCGGTGTCGGGAAGGCCGGCCTACAGGTGGAGAAACAGGAATGGCAAATAAGGTCGCGCCTCTGGACAGCGTCTGGGTGACGCGCTGCCCGGTACCGGCAGCGTCCGGCGTGGCCTGCGCCAAAGGCTGGATGGCCGAGGCGTTCGCACAGGACGGCATCAGCGTCAGACGGGTTCAGGAACTCGGCCTCAATCTGGTCGCGAGCGATCCGGAAAACCAGGCGCGCCATCTGTTTCGCGAGGGGGGCAATATCCAGGCGCTGGCGGCGCGGGCGTTGGGTGCGCCGACGCGAGTGATCGGGCTGACCTGGATCGACGAACGGCAGGCGATCATGGTCAGGCCCGATGTCGGCGTCATGGACCCTGCCGATCTTGAAGGGCTTCGCTTCGCCCTGCCCGGCTATGGCCGTACCCATGGCGAGAGCATCGCCCGCGGCATGGCGCTGCACGGCATCAAGAGCGCTCTCGCTTTGGGCGGCCTTGCGCTGGAAGACGTGCAGTTGATCGAAATCCCCGCCCCGCCCGTCGAACAGGCCAGCGTCGAAGGGATGCGCCGCCTCTGGCTGGGCCTGGAGTGGCTGGCGGCGGGCCGGGTCGACGCCGTCTATGTGAAGGGCGCGGCCGGCGCCGAAGCCGCGCAGCGCCTGGGGCTCGAGATAGGCATCGATCTCGACGCCTATCCCAGCCGCCTCGCCCGGGTGAACAACGGGACGCCGCGCCCCATCGTCGTCCACCAACATATGATCGATCATCATCCGGCGCTGGTCGAGCGCTTCCTGGAACAGAGCTTGCGTGCCGCCGATTGGGCGGCTGCCCATCCATCCGACCTCAACGCCATCCTTGCCCAGGAAACCTTATCCGGCATGGAGGGCGTAGAGGCGGCCTATCGCAACAATTTCCATCGCGCCCTGCATCCCGACCTGTCGGATGAACGCGTGGAGATGTTGAAGATTCAGGCGCATTTCCTGTGGCTGCATGGATTTCTGGAAGCGCCTGTGGATGTCGATGGCTGGATCTGCGCGGAACCCTTGCGCAGCGTCATGAAGCGGCGCGCGGAACTGGCCACCCCTCTCCGGCCGTCTCACTGAAAGCTCAGCTAGGCTCCAAACTTTATTTTCTACTAATTCAGAAGACAATTACCTGCTATCCTGATGTCTGCCAGGGATGGAGACGCTATGAGGAACAGTTCGCACAGCCGCGCCGCAGACCGGGCCGAAGTCGGTCTGGTATCGGCCAAGAACGACGATGGCCGTCCGCTGCTGGCCTATGATTGCGCTCGGCATCATGCCGTGGGACCTCGCGCCCGGGCGCTGATCTTCAACGATCCACGATCCCGCACCCTGCTGCCGCTGATCGAGCGGGTCGCCCCGAGTGACGCCAATGTTCTCATCATGGGGGAGACCGGCACCGGCAAGGAGCTGGTCGCGCGCTATGTGCACAGCCTCAGCGACCGGGCGCATACGCCTTTCGTTGCGGTCAATTGCGGCGCCTTTTCCGAATCGCTGATCGAAGGCGAATTGTTCGGTTATGAAAAGGGCGCGTTCACCGGCGCCAATGTCGCGCGGGCGGGATGGTTCGAGGCGGCCAATGGCGGGACGTTGTTCCTGGACGAACTGGGTGACCTTTCCCTGCCCTTGCAGGTGAAGCTCTTGCGGGTATTGCAGGAACGGGAAGTCGTTCGGCTGGGCTCGCGCAAGGCCGTGCCGCTCAATGTCCGCGTCATCGCAGCGACCAATGTCGAATTGCAGCAGGCGGTCAGCGAGGGTCGTTTCCGTTCAGATCTTTTCTATCGCCTGCAGGTCGTATCCATCCCCCTTCTGCCACTGCGGGAGCGCAGAGCCGATATTCTTCCCCTGGCGCGCCATTTCCTTGAAATCTATGGCACAAAGGCAGGCGTGAACCGGCTGGAACTGAGCGCGGCGGCCGAGGAGGCGTTGTTCCGCCATGGTTGGCCCGGCAATATTCGCGAGTTGGAAAATGCGATCCATCGTGCCGCTCTGATCTGCGAGGGCGGGCGCATCCAGCCCGCCGACCTCGGTCTTGGCAACCTCAGCGAATTGACCGATCCGACCGCCGACCCCGCGGCGCTGGAAGAGGCGGCAAGGCCCTTCGTCGCTCGGCTGCTGAATGGCGGGCACGATCATCTGCTCGACCGGCTGGTGGCCTTCACGATAACGGAGGCCTTTCATCAATGCCATGGAAATCAGATCAAGACCGCCGAAGCATTGGGCATCACTCGCAATGTGGTGCGCACATATCTGAAGAATCTGAATTTGATCTAAGGCAAGCGCCAGGCAAATGGGGCCGGACGCCCCCGCTTAAGTGAGGAACCTGACGATCGAAGACAGGAAAAGGCCGGTGGATCGCTCCATCGGCCTTTTCCGTTTTTTTTCGGATTTGGACTCCCAACATCGCGGGCGAGCCAAGGACCCGCCCGCAACGCGGTCTTAGAAGTCCATGCCGCCCATGCCGCCCATGCCGCCGCCGGGCATGCCCATCGGCGCCTTGTCGTCGGAAGGCAGTTCAGCAATGGTCGCCTCGGTCGTGATCAGCAGGCCGGCCACCGAAGCGGCGTCCTGCAGCGCGGCGCGAACGACCTTGGTCGGGTCGATCACGCCAGCGGCGACGAGGTTCTCATAGGTGTCGGTCGCGGCGTTGAAGCCCTTGGTCTCGTCATTTTCGCGCAGCAGGTTGCCGGCGACGACAGCGCCGTCGACGCCCGCATTGCTGGCGATCTGGCGCAGCGGCGCTTCGATGGCCTTGCGGATGATGTCGATGCCGCGGGTCTGGTCGTCATTGGCGCCCTTGAGGTCCTTGAGGGCCTTGGTCGCGTACAGCAGGGCCGTGCCGCCGCCGGGGACGATGCCTTCTTCAACGGCTGCGCGGGTCGCGTGCAGCGCGTCGTCGACGCGGTCCTTGCGCTCCTTCACCTCGACTTCGGTCGCGCCGCCGACCTTGATGACGGCCACGCCGCCAGCCAGCTTCGCCAGACGCTCCTGCAGCTTTTCGCGGTCATAGTCGGACGTGGTGGTCTCGATCTGAGCGCGGATCTGCTCGGTGCGGCCCTTGATCGCTTCGCCGTCGCCGGCGCCATCGACGATGGTGGTGTTGTCCTTGTCGATGGTGACGCGCTTGGCGGTGCCGAGCATGCCGAGGGTCACGTTCTCAAGCTTGATGCCGAGGTCTTCGGAGATGACTTCGCCCTTGGTCAGGACGGCGATGTCCTCCAGCATGGCCTTGCGGCGGTCGCCGAAGCCAGGCGCCTTGACCGCAGCGACCTTCAGGCCGCCGCGCAGCTTGTTGACGACCAGGGTCGCCAGCGCTTCGCCTTCGATGTCTTCCGCGATGATGAGGAGCGGACGGCCCGACTGCACCACGGCTTCGAGGATCGGTAGGATCGACTGCAGGTTCGACAGCTTCTTTTCGTGGATCAGGATGTAGGGGTCGGCGAGTTCGACCTGCATCTTTTCCGGATTGGTGATGAAGTAGGGCGACAGGTAGCCGCGGTCGAACTGCATGCCTTCGACGACGTCCAGTTCGAAATCGAGGCCCTTGGCTTCCTCGACGGTGATCACGCCTTCCTTGCCGACGCGGTCCATGGCTTCGGCGATCTTCTCGCCGACTTCACGGTCGCCATTGGCCGAGATGATGCCGACCTGGGCGACTTCGTTCGAACCAGCAACCGGCTTCGAGCGGGCCTTGATGTCCTCGACGACCTTGGCGACCGCGAGGTCGATGCCGCGCTTCAGGTCCATCGGGTTCATGCCGGCGGCCACCGACTTCATGCCTTCGCGAACGATGGCCTGGGCCAGGACGGTCGCGGTGGTGGTGCCGTCACCGGCGATGTCGTTGGTCTTCGAAGCGACTTCGCGGACCATCTGGGCGCCCATATTCTCGAACTTGTCCTTCAGTTCGATTTCCTTGGCGACCGAAACACCGTCCTTGGTGATGCGGGGCGCGCCGAAGCTCTTGTCGATGACGACGTTGCGGCCCTTGGGGCCCAGGGTCACCTTGACCGCGTCGGCCAGGATGTCGACGCCGCGCAGGATGCGCTCACGAGCGTCACGCGAAAACTTTACGTCCTTCGCTGCCATGATCTTCTACCTCTCTTTGAGAATTGCAAATCTTGCGAAGTTCACACCGTTACAGGCACGAAAATCCGCCAAAAATAGGAATGACCGTCAGCTTCGCCGCTTTACGCGACGACGCCGAGAATGTCCGATTCCTTCATGATCAGCAGGTCTTCACCGTCGACCTTGACCTCGGTGCCCGACCACTTGCCGAACAGGATGCGGTCGCCGGCCTTGACGTCCAGCGGAGTGACCTTGCCGTCTTCCGACTTGCTGCCGGTGCCGACGGCGACGATTTCGCCTTCCTGCGGCTTTTCCTTGGCGGTGTCGGGGATGATGATGCCGCCGGCAGTCTTCTCTTCCGCCTCTACGCGGCGAACGAGAACGCGGTCATGCAACGGACGAAATGCCATGTTGATTGCCTTTCCCTCTTTACGACGTTGAATGGGAGGGGGGTGGAATCGCCACGCGACTCCGGCTCCTTCTCCCCGATGAACCCGTATCTGTTAGCACTCCCTGTCGGGGAGTGCCAGCGCCGTTTCATATGGACGGGAAGGCCGGACGATCAAGAGCCCCGTGCAAATTTTTTTTGTCCCGCCGCCCGCGACCGCAGCGCGAAAGACATGATGACGCGGGCGGCTATAGGCCTTTCCTGCCGGCAGAGACAGCCGGGGCAGCGACGAAATGCCTTCCACGTGCAAAAAATGCGACCAATGCAGCCGGGGCCGCCGCACCGCCTTTTTTTGATCATGCGGGGTTTGCACCGGACAGGGTCGATCCTTACCTAGCCCGGAGCGGCGGGTCCCTGCCCGCCCCATCCCCCGTTCCCGCCTTCGAAGGAGACGCCTGCATGACCGACACAGCCTATATTCCGCCGCGCGTCTGGACCTGGGACAAGGAAAGCGGCGGCGCCTTCGCCAATATCAACCGGCCGGTCGCCGGGCCGACCCATGAGAAGGAATTGCCGGTCGGCAAGCACCCGCTCCAGCTCTATTCGCTCGCCACGCCCAATGGGCAGAAGGTGACGATCATGCTGGAGGAGCTGTTGGCGGCGGGCAAGGACGCCGAATATGACGCCTGGCTGATCCGGATCAACGAGGGCGACCAGTTCGGCAGCGGCTTCGTATCGGTCAATCCCAACAGCAAGATCCCGGCGCTGATGGACCATGGCGTCTCTCCGCCCCGGCGGGTGTTCGAATCCGGATCGATCCTGATCTATCTGGCCGAGAAATTCGGCGCTTTCCTGCCGACCGATCCGGCCAGGCGGACCGAGACGCTCAACTGGCTGTTCTGGCAGATGGGCAGCGCGCCGCTGCTGGGCGGAGGTTTCGGCCATTTCTTCGCCTATGCGCCGGAGAAGTTCGAATATGCGATCAACCGCTATACGATGGAGGCGAAGCGGCAGTTGGACGTGCTGGACCGGCAACTGGCGGAGCATGAATATATTGCCGGGGATGAGTATACGATCGCGGACATGGCGATCTGGCCCTGGTATGGCGGGGTCGCGCTGGGCCGGGCCTATGATGCGGCGGAGTTCCTCGATGTGCAGAGCTATGGGAATGTGCTGCGCTGGGCGAAGCAGATCGACGCGCGGCCTGCGGTGAAGCGCGGGCGGATGGTCAACAAGGCGAACGGGCCGCTGGAGGAGCAGCTTCGGGAGCGGCATGAGGCCAGCGACTTCGATACGCGGACGCAGGACAAGCTGGAGGGGGCGGGTTGAGGATGGGAACCGGTCTTCCGATTGAGACGATGCGGTGACAGAAGCCCGGAGCGCGCGACGTGCTCCCGATCAACGCAGCGCGCTCTGAAGGTTTACGGTCATTGGGCCCCTCCCCTTTCAGGTTCGAACCGCGCCTCGTTTGAAGGATCGGGGTGCGGGAGCGTCCAGCAGGCGAAGTTGCGCGTGGGGCAGCCCTCCACCCCTCGGTCCCCTCCCCTGAAGGGGAGGGAAGCGGTCAATGTCCCTGTTGGCCGGTCATCCGCCTGACCTATCCGGCGGCCTTGACGATTTCGGCCCATGCGGCTTCGTCGATCACATCGATACCCAGCGCCGCGGCCTGTTTGAGCTTCGAGCCCGCGCCGGGACCGGCTACCACCAGGTCGGTCCTGGCGCTGACCGAACCGGCAGCCTTGGCGCCCAGTCGTTCGGCCTGCGCCTTGGCCTCGTCGCGGCTCATGGTTTCGAGCTTGCCGGTGAACACCACCGTCTTGCCCGTGACCGCGCTGGCGGTGGTTTCGACCAGATAGTCGGGCGGGGAGACCTCCCGCAGCAGGTCGTTCCAGACGTCCACATTATGCGGCTCGTGGAAGAAATCGGCCAGGGCGTGGCCGACCGCCGATCCCACATTCTCGACCCCGATATATTCGGCTATCGCCTTGTCGAGGCGGTTGCGGAAGCGGGATTCCTCCTCCCCCTCCGCAGGGGCGGCGGCGTCGCGCAGCGCGATGATGCCGGCAGCGAGCGCACTGATCCCCTCCAGCGTCGTATAGCGCCTGAGCAGGTCGCGGGCGGTCACCGCGCCGATATGACGGATGCCCAGACCGAAAAGCAGGCGGGCGGCATCCGGCTGGCGCTTGGCCTCTATGGCGGCGAGGAGATTGTCGACGGACTTTTCCTTCCACCCCTCCCGGCCGAGCAGGTCGGCGCGATGCGTTTTCAGGCGGAATATGTCGGCCGGCTCCGCGATCCAGCCCAGGTCGAGAAATTCCTGGATGCTCTTTTCGCCCAGCCCTTCGATGTCGAGCGCGGCGCGGCTGACGAAATGACGCAGCCGTTCGAAACGCTGGGCGGGGCAGATGAGGCCGCCGGTGCAGCGAATGTCGACCTCCCCCTCCTCGCGCACGGCTTCCGAATGGCAGACGGGGCAATGATCGGGGAAAGCGAAGGGGGTGCGCGGTTCGTCGCGGGTGAGGTTGTCGACCACCTGCGGGATGACGTCGCCGGCGCGCTGCACGACGATGCGGTCGCCGGGGCGGACGCCCAGCCGCTCGATCTCATCGGCATTGTGGAGGGTGACGTTGGAGACGACGACGCCGCCGACGGTGACGGGCGTCAGGCGGCCGACCGGGGTCAGCTTGCCGGTGCGGCCGACCTGGATGTCGATGGACTCCAGCGTGGTCTGGGCGCGTTCGGCGGGGAATTTATGGGCGATGGCCCAGCGCGGAGCCTTGGCGACGAAGCCGAGGCGTTGCTGCCAGTCGAGCCGGTCGACCTTGTAGACGACGCCATCGATGTCGAAGGGCAGGTCGGCGCGGGCGGCTTCGATGGCGCGGTAGTGGGCGATGAGGGCTTCGAGCGTGTCGACGCAGGTGAGGCGGTCGGAGACGGGCAGCCCCCAGCCTGCTATCGCCTGCATGACGCCGAGCTGGGTTTCGGCGGGGACGGCGCTGACCTCCCCCCAGCCATGGGCGAGGAAGCGCAGGGGGCGGCTGGCGGTGACGGCGGCGTCCTTCTGGCGCAGCGAACCGGCGGCGGCGTTGCGGGGGTTGGCGAACTGGCGGGCCTTTTCCGGGTCGTCGGCTTCGGCGGCGAGGCGCGCGTTGAGGGCGACGAAATCGGCCTTGGCCATATAGACTTCGCCCCGCACCTCGAACAGGTCGGGGACGGCTTGCCCGGTCAGGCGCTGCGGGATGTCGGGGATGGTGCGGACATTGGCGGTGACGTCTTCCCCGGTCGTGCCGTCGCCGCGCGTGGCGGCGAGGACCAGTTCGCCCTTTTCATAGTGGAGCGAGCAGGACAGGCCGTCGATCTTGGGTTCGGCGGTGAGGGCGACGGGGGCGTCTTCGGGGAGCGCGAGGAAACGGCGGACGCGGGCGATGAATTCGGCGATGTCCTCGTCCGCAAAGCCGTTGTCGAGGCTCATCATGCGGACGGCGTGCTGGACCTTCCTGAGCGCGGAGGTGGGCGCGGCGCCGACCTGGGCGTTGGGGGAATCGCTGCGGATGAGGTGCGGGAAGGCGGCCTCCAGCGCGTTATTCTCGCGGACCAGCGCGTCATAGTCCGCGTCCGCGATCTCCGGCTCGTCCTGATCGTGATAGAGCCGGTTATGGCGCGCAATTTCGCGTGCGAGGCGCATCAGGCGGTTGGCGGCTTCGGCTTCGGTCATTTGCGTGGGGTCGGTCATGCGCCTCTCTTTAGCGCCAGCATCGCGATGCGGGTAGCGGTTATGGGCGGCTCGACAGCCGTCAACTCTCTATCGTCATCCCCGCGCCGGCGGCGATCCATCTCCCCACCGCTGTAGTTGAGGCGAGGTCAGGAGATGGGTTCCCGCCTTCGCGGGAATGACGGAGTTGGGTGGGTAGTGGACATTCCCCCTCCCGCAGGCGGGAGGGGGTTAGGGGGGCGGGCTGGCGCGGCATCTGCGCTGTTAAGCTCGCTACGCTCGCGCCCACCCCTAACCCCTCCCGTTTACGGGAGGGGAATGTCTTGGATTGGTCAAAAGCCAGCTTATAGCTTTTCCAACAATCGTTCGGCCTGGGCCCTTGCCTCCGCCGTGATTTCGGCGCCGGAGAGCATGCGGGCGATTTCTTCGCGGCGTTCGCCGTCGCTCAGCGCATGGACGCCGGTGCGGGTGACGGTGCCGTCGCTGGATTTGGCGATCAGCATATGGCCTGCACCGCGCGCCGCAACCTGCGGGCTATGGGTGACGACCAATATCTGGTTGGTTTGCGACAGGCGGGACAGGCGTTCCCCGATGGCCGAGGCGACGGCGCCCCCTACCCCGCGGTCGATCTCGTCGAAGATCAGCGTGTCCGCGCCGCCCTGCTCCGCCAGCGCGACCTTGAGCGCGAGGATGAAGCGGGAGAGTTCGCCGCCCGATGCGATCTTGACCAGCGGGGCGAAGGGCGCGCCGGGGTTGGTGGAGATTTCGAATTCCACCCGGTCCATGCCGTGCGGTCCCCATTGCCCCTCCTCCTGCGGCGCGACGACGGTGCGGAAGCGGGCGGCGTCCAGCTTGAGCGGGGCGAGTTCGGCGGCGACGGCGGCGTCGAGCTTTCCGGCGGCCATTTGGCGTTCGGCGGAGAGGGCCTGGGCGGCGGTGCGATAGGCGGCGGCCCTGCCCTTCACCTCGGCTTCGAGGGCGGCGAGATGGTCTTCCCCGCCCTCGATCGCGGCCAGTTTCGCGGCCATCTCGTCGCGCAGGGCGGCGAGATCGTCGGGCTGGACCTGATGTTTGCGGGCGAGGCCGCGCAGGTCGAACAGGCGGGTCTCTATGGCGTCGAGACGGGCGGGGTCGAAGCTGAGCGCTTCGGCGGCTTCGTTGAGGCGGTCTTCAGCTTCGCTGGCCTCGATGACGGCGCGGTCGAGGGCGGCGAGGACTTCGGCCAGCGGTTCATATTCGCTGACGATGCGGTCGAGGCGGCGGGCGGCCTGCCGCAACTGGGCGAGGCCGCCGTCGGAGCCGGTGAAGCATTCGGTGACGGCGGAAAGGTCGTCGGAGAGGCGCGCGCCCTTCTGCATGGTGGCGCGCTCTTCGGCCAGCGTGGCTTCCTCGCCAGGTTCGGGGGCGAAGCGGGTGAGTTCGTCGACCGCATGGGTCAGGTAATCGCGGTCGCGGGCGGCGCTTTCGACGCTGGCGCGGCTTTCCGCGAGGCGGTCGGCGGCGGCGCGCCAGGCGTGATAGGCGTGGGCGACCGCGCCCGTGTCGCAGCGGCCATAGGCGTCGAGCAGGGCGCGATGGCCGCGTGGATTGAGCAGGCCGCGATCGTCATGCTGGCCGTGGATTTCGACCAGAGCGCTGCCAAGATCGCGCAGCAGCGCCGCCGAGCAGGCCTGGTCGTTGACGAAGGCGCGGCTGCCGCCGTCGGCCTTGACCGTGCGGCGGACGATGAGCGGTTCGCCCGGTTCGATGTCGATGCCGTTTTCGGCCAGCAGGTTCGTCGCGCGGTGATCGGTGCGGGGCGCATCGAACGTGGCGGTGACGCTGGCCTGCGCCTCTCCCGTCCGGACGAGGCCGCTGTCGGCGCGGGCGCCCAGCGCGAGGCCCAGCGAATCGAGCAGGATCGACTTGCCCGCGCCGGTCTCGCCGGTCAGCACGCCCAAGCCCGACCCGAAATCCAGGTCCAGCGCCTCTATCAGCACGACGTTGCGGATGGACAGGGCAGTCAGCAAAGGCGAGCGACTCCCCCCTCCCGCAGGCGGGAGGGGCCGGGGGTGGGTGCACCGCGCCAGCGGCGCTTCTTTCAACGCTGGGGCGGAACGCTCGCTTCGCTCGCGGCCCACCCCTAACCCCTCCCGTTTGCGGGAGGGGGACCAGATCATGCTTTATTGGGGTGTTCGCGCATCAGCTTGTAGCTGCGCTCATACCATTTCGAACCCGGATAATTCTTGCCCAGCACGGCGGCGGCCTTCTGCGCTTCGGCGGGGATGCCGAGCGAGAGATAGCTTTCCACCAGACGCTCCAGCGCCTCCGGAGTGTGGGTGGTCGTCTGATATTTGTCGATCACCGTGCGGAAGCGCAGCGTGGCGGCGAGCCATTGGCCACGGCGCTGGTAGAAGCGGCCGATCTCCATCTCCTTGCCGGCGAGGTGGTCGTTGACGAGGTCGATCTTCAGCCGGGCGTCGGCGGCATAGCGGGTGTCGGGATAGCGGCGGATCAGCTCGCCCAGCGCATCCAGCGCCTGTTGCGTGATCTTCTGGTCGCGGGTGACGTCGGCAATCTGTTCATAATAGCAGAGCGCGATCAGATAATAAGCGTAGGGCGCGTCCTTGTTGCCGGTGTGGATCGACAGGAAGCGTTGGGCCGCGCCGATCGATTCCGGATAGTCCTGATTCATGTAATAGCTGAACGCGGACATGAGCTGCGCCCGGCGCGCCCAGGGCGAATAGGGATGCTGGCGCTCCACCTCGTCGAACAGGGCGGCGGCGAGCTTGTACTGGCCGCGGTCCAGGCGGTATTTGCCCGCATTGTAGAGCGTCGACACGTCGCGGGCGACATATTGGGTGTCGGCCTTGTTCTTCGACGTCGCGCAGCCCGAGAGCAGGGCGGCAAGCAGAAGCGGTGCGGTAGCCGCGCCGATGCGCGTCATGGTTTTCGTCAGCATGGCCGGGTCATAGCGGAGCGAATGCGCCTCGCCAAGCGGCAGAATGTGCGTGCCGGTCGCTATGCGCGAACAGGCAGGTCGAGCCGTGCGGTCGCGCCGCCCGTCGCCGAGGGCATGAGCGAGAAGCGGCCGTTCAACTGGCCGGCAAGGGCATTGGAAATCCGGAGGCCTAGGCTCTGGCTGAAACCGGGATCGAAATCGGGCGACAATCCCTTTCCGTCATCCGTGACGTTGAGGCTGATCGTGCCGTCGCTGACGTCCAGGCCGACATGGATGCTGCCGCCGCGATGCGGCAGGCCATGTTCGATGGCGTTGTTGATCGCTTCGGTCACGATCAGCGCGATCGACACGGCGATGTCGGGCTCCAGCGTCAGGGCGTCGGGCGCGTCGACGGTCAGGGCGATGTCGTCGCGGCCGCTGGCCTCCAGCACGTCGGCGGTCAATGTCGTCAGGAAGGCGCGGATATTCTGCCCCTCCCCCGACGGATTGTAGAGGGCGCGGCTGATGCGGCCGACCAGCGCCAGCCGGGCGGAGGCATCGTCCAGCGCGCGGCGGGCCAGGTCATGATCGACATGGCGCCGGTGGAGCGAAAGCATGGCGGCGACGACCTGAAGATTGTTGGAGACGCGGTGCTGGAGTTCGTGGAACAGCAATTCGCGGTTTTCCGCCAGCACGCGGCTGCGTTCGCGCTCTATCGCCAGGTTGAAATTCGCCTTCTGCATCAGATGGATCAGCGCGATGTCCACGATCACCACCGCGCTGTAGAAGCCGAGCGCCAGCAGCACGCCCGGATGCAGTGCGAAGCCCATGCGCGGCGGGATGAAGAAATACCAGGACAGCAGCCCGCAAAGCACGCCCGCATAGATGCCCGGCCGCACCCCGAAGAGGAAGGAGGACAGGATGACGGCGGGGAAGAAGGATACGAAGGGGTAGCCGATGGGCATGGCGCTTTCCGCCATGGTGCGAATGGCCAAGGCGGTGAGGCAGAAGATGGTGGCCAGCAAATAGGCATGCCAGGGCCGTCGCAGGACAAGCGGCAGACGCTCCACGAATCTTTCGTTCCTGCGCTGCATAGATCCCCCTGCGCCCTGGTCGTTACCGTAACATAACTTCCACGCCCGCCAATTGATGGAGATCAGGAAACATTCAAATCCTGTCAAAAAAGGGCGCCCGGCAAGCCGGACGCCCCTTCTTTTTCCCGAGTCCGACGAACCGGATCAGTCCTGGGTCAGGAAGTCGGGCAGACCGGCGTTGGAGCCGTCGTCATCGCCGCCCCTGCCTTCGCCGCGCGGACCGCGGTCGCGGCGCGGACCGCGATCGCCGCCGCGGCCGCCACGGTCGCCCCGGTCACCGCCACGATCACGGCGATTGCGGTCGCCACGGCCGCCTTCACGGTCGCCGCCCCGATCCCCCCTGGGTTCGCGGGGCGGACGGGTGTCTTCCAGTTCCTCTCCGGTTTCCTGATCGACGACGCGCATGGACAGGCGAACCTTGCCGCGCGGGTCGATTTCGAGAACCTTAACCTTCACTTCCTGCCCTTCCGACACGACGTCGGTCGGCTTTTCGACGCGCTCATTCTTCATTTCGGAGACGTGGACGAGACCGTCCTTGCCGCCCATGAAGTTCACGAAGGCGCCGAAGTCGACGATGTTGACGACCTTGCCGGTGTAGATCTTGCCGACTTCCGCTTCCTCGACAATGCCGAGAATCCACTTCTTGGCGGCTTCGATCTGGGCGATGTCGGACGAGCTGATCTTGATGATGCCCTCGTCGTCGATGTCGACCTTGGCGCCGGTTTCCGCGACGATCTCACGGATGACCTTGCCGCCGGTGCCGATGACGTCGCGGATCTTCGCCTTGTCGATCTGGATCGTTTCGATGCGCGGAGCATGAGCCGACAGTTCGGTGCGGGTCGAGGACAGGGCCTTGCTCATTTCACCCAGGATATGGGCGCGGCCTTCCTTCGCCTGACGCAGCGCGACTTCGAAGATTTCCTGCGTGATGCCGGCGACCTTGATGTCCATCTGCATGGTGGTGATGCCCGCTTCCGTGCCCGCCACCTTGAAGTCCATGTCGCCAAGGTGATCCTCGTCGCCCAGAATGTCGCTGAGGACAGCGAATTTGGAGCCTTCCAGGATCAGGCCCATGGCGATGCCCGACACCGGACGCTTCAGCGGAACGCCCGCGTCCATCATGGACAGCGAACCACCGCAGACCGTCGCCATCGAGGACGAGCCGTTGGACTCGGTGATGTCGCTCAGCACGCGGATGGTGTAGGGAAACTCTTCCTTGCTGGGCAGGACCGGGTGCAGGGCGCGCCATGCCAGCTTGCCATGGCCGACTTCGCGGCGGCCCGGCGCGCCGAAGCGGCCGACTTCACCGACCGAATAGGGCGGGAAGTTATAGTGCAGCATGAAGCTTTCATAATGAACGCCGGTCAGGCCGTCGATCATCTGCTCCGCATCCTTGGTGCCCAGCGTGGTGGTGCAGATGGACTGCGTTTCCCCACGGGTGAACAGCGCCGAACCATGGGTGCGCGGCAGGAAGCCCACCATCGCCTCGATGGGGCGAATCTGCGTCGTGGTGCGGCCGTCGATACGCTTGCCGTCCTTCAGGATGGCGCCGCGGACGATTTCGGCTTCCAGCTTCTTGGTCAGCTTGATGCCGGCCATGACGGTCTGGGCGTCGAGGCCTTCCTCCGTGAAATAAGCCTTAGCCTTGGCGCGGGCTTCATTGAGCGCGTTGGAGCGGGCCGACTTGTCGGTCAGCTTGTAGGCGGCCGTGATGTCCTTGCCGATCAGCTTCTTGAGCTTCTTCTTGAGGTCATCCAGATCTTCGCCCTTGGCGACGTCCCACGGGTCCTTCGCGGCCTTTTCGGCGAGGTCGATGATCGCGTTGACGACCTTCTTCGACGCTTCATGCGCGAAGAGGACGGCGCCGAGCATGACGTCTTCCGACAGTTCCTTGGCTTCCGATTCGACCATCATCACCGCGTTGCCGGTGGCGGCGACGACCAGGTCGAGTTCGCCGGTCTTCACTTCGTCCAGCGACGGGTTCAGCTGATACTCGCCATCCTTGTAGCCGACGCGGGCGGCGCCGATCGGACCCAGGAAAGGCACGCCCGACAGGGTCAGCGCAGCCGAAGCGGCGATCATCGCCACAATGTCGGGCTCGCTTTCGCCGTCGAAGCTCAGAACCTGAGCGATGACGTTGATTTCATTGTAGAAACCTTCGGGGAAGAGCGGGCGGACCGGGCGGTCGATCAGGCGGGAAACCAGCGTTTCCTTTTCCGTGGCGCCGCGTTCACGCTTGAAGAAGCCGCCCGGGATGCGACCGGCGGCCGAATATTTTTCCTGATAATGGACGGTCAGCGGGAAGAAGTCCTGTCCTTCCTTCACCGACTTGGCGGCGGTCACGGCGCACAGCACCACGGTTTCGCCATAGGTCGCCAGCACGGCGGCGTCGGCCTGACGCGCAATGCGGCCGGTTTCGAGCGTGAGGGTCTTGCCGCCCAGCTCGATTGATACCTTCTTTACATCGAACATTGGTTTTTTCCTTCGCCCGCGCGGCCCTATTGCCGGGCGGGGCCTGTTTCGGACCGGATGGTCCATGGATGGAGAGCCTATCTCTCCTCCGTTCGGGCTGAGCTTGTCGAAGCCCAATCCTTCCCTTCAAAAGAAGGAGTGCCCTTCGACAAGCTCAGGGCGAACGGTGTGGGGGATGTCCCCCGGATCATGACGCCATGCCGGATTGCCCAGCGCCATGTTGTCAGAATCGGAAACGGCCCCGACATGGGGGCCGTTCCTTCTTTAGCAGACTTACTTGCGCAGGCCCAGCTTGGCGATGAGGTCGGTGTACCGGGCCCCATCCTTCTTCTTGAGGTAATCCAGCAGCGAACGGCGCTTGTTGACCAGCATCAGCAGGCCGCGACGGCTGTGGTTATCCTTGTGATGACCCTTGAAATGCTCGGTCAGGTTGGCGATACGCTCCGAGAGGATCGCAACCTGGACTTCCGGCGAACCGGTGTCGCCCTCGGCGCGGGCATGTTCCTTGATCAGCGCTTCCTTGCGCTCTGCAGTGATCGACATCGGCTTCCTTTCTGAGATTAGAGATTAAAGCCGCGCACCACCCGGACCTCCGGGCCACTGGCTTCGACCAGCGCGACGGGCGTTTCGCCCTCCATCGCCAGCATCAGGCCGGTATGCGGTTTCCCCACGAGCACCTTCCCCTGTCGGAGAGCGAGCGCATCGTCGGGAGAGACTGCGAGAGCCGGGATGTCGTCCAGCCCCGCCGTCAACGGCAGCATGAGCTGCGCGATGTCGCCGCCCCTAGCAGCTTCGTCCAATTTGTCCAGCGAAATCGCGGATTGCAGGGTGAAGGGGCCGGCCTTGATGCGGCGCAGCATGGTAACATGACCGACAGTGCCGAGCGCGCGCGCGATGTCGCGGGCGAGGGAACGGATATAGGTGCCCTTCGAAACATGGGCGCGCAGGGTCATTTCGTCGATCTCCGCGCCGCCCTCCCCTTCTCCAGGCTTCGCTGGCCCCTGGGGCGGGGATATGGCGAGGTTGTGGATGGTGATGGCGCGGGTCTTCATCACGACCTCCTCCCCTTTGCGGGCAAGGTCGTAGGCGCGCCGGCCGTCGATCAGGATCGCGCTGTAGGCGGGCGGCGCCTGCTCGATCGGGCCGGTGAAGCGGGGCAGGACCGCCTGCACCTCCGTCAGCGTGGGGCGATGCAGGCTGGTGGCGATTTCCCGGCCCTCAAGGTCCAGCGTGTCGGTCTGGAGGCCGAAACCTATGGTGAAATCGTAGATCTTGTCGCTGTCCAGCATCCGTCCGGCGAGCTTGGTCGCTTCCCCCACCGCTATCGGCAGCACGCCCGTCGCCAGCGGGTCGAGCGTACCGCCATGGCCCACCTTCCACTTGCCCGCGCCACTCTGGCGCAGGGCGCGCTTCACCGCGCTCACCGCCTGGGTGGAGCCTAGCCCCAAGGGCTTGTCGAGGATGATCCAGCCATGCATGGCGGCGCGCTCTAGCCCTCCTCTCGCCTGTTGTCAGCCCTTTCCGGGCCGTTGCGGCATGTGCGGCGGTCAGCAGCCGGAGCGGCGTTCCACGAAATGGCGGCGGCAAAGCGCGACATAGCGGTCATTGCCGCCGATTTCCGTCTGCTCGCCCTCGCGGATGGGGCGCCCCTCAGCATCGACGCGCAGGTTCATGGTCGCCTTCCGCCCGCATTCGCAGATCGTCTTGATCTCCGTCAGCGTGTCGGCCAGGCCGAGCAGCGCGGCGCTGCCCTCGAACAACTTGCCCTGGAAGTCGGTGCGGATGCCGTAGCACAGCACCGGAATGTTCAGCCGGTCGCAGACGGCGGCGACCTGCCAGACCTGTTCCTCGTTCAGAAATTGCGCCTCGTCGATCAGCACGCAGGAGAGCGGCGTCCGTGCCTGTCGGGCGGCGATGGCGGCGAAGAGATCGGTGGCGGGGTCGAACAGATGAGCCTGCGCGTCCAGCCCGATGCGGGAGACGATGCGTCCCTTTCCGTGGCGCCCCTTCCCGTAGCGGTCATCCACCGCGGCAGTCCACAACATGGTTTCCATGCCGCGTTCGCGATAGTTGAAGCTGGATTGGAGCAGGGTCGTCGATTTGCCTGCGTTCATCGAGCTATAGTAGAAATAGAGCTTGGCCATCGGTCAGCGCGCCATGGGGGCGATCTGCTTGAGGAAGCGGACGAGCGCGTCGGCCAGGGCGATGCGCCTGTCGGAAAAGCTGTGGTCGGTCGGCCAGACCGCCAGGCGCGTGTCGGGATTGGCCGATTGCGCGTCTGCCGTCACCTTGCGCGCCATGGCGCCGATGCCGCGTTCCGCGCCGATGATGGTGAGCGGGCGGCGGCCATAGCCCACCAGCTTGCGGCCAAGGTCGAATTTCTCGCTGTTGGTGCGGATTTCGGCGGTGAGGCTGTCATAGGTGGCGCCTTGCAGGGGTGGCAGGTCGCTGGCGACTTCGGCCCTCCAGGCGGCCTCGCCCTGGGGGGTGGAGAGGGTCGGGACGGTTTCGGCCGGGTCCCAGGGGTCGATCAGGAACAGGCCGGCGACATGGGGTTCGGCGGCGGCGACATCGGCAGCCATGAAACCGCCCATGCTGTGGCCCGCGACGACGATGGCGCTGGTGTCGATGCGATATTTGGCGACGGTCGCGGATTGCTGGAGATATTGCAGGGCGTTCCAGGCGTCTTCCGAGGCGTGGGTGAAGGAGAAGCTGCCGGGGCTGCCCCAGGAGCCGCGATAGTGGAGCGTGAGGACATGCCACCCGGCGCGGCGGGCGGCCTGGGCCAGGTCGAGATTTTGCTCATTGCCGGGGAAGCCGTGGAGGAGGAGCAGCGTCGGGTGAAGCCCCGGACCGGCGGCGGTGTAAAGGACGGCGTTGAGCAGGCCGTCCTCCGAGGGGATGGTGAAGGCGCTCATGCCGGCGGGGTAGGCCGCGTCGGGCGCGGGGTCGCTGACGACGGCGGGGTGGACCGGCGCTTCCCTGGCTGCGGCGGGTATGGCCAGGGCCAAAAGCGCGATCGCGACTATGCCGGTTCTTTTCATCTGCCCTGCCCCTTGCCTTGCCTGCGGGAAAGACGCTGTTAGCCGGGCTGCGCCGTCGCGTCGATGGGGGACGATGCCTGGCCGAGTACAGCGTGCTCCTGCGAAGGCCGAAGCATATTGCCTATTCGCCTTCGGGCTGCTCCAGATCGCGGGCGACCTTGGGATCGCGGAGCAGCCTGTCGATATGGGTGCCCTCATCGAAGCTCTCGTCCGCGAGGAATTTGAGCTTCGCCGCATATTTGAGGCGGATACGGGTCGCGACCTCCCGCTGGAGATAGGCGGTGTTGGTGCGCAGCGCCTTCAGCACCGCTTCCTCATCCTGGCCGAGCAGCGACTTGATGAAGACAGTCGCATGGCGCAGGTCAGGGGACATGCGGACTTCGGTGACGCTCACCACATGGCTGGCGAGGACGTCGTCATGCACGTCGCCGCGCTGGAGAATGTCGGACAGGACATGGCGCACCTGTTCGCCCACGCGGAGGAGGCGGACAGAGGAGCCTTCATTGGGAGCGGGCATTATATCCTCCCCTCCCGCAAGCGGGAGGGGCCGGGGGTGGGCTCTCCCCATCGGCCATTGCAGTTCAGGAGAGGGCGAGCCCACCCCCTAGCCCCCTCCCGCCTGCGGGAGGGGGGACATGGATCACAGCGTGCGGGCGCGTTCCTCGACCTCGAACAGTTCCAGCGTGTCGCCGGGCTTGATGTCGTTGGTGTCCTGGAGCACCGCGCCGCATTCCATGCCTGCGCGGACTTCGGAGACGTCGTCCTTGAAGCGGCGGAGCGAGGCGATGTGGGTGCGCGACACGATGACATCGTCGCGGGTGAGGCGCGCGGCCAGACCCTTGCGGATGATGCCGTCGAGGACGAGCAGACCGGCCGCCTTGTCCTTCTTGCCCGCCGGGAAGACCTGAAGCACCTCGGCCCGGCCGACGATGGTTTCGATGCGTTCCGGCGCGAGCTGGCCGGCCATTTCGCCGCGAACTTCCTCCAGCAGGTCGTAGATCACGTCATAATAGCGCAGCGAGATCTTCTCGCGCTCCGCCAACTGGCGCGCCTTGACATTGGGGCGGACATTGAAGCCGATCAGCGGCGCGCGGCTGGCGGCGGCCAGCGTGACGTCGCTTTCGGTGATCGCGCCGACGCCCGAATGCAGGATGCGGACCTTGATCTCGTCGGTCGAAATGCGGTTCAGCGACGAGACGATCGCTTCCACCGAACCCTGCACGTCGCCCTTCACCACCACCGGATATTCGATGACCTTGGTGTTGAGCGCCGAGAACATATGTTCGAAGCTGGTGGGCGCGGCGGTGGTGCGCTTCTTGGTCGCCTGTTCCTGACGATAGGCGGCGACTTCGCGGGCGCGGGCCTCATTCTCGACGACGGTGAGCTGGTCGCCCGCCATCGGCACGCCGGACAAGCCCAGCACCTCGACCGGGGTCGAGGGGCCGGCGGTCTTCACCTGCTGGCCCTTGTCGTTGATCATCGCGCGGACCTTGCCGCTTTCCGAACCGATGACGAAGGTGTCGCCGATCTTCAGCGTGCCCTTGCGCACCAGCACGGTGGCGACCGCGCCACGGCCCTTGTCGAGCTGCGCCTCGATCACATTGCCTTCGGCGGCGCGATCGGGATTGGCGGTGAGTTCGAGCAGTTCGGCCTGAAGCATGATCTTGTCGAGCAGTTCGTCGAGGCCCGTCTTCTTGAGCGCGGAGACTTCGACATCCTGGGTTTCGCCGCCCATGTCCTCGACGATCACCTCATGCTCCAGCAGGCGCTCTCGCACGCGCTGGGGATTGGCTTCGGGCTTGTCGACCTTGTTGATCGCGACGATCATCGGCACACCAGCGGCCTTGGTGTGGTTGATGGCCTCGATGGTCTGCGGCATCAGGCCGTCGTCCGCCGCCACCACCAGGATGACGATGTCGGTGACATTGGCGCCGCGCGCGCGCATTTCCGAGAAGGCCTCGTGACCCGGCGTGTCAAGGAAGGTGACGAGGTCGCCGCCCTTGGTCCTGATCTGATAGGCGCCGATATGCTGGGTGATGCCGCCGCTTTCGCCCGATACGACATTGGTGCCGCGCAGCGCGTCGAGCAGCGAGGTCTTGCCGTGATCGACATGGCCCATGATGGTCACGACCGGCGGACGGGCCTTGAGCGTTTCGGGCGCGTCGACCTCGCCTTCCATGCCGATCTCGACGTCGGCGTCGGACACGCGCTGGATGCGGTGGCCGAATTCCTCGACCAGCAGTTCGGCCGTATCCTGGTCGATCGCCTGGTTGAGCGTGACGGCGGTGCCCATCTTGAACAGGGCCTTCACCAGGTCCGCGCCCTTTTCGGCCATGCGGTTGGCAAGTTCCTGAACGGTGATGCTTTCGGGCACCACCACGTCGCGCGACTGCTTTTCCCGCTGCTGGGCGCCGCCCGAATAATGGGCGCGCCGTTCCTTCTCGCGGGCGCGCTTGAGCGCGGCGAGGCTGCGGGCGCGGGCGCTGTCGTCATCCGACAAGGCGCGGGTGACGGTAAGCTTGCCGGCCTGGCGGCGATTGTCGTCGCCGCGCTTGGCGCGGTCGGGCTTGGCCGGCTCCGGACGCTTGACGGGCGCGACCGGCGTGAAGCGGCGCGGCGGCGGCACGGTGGCGGAGGTGGCGGGCTTCGGCTCGGCGGCTGCGGGCGCAGCTTCGGCCGGGGCATCGGCGGCGGCCGGCGCAGGCTCCTCGACGGGCGCCCTGGCGGTTTCCTCCGCCGGCCCGGTCTCGACTTCGGTCCGGCGCGCGGCTTCAGCCTCGGCAGCCTCGGCAGCCAGGCGGTTTTCCTCGGCGCGGCGCTTTTCCTCCTCGCTCGCGGCGAGGCGCTGGGCGTCTTCGCGGCGGCGCGCTTCCTCCAGCGCGGTCATGCGGGCTTCCTCCGCCTCGCGCAGCAGCTTCGCCTGCAATTCCTGACGCGACATCAGGCTCTGCGGCGGGGCCGGACGCGCGGGGGCCGGCTGCGGCGCGCGGGCCTGCGGCTGCTGGGGCGCGGGGGCCTGCGGAGCGGCGGCCACGGGCGTGGGATCGGCCTGCGGTTCAGGCGCAGCGTGTCCGGCTTCACCCGGCTTGCCCAGGATGCGGCGCCGCTTCACCTCGACCACGACCGTATTCTTGCGGCCATGGCTGAACTGCTGCTGCACCTGACCGGACTCGACCGTGCGCTTGATCCCCAGCGGCTTGCGGCCCAGAACCGGCTTGTCTTCCTTGCTGTCACTCATACGACTGAACTATACCCTTCACATCAACCCGACCGGCAAGGCCCGTCGGCGCCTTCATTCCAATGCTACCTCAGGCGCCCAGTGCCCCTGCGGAGTCCTGCTCCCCATGCACCGGCGCTCCGTTAGCGCAACCCAGATAGCTTTCCAAGCGGCCTATGGCGCCGCGCAGACGTGACGCCGCACGCGAGTCGGTCACCGCGATATGGACGACATTGTCCCGCCCCATTGCCATAGATAGGGCGTGTCGGTCCACAGGCAAGACGATGCCCGCCAAATCCGTGCCTTCGGCGTCCTGCCCGACGCGGAAGGCCTGGTCGAGCTTGCGGTTGCCGTCGGCCGCCGCGTCGGCGGCGTGGAGCAGCAGCTTCACCTGACCCTTGCGGCAGGCGACATCGATCTTTTCCGAGCCGGTGAGGACCATCGACGCCCTCGCCTCCAGCCCCAGACGGTCGAGCAGGGCCTTGCGCAAGCCCTCCTCGATCAGGGCGGGCAGCGCGTCGGGGATTTGCAGGTCGCCGATCTTGAAGGCGCGGGCAAGCGCGCCCTTGAGCTTGCCCTTTGCCAGCGCCTGTTCGAGTTCGGCGCGTGGCACACCGATCCACGCGCCCCGGCCGGGCGCCTTGGCGCGGATGTCGGGCAGGATTTCGCCATTCGGGCCGCAGGCGAGCCGGACCAGCATGTCCGGGTCGGCGCGGTCGCCCGACAATATGCATTTGCGTTCGGTCATGGGCGCGCCTCCCAATAATGGGCCGCATTCCTGCGCAGGCAGGAATCCAGTTCCACGCTGTCGGGAGCATGCCAGGGCAGAACTGGGCTCCTGCTTTCGCAGGAGCACATCCCTGACGCGGCGATGTTGGGACTCAGCCTCTCATTGGGAAGTGACCGCGGCATGGGCGTCCTCCCCTATGGGCTTGGGCGCGTCGCGGTCGGCGATGAGCTGCCCGCCTGCGCCGTAATTTTCCGTCGGGATTTCGGAAATCACCACCTGCACGGCAGCGGGCGACTTCCCCAGCCGCTCGACGAGCGACCGGGTGACGTCGGCGACGATGGCCGCCTTCTGCTCGCGGGTGGCGTTTCCGGCCAGACGGATGTCGACGAAGGGCATCTGTTCTTACGCTTCCTCGCCTTCGAACCAGTGGGCGCGGGCGGCCATGATGATCTCATTGCCCTGCTCTTCGCTGAGGCCGTATTCGGCGAGAATCCCGCCCTTGTCCTCTTCCTTGTTCTCGCGGCGGCGGCGCTGGTCGACGCGCTTCCGGGCGACCAGTTCGTCGGTGGCGAGGTCGGCCAGATCGTCGAGTGTCTTGATGCCCGCCTTGCCCAAAGTCACCAGCATGGCTTCGGTGAGGTGCGGCATATCGGCCAGCGCATCCTCGACGCCCAGCGCCTGGCGCTCTTCACGCGCGGCGGCTTCGCGGCGATCCAGCGCTTCCTGGGCGCGGCTTTGCAGTTCCTGCGCCAGTTCCTCGTCGAAGCCCTCGATCGCGGCCAGTTCGTCGATGCCGACATAGGCCACTTCCTCCAGTTCGCCGAAGCCTTCGGCCACCAGAAGCTGCGAGAGGGTTTCGTCCACGTCCAGTTCGTTCTGGAACATTTCGGAGCGGGCGACGAATTCCTTCTGGCGCTTCTCCGACGCGTCCGCTTCGGTCATGATGTCGATGGCCTTGCCGGTCAACTGGCTGGCGAGGCGGACATTCTGGCCGCGACGGCCGATGGCGAGCGAAAGCTGATCGTCGGGAACGACGACCTCGATGCGCTCTTCCTCCTCATCGATGACGACGCGGGCGACCTGCGCGGGCTGCAGCGCGTTGACGACGAAGGTCGCGGTATCTTCCGACCAGGGGATGATGTCGATCTTCTCGCCCTGCATTTCCTGCACGACGGCCTGCACGCGGCTGCCCTTCATGCCGACGCAGGCGCCGACCGGGTCGATGCTCGAATCGCGGCTGATGACGCCGATCTTGGCGCGGGAACCCGGATCGCGGGCGGCGGCCTTGATCTCGATCACGCCATCGTAGATTTCGGGCACTTCCTGCGCGAACAGCTTCTTCATGAATTCGGGGTGCGCGCGGCTGAGGAAAATCTGCGGCCCGCGATTTTCGCGGCGCACGTTCAGGATCACCGAGCGGATGCGGTCGCCGACGCGGACGACTTCGCGGGGAATCTGCTGGTCGCGGCGGATGACGCCCTCGGCGCGGCCCAGGTTCACCACGACATGGCCGAATTCGACCGACTTCACCACGCCGGTGATGATTTCGCCCACGCGGTCCTTGAATTCCTCATGCTGGCGCTCCCGCTCGGCATCGCGGACCTTCTGGAAGATCACCTGCTTGGCCGACTGGGCGTCGATGCGGCCGAGGTCGATGGGCGGCAGCGGATCGACGATGAAGTCGCCGATCACAGCGTCCTTCTTGAGCTTGGCCGCCTGCTTCAGGTCCACCTGTTTGAAATAGTCGTCGACCTGCTCGACCACCTCAACGACTCTCCAGAGGCGAAGGTCGCCGGTGTCCGGGTCCAGCTTGGCGCGGATGTCGTTTTCGGCGCCGTAGCGGGCGCGGGCGGCGCGCTGGATCGCGTCTTCCATCGCCTCGATGACGATCGCCTTGTCGATCATCTTTTCGCTGGCGACGCTGTTCGCGATGGCGAGCAGTTCGGCCTTGTTGGCGGAAATGGCGTTGGCCATGGACGTAAACCCTTATTCCTCGGTTTCGAACTCGTCCGCCCCATCGGAGGAGAGCGGCATACTAGCAGCAATCAGCGCGTCGGTCAGTATCAGCTTGGCATCCCCGACCAGCGCGAAAGGGATGACGACATCGCCGGCCTTGGCATCCTGGAACAGGATGTCGTCGTCCTCAATGCCCTTGAGCACGCCCCGGAAGCTCTTGCGCCCGGCCACGGCCTCCGTAGCCTGGATCTTCGCCTCATGCCCGGCCCATTCCAGGAAATCGGCGAGGCGGGTCAGCGGACGGTCGATGCCCGGAGAGCTGACCTCGAGGCGATAGGCCTCCTCTATCGGGTCAGCTTCATCCAGCACGTCCGAGAGGCGGCGCGAGATGGTGGCGCAATCCTCTATGACAAGCTGCTTCGTTTCAGGACGCTCGGCCATGATCTGAAGCGTATGCTCGTCACCCGAGCCGAACAGCCTGATGCGCACGAGGTCGAAGCCCAGGGCCTTCACCTCCGGTTCGATCAGGGCCGTCAGTTCGGCGATGTCCGCCATGGGATCTCCCAAAAAAACAAAATTGCGGCTTCCCGTCGCCGCAGGCGATCCGCCCGCGACCCCGACATGTTTGACGATGTAAGGAAGCAGGGGCGATATAGGCGGGATGCCGCAAAGCTGCAACTCATTTGTCGCGAGGCATTTGATGCGCATTCTGGTAGCGTCATCAATTCCCCGATTCAGCCGAGAGGAGACGATATGCGCCATCTTGCCCTCACCGCCCTGCCGCTGGCCCTGATCGCCTGTTCGGCGGACGATGCCGTGGGGCAGAACAGCGCCGCGTCGGCGGCGAAACCGTTCAGGACTTCCGTGATCGCTGATTTCGATGCGCCCTGGGCCATGACCTTCCTGCCCGATGGCCGGATGCTGGTGACGGAGAAGGCGGGCGAGATGATCCTGTTCGATCCGAAGAACGGGACGAAAATCCCGGTCGCGGGCATTCCGCCGGTCGACAGCGCGGGTCAGGGCGCGCTGATGGACGTGGTGCCGGCACCGGACTTTGCACGGAGCGGGACGGTCTATTTCAGTTTCTCAGAGGCGGGTCAGGGCGGCAAGGGCGTGGCGCTGGCCACGGGGGTTTTCAACCAGGCGAGCGACGGGACGACGAAGCTGGACGGCGTGAAGGTGATCTTCCGCCCCAGCCAATATGTGGATGGCAATGGCCATTATTCGGGACGAATCGCCTTCTCGCCGGACGGGAAATATCTGTTCTTCACCAATGGCGAGCGGCAGAAATTCGATCCGGCGCAGGACCCGAAGTCGACTTTGGGGAAAGTGTTGCGGCTTAATCTGGACGGCACGCCGGCCGCGGGCAATCCGCTGGCGGCGAAGGGGTTCCATCCGGCAGTCTGGTCCTATGGGCATCGCAATCTGCTGGGGATCGCCTTCGACAAGGACGGGCGGCTGTGGGAGCAGGAAATGGGGCCGAAGGGCGGGGACGAGGTGAACCTGATCAAGCCGGGATTGAATTATGGCTATCCCCTCGCCTCCAACGGCAGCCATTATGACGGGCGGGACATTCCCGATCACAGGGCGGGCGACGGGTTTGAGGCGCCTAAAGTCTGGTGGAATCCGGTGATCTCCCCGGCCGGGCTTGTCTATTATTCGGGCGACCTGTTTCCGCAATGGAAGGATTCGCTGTTCATCGGCGGGCTGTCGAGCGAGGCGCTGGTGCGGGTGAAGCTGGAGGGGGAGAAAGCCTCCAAGGCCGACCAGTGGGACATGGGCGCGCGAATCCGGGAGGTGGAGCAAGGGCCGGACGGGGCGCTCTGGCTGCTGGAGGACGGCAAGGACGGGTCGCAGGGGCGGTTGCTGAAGCTGACGCCTGCCGCCTGAACGAAAAACGGGGCCTTTGCGGCCCCGTTCCTCTTACACCAGCCGGCTCTGCTTCACCGCCGCTTCGATGAAGCTGGCGAAGAGCGGGTGCGGGTCGAAGGGTTTGGACTTGAGTTCCGGATGGAACTGCACGCCGACGAACCAGGGGTGGTCGGGACGTTCGACGATTTCCGGCAGCGTGCCGTCCGGCGACATGCCCGAGAAGATCAGGCCGCCCTTTTCCAGCGGCTCGCGATAGCCGGCATTGACCTCATAGCGGTGGCGGTGGCGTTCGCTGATGTCGGTGGCGTTGTAGATGCCCGCGACAACGCTGTTGCCGGTGAGCTTCGCCGGATAGGCGCCCAGCCGCATAGTGCCGCCAAGGTCGGTTTCGGCGGTGCGCTTCTGCAGGCCTTCCTTGCTCATCCATTCGGTTATGAGGCCGACCACCGGCTCGCTGGTTTCGCCGAATTCGGTGGTGGAGGCGTTGGCGATGCCCGCCGTGTTCCGCGCGCCCTCTATGCAGGCCATCTGCATGCCGAGGCAGATGCCGAAAAAGGGCACATTGCGTTCGCGGGCGAATTTGACCGAGGCGATCTTGCCTTCCGACCCGCGCACGCCGAAGCCGCCCGGAACGAGGATGCCGTGCATCGGTTCAAGGCGGGCGGCGATGTCCGCGCCCTCTTCCTCGAACATTTCCGCGTCCAGCCATTTGATGTTGACCTTCACCCGGTTGGCGAAGCCGCCATGGGTCAGCGCTTCATAGAGCGACTTATAGGCATCGGGCAGGCCGACATATTTGCCGACCACGCCGATGGTGACTTCGCCTTCCGGATTCTGCTGCCGGTCCATGATGTCGTGCCAGCGGTCTAGCGTGGGCGCGGGCGCGTTTTCGATGCCGAAGGCGCGCAGCACTTCGTCGTCCAGCCCCTCCGCATGATATTGGGTCGGGACGGCATAGATGCTGCTGGCGTCGAGGGCCGGGATGACCGCTTCGGGGCGGACGTTGCAGAACAGGGCGATCTTGCGCCGCTCGCTTTCCGGCAGCGGATGTTCGCAGCGGCAGAGCAATATGTCGGGCTGGATGCCCAGCGACGTCAGTTCGCGCACGCTGTGCTGGGTCGGCTTGGTCTTCAGCTCGCCCGCCGCCGCGATATAGGGGACCAGCGTCACATGGACGAAGATGGAGCGGTTGCGCCCCAGATCGTTATGGAGCTGGCGGATCGCCTCCATGAAGGGGAGCGATTCGATGTCGCCCACCGTGCCGCCGATCTCGCACAGCACGAAATCGAGGTCGTCGGATTCGGCGAGGGCGAAGGCCTTGATCTCGTCGGTGACGTGCGGGATCACCTGCACCGTCGCGCCCAGATAGTCGCCGCGCCGTTCCCGCTGGATGATGGTCTGATAGACCCGGCCCTGCGTCACATTATCCGACTGCCGCGCCGAAACGCCGGTGAAGCGCTCATAATGACCGAGGTCGAGGTCGGTTTCCGCCCCGTCGTCGGTCACATAGACCTCGCCATGCTGATACGGGCTCATCGTGCCCGGATCGACGTTGAGATAGGGATCGAATTTCCGGATACGCACACGGAAACCTCGCGCCTGCAGCAGTGCTGCGAGCGAAGCGGCCATCAGGCCCTTGCCAAGCGAGGAGACCACGCCGCCGGTGATGAAAATATACCGCGCCATGGGAGGAGAGGCTTAGCCTTTTACAAACGAGTTGGGCAAGCGCGCGAATCATCGCGCGTGCGAAAAAAGCGAAATGGGGAGGTCAGGCCGCCTAGTTGGCGAGCGGGACCGCGCCGTTGGCGGCGTTGCCGCCCGCCGCGCCCGCAGCGCCGGCCAGCGGATCGTTGCCGGTCGCCGGGGCCGGAGCGGATGGGGGAGCCTGGGGGGGCGCCTGCTTCACCAGCGAGGTGTCGATGTCGCTCGGCCGGTGCTGGACCGAGGCGATCACCGCAAGCACGACCGACAGCGTCACGAAGATGCCGGCGAGGACCGTGGTCGACCGGGTCAGGAAATCCGCCGCGCCGCGCGCCGACATGAACCCCGCCGGGCTGCCGCCGACGCCCAGGCCGCCGCCTTCCGACTTCTGCATCAGGATGACGGTGACCAGCAGGGCAGCGACGATGGCCTGCACGACGAGGATGAAGGTGAACATGAGACGAATATCTGTCCGGTAAAGGGTGGGTTGCCGCGCACATAGCGATGATGGGGCGCGGGGGCAACCGCCCCTGTCCTCTCTCCCCCTCCCGCAAGCGGGAGGGGCTTGTTTATTGGCGATCAGGCCGCTGCCGCGATCACCGGGGCGAATTTCGCCGCCGCGAGGCTCGCGCCGCCGATCAGGCCGCCGTCGACATCGGCCAGCGCCAGTAGCTCCGCCGCATTGTCGCCGTTCATCGATCCGCCGTAGAGGATTCGCATCCCCTCCGCCTCGACCCCGATCCGGCTCGCCAGCGCGGCGCGCAGGGCGGCGTGCATCGCGGCGACCGCTTCCATGGTGGGGATCCGGCCCGTGCCGATGGCCCAGATCGGTTCATAGGCGATGGCCAGCCAGTCCGCCGCCGCCCCGTCCGGCAGGGACGCCAGCAACTGGGCCGCCACCACCGCTTCCGCATTGCCGGCATCGCGCACGTCGAGGCTTTCGCCCACGCAGAGGATGACCTTCAGCCCCGCCGCCCGCGCCGCCAGCGCCTTCGCCGCGATGTCCGCGTCGGTTTCGCCCTGGTCCTGCCGCCGCTCGCTATGGCCGACGATGGTCCAGCTCGCCCCGGCTTCCGCCAGCATGGCCGCGGACAGACAGCCGGTATGCGCGCCGCTTTCCTTCATATGGCAGTCCTGCGCGCCGATGAAGGCCGCACCCTTCACGCCGTCCGCCGGCGAAATCAGCGTCGCGGGCAGGCACAGCCCGACTTCCACCGCCGGATAGTCGCGCGCGAGGCCGCCGATCGCCTCCACCTCGCCCAGCTGGGCGCGCAGGCCGTTCATCTTCCAGTTGCCGACAACCAGCTTTCGCCTGCTCATCGATCTTTCCCCTTATGGTTATTGCTGCACGGTCCCCTGCGGCACGGCTCTCCAATCCGCGCCGCCGGGTTGGCCGAGCCGATGAACGGCGTGCGGCCATTTGTCCAGCCTTGGCACCCCAGCGCCCCTTGCCCGCGCGACGATCCGCCCTTAAAGCGGGCCGCCATCAAAGCCGCTTTTACGGACTTTCCTCCATGCTTTCAGTCTTTCGCCGTTTCATCCGCTCCAAATTCGGCGCCTTTGCGGCCCTGATCTTCCTGGGGATCATCGCGGCCGCCTTCATCATGGGGGACATTACGAGCGGCAAGTTCGGATCGTCCCTTGGCGGCGGCGAGACCGCCGCCAAGGCGGGCGGATCGCGCCTCACCATGACCGAATTGCAGGACCGGGTGCAGCGCGTGTTCGAAAATGCGCGCAGGTCCAATCCGGGATTGCAGATCGGCGACTTCCTGGCGCAGGGCGGCGCGGCGCAGGTCTATGACCAGCTTGTCGCGTCGATGACGCTGAAGGAATATGCGAGCGACCAGAAGGTCCACATCTCCAAGCGGCTGGTCGATGCCCAGATCGCGCAGATCCCCGCCTTCCAGGATGCGGCCGGCAATTTCAGCCAGGAGAATTTCCGGCAGTTGCTGCTGCGCGAGCGGATCACCGAACAGGCGCTGCGCGACGACATCAGCCGCGAGATACTGGAGCGGCAGATGCTGGCCCCGCTGGGGCTGGGCGTGAAGCTGACCGACTCCATGGTGCTGCCCTATGCCTCGCTGCTGCTGGAGGCGCGCCAGGGCACCATCGCCCTCGTTCCCGCGACCGCGTTCAAGGACATTGCCGACCCGACCGACGCGCAACTCGGCGATTTCTACAGGAAGAATGCCGCGCGCTATACGATTCCGGAACAGCGCCGCATCCGCTACGCCGTGATCGACGCTGAACGCTTCGCGCAGGCCGCGCAGCCCACCGATGCGGAGATCGCCGGCTATTATAACCAGAACAAGGCCGCCTACGCCGCGAAGGAGAGCCGCAGCTTCGAGCAATTGATCCTGCCGACCGAGGCGGGCGCCAAGGCGATCGCGGATCAGGTGAAGGGCGGCAAGTCGCTCGCCGGCGCAGCGCAATCGGCCGGCCTCTCCGTCTCCGAACTGAAGGACCAGAGCCGGGAGGCGCTGGCCTCCGCCGCGTCCGCCGCCGTCGCCAATGCCGGTTTTGCCGCGAAACAGGGCGAGCTGGTGGGGCCGCTGCGTGGATCGCTGGGCTGGGTGCTGCTGCGGGTCACGGCGGTCAGCACGACCCCGGCCCGCGCGCTGGCGGCGGTGCGGGACGAGATCGTCACCACGCTGCGCGCGCAGAAGGAGAAGCGGCTGCTCAATGACTTCACCGGCAAGATCGAGGATCAGATCGCCAATGGCGGCAGCTTCGAGGAAGTGGTGAAGGACAATGGCCTGAAGCTGGAAACGACGCCGTTCCTCGTCTCCTCCGGCAAGCAGGTGGAGGATGTGGCCTATCAGGTGCCGGCGGATGTGAAGCCGCTGCTCGCCCCTGTCTTCGGCATGAGCCAGGACGACGATGCGCAACTGGTCCCGATCGTTGCCGACAAGCGCTACGCCCTGACCGCGCCCGGCGACATACAGGCCGCCGCGCCGCCGCCGCTCGCCAAGGTGAAGGCGCTGGTCGCGATGCAGTACAAGCTGGCCCAGGGCAATGAGAAGGCCAAGGCATTGGCCGAGCAGATCCGCGCCAAGGTCGCCAAGGGCATGAAGCTGGACGAGGCGGTCGCCGCCGCCGGCGTCGCCCTGCCCAAGCCGCAGGTGGTGGGCGGCCGCCGCGCCGACATCATGCGCGACGGCCAGCGTCCGCCCGCCGAGGTGGCGATGCTGTTCACCATGGCGACCAACAGCGTGAAGACGCTGCCCGCCGGGCAGGATCGCGGCTATTTCGTGGTGCAGTTGAACGGCATCAAGCGCGGCGATGCAGGCAGCGACAAGGCGCTGGTGAATCAGGTCCGCGACCAGCTCAGCGAAGTCGTCGGCCAGGAATATGGCCAGCAGTTCGAGCGCGCCGTCGAGAAGGAGCTGGGCGTCAGGCGGAACGCCAATGCGGTGGCCGGCGTGCAGCGCGCGCTCGCCAACGCCAATAGTGGCGGTCAGTAAGGTGGTTGCGGGGAGACCGGCGGGGATGGACGGCATCGAGAGCGCGCGCAAGGCATTGGCGGCGGGGCAATCCGCGCTGGTGTGGCGGCGCCAGATCGCCGACACGGACACGCCGATTTCCGCCGCGCTGAAATTGTTCGAGCCCGATCGCGGCGATTTCCTGCTGGAATCGGTCGAGGGCGGCGCGGTGCGAGGCCGCCACAGCCTGATCGGGCTCGCCCCCGACCTCGTCTTCCGGGCGCAGGGCCATGCGGCGGAGATCAACCGGCAATGGGCGACCGACCGGGAGGCCTTCGTGCCGGAAGGCGCCGACGCGCTGGACGCGTTGCGGGCGCTGGTGGCGGAGTGCCGGGCTGAGCTCGATCCGGCGCTGCCCGCTGCGCTGGCCTGCCTGGTCGGCTATTTCGGTTATGAGACGGTCGGGCTGGTCGAGAAGCTGCCGCGTCCGCCTGAAAATGCGATTGCGCTGCCCGACATGCTGTTCGTGCGGCCGACGGTGATATTGGTGTTCGACCGGCTGGCCGATGCACTGTTCCTGGTCGCGCCGGTGTGGAAGGGAAGCTTTGCCGATGCCGACCGCGCCGTCGAGCAGGCGCTGGAACGGATCGACGCCGTTGCCGCCCGGCTGGCGGCTCCCCTCCCCGCGCAGGCCGCTCCCGCCGGGATTGCCGAAGTCGCCGTGACGCCGGTGCTGGAGCCGGGCCGCTATGCCGCGATGGTCGAAAAGGCGAAGGACTATATCGTTGCGGGCGACATTTTTCAGGTGGTGCTGGCGCAGCGCTTCACCAGCCCGTTCACGCTGCCGCCGATTGCGCTTTACCGGGCATTGCGGCGGATCAACCCTTCGCCCTTCCTTTATTATCTCGACCTGCCCGGCTTTGCGCTGATCGGGTCGAGTCCGGAAATCCTGGTCCGGGCGCGGGACGGCGAGGTCACGATCAGGCCCATCGCCGGCACCCGGCCGCGCGGCAGGAATGCCGTCGAGGACGCCGCCAACCGCGAAAGCCTGCTGGCCGACCCCAAGGAGCGGGCGGAGCATCTGATGCTTCTGGACCTGGGGCGCAACGATGTGGGGCGGGTCGCGGCGGCCGGCACCGTCACCGTGACGGACAGCTACAGCGTCGAATTCTACAGCCATGTGATGCATATCGTGTCGAACGTGGTGGGACGGCTGGCGCCGGACCGGGACGCGCTGGACGCCTTGTTCGCGGGCTTTCCCGCGGGGACCGTGTCGGGAGCGCCCAAGGTGCGCGCCTGCGAGATCATCGCGGAACTGGAGCCGGAAACGCGCGGGGCCTATGCCGGGGGCGTCGGCTATTTCGGGCCGGACGGCAATATGGATAGCTGCATCGTGCTACGCACCGCCGTGCTCAAGGACGGCGTGATGCATGTGCAGGCGGGCGCGGGCATCGTCGCGGATTCGACGGCGGAATATGAGCAGCGGGAGTGCGAGGCGAAGAGCGGCGCGTTGCTCGCCGCTGCGCGGGAAGCGGTGGCGCTGGCGCGCGAGTCGGGATTTGGGCAGTAGGGTTGTTGCGGTGAGTGGCGGCGGGCTATGGCCATCCCAGGACATTCCCCTCTCGTAAACGGGAGGGGTTAGGGGTGGGCGCGAGCGGAGCGAGCTTCTGACTTGGCCGTTGCAAAACAACGCGGATGTTGCGCCAGCCCACCCCCTAACCCCCTCCGGCTTGCGGGAGGGGGAACATCCGCTCCCCACCCAAGCGCGCCATCGGTCAGCTCACTTCAAAGCTCCCCCCTGGCGCGCCGGATTTCGAACCATTTGCGCACATTGTCATTATGCTCTTGCAGCGTGTCCGCGAAGATATGGCCGCCCTTCCCGTCCGCGACGAAGTAGAGCGCCTTCGTCTCCGCCGGGTGCAGCACCGCGAGGATCGACAGGCGTCCCGGATTGGCGATCGGCCCCTTGGGCAGACCGGTCATCGCATAGGTGTTATAGTCGTTGACCGCGGCGATTTCGGACTTCCTGATCCGCCGGCCCAAGGGCTTGCCCCGGGTGATCGGATAGATGATCGTCGGATCGGCCTGGAGCATCATGCGCGCCTTCAGGCGATTGCCGTAAACCCCGGCGACGGTCGGCCGCTCGGCAGGCACGGCCGTTTCCTTTTCGACGATGCTGGCGAGGATGACGGCTTCCCCGGGCGTTTTTGCGACTGTGTTGGGCGCCCGTTCCGCCCACATCTTCGCCAGCGCCTTGCTCATCGCACCCTGCATGCGCTTCAGCACCGCCGCCCGGCTCTCGCCCTTGTCGAAGGCATAGCTGTCGGGCAGAACGCTGCCTTCCTCCGGCACCGGAATCTCGCCCGTCAGTTCCTCATTCGCCATCAGCCGTTCATGGACCAGGATGGAGGGCATGCCCTCCGGTATGGTGATCAGCCGGGTCAGCGTCCTGCCGCCCTGGAGGATACGGAAAATATCGGAATTGCTGGCGCCCTTGGGAATCAGGAATTCGCCCGCCTTGATCGACTTGCCGCGGCCGAAGACCTTGGCCCGCGTCAGGAAGGCATCGGCGGAGCGCACCGCCCCCTTCTGCTTCAGGAGAATGGCGGTGTCCGCGATGGTCGAGCCTTCGGGCACGACGATGGCGATGTCCTTCGTCGCCGGGCCTGCCTCGGTCCAGCCATAGACGAAGCGGAAAGCGACGAACGCCGCGACGGCCAGGCCGATCAGCACTATGCCCAAGCCAAGCCGTCGCATCGCCGATGTCTCAGACCGCCTTCATGATGAGCGAGGCGTTGGTGCCGCCGAAGCCGAACGAATTGTTCAGCACCGCGCGCACCTTGCGTTCTTTGGCGACATGCGGGACGAGGTCGACGCCCTTGCAGCTTTCGCTCGGCTCGTCGAGGTTCAGCGTCGGCGGCACGATCTGGTCGCGCAGCGCCAGGATGCAGAAGATGCTCTCCACCGCGCCCGCGCCGCCCAGCAGATGGCCGATGGCCGACTTGGTCGAGCTCATCGACATGGTGCCCAGATGTTCCCCGAACAGCCGCTTCACCGCGCCCAGTTCCAGCTCGTCGCCCAAAGGCGTCGAGGTGCCGTGCGCGTTCACATAGTCGATGTCGCCAAGGCCGAGGCCGGATTTCCTGAGCGCCATTTCCATGGAACGATAGGCGCCATTGCCCTCCGGATGGGGGGCGGTGACGTGATAGGCGTCGCCCGACAGGCCATAGCCGACGACTTCGGCGTAGATTTTCGCGCCGCGCGCCTTGGCCCGCTCATATTCCTCCAGCACGACCACGCCCGCGCCTTCGCCCATGACGAAGCCGTCGCGGTTGACGTCATAGGGCCGCGAAGCCTTTTCCGGCGTGTCGTTGAAGGCGGTGGAAAGCGCGCGGGCCTGGGCGAAGCCGGCGATGCCGATCGGGCAGATCGCGCTTTCCGCGCCGCCCGCAAGCATCACGTCGGCATCGTCCAGCGCGATCATGCGGGCAGCGTCGCCGATCGAATGCGCACCGGTCGAGCAGGCTGTCACGACGGCGTGATTGGGGCCCATGAGACCGTATTTGATCGACACCTGGCCGGAGATCAGGTTGATGAGGCGGCCATGGACGAAGTGCGGGCTGACCCGGCCCGGCCCCCGGTTCGCCAGCACCAGCGATTCGCTTTCGATGCCCGGCAGGCCGCCGATGCCCGAACCGATCGAGCAGCCGGCGCGCAGACGATCCTCCTCGCTCATATTGTCGAGACCGGCGTCGCGCAGCGCCTGGCTGGCGGCGGAAATGCCATAGACGATGAACGGGTCGACCTGCCGCTGGATCTTGTGATCCACGTCCAGCCCGGCATCATAGCCATATTCATGATCCGCCGGCTTCACTTCGCAGGCGATGCGGCACTTATATTCGCTGGCGTCGAAGCGCGTGATCGTCGCCGCGCCGGACTTCGACGCGATGATGTTCTTCCAGGTCGTTTCCACATCCCCGCCAAGCGGGCTGACCATGCCAAGGCCGGTGACGACAACACGACGCATATGCTTGCTCCGAAAAATAGTCTTTGGCTCAACGCCGCCCATCTAGCCATTGGAAAGGCGATTGTGAACGGGACCAGATACGAAAAGGCTCCCCAAGACCCGGTTTTGCCGGACAGGAGGAGCCATTCCCTTTTGTAAACGCAGCGGCCACCCGATGCCGGGCAGGCCGCCGAACGCTCTTACTGCTTGCTGTCGATATAATCGATGGCATCCTTGACGGTGGCGATCTTCTCGGCCGCATCGTCGGGGATTTCGACGCCGAATTCTTCCTCGAACGCCATCACCAACTCAACGATGTCCAGGCTGTCAGCGCCCAGATCGTCGATGAAGCTCGCATCCTCGGTCACCTTTTCGGCTTCGACGCCCAGATGCTCGACGACGATTTTCTTTACGCGATCCGCGGTCTCACTCATGAGTGGTCCTTCTTACTGGGTATCGTTGATGGTTCTGAATATTTGTTAAGGCATGCCCTAGAGGCAAGCCCAACGAGAGGCAAGAGGCAAGAAACAATCGGATGGCATCGCCCCACCTGCATTCGACTCCTCAGCCCCGATGGCACAAGGTTGCCCTTTTGCAAATGCCCAAAATTTTCGGCCGCGATGGAATAAAGCCGCAGCGTGGGACTTTGGGACCGACCGATCCTTCCCCCTCAGATCATCGCCATGCCGCCATTGACGTGCAGCGTCTGGCCGGTGACGTAACCCGCTTCCTTGCTGGCGAGATAGACCACGGCCGCGCCGATGTCCTCCCCCGCGCCCAGATCGCCCGCCGGAATCCTGGCGAGGATCGCGCCTTTCTGCGCATCGTTCAGCGCGTCGGTCATGGCGGAGCGGATGAAGCCGGGCGCGACGCAGTTCACGGTGATGCCCCGGCTCGCCAGTTCCTGTCCCAGCGACTTGGACATGCCGATGATGCCGGCCTTGGACGCGGCATAATTGGCCTGTCCCGGATTGCCGGTGACGCCCACGACCGAGGTGATGGACACGATGCGGCCGAAACGCGCCTTCATCATCGGCTTGGCGGCGGCGCGGGCCAGGCGGAAGGCGGCCTCCAGATTGACGGCGATCACGTCCGACCATTCCTCGTCCTTCATGCGCAGGATCAGGTTGTCGCGGGTGATGCCGGCATTGTTGACGAGGATGTCGAGCTTGCCGCCCAGCGCTTCCACCGCTTGGCCCACCAGCGCGTCGACCGCCGCCGGGTCGCCGAGGTTGCAGACGAGCGTCTTGTGATCACCGCCCAGTTCCGCGGCGAAGGCCTTCAGCTTCTCCTCATTGCTGCCCGAAAGGGCGAGCGTGGCGCCCTGCGCGGCGAGGGCCTTCGCAATGGCCGAGCCGATGCCCCCCGAAGCGCCCGTCACCAGCGCGGTCATGCCTGTCAGATCGAACATTCTAATCTCCCTTGAAGTTCGGCGTCCGGCGCTCGAAAAAGGCGTCGATCGCCTCATCATGATCCGCCGTCGCATGGGCCAGCGCCTGCATCGCGCCCGCCATTTCCATGATCTGGTTCAATTCCGCCGTCTGCGCCGCGCGCAGCAGCCGCTTGGTCATCCGCGTGGCATGGGGCGGATTGGCGGCGATCCTGTCGGCCACCCTGCGCGCCGCCGCCAGCAGGTCGGCGTCCGGCACCACCTCGCTCACCAGCCCGATCCGCAGCGCCTCTTCCGCGTCGATGGTCTCACCGGTCAGCGCCAGTTCGGTCGCCTTGGAGAAGCCGACGATGCGCGGCAGCAGCCACGCGCCGCCATCGCCGGAAACGATGCCCAGCTTGACGAAGGATTCCGCGAATTTTGCCGATTGCGCCGCGATCCTGACATCGCACATCAGCGTCAGGTCGCAGCCCGCGCCGATGGCCGGGCCGTTGACTGCCGCGATCACCGGCAGTTCGAGCGCCTGGAACAGCAGCGGCAGCCGCTGGATTCCCGCCCGGTAGTTGCGCCGCGTCTGCGCCGGCAGTCCCGCGCGCAGGCCGCCCGCATCAGGGCGCATCGCATTGAGGTCGCCCCCCGATGAAAAGGCGCTGCCCGCCCCGGTCAGGATCGCCACCCGCACCGACAGGTCGCGATCCGCCTGCTCGAACACCGCGCACAGGGCGTCGACCATCGCCGGATCGGAGATCGGGTTGCGCCGGTCCGGCATGTCGAGCGTGACCGTCAGGACGGCTCCGTCACGGCTGGTCAGGACGGGAGCGCTGCTCATGCCGCCGCTCACAGCGCGCCCAGCGCGGCCTCGATATCGTCCATCGTCACGACGCTGCGCACGGTGGCGTCGGGAGCGATGCGCTTCACCATCGGACCCAGCACCTTGCCGCCCAGTTCGACGAATTCGGTGACGCCCGCGTCCCACATGGCGGCGACGGATTCGCGCCAGCGCACGCGGCCCGTCACCTGCTCGACCAGCCGCAGCCTGATCTCGTCCGGATCGGCGATCGCGCTTGCCAGCACATTGGCATAGACCGGCAGCAGCGGCGTGTTGATCGCCGCCTTGCCCAGGGCATCCTCCATCGCCTCCGCCGCGGGCTGCATCAGCGGGCAGTGGAAGGGCGCGGAAACCGGCAGCAGGACGCCGCGCTTGATGCCATGGTCCTTCACCAGCGCGACGGCGCGCTCGATCGCGCCGCGATGGCCGGAAATCACCACCTGCGTCGGATCATTGTCATTGGCGACGGTGCAGACCTCACCCTCGGCAGCCGCCTCCGCCAATGCCTGCGCCTTTTCGATGTCGGCCCCGAGCAGGGCAGCCATCGCGCCCTCGCCCACCGGCACCGCCGCCTGCATCGCCTGGCCGCGCAGCTTCAGCAGCTTCGCCGTCGTGCCGATGTCGAATGCCTCCGCCGCGCACAGCGCGCTATATTCGCCCAGCGAGTGACCGGCGACATAATCGCCCTTCTCCGCCAGCGAAAAGCCGCCTTCCTTCTGCATCACGCGCAGGGTCGCCAGCGCATTGGCCATGATCGCGGGCTGGGCGTTTTCCGTCAGCGTCAGGTCGCTTTCCGGCCCCTCCACCATGATGCGGAACAAATGCTGCGACAGGGCGTCATCGACCTCCTGAAACAGTTCCCTCGCGGCCGGGCTCGCATCGGCCAGCGCCTTGCCCATGCCGACCGACTGGCTGCCCTGCCCTGGAAAAAGAAATGCCCTCATCATCCACCTTCTGACATGCGCGCCCCTGCAAAAGCGCAATTTTTCAAAGTCGTTACACTTTGAGACACAAATGCCGTTGAGGCGCCCGGCCCATTTCGGCAGTTCTCGTTGGAGGACCGCCTTTAACGATGACGGAGTATAAGGAAAAGGTGCGATATCGCTTTGGATGGATCACGGGAACCGCGCTGGTCCTGTCGGGCTGCGCAGCCGGTCCCGATTATCGCGCCCCTGCCCCCGCAGCGCTCGGCGTGCCGGCGGCCTATAGCCAGGGCGGCGGCGCTCCGCTCGACGAAGCGGAGCTTGGCACCTGGTGGACGCGGCTCGACGATCCGGCGCTGAGCGGCCTGATCGACCGGGCGATCGCCAATAATCTGGACATTGTTCAGGCGCAGGCGCGTCTGCGCCAGGCGCGGGAGTCGCTGCGGCAGGCAAGGGCCGCCTTCCTGCCGCAGGTGAACGGATCGGCCAGCGGCGGGCGCAACTACAGCAGCCGGGATGCGGGCGGCCGGCTGGACCCCAGCGGCAATCCGATCGGCGGCGGCGGCTCCAAGTGGTCGAGCAGCTATTCCGTCGGCGCCAATGCAAGCTGGCAGGTCGACCTGTTCGGTGAACTGTCCCGTTCGGCGGAGGCCGCGCGGGCCGATCTTGCCGCATCCGGCTATGACCTGGCCAATGTGCGGGCGACGATCGTCTCCGAACTCGTCACCAACTATGTGCAGGCGCGTCTGGCGCAGGAGCAGTTGCGCGTCGCGCGGGAGACGCAGGCGATCCAGCAGGACAATTACAACATCGCCAACTGGCGGCTTCAGGCGGGCCTCGTCTCCTCGATCGACGCGGAGCAGGCGCGGGCGCAACTGGCGCAGACCAACGCCACCGTCCCGCAGCTTGAGGCGAGCCTTCGGGGCAGCCTCAACCGTATCGCCGTGCTGACGGGGCAGGCGCCCGGCGAAGCGACCCGGAGCCTTGAAACGCCGGCGCCGATTCCCGCCGCGCCCGCGCAGATCGCCACCGGCATTCCCGCCGACACGCTGCGCCAGCGGCCGGACGTGCGCTCGGCCGAACGGGCGCTGGCCGCCGCGACGGCGCGCATCGGCGTGGCGCAGGCGCAGCTTTATCCTTCCCTTGGCATCAGCGGCAATATCGGCACCACGTCCAACAGTTTCAAAGACCTGTTCAGCCTGGTCACCGGCGGCGTATTCGCCAATGTGGCGCAGGTCATCTTCGACGGCGGACGCCTCGCCTCGCAGGTCCGTTCGCAACGGGCGGCCACCGACGCCGCCTTCGCCGCCTACAAGCAGGCGGTGCTGTCCGCGCTGGAGGATGTGGAGAATGCCATGGCGTCGCTGTCGAGCGCCCGCGCCCGCAAGGCGGAGTTCGCGACCGCCTATGAAGCGTCGAACAATGCCGCGATACTGGCGCGCAGCCAGTACCAGGCGGGCCTGATCGATTTCCAGACGCTTTCCCAGAGCGAGAATTCGCTTTTGAACGCGCGCAACAGCCTTGCCGGCGCGCAATCCGACGAGGTCCTTGGCCTGGCCCAGCTTTACAATGCGCTGGGCGGCGGCTGGCAGAATATGGAAGGCCGTCCCCCCTCATGAGCAAAAAGACGAGCAATGATGTGACCAGCGATCAGGACATCAACGACTTTCTTGGCGCGCGGCCGGAAAAACCGTGGCGCAAATGGGTGGTCCGTGGCGCGGTGGGCGTCGCCCTGCTGATCCTCATCCTGCTGCTTGCGCGCTGCTTTTCGGGCGACGACAAGCCCAATTATGCGACGCGGGAAGTGCGCAAGGGCGACCTTACCGTCTCCGTATCGGCCACCGGCAATCTGAAGCCCATCAATCAGGTCGATGTCGGTTCCGAACAGTCGGGCAAGATCACGGCGGTCTATGTCGATGTGAACGACCGCGTGACCAGGGGGCAGAAGCTGGCCGAACTCGACACCCGGCGGCTGGTGGATACGATCAACCAGAACCGCGCGCAGCTTTCCTCCTCGCAGGCCAGCGTGGCGCAGGCGGAAGCGCAGGCGGCGCTGGCCAGGGCGACGCTCGACCGCCAGCTCAACGTGTTCAAGCTTTCCGGCGGGCGCGTTCCCGCCAGGACGGAACTGGACGCCGCCCGGGCCGACTATAGTTCCGCCCTCGCCAACCTCCGCTCCGCACAGGCGCAGGTTCGCGTTTCCCAGGCGCAGCTTTCCACGGCGCAGACCAATCTTTCCATCGCCCAGATCGTCTCGCCCGTGACCGGCGTCGTCCTGTCCCGCGACATAGAGCCGGGCCAGACCGTCGCCGCCTCGCTCAACGCGCCGGTGCTCTTCACCATTGCGGAAGACCTGACCCAGATGGAGGTGGAGGTTTCCGTCGACGAGGCGGATGTGGGACAGGTGAAGGAGGGCCAGAGCGCCAATTTCTCCGTCGACGCCTTCCCCGGCCGCACCTTTCCGGCGCGGGTGACGCGGGTCAATGTGGGCTCCAACAGCGCCAGCAGCAGCAGCTCCTCCTCCTCGTCGGGCGGCAGCGCGGCCAGCAGCACGACGGGCACCGTCGTCGCCTATACGGCGGTGCTGTCGGTGGACAACAAGGACGAGATATTGCGCCCCGGCATGACCGCGACCGCCGACATCGTGACGCAGGAACTGCATGACGTGCTGCTGGTCCCCAACAGCGCGCTTCGCTTCAAGCCCAGCGCGGGCAACCAGGGCGGCGGCATCACCAGCCAGATCGTCCCCGGCCCCCGCAGGTTCCGGCGCGGCGGCGCGAGCCGGCAGGTCAGTTTCGGCATCGGCAGCAGCCAGACCGTCTATGTCGTGGGCGAGGACGGCAATCCCAAGGCCGTGCAGGTGACCGTCGGCGCCAGCGACGGCGCGCGCACGGTCATCACGGGCGGCGACCTGAAACCGGGCATGCGCGTCATCACCGGGCAGCTTGCGGCCGGCCAGCAGGCGCCGGCGGAGGATCAGGCCGATGGCGGTTCGCAGGGCGGCGGGCCGCGCGACCGCAACCGCCGGACGGAAGGCGGCCGGTCCACCGACGGCAGCCCGGCCACTGTCGGGAAGCTCGGCAATTCGGGCGACGGGAAGGCCGAAACCGCGCCGGTCGCGCCATCGGCGCCGAAGGGCCAGGGCGGCGAGCCGCGCGGCACCGGCCGGCAGAGCGGAACCTGACGCGCATGGCCGCCGATCCGATCATCTCCCTTCGCGGCGTCACCAAGGTCTATGGCTCCGGCCCGACCGCCTTTCAGGCGCTGAAGGGCATCGACCTCGACATTGCGCAAGGCGATTTCGTGGCGGTCATGGGGCCTTCGGGCTCCGGCAAGTCGACGACGATGAACATATTGGGCTGCCTCGACGTGCCCTCCGGCGGGGAGTTCCTGTTCAAGGGCCGTCATGTCGAAACGCTCGACCGCGACCAGCGCGCCCTGCTGCGCCGCCGCTATCTGGGCTTCGTGTTCCAGGGGTTCAACCTGCTGTCCCGCACCACGGCGCTGGAAAATGTCGAACTGCCCCTGCTCTATCGCGGCGAGGACAAGAAGACCCGATATGAGGCGGGCATGGCGGCGCTCGACAAGGTGGGCCTGAAGGACTGGTGGGACCATACGCCCGCCGAACTGTCCGGCGGGCAGCAGCAGCGCGTCGCCATCGCCCGCGCCATCGTGACCCAGCCCGACGTGCTGCTGGCGGACGAGCCGACCGGCAACCTCGATTCCGAAAGATCGGTGGAGATCATGGAACTGCTGACCGACCTCAACCGCAATGGCGGCATCACCGTGCTGATGGTGACGCATGAGCCGGACATGGCGGCCTTCGCGCGGACCATCGTGCATTTCAAGGATGGGTTGGTGGAGCGGGTCGAACAGGGAGTGACGGCGTGATGGCGATATTTTCCCCCGTCATTCCCTCCTTCGCGGGGATGACGGAAATGAACGAAGGCGCGCGCTGAAGATGCTGGGCACCACCGTCATCCTCGCCTTTCGCGCGATCAACCGGCACAAGCTGCGCAGCTTCCTCACCACGCTGGGCATCATCATCGGCGTGGCGGCGGTCGTCACCATGGTCACGCTGGGCAATGGCGCGACCGCCGCCGTGCGCGAACAGATCAGCTCGCTTGGCGCCAATGTGCTGCAACTTCGTCCCGGCCAGGGGTTCGGCCGGGGCGGCGGCGGACCGCGCCCGCCCGACTTCAAGCCCGCCGACCTGACCGCCATCGAGAACCAGCTTACCGGCGTCCGCGCGGTCGCACCGATGGTGCAGTCGAGCGGAACGGCCATCTATGAAGGCAGCAACTGGTCCACCACCGTCTATGGCACCACCGCCGCCTATTTCGAGGTGCAAAGCTGGAAGGCCGACACCGGCCGCCTTTTCATGCCGGAGGAGGAGGAAGCGGGAAAACCCGTCTGCATCATCGGCAATACGGTGCGCACCAACCTGTTCCAGAGCAATGACCCCATCGGCAAGCGCATACGCATCAAGGGCGTATCCTGCCAGGTGATCGGCGCGCTCGCGACACGGGGCCAGGGCGGCTTCGGGGATCAGGACGATGTGGTGGTCATGCCGATCAAGTTCGTCCAGCGCCGCTTCACCGGCGACCGCGACATCAGCCAGATCATGGTCGCGGTGGACGACGCCTATGACACCAGCACGGTCCAGACCAGCCTGGAGGAGCTGATGCGCGAACGCCGCAAGGTGAAGCCGGGCGCGGAAGATAATTTCAACGTCTTCGACACCAAGCAGATCAGCGACACGCTGACCGGCACCACCACTATATTGACGCAGATCGTGGCGGCGGTGGCGGCGATTTCCCTGCTGGTGGGGGGCATCGGCATCATGAACATCATGCTGGTGTCGGTGACGGAGCGCACCCGCGAGATCGGCATCCGCCTCGCCATCGGCGCGGTCGCTCGCGAAGTGCTGATGCAGTTTCTGGTCGAGGCCATCGTGCTGTCCTGCCTGGGCGGGCTGATCGGCCTGTTCCTGGCGCTGATCGCCTCGGTCGCGATCGCTCCGCTGATGCAGGTGCCCTTCATCTTCGATGTGAAGGTGAATCTGATCGCCTTCCTCTTCTCGGCCGCGATCGGTGTCGTCTTCGGCTATTTTCCGGCCCGCCGCGCCGCCGCGCTCAACCCGATAGACGCCCTGCGCCACGAATAGGCGATGGCTTGTTCATGGCGCAGGCAGGGCGCCGGTTCCGGGTCTGGGACCGGGCTCCCGCCTTCGCGGGAAACATTCAATTCCCCCTGCCCGTTACATTTTCTCACAATTTTTTTGGCTGCCGGCACAGTCCTGCGACAAGCGCCGCCTATCGCTCCCCCATGACGCCCGCAGGGCATTGCGAAAGGGAGATCATGATCAAGACCGCCATTCTGGGCCTGTCGGCCTGCGCCCTGCTGTTCGGCCTGGGCGTCGGCCCCTGGGGCGGCGTCCCCGGTCCCCGGCCCGCACCCGTGCTGGAGGGCAAGGACCGTCCGATCCTGCTCCAGCGCATGGTCGTGACGGCAACGCCGCTTTCCGACTGACCTCATCCGCGCCTTCTACCCACCATCGTGCGCCAAAGGGGGCGCCGGCTGGCGATAAAGCAGAGGTGGCGACAGAAACCTGAAGCGTCCGGCCTGCGTCCGATCCACCTGACGCAGCGCGCTCCGGAACGAAGCCCTGAAGCCTTCCATGCCATGGCTCAGGCGGAAAATGGAAATACGCCTTCTTCGAAAAGCTGAACGGACATTCATGCAAATCACTGGAAAAACAGGAATTATGAACCGATATTCAGACTAATTCCGCATCTGTTACAATTTCCGACATTCTTTGCTGACCGATGGCACAAGCCTGCGACAAATGCGTCCTATTTCTGCTTCAACGCCGGACAGCCGGCGGCAAGATCGAAGAAGAAGGAGCAAGTCCATGTTCAGGAAGTTTCTCGCGGCGCTGACCGCCACCACCATGATCGCAAGCCCCATGGTCGTCAGCCAGGCCCAGGCCGCGCCGCAGCGGGAAGTGCATCAGGTGGTGAAGCATGGTCCCCATGGCCGCACCGTCACCAAGACCACGGTGATCCGCAAGGACAATCATCGCCGCTGGGCCAAGGGCCAGCGTTTCGACCGCCGCCATGCGAGCAACTATCGCGTGATCGACAATTATCGCGGCTATCGCCTGCGCACCCCGCCGCGCGGCTATCATTGGGTTCGTTCGGGCAATGACGCGCTGTTGGTCGCCATCGCCAGCGGCATCATCGCATCGGTCGTCACCGGCGCGATCCGTTAAGGCCGAGACGCCCCGGAGCCGCGCTCCGGGGCGTCCTATACCAGCCCCGTCAGATAATAGACCGCGATCACCACGAAGACGGTGAAGGTCTTGATCAACGTCAGAGCGAAAATATCCTTATAGGCCTGCCGGTGCGTCAGGCCCGTCACCGCCAGCAAGGTGATGATCGCGCCATTGTGCGGCAGGCTGTCCATCCCTCCGCTCGCCATGGAGGCCACCCGGTGCAGCACCTCGCGCGGGATGCCCGCCGCATCGCCCGCCGCCGCGAACTGTTCCGCCATGGCGGCAAGCGCGATCGACAGCCCACCCGAAGCCGAGCCGGTGATCCCGGCAAGCGACGTCACGGTAATCGCCTCGTTGACCAGTGGATCGGGCACGGCCTTCAGCGCTTCCTTCACCGCCAGAAAACCCGGCAGCGCGGCGATCACCGCGCCGAAGCCATATTCGACCGCCGTATTCATCCCCGCCAGCAGCGCGCCGCCCACGGCCGCCTTCGACCCATCGGCAAAGCGCCGCGCCACTTGCGGGAAAGCGAAGAGCAGGATCGTCCCTATGCCCAGCAGCAGGGCGCCCTCCACCGCCCAGAGCGCGGCGACCTGAGCCACCTTCACCACGACGGGATCAGTCAGGCCGGCCAGCGACACGGCCACCTCCTCCCCCGCCACAAGGCGCGGGATCAGCATGGTCAGCGCCAGATTGCCCAATCCCACCACCAGCAGCGGCAGCAGGGCGATCAGCGGATGCACGGTCCGATCGCCCCGGTCCGCGGCTTCCGGCTCGTTCACCAGGGTCTCCGGCGCGCCATAGCCCTCCCCCGCCGCCTGCATCGCGCGCCTGCGCCAGCCCAGATAGGTGAGGCCCAGACCCATGATGCAGACCGATCCTGCCAGACCCAGCACCGGCGCCGCCCAGGCGGTCGTGCCGAAGAAGCTGGTCGGGATGATGTTCTGGATCTGCGGCGTTCCCGGCATCGCATCCATGGTGAAGGTGATGGCGCCAAGACCGATGGTCGCGGGTATCAGCCGCTTGGGAATGTCGCCCTGCCGGAACATCTCCGCGGCGAAGGGATAGACGGCGAACACCGCCACGAACACCGAAACGCCGCCATAGGTCAGCAGCGCCGACACCAGCATGATCGCGGGGATCGCCTGGCCTGCCCCCACCAGCCCGATCACGGCGGTCACGATCGCGCGCGAGAAGCCGGAAACCTCTATCAGCTTGCCGAACAGCGCGCCGAGCAGGAATACCGGGAAATAAAGCTTCAGGAAGCTTCCCACCCTTTCCATGAAAACGCCGGAAAAGACCGCTGGCACGGCGGCGGGATCGGTCAGGAACACGGCCAGCATCGCCAGCAGCGGCGCCATCACGATGACGCTCATCCCCCGATAGGCCGCGACCATCAGCAATATCAGCGACAGGGCCGCTATTCCGACCGCCATAAGATACCCCCCTCCGTTCGGGCTGAACCTGTCGAAGCCCGCCCGTCAATCCTTGCAACCGAGATTAAAGAAGAAAAGGGCTTCGACAAGCTCATCCCGAACGGTAAAATTGCGTGCCCCTGCTGCGCCGATCCGCCCTTGCCTTTCCCGCGCATTTCCGTCATAGGCGCCGCTTCGCACGACCCGGGGTGACTCGCGGTCGCGCGAATCAATGCTTGAGACGACAGCCGGAGGGGCGTTCCACATGGGGTGGGCGTCAGCGATCGGCCAACAGATGAGGCAATACCCATGGCTCTTTACGAGCATGTGTTCCTTGCGCGCCAGGATCTGGCACAGGCGCAGGTGGACGCTCTGGCGGAAACCGCCACCAAGATCGTCGAGGATATGCAGGGCAAGGTGACGAAGGTCGAGACCTGGGGCCTGCGCTCGCTGGCCTACAAGATCGCCAAGAACCGCAAGGCGCATTATGTGATGCTGAACATCGACGCCCCGGCCGGCGTCGTCGCGGAACTGGAGCGCCAGACGCAGATCAACGAAGACATCATCCGCTACATGACCATCAAGGTCGATGAGCTGGAGACCGGTCCGTCGGTCATGATGCGCAAGCAGGAACGCGCCGAACGCGGTCCGCGCGGCGATCGTGGCGACCGCAATGATCGTGGGGGCGATCGCGGCCCGCGCCGCGAGCGCGAAGAAGCCGCCGGCGAATAAGGAGATCTGAACCATGGCACGCCCGTTTTTCCGCCGCCGCAAGAGCTGCCCCTTCGCCGCCAAGGATGCGCCGAAGATCGATTACAAGGACGTCCGTCTGCTGCAGGGCTTCGTGTCCGAACGCGGCAAGATCGTCCCCAGCCGCATCACCGCGGTGTCCGCCAAGAAGCAGCGCGAGCTGGCCCAGGCCATCAAGCGCGCCCGTCACCTGGGCCTGCTGCCCTATATCGTGAAGTAAGGGAGAAAGACCCATGGAAATCATTCTCCTTGAACGCATCGAGAAGCTGGGCGCCATCGGCGACGTCGTCACCGTGAAGGACGGTTACGCGCGTAACTACCTGCTGCCCAACAAGAAGGCGCTGCGTTCGAACGCCGCCAACAAGAAGGTCTTCGAAGCGAACCGCGCGAAGATCGAGGCCGACAACGCCGCTCGCCGCTCGGACGCCGAAAAGGCTGCCGAAGGCGTGAACGGCAAGCAGATCGTCCTGATCCGCCAGTCGTCGAACGCCGGCCACCTCTATGGTTCGGTCGCCGTCCGTGACGTCGTCGAAGCGCTGCACGCCGATGGCGTCACCAACGTCACCAAGGCGATGGTGGTTCTGGAGCGCCCGATCAAGACGCTCGGCGTGTTCGACGTCAAGGTCGCGCTGCACCCCGAAGTGGCCGTCACCGTCACGGTGAACGTCGCCCGCTCGCCGGAAGAAGCCGAACTTCAGTCGCAGGGCGTCGATGTGATGGCCGATCTGTTCGAAAAGGACGAAAGCGGCTTCACCGAAGATTACGATCCGAATGCGGAACCCGGCGAAATCGCCGTGGAAGCCGAAGAAGCTCCGGCCGAAGAAGCCTGAGTTTTCCTTTCCGGACGATAACAGGAAAGCCGCCCCTCACCGGGCGGCTTTTTTGTTGTTGCCGGGCATATGCCTCGAATGGGTGAGAGACTTTCCGGTGGGTTGGAAGGTCCGTGGAAACATCGCTTTCCAACCCTATCCGCGACGTGAAGCTCAGCCCCTCGCCTTGCGGTCCGGCGACAGGGCGATGATCGTCACGCCGGCCAGCGCCAGCGTCCCGCCACCGATCATCACGGCGGTGATGGGGGTTCCGAAATAAAGCGAGGCGAACACCGTCGACATCACCGGCGCCGCCAGCATCAATGGCATGATCGTCGAGATCGGATAGCGCTGGAGCAGCCAGGCCAGCGTTCCCTGCCCGATGATCGTCGACCCAAGGCAGCTGAAGGCGAACCAGGCCGCCGGCACCCATCCGACATGCGCCAGGCCCGCGATGGCCGGCCGTTCGAACATCAGCGCGAAGGGAGCGAGGGTCAGGGCGCCCATCAGGCCATTCCAGGCCTGGCCGTTCATCACGCTGACGCCCGCCAGCCTGCGCTGCACCAGCGTGGCGCCGCCCCAGGTCATCGCCGCGCTCGCCATCACCAGCACGGCAGGCACTTCGGTCAGGATGTGCGGATCGAAAACCAGCGCCGCGACTCCGGCAAAGGCCAGCATGACCCCCGCGACCTTGCGCGCGTTGAGCTTTTCCCCCAGCAGCAGCGCGCCCAGCAGCAGGGAGAAAGGCACGCTGAGCTGCCCCGCAATGGCCAGGGCGCCGACATTGGTGGCCATGAACAGCGCGATGTTCAGCAGCAGCAGGAACAAGCCGCCGTTCAGGAACCCGTAGAGCGCCAGCCAGCCCGTCCGCCCGGGCAGCGACCGGATCGCGGGCGCGCACAGCAGGAACACCACCCCCATGCGCAGCGCCACCGACAGCAGCGGCGCGGTGGCGTCCACCACCACCTTCATCGCGATCACGTTGAGCGCGAACATCAGGTTCACCAGCAGGGCCAGGACCATTCCCAGCGGCCCGAAGCGCCGCATGGCCTCTCCACCACCCTCCATCGCATGTCCTTCTTCCGGTCCGATCTTCAATTCCTGTTCAGACTCAGGCTGCTATTTGTTATTTATGCACACTGGTATAGATTCCAGCCGGTCATGAAGGGAAGAGGATAACTGATGATTTCGAAATTCGTCGCGCTTGCCGCTGCCACGCTGATTGCGAGCCCCGCACTCGCCCAGGCGGGCGACGCCGCCAAGGGCAAGGCGGTTTTCGCCCGCTGCATGGCGTGCCACACGGTCGATCCGGGGGTCAACCGGCTGGGCCCTTCGCTGGCCGGCGTGGTGGGCCGGACGTCCGGCACGGTTCCGGGTTTCGCCTATTCGGCGGCGATGAAGAACGCCAAGATCCGTTGGGACGCAAAGTCGCTCGACGCCTTCCTGGCCAAGCCGACGGCGAAGGTGCCGGGCAGCAAGATGATCTTCGCGGGCCTGCCCAACCCCGCGGATCGCGCCAATCTGATCGCCTATCTCGCCACGGCGGGCAAGAAATGATCTGAAAACTATCCTATAGTGCAAAAATCATTGCGCTAGCCGCCCTGTCCCGCTATCTGTTGAGTCAAGCGATGCAGCAGAACTTCAGGGACAGGAGCGGATGCGATTTTCCGACGACAGGATGATGACGGGAGCGCAGGCATGAACGCCCGCGCTCTCGAAGGGGTGAAGGTGCTGGACCTTTCGCGGGTCCTCGCCGGCCCCTGGTCGACGCAGATCCTGGCCGATTTCGGCGCGGATGTGATCAAGATCGAGCTGCCCGGCCATGGCGACGACACCCGCGCCTGGGGGCCGCCCTATCTGACCGGCGCGGATGGCGAGCCGGAGATCGGCACCAGCGCCTATTATCTGTCCTGCAACCGCAACAAGCGTTCCGCCGCGATCAACCTTGCGACGCCGCAGGGCGCGGACCTCATCCGCAAGCTCGCCGCGCAGGCCGACATAGTGGTCGAGAATTTCAAGGTCGGCGGCCTGAAGAAATACGGCCTCGATTATGAGAGCCTTCGTGGCGTGAACCCGCGCCTCGTCTATTGCTCCATCACCGGCTTCGGCCAGACCGGCCCCTATGCCGATCGTGGCGGCTACGACTTCGTGGCGCAGGGCATGGGCGGCTTCATGAGCATCACGGGGGAAGAGGATGGCGGCCCGCTACGCGCCGGCGTCGCCATGGCGGACCTGTCGACCGGCATGTTCGCCACCGTCTCCATCCTGATGGCGCTGCGTCATGCCGAACGAACCGGCGAGGGGCAGCAGATCGACGTGTCGCTGCTCGACACCCAGATCGCGATGCTCGCCAATCAGGGCATGAACTGGCTCGTCGGCAATGTGGTGCCGGGGCGCCTGGGCAACCGCCATCCGACCGTCGTGCCCTACAAGACGTTCGAGGTGGCGGACGGCGTGATGATCATCGCCATTGGCAACGACCGGCAGTTCCGCGCCTTCTGCACGGAAATGGGCCATTCGGAACTCGGCACCGATCCGCGCTTCGCCACCAGCGCCCAGCGGCTGATCAACCGCGAGGAAATCGAGGCGAAGGTGCAGGAGATCGTCCGCCCCTTCCCCCGCGACGCGCTGATGGCGCGCTTCGTCGCGGCGGGCGTGCCCGCCGGGCCGGTCAATACGATCAGGGACGTGTTCGAAGACCCTTTCATCGCGGCGCGGCAGACCGTCCACCGCTTCCGCCGGGAAGAGGATGGGGTGGAGATTCCGACCGTCGCCTATCCGGGCAAGCTGTCCGCCACGCCCGCCGACTACCGATATTGCCCGCCCCGCGTGGGCGAACATAGCCGCGAGATATTGGGCCAGTGGCTCGGCCTCGACGATGCGGCGCTCGATGCGCTGGCCGCCGAAGGTGCGATCGCCCAGCGCCCTGCCCAGGAGGGAACAGAAGCATGAAACTCGACAACAGCGTTGCCGCCATCGTGACGGGCGGCGCATCCGGGCTGGGCGAAGCGACCGCCCGCGCGCTCGCCGCCAGGGGGGTGAAGGTCGCCCTGTTCGACTTCAACGAGGAGACGGGGAACAGGGTCGCAGCCGAAATCGGCGGCACCTTCTGCAAGGTCGACGTCACCGACGAAGCATCGGTCGATGCGGGATTCGAACAGGCCCGCGCCGCCCATGGGCAGGAACGGATCATCGTCAATTGCGCGGGCACCGGCAATGTCGTCAAGACCGCCTCGCGCGACCGCGAAACCGGCGCGATCAGGGCCTTCCCCACCGACCAGTTCGAACGGATCGTCCAGATCAACCTGATCGGCACCTTCCGCTGCTGCGCCAAGTCGGCGGCGGGGATGCTGACGCTGGAGCCGCTGGAGGACAATGCGCGGGGCGTGATCATCAACACATCCAGCGCGGCGGCGGTGGACGGCCAGATCGGCCAGGCGGCCTATAGCGCGTCGAAGGGCGGCATCGTCAGCCTGACGCTCCCCATGGCCCGCGACCTGATGGGCGAGGGCATCCGCGTCAACGCGATCCTGCCCGGCATTTTCGACACGCCGCTGATGGCGCGGGCGAGCGACAAGGTGCGCGACGCGCTGTCGGCCACGGTCCCCTTCCCCAAGCGCTTCGGCAAGCCGGAAGAGTTCGCCGCCATGGCGCTGGCGATGATCGAGAATGACTATTGGAACGGCGAATATGTGCGGCTGGACGGCGGCCTGCGCATGCCGCCGCGCTGAGGAGAGCGACCATGTCCGAGGAAGTGCAGCCTGAATATGTGACCTACAGGGTCGAGGACGGCGTCGCATGGGTGATGCTGAACCGCCCGCAATATAGCAATGCGCAGAATTACCGGCTGCTTGGGCAGCTCGACAATGCGTTCAAGCGCGCGGTCGAGGATGACGAAGTGAAGGTCATCGTGCTGGGCGGCGAAGGCAAGCATTTTTCCGCCGGCCACGACATCGGCACGCCGGAGAAGGACAGCAACATGCCCCGGTTCCGCACGACCCTTTGGTGGGATCACCTCAACAAGGGCGGCGCGGAGCGGCAATATGTGCTGGAGCAAGACGGCTATCTCGGCCTCTGCCGCCGCTGGCAGGAAATTCCCAAGCCGATGATCGCCATGGTGCAGGGCGCCTGCATCGCGGGCGGGCTGATGCTGGCCTGGGTCTGCGACCTGATCGTCGCGTCGGAGGACGCCTTCTTCCAGGACCCGGTGCAGCGCATGGCCCAGCCGGGGGTCGAATATTTCGCCCATGCCTTCGAACTGCCGCCGCGCGTCGCCCGCGAACTGCTGCTACTCGGCCGCCGCATGCCGGCCCAGCGCGCCTATCAGTTCGGCATGGTGAACGAGATTTTCCCGCGCGAGACGCTGCGTGAGGAAGTCGCGAAGATCGCCGCCGAAATCGCCCAGCATGACCGCTTCGGAATGGCGCTTACCAAGCAGGCGTTCAACTTCGTGGAAGACCTGCGCGGCAAGCGGCAGGCGATGGACGGCGTGTTCCACATGCACCACCTGGCCCATGCGCATAACCAGCTGATGACCGGCAATCTCGTCGGCGGGCTGGACGCCAAGGCGATGGCGACGGCCAACAAGAAGCAGGCCGGCGAAGGATGAGCGCGGCAGTGGAACTGGAAAAGACGGTGCTGGTCCTTCCCGGCCTTCCCGCGCTGCTTTCGGGCGCGGCGGATGCCGCACAGGCCTTCGTCGCCGCCGTCCAACCGCAGGTGAAGGCGCGCATCGCCAACGACAAGGGACAGGTCGACCGCGTGCTGGCCGATGTGGAGCAGCATGTCGTCCACGGCTTCGGCTGGTTCGCCTCCTATGCGGAGATGATGCGGGAGGTCGCCAACTGGGCCGCCCATCTCGACGCGCAGGGCGCGTTCGGGGAGGTCGAGGCGCTGCTCGCCCAACTCCTGTTCGCGGAATATGGCGCGCAGATGCTGGGCGGCATTTCCATGAACCAGGGCGAGGTGATCCGCGCCACCGACCTGACCGACGACCTGTCGACGCTCGACGCGCCTGCTTTCCGCACCCTTGTCCGTGAGGGCGGCGGGCAGGCGGTGAAATCGGCCATCGCCCGCCACCTCATTGCCCGGCGGGGTCATGCCACGCTGGAAAATTGCGGGCTGGACGAAATGTTCGACATGGTGCGCGAGCAGTTCTTCGCCTTTTCGAACGAGAAGGTCGCGCCCTTCGCCCATGACTGGCATCTGAAGGATGAATTGATCCCCCTGCCCCTGGTCGAGGAACTGGGCGCAATGGGCGTGTTCGGCATGACCATTCCGGAAGCGTTCGGCGGGCTGGGCATGGGCAAGACCGCCATGTGCGTCGTGTCGGAGGAACTGTCGCGCGGATGGATCGGCGTGGGGTCGCTCGCCACCCGATCCGAAATCGCGGCGGAACTGATCCTGACCGGCGGCACCGACGGGCAGAAGGCCCATTGGCTGCCGCAGATCGCCAATGCATCGATCCTGCCGACCGCCGTCTTCACGGAGCCCGACACCGGTTCGGACCTGGGTTCGCTGCGCACTCGCGCGGCGCTGGCCGATGGCGAATATCGGGTGAACGGCAACAAGACGTGGATCACCCACGCCGCCCGCGCGGACGTGATGACGCTGCTGGTCCGCACCGATCCCGGCACGAAGAATTACAGCGGCCTTTCCATGCTGATCGCGCCCAAGCAGCGCGGCACGGTGGCCGATCCCTTCCCCACGCCGGGCATGAGCGGCGGCGAGATCGAGGTGATCGGCTATCGCGGCATGAAGGAATATGAGATCGGCTTCGACGATTTCCGCGTGCCCGCCCAGAACCTGCTGGGGGGCGTTGAGGGGCAGGGCTTCAAGCAGCTCATGGCGACATTCGAATCCGCGCGAATCCAGACGGCCGCCCGCGCCATCGGCGTGGCGCAGGCCGCGCTCGACATCGGCCTTTCCTATGCGCTCGACCGCAAGCAGTTCGGCCGCCCGATCTTCGACTTCCCCCGTGTCGCCAACAAGCTGGCGATGATGGCGGCGGAGATCATGGGCGCGCGCCAGCTCACCTATTTCGCCGCGCGCCGCAAGGATGAGGGGAAGCGCTGCGACCTGGAGGCCGGCATGGCCAAGCTGATCGGCGCCCGCGTCGCCTGGGCGGCGGCCGACAATGCGTTGCAGATTCATGGCGGCAACGGCTTTGCGACCGAATATCAGGTGAGCCGCCTGCTCGCGGATGCGCGCATCCTGAACATCTTCGAGGGCGCGGGGGAAATCCAGGCGCAGGTGATCGCACGGCGGCTGCTGGACGGCGGGAATTGAGAAGGCGGCTCATGGCGAAAGGCGGCGGGGCGCGTAGACTCCCCTGAACCACGGTTCCGGCGGCCCACCCCCCTTTTCGCGAGCGCCTGGGTTTAAAGCCCCAGGCGGCTCCAGAACTCGTCGGGTTTGACCGGCGTCGCGGTTTCGGACCCGCGTTCGGGACGTGTCCAGGAGGAATGGGGGATGTGGATTTGCGGGCTGGAGCCGAAACGGCGTTGCCGGCGGGCACGAGTGGCATTCTGGGTCATCGTCTTCTCCTGTCGAGGAGGAACACGAAACCTTGCGTCGTCGCTTCAGTACCGTGCGCTTTAGCCGTTGGTGACGCGGAGCAAGCTGACATCCTTCAAAAGCCGCGGAGCGTTGCGCTCGGCAATATATCTACTCAATTTGTAGAGAGATGGAAGAAAGCTTTGCTTAAGACGGCGAGACCACAGGTTTCACGATATGGGGGACGCGGAACCGTCCTGCGGGTGGAAGCGAGCCGTCCGGAACGAGGTGGGACGCCCGTCAGAACGCCACATTATAAAGGAACCAGCCCACGATCAGCAGGCTCGTCACAACACAGAGGCGATCACCAAAAATGTCGATCCGCGACATCGCTTACATCCTTCCTCGGTCGAGCGATCTCCGTCGCTTCGTTCATGAAGGATAAACCATCAGCGGGGACAAAGGAATAGGATAAGTGCGGCAGGCGGAGACATAAAAGCGCCGGATGGAAAAAGCAGAGGCTTGAACCGCCGCCGTGCAAAAAGGCCCGGGCGTGGCCGGTCCCGATAAAATTCCAGCAATTCGCCTGAATTCAGACCTTTACCGAAAATCCGCGCCGCGATGGTTCAGGAAGGAACGGGTCGCCTCCTCCGGTCCCTTATAGGCCTCCTGAAACTCAGCGCTCCAATATTTGAGGTCTTCCAGATCGATGCGCGCGCCGGAAACCGCGCAAAGGACGAACTGTCCCGGACGCATGACCTCAAAATGCGGCGTGTCGTAGTGCAGCACCGCCAATCCCTGAATGTCCGCCATCAGTCGCCGGTCAGGATGCGGTCGACAAGTTGCTTCACGGTCGGCACGAACCCGTTCGAATAGAAGGGGTCCTGCTTGAACTTGTAGGCGCCATGGCCCGCGAAGAGCAGATTCTTGTCGAGGTCGCCGCCATGAACGGCCTCCTGCAGCGATTTCTGGATGCAGAAGCTGCGCGGATCGGCCAGGCGGCCGGTCGAATTGGTCTCGCTGTCCATCCAGCTTGAAAAGGCGCACTGGCTGAGGCAGCCCATGCAATCGGTCTGGTCCTTGCGGATTTCGGCCTTTTCCTCCTCCGTCACGAAGACGAGCGTATTGTCCGGCGTCTTGAGCGCGGAGGTGAAGCCCTGCCCCACCCATTCGCGGGCGCGCAGAAGGTCGCCGCGCGTCACCCAGAAATTCTTGCCCTTCACGCCGGCGTCGAGCTGATGCGTATGGTCGCCGGCCTGTTCGGTGCTGAACGGAATCTGCCGTTCCGATCGGGCTTCCAGGGAGCGCAGGAAGGGATTGCGGACGGCCGAACTGTAGAAGCCGGTCGGCGAGAAGCGGTGGAGCAGCACGTCGCCCGGCTCCAGCTGCATCAGCCGTTCCTTCCACGCCTGCGGGATCGGGCTTTCCTGCGTCAGCAGCGGACGGGTGCCGAACTGGAACATGATCGCGCCCAGTTCCGGATTGTCGATCCAGTCGTTCCAGTCCTTGAGCGCCCAGACGCCGCCTGCCATGACGATGGGCACATCGTCGGAAATGCCCCCCTCCCGCATGGTGGCGCGCAGGTCGCGGACGCGGGGATAGGGGTCCTGCGGCACCTTGGGATCTTCGGCATTGGACAGGCCGTTATGGCCGCCCGCCAGCCACGGGTCCTCATAGACCACCGCCGCCAGCCATTCCGATGCCTTGGAATAGGCGCGCTTCCACAGGGCGCGGAAGGCGCGGCCGGAACTGACGATGGGCAGATAGTTGACGCCGTAGGAGGCGGCGATCTCCGACAGCTTGTAGGGCATGCCCGCGCCGCAGGTCACGCCCGCGACCATTCCCTTCGTCTTTTCCAGGACACCGTGGAGGACGCGCTGCGCACCGCCCATTTCCCAGAGCACGTTGATGTTGATCGCCCCCTTGCCACCGGCGATTTCGAAGGCCCGCTTCACCTGTTCGACCGCGCCGTCTATCGCATAGGCGATCAGTTCCTCATGGCGGTCGCGGCGGGTGCGGCCATGATAGATCTGGGGAATGACGTTGCCGAAGCTGTCATAGCTGTCCGCATTGACCGCCGACACCGTGCCGATGCCGCCGGCCGCCGCCCAGGCGCCGGAACTGGCATGGTTGGAAACGGCTACCCCCTTGCCGCCTTCGACCAATGGCCAGACTTCCCGGCCGCCGTAAACGATGGGCTTCAACCCCTTGAACAACGCAATCTCCCGCGCAAAAATCCCGTGGCCCCCGACCACCTGAACGCCGCCCTATAGCAGCTTTACGGTCGGATGACGAATATTTGGGCGCGCCCTACCGCAAAATATGGGGGCTGGATAGTGCCTGACCGTAAAGGCCGGCATAGGCGTCCACCATGGCGGCTTCGGTGAAATCGCGGCAGGCGCGTTGGCGGTTCGCCTCGCCAAGCCTTTGCCGCAGACCGGGATCGCCGGCGAGCGCGCCCAGCGCCGAGGACAGGGCTGCTTCGTCCGGGACGACGAACGGCCGGTTTTCGGGCGCGACCATGGCAGCGACGTCCCCCACATCGGTCGATGCGACGGGCAGGCCCGCCGCCATCGCTTCCACCAGCGAGATCGGGAACTGCTCGCTGTCGGAAGACAAAGCGAAGATGTCGAACAGGCCCATGAAGCGCCACGGTTCCGGCAGGAATCCGGCCATGCAGATGTCGGCCAGTCCGTGGTCCCTGGCTTCCGCCGCTATGGCGTCGCGTTCCGGCCCCTCCCCCACCACCACCAGTTGCAGCCGGTCGCGATGCGGCGCGACGGCGCGGACGAGGCGGCGGATGTTCTTGACCGGGCGCAGGCCCGCCACCGTCCCCACCAGCAGCTTGCCGGCCGTGCGGTCGAGGGCTGGAATGGCATCCGGCACAGGCGGCAGGGCATAGCGCGCCGTGTCTATGCCGTTGCGGATCAGGTGGACCTTTCGCGGCGGCTGACGCCACACCTCGCGGGCGATGCCGTCGAGCCGGACGGACGGGACGACCAGCGCATGGGCGCGCTGAAGCGCCAGGCGGCGATAGAGGTTGCGCTGCGGCTTGAGGCCGCCCGCCTCATCCGCGTTGAAGCCGTCCTCATGATGGATCAGCGGCGGACCGCCATGGATGCGCCGCGCCATCACCGCATCCATCGCGCCCCAATTATAGCTGAGGATGAGGTCGTAGTCCGACAGGAAGGCCGCAATCGCCCGGAAACGCCCGAGGCCCGGCCTGCCGGCGAGTGGAGGAGGCTGGGGGAAATCGACCGGCGTGGCGGGGTCGATGGCGTCCCGCGCGCTCATCAATTGGGGCGCGGCGCTGACGATGCTGTGACGGGCGCGGTCGCCCCAAAGGTTCATCAGGCGCACGGCCCGCGCCTCCTTCCCGCCAAGCGAGAAGCTGCCGTGGACATGCAGCAGCCGGGGCGGCCCGTCGATCTGCCGAGGCCGGCCCGCGGCGAAACGCTCCATGCCGCTCAAGCCGCTTCAGCCATTCAGGACCCGCGCCAGCAGCCGGTCGATGGCGGCGACGGATTCAGGCTCGTCGAGAACGGGGGCGTGACCGACATTGGAGATGACCGCGCACTCCGCGCCGGGACCGATGTCCTCCACCATGCGGGCGGCGGTGGCCGCGGAGAGCAGGTCGGAGCGCTCGCCGCGCAGCACCAGCGTCGGAATTCCGCGAAAGGCCTGCATGACCGGCCACATGTCGACGCTCGCCTCGCTGCCCGCGACCCGCAGCGGCTCCGCTATGCGCATGTCATAGTCGAGCACGACGCGCCCCGCGCTGTTGAGGCGGTAGAGGCGCTTGGCCATGGCCAGCCATTGGTCGAGGCCATAGCCGGGATAGACGTCGCCGTTGGATTCCTCCAGCGCGCGGGCGGCGTGCACCCAGCTTGGATGCGACTGGCCGATGCCGACATAGGTGCGGATGCGCGCCAGCCCCGCCTCCTCCAGCGTCGGTCCGACATCGTTGAGCAGCGCTCCGGCCAGCCATTCGCGATGGGTCGCCGCGATCAGCATGGTGATGATGCCGCCCAGCGACGTGCCGATGGCGACGAAGCGGGTGATGGCCAGATCCGCCAGCAGGCGGCTGATGTCCTGCAGATAGGTGAGCGGGACATAGGTCATCGGGTCCTTCGCCTGCGCGCTTTCGGCGCGGCCGCGCAAGTCGGGACAGATGAGGCGCCATGGCCCGGCGAGGCGCGCCGCCAGCGGTTCGAAATCGCGGGCGTTGCGGGTCAGGCCCGGCAGGCAGAGCAAGGGAGGGCGGCCATCTTCGCCGCCAGCATAATCGCGATAATGGAGCCTCAGCCCATCGGGGGACCACCAGTATCCGTCGCTATAGCTGCTCAAGCTGCTTGATCCTTCCACCCTGCATCCCCCATATCGCCGCATGCGCCCTGCCCTGCAACCCGCCAAATTCAGCCCCGCGAACGAAATCGCCGTGCTGCAGCCCGATTTTGCCGATCCCGTCGCGGCGGCCGACTTTCCCCGGACCATCCTGCGTTTCCGCAATGACCGCTGGGCGAAAGCCGTGGGCCTGAGCGACCTGAGCGATGAGGAATGGCTGGCGCATTTCGGCCGGTTCCAGCCGCTGGAGGGATCGCTGCCCCAGCCACTGGCGCTGCGCTATCATGGGCATCAGTTCCGCGTGTACAATCCCGACATCGGGGACGGCCGCGGTTTCCTGTTCGCGCAGCTTCGGGACGGGGCCGGCCGGTTGCTCGACCTGGGCACCAAGGGTTCCGGCCGGACGCCCTACAGCCGCTTCGGGGACGGCAGGCTGACGCTGAAGGGCGGCGTGCGGGAGATATTGGCGACGGAGATGCTCGAGGCGCTGGGCGTCAACACCTCCAGGACCTTTTCCATCATCGAGACGGGCGAGGCGCTGGAGCGCAACGACGAACCTTCCCCCACCCGCGCGGCGGTGATGGTGCGGCTCAGCCACTCGCATATCCGCATCGGGTCTTTCCAGCGGGCGGCCTATTTCGACGACAAGGCGCTGCTGGAGCGGCTCGTCGACTATGCGCTGACGAAGCTCTACGGCGAGGCGCCGGGCGACAATCCTCCCGCGCAACTGCTGGGCCGGGTCGTGGAGCGCACGGCCGATCTGGCCGCGAGCTACATGGTGGCGGGCTTCGTCCATGGCGTGCTCAACAGCGACAACATCAATGTGACGGGCGAGAGCTTCGACTATGGGCCCTGGCGGTTCACGCCGCTTTGGGAAGCGGGGTTCACCGCCGCCTATTTCGACCATGCCGGGCTCTATGCCTTCGGACGGCAGGCGGAAGCGATCCACTGGGACGTGGCGCAGCTCGCCGTGTCGCTGCGTCCCCTGGTGGAGGCCGAACCGCTGATCGAGCAGCTGGAGCGCTTTCCGGCGCTCTATGCCGAGGCGATGGCGCGGCGCTTCTGCTGGCGGTTGGGGGTGGCGCCGACGGACGACGCCTCCACCATGATCGAAGCGGCGGTGCGCGGCATGATCGCGACGCAAAGGCCGATCGATCGCTTCTTCCAGGACTGGCGCGGCGGCGATCCTCGCGACGGCGCGCCTTATGCCGGGGAGGAATGGGCGGGATTTCGCGAGGCCATTGCCGGGTTCGAGGCGAGCGGGCCCCAGGATCATGCCTATTGGGCCGATACGGCGCCCTGCTCCATGCATATCGATGAGGTGGAGGCGATCTGGAGCGGGATTGCCGAGCGGGACGACTGGACGCCGCTGCATGCGAAGGTGGCGGCGATCCGGCGCATGGGCGACGCATTGGGCGGTGCCCCTGATGTGCCCTGAATTCTCCTCCGCTGGCGGGGCGGACGGGCTTTCCGTTACGTCGGCTTGCCCTTCCGCTCGCCACGCCCGCTTCCCCCTCCCCGAGGGAGGAGGGAGCGGTTTGCCGCCCCTTCCCTAACGCCCCATTATCCTCCATATCGGTGCCATGTCCGCCACGCTGACTTCGTTCGAACCCGCCACTGGTGCTCTTTTGTGGCAGGGGACTGCCAGCGACGTGGAGGCGGAGGTCGCCCGCGCCTGTGCCGCCTGGCCGAAATGGGCCGCCCAGCCCATCGCCTATCGCATCGAAACGCTGCGCCGCTTCGTCAATGTCGTGCGCGCCAATGAGGAGGCGCTGGCCGACCTGATCGCCCGCGAAACCGGCAAGCCCCTGTGGGATGCGCGGACCGAAGTGACGGCGGTGATGAACAAGGTCGACATTTCCGTCGCCGCCTTTTCCGAACGCACCGGGCAGAGACGGCTTGAAGCGGCGATGGGCGCGCGTCAGTCCGTGCGGCACAAGCCGCATGGCGTCATGGCGGTGCTGGGGCCGTATAATTTCCCGGCGCATCTGCCCAATGGGCATATCGTTCCCGCGCTGCTGGCCGGCAATGCCGTCGTCTTCAAGCCGTCGGAAAAGACGCCGGCCGTGGGCGAGATGCTGGTGCGTTTCTACCATGAGGCGGGCGTGCCGGAGGATGCCGTCCGGCTGGTGCTGGGCGGACCCGACGAGGGCAAGGCGCTGGCCGCCCATCCCGATGTGGGGGGCATTCTCTTCACCGGGTCGGCGCAGACGGGCATCGCGATCAACCGGCAGTTCGCGGCCAATCCCGGCAAGATACTGGCGCTGGAAATGGGCGGGAACAACCCGATCGTCGCCTGGGATACGGCCGACATCGCCAGCGCCGCGACGCTGATCGTCCAGTCGGCCTTCCTGTCGAGCGGGCAGCGCTGCACGGCCGCGAGCCGGCTGATCGTCAGGGAGGAGCTGGCCGACACGCTGGTCGGAGAGGTCAAGAGGCTGGCGGACCGGCTGATCGTCGACCATCCCCATGCGGACCCCGCGCCTTTCATGGGGCCGGTGATCGACAATCAGGCGGCGGATCATCTGACGGAAAGCTTCCTCTATCTGATGAGCAACGGCGGCAAGCCCATCAAGCACATGGTCCGCACGACCAAGGGGCTGCCCTTCGTGACGCCGGCGATCATCGACGTGACCGCCATGGCGGAGCGGCCCGACGTCGAGCTGTTCGGCCCCCTGTTGCAGGTTGTCCGGGTGCCGGATTTCGAATCCGCGATCCGGGAAGCGAACAATACGCGCTATGGCCTTTCCGCCGCGCTGATCGGGGGATCGCCGGAACAATATAACCAGTTCTGGGCCAATATCCGGGCGGGCATCGTCAACTGGAACCGGCCGACCAATGGGGCATCCTCCTCCGCGCCCTTTGGCGGGGTGGGCATTTCCGGCAATCATAGGCCCAGCGCCTATTATGCGGCCGATTATTGCGCCTATCCGGTCGTGTCGGTGGAGATCGAGCAGCCGCGCGCATCCATCGGCATTGGTCTGAAGGACGTCGATACCAGCCTGATGGGCGATTGAGCGGCCGGGTGGTCTGGCAGCAGAGCGACGGGGCGACAGGATCAAATCGATCCTCCCCAAATTTTCCTTCGCCCTGGCCAACGCATTCTGAATTGAAACCGCGGGCTGTTTTCGCCATCTGCCCAACATGGCTGAAACTCCCATTGCCACTGTCACCCTTGTCGGCGCCGGTCCGGGCGACCCGGAACTCCTGACGCTGCGCGCCGCGCGGCTGATCGGCGAGGCCGAGGTGATCGTGCATGATGGGCTGGTTTCCGGCGAGATCCTGGCGCTCGCCTCCCCACGGGCCGAACTGATCTCTGTCGCCAAGCAGCGCAGCCGTCATTCGGTGCCGCAGGACGGGATCAATGCCCTGCTGGTCGAACTGGCGCTCGCCGGGCGCAGGGTCGTGCGGCTGAAGGGCGGCGATCCCTTCATCTTCGGCCGTGGCGGCGAAGAAATGGAAGCCTGCCGCGCCGCCGGGGTGCCGGTGGAGGTCGTGCCGGGGATCAGCGCCGCCATCGGCTGCGCCGCGCAGGCGCAACTTCCCCTCACCCATCGCGATGCGGCAAGCGCGGTCAGCTTCGTGGCCGGGCAATGCAAGGGGCTGACCGATCAGGACTGGTCCGGGCTGGCGGGCGCGGGACGCACGCTCGTCATCTATATGGGCGTGGCGACGGCGACGGACATTGCCGACAAGCTGATGGCCGACGGCGTGTCGCCGGCCATTCCCGTGGCCGTGCTGGAAAACGGCACGCGCGCCGACATGCGGACGCTGCGCACCCTGCTTGCCGATCTGGGCGAGATGGTCGCGCGGGAGAAGGTGAAAAGCCCTGCCCTGATTGTGGTCGGGGAGGTTGCGGCCTATGCGCTGGCGCAGGATGTGCTGGCCGGCTGGGCCGCGCAGGAGACATTTGGGGCGGAGACTGACAAGTGAAGATTTTGACCGGCAATGACCTCGGCACCGGGGACGTGATCTGGTGGGCGGGCGACGGCTGGTCGCGGCAGGTCGGCGATTCCGTCGACGTGGGCGACAAGGGCGAGGATCTGGCCCGGGCGGAGGAAGCCGCGTTGCGGGTCGTGGGCGCCTATGTGATCGATGCGACCGTGACCGAAGAAGGCGTGCGCCCCGCGCATATCAAGGACCGCATCCGCGCCCTGGGGCCGACGGTGCGCCCCGACCTGACGCTGAAACCGAATGACGCCGATGCCGGCAACTGGGTGATCTGAACCATGTATCGTTACGACAGCTACGACCAGTCCATCGTCGACGCCCGCGTCGAGGAGTTTCGCGACCAGACCCAGCGCCGTCTGGCCGGGCAACTGACGGAGGACCAGTTCAAGCCGCTGCGGCTGATGAACGGCCTCTATCTCCAGTTGCACGCCTATATGCTGCGCGTCGCCATTCCCTATGGCACGCTGAGCGGCCGGCAGATGCGCAAGCTGGGCGAGATCGCGGCGAAATACGACAGGGGCTATGGCCACTTCACGACGCGCCAGAACCTGCAATATAACTGGATCAAGCTGGCCGATGCGCCGGACATCCTTGCCGAACTGGCGACGGTCGAGATGCATGCCATCCAGACCAGCGGCAATTGCATCCGCAATATCTCGTCCGACCAATATGCCGGGGTTTCGGCGGACGAAGTGGCCGACCCGCGTCCCTGGGCGGAACTGTTGCGCCAATGGTCGACCTTCCATCCCGAATTCACCTATCTGCCGCGCAAGTTCAAGATCGCGGTGATCGCGAGCGAGGATGACCGTTCCGCCATGCGCCTGCACGACATCGGCCTGAAGCTGGTGTCGCGCGACGGCCGGACAGGCGCGGAAGTCTATGCCGGCGGCGGCATGGGTCGCACGCCCATGGTTGCGCCGCTTATCAGGGACTTCGTGCCCGAAGATGAGATCGTCTCTTATCTGGAGGCGTGCCTGCGCGTCTATAATCGCTATGGCCGGCGCGACAACAAGTACAAGGCGCGGATCAAGATCCTGGTCCATGAACTGGGCGTCGAGGAATATAAGCGGCAGGTCGAGGAGGAGTTCGCCCATATGCGGACGCTGGGCCTCAACCCGCCGACCGAGGAACTGGACCGCATCCGCGCCTATTTCGCCGGCCCCGCCTATGAAACGGGCCTGGAGGACAGCATCGACCGCAGCGATCCGGCCTTCGCCCTTTGGGTGGACCGTCAGGTCGCGGCGCACAAGCAGCCGGGCTATGCCATCGTCAACATCAGCCTGAAGCCGCGCGGCGGCATTCCGGGCGATGCCTCGGCGGAGCAGATCGCGCTGGTTGCGGACCTGGCCGAACAATATTCGCTCGACGAGTTGCGCGTCACCCATGCGCAGAACCTGGTCCTGCCGCATGTGAAGAAGGCGGACCTCCACGCCATCTGGCAGAAGCTGGACGAGGCTGGCCTTGCCGAGGCCAATCTGGACCTGATCACCGACATCATCGCCTGTCCGGGCCTGGATTATTGCAGCCTCGCCAATGCCCGCTCCATCCCGCTGGCGCAGAAGCTGTCGGAACGGTTCGCCGCGGCGGACCGGCAGAAGGAACTGGGCGAGCTGAAGGTCAAGATTTCCGGCTGCATCAATGCCTGCGGCCATCATCATGCCGGCCATATCGGCGTGCTGGGCGTGGACCGGAAGGGCGTGGAGAATTTCCAGCTTTCGCTCGGCGGGTCGGGCGCGGAGGATGCGAGCGTCGGACAGATCACCGGCCCCGGCTTTTCGGAGGACGGCGTGGTCGACGCGATCGAGAAGGTCACCAACCTCTATCTCGAACAGCGGGAGGAGGGCGAACGCTTCCTCGACACCTATCGCCGTCTTGGCATGAAGCCCTTCAAGGAGGCGATCTATGGTTGAGTTCCTGTCCTTCCGCGAAGGCGAAACCGGCCAGGAACCGGCGGTCACGGTCGAATCCTTCACCGGCCAGTCCAATTCGACCGCCGTCCGGATCGAAGCGGGCGAGGATGCTCGCGAGTTGCTGCCCCATCTGGACAGGCTGTCGCTGGTGGAGGTGAACTTCCCGGCTTTCGGCGACGGACGCGGCTATTCGGCGGCGCGGATATTGCGCGAGGCCGGCTATCAGGGCGAACTGCGCGCCGTGGGCGATGTGCTGGTGGACCAGATCGTCGCGATGCGCCGCTGCGGCTTCGACAGCTTCCGGCCCGACAAGGCGCTGGACGATGCCGCCGTGGAGCGCGCGCTCCATCGTTGTGACGACGTCTATCAGAAGACGATCGATGGCCGCCGCCCCATCTGGGCGAAACGGCACCCGGAGACTGTAAATGGCTGAACCTGCCCGCCAGCTCGACGTAATCGACGCCCGCCCCGCCTTTACCCAGGCGGATGCGGATGCGCTCAACGCGCGCTTCGAGGGCGTCGACACGCTGTCGATGCTCAAGACCGTCTTTGCCGAGGGGCTGGCGGGCAATGTCGCCGTCGTCTCCTCCTTCGGTACGGAAAGCGCGGTGCTGCTGTCGCTGGTGGCCAAGGCGGACAGGACCGTGCCGGTGATCTTCGTCGACACGCTCAAGATGTTCCGCGAGACGCTGGATTATCGCGAAACGCTGATCAGCACGCTGGGCTTTACCGACAGCCGGGCGGTCGTGCCCGATGCGGAGGTGCTGGCGAAGAAGGACGAGACTGGGCTGCGCTGGTCCTACGATCCCGACGGCTGCTGCGAAATCCGCAAGGTCGAGCCGATGAACCGCGCCAAGGATGGACTGGATGCGTGGATTTCCGGACGCAAGGCGTTCCAGTCGGTGACGCGCCAGAACCTGCCCCGTTTCGAGGTCGAGGACGGCCGGCTGAAGATCAACCCGCTGGGCGACTGGACGAAGGACGATCTGGAGGCCTGGTTCGAGGCGGAGAAGCTGCCGCGCCATCCGCTGGAGGCGCAGGGCTATCTGTCCATCGGTTGCGAACCGTGCACGTCCAAGGTGCTGCCGGGCGAAGATCCCCGCGCCGGGCGCTGGCGCGGGTGGGACAAGGTCGAGTGCGGCATTCACTCGCCGGTGACGCCGATCCCCTCCCCCGCGGCCGATCCGGACGATCCGGCCAACCAGCCGGTGTTCTGACCGAAAAGGCGGTTGCGTCGAGAATATCCCGACTCGTGGGAATATTGCGCTCTTCCGAATCCTCCCGTTGCGAAAAGAGGGCCTATGGCCCCGATGATGGGCGCCAGCAGCCAATCCGCCGCCTGCGGCAATCGAGACTTATGGCGCGGACCATGCGGGCGCGATATGGTCGGCGGTCATGACAGACTGAGCGGAGGACGAGATATGGCCGTCGAGCTGAAGATATTGGCGTGGAGTTGCGTGCTGCTGCTGGTCCACATCTTCGCGGCGGCGCATATCAAGACGCGGCAATATGGCACCAAATGGAACATGGGCGCGCGGGATGAGGAATTGCCGCCGCTCGATCCCGTCGGCGGGCGGCTGGTGCGGGCGCAGGCGAATTTCCTCGAAACCTATCCGATCGCGATCATCGTGCTTCTGGGCGTGGTGATCGCGGGGAAAACCAGCGGAACGACAGCCCTTGGCGGGTGGCTCTGGCTGGGGGCGCGGGCGGTTTACCTGCCGCTGTACGGCATGGGCATTCCCATGGTGCGGACCATTGCCTATCTCGTCAGCCTGGTGGGGCTGGCGCTGGTGTTCCAGGCTTTTGTTTCGGGCTAGGATGTGTGGGGATGCAGCCAATGGCAGGCTGCAAATGGCGGTTTTCCGAACTTCCGGCGCTCACATATTTTTAGCACGCTGCGGCTTGTGAAAGGCCCCTGGTTCTATTCGTAATCCTCCAGATAGCTGCCCTCCGCCAGGTCGGAGAAGCGGGTGATCTTCGCGTCGAACTTCATGCGGATGCGCCCGGTCGAACCATGGCGCTGCTTGGCCACGATCACCTCGGCCAGGCCGTAGATGCGCTCCATTTCCTGCGCCCATTCCAGATGTTCGGGGCTTTCCTTGTTCCCCGGCTCCTTCGCGGCGACATAATAATCCTCGCGGAAGACGAACCAGACCATGTCCGCGTCCTGTTCGATGGAGCCCGATTCACGAAGGTCCGATAGCTGGGGCCGCTTGTCCTCGCGCTGTTCGACGGCGCGGCTGAGCTGGGACAAGGCCAGAACCGGGCAGTTAAGTTCCTTCGCCAGGGTCTTCAGACCACGGGAAATTTCCGAAATCTCGTTGACGCGATTGTCGCCCTTTCCGGTGCCCTGGAGCAGTTGGAGATAGTCGACCACGACGAAACCAATGTCATGCCGCCGCTTCAACCGGCGGGCGCGGGTGCGCAGCGCGGCGATGGTCAGGCCCGGCGTGTCGTCGATGAACAGCGGCAGTTCCTGCAATTCCCGCGCCGCACGGGAGAGGTTCTGGAAATCGGCGCGGCTGATCTTGCCCATGCGCAGCGCTTCGCCGCTGATGCCCGACTGTTCGGCCAGAACGCGGGTGGCGAGCTGGTCGGCGGACATTTCCAGGCTGAAGAAAGCGGTCTTCGCGCCCATATTCTTTTCCGGCGGAATGCCGTCGGCATTGTCGCGCAGCCAGCGCGAGGCGGCATTATAGGCGATGTTGGTCGCCAGCGACGTCTTGCCCATGCCCGGACGACCCGCGAGGATCATGAGGTCCGAATTGTGCATGCCGCCGATCTTTTCGTTCAGGCTGTTGATGCCCGTGGTGATGCCCGAAACATGCCCGCCGCTGTTGAGCGCGCGCTCCGCGATCTGGACCGCCATGGTGGTGGCCGTGGCGAAGCTCTTGACCGACCCGGTCTCCCCCTCCCCCTCCGACACCTTGTAAAGCGCGACCTCGGCCTGCTCGATCTGTTCGCGGGGGTTTACGTCCTCGCTGGTATCCAGAGCGTTTTCAACGAGTTCGCGGCCGACATGGACAAGCTGTCGCAGCAAGGCAAGGTCGTAGATCTGCGTGGCGAAGTCGCGGGCGCCCAGCAGCGCCGCGCCATTGCCTGTCAGTTGCGCCAGATAGCCGACGCCGCCCAGTTCCTTGAGCGCCGGGTCCTGCTCCAGCATCGGCTTCAGCGTCACCGGGTTGGCGACCATGTCGCGCTCGACCAGCTTCATCACGGATTCGTAGATGCGGCCGTGCAGGGGCTCGAAGAAATGCTCCGGCTTGAGCTTGAGCTGCACATCCTCGGCAATGCGGTTGTCGATCATCAGCGCGCCCAGCAGGGCGGCCTCCGCCTCCACATTGCGGGGGAGTTCGGTGATGCCGGCTTCTGCGGCGGGGGTGATTTGCACGAGTTCGACCATTGTCCCCTCATCGCGCCGAGCAACCGCCCTTGCAAGGCGGAACGTTGAAAGCATTCGGAAAAGCTGTGGACAAGAGTCCCCCTTGCTTTTCGGCGCGTGTCGCCGCACTGACCATAGCGTCCATGGCCGATCCGCGCATCATCGATATCACGCTCGACGAGCGGACGATCCTCTGGCGCAATGCCGATGTGGAGCAGGAACGGCGCATCGCCATCTTCGACCTGCTGGAGGACAATTATTTCGAGCCGCAGCGCAGCCATGAGGACGGCTATGCCGGCCCCTACAAGGTGCACCTGCGTGTCGAGGAAGGTCGGCTGGTCATAGAAATACGTCGGGAAAATGGCGATCCGCTGGAGGCGATCATCCTGAGCCTGGGCCGGTTCCGCCGCCCGATCCGGGACTATTTCGCGATCTGCGACAGCTATTACCAGGCGATCAGCAACGCATCGCCACAGCAGATCGAAACGGTGGACATGGCACGCCGGGGCATCCACAATGCCGCCGCCGAGACGCTGATCGAGCGGCTGGACGGCAAGATCAAGGTCGATTTCGATACGGCCCGTCGCCTGTTCACGCTGATCTGCGTCCTGCACATCAAGGGGTAAGGGGCATCCGTATCATCAGTGCCGGCCATTTCATGGCCCGTTTTTGCTTGTTTCTTGCCGTCTTGGGTCTGATGGCCCTGGGCGGATGGCTCTATGCGCGCGAATGGGCGCCGGATCGGGAGGCGTTTCCGACCCAGGGCGTGTCGGTATCGTCGGACAATGGCTCCATCGACTGGGGCACGCTGGCGGCGCAGGGGGCGGATTTCGCCTATATCCGCGCCTCGCGCGGCGGGCGCTTGCGCGATCCGGCCTTCGAGGCGAATTGGGCAGGCGCGCGGGCGGCGGGGCTGCGCTATGGCGCGGCGCTGGATTTCAGCCTGTGCGCCAGGGCTTCGGAACAGGCGACAGGCTTCATGACCATGGTTCCGCGGGACAATGCCGCGCTGCCGCCGGTGATCAGGCTGGCGTTCGAGCCGGGCTGCCGGGCGCGGCCGGGGCAGGACGCGGTGCTGTCGGAACTGAATACGCTGATCAACCTGATCGAGAGTCATGCGGGCACGCCGGTCCTGCTCAACGTCAGCGACGATTTCGATGCGCAATATGCCATTGCATCGGGGATCAACCGGACCTTATGGCTGGACCGCAATTTCTTCGCGCCCGATCGCGAGAAGCGCAAATGGGTGATGTGGACAGCCAATGATATGCGGCATATCGACGGCATCGACGGACCGGTGCGATGGGATGTGATGGCGCGATGAATGCGACGGAAAAGCTGATCGGGGCGGCGCGGACGGCGATGCGCCATGCGCACGCGCCCTATAGCCGCTTCGCCGTGGGCGCGGCGGTGCGGCTGACCGACGGGCAGATCGTGACCGGCTGCAATTTCGAGAATGCGAGCTACGGCCTGTCGCTCTGCGCCGAAACGGTGGCGCTGGCGGCGGCCAACGCGCAGGGCCGCCTTGCCGATGTGGAAGCGATCGCGGTCGTGGGCGGCGCCATCGGGCCGGACGGCTCCGTATCGGGAGACGCCATCGTCACCCCCTGCGGCCGGTGCCGCCAGATCATGAACGAAGCCGAGCAGATGGCCGGGCGCACGCTTGCCATTTACTGCGCGGCGCCGGAAGGAGACGCGCTGGCCGAACATCGCGTCGCTGAACTCCTGCCCCATGCCTTCGGCCCTGCCGATTTGGGCATCACCCCCAGAAAGAGCTGAACAGCCATGTCGATATTGTCGGATAAGTGGATTCGCGAACAGGCCCAGACCAGCGGCATGATCGAGCCGTTCGTGGAAAGCCAGCGGCGCGACGGCTGCATCAGCTATGGCCTCTCCTCCTACGGCTATGACGCGCGGGTGGCGGACGAGTTCAAGATCTTCACCAATGTCGACAGCGCCGTGGTCGACCCCAAGGATTTCGCCGCCAACAGCTTCGTCGACCGCAAGACCGACGTCTGCATCATCCCGCCCAACAGCTTCGCGCTGGCGCGGACGGTCGAATATTTCCGGGTGCCCCGCGACGTGCTGGTGATCTGCCTTGGCAAGTCCACCTATGCGCGTTGCGGCATCATCGTGAACGTGACGCCGCTGGAGCCGGGCTGGGAAGGGCATGTGACGCTGGAATTTTCCAACACCACGCCGCTGCCCGCCAAGATCTACGCCAATGAGGGCGCGTGCCAGTTCCTGTTCCTTAAGGGCAACGAGCCGTGCGAGACCAGCTATGCCGACCGCGCGGGCAAATATATGGGGCAGCAGGGCGTCACATTGCCGCGCCTGTAACGCTGTGCGACAGTGGCGGCATGATGTGTGAGGCAAGCCCGCCATGCTGATGCCGTTCCGCAGGCGGAAGGCGCGGGACGATGCGCCTTCCCCCAGCGTGGGGGGTGACAGGCGCGTCTATGCCATAGGCGACATTCACGGCCGCGACGACCTTTTCGCCCAATTGCTGGACCGGATCGCTCTGGACGAGGCGGAGCGCGATCCCCTGCCCCGGCTGCTGATCCTGCTGGGCGATCTGGTCGACCGGGGCCCGCAGTCGCGGCAGGTGGTGGAACGGGCGATGGGCCTGGCGCGCTCGACCGGCGACATCCGCTTCCTCAAGGGCAATCATGAGGAGATGTTCATTGCAGCCGCCCGCGGAAAGGCGCAGGCGGCGCGCCTCTTCCGCCGATATGGGGGGGTGGAGACGCTGGCCAGCTACGGCCTGGGGGCGGAGGACAGCGCGCTCATGAGCGACGAGGCGATGGCGCAGTGGATGCTGGCCCATGTCCCCCGCGATCATGTCGATTTCCTGGACGACTTTGCCGATATGCTGCCGCTTGGCGACTATCTCTTCGTCCATGCGGGGGTGCGGCCTCGCGTCGCGCTTGATGCCCAGATTCCTGCCGATCTGCGGTGGATCAGGGGCGATTTCCTGAACCATGGGCGACATTTCGGCAAGATGATCGTCCACGGGCACAGCATCAGCGAGGATGTGGATGTGCAGCCCAACAGGATCGGCATCGACACCGGCGCTTTCCGCAGCGGCCGATTGACCGCGATCGGGTTGGAAAAGGACCGGCGCTGGTTTCTGCAGACCAGCGCCTGATCCGGGCTGAGCGCCATTTGTAATATTATGATAAGATAATCTCATTTCCCGCTGATTTCCCGATCCTTTATCGGTCGCATCCGATCGTTCCTGTCCGCCGCTCCGGAATGGATGGCGGGTCGGGACCTTTTCTTCGTTGGAAGATGTCGGAACGGCAAAAGCCGTCTGCAACAGGGGAACAATCGATGCGCATTCGCCATGCACTGGCGGGGTTCGCCCTCGCCACATGCCTTGTTTTGCCCACGGAGCTGATGGCATCCTCGAAAATGGACGCCACCCTGTCGCAGCGGCACAAGTTCGACATCGCCCCGCAGCCGCTGAGCAGCGCCCTGCGCCAGCTTTCGACCCAGTCGGGCGTGCGCATCCTCTTCCCCTATGACGAGGTCGCATCGATCCGCAGCCGGCGCGTGCAGGGCTGGCTGTCGACCGAAGACGCGCTGGAACGGCTGCTGGCCGGAACCGCGCTCAAGCATAGCGAAGCGGGCGTCGGCGTCATCGCCCTCGCCGTGCCGGCCAACCGCACCGTCGCCCATCGCAGTCCGCTGGCGGTCCAGCTTGCGCAGGTCGGCGTGGCGGGGGCGTCGGCGGCCCCGGTCGCCATGGCGCCCGCCGATGGGGACGATGCCTCGGCCCCGATCATCGTCACGGGAACCCGCCAGACCACGCGCACCGTCGCGGAAAGCCTGGCGCCCATCGACGTGCTGAGCGCCAGGGACCTGGAGGCGAGCGGCAAGCAATCGGTGCGCGACCTGCTGGGCACGCTGGTGCCGTCGATCAACGTGTCGAACAGCGGCGCGGGCGCCAGCTTCGCCGTCAAGACGCTGTCGCTGCGCGGCCTTGCGGGCGACCAGTTGCTGGTGCTGGTGAACGGCAAGCGGCGCCACAATACGGCGACCCTGTTCATCAACGGCACGACCCAGAACGGCCAGTCGCCGCCCGACCTGGACCTTATCCCCTCCTCCGCCATCGAGCGGATCGAGGTGCTGCGCGACGGGGCGTCGGCGCAATATGGGTCCGACGCGATCGCAGGCGTGGTCAACATCCTGCTGAAGAACGATGCCAGCGGCAGCGCGTCCTTCCTGGGCGGGGCCACGGCGGACGGCAGCGGCGAACAGGGCCGGTTCCAGATCAGCAAGGGCTTCGGCATCGGGGACGGTGGCCATGTCCATTTCACGCTGGACGTCTTCCTTCAGGGCCGCACCTATCGCAGCGCGCCCAATCCGGGCCAGTTCTATGCGCGGGTGGGCCAGCTCTATTCATCGGCCACGGGTGCGCTCGACCCGCGTGAGGCGACCGTCGATCGCGACGTAAACCGGGGCGGGCAGCCGCAGGTGTCGGGCATCAACTTCGCCTATGACCTGTCGCTGCCGGTGAGCGATCAGGTCGAACTTTACCTGTTCGGCACGGCGTCGCGCCGGCATAGCGACGCCTGGCTGACCTATCGCTTCCCCGACGCGCCGAACAACATCCCCGAACTGTTCCCCAATGGCTACAGCCCGCATCTCCACATCTATGACGAGGACTTCCAGACCGCGGCGGGGCTGCGCGGCGACCTGTCCGACACATTCCATTACGATCTGTCCAGCAGCTTTTCCCGCAACTGGGTGAAATATCGGGAAAGCTCGGTCATCAACGCCTCGCTCGGTCCGGCCAGCCCGACCGACATGTATATCGGCGCCGTCACGTCGAAGGAGTGGACCACCAATCTCGACCTTCAGAAGACGGTCGATGTAGGGCTGGCCGAACCGTTGCTGGTGGCGCTGGGCGCGGAATATCGCTGGAACGGCTATGCCATCGGTGCGGGCGACCCCGTTTCCTATATCGACGGCGGATACCGGTCGACCACCGGCCCCAATGCCGGTGTGCTGCGGACATCCGGGTCGCAGGGGGTGACGGGTTTTCCCCTCTCCTCCGCCGGGAAATGGAGCCGCGACAATTGGAGCGCCTATCTGAACCTGGAACAGCAGGTCGTGGAGGGGTTCGAGGTCGCGCTGGCCGGGCGGCATGAGGATTATTCCGACTTCGGCACCACCGACACCGGCAAGGCGTCGGTGCGGATCGAGCCGGTGCGCGGCCTGGCGCTGCGCGGCACGGCCAGCACCGGCTTCCGCGCGCCGACCCTGCAACAGCAGCATTATTCCTCCGCCAGCACGATCAATGTCGGCGGCGTGTTGCTGCCCGTATCCGCACTGCCGGTCGATTCCGCCGCGGCCGTCGCGCTTGGCGCTACGGCGCTGAAGCCGGAAAAGTCCAGAAACCTTTCGGCCGGCATCGTCCTCACGCCGACACCGCGCCTCAACATCACGGTCGACGCCTATCAGATCAAGATCAGGGACCGCATCCTGCTGTCCGAAACCCTGCAAGGCCCGCTCGTGCGCAGCGTGCTGGCGGCGGCGGGCATCACATCCTCGGCGGGCGGCTTCTACTTCTCCAACGCCGCCGACACCCGGACGCGGGGGCTGGACGTGGTCAGCACCTGGCGGGCGGGCCTGGGCGACTGGGGCAATGCGCTGTTCAGCCTGTCGGCCAATTTCAACAAGACCGTCTTCACCCATGTCGATGCCGTACCGCCGGTACTGGCCGATTCCCAGCTGGTGCTGATCGGCCGGTCGAAACAGGGCGACTTCACCAAGGGCACGCCGCGCGACAAGTTCATCGCCAACATCCTCTGGACCAAGGGGCCTGCCAGCCTGAACCTGCGCGCAACGCGCTACGGCAAGGTGACGATGGTCCATCCGACCACGCCTTCCCTGGATGCGGAAATCGATCCCAAGGTCATCTTCGACCTGGAACTGGGGATGGAACTGCGCAAGGGCATCAAACTGACGGCCGGGGCGAACAATCTGTTCAACAGCTATCCCGACAAGCTGCCCACTTTGCTACAGGGCAACGGCTTTTCCCTTTACAACCAATATTCGCCCTATGGGACCAGCGGCGGATTTTATTATGGGCGGTTGAATTTCGAGTTTTGAGCGAAGCGGCCATGGGGATGCGTTAGCCTGTTCTTGCGGTGCTATTGGGGCCGGCTTTGGCCCTTTTAAGACCTTCCTCCTCCCTTGAGGAAGAAGGACAGGAAACCTTGGCGAAGAAGGGGGCTGGGTTGATTGGTAAGGGGGAAAGCGGGCCTGCTGCCCGCGCGATCCCCTGGATCGCGACCCCCTCACCCAGCTACGACTAGGCAGCAAGCTGCCAAGTCTGCGCAGCCCTCTCCCTTAAGGGAGAGGGATAAAGCGGGTGTCCGATACCGCCCTTCCTTCAGCCGCTATCCTATTGCCACCGCCTGTCCTTCGCCGCCTTCTCCTGCGCGGCATCGAGGGGGGAGCCGTCCATCAAGGCATCGACAGTCGCCATAAGACGCGCATCGCCCGAGGATGCCTGCCGATAGGCCCCTTCCCGTCCCGCGCCCGGCACGAGCTGCTGCACCTGCCAGCCTTGCCCCTCGCGGCAGGCGACGCCCGACAGGGCCTGCCCTTCGAAGCTGCGGCACCATCCGCCGCCCTTGCGCCGGAAGCTGAGGCCGATGCGGATCGGCGCTTCCTCCTGCGCGGAAGCGAGCTGGGTTTCGAGCGCCGACGCCAACTCGCCCTGTGCGACCATCGTGCCCCGCTCTATTGAAATCGGACCGTCGCTCCCGCCGGAAAAATGCCCGACGCCAAGCCCCAGCAGCAGGCTCGCGGCGATGGCGCCGCCCATGGCCCAGACGCGCCGACGCGCCTGGACCGGACGGGCGAACGGGACGACCTTCGCATCCTCCTGCAACAAGGTCCGCATCGCGGCCGGCACAGGCTCGGCTTCGATGGGCGCATAATGGCCGGCCAACCGCTCCCGCAGGCGAACATGCATGTCGAGCCGCGCGGCCAGCGCCGGGTCTTCCGCCACGGCACGTTCGACGCGCCGCCGGTTCACCTCGTCCAATTCGCCGTCGACAAAGGCGATCAGCATGGCTTCGTCCATGTCCGTCATGCCGCTTCCCCCAGCAGTTCGATCAAAGCGCCGCGCCCGCGCACCAGCCGCGAGGTCAGCGTGCCCATTGGAATGTCCAGCACCTCCGCCGCCTCCCGGTAGGACAGCCCCTCCACCAGCACGAGCGCGATAGCCTCCCGCTGCTCGTCGGGCAGGCTTTGCATCGCGCGGTCGACATCGGACAGCATGACATGCGCCTCCACATCGCGGTCGCCCGCATGGCCGACATGCTCGCCCGCCTCCTCCGGCGCGAAGGTGCGGGCGGCGCGCTGCCGGGAGCGGCCCTCGTCGATCCACAGATTGCGCATGATCCGATACATCCAGCTATCCAGTCTCGTCCCCGGCTGCCATTGATCGCGTGCCCGGAGCGCCTTTTCCAACGCCGCCTGGCAGAGATCGTCCGCATCGGCGCGATCCCGCGACAGGCTGGCGGCGAAGCGCCGCAGCCGGGGCAGGATCGCCAACAGATCGCTTTCGAACGACATCCGGTCTCCATTCAGCTTCCTGAAGGATGAAACGGCTGCCGCCGCACGTTTCATCCCTGAGCATGAATCTTGTATCGGAAATTTTTTCGCAATGAATCATTTTGAGAGCGAAAGGACCGGAAGGCAGTCTGATGGTGGAAGTGCCGGCGGTGGAGAGGTCGAGATGAAATTCGCGCGTCGATGGATCGTTGCCGGCCTGCTTCTGACCGCACCGGGCGCGCAGGCGCAGTTGCTGCCTTCGCCGGGCAGCGCCCTGGGTCAGGTGAGCGGCCAGGCAGGCGGCATCGTGCCGCATGTGATGGATCGGGTGGAAGGAACGCTGGATCAGGCCGGGCTTGACCGGCTGTCGCCTGCCCGGCTGGCCGACCGGCTGTTGGCGGCGCGGGCAGCGCGGATCGACGATCTGGTGTGGCGGCATGCCGATTCGGTGGAACTGGACGACCGGCGCGAACCGGCGCGGCGCGGCGTCATATTGCTGACCGGGGCGCGGCCGGAAAGCGTCGCCGCGCTGCGTTCCGCCGGCTATGGCGTGGAAGATGCCGCCATAGAGGGGCTGGACCTTGCCGTGACCCGCCTGACCGTGCCGCAGGGCCGCAGCCTGTCGCGTGCGTTGAAGCAGGTGCGATCCCTCGCCCCGGAAGCGCAGGCCAGTGCCGACAATCTCTATTTCCCCAGCGGCGCTTCCATGGGTCTTGCCGCCGCCGCGCTTGCGGAAAACGCGTCGGTGCGGGGCAAGGCGGCGGGGCTGATCGACGGCGGGGTGGCCCGGCACCCCAGCCTGACCGGCCCGGTCGAACAGCGGGGTTTCGCCCGAGGGGCTCCCCGCGCCAGCGCGCACGGGACGGCGGTCGCCTCCCTCATCAGCGGGACGGGCAGCATAAGGGGCGCAGCGCCCGGCGCGCCCTTGCTGGTGGCCGATGTCTATGGCGACGACCCGGCGGGCGGCAGCGCCTTCGCAATGGCGCGGGCGCTTGGCTGGATGGCGGCGCGCGGGGCCGATGTCGTGACGGTGAGCCTGGTGGGCCCGGACAATCCCCTGCTGGCCGGCGCCATCCGTCTGGCGCGGGAACGTGGCGTGTCCGTGGTCGCGGCGGTCGGCAATGACGGGCCGGCCGCGCCGCCCGCCTATCCGGCCTCCTATGCCGGGGTGATCGCCGTCACCGGCATTGACGGGCGGGGCCGCGTCCTGCCCGAGGCGGGGCGAGCCCGTCATGTGGATTTCGCCGCACCGGGGGCGGACATGAATGCGGCCCGGGCCGACGGCGGCAAGGGTAAGGTCCGCGGTACATCCTTCGCTGCGCCGCTGGTGGCGGGACGGCTGTTCGCCAAGGGCAGCGTGGCGGCCCTGCGGGCGGAGGCGAAGCGAGGCTCCGGCCTCAGCATCATTTGCGGCAATTGCAGAAATAATGATTGATTTTCAATGGCTTGAAATTTTTTCCGGCACTTTGGGATTAAACCGGATCGCCGTCCCGTTGTCCTGTCATCGGATCGACAACGAACAAGGAGACGATCGATGAAAGTCAAGTTCCTGATTGCAACCGCCGCTCTTGCCGCCCTGACGGCCGCGCCCGCCTCTGCCCAGTTGCTGGGCGGCGGTGGCGGCGGCATGCTGGGCGGTGGCCTGGGCGGCGCGCTGGGTGGCGCGGGCGGATCGTTGGGCGGCACGCTCGGCGGATCGGGCGGCGTCGGCCTCGACCGCAGCATCGACCTGGAGAATGGCCGTGTCGGCGCCAGCGGTTCGGGCCATGGCAGCGGCAGCGGTTCCGCCTCCGGATCGGTCAGCCGCCATGGCAAGAGCCGCAGCGGCAGCGCTTCGGGCTCCGCCAGCGGATCGGCAGGCGGCAGCCTGACGGCCGACACGCTGGGGACGGGCGATGTGCGCAATGCCGTGGGCGGCCTGCGCGACCAGGCCGGCAACACGGCCGGCGCGGCGCGGGACCGGGCCGCTGGAACCGTCGCCGAAACCAAGGACCGCGCCAGCGCCACCGCAGGAGCAGCGCGGGACCGCGCCGCCAACGCCGTGAACCGGACTCGTTCGGCAGCAGGCAATGCCGCCGGCAGCGCCGCGGGCGCGGCCAACGGTGCGGCGAACGGCGCGAGCGGCCTGGGGTCCGTGGATGCTTCCGGACAGCTTTCGGGCAGCGGACAGGCTTCGGGTTCGGCCAGCTCGGCCGCTTCGGATCAGGCGGCCAACTGACCTCGCCCGGAGGCGACATATCCCCGACCGGCTTTCAGCCGCATTGCCGCCTCACCGCCTGATCGAAGGCCGGCGACCCTCATCGGGCCGCCGGCCTTCCCTCTTTCTGAAGGAAACGCTAAAAGCCTTTGATATAAATGGTTTAAGATGATGGCGCTTTTCATGGCGCGCCTGAATGTCTACACCGTCATTTCATATGGGTCCGGCCGGCAGTGCCGAATGGAGCCAAGGGTCGCCATAGGTGCGTCGCGGCACCAGATATTGAAGAGATACGGGACTGAATGTCCGTTTCGGATTCCGATTTCGCCTCCAAGCGGCTGCATGACCGCCAGCGTCGGCTGCTGAAGGCGCGCATGCGTCATCCGGATTATGGCGAGATCGACATCCTCGTTCGCGACGTGTCGGAAATGGGTCTTGGCGGGCGGTGCGAGTTCGACCTTGCCGTGGGGGAAAGCGTCGTCATCCTCCTGCCCGACTGCCGACCGGCGCAGGGAAAGATCGCATGGCGGAAGGGACAGAGCTTCGGCGTGCATCTGGAGGCGCAGATCAATCCGGAGGTGGTGAAAAGTCGCGCCCCCGCCGATCGCCCGGCTGAGGGGTATCAGGTGCCCGAGGCGTTCCGGCCATCGGCGGAGACGAAGCGGCCCGGATTCCGGACGCGGTTACAGGGGCCGGACACCAACAATAAATGGCGGTGATTTCGCTTCTGCCCTGAGCAGACGATCGGCATTCGGCCGTTTGGATTGCGCGACGTTCATTTGCCCGAAAGCATTGAGCGGCGTTTCTAGGCAGTAGTGACGATTTAATCATTTGAGCCATAGCATGATGCTGGCGAGTTTGACGAAGCCGAGGAAGTTTGCGGCGAGTTTGTCATAGCGTGTTGCGATACGGCGCCACTGCTTGAGCTTGGCGAAGAAGCCCTCGATGCCCCAACGCTGTTTGTAGGCGATGCGATCATAGTGGTGCTGATATTTGCGATGGCGGCGAGGTGGGATGACCGGCTCGCCGCCTTGCTCGTAGATGAGATCGTGCAAACTGTCGGCGTCATAGGCACGATCAGCCAGCACCTTGCCAGCCGGGATGCCGCGGATCAGATCGCAGGCGGGCGCCATGTCGTTTTGCTGTCCGGGGCCGAGGATGAAGCGGATCGGCAAGCCCAAGGCATCGACTACGGCATGGATCTTGGTGCCGAACCCGCCTCGCGAGCGCCCGAGAGCCTGGGCTTGAGCGCCCCCCTTTTTACCCGAGCCCCAGCCGCCTGGGCCTGGGCGCGGATCACGGTCGCATCGATCGCCAGCCATTCGATGTCGGGATCATCCGACACAGCCTCGAAGATCCGGTCGATCACGCCTTGCTCAACCCAGCGATAATAACGCCGTTTAGCGGTCTGATAGGGACCGAACTTCTCGGGTAGATCGCGCCAGCGTCCTCCTGAACGCGCCAGCCAGAGCAAGGCGTCAAGAAACAACCGTCCGTCACTGCGAGGACCACGCTTGCCCTTGCGCCCGCCCGGAACGAACTCCCGCAGCCGCTCCCACTGATCATCCCGCAGCACTTCGCCTTCCACGCCAGCCTCCAAAAGCCAGCCTTGAATCACAAATCCAAACCGTCGTGAATCCCTAAAATGTCACTACGGCCTAGAGCGGATTCCGATCCGATTGCATCGGCTCGACTGCTCTAAGTTTTTGTTTTGTCGCGTTTTCCGAGTCAGCAGATGATTCCATCTGCCTGGGAAACGCTCCAGGAGCCCGTCCCGTAGAGGCGCAACAATGAAAAAGGCCGCCGATCCTGTCGGGATCGCCAGCCTTTTCTTCCTGTCGCAATGGCTCGGATCAGGCGACTTTGGTCGCGAATTCCTCCGCCTCGTCCGGATCGCGCAGCACATAGCCGCGGCCCCAGACGGTTTCGATGTAATTCTCCCCGCCGCAGGCCAGCGCCAGCTTCTTGCGCAGCTTGCAGATGAAGACATCGATGATCTTGAGTTCGGGCTCGTCCATGCCGCCATAAAGGTGGTTCAGGAACATTTCCTTGGTCAGCGTCGTGCCCTTGCGGAGCGAAAGCAGCTCCAGCATCGCATATTCCTTGCCGGTCAGGTGGACGCGGTTGCCGTCCACCTCCACGGTCTTGGCGTCCAGGTTGACCGCCAGCTTTCCAGTGCGGATGACCGACTGCGAATGGCCCTTGGACCGGCGCACGACCGCATGGATGCGGGCGATCAGTTCCTCTCGGTGGAACGGCTTGGTCACATAATCGTCGGCGCCGAAGCCGAAGGAGCGGACCTTGCTGTCCATTTCCGCCACGCCGGACAGGATCAGCACCGGCGTCTGCACCTTCGCCGCGCGGAGCTTCTTGAGCACGTCATAGCCATGCATGTCCGGCAGGTTCAGGTCCAGGCAGATGATGTCGTAGTCGTAGAGCTTGCCGAGGTCGAGACCCTCTTCGCCAAGGTCGGTCGTATAGACGTTGAACCCCTCCGTCGTGAGCATCAGCTCGATAGCCTTCGCGGTTGTCGGTTCGTCTTCGATTAGCAGCACGCGCATGTGAAGCCCCTTTGCGTAGCAGTCCCGTTCACCCCCAGAGAACGACGGCCGCTCCAATTCATTAACCAAAAAACTTCTGAAGGACAAAGGTTAATTTTTCGCTAACCGGCAGGAATCCGCGAGTCGTGGGATTTTGAATCTGTTTTCGACATTTTGCAGGCGAAATGATTCAGATGGAGTCAAGATGGATTCACCTGTGGAACGAGTCCTCAACAGCCATGATGGCGGGTAAGGAAATCGAGCACGGCGTCCACCCGGGCCGGCCGCAGACGCGATGGCGGCGTGACCAGGTGGATGCCGAATGGCGGCGGCCGCCAGTCGACCAGAATCTCCTCCAGTTCGCCCGATGCAAGCGCGTCCCCGACAATGAAATCGGGCAGCCGGGCAATGCCGACGCCGGTACGCAGCGCGGGCAGCATCGCCTCTCCGCTGTTGACCGTCAGCCGGGCGCGCACCTGCACCACGACATTCTGCTGGCCGGGGCCGGAAAAGCGCCAGACGTCGGGCGTCGGCGTATTGGAATAGCAGAGGCAATCATGGCTGCCGAGGTCGGACGGATGGGTGGGGCGTCCCCTTTCCGCCAGATAGGCGGGCGACGCCACGACATGCAGCTTGACGTCGGCCAGGCGACGGGCGCGGAGCGAGCTGTCCGGCATGTCGGCAATGCGGATGGTCGCATCCAGGCCCATTTCCACCAGATCGATGCGCGCATCGGACAGGTGGAGGTCGATGTCCACCTGCGGGTTCTGCTTCGTGAATTCGGCGACCAGCGGCGCGACGCGAAGCAGGCCGAAGGTCATCGGCGCGCCCAGCCGGACCGTGCCGGAAAGTTCGGCCGTTTCGTCCCTCGCCGCTTCCTCCGCCGCCTGCCCTTCCGACAGGATGCGCGCCGCATGCTCGGCCAGCCGCTTGCCGCTTTCGGTAAGGGCCAGACGGCGGCTGGTGCGGCTGAACAGGCTGGTATCCAGATGCTGCTCCAGCCGCGTCACCGCCTTGGACACGGTGGCCTTGGAAACGCTCAGCGCCTTGGCCGCGTCGGTGAAGCTGCGATGCTCGACCACGGCGGCGAACATCGCCCATGCCTCGAAATCGGGAAGACGCATAAGGAAACAATCCGTTTCAATGCTGCTTATTCAAGAAACGATCCTGATCGCTAGATTGACGGAAAGCAAGCCGGAACCTTCCGGCATCGCAATCGAAAGGCCTGAATATGAGCACGACAGTCGGGAGCCGCATCGAACGCCGCCCCTTCGCGTCCCTCGGTCATGCCGACCATGGCTGGCTGAACGCGCGGCACCATTTTTCCTTTGCGGACTATCATGATCCCGCCCGCATGAACTGGGGCGCGATCCGGGTCTGGAACGATGATGAAATCGGCCCCCGCTCCGGCTTTCCGCCGCATCCGCATGCGGACATGGAGATCATCACCTATGTCCGCAAGGGCGCGATCACCCATCAGGACAGCCTGGGGAACAGGGGCCGGACCGAGGCCGGCGACGTTCAGGTGATGAGCGCGGGCACCGGCATCCGCCATGCCGAATATAATCTGGAAGAAGAGACGACGACGCTCTTTCAGATCTGGGTCACGCCCCGCTGTCGCGGCGGCCAGCCGAGCTGGGGCGCCAAGCCCTTTCCGAAGGGCGACCGGTCCGGCAAGCTGGTGGTCCTGGCAAGCGGCCATGCCGAGGATGTGGAAGCGCTGCGCATCCGCGCCGACGCCCGTCTGCTGGGCGGCACCGTCAGGGCGGGCGAAAGCGTGACCTACGACAGTGCCGAAGGACGTCATCTCTATCTGGTTCCGGCGACCGGGCGGATCGAGATCGACGGCCAGATCTTCGAGGCGCGTGACGGCGCTGCGATCATCGGCGGCGCGCCCATCACCATCAAGGCGATCGAGGACGCCGAAATCGTCCTGGTGGACAGCGAATAAGGTCCGTCCCCTTCCCCCGGACGGGCCGAAAGGCCGCCCGCGCTTCTCCCCCTCCCTCTGCGCGGGCGGCCGATTTTTTCGAAACCTTTTTACGATCAATGCATTAGACGAAATGGAGATACTCATGGCAAAGGTTCTGGTTCTCTACTACTCCTCCTACGGCCACATCGAGACGATGGCGAAGGCCGTGGCGGAAGGCGCGGCAGCTGCCGGCGCGCAGGTCGACATCAAGCGCGTGCCGGAGACGGCGCCGCTGGAAGTGGCGCAAGCCGCTCATTTCAAGCTCGATCAGGAAGCGCCGGTCGCCACTGTCGCGGAGTTGGCGGATTATGATGCGATCATCATCGGCACCGGCACCCGTTTCGGCCGCATGTCGAGCCAGATGGCGGCCTTCCTCGACCAGGCAGGCGGCCTCTGGGCGCGCGGCGCGCTGAACGGCAAGGTGGGCGGTGCTTTCACCTCGACGGCCAGCCAGCATGGCGGGCAGGAGACCACCCTGTTCTCGATCATCACCAACCTGTTGCATTTCGGTCTGGTGATCGTCGGCCTGGACTATGGCTTTGCCGGGCAGATGGGCGTCGACAAGGTCCGCGGCGGATCACCCTATGGCGCCACCACGCTGGCGGATAGCGACGGCAGCCGCCAGCCCGGCGAGGAAGAACTGGCGGGCGCACGCTATCAGGGCCGGCGCGTTGCGGAAACGGCACTGAAACTGCACGGATAACGCATCGCTGCGCCGTCTGTACGGTGCAGTCGTTGAGAGCCTTGGGTCGCAAGGCATCAACGCAAATGGGGGGCCGGCGCATGGGACTGCGCGCCGGCTCCCTTTATTGTCGGGTTTTGCGGGAAGTGGCCAGTGCAAGACCTTCCTTCTCCCTTGAGAAGGACGGGAAGCCCTGGCGGCGAAGGAGTTCAGGCTGATCTGGACGAGGGGGAGCGGGCCTGCGGGCCGTGCGATCCGTTGGATCGCACCTCCCTCACCCAACTACGACTAAGGCAGCAGGCTGCCAAGTCTGCGCAGCCCTCTCCCTCAAGGGAGAGGGATAAAACGGGTGTCCGCTTTCCACCCTTCTGCTCGTTCAGTCTTCTAATCAGGCTAGGCGACCTCGATCGGCGCGACCTCATAGCCCACTGCCCGCAGGGCGGCGATCAGGCGTTCCAGATGGGCGCCGTCCCGCGTCTCGCATTCCACGTCGAGGCTGAGGCCCTTGGCAGGCAGATTGGTGAAGATCCGCTGGTGCGACAGTTCGAGGATGTTGACCGCTTCCTGGTCGAAGATCCGCGCCACATGGAACAGCGCGCCCGGCCGGTCCTGCAGGATGATGCGCAGCCGCGCCAGCCGGCCCGAGCGCGCCAGGTCGCGCAGCAGCACATTGGCCAGCAGCCGCGTATCGATATTGCCGCCGGTCAGGATCAGCCCGACGCTGCGCCCGGCGAACAGTTCCTTGTGCGTCAGCAGCGCCGCGAGGCCGGCGGCGCCCGCACCCTCCACCACCGTCTTCTCGATCTGGAGCAGCAGGCTCACCGCTTCCTCCAGATGGCGCTCGCTGACCAGCAGCACATCGTCCGCCAGCCGCTCGACGAAGCGGCGGGTGAGTTCGCCCGGTTCCCTGACGGCAATGCCCTCCGCCAGCGTATCGCCGTCACAGGGCAGGTTGGCGCCCTTGATATAGTCGTACATCGACGGATAAAGCTCCGCCTGCACACCATAGACCTGGATGTCGGGCTTCATCGCCTTGGCTGCCGTCGCCACCCCCGAAAACAGGCCGCCGCCGCCGATGGGCACGATCAGCGTGTCGATCTCCGGCGCGTCCTCCAGCATTTCCAGCGCCACCGTGCCCTGCCCCGCCATGATGTCGGGTTCGTCGAAGGGATGGACGAAGGTCAGGCCCTGCTCGACCTCCAGCAGCCGCGCATGGGCGTAGGCATCGTCGAACTTCTCGCCGAACTGGACGACCGTGGCGCCATGACCCTGTGTCTGCGTGACCTTTACCGTGGGCGTGGTGTTGGGCATGACGATGGTGACCGGCACGCCCAGCCGCTTGCCGTGATAGGCCAGGCCCTGCGCGTGATTGCCCGCGGAAGCCCCGATCACGCCCTTCCGCTTCGCCTCCTCATCCAGCTGGAGCAGGCGATTGAGCGCGCCGCGTTCCTTATAGGCGGCGGTGAACTGGAGATTTTCGAACTTCAGATACACTTTGCAGCCGAACATGGCCGACAGCGTCTGGCTGACCAGCGTCGGCGTATGCACGACGGAGCCGGAAATTCGCACCCGCGCCGCGAGGATGTCGTCGACGGAAATGGGCAGCGGCACGGCGCTCTCTATCTTGCTCAGCGTGTTCATGGCGCGCCACCTAGCTTAAAATTGCTTCGGAAGGAACTGGCACTGACCGAAAACTCTGCCTATGGCTTGCGGGCGCGCATCCAACTGATCGAGGCATATGGCTAAAATCGCGTTTATCGGCCTGGGCGTCATGGGCGGCCCGATTGCGGGGCATCTGGCGAAGGCGGGGCATGAGCTGACCGTCTACAACCGTTCCATCGGCAAGGCGAAGCGTTGGGCGGAGGCCTATGGCGGCGCGGTCGCGATCAACCCGGCCAAGGCCGCGGAGGATGCGGAGATCGTCATCAGTTGCGTCGGCACCGACGACGATCTGAGCCAGATCACCCTGGGCCGCGACGGCGCCTTTCGCTCGATGAAGCCGGGCGGCCTGTTCATCGACCATACGACGGTGTCGGCGCGGATCGCGCGGCAATTGTTCGTGGAGGGCGAGAGCCGGGGGCTGCATTGCGTCGACGCGCCGGTGACCGGCGGTCAGGCCGGGGCGGAAAAGGGCAGCCTTGCAGTCATGTGCGGGGGCAGCGAGCCCGCGGTGGCAGCCGCCCGGATCGTGATGCAGGCCTATGCGCCGCGCATCGTCCATGTCGGGAAGGCAGGCGCGGGGCAGACCGCCAAGATGGTGAACCAGATCTGCATCGCGGGCGTTGTGCAGGGCCTGGCCGAAGCGCTGCGTTTCGCGCAGGCGGCTGAACTGGACCTCGACACATTGTTCGAGGCGATTTCCGGCGGCGCGGCGCAAAGCTGGCAGATGGACAAGCATTGGAAGACGATGGCGGCGGACAGTTTCGATTTCGGCTTTGCGGTGGATTGGATGCGCAAGGATCTGGGGCTGGCGCTGGAGGAAGCGCGGGCCAATGGCGCCACGCTGCCGGTGACGGCGTTGATCGATCAATTCTATGCCGATGTGCAGGCCATGGGGGGCCACCGGCAGGACACCAGCGCGCTCGTTCGGCGGATCACGCGGGCATGAACAAGGCCGGCATGACCAGCAGCGCCGTCCGCCCCGGGCTTGACCCAAGGACAATGCGCCGCGGCGGCAAGCTCCGCGCGAACGGACGCAGGATTGCCGTCGCCCTTGCCCTGACGCTGCCCGTCCCTGCGCTGGCTTCGGGCATCATCGACAATGTGAACGGCATCGCGCTGGATGCCAATGGCCGCGTGGTGCGTTTCCGGGCGCTCACCATCGACGATGAGGGCAAGGTGGATAAGCTGCTGCCCGACCGCTATCGGGAGCCGGAGCAGCCGCGCCCCCGGAAGCGGAAGAAGAACGAGCCGGAGCAGGCACAGCCCAGCCGCCCCGACTTCAAGCTGGACGCCGGCGGCAAGACGCTGATCCCCGGGCTGATCGACGCCCATGGGCATGTGATGGGCTATGGCCTGTCGCTGATCACGCTGGACCTTTCGGAAACCAAATCGCTGGCGGAGGCGCAGGCGAAGATCAGGGCCTATGCCGCCGCCAATACGGGCCGGAAATGGATCATCGGCAAGGGCTGGAATCAGGAGCTTTGGGGCCTGGGCCGTTTTCCGACGGCGGCTGAGCTGGATGCTGCGGTCAGCGACGTTCCGGTCTGGCTGGAACGGGTCGACGGCCATGCGGGCTGGGCCAATTCGCTGGCGATCAAGGCGGCGGCCGTCACCGCGGCGACCAAGGCGCCACCCGGCGGCCGGATCGAAATGGCGGCGGGAAAGCCTGCGGGCGTGTTCGTCGACAAGGCGATGGATCTGATCACGCGCGTCGTGCCCCCGCCGGCGCCCAAGGATCGCGACATCGCGCTGGAGAAGGCGCAGCAGGCGCTGCTGCGGCAAGGCATTACCGGCATTGCCGACATGGGCACCAGCATCGACGACTGGCAGGCCTTTCGCCGTTCGGCGGACCGCGGCGCGCTGCGGGTGCGGATCATGTCCTATGCCTATGGCCTTGAGAATATGGTGGTGATCGCCGGGCCTGAGCCGACGCCCTGGCTCTATGACGATCATCTGCGCATGGGCGGGGTCAAGCTGATCCTGGATGGCGCGCTTGGATCGCGGGGGGCCTGGCTGAAGGCGGACTATGCCGACGCGCCGGGGCAGCGCGGTCTGGCGATGATCCCGTCCACCCAGCTTCGCAACATCATGAGCCGGGCGGCGATGGACAATTTCCAGATCGCGGTCCACGCCATCGGCGACGCGGCGAACAGCGAAGTGCTGGATGCGGTGCAGGAACTCAGCGAAACCTACAAGGGCGACCGGCGCTGGCGCATCGAGCATGCGCAGATCGTCGATCCGGCGGAACTGCCGCGCTTCGGGCAATATGGCATCGTCGCGTCGATGCAACCGGTGCATCAGACCTCCGACTGGCGCATGGCCACGGCGCGGCTGGGCGAGGCGCGGCTGAAGGGCGCCTATGCGTGGAAGGCGATGCTGGACAATCGCGTGCCGCTGGCCTTCGGGTCGGACGTGCCGGTGGAAAGCCCCAATCCCTTCCCCGGCATCGCCGCCGCCATGACGCGGGAAGATGCATCGGGGCAGCCGGCGGGCGGATGGATGCCAGAACAGCGGGTAAGCTTCGAGGCGGCGCTGGACGGTTTCACCAGGACGGCAGCCTATGCGGGCTTCGCGGAAAAGCGCTTCGGCAGTCTGGCGCCGGGGCAGCGGGCGGATTTCCTGCTGATCGACCGGGATATTTCCACGTCAAGCCCGGTCGAGATTCGCGGGACGCAAGTGCTGGAGACATGGATCGGCGGCAAGCGGGTCTATGTGAAGGGGCAATAGCGGCGACCAACATGGCGTCATCCCGTTCAATGCCGGCCGTTCAATGCCGGCCGCTCGATGCTGGCCGTTCAATGCTGGGACGACGACAGGATCAAAGCACAGCCCCCGCCGCGTTGAACGCTTCTTCCTCCGTCTCCGGCAGCGGCGGCTGGACCGGCTTGTCGCAGCCCTCTTCCTTCATATGCGCCCGCAGCGCGTCCATGCGCCCCAGATTCCATCGCGCCAGCGGTACGCCAAGGGGCCGGAACTCCGCGCGGTCGAACAGCTCCACCACATAATTCCTGCAGAGATTGTCCACCTGCTCGAGCGTCAGCATGCCGAGGTTCATCACCATCGGCTTGCCCGGCACGCCGTTGCGTCCCCGCACCAGGTCCGTCACGTAAAGCCCGCCGCGCGGGTCGACCAGCACGACATCGGCCCTGGAAGCGTCGATCATCCTGTGGCTTGCGGCATAAGGCGCGACGAAGCCATGCGTCCGCCACACGAGAAAGGCGCTGCTGAGCAATGTTATGGCCGCGCCCAGGAACATGGGGCGCATGGCGCCGGTCCGGAAGCGCGCCCAGCCAAGGCCCGCCAGCAGGCAGAAAGGCCCGATGAAGCCATGGGCGTAGCGATAGCCCCAGCCATAGCCCTGCGCCAGGGCGAGGGCGCATCCGGCGAAGCAGCCCAGCGCCAGCGGCAGCGCGATCTCCTGCCCCCGGATCGCCTTGCGCCAGCGCATCGCGAAGACGCCCAGCGTCGCCAGCGGCACCATCAATATATTGTTCCAGGCGGCAAAGCGGCTGAGATTCACCAGCGGCTGCCAGCGGTCACCCAACCGCTCGAACAGGCTGCCCACCTTGTCCGCCACGCCTGCGGAAGGACGCACGTCGGTCGGCTGCCCCAGCACATGCGTCAGGAAGGCCGGCCATAGCTTCGCCCAGACTATGACGATGGCAGCCAGCACGAGGATGTGGAAGATCGCGACCTTCCACCGTTTCCCAAGCAGCATCCAGAGAATGAAGGGCGCGATGAAGATCGGCGGGAAATGCCACTGGTGCAGCCCCGCCGCCGCCAGCGCGACCACCCCGGCGCTCAGATGCCCGATCAGCCCGCCGCGCAGCACCAGCGCCAGCCAGATCATGTTGAGCGCGAAATGCCCGGTCATGGCGTAGGGCGTCATCGCCGTGACCCAGAGCTGTGCCGAAGACAGGCCAAGCAGCATCGTCACCCAGACCGCGTCGGGCCTGTCGGGGAAAAGGTGCAGCGCCACCCGCCACAGCGCGAACAGCCCCGCCATCAGCAGCACCGGCCCGGCCAGATTCGGGTCGCCCAATTGCCAGAACAGCGCCTGGATCGCGCTGTTCACCGGCAGATAGGCCGCGGTCCAATAATCCGCCGCGCCGAAGGGGGAGAAAAATTCGGGCATGATCGCCCGGCGATAGGCCTCCCACTCCATCGGGATCGGGCGGGCCAGGAAACCCTCCCGCATATAGGCGGCGGCGAAGCGGGCGACCTCCTCGTCGCGGGAGATGGAATAGTCCTGGAACAGCCAGTAATGGCCCGCCCAGGCGATCAGGCCGAACAGCAGCACCAGCGGCACCATTATGCGCGCGCGCGGCGTAGGCAGGCGCCAGCCCAGACCCTCCGCAAAGGGGGCGGCCAGCGTCAGCAGCAGCAATGCGCCCAGAAGCGCCGGAAAATCCTGATCGAGGAACAGGATGACCGCCAGGCTGATGCCCTGCCTGTAGGTCACATGCCAGAGGAAGGTCGCGCCCAGCCAGAGCGTCAGCCCGATCGCGCCCGCAAGGAGCAGACGGGTGGCACTGATGGGGCGCAACCGATTGAACATCAGCCTTCCTGCGGCAGCAGAGCCCGATTGACGAAAATGCCGTCCATCTCGACCAGCAGGGGGAAATGCCCCTTGTTGTTGGCGAAGAAGGCGGAGGGGACGAAGCCATGCTCCGCCAGCCAGTCGATCATCGCGCGATAGCCGGTCCCGCCTTCATAGATCGGCCGGACACCGAGTTCGGTCTGCACCCCCGCCATGTCGTGGAGCGCATCGCCTGCGCCTTCGCAGACGGACAGGTCATGCCCCTGCGTATCCATCTTGAGAAAGGGTCGGGTGAAGCCATGGGCGCGCTTCAGTTCGGGCAGCAGGCTTTCCAACCGGCGGCATTGCATGTCGACCGAGCGCGTCACCCTGTTGCGTTCGGCGAAGATCGCGTCCTGTTCTCCGGACGGCGTCTTCAGCGAACTGAACTGGTCGGCCGCCATGATGTTGAAGCTCGCCATGCCGTCGAAATCCGACAGGGCCATGTTGAACACATGCCATTGACGGTCGGACAAGGCATTCCGTTCCAGTTCGGAGAAGATGTCCGGATTGGGCTCGAAGGACAATATCGTGCCGTCGAAGCCCGCATCCTTGCGCAGCATCGTCGCATATTGGCCCCGGTTGGCGCCGACATCGAACACGCAATCGACCGCGAAGGCGCTCAGGAAACGGCGCAGCGCCTGGATTTCCGGATATTGATGCACCCGCCCCGCCAGCGCCAGCCGCACCGCCAGCGCCCGGTCGCGCAGTTCCCGGACATGGCGGCTCATTTCCCGGTCACGCTGCGGTAGATGGCGATGGTGGCCAGCGCCATGTCCTTCCAATTGCCCATTGAATCTCCATAGGTGCGCGCGCGCGCTCCCAAAGCCTGCCTGATGGCCGCGCTTTCTACGAGGGGCAAGAGGGCTTGCGCAAGCGCGGGTGCATTTCCCGCCGGGGTCCTGACGGCGACTTCCTCCGGCAGGCCGGCGAACATGCCCGCGTCCGACGTGACCATCGCCTTGCCATGGTGCAGGGCCGACAGGAAAGCGCCGCTGCTGTCGATATGCCGATAGGGGAAGACCAATATGTCCGCCTTCGCCATATGGGCGTCGAGCCGTTGTTCGGTCAGGAAAGCGAGATCGGCGATCAGCCGCTCGCCAAAGCCGGCGGCATGGACGCTGTCGAGCAGCGGGGCGATGTCCATGAACGGCTTGCCCGCCAGCACCAGTTCGAAACGATGCCCGGCGCGCCAGAGCGACAGGCAGGCCTGCAGCAGCAGGTCGACGCCCTTATAGGGGCGGATCGTGCCGAAGAAGAGCAGGCGCGGCAGGACAGCGTCGGGCACCTGCGCCAGATCCTCCGTCCCGGCCGTCGCAAGTCGCATCGGCGGATGCGGCGTCACATGGATGCGTTTCGGATCGATGCCCTGCCGCTCCAGCGCGGTCCGCGTCGTCCCGCCATGGACGATCAGCGCGTCGAACATGTCGAGCAGGCCGCGATAGCCCCTGCCCTGCACCCCGGCGTCGGCATGATAGGCATCGGCATTGTGCACGGTATGGACCAGCGCGGTACTGCCCTTCAACCGCCGCAACATGATCCGGTCGGCGGGCGCAAGCGGCAGCCATTGCATGTGCGCCACATCGGCCCTGGCCAGTGGGGCGAGGTCGCCCAGCGCGCAGCTGAAACCATATTCCGCGGCCTTGAGCAGGCGGAAGGCCCGACCTTCGCCGATGCGCTGGCGCAGGGTCTCGCTCCGGCGGAAGAAGCGCGGCTCATAGCGATAGCCCTGCGGCACGATGGCATCCGTCTCCCGCATCGGTCGACCGAGCAGGGTGACGTCCACGCCCTCTGCCGCCATCGCCGCGCAGAGGCTGTCGTCATAGCGGCCGGTGAAGAGCGACGGATCGCACATCGCGACCTTCATGCGCGCTTCCCCATCAACTGGCGCAGGGAAAGGCCGTGGATGAATGCGGCGGCGAACAGGGTCAGCGTGTAGAGGATCAGGAACAGCAGGTCGAACCGCTCCGGCGCGAATATCCGGGCCAGCGGCACGCTGAGCAGCGAACCGGCGAGGAAGGGCAAGGACCGGCCGAGCAGCAGCGTGAACCGTCCCAGCGCGCCCTGCACATAGACGGACACGCAGATCAGGGCGAGCGCCAACAGCGCCCCGCCGATCAGCAGCAGGTCGATCCGGTCGATCGCCGCGCGGCCGTCGAACAGCTTTGCGAACAGCCATTCGCCCAGCAGCAGCAAGGCCGCCGAAGCGGCGAGCGCGAAGAAAAGCGCCGCGCCAAGCGCCCGCACCATCAACTGACGCAGCCTTGCCCCGTCGCCCGCATGAAAAGCGCGGGTGATCCGGGGCAAGGCCGCCTCCACAGTCGCCCTGACGAGCATGGAAAGCGAGCGGGACATCTTGAAGAAAAAGTCGAAGATCAACATCGGCCGCGCGTCATGGGTCGCGGCGGCGATGGTGAAATAGGGCACGTTATAGGCGAGGATTTCGGAAATGGTGAAGGCAGCCGATGCGCCGATGTCCCGCAGATAATGGCGCCTGACATGGCCGCCACCGACCCTGAAGGACAGCCAGTGCCGCGCCTCCATGCCGAGGCGCCGATGCACCAGGGCGATAGCATAGCCGATCACCGCCGCACTCACGCAAAGTTGCAGGGCGACGGAGACGCGCGGGTCCAGCCCTTGCAGGATGAACAGCAGCAGCGCGATGGTCATCACCCGGCGCAGGCAATCCAGCGCTTCCCAGAGGAAATTGCCGTCCACCGCCGCAAGCGCCCTTTTGGCGAGCAGCGCGGGCAGGTTGAGACAGGCGGAGAGGAAGAAGAGCAGGAACAGCAGCGGCATGCCCGTGCGCAATCCGCCCGCCGCCAGTGAAACCGACAGGATCGCCAGGCCGCCGACGATCAGCAGGCCAAGGAACAGGAACAGGACGCCCATTTCCTCCAGCCGGAATCCGCCCGCCCCGTCCTGGCCCGGTCTTGAATTCCCCGGCCCCAAATTCCCCGACCCCACATTCCCCAACCAATGCCGCCGCAGCCGCGCATAGACGATACTCGTCAGGCCGAACTCGGCGGAGATAGTGAAATTGCCGAACGCCACCAGCAGCAGGAAGGACTGGAACTCGCGCAGCGGCAGGGCGCGCACGAACACATAGGTGACGGCAAAGCCCCAGATCAGGGTCAGCCCGACATTGGCGAGCTTGATCAGGGCAAGGATGCGCGCCGACCCCTCCATCCGGGCAAGCGCGCTGCCGGGCGGCATGCTCACCGGGCGCCGGTCGCGAGCGGCTTGCGCGCGCGGAACAGCCTGTCGTCCAGTGCAAAATAATGCCGGGTATCGGCATCGATGGCGCTGGCGTCGATCTCCTCCAGATCGAAGCCGGCGGCCCGGATGCGGTCGGCAAAGTCCGGGCCATATTGGCGCACATGGTCCCATTGGCCGAAACGCCGTTCGCGTTCGCGCGGAGGCATGTCGAAGCTGCCATCCTCGGTCGGCCTGTCCCATAATGGGACGATCAGCCAGGCTTCGCCGCCGGGCTTCAGCGCGCGATGGATGTTGCGCAGCACGGCATGATCGTCCGGCACATGCTCCATCACATGGCTGGCATAGAAAAGGTCGTAGCGGTCGCTGGCATCGAGCGCCATCAGGTCGACGCGCCGCATGTTCGGCACATGGTAGCGGCCGGGATCGAGATCGGCGGGGGTATAGTCGGCGACAGTGGAGAAGCGGCGCACCAGGCTGCCTTCATTGGGCGCCATGTGCAGCACCGCGCCCTGTTCCGGCACGGTCAGCACATGGCCAGCGATCAGATGGTTCATCAACCGTTCGCGCGGGGAAGCGCCGCAGTTCGGACAGCCCCATTCGGCATTGTCGCCATAGCGGAAAAACCCCACCACCGCCTGCCCACAGGCCGGGCAGGCCCGGTTCGCCCGCGCGCCCATGGCCTTGCGCACGGCCAGCATTGTCCGGGTCAGATGCTTGCCGGCGGCTTTCGCCACCCGCTGAAAAGTGATCACGCCTTGGCTCCAAAAAGCAGTTGGCACCGGCCTATACAATATGCCGCCGCTTTGGCGAGCGATTCCGTTGTGCGTGGCCCATCAGGCCCGACATCCCGCAAAGGCGGGAATCAGCGCGACTTGGCGGGGTTCCAGATAGTCACGGTTCGCCCCGTCATCGCCTTGGCCACGCCCTGCAAGGTCGCGAAATAGGCGAGCACGATGTCCACCGCCGCCGCGAAGGGTCCGCCCCTGGACCGCAGCCCGCGCCACAGGATGAATACTCCGGTCAGCCCGCCAACCATGTAGAGCATCGGGGAAATCCGCATCGCCAGCGTCCCCGCCGCGACGATCCCCGTCAGTATGAAGAGACCGCCGAACCATCGCACGATCTTGCGCGAGGCATATTTGAACCTGTCGACCCCGCGCATCCGTCGCAATTGCGGCCGCAAATGGCTGTGCGTATGCCAGGCGCGGGCGGCGATGCGGACCTTGCGCCGATATTCGTCGCCACGCGCCGTCACCAGCCGCTCCCGGGCGATCACGTCCTTCGCCTTCACCAGCCGCTTGCCGGCGAAGACCACCGCCATCGACACCGTCAGATCGTCCAGCACGCTGTCGGGAAAGTCGGGATAGAGCGCCCGCCGGATGGAGAAGATCGACCCGTCGGCCCCCAGCACATTGCCGGTGCGCGATTCCTCGTCCTTCAACCGTTCCTCGATCCGCCAGTAGAGCGACCCGACCGAGGCTGTGGCGCTTTCCCCGTCGCCCATATAATGCAAGGACCCCAGCACGCCCCCGATGTCCGGATCGGCATAGCGCGCCAGCAGATTGTCGATGGCGTCGGGGTCCAGCATCACATTGGCGTCGGTGAAGATCAGCACATCGCCCTGCGCCCGCGCCGCCAGCAGCTTCATGCCATGCGCCTTGCCGCTGCGCCCCGGCCCGCGCAGCAGCGTCACCAGATCGCCCCGCGCTTCGATCAGCGCCGCCGTCTCGTCCGACGAGCCGTCGTCGAAGGCCAGTATTTCCAGCGCCGGATGGCGCGCCTTCAACATCGCCAGATTGGCCAGTTTTTCCGGCATCGCCGCTGCCTCATTATAAGCGCAGAAGAGCAGCGATGCGGATGGCGGCGGCCCAGCGGCCGGCTGCTCCGCCTTTGTCGGCAGCAGGCGCAGGATCAGGGGGTAGAAGAGAAACGGCCAAGCCACCGCCACCAGCGAGAGCAGCAGCGCCAGGGCCGCGATCAGGTCGATGCTGTCCGTCAACAGGCCCATCCCTCAATAGGCCTTGTGGTGCACCAGCACGCCGATGGTCGCGACGATGATGCGCAGGTCGCGCCAGATCGACCATTTGGTGACATATTCCAGGTCCGACTGGAGCCGGTCGATCAGGTCCTGATGATGGTCGGTCGATCCGCGATGGCCGCGCACCTGCGCCAGTCCGGTCATGCCCGGCTTGATGCAATGCCGCTCCCAATAGCGCTCGTCCACTTCCCAATAGAGGCGGTCGCCGGCCTTTGCGGCGGCCGCATGGGGGCGCGGGCCGACGATGCTCATGTCGCCGCGCAGCACGTTGAACAGTTGCGGCAGCTCGTCGATGCTGGTCTTGCGCAGGAAACGGCCCACAGCCGTCACCCGATCGTCATCGCGCGCCGTCAGCTTGTCGGCCTTCCGGTCGCTCGCCTCCGTCCGCATGGAACGGAATTTATAGATGTTGAACGGCCGGGCGTCGCGGCCGATGCGCGGCTGGCGGAAGATGATCGGGCCGGGACTGGTCAGCTTCACCGCCAGCGCCGCCGCGATCAGCGCCGGGGAAAGCGCGATGGTGGCCGCCGTCGCGACGACGATGTCGAAGAATCGCTTGATCAGGCGGTCGCGGAACTGGAACGGCCCGCCCGCGACGATGATCGTCGGCTGACCGTCGAACTCGTCCACCCGCGCCGGGGCGAAGCGCAGCAGTTCCGGCACGACGATCTCGCCCCGCGCCGACAGGGACTTGAGCGCCACCGACCAGTCGTCCATCCGCTCCATCGGGCAGGCGACGATCACCCGTTCCGCCATGCCCACGGCGGCGGCGAGCCGCGCCGCCATGTCCGCGTCATGCCCCTTGGGCTGCAGGCCGGCTGCCCCAGCCTCGATCACATGCATGTGCGGGCCGGTGTCGATGGTCACGCCGTCCATGATGACCACGGTCAGATGCGGCACCTCGCCCAGCAGATGCGCGCCGAGCCGCCCGATGGCGAGTCGGACGGCAGCCACGCCAACTGCCGAAATGCCCAGGCCGACGATGAAGGTCAGACGCGAAAGCTGTTCCGCGATCTTCCCCAGATAGACGATCAGCAGCATCAGCATCGCCGCCTGCGCCAGCGCCATCAACCCCCGGAAAATGCCGCGCCGCAGATCCTCCAGCATATGGATGCCATAGGCGCCCCCCTGCACGCCGAGCAGCACGTAAAGCGGCGCGATCATCGCGAACATGACGATGCCGTGCGGCTTGCCCGGTTCGCCCAGCCATGCGCCCAGCACCAGATAATTGGCGAGCAGAAAGGACAGGAAAAGCCCCGCCATGTCCCCCAGCAGACACAGCAGGTACAGGCGCACCCGCAATATTTCCTTGGAGACTGTCACTTATGGACCCTGATCAGCTTGGCGTGTCCGCTCCGTTGGCACTGGTCGGAGCAGCTTTCAAGAGTTTGAATGGAGGTCAGAGCCGGGTTCCTGCCTTCGCAGGAGCGTGCATCGTCCGGATCAAAGCGCAAACAACCTTCCCAAAGCCTTGTCGAGCATCAGCAACTGCCACAGCAGCCGCCCATGATCGGCCAGCCCGGCCTTGTGGTCCGCCGCGATCTTGCCCAGCATCTTCGCGTCGAACCAGCCGGTCTTCGCCAATGCAGATCCTCCGGCGATCGCCGTAGCCTCGCCCGCCAGCGGTCCACGGAACCAGGCGCTGATCGGGGTCACGAAGCCCATTTTCGGGCGGTAGAGTATGTCCTGCGGCAGGAAAGGCTCCATCGCCTTCTTCATCAGATATTTGCCGCTGTTCCCGCGAATCCGTTGCGCCACGGGGAGCCGCGCGGCGAACTCGACCAGCCGGTGGTCGAGCAGGGGCTCCCGCGCCTCCAGGCTGACCGCCATGCTCATCCGGTCGGTCTTGGTCAGGATGTCGCCCGGCAGCCATATGCGAATGTCGGCATATTGCGCCCGGTCCAGCGGATCGCGCGCGGGCGCCTCCGCCATGGTCCTGATATAGCGATCTTCCGCCCGATAGGCGCCGAGCCGGGTCTTCATGTCCTGGCTGAACATCCGCTGCCGCAGCGCATGGGGCGTCACGCCGACCGATGCGGCATAGGCTTCCCCGCCCTCCCCCGCCAGTTCGAGCAGGGTCGATTTCGCGCGCAGGGGCCGGGGCGCCCAGTCGGCCTTGGGATACCAGCGGCCCAAAGTCCCGAACAGCGGTTGCCGCACCGAAGCCGGGATCAGCGAGCGCAGCCTTTCGCCCTGCATCTGGAACCGATGCCGCCGATAGCCGGCAAAGGCCTCGTCCGCGCCGTCTCCGGAGAGCGCGACCGTCACCTGCTCCCGCGCCAGTTCGCACACCCGATAGGTCGGCAGCGCGGAAGCATCGGCAAAGGGTTCGTCGAAATGGAGCGCCAGCGTATCGATCAGCCCATAATCATCGGGCGATACGATGCGGGTGCGATGGTCGGTGGCGAAGCGCCGCGCCACCCTGTCGGCATAGGCGGTCTCGTCCAGTTCCCTGACGTCGAAGCCGATGGTGCAGGTCTTGACCGCCTGTTTCGACGCCTCCGCCATCAGCGCGACGACGCTGCTGCTGTCCACTCCACCCGACAGGAAGGCGCCCAGCGGCACGTCCGCCACCATCCGGGATCGGACCGCCTGTCGCATCAGCGCGACCAGTTCCTCCTCCAGCGCCTCCGGCCTCGCCCTGCTGCGGTCGGCGAAGCTGACGTCCCAATAGCGCTGCGGCTGCGGCAGGGGCCGCCCGCGCACGATGCGCAGCGTCTCGCCCGCGCCGAGCTTGCGCACGCCCGCGACCAGGCAGGCGTCGTCGGGCACATAGCCGTAAGCGAGATAATCCTCGACCGCCGACAGGTCCGGCGCACGCCGCAAAAGGGGATGGGCGAGCAGGCTCTTCAGTTCCGAGCCGAAGATCAGGCTGCCGTCGGACAGCAGCGCATAATGGAGCGGCTTCACCCCCAGCCGGTCGCGCACCAGCCAGAGCGCCTGCGCCCGCGCGTCGAACAGGGCAAAGGCGAACATGCCGTTGAACTTGTCTACGCAGGCCTCGCCCCATTGGCGATAGCCGTGCAGGATGACCTCCGTATCGCTATGCGTGCGGAAGACGTGGCCCTTGGCCTCCAGTTCCGTGCGGACTTCCCGGAAATTATAGATTTCGCCGTTGAAGACGACGGCCAGGCTGTCATCCTCCGTCAGCATGGGCTGCGCGCCGCTGCCCAGATCGATGATCGAGAGGCGCAGATGGCCCAGCCCGACGCCGGGCGCGGTCCAGATGCCGCTGTCGTCCGGCCCGCGCCACGGCATGGCGTCCAGCATCAGCCCGACCCGCGCCGGATCGACCGGCTTGGCCGTTTCAAGGTGGAAAATGCCCGCAATTCCGCACATTCGAAGGGTCTTAGCGGGTTCGGAGGCTGCGGTCAGCCAAATCCTTCACATCGCCCAGATCATGGAGGAAGGCGGCGATGGCGGCGTCCGAAGGGCGGCCTGCCCGTTCCTCTGCCGAAACCATGATGGCGGCGGCGCGCTGGTCAGTGCCCAACAGGCGCGCCTTCATCGTCTCCAGCTTGACGAGATGGGCGCTGCCGGTGGGCTGGCCCTTGCCGACGGCATAGAAGCTGACGACATGGCGCACCAGCCGGCCGGGGCCGGTGATCTGCTCGCCGCGCGCATTTTCGGGCGCGGCGGCGGGCTGCGACCAGGTCCATCCGCTGTCGGTGCCCGCCGCGCCCTGACCGAAGCCGACCAGTTCGCGCCCCTCATCCTGCCGGTCGAAGGTCGCAATGGCGAGATCGACCACCTGTCCCTCCGCATTGCGGTATCTCGCCATGGCCAGATAATCGGCGCCGTCGAAGCGCGGCCGCCAGAGCGGGAGCGGCGGTTCGTCGCTTCGGACCCAGCCCTTCACCTCCGGCATGGCGGGTGCGCCGGGCAGAGGCTGGCCCACCTCGGCGCTCGCCGCCAGCCAGAGGGGCGCGGCCACGATCATCGCCAGCGCGCCGCCCGCGACGGCGCCCGGCGAAGAATGGCCTTCATGGCGCAGATGTTCGGGATCGAACCAGGGATCGCCGGGCTGCCGGTCGAAAAAGGGCCAGGCCATCGCCATCACCACGATCATGATGACGGCGAAGAACAGCCAGCCATAGACCACATGATCGAAGCCCGCCGCCGCATCGATGGTGGTCACTTCCGCGACGAAGATGGTGGCGAAGGCGCGCACGCCGTTCGCCAATATCGACAGGGAAAGCGCGCCGATCATGAAGGCGACCCGCCGTTTCCAGCTGGTGAAGCAGACATTGCAGACGAGCAGGCCATAGGCCGTCATGGCGATCACGAACTTCGCGCCGGAACAGGCCTCCGCCACCTCGAAATAGCCATTGGGCGTGGTGATGAAGATGCCCTGCATCTGCGCGGGAATGCCGGTCAGGCCGAGCAGGATCATGCTGATATGCGCCGTCACCAACTGGAGGGGGGCGACGATCTCCTCGCCGAAGGGCACCATGAAGAAGGCGTAGAACAGCGGAAAGAGCAGCGCCCGCGCCACGGCCGGTCCCAGCAGCGCGATGACAGAACCCTGCAACATCAGGATCAGCGCGCCATGCCGCAGCACGGCCACGCCCGCCGCCGCGCCCAGCATCCAGGCGAAAGCGCCCAGCCCCAGCCAGACAAGCCCCGGCGCCCAGGCGGATGGCTCCAGCCGGCGCAGGCCGGGCAAACGCTGCTGCACCAGCCAGGCGACAAGAAACGGCACGAACAGACAATGGCCATAGGTCGAGGCGTTCCACCAGATCGCTATCATGCCCAGCAGGTCGCGGTGGAACAGCGCCAGGATCGTGCCGGCGATGATGGCGAACGCCGTCAGATGGCCGCGCCAGCCGGACAGCTTCACCTCCGGCCGCATGGGGAGCGCGCCTTCCATCACGCGGCCCTCATGTCGGCGGCGCCCGGCGATCCGAACAGCATGTCCGGCAGCTTCGCCAGCGTCGCGGACCAGCGGTAGCGCTCCTCCATCCGGGATCGCGCCGCATGGCCAAGGCGCGCGGCGCGGGTTGGATCGGCGAGCAGCGCAAGAAGCGTCTCCGCCTCCTGCCCCGGGTCGGCGGCGATCAGCAGGTGCTCGCCATCGCGGGCGTCGATCCCTTCGGCGGCCTGGGGGGAGGCGACGACGGGCCGCGCCATGGCCATCGCCTCCAGCACCTTGTTCTGGATACCCCGCGCGATCCGCAGCGGCGCCACCACCACGTCCGCCGCCGCCAGCCAGCCGCGGACATCGGGCACGCCGCCGGTCACGATCACGCCGGGCAAAGCCGCCAGCGCCTGCACCGATTTCGTGGGATTGCGGCCGACAATGGCGAAAAGCGCCTGCGGACAGCGGGCACGGATCGCGGGCAGGGTTTCGCGGGCAAAGCTCTCCACCGCCTCGACATTGGGCCGATAGTCCATCTGGCCGGTGAAGACGAGCAGTCGCCCGTCCGGCCGATCCACGGCGGGGAAATCCGCCGAGGGATCGAAAAAGTCCAGCGCGACGCCATTGTCGATGCCAACGATTCTATCGGGGCCCAGCCCGCTTTCGCGCCGGAACAGCGCGGCCTCCGCCTCGCTCACAAAGGCGCAGAGGTCGGCCCGTTCAGCCACCTTCCGCTCGAAGTCCAGCAGCATGCGCCCTTCGCGCCGGTTGATCCAGGCCATGGGGCCGGAGCCCTGCGCGCCATAAGCGGCATATTTGGCCGAATCGAAATCCACGAAATCCATGACGAAGCGCACCCCGTCCGGCAGCATGGGCACGAAATGCGCCATCTGCGCCGAATAGGTGACGACCGCCGCGATGGGCCGTTCCGCCAGCGTCTTCGCGACCCAGCGATGCAGATCGGGATGATCGAACAGCGACACCAGCAGGGGCTGCCCCTTCGCCAGCCCTTTGAGGCCCGCCATGATGCGCGAGCGGTCGCGCATCAGCACGCACTGGCTGACGGTCAGCTTCGCCATGTCTGGGGCAAAGCCCATGTCCCGCGCGTCGTCGGCAAAGCAGCCGACATGGACGGGCGCGACCTCCGCGATCCGCTCCAGCAGATGATAGGACCGGATCTTGTCGCCCCGATCCGGCGGAAAGGGGATGCGATGGCAGAGGAAGAGGATGTCCCCCCTCACCCCAGCCCCCGCGCGATGAGCGGTCCGATGAGGTTCGCAACCGGCAGGGGCAGCTTCTTCCAGAGGTCGATCCGCCGTTGATAGTGCGGGCTGTTGGGATCGATGTCCCGCCGCTCGCCCGTGGCCGACCAGCTATGATAGGAAAGGGGCACGGGGTCGAAGCCGAAGCTCTTCTTCCACGCCGCCTGTCCGCTGCCTGTCTTGGAACGGCCGAAGTCGAAGACGCGCATGCCCCGCGCCCGGCCATGACCCATCAGCCGGAAATACATGAGTTCGTTCGACCGCAGCCGCCGCGCATCCGCAATGCCGCCGCCCCAGAAGGGCATGACCCGCCCCTGATGATAGAGGGTCAGCACCGCCGAAACCGGCCGTTCCCCCTCATAGACCGCCAATATGTCCGCTTCCTCGGCAAAGGCCGCCAGCACTTCGCGGAACAGCCGTGCCGGGAAGACCGGCGTGCCGAGATTGCGCACGCTTTCCGAATAGACGCGGTAATGCGCCTGTCGATGCCGCGCCTCCCGCCCGATCTCGACGCGCAGCGCATCATTGGCCAGCGCCTTGCGCAACTCCGCCCGGTGCTTGCGCGGCACGGCGAGCAGTTCCGCCTCATCATCCGCCGCGATAGGGCGCGCGAAGCCCAGATGGCTGCCCTCATGCAGCGCCCAGCCCCTGCCCGGCGCCGGACCGCCACGGATTTCGACCGAGGCGATGCCGCCGTCCCGCGCCATGCCCTCGCAGGCTGCGGCCAGAGCAGGCACCGCCGCCGGATCGCTGGCGAGAATGCCGCCGTCGACGCCGAAGCCCGACGACACCAGAGCCTGCCCGAACAAGGCGCTTTTCACATGATGCAGCGGCAGCAGCCCGGCCATCTCCCCCGAAGGCGCCACGGCGGCCAGCATGTGCGCCCGATTGCCGGTCCCACGCTCCACGCCCGTCAACCAGGCCGGCCGGTGGAAGGGCGTCCCCGCCGGATGCGCCATCACGAATTTATCCGCCGCGCTCCGCTGCGCCGGATCGTCGAGGTTCAGCGTGGTGACGAGCATTTCCCCCGCCATCATGCCGCCCGCTCCGCTTCCTGCGCCGCCAGCGCATCCACGCGGGTCCATGAAAAGTCCCGCGTCAGACGGCGCAGCTTGGCCGCCATGACCGACAGATTGCTGTAATGCCGCACCCGTGAGCGCAACGGCGCGCCCTCGACGCGCGGCTGGCCGGGGTCGATCTCCCACGGATGGAAATAGATGATCGCCGGCCGCCCATCCCGCTGGTTCACCTGCCGGATCGCCCAGCGCGAAAAACCATAGGGCAGCAGCCGGAAGAAGCCGCCGCCGCCTGCCGCCAGCGTCCGCCCCGCGAACCTCGCGGTGGTCACGGGCAGTTCGACCAGCGGCGATCCCTTGACCGGCCGCCAGGCGAAGCGCGGCGTTTCAGGCCATCCGTAATGATCGTGCCGGATCGGCGCGACGCTGCTGGAATAGGCATAGCCTTCCTCCGCCAGCACCTCATGCGCCCAGGGGTTGCGCCGGTCGATGGAAAAGCTGGGCGCGCGATAGCCCGTCACCGCCTGGCCGGTCGCATCCTCCAGGATCGCCCGCGACCGGCGCAGGTCGGCGCGGAACTGCGCCCCGTCGAAGGTGAAGACCCGCTTATGGTCATAGCCATGGCTGGCGACCTCATGCCCCGCCGCGCTGATGCGCCGCATCAGCGCCGGATAGCGCTCCGCCACCCAGCCAAGCGTGAAGAAGGTCGCGCTGACCCCCGCCTCCTCGAACAGCGCCAGCACCGCATCGGTGTTGCGCTCGACGCGATGGGTCAGGCCCGCCCAATCCTCGCGCCGGATCGTGCGCTCGAAAGCGCCGACCTGGAACCAGTCCTCGACATCGACGGATAGGGCGTTCAGCATGGGTCCGTCAGGCGGCGGCGCTTTGCTGCGTTTCGCCCAGCCTTTCCTCGCGCTCGACCCATTCGACCAGCAGCGTCAGCACCCGGCGCAGCGCCGTGTCCTGCTCCGTCACGCGGAACTCCAGCGTGGAAAGCCGTTCCTCGACAAGGGCGAAGCAGTCCTTCAGCGCTTCGGGATCGACGCTCGGCGCGCTGCGGGCAAAGTCGTTCTCGGCCCGAAGCGTGTCGATCTCCGCCCGCAGGGAAGCGATCTCGTCGAGCAGGTCCGTGGCCGGCCCGGGGCTGGCGGCCCGCAGCGCCTCCACCTCGGCGCGCAAGGACGCAACCTCGTCGGAAACCGCGGGGTCGGCCGCGAACGGCACGGCAGCAGGCATGTCCGCCAGTTCCCCGGCATCGTCCAGCACGCTGCGCGCCATCGGTTCCGGCGTTACGTCCGCGTCCGCGCCCATGTCGTTCACCACCGCATAGACCACTTCGGCATCGATCACCGAAAGCTGGTCGAGCGCGCCCAGCAGCAGCACGCGGCTGACCAGCACGTTGATCCGGCGCGGCACGCCGCCGGTCGCGGCATAGATGGCGGCGAAAGCCTCCGGCGTGAATTGCGGATCGCCCTGCCATCCGGCCAGCGACAGGCGGTGCAGTATATAGGGCTCGACCTCCCGCCGCATCATCGGTTCCAGATGATGGGTGGCGATCACCCGCTGGCGAAGCTGCTCCAGTTCCGGCGATTTCAGCAGGTCGCGAAATTCCGGCTGGCCCAGCAGGAATATCTGCAACAGCGACTGCCCGCCCAACTGGAAGTTGGACAGCATCCGCAATTCCTCGATCGCGGAAATGGGCAGGTTCTGCGCCTCGTCCACGATCAGCAGCGACCGCTTGCCCGCTCGCGCCTGCGCATGGAGCCAGCCCTCGATCTGCTTCAGTATCTGCGCCTTGGGCATGCCGTCGACGCCCAGGCTGAAGCTCTGCGCGGCAAGGCGCAGCATGTCGTCGCCCTCCACCTGCGTCGAGACGATCTTCACGGCCGTCAGGCGCGACGGGTCGATGGTGTTCATGAGGTGCCCGACCAGCGTCGTCTTGCCCGCGCCGATGTCGCCGGTGATGACGATGAAGCCTTCTCCCTGCGCAAGGCCATAGCCCAGATAGGACAGCGCCTTGCGATGGGTCGCGCTCTCGAAATAGAAATGCGGGTCCGGCGTCAGCTGGAACGGGCGTCCCTGCAATCCGTAGAACTGGTCGTACATGACTATCTCTCCACCCGACGGGGCATTGGCTTAAAATGTGTAGCGAAGGCCAAGCTGGCCCATGGCGTTGATGACGGCGTCCAGATTGTCCGCCTTGGCACTGTCGACGCCGACCGAGGCGGACGCCTGCAGATTGCGCGTGACGAGCCGGTAATAGCTGGCGAAGGCGCCCAGGTTCAGCACGTCCAGCCGGTTGCCGCTGGCGTCGAAATAATTGGCATAGACGGCCGTATCGATGCTCGACTGGCTGTCGACGCGATAGGTGAGCGAGGCGTTGCCGTACCAGTTCTGGTCCCGCGTGCCGCGCACCAGCACCGTCTCACCCGAAGGCGTCACGAATTTGCGCTGCGAATAGCCAAGGCCGACACCCATGCCCCAGGGCCCGCGCTCCGCCGCGAACTGGGCCGCCACGCCGCGATAGCGGAAATTGGCCCCTGTGACCCCGGCCAGCGCATCGTTGAAGCACTGCCCGCCCCCGCTGGTGGAAAAGGCGCAGCCGGTGAAATCGCCGGTGAAGGGATTGCGCACGATATTGAGGTCGCTGCCCGAAAGCGCCGCCACATCGGAAGTGATGACGCGCCCGAAGCTGTCGATGCCGTCGAACACGACCAGGGCGAACGACTTGTCCCGGCCCTGCCAGATGAAGCTGCCCGAATAGGTCATGCCGCCATAGCGCTCGCCCACCCGCGCGGTCAGCGAGGTGCGGTGGCTCGGCCGCCAGAGCACGCCGACATCCCAGATGATGTCGTCGAAATCATAGATGAGCTGGCGAGGCGAACTGTCGTCGGTGACGTAGCGGCCGCTGGAGGAGATTACCGGCACGCCATTGCCGTCGAGCAAGGGCGAACGCTGGCTGATCTCGATCTTCTCATAACCGATGCCGCCGATCAGGGCGAGCGTGGGGGATACCGGCAGGGTGGCGTCGAGCCGCGCCCATTTGTCCTCGAACCGCTGGTCGAGCTGGCTTGCATCCTCCCGGCTGTAGCCTGCGCTGGCGACGAGGCCCAGCGGCATCCACACCCCCGGCCCGACGCCGACGGAACCCATCAGGTCATGGGTGGTCGATTCCGCGAAGCCATTGCCCAGAGGCGCACCGGGGAAATCGACATTCACGTCATCCTCGACCCGCGCATAGCCGAGCCGGTAGGAGGCGCTGATGTCCAGATCGCCCAGCCGCGTGACATAGGACGGGCCGACATAGCCTGCATAGACCTGGCTGCTATAGCCGTCATTGCGCACCGACGCGCCCGAGAACCCGTCCGTGCGGACCCGCGTCGCCAGGCCGCCTGCATTCAGCGACAGCCCGCGCGCGAGGCCATATTGGCCACTGACGATCCCGCTGATGATGTCCTGATCGCTGAGGTCATCGCCCCAGCCGAAGCTATGTGCATATTGCAGGTCCGCAGCGGCTTCCAGCCGCCGCGTCTGCACGCTGGCGGTCACGCCCGCGGTGACGTTGGTATAGGTCAGAACGTCGCCGCCGCCCTGGATCGGCGCGACGACGACCTGGTCGATGCCGAGATAGGGCGTGACGTCGACCTTGCGCTGCTCGTCCCGCGCAAGGGCGGGCGAGGCCAGGGCGATCCCCGCGAGAAGAAGGGCTAGGCGAGAGATCATCAGCCCGCATGCTCCCCTTCATGGCCATGCGCATAATAGCTGCCGAAACGCCGTCCGCCGCTGGCGAAGTTCACACCGTTCAGGAGCAGCTTCACCTTGGACGCGCCCTTGAGCAGTCCGGCCGCATCGCGCAGCGCGCCTTCCGTCGTCCTGTCCGCCCGCACCACCAGCAGCGCGACGGCGGCGTGGCCGGCCAGCACAGCCGCAGGAGAAGCGGCCAGCAGGGGCGGCGAATCGAACAGGACGATGCGGTCGGGCCGTCCCTCGGTCAGGCGGCCCAGCAGCATTTCCGTCCGCGCGGAGGCCAGATATTCGGTGTCGTTGTTGCTCCGCTGTCCGGCCGGGAGCACGGAGAGAGAGGGAATGTCGGTGCGCAGCACGCAATCCTCGATGGCAATCGCCGGATCGGCCAGCGCGTCCATCAGGCCCGGCCCTGCGGTCAGCCCCAGCGCCTGCGGGATGCCGGGCTTGCCGAAATCGGCGTCGACCAGCAGGATTTCGCGATCCTTCTCCGCCGCCAGGCTGAGCGCCAGGTTGATCGCGCAGAAGCTCTTGCCCTCCCCGCTATGGGCGGAGCAGACCAGCACCCGGTTGCCCCGCGCATTGCCCGCCAGTTCGGCCAGCAGGTCGCGCTTGAGCAGCCGGAACTCCTCGCTCATCGCGGTGACGGGACCGTCGGGCAGCAGATAGCCCGCCTCGACCAGCGCGATGCGGTCGATCGGCTGTACCGGCCCGGTCCAGTCCGGCGCGCGATAGCCGGGGACCGGCGTTTCGGGGACCGGCGTTTCGACGGCGGCGGGCGCGGGTTGCGCGGTCTCCACCACGGGTTCGCCCACCGGAACTTCGACCGCGGGCGCGGCGCGCCCGCGCAGGGCCGCGCTGAAATCGTAGATTTCGGTCGCCCGCTCGATCAGCGATCCGCCGGAAAGGGACTTGTGCCTGTTCATATCCGGTCCCTCCTCAAGCCAGCCCGCGCTGGACGAATTCGATGACGATCAGCAGCAGGCACAGCGCCGCAAGGCCGCCGCTGGCGCCTGCAAACCACTTCATCCGCTGCCTCTCCATCGCCTGCTGCGCCGCGCTGACGGTCTGGCTGATCGATCCGATCACGGAGACGCCCAGCGCCTTTTCCAGCCGCGCCGCATTGGGAAAGCCGCCCTTGAGCTGCGCCACGGCAAAGGCCGTGCCGATGCCCGCGCCCAGCCCCAGGATCAGCACGCCCAGCAGCAGCAGCGGCCGGTTCGGCGCGGCCGGAGCGGTCGGCAGGCTGGGCGGATTGATGACGCGGAACTGGACCGATCCGGTTTCCGACTTCACATCGCCGCGCAGACGGATTTCCTCGCGGTCCGCCAGCATCTTGTCATATTGGGTCTTGAGTACCTGATAGTCGCGGTCGAGCCGTTCCTGCTCGGCGGCGAGGCCGGGTTCATCCGTCTGGCGCGATGCCATGGCGTTCAGGTCCGCCTGCAACTGCGCCTTGCGGGCGGAAAGCCCCTGCACCGTGGCGGCGCGTTCCGCCTGCATCGACCTGATCGAAAGATAGGCGGGATTGGGCGTGCTGCCGGCGCTGCCGCCGCCCTGCCCGCGCAGCAGGTCCACCTGCCGCTGCGCCGCGATCACGTCGGGATGGCTGCTGGTGAAGCCCCGCGCCCGCATCGACGCAAGGTCCGCCTGCGCCTGGGCCAGCGCCGAAGGCCCGCCCGAAGCGCCGACGCCCGGCAAGGTCTGCGGCGTGCCCGCCAACTGGCCGTTCATCGCCGCCAGCGCGCTTTGCGCCTGCACGAGTTGCGAATCGATGCTGTTGATCTCCGACCGGGCGGCGTCCATGCGCTGGCCGATCGATCCGGCGCCCGGCAGCATGCCCGCATAGCGCTGCTCGAACTCGACGCGGCGCTGTTCGGCGGCGGCAAGCTGCTTGCCCCGCGCCGCCAGTTGCTGGTCGAGGAAGGCAAGGCTCTGCCGCGTCTCCACCTTGTCGGAGGACAGGTTGGTTTCCTGGAAGATGTCGACCAGCTTCTGCACGATCTGTTGCGAAATGCGCGCATTGGCGCCGTCCGACAGGCCGGAATCGGCCCATGTGGCGCTGATGTCGATCATGCTGGGGTCAAGCTGCGCCATCACGGTGATGGTCTCGCGCAATCCGGTGATCTTCGCCGCCAGGTCGCGCGGCCCGTCGACCGTCCGGTTGAGATCGGTCTCCTTCACCACCCGTTCCAGATTGGCCGTGCTGGCCAGGGTCTGGCGCACCCTGTCGAGGTCCTGCTGCGCCTGGACCTGGGTGATGCCCACCTTGTCCTCCAGCAGCGACTGGGTGTTCACATAGACCCGCGCCTTGGATTCATAGCTGTTGGGGATGAGCGCCACGCCCAGCCAGCCAGCCAGGCACACGCCCCAGGCCACGCCCAGCGCCAGCCAGCGGCGGAGCCAGAGGCCATGCAGGATGACCAGCAGTTCGTCGACGAGAGCCGCCATGTCAGAACATGCTTTCGGGAATGATGATGACGTCGCCGGGCGCCAGCATGACGTTCGCCTTGCTGTCGCCGCGCTTCAGCAGGTCGCCGATGCGGACCTGATATTCCTGCTGCTTGCCGGTTTCCTTGTTGAAGCGGACCAGCTTCGCCCTATTGCCCGCCGCATATTCGGAAAGGCCGCCGACCGAGATCATCGCGTCGAGCAGCGTCATATTGGCGCGATAGGGGATGGAGGCGGGCTTTTCGGTCGCGCCGACGATCCGCACCTGCTGGCTGAAGGTGCCGGAGAAATTGTTGACGATCACCGACACCAGCGGATTTTCGATATATTTGCCCAGCGCCACCTTCAGGTCGTCGGCCAGTTGCCGGGGCGTCTTGCCGACCGCCGGCATGTCGGAAATGAGCGGCGTGGTGATGCGCCCATCGGGCCGCACCTGCACCTTCGCGCCGAGATCGGGATTGCGCCAGACGAAGATGGTGAGATCGTCGAGCGGCCCGATCACATATTCCTCGCCCGGCCCCTCCTGCGTCGAAACGAAGGACGCCGGTGGCAGATTGGGCGCGCCCCCGCCCGAAGCGCAGCCCGAAAGAGCCAGAGCCGGCAGGGACATGCCGATCAACGCACGGGAAAGTGACAGGAAACGCATAGATTCACCCCTTTTCGCGGCCGCGCCGACAGCCGCCAAAGGGAGGCGCCGGCAACCGTCAAGCACTCAGCTTCGACGGCCTTCTTGCCCCGAAAGGGTAAAAATAGCGTTAGGAGTTAAGTTATTGGCAAATCAGTTGATTAAAATCAGCCGATCAGCAGTTCCCGAGGCGCCGGATGACCGAGAAAAGCCGCCGGGCTGGCCGAGGCGCCATAGGCCCCCGCCAGGAAGATCGCGATCAGGTCGCCCTCCTCCACCGGCGGCAGCGCGACCTTGTCCCCAAGCCTGTCGATGGGCGTGCAGAGGCAACCCGCGACCGTTACGGCCTCCGCCGCGGGCGCTTCCCCGAAGCGATTGGCGACGGCGATGGGATAGTTGCGGCGCACCACCGTGCCGAAATTGCCGCTCGCCGCGAGCTGGTGATGCAGCCCGCCATCGACGATGACGAAGGTTTCGCCCTGGCTCTTCTTCACATCGACGATGCGGGTGAGGTAAACGCCCGCCTCCCCCACCAGCCAGCGGCCCAGTTCCATGGCGAAGGCGCTGTCCTGCAATATGTCCGCCCGCCCGTCGAGCAGCCGGCCCAGCGCGTCCCCGATGGGCCGGATGTCCAGCCGTTCGTCGCCGGGAAAATAGGGAATGCCAAAGCCGCCGCCCAGATTGACCAGCGGGGGCACCGCGCCGATGCTGTCGGACAGGCGGGTGGCGAGATCGATGGTTGCCGCCTGCGTCTCGATCAGCGCCTGCGTCCCCAGCGCCTGGCTGCCGGCGAAGATATGCCAGCCGCGCCATTGGGCCCCCGCATCGATCACCCAGCGCGCCAGCGCCGCCGCGCGCTCCGCGTCCACGCCGAAGGGCTTGGCGCCGCCGCCCATGCGCATGCCGGACCCCTTCAGGTCGAAATCCGGGTTCACCCGCACCGCCAGCTTCGGCGTCCTGCCCCGCCGCTCCGCAAGGGCGATGGCCCGTCGCGCCTCCCCCTCCGACTCAAGGTTGATCGTCGCGCCGCTGTCTATGGCGACGATCAATTCATCGTCGCGCTTTCCCGGCCCGGCGAAGCTGATATGGGCAGCGTCCATCCCCGCCTCCAGCGCCCGGGCCAGTTCCCCGCCCGACGCCACGTCGAAGCCGTCCACCAGCTTCGCCATGCGCTCCAGCAGGGGCGCATGGGGATTGGCCTTCACCGCATAATGGAGCGACAGCGTCGCTGGCATGGCGTCGCGAAAGGCCCGCGCCTGCTCCTCTACGATGCCCATGTCATAGACGAACAGCGGCGTGTCCCCGGCCTCCTCCACCAGGCTCGCCGCGCCGCAGCCGCCGATCAGCAACATGCCCTCCTCCCCGATGAAGACGGGCGGGATCGGTCCCATCGGCTTCATGCCGCAAATTCCTTCGCCAGCGCCACGCGGTCGATCTTGCCATTGGGATTGCGGGGAAATTCGGAAAGCATGACGATCTCGCGCGGTTGCATGAAATTGGGAAGCTCCTGCCGAAGCCGTGCCTCCACCTGCGCCTTTAGCTCCGGCGAAGCGCCGCGCAACAGCAACAGCACCGCCTGCCCCAGACGATCGTCCCGGACGCCCAGCGCAACCGCTTCGGCAATGCCCTCCACCGCGACGGCCGCTTCCTCGACCTCCGTGGGGCTGATGCGGTTGCCGGCGGACTTGATCATGGCGTCATCGCGTCCGACAAAATAAAGCAGTCCCCGCGCATCCCGGCGCACGGTATCGCCCGACCACACCGCCATGCCGCCATAGCGGGAGGCGACGGGCGCCGGTTTGAACCGTTCCGCCGTGCGCGCCGGATCGCGCCAATAGCCCTCCGCCACCAGCGGCCCGCAATGCACCAGTTCACCCGGCTCATCGTCGCCCGCAATCGAACCGTCCGGGCGAACGACCAGTATCTCCGCATGGGGAATGGCCGATCCCATGCTGTCGGGGCGGCTTTCCACCAGCGCGGGCGGCAAATAGGTCGAGCGGAACGCCTCGGTCAGTCCATACATGGGGTAGAGGTCCGCGCGCGGAAACAGCGCCCGCAACTTCGCCACCAGGGGCCGCGTCAGCGCGCCGCCGCTATTGGTGAGCCGCCTGAGCTTCGCCGCCACATCGGCGGGCCAGTCCAGTTCGGTCAACTGCACCCAGAGCGGGGGCACCCCCGCCAAGGTGGTGATGTCCCACCGATCCACCGCCTTCACCACGTCGCGCGGCGTCAGATAATCGAGCGGACAGGCGCATCCGCCGGCGAACCATGTGGAAAACAACTGATTCTGCCCATAATCGAAGCTGAAGGGGAGCACGCAAAGCGTCCGGTCCTCCGCCGTCAGCTTCAGATATTCCGCCACCGATACAGCGCCCAGCCAGAGATTGGCGTGGCTCAGCATCACGCCCTTGGGCCGCCCGGTCGATCCGCTGGTGTAGAGGATTGCGGCCAGTTCGTCGGGCGCGGCATGGGACGGGGCCAGCGCCTCCCCGCCGCTCATCGCGCAGGCCGCATCATCCTCCCGGTGGAGGTCGCATCGCCCCGGCACGTCGCCCGGCGACAGGGTCGCCAGACGGCTGGCCGTCCCGATCAGCAGCGACGCGCCGCTGTCCGCCAATATGTGCGCGACCTGGGCATGTTTGAGCAGCGGATTGACCGGCACATGAACCAGCCCGGCGCGGGGCGCGGCGAGCGGCATCAGGGCCGCGACCGGGCCCTTTGCGACCCAGCTTGCGACTCGCGCGCCCTTGTCCAGCCCGAATCGGGCAAGCCATGCCGCCAGCCGCCCCAATGTCGCTTCCAGATCCGCATAGCTTTGCGTGCCCGACCGCCCGTCCAGCGCGGGCCGTTCCGCGTCGCCGCGCAGCAGCAGATGGTCGATCGGCCGCACCTGCGCGCCGTCGATCATGGGGTCCGCCATGGGCGCGGGGGAATCGCTTAACTCCATCTCCAGACTTTTTTCCTAAAGGCGATGCTGTCGACGGGGAGATAATGGTTTGCTGGTCGCAAGGGAATATCGCAGCGTCGCCCAAGCGCGTCAGGTGCTGGGTTCAGCGCTCGACCGCGCCGGCACGCCGTCGCTGTTCGACCGCATCGACTGGTTCGAATCGCTCCATGCGCATTGCTTTTCCACGACGGACGTCCGCATCTTCCAGGCGTTGGAGGGGGAGTGTCAGGCATGGCTTTTCCTGCTTTCGTCCGGAGCGGGACGGCTGGGCGCGCTCGCCAACTGGTACAGCTTCGATTGGGGGCCGGTCTTCCTTGGCCCTTTGGACGAGACCGTCCGTCGTCGCCTGATCGAAGTCATCGCCCAGTCTCTGTTGGCGGACAGCGCCCAGATCGACCTCTATCCGGTCACGGCCGCGTCGGACATGCTGCTCGACGCCTTTCGCCGTGCAGGCTGGTTCAGCGTCCGGCGGCCGATGGGGGGGCGGCATATGCTGCACCTGAATGGGCGGACTTTCGAGCAATATTGGGCGCAACGGCCCGGCCGCCTGCGTACGCTGATCGCGCGCAAGAACCGTGCGAGCCGCTTCACCCTCAGCATCGCGGACCAGCTGACCGAGGCGCTGTGGCGCGACTATGCCGCCGTGCAGGAACGAAGCTGGAAGAAGCCGGAGGCCGATCTTGGCTTTCTCCATGCGCTGGCCCAGCGGGAAAGCGCCGCCGGGACGCTCCGGCTGGGCTTTGCGCGGCTGGAGGAGCAGCCGGTGGCGACCCAGCTATGGACGGTGGAGAACGGCACCGCCCTCATTCACAAGCTGGCCCATGATCAGGCGTTCGACGGCGCCTCCCCCGGCAGCCTGCTCAGCCATGCGATGTTCGCGCACGCCATCGATCGCGATCATGTCGCGACGATCGATTATGGAACGGGCGACAATGGCTACAAGACCGACTGGATGGAGGAACGGGAAACGCTCTACCGGCTGGATTTCTTCAACCCCCGACGCGCTTCGGTCTGGCTGCCCGCCGCGCGTGCGGCCATTTCGGCGCTTGTAGGTTAGCGGCGGAACGACTAGGTAGGCGCCCATCATGCGGGCGGACAATGCACAACCGGTCGACCGGGCAATGGATATTGAAACGATGATGCGCGCCTTGCTGCGCGATGTGCTGGCCCTGTCGCAGGACCGGGTCGACGCCTTCGATGCGGATACGCCGCTGTTCGGCGCGCTGCCGGAACTGGACTCCATGGCCGTTGCGGGCCTGCTCACTGAGATGGAGGACCGCTTCGGCATCCTGATCGAGGACGAGGATATAGACGGCGATACGTTCGAGACGTTCGGCTCGCTCGTCGCCTTTGCGCGGGCGAAGATCGGGGGCTGAATTTCGGTTTGCGGCGTGTGGAAACAGGTTTCTCCGCGCTGGCGGATTTTGAAGGGGTGAGGACGGTCGGATGGCGGGGATGCCCGATCCGTCGTTGGGGAAGGCAGGATTGCAAGGTCGGTCCTGACGCATGCCAAGCCCCTGTCTGGTCGAGTGACGCCCTTTCCGTCTCAAGGCCGCCGCAACTCGCCACCACCATGGCCGGGAACGTCGTTCGGACTCCATGAACCGGTCCGGTCAACTTCCTCCCTTTCCTCCGTCCCCCACCTTGCTCTATGGCGGGGGCCGAATTTCCCAAGGGGAACGCCAACTTGATCCTTGACCTTGCCGCCGCCGCTTCGGGGGCCATCCGCTTCGACCAGCTCGGCCTCAGCCCTGTCGCGCTCGACCTCGGCTTCTTCACGCTGAAATGGTACAGCCTCGCCTATCTGGCGGGCATATTGATCGGCTACTGGTATCTGCTGAAGCTGATCGCCCAGCCCGGTTCGCCCATGGCGCGCCGCCATGCCGACGACATGATCTTCTACGCGACGCTGGGCATCATCATCGGCGGGCGGCTGGCCTATGTCTTCTTCTACCAGCCCGAAATCCTCCGCCATCCGCTGGACATCTTCAAGCTGTGGAACGGCGGCATGTCCTTCCATGGCGGGGCCATCGGCGTGTCGCTCGGCATCCTCTACATGGCGCGCAAGGAGAAGCTCTCCTGGCTGCGCATCCATGATTTCGTGGCCTGCTGCGTGCCCTTCGGCCTGTTTTTCGGCCGCCTCGCCAATTTCGTGAACGGGGAGCTGTGGGGCAAGGAAACCGATGTGCCGTGGGCGATTATCTTCCCGACCGGCGGCGCCTTCCCCCGCCATCCGAGCCAGCTTTACGAGGCTTTCCTGGAAGGCATAGTGCTGTTCCTGATCCTCGCCTTCGCCTTCTGGAAGACCCGCGCCCGCTACAAGCCCGGCATGCTGGTGGGCATCTTCCTGCTTGGCTATGGCATCTTCCGCTTCGGCGTCGAATATTTCCGCGAGGCCGACGCGCAGCTCATGGAATTCGCCGCGCGCACCGGCCTGCACATGGGCCAGTGGCTGTGCGTGCCGATGATCCTGGGCGGCCTGTACCTGATCTTCACCGCCAGGAGCCGCCGCGTGCGCGTGGAACCGGTCGCGGGCAGCGCGAGTGTCAGCTGAACCCAGCCTGTCGGAACGCCTGGCGCGCCAGATCGCGTCGGGCGGGCCGATCTCCATCGCCCATTATATGGCGGAGGCGAACCAGCATTATTACGGCACTCGCGACCCGCTGGGCGCCGCCGGCGACTTCACCACCGCGCCGGAGATCAGCCAGATGTTCGGGGAACTGGTCGGACTATGCCTGGCGGACGTCTGGATGCGGTCGGGCAGCCGGCCGGAGATCGGCTATGTCGAACTAGGCCCCGGCCGCGGCACGCTCGCTTCCGATGCCCTCCGGGCCATGGCCGGCCTGTCGCTCGTCCCACGGGTGCATTTCGTGGAGACCAGCCCCAGCCTGCGGGAGCGGCAAAGGACGATCATCCCCAACATCTTCCATCACGACACTGTCTCCAGCCTGCCCGAACAGGGGCCGCTGCTGGTCGTCGCCAACGAATTTTTCGACGCGCTGCCCGTGCGCCAGATCGTGCGCAGCGGAAAGGAATGGCGCGAACGGGTGGTGATCTGCCCCGATCCGGGCGAACCCGATCGTTTCGCGCCCATGGCTGGCTATCGCCGCGTCGAGTCGGGCATCCCCGCCCTCGCCGCCGAAGCGCCGGAAGGCGCGATATTGGAAACGCCGCTGGCCGGGGCCGCGGTCGCGCTGGAACTCGCGCACAGGATCGCCCGGCAGGGCGGCGCCGCGATCATCGTCGACTACGGCTATGAGGGGCCGGCCTTGGGGGACACGTTGCAGGCGGTGCGAGCGCACCGCTTCGCCGACCCCTTTCTGGAGCCGGGCGAAAGCGACCTCACCACCCATGTCGACTTCACCATGATCGGCAATATGGCGCGGCAGGCGGGGCTTCGGGTGATGGGGCCGGTCGGTCAGGGCGCCTTCCTGCGCCGGCTGGGCATCGACGCCCGCGCCGATCAGCTCGCCCGCACGACGCCGGCCCGCGCCGAGGAGGTGGAGGCAGCCCGCCTGCGGCTGACCGCCGGGGATGCCATGGGCACGCTGTTCAAGGCGATGGCCTGGGTGCACCCGGATTGGGCGGAACCGGCGGGGTTTGAGGGTTAGAGTATCCGTGATGATCAAGCTGGAGATTGCGTCCAGCATCGATCGGCTTTGAGCATGGCGTTCGCGGTGACGACGAGCTTTCGCATGACGGCGGTGATGGCGATCTTGGCGGGCTTTCCGGCAGTAACGAGCTGCTGATATTTTGCCTTGAGATCGGGATTGTACCGGGCGGCGACGAGGGCCGGCATATAGAGAGCCTGCCGCACGTTGGCGCGTCCGCCACGGATGAAGCTCTTGCCTTTCCATTGTCCGGACTGTCGAGCGACGGGGGCGAGACCGGCGAGGGATGCGGCCTGCTTGTTCTCGAGGCTGCCGAGTTCGGGCATGGTGGCGATGAGCTGGTTGGCGGTCAGCGTTCCGACGCCGGCGATGCTGGTGAGGATCTCATGCCGGCGGGCGAGCGCGGCATCGGCGGCGATCAGGTTGGCGATCTCGGTATCGAGCGCCTCGATATGCCGATCGATCTGCTCGAGCCGCTGCCGGCACTGACGCTTGAGGAAGGCGATGGTGAGGTTCTTCTCGCGATTCTTGAGCGCGGTGCGATCGCGCATGAGGCCGTCTCGGGCATTGATGAGCTCCGCCATCTGCGCCTGCTGTGCGCTTCGAGCAGGTCTGACCGGCGGCTGCAAGGTGGCCGCCATACGGGCCAGCAACATGGCATCGATGCGATCGGTCTTGGCCAGAATGCCAGTCGCCTGGGCGAAGCGCCGGGCGCGCTCCGGGTTGAGCTTCACGCAGGGCCAGTCGGCCAGAGCCGCCTCCAGCGCCCGATGGTAGGTTGCGGTTGCCTCATAGGCGATCCGCTCGACCGGCCATTGTCGCAGCCAGGCGATCAGCGCCTTGTGGCCCTTGGCGGTGTTGGCGAACTGGCGCTCGGCGCCGGCAGGGTGGACATGGCAGTCGAGGCTCGCTTTGGAGATGTCGATGCCGATCGTCTGTGGTAGATTGTCGCTCATCTTTTCCGCTGTCCCATGCTTGTCATCCGGGTCCAAAACCCCGGTATCCGTTCGGGCCGACACGAAAAGAAAGGGGCGATCCTACTCTAACCCGGTCCCACAACGACCGGCGCTTTCACGATCCGTCCCCTTCCGCCCGGGCCGGGGTGGCCACCCCGGCCCGGGCAATCCAGCATGACCCAAACGGACCGCAAGGTCATAAGACAAGCGTTTTCCAAGCAGATGGAATCATCTGCTGACTCGGAAAACGCGACAAAACAAAAACTTGGAGCAGTCGAGCCGATGCAATCGGATCGGAATCTGCTCTAGGGTTTGTGGGGATTCATCGTGAGTTGATGATGGCTGCGGCGAGATAGATCATTGCAGAGAAGCTCTGGTCGGTTTTGCAGGCACGCATAGCGATGCGTTTGAATTCCTTAAGTTTGCAGAAGAAGTTTTCGATCAGGTGACGCCATTTGTACATCTCGACGTCGATCTTGAGCTTTTGGGCACGGCCGGGATGTTGTGAAATGACAACCTTCGCCCCACGCTGATCAAGATCCTGTACAATCCAGTTGGAATCGAAGGCCTTGTCGCCCAGCAGGGCACCGAACTCGATACCGTCGATCAACGGTGCGACGCCTATGGTGTCGTAGCGGTTGCCCGGCAGCAACTCGAAGCGCACCAGATTGCCCAAGGCATCGGTCAGCGCCAGAATCTTGGTCGTCATGCCGCCTTTTGAGCGACCAATGGCCTGGCCCTGAGTCCCCCTTTTGCGCCCTGGCCATGCCGGTGAACCTTGACGATGGTCGCATCGACCATGGCGTATTCCATGTCGGGTTCCTCCGACAGCACATCGAAAATACGCTTGAAAATATCGGCTTCCCGCCAATCGCGAAACCGCCTGAACGCCGTATTCCAGTTGCCGAACATGGCGGGCAGATCACGCCATGGACTGCCCGTGCGAACAATCCACAGCACCGCCTCCATGAATAGCCGGTTGTCCCTTCCGCTCCGCCCAGGGTCAGTCGGCTTACCCAAACAATGTGGCTCCATCTTTGCCCATTGGGCGTCGGTCAGTACGAAACGGTCCATCCAGAGCGTGAATCACATCTCCCAACAAATGGGAATCCTAAATCCCCACAACCCCTAGAGCGCGTTGCGTTAAATCGTACGCAGGCTGCGCGCTCCAAGCCTTTGTCGTCGCATCGTTTTAAACGCAAAACCGGTTCCCACTTTTGCGCACGATGCTCTGGCGATCATCCCCGGGCATGACCCGGCTGAATTGAAACCTGCCATGTTCCTGCCTTCGCAGGCGCATGGTACGTCCAAACCCCTCAATCTTCCTGATGATAGCGGCTGAGCCTGCGGATGAAGCCGATCAGACCCGTCTGGCGGCTGCGCTTCATGCGTTCGGCGTGCAGGATCGTCTGGACGCGCCGGAAGCAATCTTCCGCATCGACATTGCACAGGACATAATCATAGCCGTCCCAGTGCGCGATCTCTCCGGCCGCGCGGGCCATGCGGCCTTCGATCACCTCATTGCTGTCCGTCGCCCGTCCGCGCAGGCGACGCTCCAGTTCCTCCATCGACGGCGGCAGGATGAACACCCGCACCACGTCACCGCCCGCAATCTGGTGGAGTTGCTGCGCGCCCTGCCAATCGATGTCGAACAGAACGTCGCGGCCGGACTTCAGCATCGCCTCCACCGGAGCGCGGGGCGTGCCGTAGCGCTGCCCGAAGACATGCGCCCATTCCAGGAATTCGTGATCGGCGGTCATCCGCCGGAATTCCTCCAGATCGACGAAATGATAATCCTTGCCGTCGACCTCCCCCGGCCGCATCGGCCGCGTGGTCGCGGAAACCGACATGGCAAGATCCGGCTCCGCAGCCAGCAGCTTGCGCGCGATGGTGGATTTACCGGCGCCAGAGGGCGAGGAAAGAACGAACAGGACGCCGCGGCGCTTGAAATCGGGCGTCTCTATGGAGATGCTGTCGGCCATGGCCGCTCTTGGCGTCATGGACGGGATTTGGCAAGGGGGACTGTCGCGCCGTCAGCCCTTGCGGGCCTTGCGCGCTTCCTCGATCAGGATCGGCGGCGGACTGCCGTCCGGCAGAGCCTTGACCTTGCGCTTGCGATCCGCCTCGCGCTTCGCCTCATAGACCTTTCCGGCCATATAGGCGCCCGTCACGAACAGCGTGCCCATGGGATGACGCATGATGAGCCGCTTGGCCCCCATGCCCGCCAGCAGGCCGATCACGCCCTTCTTGCCGGTATCGGCGGCCACCCGCGCCGCGACGACGGTCGCACCGACGCGGGCCGCCTTTCGGAGCAGCCCGTCCTTGCGGGGCGGGCGGACGGCGATCAGCGGCTGGTCGGTCGATTTTTTCCTCATGGGACATCAATGTACCGCAGCGCGACCGGTTCCACCATGCCGATGTGGATCAGACCATATTTTCGGGCCGGACAAGCCGGTCGAAGCTTTCCCCATCGACCAACCCCAATTGCAGGCCCGCCTCCTTCAGCGTCAGCCCTTCGGCATGGGCGTGTTTCGCGATCCTGGCGGCATTGTCATAGCCGATTTCGGGCGCGAGCGCGGTGACCAGCATCAGCGACCGGTCGACCAGCTCGGCAATCCGCCTCTCATTCGCCTCCAGCCCGTCGACGCAGCGTTCTGCGAAACTGTCCATGCCGACGCTGAGCAGATGGATAGACCGCAGCACCGCCGCGCCGATCATCGGCTTGAAGACATTGAGTTCCAGATGCCCCTGAAGGCCGCCGACCGTCGCCGCCTGATGATTGCCGATGACCTGCGCGGCGACCATGGTCAGCATCTCGCACTGGGTGGGATTGACCTTGCCGGGCATGATCGAACTGCCCGGTTCATTGGCCGGCAGGTCGAGTTCGCCAAGGCCCGAGCGCGGGCCGCTGCCCAGCAGGCGGATGTCGTTGGCGATCTTGGTCAGCGCCACTGCCAGCGTCGCCAGGGTGGAGGACAGGTGCACCAGCGGATCGTTGGAGGCGAGCGCCTCGAACTTGTTGTCGGCGGTCCGGAACGGCAGGCCGGTCAGCGCCGCGATTTCCTTCGCCACCGCCACGTCGAAGCCCGCGGGCGCGTTGAGGCCGGTGCCGACCGCCGTGCCGCCCTGCGCCAGCGCCATCATGCCGTGCATGACCGCCGGCTCGATCCGCTTGCGGCTGCGGTAGAGTTGATGGGCGTAGCCGGAAAATTCCTGGCCCAGCGTCAGCGGCGTCGCGTCCTGCAGATGGGTGCGGCCGATCTTCACGATGCCCTCCCACGCCTTCGCCCTGGCGTCGAGGGCGGCGTGGAGCCGGTCGAGCGCCGGGAACAGGGCCGCCGTGGCGGCCCGCGCCGCCGCAATGTGCAGGGCGGTCGGGAAGCTGTCATTGGACGACTGGCCCATATTTACATGGTCGTTGGGGTGGACCGGGCTCTTGCCGCCGCGCTTGCCGGTCAGGGCCTCATTGGCGATGCCCGCGATCACCTCATTGACGTTCATGTTGGATTGGGTGCCGCTGCCGGTCTGCCAGATGACGAGCGGGAACTGGTCGTCATGGTTGCCCGCGACGACCTGCACCGCCGCCGCCTCGATTGCATCCGCCAGGTCCGAATCGAGTCCGTGGCTACGGTTGACCCGCGCCGCCGCCTGTTTCACGATGGCCAGCGCGTGGACGATGCCGATCGGCATGCGTTCTCCGGGGCCGAAGGGGAAATTCTCGATGCTCCGCTGGGTCTGCGCGCCCCAATAGGCGCTGGCGGGCACTTCGATGGCGCCGATGCTGTCGGTTTCGGTGCGGCTGTCGTTCAAGTCGGGCACTCCCATGATGTCGCCGGAGTGCCGTCAATCTGGGGAGCCCACGCCCCTGTTTCCAGCCTTATTTCTTCTTGCCGAAGTCCACGGTCACGACATTGGAGCCGTCCTCCGTCGTCACCTGCGGCGCGTCATTTTCCGCCTCTTCATGCGGTTCGGGCGCAATGTCGGCCTGCGCCTGGAACTGGAGCGCGAAATTCACCGCCGGATCGACGAAGGCCGTGATCGCCGCGAAGGGAATATGCAGATGCGCCGCCACCTGGTTGAAGGTCAGGCTGACCCCGAAGGCGTCGTCGCTGACCTTCAGGTCCCAGAATTTGTTCTGGAGGACGATGGTCATCTCGTCAGGGAAGCGTTCGACCAGATGGCGCGGAATATCGACTCCGGCCACCTGCGTCTTGAACGTGATGTAGAAATGATGCGCGCCGGGAAGGCCGCCCGTCCGTTCGATTTCCCCCAGCACGCGGCCGACGACGGCGCGCAGGGCCTCCTGCACGATTTCGTCATAGGGAATCAGGCTGTCGGGCAGGTCGTCGCTCATGCGCCAATGTCCTAACGGCGCGGCGGCGCGGGTCAAGTGCGCGCTATAGGTGCAACGCCACATTGCAACGGCCGTCCACTTCGTTATAGGGCGCTGCCATGCGCACGGCCGACATTCACCGCAACACTGCGGAAACGCAGATCGACGTGACCGTCAACCTGGACGGCACCGGCATCTACACCGTTTCGACGGGCATCGGTTTCCTGGATCACATGATCGAGCAACTGTCGCGTCACTCGCTGATCGACATGGACGTGAAGACCGTCGGCGACCTGCATGTGGACCAGCATCACACGACCGAGGACACGGCCATCGCCATTGGCGAGGCGGTGGCGAAGGCGCTGGGCGACAAGCGCGGCATTTCCCGCTATGGCAGCGTCTATTCCCCGATGGACGAGACGCTGACCCGCGTGTCGCTGGACATTTCGGGACGCCCCTGGCTGGTGTTCAAGGTGGACTTCACCGTGCAGCGCATCGGGGAATGGGACAGCGAGATGGTGGAGCATTTCTTCCACAGCTTCGCCCAGGCCGCCGGGATCACGCTGCACATCGAAAATCTCTACGGCAGCAACAACCATCATATCGTCGAAAGCTGCTTCAAGGGCCTTGCCCGCGCGTTGCGGCAGGCGGTGGAGATCGACCCGCGCAAGGCCGACGCCATTCCTTCGACCAAGGGAATGCTGTGACCGCGCTTGCCCTGATCGACTATGGCGCGGGCAACCTTCATTCGGTGCACAACGCCCTGCGCAAGGCGGGGGCGGACGACGCCGTCATCACCGCCGATCCGGATGTCGTGGCAGGGGCGGACCGCATCGTCCTGCCGGGCGTCGGCGCCTTCCGCGCCTGCCGCGATGCGCTGGTCGCGATTCCCGGCATGGTGGAGGCGATGAACGAGGCCGTCCGCCAGCGCGGCGTCCCCTTTCTGGGCGTGTGCGTGGGCATGCAGTTGCTGGCCGATGCGGGGGAAGAGTTCGGCCGGCACGAGGGGCTGGGCTGGATAGGCGGCACCGTCCGGCTGATCGAGCCGCGCGATCCGGCGATCAAGGTGCCGCACATGGGCTGGAACGACGTGGCCCTGCGCGGCACGCCTCCGCTGCTGGAAGCGGGCGAGGCCTATTTCCTGCACAGCTATCATTTCGAAGCCGCCGACCCGGCGCATGTCGCCGCCGTCACCGATCATGGCGGGCCGCTGGTCGCGGCGGTGGCGCGCGACACCATCATCGGCTGTCAGTTTCACCCGGAAAAGAGCCAGAGCTACGGCCTTTCCTTCCTCTCCCGTTTTCTGGATTGGCGTCCATGAGCCTGATCGTTTTCCCCGCCATCGACCTCAAGGGCGGCCAGGTCGTGCGCCTGGCCGAAGGCGACATGAACCGCGCCACCGTCTATGGCGACAATCCCGCCGCCCAGGCGATATTGTTCGCGGAAGCGGGCGCGCAGCATCTGCATGTGGTCGATCTGGACGGCAGCTTCGCGGGCCATGCGGTCAATGCCGAAGCGGTCGAGGCCATCGTGGCGGCCTTTCCCGGCCATGTGCAGCTGGGCGGGGGCATCCGCAACCGGGAGGCGGTGGAGCGCTGGTTCGACCTGGGCGTGTCGCGCATCGTCATCGGCACGGCGGCCCTGAAGGACCCGGGCTTCGTCAAGGCGGCGGCACAGGACTTCCCCGGCGGGATCGTGGTGGCGGTGGATGCGCGGGACGGCTTCGTCGCGACGGACGGCTGGGCGGAGAAGTCCGACATGCCGGTGGTCGACCTTGCCCGCCGGTTCGAGGATGCGGGCGTCGCCAGCCTGCTGTTCACCGATGTCGGCCGCGACGGCCTGCTCAAGGGCTGCAACATCGATGCGACCGTCGATCTGGCCCGCGCCACGGACATTCCGGTGATCGCCAGCGGCGGCGTCGCGGGGATCGCGGACATCCGGGTGCTGAGCCTGCATGCCGACGAGGGCATTGAAGGCGTGATCACGGGCCGCGCGCTCTATGACGGGCGGCTGGACCTGAAGGCGGCGCTGGCGGTGGCGCAGGCGGCCGCATGACCGTCCGCACCCGCGTCATCCCCTGCCTGGACGTCGCCAATGGCCGCGTGGTCAAGGGCGTGAACTTCATCGATCTGCGCGACGCGGGCGATCCGGTCGAGCAGGCGAAGATTTACGACGCAGCGGGCGCGGATGAACTCTGCTTCCTGGACATCACCGCCACGCATGAGGCGCGCGGCACGATCATCGACGTGGTCCGGCGCACGGCGGAGGTCTGCTTCATGCCGGTGACGGTGGGCGGGGGCGTGCGCAGTCCGGAGGATGCCCGCGCCCTGCTGCTCGCGGGCGCGGACAAGGTCGCGGTGAACAGTGCGGCCGTCACCCGGCCCGAGGTGGTGGCGGACATCGCCGACCGCTTCGGCAGCCAGTGCGTCGTCGGCTCGGTCGATGCGCGGCGGGTGGGCGATGGCCGCTGGGAAATCTTCACCCATGGCGGCCGCAAGCCGACCGGCATCGATGCGCTGGAGCATGCGGTGCGGCTTGCCCAACTGGGCGCGGGCGAACTGCTGGTCACGTCCATGGACGGGGACGGGACCAAGGCGGGCTATGACCTTGCCCTTACCCGCGCCATTGCCGATGCGGTTTCGGTTCCGGTCATCGCCAGCGGCGGCGTCGGGACGCTCGATCATCTGGTCGAAGGCGTGGTGGAGGGGCATGCCAGCGCGGTGCTCGCGGCGTCCATATTTCATTTCGGTCAACATAGCATTGCTGAAGCGCATCAGGCGCTGGCGGCCGCCGGCATTGCGGTCCGGACCGCCTGACCGACCCGATTTCGCCGAAAAGCGTCGGTTGCCTTTACATTAACCGATATCGGCAGACCCATGTTAACCATGATGGCGCCGTTCCGCCTCCATTTAGTGGAACTGGCACGGTGCCTGCACCTCTTCCCGCACCTGACTCAATCAACAGCGGGGTGAAGATGATGAATGTGAACAAGCTGTTTCTGGCCGCTGGCGTGGCCGCTCTGATGGGCGCGGCGGCTCCGGCGGAAGCGACCTGGTGCTGGGGCAAGAAGTGCGGCGGCTCCAGCAGCTCGGGCGGTTCCTCGTCCGGCGGCACGCCGACGCCGGTGCCCGAACCGGAACAGATGGCGCTGTTCGGCCTTGGCGCCGCGGTGCTGGGCGCGCGGGTTTTCGTCGCCCGCCGCAAGCGCAAGTAAGTTTTCGTTTGACGGTTTGCGTGCGTGGCGCTTGATGGCGCCATGCGCGCGACCCTATTTAATCTTGAACGGACCATCCGCCAGCGGCGGCAGGCCGATCCCGATCAGTCCTATGTGGCCAAGCTGACCGCCAGGGGGCGCGGCAAGATCGCCCAGAAGCTGGGCGAAGAGGCCGTGGAGACGGTGATCGCCGCCATGGCGGCGGACCGCGAGGGCGCGATCGGCGAAAGCGCAGACCTGCTGTTCCATCTGCTGGTGCTGCTGGCCGACCTCGACATCGCGCTGGACGATGTGCTGGACGAACTCGACCGGCGCGAGGGCGTGTCGGGGATCGCGGAAAAGGCGTCGCGCAAGGGCGATTGAGCGCCCTTCCCGGAAAGATATTGCCGTTCCGGCGTTTGTCCGTCAGCCTCTCGATCGTTGAGAGGACAGGAGGGCATATGTTCAAGACCCTGTTGGGCGGCCTGATCGGCGGCGTCGCCATGTATCTGATCGGCTTCCTCTTCTGGGGGACGCCGCTGAGCGCGCTCGCCTTTCATCGCGCGGAGTCCGCCGCCGGCAGCAATTTGCAGGCGGCCCTGGCGCAGGCGCTGACGCCGTCGGGCACGGGCGTCTATGTGATTCCCGACCCGGCGACCGCGCAGGGCACCATCCTCTATGGCAAGGGGCCGGTCGCCACGGTCTTCTACAACAATAGCGGATTTCCGGTCACCGATGCCGGGGCGCTGATCGGCGGCCTGATCCTGGCGCTGGTCGTCGGCATCGTCATTGCGCTGATGCTGCGGATCGTGAGCGGCGATCTGGCTGGACGGGCGAGAGCGACGGTCCTGTTCGCGCTGGCGGCCGTGCTGTGGCTGCATATCGGGCAAGCGGTGTTCAACCATGCGCCCTGGGGCTATATCCTTTATCTGGCCTTCAGCGATTTCGCGGCGCTGGTCGCGGCAGGACTGGTCGCGGCTAAAATCATGGAGAGCAGGCAGGCCGCCGGTTCCGACGCCACGGGGAAGGCAACCCTGCATTAAGCGCGGAAGGGGGCTTGCCGACTTTCCGCTTTCCTTGCTGAACAGAGTGCTCCTGCGAAGGCACTCGAATGAGACAAATGGCTCGTGAGAGCCTTCGCAGGAACGCGGCGCGCTCAGCGGCAGCTATCGGCCATCACCCACCTCTTCCGCCAGGCGGATCATGCAATCGGCGTGGCGCCGGGCGATGGCCATTCGGTCTTCGCCATAGCCGCCGCCCATGGTGCTGGCGAGCGGAATGCCCCGGCGGCGCGCGGCGCGCATCACGGCGCGGTCGCGGCGGTCCAGCCCGGCATCGCTCAGCGCCAGACGGCCGAGGCGATCGTCTTCATGCGGGTCGACCCCGGCCTGGTAGAGGATCAGATCAGGCCGGAAATCGTCGAGCACGGGCGGGAGGGCCCTCATCAGCGCCTCCATATAAGCCTCGTCGCCCGTGCCGTCCGGCAGGCCGATGTCGAGCGTCGAGCGGGCCTTGCGCACGGGGAAGTTGCGGTCCGCATGGATGGACAGGGTGAATATGTCCCCTCGCCCGCCGGTCAGCACGGCCGTGCCGTCGCCCTGATGCACGTCGAGGTCGAGGATCAATATCCGGTGCGCATCCCCCTCCGCGATCAGCCGGTTGGCAGCGATGGCAAGGTCGTTGAACACGCAATATCCCGCGCCGCTGCCGGGCAGTGCATGATGGCTGCCGCCCGCCGCATTCGCCGCATAGCCATGGCGCATGGCGAGCCGCGCCGCCAGCCATGTGCCGCCGGGCGACAGCATGGAACGGCGCGCCACCCGCTCCGTCACCGGAAATCCGATCCGTCTTTCCTTTTCCCGCGGCACGGTCTGCGTCGCGACCTGCTCGACATAATCGGGGTCGTGGACCGCCTCTATCCAGACGCGCGGCATGGGGGCGGGTTCATGCACGGTAAAGGGTGCGGCCGCCATGGTCAGCGCCTCCATCACCAGCCCATATTTGTCGAAGCGAAAGGAACTGCCCGCTGTTGCCGGAGAGACATAGGCCGGATGGTGAACGACGTGCAGCATCATCTTTTCCGCTATCTTCGAGTTTGAACGATGCGGGCTTTGCGCTATCTGGTCCAGCATGAACCGTCCTGAAATGATCCGTTTTTCCGTAATTTCCCTGCTGGGCGCCGTCGCGGTGCCGGCGGTGGCGCAACCGCCGGCCGTCGCACCGACCATGCCCGCCCCGTCGGCGCAGCCCCCCGCCCCGCAGGTCATCCTGCCTCCGGCCATGGTGACGCCGCCGCCCGTGCCGCTGCCGCAACCCTCGGCAGCGCAGGAAAAATGGCTGAACGAGTGGCTGAAGGGCGGCGCGGTCCAAGGGTTGATGGCGCGCGCCAGAGCGACCGGAGAACTGAAGGGAGAGGCGCTTCTGTCCGCCGTGCTGGACCGGGCGAAGGCGCTCAGCACCGGGCGCGTGGATACCGCCGACTTCCTGGAGATCTGGGCGTTGCGCCCGGCGCGGTTCGATCCCCGGCCCGGCCTTGCCAAGGCGATCAGCGAGGACAGGCTGCCCCAATGGGCGCTCAGCCTGACGCCGCCCTATGCCGGCTATGACGGGCTGCGCAAGGGGCTCGCCAATTACGAACGCATTCGCGATGCGGGCGGCTGGCCCACCCTCACCGCGCAATCCTCCCCCGATGCCGTGCGGGCGCGCATCGCCATAGAGGACAAGAGCGTCACGCCCGGCGAAAAGCTGGTCGATGTGCTGCAACGGGCGCAGCGGCGCTATGGCCTCAACCCCACCGGCCTGCTGGACGCCCGGACGCTCAGGGAGCTGAACGTGCCGGTGGACGATCGCATCGCCGCGATCATGGCGAATATGGAGCGCTGGCGCTGGATGCCGCGCGAATTGCCTGTCAACCGGGTGCAGGTGAATATCGCCGCCGCCGTGCTGACGGTGTTCGAGGGCGACCAGCCGGTGACGTCGATGCGCGCGGTGACGGGCTCGCCCGACAATGCGACACCGATGCTGTCGTCCAGCATCCATTCGATCGTGGTCAACCCGCCATGGAATGTCCCCTCCTCCATCGCGAAGCGCGAATTGTGGCCAAAGGGGCGCGCGACACTGATCCGGCAAGGGTACAAGATCGTCGGCACGCCGGAAACCGGAGAGCGGATCGTGCAGCCCGCCGGCCCGAACAGCGCGCTTGGCCGGTTGAAGTTCGACTTCAACAATCCCTTCGCCGTCTACCTGCACGACACGCCGTCCCGGGCAAAGTTTTCAAGCTATGACCGGCTGGCTAGCCATGGCTGCATCCGTCTGGAAAAGCCCGTCCCGCTGGCGGAGCTGATGGTGGCGGGCAATCCCGACCTTGCCGGCAAGATCCAGTCGCTGATCGACGCGGGCAAGACCCAGCGGGTGTCGCTGCCCAAGGAAGTGGCGGTGTACCTGCTTTACTGGACCGCCTTCGCCAGCAATAACGGGACGATGAGCTTCCGTTCCGACCCCTATGGCTGGGACAAGCTGCTGGCGGCGAAGATCGAGGCGTCCAGCCGCCGCGTCGATCCGACCGCCGCGCCCGCCACCTCCATCGCATCCAAGGACTGATCTTCATGCGCAAATTCGCCCTTATCGCCCTTGCCGGGACGCTTGCCCTCGCCGCCTGCGGCAAGAAGGAGGAAGAGGCGCCCGCGACCAACAATCTGGTCGAGCCGCCGGTCGAAAATGTGATCGAGGAGGAACCGGTGGCCCCCGCTCCCGAGCCGGGCAACAATGCGGCCGCGCCGGAACCTGCGCCGCCGCCGAGCATTTCCGAACAGCAGCAGATCGAGGACGACGCCGCCGCGACAGGCATGACGGCGCGCCTTGGCCAGGACGGCGCAGACGAAGGCGCGAACGCCACCGAATAGGGGCCCGCGCCATCGGCCGGAGTCTTCCCGCCCCGGAAAGGAGGCGGGACGGCGGCGGCGATCCTGCGCCGCCCTTGGACTGGCGCTGCTCCTTTGCTATATTGCGATTCATGGATCGTCGTAGTTTTACCAAGCTCGCTTTGAGCGGGCTGGCATTTTCGTTTCTTGCCGACAGTGCCGGGCGGGCCGCTCCGCTGGGCGAAACGCAGCCACAGCCGGCAGTTCCTCCCGCACCGCGTCCGGCTTCGCCGGGGCCGCTCGCGACCCAGCCCTATGCGAAACTGCTGGAGCGGGCAAAGGCCGCGCTGGACCAGCATGGGCATATGTTCACCCTGCGGGACCGGGTGGCGCTGGCCGATTTCAATGCGCCGTCGCGCGAATTGCGCTTCCATGTGGTCGACCTGATCGGCGGGCAGGCAAGTTCCTATCTGGTTGCCCATGGCCGCGGTTCCGACCCCGAGCATTCGGGATGGCTCCACAGCTTTTCCAATGAGCCCAATTCACTGGCGAGCAGTTCGGGCGCCTTCAAGACCGGCGAAATCTATGAGGGCCAGCATGGCCGGGCGATGCGCCTGGCCGGGCTCGATCCGCAGAACAACAATGCGGAGATGCGCGCCATCGTCGTGCATGGCGCGGACTATGTCAGCGAGAACCATATCGCGACCTGGGGCAAGATCGGCCGCAGCGAGGGCTGTTTCGCGCTTGCCCGCCATATGCTGCCGCAATTCATCGGCCTGATGGGGCCGGGGCGGCTGCTCTATGCCGACAAGATCATGGGCCAGACGGCTTAGGCACAGAGCGTTACCCTGTCCCGTTCGCACAGGGTCGGGCAGGTTGAAACATGGCGTGCTCCCGCCTTCGCGGGGGCAGGTTCACCGTTGGACAAATAGGGCGTCGTGCGCAAAAGTGGGAACGGGTTTTGCGTTTTAAACGATGCGACAACAAAAGCTTGGAGCGCGCGGCCTGCGTTCGATTTAACGCAGCGCGCTCTAAATAGCGGCGTCAGCCGGCCTTGGCGCCCGTCATCGCCTCGATAGAGGGTTTGTTCATCGCATCGATGGTGCCGTCGCTCAGCATCGCCTTGCCCATTTTCAACGCTTCGGCGGACAGGGCCGGGTCGTTGCCGGTCTGGCTGACCCCGATCAGTGCGGATAGCAGGGTGTTCCGGGAGACCGCATCCCCGGCCTTTTCCGCGACGGACCTGCGCGCGAGGGTCAGCGCCTCCTGATAGAGGGGATCGGCCCCGGTCCTGTCATTGCCGGCGAGCTTCTGATTGCCCATCTGGATCAAGATGCCGGCGAAGATATTGCGGCTGGCGGCATCGGCGGGCTTTGCCTCCACCAGCTTGCGCCAATGGGGCGCGGATTCGGTATAGAGCGCGATCACCCTGTCCATCCTGCCCAGCGCGCCCTGCGCCGCCGCATCGGCGTAAAGCGCGTTGGCGAGGAAATTCACATTTTCGATCCTGGCGGGGTCGAGCTCCACGGCCGTGCGGATAGCGGGCAGTGCGGCTTCATATTTCGCGGCGGCGGCGGCATTGTCGCCGGCCTGCTGCGCGGTCTGTCCCGCGGTGAAATCAGTGACCGCCCGGTTGAAGGCCGCGATCTGTTCCGAACTCATCCGACCGGCGGCGGGAGCCGCCTGCCCCGCCTGCTGGGCAAGCACCGGGGCCGCCAGCGCCAGCGGCGCGGACAGGGCGATCAGGACGAAAAGAGAAAAACGGGGCGGCAAAATGGAGCACTCCTCGGTCTTGCGAAAAAAGCAGGCTTCAGGGCAGCCCGCCTGTCGATATTGAACGAAGACGCTGCGTCATTCCCACCCGGTCAGGCGCGGGCCATCTCGCAAAAGGCTCGGGCCATGGCAAATTCGTTCCTGCGCTGCGCCGACCGGGCGGCGGCTTCCTTGTCCTCGCCCCATTGTTCGACTTCCCAGGCTTCGTCGATTTCGGACGCCGTCCAGATCAGGTCGGCGTCATGGCCCCCCTCCACCACCGCCAGACCGCAGACGAGCGAGCCGGACAGCGTCACCAGCGTGGATAGCCCCGCCAGGGTGAAAGGGTCGAGAACCGCCACGGCAGCCGCCAGCCGCTCCAGCGTTTCGGTCGGCTGGGCCACCGGAACGATGCCCTGCGTCACCCGGAACGCGACGTCGTAGCGGGTCGTCGCCCATTCCAGCAGCGGGTCCCAGGCCGCGGCCTCTCGAGCAATCAGTTCGGCCGGCCCCTCCGCACGATAGCAGAGCAGATCGCTTTCGGCATAGCGGGCGATGCCTGCGGCAAAACTCCCGCTATTGGGTGCGATCTGGTCTATGGCGCCGTTGGCGAGCCCGGTGAACGGCATGGATCGGGGGTCGACCGTGTCGCCCTGCGCGCGCCATTCTTCGGCGATCGCCTCTGCAAGCCCCTGGGTGGGCAGCGCCAGCGGCGCGCGGGCGGGGGTGCGGACCGGGCGGCCGTCGAGGCGGATTTCGAAACCGGATTCAACCGCGACGACGGCGGCATCCTGGTAGAAGCGTTTCATGATTGCGGCGGTTTCCTGAACAGCGCGAGCAGCAGGCGCGGGACGATGACGAACTGGAACAGGCCGACGATGACGAAGATCGCGCCCATCGCCTTCGCCTTGTTCCCCTGCACCCAATGGAAGCGCTGCATCAGCACCAGGAAGCCGAACATCACCAGCAGCGCGCCCGACAGGCGGAACAGGCCGAGCGCGAAGAAACGCTGGCGGGCGACCTTTTCCGGGTCGGTGGGAGGAACGGGCGGCATGTCGGTCATCGGGAGCGGCTGTCGGACGAAGGGACATGGGGGGCGTGGATATGGCCGCGCAGCTCCGCGCTGTCCATGGCGACGCTGTGTGCGCCGGCGTCCATCAGATCCTGCGGCGTGTGATAGCCCCAGCCCACGCCCAGCGCCCGCGTGCCGGCAGACAGCGCCATGTCGATGTCGAAGCTGGTGTCGCCGATCATCACCGTGCTTTCCGGTGTCGCTCCTGCTTCGGCCATGGCCGTCAGCAGCATGGAGGGATGCGGCTTCGACGGATGGCGGTCGGCGGTCTGCAACGTCACGAAATGGGCGTGGATGCCATGATGGGTGAGGCAAAGTTGCAGGCCGCGGTCCGATTTGCCGGTGGCGACGCCCAGCAGCCAGCCATCGGCATCCAGTTCGCGGATCAGTTCGGCAATGCCGGGATAGAGCGGTTCCGACACCGCATTTTCGCGGCGAAGCTGCTGGAAGGCCAGCTTGTAGCTTTCCGACAGATGATCGTGATAATCGGCCTCCGCATCCGGCAGGAGCCGCGCCATGGCGAGCGGGAGCGACAGGCCGACGACCGACAGGATCGTCGCGCGGTCCGGCGCCACCAGCTTCTCGCCCTCGAACGCGCGGACCATGGCCGTGCAGATGCTGTGCTGGCTGTCGACCAGCGTGCCGTCGCAATCGAATACGGCAAGGCGATTGCTCATGGCCGCGTCGCCCGCATGAGGGCGGACATGGCGGCATCGCCTCTGGCCGCGAGAGCGTCCGCCACGGCGATGCGCGCGGATTCCGGCTTGTCCTGTCCCAGCTTCATCGTGCCTTCCATCGCATGCACGGCCATCTCAAAGCCTATCAGGCCCGTCATCACACGCTCGAACAGCCCCTCGCTCATCTTCTCGCGGGTCCAGACCGGTTTGGGCAGGAGGCGGCTTTCCTGATCGTTCGACAGCGCGTCGAGATGGGCGACGGTCTGCTCATGGTCCAGCCTACGCATGACGCCGCGCAATTCCGCCGACTGGTAGTTCCAGGTCGGCACCTTGTCGGGCATGCCGTACCAGTCGGGGCTGATATAATGATGGGCGCCGGTCACGACGATCAGCGCTTCCTGACCGTCCAGGTGGCGGACGATGGGATTGGCGCGGTGGAGGTGAAGGCCGACATGCCGCTCGTCCCTCCAGACGAGCGGCAGATGGACGACATGCTGGCGGTCCGGTGCGGTCACGCAGAGCAGGCCGAAGCCCACCTCCGCCACGAATGCGCGGATCGCGGCTTCGTCCCGCCAGCGATAAGGCGCGCCGGGCGTCATTTCCTGCGCGGCCCTCCACCCGAACCGCGGGCGCGCCGTTCGCCCTTGCGGCCCTTGCGGATCTGCTTGGCATGAGCGCGGGCGGCCTTCTTCTCATCCTCCCGCGTGGGCGCGCGGGCGACCTCCTCGTCGAGCGGCAGGTCGCCGGCGGAGAGGTCGAAGCCCAGCGAGGCAAGGCTGGCGGCGAAATGCTCGGGCAGTTCGGCCCGCACGTCGACCCGGCCGCCATCGGGATGATCGACCCGGATGCGGCGGGCGTGAAGATGCATCTTGCGGCTGATCGTGCCGCTCAGAAAGGCGTCCTTGCCGCCATATTTGCCGTCCCCGACGATGGGATGGCCGATTGCCGCCATATGGACGCGCAACTGGTGGGTCCGGCCGGTATAGGGTTGCAGTTCGACCCAGGCGGCGCGATTGCCCGCGCGTTCGATTACGCGATAGCGCGAGCGGGAAGGAAGCCCTTCCTCCTCATCGACATGCATTTTCTCGCCGCCGGTGCCGGGCTGCTTGGCGATGGGCAGTTCGATCATGCCATCCTCGATGGAGGGCACGCCCATCACGATGGCCCAATAGACCTTGCGCGCCGTGCGGCTGGAGAAGGCCTTGGCGAAGAAGGCGGCCGACCGCGCGGTGCGCGCGACGAGCAGCGCGCCGGACGTGTCCTTGTCCAGCCGGTGGACGAGCTTGGGCCGCTGGTCGAGGTCGAACTCCAGCGCATCGAGCAGGCCGTCGACATGATCGTCCGTCTTGGTGCCGCCCTGCGTGGCGAGGCCGGGCGGTTTGTTGATGACGATGGCTTGCGCGTCGCGATGGATGACGAGCCCCTGGGCGAAGGCCGCCTGATCGTCCGTCAGTTGCGGACGGATGCGTTTGGGCTTCGCGGTTTCAGGGGCCTTGGGCTCGGCGGGGGGCACGCGGATGGTCTGGCCCTCCGCGATGCGGTCGCCCGGCGCGGCGCGGGCGCCATCCACGCGCAACTGGCCGGTGCGCGCCCAGCGCGAGACGGTGTTGAAGCCGATGTCGGGCAGATGCCGCTGGAACCAGCGGTCGAGCCGGATGCCGTCGTCATCCACCGCCACGCGGAATTGCCGCACGTCGAGCGACACGCCCTTCGCCGGAGAGGAGGAGGCGGACCGGGCAGCAGTCTTTGCCGCAGGCGTTTTGGCGGCGGGCGTTTTGACAGGAGGCCGGGCAGCGGGCTTAGGCGCATCCGGCTTGCGGGCGCGAGCCGCCTTGGCCGCGCCGCGCGCCCGCCCCTGGGGCGCTGCGCCGGGCTTGCGGGGGCCGGTGGGTTTGCCGGGAGGACGGCCCTTCATGCGACGCTCCTCATGACGGCCAGACCGCCGGCCAGCGCGCCCACGGCGCCGATGACGGAAAGGACCGCATAGCCCAGCGCCATGCCCGGCTGCCCCCGCTCCATCATCAGCACGGTTTCCAGGCTGAAGGAGGAGAAGGTCGTGAAGCCGCCCAGCAGACCGACGGCAAGCAGCAGCCGGATCGGTTCGCCCCCCGCCATATTGAAGCGGGCCAGCCATCCGGCGAACAGGCCCATGGCGAAACCGCCGATGATATTCGCGCCGAATGTTCCCCAGGGCCACAGGGCGCCAGGGAATATCTGGGCAGCGAGACGCCCGAGCAGGTAGCGCAAGGCCGATCCGACGGCGCCTCCTGCCATGACGAGAAGAATATTGGTCATGCCGCCCGCCCTAGAGCATTTTTGCAAGGCTTGGGAAGCGGTCATTGGCCGGGGGGATGAAGGTGGCGCTGTTCCCCCTTCCAATCGCCGATATGGCATTTTTTTCACGACCCATGTCACGCCAGCCGATCCTGTCTCGTCATGTCGGCATAACTCAGGAAGAAAGGTGCTGACATGACTGCCAAGCTCGACCCCTTTGCCGCCGCGCCCCAGCTTATGAAAAGCTGGTTCGCCACCTCCGCCGCCATCAATGCCAGCCTTGAGCCGAGCCTTATCGAGTTGGTGAAGATCCGCGCGTCGCAGATCAACCAGTGCGCCAACTGCATCAACATGCACACGGTCGAGGCCCGCGCGCAGGGCGAAAGCGAACAGCGCATCTACCTGCTTTCCGCCTGGCGGGAGGCGCCCTGCTATACGGCCCGGGAGCGGGCCGCGCTGGAATGGACGGAGGCCTTGACGCGCCTTTCCGAAGGGCACAGCCATGAAGCGGCCCACAAGGCGCTGGCAGCCGAGTTTTCGGAGGAAGAGCAGGTGAAGCTGACCCTGATGATCAACGTCATCAACGGCTGGAACCGCATCGCGGTGGGCTTCGGCCTCTGGTACGACACGCCGGCCAGGGCGGCTGCGTGATGGCGCAGGGGGCGCATGGGGGCGCGGCGGAGAGCTTCGATCCGCTGCGTCCCAGGCTCATCCGCGTCGCTTATCGCATGCTGGGTTCGGTCGCGGACGCCGAGGATGTGGTGCAGGAAGCCTTTATCCGATGGATGGGCGCCGACCGCGACGCGGTGCGCGAGCCGGAAGCGTTCCTGCGCCGCACCGTCACGCGGCTGTGCCTCGACCAGCTCAAGTCGGCGCGGCGCAACCGCGAAACCTATATCGGCCCCTGGCTGCCCGATCCGGTGGTGGACGACGCCGGGGAAGAAGAGGATGTGACGCTGCCGCTGATGCTGGCGCTGGAACGGCTGTCGCCGCTGGAGCGGGCGGCTTTCCTGCTGCATGACGTCTTCGGCGTCGGCTTCGAGGAAATCGCCGCCACGGTCGAACGCGATCCGGCGGCCTGCCGTCAACTGGCGGCGCGGGCGCGGGCCCATGTGCGGGAGGCGAGACCCCGCTACCGGGTGGAAAGACAGCACGGGCTGGAGATTGCCGGCGCCTTCTTCGCCGCCTCGCGGAGCGGCGACATGGCGGCGCTGGGCGCGATGCTGGCACGGGATGTCAGCCTGCACAGCGATGGCGGCGGCAAGCGCCCTGCCGCGATCGTTCCGGTGCTGGGCTTCGGCCCGGTCATGCAGATGCACAAGGCGCTGGCCGTGCTGTTCGGCAAATATGGGTCGACGCTGGTGCGCGTGGGATTGATCAACGGCCTTCCCGGCTTCGTCACCCGCGAGGCGGACGGCGAACTCCAGACCACGGCGCTCGACATTGAGGATGGGCGCGTCACCGGCATCTATGTGATGCGCAATCCCGACAAGCTGCGGCATCTGCATTGACGGGGCCGGAAAGCCTGCGCTGGGCCTGTCGAAGGTCGGGCACCGGTCTTCCGATCAAACGATGCCCCGACAAAAGCCTGGAGCGCGCGTCCCGTGTAACGCAGCGCGCTCTATAGGAAAATCCTTTGCGCGCCGGGGACGGCCCGGATCAGATAATAAGCGGCGAGCGGTATCAGAAGCGCCTGCACCAGCAGCCATGGCTTGGCCATATAGGGCGAAAGATAGTGAATGACCGCCACGTGGAGATACATGACCACCAGCGACGCGCGCCCGATGGCGGCGATCCACCCGCCAAAGGGTGCGATCCGCACCGAAAGGCGGAACAGCAGGAAGCTGGTGGCCATGGCCGAGGCGATGGACAGCAAGGGCCAGCCATAGTCGGCCGCCTTCATGTTGAGCGTCGGCAGCAGCGCCGTCAGCCCCGCCAGCGACAGCGGGACCAGCGGCGCCAGCATCCAGCTTCGCCAGTCCACGCGCTGCCATGCCGCCCCCGCCCAGAGCAGGACCAGGGCCATGGGTACGGTAAGCAGCCCCAGCGGCGACAGGCTGGTGCATTGTCCCGCGCCATAGGCGATCAGCAGCACCGGCAGCATCAGCGACGCCCAGCGCCGGTCGAGCGGGTCGGGCCAGCGGGCCAGCACCATGTTGAACAGGATGCGCGCCATCATCAGGCAGGGCACGAACCAGAATATGGTGAACGGCCCACGCAACCAGGAGCCGCCGAGCGCTATCGGTGCCAGATCCCCCGGCCAGTCATGGAAGATCGGCCTGCCGCCCTTCATCGTCTCGACGACCTGATCCGTCAGGATCAGCAGGATCAGGAAAGCCGCATAGGGCCGCATCTGGGACGCGAGCTGGCGGCGGGTGAAGCGTCGTGCCGGCTGCGGACGGGACAGGAGGCCCGACAGCAGGAAGAACAGCGGCATGTGGAAACTGTACATCGCGTCGCGCAGTCCCCCGCGCGTCCACACATGGCCGGCGACCACGGCGACGATCCCGATGCCGCGCGCGACATCGATCCATTCCAGCCGCCCTCCGCCCGGCGGATGCGCCTCATGCCCCCTGTTCTCCATGCCCTCCACGCCCTATAGGAAGCGGCACGCGCGTCAATCGCTGCCCTGCATTTACGGAAAAACGCCTCTTGTCCCTGCTTCATGACCGAGTTCTGTTCATCGATGGCGAGGCCATCATCCTCGACAAGCCGGCGGGCCTGCCCGTCGACGCGCCGCGTGACGGGTCGCTTTCGCTGGAAAACCACCTGTCCTCGCTGACCTTCGGCTTCCAGCGCTGGCCGCTGCCGGTGCACCGGCTGGACCGAGACACCAGCGGCTGCCTGCTGCTCGCCCGCAATCCCAAGGCGCACAAGCGCTTCGCCGCGGCCTTTGAGGCCGGAACGGTCGCGAAGCGCTATGTCGCGGTGGTGGACGGCGTCCCGGCGGACGACAGCGGCACCATCGGCCTGTCGCTCAAGAAGATCAGCACGCCCGCCCAGGGGTGGCGGATGATCCCGGCGAAGGCAGGGAAGGCCGCGTTCACCGACTGGCGCAAGATCGCGGAGAAGGATGGACGCTCGCTGATCGTCTTCACCCCCCGCACCGGACGCACCCATCAGATCCGGACCCATGCGCTGCATGGCCTGGGCTTCGGCATTGCGGGCGATCCGGTCTATGGATCGGGCGAAGGGCCGATGCTGCTGCACAGCCGCTTCCTCAGCATCCCGCGCGGGGAGAAGCCGCCGGCGGAAGCGACCGCCCCCCTGCCCGCGACCTTCGCGGCAGCAGGCTTCGGGCAGGAACTGCTCGAACAGGCCGGGCTTTAGCGCCCTTGCCACGCATCCCCGTCACCCGGTCGATCTCCATCGACAGCGACGAGCTGTCGGAAAGCTTCGTCCGCTCGACTGGGGCTGGCGGCCAGCATGTGAACACCACGGACAGCGCGGTGCAGTTGCGCTTCGACGTGGCGAACAGCCCGTCGCTGCCCGAGGCGGTCAAGCACCGGCTGGCGGCGATCGCCGGACGGCGGATGACGGCGGAGGGCGTGCTGATCCTCCGTTCCGAAGGCTCGCGATCGCAGCTCTTGAACCGGCAGGAGGTGCTGGCCCGGCTGGTGGAATTGATCCGGGACGCCACGGTCGTGCCGAAGGCGCGCAAGGCGACCAAGCCGGGCAAGGCCGCCAAGGCGCGGCGCGTCGACGCGAAGAAGGCGCGCAGTTCGGTCAAGGCGGGGCGTGGCAAGGTGAGGCTGGATTAACCGGTCTGGCCTGCACCCGCGCCACATCCTATATGCCGGCCATGTTCGATTTTTCTCCCCCGGCCGGTGCCGACAAAGCCACGCTCCATGACGACCTGCTCTCCGCCGCCGATGCGCTGACGGCGGGCGAGGCCGATGCCATCGCCAACATGGCCAATGTCTCCGCGCTGATCTGGCAGTTCCTGCCCGACCTCAATTGGGCGGGCTTTTACCGGATGGTCGGCGGCGAACTGGTCCTTGGCCCCTTTCAGGGCAAGGCCGCCTGCATCCGCATCCCGCTGGGCAAGGGCGTCTGCGGCGCCGCCGCGGCCAGCGGCCAGACGCAACTGGTGGAGGACGTCCACGCCTTTCCCGGCCATATCGCCTGCGACGCCGCCAGCGCTTCGGAAATCGTCGTGCCGGTGATCGTCGAAGGCCGGGTCGTCGCCGTGCTGGACCTAGACAGCCCGATCCCGGCGCGCTTCGACAGTGCGGACCGGACCGGGCTGGAGGCGCTGGTCGGGCGGATCGCGTCGCGCCTGGCTTAGGTGGTAAACCCATGAATGGCACCTTCAGGGAACCAAAATAGCGAACATATCGGGCCGCAATGCGCGCCGTTGCCTCTTTTCGGGACAGGCATGGAAATGCCGGCGCTTGGATGGCGGCGGCCGATCATGCTAAACAAGCCGTTAACATATCAGCCGAAAACGGGGATTTGAGCATGCATATCCGGAGCTTCATCCTGGCCGGCGTGGGTCTGGCCATCGGGTTGACGGCGCCGGTTTCCGCAAATGGGCCGGTCGGGGGTGGAGGAATGGCCGCCCGGCCGGCGGTGCATGCGGGAACCACGGTGCACCGCTGGGGTCCGCGCCATCAGGGTCGTTGGCATGCGGGCTGGTACGCGCCGGGCGGCTGGGCGGCCTATCGCAGGCCCGTGGTCGGCTATGTCCTGCCACGCTATTGGGTCAACCCCGCCTATCATATCCGCAACTATGGCGCTTACGGGCTGCCGGCGCCCGTCAGCGGCTATGGCTGGTCGCGCTATTATGACGATGCGGTGATGACCGACCGGGATGGCCGCGTGCGCGATTATCGCGGCGGCGTCGCGTGGGAGGAAGCAGGCGACACGCCACCGCCGCCGGGCATCGGCTATGATGACGAAGTCACCGCGCGGGATGGCCCGCCGCCGCCGCCGCTGGGCTATGAAGGGCGCTGGAGCGGCACATGGCGGGACAAGGACGGCAAGACCTTCAGCGGCGATTATGAAGGCCGTTTCGAGGGGCAGGTCCGGGGTGGACCGGGCGTCGATTTCGACCCGCCGCCCTATGCCGCCGGGCCGAACCGGACGGAGCGGCGCGCCGGTCCGGGAGAACCCGTCGTCACGACGACGCAAGCGCCGGGCTTCATATCGGGCGGCTATTATTATCCCGGCGCCACCACCACGACGGTCGTGGTCCAGCCCGCCGTCACCACCACCCGGACCTATGTGACGGAAGTTCCGGTCCGCAGGCGCAGGGTGCGGTAGCATCGACAGATCTGTTCCGGTGCGCGCGGGAAGGATTGGAGCGGAAAAAACCGGCGTTCGCTCCGGTGAATCAGATCGCCGCTCCAGCTTCCTTGTCTTCCGCGATTTCTTGACCAGCGACGGTTACGATCGCTTGGAAAGCGCTCTGTAGCAGATTCCGATCCGATCGCATCGGCTCGACTGCTCTAAATTTCTGTTTTATCGCGTTTTTCGGGTCAGCAGATGATTCCATCTGCCTGGAAATCGCTCTAGGCGGCGCGGGACCGTACCGCCGCCCAAGGCCGGGGGCGCCCCATCAGATAACCCTGGCCGATGGTGCAGCCGCGAGCGATCAGCATCTCGACCTGTCCCACCGTTTCGACGCCTTCGGCCACCACCTCCATGCCAAGGCTGCTGCCCAGCTTGACGATGGCGTCGACAATGACGGCGTCGCCCGCATCCTGTTCGATATTGCTGATGAAACTGCGGTCGATCTTCAGCACGTCGACCGGATATTGCTTCAAATGGCTGAGCGATGCGTAGCCGGTGCCGAAATCGTCCAGCGCGATCCGTACGCCCGCCGACGACAGGCGGTGCAACGCCCGCTCCACCTGTTCGGCGCCCCGGCCCAGGAAAACGGTCTCCGTCACCTCGATCTCGAACTGCTGCGGCGGGATGGTGCAGCGCGCGAGATGGGCGAGGACATAGTCGGCAAAATCATGCTGCATGAAATCGGCGGCGGAGGCGTTGATGGCGACCCGGCCCGGATCATGGCCGGCGCGCAGCCATCGGTCGACGTCGCGGACGACCTTCGCCAGCATCTTTTCGGTAAGTTCGACAGCCAGTTCCGCATTGTCGAAAGCCGCCGCGATCATGCCGAACTCGTCGCCGCCCAATCGCCCGATCATGGCATCGGCCGGCGCGCAGGAGGCGAAACGCTGCGCAAAACCGCAGAGCAGCGCATCGCCCGCATCATGGCCCAGCGTGTCGTTGGTCCGCTTCAGGTCGTCGATGTCGACCAGGATCAGGCCGAAACTTTCCCCCGTCCGGCGCGCCTGCTCGGTCATTTCCTCCAATGTCGTCTGCCACAGCGCGCGATTGGGCATATGCGTCATGGGATCGTGCGTGGCGGCCCAGCGTATCCGTTCCTCGCTGTTCCTTTCTTCCGTCACATCCTGGAAGGTCACGATGACGCGCAATGGCTTGCCGGAATCGGAGAAGCTGCTCCAGCCGACGCTCTTGATCCAGCGCAGGGCGCCGGTGTCGGCCCTGTGCACCCTCAGCGTGGCTTCGAAATGCGGCGGCATGCGCCCGTTCGCGACGGCGTCCAACATTCCGGCGAGACGCGACCGATCATCCGGGTGCACCAGCCGCAATGCCAGTTCGCTCGTCGCCGGTTCGGTATCAGACAGGCCCAGCATCGTCCGGAATTCCCGCGACCATGTCCGTGTGCCGGCGACCGCGTCGAAATCCCATATGCCCAGCCGCGCCGACTGCACCGCCAGGCGGAAGCGTTCCTCGCTGTCGGCCAGTTCGCGCTGCGCCAGTTTCTGCGCGTGAACATCCTCCAGCGTTCCGTACCAGCGCACGATCCGGCCCTTCGCGTCGCGGCGCGCCGAGGCGCGCGACCGCATCCAGCGATAGCCGCCGTCGGAGAGGCGCAGCCGGTAGTCGACGTCGACAGGATCGCCTGAATGGAGCTTTTCCGTCCAGATGGCCAGCGTGCGATCGACATCGTCGGGATGCAGCGAATCGATCCACCCCCTGCCCCGCGCACGCGCCGGGGCCATGCCGGTCAGTTCCTGCCAGCGGGGTCCCACCTCCTCGATTTCGCCGCTGACCGATGCCGTCCAGGGGACCTGCGGACTGAGTTCGACCGACCAGCGATAATGCTGCCGGCTTTCCGCCAGGGCATCGGCCAGTGCGCGGCGGTCGCAGTCGTACCGCTCATCGATGTCCTCGATCGTTCCGTACCAGAGCGGCGCCTCATCGGGCTCCACGACCAGCGACATGCGCACGATCCCCGACCTCGTTTCACCGGCAAGGGTGCGCATGCGGACGGGAACGGGATCGGGCCGGGGGGAACGTTTGGCGGCGTCGGCCAGCGCTTTCCAGTCATGCCTGTCCAGCATCGACCGCCAGCCATTTCCGATGATGTCGCAGGAAAAATGACGGGCAAAAAGGTCCGACATGATCTCCCGCGACAATATGCGGCCGCGATAATCAGCGATCCAGCGAATCAGCGGCGGCGAAACGCGCTGGAAGACGGGAGAGAATAATAGTTCGTTGCGATAGTGAAACGCATCCCATTCCAGCCCGTCCCGAGCCAGTTCGGAGGCAAATTCCCCAAATCTGCGATCAGCAAAACGGTCCATCTGCCGGTCCTGATCCAACGCCATTTCTGCAATCCATGGGAAAGCAGTAACGGAAAAAGTTAAATAAGATTTCCAATGCCGTAGTACGTAATCAATCCATAACGGCGTTAAGCCGTTCCATGCCGATCGCTCGAAAGCGCCATCGGCCGTCCTTTGTACGGGCTGGATTTTTCGCCGGCTTTATTTGCGGAAGATCGCCGCCAGTTCGCGCGGCAGCGCCGGCTCGTCACGGCTTTCCGCCTGCTGCACGGCCTGCGCCTGCTCCTGCGGGTCGAAGCGGGTCCAGCCGTTGCGGCTCAGTCGTTCAAGCGGCCGGTAGCGTATCTTGTACTGCATCCGCTGCGATCCCTCGACCCAATAGCCGAGATAGACATAGGGCAACCCCGCCTTCGCCGCGCGCAGGATATGGTCCATGATGATGAAATTGCCCAACCCCTTGCGATGCTCCAGCTCCGTATCGAAGAAGCTGTAGATCATCGACAGGCCATCGCCCTGCCGGTCGGTAAGGCAGGCGCCGATCAGCCTGCCGGGACGGCCATCTTCGCCTGGTTCGCGATATTCGACGACATGGCTTTCCACCGGGGTCTGTTCGACCATGTCGGCAAAGTCCATCTCATCCATTTCGGTCATGCCGCCGCCGGGATGCCGGGCGCGCAGATAGCGCTGGAGCAGTTCGAACTGTTCCTCCGTCGACCAGGGCTTGCAGGCGGTGATGACCAGGTCTTCGTTCCGGCGCAGCAATTTGCGCTGGGTGGCGTTCGGCTCGAACTCCCCCGCGACGACGCGCACGGACACGCAGGCGGAGCAATCCGCGCAACTGGGGCGATAGGCGACATTCTGGCTGCGGCGGAAGCCGATGCGACCGAGCGCGTCGTTCAGTTCCGACGCATTGTCCCCGCTCAGTTCGGTGAACACCTTCCGCTCGCTTTTGCCGGGCAGATAGGGACAGGGACTGGGGTTGGTGACGAAAAAGCGCGGAAAGCGGAACGGTGCACTCACAACCGCATCTCCCCCACAGCGCTGCCCGACCCCTGATTCATGAGTCGACTATGCCGTTCGCGGGCCGCTGTGAAAAGTTTATTTACCACGAAAATTGGTTAAGCGGCAGAGAAGAGGCAGGGACGTTATGAGATAGGCCGGGGATGGCCAGTTGCGGACATTGACGCTACGCAATCCGACCGCTTGACCATTTCATTCGGCGGCGACAGCCTCGAAATCGGCTTCGGCCAGGAACTTCTCCACATCCAGAGCGGCCATGCAGCCCATGCCGGCGGCGGTAACGGCCTGACGATAGACCTTGTCGCTGACGTCGCCCGCCGCGAAAACGCCAGGGATGGCGGTCCGGGTCGTGCCCTTTTCCACCAGCAGATAGCCCTCGTCCATCGGCAGCTTGTCGACGAACAGCTCCGTAGCGGGCTGGTGGCCGATGGCGACGAACGCGCCGTCCGTCTCTATATGCGATTTGTGGCCGGTCACCGTGTCGATCAGGTCGACGCCGACCAGCCCCTCGGGATCGCCGCCGCCCACGAAGCGATCGACCGCCTGGTTCCACAGCACCTTGATGTGCGGATGCGCGAACAGGCGCTGCTGGAGGATCTTCTCCGCCCGGAGCGAGTCGCGGCGGTGGATCAGGGTGACGTCATGGCTGTGGTTGGTGAGGTACAGCGCCTCCTCCACCGCGGTATTGCCGCCGCCGATCACCACCACCTTCTTGCCGCGATAGAAGAAGCCGTCGCAGGTCGCGCAGGCGGAGACGCCCTTGCCCTGCAAAAGCTGTTCGCCCTCCGCGCCCAGCCATTTGGCCTGGGCGCCGGTCGCAATCACCAGGCTGTCGGCATAATAGAGCGTGCCGCTGTCGCCCTTCAGGCGGAAGGGCCGTTCCGACAGGTCGACGTCGATGATCTGGTCGTACATCATCTGCGCGCCGACATGCTCCGCCTGCGCCTGCATCTGTTCCATCAGCCAGGGCCCCTGGATCACGTCGCGGAAACCCGGATAATTTTCGACGTCGGTCGTGATCGTCAACTGGCCGCCCGGCTGCATGCCCTGCACCACGATCGGCGCCAGGCCCGCGCGCGCGCCATAAATGGCGGCGGACAGGCCGGCCGGGCCGGAACCGAGGATCAGCATGCGGGTCGAATGGGTGGCGGTCATGAAAGTCTTTCCGGCTGCGATTCGTCTGTCGGGATGAGATAGGCGAAGCAGGCGGACGCGCAAGCGATGGATTTGCTTGAAGGGTGAGAAGCTGAGCCTTGGGCGGCCGCCTTCGTCCCGTCAATCGAGGACGTTGGGCAAATCCTCGAAGCCCTTGCGCAGCGCGGCGGACCAGCTGTGCGAGAGAAGCTGGAACTCCTCATTGTCCGCCTCGATCCGGGTGCGCACGCGGAAGTCGAAGGCATCCCGTTCTATCACGGTCAGGTCCAGCGGCATCCCCACCGACAGGTTGGACCGCAGCGTCGAATCCATCGACACCAACACTGCCTTGGTCGCATCTTCCAGACTGGTTTCGCGCTTGATGATGCGATCCAGGATCGGCTTGCCATATTTATGCTCGCCGATCTGGAAGAAGGGCGTGTCCTCCGTCGCCTCGATGAAATTGCCGGCCGAATAGATGAGGTAGAGCCGCGGCTTGCCGCCCCTGCGCTGCCCGGCGATCAGGATGGAGGCGTCCGCCGCCGCGCCCTGCATCTCGATCGTGCTGCGATAGCGGCCCTGCATGGTGCACATCGCCTCCCCCACGATCTGTGCGACGCGGTGCATGGTGGGGCAGTTGAGGATCGTCTCCACATCCGGATCGAGCGCCGAATCCTTGATCGCGCGGCCCAGCATCGCCTTCACCCCCTGGGTGATAGACAGATTGCCGGAGCACATCAGGGTGATCGCGCGTTCGCCCGGCACGCTGTAGGTGAAGCTTTTCCGGAAGCGCGCGATATTGTCCATTCCCGCATTGGTGCGGGTGTCGGACAGCATGACCAGCCCCTGGTCGACGCGCACCGCCACACAATAAGTCATGGCCCCAAGGGCTCCTATCGTCGTTCAACCCTGCGTGGTGGTCTGCGCGCCCTGTTGTTGCTGCCGCTGGAGCTGCCGCTCCTCCACCCCATCCTCCGCCTGCGCGATCCGGACGTCCGCGTCAATCCAGATATCGCCCGCCACGGTCACGGAGCCGCGTATCGGCGCCGCCTCATCCGCATCCAGCCCGCAGGCGAGGCGCAGATAGCGCTCCGTCACGCAGACCCGGTTGGAGGGGTCGAATCCCACCCAGCCCAGTTCGGGCACCAGCGCCTCCGCCCAGCCATGAGTCTCATGCAGCACGTCGCCCTCATCGGCCAGCAGATAGCCGGACACATAGCGCGCGGGGATGCCCATGGACCGCGCGCCGGCGATGAACACCTGCGCATGATCCTGACAGACCCCGGCGCCCAGCGCGAAAGCCTCCGCCGCCGTGGTGTTCGTGGTCGTCACGCCTGCGCGATAGGCCACGGCATCGCTGACGGCGGCCGACAGCGCATGCAGCCGGGCCAGCGGCCCGTCTTCGTCGGGGAGGGACAGCGCCATCGCCCGGATTTCCGGCGATGCCCCGGTCAGCCGCGTTTCCCGCAGGAAATAGCGCGGATTCACCGGGCAGCCGAGCCAGCCCGCCACGCCATGGCCTTCGCACGTTTCGACCAGTCCTTCCGCGACGATGACGGCATTGTCCAACCGGTCGTGCCGGACCCAGATCGCCTCCATCTCGCCATAGCTGTTGCGGCGGAAGCCGGTCAGCGGATCGCCATTGACGCTGACCTGCCAGTCCAGCACCTTCTGCGTCGGCGTGTCGACGGGCATCAGCTTCAGCCGCATCGCCACCCGCCCGGCCGCAGCCTCATAGCGATAGATGGTCTGGTGGCGGACGAGCAGTTTCATGCGCGTCCTCCCATCAGCCGAAATGATAGGCCTGGGCGATCTCGACGCCCAGGCGGTTGGTGCTCATCAGGCCGTTCTGCACCGTTTCATGCAGGCCGGCCCGGAAGATTTCGCCGCTGTCCAGCTTCTCCAGATCGGTCACCATCTGCCGCACGGTGTCATGGCAGGCCGAACGCGCATCATGCCATCCGGCCAGACGGTTCAGCCGATAGGCAAGCTGGTCGTAGCAATAGGCGACGCTGCGCGGGAACAGGCGGTTCAGCATCAGGAAATCGGTGATCTGCCAGGGCGTGTAGGTGCCGCCATAGACATGGTGGAACGCCCGCGCGCCAGACAGCGCATACAGCACCGACGTCCATTGATAATGGTCGCGATTGCCGCCGACCACTTCCGTTTCCGGCAGCAGCACATAATATTTGACGTCCAGCAGGCGCAGCGTCATCTGCGCCCGCTCCAGCGCGGAGCCGGTGCGCAGGAAATCATGCCCCTCATTGCGGAGCTGCCCCGAATGGGCCGCGCCGCGGAAGGTCATCACCCGCGTCTTCACCCAGTCGATCAGCGCGGGAAGCTGCTGCCGCGCCTCCGCCACGTCATAGCTGTCGAGCTTGCGCCAGCCTTCGTTCAGCGCCTCCCACATGTCCTGCGTCAACATGGTGCGGGCCGATTTGGCGTTGGCGCGGGCTTTCAGCAGGCAGGAACGGATGGAGGAGGGATTGTCGAGGTCCAGCATCAGGAAGGCGATGGCGTCGCTCTCCGTCACCTGCGCTCCTTCGGGGAAATGGTTGAGCGCGCCTGTGGCCCGCACCACCGATCGCCACTCGTCGCGATGATGCGCGCCGGGCAGGATCGCCATGCGCTGGCCCATGGTCAGCAGGCGGGCGGTGGCCTCGGCGCGCTCCATGTAGCGGGCCATCCAGAAGAGATTTTCGGCGGTCCGGCTCAGCATGAAGGCATACTCTTTGCATTCGTCATTCCCGCGAAGGCGCGAATCCATCTCCCAAGCGCGCCGCCAAGGGTGAGGTCAGAAGATGGATTGGCTTCGCCGTACTGGCGTTTCCCGCCTTCGCGGGAATGACGGAGAAGGGTGATGAAGGTTCTAAACATCATCAATCCTGCAATACCCAGGTGTCCTTCACCCCGCCCCCCTGGCTGGAGTTCACCACCAGCGATCCTTCGGTCAGCGCCACCCGCGTCAGCCCGCCGGGCACCAGCCTGATCTGCTTGCCCACCAGGCAATAGGGGCGGAAATCCGCATGGCGCCCCACCACCGCCGCCGGTCCCAGCGTGGGCACGGTCGACAGGTCCAGCGTCGGCTGGGCGATGAACTCGCCCGGATTGGCGCGGATGCGGTCGGCATAGGCCGCGATCTCGTCCTTGGTCGATTTCGGCCCGATCAGCATGCCGTAGCCGCCCGATCCATGGACTTCCTTCGCGACCAGTTCGTGCAGATTTTCCAGCACATAGGCGCATTCGTCCGGCTTCCCGCACTGCCAGGTCTGGATATTGTCGAGGATCGGCTGCTCGCCCAGATAGAAGCGGATCATTTCCGGCACATAGATGTACACGGCCTTGTCGTCCGCGATCCCCGATCCCGGTGCGGACGCCAGCGTCACCCCGCCATTGCGATAGACGTTGAAGATGCCGGGCACGCCCAGCAAGCTGTCCGGCCGGAAGACCAGCGGGTCGATATATTCATCGTCGATGCGCCGGTAGATGACGTCGACCGCCTTCGGCCCCAGCGTGGTCTTCATCCACACCCGGTCGTCGTCGACGAACAGGTCCGCCGGCTCCACCAGTTCCACGCCCATCAGGTCGGCAAGGAAGCTGTGCTCATAATAGGCGCTGTTGAGCGAACCGGGCGTCAGCACCACCACCACCGGATCGCCCTTGCAGGCGGGCGGCGCAACTTCCTTCAGGCTTTTCAGCAATTCCGCGGGATAATCGTCGACCGGCGCGACCACGCCCTGCGCGAACAGTTCCGGGAACATGCGGGTCATGATCTCACGATTTTCCAGCATGTAGGACACGCCGGAGGGGGTGCGGCAATTATCCTCCAGCACCTCGAACCGGGTTGGCCCGGTGCGGACGATGTCGATGCCGACGATATGGCTGTACACCTTCCCCGGCGGGGTGAAGTCGGCCATTTCCGCCAGATAGGCGCTGTTCTGATAGATGATGTCCGCGGGCATGACCCCCGCCTTCACAATTTCTCCGCGATGATAGACGTCGTGGAGGAAGGCGTTGAGCGCCCGCGCCCGTTGCCGGATGCCCTTGTCCAGCACGCGCCATTCCTGGGCCATGAAGATGCGGGGCAGCAGGTCGAAGGGGATCAGTCGTTCCGGATCGCCCCCCTCCCCATAGACGGCGAAGGTGATGCCGATGCGCCGGAAGATCGCCTCCGCCTCATCCATTCGACGATTGAGCCCGGCAATGCCGGTCCGATCCACCCAATTCTGCACTTCCGCGTAGCAGGGGCGTATCGAACCATCCGGCTCAAACATTTCGTGGAAGGGCAAAGTATCGATCCTCCCTCAGCCGGCCATCGGCTGGTTGTGCATTGCAACATTAGTGCAACAGGAAAGGACGAATGCAAGCGGAAAATCCGCCTGGGCCTGACTGTGTGTAAAGGTGGTAGCGGAGGAGGGACTTGAACCCCCGACACGCGGATTATGATTCCGCTGCTCTAACCAGCTGAGCTACTCCGCCCCATGGGCCGTCCGCCGGGCCATGCCCTGCGGTGAGGCGGCGCTATAAGCAGAGCGGGCTGATGGGTCAACGGGGTTTCACAGCATCGTGAAATTTCTCTGCCCGGGTCATCCGCCTGCACTGGCAAGGACGGTTGCAAGCCACCATCCCGGCACCGCGGCCAGGGCGAGGAAAGTCCCCAGCGGCACGCGCGTCGTGCCGTCCACCCTCCCGCCTGTCGCCATGGCCGCGAGGACCGCCAGCAGTCCCACGCTCGCCGCCAGCAGCAGGATGAAGGGCAAGGCCTGCCAGCCGAACCAGGCGCCGAGCGCACCCAGCAGCTTGGCATCGCCCAGACCCAGCCCTTCGCGTCGCCGGAAGCGCCGATAGCCGAGCGCGACCAGCAGCAGCGTCAGATAGCCGGCCAGCGCGCCGATCGCCCGATCCCCCATCGTCGCGTCGGTCGTCCAGGGACCAAGGGTGAAGCCCAGGAACGCCAATGGCAGGGTCAACGCGTCGGGCAGCCAGAAATGCCGCCGGTCGAGCACCGCCAGCGTCAGGAGCAGCCAGCCCAGCAGAGCCCATCCCGCCCCGCCCGGATCGGGCGAAAAGCCCAGGGCGAGCGCGCCGATGATCGCGCATCCCGCCTCCATCCGTCCATGCAGCGGATCGATGGGCGCGCCGCAGGTCCGGCACCGCCCTCGCTGCGCCAGCGCGCTTGCCATCGGCACGAGATCGAAGACGCTGAGAATCCGCCCGCAGCCGTCACAGGCCGACCGGCCGCGCAGCACGCTGCGCCCCTGCGGCCAGCGCAGGACGATCGTGGCAAGGAAACTCCCGGCTATGGCTCCGGCTGTCGCGCCCAGCAGGGCGGGGAAGACCTCAATCACAGCGTCCCTTCGATCTTCAGCACCCGCGCGCCCCCGGCATCGGCAAAGCCCGCCTTGGCCAACGCCTCGCCCAGCGTCGCGTCGGCGGTTTCCACCCGCATTTCCGCCTGATAGCGGCCCGATCGCCAGATGCGCAGATTGACCTTTTCCAGCCCCGACTGGCTGACCAGCGGCAACAGCAGCGCTTCGCCGTCGCAACTGGCCACGCCCGAAAGGCCCTGCGACAGGTTCAGTCCCGGAAACTGCCCCGCCATCTGCGCACGGACCCGTCCCTCGGCATGGCCGCAGCGGTCGCCGGAGAACCAGGCCGACACATCGTCCATGACGAAGCTGCTTACCGGCAGCGGCGCGAAGGTCCGGCCCAGCGGCACCGCGCCCGTCACATCGTCGATCCCCATGCGTCCAAAGCCGACCGTCAGCGCGCCGCTCAGATCGTCCGCTGCGCCATTGCGCCGCCAGACGTCGAACCGCGCCCGTCCGACCAGCAGCGACACGGGCGACAGGCCCGCATGGACCGACCCCAGCGACACCGTGCCCAGCATCAGCCGGTCGATCCCGCCGCTCCACACCGTGCCGCGCACCTCCCGCGCCGCCACGCCCAGCCGCTCCAGACCCGCCATGCCGAGCGCGACGCGCATCGGCAGGAAGATGAGGAATCCCAATGCGAACACAGCGATGAGCGCGATGCGCACCCGCCGCGAAAGGCTGAGCCCCATCATTGCCCGCCCCGCACCAGCACCGCCTGCACCGCGACGCTGCCCGCCGTCGCCGCCGGCCGCGCGCTCATCGTTTCGATCCGGATGCCCTCTGCCTCCAGGACGGAGAGCCATGATAACAGCGCAACCGGCCGCACCGAGGCAATGGCCATGTCGACCCGGTCGGCGCCCTGCGCCTGCGCGCGTTCCAGCGTCAGCCCCGCCTCGCCGGCGCTCTGGCCGATGAACTGGTCCAACGGCACGCCCGAGTCGACTGTCGCCGCCGTGCGCGGCAGCGACTTCAGCAGCTTCACCTTGGCGCGGATGGCGGCATTGCGATCGGTCGCCTCCCGCAACCCGTCGCGGGCCGAACGCTGTGCAGCGTCGAGCGGCCGCACCACGCCCAGCCACAGGATCACCACCGCCAGCAGCGCGAACATCACGCCCAGCATCCACTGTTCGCGGGGACTCCGTTCGCCCCATAATGCCTGCAACCGTTCCATCATGACCGCACCGTTATGTCCGCGAGCATCCGCCCGCCGGGGTCCTGCGAAGGCGTCGCCGTGATGGCGAAGCCCGCCGCCTGCAAGGCCAGCAGCACGCTGTTGATGTCATCCCCCTTCGCCGCCGCCAGCGTGGCGCGGATCATCCCGTCCGGATCGCGCGACAAAGCCGTCAGCGACACGCCGGGCACATCCTGCATCGCGCTCAACAGGCCCGAAACCGGCGCGGTGAAGGCATAGCCGCCCGCCCCGCGCGCAGCGAGTTGACGGTCCATCTCCGCCTCCGCCTGGAGGACGTCGGTCGCCCCCGGCACCACCTGCCGCGCCAGGGCCAGGCTTTCCGCGTCCAGCGCGCTCGCCGCGAAATGCTGCTTGGCAAGGCCGACCAGCGCGATGGACAGGCTGACCAGCAGGATCAGCCCGCTCCAGACCGCGATGCGCGCCATCGTCGGTTTATCGAAGGACCGCCGCACCCGCTTGGCGAAGTCGCCCTGCCGCAAGTCGAGCGGCGGCCGGTCCAGCGCGGCAATCGCCCGCGCTTCGATCTGGTCCGCGGGAACGTCGCGCACGGCGGCATCGCCGATCAGTTCCGGCAGGGCCAGGTCGCCCGCCAGCGCCAGGTCGCTCCCGCGCAGCACCGCTTCGCCGCCGACCACAGCGCGCTCGAACCCCTCCTGCGGTTCGGGCAGCAGCAGCGGGGCAGGCACGATGATGTCCGGATCAAGCCCATGATGCTGCGCCCAGAGCAGCCAGTGCTGCATGTCGGCCCTCGCAGCCACGGCGACGCAATGCGGCCGCGCCGGATCGTCATTGTCGTCGGCTGCGGCGAAAAGCTGGTCCGCGGGCACGATCCCGCCCGCCATGGCCGCCAGCCGTGCCGCCGCCCTCCCCTGCCGGGCAGGCAGATCGGGATAGGCGCCCCGGTGCAGCGTCACCAGCGCCGCCGGCGGCACCAGCATCACCGTCATATCCCCGGGCAGCGCCGTGAGGCCGCAAGCCACGAGCCAGTTCGTCCCCGCCCCTTTCTGCACCACGGCACCGTTCGCCACCCGCATCCACAGCGGCTCCGCGCCCGGCCGTTCCGGCAGGGCGACGATCAATCCCTCGCTCACGCGCCGGTCCCCCAATTGCGGCGTATCAGCTTGGCCGGGCTTTGCCGCGCATCGATCAGCGCCCGTTCGACCACCTGCGTTCCCCCGACATCCACCGACACTTCCACTCCGAAAAATCCCGTCGTCAACCTGACCTGCTGTGCCGCCTCTTCCAGCGGGCTGAGCCCCGCCAGCGACGGGGCGCGCCAGAATTCCACCGTACTGCCGTAGCCATCCACCGGCCGCTGCGCCAGCAATTGCCGCGCCTGCGCGACACTCAGCTGCCCCTGCATCAGCATGGCGAAAAGCGGCGCCTGATCGGGCAGCAGCGTATTGATGTTGATGGGCGACAGATCGGCGGTCGGCAGGGCGCAGACCCATGGCCGCACCAGCCCGTAAATGGCCGGCGTTACCCCGTTGACCGCCCGCAATTCGCTGGGATCGACCATGAAACGGTTGGCCGTGCGATAAGGCCGCGGCGCCCGCGCATAGGTCTCGTCCTCCGCGCCGCCGGGCTGCGGCACGCCGTCCGTGTCGATCCAGTCCGCCAGCGACGCCGCCGCCACCTGCGCCTGCCGCGCATCGACGCCCAGCGCCTGCAACAGCGCCTGGAACTGCGATACGCCCACCGGGCGCACCTTCAGATCAGCCTCGGTCTCGCCCGCGACCACGCTGTTGAGGTTGAAGCAATTGCCCCCGTCCGTCACCCGCGCCGTGGCGACCCCGCCCGGCACGGATATGGCCTGCGGCGTTCCCATCCAGTTGCCGGCCAGCGTCGTCTTGCCCGGATTGGCCGCAACCAGATCGCCTATGCGCATCCGGGCGATCTCCGTGCCGGCATCGGCAAAGGCGCGCGCCTGATCGACCGCGCCGCCATTGCCGGTCATCCGCGTGGCCAGCGCCAGCCGCTCCAACGCGGTGGAGGCGACCACCGCCATCACCGCCACCAGCAGCAGCACGGTCAACAGCGCCGCGCCGCGCTCTCCCGGCTTGCGGGGGTCAACCATTGGCTGGCACCCCTTCCTGCTTTTCCGCCGGACCCGGCCCCACCAGGAAACGCAGCGTCACCGGCGGCTCGCCGGTTCGCGTCACCGTCATCTCCACGGCACGGGGCATCAGGTCGGGCTGGGTGGGCACCCATTCGTCGCGCCAGTCGCCGCTGGAGTCGCGGAAGCGCAACGCGACGTCGCCGACCCTGGTGAGCAACGCGGCCGGCTCGTCGCCCGCCGCGCCGTCGACCTGCGCATAGGTGCGCCGTTCCAGCCGCCCCTGCCGCACCCAATATTCGACCTTCTGCAGCGACGGCCGCGGCAGATCGCCCAGATTGTCCCAGCCGCCGCGCACGAACTGGAGGATGGGCTGGCTCTCCCCCTCGCGATGCGACCAGAAGGCGGGCGCCAGCGTGCCTGCCTCCGTGCGGCTGATGCGCGGCACCGCCTGCCCCAGATCGGCCGCCAGCGCCCCGCTCGCCCGCTGCACCGCCGCCATGTCGTCCAGCCGCAGCTTGATCTGCGCCTCTGCCGATACGCTATTGCCCAGCAGCAGCACCCCCGCCGCCGCCAGCATGGCGAAGATCATCAGGGCGACGAGCAGTTCGATCAGCGTGAAGCCGTGTTCGGCGGAACGTCTAGAAGACCTGAAGCCGTGTTCGGCGGAACGTCTCAGAGACCCGAAGCCGTGTTCGGCGGAACGTCTCAGAGACCCGAAGCCGTGTCCGGTGGAACCTGCCTGCCTCATTGCACCACCCGCACGAAGCTCAGCACCACGGGGGAGGAGCCCGCCTGACCGTCGACGGCAAGATCGACTTGCAGCAGACGCTTGTCATCGGTCGCCTTGACCTGCCGTGTCCAGTGCCAGCGCCGCCCGCCATTGTCGACATCGCCTTCTTCACTGCCGAGCGAAGGCGGCGCGGGATCGGTCTGCACCTCCACCATCAGGTTGCGCGCGACGATCTGACCCATCGCCTTGCTGTCGAGGTCGGCGGCGGTGTGCAGAGTCACCCCTTGCAGGCGGACGAGCGCCAGGGCGGCCAGGCTGAAGACCGCGAGCGCGACGAGCATTTCGAGCAGGGTGAAGCCTTGCTCCTCCCCACGCGCCTTGCGGCAGCGTGACCGCATGCGGCGCGTCCTACCCACCGACAACGACCTTTCCGGCCATATCGACCGAAATCGAGACCCGCTCTCCCTCGCGGGCAAGGATTACCGTCATGGGATCGGTCGGAAGTCCCGTGCCGTCGAAGCCGATCTGCTGCCGTCCGTCCTTCCCGACCAGCGCCCGCGTCCCGGCCTTCCAGTTGGCGGTGGCGAAGGGCTTGTCCTCCAGCCCCACCCATTGCCCGCCATCGCGGCGTTGGAAGCCATAGCCCGAGGCCGATACCCATACCCCCATGGGCCGCGCGGTAACGACCGCTTCGTCGCGCGCCGCGGCAAGGCGAGCGGCGAAGCGGTCGGCATCCTCGATCACCCGGCCGCGAGGGTCGGGGATCGCCAACACCACTGCGGCCGAAATGAAGCCGATGATCGTCAGCACGACCATCAGCTCGATCAACGTGAAGCCGTGTTCGGCGGAACGTATCATAGACTCGAAGCCGTGTTCGGCGGAACGTCTAAAAGACCTGAAGCCGTGTTCGGCAGAACGCCTCAAAGATCCGGAGCCTTGCCGCCGGCGATCAAAGCTCGCTGGAATAGATGTCGGCATTTTCATTGTCGCCACCCGGCTGCCCGTCCGCTCCCAGCGAACTGATGTCGAACGCGCCCTTCCGCCCCGGCACCGCATAGTGGTACGGCCGGCCCCAGGGATCGTTCGGCAGCTTCTTGATATACCCCCCGCGCCGGTAACGCTGCGGCTGGGCGAGCGCGGCCGGCGGGTTGATCAGCGCCTGCAACCCATCGGTCGCGGACGGATAGGCCAGATTGTCGAGCCGATATTGTTCCAGCGCCTGTTCGATGGTGGCGATGTCGGCCTTCGCCTTCTCCACCCGCGCGGTATCCGTCGCCGGGATGACGTTGATCGCCACGATGGTGGCAAGCAGGCCGATGATGACGATCACGACCATCAGTTCGACCAGCGTGAAGCCGTGTTCGGCGGAACGCCTCACGGGCGTGAAGCCGTGTTCGGCGGAACGCCTCACGGGCGTGAAGCCGTGTTCGGCGGAACGTCTCAAAGACCTGAAGCCGTGTTCGGCGGAGCGGCTCGGAGACCCGAAGCCGTTCTCTCCTTCCCCTCTCCTGACGTCATTCCCGCAAAGGCGGGAAACGCCAGTTCGGCGCAGCCAATCCATCTCCCACAAGAAACGCCAGGGGGAACGTTCAGGCGATGGATTCCCGCCTTCACGGGAATGACGGAAAGAAAGGATCTTGCGCATAAACACTCCTCAGGCCCCGGTAAGGCTCTGCAATTGCAGGATGGGCAGCAGGATGGACAGGATGATGACGGCGACGATGCCGCCCATGGCGATGATGATGACCGGCTCCAGCATGGCGAGCGCGGCAGAGGTGAAGCTGTCGAATTCCCGCTCCAGATAGTCCGCCGCCCTCTCCAGCATGGTGTCCAGCCGCCCCGCGCTCTCCCCGCTGGCCGCCAGATAGACGAGCAAAGGCGGAAACACGCCCGCCCGCCGCAGCGCTGCCGACAGGCTGCCGCCGCCGCGAATGGCCTCCACGATCTCCTCCGAAGCCTGCCGCAGCACCCGGTTGTGCACCGTCTGGGCGGTAAGCGACAAGCCCTCCATCAGCGGCAGGCGGCTCGCCACCATGGTCGACAGGGTGCGCGCCATCCGCGCCGCATGCAGGTCGCGGATCAGCCGCCCCAGCAATGGCAGGCGCAGCAGCATCGCATCGAAGCGATAGCGGAAGCTTTCGACCTTCAGCGCCCGCCAGAAGCCGAAGCCAGCCACCCCCAGCAGGATCGCCAGAAGCCACCAATAGCCCGCCAGAAAGGCGGAAATACCCATCACCATGCGGGTGAGCAGCGGCAGTTGCTGGCCCACCGTATCGAACTGCTCCACCACCTTGGGCACGACGAAGATCATCAGCGCCGCGACCACGCACACCGCAAAGGCGGCAAGCACGGAAGGATAGGCGATGGCGGTCAGCACTTTCGACCGGATCACCGCCTGCCGCTCCATGAGGTCGGACAGGCGCTCCATGATCGTGGGCAGGCTGCCGGAACTCTCGCCCGCTGAAATCATCGCGCGGTAGAGCGGCGGAAAGCTCCTCGGCTCGGCGCCCAGGGCGTCGGCCAGCCGCCGCCCCTCCAGCACGCCCGAATGCACCTTGCCGACAATCGCCTGCACATGCGCCTGCTCGCTCTGCCGCCCGATGGTGCGGAGCGATTCCTCCAGCGGACTGACCTGGATCAGCGTCGACAACTGCCGGGTGAACAGCGTCAGTTCCTTGGCCGAAAGGCGCGGCGCGCCGAACGACAACCCTGCCCGCCTGCGCGCCTTTTCCACCGCGCCCGGCTCGATCCGCACGATGAACAGCTTGCGCGAGTCCAGCTTCGCCCGCGCATCCTCGACCGTTTCAGCCTTGATCGCGCCCTTGCGCTCACGCCCGGCGGGGTCGATGGCGATATAGTCGAACTCAGCCATCGGTGATGGTTTCCACCTCGCCCGCGTCGCGCCGCGACACGCGGATCGCTTCTTCCGCCGTCGTCTGGCCGTCGCGCACCAGCGCACGCGCCGCCGAACCCAGATTGGGCGCGTTCAGGAAAGCATGGCGCGCGATCAGCGATTCATCGCCGCCGTCATTGATCAGCCGCCGGATCGTATCGTCCACCCGGATCGCCTCGAACACGCCGATGCGGCCCTTGTAGCCGGTGCCGTTGCATGACTCGCATCCCCGCGCCCGATAGATGATCGTGCCCGGATCGAAGCCCAGCAGGGCGCTGGCCGACTTGTCCGCCTGCACCGGCTCCCGGCAATGCTGGCAGAGCCGCCGCACCAGCCGCTGCGCGATCACGGCGCGCAGGGTGGAGGCGAGCAGGAACGGTTCCACCCGCATGTCGCGCATCCGCGTGATCGCACCCACCGCGTCATTGGTGTGGACGGTGGACAGCACCAGATGCCCCGTCAGGGACGCCTGCACGGCGATTTCGGCAGTCTCCCGGTCACGGATTTCGCCCACCATCACCACATCGGGGTCCTGACGCAGGATGGCGCGCAGGCCGGCCGCGAAGGTCAGGCCCACCTTCGCATTCACCTGCGTCTGGCCGACGCCCTCGATCGCATATTCGACCGGGTCCTCGACCGTCAGGATGTTGCGCGTGCCGTCGTTGAGCTGCCTGAGGCCCGCATAGAGCGTCGTCGTCTTGCCCGACCCCGTCGGCCCGGTGACGAGGATGATGCCATTGGGTTCCTGCAACCCCTCCCGGAAAATCCGGTCCGCCGCCCCGGCCATGCCCAGCAGGTCGAGGTTCATGCCCGCATTCTCCTTGTCGAGAATGCGCAGCACCACCCGCTCTCCCGCCCGGCTCGGCAGGGTGGAAACGCGCACGTCGAGCAGTTTCCCGCCCAGCGTCAGCCCGATCCGCCCGTCCTGCGGCACGCGCCGCTCGGCTATGTCGAGGCGGGCCATCACCTTGATGCGGCTGACGACGACCGGCGCGACATGGGGCGGCATGCGCAGCGTCTCCCGCAGCACGCCGTCGACGCGCATCCGCACGATCAGCCCGGTCTCATAGGGTTCGATATGGATGTCCGACACGCCCTGCCGCGCCGCTTCGGCAATGATGCCGTTGATGAGGCGGATGGCGGGTGCGTCATCGGCGCTGTCGAGCAGATCGTCGGCGGTCGGAATGTCGGCGGCGAGGATGTCCAGCTCGTCCGCCCCGACATCGAGCGATCCCGCCATGGCGGCGGCGCTGCCCTCCATCGCATAATGATCCGACAGATGCCGGTCGAACTGCGCGGCATCGACGAAACGCACGTCGAAGCTGCGCGCCAGATGCCGCCGCACCTCCAGCAGGACGCGCGGATCGCTGCCTTCGCGAACGGCGATGGTCAGCCGCTCTCCATCCGGCGGCAGCATGACCACGCCGTGCTTTCGCGCGAAGACATAGGGTATGTCGACGGCGCGCGGCGCGATATGCGGGGGGATATCGCCAGAAGCAGAAGCGGCTTCCTGCACCCTAACCTCCGTTCGGACTGAGCTTGTCGAAGCCCAGTCCTTTCCTGAAAGGAAGAAAAGCGAAGGGTTTCGACAAGCTCAGCCCGAACGGAGAGGAAGCCCGCTTCCCGATCATTTCGGTTGCTCGCTTTCCGGGATGTCCACGGGCCGCACCACCCCGCTCGACTGGCGGGCGGTCGGTTCGATGATCTCGGCGGGCGGCTGCACCACGGCGTCGCCCGGCTGCGGCGCGGCGGAGGGCGGGGTCGCGCCCATATAGTCGCGCACCAGCTCGTCAATGCCCGGTTCCTGTTCCGGGTTGCGCTGCAACTGCATGCCGCGGATATAGCCGTAGCGCTGCTGCGTCAGCTTCTGCGCATCTTCCTTCGAACGCAATATGGTGGGGCGGATGAAGACCATGAGGTTGGTCTTGGTCCGGCTCTTGCTGCGCGACTTGAACAATTCGCCAATGCCGGGAATGTCGGACAGCAGCGGAATGCGCTCGATCGTCTTGCGCTCATTGTCGTCCAGCAGGCCGCCCAGCGCCAATATCTCGCCATCGTCGACCGTCACGGTCGTCTCGATCTCGCGCTTGTTGATGATGAGGTCGCTGTTGTTGTTCGACACCGGCCCGGCGACGCTGGACACCTCCTGCTTCAGGAACAGCTTGATCGCGCCGCCAGTGTTGATCTGGGGCTTCACCTCCAGCTTGATGCCGACATCCTGCCGCTGGACGGTGCGGAACTGGTTGTCGAAATTCTGGCTCAGCGCCTCGCCCGTGGTCACCGGCACCTGCTGGCCGACCAGTATCGACGCCTTCTGATTGTCCAGCGTCATCACAGAAGGCGTGGACAGGATGTTGCTGTCGGTATCGGATTTGACAGCATTGATGATCGCGCCGAAAATCCCGTTCCGCCCGAGCGACGTCGCCACCCCGCCGAAGCCGCCGGTCGCGTTCATCAGGCTGTCGACCGCCGCCTGTTGCAGCGTATTGGCAAGGTCGCCATTTTCCCGCGTCCTCGTCTCCGTTCGGGTGCCGTCCGGCGCCACGACGGTCGTCGTCGTCTCGCCCAGCCGATCGGCGGCGATCGCGCCTGCCAACGTCAAGATATTGGGTGAAGCATTGGAATAATTGGTCGCGGCAAAACCCGTCTTGGTGCTGCCGATCAGGAATTGCACGCCCAGCTTCTTGGCGGCGGCGTCGCTGATCTCGACGATGATCGCCTCCACCAGCACCTGTTCGCGCCTTGTGTCGATCTGGCGGATCGTCTCGCCCAGCATCCGCTGCACGTCGCTGTTGGCCGCGACGATGATCGCATTGGCGCCCTCATAGCGGGTCACGATGGCGGGCCCGCGCGACGAAATCCCGTTGCCGCCCGAACCGCCCGGCCCCGCCACCGCGGTTGAAGCGGCGGCTGGCGCCGCGGAGGGCGCGGTTCCCGCCGCAGGGGTGGAGGCGGTCACGGACGAAGCGGTCGCCTGCCCCACCAGTTGCTGCAACACCGGCAGCAGCTTTTCGGCATCGGCATGTTCCAGCCAGTAGACGCGGATCTCGGTCCCGCTCGCGGCCTGCCGGTCGAGGTCGCGCGCCATCTGCGCCAGCCGCGCCACCGTCCCGGCATCGCCCCGGATCGCGACGGCATTGCTGCTGTCGATGGGCACGATGGTTGCGGGCTTCGCCGCCCCTTCCCCGCCCGTCGTCACCAGCGCCTGCAGGGACGTCGCGATCTCCCGCGCCCCGGCATTTTTCAGCACGACCGTGGTGGTCGAGGCCGTATCCCGGTCGATCCGCGCGATCACCTGCCGGATGCGCCCGATATTGTCGGCATAGTCCGCCACGACCACGCTGTTCCCGGCCCGGTTCGCCGTCACGGAGCCATCCTTGCTGACCAGCGGCCGCAGCGTTTCCAGCGCGCTCGCCGCGTCGATGGAGCGCAGGCGGAACACCTCCGTCACGAACTGGTTGCGATTGGCCGCGCGGCCCACGGCGCTGGGCTGGCCCGCCGCACCGTCCGCCGGCTGGATGCGATAGGCGCCGCCCGGCGCCGGCACCGCCACCAGCCCGTTCGCCCGCAGCGTCGACAGGAAAATCTCGAAATATTCGGATCGCGACAGCGGCCGGTCGGTCACGACCGACACTTTCCCCGCCACGCGGTTGTCGATGATGAAGGTCCGCCCGGTCACCCGCGCCGCATCCTGGATGAAGGCGCGGATGTCGGCGTCGCGCACGTTCAGCGTCTGCTGCGCCATGACCGGCGATGCGATGGGAGCCGCCAGCGCGAGGGCCATGGCGGCGGAAAGAAGCAGTTTTCTGGTCATTGGCCTTGCAGTGTCAGGTTGACGGAGGACATGGCCGCGCCGCGCTCCACCGACAGGGAAATGCGCGCGCCGGGCATGATCCTGCCCTGCAGCGCCTGAAGATCGCTCACCGATCCGATGGGCTGGCCGTCGACCTGGGTGACGATGTCGCCGGGCTGGAAGCCGGCCTGTTGGAAGCCGGGGCCCTTGGCCGTCAGGATGAGGCCGGTCACGCGCCCATTCTGCATCCGGGGGGTGTAGCCGACGTCGCGTTTCAGCATGTCGGCGGTCGGATTGTCCGTTCCCGCCACCGGCGAAGGCGGCGAACCGGCGGGCGTTCCGCCATCCGGCATGGCCGTCGGCGCGGGCTGCGACTGGTCGAGAAACACCTGCTCCTCCGCCCCGCCGCGGTCGATGGTGATATGGTCGAAGGCGACCGCCTTCAACACCACGCCGGGCATGATCTCCTCACCCACGGCAAAGCTGTTCTGCACCCCATCCGGCCCCGCCACGATCGCGGAGCCCAGTCCGGACCCTTCGTTCAGGCGGATGCCGTAAACGGTCAGCGCCAGGGAGGTCACGACGCCGCCGCCCGCCTGTTGCGGACCGCCGCGATAAAAGGGATCGAAGCTGGAAAACAGCGCCTGCCGTTCCGCGACGGAAAGGAAGCGGGCCTGCCTCCCTTCCCAGGGGCCGAAACTGCCGACGGGCGTCAGCACCGTCCAGACGAGCGCCGCGCATTGCAGCGCCAGCAGGCCCAGCAACAGCTTCTCGACCGCCGACAACCAGTCGATCGGCCGCAACCGTCCGCCCATGTTCCGGATATTCTCGCTGAAAGCCACACGCATGCGCGTCGTTCATCCCCCTTGATATCGGCGCCTGCTAGAAAATTGGTTTTACTACCGGATGACACTATTGTGACGCTTTGATGACAATCGCAACGGCCGAAGCGACAGCGCTTGCATTTCGCGCGGCCAGCGATAGCAAAAGGCCGGATTTCCGCTTCCTGGACCCTGCCGATGGCCGATAGCCTCCCTCCCGCCGCGCCCGACGCCGATCCTGCCTGGATCGCATCCCACCCCCGCATCCAGCGCGTGCCCAGCCGCGACCTGGTTCTGTTCATCCAGCGCCATTTCCTGTCGGCGGAGGAATGTGCCGGCCTGATCGAACGGATCGACGCCCACCGCCGCCCCTCCACCATCGCGGACGCGAATGGCGACGGATATTTCCGCACCAGCGAGACATGCGACCTGGACGCTTCCGACCCGCTTGTGGCGAGGATCGACGCGAAGCTTGCCGCCTTCGCCGGCATCGATCCCGCCCATGGCGAACCCATTCAGGGACAGCGCTATTCCGTCGGTCAGGAATTCAAGGCGCATACCGACTATTTCGAACCCAAGGGCCCCGATTTCGAACGCTTCTGTGCGGTTTCCGGGAACCGCACATGGACGCTGATGGTCTATCTGAACGAACCGGCGGCGGGCGGAGCGACCCGCTTCGTCAAGATCGGCAAGACGGTACAGCCCGAAACCGGCAAGCTGCTGGCGTGGAACAACCGGCTGGGTCCGGGGGCCTATAATCCCGCCAGCATCCACCACGGCATGAAAGTACGCAGCGGCGTCAAGCATGTGATCACCAAATGGTATCGCGAACGGCCCTGGGGGTGATCGGGGGTGGGTCGCGAATGACCATTGGCAGCCCATCAAGCGCGACATGCTTCATGGAGAGGGCGGCGCTCAGACCATCCGCTCTCCATCCATCGCCGCAAATACCCTCACCGCCAGAAGCGAGGGGCCTCCAGCAAATCCTCATGGGCGCGGGCCGCGGCGCCCAATAATTTCCGTTTCCGCTTCGGGCGCAGCCTGGCTTCCTCTCCCCCCAGCCCATAATGCGCCAGCAACCCCGGCGCGGCGACCAGATCATTCAATGCGCCCAGTTCCGACTGCACCTGTTCCAGCGCGGCGATGAATTTGCCCCGCCGCCGCCGCGCCTTCCCGCCCTCGAACAGCCCGGCGAAGAATTCGGAGGCGTAGCGCAGTTTCTTGGCATCCTTGCGCACCTCGTGGCGCGCTTCGTCGCTCAATCCGGCAAGCCCCCTGCCCTCCTTCGCGATCCGCCTGCGCAGCCGCCGCAAGCGCCGCGCGGCAAAGTCCGCCGCCGGCTCGTCCCGCATCGCCTGCACCTTGCCCCCGCCATGCCCCGCGCCCAGGGTCAGCCATTCGACAAGATCGATCAGCAGCATGCGAACCCGGGCCGAGCGCAGCCATTCCTGCACGCGGCCATGCACCTCGCCCCGAACCGCATCCCATCGCTCGCGCAGTTCCTCCGTCTCGACCCGTTCGGCCAGCACATCCAGATTGCGCGCCTCGCCCAGCATAGCCGCCAGCCATTTGAGCTCGCCCTGGAAGCGCTCCACATCCGCAGGAGCCAGCATGGGCCTGAACAGCGAAAGGGCCGAGCGTAACCGGCGGATCGCCACCCGTGCCTGGTGCAGCGCCCTTGAATCATAATGATCCAGCAGCAGCGCCTCGTTCAGCCGATAGTGCCGCAGGCAGCTTCCCGCGATCCGCGACAATGCCTCCTCCGCCCGCATCGACGGGTCGAGCGCCACCGGTTCCGCCTTGACGAAGGCGGCAAGCCGGTCGCGCAGCCGGTATCCTCGCTCCGCCTTCGTCAGCACGCCGGGACGGACCGGCATTTCGGCGTCGATCCGCCGCGCGAGGAGGAACAGGGCGCCCGGTGAGCCGGATTTCAGTTCCAGTTCGACTTCGCAGATCGCGGCCTGCCGGTCCCCGGCGCTCACATGCCCCCGGTCCAGCACCAGTTCGATCAGGGCATTATCCTGCCGCACGATCCATCTGCGCCGCTCGACTTCGGCATGGAAGACAGGCTGGATGCCATGCACCCCCTGCCCCAGCAGCTCGGCTATCGGCGTCCGGGCATCCAGCACCGGCGCATCGTCCGCAACCGGCATTTCCCATTCCGCCCGCGCGAACAGGCCCGCGCCGCCCTCTCCATCGGCCTTGACCGTCTGCACCCGCTGGCCGTTCGACCGGCGAATACGCAGGCTGATCCCCCGGCCCGCCAGATCCCGCTGCGCCGTGTCGAAATAGATGGACCGCAATGTCGCCACATCGCTGTCCGCCGGGAGCCAGTCCAGTCGCCCGAAAGCATCCGCCGCATCGGGCGCCAGTTCCAGCTTCAGTTCGACTTCCCGCTTCATGCGCCGCCTCCGCGCATCTGCCTGGAGTTCGAACTATCACGAACAGCCCCGTCGCGCCAATCAGCCCGTTAGCAAACGCAATCCTCCCCATGCGGAGACATGAGGAGGATCAGGCAAAGACCGGCGGAGGGTCGAGAGGCGGCATCCCCATCCCCTCGACAACGGGCTTTCAGAAGGTCGTCGAGAGCGAAAAATTGAACGTCCGCCCGATGCGATACGCGTTATAGACGACCATATTGGTCCCGTTCGATTGCGTTTCCCTATAATCCTTATCCAGGATGTTACGGGCCTCGAACTTCACGTCAAACTGGCGACCCGCCACATGCACGCCCTGCCGTGCGACGAAGTCCAGATTGATCGGTGGCCGTTCATAGACATCCGGCTGGTTCTGGTTAGCCAGACCACGGCTGGTCACGCGCTTGCTGGCATAGGACAGGATCAGCGTCTGCTGCGACAGGCTTTCCTGATCTTCGATCCCAAGCTGCAGGTTTACCAGATGATCTGACTGGCCCGTCAGCGGCGCTCCATCGCGGAAGAAGTCGGTCGCGTTGCCCGACGAGGAACCGAACACCGCAACCGGATCATCGGCGCCGACCTTCAGCTTTGACTTGGTATAGGTATAATTGGCGATCGCCACCAAACGCCGCGTTGCGAAAAACGCATCGCTGCCGACGCCCGACAGATCGACATATTTCTGCAATTCGACTTCGCCGCCATACAGGTTCGCCTTGGGCGCATTGGCAAAGCTGGTGATGAACTCGCCTCCCGAGATGAAGGTTTCGATCGGATTCTTGATCCGCTTGTAAAAACCCGACAGCGAGAAGCGCTGGTCTCGGGCAAAATACCATTCGAAACGCGCCTCTCCATTATAAAGCTGGCTGTCCTGAAGGTAGGGATTGCCCTGATAACGGCGGTTCGTATCCGGATCGAAGTAGAATTGATAGATCAACTCGCGGAACTGCGGCCGGGCGATGGTCTTCGACGCATTGACGCGGAACTGCATATCAGGGCGGACCTGCCAGGTCACTGTAGCCGACGGCAGCCAATAATCGTTCTTCAGACTGGTCGCGGCTAGGCTGGCACCGGGCGTGCTGAAAACCTGGATCGGCGACACCGTCTCCTTCGCTTTTTCATAGCGGACGCCGGCATCGATCGACAGTTGCGGAGTGATCTGCCAATTGAACTTGCCATAGCCCGCATGATTGCGCAGCCGCGCTCGGAAAGCCGGATTGCCCTCATTGGTTTCGATGAGGACGATGTCGAAGGTGTCGATTACGCTCGGCCGAAGCAACAGGTCCGGTCGCAGCAGCGCCACCCCTTCAGGGAAAGTGCTGGGCGCCGTGAACTGGAAGTCGCGGCGGGAGCTTGTGCGGCTGGTGTTCAGGAAGGCATAGCCCGCGGTCAGCGACAGTTCGGGTGTCGGCCGATAGCTGAGGTCGATGCCGCTCGACCACAGATCCTCGTTAAGGTCGGAATAGCTGATCGTCGCGTCGCCACCATTGCCATTGTTCAGGCGGTTCACGAAATATTGACCCAAGGGATCGGACGCCGAATTGGTGCGGACATATTCCAGGGTCAGTTCGGCCGGAGCCTCGCGTTGTGAGTTGGCGAAGCCGCCCCGCACGTCCAGGCTCAGTTCCGGCGTCAACTTGAACTCACCGACGACCTGCGTGTCGATCAACTGCCTTTCATACCAGGCGGTATCCTGCTGCATGAAGTCGACGGCCGTTTCCTGCCGATGGCCGACGCCCAGCCGCGTATGCTTCAGCGTGTCGCGTATATAGAGGTTGGTCCAGCGGATCTTGTTGTCCCCGAATTCCAGACCGACACCCAGCAGCCCGTTGACGATGATGCGATTGTCGGTCGTCACCCGCCGGAAATCATTTTCCAGCGTTCCAAGATCAGGCGTCAGCGAGTTTTGTTGCGTCTGGTCACGCGTCACCCAACGGTTGCTGTAGCCCGCCGTCGCGATCAGGCCCAACACCGCCCCGCCCAGATCGAAGGAGGTCCCGCCGGAGATGGTCGCGCTATAGTTGGGCGCCACGTCCTGCACCCGCTGGACCAGTGCATTGTCGAAACTGACGAGCTGGCCGGCGATCGCGCCGGTGTCGACATTGCCCGAGCTGATCCGCTCGCCGCTCCGGAAGAAGGCCTTGAGCGCCGGCGGAATGTCGCGCGAACCGTTGTCGAAGCCGGTCCAGTCGCTGCCGCTGCCATAATAGGTGTAACCCATTTGCGCGGTCGTCTCATCATTGGCGCCGATGCCACCGCTCACCGTGACGAAGCTTTCTGCCGGGATGACGCTGGTCGTGAGATTGATGACCCCGCCGCCGAACTCGCCTGGGTAATTGGCCGAATAGCTCTTCTGCACCAGTGAGGACGAGACGATATTGGTCGGGAACAGGTCGAGCGGCACGACCCGCTTCAGCGGTTCGGGGCTCGGCAGGGGGGAGCCGTTCAGGAGCGCCAGCGAATAGCGGTCGCCAAGGCCGCGCACATAGACATAGCCGCTACCCACCACGCTAAGGCCGGTGACGCGGCCCAGGGCGCCGGCGATGTTGCCGTCGCCTGTCCGGGCAATATCGGCGGACGACAGGATCGACACGACGGCGGGCGCGCTCTTCTGGATATTCGCGCCGCGGCGGCCCGTGACGATGATGTCGCTGCCGGGAATGGAAATGTCGGGCACGGAACCCTGATCCGCTTCCTTTGCGGGCTGGCCCGGCACCGGGGCGGGATCGGTCGGCTGAGAACCGGCGGCCGGTGCGCTGGCGGTTTGCGCGATTGCAGCCGGTGCGACCAGCGCGGATGAAATGAGCAGCAGGCCCGCAAGCTTGAGCGGCGTCGCCATCGAATGTCCCCTAAATATTGGAATTGCGAGATCGGGGCGGGAAACGGCTCGTTTGAAAGCCGCGCCCGCCCCGTTCATGGCTGCGTCGGGCGCTTAGGTGACCGGCAGCGAAGTGCAGGCGCGGTTGGCGTTGCTGGTGGTGTCGAACGCCGCCGTGGCGGAGTTGCAGGTCCAACCCTTGTACCAATTGTCATTCGCGTCCTTGACCGCCCCGACATAGCTGGTCGTGTCGAAATAGGCGTCCAGCGTCTTGGCATCGAACGGAGTCACAGCCGTTTCGCCGGCACCATTGATGAACAGGCTGCTCAGCGAGATGGTGAAAGCGTCGTTATTGCCGTTCGAACCCGAACCGAAGGCTGTCGCGACCTGCGCCGCGGTGATGCTGCCCGTGCCGAGATATTTGGTGGCGTTGCACGCCATCACGACCGAACGGGCTGTCAGCGTCGCCGGAGTGGTGCCGCTGCCGTTCATGCGAAGGCACTCGTTGTTCGGGGAGTTGACGATGCCGTTAACGAGAGTCAGGTCCGCATTGCCGCGCAACAGGATCGAGGCCTGGTCATTGGCGTCGTTATTGGCGCTCGACTGCGCCTGGATCGCGGTGAAGTTGGCAACGATGGTCTTCTGGCGCGGCGTATCGCCTTCAAAGCCGTTGCTGTCGACCTCCATCAGCGCGTCGCCCTGACCAGGGCGCTGCACGATCAGCACATATTGGAAGAAGCCCTGCAAGCCGGTGTCGATGTCGAGGCTGTCGTCATCCGCGCCGGTGGCGATGTAGTGCTTCATCTTGACGGTGCCGCCAAAGAATTCGGCGCCGTCGTCCGAACTGTTGTGGCTCTGGATATATTCCAGCGTGGTGCCGCTGCCGATGCCTTCTGTGGTCAGCGCCTGCAATTCGGTGTTGGCGCCCAGCACATAGCCCGAATAGCGGATCTGCACATATTTCATCGTGCCGCTATTGTCGGTGTCGAGGGTACCGCCATAGATCGCCGGGTCCGCCGCGCCTTCGGTCTGGCGCTCGCAGGTGCCCGCGCCGACCGAGCCGGTGGTGCAGTCGGTGATGCGGGCACGGCCCATCAGCACGACGCCGCCCCACTGACCGATGGAATTGTCGTTCACTGCGCCGTCGATATTGCTCTTGCTGGTGAAGATGATCGGCTTGTCGGCCGTGCCGACGGCATTGATCTTGTTGCCGCGATTGACCGCGAGCCAGGACGTGCCGGTGGCACCATAGACGATAACGCCGGGTTCGATGGTGAGCGTGACGGACGGCAGCGTGCAGCTGGCGGGAATCTGGCTGTCGCTGGGTCCGCGGTCGCAACCGACATCGACGCGGCCGGGGAGCGAATAGAGCAGGCCGGCGAGCTTCGGCAGGGTGATCGACTGGTTGATGCGCGACGGCAGTTCGCAGATGCGCCATACACCGGTCGGTGTCGTGGCGGTGGTGCCCCTATCGACCAGCGGATTGGCGCCAGCCGGAAGGGTCGGACAACCGCCTGCCGGGGTTACCGTCGCCGACGGGGTCGGCGTGGGTGTCGGAGTCGGCGTGGGGGTGGGATAGTTGATGGTGATGTCACCGCCGCTGCCGGGCGAGGCGACGTCATTGGCACCGCATGCGCTGAGCGCGGCACAGGCACAGCCCGCCATCAGGATGGTGTTGAAACGGTTATTCTTGACCATGGAGTCTCCGCCCCGGCGCTCGCCGGCTTCATAAAGGTTGCGGAGCGCAGGGGAGAAACTCGAATCGGACAACGCCCCCTGTCGCCCTGCTGGCGGCAGTTAGGCGCGACAGATGACAGGGTTGTGCCGCTTCTATGACATATCGAGGTCTTTCAAATGACAGTTTGAAGACGCATGTTTCACTTTTGCGACATCGCCCCGATCTTTGCTTTGCTTGCCATGGGATCGGGCCATCCGCAGCGCGCGGCCTGCGTAAGATTGAACGCAGCGCGATCTAGACACCTGATGAAGGCGGAACAGCTTCCAAGCCGCAAGGACAAAGGGGCGCCGTCCCAAAAGGACGACGCCCCCGCTCCCTGCACCCAGGGTGTCCGCCTTTGCGCCTGTTCAGCGCATGGCGTAACTTGTCTGCAGACGGCCGATCGCCTTGCGAGCGATCTCCCGCGATGATCCTTCCTGCCCATCAGCCGTCACCAGCACGGCGTCAGGAGCGAAGCGCGCCGCCTGATATGCATTGCGTGCCGCCTTTGCCTTCCCCATTCCGGCATAGGCATTTCCCAAATTAATGAGTCGAGCCGGATCGTCGGGGAAATCGGACCGTAGCGCCTCCAGCCGGCGAGCAGCGACCTGATAGTCCCCCGCTGCCAGCGCCTTGGAGGCCAGCCCCTTGTCGGACACGCCCACTATGATGGTATCATCGGCAGCGGATGCCACAGCCGGGGCCATCGCCGCCAGAACCAACCCACAAATTGCTGCGGCCTTCCTCATCCAAAACCTCCAAAAAAACCTTCTATAATAGCTGTAAGTATTTCACTTTGATGACATGGGAGCAAGGGCAGGAGCATCCGCTGAAAAGGATTTTTATCGACTTATATTCAACATCTTATATCTTTTTCTTTTAACTGTCATAAAAGTGTAATCGAATGAAGTCGTTCCGGACTTCATCGATTCGCGAGCAGCCGCGCGGGAGCCAGCGATCCCGCGACCAGCCGACTGGAAAAAGTGGAATTGTGAGGGAAGGTCCGGAGGGTTCTGTTGCCCGGCCCCTCCGGCGGCCGCTGAATTCCCTTCTGTTGCCCGGTGGGTTCAACCGCGTTCTTTTTGAGTAATGTCCGGCCGTGAGGCCATCAATTACGCAGCAAGAGCAAGAGCCTCGTTATCGTTGGCACTTGTGAGTTTTGAACCTTTTTACGGCGTACTCAGGCCGGGTGAAGGCATCGCTTTTCAACACACGTCGATCCTAGTTCGGCCCCGTCACGCGCCCCGGAACGACGGGGAATGTGGTGGAGCCGCCGGGTACCGCCCCCGGGTCCGCTGCGCCTATTGCACGATACGATTTATCACCATAGCCGGGCGAACCCGGCACCGGCCTATATGGAGAGGCGCGGACCGTTTATCAAGCCGCTCCCGATCTGGAGGAAAACACGCATGTGCATCATGGCAATGGCTTGGGACGCGCACCCCCGCTGGCGGCTGATCCTCATCGGCAATCGTGACGAACTGCACGCGCGCCCCGCAGCGCCGCTCGCCCGCTGGGAACAGCCGGACCATCTGATCGCAGGCCGGGACCTGCTTTCCGGCGGAACCTGGCTGGGCGTTTCCGAACAGGGGCGCGCCGCAATCGTCACCAACCTGCGCGGCTATGGCGGGCCCGATCCCGATCGCGCGTCCCGCGGCGCGTTGGTGACAGACCTTCTGAGCGGCGACGAGACGGCTCCGCTGGGGGATTTCAATCCGTTCAATCTCATCCTGATCGACCGGGACCGAGCGCTGTTCCTGACCAACCGCCCTCACCTCCTGCGCACGGAACTCACGCCTGGCCTCTATGGCCTTTCCAACGGCACGCTCGATGCGCCTTGGCCGAAGACGCTCGCCCTCAAATCCGCCTTGCTCGACTGGCTGGTCGCCGGAGCCGACGATCCTCTGACGCTGTTCGGTGCCCTCCGCGCGGAAAGCCTGCCCCACGCCGGCATTGCCCCCGATGCGCCCTCCGACATTCCGGCGGAGGCGATGATCTCGCCCATCTTCATCCGCAATCCCGTCTATGGCACGCGATGCAGCACGATCGTCGCAGTCGACGCGCGGGGACAAGGCGTCATTTCGGAGCGCCGCTTCGACCCGGACGGCGTGCAGACCGGTGAAACCCGCTTGGCTTTCAAATGGGACGAGAGGGGCGAATGAAGGGAAATCCATTCGCTACCGCCAGTCGATGCGTGCCACTCCCTTCGCGGAAGCACATACGCTTGGGGTCGACACTCCCTGTCCGGCTTCCCACCCAAATCGCCGCCGCTGCGGAAATGCGGCCCTTCCCCAAGCTTCGATCCCGCGCTAAAGCCGCTGCATGATCCTCGTCATCGACAATTATGACAGCTTCACCTGGAACCTCGTCCATTATCTCATGGAATTGGGAGCGCAGGTGGAGGTTGTCCGCAACGACGCCATTTCCGCCGGCCAGGCCCTTTCCACCGGCGCGCAGGCATTTCTGCTGTCGCCCGGTCCGTGCACGCCCAATGAAGCGGGCGTCAGCCTCGATCTCGTGGCCGCCTGCGCCGATGCGGGTGCGCCGCTGCTGGGTGTGTGCCTGGGCCATCAGTCGATCGGCCAGCATTTCGGCGGCAAGGTGGTGCGCGGCGGCCTGATGCACGGCAAGACCTCTCCCGTCACCCATGACGGCACGGGCCTGTTTCAGGGGCTGCCTTCGCCCTTCACGGCCACCCGCTACCATTCGCTGATCGTCGAGGAGATTCCCGAAACGCTGATCGTCAACGCCACCAGCGAGGACGGCTCGGTCATGGGTTTCCGGCATCGCGACCTGCCGATCCATTCGGTCCAGTTCCACCCGGAAAGCATCGCCACCGAACATGGTCATGACATGCTGGCGAACTTCATGCGGATCGCCGGCATTCCGGTTCGCGAACGCGCGGCGGCCTGAAGCGGCCTCACCTTAGACCAAATTCGGAATTTGGGGGGGAATGGCCAATCCAAGACATTCCCCTCCCGCAGGCGGGAGGGGTTAGGGGTGGGTGCGAGCGCAGCGAGCTTCCAGCTTAGCCGTTGCAAATTCCCGCTGATGTCGCGCTAACCCACCCCCTAGCCCCCTCCCGCCTGCGGGAGGGGGAATGTCCGCAATCCACCCAAATCAGCCAGTCCGGCAAATCACGCGAAGGCGGGACCGCGGCGGCAAACCCGCAAATCTCGCCGCCTGCGACCGCATCGCCTAGCGCACCATATTGCGCTGCCATAACGACTTTCGCGCTTCCCCATCTCGACTCCGGCGCCTTCCCATGATTAAGGCAGCGTCGATGACCCGCCTGCCCGATCCTGCCACCCCACTCGACGCGCAACAGGCCGCAAAGGCTTTCGACCTGCTGTTCGACGGCAACCTGCCGGAAGAGGAGATCGCGGGCTTTCTCATCGCCATGGCCCGGCGTGGCGAGACGGCAACGGAAATTGCCGCCGCCGCCCGCGCCATGCGTAACCGGATGATCCCAGTCACGGCGCCGGCGGGCACGATCGATGTCTGCGGCACGGGCGGCGATGGCCATCATACCCTCAACGTTTCGACCGCCGTGTCGCTGGTGGTCGCGGCGGCGGGCGTGCCCGTGGCCAAGCATGGCAACCGCGCCGCTTCCTCCAAGGCGGGCGCAGCCGATACGCTGGAAGCGCTCGGCCTGGACCTGGACCGCGCCGCCACGACAGCCGAAGCGACGCTGGCCGATCTTGGCATCTGTTTCCTTTTTGCGCAGAATTATCATCCCGCGCTCAAACGGCTTGGCCCCATCCGCAGGGCGATCGGGGAACGCACCATCTTCAACCTGATGGGGCCGCTCGCCAATCCGGCCGGGGTGCGCCGTCAACTGGTCGGCATAGCGCGTCCGGACTATGTCCCCGTCTATGCGGAGGCGCTTGCGGAACTGGGCGTCGATCATGCGATGATCGTTTCCGGCGACGAAGGACTGGACGAACTGTCGCTGGCCGGCGGCAATGCTCTGGCGGAGGTGAAAGGCAGCAGGCTGGTTGCGACGCGCCGCCTGACCGCTGCCGAACTCGGCCTGTCCACCCATCCGGTCGAGGCGATCAGGGGGGGCGACCCCGCCTATAACGCCGCCGCCCTGCGCGCCCTGTTGCAAGGCGAAGCGGGGCCTTATCGTGACGCGGTGTTGCTGAACGCCGCCGCCGCCCTTGTCGTAGCCGACGCCGTGTCCGATTTCCGCGAAGGCGTGGAGGAAGCCGCCGAAACCATCGACCGCGGCCTTGCCAACGCGCTGCTCAATTGCTGGATAGCCTATAAATGACGAACAAGCTGATCGAAATCTGCGATGTAAAGCGGGAGGAAGTCGCCCGGCGCAAGGCCGCCACGCCCATCTCCTCGCTTCACGCCCGCGCCGCCGAACAGACGCCTCCGCGCGGCTTCCGCAAGGCGCTGGACGGTGCCGCCGGCTCCGGATTCGGCCTGATCGCGGAGATCAAGAAGGCCAGCCCGTCCAAGGGCCTGATCCGCCCCGATTTCGATCCGCCCGCCCATGCCCGCGCCTATGCGGCGGGTGGCGCGGCCTGCCTGTCGGTGCTGACCGACGAACCTTATTTCCAGGGGCATGACGATTATCTGGTCGCGGCCCGATCGGCCTGCGCCCTGCCGGTGCTGCGCAAGGATTTCATGGTCGATCCCTGGCAGGTGCTGGAAAGCCGGTCGCTCGGCGCCGACGCGATCCTGATCATCGTCGCCGCGCTGGACGACAATCAGATGGCGGAAATAGAGGACGCCGCCCTTGGCCTGGGCATGGATGCGCTGGTTGAAGTGCATGATGCGCAGGAACTGGAGCGCGCGATGAAGCTCCGCTCGCGCCTGATCGGCGTCAATAATCGCGACCTGCGCGACTTCACGGTCGATTTCGCCCGCACCTACGAACTGGTCGGACAGGCTCCGGAAGGATGCACCTTCGTTGCGGAAAGCGGCATCGGCAGCCATGACGACCTGCTCGCCATGTCGGACCATGGCGTGCGCTGCTTTCTGGTGGGGGAAACCCTGATGAGGCAGGAGGATGTCGAAACCGCCACGCGCAGGCTGCTGACGGGGCGATGAGCAAGCTCACCCATCTGGACGAGGAGGGGTCGGCCCATATGGTCGATGTTTCCGCCAAGGCGACGACCGCGCGCAAGGCTGTCGCGAGCGGCCGCATCAGCATGAGTCCCGATGCAGCAGCAGCGATCGAGCAGGGATTGGTGAAGAAGGGCGATGTGCTGGCCGTGGCCCGCGTGGCGGGCATCATGGCGGCCAAGCGGACCGCCGACCTCATCCCGCTCTGCCACCCGATTCCGCTCAGTTCGGTCAGCATCGACCTCGATCTCGACGGCAGCGGCGTGACCGTGACGGCGACCGCGAAGACCGCCGGTCAGACCGGCGTGGAAATGGAGGCGCTGACCGCCGCGTCGGTCGCGTTGCTGACGGTCTATGACATGGCCAAGGCGCTGGACAAGGGCATGATCATCAGCGACGTGCGCCTGCTGGCCAAGAGCGGCGGCAAGTCCGGCGACTGGACGGCTGGGGACGGGCCGGCGTCATGAGCCTGCTTCCGGTCGCGGAGGCGCAGAGCCGCCTGATGGCGCTGGCAAGGCCGCTGCCGACGGAGCATATGCCCATTCCCGCCTGCGCCGGACGCTGGCTGAAGGAAGATGTCGTTGCGCTGCGTGATCAGCCCTGGGCCGATCTTTCCGCCATGGACGGCTATGCCCTGCGCGCCGCTGAATGGCCCGGGCCATGGCAGGTCGCCGCCGAAAGCGCGGCGGGGGGCCCGCCGCCTCCGCCCCTCGAACCCCGCCAGGCCTGCCGCATCTTCACCGGCGCGCCCTTGCCGCAGGGCGCCGACAGCATCCTGATTCAGGAAAACGCCGCGCGCGAGGGGGACATGCTGCGCGGACTGGAGGAGGCGCTGACGAAGGGCCGCCATGTGCGTCCGGCCGGTTCCGACTTCCGCAAGGACGGCCTTTTGCTGAAGGCCGGCAGCGCATTGGGGGCGGCGCAGATCGCGCTCGCCGTGTTGGGCGGGCATGGGACGCTGCCCGTATCGCGGCGGGCCCGGGTCGCCCTGCTCTCGACAGGCAACGAACTCGTGCCCCCCGGTGCGCCGACGCAGCCCGGCCAGCTTCCCTCCTCCAACGCGCCCATGCTGGCCGCCCTGCTCGCCGGCCTTTCCTGCGATGTCATCGATATGGGGATCGTGCCGGACGATCTCCCCGGCATGATCCAGGCCTTTGCCCACGCCAGCCAGGCGGACATCATCGTTTCGACCGGCGGCGCATCGGTGGGCGATCACGACATCGTCCGCCCGGCTTTCGTCCAGGCCGGGGGCTCGCTCGATTTCTGGAAAATCCGCATGCGTCCGGGCAAGCCGTTGATGGCGGGGACATTGGGTTCCGTCGTCTTCCTGGGCCTGCCGGGCAATCCGGTATCAGCCTTCGTGACGGCGACGCTGTTCCTGTTGCCGCTGGTCCGCAACATGATGGGCGCGGCATCGCCCCTGCCCCGCACCGCGCCGGCGACGCTCGCCGCGCCGCTGCCCGCCACGGGGGAACGCGACGATTACCTTCGCGCCTTCCGCACGGAAGCGGGCATCGTTTCCGTGACATCGCAGGACAGCGCCGCCACCGCGGCCATGGCGATGGCCGACTGCCTCATCCTGCGACCTGCCGGCTCTGCTCCGGCCGCCGCCGGCGATCCCGTCACGGTTCTTCCCCTCGCATAAGGAAAGGGGCCGCCGCGCGACCCCTTCCAATGCAGTCCTGACGGATGGCGGCGATGTCAGCCATGCTGGACCGCCGCCGTTCCTTCAGCGCTGCTGCTTGCCGGGCGACTTGTCCTGACGGCGTTCATCGCCCATCTGGCCCTGCCGGTCTTCCTGCTGCTGCTGGCGTCCACCCTGGCTGGAGCGGTCGCCGCCCTGCTGGTCGCGACGTTGACCGCCGCCCTGGTTGTTCTGGTTGGCCATCTTTCTCTCCTATTCACCTTCTTCGTGGAAGGCAGGCGTTAAACGGCCTGCGGCCTTCCGCGTTCCAGCAAAAGCGCCCAACGGTTAGGCGCTTGACTTGCCCCGTTCCGTTTCCTATGCGTTCTCCATCCGTTCCAAGGAGGGCAAGGCGAGATGTTGACACCCAAGCAACAGGAATTGCTGAGCTTCATTCAGACCCGGCTGGAGGAGGGAGGCGTATCCCCCTCTTTCGAGGAGATGAAGGAAGCGCTGGACCTGCGGTCCAAATCCGGCATCCACCGCCTGATCAATGCGTTGGAGGAACGCGGCTTCATCCGCCGCCTGCCCAATCGCGCCCGCGCACTGGAAGTGCTCAAACTGCCCGATGCCATGCATCGCGCTCCCAAGGTCGTCGTGCCTGCCAAGCCGCCGCTGACGCCCGGTCCAGCGGCCAGCAGGCCCCCGGTCGCCGCCAACGACATATTGGAGATTCCGCTGCACGGCCGGATCGCGGCGGGCGTGCCGATCGAGGCGCTGGAGGGGCAGAACATGCTTTCCGTTCCCGCCGCGCTGCTGGGCACCGGGGATCATTATGCGCTGGAAGTGGCGGGGGATTCAATGGTCGAAGCGGGCATTCTGGACGGCGATTTCGCGCTTATCCAGCGCACCGACGTCGCGCGCGAGGGGCAGATCGTGGTCGCCCTGATCGACGAAAATGAAGCGACGCTGAAATATTTCCGGCGTGAGGGTCCGAAGGTCCGGCTCGATCCCGCCAACAGCGCCTATGAACCGCAGATCTACGACCCTCGGCAGGTCCGCATCCAGGGCAAGCTGGCAGGGTTGCTGCGCCGCTATAACTGATGCTTCCTGTATTCGCGCGGCCGGCTGGAAGGCCGCGCGACCCAGGGGTGCTCATCATGCCACGCCTTCGCGCTGCGCATGGTGCCATGGTCCAGATCGATGGTCAGGCCACCCGTCCTGGCGAGGAAGCGTCGATCCACCTTCAGCCAGCGTGGGCGACAGGCGCCCTGCAGGCGGCGGTCGCTGACGACGATGTCTGAATAGGCGCAATCCCGCGCCAGTATCGCATTATCGATCCTCACGCTGCTTCGCGTCAGCAACAGGTTCCAGTTCCGGCCCCCTCCCTTCAGGCGAACGGCGCATAGATCGGGAGAACAGCGAGCCTGGGGCAGCGCCGTCAATGCCTGCAAGGTACCGTCATAACCCGCGCTTTCCGCCATGACGTCGCGCGCATAGCCGCCGGCGCGAGCCCGCAGCATCGCCATGCCGCCATCGGCAGTGCGCACCGCGACATGCCGGCCGTCCCCGCTTATCAATATGGCGGGCATCGGGCTGGTCAGCACCATCATGACGCCGGTGGTCACGGGCATCAGACCCGCCCAGCGCCACCGGCTTCGCCATAGCAGGCACCACAGCATGCCCAGCAGCATCAGGCCGAACACTACGCCCGACTGGGCGGGCGCCAGAACCACCGCCCAAGGGCTGGATGCCACGCCATGGGCAATCAGCAACAGCAGGTCGATCGATCGCGCGGCAAGCCACCAGAAGGGCGCACCCCACCCGCCTAGGTCCAACAGCAAGGCCGTCGCCTCCAGCGGCATGACCACCAGCGTCGTAAGCGGTATGGCCACCAGATTGGCGATCGATCCCAACATGCCCGCCTTGTGGAAATGGAACAGCGCGATCGGCGCCAGCACCAGCTCCACGGCCAGGCCGGTCGCCAGCATGCCCGCAAGATTGCGCCCGATCCGGCGCCATACCCCTTCGTCACGCGGCGCGAGAAAGGCGCGGAAGGCCGGATGCTCGCCTAGCGACACCAGGGCTATCACAGCCGCGAAGCTCATCTGGAAGCTCGGCCCCACCAGTGCTTCTGGCCAGAGGATCAGCACCACCAGCGCCCCCGCCGCCACGAGCCTGAGCGTGATCGCGTCCCGCCCCATCGCCAGTCCGCCCAGCACAAGCAGGGCAGCGACGCAGGATCGCACGGTCGGCACCTCTGCGCCGGTCAGAAGCGTATAGCCGATGCCCGCCAGAGCGCCGCCGCCCGCGGCCAGCAGCATCAGCGGCCAGTCGAGAGCCGCCCGGCGGCTGAGCGCCATCAGCCGCATCAACAGGAAGATCACCGCAGCGATCAGGGCCGTGACATGCAGACCGCTGATCGACAGCAGATGCGCAAGGCCGCTCCGCCGCATCGCCTCCGCATCTGCCTGCGCGATCGCGCCCTGATCGCCGGTGGCCAGGGCAGCGGCGATGCCGGCGCCCTGTCCCGGAACGCGCTCCAGGATATGCTCGAACAGACGCGCCCTCAACCGGGGGCCGGCCGTGGCCGGCCGCAGGACCGTGACCGGCGGCAGCACACGCCCGGTCGCGCCGACGCCCTCGAAATAGGCGCGCCGCGCAAAATCATAGCCGCCCGGCAGGCTGGGCGGCGCAGGCGGCATCAGCCTTGTGCGGAAGGCTATGATGGCTCCCTCCCCGACGCCCGGCGGCATCGACGCATCGTCAAGATTGACGCGCACCAGGGGCGGCAGGGCAGGCACGCCGACAGGCCGGACCAGCACGCGACTCATGTGCTGCGCGGGCAGCCTTTCGACCGACCGGACCTCCCCCTTCAGCGAGATGAAGGCCGGGCGGTCGAGGGGCGGCGATCCGACGATCGTCGCTTTCCCCCAGACCAGCAGGCACCCGGCACAGGCAAGAATGCCACCGACGACGATCGCCTGACGCACCCGGCCACCGGGCGGCAAAAGCAGCGCGGCGCAGGCAACCGCAAGCGTCACGCAGCAAAAGGCCAGCCATTCCAGCCGATTAGGCAGAAGGAACCAGGCCGCGATTCCCGCAGCCAGGGCGACCGGAACCCATAGCGGCAACCGTTCGCGCTCCTCCTCCAGCCACAGCTCCACGCCGCGCCAAATCCGCGCTGCTTTCCCCCGGGCCGAACTGACAACGGAGGTTTGTCGTGGCTCGAAAGCCATGCTAGGGGGCGTCGCGATCATGGATGGGTCGGGTGGTATCCGGGCGAATGGCAGGGAATGAAACGGTGAGTGCTACAGGTTCGAACAAGCAGGTAGTAACCCGTTTTGCGCCGTCGCCTACCGGTTTTCTTCACATCGGCGGCGCGCGCACCGCGCTATTCAACTGGCTGTTCGCGCGTCATCACGGCGGCAAGTTCCTGCTGCGGATCGAGGACACCGACCGGGCCCGCTCCACCGAGGAAGCGGTCGCCGCGATCTTCGACGGGCTGGAATGGCTGGGGCTGGGCGGCGACGAACCGGCGGTTTTCCAGTTCGAGCGCACGCCGCGCCATGCCGAAGTGGCGAACCAGATGCTCGCCTCCGGCCATGCCTATCGCTGCTATGCGACACCCGAGGAACTGGCGGAACTGCGCGAGCGGCAGCGCGCCGCCAAGCAGCCGATGCGCTATGACGGGCGGTGGCGGGACCGCGATCCCTCCGAAGCCCCGGAAGGCGCGCCCTTCGTCATCCGCCTGAAAGCGCCGCGCGAAGGCGAGACGGTGATCGAGGACGCCGTGCAGGGCCGCGTCGTCGTCCAGAATGCGGAGCTGGACGACATGATCCTGCTGCGTTCGGACGGCACGCCCACCTATATGCTGGCGGTGGTGGTCGACGACCATGACATGGGCGTCACCCATGTCATTCGCGGCGACGACCATCTCAACAATGCGTTCCGCCAGCTAGGCATCATAAAGGCGATGAATTGGGAAGAGCCCATCTACGCCCATATCCCGCTGATCCATGGGGCCGACGGCGCGAAGCTGTCCAAGCGGCACGGCGCGCTTGGCGTCGATGCCTATCGCGACGAGTTGGGCATGCTGCCCGAAGCGGTGTTCAACTATCTGCTGCGACTCGGCTGGGGCCATGGCGACGAGGAGATCATCTCCCGCGAGCGTGCGGTGGAACTCTTTGATATTTCAGGTGTCGGCCGCTCACCCTCTCGCTTCGACATCAAGAAGCTGGAGAATCTGAACGGCCATTATCTGCGCGAGGCGGATGACGCACGCCTTGCCGCGCTGGTCGCGCCAAGGGTTGCGGCGAGGTTGAACATCGACCTGCCGGAGGATGGCGAGAAACGGCTTGCAGAGGCCATGCCGTCGCTCAAGCCGCGCGCCAGGACACTTAACGAAATTGCGGAGGGCGCCGAATTCTTGTTCAAAAATTGCCCGCTCGATTTTGACGAGAAGGCGCTTGCTCTGCTAGACGATTCCGCACGCGCGCTGCTGGGACAGACAGCCGACGCTCTTGCACCCGTCCAGTCCTGGACGGTCGAAGCGATCGAAGAAGCCATTCGCCGCGTGGCAGAGGATGCCGGCCTCGGGCTTGGAAAGGTCGCGCAGCCTTTGCGCGCGGCGCTGACCGGTCGCACGGTTTCGCCGGGAATTTTCGACGTCCTTTTCCTTCTGGGGAAGACGGAGAGCTTGGAACGATTGGCCGCTGTGAGGCACGCATCGGCCAATTGAAGTATCAGGAGAATACCATGTCGGATAACAATGCCACTTTGAGCGTCGACGGCAACGCGAAAGACTATGCCATTCTGAACGGCACGGTCGGACCGCAGGTCATCGACGTTCGCAAGCTCTACGCCAACACCGGCATGTTTACCTACGACCCCGGCTTCACTTCGACCGCGAGCTGCGATTCGGGCCTGACCTATATCGACGGCGACGCCGGTGTGCTGCTGCATCGCGGCTATCCGATCGACCAGCTTGCCGAACAGTCGAGCTTCATGGAAGTGTCCTACCTCCTCCTCAACGGCGAACTGCCCTCGAAGAAGGAACTGGAGGATTTCACGCGCACCATCACGCGCCACACCATGGTGCATGAGCAGCTCACCACCTTCTACCGCGGTTTCCGCCGCGATGCCCACCCGATGGCGATCATGTGCGGCGTGGTCGGCGCGCTCTCGGCCTTCTATCACGACTCCACCGACATCAACGATCCGGAACAGCGCAAGATCGCCAGCCACCGCCTGATCGCCAAGATGCCGACGATCGCGGCGATGGCGTATAAATATTCGGTGGGCCAGCCCTTCGTCTATCCGCGCAACGACCTCAGCTACACCGCCAACTTCTTGAACATGACCTTCTCGGTCCCGGCGGAGGAATATGTCATCGATCCGGTCGTCGTCGACGCGATGGACAAGATCTTCACGCTGCACGCCGACCATGAACAGAACGCGTCGACATCGACCGTGCGTCTGGCCGGCTCGTCCGGCGCCAACCCCTTCGCGTGCATCGCGGCGGGCATCGCCTGCCTCTGGGGTCCGGCGCATGGCGGCGCCAACGAAGCCGCGCTCAACATGCTGCGCGAAATCGGCACCGTCGACCGCATTCCGGAATATATCGCCCGCGCCAAGAACAAGGACGATCCGTTCCGCCTGATGGGCTTCGGCCATCGCGTCTACAAGAATTACGATCCGCGCGCGACCGTGATGCAGAAGACCGCGAAGGATGTCCTGGCGAAGCTGGGCGTCGACGATCCGATCTTCGACGTGGCGAAGGAACTGGAGCAGATCGCGCTTCACGATCCTTATTTCATCGAAAAGAAGCTCTATCCGAATGTCGACTTCTATTCGGGCGTGATCCTCTCGGCCATCGGTTTCCCGACCGAGATGTTCACCGTGCTCTTCGCCCTTGCCCGCACCGTCGGCTGGGTCGCGCAGTGGAACGAAATGATCTCCGACCCTGCGCAGAAGATCGGCCGTCCGCGCCAGCTCTACACCGGCCCGGCCCAGCGCGATTATGTCCCCGTCGACAAGCGCTAGTCTGCACTGGCAATAAGGCAGGGAAGCGGCGTCCGTTTGGGCGCCGCTTTTATTTGGCGGGGAGTTGGCCGGTTGCTGACAGGGAGTACCCCATGCTCCCGCACAGGCGGGAACCCGGTCCTCGCTTCAAGGGATCATTGCCCCGTCTGATCCGTGCTCCTCCTTGGCAGGAGCACGGTTTACCCAGACCGAATATCGATGTCCGCTATACGCCCAAAGCCGGAAGCAGCAGCGTGAACCGCGCCCCGCCTTCGGGCGCGTCGTCGATACGGATGTCGCCGCCCATGGCGCACGCCAGACGCCGCGAAATGTAGAGGCCAAGGCCGCTGCCGCCCGCGTCGCTGCGGCCCAGTCGCTCGAACTTGTCGAAGATGCGCTCCCTGCTGTCGGCGGCTATGCCATCGCCCTGGTCCAGCACCGCGATCCAGGCCTCGCCGTCGGACCGCCCTGTCTCTATCCGAACGGCAGACCCTTCGGGCGCATAGCGCACGGCGTTGCCTACAAGGTTCATCAGGATCTGCAAGGCGCGGCGAAATTCACCGATGGCCGGCTCCGCGACCGTCAGCGCAGGGGCGAGGATGCTGATCCCCCGATCCTGCGCCTTTACGAGGAACAGCCCGGCGGCCCGCCGCCCGACATCGGCCAGATCGATCTCTTCCGCGGTCACGCTGAAATCCGGCCGGTCGATCGCCTGCAGGTCCGCCAGATCGTCGATCAGCGCCATCAGATGACGCCCCGCCGCCGAAATGTCGCTGGCATAGCCCAGATAGTCCGGCCGCAACGGCCCCTCCAGTTGCGCGCCGATCGAATCCGCATTGGCGATGATCCGTCCCAAAGGCCGTCGCAAAGATCGGTCCAGCCTCTTCCCGAACTCGGCGGGATAGAATGGCAGCGGTTCCGGCGTGGCGAGCGGCGCCGTCACCGCGCGGTCGACGGGCAAAGCCTTGCCGCGATAACCCACCAACTGACCCGCGAGATCGAACATCGGAAAGCCCGACAGCATGAAGCGCTGCGCCGGATCGCTCGTCAATCCCGCCACCTGATCGCGAAAGGCGCGCCGCTGCGCGAAGCCGCGCAGGATCGCCAGGTCGCCTTCGGCATCCGGGCGCAATTCGAAATAGCTCGTGAAGCGGCTGCCCGGCAAAGGCGGGGCGGATGGCAATGCGCCCTCGCCGCCCAACCCCTCATGCACCATCTGGAAGCGCAACTGGGTGTCGATCTGCCACGTCCAGCCGTCGGACAGGGCAGCGATGTCGGTCTCTCGCCGCGCCAGATCCAGCGGCGCCGCAACCGCCTGCCGCTCATGCCAGTCGATGATGGAAAGCTGCACCCGTTCGGCCTCGGGCTTGGCACGCACCCACATGTCGATGTCACCACGCTCCGCCGCGGCCACGACCGGGCGGGACAGGGCAATGCCCAGATGCGCCGCCAGCCGCGCCATCGCCGCCAATTGCGGGACCGCCAGCGCGCTGCCGAGATCGCCGCCCGCCTCCTGCTGAAGGGCCAGCACGGGTGCATCCGCACTCAGCAGCCGGCCATCCGCAGCAACCGTCGCCCGGATGATGGCGGGATGCGCGGGCATGTTCATCAACCGGCGATCCGCCGCAGATGATCCAGCTTGACCCGCAGCGCGGCAGGCGCGCGCAGGGCGCCCACCGTCGCGTCAGCCTGCGTTACGCTCAATTCCTGATAGCGCATGGCTTCCCTGACGATGGTCGCATCGGACAAGGAAGGCCGCACCGGCCGCAATGCCAGCAACAATTGCCGGTAGTCGCTGTCCGATCCCCCGAGCGCCCGGCATAGAGCGGCAACCTGCCCCACCGGACCTATGACCAGGATGTCCGCGACCTGCGCGCTCTCCATCCGCAACCGGCGCCCGGCAAGCGCGGCGAACAGCAGGAAATGCCTGTGCTGCAACGCGGCGGCCATCAGTTCGGGCGCATCGGCGCGCTCGCCCAATTGATGGACCAGCCTGTCCGCCGCCGCGATAGGCCCTTGCGCCTCGTCATGCCGGATCAGTTGGCGTTGCGCCGCGGCTTCGACCAGCGGCACCACCGCTTCCGCTTCGATCAGGCCGCTCCGCTGGACGATCGCGGCCAGGCAGGCGGCCGCCGTCCACAGCAGTTCCGCAAAGAAGCCGGCTGGCAGATCGGGCTGCATCGGCTGATCCTCCGCCGCGGTCATCAGCCAGCGCCCTTCCGCCAGCATCAGCGCGGCAAGCGCTTCGCCCAAGGCGGGATCGTCGGCGGGAAAGAGCGACTCCGCCTCCGATTCGCTGCCCGAACCGCCATCGGGCCCGCCGAACTGGCGCAGCATCAGGCTGATCCCGCCCCGCATCTGCATATGGGCGAGCAGCGCCGGCCCCAACAGGGTCGGCTGCGCGCGCAGCGTCGGCCAGCAAACGGGTTGCGGCCATTGCGCCAACGCCGCCGCGATTTCCGGCCTATCCTCCAGCGCCAGACGCAATCCGATCTCCATTGCGGTCAGGCATCCGCCAAGATGCCGCCGGGTCTCCGCCACCAGAGCGTCGTGCCGCTCCCGCCCGTCGTCAGGAAAGAAAAACGCCAGATCAATGGCATGGCCGACAGGCACGGCGGACATGCCCGCCATGACTTGCGCCATCGGCCAGCAGTCCGCCCGGGTCGGTCCGATCAGGGACGAAAAGGCGCTCATGCCGGCCAGCATAATGGCACGTCGTTAAAATGCACTAAACCGTAACGAGCAAAATCGCTCAATTCCGGCGGAGCAGGATCATCGTTCCAAGCGACCCGATGGCGCACAGCGTCGTCAGGTCGAACATCGGCCCCAGCGCCCCGGCTAGCGACGCCAGCAGCAGGGGAATGAGCGCGCCGGCGGGCGTAAAGATCATCCACGGCCGCAACGGCCCGGTTTTCTGCCAGCGATCCGCCATCTGGATGATCGCCAGCATCAGCGCCAGATAGGCCGCCGTCGTTCCTCCGCCCGCGAGCGCGATCCCGCCAAGCGCGAAGGCCGGCGCGATAAAGGCCATCCAGCCCATGGGCAATGGCCGCAGCGCCATCTCGTCCAGCCGATCCGCGGTTTCCGCCAGCAACAGCGACAGCAGCAACAGGCAGAAGCCCGTCCCTGTCCACAGCAGTTCGATCGGCACCAGCGCAATCGCACCCAGCGCCATGGCGGCGATCCGCACCTGCAGCGCCGGAACCTGCATGCGCATCAGCGCCGGGCTGATCAACCGGGCGGCCGGGCCCAGCAGATATTGTTCGGCCGCACCCCTGACGCGCCGAAGCCGCGGCCCGCCGGAAAGCACCGCCTGAGCGGCCAGGTCCGCCTGCTCCTGCGTCTCCACCAGCGCGACGCGCCCTTCCATCAGGTCGTCCTGCGGCACGGTGATCCGGCGTGCGCCGGCCTGCACCGCGCCCCGCACCAGGGTCAGCGCCAGATCCCAGTCCCCGATCATGTCGAGCGTGTTGAACAGCAGGTCCGGACTGACCCGGACCAGGCCGGCCCAGCGCTGTCCGGCATCGATCCGTTCAAACGGCGCGCTAGCCCTGCTGTCGTCCGCCACCAGCAGCGCATCGCCCTGCTGAGCGGCCATCGCCTCGAAATAACCCTGTCCGATGATCGCCCCATCCGCGACGAGCAGCGTGTCCGCGTCGCGGGGCGCATCGCGCACCATCGACACCATGTCGCGGACCAGCGCGACGGCGATGCCGTCCGCCGACAGCCGGTCGACGGCCTGCGACAAGGCGGGCGTGATGACGCTGACCAGGATCATCACCCGGTCGGCGCCCGCGCGCACCGCCTGCCGCGCCTGATATTCGACCAGCGTCTGCCCGGCGAAATGCAGGCTGGCGCGCAGCGACCCGGCCGAATCGCCGCCGGCCCGGCTCGCGCTGAGAATAGCCGCAAAAGTCATGCGTGTTGAAACCGACCCGATCGTTGTTCAGCCCACCTTGTTACAAGGCGGAGGCAATCACGCAAGCAGCCTCACGCCTCAACGCTGCGCAAGATCGTCAAGCGCGGCACGCAAGCGCCGCAATATGCGTGGGTCGCCCGGCGCCGCGTCGGCCGCTTCATCGGCCATCGCCATCAGGCCGGTGAGGCCGAAACTGGCCGCCAGCCCCTTCAGCCGCCAGGCGGCAAGCTGCCAGTTCGCATCGCATCGCGACCGCCCCAGCAGATCGACCTGCCGCTCCGCGCTTTCCATGAAGGCGACGCGCAGATCCTCGATCAACGGTCTGTCGTCACCGACAGCGGCGGCAAGAGCGGCATTCAGGGCGCCTGGATCATAGGACATGGGGTCAACGCTATCTGGCTTGCGTTAAGTTTTGGTAACAGGGCATTTTCGTGCGCGCAAAAGCTGCTAGGATAGGACGCATGAATGGGGGCAGCACAATCGTCGAATTCTGGCGGGACAAGGACGCAGCGACCGATGATACGGCGCAGGCAGACGACGCCTTGCTTTTGAAACAGGCCGTTCTTGACCTGGAGGATGAGGGCGTGCCTGCGGAAAGCGGCGAGCATGGGATGCGCGCCGCGACATGGGCATTTCCCGCCGCCGGCTTTGGCTGGATCGGCTTTGCCGGTTGGGCGACGCTGTCCTCCGGACAATGGCGCGCCGGGCCCGCGGCGTGGCCGGGGCTGGTCGCGACCATCCTGGTCCCGCTCATCCTGCTCGGCGTCTGTTATCTGCTGCTGCTGCGGAACAGCCGCAGCGAAGCCCGCCGCTATCTCGACACCGCCCGCGCGCTCAGGACCGAGGCGGAACTGCTGGAGCTGCGCGTCGCCCGAATCGCCGGCCAGTTGGAAACCGCACGCCAGAGCATGCAGGATCAGGCGGAACTGCTCGACAGCTATGGCGCCGCCGCCAGCAGCAATATGGAGGCGTCGGCCGAACTGATCGCAAGCCGCGCCAACAGCACCGCCGAACGCGCCGAGTCCGCCGAGCGCGCCGGGCTGGCGCTCGTCCAGCGGATGGAAGCGCTGGTCGCCTCCATCCCGGAGCTGGAGGATCGCGCGACGCGCATGTCCGCGCAGATCATCGACAATGGCCACGCCCTGTCGGAACGCATCGACATGTTGGAGGCTCGGCTGCATGCATTGGGCGAATTGTCGGACGATGCCCGCAGCCGCACGCTTTCGGCAACCAAGAGCCTTTCGAGCCAGCTTATCGAGCTTCAGGAAACCACGCGTTCGGCCACGCAGGAAGTGACCGGCATGGCCGATGTCGCTTCGGGCCGGATCGAGGCGACGACCCTGAGCGCGCGCAAGGCGATGGAGGAGAGCTGGCTCGACATCGAGCAGAAGTCGATCGTGCTGACCGGCCTTACCGATCGCACCAAGTCGGAAATAGCGGAGACCACCCAGTCGGTCATCGCCCTGCTGACGCAGGAATTGAACCGCGTCGAGATCGACGTGCTGCACCGTCTGGAAACCACCCATGGGCGCGCGCAGGAAACCATGGCGGCGGTCGACGCCAATCTGACCGCGCAGGCCGCGTCGCTGAAGGCGCTGATCGAGGGTGCGCAGGCCGGCATTGCTGCCACCAGCCAATCCGCCCTCTCCACCCTGGCGCGCGACACCGAAACCGTGGAGGCCGAACTGCGCCGGCGGGTGGAAGCGGCTATTGCGCAGACCCATGAAGGCATCAGGCTGACCGACGACGGCATCGCCCGCCATGGCGCGGCGCTGGAGGCGCTCATCGCCCGGTCGCGCGACAGCATCGCCGCCATCGGGGATGAGACCGTCACCAGTATAGCGGATCATGTGGGCGAGATCGAAAACCGCCTGCACCAGATCAACGATCTGGTCGAAGGCCAGCGCACGCTTGTATCGGGCCTGCAAAGCAGCCTGGACGATGCGGTCGATTCCGCGCAGTCGCGCTTTGCGGCGATGGAACAGTCCGCGCTCGCCCGCAATGAGCGGTTGACCGAAGCGTTGTCGCGCCTGACCGCCGAAACGCAGCGCATCGATGCCGCCCTGGGGGCTGGCGGCCTGACCGCCGAAAAGCTGATCGGCAGTGCGGAGACGCTGATGGTCGCGCTTGATTCCAGCGTGCGCGAACTCGACGAAACCTTTCCTGCCGCGCTCCAGCGCTTCAACGGCCGGATCGAGACCAGCCGCACCCTGCTCGACAGCGCCGCGCCGGAGATCGAACGGCTGGAGGCCATTTCGGAGGCGTTGCTCGGGCGCACGCAGGAGGCCGAGGAATTGCTGCGCGGCCAGGGACGCCGCCTGACCGAATGGCTGGAAAGCACGCAAAGCGGCGTGGATGCCAATCGCGAACTGGTGGAGAAGCTGCGCAGCGCGCTCGACAACGCGCATCAGGACGCGACGCGCATCACCGAAGGCGCGGGACCGCTGCTCGTCACCGCCCTGCTCCGCGTCAAGGATACCGCCGATCAGGCGGCCGAACGCGCCCGCCAGGCGCTCAGCCGCGCCATCCCCGAAGCGGCGGAGGCGCTTGCCGACGCCAGCGAGCAGGCGATGCAGCGCGCCATCGACGAAAAGGTCACGGCCCAGATCGAAATGGTCGCCAGGGTGGCGGAGGAAGCGGTGAAGGCCGCGCATCAGGCATCCGACCGCCTGACCCGCCAGCTCCTGACCATCGCGGACACCAGCGCCAGCGTGGAAGCGCGGATTGAGGAAGCGGAGCGCGCCGCCGAGGACCGCGACCGCGACCATTTCGCCCGACGGTCGGCGCTGATCATCGAATCGCTCAACAGCACGGCGATCGACGTATCGAAGATACTCTCCAACGATGTCACGGATTCTGCCTGGTCAGCCTATCTGAAGGGCGATCGCGGCGTCTTCACCCGCCGCGCGGTCAAGCTGCTGGACGCGGGCGAATCCCGCGAAATCGCCCTGCATTACGACAATGATCCTGAATTTCAGGAGCATGTGAACCGCTACATCCACGATTTCGAATCGATGCTGCGGATCATCCTGTCGGCCCGCGACGGCAATGCGCTGGGCGTTGCGATCCTTTCATCGGACATGGGCAAGCTCTATGTCGCGCTGGCGCAGGCGATCGAAAGACTGCGGCAATAGGTCGTCGAAGCCTGGCGATAATTCTGCCATCGCCCGCTGCCGTCAAAAAGCATGCGCGCCTCGCAGCGGACCCCGTCGCCCCGGACAAATTCAGTCCGCTGTCGTCGGATCGATCGTCGCGCGTATCTGGGCGATGCTGTTGGCCGGGAATCCCGCCATGTCCGCATGCCGGCGGATCAATTCCTCGCTGGGCGCACGATAGACGCAATAGATCTTGTCATCGGTGACATAGCTGTGAACCCATTGAATATCCGGGCCCAGCTGGCGCAGCACATTGCAGGAGCCCTGCGACGCGCCCTTGAGCTGCTCGCCCGATAATTGGCCGACGCCGGGCATGTCCCGTTCGATCACGAATTGCGGCATGATGTCCTCCCCTGTCTGACAGGCGCGTGGATCATAGACCCTTCATGCTCCCTGTTCGAGGGCGATATTGGGCTAGAGCGCGCTGCGTTAAGTCGTGCGCAGGCCACGCGCTCTAAGCTTTTGTTGTCGCATCGTTTTAAACGCAAAACCGGTTCCCACTTTTGCGCACGATGCTCTAGGCCCTCATCGGCAAGCCCGCCCGCCCCAGGCGCCGCGTTCCACCTGATCGAGATGCAGATGATCGCGATGTGCGGCATTATAGTCGGGCGAAAGGACGGTCGAAAACAACCCGCAGGCGCCGTCACGAACCTCATGCAGAAAATCCGCGTCCTTTCCCCCTCCCTTCCAGTCTGCCGCAATGCCGATCCGGTGTCCGTCCGTCAGGATGAAACCGGCCACATCAATGGCGTCGGCCGTGGCATGCTCGCTGAAATCCCCTGCGCTGCGTCCATAGAGGCGGCGGCAGCTATAAGCGCCGAAATGCGTGACCTTCCGAACCGCGCGGCCGAAATGGCGCCGTGCGGCGGGCTGGACCACCTGCCATTCCCAGAGCTTGAGCGCCGCCGCAACCGGACAGGATGGCGCGACCGCCGCCGGTTCCCATGCGATGGCGTCCTTGACCGGAGTCAGCCGCACGGCGTCGGCATGGGCGCACTGGCCCTCGCCCCCCGGCTTCATGCGGGAATAGGCAATGCCCGCCCGATCCAGCAGGGCGCGGCATTGGGCAGGACGGCCGGTCAGCGAGGCAAGCTTGCGGCCGGTGAAGAGGCCGACCGGCTGGGATAGATCAAGCCGAGTCCAGGGGATATTCTGGGGCCGGCGGCTGACATGGGCATAGCCGATCAGGCAAAGGCTCAGAACCGCCGCGACATGGACAAGGCGGCGCAGGAAGAGGTGGATTCGGCGCATGCCTCAAGCACGCCGGACCGTCCCCATTGGTTCCGACGTCACCGGATAACCGAGATGATCGGGAATGCAGAGATGCGGTTCCCCATTTCTCTCCTCGAACCAGGGCGTCACCTTCTCGACCGGGGTCGACAGGGCATGCGCCGCCAGATCATCGAAGCGACCGAATTGGGCGAGCCGCTCCAGATTGCGCCGCGTCGGAAAGATGATCTGCCCCTCGCCCCGGTCGCATCGGGCCAGCGTTTCCGCTGCGCTGCTCCAGAACAGTTGCACATTTTCGGTGGCATCGACGCTCGCGGCCTGTCCTTCCGGCGCCTCAGCGATGTAGAAGCGGGTATCGAACACCCGCTGCGCCTGCTCCAGGCGCGCGGGGTGCCAGCGGGCAAAGGGCAGCAGCCGATCCAGCGCGATTTCCAGCCCATGATCGCTGAGGATGTCGCCAAGCCCGGCCCCTGCCCCCAGCGCCTGCCGCATGGCCGCGATCCGATCGGCCGCCAGCGGCGATGTGAAGGCAATGGCGAGACCGCTTTCCTCCAGCGTCTCCCGAATGGCGGCGATCCGCGCCGCCGCCTCGTCCAGAGGCAGGCCACCAGCGATCTTCGCTGCAAGAGCATGATCGCCCGCATCCACCGCGCCACCGGGAAAGACCAGCGCGCCCGCGGCGAAGACCATGCTGGACGCCCGTTCCATCATCAGGATTTCCGCGGCGGCATCCGGGCGGTCGCGCAGGATGACCACCGTCGCAGCGGCGCGGCCTTCGGAAAGCATATCTGTCATGAAACCGCCATAGGCATCGAAATCGCCGGCGGTAAAGTCCCTTCCGGTCAATCCCGGAAGGGATTGGTGGAGCCGAGGGGGAGAGCGGTCAGCGCCCCTATCTATTTCAATTTCCTAGGTAACATTTGCATTGCTACAGGCATTTAGATAGCGTCTGAGTGTAGCATTTTCAAACATAAATACCGGGGAAGTGCTGTTTCCTCCCAATCCGACTGGCAGAAGGGACAGTGGCTTGGGTTAGAACTCAAAGGCCGCCTGTTTCTCATCGTCATTTTTCTCCGACACAGGCGACACACGCACCCCTGAACCACCCATTGTGATCTCTAGCCTGGTGCCATCCTCCAAACGAATGATCGGACTTGGCCCTGCGGCCAGAAGGGAGGGAAAGGGAACAGTAAAAGTGCCATCTTGCTCACTGATCTGGCCCAACTGTCCCAGCGGAATGGTAAACCGGGCAGATTGACGATTTTCTGCAAGCCAACCGGGCCAGGCAGTTTCCAAAAGAACCACATTGCGTTCGAACCCACCCCGCGAAACCCGCTTTTGATTGGCTGCTTCCTGAACATCACTCCAATCAACGCCAGTGATATTGGCGAGAGACCGGACCACCTCAAGCAGGTCTGCGAGTTCAGCGGTTACGTCCTGCGGTGTGTCGGCAGCGAGAAGTTCATAGCTTTCTTCAAGCAGCTTCCCTACGAGCGCGGCGCGCGCCTCCTCCTTTGCGATCTCCGCCAGTGTTACCGTTTCGCCGCCCTCGGTGATCTTGTTCGGAATATCATCCCGAACGAGCTTTCTGAACACCCGCCTTTGCCGTGTCCGACTTCTAGTCGGCTCGTTCAATGCAATGACAGGGACACCGGCCTTTTCGATTACGTAGAACGCATGGCCCAATATGGAGCCGGTCAATCCGACAGGGAAATCTCGATCTTTTGCAACCGCGATCACCTTATCCAGAAAGGCTTGGCTTCGGAAAAGCTCTGGATCGTCGGGGTCCAATTGGAGAAGATAGCCCGCCTTATTCAGGGCGGCTGCTTTTTCCAAATCGCTCATCGACCGGATGACAAACCGCTTCTTTGCAGGAGAAACACTGCGCTCCTTGGGGGAATGCTCTGCCGGAGCCATAGAAAACCAAGGGATATTCCGTTGCAGGCCCGTTTCTTCGGGGACCTGGCAGAACCACATGATCTGGATGTCGCGCCCAAGGCGATGCGCGATCTCATGAGTTCGCAAGGCCACCTCAGCCAGATCAGGGGTAGGTAAGCTTCGCCAGCGAGTCGCCCGCCGAGCTACCCGAACGACCTCCCATAACCCTGTAGGAGCTTCCTGCAAAAACGCATGTTTATATCTTAAGCGTTCGCTGGACTGCTGCTTGCGGCGGACGTCATATTCATAACTATCATGCGGGAGATATTGGAGACCGTCCGGCAAGCCCCACAAGCTATCGACTCGAACGATTTGACTATCTTTGCGGGCCACTGCCCATGCTGCCGTTACAGACGGAATGAATTTATGAAGAATGAAGCAAAGGTTTTCTGCTGACACACCTGCCGCACCGAAATCGCTAATAGTTTTTGTGATGAACGACACTGCTTCGACAGAACCGACAGTATGGGTTCTAGGAAGATTAAGGCTACTCACGCCAGATGCCTTACAGTCCGTCCTACAAACCACGCGACCGTGAGCGAAACCTTCTAAATCGCGCGCAAAATCGTAGCCATCAGCAAAGCTTTTAAGAAACTTGTCGCCGGTAATATGGATTAAAGTCGGATAGCCCGCCCGATCCGCAGAAAAATCGGCGGCCTTGTCAATCTTTCGCCAACCTGCCTGCCCGGTCAGCGACGCTACCTGAAATGGCGATCCCATCGGTAATTCGCCAGGAGGACGAAAGTCACCGTCTCTTAGAAAGGCTGTGGGATCGACCCCTTTCTCTGGCTGATCCTCCTCGAAATCGAGTTGAAATAACCACAGATCATCCACAGTGGCTCCCCATTCAAGATGGGTTCGCCCTGCGTGCAACCGGGTGCACCACCTCCCTATCTTTCGGAACAGCTTGGTGAAGTCGCTGGGTCGATGCCCGAATGGTCTTAGCTGGAGCGCTTCGTCAGGCGGAGTGTCACGTTGGGAATTGAAACGCCCGCCGGGTTTATCCGCTGGTTCATATTCCCACATCCACTGATTGATCGTTTTGGAAACTCGTTGCTCATTTGACATGTGCCCAAGGGCCAGATGGGGAACCCGCGCTTGCACCACAATAGCCATCGCTCCGGGCGATCCGTCACTAAGGAAACGTTGAAACACTTGCAGGATAGCGCGTGCAATCATCGCGCCATCATAATCCGCCGCGAGTTCAACAGAGTCGTTGGAGCCGCGCTCGCTCAGTGTTTCCTCAGTAGCGCTTGACCGGACAGTAACTCCCCGATCCCACCGAGCATCCCATTTCCTTGCCTCCTGTGCCGCAATCTCGGCGACTGTAGCGATGATGAAGGCAGCAGCCCGCGCCGGAGATGCATCGCGCCAGCGCTCATAGATAGCCCCTTCAATCACGATGAAAGGAGGCGTCCATTCACTTGGCAGGAGTGCTAACCCAGCGGCCTTCCTACCGATACGCTTGGCAAGAGAAGATCGCCTGTCCGGGGCGACTGGAGCATTTTGAATGGCAAGAATTTGGGGTGCGATTTCTCGCAGCACATCCTCTTCCGCCATAATGCCTCGTCGCAACCTCACGATTTCAGAACGGATTAATCGTCCCCACCTTTGAACTTGGAATCTACAGTCCCGAACCAGCGAACTGCGAGATTTTGTAGCGCTGCTAGAACATTGTCTGAAAAATATCCTAACAAGAAGCCCGCCCCAAGAGCGCGATAGAAATTTTCAAACGCTTTGGCGTTCAGAAAGGGAACGATCTCGGCTGCCACCATGAACGCGACAAAGACGGCAAAAACTCCAGATAGCGGGGGCACAATCAGCCTCCACAAAATGCGGTCTCGGTTCCATGTCCATTTAGCAACGGAATGGTATAGCCATTTCAACGCGAAAGCAGTTCCTCCTGCCGATCCACTCAACGCTATTGACAGCCAGATCAAAAAGCGTCGGTCCTTGGGATAACTTATCCCGAATGGGAGCGTCCCTGCATCAGCGGGCGCGTCAGCAGCCACCAACATTCCGATAGAGAGCAAGACATAGGCGACGGCGACTAACGCCGCAAAAAGGAACGTGAACTCAAATCCGATTTGCGCCCATGCACCAAGCGGATAGCGCGATGCGAATTCGCCGGGCTTACGGCCATCCGTCAGTTCCACAGCCGGTTGTGGAACTTCATCCCCTACGCGGTGTGAAACACCTCCACAGTCTTCGTGAGGTTCTGAATGTCCGGATGCGCCTTGTAATCCCACGCTTGTTCCCTGCCGAGTTTTTCCGCAATCACGCGTCGAACCCACTGGGACCGAGGCTCACGCATTACCCCCGTAAGACCATGGCGGTCCCCCGGACTCCAGATACTTACATATTCTCCGAAATCGGGAATAGTCGCATCGAAGTTAGCTGCGTTGTCGTGATCCGTCCACTGCATGTTATCATCAAGTTTTTCGCGGGCCGCCTTCAAAAGATCGAACTCAAGCGGAACAATATGAAGGTGCGCCTGATCGACACCGCATCCAACAGGGCCGCCTATTGTATCATTCCCGTGCTCAAAGGCGTATGCCCTGCCGGGGAATGCGTCCACCTTGGCTACAACCGTGGAAATAAAATTGTGCAACTCGCTGCGCTCCACATTCGTGAGCAGGCGCAAATTAAGGAGGGGGCGGCGCGGGACAATGAGCAGCCACCCCGCGACCATCGAACCCAATGAAGGAAATGCAACGAACGATTCGCTCTCGCAAACGATCTTGTCCCACGGCTTCCGGCCCTGACTATGAGAACTTAGTATAGCTTGGAAACGATGCACTTCTATCTCCGCCTAGCTCCCATCGACGCAACGAGATGCGGCCCTAGATACCAGAATCCCGCGCCTTAGAAGAACAATTTCTGCTTGGGAATCAAAAATGTTCTTTATCGGGTCCGAGGTGGGTGAAGACTCCTGATTTATCCCCCGAACGTAGCGGGTGCGGCAAGCCCCTTCCGGATCACTCCGACCCCACCGGGACAACAAAAAAAGCTGCCGGGCAGGACGCCATCAGTAGCAAGTAATGCACTTAATAGCAGAGTTAGGATTGATACCCGAAGGTTGGATCGCGGGTTGCTGGACCGATGAGGGACCAAAGGTGGTAGCACGGGGCGGCTGAAACGGGATTTCTTCAGCGGTAAACACGTTGATGAGTTGGCCGGGGGCAATGACCGCCGAGCGACCTGTGATGATTGCTGCACCTAAAAGAGCGCCAGTTGTGTTACCACGCCCTTCCTGACGGACGGACCCGCGTAACGCCCAGTCCCTTCCACCTGAACGCACGGAATTGAAGGTCAACTCGAACTTCGCGGACTTGCCGACAATGCCCTTGCCCGTCCGCCAACTGACGGTCGCCTTTACCGGCGCACCCCGGCGAATAACGACCGCGCCATCTTCCACCACGTCGTTGACCACCATAAAGTTACGGATTTGGCCGACCCTCATTTCCTTGGAGGTGATCTCTTCCGTAGGCGTGACTACAACCAATGTGTTCACCGGAACAACGATAGCTGTGGCACCCCCGACCTGCACCGATGAACTCGGCTCGGCATTTACCGAAGAGGCAAGAGCGAGAAAAGCGACACAAAGCGCACTACGCGTCATCAGCATAAAACCCCCCCATTTTAAAACCAAAAGAAAACGGGCCGGATTTTCACCCGGCCCGCCAGCTTGATTACATTCGGAAGCCAATGCCTCCGAGGAACTGATGGCGATCAAAGCCCAGGCGGACGCTTTCGGTCCCCGCACTCACCTTGTAGTCGTTGTAATTGGTGTAGCGATATTCAACCTTCGCGTAGACGTTGCGGGTGAAGGCGATTTCCGCGCCCACTGACCCGCGAAGGCCACCCTTGCTGTCGGAAATGGCGAAATTGTTGGTCGGGTCCCCTTGGTCAACATAAGTGATCTTCGCCTTGCCGTTCACATAGCCAGCGCCGACATACATCATGACATTGCTGCCCAGTTCGCGGCCGACGCGCCCGCCCAATTCGTAATTGCGGCGGACTTTGAAGCAGGCTTCGTCGCTTCCAAAAATGGCCGAGCAACGCTTGTTATCGGCAAAGTCGATATTGCCTTGCACACCGACAATCCAACCGTCGCCCATCGGATAATCGTAGCCGATGGCGACACCATAAACGGCCCCGCTGGTATGCTCGCTTTCGCTGATGTTGTTCGCGGGTGCCGCGCTATCCTTATAGGACAGTTTGCCTTTGACACGATCAAAGCCGCCAAAGGCTTCAATCCGCGCCCCGGAGAAGGTTTGAGCCATAGCCGGAGCAGCCGATAGAACGGAAGCAGAAATCAATGCAATTTTCAGAATGATGCGCATAGTCCCCCTCAACTATTTAGAGAAAATAATCTTATTTTCTTTAGCGCCCAAAATTCAATTAACTTTCAACTCTGAAATAAGCAACACAGAAATTGAAATTTTCAAACCGATAATATCTATAACCTTCGTCATATTTTTATTCCGAATTTCGAAATAATATCGACTTCAAGCTGCTAGACCTCGGTGCCTTTACTACACCGCGATCTCCGCAATCCCCTCACAAAGCCTTTCTTCGCGGCTTGTAACCGCTTCTGCAATTTCAACAATTCCGGACTTTTGGGAGGTAGCTTGGCATTTTGAGAAGCCCGCCTTTTGCCCTCCGCCGTGGTAGGTCCGGTCGATTTATCCCAAGGCTGCCACTTCCGAATTGCTGCGGCCTGCTTCGCACGGCGTTCTGGCGTCCAAGCGCTGGATGTTCCCATCGTGTTGCCTTTCAATAGTTCGTTTCCTTAAAAAACGAACAAATTTGAACACATGAAAAATCAAAATAATAAACAATTGCAATACAATACATCACACACAACATCGCTGCAATCGCATCGTCATTTGTGCGCCATGAGCACAGATCATTAAAGGCCTTGAGAGGAATTTGAGATCAGTGGAGAGTAATGCAGTTCGCATTCAGTTCCGAATACCATAATCATCCTAACCCTATTCCCCTTGTTACGATCAAGCCATTCTGTCGCCGGGAAATTTGCGCTTGGAAACCGTTCGAACGGTGCCCCATAGATACCTTCCAAGTCAGATTGGATGTTTCTACATAAGTTTTGGTCTTTGCTATGGAGATCAACCAAGCTCAACCGACCTGATGTGAAATAGTAATCCACATCGATTTTATTGCTCCCAATCATGTAAACGCCGCTGACATCTCGTGTGCTGCCGCGCATATTGCTTTGGCCATCACCTCTCCAAGCAGTGCCTTTGCTCGCGCCAATGACCTCATCTGCCGTCATGTTCCAAGTCGTGAACTGCCAATGCGCCATGGCGTCCGATCCGAACAGAAAGACTGCGGCAGCCGCGACGGAAAGCGTGATCCGCCTTTGCATGAAAATCCATCCCACTGTTTCGCTCCCTTCCCCTTTGAAAGAACATGAACTTCCGACTTTCGGCCTTGCTCGCCCCATGCCTGCAAAAGCCTATTGCGACTGGAATGAAAAACTCACGCCATCTGCTGGAGCCGAGGCCGCAAGCTGTTCACGAATTGGTTAGCGACCGTGGCCATCCACTTGCGCTGCGTATCTTCCACAGAGGCGCCCCAAGGCTGCGGTGAAGGCATGCTGACGCTGAGCGTCGGAACATCACCATCGTTCCAACGCGGCGCAGCTATGCCCGTTGAAGCAAATTCGGCTTCAATTGCCCCCGCGTCAGCCTGCAACATTGTGAATGCCGCCATACCCTCGACACCGGGGAAGCGGACTTGCGCTCCCAATCCGCCCTCGGCACGGCTGCGATAAACGTTGACATAGAAGTCCTGTGGCAATGGCACACGAACCCAGCCCACGCCCCCACTTCGGGCGGCTGGTTGCCCTGGATCGTCAAAATGCATTGCGGCAATCAGCTTTTGGGCGAACTCACGCCATGCCGTGCCTGCCTCCGATGGAGCGCGACTATCCACCACCGAAACCTGCGTCACCGGATCGACGACCAACCCCGGAACTTCGCTACGAATGACATGGCGTTCGATCAGCGCGGTTTGCGCCAATATACGCGGGTTCATAATGGCCTGGGTTGCCCCTGCGGCATCCATGAAACGATATTCAGCCATTTCGACAAGCGCGAAAGAAAAGGCGAGGCCCGGCTGGTCACGCAGATATTCGCCAATACGCCGCGTGCCCTCAGCGATCCCGTCTCCCAACACAAGCAGAAGGAAGCGACCGGCAGCCAGATCGCGGGTCACACGGTCCACAAATTCGGCTTCTGACAAGGTGCTGCCCGCCTCTTGGGCCAAAGCGAAAAGGACATTACCTTGGCGCTTGGTGGCAATCGATACCTGCCGCTGCAAATCATCATAGGCGAACCGGCTCAGTTCCCGCGCATAGTCGAGTATCTGGCCAACCACTTCCCGCCGCGCTTGCGGATTTCGCCATAGCTTGCATTCGACAATGACCAACCGCCCAAATTCATCGATCAGAACGACATCGACAAAACCGACGCCGGGAATGGAAAGCTCGGTGGTCACGGTGACGAGCGCGCCATAGTTCGGGTCTATGTCGTGCACCGGCAGGATCGAGGGATGATCGGCAATCAAATCGCGCAATATGGCTTCGCGGCGCGCTTCGCCTTGCGGCACGCGATGCACGACCTGTGGCGCATCACCAAGCAAAATCAATGTCATCGCGTCGCCCCCCTCGTATAGCGCGACGCTGCCGCCCGGCCCTCGTCGCACCTATGTCCCCTCGGAGCGACGGCCAAAGCCGGATGTTCGAAAACCTGCTAGTCACAGGCGCATGCGCCTTTACCGTTACCGGCTGGACATGCGCGCATGCCACCCGGCCCCAGTGAAACTGTGACCGAGCCTGACTAGAAGGGGTTTCGACGCCCCGCTTCCCGGCTTTCACGGGAAGCAGGCTAACCTTGGAGCGTTGGCCAAAGAAGTTCAAGTCATAAGAATAGGATCGAGCATCGGGCAGCTAATGCGCCAGGTTCAATCCAGGCGTGCAACCAGTTGCACGGCCAGATCGTCCGGCAGTCTTATGCCAGGAGATCATTCCCTGCTTTGAGGGCTGTGCACCAGCTAACGACCGAGTGGTGAACCACAGGTCGATAACCATTGGCCAACACCCTGACCATAGAGGCCGGGGTCAACACCCTATGCCGGGCTGATTTTGAAAAGAGGATCGGACTTTCATATCCGTGCCAATGCCACGGCAGCAATGATCCACCCCAGAAAAGACAGGCTCCATGCCCTTCGACATCGACAAATGTTCCATCGGGCAATTGAGCAACGGGCATGGCTGAGAGGTCAAATTCCACTTGGGCAGTGGGCGGCTGGCGCAGCACCTCGTCCATTTGGCGTGCCGACACAAATCTGGAGGCAGGGAGGCCGAGCGCTCGCTTCCATGCGCCCTTGAATTCGTCGAGCATCTCTGCCCGGCATTCACCGCAAGGGCGATGACCGACAGCCATGGCGACAGCTTCGTCGAGGAAGAAAAGCGGGTAATATCTTCCGGGACGTTCAAACGTGATTTTGCGACCGCTCTGGTGGATCAGGAGGCAACTGATCCAAGCATCGCGCGCGGATAACTTGCCACCATATGAGCCGTCCGGAGCGTGGAGGTCGCCGCGATTGCCCATGAAGAGGCCCCGCGCTGACACTGCGGCGATTTCTCCAGTGGGTGACACTCGGTTCTGCCGTGGCCGCATAATGTCACCCACGGCTAAGCAAATTCCCGACCTGAACAGCCGTCCATTTTCCACCGCGTGCCGCTCGAACCCCTCTGGCGGCCAATGCTGATGCGATTGCCCGGTTACTTGTAACCCCCTGGGCTTGAATATGTCGGATGATCGGAAGGACGTTCGACGCGAACCGGGCAGCGGCGGCCTTGTTCGCGGCAGCCCCGGCAAGCTGGGCTTCGCGGAGATTGGTTCTGTTGCCGAGGATGGCACCTGCGTCCCGCTTCCTCGCCAGCGCCGCCTTTGTGCGTTCGGAGATCAGCGCCCGCTCCTTTTCGGCCAGTGCCGCATAGAGGTGGAGAAGGAAAGGGTCTGTATCCAACCCAAGCTCGGCCACGATGAACGGGACGCGCTGCGACATCATCCCACTGATGAAATGCACGTCACGGGAAAGCCGATCAAGTTTGGCGACGATGATGGGGCATTTGACCCGCTGGGCAGCCTGCAACGCCGCCGCCAACTGCGGCCTTCGATCCAGCGCGTCCGCCCCCTTCCCGGTTTCCACCTCCGTGAACCAGTCGAGAACCTCTATTCCTTCGCGTTCCGCAAATCTCGCTATCGTTTCGCGTTGAGCATCCAAGCCAAGGCCGGAGCGACCCTGCTGCGAAGTCGAGACTCGCGTGTAACCTACACATGTAGAATTTTGCGTAATCTGTTTCACAGATTTATCGGCCCGTAATAACTCTTAACGAACGATTTGACTTGTTAATCGATACTAAATCGCAAATCCTTCGTCAAGTAAGTACTTAAATTGAAACGTTTTTTATTATTGACGAATCATTTGCGACATGTTGACATTGAGCAACACCTCCTTCAGATGCTGGCAATTTAAAGATGACGCAATTTCAACGCGGGCGTGCTCGCGACACACAAAAAATCAGCGATGATGCTCGTGCCTTACTTTGGAAAATCAGCGAAACGGCGAATGAAGGCGGGCGGCCAGCGCGCTTGCGACGCCTTACTCACGCATATCTCAATTCAAGAATTGCCCGCCATTGGGCCGCATTGAGGGCATTGCCATTCACGGCCTCGGACAGATCGGTCATGAGGCTTGCCGAGCGCATCAATCCATTTGAGACCGTGACCGGACATATTCATTGGCGGAATGAACCAAAGAAATCCGGTGCAGGATATCGAATTATTTGCGCACTTCCACCGGCGCTCAGAGGCAGCCATTTCCTCATCAAGGACGTGCTGGAGGCGCAATTCTGTTCACCACAGCACATTTACGACATCAAAGGCCGGGGAAGAGATTGTGCAGCCCTGGCCATAAAAAGAGCACTGGAAGCTGGCTATGAACATTGCTTCATTGGGGATGTGCGTGACTGCTATCAGCACGTATCAGCAAGCAGCCTAGCCGATCAGCTTCCCTTGCCTAGGTCGGTAGTCAGTTCCGCACTTGACTACCGCAACCTAGCCCTAAGGCACCGTAGAGCCAATAGTGTATCTGGCGGTATCTATGCCTCCTTAGGTCACGGATGGAACGGGCCGCAAGGTTTGCTTCAAGGGTCACCGGCATCAAGCATCATACTGGCCATGCTGTTCGCCCGCATGGCTGCACAAATCGATCCCCACGATTGCTTGCTCTTCACAGTCAGCGATAACCTGCTGATTGCGGCAAAGTCTGAACCGGTGCTGGCTACGACTATTTCCTTGATACGTGATTTTTTTCACGGGCATCCTGCTGGTCCGTTCGATCTGAAACCTGACAGCCGCGTCGTTGGGAAAAGATGCCCATTCGAGTTCCTTGGCTACGCATTCGAGTTCGTGTCGAACGGCGTGGCAATCGAACCCAGCCATGCCGGTTGGGACCGCCTCTATGGCCGGATTGTAACCGCACTGGACCGCGATCTACTTCGTGAAGATAGGGTGGCCTCGGAAAGCGAGGCAGCCATCCGAGACAGCTTCAGTGGTTACAGCGCTTGGACCAACCGTGAAGGGTGGAAGCAAGACTTTCTTGAAAATGCGTGGGGCACAGTGAAAAATCATGCATATGGACCATCCTTGCTTCCTGAAACCTACTGTTGACGCGGATTGGCGCTACGCTGTTTTGGGCTGGATGAAAAAATATCTGCCACTTATCGCATTGCTGGCGTGCGCCGGATGCTCCAATGCCTGCCAGAATACCGTTGCATCTCGTGCCCTGTCCCCTGACGGCATTCATTCTGCTATTCTATTCCAGCGTGATTGTGGCGCGACGACGGGTTTCTCGACCCAAATCTCGGTGTTGGGCAACGGCGGAGCACCCAGCGGCAGCGGCAATGCCTATCAAGCAGATGACAATCATGGGGTCGCTGCGGTAGGCGATTGGCAAGGGCCTTGGGCAAATATGCGTTGGCTTGGGACAGATCGCCTCCTAATCCGCTATGCTACGAAATCTCGCATTTTTGCGCAGGAAAGCGAAGTGGACGGGGTCAAGATCGACTACCAGCAGGTAGACCGCTAGCGACCAGAAATTGCCTTTGAAAGGGGCTATTCCTCTCGCCAATAGCGGTCATAGGCGAAAAGCGGCCAGCAATCCCTGTGGTCTAACGAGGGACTCCCGGCGGACTCTCATGCAGGGGAGCGTAACCGATTGAAAATGCGTCTGCGCAGTTGAGGTGATAGCGTTCTGGGCGACCAGCGATTACATTTTTCGCCTTAGCGATTGCATCTTGTTCGCTTCCGGGATGGGCCTGGGAAAGTTGCGCCGCAAAATAGCCGCTTGCTGCATCTTCATACCGTGACGTCTTGTTCTGCGCATGGAGCTTTTCAGCCTCTGCTGTCATCACGACATAGCAAACGGAAGAGAAGTCAAACGGCATTCCGCCCGGTAGCGGCGGCGGAAGACCAGGATTGACCGCCTGCGCCGGTGCCAAGACACTGGTGGAAGCTGCCAAAGCCAGTAGCAGAAGAAGCATCCACATCCCTTGATTTTGCCATGACAAGCGCCGACGCTCACCCCTAATTTCGAAGCCGCTGTAACGTTCAGAACGTCAGCTTGCCACCATTTTGATGGAAAAGCTGATCGTCTCCAAACCACCCCGCATCGTCGCTCCCTTCCAACGAATGCCGCTATGCTTAGGATACCCTGCTAGTCCGCTGCGGGCTTGGAAAGCCACCCGGCGGCAGGCGACCATTTGTGGACAGGGGCAAACAATCATACACAGCCTTCATGCGGACGTTTTTCATCCTTGGCATCGCTCTGGCTCTAACCGCGTGCGACGCATGGCCCACTGTTGTTGATAATCGTGCCCAAGGGCCGATCTCGGTCCGATATCTGCATCAGGACTATGATTACTGGTCTGCACCGTTTCCCATCAAAGCTGGATTCGCGATGTCTTTTGCAAGAGCGCATTGGATACAGGAAATCCGTGGGCTTCGGATCAAGGATGGGGGACGCGATTATGGATGGTCGGCAGCGGGAATAGCGCGTCTCGCTTCGGCATGTCCCAGCAGCGAATTTTCAAGGAGGTTTTCAGGCGCTGGTAACTGCTATCTGGTTTACCTTGGAGGGGGGCGCTTGAAGGCGACGGCAGATCTCCCAATCGGATTGCAATACGAGCAGATCGGAAACGGCAGCTAACTGCCCAACGCCGCTCAGAACCCGACAGTCCCCTTTCCACCCAAGCCAGCCACCAACTCCGCTGCTTCAACCGGCACGGTCTATTCGTGATTAGGTGGTTTGCGAAAAGATTAGCCCGGTGGAGGATTTAGCCGGAATATTTTAGCTATCAGAGCAAGAACGCCGAACGAAAGGAAACAGAAATAAATCAGGGCCGCGCGAATGGTTTTGCCATCATGCACATTTTCTGCGCACCACTTCCAATAGAAAAAGGATAGCGCCAGAAATATGATCCATACAGCCGCTATCCGCGCGCGCCTCATTCCAACCTCCACCCAATCTGTTGATCTTATTCATGTCGATGCGTTAGAAATCAAATTCGATTTTAAAGGCCTGCTTCCGGAAATTTAAAATCCAGCGATAAATGTCGGAAACTGGTAACCGGCAATCCGCTTTCACAGATTGACCAAACCCGGCGCGCAAAGCGCCTTAATAGGAAGGATCGATTGCCCGTTGGCGCCGCACGGTTCCCGGCAAAAATGAAACCAAGTGGGTCAGATCGATGTCGAAGACAATCTGCTCGACATATGGTTTCAACCGCTCGGCGCTCAGACCCGTGCCGTAACGACGACCCGTCTTCTTTGCCCGTGACCAACCACAGATTTCGTCCTTGACCTCTTCGCTGGCATCCGTCTCGTTCAACGCATCCTTGAATGTGTGGCGGAACGAATGGAAACAGAGTTTCGGACGCCGGGCGGCAGGTAGATCGATCTTTTTCAGAAAACTGGCAAAGCGCTTGGTGAAAATGTCGCTTCGATAGCCATGTTTGCTGACGGGCACATCATCGAACAATGCTCCGGCCTTGGCTTTGCGTTTCTCTTCGACCCAAGCCAGGAAGCCCATACGCTCCAATTCTGGATGTATCGGGATTTCCCGTTCAGCCCCATCGGTTTTGAGCTTCATGTCACGGGTGAGCACAATAAAATTTGTGCCCTGAGCCGAAAGACGCACATGGTCGGGCGTGAGTTGCAGGACTTCGCCCATCCTCATGCCGGTGAACAAGGCCAGCAGGGGAACCCAATAGCGGCTCCTGCGGACAATGTTTGGCCCAGCCCTCGAAAACCCATGCTCATCGTCAACGCAGCCTGTGTAAAGCGGCGTGGAGAAGATTGATTGCAATTCCCCGCGATTAAACGGCAGCCGTTGCGTTTCAGGAGCCTCCCGCCGACGTAAAGGGTTGATCCCGCTTGCCGGGTTATCCCGGATCAGTCGTTCCTTGACCATCCAACCAAACAGATTGTCTGTCATCCGCAAGTAGTTATTCTGCGTCTCCCATGCCAGCGTGTTGCCGATCTTGTTACTCGCGGCGATCTGTTCCAGCGTCCGCTTGCCACCCGTCTTTTTACCGAAATTGGGAGGGAGCCGGGATAGCGTGTCGCGCAACTGGTTGCAATCCGCGCGGGTGATCGACCCAACCGCCCGTTCAGGGCCAAAGAAATCCGCAATATGGGTAAGCAGCGAGCGATGTTTCAGACTGGTCTTGTCGCTGACCGAGCGCAAATCCAGCTCTTCCGTCAAATATCGGTCGGCTGCGTCCTTCAGGGTTAGGTCGGTTGATTGCGTTACCGGCGTCCCCTGCCCAACCACATTGTCTGCCTGCCCGTTCGCAAAGAAGCTGTCGTCCACGCGCGTTCGATAATCCCCCGCCAGCCGGGCCAACTCCAGTGAATGCAACTGGATCAAGGCTCGGCGAAGGTATTCCGAGAGAAGCTGCGCCGACGCTGTGTCGTGGACAAGAGGCAAGCCCGTGCCTGCCAGCACCTGTGATACGGCGTCACCGACAAGGAGATGGGCGTCAGGGTTGCGCCACGATGAAAGAGACGCGAGTTGCATGTGCAACCCTTCGGCCATTTGCTCCCGCTGATCTTCATCCAGATCAGCCGATGAGAACGGGTTTCGATCAAGGTCGGTTCGGCCCCGATCAAAAAATTGCCGTGCAAGCCGCGCGGCATCTGCATCGGTCAGCACACGCTCGGCCAATAGGGGTTTCGCAGGTTTACCACGCCCGCCTGTCCGACTTGCTTCGACGAAGGCCGCCTTCCAGTTCGCAGCTTCCTTCAGATGCAGGGCTTCAGCCTCGTCCCTGTCGGACGTTCCCAGGCTCTTCCAGATTTGGGTTCGCCCGAATTTCGCAACAAGCGTCTTGGGCACAAGGACACGCGAATAATAAACCGATCCGCGAAGGTGCAAGCCCCTTGGTTTCGCCACCTGATCCATCCCCCGCTGAGTAGCAGAAAAATGTAGCAGTAAGCAAAGAAAACCAACGGAAATGCTGGTCCTCTAGGACTTCTGCGTCCTGGAGGAAAATTGGTGGAGCCGAGGGGGATCGAACCCCTGACCTCGTCATTGCGAACGACGCGCTCTCCCAGCTGAGCTACGGCCCCGTAAAGGAGCGCTGCCTATAAGCGAGCGATTGCGCCCATGCAACGGTCTTTTTGCGCAAAATGCGACGGCCGCGAACAGGCCCGGAACCGCGCAGCGCAGCCGCTCTGTCGGGGCCAAGGCGGAACATTACTCCTGCGTAACGCCCGGAACGATGCGGCCGCATGCTCATTGGTGCGGTGACGACGCTTCCGAAAGGACGTCGTGCAAAAAGCAGACAAGGAGACGGACAATGGGTTACCAAGGCGGACGTCGCTATGGTGACGGCGATCGTAACTGGACGGACTGGGACCGCGATTCCGACCGTTACCGTGCGCGGCGCGACTGGCGGGACGACCGCAGCTATCGATATGGCACGCGCGGCCAGTTCGGCGGATCGGGATCGGGATATGGCGGATCGGGCAACCGGCGCCCGCCCGAAGATTATGATCCGGAAGAACGGGGCTTCTTCGACCGCGCGGGCGACGAAATCCGGAGCTGGTTCGGTGACGAAGAGGCGGAGCGTCGCCGCGAATATGACGATTATTACAACCGGCCCTATGGCGATCCGCGGGACCAGAGCAGCCGGATCGGCTATGCCTCTGCCTCCAATTCGGCGCGTTACCTGCCCAATCGCGGCTATGCGCCCTTTGCCGGCGAACGCAGCGGCTTCGGCAGCGAGGATCATGGCTATCGGGTGCGCGCCTATGGCCCCAACCATGATTATGGCGAGCATCACGACGCCAATTACTATGCCTGGCGTCAGCAACGGATCGACGAGCTGGACCGCGACTATGCCGAATATCAGCGGGAGAATCGCGAACGCTTCAACAATGAGTTCGGCAGTTGGCGGAACCGCCGCGGCGAGCAGCGCCAGGCGGTCCAGCAGGTCCGCGAGCATATGGAAGTCGTCGGCAGCGACGGCGAGCATGTCGGCACGGTCGACAAGCTGCGCGGCGACCGCATCATCCTGACCAAGAGCGATCAGGAATCCGGCGGCGTGCATCATTCGATCCCGTCATCCTGGATCAGGTCGGTGGACGCGCAGAAGGTGACGCTGGAAAAGACGGCGGAACAGGCGCAGACCGCATGGCGCACCGAGCGGGAGCAGCAGGCCCTGTTCGGATCGCAGGACGACGATGCGAGCGACAGGTTCAGCGGCGCAAGCGGCTCGACCTCCGAAAAGGGCCGTTACCGGTAAAAAATGGGAGGGCCCGGCCGCGGGCCGGGCCCCTTCTTCATTCGGCGGCGGCCAGCACCCGCTGCGCCTGGACCAGATGCGGACGGTCGATCATCTTGCCGTCCAGTTTCAGCACCCCTGCACCCGGATTAGCGGCGAAGGCCTCGATCACCGCCCTCGCCCGGGCGATTTCGGTCTCGCTGGGGGTAAAGCCATCATTGATGGCGGCGACCTGTACCGGATGGATCGCCATCATGCCGGTGAAGCCATCGCGACGCGCCCTTCCTACATAGGCCTTGAGATCGTCCATCGCCTCAATCCGGGGGAAGACCGTGTCGATGGCTGGCACGCCTGCTGCATGGGCGGCGAACAGCGTGAGGCTGCGCGCCAGTTCGAAGGGCGCGGTGTAGCGGCCGTCCTCCTCGCGGGAGGTCGACGCGCCCACCGAGGCGGGCAGATCCTCCGCCCCCCAGGTCAGGCCAGCGAGCTTTTCGCGAACCTGCCGGAACGTGCCCAGTTCGAAGATGGCAGTGGGCGTTTCGGTCGCGATGGGCAGGATCGGCGGCACATTCGCGCCGTCCGCCAGGGCGATCAGCGCCTGAATGCTGGGGGCGCCTTCCGCCTTGGGCAGCATGATCCCGTCCGGCGCAGCGGGCAGCACGGCGGCCAGATCGGCGCGGGTGTGATCGCCGTCCAGCGGGTTCACCCGGACGAAGGCCACGCAGTCGCGGGGCGAGGCCAGCCATTCCGCAATCGCTTCCCGCCCAAGGGCCTTGCGTTCCGGGGCGACCGAATCCTCCAGGTCCAGGATGATGGCGTCGGCGCCGCTGGCCGCCGCCTTGGCGAAGCGTTCGGGGCGGTCGGCGGGTACGAAAAGCAGCGAACGGAGCTTCATGCGGGCCTCTTCTTCAGCAGCGCCATGCGCAGGCATTGGCAGACGATTTCGTCCCGCTGGTTATAGAGCCGATGGGTGAATGTCACGATCCCCGCTTCGGGGCGGGAACGGCTTTCCTTGAGGTCCGTCACTTCGCTGTCCGCCCGCATCGTGTCACCGATGAAGACGGGCTTGGGCATGACGAGCTTGTCATAGCCCAGATTGGCGACCAGCGTGCCCAGCGTCGTGTCGCCCACCGACAGCCCCACCATCAGCGCGAAGGTGAAGGTGCCGTTGACGAGGATATGGCCGAACTCCGAGGCTTTCGCGGCCTCAGCGTCCAGATGCAGCGGCTGGGGGTTGTGGGTCATGGTCGAGAAGAGGAGATTGTCGGTTTCCGTCACCGTGCGGCGGATGTCATGGGTCATCCGGTCGCCAATCCGCCATTCGTCATAATAGCGGCCCGCCATCAGCCCTCCTCCCGCTCAACCAGCACCAGCAGCGCGCCTTCGCTGACCTGGCCGCCTTCGGACGCGTCCAGTTCCGCCACTACGCCGTCGAAGGGCGCCGTCAGGCTATGCTCCATCTTCATCGCCTCCAGCGTGACCAGCTTCTGGCCCTTGGCGACCTTGTCGCCCTGCGCCACGGCGACGGCGATGATGCGGCCCGGCATGGGGGAGAGGATCGCGCCGTCGGATGCGGCGGCGCCGCCTGCCTTGACGGGCGGGGTCTGGCTGAAGAACCAGCTTTGCCCGGCTTCGGTGACGATGATCGTGCCGTCGCGCTCCATGTCGGAGCAGAGACCGGTGCGCAGGTCGTCCGATTGCGCTTCCACTACGACATGGCGGCTGTCCACGAACAGGTCGACCTTCGTCTTCGACTGTCCGTTGAGGCGGAAACCGAACAAGCCGTCGCGAAAGGACCGATCGTCCCAATCGCTCCGGGCGAGCCAGTCGCTGCGGAATCGCTCACCCGCCGCCGCAAGGACTCGGTCCGAGGGGCCATCGATCCTTGTCAGCGCCTCTCCCTGCCGCTCGATCAGGCCGGTGTCGAGGCGACCCTCGGCAAAATCGGCCATGGAAAGGCAAGCGTGCAAAAACGGCTTGTTGGTGTGCAGCGGCCCGACAAAACTGCTGTCGAGCCAGCGGATCAGGCCGCCCCGCGCTTCCTCCCGATCCTCGCCATGGCAGATGACCTTGGCGATCATCGGGTCGTAGAAGGAACTGACGGTATCGCCTTCCTCCACGCCCGTTTCCACGCGGGCGCGGTTGTCGAACAGCAGCCGGTCGATCTTGCCGGGGCTGGGCAGGAAGCCTTTGGCAGGATCTTCGGCATAGAGCCGCGCCTCGATGGCGTGGCCGTTGATCGACAGCTCCTCCTGCTTTTTCGGCAGCGGTTCGCCGCTCGCCACGCGGAGTTGCCATTCGACCAGATCGACGCCGGTGATCTCTTCCGTCACGGGATGCTCGACCTGGAGGCGCGTGTTCATCTCCATGAACCAGATGCGGTCGGCGCGCAGGCCTTCGCTGGCGTCGGCGATGAACTCGATCGTGCCCGCGCCGACATAGTCCACCGCCTGCGCTGCCCGCACCGCCGCGCCGCAAATGGCTTCGCGGGTGGCCGCGTCCATGCCGGGTGCGGGGGCTTCCTCGATCACCTTCTGGTGGCGGCGCTGGAGCGAGCAGTCGCGTTCGAACAGGTGCACGACCTGGCCGTGGCTGTCCCCGAACACCTGCACTTCGATATGGCGGGGCGAGAGGATATATTTCTCGATCAGCACCTGGTCGTTGCCGAAGGAGGACGCCGCCTCCCGCTGGCAGGAAAGCAGCGCGTCGGCAAAATCCGCCGCGGCTTCGACGCGCCGCATGCCCTTGCCGCCGCCGCCCGCGACCGCCTTGATAAGCACGGGATAGCCGATGGCGTCGGCTTCGGCTTGCAGGCGCTCTGCGCTCTGGTCCTCGCCCAGATGGCCGGGGGTGACGGGCACGCCCGCGTCGGCCATCAGCGTCTTGGCGGCGTCCTTCAGGCCCATGGCGGTGATGCTGGAGGGATTGGGACCGACCCAGATGAGGCCTGCGTCGATGACGGCCTGCGCGAAGGCGGCGTTTTCCGAGAGGAAGCCGTAGCCGGGGTGGATCGCTTCGGCCCCAGTCGCCTGGGCGGCGGCAATGATGCGGTCACCGATCAGATAGGATTCGCGCGCCGGGGATGGACCGATATGCACGGCTTCATCGGCTTCGCGGACGTGGAGCGCTTTCGCATCGGCGTCGGAATAAACCGCAACGGTGCGGATGCCGAGACGCCGGGCGGTGCGGATGATGCGGCAGGCGATCTCGCCGCGATTGGCTATGAGCAGGGATTGGATCATGAGAGACTCCCAAATACCTCCCCAATATGGGGAGGGGGACCGGCCGCAGGCTGGTGGAGGGGCTGGCGCGCAACACAGGCGGCTGTGATCGCCTTGACGACATTGTCCGGATTCTGGAGGACATCGCGGGCGGGAATGCGGAGGGTGTGAAAGCCCAGCCGTTCCAGATGAGCGTCTCTATTCTGATCCAGCCCCGGCTGATCTCCGCGTGAATGGATTTCCCCATCCACCTCGATGACTAATCGCGCCGACAGACAGGCGAAATCCAAGCTGTAACGATTGATAGGATACTGGCGGCGGAATTTGAAACCGCCCGGCCGCATCTTCAATGCACGCCATAAAATGACTTCCGGCAGATTGCCGCTGCGGCGTTCCTTGCGTGCCGTGCGGATGGCTTCAGTCGTTGCCGAGAACACCCCTCCACCAGCCTTTGGCTGGTCCCCCTCCCCGTTCCGGGGAGGTACTTCGTCCCCTCCCCTCACATGCGGAACACCCCGAAGCGGGGCGCCTCCTCGACCGGGGCGTTGAGCGTGGCGGCGAAGGCCAGGCCCAGCACGTCGCGGGTCTGGGCGGGGTCGATCACGCCATCGTCCCACAGACGCGCCGTGGCGTGATAGGGGTTGCCCTCATCCTCATATTTCTGGCGGATCGGGGCCTTGAAGGCTTCGGCTTCTTCCGGCGTCCATCTGGCGGCGTCGCGGTGGACGGTCGCCAGCACGCTCGCCGCCTGCTCGCCGCCCATCACGGAGATGCGGCTGTTGGGCCAGGTGAAGAGGAAGCGAGGACTGTAGGCCCGGCCGCACATGCCGTAATTGCCCGCGCCGAAGCTGCCGCCGATCAGCACGGTGATCTTGGGCACGCTGGCGGTCGCGACCGCGGTCACCAGCTTCGCGCCATGCTTGGCGATCCCCTCCGCCTCATATTTGCCGCCGACCATGAAGCCGGAGATATTCTGAAGGAACAGCAGCGGAATGCGCCGCTGACAGGCCAGTTCGATGAAATGCGCGCCCTTCTGCGCGCTCTCGCTGAACAGCACGCCATTGTTCGCGAGGATCGCGACCGGCATGCCCCAGATATGGGCGAAACCGCAGACGAGCGTGGTGCCGTAGAGCGATTTGAACTCGTGAAATTCGCTGCCGTCGACGATGCGGGCGATCACTTCGCGCACGTCATAGGGGGCGCGGACGTCCTGGGGGATGATGCCGTACAGTTCCGCCGGGTCATATTTCGGCGCTTTCGGCTCGCGCAGGTTGAGGTCGATTTCCGGCGCCGGTTGCAGCGTCGAAACGATGTCCCGCACGATGGTCAGCGCATGCTCGTCATTCTCCGCGACATGATCGACCACGCCGGAGCGGCGGCCATGCACTTCCGCGCCGCCCAGGTCTTCGGCGGAAATGACCTCGCCCGTCGCGGCCTGCACCAGCGGCGGCCCGGCGAGGAAGATCGTGCCCTGGTTGCGCACGATCACCGTCTCGTCCGACATGGCGGGCACATAGGCGCCGCCCGCCGTGCAGCTTCCCATGACGCAGGCGATCTGCGGGATGCCCCGCGCCGACATCTGCGCCTGATTGTAGAAGATGCGCCCGAAATGCTCGCGGTCGGGAAAGACCTCAGCCTGATTGGGCAGGTTCGCGCCGCCGCTGTCGACCAGATAGACGCAGGGGAGCCGATTCTCCATTGCGATCTCCTGCGCGCGGAGATGCTTCTTCACGGTCAGCGGATAATAGGTGCCGCCCTTAACCGTGGCGTCGTTGCAGGCGATCATCACCTGCCGTCCCGACACCCGGCCGATCCCTGCGATAATGCCCGCACCGGGCACCTCGCCATGATACATGTCATTGGCGGTGAGCTGGCCGATCTCCAGAAACGGACTGCCCGGATCGAGCAGCCGCTCCACTCGGTCGCGGGGCAGCAGCTTGCCGCGCGCCACATGCTTGGCCCGCGCCGCTTCGCTGCCGCCGAGCGCGGCCTGCGCGACCTTCGCGTGCAATTCGTCGCGCAGCGCCCGGTTATGCGCCGCGTTGGCGCGGAAAGCATCACTCTCCGCCGAGAGCTTCGTGTCGAGAACAGGCGCACTCATGCTCTTGCGCTCCGCTGCCCTGCGGTTGCATATCCGGGGTCATCCATGCCTACCATCCTGCTCCTCACCATATCCAACCTGTTCATGACCACCGCCTGGTATTGGCACCTGAAAGGCGGGATGAATAAGCCCCTTTTCGCGGTCATCCTGATCAGTTGGGGCATCGCCTTCGTCGAATATTGCTTCGCCGTGCCCGCCAACCGCATCGGCTTTGCCCATGGGTGGAGCGCGGGCCAGCTCAAGATCGCGCAGGAGGCCATTGCGCTGCTGATCTTCGGCGGATTCATGGTGACGGTGCTGGGCGAGCCGCTGCACTGGCGCCATCTGGCCGCTTTCCTCTGCATCATGGCGGCGGTGGGCTTCCTGTTCGTGGGGCGGTCATGAGAGAGTTGCCCGCTCTTGCGGAGGCAGGAGCCCAGTTCGGACGGCAGGGGCACATTCACACGCCGATCAGTTCGCGGCCGATCAGCATGCGGCGGATTTCGTTCGTTCCCGCGCCGATGTCCAGCAGCTTGGCGTCGCGCATGTAGCGCTCGACCGGCCAATCCTTCGTATAGCCCGCGCCGCCCAGCGCCTGCACCGCCTCCAGCGACACCTTCATCGCATTCTCGCTGGCCAGCAGGATCGCGCCCGCCGCGTCGAAGCGGGTTGTCCTGCCCCGGTCGCAGGCCTGCGCCACGGCATAGACATAGGCCCGCGCCGAATTGAGCGCGACATACATGTCCGCGACCTTGGCCTGCATGAGCTGGAACGCGCCGATGGGCTGGCCGAACTGCTTGCGCTCCCGCACATAGGGCAGCACCACGTCGAGACAGGCCTGCATGATGCCGAGCTGGATGCCCGACAGCACCGCCCGCTCATAGTCGAGGCCCGACATCAGCACGCCGACGCCGCCGTTGAGCGGGCCCATGATGTTTTCCTCCGGCACTTCGCAATCGTCGAAGACCAGTTCAGCGGTGGGCGATCCGCGCATGCCCACCTTGTCGATCTTCTGCCCGATGGAGAAGCCCTTGAAATCCTTCTCGATCAGGAAGGCGGTGATGCCGCGCGACCCTTCGCCGGTCTTGGCATAGACGACAAGCGTGTCGGCATAAGTGGCGTTGGTGATCCAGAATTTGGTGCCGTTGAGGACATAGCGGTCGCCGCGCTTCTCCGCGCGCAGCTTCATCGAGACGACGTCCGACCCTGCTCCCGCCTCCGACATGGCGAGCGATCCGACATGCTCGCCGGAGATCAGCTTGGGCAGATAGCGCGCCTTCTGCTCCGGCGTGGCCCAGCGGCGGATCTGGTTGACGCAGAGATTGGAGTGCGCGCCATAGCTGAGGCCTATGGAGGCGGAAGCCCGCGCCACTTCCTCCTGTGCAACCACATGCTCCAGATAGCCGAGGCCAAGGCCGCCATCGGCTTCCTCCACGGTGACGCCGTGCAGGCCCAGCGCGCCCATTTCCGGCCACAGGTCGCGCGGGAACCAATCCCTGGCGTCGATTTCCGCGGCCAGAGGCGCGATGCGGTCGGCGGCGAAACGGGCGGTCGTCTCGCGGATCATCTCCGCATTTTCACCCAGCGCGAAGTCGAAATCAGTCATGGCAAGCTCTCCTTGCCGCGCATCCTATCGTTCAACAACCGCCAAGAAAAATTGAAACGGCGCAGGATAGTGTATAGTTTCTGTCTATGATCGAACGCTATTTGCTCCGCTATTTCCTGGCTGTTGTGGACCATGGCAATTTCTCCCGCGCGGCCGCGCACTGCCTGGTGTCGCAGCCGACTTTGTCCGTGGGCATCTCCAAGCTGGAACAGACGGTGGGCGCTCCGCTTTTCCTGCGCAGCAACCAGCGGGTCGAACTGACCGAAGCCGGAGCCCGCCTGCTGACCCATGCCCGGCGGATCGAGCGCGAATTCAACCTGGCGGAACTGGCGGGGGCAAAGGCGGAGCAGGCCCCGGTGCTGCGCATCGGCGTGCTGCTGAGCATAGCAGGCGAGCTGGTCGCCCGCGCCGTTGCGGACCGCGCCATGGCCAAGGAAGGCAGGATCGAGATCATCCCCGGCAGCGAGCGGGAATTGCTGGGGCGCCTGGACGCGGAGCGGATCGACGTGGCGCTCACCCTGATCAGGCCGGGCGCGGACCGCTTCCTGACGCAATCGGTTATAGAGGAAGGCTATGGCATCGCCATGGCCGCCGGCCATCCGCTGGCCGGGAGAGCCGTGGTGGCTGCCGAAGAACTCGCCTCCGAAACGATGATCGTGCGCCGCCATTGCGAGGCGCTCTCCGCCACCAGCCGCTATTTCGTCGATCGCGGCGTCCGCCCGCATTTCGCCTTGCGCTCGACCAATGACGAGCGCGTGATGCAGATGGTCGCGGCGGGGCTGGGCATAACGGTCATGCCCGAAAGCTACCGCTGGCCGGGCATGGCGCGGGTCGCGCTCAAGGATTTCGGTGAGCGGAGGAATGTCGGACTTCTCTATGGCGCGCGAGCGGCGGGGCTGCGGGAAGCGCCGATGCTCAGGGCGCTGGAGGCGTCCTTGGGGGCGGAAGGCCTCCGTATCTAGGGCAGCAGATGATTCCATCTGCTTGGAAAAACGCTTGTCTTATGACATTGCGGTCCGTTTGGGTCATGCTGGATTGCCCGGGCCGGGGTGGCCACCCCGGCCCGGGCGGAAGGGGACGGATCGTGAAAGCGCCGGTCGTTGTGGGACCGGGTTAGAGTAGGATCGCCCCTTTCTTTTCGTGTCGGCCCGAACGGATACCGGGGTTTTGGACCCGGATGACAAGCATGGGACAGCGGAAAAGATGAGCGACAATCTACCACAGACGATCGGCATCGACATCTCCAAAGCGAGCCTCGATTGCTATGCTCACCCCATCGGCGTCGAGCGCCAGTTCACCAACACGGCCAAGGGCCACAAGGCACTGATCGCCTGGCTGCGACAATGGCCGGTCGAGCGGATCGCCTATGAGGCAACGGGCACCTATCATCGGGCGCTGGAGGCGGCTCTGGCCGACTGGCCCTGCGTGAAGCTCAACCCGGAGCGCGCCCGGCGCTTCGCCCAGGCGACTGGCATTCTGGCCAAGACCGATCGCATCGATGCCATGTTGCTGGCCCGTATGGCGGCCACCTTGCAGCCGCCGGTCAGACCCGCTCGAAGCGCACAGCAGGCGCAGATAGCGGAGCTCATCAATGCCCGAGACGGCCTCGTGCGCGATCGCACCGCGCTCAAGAATCGCGAGAAGAACCTCACCATCGCCTTCCTCAAGCGCCAGTGCCGGCAGCGGCTCGAGCAGATCGAACGGCATATCGAGGCGCTCGATACCGAGATCACCAACCTGATCGCCGCCGATGCCGCGCTCGCCCGCCGGCATGAGATCCTCACCAGCATCGCCGGCGTCGGAACGCTGACCGCCAACCAGCTCATCGCCACCATGCCCGAACTCGGCAGCCTCGAGAACAAGCAGGCCGCATCCCTCGCCGGTCTCGCCCCCGTCGCTCGACAGTCCGGACAATGGAAAGGCAAGAGCTTCATCCGCGGCGGACGCGCCAACGTGCGGCAGGCTCTCTATATGCCGGCCCTCGTCGCCGCCCGGTACAATCCCGATCTCAAGGCAAAATATCAGCAGCTCGTTACTGCCGGCAAGCCCGCCAAGATCGCCATCACCGCCGTCATGCGAAAGCTCGTCGTCACCGCGAACGCCATGCTCAAAGCCGATCGATGCTGGACGCAATCTCCAGCTTGATCATCACGGATACTCTAACCGGCGCGCGTCACCCGGCCGAACAATATCTGATAGACGTCATCGCCGCCGTCCTCTTCGAAGGCCGCCATGACGCGGCGCAGGTCGCGGGGAGGAAGCGGCTTTCTCCCCTCGCTCGGCACCACGGCGCCGATGCCCTTGAGATGGGCGATCAAACCCTTTGCGCCGCCGCATGGCAGGGCATATTCCTCATCGAAGGCGAAGGCGTCCTCATAGGGCGCCAGCATGGACCGCAATGCGGGCAGCGAAGGATAGTCGGGAATGCCCGGCCTCAATCCGGCGGCCTGATGCGCCGAACGCCAGCGGGCGAAGCTGCCCTGCCCCATGGTCGAGAAAAGCAGGCTGCCCCCCGGGCGCAGCAATCCCGCCAACCGTGCGATCGCGCTTTCCAGATCGTCGAACCATTGAAAGGCCAGGCTGGAAAGAATGAGGTCGAACCATTCGCCCTCGAAGATCGGCGCTTCCCCATCCATCGCCAGGAAAGTGCCCGCAACCAGTCCGCCCGTGGCGGCGCGGGCCAGCATGTCCGGCGACAGATCCGTCACCACCAGTTCGGCGCCCGGCCAGCGCGCCTGGATGTCGCGTGTCAGAAAGCCCGTGCCGCAGCCGATCTCCAATATCCGGCCGACCCCGCCGGGCCTCTGCCGCTGCGCAAGATCGGCCACCAGCGCGGCGGCCAGCCGCTGCGGCCCGGCATGATCGTCATAATGCCCCGCAGCCGCGCCGAAAGCGTCGCTTATTCGTTGCTTGCGGTGGCCGTTCATGGCTAGTCGCATTGACAGAGCCGCACTCTCTTTTCCAGTCTTTCAAGGACCGCGCCGACCGATGACCGCCCTTTCCGCCCGGATTCCCGCCATGGACGTTCTGCGCGGCTGCGCGGTCATGGGAATCCTCTGGATGAACATCGCGGCCTTCGCCCTGCCCGAACAGGCCTATTTCAACCCCGCGGCGGCGGGGCCGCTGTCGACAGGAGACATCGCCTTCTGGACCGTCAGCTTCCTGTTGGTGGACGGCAAGATGCGGGCGCTGTTCTCCATGCTGTTCGGCGCGTCGATGCTGCTGCTGATCGACCGGGAGGAAATGGCCGGACGCGACGGACGGCGGGCGCAGATGATCCGGGCCGGCTGGCTGTTCGTCTTCGGCCTTGCCCATTACCTGCTGCTGTGGTGGGGCGACATATTGATGATCTATGCGCTGGTCGGGCTGGCGGCGCTGCCATTCGCGCGCAGGGAGCCGCTGGCGCTCGTCAAATGGGCCTTTTTCTTCTTCCTGGCGCATTTCCTGATCTGTGCAGGCTTCATCGGCACGCTCTATGCCTGGGGCCATGCCGCCGCCGCACCCGATGCTCCCGGCCATGTCAGTGCGGGTTTCGCCGATTTCGTCGCTTCGCTTTCCGATCCGGACCACGCGGCCATCAGCAGCGAATATAGGGTCTATCGCGGCGGCTATGGCGGCGTCCTCCTCCATCATGTCGCCCTGTTCGGCGGACAGTGGCTCACGACCCTGCCATTCGTCGCATTCGATACGCTGGGGTTCATGCTGCTGGGCATGGCGATGTTGAAGGGCGGTTTCCTCACCGGCCGTTGGGAGGCGGAGCAATATTGGCGGACGGCGCGGCACTGCTTCCTGATCGGGCTGATTCCGATGGCGGCGCTGGCGGCGTGGATCGTTTCCAGCCGGTTCGCTCCGCTCACGGCATTGGGATCGGTATTGGCCTGGTCCTTCCCCTTCCGCATCCCGCTTGCTGTCGGGTGGGCGGCCCTGGTCCTGTGGCTGTTCACACGCCACCCTGCCGCATCGTTGACCGGGCGCATCGCGGCCGTCGGCCGACTGGCGCTCAGCAACTATCTGGGCAGCAGCCTCATCATGTGCGGGATCTTCTATGGCTGGGGACTGGGACTGTTCGGCCAGGTTCCGCACCATAGGCTGCCGCTGTTCGTGATCGCGGCATGGGCGACGATGCTGATCTGGTCACCCCTCTGGCAACGCCGATTCGCCCTTGGCCCGGCGGAGTGGCTGTGGCGCAGCCTTGCCCGCGGCCAAACGCAAAAGATTCGCAACAGCGCCTGAATTCCTATTGCGACCTATTATCATCTGCGCTATCTCCCCCTCAGGAGATTTGCATGGTTGTCTGTGTCTGCAATGCCATCCGTGAAAAGGACCTGAAAGAGGTCGCCCGTGAAGGTTGCGCAACCCCTTGCAGCGCCTATGCGCGCCTTGGCCGGCGGCCGAAATGCGGCCAGTGCGTGCCCTTCGCCCGCACGATCATCGCGGCGGAGCGCGCCTCCATTTGAAGCCATTGCGAAGCAAGCGCATCGGATTGACGCGAACCTGACGCAATAGCGTAGCAGAAAATGGCGGATTTCCGCGGCTTTGCGGATTAACAAACGCAAGCCGAACGCTTATGATCCCGGCACTTTCCCCTACAGCCGGAGAAGAACGCCATGAAGGGCGACGCCAAGGTTATCGAATATCTGAACGAGGTGCTCAAGAACGAGTTGACCGCGATCAATCAATATTTCCTCCACTATCGCATGCTGAATCATTGGGGCATCGAGAAGCTGGCCAAGTTCGAATATGAAGAATCCATCGATGAGATGAAGCATGCGGACAAGCTGGCGGAGCGCATTCTGTTCCTTGACGGCCTGCCCAACTTCCAGTTGCTCGGCCGGCTGAAGATTGGGGAAACGGTGGAAGAAATCCTGAAAGCCGACCTCGAGTTGGAATATGAAGCCCTGCCGGTGCTGAAGGACGCCATCGCCTATTGCGAATCGATCCGTGACTATGTGAGCCGGGACCTGTTCCAGCATATCCTCGAAAGCGAGGAAGAGCATGTCGACACGCTGGAAACCCAGTTCGAGATGATCGAGCGCATGGGCATCCAGAACTATATCCAGCTGCAGAGCAAGGCTGCGGAAGAATAAGGGATCACGGGCGGGCGGGCCTATCCGGCATGCCTGCCCCGCCACTGACGCTTCGGATCAGCGGTGGGAATGACATTGTGCTCATGCGAAGACGGGAGCAGGCGTCATTCAGCCCATTTAAATCAGCGAATCGAGCAAACCGATCAGCGGCAGGTCGGCCGGCGGCATCTCCAGCGCATACATTTGCGCCGGCCTGACCCATTGCAGCGCGGTCGCATGACGCGCTTCCGCTATTCCTTGCCACTTGCGGCAGACATAGAGCAGCAGCAGCAGATGGCGGTCGCCCAGCGGCTCGCTCGCGAAGGTCGCGGGCGCCAGGCAGCTCGCATGGGTGCGAATGCCCAATTCCTCCTCCAGTTCCCGGATCAGCGCGGTTTCAGGCGCTTCCCCCGGCTCGACCTTGCCACCGGGAAACTCCCAGAGATGCGCCATCGGCTTGCCTGGCGGCCGCTGCTGCAACAGCACGCGGCCATCCGCGTCGACCAGGGCGGCGGCGACCACCAGCAGAGGAGAAATTATCGTCATAATGGTTCCGCTTGAGGGGTTTGTTAACTCTGCCCCTTTTACAAGGGCATCCGGGGCTGTGTGTAAATGGGGTGCGGCATGCGGGCATTATTCAAAAATTTCAGCTTCTGGAAGCTGATCTACTGCCAGCGCGGAGCGACGGCGGTGGAATATGGGTTGATCCTCGCCCTCATCTGCCTGGCCATAGTCAGTGCCCTGTCCAACGTCGCCAACAAGACCATCGGCATGTGGAACAATGTCGCGACGGAAGTCCTAGCGCATTAACCATTTATGTCTGACACCTGCTGCGCTCCATTAAATCTTTATCAACCCGCACTCTCTACACCGTCCCAAGCTGACCTTCATTCCAAGCGGGGGGCGGCCGGGTAGTTAAACGTGAAATTTGACGCAAGGAGACTTCCAATGCAGTTCATCCGCAAGATGATGAAGAATGAAAAGGGTGCGACCGCCATTGAATATGGCCTGATCGCCGCGCTCATCGCCGTCGCCGCCATCGGCGCCATGACCAGCCTGGGCGGCAAGCTCGGCAACACCTTCAACAATGTTTCGGGCAACCTGAAGTAAGCTCGAACCACATTGACGAAAAAAGGGCGACGGAAGCAATTCCGTCGCCCTTTTCATTGCACCCAGCTTCACCAGGTCACGATCTTGACCCGCTGCCCGGGACGCAGCACGCTATTCGCCGTCAGGGCGTTGATCGTCAGGAACCGGTCCAGCGGATAATCCGTATAGGCCATGCGCCTGGCCAGGGACTGGACGGTGTCGCCAGCCTTTACAGTCACGACATCGACCCGGCGAGGCTTGATCGCCGCCGCGTCCTGGGCCGAAAGACGTTGTACCGACTGCACCATGGTGGAAAAGGGACCGATCCCCTGCCCCGCCGCCGTCAGCAGCAGGAAATGATAGGCTTTCCCGCCGCCGAAATCATAAGCGAAAACCGTCGCATCCACCTGGCTGGACTGGGTGCTGGCGCGAACGGTGCGCCAGGCTGCGGGCAGGCCGTTGACGGTGGTGCGCCGCACCTCTCCGGCCCGAACGCCGCCATTGCCGCCGCCCAGCTTCGCGAACACTGAGTCGATATAGGCGGACAGATCGCCCGAATAGGGAGCGGCGCTGAACTGCGCCTGGCCGCCCGACCCCACGACGCTGACGGCGCTCGCGCCATTTTCCATGCCGAAGCCCGATGGCGCGGTGAAGCTGACCCGCAAATCGGGATGGCGGAAGCGGCTGCCCTCGATCACGCCCTGTTTCGGATCGTCGCCATAGAGAACGCCGTTGAGGGCGTTCAGGAACGCGTCCCGGTTGCGGACCGTGCTGGTCGAGCCGCTGCCGGCTGCATTGCGTGACGCGCGGCCAACGCGCGAGGCGGGGTCGGGATGGGTGCTTGCCCATTCCGGCACCGAACGGGAGCTGCCGGCGACCCGGGCATCCAGGCTGCTCTGCGCCGCGAGCGAGGCCAGCATGGATGACAGGGCCTTGGGATCGTAACCGCCCGACGCAAGATAGCGGATACCCAGATCGTCCGCCTCATATTCCTGGCTGCGCGAGAATTTGAGCGTCAGCAACTGGCTGCCTTGTCCGATCCCCTTCTGCAACATGCCGGTGAGCGCCGAATCGCCCAGCAGAGCGCCCGTCAGCACCTGCAACAGGGTGCCGCCAATGGCGTTGCGCTGCGCCGCCTGCTGCCGCCTCTGGCCATGCTGCGCCGCGACATGGCCGATCTCATGACCGAGTACGCCGGCCAGCTCCGCCTCGTCGTTCATCAGCGCCATGAGCTGGCGCGTCACATAGACATAGCCGCCGGGAATGGCGAAGGCGTTGTTTACCGGCGAATTGAGCAGGGTGACGGTGAAATCCCCCTGGGCATTGGACAGGCCGGACTGGACCGCGATGCGTCGACCCACGCCCTCCACATATTTCGCCTGCGGCCCGGCATAGGCGCCGCCAAATTCGTTGAGAAGCTGGGGATGCTGCTTGGCGCCCGCTTCCTTTTCCTGCGGACTGATCGACGAAACCGTACGAATCGCCCGCTGCTGGCCGTCTGCGGACGGCGCGGCTGCCAGGACGATCAGGCCCAGCCTGGCGAGAGCCAGAGATGATGTTCGTTTCACGGCGCCTCCTGCTACCCCTGTTACCTTCGCGTAACGAGCAATAGCAGGCGGATGTTCCCCGAAACAGAGGATCGCGCGGTCAGACGCCTATCGCCAGAAACTTGTCGGCGCGATCGGTACGCAGCGCATCGCCGCCAAGACCCGAGAGCGAATCCAGTTCCTCCCCGATCGCCGCGCCCAGATTGGCGATGGCCTGCACCGGCTCGCGATGGGCGCCGCCGACCGGCTCCGGCACGATCCGGTCGATGACGCCAAGCGCCTTCAGATGCTGCGCCGTCACTTGCATGGCGGTCGCGGCGTCGCTCGCCTTTTCCGCCGTGCGCCAGAGGATGGAGGCGCAACCTTCGGGAGAGATCACCGAATAGACGGCATGTTCGAACATCAGCACGCGATTGGCCGCCGCCAGCGCCACCGCACCGCCGGAGCCGCCCTCACCCACCACGGCGGCCACCATCGGCACGCCCAGCGCCAGGCATTGTTCCGTCGAACGGGCGATCGCCTCCGCCTGACCGCGCTCCTCCGCCTGCACGCCGGGGAAAGCGCCCGACGTATCGACCAGCGTCACCACCGGCAGGCCGAAACGGTCGGCCAGCTGCATCAGGCGGATCGCCTTGCGGTAGCCCTCCGGCTTGGCCATGCCGAAATTATGGCGGACGCGGCTTGCGGTATCGTCCCCCTTCTCATGGCCGATCACCACCACGCGCCGCTCGCCCAGCGTGGCGAAACCGCCGATGATCGCCTGATCGTCGGCAAAGGCGCGGTCGCCGGCCAGGGGCATGAAATTGTCGAACATGCCCGCGACATAATCCTTGAAATGCGGACGGTCGGGATGGCGGGCGACCTGCGTCTTCTGCCAGGGCGACAGCTTCGCATAGGTGTCGACCAGCATTTTGGAGGCGCGCTGCTCCAGCTTGTCGATCTCGCCGCTGATGTCGATGTCGCCCGCATTGGCGGTCGCGCGCAATTCGATGATGCGCGCTTCCAGTTCGGCAATCGGCTTTTCGAATTCGAGAAAACTAACCATGGCGCATGGCGTTAGGGCGCAGACGCTTCGCCGTCAACGCGCCGATGCGTCATGGAAGCCAGCGGATGGCGGCTGTTGACCAGTTCGACCAGCCTGCGGCTGTCGACATGGGTATAGATTTGCGTGGTGCCGATGTCGGCATGACCCAGCATGGATTGCAGCGCGCGCAGGTCCGCCCCGCCTTCCAGCAAATGCGTGGCGAAGGCATGGCGCAGCACATGGGGGCTGACCCGATCTGGCGCGATGCCGGCAGCGGCGGCCAGCGCCTTCACCATCTGATAGAGGCGAATCCGGCTGACATGGCTCTTGCCCGACGGAAAGAGCCAGGGGCTGTCGGCCGGAACATGCGGCAGCCAGGCCGCCACGGCGGCGCGGGCGCGGTCTGAAATCGGCACCAGCCGCTCGCGCCCGCCCTTCCCCCTCAGGATCAGGAAGGGCCGATCGGATGCCAGGGCGCGGCGCGGCAGCGACACCAGTTCCGTCGCCCGCAGCCCCGATCCGTAAAGCAGCTCGATCAGCGCGGACAGCCGCAGGTCCAGCGGCGCGGGATGCTCGACAGCCAGCTTCGCCGCGATCAGGGCGAACAGGGATTCGACCTCGCCCGTCGAAAGGATCTTTGGCAGCGGCCGGCGGGTGACGGGACGCGGCAGGGCAGCGGAAGGATTATCGGCGCGCAGCCCCTCCTCCTCCAGAAAGGCGTAGAAGGCGCGCAGGGCGGAAGACTTGCGGGCGACGGAAGAGGCCGCCAGTTCCGCCCAGGCCGTCGCCAGTTCCGCCAGGCCATCCTTGGTGGCGACCGCCAGGCCGCCGACAAGGTCCGCCGCCCCCTGCAGGTCCGCGCGATAGGCCAGCAGCGTGTTGCGCGAGGCACCCCGTTCGGCCGCCATCATTTCCAGAAAGCGGTCGATAAGCGCGGCATCCTCTCCCATCAGAGCCGCGTCATCGCCTCCGCGGCGATCATCCGGGCTTCGGGGTCCAGCCCGACCCGATGCAGTGCCGCGACGATGTGGTAGAGGTGGAAGGCCGGGAGCCGGTTCCAGTCGGCGGTCTGCATGCCGACCGCCGCCAGCAGCGCGACGCTGCCCTTCTCGCCCCGGCCGGCCGCCGCATCGATGGCGCGCGACCAGCGGCTGGCGGCAGCCAGATCGAAACCATGATCCTGCGCCAGGGCCGCACCGTCCTGCGCATTGAGCCGCGACAGTCCCGCCAGCGCGGCGATCAGCATCTGCGCCTTGTGGGGATCGGCATCCTTGGCGAAGGAGGAAACCCGTCCCGACCCGATCTCCACCACCGCGCTCGGCGCACCGACCGCCAGCAAGGCCCAAAGGTCGGCCGCGCCGTCACCGTCCGCCTGCGCCGCAAGCCGCGACCACTGCGCCGCGCTGCGGTCATAGCCGGCGGTGAACATGGCCGCGACCAGATTGGCGGCATCGCGCGCGCTCATCTCCGAAACCGGCAGCGCCGCGGCTGCCCGCGCCGTCGCGATCAAGCCGACGAAATCCGGCCGCGCCTCATTCTGCCAAACTGTCCGCATCGCCTGGAGCCGCTCGTCCGTCCCCGATCCGGCATAGGCGGTGCGCAGCGCGTCCACCCGGTCGGCCGCATTGGCGGGCACCTCGCCGTCGGATTGCAACTGGCTGTAGAAGCCAACCAGCGCCTGCGAGGAAAAGACGCCGAGCCGAGCCGCCACCTCTGCGCCCGGCAGGCGACGAACGGCGGACAAGGCAGGGGCACGCGCTTCCCAGGCGCGGACATGGGGCCCGGCCGTGGCATAGAGATCATCGGGTATCTCGACATTGAGCGCCGTCGCGAGGCCGAAACGCCAGGCCGTCAGCCGGTCCACCGCGTCCCATTCGATCTTCACCGACCTGCGGGCGTTGAATCCGGTGCCCACGACCTTTTCCGCCAGCCGATAGTCGATGCCGCGCACCACGCCCCGCCGTTGCGCCTGGTTGAGCGCCCCGCTGGCCGAACCCTGATCCCCTGAAAGCGCCGGGCATATGGCGCGCGTCATGTCCCAGCCCGGCTCCTTGCTGAACCGCAGCGCGCCCGCCGACAGCGGACACAGTCCCGCCGGATCGGCCGTCGCCAGATAGGTCTGCATGGCGATGGCATAGAGGCGGGGGGTGAACCGGTCGGAATCGACGCTCTGCACCAGCAGGCGGGCGCTGTCCGCCTCCCCCATGCGCAGCAGCAGCCAGGCGCGTTCGGCGACCCAATCGGCGCCGTCGATGTCGCGGGGCGTATCGGTCGCGGACAAGAGCGCCCGGCGCAGCAGGATCGACGCCCAGCGGGAGGTGATCGGCGCCCGCGTTTCCTTCATCAATGCAGCAAGGAACTGGCCCGACTGCGCGCCAAAGGCATTGGGAGCCAGCCCCCGCTGCTCCGGCGTCAGCGGCCCAACGCGATCGAGTGAGCGATGGGCGTTTTCCGGCAGGTCGTATTTCTGCTTTTCGGCGGCCAGCTCCTCCTCGCTCATCGGTTCCGCCGCATTGTCCCCGGCCTCGTCCGTGATGGCGAAGCTGGGCGGCACGATGGGCGTGGCGGGCGTGGAGCCGACAGGCGGCGCGGGCGTGCCCGGGGCGGGGCGCGGCGGCTGCGTGCCGGGTTGCGGCGTTTCGGGCGCATCGCCGAAGCCGGGCGGCAGGAGCGATTCGGGCGTCTCCTGCGCCACCACCGGCAGCGCCAGAGCGAGCGCAAGCGTGCCCAGCGCCCATTTCGCATTCACCCGCCGTTGCGCCATGCCGTTTACTGGCCCAGCTTTTCGGCGGGAATGACCTTTTCCACGCGGGCCTGCGGCTTTTCGCCGCCGCGCGACCAGAGCAGGGCGATAATCCCCGCCAGCACAAGGACCGCAATGATGGGGATGATCGGCAGGGACGCCTTGCGGCGCCGGGAGCTGCCCTCAAAACTGCTGTAGGAACGGTTGCGCTTCATGAGTCCTGTTCTGGCTGGCTATTCTGGCTGGGTCAAAGCTGAAGGAAAGTTGCGATTTGCCTTGTCGACGCGGGGATGTATAGCCCCGCTCGCCATGCAGCGAAACAGCAAATCCGCCAATGCGCAAGCGAAGCGCGGCCCCATCGTCCTGGTGGGCATGATGGGCGTGGGCAAATCGACCGTCGGGCGTCGGCTGGCGGCGCGGCTCGGCGTGGGCTTCGTCGATGCGGACGAGGAGATCGAAAAGGCCGCGGGCATGACGATCACCGAAATGTTCGAACGCTATGGCGAAGCCTATTTCCGCGATGGCGAACGGCGGGTGATCGCCCGGCTGATGGATGGGGAGCCCAAGGTCATCGCGACCGGCGGGGGCGCCTTCATGCAGGAAGAGACGCGGGCGCTTATCCTGGAGCATGCGCTGGCGATCTGGCTGAACGCCGACATCGACACGCTGGTCGACCGGGTGTCGCGGCGCGAGGGACGGCCGCTGCTGAAGGGCAAGGACCCGCGCGTCGTGCTGACCGAGCTGGCCGCGATCCGCAATCCGGTTTACGCACTCTGCCCCATTCATGTGAAAAGCGCCGCCGCGCCGCATGACGTGGCGGTCGACAGCATCATGGAGCAGCTTTCCCAATGGCCATAGTCCGCGTCGCGCTGGATTCGCGCAGCTACGACATTCTGATCGAACAGGGCGTGCTGGACCGGGCGGCAACGCATCTGGCAGGCTATGCGCGCAAGGGACGGCTGGTGGTCGTGACCGATCGGCATGTCGCCGCCGCGCAACTGCCCCGCCTGGAGACCAGCCTGCGGGCCGCCAATGTGGCGGTCGAAGCGGTGGTACTGCCACCGGGAGAGCAGACCAAGAGCTGGCGCCACCTTGAAGAGCTGCTCGATGCGCTGCTGGCGCTGGAGATAGAGCGCGGCGACCATGTGGTGGCGCTCGGCGGCGGGGTGATCGGCGATCTGGTGGGCTTTGCCGCCTCGATCCTGAAACGCGGCTGCCATTTCATCCAGGTGCCCACGACATTGCTGGCGCAGGTGGACAGTTCCGTCGGCGGAAAGACCGCGATCAATGCGAAGGCCGGCAAGAATCTGGTCGGCAGCTTCTACCAGCCCTCGCTGGTGCTGATCGATCCCTCGACGCTCGACACGCTGCCGGCGCGGGAGACGCGGGCCGGTTATGCCGAAGTGGTGAAATATGGCCTGATCGACGATCCCGCCTTTTTCGCCTGGTGCGAGGCGGAAGGGCACAGGCTGCTGTCCGGCGACGTCCAGGCCCGCGAATATGCCATCGAACGCAGCGTGGCGGCCAAGGCGGCCATTGTTGCCGATGACGAGCGGGAGACATCCGGACGGCGGGCCTTGCTGAACCTTGGCCATACCTTCGGCCATGCGCTGGAGGCGGATACCGGCTTTTCGGATCTTCTGCTCCATGGCGAGGGCGTCGCGGCGGGGATGGCTCTTGCCTTCCGCTATTCGGCGCGGCGCGGCCTGTGCCCGGCGGAGGATGCGGAGCGGGTGACGGCGCATCTGAAGGCCGTCGGCCTGCCGCACGATCTCGCCAGCGCGCATGTGAAGGCGGACGGCGCGGCGCTGGTCGCGCATATGCTGCACGACAAGAAGATGGCGGCAGGCACCCTGCCCTTCCTGCTGGCGCGGGGAATCGGGCAGACCTTCCTGTCGAAGGATGTCGTGCTGGATGATGTCGCCGCGTTCCTGGACGAGGATCGCATGGCGGCGGGATGATGCCCGGATGGCTGATAGGGATGGTCAGCCACCATTAAGCCCCTTCCCTTCAGGTTCAAACGAGGCATGTAACTCGTTTGAAGGATGGGATGGGGGGAGTGCCCATAGGCTGAGACTGCGCGTGAGGCACGCCCCTCTCCCCTGAAGAGGAGGGCAAGCGTCAATGTCCGCTTCTGGCGAAAACCCGCCTCTACCAGCCAAATAAAAGGGCGCCCCAGGAGGCGCCCTTCCCTATCCTTCGCTTGAAGGCCGATTACTTCTTCAGCGTCAGGCCGCCGAAACGCTTGTTGAAGCGTGCCACCTGGCCGCCCTGCTCAAGCTGGCGGGTGCCGCCGGTCCAGGCCGGGTGCGACTTGGGATCGATGTCGAGCGCCAGCGTGTCGCCTTCCTTGCCCCAGGTCGAGCGGGTGCGGAACGTCGTGCCGTCGGTCATCTGGACGGTGATGAAGTGGTAATCGGGATGCGTATCGGCCTTCATGGGTCTGCTCCGTTCAGGGGCCGGTTTCCGACCGGCCATGGATGCGAAAATCTGCGAAGGCGCGCGGTTACATGGGAATGCGCGCAAAAGCAAGGGGAAGAACGGGCGGTTCCCTGTATCAGTCGACCCGTCATTCCGGCTTGGGAGGAAGTGGCGGGAAAGTCGGGATCACCGCCGCGTTTCAGTCCACCGGCGGGTCGGCAATCATCGCGACGAAACTGGCCTCGGCGCAGAGCTTGCCCTCGACCATCGCCTTGCCCGTGAACTTGCAGACGCGGCCGCGAATCTGGACCAGATCGACATGCAGGTCTAGCAGGCAGCCCGGTTCTACCGGATTGCGGAACTTCGCCCCGTCGATGCTCATGAAATAGACGAGCTTGCCCGAACCGCGAAGGTCCATGGTTTCGACCGTCAGCACGCCAGCGGCCTGCGCCATGGCTTCGACGATCAATACGCCGGGCATGATCGGCCGGCCGGGGAAATGCCCCTGGAAGAAATCCTCGTTGATCGACACCGCCTTGACCGCGTGGATCGTGCTGTTCGGCACGAGCGAAATCACGCGGTCGACGAGCAGCATCGGATAACGGTGCGGCAACGCCGCCATCACCCCACGAATATCGATGGGGCCGATGGCGGCGGCAGCATTGTCAGACTGAACCGTCATCAAGCGATCAGCGCGAGGTCGGCTGCTGCGACGGATTGGCGGGAGCAGCGGCCGGAGCGGCAGCGGCCTGGCCCTGACGGCCCGGCTGCCAGCCGGCCGGCGGGGTGATGCCGACGCTGGGCACCAGCGCGTTGAGTTCGGTCACCACCGACTGGGTGATGTCGACGGTCGGCTGATAGGACACGGTCGCGTCGGGCGACAGGATCAGGTCGACCTTCGCCTTGGTCATGGCGGACTTCAGCGCATCCGACAGCTTGGCCGAAATCTGCTCCTCGACATAGGCGTTGGCGAGAGCGATCGGCTGACCCAGGCGCTGCAGTTCGGCCTGGCCGTCCTGACCGGCCTTCTGATAGGCCTCATATTGGGTCTGGATCGCCGGGGTCGGCTTGCCACCGGCTGCCTTCATCGCGGCTTCCAGGGCCGTGCCCTTGGCCTTGAGATCGGCGTCGATCGCATTCTTGCGTGCGGTAAAGCCGTCGATCTGCGCCTTGTAGGTGGTCTGGATCTGCGTGCGCGCGGTCGAATAGGCCGAGCTGGTGGCGACGGCGCGTTGCAGGTCGACGACGGCGATGCCGGTCTTCGACTGGGCAGCGGCCGGGACGCTGGTCAGCGCCATGGCGGTCATCGGCGCGAGAACCAGCGCCGCAGCCTTGAAAATCGTCTTCATCAGAATTGAGTCCCTACGTTGAAGCTAATGAGCTGAGTGTCGTCCCCTGGTTCCTTGAGCAGGGCCTTGGCGATGTCGATGCGGAACGGCCCGAAGGGCGAGTTCCAGTTGACGCCGAAGCCCACGGCGACACGCGGTTTCAGCGTATCGCCCAGATATTCCTCCTCGAACGGTCCGATGATGAGGGTCTGGTTGGTCCCGCACGTGCCGGGAGTCCCCGCCTCGCTGCGCGAACCGGTCGTGTTGTCGGCGCAGATGCCGTTCGAATTCGTCGTGCGGGGATTGCGCAATCCGGCGACCGCGCCGACGTCCGCGAAAATCGAGGGACGCAGGCCCATTTCACGCGCACCCGAGCCCAGCGGAATTTCCATCTCCGCCCGCGCCAGATAATAGACCTTGCCGCCCAGGGCGTCGTCGGAAACATTATTGTTCCCTTCCCCCCGCACATAGGTGGTATTGCCGCTCGAATCGGTCTGCGACTGCAGGTAATAGCGCTTCACGCGCGGGCCGATGCCGCGAATATCGAAGCCGCGAATCTGCGGATTGCCCAGGAAGAAGCGATCCGTCAGGCGAACCTTGTCGACCAGCTCGTTCGAAGCGTCCCGGCGGTCGCCTTCAAGGCTGTGGATATAGCCGCCCTCCGCAGAGACGGAGAAGATGAACCCACCGCCGACAGGCCAATATTTGGAGCCGTTCAACCGCGTGCGCACATATTTGACGCTGCCGCCCAGACCCGCGAAATCCTGGCTGAGAACGACATTATGGCCCCGTGTCGGACGAATGCGGTTGTCGCGGGTATCGTAGATCAGAGAATAGCCCAGCGACGACGTCGTCCGCTTGCCGATGGCGTCGCAAAGATAGCGTCCGGCCAGCAGCGGATCGCACTGAAGTCCCAGCGGACCTGCGCCATCGGGATCGGAGTAGTAGGTATCCTTGTCGAGCGTCACGTCGTCCAGATTCAACGTGTAACGCAGCGCCAGCGACATATATTCCGTGATCGGCACGCCCGCGCGAAGCTGGAAGCCGGTCGTCGTCTGTTCATAGGTCGTGTCGCGGTCGTTATTGTTCAGATAACGGAAGCTGTTGAGGTCGCGGCGATAGATGTCGCCGCCCAGTGCGATATTCTTGTCCATGAAATAGGGCTCGGTGAAGCCCACTTCCACCGACTTGGAATAAGCCGAATAGTTGACGCTGGTGCGCAGTTCCTGGCCCTTGCCGCGGAAGTTGCGCTGGGTGATCGACGCCGCGACGATGAAACGCTCCAGCGAGGAGAAGCCGGCCGAAAGCGACAATTCGCCGGTCGATTTTTCCTGCACATTGGTTTCCAGGACGATGCGGTCCGGCGCGGAACCCGGCTTCTGCTCAATGTCCAGCTTTTCCTGAAAGAAGCCCAGCGAATTGATGCGGTCCTTCGACCGCTTGACCAGGAAGCTGTTGAACGCATCGCCCTCCGCCAGGCGGAATTCGCGGCGCACGACCTTGTCCTGGGTCAGCGTGTTGCCGTTGATGTCGACCCGCTCGACATAGACGCGCGGCGCATTGGCGATGCGGAAGTCGATCCCCATCGTCAGCGTATCCTTGTCGCGCTGGAAGTCCGGCTGGACGTCCGCGAAGGCATAGCCGAACAGGCCCGCCGTTTCGCTCAGCGTGTCGACGGTGTCCTCGACCTGCTTGGCGTTGTACCAGTCGCCCTTCTTCATCGGCAGCATCTTGGTCAGCGAATCGCCGGACAGGTCGCGAATGTCGCTGTTGACCTTCACATCGCCGAATTTGTAGCGCTGCCCTTCCTCGACCACATAGGTGATGATGAAGTCCTGCTTGTCCGGCGTCAGTTCCGCCACGGCGGAGATCACGCGGAAATCGGCATAGCCTTCGGTCAGGTAGAACTGGCGCAGCTTCTGCTGATCATAGGCCAGACGATCCGGATCGTAGCTGGTGCCCGACGAGAAGATGCGGAACCAGCGCGATTGCTTGGTCACCATCTGGCTGCGCAGTTCGCCGTCCTTGAACTTCTCATTGCCGATGATGTTGATCTGGCGGACCTTGGATTTCGGCCCCTCGGAAATTTCGAAGACGATGTCGACGCGGTTCTGGTCAAGCTGCACCATCTTCGGTTCGACCGTGGCGGCGAAGCGGCCCTGCCGGCGATACAGCTCGATGATGCGGGCGACGTCGGCGCGCACTTTCGAGCGGGTGTAGATCTGGCGCGGAGCCAGTTTTATTTCGGGACGTATCTTGTCTTCCTTGAGGCGCTTATTACCTTCAAGGACGATGCGGTTGATGACCGGGTTTTCCTTAACCTCTACGGTCAGCGCGCCATTGTCGTTGCGGATCTGGACGTCGGCGAACAGCTCCGTCTCGTAAAGGTCGCGCAGCGCCTGGTCGAGCGATTCCTGGGTGAAGGGCTGGCCGATCCGCAGCTTGGTGTAGGACAGCACCGTATCCGGCTCCAGGCGCTGCTGGCCAGTGACGGAGATGGTGCGGATGGTTCCGGCCGCTGGCGCGGCTGCCGGAACGGGCGCAGGCGCGGCAGCCGGCGGGGCATTTTGAGCCATCGCCGGGATCGCAGACATGCCCGCGATCATCGTCGTCGCCAACAGGGCCACGACGACCGGGCGCTGCCTGTTGCTGCTCATCATCGCTGTCACCCGCTCCACCTTCTACAAAAAAGCAACATGTCGTTCACGCCGGACCCATTCCGTTCACATCCGGAAAGACGGCGCCAAATCGCGTCCTCCTGCCCGATACGGCTCAGCCGATCAAGCCGGACAGACGATCCCAGAGGCCGAAAGAGGATAAATCGTTGAATGTTACCAGCACCATCATCGCCAGCAGAACCGCCAGGCCCGAGCGATAGGCCCATTCCTGCACCTGCGGACTGACCGGTCGCCGCTGTATCGCCTCCACCCCATAGAACAGCAGATGCCCGCCATCCAGCATCGGGATTGGCAAGAGGTTGATGAACCCCAAGTTAATCGAGATGAGCGCCATGAAGAAGACGAAGCTCTCCACCCCCAGCGTCGCCGCCTGACCGGAAACCTCAGCGATCTTGAGCGGGCCGCCCAGTTCCTTGACCGATCGGCCGCCCCCCACGATCTGGCCCAGCGTCTCCACCATGGTGCGGATGATCTGACCCGTCCGCTCCACGGCGACGACCGGGGCTCGGGCCAGGCTGACGGGCTCGATCACCGGCTCACCCGGCGCGATGCCCAGCCGTCCGATGCGGAACTTGTTGCCGAAGCCGTCATCTTCCTCGACCGCGCCGACCTTGCCCTGCTTCTCGAACAGCTTGCCCCGGCGGTCGATCACGATGGTGACGGGTTCGCCGGGGCGGATCTGCGCGAACAGGCGAATATCGTCGAAGGTCGTCATTTCCCGCCCGTTGAGCGAGACGATGCGGTCGCCCGCGACGATGCCAGCCGCCGCTGCCGCGCTGCCGGGCTGCACCTGCCCGGCGACCGCAGGGGTACGGCTCTCGCCATGGACGAAGGCGAAGGTTGCAAGGATCGCCATGGCGAAGAGGAAGTTGATCGCCGGCCCGGCCGCGACGATGGCCGCCCGCTGCCATAGCGGCTTGGCAGGGAAGCTCTCGGCCCGTTCGGCGGCGGGCATTTCCAGCCAGCGGGGATCGGTCTGGCTCGCCGCGTTCATGTCGCCCTTGAAACGCACATAGCCGCCCAGCGGCAGCGCCCCCAGGCGCCAGCGGGTGCCGCGCCTGTCCACCCAGGCCGCGATTTCCGGGCCGAATCCGATGGAAAAGGCCTCCGCCTTCACCCCGCACCAGCGGCCCACCAGATAATGGCCCAGCTCATGCACGAAGACGAGCGGTCCGATGACCGCCACAAATGCGACTACGGTCAACAGGAAACCGGGATTCTGGATCAAGCGGTCAATCTTTCCATCACTTGTGCAGCCATATTACGCGCCTGCGCATCCGCTTCCAGCACATCGTCGATCTGGCGGGGCACAGGCGCGCTATAGCGGTTCAGGACATCCTCCACAATCATGGCGATATCAAGGAAGCCTATGGCGCCTTTGAGGAAGGCGGCGACGGCGACCTCATTGGCGGCGTTCAATATGGCGGGCGCGGCGCCGCCCGCCTCCGCCGCCTGCCGGGTCAGCCGCAGCGCGGGGAAGCGATGCTCATCCGGCGCCTCGAAATCCAGGCGGCCGATCCGGGCGAGGTCCAGCGGCTGGCAAGGGGTAGCGATCCGATCGGGCCAGGCCAGCGCATGGGCGATGGGGATGCGCATGTCGGGCGAGCCAAGCTGCGCCAGGGTTGAGCGGTCGCGATATTCGACCATGGAGTGGATGACCGATTGCGGATGGACGAGGATCTCGATCCGGTCGAGCCCGACTGGGAAGAGATGCGCCGCCTCTATCAGTTCCAGCCCCTTGTTCATCATCGTCGCGCTGTCGACGCTGATCTTCGCGCCCATGGACCAGTTGGGATGGGCGACGGCCTGCGCGGGGGTGATGCCGCGCATCTCCTCCCGGCTGCGGGTGCGGAAGGGGCCGCCGCTCGCGGTCAGGGTGATCCTTGCGACATCTTCCATGCGACTGCCCGCAAGGCACTGGAATATGGCATTATGTTCGCTGTCGACCGGCAGCAGCGTCGCGCCCGACGCACCGACCGCGTCCATCATCAGCGCACCCGCCGACACCAGCGATTCCTTGTTGGCGAGCGCGACCGTGCCACCCGCCTTCAACGCCGCCATGGTCGGGCGCAGCCCCGCACAACCGACGATGGCGGCCATGCTCCAGTCCGCGCCTGCACCGGCCACATCGACCAACGCGCCTTGGCCGGCCGCCGCCTCCGTCCCGGAACCGCGCAGCGCATCCTTCAGCGCGTCATAGCGGGTCTCGTCCCCGATCACCGCGATCGCGGCATTGCTCTGCCGCGCGGCGGCGGCCAGACCCGCCACATCGCCATGCGCGGTCAGCGCAACGACGCTATAGCTGTCCGGATCGCGCTGGATCAGGTCCAGCGTGGACATGCCGACCGATCCGGTCGCGCCGAAGATCGACACCTTCTTCATGGCAATTGCACCAGGATCATATAGCAGATCGCGGCCAGCGGCGCGGCGGCGACCACCCCGTCCAACCGATCCATCACCCCACCATGGCCGGGCAGCAGCGTACCGCTATCCTTCACCCCTGCACGGCGCTTCATCCAGCTTTCCAACAGGTCGCCCAGCTGCGCGGCGACCGCCAGCAGGCCGCTTGCCGCGGCAAGCTGAACCGGCAGGTCCGCGAACCGGTAGAGCAGGAAACCCACGGTCAGCGCAGCCAGCACCCCACCGCCAAGGCCGGCCCAGGTCTTAGACGGGCTGACGCGCGGAGCCAGCTTCGGCCCGCCAATGGACCGGCCGGCGAAATAAGCGCCGATGTCGGTCGCCCAAACGAGGCCCAGCGCCCAGAGGGTCAGCAGCAACCCCTGAAGATTGGGCGCCTGTTCGCGCAGGAAAAGCAGCGCCATCACCGGCACGACGATATAGGGCACGCCCAGCGCCAGCTTGACCGACCGGCCCACCAGCGCGACGAAGAAGAAGGCGGCCGCCATCAATGTGAAGGCGAGCCAGGACACGCCGGCCGCCGCCGGGCAAAGGATCGCCAGCGGCACCGAGACGGCGAACATCGCCAGCTTGCGGTTCTCCGGCGTGGCTCCGGTCAGGTCGCCCCACTCCCCCTGCATCAGCACGCCCGCCACGGACAGCAGCATCCAGAAAAGGAAGCCGCCCGAAAACAGGGCCGCCAACGCTACGAGGATGAGCACGACGCCGACGATGGCGCGGGTGCGAAGCTCGCTCGACATGCCTGTCACAGCCCGCCGAAACGGCGGTCCCTCAGGCGGAAGGCGTCCAGTGCGGCAGCCAGCGCCCGCCCGTCGAAATCCGGCCACAGCATGTCCGTGAAGTAAAGCTCCGCATAGGCGGCCTGCCACAGCATGAAGTTGCTGAGCCGCTGTTCCCCCGACGTCCGGATCATCAGGTCCAGCGGCGGCAGGTCTGCGGTGTAGAGCGCCGCATCGACATCGGCGAGGCCGATCTCCTCCGCCGCGATCTCGCCGGCGGCCACGCGGCGCGCCAGCGTCTGGGCCATGCGCACCAGTTCGTCCTGCGCGCCATAGTTGAGCGCTATGGCAATGATCGGCCCGCTGTTCCCCGCGGTCCGCGCCACCGCATTGTCGATCAGCGCCACCAGCGCGGGATCGAGCGCCCGATAATTGCCGATGATGCGCAGCCGCACGCCATTGGCATGGAATTCGTCAAGGTCGGACTGGATGAAATGACGCAGCAGGCCCATCAGGTCCGCCACCTCGCCGGCCGGACGCTTCCAGTTTTCCGAGGAAAAGGCGTAGAGCGTCAGGCATTCCAGACCCAGTTCCCGCGCGGCGCGGGCGACGCGGCGCACCGCCTCCACCCCCGCCCGATGGCCAGCGATGCGGGGCAGGAAGCGCTTCTTCGCCCAGCGTCCATTGCCGTCCATGATGATGGCGACGTGACGAGGCATGGCCGTTCCTGGCGGAACATCCTTGGGGCGCGCGCCATGGGCTGGCGCGCCGCTGGTCAGATCGGTTTTGGCTTGGGTGGCCATCAGACAGGAATGCGTGCTTTGGCCGCGAAAGGAAAGCCCCGGATCACTGACCGAGAATTTCCTTTTCCTTCGCCGCAGCCGCCGCGTCGATGTCCGCGATGGTGCTGTCGGTCAGCTTCTGGACTTCGGTTTCCTTGCGCTTGCGCTCGTCCTCGCTGATCTCGCCCTTCTTCTCGTCGGTCTTCAGGCTGTCCATGCCGTCGCGGCGGACATTGCGGACGGCGATCCGGGCGCCCTCGGCATATTTGCTGGCGAGCTTGGCGAGTTCCTTGCGGCGCTCCTCGGTCAGGTCGGGGATCGGCAGGCGCAGCGTCTGGCCGTCGACGATGGGGTTAAGGCCCAGCCCCGCCGAACGGATAGCCTTGTCGACCGGGCCGACATTGCTCTTGTCCCACACCTGCACGGAAAGCATGCGCGGTTCGGGCGCGGAAACGGTCGCGACCTGATTAAGCGGCATATGCGCGCCATAGACCTCGACCGTCACCGGATCGAGAAGCTGGATATTGGCGCGGCCCGTGCGCAGGCCCGACAGATCGCCTTTCAGCGATTCCAGGGCACCCGCCATGCGGCGTTCGAGGTCGGCCTTGTCATATTGAGCCATTTTGTTTCAGCGCTCCTGATTTTGCACGATCGTCGCCACACCGTCACCGGCCAGCACCTTGGCCAGATTGCCGGTTTCGCGGATGTTGAACACGACGATGGGGATATTGTTTTCGCGGCAAAGGGCAATGGCGCTCGCGTCCATGACCTTCAGATTGTCGTTCAGCACCTGGTCGAAGCTGATCGCTTCATAGCGGGCCGCATCCGGCACCTTCTTGGGATCGGCATTGTAGATGCCGTCGACGCTGGTCCCCTTGAACAGGGCGTCGCAATCCATTTCGGCCGCCCGCAGCGCCGCCGTGGTGTCCGTGGTGAAGAAGGGGCTGCCGGTGCCCGCCGCGAAGATGACGATCCGTCCCTTCTCCATATGCCGCACCGCCTTGCGCCGGATATAGGGTTCGCAGACCGACGCCATCGGAATGGCGGACTGGACGCGCGTGTCGTAGCCCAGCTTCTCCAGCGCATTCTGCACGGCGAGCGCGTTCATGACGGTGGCCAGCATGCCCATATAGTCGGCGCTCGCCCGGTCGAAACCCTTGGCGGCGCCCGCCAGGCCTCGGAAGATATTGCCGCCGCCAACGACGACGCACAGTTCGAACCCCGCATCCTTCGCCGCCGCGATCTCGCCCGCGACGCGGTTCACCGTCTCCGGCTCGATGCCGAACTGCCCCTGCCCCATCAGCACTTCGCCCGAAAGTTTCAGCAGGATGCGCTTGAAGGCTGGGCGAGACATGCGGGGCAATATTCCTTTTATGATCGGGCAAGGAAATGGCGCGCACCTTAAGCAGCGCGCGCCATGTTGTGAAGCAGGGTTTTGGAAACCCCGAACTTCCTTAGCGCCCGCTTCCGGCTTGTCGAGAAGCCTGAGCCTCCCGACACCGCCGAAGCGAACGAACTATCGGATCAGACGCCTGCGGCCGCGGCCACTTCGGCGGCGAAGTCGCTCGTTTCCTTCTCGATGCCTTCACCGAGCTGGAAGCGGACATAGTTCTTCAGCGTGATCGACGCGCCGGCATCCTTCGCCGCCTTCGCGACGACATCGGCAACCGGGGTCTTGTTGTCCATCACGAAGAGCTGGCTGAGCAGGGCCTGCTCCTTGGCGAACTTGGCGACGGCGCCGTCGACCATCTTGGCGACGATCTCGGCAGGCTTGCCCGATTCGGCGGCCTTTTCAGCGGCGATGGCGCGCTCGCGCTCCAGCAGGGCCGGATCGATGTCGGCGGCCGACAGCGCCAGCGGGAAGGCAGCGGCGATGTGCATCGCGATCTGCTTGCCCAGCGGCTCCAGGACGTCGGCGGGCGCATCGCCTTCCAGCGCGACCAGCACGCCGATCTTGCCCAGGCCCGGAGCGGCGGCGTTGTGGACATAGGGAACGACCACGCCCTGGTTCACCTCGACCTGGCCGACGCGGCGCAGGGTCTGGTTCTCGCCGATGGTGGCGATGTTGGCGACCAGCTTCTCGGCGACCGTGCCGCCCGAGGGATAGGCCGCGTTCGACAGCGCCTCGGCATCGGCCACGCCGTTCTCCAGCGCGATGACCGACACGGTGCGGACGAAATCCTGGAACTGGTCGTTCTTGGCGACGAAGTCGGTTTCGCTGTTCACTTCGACGGCCACGCCCTTGGTGCCGGCGACGGCGACGCCGACCAGACCTTCGGCGGCGGTGCGGCTCGACTTCTTCTGCGCGGCGGCCAGACCCTTGGCGCGCAGCCAGTCGGTCGCCGCTTCGATGTCGCCATTGGCTTCGGTGAGCGCCTTCTTGCAATCCATCATGCCCGCGCCCGAACGGTCGCGCAGTTCCTTGACGGCAGCAGCGGTAATCTCGGCCATGTTTCGGCTCCTAAAGTTCAATGTTTCAGAAAAACGGCAGGGCGCGTTCCAGTGGAGCGCGCCCTAGCCTGTCAATTTTGCAGTTCGAAGACCGCGTCTCAGGCCTGAGCGACGACCTCTTCGGCCTCGGGCTCGTCCAGAGCGCCCAGGTCGACGCCCGAAGCCTGCTGCGCACCGCGGTTGCCCTTGGTGGCGGCGGCGGCGACGGCGTCGCAGTAAAGGCGGATCGCGCGGCTGGCGTCATCGTTCGCCGGAACCGGGAACGCGATGCCGTCGGGCGAGACGTTCGAATCGAGGATCGCAACGACCGGGATGCCCAGCGTGTTGGCTTCCTTGATCGCCAGTTCTTCCTTGTTGGCGTCGATCACGAACATGACGTCGGGGATGCCGTTCATGTCGCGGATGCCGCCCAGCGACAGTTCCAGCTTCTCGCGCTCGCGGGTCATCTGGAGGACTTCCTTCTTGGTGAAGCCGTGGGTGTCGCCCGACAGCTTCTCTTCCAGGGTCTTCAGACGCTTGATCGAACCCGAAATGGTCTTCCAGTTGGTGAGCATGCCGCCCAGCCAGCGATGGTTGACGAAATGCTGGCCCGACTTGCGGGCGGCTTCGGCGATCGGGTCCTGCGCCTGGCGCTTGGTGCCGACGAACAGCACCTTGCCGCCGGCGGCGACGGTCGCCGACACGAAGTCCAGCGCGCGGCCGAACAGCGGCACGGTCTGCGACAGGTCGAGAATGTGGATGCCGTTGCGCTCACCGAAGATGTACGGCTTCATGCGCGGGTTCCAGCGGTGGGTCTGGTGGCCGAAATGCGCGCCGGCCTCGATCAATTGATGCATGGTGACGACAGGAGCCGCCATAATATTTCTCCTTCCGGTTACACCTCTGGGAATCAGGAACTGGGCGTCACGCACAGCACCGGATATGTCGATTCCCATGTGGAATGGGCGCGCCTTTAACGGCGTCGGAATATCAATGCAAGGGGCTTGACTCTCCATTCCGGATGGAACATAAGGAGAACATCGGGAACAAATGGCGGATTCACGCCGTTTGCCTGCCTATAGTGAACCAAGCCGTGCAAATGGCAAGACAGAAAGTGAGCTGCATATGTTCGCACTGGTCGCAGCACTTGTTTTCATCGGATCCTTCCTGCTGGCCGCAGGCACCATTATCGGCATGTTCCTGGCCTATCATGACAAGATGGTCGCGGCGCTGACGTTCGAACCCATTCCGCAGGAAACGCCGGTCTATCGCCTGCGCATCAGCCGGCGGCGCGCGTCACCCTCTGCACGGCAGACCACGCCTGCTTTTGCGGCGGCGGTCCTGGCCGCCTGAGGATTACGCTTCCTCGCCCGCCCGCTGGCGGCGCACCTTGGCATAGGACATCATGCCGAAGGGGATGAGCGCAAGGTAGAAGGCGCACAACACCAGCAGCGTCAGCCAAGGATCGGTGATCAGCAGCGCCGCCAGCAGGCCCGCCAGCGCGATCGCCTCCAGCCGGATGCGTTTGCGCAGGCGCAGCGCCGACCAGCTATAAGTCGCGATGTTGGAGATCATCAGGAAAGCCGTGAAGGCGGTCCAGGGCGCCACGACATACCATTCCCGAAAAAGCGGCTCGCCCGTCACCAGCCAGAGATAGAGCGGCACGAAGGCCAGCCCCGCACCTGCCGGAGCCGGCACGCCGGTCAGGAAACCGGCGGATTTGTGCGGCTGAACATCGGCGTCGATATTCGCATTGAACCGCGCCAGCCGCAGTGCGCAGGACAGCGCGTGGGCGAGCGCGAAGATCCAGCCGAATTTCGGCATGGCGTTCAGCGACCAGAGATAGAGCACCAGCGCCGGCGCCACGCCAAAGGCGATGGAGTCCGACAAGGAGTCGAGTTCGGCCCCGAAGCGGCTCTCCCCCCGCAACAACCGCGCAATGCGCCCGTCCAGCCCATCCAGCACCCCGGCAATGAGGATGGAGAGCACCGCCCTCTCCCACTCGCCCGATATGCCGTAGCGAACGCCGGTCAGGCCGAAGCACAGGGCCATTGCGGTCACGGCGTTGGGCGCCACCATCCGCAGGGTGATCCCCCGGCGCAATCCGCGCGGGATGGCGCGCCGCTGCCGCATTATTGCTGAATCCCCGAAATCACGCGCATGTCACCGATCTGGCCCAGGATCGTCTCACCCGCGACGGTGCGCTGCCCCAGCACCACGCGCGGCGCGGTGCCGGCGGGCAGATAGACGTCGACCCGGCTGCCGAAACGGATGAGGCCGATGCGCTGTCCAGCCGCGACCATGTCGCCCGGCTTCACGAACGGCACGATCCGCCGCGCCACCAATCCGGCGATCTGGGTGAAGCCGATGCGCACGCCGTCATGCCGCTCCACCAATATATGCTGGCGCTCATTATCCTCGCTCGCCTTGTCGAGATCGGCGTTCAGGAACTTGCCCGAAATATAGACCACCGACTTCACCGTCCCGCCGATCGGCGTGCGGTTGATGTGGACGTCGAACACGCTCATGAAGATCGACACGCGGATCATAGGCTGGTCGCCCAGCCCATCCGCCCCCGCCATCTCGCGGGGGGGCGGCACCCGCTGGATCAGCGTCACCAGCCCATCGGCGGGGGCGACGATGGCCCGCTCATCCTGCGGCACCGCGCGCACCGGATCGCGGAAGAACGCCAGCACCCAGATGGTCACCATCACCATCAGCCAGCCGAGGATTTCCCAGCCGACCAGGAACAGCAGCGCGGTGATGGCCGCCGCGATCAGGCCGAATTTCACGCCCTCCGGATGCACGGAGGGGAAGCGCCATTTCACATTGCCGCCCAGTGCGACCGTCAGTTCGTCATTTTCCATGGGCACCGTCTTTAAGGACAGACACTTGCAGTGACAACGTCCGATACCGTCGCAGGAGCCATGAAATGTTCCAATCCTGCAAAGGGCATTGGACGGTTGAACATTGCCGTCGCTTTGCCTAGGGCGGTCGCAAATTCCACCCGAACGAGAAGGCGAACAGGCGCTATGGCTAAGATCAAGGTGAAAAACCCCGTCGTGGAGATCGATGGCGATGAAATGACGCGGATCATATGGCAGTGGATCCGTGAGCGCCTGATTCTCCCCTATCTCGACATCGATCTTAAATATTATGATCTGGGCGTCGAGAAGCGCGACGAGACCAACGACCAGATCACCATCGATTCCGCCAACGCGATCAAGGAACATGGCGTCGGCGTGAAGTGCGCCACCATCACCCCGGACGAAGCCCGCGTCGAGGAATTCGGCCTGAAGGAAATGTGGAAGTCGCCCAACGGCACCATCCGCAACATCCTGGGCGGCGTGGTGTTCCGTGAACCCATCGTCATCCGCAACGTGCCGCGCCTGGTCCCCGGCTGGACCGACCCCATCGTCATCGGCCGCCACGCCTTCGGCGACCAGTATCGCGCCACCGACTTCCTCGTCCCCGGCCCCGGCAAGCTGCGCATGGTGTGGGACGGCGCCAATGGCGAGAAGATCGAGAAGGACGTCTTCAACTTCCCCAGCTCCGGCGTCGCCATGGGCATGTACAATCTGGACGACTCGATCCGCGATTTCGCCCGCGCCAGCATGAACTACGCGCTGGGCCGCGGCTGGCCGCTGTACCTCTCGACCAAGAACACCATTCTCAAGGCCTATGACGGCCGCTTCAAGGACCTGTTCCAGGAAGTGTTCGACAATGAATTCGCCGACGAGTTCAAGAAGGTGGGCGCCGTCTACGAACATCGCCTGATCGACGACATGGTCGCCTCCGCCCTCAAGTGGAGCGGCAAGTTCGTCTGGGCCTGCAAGAATTACGATGGCGACGTCCAGTCGGACACCGTGGCGCAGGGGTTCGGCTCGCTGGGTCTCATGACCTCCGTGCTGCTGTCGCCCGACGGCAAGACCGTCGAGGCCGAAGCCGCGCACGGCACCGTCACCCGCCACTATCGCCAGCATCAACAGGGCAAGGCGACCTCGACCAATCCGATCGCCTCGATCTTCGCCTGGACCCAGGGCCTTTCCTATCGCGGCAAGTTCGACGAAACGCCGGAAGTCACCAAGTTCGCGGAAACGCTGGAAAAGGTCTGCATCGAAACGGTCGAGGGCGGCGCGATGACCAAGGATCTCGCCCTGCTGATCGGTCCGGAACAGGCGTGGATGACCACCGAGCAGTTCTTCGAGGCGATCCGCGTGAACCTGGAAGAAGCCATGGGCAAGTGGCAATAATCGGACGGAACTGATCCGCCCTTCCGCGGTTCAATACGGAAACGGAACGAGGCGGCGCCGTGTATCGGCGCCGCCTTTTCCATGGCAGGAGATCAGCGATGACGACGACAGCCAAGAAACGCCTGGAGGTCCGGGCCGCCGTTCCTTCCGATGTACGCGGCATCCAGCGACTGATCGCCCGGGTCTATCCCGGCATGCCCAATTATTCGCTCGCCACCCTGCGCGGGCAGATCAACAATTTCCCCAATGGCTGCTTCGTCGCGCTCTACGACAATAAGGTCGTCGGCTATTGCGCGACCATGCGGGTCAGCAAGGCGATGGCCTTTTCCCATCATGACTGGGAGGAGATCACCGCAAACGGCTTCGGCACGCGGCACAGCGCGGCGGGCGAGTGGCTGTACGGCTATGAAATGGCCGTCGACCCGAAGCTGCGCGGCCTGCGCATCGGCCAGCGCCTCTATGACGAGCGCAAGGAACTAGCCGAGGAACTGGACCTGCACGGCATCGTCATCGCCGGACGCATGCCGGGCTATGCGCGTGCGAAGCGGCGCGTCGATGGCCCGGCGGATTATCTGGACAAGGTCGTGCACGGCAAGCTGCGCGATCAGGTGATCAGCTTCCAGCTCAAGAACCAGTTCGAGCCGCTCGGCGTGCTGGAAAATTACCTGCCCGAAGACAGGCAGTCCGACGGACACGCCGCCCATCTGGTATGGCGCAACCCCTATGTCGACCCCGACGAAGCGCCCGAAATGCGGGTGCCGCGCGGCGTGGAAAGCGTCCGCCTAGCCACCTGTCAGTTGCAGGCCCGCGCCGTACAGGATTTTGACGAGTTCATTCGCAATATCGAATATTTCGTCGACGTGGCGGCAGATTATCGCTCCGATTTCATCGTCTTCCCCGAACTGTTCACCCTGCCGCTGCTCTCCTACGAAACCAAGAAGCTCTCCCCCATCGAGGCCATCGACAGGCTGACCGGCTACACCCCGCGCCTGACCCGCGAACTGGAGCGGATGGCGCTGGAATATAATATCAACATCATCGGCGGGTCCCACCCGACGCGGGCAGAGGATGGCGACATTCAGAACATCGCCTATGTCGCCCTGCGCGACGGTTCGCTGCACACGCAGGAGAAGATTCACCCCACGCCCAACGAAGCCTTCTGGTGGAACATCAAGGGCGGGGACTCGCTGGACGTGATCCAGACCGACTGCGGGCCGATCGGCGTGCTGATCTGCTATGACAGCGAATTTCCGGAACTGGCGCGGCGGCTGGTGGACCAGGGCGCGCGGATCATCTTCGTCCCCTTCTGCACCGACTCGCGGCTGGGTTACATGCGCGTGCGCTATTGCGCGCAGGCCCGCGCCATCGAGAACCAATGCTATGTCGTCATGTCGGGCAATGTCGGCAACCTGCCGAACGTCGACAATATGGACATTCAATATGCGCAGAGCGCGATCCTGACGCCCTGCGACCTGCCCTTTGCGCGCGACGGCATCGCAGCGGAATCGACGGAGAATGTCGAGACGCTGACCATGGCCGACGTGAACCTGGCGGACCTGAGCTGGGCGCGCGCGGAGGGTACGGTCCGCAACCTGCGCGACCGGCGGTTCGACCTCTATCATATCGACTGGGACAGCAATCCCGACCACAGCCATGCGCCGAGCGGCGGACCGGTGCCGGCGGGCGGGCACAATGCGCCGGGTGGCGGCTGAGCTTCTCCGCCGGGTCGCCTCTATGCGGACGATTTTTCGAGCATGACCGCCGTCCGCCCCTTGTAGACCGCCTCCCTGAACGGCGCATAGCCAAGCCTGGCCGCAAGCCTGAGCGATGGTTCGTTGGCGGGATCGATGAGGCAGACGGTTCGGCCGGCGTCCTTACGCCGCGCATACCAGTCGTGCGCGGCGCGGGCGGCCTCGAACGCGTAGCCGCGGCCATGTACCTCGGATGAGAAAATCCAGGCCGCTTCCCCCGCCTCGTCGAAATCATCGCCAAGGCCCCGATGGAAATCCGCCAGCCCGGTCTCTCCGACATAGCGGCCGCTGGCCTTTTCGATCACCGCGAAAATGCCGTAGCCCAGAAGGGACCAGTGCCCCTCATAACGCAGGATGCGGTTCCAGGCGTCTTCCGGCGAAGGAGCTACGCCGCCGATATGCCGCATCAGGTCCATGTCCGACCACATGGCGCAATAAGGCGCGAAGTCAGCGAGCGTGTAGGGGCGAAGGCGCAGTCTTTCCGTCTCGATCATTCCCCAGAGGATAGAGCGGCCCGGTTCGGCCGGCAACGGCTGGCGCCCTCCGACACGCAACCTCCCCCGTCGCGGATCATTGTCATCCGCATGCCGTCGACCGCCATCGCCCGTTTCGACTATGACGCCACCCAGCGCCGGCTGGACGTGCAGTTCGTCAGCGGGCGGCGCTACAGCTATCATGATGTCCCGGTGGACGTCGCGGAAGGCATGCGCGCCGCCACGTCCAAGGGCGGCTATTTCAACCGCCGCATCCGGGACCGCTACCGCTTCACTCGCCAGCCATCTATCACTCGACGGTGACGGACTTGGCGAGATTCCTTGGTTGATCGACGTCCGTGCCCTTGGCGACGGCGACATGATAGGCCAGTAACTGCACCGGCACGGCATAGACCATCGGCGCGATCAGCGGATGGACCTTGGGCATGGTGATCGTCGCCATGCAGCCCTCGCCCGCCGCCTGCACCCCGTCATAGTCGGAGATCAGTACCACCTTCCCGCCGCGCGCCTGCACTTCCTGCATGTTGCTGACGGTCTTTTCGAACAGCGGCCCGCTGGGCGCCAGCACGATCACCGGCACCTTGTCGTCGATCAAGGCGATGGGACCATGCTTCATCTCGCCCGCGGCATAGCCCTCGGCATGGATATAGCTGATTTCCTTGAGCTTCAGCGCCCCTTCCAGCGCCAGCGGATAGTCCGGCCCGCGCCCCAGATAGAGCACGTCGCGCGCGCCCGCGATCAGATGGGCCATCGCCTCGATCGATTCATCATAGGCCAGCGCCCCGTTCAGCGCGGCGGGCGCTTCGGACAGGTGGCGGACCAGTTCCTTCTCCGCCTTCGCGTCCAGCCGCCCCTTGGCGCGGGCGAGATTGGCCGCGAACGCCGCCAGCACCGCCAACTGGCAGGTGAAGGCCTTGGTCGACGCCACGCCGATCTCCGGCCCGGCATTGGTGGGCAGCAGCAGGTCCGCTTCCCGTGCCATGGTGCTGGTCGGCACGTTGACGACGGCGGCGATCTTCTGCCCTTCGGCCCGAGCATGGCGGAGCGCGGCGAGCGTATCGGCGGTCTCGCCCGATTGGCTGATGACGATCATCAGGCCGCCCTCCTCCATCACCGGGGCGCGGTAGCGGAACTCGCTCGCCACATCGATGTCGACAGGCACGCGGGCGAATTGCTCGAACCAATATTTGGCGACCATGCCCGCATAATAGCTGGTGCCGCAGGCGACGATGGTGACGCGGCGGATGGTCCCCAGGTCGAAATCGGGGATCGGCAGCGATACCTGATCCTCCATCCGGCGCAGATAGGAACGCAGGGTCTGGGCCACGACCACCGGCTGCTCGTAAATCTCCTTGAGCATATAGTGGCGGTGATTGCCCTTGGAGATCAGCTCGCCGGTCACGCCGGAAATGGTGACGGGACGTTCGACCGGATTGTTGTCCTTGTCGAAAATCTCCGCGCCGTCGCGAGTGATGATGACCCAGTCGCCCTCCTCCAGATAGGCGATGCGCTGAGTCAGCGGCGCCAGCGCCAGCGCGTCGGAACCGAGATAGGTCTCACCCTCGCCATAGCCCACCACCAGCGGCGAACCCAGGCGCGCGCCGATGAGGATTTCCGGATGGCTGCGGAACAGGATCGCCAGCGCGAAGGCGCCATGGAGGCGCGGCAAAACCTGCGCCACGGCATCGCGGGGCGACGCGCCCTGCTCCACCAGCTCGCTCACCAGATGGGCGACGACCTCCGTGTCGGTCTGGCTGTCGAAGGTCCGGCCCCGCGCCATCAGTTCCTCGCGCAGCGGCTTGAAATTCTCGATGATGCCGTTGTGGACGAGCGCCACTTCCTTCGTGGCGTGGGGATGGGCGTTGCTGGTCGTCGGCGCGCCATGGGTGGCCCAGCGGGTGTGGGCGATGCCGGTGGTGCCCGGCAGGGGCGCGGCGTCCAGTTCCTTCACCAGGTTGGCGAGCTTCCCCTCGGCCCGGCGGCGGTCGATCCGCCCGTCATGGACCGTGGCGACGCCCGCGCTGTCATAGCCGCGATATTCCAGGCGCCTGAGGCCCTCCACCAGCCGTCCCGCCACGTCGTCCTTGCCGATGATTCCGATGATACCGCACATGGATAGTCAGTCCCAAAGCCGTGAAAACTCTATGCTTACGCCGCCTATGCCACGATCATGCGGCGGGCGACAGGGGTACCGCATCATCGTGGATGAATTGTAATCAGCCAGACATCGGGGGGCGCCAGCATCCGGATCGGCAGGCCGCTGGTGCCGAGCCCCGCGGACACCACCATGGTCCGCCGCCCTTCCCGATACACCCCGCACGCATAGCGGGTGCCATAGCGCGAGGGCACATAGACGATGCCCGCAAAGGGCAAGGCCACCTGCCCGCAATGGGTATGCCCGACCAGCGTCAGCATCGCCCGGTCAGGCAGCAGCGGAAAGGCGTCCGGCCCGTGCGACAGCATCAGCGGCGCGCCGCCCAGCGCCTGCATGGCCGCCAGCGTCCCGGGAATATCGGGCCGCCCGGTATAGATGTCGCGCAGTCCGCCAATGGCCAGCGGTCCCCGCCGCACCGCCTGATTGTCGAGCAGGCGGATGCCGATCCGGCCGAACAGATCGCCCCATTGCCGGCGGCTGATCCCCGTATGCTTGCGCGCATCGTGATTGCCCAGCACCGCCACCACCCCCAGCGGGGCGCGCAAGGCGGCGAAGGGGGCGATGCTCTGCGCCGGATCATAGGTCGCACCGCCCTTGTCGTCCCCGATATAGTCGCCGCCCAGCACGATCAGCTTGGGCCTGAGGCCGTTCACCAGAGCGACGATCCGCGCCATCCGCTCCGGACTGTTATCGGGACCGGACAAATGGCTGTCGGTCAGCAGCGCCACCGTCACCGGGCGGCGCGGCGCATCCGCCGGAAAGGGCAGCGCGACGTCCAGCCGCCGCACGACCGGCATGGCCCGCGCATTGGCATAGAGCCAGACCGCCCCGCCCGGCACGGCCAGAAGGATGAGCAGCAGCGCCGCAAGCCAGCGCCGCCTTCGCAGAAGACCCGTCACTTGGCGGCTTTGCGCGCCTGCATCCGCGCCCGGAAGCGGGCCGCCCAGCCGGGCTTCGCCTCCTGCTTCGGCCGGACGAGGCATAGCGCGTCGGCCTCCACCGGCTGGGTCACGACGCTGCCGGCCGCCACGATCGCGCCGTCGCCTATCTTCACCGGCGCGACCAGCGCGCTGTTGGAGCCGATGAAGGCGCCCGCACCGATTTCCGTCCGATATTTGAAGAAGCCGTCATAATTGCAGGTGATGGTGCCCGCGCCGATATTCGCGCCCGCGCCCACGCTGGCGTCGCCGATATAGGACAGGTGATTGGCCTTGGCGCCCTCGCCCAGTTCGGCCTTCTTCACCTCGACGAAATTGCCGACCTTGGCCTTGACGCCGATCTTCGCGCCGGGACGCAGCCGGGCATAGGGGCCGATTTCCGCGCCCCTGCCGACGGCCGCGCCCTCCAGATGGGAGAAGGCATGGATGGTCGCGTCGTCCGCCACACTGACGCCGGGGCCGAAGACGACATGCGGCTCGATCACCACATCGCGGCCCAACAGCGTGTCATGCGCGAAGAACACCGTTTCCGGCGCGATCAGCGTCGCGCCCTCCCGCATCGCCTCTGCCCGGCGGCGGTCCTGCCAGACGGCCTCCACCCCCGCCAGTTCGGCGCGGCTGTTGACGCCCGCCACTTCCCAGGCCTCCGCCTCGATGACGGCGCTCTGCGCTCCGGGCAGCATGACGATGTCGGGCAGATAATATTCGCCCGCCGCATTGTCGTTGCCGATCTTGTCGAGCAGCACGAACAGATCGGTCGAGCGCACCGCCATCAGCCCGGAATTGCAGAGCGTCACCGCCCGCTCCTCCGCATTTGCGTCCTTATATTCGACCATCTTCTCGATCACGCCCTGGTCCCGGGCGATGATCCGGCCATAGGCGGCGGCATCTTCCGGCCGGAAGCCCAGCACCACGGCGCGCGGCTCGTCGCCCCAGTTCAGGCGGTCCAGCATGCTGCGCAGCGTTTCGGCGCGCACCAGCGGCACGTCGCCATAGAGGATCAATATGTCGCCCGCGAAACCGGCCAGCGCGTCATGCGCCTGCGCCACGGCATGGCCGGTGCCCAGCTGCTGTTCCTGCACGGCGATGACGGCGCCGCTGCCCTCCACCGCCTTCTCCACCTGTTCGCGCCCAGCGCCGACCACCACGACCTGCCGCTCGGGCTGCAACTCCGCCACGCTGGCGAGCAGATGGAGCAGCATCGGTCGCCCCGCAAACGGGTGCAGAACCTTGTGTCTGGCCGACTTCATGCGCGTGCCCTGCCCGGCGGCAAGGATGATCACGGCCAAGGGGCGAGCGGGGGAGCGGCTGGAGGTCACGGGGGCATCCTTCACGAAAGGGCCAAGAATCTGAGCGCTCTCTGCCATGTTTGACTTGCCTTTGCCACCACCCAGGCGGCATGAGCCGGGCATGGTTTCCATTCCCTTCGACATTGTCGGCTTCGACCTTGACGGCACCCTGCTCGATACCAGCGGCGACCTGGCGGCGGCGGTCAACTACGCCATCGCCACCGACGGGCGGCCGCCCTTTCCGGTCGAGGCGATCCATCCCTTTGTCGGCAAGGGGGCGAAGGTGATGCTTCAGCGCGCGCTCGACGCCTCGGGCGGCTATGACGACGCCATGCTGGAAAGGATGCTGCCGATCCTGCTGGATTATTATGAGCAGAATCTGGCGATCCATTCGCTGCCCTATCCGGGCCTGATCGCGGCGATGGATGCGCTGGAGGAGGCGGGCGTGAAGCTGGCCATCTGCACCAACAAGGCGGAGCGCTTCACCATTCCCCTGCTGCACCAGATCGGCCTGTCGGACCGTTTCACCAGCGTCGTCGGCGGCGACACGGTCGGCATCGCAAAGCCCGACCCGGCGCCGATCCACGCCATGATCGAGCGCGCGGGCGGCGGGCGGACGATCTTCCTGGGCGACACGATCAACGACATCGCCGGGGCGCGCAATGCGGGCATCCCCAGCATCGCCGTCAGCTTCGGCTTTCTCGACGGGCCGGTCGGGGCGCTGGAGGCCGACGCCGTCATCCACCATTTTGACGAGCTGGTGCCGCTGCTCGAAGGCTGGCCGGCATGACCCTCCGCCTGGAACGCGACGGCGCGGTCGCCACGCTGCTGATCGACCGGCCCCGGCAGCACAACGCCATGAACCAGGAGATGTGGGAGCGATTGCCCCAACTGGTGCAGGAAGCGATGGCGGACGAGGCGATCCGCGTGCTGATCCTGACATCGGCTGCACCGGGCCTGTTCTGCGCGGGTGCGGACATCCACGAATTCGCGCGTCATTCGGGCGAGGAGGATTGGCGCGTCGCCAATCAGGCGGCGATCCGCGCCACCCAATATGCCCTGGCCCATGCCGAAAAACCGGTGATCGCGGCCATAGACGGGGACGCGATCGGCGGCGGATGCGGCATGGCCATCGCCTGCGACCTGCGGATCGCCTCCCCCTCCGCCCGGCTGGGCATCACGCCGGCCAAGCTCGGGATCGTCTATTCGCTGTTCGACACCAGGCTGCTGGTGGATCTGGTGGGGCCGGCGCGGGCCAAGCGCATCCTGTTCACCGCCGCCCTCCATGATGCGGAGGATGCGCTCGCCATCGGCCTGATCGACCAGATCGCCCCCGCCCCGCTGGAGACAGCAGTGGAACTGGCTCGGCGCATGGCCGCCAATGCCCAGCATTCGATCCGTTCTTCCAAGGCGATCGTCCGCCGCATCCTGGATGGACAGGCGGACGACGACGCGGAAACGCTGGCCATGTTCCGGGACGCCTTCACCCTGCCCGACTTTCAGGAGGGCGTGCAGGCCTTCCGCGACAAGCGTCGTCCCCGCTTCTGACCCGCTCATCGCATGTTCATCCAAATTGGATGAACATCTCATCCGATCCGGAAGTATTTGTTAAGGATCGGCTTTTACCGGTCTCCCGACACGGACGACGCGCCGGCTCGCGCATGACTTTCGACCGATAGAAGGAACAGGCACGCAGCGTGGGAGAGAATTTCGCCTTCTTCCTGCCCGTCATGATGGCGAGCTTCGGCGTGGTTTTCGCCTTTGTCTGGACCCTGCGGGTGCGCGCCGCAGGATATTGGAGCGCCGCCTTCTTCTGCGTCGCGGGCGGCTTTGCCGTGCCGGCGGGATTCGCTCTTGTGCCGACGCCCCTCTGGGGTTTCCTGGCGGACCTGCTGTTCGCCAGCGGCTTCCTGCTGTTCAGCCAGGCTTTGCTGGAACGGTGGCGGCCCAACTGGCTGCTGCGGGTGCGGATCGCGATCTGGGCGCTGTCCGTGATGCTGTGCGCCGTTTCCCTCATGCTGGACAATCTGCCCTTCGAACTGGCTGCGTCCGATTTCGGCTGCTTCCTGCTGATCGGCCTGCCGCTGATCGCCGGCAGGGATCGCCTCGACAACTGGTCGGACCGCACATTGTTCGGCGCGGCGACGCTGGTCGCGCTGGACAATCTGATACGCGGCAGCACCGTGCCCCTTACCCTGTCGGGCGGCAGTTTCCTGAGCAGCGACTATGCCTTCCTGATGCAGGCGCTTGCCTGCGTCCTTGGCCTGTTCCTGGCTCTGGCCGCGCTTGCGGCGAATATGCTCGACCTTCTCGCCCGCTATCAGCGCGACGCGCTGCATGACCCCCTCTCCGGCCTGCTCAACCGACGGGGATTCGACGATGCCATCGGCCAGAGGGCACGGAAACTGCCGACGCAGGGCAGCCTGATCGTCTGCGACATCGACCATTTCAAGTCGATCAACGATGCCCATGGCCATGCGCTGGGCGATCGCGTGATCGTCACACTGGCGCGGATATTGGTGCAATTCGCGCCTGCCGAGGCCATCACGGCGCGCTTCGGCGGGGAGGAATTCATATTGTTCCTCCCCGATGCCGACGCGGCCCGGGCAGCCACGGTCGCCAATGACATTCGGGAGAGCATCGCGCAGGAGGTCGCTCGCCAGCTTGGCCTTTCGCGCCCCCTTACCGCCAGTTTCGGATTGTCGGCCGTCCAACCCGGAGATGCCGCGATCCACGATGCCATCGCGCGGGCGGATGCGGCGCTCTATGAAGCGAAGACCCATGGCCGCAACCGGGTTTGCGTGCGGCGGGCGCTTGCCGTGTCTGACAAGCGCGCCGACGGTCCAAGGCCCCGGGCCCAGAGCAGATAGAATTTGCTCCGCTCCATGCACGACCTGGGAACGGCATTCCAGCCTTCGCGAGAATGGGCGTGCCTCAACGCAATCGGGCAAGCTTCACGCAATGCTCCAATCGTCAATAGGTCATGAAAAAGGCCGCCCCGAAGGACGGCCTTCTCATTCTTTCCCAAGGGCGGGACGCGATCAGATGTGGATCGGCTTGCCCGTCACGGCCATGGCCGCTTCCTTGATCGCCTCGCTATGCGTCGGATGCGCGTGGCAGGTATAGGCGATGTCCTCGCTCGAAGCGCCGAACTCCATCGCCTGCGCCGCCTGCGCGATCATCGTGCCCGCAACCGTCGCGATGATCCAGACGCCCAGCACCTTGTCGGTTTCTGCATCGGCAATGATCTTCACGAAGCCATCGGGCTCATGGTTGGTCTTGGCGCGGCTGTTCGCCAGCATCGGGAATTTGCCGACCTTGATCGCGCCCTTTTCCTTGGCGGCCTCTTCCGTCAGGCCCACGCCAGCGATCTCCGGCTTGGTATAGACCACCGACGGGATCACGTCATGGTTCACGATCCCGGTCAGGCCCGCGATATTCTCGGCCACGGCAATGCCTTCATCCTCGGCCTTGTGCGCGAGCATCGGGCCGGGGATGACGTCGCCAATGGCCCAGACGCCGGGAACCTTGGTCGCGAAGTCATGATCGGTCTCGATCTGGCCACGGGCATTGAGTTCCAGACCGATCTTGTCGAGACCCAGCCCCTCCGTGTTCGGACGACGGCCGATCGACACCAGCACCACATCGGCCTCGATCTTCTCCGCCTCGCCGCCGGCGGCCGGCTCGACGGTCAGGGTCACGCCCTTCTTGCCGACTTCCGCGCCCGTGACCTTGGTGCCGAGCTTATATTCGAAGCCCTGCTTCTTGAAGATCTTGTTCGCTTCCTTGCGGACTTCGCCGTCCATGCCGGGCAGGATCTGGTCGAGGAACTCGACCACCGTGACCTTCGCACCAACGCGGCGCCACACCGAACCCAGTTCAAGCCCGATGACGCCGCCGCCGACGACGACCAGATGGCCGGGAACCTTGTCCAGTTCCAGCGCGCCGGTCGAATCGACGATTCTGCCCCCCGCATTGTCTACCGCAACGCCCGGAAGCGGCGTGACCGACGAGCCGGTGGCGATGACGATGTTCTTCGCCGTCACCGTCTTGCCCGCGACTTCAACTGTGTTGGCGCCGGTGAAGCTCGCCAGGCCCTTCAGCCAATCGACCTTGTTCTTCTTGAACAGATATTCGATGCCGCCGGTCAGGCCCTTGACCGCTTCCTTGCGCTGGCCCTGCATGGTGTCGAGGTCCAGGCTCATCTTGTCGATCTTCACGCCCAGCTTGGCGAGCGCGCCATTGGCGGCTTCCTCATACAGTTCCGAAGCGTGCAGCAGCGCCTTGGACGGAATGCAACCGACATTGAGGCAGGTGCCGCCCAGCGTCTCCCGGCTTTCGGCGCAGGCGGTCTTGAGGCCGAGCTGAGCCGCGCGGATCGCCGCGACATAACCACCGGGACCGGCGCCAATCACCAGAACATCATAATCGAAGTCTGCCATTTCTCACTCCATTGCCGTGCTCCCGCGAAAGCGGGAGCCCAGGGCGTCGTCAGAACAGCGTTTCGAACAAATCCGCCATTGTGGATTATCGCGTTCGATCAGCTCGATCTTCCAGGCGCGTTTCCATTTCTTCATCCGCAGTTCGCAATGTCGCGCTTCCTGCAGATCGTCATATGCCTCAAACCAGACCAAAAGCTTACAATCGTGGTCCTTGGTGAAACCGTCAATCAAGCCTTTGCGATGTTGATATGCCCTGGCCGCCAGATCGCTGGTGACACCCAGATATAGGGTGCCGTTGCGCCTGTTGGCCAGAAGATAGACATAGCCGGCTCGCGTAGCGCGTCTCCACCCTGGACTCCTGCTTCCGCAGGAGCACGGGTCGCATCTTTACAGGTCGATCAGCAGGCGGGTCGGGTCCTCGATCGCGTTCTTCACCGCGACGAGGAAGGTCACTGCCTCGCGACCGTCGATCAGGCGATGGTCATAGCTGAGCGCCAGATACATCATCGGGCGGATGACGATCTGGCCGTCGCGGACGACCGGACGATCCTCGATGCGGTGGAGGCCCAGCACCGCTGACTGCGGCGGGTTGATGATCGGGCTCGACAGCAGCGAACCGAACACGCCGCCATTGGAGATGGTGAAGGTGCCGCCCTTCATGTCCTCCATGGTCAGCGTGCCTTCCTTGGCCTTCTTGCCGAAGCTGCCGATCGTCTTCTCGATCTCGGCCACGCTCAGGCTCTCGGCATTGCGGATCACCGGCACGACCAGACCGTTCGGGGCCGACACGGCGACCGAGATGTCGGCGAAGTCGTTATAGACGATCTCGTCGCCTTCGATCTGCGCATTGACGCCCGGAATATCGCGCAGCGCCATGCAGACAGCCTTGGTGAAGAAGCCCATGAAGCCCAGGCGGACGCCATGCTTCTTCTCGAACAGGTCCTTGTATTTGGCGCGCGCCTCGATGACGTTGGTCATGTCGACGTCGTTATAGGTGGTCAGCAGCGCGGCGTTGTTCTGCGCTTCCTTGAGCCGCTTGGCGACGGTCTGGCGCAGGCGGGTCATCTTGACGCGTTCCTGCGCGCGGCTGGGGCCAGCGGCGGGCGCAGCAGTGGCGGGTGCGGCGGCAGGCGCAGCAGCGGCGGCCTTGGCGGTACCGGCGGCGGCGGCGGCCACGACGTCGTCCTTGGTCAGGCGACCGTCCTTGCCCGTGCCCTTGATCTTGCTCGGATCAAGGCCATGTTCCAGCACCAGACGGCGCACGGCGGGCGACAGGGTCAGGTTGCCGCCCTCATCCTCATCGGCGGGGGCCGAAGCGGCCGGGGCCGGCGTGGCGGCTTCCGCCTTGGCGGCGGGGGCCGGAGCAGCGGCAGGCGCTGCCGCAGCGGCCGCGCCCTCGTTGACATAGGCCAGCAGCGCGCCGACCTCGACCGTATCGCCTTCCTTGGCGACGATGTCGCCCAGCGTGCCGGCGGCCGGCGCGGGCACGTCGACCGCGACCTTGTCGGTTTCAAGACTGACGATAGGCTCGTCGGCCTTCACGGCGTCGCCGGGCTTCTTGAGCCACTGGCCGACGGTTGCTTCGGTAACGGATTCACCCAAGGTGGGGACTTTGACTTCGGTAGCCATGAGCTTGTTCAGCCTTTCTTCTGGCGACGGATTTCTTCACGGACGCTGTGACCCAGCGCATCGGCGACGAGGGCGCCCTGCTCAGCGACATGGCGCTTGGCGAGGCCCGTGGCGGGCGACGCCGACGCCTTGCGGCCGGCATAGCGGGCGCGCATCGGCGCCTTGCCGGCGGCTGCCAGCGCTTCCTCGACATAGGGCTCCACGAAGAACCATGCGCCGTTGTTGCGCGGTTCTTCCTGACACCAGACGACTTCTTCCAGGTTCGTCATGCGCTCGATGCGCTTGGCGAGGGCTTCGGCCGCGAACGGGTAGATCTGCTCGATGCGAACGATCTGCACGTCCGTGTCGCCCGCGGCGTCGCGGGCTTCCATCAGGTCGTAGAAGACCTTGCCGGAGCAGAGCACCAGGCGGCGGGTGTCCTTGTCGGCGGCCCCATTGGGGTCCGACAGGATGCGCTTGAAGTGCGTTTCGCCCAGGAAGTCCTCCGCCTTGCTGACCGCCAGCTTGTGGCGCAGCAGCGACTTGGGCGCCATGATGATCAGCGGCTTGCGGAACGGCCGCAGCATCTGACGACGCAGGACATGGAAGTAATTGGCCGGGGTCGTGATGTTCGCGACCTGGATATTCCCTTCCGCGCAAAGCTGGAGATAGCGCTCCAGCCGGGCCGAGCTATGCTCGGGACCCTGACCTTCATAGCCGTGCGGCAGCAGGCAGACGAGGCCGTTGGACCGCAGCCACTTGGTCTCCGATGAAGCGATATACTGGTCGAAGATGATCTGCGCGCCATTGGCGAAGTCGCCGAACTGCGCTTCCCACAGCACCAGGCTCTTCGGATCGGCCAGCGCGAAGCCATATTCGAAGCCCAGCACGCCATATTCGGAGAGCGGCGAATCCAGCACCTCGAACCGGCCGTGCGGCACGGTCGAGAGCGGGATATATTTGTTCTCCCTATCCTGGTCGGTCCAGACCGCGTGCCGCTGGCTGAAGGTGCCGCGCCCGGAATCCTGGCCCGACAAGCGGACGCCATAGCCTTCCGACAGCAGCGATCCGAAGGCCAGCGCCTCGCCGGTAGCCCAGTCGAAATTCTCGCCGGACTTGAACATCTCGGCCTTGGCGTCGATCACGCGCTTCAGCGTCTTGTGGACGTTGAGGCCCTCCGGAATCGCCGTCAGCGTCTTGCCCAGGCTGTCGAACAGCTTCTGGCTGATGGCGGACTCGACGCTCTGGCGGCTGGTTTCGGCATCGGCCGGCTTGTGCAGGCCGGACCACCGACCGGCGAACCAGTCGGCCTTGTTGGGCTTGTAGCTCTTGCCGGCCTCGAACTCTTCCTCCAGATGGTTGACGAAGTCGCCCGTCACCTGGGCGACGAAATCATCGTCGACCACGCCCTCCGCCTTCAGCCGCGCCGAATAGACGTCGCTGACCGGCGGATGCTGACGGATCTTCGCATACATTTGCGGCTGGGTGAAGGACGGCTCGTCGCCTTCATTGTGACCGAAGCGGCGATAGCACCACATGTCGATCACGATGTCGCGGTGGAAGGTCTGGCGATATTCCATCGCCAGCTTGCACGCGAAGGTCACGGCCTCCGGATCATCGCCATTGACGTGCAGGATCGGGGCCTGGACACCCTTCGCCACATCACTGGGATAAGGCGAACCGCGCGAAAATTGCGGGCTGGTCGTGAAGCCGATCTGGTTGTTGACGATGAAGTGGATGCAGCCGCCGGTATTATAGCCCGACACGCCGGAGAAGCCGAAGCATTCCCAGACGATGCCCTGTCCCGCAAAGGCCGCGTCGCCGTGGATCAGCACGGGCAGCACCTGCTCATGCTTGGCGAGGTCGTCGCGGAAGGTCTGCTGCGCGCGCACCTTGCCCAGCACCACCGGATCGACGGTTTCGAGGTGCGACGGATTGGGGACCAGCGACATATGGACCTTGACGCCGTCGAACTCACGGTCGGTCGAGGTGCCGAGGTGATATTTGACGTCGCCCGATCCGCCGACATCCTCGGGATTGGCGGTGCCGCCCGAAAATTCGTGGAAGATGACGCGGAAGCCCTTGGCCATCACATTGGCGAGCACGTTCAGCCGGCCGCGATGCGCCATGCCATAGACGATCTCGCGCACGCCCTGCGCGCCGCCATATTTGATGATGGCTTCCAGCGCCGGGATCATCGATTCGCCGCCGTCCAGGCCGAAGCGCTTGGTGCCGACATATTTGCGGCCCAGGAACTTCTCATATTGCTCGGCGTGGATCACCTTGGCCAGGATCGCCTTCTTGCCTTCCGGCGTGAAATGGATTTCCTTGTCCTTGCCCTCCAGACGCTCCTGCAGGAAACGGCGTTCCTCCACGTCCGCGATGTGCATATATTCCAGGCCGACATTGCCGCAATAATTGGCGCGCAGGATCGCCACGATCTCACGCACGGTCGCATATTGCAGGCCCAGCGTGCCGCCCAGATAGACCTTCTTGTCCGGATCGTTCAGGCCGTGATATTCCGGCGTCAGGTCGGCCGGCAGATCGCGTTGGGTCAACCCCAGCGGGTCGAGATTGGCAGCCAGATGACCACGTACGCGATATGTGCGGATCAACATCTGCGCGCGTATTGCATCGTCGGCCGCACTTACGGCATCAGCATCCGAAACCGCCTTGCCACTGGCCTTGGCGGCGGCCTTCACGGCCACTTGCATCTGCGTGGGGTCAAGCGCCCCGGTCAGGTCGTCGGTGTCGATCGGCGGCCAGTTGGTGCGCGCCCAGCTCGGTCCGCGCTCAATCTCGAAGTCCTGGTTTTCGTAACCCATTTCTCTCGTCCCATGCCAACCGCGTGCAGTCGCGGGTGCGGGGTAACAGATGGCCGGGGTGCAGCCCGGCCATCTCCATGGCTGGATCAGCCCTTCAGCACTTCCAGCAGGGTCGTGCCGAGTTCGGAGGGGCTCGCCGCAACCTTGATGCCGGCTGCTTCCATCGCCGCGATCTTGCTCTCAGCGTCGCCCTTGCCGCCAGACACGATCGCGCCGGCATGACCCATGCGGCGTCCCGGAGGCGCGGTGCGGCCTGCGATGAAGCCGGCCATCGGCTTCTTGCGGCCCTTCTTCGCTTCGTCGATCAGGAACTGGGCGGCCTGTTCCTCCGCGTCGCCACCGATTTCACCGATCATGATGATCGATTCGGTGGCGTCGTCGGCCAGGAACAGTTCCAGCACGTCGATGAAGTTGGTGCCGTTCACCGGATCGCCGCCGATGCCGACGGCCGTGGTCTGGCCCAGGCCCGCATTGGTGGTCTGGAACACGGCTTCATAGGTCAGCGTGCCGGAGCGCGAGACGACGCCGACGCTGCCCTTGGAGAAGATGTTGCCCGGCATGATGCCGATCTTGCATTCGCCCGGCGTCAGCAGGCCGGGGCAGTTCGGGCCGATCAGGCGCGACTTCGAACCCGAAAGGGCGCGCTTCACCTTCACCATGTCCAGCACCGGAATGCCTTCGGTGATGCAGACGATCAGCGGGATTTCGGCGTCGATCGCTTCCAGGATCGAGTCGGCCGCGAACGGCGGCGGAACATAGATGACCGACGCATCGGCGCCGGTCTTAGACTTGGCTTCGGCCACGGTGTCGAACATGGGCAGGCCGATATGGGTCGTGCCGCCCTTGCCCGGCGTGACGCCGCCGACCATCTGCGTGCCATAGGCCAGGGCGGTTTCGGTGTGGAAGGTACCGGTGGCACCGGTCATACCCTGGGTGATCACCTTGGTGTTCTTGTTCACCAGAATGGACATGGGCGTCCCTTCATTTTCTGTGGACGTGGCACTTTGGGTCTAAAGGCGGACCGCCCCAGGCTGCGCACTTACCTGGGACGGTCCGGTGCAAGCTCGTTTGCGGATCAGGCCAGCGAAGGATCGATGCCCTTGCAGGCTTCCAGCAGTTCCTTGACGGCGTCGATCGACACCTGAAGGTTCGCCTTGGCTTCGTCGTCCAGCTCGATCTCGACGACCTGCTCGACACCGCCGGCGCCGATGATCACGGGCACGCCGACATAGAGATTGTCGACGCCATACTGGCCGGTCAGGTTGGCGGCGCAGGGCAGCAGGCGCTTCTTGTCGCCCAGATAGGCTTCAGCCATGGCGATGGCGCTGGTGGCCGGCGCATAGAAGGCCGAGCCGGTCTTCAGCAGCGCGACGATCTCGCCGCCGCCCGAACGGGTGCGCTGCACGATGGCGTCGATGCGCTCCTTGGTCGAGCGGCCCTGCTTGATCAGGTCGGGAACCGGGATGCCCGCGACGGTCGAATATTCGATCACCGGGACCATCGTGTCGCCATGGCCGCCGAGCACGAAGCTGGTGACGTCCTTGGCCGACACGTTGAATTCTTCCGCGAGGAAATGGTTGAAGCGCGACGAGTCGAGCACGCCCGCCATGCCGACCACCTTGTTGTGCGGCAAGCCGGAAAATTCGCGCAGCGCCCACACCATCGCGTCGAGCGGGTTGGTGATGCAGATGACGAAGGCGTCGGGCGCGTTGGCGGCGATGCCCTCGCCCACGGCCTTCATGACCTTGAGGTTGATGCCCAGCAGGTCGTCGCGGCTCATGCCCGGCTTGCGGGCGACGCCGGCGGTGACGATGATGACGTCCGCGCCCGCAATGTCGGCATAATCGTTGGAGCCGGTGATCTTCGCATCGAAGCCTTCGACCGAAGCGCATTGCGACAGGTCGAGCGCCTTGCCCTGCGGCACGCCTTCGACGACGTCGAAGAGGACGATGTCGCCAAGCCCCTTGAGAGCCGCCAGATGCGCGAGCGTGCCACCGATATTACCAGCGCCGATAAGCGCGATCTTCTTACGGGCCATATGCAATCATCCTCCAAGCCGTAAACTGGAATTGCCAAGAAACCGGAACTGAAAGTGCGCTTAGGCCTATCCGCCCTAGGTTTCAACCGCGCAAAGGCCCGCATGCCAATTTATCTTTGCAATTCATTCGCAATTTCATTAATAGCCGTTTCGCCTCTGTCGCCCACGCGCTCCTACCCTGGCGCATGGCCCTTCCCCACAGCGGCCACCTGCCGCACGCCTCCCTTCAATGGGAGCGTGCGGACCCTTTTTTCCAGAGCGGACAATGGCGAATTCGACGGAGCGAGATTATTTCTCGCCGTGGCCCAGCGCCAGATAGTCGTCGGACTGCATTTCCATCAGGCGGGATACGGTGCGCTCGAACTCGAACGCGCCATCGCCCTCCGGGTAGAGACGCGCCGGTTCCGCATCGGCGGAGGCGAGCAGTTTCACCTTATATTCGTAGAGCGCGTCGATCAGCGTCACGAAACGCGCGGCCTCATTGCGTTTCTCCGGCCCCAGCACCGGAATGCCGACGATGATGACGGTGTGATATTTGCGGGCGATCGCCAGATAGTCCGGCGCGCCCCGGGCCTCGACGCAGAGGCGCTTGAAGGAAAAGACGGCGACGCCCTTCAGGCTCTTGGGCACATGCAGCGTCCGGCCGCCCTGCACCTTGATGTCCTCGGCCGGAACCTTCGCCCGGTCTTCGACCGGATAGTCGGTCAGGCGGAAAAAGGCTTCCGACAGCGCCCTGGTCGCTTCCGGACCGTTGGGCGCGTGCCACAGGGTCGCATCGCCCAGGCGATCGCGGCGATAGTCCGTCGGACCGTTCAGGGTCATGACGTCCAGCTTCGCCTTGATGAGGTCGATGAAGGGCAGGAAAAGCTGGCGGTTGAGACCGTTCTTGTAGAGTTCGTCCGGCTCGCGGTTGGAGGTGGTGACGATCGTCACCCGCTTTTCCAGCAAGCCGGTAAAGAGCCGCGACATGATCGCGGCATCGGCCATATTGTTGACGACCATCTCGTCGAAACAGAGCAGCCGCGCCTCCTCCGCCAGCGACTCGACGACCGGGGGGATCGGGTCGCCCGTCTCCGACTTGCGCGCCTCGGCCAGCCGGGCATGGACATCGAGCATGAATTCGTGGAAATGGGCGCGCTTCTTGCGCTGGACATGCACCGTGTCGAAGAACAGGTCCATCAGCATCGACTTGCCGCGCCCGACGCCGCCCCACATGTAGAGGCCGCGCGGCGGTTCCGGCGCCTTTCGCAGCAGCCTCCACAAGGTCGAACCGCGCGGCGGCGACGCCTCCAGTTCCTGCTGGAGCCGGTCCAGGCGCATCGCCGCCGCCCGCTGGTCGGGGTCGGGCCGCAATTCGCCCGCGGTCACGAGCGCGTCGTAACGGGCGATGACGCTGCTCACCCTGGCAGCGGCTTCTTGGGTTCCGGCGCCTTGCGCACGGTCCCGGTGGATGCCGCGATCAGGTCGTCATCCTGGGAAATGGTCAGGCGCAGGAACATCAGCCGCCCCGTCTCCCGCAGCAATTCGACCTCCGCGCGCAGGACGGGACCGATCTTTCCGGAGCCACAATATTGCATGCTGAGGTCAACGGTCACCGCCGCCGCCTGTTCCGGGCGCCCCATCGCCGCCAGGGCCGCGAAATAGGCATGATCGGCAAATCCGGCGAGAAAGCCGCCATGCAGCGCCCCCAGCCGGTTGGCGTGCGACGGCAGGCTTTCCAGCATGACCGTCGCCCTGCCCGCCGCATCGCTGCGCGAATAGCTGGTGCCGATGGCCGAGTCGAGGAACGTGCCCGGCGCCGTGTCGGTCCAGCACGACCAGCCCGCCCAGGGCCCTTCGGCCACCGGGCTCAGATGACCCGCTCCGTCGCTCACCGTGTCAGAGTTGCCGCTCGACCATCATCTTCTTGGTTTCCGCGATCGCCTTGGCCGGGCTCAGACCCTTGGGGCAGACATTCGCGCAGTTCATGATGGTGTGGCAGCGATAGAGGCGGAAGGGGTCCTCCAGCTCGTCCAGACGCTCGCCGGTATATTCGTCGCGGCTGTCGGCCAGCCAGCGATAGGCCTGGAGCAGGATCGCCGGGCCCAGGAACTTGTCGCTGTTCCACCAGTAGCTGGGGCAGGAGGTCGAGCAGCAGGCGCACAGGATGCACTCATAGAGACCGTCCAGCTTCTCGCGGTCGGCGGGCGACTGGAGCCGTTCCTTGCCGCTGGGCGCCGGGCTGACGGTTTGCAGCCAGGGCTTGATGCTGTTGTACTGGGCGTAGAAATGGGTGAAATCGGGGACCAGATCCTTGATGACGTCCATGTGCGGCAGCGGCGTGACGCGCACTTCCTTGCCCGCGCATTCCTCGATCGAGGTGGTGCAGGCCAGGCCGTTGCGGCCGTTCATGTTCATCGAGCAGGAACCGCAAATGCCCTCGCGGCAGGAACGGCGGAAGGTCAGCGTCGGATCATATTCATTCTTGATCTTCAGCAGGGCATCCAGAACCATCGGCCCGCAATTGTCGAGATCGATCTCGAACGTGTCGTAGCGCGGATTCTGCCCGGAGTCGGGATCGTAGCGATAGACCTTGAAGCTCTTGACGTTCGTCGCGCCGTCGGGCGCCTTGTGGGTTACGCCCTTGGCGCTGATCTTGCTGTTCTTGGGCAGCGAAAATTCGGCCATTGCTCGTCAAGCCTCTTCGGATAATCCTTCAGTCGGCGTTGCGCATAACAAAAAATCTGCAAAGGTCCAGCACTGACGCAATGCAAAAAACGGGTTGCTTGATTTGTGGCGGTCCTGATCGCTACGGCTCGGCACACCCTGGAGAGCCAGCCCGTTGCCGACCGACATCGCCTTCCTCGCCATTGCCGAAGCCCATCAGGTCTATCACTGGCTGCCGGCCGCGCTTGCCCTGTCGCGCCGGACGGGGGTGAAGGTGCATGTGCTTTCCCCCTCCCGCCTGATCCTGGATCTGGTCGCCAGCTATGATCCGGAAGGCGCGCTGGACCTCATCCGCCTGCGCAGGCCGCCCGCCCAACCCGACTCGCTGTTCCGCCAGCCGTCGCGTTTCCTGACGCTGATGCTGAACTATGCGACGGTCCGCCGCTTTCCCCTGCTGGTGACGACGGAGATTTCCAGCGGCTGGCTGCGCACCATGCCCGGCTTTTCCGCCCGCATGATCCAGATCAAGCATGGCGCGGGCGACCGGGAGGGCGGGTACAAGGCGCGCCATTCCGCCTTCGACCTGACGCTGGTCGCGGGCGAGAAGGACCGGCGGCGGCTGATCGACCGCGGGCTCTGCACGGCACAGGATTGCGCGGTCGGCGGCTATGCGAAGTTCGAGCTGAAGGCCGCGCGGCAACGCTTTTTCGACAATGACCGGCCGGTGCTGCTCTACAATCCGCATTTCGATGCCGAATTGTCGTCCTGGCCCCGCCATGGGCCGGAGGTGCTGACAGTGCTGGAAGCGCTGGAGGGGTGGAACGTCGTCATCGCCCCCCATACCAAGCTTGCCTGCCGCACCGCGCCGATCCGCACGACGGCGCCCCATATCCGCGTCGACATGGGCAGCCGTCATTCCATCGACATGAGCTATACGATGAGCGCGGACGTCTATCTGGGCGACGTGTCGAGTCAGGTCTATGAATATCTGCTCCATCCCCGCCCCTGCATCTTCCTCAATCTCGACCGGCGCGACTGGCGCGGCGATGAGGCCTTCGCCCATTGGCGGCTGGGGCAGGTGATCGAGGATATGGGCGCCCTGCCACAGGCGCTTGATCGCGCGGCGGACTTGCAAGCCGGGTTCGTTGATGCTCAGGAAGCGGCCATGTCCGATTCCATCGACCGATCACCCACGCCTGCTTCCGAAAGGCAGGCCGACCTCATCCTCGATTTCGCCCGGAACTCCGAAAGGACCGCCGCCGCATGACGCAGACGATCATGACCGCGCTGGGGCCGGTGCGGCTGCTGGGCGACAATGCGACCCGCATCTGGGGCATGTCCAATGCCGAGCGCTGCCGCCGCATGGCCGAAAGCGCCGCGAAGAACGGCAGCGCATTGGCGGACGGGCATGAACTGCTGTTCAACCTGAGCTACGCCTTCGATCCGATGCTGCTGCGGCTGGTGCTGGAGGAGCCGGGGACGGTCTTCGCCTGGGGCGCGGTACCGATCGTCGGGCAGGTGCCGGCAGGCAGCGATCCGCTGAGCGCGCCGCATGTCGTCGATCTGTCGGATGGGCGGAAGCTTTACAACCGGCAGCTCCGCAAGCTGGAGCAGCCCTTCGTCCGGGAACTGACCCCCGCGACCCGGCGCGGCATCGAGCGGCAAAGCTATTTCGGCGCCTATAAGGGCGTCACCGACCTGCTGACCAAATATCTCTGGCCCGAATTGGCGCTGTGGCTGACGCGGCTGGCCGCCTCCATCGGCATGACGCCCAATATGGTGACGGCCATCGGCGCGACGCTCTGCATATTGGCGACCTGGTTCTTCGCGCAGGGGCTGTATTGGACCGGCATGCTTGCCGGCTTCGTCTTCATGGTGCTGGACACGGTGGACGGGAAGCTGGCCCGCTGCACCATCACCTCGTCCAAATGGGGCAATGTGGCGGACCATGGCGTCGACCTGATCCATCCGCCCTTCTGGTGGTATTTCTGGGGCGTGGGGCTGTCGGCCTGGGGGCTGGCGCTGTCGACGCAGACTTTCGCGCTGGTGATGGCGGCGGTGATCGCGGGCTATGTGCTCCAGCGGCTGATCGAGGGGATGTTCATCAAGGATTTCGGCATGGACATTCATGTCTGGGGCCGGTTCGATAGCTGGTTCCGGCTGATCACCGCGCGGCGCAACCCGAATATGGTGATCCTGTTCGTCGCGCTGCTGGCCGGGCGGCCGGACATCGGGCTGATCGCGCTCGCCTGGTGGACGATCATCTCGCTGGGCGTCCATGCGGTGCGGCTGATGCAGGCCTATGGCATGAAGCGCTCCGGGCGGCCCATCGTCAGTTGGATGGAGGCAAGGGCATGAACGCGACCATCGAGAAATTCGGCTATCCCGCCACCCTGATCGCGGAGTTCGCGCATTGGCTGGTGTTGCTGCGCCCCGCCCAGCCGACGCTGGGGTCGCTGGTGCTGGCGGCGAAGTCCGACGCCACGGCCTTTGGCGACCTGCCGGCGGAAGCCCATGCCGAACTGGCGGTTGCCACCAAGGCAATCGAAAGCGCGCTGGCTCAGGCAGTCGGCTATGAGAAGATCAATTATCTGATGCTGATGATGGTGGACCCACACGTCCATTTCCATGTGCTGCCCCGCCATGAGGGCAGCCGCGAGCATGAGGGCCTGCGGATAGCGGACGCCGGATGGCCGGGACAGCCCGACCTTGGCAGCGCGGTGAAGCTCTCGTCCGAACAGATCGCCGCGCTGACGGACTGGCTCAGGCCCTATTTCGCGTAACGCCCCTCGGCCAGCCAGCGGGCGGTGAGCCTCTTCGCCGCCTCGACATCCTGCGGGAAGTCGACTTCCTGCCAGTCCAGCCCCTCGATGGAGACGGTGCCGACGCGGTTGCCCTTGGCGATGATGTCGATGGCGCGCAGATACCAGCGCTCCACCCCTTCGGGGGTGCGCATCATCTGGTCGATCTGGTTGCGGAAGATCGCCGGCCCCTCACCCTTGAAGGCCAGCATGCCGATGGATTCGGCATTGGTGTCATGGGGCAGCAGCCGCTTGCCGATGGCAAGCAGGCGGCCGGTCTCGTCCCGGTTCACCTTCATGTCGTCATCGTCATAATCGCCGGGCTTGACGTCCACGGTCACGGTGACGGCATCCTCCGCCCCCGCGATCAGCTTCGCCACGATCTCGTCCGAGACGATGGTGTCGCCGTTCAGGATGATGAAGTCCCGGTCCATCTCCTCCCGCACGATCCAGCAGGTACCGAGATTGTCCGCCACCTGGAAGAAGGGATTGAAGACCGTGCGGATGCGCGCGCCGGTGTCGCGGTAGAGTTGCAGCGCATGATCCTCCACCCGTTCCGTGCGGAAGCCGGTGACGACGACGATGTCGGTCACGCCATTGGCCACCAGCGCGGCGACCTGCCAGCTGATGAGGGTGCGGCCGTTGAAGTCGATCATGCATTTGGGCACGTCGCGGGTCAGCGGAAGCAGGCGCGATCCCTGGCCTGCGGAAAGGATGATGGCTTTCGAGATAGTCATGCGTCGGGCCATTAAAGCAAAGACAGGCCGATGGACAGGCCATGTTGCATCACAGCCGGCCCAATCCTAGATAGACCCGCGCCGGTCGGTCGGCGATCAGGAAAGGCCGGAACCCAAGTGACGATCAAGCGCGGATCGGGTGGCGCTCAGGAAGGCTTCGCCCGCATCCTGGCGAATACCGGCTGGCTGCTGGGCGGCAAGGGCGTGGGCGCGGTGCTGAGCCTTGCCTATCTGGCCATCGTCACGCGAACGCTGGGCGTCGCGGATTTCGGCCGGTTCGCGCTGGTGCTGAGCGCCGCCAACGTCATCAAGACGCTGGTCAGCTTCGACAGCTGGCAGATCGTCGTGCGCTACGGCCAGCCCCATCTGGCCGCGGGCGACGGCGATGCGCTGAACCGGGTGCTGCGCTTCTGCATCCTGATCGACCTTGGCTCCGCCGTGGCGGGCGGGCTGATCGCGGCCTTCATCATCCTCGCCTTCGGACCGCTGATGGAATTGTCGGCGGGCATGGGGTGGCAGGCCTGGATCTTCTGCATGGTGATGATGATCACCATCCGCTCCAGCCCGACCGGCGTGCTGCGGCTGTTCGACCGGTTCGATTCGGGCGCCTTTGCCGAAACCATGATCCCGGTGGGGCGGATGATCGGCGCCGGGCTGGCCTGGGTGCTGATGCCCGATGTCACCGGCTTCCTGATCGCCTGGGGCGCGGCGGAATTGTTGTGCGCGATCAGCTATTGGTGGCTGGCGCTGCGCGTCGGGGGCGAAAGGCTGGGGCGCTGGCGGTCCGGCCGGGCGCTGGACGCGCGCAGGGAAAATCCCGGCATCGTCGGCTTTCTCACCGCCACCAATTTGCAGACGACCCTGTCCTCCGTGGGCCAGCAGGTGGCCGTGCTGGTGGTCGGCCTGTTCGTGGGACCGGCGGGGGCTGGCCTCTACCGGCTTGCCAACCAGCTCGCCAATTCCCTGACCAAGATTTCCAGCCTGCTCTCCCGCAGCATCTTCGTGGAACTGAGCCGCACCCATTCCAGCCATGGCCATGAGGCGCTGGGTACGCTGTTCCGGCGGACCAACCGGCTGGCGCTGATCGCAGGGGCCGTGATCATCGCCCTCATCCTGACCATCGGCCATCCGCTGCTGGGGCTGATCGCCGGCAAGGCATTTCTGCCGGCCTATCCGCTGCTGCTGCTGCTGGGGATCGCGGCCTGCATCGACCTGGTCGGGGTGAGCTATCGTCCGCTGCTGATGGCGACCGACCGGGCCAGCCTGTCGCTGCGCATCACGCTGGTTTCGACCGCCTTGCTGCTGGGGATGCAGGCGGCCTTGTTGCCGATCTATGGCACGGTCGGGGCGGCAAGCGCGAATATCGTCGCCGCGATCGCGGGCTTTGCCATGATGGGGCTGGCGAGCCGACGGGTTTTGACACGGCCCGGCATGAAGGAAGCAGGCTGAACTAACGGAACCGCGCCGGAGAATAAGGCGCCGGATCGATCCCCATGATCTGCGGCGGCAAAGCCTCTCCCCTGAGAAGGGCAGCGCCCAGCAAGGCCGCAGCGGGCGAGGTCTGGATGCCGAACCCGCCCTGCCCCGCAAACCAGAAAAAGCCCCGCGCCGCCGGATCGAAGCCATAGACCGGCGCCCGGTCGCGGGAGAAGCTGCGCAGCCCGGCCCATTTGCGTTCCACCGCCTCGACCGGCCAGTCGACCACCGCCTCGAAGCGGGCAATCGCTTCCGCCACCGCCATTTCCTCCGGCGCGGCGTCGCAGGGCGGCGAAGGCTCCTCGTCATGGGGCGTGAGCCAGACCCGGCCCTCCCCCTCCGGCTTGAAATAGAATTGCGAGGCAAGGTCCATGACCAGCGGCAGATCGGCCGCAGGCATGGCAGGCACGCGCAACTGCACCACTGTCCGCCGCAGCGGCGCAATGCCAATCGGCACGACCCCGCAGGCCCGCGCCACATCGTCCGCCCAAGCCCCCGCCGCGTTGACGATCATGGTGCAATCGATCGCGCCCCTGTCCGTTTCGACCCGCCAGCCGCCGTCCCGCGCCTCGGCACGCCGCAACGCCGTCGCCAGCCGCACCTCGCCGCCCAGGCGACGGAACAGCCGCAACCAGGCCTGATGCAACGCCGCCACGTCGATGTCGCGCACACCCGGCTCCAGCACGCCCAGCGTCCATTCCGGCCGCAGTCCGGGGACAAGCCCGGCAGGCTCGACCGGAACCAGGTCCACCTTGCCGCCGAACTGCTCCAGCAGGCGGTCCCGCGCCGCCGCATCGCCTGCCCGCCCGATATGCAACGTCCGGCGCGGCGTCAGGAAAGGGGTGTCGGAAAAGTCCGGATCGGGCGCGGCCAGCATCGGTCCCGACGCCGTGGTCAGGGGCTGAACCGCCAGCCCGCCATAGGTCTCCTCCCAGAAGGAAACCGCCCGCCCCGTCGCGTGATAGCCGGCGCTCGGCTCCATCTCCAGCATCAGCACGCTGGCACGGTCCGCCAGCACCGCGCCAAGGCTCGCTCCGGCGATCCCGCCGCCGACAATCACGATGTCGGGCCGGTTCATTCCAGTCCGGCCCGGTCGGGGGCGACTTCATCCAGAAAGCAATCGATCCGCGCCAGGGCATCCAGCCGCACCGGGTCCAGCTCCCGCAATATCTCGTGCGCGGCCTCCCGCCCATAGACATGCAGCCGCGCGCCGGCAATCCGCGCCGCGATCCGCGCGATGGCAGGCGTGGAGACGAGCCGGTCGGTCCGCGCCGCCAGGATGAGCAAGGGCATGGCAATCCGCTCGATTGCGCCCCCCTGCTCCAGCGCGCGGGTCGAATGCAGCGCCTGCGCCACCCACTTCCAGCTCGGCGGGCCCAGCGCCACCTCCCTGCTATGGTCGCGCCACCACAGCTCATCGGCATAGCGTTCGGGATCGTGGGTCAGCCGCTTCTGCCGCATGCGCCGCTGGCGTTCCGACTCCTCCTTCTGCGTCCACGCCTGCTTTTCGGCAAAGCCCAGGGCGCACATCGCTTCGGCAATGGCCACCGCCAGCCAGCGCGGCAGGGGCGCGGTGTGCAGTCCCATCATCGGCGCGACCGTCACGGCGGCATCGGGCGGAGCCATCCCCTCCGCCAGCGCGCGCAGCAACAGATGGCCGCCCATGCTGTGACCGACGATCACGCTCGGCCCCACCCCCTGCCCGCGCCAATCGGTGGCGAAGGCTTCAAGGTCGGCGATCCACTGTCCGAAATCGTCGATATGGCCGCATAGCGGATCGCCGGTCGTGCGGCCCGATCCGCCCTGACCGCGCCAGTCGAAGCCGGTGACCGCCCAGCCCCGGTCGGCCCAGTGGCGGATGACCTCAAGATATTTCTCGATCATGTCGCCGCGTCCGCCCAGCACCAGCATCCGGCCGCGACGACCTTCGCCCAGCCGGTAGCGGCGAAGGCGCCAGCCATCGGGCGCGGTCCAGTAATCGAGCCGCCCGTCCATCGGCCAGGCGCGCCGGTCGAAGGCAACGGGAACGAAACGGGGCGAATCCATGCGCCGCATGGTTACGCTTTGGTAAGCCATGCGGTCTATAGTTTCGAACCCATGACGGGGGATATTTTCCAAATGGCGCTGATCGGCGCCCTGACAGTGCTGCTGATCGTGGCGTCCGTCACCGATCTGCGGTCGCGCATCATCTCCAACCGGCTCAACCTGACGGTGGCCGCGCTGGCGCCGCTCTGGTGGCTGGCCTGCGGCCTGCCCTTCTGGCCGGGCATGGCGGTGCAGCTGCTGGTGGCGCTGATCGTGTTCATGGCGTTCGCCGCCCTGTTCGCGCTCGGCTGCATGGGCGGCGGCGACGTGAAGCTGCTGGGCGCGCTGGCGCTTTGGTTTCCCTGGCAGGCGACCCTGTCGATGCTGATGCTGATGGCGGTGCTGGGGGGCATCGTCACCATCGTGACCGTCGTGCACCATCGCATGACCCGGCGGCTGGGCCAGCCGCAAATCCCCTATGGCATCGCCATCTCGTTCGCGGCGCTTTGGCTGCTTGGCGAACGATATATTAACCAATTTGCGTGAATAAACGGGGGCTCGGGCGCAACTCGTCCGATTGAGGGAGGCGAATTTCATCATGGATGCCAAGAAGATCGTGCTGCTGGTGGGGGCGCTGATCATAGCGGTCACTACAGCCCTGCTTGCACGCAACATGCTGAGTTCGTCGAGCGCACCGCAAGCGGGCGCATCGTCCATGCCGGTCGAGGCTGACCAGCCCCATGTGCTGGTCGCGACCAAGGCCCTGCCGGTGGGCACCATCCTGGATGCGGAGAGCTTCCGCTTCCAGCCCTGGCCCAAGGATCTGGTCGAGCAGGCCTATTATATCAAAGGCCAGGCCGATCCGCAGAAGCTGGTGGGCAGCGTCATCCGCACCGCCATTTCCGCCGGTCAGCCGATGACCCTGGGGTCGGTGATCAAGCCGGGCGATCGCGGTTTCCTGGCCGCGGCCCTCGGGCCGGGCATGCGCGCCGTGACCGTGCCAGTGTCGGCGCAGAATTCAGTGGCAGGCTTCGTCTTTCCAGGCGACCGCGTCGACCTGATGCTGACGCAGAGCGTCAGCGGCGGCGGCGAAGGCGAACCGCTCAAGGTCTCTGAAACCATTCTGCGCAATCTGCGCGTGCTCGCCACCGACCAGCGCATGGACGCGCTGGGCGCCGACGGCAAGCCGGTGGTTCAGACCTATTCCAACGTCACCATCGAAGTGACGCCGAAGATTGCGGAGAAGATCGCGGTGGCCCAGACCATCGGCTCGCTCTCGCTCTCGCTGCGCTCGCTCGCGGACAACAGTTCCGAACTGGACGCGGCCATTGCCGGCAGCGACGTCGACCTGCCGGACGGCAGCAATCCCAATGCGGAAAAGAAGCTGCTGGCCAGCATCGCCGCTCGCCCCGTCGACAAGGGCAGCACCTATTCCACGGGCGCCGACGTCTCGCGCTATCAGCGCAGCAGCGTCCCCGCCAAGCCTTTGCAGGCCATGGCTGCTGGCGGCGCTCCCGTCATCGGCGCGCCGGTCGGCGGAGGCATTGTCGGCCAGGGGCCGGTGATCCGCGTCGCCCGCGGAACCAGCGTGACCGTCGTTCCGGTCGGGGGGAAGTAAGATGAAGGGGTTCACTGTTCACACCCGTGCGGCCAGGCCGCACACCCTCTCGGCTCTTGCGGCCAAGCCGCTGCTCGGCCCCGCCATCGCGCTCGGCCTGGCGGTTGCAGCCGCTGCCGCGCCGACCACCGCGCTCAACGCCGCGCCCGCCTCCATGCAGGACAATGCGATCCTGCTCTCCGTGGGCGGCAGCAAGGTCATCAACCTGCCGGCCAAGATGTCGGACGTGGTGATCGGCGATCCGGATGTGGTCGACGTTCATGTCCGTTCGCAGAACCAGCTTTACCTGATCGCGAAGAAGGCGGGCGAAACCACCGTCTTCGCGACGGCGACGAACGGCAAGGTGCTGTTTTCCGGGACGGTGCGGGTCGGCAACAACCTGACCAGCATCGACGACATGCTGAAGCTGGCGATGCCGAACGCGGACATCGCCGTCAACAAGATGAACGGCATGGTCCTGCTGACCGGCACCATCGCCGCGCCGGAAGACGCGGCGGAGGCCGAAAGGCTGACCCAGGCCTTCGTCGGCAAGGAAGTGACCGTGGTCAGCCGCCTGCGCACCGCGACGCCGCTTCAAGTCAACCTGCAGGTCAAGATTGCCGAAGTCAGCAAGGATGTTGGCCATAAGATCGGCATCAGCCTTGCCTCCCGCGATCCTGGACTGGGCAAGGTCGTCGGCAATATTGGCGGCGGCATCCGTAATCCGCTGACCTTCAATGCCGATGGCGGCGGGACGTTCAACAACCTCTACGATGGCAGCTACACGCTCGGCGGCGTCGCCCGTATCCTGGGCATGGACATCGGTGCCGCTCTGGACCTTGCGGAATCGAGTGGTCTTGCCACCACCTTGGCCCAACCCAACCTGACCTCGCTCTCGGGTGAAACCGCCAGCTTCCTGGCAGGCGGCGAATATCCCTACACAATCAGCAATGGCACGCAGGGTAACAGCATCGAGTTCAAGCAATATGGCGTGCAGTTGGCCTTTACACCAACCGTACTTGCTGATGGCCGCATTTCGCTGCGTGTCCGCCCAACCGTGTCGAGCTTGGACTTCTCCGTTGATTCCAGCGTTCCGGCCCTCAAGAGCCGCACCGCCGAAACGACGGTGGAACTGGGTTCAGGTCAGGCCTTCATGATCGCGGGGCTTTTGAGCAGCGAAACGGCGAACAATATCAACAAGGTTCCCGGCCTGGGCAATCTGCCGATCTTGGGGAGCCTCTTCAAGTCGCGCAGCTTCCAGCGCAACGAGACGGAACTCGTTATTCTCGTCACCCCCTATCTGGTGAAGCCGATGAATGCTTCGGACGTGCGCCTGCCGACGGACGGGTTCCGCAACGCCAATGAAGGTCAGGGACTCTTCCTGCAGCAGATGCACGACGGCGTCAGCGGGGCCCGCTCCCCCATGCCGAGCCGCGCGCCGGGCGCTCCGGCACCTGCGCCGGGTCCGCAAAGCTCGGCCGCTCTGCCGCCGGTCGCCTCTCGTGACACCGGCAAGCGTTCGAAGGACGCCGCGCCCGGCTTCAGCTTCTGATCCGAAGGACGAAAGACATGACTTTCCAGTCTCGCAAGACCCCCGTCCTCCGCGGCCTTATCCGCCTTGGCGCGCTCGCGCTGATGGCCCTGCCGCTCGCGGCCTGCCAGACCGACCAGGCCGCCAATCGCGGCGTGCAGTCGGTCCATCAGCCGGTCGTCAGCCACACCGCCTTCACCTATGATGTGCAGGCGGGCCCCGATGGCGGCCTCACTGCATCGGAGGCGCGCCGGCTGGACGACTGGTTCGTTTCCATCGGCCTTGGCTATGGCGATCAGGTCGCCGTGGCGACGGATGCGGGCTATTACAGCCCTGCCCTGCGCGAAGGCATAGCCGATGTGGTGGCGCGCCACGGCATGCTGGTGGGCGAAGACGGCACCGCCGTCGCCGGCACCGCGCCACAGGGCGCCGTGCGCCTGATCGTGCGCCGCGCCACCGCCAGCGTGCCCGGCTGCCCCGACTGGTCGGACAAGCCGGAAACCGACCAGCAACTGGGCGCATCGACCAATTTCGGCTGCGGCGTGAACGGCAATCTGGCCGCGATGATCGCCAATCCGGAGGATCTGGTGCGCGGCCAGACCACCGACAGCGACCTGCGCACCGCCACGTCCAACCGCGCGATTTCGACCTATCGCGAAAAGGCGCCGACCGGTTCCGGCGACCTCAAGACCCTGTCGGGAGGCAATTGACATGAACGCACCCTGGAAACCCGGCGCATCCGGCCAGCGTGACCCCTTCCATGCCTTCGTCTGCGACGATCACAGTTTCGACCTGCTGCGCGTCGTCGCGGCGGAAATGGGCTGGGCGCCGGAAAAGGTGAACAAGGGCGGCATGCGGAACGCCGTGCAGTCCCTGTCGATCACCGCTTCGCCGCAGATCCTGTTCATCGACATGTCGGAAAGCGGCGATCCGCTGAATGACATCAACAGCCTGGCCGAAGTGTGCGAGCCCGGCACGGTCGTCATCGCGGCAGGCCAGGTCAATGACGTGCGCCTCTATCGCGACCTGCTGGCCAGCGGCATCCAGGACTATCTGCTGAAGCCCTTCGGCGCGGACCAGTTGCGCGACGCGCTGGCGCAGGCGCAGGCCGTATTCTTCGCGCCACGCGATGCGGGGCCGGAACGGCCGCACATGACCATGGCGGTCATCGGCACGCGCGGCGGCGTGGGCGCGTCCAGCTTGGCAACCTCGCTCGCCTGGCTGCTCAGCGACAAGAAGCAGCGCCCGACCGCCCTTCTCGACCTGGACGTCCATTTCGGCACCAACGCGCTGGCGATGGACCTGGAGCCAGGGCGCGGCCTGACCGACGCCATCGAAAATCCCAGCCGCATCGACGGTCTGTTCATCGAACGCGCCATGGTGCGCGCGAGCGACACGCTGGCGATCCTGTCGGCCGAAGCGCCGATCAGCCAGCCCCTGCTGACCGATGGCGGCGCCTTCTACCAGTTGCTGGAGGAGTTCCGCGCGGCTTTCGAATGCAGCGTCATCGACCTGCCGCGCGCCATGCTGATCCAGCATCCGCATCTGATGAGCGACGTGAACGTCACCGTCGTGGTCACGGAACTGACGCTGGCGGCGGCGCGGGATTCGATCCGCATCCTGTCCTGGCTCAAGACCAACGCCCCGCAGTCGCGCGTGCTGGTGGTCGCCAACCGCGTCCACCCCGGCGCGCCGGAAATCAGCCGCAAGGATTTCGAACAGTCGATCGAGCGCAAGGTGGACGTGCTGATCCCCTTCGACCTCAAGGTCGCCTCGCAGGCCGCCAAGCTGGGCAAGACGCTGGCGGAGACGGCCAAGGGCAGCAAGGTCGGGGCCGCCTGCAACACCCTGCTGGATGCGGTATTGGGCGCGGCGGAGGAGGCGGAAGCCGATGAAGGCCGCGCGACCTCGTCGAAGAAGGGCGATTCCCTGCTGGGCAAGATCAGCGATCTCAAGAGCATGATCCCTTCGCGCCGCAAGGGCAAGGCTTCGGCCTGAACAGGATGGGCCGTGCCGCCTGGGGGCGGCATGGCCGCTTTGATGGAACCGGATAAGAAACGGGCAGGCACATGAACGGCAATATCATCCTGATGGCGGTGCTGCTCGCAACCATGCTGGGCCTGATCGTCATGGCCTTTGGCGGCCCATCGCCCGAAAAGGCGCAGAAGCGCCGCATGGAACTGATCCGCGGCCGGCACAGCGATTCCACCGACGTCATATTGGAAGCGCGCATGCGCAAGGCGATCTCGAACCGCCCGGCCGGCAATGAATCGTCGATGCTGGTGTCCCTGGTGCCCAATCCGGAAAACCTCGCCAAGCGTATCCGCATGACCGGCAAGAAATGGACTGTCAGCCAGTATATGACCGCCTGCGCCGTCATCTTCCTGCTGCTGTCCGCCGTGCTGATGCTGCGCGGATTCCCGCCGCTGTTCGCCGTGATGCTGGGCCTCGCGGCGGGGCTTGGCCTGCCGCATATGTGGATCAGCCGGCTCATCAAGGGCCGCGTGCTGAAATTCAACGCCAAGTTTCCAGACGCATTGGAACTGCTGACCCGGGGCCTGCGCTCGGGCCTCCCCATTGCCGAGACGCTGAACGTCGTGTCGAGCGAAGTGCCGGGACCGGTGGGCGAGGAATTCAAGCTGATCACCGAACGCATCAAGATCGGCAAGACCATGGATCAGGCGTTGCAGGAGACCGCCGACCGGCTGGGCACGCCCGAGTTCCAATTCTTCGTCATCAGCCTGGCGATCCAGCGCGAAACCGGCGGCAATCTGGCGGAAACCCTGTCCAACCTCGCCAACGTGCTGCGCCAGCGCGCGCAGATGAAGCTCAAGATCCGGGCGATGTCCTCGGAATCCAAGGCGTCGGCCTATATTATCGGCGTGCTGCCGTTCCTGGTCTTCGGCCTGATCTGCTACATCAACTACAACTATATGTCGCCCTTCTTCACGCCCGACCCAGCCGGGATATTCGGCCTTTCGACCATGCAGGTGGTCGGCATCGGCGGCATGTGCTGGATGGCGATCGGCGCCTTCATCATGGCGCAGATGATCAACTTCGAAATCTGAGGAAGCCGACAAGATGGAAAGCACACCCGTCCCCGCCGGCACCCTCTTCGGCCTGACCGCCACCGATTTCGGCACGCTGCTCGCCGCCCTGGCGACACTGGCGACGCTGTTCGCGCTTTATGCGGTCATGACCGTGCGCGATCCGATGGCAAAGCGCGTCAAGGCGCTCAACGAACGGCGCGAACAGCTGAAGGCCGGCATCACCGCCTCCACCGCGCGCCGCCGCGCCAAGCTGGTGAAGAAGAACCAGACGACCGACCAGATGCGGTCGCTCCTCTCCAGCCTGAAGGTGCTGCAGGACGATCAGCTCAAGGAAGCGCAGATCAAGCTGGCCCAGGCCGGCATCCGGTCGAAGGACTGGGCGGTCGCGGTGATCTTCGGCCGCATGATCCTGCCGATCGTCATCGGCGGCATGGCGGCGCTGCTGCTCTATGCGGTGGGCATCTTCCCCGAATGGGGCGGCGCGAAGCGCTTCATGGCGTTCGCCGGCGCGTTGCTGCTGTCCTACAAGGCGCCCGACATCTTCATCGACAACAAGATCCAGAAGCGTTCCGCCGCGATCCGCAAGGGGCTGCCCGACGCGCTGGACCTGCTGGTGATCTGCGCCGAGGCTGGATTGACCGTCGACGCCGCCTTCAGCCGCGTCGCCCGTGAACTGGGCAAGGCCTATCCGGAACTGGGCGATGAATTCCACCTGACCGCCATCGAACTCAGCTTCCTTACGGAGCGGCGCATGGCCTTCGAGAACCTGGCCACCCGCGTCAAGCTGGACGCGATCAAGGGCGTGGTCACGACCATGATCCAGACGGAAAAATACGGCACGCCGCTGGCTTCGGCTCTGCGCGTGCTGTCCGCCGAATTCCGCCACGAACGCATGATGCGTGCCGAGGAAAAGGCCGCGCGCCTGCCCGCGATCATGACCGTGCCGCTGATTCTCTTCATCCTGCCGACCCTGTTCGTCGTCATCCTGGGTCCGGCCGCCTGCTCGATCAGCCAGGCCTTCTAAAATTTTGAAGGGGCGCAGGCGCGTTGCCGTAGCGTCCCTTCGAACGCCCGCGAAAGCCGCTGATTTTCCGCCTTGGCGAAGCGGCCGATCCTGCCCTATCCCCTTTTGCAAAGACGCAAATCCGGAGAGGTCCATGGTCGCCATCACCCGCATCGCCGCCCGCGCCGCGCTGCCCATCCTGCCCCTGTTCGCCGCCCTGCCCGCGCAGGCCGCCCAGCCCATCACCGGCCGCTGGGCCACGGTCGACGGCAAGGCCATCGTCCAGATCGCCCCCTGCGGCAAGACGCTCTGCGGGCGGATAGAAAAGATCGTGAAACCCACCCCCGGCCGCCCCCAGACCGACATCAAGAACCCCGATCCGGCCCAGCGCGGCAAGCCGCTGACCGGCCTGGCGCTGCTCACCGGCTTTGCCGACGCGGGCGATCTGTGGAAAGGGTCGATCTACGATCCGGAAAGCGGCAAGACCTATAACAGCAAGGTCAGCCGAAACGGCGACGGCACGTTGAAGGTGCAGGGTTGCATCATGATGTTCTGCAAGACCCAGACATGGACGCCCGTGCGCTGATCGGCTGACCTCTTTTTGGATGAATCCAGCCCTTCCACCCCGCAGGCGGGAGGGGGTGAGCCAGCGCGACATCTGCGGAGATTCCCAACCGCCAGGCCGGAAACTCGCTACGCTCACCCTCCGCCTCCCGCCCAAAAACGAAATGCCCCGGCCAAGGCCGGGGCATTTCGTTTTAGAGCAGATTCCGATCCGATTGCATCGGCTCGACTGCTCTCAGTTTTTGTTTTGTCGCGTTTTCCGAGTCAGCAGATGATTCCATCTGCTTGGAAAACGCTCTAGCTCTGCCGCTGGGATCAGGCCGCCTTGCGCGCCTTGGTCAGCTTCTTCATCAGCATGTCCCGCTTCAACCGCGACAGATGGTCGATGAACAGCACGCCCTGCAGATGATCCATCTCATGCTGGAGGCAGGTGGCCAGCAACCCTTCCAGCCGCTCCTCATGGATGCGTCCGTCCCTGTCCATCCAGCTCGCGCGGATGCTCGCCGGCCGCTCCACTTCCGCAAACTGGTCGGGGACGGACAGGCAGCCCTCATTATAGACCGACAGGTCCTCCGATCCTTCCAGGATTTCCGGATTGATGAACACCATCGGCTTCCTGACCGGCGGCGCGCCCTCCTCATCGGATTCGGGTTCCTGCAGGTCGATCACCAGCACCCGCTTGGGCACGCCCACCTGGATCGCGGCCAGGCCGATGCCCGGCGCGTCGTACATGGTTTCGAACATGTCGTCGATCAGACGCTGCAAATCTTCATCGATCGCCTCCACCGGAGACGAGATGGTACGCAGGCGCGGATCGGGCGCCTCCAGGATGGGAAGAATGGCCATGGAACCAAAATAATCGGACGGCCGGAAAATTTCAAGCGACCGCCACATTCACCCGACGGGGCGTCGCGCCCTCAGCGCCTGGGCCAATGTCCCCTCGTCCAGATAGTCCAGTTCCCCGCCCACCGGCACGCCATGCGCCAGTTGCGTCAGGCGCACGGGAAAACGCTCCAGCCGTTCGGCCAGATAATGGGCGGTGGTCTGTCCCTCCAGCGTCGCGTTCATCGCCAACACCACCTCGTCTATGCCGCCGGCCTCCACCCGCGCGACCAGCGCATCGATGGACAGGTCCTCCGGACGCACGCCTTCCAGCGCAGACAGCCGACCGCCCAGCACATGGAATCGCCCCGGGAACAGTCGCGACTTGTCGAGCGCCCACAGGTCCGCAACATCCTCCACGACGCAAAGCGCCCGCGCATCCCGGCGCGGATCGGCGCAGATGCCGCAGGGATCGAGGGTATCGACATTGCCGCACAGGCTGCATGTCTCCAGCCGTTCGTTCACCGCATCCAGGGCGCGCAGCAGCGGCTCCAGCGCGGATTCCCGCTTCTTGAGCAGGTGCAGCACGGCACGCCGCGCCGAACGCGGGCCAAGGCCGGGCAGGCGGGACAGCGCCTGCGTCAGCGCTTCGATCTCGGGAGAAGCCATGGAACCGGAATAAGGGCTTGCAAGTCGCGGACACAAGGGGTTTGAGAGGCGTCTTCGGAAATACGCCTCCCAGCGCATTTCAGAGGCGGCGCCGGCCGGCGCCGAAACCCAACAAAAGGCCCGCCATGCGCATCGTTTATATGGGAACCCCGGATTTCGCCGTGCCGGCCCTGGCGGCATTGGCAAAGGCCGGGCATGACATCGTCGCCGCCTACAGCCAGCCGCCCCGCCCGGCCGGACGCGGCAAGGCGCTCCGTCCGTCCCCCGTCCATGCGAGGGCGCTGGAAATGGGCTTAGAGGCGCGCACGCCGGTTTCGCTGAAGGATGCCGGGGTGCAGGCCGCCTTCGCCGCGCTGAACGCCGATGTGGCGGTGGTCGCCGCCTATGGCCTGATCCTGCCGCGCCCGATCCTGGAGGCGCCGCGCCTGGGCTGCATGAACATCCACGCTTCCCTCCTGCCTCGCTGGCGCGGCGCTGCGCCGATCCAGCGCGCCATCCTCGCTGGCGACAATGTCACGGGTGTCACCATCATGGACATGGAGGCAGGGCTGGACACCGGCCCGATGCGCGCCAAGCATGTGACGCCCATAGAGGACAAGACCGCCGGCGCGCTGACGCAGGAACTGGCCGAAGCCGGCGCGGAACTGATGGTGGAGGTGCTGGACGACCTCTCTCTCCACCCGCCTGTCGCCCAGCCGGAGGAAGGCGTCACCTACGCCTCCAAGATCGAAAAGGCGGAATCGCGGATCGATTTCAGCCGCGACGCGCATCAGGTCGAACGGCAGGTGCGCGCCTTCAACCCCATGCCGGGCGCCTTCTTCGAATATCGCGGCGAACGGTTCCGCATCCTCGCCGCCCATGTCGAGGAGAATGACGGCCCGGCGGGCGAGTTGCTCGACAACAGCCTGCTGATCGGCTGCGGCCATGGCAGCATCCGCCCGACGCTGATCCAGCGCGCTGGCAAGGGCGCGATGTCGGCGGGCGAATTGCTGCGCGGCTATGACATGCCTGCCGGCAGCCGGATCGACGCCTGACCCCATGACCCGTTTCGCCTTCACCGTCGAATTCGATGGCCGACCCTTCATGGGCTGGCAGCGGCAGGCCCATGGGCCGAGCGTGCAGCAGGCGATGGAGGACGCCATCTTCGCCGTCACGGGCGAACAGGTCGCCGTCCATGCGGCGGGGCGGACCGATGCCGGCGTCCACGGCCTTGGCATGCGCGCCCATGCCGACATTGCGAAGGACATCGCGTCCTTCCGCCTGATGGAGGCGCTGAACGCGCTTCTCCGGCCGGCGCCGGTCGCGATCCTTGCCTGCGAGGCCGTGGCGGACGACTGGCATGCGCGCTTCTCCTGCACCGGCCGCTCCTATGTCTATCGCATCGCCAACCGCCGCGCGCCGCTGACCTGGGAAAATGGGCTGGTCTGGCGGGTGATCCAGCCGCTGGATGCGGACGCGATGCAGCAGGCCGCGCAACTGCTGGTCGGTCGGCACGACTTCACGACCTTCCGCTCGGTCCACTGCCAGGCGGAAAGTCCGGTGAAGACGCTGGACCGGCTGGATGTGGAGCGTGCGGGCGACCGCCTCGCCATCCATGCGGAGGCGCGGTCCTTCCTGCACCATCAGGTGCGGTCGATGGTGGGATGCCTTGCCATGGTGGGCATGGGGCGCTGGTCGATAGGCGATCTGGAGGCGGCGCGGGACGCGAAGGACCGGGCGGCCCTGGGATTGAACGCGCCGCCCGACGGACTCTACTTCGTGAGGGCGCGTTACCCGGGCGAGTAATCATGCTCCTGCGCAGGCAGGAACACTACATCCTAGAGGCTTGCCCGGAACGGCGTGAAATTCGTGCCCTCGTCGAAAACGTCCAACCCCTCCGCGCGCTTGAGGCGATTGACCACCACATAGGTCACGGGCGTCAGCACCGCTTCCCACGTCACCTTCATCAGCCAGTTGGTGACCATCACCGTCGCCACCTGCGCGTTGGTCCAGTCTCCATAAAAGGCGAGCGGATAGAAAAGCAGGCTGTCCACCCCCTGCCCCACTACCGTCGATCCGATGGTCCGCATCCACAAGTGCCTGCCCTGCGTCAGCAGCTTCATCTTGGCGAGGACGAAGCTGTTGGCGAACTCACCCGCCCAGAAGGCGGTGACGGAGGCAAAGACGATGCGCCACGTGCTGCCGAACACGGCCTCATAGGCCTTCTGGTCCGGCCATCCCTCCGCCGGAGGCAGCTTCACCACTACCCAGCTCATCAGCGCCATGAACAGCATCGCGCCAAAGCCCGCCCAGACGCATCGCCGCGCCCGCGCATAGCCATAGACTTCCGTCAGCACGTCGCCCAGCACATAGCCCAAAGGAAAGAAGAGGATGCCCGCGCCAAAGGTGAAGCCGCCCAGCGTCGACAGCTTCGCCGCGCCGATCAGGTTGGACAGCAGCAGGATCGCGACGAAACCGGCCATGCAGAAATCGAAATAGCGCAATGGGCGCGCACCCAGCGCATAGGCGTCGATTTTCCTTACCCCCGCATCGCTCATGCGCCCTTGCATATCGGGCCGGCGCGCAAATGCAATGCCGCCCATGATTGCAAGCCGGTCAAAGCCCCGCTATCGAACGCGCCGACGGCCCCGTAGCTCAGCTGGATAGAGCATTCGCCTTCTAAGCGAATGGTCACAGGTTCGAATCCTGTCGGGGTCGCCACCACATTCCCAAAAACCGCAGAAATCAGCCATTTTTATCCCCGTTTTTGGCAAACATGTCAACGGGTTTGCCACCTATTCCGATTCTTTCGGCCATCTGCTCCAGCGCTTCCTCCGCCATCGCGGTAGCATTTGCCTTGGCCGCATAGTGGGCGAACATGGCGTCGGATCGGTGCCCAGTGACAGCCCTTCCCTGGAGATATGTCGCGCCGCTTTCCGCGAGCCTTCGCGCCATCGCCTTACGCAATCCGTGTGCCGTACAGTGGGGTAGTCCGGCCATATTGCAGCGTTCGCGGAACCAGTTGCCGAAGCCTGCTGCCGTGAACGGCTTGCCTAATTGTGTGACAAGATAGGTCAGATGTTCGCTGTCGAGCGAATCGAGCGCGGCGGCCAAGGGCGGAAGGATGGTAATGATGGTATCGCTGCGATTCTTGGAGTGCCGCAGCACCAGTTTGCCGCCATTCCGATGCTGGCGCCCCACCTTCACCATGTCGCCCCGGCGCAGGCTGGTATAGAGCAGCAATTCCTTGGCGAGCCGTTCGCGGGTGCCTAGCGGCCAGCGTTCATCATATTGCGCGATCTCTTCCTCGGTCCAGCAATGGAACCCCTCGCTGTCCGTTTCGATGGCATCGATCACAAGGGCCGGATTGTCTCGCCTCCAGCCCAACAGGATCGCGTGCTTCATCAACTGGATCAGCGCCTTGCGGAGCGTGTTGGCTGCATGTGGCGTATCGGCCATATCCGACATCCAACGGTCGACGTGGCGGGCCTCCAGCCTATTTACCGGCTTGTCACCGTGCTTGGCCCTAAACCGTTCGATCACTCCCCGTCGCGCCTGCTTGGTCGAATCCATCATGCGCACCCAATTTTTCGAGCGGTAATAGCTTTCTATCAGAACGTGGAAGCTGCCCTCCGCATGGCGGGTCTTTATGACGGGCGCTGCCTTCTTGGCGCTGTTGTATTCCTCCATGAACCCCGGCGTCCCCGGGTCGTGCCGGAACAGATATTGAGGCAACCCCTTCTTGCGGAAACGGTAGCGCGTGCGTCCGCATTTGTCCTTGAAGGCAGTCACATTGTCAGGCAGCCAGCGGCGGGCCATGTTCAATCCTCATCAAACGGGTTCGGGCCTTCCGAATCGGCGTTGGCCTTCAAATCGCCGATGATGATATCAATCCGCTGGTTCTTCAAATCCATGACGATGCGCGCTCGCTCGACGCCAGCGGCCTTCACGGATTTCACCGCTCTGTCCATATCCGCCTGAGTGATGCGAGCCGGTGCAGTCACCCTACCCCTCCCCATCCAGTGCCGCGTCGATCATGCTGACCCAAGCGGAATAAGCGCGACCGCGAGCAACCATCGGATCGTCGTAGGGATCATCATCGACGGCTTTGAGCATTTCCACAGAAGGCTCGCGCAGGGCTTTTAGGACGGCGACGGCAAGCAGTTCATCGATAGCGCTGGGGCGCCGCGTCCCCTTGAGAATGTCCCAGCCCCATTTGATGCGCTCGGCCTTAATCTCGGCGGCCACCTTCTCCACCACGCTCATGATCCGCGCCCTTCAAGTGCTGTGCGGGCGAGGATCGCTTTCATGATCTGCTTGACGGTATCCCAAGGCACGTAGACCTTCTCGACATATTCGTCGCCGCAATCATCGATGCGGTGCAGATTGAATGAGAACTCACCGTGATATGCGGCCTTGGTCGATCCGCTCGGGGTAAGCGCCTCCCTCAGCCGCTTTATCTCCTCTTCCAGCGCGGCGGTGGACTGGAGGCGGTGGGCGGCGATGATCGCGTCCAAGCGATCGTTTCGGTCATCCGGCATGTCGCCTTCAGAGCAGGGCTTGCCTATCTCTTCCACTATGAATGTCAGGATGGCCTTGCGTAGAACCACGTCCCCCTGCCCCACCGTCACGGGTGCTTTATCGGTCATGGGTGATCTCCCCGCATGCACTGGCATGTCTCTTTCCATTGGACGCCTGCGATCACATCGCCGTCCATCCACCAGCCCCGGCCGCTACAGATTGAGCAATCTGGGTCGCCTTGGTCCGGATGGGTTCCCCAAAGGGCCTTGGCTTCGCAGTATTCGCACATGAAATTCGGATCATTCTGCGAAAAGCGGCCGCATCCGCCAGAGCATTGCGCAGCCGCCGGCCATTCGCCCTGGTTCGATTGAGGATGGTCATGAATATGTCGGTGGCGATCCGGCGTCGCCATCTAGCTGGCGGAAGGTGCAATAATGGCTGGTCCTTGGGAAAAATATCAGCAGCAGGGCATGACCCAGATCGCGCCGCCTGACCCTCGCCTGCCAGCACAAGTAGAGGGCGCGCAACTTGGCAATGCTCGCGCACGGCAGCAGATCGACACAGAATCTCAACTCGCCCCGCTGCGCCGCCAGTTGTTGCAAGAGCAGATCAAGAGCGCGCGCGTGAATACCGCGAAGGCGCAGGGCAACCAGCCTATCGATCCAGCGAAGTTGGGCCAGCTTCGTTCGTTGCAGGACCAAATCAACCGGGTTCAGCAGCTTTACAAGACAGGACCGGGCGCTACTAAAGGCATTTCAGGTTTGCTCGATTACCTCCCGACGCCCGTGAATAAGCAGTTTGATGCAGCGGGTGCGGGCCTTGGGGAGATCGGCCTGGCCGCTTTTCGTGTTCCCGGCTCTGGGTCGCAGTCCGACGCGGAGTTGCGCGCCTTTATACAAGCCAACAGGCCATCGTCGTCAGACTATGACGTGCAGATTCAAGAAAAGCTGCGCAACCTTCAGAACCGCCTCAAGCAGACCTACTCGGCCATGGGCGTGAAGCCGCAGGGCGGCGGCGGACAGAAGAAACAGCCGCGCGTGATCGACTTCAACGACCTTCCGGAGTAAACAGATGCCCGATGTAAGGCTCCCGGATGGCACTATCATTCGGAATGTTCCCGAAGGAACGACGCGTTCACAGCTTATGGCGCGCGTAGGGAGAGTTCAGCAGCCCAAGCAGGACAATCGCCCGACCTCTTTCTGGCGTGGCGTAGGTGAGGGCGTCATGGAGCCGCTGAACAATGCGGCGCGTGCGCTCGAATATGGGCTGGATAAGGTGGGCATCGCCAAGCCAATTCAGCAGTTGGGCGCGTCGCTGGGCATGGCTCCATCGGTTGATGCTGCGGAAGCCAGCCAAAGGCGGAAGGCAGCATCTGCGCCAACTCGCGGGTCTACCGCCGGCAGGATTATCGGCAATGTGGTCGGCACGCTCCCCACGGCGGCGCTCCCTGGCGGCGTTCTCGCGCAAGGGGCTGCATCCGGGGCCTTGCTGACAAAAGGTCGTGATCCCTCGACCATCGCCCGCGATGCCATAATCGGCGCCATTGCTGGCAAGGTTGGGGAAAAGGCTACCAAAGCGGTTGCGGCGGCGGTAAGCCCCCGCGTGGCTCCAGCGGTTCAACGTCTGAAAGACGCCGGTGTCATCATGACCCCGGGGCAAATTCTTGGTGCGGGCAACAGTCGTGTCGGGCAGGTTCTAAAAGCCGCCGAAGACCGTCTTGGGAGTGTTCCTGTGGTGGGCGATCTTGTTGCCAATGCCCGCCGCCGGAGCATTGAAAGCTTCAACCAAGCCGCACTCAACCAACCGTTGCAATCAATCGGCAAGACGCTGCCCAAGGGCGCGGTCGGGCATGATGGAATCGCGGCGGTCGAACAGCAGTTGGGGTCGGCCTATGACGACATTCTCCCCCAACTGAGCGCGCGGGCTGATCAACCATTTATGGATGATCTTGCCCGCTATGCGCAGGAGGCTGACACGTTACTGCCTGAACGCGCGGCGCAATTCGGGCGCATCATGCAGAGCGATGTCGGCAAGCATTTCGATGCTTCGGGCAATCTGACCGGCGAAGGCCTGAAGGCCATGGAAAGCCGTCTCGGCAAGCGCATCCGCACTTATGGGACCAGCACCGACCCAGACGCTACGGATATGGCTGGGTTGCTGCGCCAGGTTCAATCAAGCCTTCGCGACATGGCGGCGCGCCAAAACCCGTCGCAGGCCGACAGGCTACGCCAGATCAACGAAGGGTTCGCTAAATTCACCCGCGTTCAGAACGCCGCCGCAAAAGCGAATGAGGGCATCTTTACTCCCGGCCAACTCCGCACCGCGTCCCGCGTCATGGATAGCTCGACGCGAAAGGGCGCATCGGCACGCGGGTCTGCTCTGATGCAGCAGCTTGCGGACGATGCGCAGGCTATTCTTCCATCGGATGTGCCGGACAGTGGCACAGCAGGGCGATTGGCTGCCCTTCTTGGTGGCGCGGGATATATTGAACCTAACGCAGCCATTGCAGGCGGCCTTGCCATGCTTCCTTACACTCAGGCTGGCGGGCGCGCGGCGGATTGGCTCCTTACAGGCAGGCAGGGTCCGGTAGCGAGCGGCCTTGCTGATCTCCTACGCCTTGCTGCTCCGATAGGAGCGGGCGGCGCGGTAGCAACGACCAGCAACCTTCCCTGAGTTATAGAGGGCAGTCTTTGAGTGGCGCCGAATTTGCCGTTTCAGCCACGGCCAGGATGCGATGATTGCCCCATTGATCGCGGTGACCAATGCAATCTGTACGGTGTTGTCCTCCATAAGCCGCAGAACCTAACCTGAATCCCCCGCCCTAACAAGGAGGCGAGAATGTCTGAGCATTGGTCCGACTGTTCGCTTCACAGCGGCCCCGCCCGCTGGCCACGCCAGTGCAACTGCGGCGGCTTCATAGACGGCAAACCACGCGGGTCAAGGTCGTATCCATCGGGTTATAGCCCTTCCTCGGCATGGCGAAGGTTTGCCCAGTTGTGGACATGGCGCGCAGTTTTTCTACATGAAAATCTCGCCATCCCGGCCTTATCCCACTTATCTGCCATGCGCTCAAGGTTAGGTGCCCGTCACGGTCGTAGCCCAGAAGATGGGGTTCAATAACCCTCACTTCTTCCTTGTAGCGGATCGACAAGACCAGCTTGTGCCTGATCGCATTCGCAATCTGCTGTTCTGACATAAATCACCCCCGAATCGATCGGCTGACTAGGCCAGATCGTCGGCGGGGAGTCGAGTCCACCAACCAAGGCCCGCAACGGGCCTTTTTTTGTGCCCGGAGAACATATGGCATCGATCTTCGACTGGTCGCCCACGGCCGGCAGCAACACGACCGTTGATGGCATCAACATCAACACCGGCATGCCAGTGCAAAACACGGATAACGCCCTGCGCTCCATCCTTGCCATCATCCGTCAGTCCTTCTCCAGCACGCTTCAGAATTTTCTGGCTGGCACCGCTGCCCTCCCTGTCTCCAGCGGTGGCACGGGTTCGACCACGGCGGCCGATGCGCGGACGGCGCTTGGCCTTGGCTCTGCGGCCACGGAAAGCACTGTCCCGGTAGCCAAGGGCGGCACGGGCGCGACGACAGCGGATGGTGCGCTGGACGGTATCGGGGCGGTGGGCATTACCGCGCTGAGTTTGGCCAATCCCGGCTATATCCGGTTCAACCTCCCTGGCACAACCAACGTCTTTCAGGTGGCGTGGGGGACTTTCACGGCCACGTCCGGCGCTTCCACTTCGGTCAATTACGCCGCCGCGTTCCCGAACGCATCGTTCGCGGTCTGCAATGGAGTGGGCGAGTTCAGCAGCACGGCACAGGACAACTATCCCACTGTCTCATCCACTTCGGCCAGCGGCTTCTCCGCCTACAATGCCAGCGAGACGTGCACGGCCTACTATATCGCGGTGGGGTATTGATCCGTGACCGACATCACCACCCGCGCCGGCAAGGGGGCACCTCTCACCCACGATGAGGTGGACCAGAATTTCCTGAACCTGAAGGAAACGGCTGACCTTGCCTATGATGCGGTTGCCTCCATCGGCGGGAAGGCCAACGCTACAGCCGTTGGGGTCGATGATGCAGCCGCCAACATGGGCACCACCCCCGGCTCCATCCTCTCGGACAACGGGACGGCGAAGCAGTGGTTTCAGGAGAGCGAGGCGGCGATAGAGGAAGTGGCCGCGACGGCGAACGCGGCTGTAACGCCTGCCGTCCTGCAAGGCACTCTGGGTTCTCGCGAGGCCAATGTCCTCGACATTTCCGGTTGGGACGGCACTGGCGCAAACGACATGGCGACCGGCTATCAGGCGCTCATAAATCAGGCTGCGATTGCTGGCGTTCCTGTGGTTTCGCAGGGAGCAAAGATATTGCTGGGCAGCACAGTCATCCTGCCTGGCGCGCACTATTTCTTGGGCGCCGCTGACGGCGAACTTGGTGCAGATCAGACGCGCACAACGATGTTTGTAATCGGCCATAGCGGCAAGGGGTTCACAAACGCAGGAAGCACGACCGGCACGAATGGCCGTATCAAGATGTACGATTTTTCGACAAGCCGCAATCAACCAGCAGTTGTCCCTGGTGTTACGTACACCTGCGGTGACTTCGATTACGACTTCTATTTTCCAGATGTCAGCGGCCTTCATCTGGCGCGTTTTCTCACGCTCAACGCGAGCAAGGGCATTTACTGCAACGGCAACCGGAACACGCTTGAGGATTGGGCGGGCCAGTGCTTCCAGAAGGGCCTCCATGTAGATTGGTCCTATGACACGCTCCAGGTCGACCGGGTTCACCTGTGGCCGTTTGACAAGATGGACTCCGAAGTAAGGAGTTACATGCAAGATCAAATGGTTGCGTTCCAGTTGAACCGCGTCGATAATCCGATGTTTTCCAACATCTTTTCCATCTGGCACAACAAGGCATTCAGCATCGGCCACTTTGCCGGTGATGGCCCGTTCAAGCCAGCCGGTACTGTGTCTAAGCTAAAGCTGAGCAACGCTGATCTCGATATAGGTGATACAGCGTACTACGTGGCACCGGCGGCGGACGGCCACACCGCGTCCTGGGCGAATGTGAGCGGTCAAGGCCGCGACACACCTACCAATCAGCCGCTAGTGGAGATACATGGTCCCAACACCCGCATCGTCGGTGACTTTGATGGCTCGAATGTCGGCGGCAACGTGGTCCGCCACGAAGCCACGGCGACCGGAAGCGAAATATCGCTCCGCATCCAGTGTAAAGACTGGAATGATTCCGGCTTGGGCTATCCAGGCGTCGAGGTGGTATCTGGCGGCGGACGCTTCATTGTCCTGCCTGGTTCGAAGTTCACCAACGGCAACGGCGCAGAGAACACGAACGCGGCTGTGCCAGCCATCGCGTCTGCCGCAACAATCGCGCTCAATGGTATTGATGATGTCTTCAGCGTCACCGGCACAACCAATATAGGGACGATTAGCGGCCCGCAGAGCTATGTGGGGCGGCGGATCACGCTCCGCACCGCTTCCGCTCTCACAGTGCTTGTGAGCGGCAATATCAAACTGAAGGACGCCGTCAATTTCGCCATGGCGGCAGGGGATACGCTGACGCTGCTGTCGGATGGCTCCAACTGGTACGAAGTATCGCGGACGCAGGTCAATGCCTGGGTCACGAGCTTCGTTCCCACAATCACGGCGACCAGCGGTGCGATCACAACCTCGGCTGCGACATGCCAGTATAAGCGCGAGGGCGCGAATGTTCATTTCGCGATCTCGATAACGATAACGACCAATGGCACTGGTGCGGGGACGCTTCGCGCCACACTGCCTTTCGCCAGCACCGGCAACGACAATGTCTTCATTGGCCGCGATCGTGGCGTCAGCGGGAAGGCGCTCACGGCTACGCTGGTTGCTGGAGGCAGCACCCTCGACATCAAGAATTATGACAACAGCTACCCGGCTGCGGACGGGGCGGTAATCATGATTACCGGCACCTATCGGGCGGCATGATTATGACGCATCCCCACCCGGGCGCCTTTGTCCTCCTGGCCGGCTTCGGCCCCGGCTGCATCGTCCCTGACGGCTGGCACGTGGTGTCTGCGGTGAACCAAGACGGCAGCTTTCACGTGGGCGGCAGGACGGCGGTCTGGCCGGACAGGATCAAGGAAATGAGGGTCGGCAGCTTTAATGCGCCGGAGGTTTAATCATGGAAGCAGCGGGGCCGCGTGTGAGTGAGATCGATTGGCTAGGCGCGAGCGGGGGGCAACTCGCTGTGGCGTTCGGCGCCGGGTGCGTGGCGACATGGGGATTTATTCAAACCGTGCTGGTGGGGCCGCTCAAGAAGCAGATCAGGGAACTCAAGGACGAGTGCGAGAAGCGGGACGAACGATCGGCGCAGCGCATCAACCAGCTTGAGACGCTGCTGTTGCTCCATGGGCCGGGTCAGTTGCGCCAGCAGCTACAGGCAGCGCTTTCGGAAGAGCGGGTGCTGGGGGATAAGGGATGACAGACTGGAAGCCTCTCCAGCGCAATCTGGGCGTCACAGCGGACGGCATTGTGGGCCGTGGCACATTGCGCGCTCTGTTTCAGCGCCTTGGGGCGGATACAGGGCGAGCGGTTGAGCTTGGCATATCGGCCAATGTCCATTTCCGCTCCTACGGCATTCTCGACAATGGCCTTCGCCTCGCCCACTTCCTCGCCCAGGTCGCGCACGAAAGCGGCGGCTTCCGGTACATGGAGGAGATATGGGGGCCGACTGAGGCGCAGAAGCGCTATGAGGGCCGCAAGGATCTCGGTAATATCGTCAAGGGCGATGGCTCCCTGTTCAGGGGGCGCGGGCCTATCCAGATCACCGGCAGGGCCAATTATGAGGAATATGGTAACGCCATCGGCCTGTGGCTGACTGACAAGCCCACCTTGGCCGCCATCCCGGCTATCGGCCTCCACATCGCCTGCGAGTACTGGAAGCGCAAGGGGCTGAACGCTTGGGCCGACGCGGATGACGTTCTGACGATCACCAAGAAGATCAACGGCGGGGTGAACGGCCTTGCCGACCGACAGTCGCGGCTCGCCATCATCAAGGGGGTGATCGGGATATGACCGTCAAAGACCTCCCCCGCGCCATCATCACCGCCGTAATCATGGTCTATTTCGGCTACGCGCTGTTCAACCACTGGTCCGAAGGGCTGGAGGAGACGCTCAAGAATGTCGTCATGCTGGCCGTAGGCTTCTGGCTGGGTTCGTCCAAGGGCAGTTCCGACAAGGCGGCTACTATCGAGAGGATCAGCCAATGATATTCGTCGCAGGCTTCTTCATTGGCGCCGGGACGGTGATCGGTATCCTGATCCTCGCCGCCTGCGCGATCTGGAAGGATTTGAGTGCATGATCTGGATTTCGGCCGCCTATCAATTCGTAAAAGGATCTCGGACTGCACAGATCGCCCTAGCCGTTCTGGTCCTGGCTGCGGTCGCGGCCGGCCTCTACCTCTGGGCTATCCAGGCGCAGCGTCAAGCGGTCAAAGATGCTACCGCATCAGGGCGAGCGATCCAACAGCGCGATGATCTGCACGAAACCCTCAACCGAACCCTGGAGGCGATCAATGCCGAGGAAGCCGTTCGTCACAATCCTGCTGTGCGCGATGCTGCCTGCCTGCGCCACGCGCGAAACCCCGAGGATTGTTGATACCTCCTGCACCGCGTTCAAGGCGATCAGCTTCGCAACACCTAGCAAGACGAAGCCGGAGACCGCAGCGAACAGCTACGATACTCCAGCCACTGTCGATGAGATCATGGCGCACAATGCCAAGTGGGATACGCTCTGCGGTAAGCCCTAGCGAGTTGCCGTATGGACCGTTAAGCGTAGGTCCATGATGAACAAGAAGATTCTTTACATCGGCTGTCACGGCTATCTCGAATATGACGATATCAAAATCCTGAGCCATGCCGGTTTCTCAGTATTTTCTACGGGTGGGTGGAGCGACCCTTTGCAGCCGGTTTCTGCTGTTCGCCCGCCAATCCCCTCCGCGCGCCAGGTGCCGGGCGCCCTTGATCTATGGAACAGGGATAAGCTGACGCCCCAGAGTTGCGTGCAATCGGCAGCGTTCCTTGATCTCTTCGACGTCATCCTCGTCGTACACGATCACAGCATTGTCGAGACGATCCCGGCCGACAACAAAAAGCCGGTTATTTTTCGCACGATCGGGCAAAGTAGCCCGCCGCTGGAACGCTGGATGTCTCAACATCGAGACAGGATAAAGATTGTTCGGTACTCACCGAATGAAAGCAATATACCGGGATACGCTGGCGCCGATGCACTCATAAGGTTCGGCAAGTTCGAGGAAGATTTCCCGGTCTGGTCGGGGCATGAAAAGACCGTCCTCAGTTTCTACCAGCAGGCAACCCGTCGCTTGGCCCATGCCAACTTTGAATTCTATGAGCAGGCAACGGCCCCCTTCCCGCGCGTCCTCTATGGGAACGGCAACCCCCCGTCCGAGTTCTCTCGCCCCACCGCGACATATGATGACATGCAGCGATATTATAGCGCTCACCGCGTCTATTATTCGCTCGGCACATATCCGGCCAGCTATACGCTGAATTTCATGGAGGCGATGATGGTCGGGATACCGCTGGTCACGCTGGGCCACAGCGCCGCGTCCTCCCCTTATACCAAACCGCGACTCGGCGGAATAGCTTATATCGGGTAGCGAATCACTTCCCACGCACCGCGCTTGTCGGTCAGGTAGAAGGCGAATTTGCCATCAGCGCGGTTCACCAAATCCATCTGCACATGTTGCCGCGCTTCTTCAGCGGTGGCGAACGCGGCAACACTGAAGTGGCCCTCTGGCAGCTTCCATGTTGCTGGAATGATCATCCCCTCACCCTACCCCTAATGCCCCACCCCATAAACGATAATCGCTATCCCCATAGCGGCAAGCATGAGAAGGCCGCCTAGGAGGAAGTGGGTGGGGGCGGACATGGTTCTGGCTCTATAAGGGCGGTGATGGCCTCCACGGCATATTCCTTCGTGTCATCGAAGTTCGCATTGCCCACTCGACTTTCGTCCCATGGCAGGCTTTCTACCACCTCAGCAGCCTCCCTAAGCCCAGCTTGGCGACCGGCTTCCTTCATGCGGGCGAAGGTTTGGACCAGCGCAGTGTCGTCCTTTTTGCCGGCCACAATGTCATCAGAAAGGCCAAGCAGCCGTATATGCTCATCAGCATAGTCCGCAGCCGCCTCCCGCACATCCTGATCCACCTTACCGTCCATCATGAGGGCCTTTCTGGGATAGGGTGCCGGTCATGGCTTTCCACCTTCAAAAACGTACCGGGCCAGCGCAACGAGGACTTCAGTCGTCTCTATCGATTTAGCTTCGTAAATCATCTGTTCGATGCGGTCCCCGATCCGCTTCTGCTCATCAAAGCGCGCCTGCCCGATGCGGCGGGTCATCATGAAGCGAGCTTCCGCCTTGGCTTTCTCGTTATCGTCCATCTCACTCCCCCTCAAGGTGGGCGCGGGCGCGCAGGGCGGCGGCGCAGATATGAAGCGGCAGGAAATATATGCCGTCACGTTCTTCGCGGGCCGACGCGAGCGCCTCCTCCAGAATATCGAGAGGGTCGTCCGCAGCATCTGCGAGCGTCATCGCCGCGTCGAGAGAACCCGTCCATTGCTTGGCGTGATTGCCCCTGTTGCTGGTGAATAATGTCCGTTTCCCCGGCTCAGTATACTCCACCTGCGTTTCTTCGCTTTGGTATGCCTGCCAATGGCTCTTATACCGCGCCCCGTTGAGAACGCACCATATCCGAGCATCCAACTCCTGATCCGGGCCGTTCGCCTTTTCCACAATCTCAGCCAGCTTCATCATCTCAGACATGGGGGTGATCCTTGTGGGGGTGGGAGATCAAGCCGCGACGGATGCGATCGATCTGCGCGATTTGGTTCGCCTTGGTGCCGGGCTTGTTCTGCTCATGGAAGTAGACGCATGGGCCGGGAAAGCAGGTATCTTTTCCGGTCACGCGCTCGCACTTCATGCAGGCAGGAGATAGCGGGGTCCAATCAGCCATGCCGCCGGACCTTTCGCGGGGGATAGGACAGGTGCGCGTATGCCTCGCGAACCATCTTCATGGCCCGATAGTCGGCCGCCGCAGTTCGGAAACATGTTTCGCTCGCCTTCGCGCCACAAAGGGGGCATTTGTCATTGAAGCCACACCGGCCCTTATTGACAGGACAGGCCTTCTCGGCGGCGTCGGATATGGCGATGGCGTCAGCGATTTTGCTGAGCGGGTCATCAATGATGGTCATGACCGTACCTCATACGAATAGAAGCTGATGGTCGGTTCCGGATGGACGCTGAAAATTCTCAGCTCACCATCATCGCCGCCAAAGGTGCAGCGGACATGAACAGTCATCGGACAATCAAACGGCTCTTCGTGGTATGATTTCTCGACCACTTCGCGCGCCGCCTCCTCATGGTCGTAGGCCATCAGTAGGACGCAATCGTCCTCGGCTTCTCCGTTGTCTGGGCACCAGACGCGATATTGTTCCTTCATGCTGCATCCTCCGGCCACAGTTCGACATCGAAAATGGCGCAGCACTCGTTGCACACGGAGTAGCTCCCCATCCCGCCGCCCGCTAAGCCAAATCCGAATTCGTGCGTGCCATCGGGGTGCAGCTCGCATCCGCCTGGAGCCTTAACCCCCTCCAGCATTTCCTTGCTGATGCCGCACGACTTACACCAATCGTGATCGCCAAATTCCTTTGAATAATCCCACTCGGTTTCCTGCTCACAGATTTCGCAGTATTGTACATCAGTCATAGCGGAACCCTCCTTTCGCTATGCAGGGCCGGGTCTGTTGACGCAGATTCCGGCCCAAATTGGTTTGCCAACTGCTGCGGGACTCGGCGGGAATGCGTGGGTCGAAAAATGGCGTTTGCCAACGCAAGCCATTGTTTCAGACTAATTGTGGCTATCCTGTCGGGGTCGCCATTTTCCGCCAGTTCAGCGCTTTTCGGGGCGGCCGGCCCGTTCCCGGATCGGCCGCATCGCTTCATGGACCATGCCGCTCAGCAGCAGGCTGCCCTGCCGCGACAGATGGTCGTCGTCGGAATAAAGCGGCACGCCATGCATCATCGTCGCGCAATGGCCGGTGCCGCAGAGCAGGCGGTGCGGATAGACGACGCCGGCCGCGAAGCGCCGCCGCATCTCGTCAAAGGCGCCGAACACGTCGCGCTGCCGCCGCAGATAATCCGCCAGCGGCAGGTCCAGTTGCGCCGGTTCGCTGTAGAGTTCCGCCCGCGCAAGGCTTTCCGGCACGTTGCGGCGGAATTCCGGAATGGGCGCGACCAATATGACCCGCTTGCCCATGCCGGTCAGTGTCCGCACCGTTTCCTTCAGCCCCGCGCGAAACAGCAAAGCGTCGCGCTTGAGGCTCCGGTCGTCATTCCCGTCCCGGCCGAGATAGCAGGGCGTGCCGCCTTCGGGGCGGCGTCCGTTGGCGCACAGACCCCAGCGGGACACCAGGAAGACCGTGTGGATCGTCGGACTGTCGCGCAGCATCGCCAGCACCTGCGCGTTGAAGGCGCTGCAATCATGGCTGGCGGGCTGGTCCAGCCGATCCAGCCCCAGCAGGGTGGGGCAGGCAGGATAGGATGCGATCCGTCCGGACAGACCCAGCGCATCGCCTGCCTGATCGAATGCGGGTTTCAGCGCATGGGCGTGGGAATCGCCCCAGAGCAGGAAACTGGGCGCCGTGCCGTTATGCGCGCCCACCGCGCACAGCGCCCGGTGCCGCACCGCCGCCATGCCCGAACAGCGCTCCGGCAGATAGGCCATGCTCCGGCTCGCCGCATCGAGCGCGGCGACGGAGGGCGCCACTCGCGCAGGCAGGCCGCCGGACAGGTAGAGCAGCGCGCCCGCTCCGCACCCCGCCGCCATCATCGCGCCGGCGAGCGCGAAGGCGCGGCCTGCCGTGAAGCGACGGGCCCGGCGGAACGGCTCCTCGATGAAGCGCCAGGAGAAAGCGGCGAGGAGGAGTGAGAGCAGGATGATGAGCAACTGCTCCCGCAACCGCCAGTCGCCGTCCGTGCGATAGGTCCAGAAGACGACAAGCGGCCAGTGCCACAGATAGAGCGAATAGGAGATGCGGCCGACCGCCACGGGCATCGCGCCGCCCAGCAGATGGCTGACCGCCGACCCGCTCTGCCCCGCATGCAGGATCAGTAGCGCCCCCAGCACCGGGTAAAGCGCGTTCAGCCCCGGAAAGGCCGTCGCGCTGGAAAAGCCGAACAGCGCCCAGCCGATCGACGCCACCCCCGCCAGCGCGCAGAGCTGCGCCGCCCAACGGTTCCGCAGCGGCGGCAGCATATCCGTCGCCAGCAACGCGCCCGCCAGCAACTCCCAGGCGCGGGGAAAGGGAAGGTAGAAGGCCAGCACCGGCGCACGGTCGACCAGCAGCAGCGCCGTGGCGAAGGACAGAAGCGCCGCCACCCCCAGCAGGAGCCGCGTCCGCCCGCCCGCCCGAAAGGCACACAGCATCAGCAGCGGGAAGAGGATGTAGAATTGCTCCTCCACCGCCAGCGACCATGTGTGCAGCAGCGGCGCTTCTTCCGCGGCGCTGCCGAAATAGCCGCTATGCCGCGCGAAATGGAGGTTGCTGGCGAACAGCACCGTCGCCGCGGCGCTCAGGCCAAGCGCGCGATAGTCCAGCGGCAGCAGGATCTGGCTGCCGGCGATGATGGTGACGGCGATGGTCGCGAACAGGGCGGGGAATATCCGGCGGATGCGCCGCACATAGAAATCGGTGAGGCTGAACCGGCCTTCCGCCAGCTCCCGCGCAATGATCGAGGCGATCAGATAGCCGGAGATGACGAAGAAGATGTCGACGCCAATGAAACCTCCGGAAAAGGGCCAGAGGCGGACATGATAGAACAGCACCGGCAGCACCGCCAATGCGCGCAGCCCATCGATGTCGCGCCGATAGGCAACGGACGGGCTGGCCTCCAGCGCGGTCGGCGCGGGCAAGGCCGGACAGGATGCGCTGGCGGCGATGCTTTCCCTCCTCTTTTCCGGGATCTGGCAGGCGCTGATGGTGATAGAGCCTGTCTCGACCGGCGCATCGGCGCATCGGGACAGCCGCCAGGGTCAAAGGTGTTAGGGGGCTGGCTGGAAGACGCAAGGAAGGGACGCGCAAGGGAGGCGCGCCTAGTCCGATCGGTCAGTCGCCGCCGCCACGCCCCTCCGCTGAACGCAACAGCAGGTCGTCGGTCACCGTCATGGTGAAGATGGGATCGGCGTCCGGCGGCACCTCCGCTATGGCGTCGACGAAGGCGGCGCGCGTCTCGGGATCGTCATAGACCATCTTCTGATCGAAAGCCGCGCGCCAGCTCGCTTCGTCCGGCCATTCGGCATAGCCGACGAAGCGCCCGTCGGCATCGCGATGCAGGCGTGAACCGTAGCTGCCATATTTTTCGCGGATCAGGTCGGTTCCCCGGCGCCAGGCCTTGCGGAACTGATCCTCCTTGCCGGGGTGAACGCGCCACCAATAGACCGCGACGAACATCGTGCCTCTCCTTTGCGCAGGAGAATGACGCTCCCCGGCGAAGGTTGCGACAAAAAAGGCGCGCAGGACCGGCCTGCGCGCCCTTCCTCAAACCCCCAACTCGGATCAGAGGACCGACTGGCCGGTCTTTTCCCAGTCCGCCAGGAAGCCGGCAATGCCCTTCTCGGTCAGCACATGGTTGAACAGCGCCTTGATGACGGACGGCGGCGCGGTCATCACGTCGGCGCCGATCTTCGCGCTTTCCAGCACATGGATCGGGTGACGCACGCTTGCGACCAGGATTTCCGTGGCGAAGGAATAATTGTCGTAGATCAGGCGAATGTCCTCGATCAGCTTCATGCCGTCGAAGCCATTGTCGTCATGTCGCCCGACGAAGGGCGAGATGAAGGTCGCGCCCGCCTTGGCCGCCAGCAGCGCCTGATTGGCCGAGAAGCAGAGGGTGACGTTCACCATCACGCCATCCCCAGTCAGCGCCTTGCAGGTCTTGAGGCCATCGATCGTCAGCGGCACCTTGATGCAGACATTGCCGGCGATCTTCCGCAAGACCGCGGCTTCCTTCATCATCGTCTCATGGTCGAGCGCGACGACCTCCGCCGACACGGGGCCTTCCACGATGCCGCAGATTTCCTCCACCACCTCCAGGAACTTGCGGCCCGACTTGTGGATCAGCGAGGGGTTGGTGGTGACGCCGTCCAGCAGGCCGGTGGCGGCGAGTTCGCGGATTTCATTGGTGTCGGCGGTGTCGACGAAGAACTTCATGGATCTGCTCCGGCAGAGGAAGGGACGAATCGCGTTTCCTTTAGCGGCTCCATGACGGATTAGCCATTATTGCCGGAGGCTGCCCCTTTACCTTCCGCCCGGCGCAACATTATGACGGCGGCACCTTTCCAAAGGACCGATCCATGCCCCGCCGCCAGCGTCCCCGCCACATATCGGACGCGCTGATCTCCGTCGGCCTCCTGGCCGCCTCGCCCGCCTTCGCCGCCAGCCAGGAAAATCAACTGTGGACGACCGAATCGCTGGTCGTGCAGGCAAGCGATTCGGACCTTGTGTCGCTCGACCTCAGCCAGCGCTTCCGCCAGGCATCCTCCAATGGCGGGCAGCAGACGGTGCGCGTCCTGATCGACCATCGCGTCGCCGGGGCGGTGCAGATCGGCGGCGGCGTCGCCTTTTTCCGCTCCGAACCGGAACAGGAAATGCGGCTGTTCCAGCAGGTGACGCTGACGAAAGGCATCTGGATGAGCCGCACCCGCATCGAACAGCGCTTTTTCGATACCACCGACAGGGCAAGCTGGCGGCTGCGACAACGGATGCAGGCTTCGGTGCCGCTGGATGCGGCGAAACGGTGGACGCTGATCGCGGCGGCCGAGCTGATGTTCCACCTGAACCGCGCCCGCCCCGGCGACAGGCCGGGCCTTGCCGTGATGCGCAACCAGATCGGCCTGCGCCATCCGATCGCCAGGGCGCTGGACGCGCAATTGCTCTATATGCGGCAGCAGACGTTCCGCGACGGCCGCCCGGATGCGGTGGCGCACATCCCCTGGCTGACATTGAGCTGGAAAATCTGACGCGCTCCAGGGCTTGCCTCAACCGCCCCTGCCATTAGGGAGAGGGCAATGAGTTCGCGCGCCCGTGTCATCCTGCTGAACGCCGCCCTGGGGCCGCTGGACTATCGCGTGCCGCATGGGATGAACGTCAAGCCCGGCAGCATCGTCGTCGCGCCGCTGGGTCCGCGCCAGATCGTCGGCGTGGTGTGGGACGAGGACAGCTTTCCCGAAATCGAGACGGTGGGCGACAACCGCCTGCGCAACATCGTCGGCCCGGTCGACGCGCCCCCGGTGCCGGAGACGCTGCGCCGCCTGATCGAGTGGACGGCGGATTATTATCTCGCCCCCATCGCCGCCGTGCTGCGCATGACGCTGGCATCCATGGCGGCGCTGGAGGGCGCGCGCACCGTCATCGAATATCGCGCCACGGGCGACCTTCCTGACCGCATGACCGAACAGCGCACCCAGGCGATGGAGCGCATCGGCGAGCGGCAGGGGCTGATCCGCGAGCTGGCGATGATCGGGGGAGTCAGCGACGCGGTGATCCGCGGCCTCATCAAGGCGGGCGCCTTCGAAGCGGTGGAGGTCAGCGTCGACACCCCCTTCCCCATGCCGAATCCCGATCATGCCCCGCCGCTGCTGTCCGATGGGCAAGGCGCGGCCGCCGACCAGTTCATCGAAGCGGTCAGGGAACGGGCCTTCGCCCCCTTCCTGCTCGACGGCGTGACCGGATCGGGCAAGACGGAAGTCTATTTCGAAGCTATCGCCGCCGCTATCCGCGAGGGACGGCAGGTGCTGGTGCTGCTCCCCGAAATCGCGCTGACCGAGCCCTTTCTGGAACGTTTCGAAAAGCGCTTCGGCACGGTCCCCGTCAACTGGCACAGCGGCCTGCGCCAGAGCGAGCGGCGGCGCGCCTGGCGGGCGATCGCGGCGGGCGAGGCGTCGGTGGTGGTCGGCGCCCGCTCCGCCCTGTTCCTGCCCTATCCCAATCTGGGCCTGATCGTGGTGGACGAAGCGCATGAGGCGAGCTTCAAGCAGGAGGATGGCGTCCACTATCATGCCCGCGACGTGGCGGTGATGCGCGGCCTCATCGAGAAATTCCCGGTCATCCTCGCCTCCGCCACCCCCGCCATAGAGACGCGGCATCAGGTCGAGCTTGGCCGCTACAGGGAAATCAAGCTGCCTTCCCGCTTCGGCGGCGCGGCCATGCCGGACATAGAGGGCATCAACCTGCTCACCGACCCGCCGGAGCGTGGCCGCTGGATCGCGCCGCCGCTGGTCCGCGCCATCGACGAGACGATGGAAAAGGGCGAGCAGAGCCTGCTTTTCCTCAACCGCCGGGGCTATGCGCCGCTGACGCTCTGCCGTCATTGCGGCTATCGCTTCCAATGCCCCAATTGCACCGCCTGGATGGTCGAGCACCGGCTGACCCACCGCCTTGCCTGCCACCATTGCGGCCATGTCATCCCCGCCCCGCGCTTCTGCCCGGAATGCAAGGAGGAGGATTCGCTGGTCGCCTGCGGTCCCGGCGTGGAGCGCATCGCCGACGAGGTGAAGGCGCTCTGGCCCAATGCGCGCACCGCCATCGTCACCTCCGACACGCTCTGGTCGCCCGCCAAGGTCGCGGAATTCGTGAAGTCGGTGGAGGCGGGCGCCGTCGACATCATCATCGGCACGCAACTCGTCACCAAGGGCTATCACTTCCCCAACCTGACGCTGGTGGGCGTGATCGATGCCGATCTGGGCCTCGAAGGCGGCGACCTGCGCGCGTCGGAACGCACCTTCCAGCAGATCGTGCAGGTCGCCGGACGCGCCGGGCGCGGGCAGAAACCGGGCCGCGTCTTCATCCAGACCCGCATGCCGGAGGCAGAGGTCATCAAGGCCCTGATCGCAGGCGATGCAGAGCGCTTCTACGAGGTGGAGACGGAGAATCGCCGCCACGCCAACGCCCCGCCCTTCGGCCGCTTCGCCGCGATCATCGTGTCCAGCGAGGATGCGGACGAAGCCGCCGAGGTCGCGCGGCTGATCGGCAAGTCCGCGCCCTCGATCGAGGGGATGCGCGTCTACGGACCCGCCCCGGCCCCGCTTTCCGTGCTGCGCGGGCGGCACCGCCACCGCCTGCTGATCCACGCGACGCGGCAGGTCGACGTGCAGGACGCGATCCGGGAATGGCTGGGCAACCTCAGCTGGAAATCAGGCACAAGGGTGGCGGTCGACGTCGACCCGTACAGCTTCATGTGATGGCCCGAACACCCATGGAAAGCCCCTGCGTCAACATCTGCAAGCTCGACAAGCCCGGGCGGATCTGCACCGGTTGCGGACGGACGACGGACGAAATCCGACGCTGGGCAGGGATGAGCAAGGCCCAGCGCCGCGCGATCATGGAGCGGTTGAAGGGCTTTTCTTCCTAGCGGCCTCGGCATCGAAGCGCTTCTTGAGGGCCAGCGCGGCGTCGCGCGTGCCGGAGGGGTGCGGCGAATAGGCCAGCGGGTCGAGCAGTTGGGATGCCTTGGCATAGTCCCCCCGGAATGCGAGGGCCTGCACATAGGTCATCCGATATTCCGGGCTTTGCGGCAGCAGCAGAAAGGCCTTGGCCAGGCCGTCATAGCCGATGTCCGGCATCAGCCCGCCCTTCATCGCATGATAGCGGTAGAACAGCGCCAGCGGCACCGGGTCTTCCGTATCCGCGCGATTCGCCTTGACGATGGCCTTCAGCGCAGCCTTCCAATCCTCCTCCTTGTCATCGTCCTGCGCCCGCTCCAGCAATGCCCGCGCCCGCGCGCTATAGGCCCGCGACAGTCCGGGATCGAGCGCGATCGCGCGATCGGCGTCGGCCAGCGCCGCGGCCTTCTCCTCCGCCTCCCACTCCGCCTCCGCCAGCAGCGCCAGCGCATAGGCGCTGGACGGGAATTTGGCGGCGGTGGCGCGGATCGCACGGACGATGTCGGGCAAATCTTCGGTGCGGGGATGGTTCATCAGCCGCAATTCATCCTCGATCAGCGCACCCTGCGCCGGATCGACCGGGCCGATCGCGATGGCTCCCACCGTCACTGCGCTGGGATCGAGCCGCGATGCCGACAAGGGACGGCGCATATAGGCCTTCAGGTCCTTTTCCAGCCCCTCGACGCCCCCGGCAAAATAGCCATCCAGCTTCATATCCGGCACGCCGGCCGCCAGATCCTTCAGATAATGGCTGATTTCCGCCCGCCGGTCGGCCTTATACTGGAAATAATGGGTGAGCAGCCAGGCCGTGCCATAATAGCGATCTCCGTCCCGCAGCCCCAGCCCGTCCGTATCGCGGGCGAACAGGTCCTTCAGCGGATAGGGCGAATCCTGCACCAGCGTGGGCGCCCGCGCCATCGGGATGCGGCCGAACTGGATCGACCCGTCCTTGGGGAATTTCACGGCGGAGAAAAATTCCGCGAAACCCTCCACATACCACGCCGGATAAGCCGCCGGGAAATGATGCAGCATGAAATGATGGGTATATTCGTGGAACAATATGTCCTCGGCACCCACATCATAATCGCTCGTCTTCGCGCCCCGCGCCAGGACGGCATAAGCGAAGCGATCCGACGTCGTGTAGAAACCGCCGATATTGGGATTGCGCGCCAGCGCCTTCACCTTGGCGTCGTTGGACAGAAGATAGACATGGACCGGGCTGCCCGCCTCCGGATCGTCGACGCCGGTCACGCGGCGCAACAGGCCGTCGAATTTTTCCAGCTTCTCGGCAAATTCATGCAGCCTGGCTTCGCTGCCGTCGCTCATGATGGTGAAATGCCGGCTGTTCGCCTGCAACCACGCCGCCTGCGCCGTACCCGGCATGATCGCCAACGCGCCCGCCAGGAGCAGCAGCCCCTTCAACACCCGAATCGTCACGCCACCCCCTGCAACGGCGTTGAACCCCGGCGGCACTCATGGCCGACAGTCTGCTGAAAGAAAAGCGAAAAGCGTGGTTTCAGCCCCGGCTTTCGCGCTCCAGCAGGGCCTGCTTGCGCGGCGTGCCATAGGCGTATCCGCCCAGGCTCCCATCGCTCCGCAACACTCGATGGCAAGGGATCAGCACGGCCAGATTGTTGTCGCCGCAAGCCGTCCCGGCGGCCCGCACGGCGCCTGGCCTGCCGATGGCCGCCGCAATTTCGCCATAGGTGCGCGTCTCCCCCGGCGGGATCGCGCGCAAGGCCGCCCATATCGCCTGCTGAAACGCCGTCCCACACACATCCATCGGCAAGTCCGGCGGCTCCGACGGATCGTCGATCAACCGCACGACCTGCGCCGCCAGGGCCGAAAGCCCCTCGTCGGCGGGCAGGATCTCCGCCTTGGGGAAGCGCCGGCGCAAATCCGCCTCATCCTCGTCGAAGCTGATCCGGCAAAGCCCCCGCTCGGTCCCCGCGACCAGCGCTGGCCCCAGGCCGGTCTGCACCACCGCATGGCGAATCGCCACGCCCCGCCCGCCATCCTTCCAGGCGCTGGGCGTCATGCCCAGATGCCGTTCCGCATCGGCATAGGCGCGGCTGGGCGCATTATAGCCCGCCTCATAGATCGCGCCGGTGACGCTGCTCCCCTCCTCCAGCGCGCTTTTCAGCCGTTCGGTGCGCAGCGATCGGGCATAGGCGGCCGGCGTCATCCCCGTTTCGCGCTTGAACAGCCGGTGGAAATGATGCGGCGCATAGCCCGCATGCGCCGCCACCTCCTCCAGCGAGGGCGGGGTCTCGGCGGCAGCGATGAAGGCGATGGCCGCCTCCACCGCCAGCCGGTCGCGCCCGACCTCGTCGGGGCGGCAGCGCAGGCAGGCGCGGAAACCCGCCGCCCGCGCTGCCTCCGGGTCGGCAAGGAAGATCATATTCTCCCGCCGGGGATGCCGCGCCGCGCAGCTCGGCTTGCAATAGATGCCGGTGGTCAGCACAGCGCCCACGAACCGCCCGTCGAAGCTCCGGTCGCGCCCCAGAAAGGCGTCCCAGCAGGCATCTGCGTCCGGCATGGCGTGGATCGGGGCTTCGGGCTGTCTCATCTCGGTCATGAATAAGGGATAGCCGCGCCCGACGCATCAGCCTTCCCGCCGCTTGCGCTCAAAAAGCGGCTCCACGCTTTTTTGCGCATTGCCTCAATCCCACCATCGCATATGAATGCCGCCAACCATGGTCGCACTATTCCGTCGCCTCGCCCCTGTTCTGGCCGCGCTCCTGGCTCTTGCCGGGCCCTCCGGCGCGCATGCCGAACAGCAGGACATCGCAGCCGCCGCCCGCGGCGTTGTCCGCGTCGTGCTGGTCGCGACCAACGGCTCCGACGCCTATTTCGTGGGCCATGGCAGCGGCTTCGCGGTCGCGCCGGACAAGATCATCACCAACGCCCATGTGGTCGAACTGACGCGGGAGGAGAAGGACCTTGTCATCGGCGTCATCCCTTCGGAGGGGACAAAGACCTATGGCGGCCGGATCATCGCCTTCTCGCCCGGCAACGACCTGGCGCTGATCCAGTTGGAGGAAGGCAGCCTGCCGGTCAGCACCTTCTACGCCGGGGCGGTGAGCGACGGGCAGCATGTCACCGCCATCGGCTATCCCGGCACGGTGGACCGCGCGCAGGGCCTTGGCCTCAAGCAACTGGTGGAACCGCTCGGCACGGTGAAGACCAGCGGCACTGTGTCCTCAGGCAGGGCCAGCCAGAATTTCGATACGGTGCTGCACACCGCGCCGCTGGCCGCAGGCAATAGCGGCGGGCCGCTGGTCGACGATTGCGGCCGGGTGCTGGGGGTCAACAGTTTCGGATCGGTCTCCGACGGCAATGATGCGGAGTTCGGCTTCGCCGTGTCCTGGCGGGAAGTCGCCTCCTTCCTGCGGCAGGCCGGCATATCGTCGCTGCACACCGTCGTTCCCTGCCGCTCGATGGCGGAGGCGGACGCCGCCGAAGCCGCCCTCGCCCAGCGGGAGGAAGCGCGGAGCGAGCAATCCGAACGCGCCCGCGCGGACGCTCGCGAAGCCGCGCTGGACAAGGCCCGCGACACGGCCGAACGCGACGTCATTTCCGCCCGGGAAAATGCGATGGCGGGCGCCGCCGTGCTGCTGGCGCTGGCGGTGCTCGGCCTCGGCGCAGGCGGCCTGTTCTACAGCCAGGGCCGGGAACGGCGCGCCACCTGGTGGCTGGCGGGCGGCGGCGTCCTGCTGTTCGCGGCGATCGGACTGTTCTTCCTGAAGCCCAGCTTCTCCAGTATCGAAGAACGCATCGAACTGCCGCAGGACGCGAACGTCATGGGCAACAACGCCTATGCCTGGGCCGGCGACAATGTCTGCCGGGTGGACGTGAATCGCAGCCGGCTCACCATATCCCAACCCAATGACATCGGATTCCACTGGGCGGAGGGAGGCTGCGTCGACGGCGACACCCAATATGTCTCCTCCGGCACCGGCTGGCAGCGCGCGGCCGTTCCCGACGACCATAATTTCGTGACCGTCAGCCGCTTCGATCCGGCAACGGGCACGCTTCGGGTCCAGCGCTGGCTGCCCGACATCGACACCATGGCAAAGGCCCGCGCGCTGGGCGGCGGCGCGATCAAGGGCTGCGGGAGCGATTCTGCCCTGCTGGGGAAAATCGCCACGCTGCAGAACGATCTCGCCGCTCTGCTTCCGGCCCAACCCAATGAACGGATCGTCTACCATTGCCAAAAGGGTCGGCTCACCCCCGAGGGGAAATAAAAGCGGGGCGGCGACCAACGATTCGTCCCATATAAAAACTCAGTCAAATCGCGATGATTTCATACTGACGGTCGAATCGCGTTCCATGGCTTGCATAGTCACAATCCCACTGCTAACCGGCCCCCCAACAGGGGACCGGGACGGACAGAACCGCGCCCCCTTTTTGCATGACCGGCAATTCAAAATGCCAGAATCAAGTGGAGGACGGTAAGCGCGTGGAGACGACCGGCGGTATTCAGGCCAGCCTCAGCGGCCGCTATGCGGTGGCGCTGTTCGATCTGGCCCGCGACGGCAAGACGCTCGACACCGTCGCGGCGAGCTTGGCTGCGCTCAAGGCGGCACTAGCCGAATCGGCCGATTTCAAGGGCCTGGTGAACAGCCCCGTCCTCAGCCGCGACGCAGCGGGTAAGACGATCGCCGCCGTCGCATCCTCCATGGGCCTCGACCCGCTGACGACGAATTTCCTGGGCGTGCTGGCGCAGAACCGCCGCCTTTCCCAGCTGCCCGCGATCATCCGCGCCTATGAGACGCTGCTGTCGAATCACAAGGGCGAGGTTCGCGCCGAAGTGACGAGCGCCCATCCGCTCGACGCCGGACAGGTCAACGCCCTGCAACAGGGCCTGCGCGCCCGCGTCGGCCGCGACGTCGCGCTCGATGCCAAGGTCGATCCCGCGATCCTGGGCGGGCTGGTCGTCAAGATCGGCAGCCAGATGATCGATTCCTCCATCCGCACCCGTTTGAATAGTCTCGCCCACGCGATGAAAGGCTGAAAGGCTGAACATGGATATCAACGCCGCAGAAATTTCGAAGGTCATCAAGGACCAGATAGCCAATTTCGGCACCGAAGCGCAGGTGAGCGAAGTCGGTTCCGTGCTGACCGTGGGTGACGGCATCGCCCGTGTCCATGGCCTCGACAACGTCCAGGCGGGCGAAATGGTCGAGTTCGCCAATGGCGTGCAGGGCATGGCGCTCAACCTGGAAGCCGACAATGTCGGCGTCGTGATCTTCGGCTCGGATGCCGAGATCAAGGAAGGCGACACCGTCAAGCGCACCGGCACCATCGTGGACGTGCCCGTCGGCAAGGGCCTGCTTGGCCGCGTGGTCGACGGCCTCGGCAACCCGATCGACGGCAAGGGCCCGATCCAGTACACCGAACGCAAGCGCGTCGAAGTCAAGGCGCCGGGCATCATTCCCCGCAAGTCGGTGCACGAACCCGTGCAGACCGGCCTCAAGGCGATCGACGCCCTCGTCCCCGTCGGCCGTGGCCAGCGCGAGCTGATCATCGGCGACCGCCAGACCGGCAAGACCGCCGTCGCGATCGACACCTTCATCAACCAGAAGGGCATCAACGCGGGCGACGATGAGAGCAAGAAGCTCTACTGCATCTACGTCGCCGTCGGCCAGAAGCGCTCGACCGTCGCGCAGATCGTCAAGCAGCTCGAAGAAAATGGCGCGATGGAATATTCGATCGTCGTCGCCGCGACCGCCTCGGAACCCGCTCCGCTCCAGTATCTCGCCCCTTACACCGGCGTCACCATGGGCGAATTCTTCCGCGACAACGGCATGCATGCCGTGATCGTCTATGACGACCTTTCCAAGCAGGCCGTCGCCTATCGCCAGATGTCGCTGCTGCTGCGCCGTCCTCCGGGCCGCGAAGCCTATCCGGGCGACGTCTTCTACCTGCACAGCCGCCTGCTGGAGCGCGCCGCGAAGATGAACGACGCCAACGGCGCCGGCTCGCTGACCGCGCTGCCCATCATCGAAACGCAGGCGGGCGACGTGTCGGCCTATATTCCGACCAACGTGATCTCGATCACCGACGGCCAGATCTTCCTCGAAACAAACCTCTTCTATCAGGGCATCCGTCCGGCCATCAACGTCGGCCTGTCGGTGTCGCGCGTCGGCTCCGCCGCGCAGACCAAGGCGATGAAGAAGGTTTCCGGCTCGATCAAGCTGGAGCTGGCCCAGTATCGCGAAATGGCGGCCTTCGCCCAGTTCGGCTCGGACCTCGACGCTTCGACCCAGAAGCTGCTGAACCGCGGTGCGCGCCTGACCGAACTGCTCAAGCAGGCCCAGTTCTCGCCCCTGCCCTTCGAAGAGCAGACGGCGTCGATCTTCGCGGGCACCAATGGCTATCTGGACAGCATCCCGGTCAAGGACGTGACGCGCTATGAAGAGCTGATGCTCGCCTATCTGCGCCACGACCATCCCGAGGTGCTGGCCGCCATCCGCGACAGCAAGGATCTGGGCGACGAGCCCAAGGCGAAGCTGAAGGCCGCGCTGGACTCGTTCGGCAAGACCTTCGCATAACGCACCACCCCGTCATTCCCGCGAAAGCGGGAACCCATCTCCCGACCGAGCGCCCAGACGCAACGCAAGGGAGATGGCCCCCCCACGGGGATGACGGGTGAAAAAGGAAGAGAACCGCTAGTTCGCAATGCTCACCGCCCATTCCCTCCTCGCCTGGACCGTGATGTCAATCGGTCTGGTGCTGCTGCCGGGACCGGACACCATGCTGGTGGCTGGTCACGCGGCGCGGCGCGGGCTGAGGGCGGGAATGGCGGCGATCGGCGGCATCCAGCTTGGCGGGCTGTTCTACATGGCGCTCTGCGGCTTCGGCTTCCTCAGCGTGTTGAACGCCGTGCCGGGCCTCTTCATGGCGGTGAAGATCGCGGGCGCGATCTATCTCGCATGGCTCGGCCTTTCGATGCTGCGCGGCGCGGTGAAGCCGTCGCCCGCATCGGAAGCGCCCAGGCTGCGGATCGGCGGATCGCCCTTCGCGCAGGGATTCATCAGCACCGTGCTGAACCCGAAGGTCGCGATCTTCTTCCTGGCCGCGCTGCCGCAGTTCGTCGGCACCGGTCCGGACGCACCATGGCAGGGCATGCTGCTGATCGCGATCGTCTATGGACTGGGTTTCTTCTGGTGCGCCCTTCTCGCGATCCTCGCCACCAAGGCGGGGCGCAAGGTCGGGCAGAGCAGCGCGATGCGCTGGTTCGAAGGCGCCATGGGCGTCGGTTTCTTTGGTCTCGCGGGCCGTCTGGCCCTTGCTCGGAATGTTTGAACTATGGCTAGCCTCAAGGAACTGAAGCTGCGCATCGGGTCGGTCAAATCGACCCAGAAGATCACCAAGGCCAAGCAGATGGTCGCCGCCGCGAAGCTGCGCAAGGCGCAGGCCGCCGCCGAAGCCGCCCGCCCCTATTCCAGCCGCCTGGAAGCGGTCGTCGCCAGCCTCGCCTCGAAGATCGCAGGGGGTTCGGGCGAAGGCGCCTCCCCGCTGCTGGCCGGCACCGGTAAGGACGATGTCCATCTGCTGGTCGTCGCCAATTCGGACCGTGGCCTTGCCGGCGCGTTCAACGCCAACATCGTCAAGGCCGCCCGCTCCAAGGCGGACGAACTGATCCAGCAAGGCAAGACCGTCCGCTTTTACCTGATCGGCCGCAAGGGCCGTCCGGTCATCAACCGCACCTTCCCCGGCATGATCGTCGCCCAGTTCGACACCACCGGCGTCAAGGAACCGGGCTATGCGCAGGCAGAGGAGATCGCCCGCGAACTGACCGACATGTATCTGAACGGCAAGTTCGACGTCGCGCATCTCTTTTTCTCGCGCTTCAAGTCGGCGCTCGCCCAGATCCCGACCGAGCAGCAGATCATTCCGGTGAAGATCCCGGCCGACGCCGACCGCAACGCCATCGGCGCGACGGTGGAATATGAACCGAGCGAGGAAGCGATCCTCGACGACCTGCTGCCGCGCAACGTCACGGTGCAGATATTCAAGGCGCTGCTGGAAAACAATGCGTCCGAACAGGGCGCGTCGATGACCGCCATGGACAATGCGACCCGCAACGCCGGCGACCTCATCAACAAGCTGACCATTCAGTACAACCGCAGCCGTCAGGCCGCGATCACCACCGAACTCGTCGAAATCATCTCGGGCGCCGAAGCCCTTTAAGTGCAGGCAAGGACAGTAGTCATGGCAACCACCAACAATGTAGGCCGCATCAGCCAGGTCATCGGCGCCGTCGTCGACGTCACCTTCCCCGATGCACTTCCGGCCATTCTCTCGGCGCTGGAGACCAGCAACAACGGCCAGCGCCTCGTGCTGGAAGTCGCCCAGCATCTGGGCGAGAACACCGTCCGCACCATCGCGATGGACTCGACCGACGGCCTGACCCGCGGTCAGGAAGTGACCGACACCGGCGCGCAGATCAGCGTTCCCGTCGGCCCGGCCACGCTCGGCCGCATCCTGAACGTCGTCGGTGAACCGATCGACGAGCGCGGCCCGGTCGGCACCACCCTCTCCGCCCCGATCCATGCCAAGGCGCCGGAATTCGTCGACCAGTCGACCGACGCCTCGATCCTCGTCACCGGCATCAAGGTCATCGACCTTCTCGCTCCCTATGCGAAGGGCGGCAAGATCGGCCTGTTCGGCGGCGCGGGCGTCGGCAAGACCGTGCTCATTCAGGAACTGATCAACAACATCGCGAAGGGCCATGGCGGCACTTCCGTCTTCGCGGGCGTCGGTGAGCGTACCCGCGAGGGCAACGACCTTTATCACGAATTCCTCGACGCAGGCGTCATCGCCAAGGACGCCGACGGCAACGCAATCAGCGAAGGTTCGAAGGTGGCGCTGGTCTACGGCCAGATGAACGAACCGCCGGGCGCCCGCGCGCGCGTCGCCCTGTCGGGCCTCACCATCGCGGAATATTTCCGCGACCAGGAAGGTCAGGACGTGCTGTTCTTCGTCGACAACATCTTCCGCTTCACCCAGGCGGGCGCGGAAGTGTCGGCTCTGCTCGGCCGCATTCCTTCGGCCGTGGGCTATCAGCCGACCCTCGCCACCGACATGGGCGCCCTTCAGGAGCGCATCACCTCGACCAACAAGGGTTCGATCACCTCGGTGCAGGCCGTGTACGTCCCCGCGGACGACTTGACCGACCCGGCGCCGGCCACCAGCTTCGCGCACCTCGACGCCACCACCGTTCTCAACCGCGCCATTTCGGAACTGGGCATCTATCCGGCGGTCGACCCGCTGGACTCGACCAGCCGCGTTCTGGAACCCCGCGTCGTCGGTCAGGAACATTATGAAACCGCCCGCGCGGTTCAGGCGATCCTCCAGAAGTACAAGTCGCTTCAGGACATCATCGCGATCCTGGGCATGGACGAGCTGTCGGAAGAGGACAAGCTGACCGTCGCCCGCGCCCGCAAGATCCAGAAGTTCCTGTCGCAACCCTTCCACGTCGCGGAGGTCTTCACCGGCATTTCGGGCAAGTTCGTCCAGATCGAGGATACGGTGAAGTCGTTCAAGGCCGTGGTCGAAGGCGAATATGACCATCTGCCCGAAAACGCCTTCTACATGGTCGGCGGCATCGACGAAGCCATCGAAAAGGCGAAGAAGCTGGCTGCGGAAGCGGCGTAAGGCAAATGATGGGAGGCGTCGTCCTTGCACTAGCTTTGCTGCAATCGGCAACACCGGCCAAGACGACGGCCTCCCAGTTGACCAGCGCGCTGGAAACAGCATTTCGAGCCTGCGCGCAACAGCTTACCGAGCGGGACCATTTGACCGCGAAGAACGAAAAGCTGTTGAAGAACGTCGGTATCACCTTGGCCATTCCTCCGGCCGATGTGGAGACCATGGCTAGCCGCTTATTTGGCAAGGAAGGCATCTACGCTTCCGTCGCCGTGCCCGAAGGCAAGATGTGGCTGGCTACTTCCGCCTCGGTGCCGGCTTGTAAGGTGACGCTGGCCGACACCATGCTCTCGCTGACGGCAAGATATGATTGGACGACCAAATTGCGGTCGACCATAGGCTGGACGATCGATAAAAGCCGATCTGGGATGCAAGGCAATTTCATGCGGGATTTGCTGGTCCTCAATGCGGAACGTCCCGGCGGGCATATGATCGTCATTCTTGATGGTCCCAACATCGTTTACAATGAAGGCAAGGGCATTCAGATGATCATGACCGTCGCCCTTGATGCAGCAAAGGCTCAGTAAGACAATGGCACTGCATTTCGAACTCGTGACCCCGGAAAAGCTCGTCCGCTCGGAAGAGGTCTATCAGGTGGTCGTCCCCGGCACCGATGGCGACTTCGGCGTGCTGGAGGGCCATGCGCCCTTCATGTCGACCGTCCGTGACGGCACGATCCAGATCTTCGCCAACGCCGGCGCCGCCCCGGAAATCATCCCGGTTCGCGGCGGCTTTGCCGAGGTGAACGAAAAGGGCCTCACCGTCCTTGCGGAGCATGCCGGCTGATAAGCCAAACTGACCGCTGCTAAAAGTCAAAGGGCCCCGTTCCAAGTCGGAACGGGGCCCTTTGGCATTCCAGACTGGCCGAACATGGCTCTCATCAGGATCATCAACGACCGAAATGCCCTATCGTTGAAGACTGGATGTCAGCCACCACGCCAACAGTTCGCATCTTGTGGGCAAGCATCATCCTCCCGCCAGCCGAATGCAGACGCCATTCGAATGTCCAAGCAGGCCCCGCCCCGCTGCGGCGCCCGGCCACCCGACGCATTAGCCATTTATCAAAGTTTCCACGCTATTCACCTTTAACAACCATGGCTGATGCACATCATTTCGGCGGAGAATTATGAGCGCGTTTGGACGGAAAAATGGACCTGCGGGCATCAAGCCGGGTTTCGGCCTTGCCCGACCGATGCAGGGAGGCGCGCCCAAGGAAGAGATCAAGGGCGGCGAGCAGTTCCCGCCCCTGGACATGACGGCCCTGCCCCCGGAAGCCCCGCTCGATCCGCTCTCCGCGCCCACAAGCCAGATGCAGCGCAATGCCGACGCGATGCAGCGCCTGTCGGATCGCGCCAATGCCGAACATGCCGCCGATGCCGGACCGCAGGGGTTCGAAGCCTCGGTCCACAAGATCAAGGAGCAGGTGCTCCCCCGCCTGCTGGAGCGCGTCGATCCCGAAGCCGCCGCCACGCTGACCAAGGATGAGCTGGCCGAGGAATTCCGCCCGATCATCATGGAGGTGCTGGCGGAACTGAAGCTGACCCTCAACCGCCGCGAGCAGTTCGCGCTGGAAAAGGTGCTGGTGGACGAACTGCTCGGCCTGGGCCCGCTGGAGGAATTGCTGGCCGATCCGGACGTCAGCGACATCATGGTCAACGGCCCGGAGCAGACCTATATCGAAAAGAAGGGCAAGCTCCAGATCGCGCCCATCAAGTTCCGCGACGAAGAGCATCTGTTCCAGATCGCCCAGCGCATCGTCAACAAGGTAGGCCGCCGCGTCGACCAGACCACGCCGCTGGCCGACGCCCGCCTGCCCGACGGCAGCCGCGTCAACGTGATCGTGCCGCCGCTATCCCTGCGCGGCACCGCCATCTCCATCCGTAAATTCTCCGCCAAGCCGATCACGCTCGACATGCTCGCCCAATGGGGCGCGATGAGCCAGAAGATGTGCACCGCGCTGAAGATCGCCGGCGCCTGCCGCTTCAACATCGTGATTTCGGGGGGTACGGGTTCGGGCAAGACGACCATGCTCAATGCCCTCTCCAAGATGATCGACCCCGGCGAGCGCGTGCTGACCATCGAGGACGCGGCCGAACTTCGCCTGCAACAGCCGCACTGGCTGCCGCTTGAAACCCGCCCGCCGAACCTGGAGGGCCAGGGCGCGATCACCATCGGCGACCTCGTCAAGAACGCCCTGCGCATGCGCCCCGACCGCATCATCCTGGGCGAAATCCGCGGCGCGGAGTGCTTCGACCTGCTCGCCGCGATGAACACCGGCCATGATGGCTCCATGTGCACGCTCCACTCCAACTCCCCGCGCGAATGCCTCGGCCGTATGGAGAACATGATCCTGATGGGCGACATCAAGATCCCCAAGGAAGCGATTTCCAAGCAGATTGCCGACTCCGTCGACCTGATCGTGCAGGTGAAGCGACTGCGCGACGGCTCCCGCCGCGTCACCAACGTGACCGAGGTGATCGGCATGGAAGGCGACGTCATCGTCACCCAGGAACTGTTCAAGTTCGAATATCATGACGAGGACGACAGCGGGAAGATCATCGGGGAATATCGTTCCATGGGCCTGCGTCCCTACACGCTGGACAAGGCGCGGCAGTTCGGCTTCGACCAGCCTTTCCTGGAAGCCTGCCTGTAACGACCTGCCCATAAGCGCATATTACGACAATCTGCTGCCGGCGGGCATATTTCCCGCCGGCCTGCTTGCGCGGAGCCTGCATCACCGGCACATCGGACATTCCCCAGAAAGAGAGGAATGCCGATGAACCGTCTAGCCCGCGCCGCCCTGCTGCTGACCGGCCTGTCCCTGCCGCTGCTTCCCCTCGCCGCGCAGCATGCGCACCATCATCAGGCGGCCGATCCGATCGCGGCTGCGGTCGCCGCCCCCAGCCGCACCCCGGCCAATGCCGCTCGCGACGCCTACCGCCATCCGGCCCAAACCCTTGCCTTCTTCGGGGTGAAGCCGGACCAGACAGTGGTCGAATATGCGCCCAGCGGCGGCTGGTACACGGAAATCCTGGCGCCGCTGCTGCGCGAAAAGGGCACCTTCTACGCGCTGCAGCCGACCGGCCGCTCTCTGGACGGCTACAAGGCGTTCCTCGCGGCGAAGCCGGACGTCTATGACAAGGTGAAGGTCGTGCCCTTCCCCGACCAGACCGGTCTCATTCCGGCGGGCAGCGTCGACACGCTGCTGACCTTCCGCAACGTGCACAATATGGTGATGGGCGGGACCGAAACGGCCACGTTCAAGACCTTTTACGACCTGCTGAAGCCGGGCGGGACGCTGGGCATCGTCGACCATCGCCTGCCCGAAGGGCGCGATACGGCGCTGGAGAAGACCAGCGGCTACCTCAAGGTATCGACCATCCGCCGCCTCGCTGAAGCGGCCGGCTTCGAATATGCCGGATCGTCGGAGGTCAACGCCAATCCCAAGGACACGGCCGACTGGGAAAAGGGCGTCTGGACGCTCCCGCCGACCCTGCGCAATGGAGAGGTCGACAAGGCGAAATATCTCGCCATCGGGGAAAGCGACCGGATGACGCTGCGTTTTCGCAAACCGGTGAAGTGAAACGGCGCAGACAAAATGGGGGGCATCGTGCAGAAAAACCTGTCCTGAGCCCGTCGAAGGACGGGAACCGGTTCTGCTTGAAAGGATGCGACACGGAAAGCTGAAGCGCGGCCTGCGTCCGATTTAACGCCGCACGCTCCTTAACGCGCCGAGCGGCTGATTGGGGTGGATTGCGGACATTCCCCCTCCCGCAGGCGGGAGGGGGCTAAGGGATGGGCTGGCGCGACATCAGCGTGAATTTTCAACGGCTAAGTCAGAAGCTCGCTGCGCTCGCACCCACCCCTAACCTCTCCCGCCTGCGGGAGGGGAATGTCTTGGATTTGGCCAATTTCCCGCATTCCGGACCCGTCCATCCCTCCTTGGGCGGTTGCGTCCTCCCGCAGCGGGGCTAAGGCGTTCGCATGCCGCCCCCACCCCCATCCAATCGCCCACATCGTCCGTTCACCGCCATTGGCCTGCGCCTGGTCGCGGTGATCTGCCTTTCGATCATGTTCGTGACGGTCAGGCTGGCCGACGCGCGCGGCGTCCATGTGGTGGAATCGCTGTTCTACCGCCAGGCCCTGGCGCTGCCGGTGGTATTCGCCTGGATCGCCATGACAAGCGGCATGGGATCGATCCGCACGCGACGCATCGGCGTCCATGCCACCCGCATGATCATCGGCCTGACCGGCATGGTGCTCAACTTCCTGTCCTATATCCTGCTGCTGCCGGCAGAAGCGGTGACCATCGGCTTCACCATGCCGATCTTCGGCACGATCCTGTCCGCCCTCATCCTGCGCGAGGCTACCGGCATCCACCGGTGGAGCGCGGTGCTCATCGGCTTTCTCGGCGTGATCGTGATGGTCCGGCCGGATGCCGGGCACTTCCCCGCTATCGGCGTCGCGGTCGCGCTCGCCGCCGCTTTCGTCACCGCCTGCGTCAGCCTGGTCCTGCGCGAACTGGGCCGCACGGAAAGCGCCGGGGTGATCGTCTTCTGGTTCACCCTCCTCTCCCTGCCGCCGCTGGGCGTGGCGATGCTGTTCCACGGGCAGGCCCATGACGCCATGACATGGGGCCTGCTGCTGCTGATCGGCGTGACCGGCGGCATCGCGCAGATCTGCATGACCGCGGCGCTGCGCTGGGCCCCCGTTTCCGTGGTGCTGCCGATGGACTACAGTTCCATCGTCTGGACGACGCTGCTCGGCTGGGCGATCTGGGGCAACTGGCCGATCGCGACGACGTGGATCGGCGCGGCGCTGATCGTGGGGAGCGGCCTGTACATCGCCTGGCGCGAACATGTCCGCGCCAGGCGCACGCCTTTAGCCTAGCAGTTCCGCGTCCAGGCTGATCTCCGCATTCAAGAGCTTGGACACGGGGCAATTGGCCTTCGCCTTGGCGGCCAGTTCCTGGAACCGCGCATCGTCCGCGCCGGGGATGGTCGCCTTCAGGCTCAGCTTGCTCGCCGTGATGGCAAAGCCGCCTTCCTGCTGTTCCAGCGTCACGACGGCGTTGGTCTCCATCTTCTCGGCCGTCAGCCCCGCTTCGCCCAATATCAGCGACAGCGCCATGGTGAAGCAGGAGGCGTGGGCCGCCGCGACCAACTCATCGGGATTGGTGCCCGGCACCCCTTCGAAGCGCATCGCAAAGCCATAGGGATGCGCATCCAGCGCGCCGCTCTGGGTCGAAATCGCGCCCTTGCCGTCCTTCAGGCCGCCGCTCCATACCGCCGATCCGCTGCGATTGATCTTCATGACCGTCCTCCTGTTCGCATATCATCTCGTCTGCCCCGGGGAACCCGCCCGGTCCCCCTTGGTTCGGTCAGCATAACGCGATTTCTTCGCAGGAGAGTGACGATGTCTGACATGGCGAGGGAAAATCATGGCGACCTGATCGCATCCGACCGGATCGAAGGCACCACTGTCTACAACCGCCAGGGGGAGCGGCTGGGCCACATTTCCAACTTCATGGTCGACAAGCGCAGCTGGCAGGTCCGCTATGCCGTGCTGTCCTTCGGCGGCTTCCTGGGCATCGGCAACGATCATTATCCGCTGCCCTGGTCGATGCTGAGCTACGACACGGACAAGGGCGGCTATGTGGTGGACCTGGCCAGGGACATATTGGACCAAGCGCCCCGCCATCTGCCGGACGAACGACCCGATTATGACGACGCTTACGGCCGCAGCGTCTTTCACTATTATGGGCTGATCTACCCCTGGTAAGGGGCGTTCCGGCGGTTTCGGGCGGCGCAAAGGTGGTAGTCCCCGACCCTTTCCACTATATGAACCTCAGATGAATCGGGTTGCCCAAATTCCGACACATTTTGCCGCTTGACCATTGTCTACCGGATAAATAGAATTATCTCTCCCTCGACAATAGGACGAGGATTTGACCATGGAGCGATTCGGACATTCGGGAGACGCGCGCCAGCCGGTCGTGCTGACCATACCGGGTCTCAACAATAGCGGGCCGGGTCATTGGCAGACGCTGTGGGAAAAGACGCGCGGTGATTGCGAGCGGGTCGACCTGGGAAGCTGGGCCAGCCCCAGCCGCAATAGCTGGGTCACGCGGCTGGACGCTGCGATCCGGGCGGCGGAGGGGCCGATCATCCTGGCCGCGCACAGCCTGGGTTGCCTTGCGGTCGCCTGGTGGGGCGCCTTGCAGAGCCAGGCCTATGGCTGGCCCGTGACCGGCGCGCTGCTGGTGGCGCCGCCCGATTGCGACCGGATGGAAACGCCCGAGACGATCGGCGGCTTCGGCCCCACGCCCCGCGCGCAACTGCCCTTTCCCTCGATCGTCGTGGCGAGCCGCAACGATCCCTATATCTTCTTCGAACGCGCCCACAGCATCGGCAAGAATTGGGGCAGCAGCTTTGTCGATGCGGGCTTTTGCGGCCATATCAATGCGGATTCGGGCCTGGGCGAATGGCGCTTCGGCCAGGCTTTGCTCGAAAAACTGATCGACAATGCGCATGAGCAGGCTTCTGCAATGCGCCAGTTACGGCCCGCCATCCCGCTGGCGCATCAGGAGCGGCGATTGGCGGCGCTGCGGGTCAACGGTTAAATCTATAGTTTTTTGTTATCGCATCGTTTCCACGGAAAACCGGACCCATTTTCCAAACGATGCTTTTGGGGCGCGACAAGAGAAACTTGAGCGCCCCTTATATTTGCTTTTTTGTCTATCAATACAGTTGAGATAAAGAGCGGCTAAGAGGTGTTTATGAGTGAAAACCGATCGATTGAATTCGCCCGCAACGGCCGCAGTGACGGGCAGCGCCACGACATTGCGGTCAGCATCGAAAAGGTGCGCAGCGTGCTGGAGGCGCTTCGTTTCGGATCTGTCACGCTGACCGTGCATGACGCACGCGTCGTGCAGATCGACGTGACGGAAAAGACGCGCCTCACCGCCTGAAACAACAGCGGGGGGAGCAAGAAGATTCAGGGTTGCTGAACAAGGCCCGCAAAGGGCCGGATAACAGGTGGCAAGGGGTGGGCCACATTTTCCATTCCCAGACCAACGGCTTTGAGCGGATCACCGCAGGGGCCGCGATCAACATTCACCGGACATCCGGAAGGGGAATATACAATGATTGCGCGTTTTCTGTTGCTCGCCGGCGTGGCGAGCGCATCCTTTATTGCGTCCACCGCATCTGCGCAGGACGCGGCTCAACCCGTTGCGGACAGCGCCGAACAAGCCACTGCCCGCGGGGAAGTGATCATCGTCACCGCCCGCCGCCGTGCGGAAACCGCGCAGGAGGTGCCGCTGGCGATCTCCGTGATCCGCGGCGACAGCATAGAGGCGACCGGCAATTTCAACGTCGTGAAGCTCCAGCAACTGGCGCCGACGCTTCAGGTCTACACCACCAACCCGCGCAACACCTCGGTCAACATCCGCGGCCTCGGCGTGCCGTTCGGCCTGACCAGCGACGGTTTCGAGCAGGGCGTCGGCATCTATGTCGATGACGTTTACAACAGCCGCGTCGCCGCCGCGACCTTCGACTTTCTGGACGTCGCCCAGGTCGAAGTGCTGCGCGGTCCGCAGGGCACGCTCTACGGCAAGAACACCACGGCCGGCGCGATCAACATCACGACCAACCAGCCGACCTTCGATTTTGAGGGCCGCGCCGAACTGACCGTCGGCAATCTCAATTACAAGCAGGCGAAGGCCGCCATTTCCGGCCCGCTGTCCGACACGATCGCCGCCCGCATCGCCGTCGCCGCGACCAGCCGCCGGGGGACGATCTACAACGTCACGTCCCAGCGCTGGATCAACGAGCAGGACAATCTGGGCATTCGCGGACAACTGCTGTTCAAGCCGACCGACAATTTCAGCCTGACCCTGTCGGGCGACTACAGCAAACAGGACCCGGAATGCTGCGGCACCGTGTTCGTGCGGGTGGGCACGACGCAGCGCCCGATCACGCGCCAATATGATGAGCTGGTCAAGGCGATCAACGCCAACCCGAACCCCGCCTATCCCGGCCGCAACTATGCCGTGCCCAGCCGCAATCCTTATGACCGGTTGACCGATCTCGACAGCAACCTGAACGCTGGCAACAAGATCGGCGGCGTCTCCGCCAGGATAAAGTGGGATGTCGGCCCCGGCACGCTGACCTCCGTCACCGCGTGGCGCTTCTGGGACTGGAAGCCGGAGAATGACCGCGACTTCACCGGCCTGTCGGTCGTTTCGAAATCGCAGAACCCCTCGCAGCAGGACCAGTACAGCCAGGAATTCCGCTATAATTACGAAAGCCAGAAGATCGACTTCGTGGTCGGCCTGTTCGGCTTCAAGCAGCGGATCGACACGCAGGGCACGGAGCAGCAGGGCGCGGACGCCAGCCGCTGGAGCCTGACCGGCGCGAATGCAGGGAATCCAAGCATCCTTCAGGGGCTGACCGCCACCAACACGCAGTGGCTCAAGAGCACCAGCGCGGCGCTGTTCGGCCAGCTGAGCTGGAAGGTGACCGACGCCCTGACCATCCAGTCGGGCGCGCGTCTGAACTACGACAAGAAGTCGGGCTTCTACCAGCGCGTGGTCACCACTGGCTCCGGAGCGGTCATCAACAGTTGCGCACCCACCGCCACGCAGGGCAATGCCGTGCTGACGGCGCAGTGCGGCGTCTACCAACCGCAACTCAGCGCGCCGTCCGACAGCGCCTGGAACTTCACCTACGACTTCAACGTCAACTACAAGATCGCGCAGGACATCCTTGCCTATGCGACCTATGCCAAGAGCTTCAAGACGCTGGGCATCAACCAGAATGGCTTGCCGCTCAATTCGGACAATACGGTGAACTATGCCGTGGGCACGGTGAAGCCGGAACGGGTCAACCATTTCGAAGTCGGCCTCAAGACCCAGTTCTGGGACCGTCGGGCGACCTTCAACCTCACCGCCTTCCGCACGGAGATCGAGAATTTCCAGGCGACGGTGAACGGCGGCCAGTTCGGCACGACGCGCGGCTATCTCGCCAACGCCGACAAGGTACGGTCCCAGGGTATCGAGGCAGATTTCAAGGTCGTCGCCAGCGACCGCTTCACCGCCTATGCCAACGGCGCCTACACCGATGCCAAATATGTGAAGTTCTGCAACGCGCCGCCGCCGCCGGAACTGAGCGGCGGGTCGAGCACCGGGATTGCGGTGACCGGCAGGTGCACCTACACCGGCACACCCGGATCGGCAGCAACGGCCAATCAGGTCAGCCCCCCATTTGTCGACATTTCCGGCGAGCGTCTCCCCGGCGTGTCGAAATGGGCCTTCTCCTACGGCGCGGAATATAACATTCCGGTCACGCTGCTGGACAAGGACGGCCAGCTCTATCTGGGCGTCGACGGCAATTACCGGTCGCACTGGAATTCCAACGCCTCGCCGTCCATCTATACGGAGGTGAAGGGCTATGCCCTGACCAACTTCCGCGCCGGCTTCCGGGGTGAAGGGTTCGACATCTTCGGCTGGGTCCGCAACGCCTTCGACGTGAACTATATCGAAAATCTCCAGGTCGCGCCGGGCAATACCGGCCTGATCGCCGGTCAGCCCGGCGACCCGCAGACCTGGGGCGGTACGATCAAATTCTCGTTCTGACGATGCCCAAGGCCTCTCGATAGGGGCTGGCATCCAACGATGTTCACCCCCTGCGGGGAGCGACACGGCCCTGTCGCTCCCCGCATTTTTCAATGCCGCCCTGGACGGATTGGAGACGGCCCCGATTTGCGCCCCGCGCCCCGCTGCGGTAGAGCGCATCCCATGTCCACGACCTTCACGCTCGACACGTCGACCAGCCGCGCCAACCCCACCCCCGCGCCGATGAAGCGCCTGACGGTGCCCGCCATCCAGCGCCGCAAGTTCGAGGGGAAGACGGAACAGCCGCTGGTGATGCTGACCGCCTATACCGCGCGGCAGGCGCAACTGCTCGATCCGCATTGCGACATGCTGCTGGTCGGCGATTCGCTGGGCCAGGTGATCTACGGCCTCCCCTCCACCCTGCCGGTCACGCTCGACATGATGATCGCCCATGGCGCCGCCGTGGTGCGCGGCAGCTATCACAGCGTCGTCCTCGTCGACATGCCCTTCGGCAGTTACGAAGCCTCTCCCCAACAGGCCTTCGCCAGCGCCAGCCGCGTCATGGCCGAAACCGGCTGCGCGGGCGTGAAGCTGGAGGGCGGCGTCGCCATGGCCGAAACCATCGGCTTCTTGAGCCAGCGCGGCATTCCGGTGATGGCCCATATCGGCCTGACGCCGCAGGCGGTGAACGCGCTGGGCGGCTATGGCGCGCGCGGCAAGAGCCAGGAGGAACATGCGAAGATCATCTCCGACGCCCGCGCCGTCGCGCAGGCGGGCGCCTTCGGCATGGTGTTGGAGGGGGTGATGGAGGACATCGCCGTCACCGTCACCGACAGCGTCGACGTGCCGGTGATCGGCATCGGCGCTTCGGCCCATTGCGACGGGCAGGTGCTGGTGGCGGAGGACATGCTGGGCATGTTCGAGCGCGTGCCCCGTTTCGTGAAGCGTTATGAAAATATCGCGGAAACCATCGGCAATGCCGCCGCCCGCTATGCGCAAGATGTCCGGAACCGGCACTTTCCGACCGAAGATCAGGTCTATCGGCCCAAAAAGTGATTTGCGTGAGCCAAGAGCCCCGCTAATGATCGCGCCTTCCGCGTGCCGTAACTGACGAATTTCTGGAGACCCAAGTGGCCCTGACGCCGCAAAACAGCGAAGCCTTCATGCGTGAGGTCGACGAAGCCGTCCGGCAGGACCAGTTGCTGACCTTCTGGCAGCGCTTCGGCCGCTGGATCGTGGCGGCGGTGGTCATCGGCCTCGCGGCCTTCGCCGGCTGGCTCTATTGGCAGCATTATACGAAGACGCAGTCGCAGGCCGTGTCGGAAGAAATGGACAAGGTGATCGCCACGGCGGTCGGCGGCGGCACCCCCGATGCGAAGGAACTGGACAAGCTGACCCAGGCGAGCCAGCCCGGCTTCCGCGCCTCCGCCCTGCTGGTGAAGGCCGGCACCGCCGCGCGCAAGGGCGACAGCAAGGCCGCCATCGCCGCCTATAAGGCGATGGCGGATGACGGTTCGCTCGACCGCCCCTATCGCGACCTGGCGCTGATCCGCCAGACCACGCTGGAATATGAAAGCCTCGCTCCGCAGCAGGTGGTCGACCGGCTGAAACCCCTGGCCGTCGAGGGCGCGCCCTGGTTCGGCAGCGCCGGGGAACTGGTCGCCATCGCCTATATGAAGATGCGCAAGCCCGATCTTGCGGGGCCGCTGTTCGCCGCCATGGCGAAGGACAGGAACGTGCCCCAGTCGATCCGTTCACGCGCGCGACAGATGGCAGGCTTATTGGGTGTGGATGCAGTCGAAACGCCGGTCGCGGCGGGACAGGAATGATTGGGCGCATGGGAATGCACAGCATGACGAAATTTTCGGGCGCCGGCCGCGCCCTGACCGTGGCCATGATGATCGCCCTGCTGGCGGGTTGCGGCATCGTGGGCGGCAAGAAGGGCGGCCCCAAGACCCCGGTGGTCGGCAAGCGCACCTCGATCCTCAGCAATGAACAGGGGGTGGAGGTCGACCCGACGCTCGCCGACGTGCCCGTGACCCTGCCCGAACCCTATGTGAACGACCAATGGTCGCAGCCGGGCGGCAGCCCCGCCAAGACGATGGGCAATCTGGCGCTGGGCGCGTCCCCCTCTCAGGCGTGGACCGCCTCCATTTCGGGCAGCACGCCGCAGGCCCGCCTCGCCTCCGCTCCGGTGGTGGTCGGCGGCAAGCTTTATGTCATCGACGCCGATGCGCGGGTCATCGCCTTCGACGCCAACAGCGGTGCGAAGCTGTGGCAGACGCCCCTGCCCGCCGAAGGCAGCGGCCGGGCCCTGTTCGGCGGCGGCGTGAGCGTGATCGACGGCAAGCTCTATGCCAGCACCGGCGTGGGCGATGTCGCCGCGATGGATGCGAACAGCGGCGCGATCCTGTGGAAGAAGCGCCCCGGCGGCCCGCTGCGCGGCGCGCCGACGCTCGCCAATGGCCATGTCTATGTGATGGGGCAGGACAATCAGATTTTCGCCCTCAACCAGAGCGACGGCGAAGTGCAGTGGACCGACAGCGGCACGCTGCAAGTCACCGGCATTTTCGGCGTGGCCGCCCCCGCCGCCGCGCAGGGCACGGTGATCGCGGGCTACAGTTCGGGCGAGCTGACCGCCTATCGCTATGAAAATGGCCGGACGCTGTGGGGCGACGCGCTCTCGCGCACCAGCATCTCGACCGCCGTGGCGTCGCTGACCGACATCGACGCCGATCCGGTCATCGATCGCGGCCGGGTGTTCGCGATTGGCCAGGGCGGCCGCATGGCGAGCTATGAACTGGTGAGCGGCCAGCGTCTGTGGGAAATCAACATCGCCGGCATTTCCACCCCTTCGGTCGTGGGCGAATGGGTGTTCGCCGTCACCAGCGACGCCAAGCTGCTGTGCGTCGCCCGCGCCACGGGCAAGATCCGCTGGATCAGCCAGCTCCGCCGCTGGCAGAAGGAAAAGAAGAAGGACAAGGCGATCCGCTGGACCGGCCCGGTGCTGGCTGGCGGGCGGCTGGTGCTGGTGTCGACCCATGGCGACCTCAACTATGTCGATCCGACGACCGGCAAGATCCAGGCGGAAATCGATCTCGACCGGTCGATGTCGCTGTCGCCGATCGTCGCGAACAACACGCTTTATATCCTGGCCGATGACGGAAAGCTGACGGCATTCCGCTGACGCCACCGGCGATTTCAGGTAAACGTGCTCCTGCGAAGGCAGGAGCCCAGTCCAAGCGGTGGAACTGGGCTCCTGCCTTCGCAGGAGCACCCATTTTTTAAAGGATACGGGCCTCTCATGCTGCCCACCGTTGCGATTGTCGGACGCCCCAATGTGGGCAAGTCCACCCTTTTCAACCGGCTCGTCGGCAAGAAGCTGGCGCTGGTCGACGACCAGCCCGGCGTGACCCGCGACCGGCGGGAGGGGCAGGCGAACCTGCTGGGCGTCGATTTCACCATCATCGACACCGCCGGTTATGAGGATGAAGACCCGCAGACCCTGCCCGGCCGCATGCGCATGCAGACGCAGGCGGCGGTGGAAAATGCCGATGTCGCGCTGTTCGTCGTGGACGCTCGCGCGGGCATCACCCCGCTGGACGAGGAAATCGCCCGCTGGCTGCGCGAAGGCGACGCCCCCGTCGTGCTGATGGCCAACAAGGCCGAGGGCAGGGCAGGCGACGACGGCGTGATGGAGGCGTTCAGCCTGGGCCTGGGCGACCCGGTTCCCTTCTCCGCCGAACATGGCCAGGGGCTGGCCGACCTATTCCAGGCGCTGCTCCCCTATATCGACCGTGAGGAGGAGGAAGAGGAGGCCGAACCCGAAGAGGCCGACCTCGAATCCGCGCCGCTGAAGCTCGCCATCGTCGGCCGCCCCAATGCGGGCAAGTCGACCCTCATCAACCGGCTGCTGGGCGAAAACCGCCTGCTGACCGGCCCCGAAGCGGGCATCACCCGCGACTCCATCGCCGTCGACTGGAGCTGGACCAGCCCTGACGGCGAAGAACGCCCCGTCCGCCTGATCGACACGGCAGGCATGCGCAAGCGCGCGAAGGTGCAGGACAAGCTGGAAAAGCTGGCGGTTTCGGACGGCCTGAACGCTGTGAACTTTGCCGAAGTCGTCGTGCTGCTGCTAGATTCCACCCGCGGGCTGGAGGCGCAGGACCTGCGCATCGCGGACAAGGTGATCGAGGAAGGCCGCGCCCTCGTCGTCGCGCTCAACAAATGGGACACGGTGGAAAACGGCTCGGCGCTCTATCAGGGCATCAAGCAGGCGCTGTCCGACGGTCTCGCGCAGATACGCGGCGTGCCGATCATGACCGTCTCGGCCGCCACCGGCAAGGGGCTGGACGACCTGATCCGCGTCGCCTTCGAAACCCGCACCGCCTGGTCGCAGCGCGTGTCGACCGGCATCCTCAACCGCTGGTTCGAACGCGCGCTGGAGGCCAATCCGCCTCCCGCCCCCGGCGGCAAGCGGATCAAGCTGCGCTACATCACCCAGAACAAGACCCGCCCGCCGACCTTCGTGCTGTTCGGCACGCGGCTGGACGAGCTGCCGGAAAGCTATCGCCGCTATCTGGTGAACGGCATCCGCAAGGAATTGGGCTTCGGCGCGGTGCCGGTGCGGTTGACGCTGCGCAGCGCCAAAAACCCCTATGCCAGCAAGTGAAGCGGTTCACATCGACGCCAGGGGCATGAAATGCCCCTGGCCCGCGCTGCGCGTGGCGCGGGCGATGCGGTCCGCCGATGCAGTGACGATCGAGGCGGATGATCCGATTGCGCCAGTGGAACTGGAAGCCTTGGCCCGGCAGCAGGGTTGGACCTTCATTGCCGAGAGGCCGCATCTCTTTGCTCTCGCTCGATCGCTCTAACGATCCTCCTCCCACCGTCATGCTGAACTTGGTTCAGCATCCATCGTGCCTCTTGAACTGGACCTGGAGGAGAAATGGATGCTGAACCAAGTTCAGCATGACGATGGGGTGACATGGCGCCTTCTCCCCTCGCGCCGCAACTTAACCCCCTATTTACGCTCCTCTTCTATATTCCCCCGGCAGAACAGGGAGTGTCAGGGTGTCATATCAAGAGGCCGAACTGGTCAACTGGACCGATTTTGCCAAGTCCCGTTCGGAGCTGGGCACTGCCTTCCTCCGGATTCTGGGCTATTTCCGCGAGGACGGCGCAAAGGCGATCAGCGCGATCGAGGAAGCCTTCCGCGCCCGCAACGCCGCTGCGCTGGTCACCCCGGCCCACACGCTGAAGGGCGAGTCGGCCCAGTTCGGCGCCTATCGGCTGAGCGGCATGGCCGAGAAGATCGAGATGGTCGCCCGCCGCTGCGTCGAAAGCCGCGAAGGCCCGGACGAACTGATCGAGGACGTGGTCGCGCTGCGCCCCTGCTTCACCGAGACGATGGCCCTGCTCGACCGCGACGCCAATCCGCTGGTCGCCCGCAGGCCGCAGGGCTTCGGCCGCCGCGTCGACAATCCGGTCCAGGGATTCGGCCGCGCCGCCAGTTAAATGCGCGCCAGGGATTTGTGGGCATAAAGCGTGCCGCGCTCCCGCGCAGGCAGGAGCACGCAAATCTCTCCGAAGACGTCCGCTTCCCATCCCTCCGAATTAGTATTGAAATAAAACCGGTCATCCCCCCATATGCGGGTCATGACCCGTTTCTCCGTTCTGGACCTTGTCCCCGTCAACGAAGGCAGTAGCGCCAGTGAGGCGCTTGGCCGCGCCGCCGCCTTTGCCGCCCATGCCGAAAGCCTTGGCTTCCACCGCTATTGGGTGGCGGAACATCATGGCATGCCGGGGATCGCCTCGGCGGCGACCGCCGTGGTCCTGGCGCATATCGGGCAGGCCACCAGCCGCATCCGCATCGGCGCGGGCGGCATCATGTTGCCCAATCATGCGCCGCTGCTGATCGCGGAGCAGTTCGGCACGCTCGCGGCGCTCTTTCCCGGCCGCGTCGACCTGGGTCTCGGCCGCGCTCCCGGCTCCGACCAGCGCGTGGCGCAGGCGATGCGGCGGACACTGACGGGCGGCCCGGACGAATTCCCTCGCGACGTGATGGAGTTGCAGGCCTATTTCGCGGGCGACAGCCGCCTCGGCTTTCAGGCGACCCCCGGCGCGGGCGAGGACGTGCCGCTCTGGATTCTCGGCTCCAGCCTCTATGGCGCGCAACTGGCCGCCGCACTGGGCCTTCCCTATGCCTTCGCCTCCCATTTCGCGCCGGGCGCGCTGGATGAGGCCATCGCCATCTACCGCCGTGATTTCCGTCCGTCGGCGCAGCTCGAATATCCCTATGTGATGGCGGGCTACAATGTCTTCGCCGCCGACACGGCGGAGGAGGCGCGGCTCATCGCCACCTCCATGCAGCAGGCCTTCGTCCGGCTGCGCACCGGGCAACCGGGCAAGCTGCAACCGCCTGTGCCGGGCTATTATGAAAGCCTGCCGCCGCAGGCGCAGGCGATGCTGGCCGATGTGCTGAGCGCGTCGAGCATCGGCACCCGGGCCGATGTCGAGCGCGACCTGGCCGCCTTCATCCGCCGCACGCAGGTGGACGAGATCATCATCGGCGGCCAGATCCACGATTTCGAGGCGCGCAAGCGCAGTCTGGAAATCGCCATGGCGGCAGGCCAGGCGGTGGCCGGCCGAATATCGTCAGACAGCCATCAGGCGGCCCCCGCTCAATAGCTTCGCAAGCCCCGGCGCGGCGCGGCTGAGCAGCGATCCCAGCAGCACCACGGCGACCAGCACCAGCAGCGGCTGCACCAGCAGATAGGCGGGATAGAAGGGTGAGCCCAGCTTGCCGAACACGACCCCCAGCACCGGGCCGCCCAGCCAGATCAGGATGAGGTGGGAGCAGAAGAGGAAGAAGGCGAAAGGCTCGATCCGCAACAACATGCCCCGCGCCGCGCTGGCCGCCAACGACCAGGCCAGCCGCCAGAAGAACAACGCCGCCGCGACCCGCACCGCCATGTCAAGCACCGCCGTGCCGATGCCCGGCGGCAAGGCGCCCGGATGCAGGGAAATATAGAGCTGCGCGGTCATCAACAGCGCAAAGGGCGGCGCCGCGACCATCCAGGGCAGCGCCGCCACCCGATCGGCCAACCCCTCGCGCCGGGCGACGATGCCCATGATGAAGAAGAACAGGATCGACGCGCGCATCAGCACCGGCGGCCCCCAGCCCATGATCTGGCACAGAGCCGCCATCGCGGCGACCGCCCCCAGCGCCCAGCCCGGCAGGCGGACGAACAGGGGCGCGGCGAGCATGCACAGGAACAGGTCGCGCAGGAACGGCATCTGCACGTTGATGTCCGGATTGCGGCTGACGATGAATAGCTCCTCGAACATCCAGCCGGTGGACGAGGGCACGGGCGCGGACAGGCCCAGCATCCAGGCCGCACCCGAAACGAACAGGATCGCCAGCGCATTCCACAGGATCATCGGCAACAGGATCGTCCGCGCCTTCCGCCCGACATGGCGCAACCAGTCGTGGGTCCGCGACGACCCCTCGACCAGCCAGCCGGAAATCAGGCCCAGCAACGGCACGGCGCTGCGCCCGAAAACCTCCATCAGGCCCCAGCGCAAACTGTCCTGCGACGTGCCCCTCAGGCTTTCCAGATCATGGCCGTTCAGGCCCGTCCACGCATGGACATAGACCACGCCCAGAATGCAGATCACCCGCGCGATGGAGATCGCGTCGGAGCGCCGCGCCGCATCCGTCGTCAGCACCCGCGACACAGGATTTTCCCGATTTTCGGCCAATGTTTCAACAGCCAAGCCTGACACGCATTTCCTCTGACCATCGCGGCGCCGGGCGTGGCCGCACCATTAACATGGGTGAGCGATAAGCAGATTCTTTACCAGTCGCCGGTTAAATCGATCCGACGTGCCGGAATCCCGTCCGGTCGAAGGAAAACAGGTTCATGACCCAGATGCACGGTGCAGACCATTTCGCCGGCGCGCAGCCGCATGTCTTTCAGGCTCCGGTCGATGCCATGGGAATGGTTTTCCAGATTTCCGGGTCCAGTTCGCAATTGATCATCGACGCCTCGCGCATTGCCGCGCTGTCGCACGATTCCGATCCTTCGCTCGCCATGGCGGGGCAGGTCGGCAGCCAGGTGAAGATGCGCGTCGGCCAGGTCTGGCTGATCGCCAGCGTCCGCGCCATGACCATGGACCGGCAGGACAGCAACAGCATCATCGTCGACATCGACTTTCTGGGCGAAGGCGATGAGGAAAAGCTGACGGGGCGCATCTACCGCTTCCGCCGGGGCGTGACCCGTTACCCGACGCCGGGGACGGAGGTCTATCCGGTATCGAGCGCGGACATGCAGCAGATATATTCGGCCGACGACCGCCCCCATGTGCAGATCGGCACCGTCTATCCCACGTCCGACACCCGCGCCGCGCTCTATGTCGATTCGATGCTGGGCAAGCATTTCGCGCTGCTGGGTTCGACCGGCACCGGCAAGTCGACCAGCGCCGCGCTCATCCTGCACCGCATCTGCGACCTGTCGCCGCAGGGGCATATCGTGATGATCGATCCCCATGGCGAATATGGCGCCGCCTTCCAGCAGAATGGCGCCGTCTATGACGTCAACAACCTCGCCCTCCCCTATTGGCTGATGAATTTCGAGGAGCATTGCGAGGTGTTCGTCACCTCCGAAGGGTCGGAGCGGACGGTGGACTGTGACATCCTCGCCAAATGCCTGCTGGCCGCGCGGTCCAAGAACCGGCTGGCGGAGAGCATCGGCCGGCTGACCGTCGATTCGCCCGTCCCCTATCTGCTGTCCGACCTCACCAACATCCTCCAGAACGAGATGGGGAAGCTGGACAAGGGCACCGGATCGCTGCCCTATATGCGGCTCAAGACCAAGATCGACGAGATCAAGAGCGATCCGCGCTACAGCTTCATGTTCTCCGGCATGCTGGTCGCGGATTCGATGCAGGAATTCCTCGCCAAGATCTTCCGCCTGCCCTCCGGCGGCAAGCCGATCTCGATCATCGACGTGTCGTCCATGCCGTCCGACATCACGTCCGTCGTGGTGTCGGTGCTGTCGCGGCTGGTGTTCGACTATGCCCTCTGGGCGCGGGACGAGCCGCAGCGCCCGATCCTGCTCGTCTGCGAGGAAGCGCATCGTTACATCCCCAGCAGCACGACCGGCGGCGGTCAGGCGGTTCGCCGCATCCTGGAACGGATCGCCAAGGAAGGCCGCAAATATGGCGTGTCGTTGGGCCTCATCACCCAACGCCCGTCCGATCTGGCCGAAGGCGTGCTATCGCAATGCGGCACGATCATCTCGATGCGCCTCAACAACGACCGCGACCAGGCCTTCGTGAAGGCCGCCATGCCCGAAGGCGCACGGGGCTTCCTCGATTCCATTCCCGCGCTGCGCAACCGGGAGGCGATCATCTGCGGCGAAGGCGTCGCCGTGCCGATCCGCGTCGCGCTCGACAATCTGGAGGAGGAGCGGCGTCCCGCCTCGGGCGATCCGAGCTTCACGGAACTCTGGCGGCAGTCCGGCGGCGAAGCGGACATCCTCGACCGCACCATCACGCGCTGGCGCAGCCAGGGCCGGTAAGCGATTATCCCGCCGGGACGATCCGTCCGGCGGGCTCGCTCTCCGCATTGATGCTTTCGCGGCACTCCTCCTCGTCCACGGGGACGAGCAGCTTCGCCTTGCGCCAGCCGCCCTGCAGGTAAACCAGCCCCGCCAGCAGGAAGGACGACGCCGAACCGACGGGAAAGCTCAGCCACAGCGCGTCCGCCCCCAGATGCGGATAGCCCAGATGGTAGAAGCCCAGCCGCACCGCGAAGAGGGTGAAGATCAGGATCAGCAGCGGCCGCACCACCACGCCATTGGCCCGCATCACGCCGAACAGGATCATCGTGCCGCCGAACAGCACGAAGCTCCAGCTCGCCAGAAGCTGCATGTGCCAGGCGGCGGCGATGGCGGCCTCGTTCCGTCCCAGGAACAAGGCCAGCAGCGGCGCGTGGAACAGCAGGATCACCGCCACCATCGTGCCGGTGATCAGCAGCAGATAACCCATGCCATAGCCGGTGATCCGGCTGATCCGGTCCCATCGCCCGGCGCCGATATTCTGCGCCGCCATGGCGCTGACCGCCGCGCCCATCGCCATGGCCGGCATCTGGAGATAGGTCCAGATCTGCTGCGCCGCGCCATAGGCCGCGGTGACCAGAAAACCCTCCCGGTTGACGAGGCCGATCATCACCAGCCCGGATGCGGACATGACGATCATCTGCAATCCCATCGGCAGCCCCTTGCCGAACAGGACGCGCATCTGGTCCGGCGCGGGGCGGAGATAAGCCAGTTCCCGCCCGCGCAGGCGCAACGGCAGATCCTTCGCATAGGTGTAGAGGACAAGGCCGATCAGGCTGACCACGCCCGCCGCCGCCGTTGCCGCGGCCGACCCGCCTATGCCCATGGCCGGGATCGGCCCCAGTCCCAGGATCAGCACCGGGTTGAGCACCAGGTCGACGCCCACGCTCACGAACATGAAGATCAGCGGCGTTCGCGCATCCCCCGTGCCGCGCAGGCCCATCATCATCATGACGCTCAGCAGGGAGGCGGGCATGGCAACGAAGATCACCCGCAAATAGACGAGCGCCAGGTCGAACGCCTCCGCCGGGGTCGCCAGCAGCCGCAGCAAAGCGGGCGCGCCGATCCATCCGGCGGTCGCGACGACCAGGCCCAGCAGGGTGCAGAAGCCGACGGCAGAACCGAAGGCGCGGCGCGCCGCGTCCAGATCGCTCCGTCCCACCGCCTGCGCGATCATCACCGTCGACGCCATGCCGAAGCCGAAGACGATGGAGAACATCAGGAACATGGTGATGTTGGCGTTGGCGGTCGCCGCCAGCGCCTGCGCGCCCAGGAAACGGCCGACCCAGATGGCGTTGATCGATCCATTCAGCGACTGGAGGATGTTGGACGCCAATGTCGGGACGGCGAACAGCAGCAGCGCCGATGCGATCGGTCCCTGCGTCAGGTCCCTGGCCCGATGTTCCCCTGCAACCATGATCCCTCCTGCCCCCTTGCGGATGGGGACCGTTGGGACGCCGCATCCTTCCGGCGCACCCCTTCCGGTCCTTTTGCCGGCGCACCCTGCCCGATGCGCCGGCCGTTCAGGCGAGCCGTTCCAGCGCCGCCTTCAATCTTTCCGCCTCGGCCGCCTTTTCGCCATGGTCCTCCCGCGCCTTGGCTACGGCCTCGGGCTTGGCCTTCTCGACGAAGCTGGGATTGGAAAGACGCGCGGACAGCGAATCCCGTTCCTTCTCCGCCGCCGCCAGCGCCTTGGCGAGCCGCGCCTTTTCGGCGGCGATGTCGATCACGCCCTCCAGCGGCAGGATGAATGTCGCCTCGTCCACCACGATCTGCGCCGCGCCGCCCGTGACGCTGTCGCCGAAGGACAGGCTTTCCACCCGGCCCAGGCGCGCCAATGCGGCCCCCTGACGGTCGATACGGCGGCGGGTTTCCTCCGACGCATCATGCACGACGACGCCCAGCTTCGCGCCCGGCGGCACGTTGAGTTCTGTGCGCGCCGTCCGCATCGCGCCGATCAGGCGGATCAGCCAGTCGATCTCCGCCTGCGCCTCGCCGTCGACGGCATAGAGCGCCTGCGGCCAGCGCGCGACGATCAGTTCGCCTTCCCGCGTTCCGGTCAGATTCCATAACTCTTCGGTAATGAAGGGCATGAAGGGATGCAGCATCACCAATATCTGGTCGAACGCCCAGCCGGCCACCGCCCTTGTTTCTTCATCCATGGAGCCTTTGGTCAGCTCGATATACCAGTCGCAAAACTGGTCCCATATGAAGTGGTAGATGGCGTTGGCCGCAGCATCGAAGCGCAGTTCGGCCATGGCGGTGTCGATCGCCTGCACGGTCGCCACCGTTTCCGCGACGATCCAGCGATTGACCGGCGCCTCCGCATGGGGCGCCTCATGGCTGGTCGAGGCCGTGACGCCGTTCGATTGCAGGAAACGGGCCGCGTTCCACAGCTTGGTCGCGAAGTTGCGATAGCCCTCGACGCGCTTCTCATCCATCTTCACGTCGCGGCCCTGGCTTTCCATCGCCGCCATGAAGAAGCGCAGCGCATCCGCGCCGAACCGGTCGATCAGACCCAGCGGATCGACCACATTGCCCTTGGACTTGGACATTTTCTGTCCGTCCGCGGCGCGCACCAGTCCGTGGAGGTAGAGCTTGCGCCACGGCACCTTCTCTCGCGGATCGCTCCGCTCCGGACCCATGAACTCCATCCCCATCATCGCCATGCGCGCATCCCAGAAGAACAGGATGTCGAAGCCGGAGATCAGCAGGTCGTTCGGATAGTGGCGCTTGAGCGTCTCCGTCTCTTCCGGCCAGCCCAGCGTGCCGAAGGGCCAAAGCGCGGAGGAGAACCAGGTGTCCAGCACATCGGGGTCGCGGGTCAGCCTTTTATTGCCGGCAAGAGCCTGCGCTTCCTCTTCGCTTTCCGCGACATAGGGATTGCCGTCCTCGTCATACCAGGCGGGAATCCGATGCCCCCACCAGAGCTGGCGCGACACGCACCAGGGCTGGATATTCTCCATCCAGTTGAAGAAGGTCTTTTCCCAGGTCTTCGGCACGATCTCGATCCGCCCGTCGCGCACCGCCTGCATCGGCGCGACGGCGAGCTTCTGCGCATCGACATACCATTGGTCGGTCAGCCAGGGCTCGATCACGACGCCGGACCGGTCGCCAAAGGGCGTCTGGATGGTGCGTGGCTCGGCGTCGGTGACGACCTCCTCACCCTCCTTGTTCCTGGTGACATGCGGAACCAGCAGGCCAAGTGCCTTCATCTCCGCCACCACCAGTTCACGCGCCCCGTCCATGCCGTCGTTGCGGAAGCGGTGCAGGCCCAGGAACCGTTCCGGGATCAGCCCGTCGGCGGTCTGGACGACATTGGCGTCGGCATCGAACATGTTGAGCATTTCGGCCGGCCTGAAACCCGCCCGCTTGCCCACTTCGAAATCGTTGAAATCATGTCCGGGCGTGATCTTGACCGCACCCGACCCCAGTTCCGGATCGGCATGCTCGTCAGCGACGACCTTGAAGCGGCGGCCAGTGATCGGCTGGAGGATGTCCTTGCCGATCACATCCCGGTAGCGCGGGTCTTCGGGATGAACGGCGACCGCCATGTCGGCCAGCATCGTTTCCGGCCGCGTGGTCGCCACGACGATATGGTCCGCGCCATTGGCAAGGCGAACGCCATCGGCCAGCGGATAGCGGAAATGCCAGAAGCCGCCCTTCACCTCCTGCGTCTCGACCTCCAGATCGGAAATGGCCGAGCGGAAGCGCGGGTCCCAGTTCACCAGCCTCTTGTCGCGATAGAGCAGCCCACGGCGGTGCAGTTCCACGAACACCTTGATGACGGCCTTGGAAAAGCCCTCATCCATGGTGAAGCGCTCATTCGCCCAATCCATGGAGCATCCCAGGCGGCGAAGCTGGCGCGTGATCGCGCCGCCGCTCTCCGCCTTCCACTCCCACACCTTCTCGATGAACTGCTCGCGCGTGTAGTTGGTGCGCTTGTCCTGCCGCGCCTCCATCTGCCGCTCGACCACCATCTGCGTCGCGATGCCGGCATGGTCGGTGCCCACCACCCACAGCGCATCCTTGCCGCGCAACCGTTCGTAGCGGATCGCGATGTCCTGCAACGTGTTGTCGAGCGCATGGCCGATATGCAGGCTGCCCGTCACGTTCGGCGGCGGGTTGACGATGGTGAAAGGCTCTGCGTCGGGCCGTTCCGGGCGGAAAAGCCCCTTCTCCTCCCAATGGGCGTACCAGCGGGATTCGATTTCGGCGGGGTCGAAGGTCTTGGGCAGTTCGGTCATAGGCTGGCCTTTACGCAAGGCGGCGGCGGCGTCAACTTTCCGCCGCCTCGGGGGGGACCTTATTTCTTCGTCCACCGGTCCAGCCAGCCCAGCGCCTCATCATACCATTGCAGCGAGTTGCGCGGCTTCAGCACCCAGTGATTCTCGTCCGGAAACACCAGCAGCTTCGATGGCACGCCGCGCCGCTGCAACGCGGTGAAGGCCGCCAGTCCCTGCGTATAGGGAATGCGGAAGTCCTTCTCCCCCGTCACCACCAGCATCGGCGTCTTCCACCGGGTCACATGGTTGACGGGGTTCCATTTCTCGAACTCCTGCGGATTTTCATAATAGGGTCCGCCATGTTCCCATTCGTCGAACCACAGCTCCTCCGTCTCATAGGCCATGGCGCGGGCGTCGAACACGCCGTCATGCTGAACCAGGCATTTGAACCCGTCGGGCCAGTTGCCTGCGATCCAGTTCATCATATAGCCGCCATAGCTGGCGCCGAGCGCGCAGCCATTGCCCGCATCGACCTGCGCATCCTTGGCCGCGGCGGCGGCCAGACCCAGCTTCAGGTCCTCCAGCGGCTTCCCGCCCCAATCCCTGTTGATGCTGTCGGTAAAGGCCTGCCCATAGCCGGTCGAGCCGTGGAAATCGACGATCACCGCCGCATAGCCATGGGCGGCGAACGCCTTGGGATTCCAGCGATAGGACCAGCTATCGTTGAAACTGCCCTGCGGCCCGCCATGGACCAGCAGAGCCACCGGCAGCTTGCCCGCCCCCTCCTTCGGCTTCACGATCTGGCCCCAGACGGTGTCGCCATCGGCGCCCCTGAAGCTGAAGCGCTGCACCGACACGTCGTCGATCCCGGCCAGCTTGTCCGCATTCACGCTGGTCAGCCGCACGGCCCTGCCCTTGCCGGGCATCTTCCAGAAATCGGCGGGCGCCTGGATGCTGTCGAGCGAATAGACGAAGCCGCCTTTGGGCAAGGGCAGGACGCTGCCCACATGCCCGGTCCGGGTCAGCCGCGCGACCCTGCCCGACGCAGCGTCCACCCGGAACACCGGATGATCCAGCACATCGTCCGCCGTGACCAGAAGGCCCTTCCCGTCCGCCGTCCAGACGATCGACGCGACCGACCGGTCCCACGCCTCGGTCAGCGCCCTCGTCTCCCCGGTCGCGATGTTGCGCAGCATCAGCACCTGCCGGTCGCTCTCATAACCGGGCCGCTTCATCGCTGCATAGGCCAGCCATTTCCCGTCCGGAGAGACGGCGGGCATGCTGTCCATCGCATCATTGCCATCCGTCAGGTTGACCGGCGCCGCGCTGCCGTCGGCGGGAACCGCGAAAATGTCGAGATTGGTCGAAAGGGATTCGATCCGCCCGGCCTCACGCAGCGCGAAGAACAGGGTCTTGCCGTCCGCGCTCCACGCAATCTCCTCTGCGCCGCCAAAGGGCTTGGACGGGCTGTCCCCGACCAGCGCCCCCATGACCGACACCGCCCTGCCGCCGCCAAGCGGCATCACGAATATCCGGGAACGCTGGCCGTCCGCCCATATGTCCCAATGGCGTACGAACAGTTGGTCATAGACCCGGCCCGTGCCCGCGCCGGGCGGCGGGGCCGCCTTCACATCGTCCAATGTCTTCGCGCCTACGGGCCGGTCCGCCCACAGCGCGACCCGATCGCCCGCCGGACTCAGCAGGAAACCGGAAATCCCGCCGGGCGCCTGCGTCACCTGCTCGCTTTTGCCGCCGGTCAGGGCAACTCGCCAAAGCTGGTCGTCGCCGCTCTGGTTGGAGAGATAATAGAGCGATTTCCCGTCCGCCGAAAAGGCAGGCGCGCTTTCATTCTTATCCGCGACGGAGGCGATCATGCGGGGCGCCGCGCCCGCCTGACTCAGGTCCAGCAGGTACAGGTCGGTCCGCCCCCTGTTCCCCGCAAGATCGGTCACGCGCAACTGATAGGCCAGCCATTGCCCGTCCGGCGAAACCGCCGGCGCCGACACGCGGCGGAGGCCGACCATGTCGCTGGGCGTGAATGGCCGGGCAGAGGCCGGCGCGACGGCCAACGCCGATTGGGCCAGGGCCAGAGCGCCAAGTCCCGCCTGCAGAAGATATTTCATGGATGAACACCCTTGGATCGGATCGCGCCGCTCTCGTGCGGGCGGCGTCGACAGCTATGGACAAGGGTGTAGGCAGCGTCCCGCCATGGCGCAAGGATCAACCACCGGAGCGTAACAAAAGAACAAAGATCGCCGGATCATGATGCGTAAGGCACGCAACGCGCCCAGGACCGGCAACCGTTCGCCGCAAATAGGCGAATCAGCGCACGCTGCCAGCTCAACGGCCGGTGATGCGGGCGATTTCCTTGGCCACCATATCCTCGACCATCTGCGGCAACCGCGCGTCCAGCCATTCCTTCAGCATCGGCTTCAGCATCGAACGCACCAGCCCGTCCAGCGTATTGTCCTCGCCTTCCCTGGGCGTCACGAGCATGGAGGACAAGGCGGACAGCGAATGCCGCGCCGCCACTTCGCTCTCGACGGACAGGATGGACGCATCCTCCTGTTCGGCAACGGGCCGGGGCGTGCGGGACGTTCGGTGGGCGGGCATGGGTTCCTCCACAGCAACCTCGTCGGTCAGTTCCAGCACTTCGTCGCTGGCAGGGTCGGACATCGCCTCCACGACCGGCACGGGCCTGACCTTCTGCGCGGCCTCGCCGCGCACGCGGCGCGGCAGGGTCTGCACCGCTTCCTCGCCCTCTTCAGCGATGATCCGCTTGATGGACGACAGGATGTCCTCCATCGAGGGTTCCTTGCTCATGTCGCCCATGGTCAATCCCTGTTCCAGTCCCCGTTAACGCCATAGCACCAAAGGAACGCCTTCGGGGTTAAAATTGCGTTAAGGCTGCGCCAAACCGGGGTCCACATTGGCGTTTTGCGCCGGGGAGTCAACGGTCCGCGTCGATTGGACCTTCGGTGCGGGGTCGAAATCCCAATCGAACCACTTGCCCTTCACCCGCTCATAATTAACCATCGGATCATAGAGGGCGCCGGTTTCAAGGTTCAGGTCGTCGGCCTCCGCATGGCCCATGGCCGCCAGCAGGCTGAAGCCGGCGACATAGGCATTGCGCCGCGCCGTCACCAGTTGGACCTTGGCGTTCACCGCCTCCTGCTCGGCATTCAAGATGTCCAGGATGGTGCGGCTGCCCACGGAATTCTCCGCCCTCACCCCTTCCAGCGACAGGTTCGCCGCGTCCACCGCCTTCTGGTTCGACTGGATGCTCTCCAGCGAGGCCTGCCAGCTCGCATAGGCGGATCGCGTCTGCGCGATGACGCCGCGCTCGACCTCGATCTCCTGCTCCATGGCCTGCGATTCGAGCGCCTGCCGCTGCCGCACCTGCGCGGCCGGACGCCCGCCCTGGTAGAGCGGAACGCTGATCTGCACGCCCGCGGACGCCTGCTTGTTGATCTGCGATCCGTTGGCGCTGTTCACGGCGTTGAGCGAGTCGAGATAATTGGTGTAGCCCGCCTGGGTGAAGGCGGAGAGCGTGGGCGACACCGCCGCCTTCGCCGCCCTCACATCATAGGCCGTCGCTTCCCGGCTCTTGGCCGCGGCCAGGATGTCCGGATTGTCCTTCAGCGCGACCTGCACCGCGGCGTCGGGCGTAGCGGGCAGTCCGGGCAGTTCGGGCGGCGGCTGAAGATCGCCCGGCGCCTCACCCACCAGCGCGATGTAATTTTCCCGGCTGGCGATCAGATTCGCTTCCGCCGTCTGGAGATTGGAGCGGGCGAGCGCCAGCCGCGACTCGGACTGCGCGACATCCGTCCGGGTCACGTCACCCACTTCGAAACGGTCGCTGGTCGCCTGGAGATTGACCTCCAGCGCCTTCACATTGGCCTGGTTGAGCGCGACCACCGCACTGTCGCGGATCACGTCCATATAGGCGGCCACCACCTGCGAGAAGACGCTCGCCTCGGTCCCGCGCAGATCGGCCTGGCCCGCGGCAACGCGGGTCTTCGCCGCCTTCACGCCGTTGCGCACGGCGCCGCCGGAATAGACCGGCACGGTCAATTGCGCGTTCGCATCCACCGTCCGCTGCGGCGAGGTGAAGCTGATCGTCGGCTTGAGAATGCTCTCCGTATAGGTTCCGGTCGCTCCCAGAGAGGGCCGACCCGCCGCCTTCTGAAGCGGCACATTCTCGTCGGTCGCCCGCTGCCCGGCACGCGCGCCCGTCAACGTCGGGTTGGACCGGTAGGCCTTGGCCAACGCCCCCTGCAACGTCTCCGCATGGGCCGCGCCCGCCAGCGTGGAGGACATCGACAGCAACAGGATGAGGGCGGCGCGCCCCGGAAGCTGAACTTTTGCCGTCATGTCCCCCCCAACAGGCCCTTTCAGAACACAAATCTTTCCGGCGCCGCGAAGCCCGGAAGCACAACCATTTCGATGTCGGCGAGGCGGGAAAGACCCAGCACGCCCGACACCACCCGGCCGCTGCACAGACGGGTGACGCCGCGCTCGACGATACCCGTCACCACCCGCGCGCCATCGGCAAGCTGCTGAACGAGCGCGGCGGGCACTTCCTCCACCGCGCCGTCGACAAACAGCACGTCATAAGGCGCGCCGGCCGCGGAACCGGCATTCAGCGGGCCGCGGACAAGGGTGATGCCGTCGACCGCGATCTGCGGCCCGCCCTCTTCCTCGACGGCGGTGACCTGCGCGCCCAGCGCCGCGAGCAGCGCCGCGCTGTACCCGGTCGCCGCGCCGATCAGCAGCACCTTGTCGCCCTTGAGGATCTGCGCTTCCTTGAGCAGGCGGCCCGTCACCAGCGGCGGATTGAGCGCACGCCCATTCGCCAGCGGGACCGGCCGGTCGACATAGGCCATCGCCCGCCGCTCGGCCGGCACGAATTCCTCGCGCGCCACATGCGCCATCGCCGCGATCACGCGCTGATCATCCACATCGCTGGTGCGAAGCTGGCTTTCGACCATGGCGGTCCGCATCGATGAAAAATTCTGCTCGGTCACGACAATTCCTCGACTGGGATAGCTTTTAGAAAAGCTGTATTAGGAAAGCAATACAGCAAAGATATAATCGGACCTCTAAATCAGCGGACAAGCCACGCCAAGCGGCTTTGCGCGCCCTGGCGCCAGAATCTTGCGCCCCAATATAACAGCGCTGCTTGACTTTGCATCAAAAGCCGCACATTTGCGGCCACCCATGCCGAGGCCCGATGGCGGAGTGGTGACGCAGCGGACTGCAAATCCGTATACGCCGGTTCGATTCCGGCTCGGGCCTCCAGCAACATATTGAAAAATAAGCAGTTTTCTTTATGCTATGGCGTGATCGGTAGCTTGGCTAGAGCCTCTGTGTAATTCCTGTGAAATGGGACGGGGCAAACACCGATCCATCGCATCCAGCGCGCGATCCACATGCTGTCCATGGATATGCGTATATCGCAAAACCATAGTCAAAGTCTTATGTGCACTAATGCGCTGGATGGTCGGCAAATCCACACCAGCTTTTACAAGGCGGGTGATGGCGGTGTGCCTCATTGTATGAGGGGTAACCTTTGAGGGGTCTAACTTGGCCCTAACTACAGCCCGCGCAAACTGCCGCCCCATGTTGGTGCGGTAACCCGTTTTCGAATCATCAACATTAACGGCTGGGAAAATCCAGCCGTGCGAATCAGCCTCCTTCTCCATCTGCCGCTTGATGGCGCGAGCCAATGATGGCGTGATCGGCTGCTCCCGTTCCCCAGCCTTGGCTTGAGGTATGAAAATTCGGCGCGTATCGAAGTCAACCTGATCATAGCGCGCCCGCAAAATCTCCCGATGCCTCATTGCCGCCCCTAATCCAAACGCAACAAAGAGCCAAAGTCGATCATCTTCGTCCTCCAAGGCGGATTTCATAAGCGCGTCGGCGTCCGCATCCGACAGAACGGATATAGGTTTAACCGCCTCGGCTTCTTTCTTGAATTCCGGCAATCTGTCACGACTGATCCATTTCCATGACACCGCCGACCGATAGAGATGCGATAGGGTCGCGAACTCCCTGTTTATAGTGGCATCGGAGGCCCCCGCCTCTCTTCTTACAGCCCGATACCGCGAGAGATCAAAGGTAGTGAGCTTGTCTAGCCGGTTCTGCGCGAAATATGGCTTAAGGTGCATGGTGAGGTGCTGACGCTTCGCCTTCATATTTTTGCCACCTCCCTCTTCCATACGCTTGATGTAGCCATCAGCCGCCTCCTTGAAGGACATGGCGATTTTCCTGCCCTTTGGTAGGTCCAGGCGCTCTTCCCTCGCCCTTGTGCGCAGCAGTTCTATTGCCTCTTGGGCTTGGGTTAGAGTCACGCCCTCACTTGCCTTACCGATGATCCGATGATGGCGCTCGCCGTCGACCATGATGTTGATGGAATAGCGGACTTCGCCCTCCACCCCATCAGTTAGCTTTTCAGCGGTGATCCCCTTTTCGGTGATGCGCTCACCCTTGCGCAGGGCACGAATGGATTTTCGAGATAGAGAAATCTTGACCGTCATATCGACTCCTTGCTGGTCACAAATATAGTTCGCCATCTCTCAGAGTCAAATTGACGATATGTTCTGTATTTTCCTATCCTATTCTATATATCTCGAAACACATTAAGTCTTATTTCATGGAATTAAAAAGTAGACTTAAAGTTAAGTTCATTTTTCATTTCCCAAATCCGCGAATCAGTTCTATATGGCGTGTCCCCATCAACTGGAGGACCAATGATGCCACGCATATCCTATGACGCTGCCGCTACTGGAGCGGCAGGCAGACTCAATCGAACCGACGCCGGGCGCTACCTCGGCGTCACCAGTAAGACGCTTGCCGAATGGAGGAGAACGGGCAAAGGTCCGCCTTCTCATAAAATCGGTGGCATGTGCTTCTATTACACCGACGATCTTCGGGCATACGTTCGTGAGCAAGCGGGATTACAGAAATGACCGCTTCTAAACGTGAGAGGTTTGGCCACGATCTTGCCGGTCTTCTGCATGCAGTCGAAGAATGGGAGTCTTTTGACGTCAAATGGTATAAGTTCCCGCACGCCGAACCGATCAAAGAAGATTGGCCCGCCTTCTTCAAGCAAGAGCAGCGCAAGAGGGTGGATTTGTATCTTGAGCAGAGAAAGCGGCGACCGAACCTAATAAAACCCGAGCCGTTGCCACCTCTGGATGAGGATGCTTGCCATGATCTTGGAATATTTTAGCGGAGAGCCAAATAAAGCCCCGTAGAGCGCATTCAATGGCGTTTGGCTACCATCCTAGCCAAAAGATGATTTTGGCGTCTGGTGAGGCTTGCAGCGGAAAAATCAGGCAATTCAATTGCAGGTTTCGCTAGAATGCAGGAAAAATCTTCTATGATTGTGATTTCAACTCACATATCAGGATTTATCCAGCATATTTCTACTATATTGAAAGGAGTTATCTTAAATTGATTCATTAGTTTATTTTAATTGAATATAATTAAACTTAATTATTCACGTTGGTTTCTCTCTAAAAACCTTCTCGTATACCTTCTCTCTCCCTCTCTCTCTTTCATTAATAAAGAAGGGAATTGAATGAAGATAAATGAAATGGAAATATTATGTCAAAATATTATGATAGAAAAGATATATACATTTGTTTGTATTTTAAGGAATTAAGTACATCATTAACAAATCTGATTGATGAACTTATAGGTGAAATTCTTACCCTTGGTTTTAACTCCCGGAAAAACACACTAGTAAGAGCCTTGGCCCCCATCTGTGTTGGACTACTTCGGGCAGTGCATAAAGGTAGTGGCCGCTACGCTTACAGACCTATGGCAACGGCTGATTTCACCGGAATGCCCGTTAGTCATGGACCTTTTAAAAGCGCCATGGATGGCCTGATCGCCTTGAAATATGTCACAGTCAAAGAGGGGTGCAAACCTGCTGTCCCTTCACCCGGCAATCCAGCAAGAACCAACAGATACAGACCTACCTCCAAGTTCATAGCTCTTGTCGGGAAGCATGGGATCAAGCCTGCTGAATGGAAGGAGCATTTTGAACCGCTGCCCCGTCCAAAAGAGGTTGCTAAACCTATTCTGCTGCGGACTGAATCGCCTTGGATCGATTATGGAAAAGGGCGGAAGATAAAACGGCCAAAGGACTCGATGGCCGTTTCTTTGACCGATCCCTTCGCTGTTGTGGAAGGCGGCCGGGTCAATGAACTGAATGCCTATTTCGCCGCACAGGATATTCAGCCCGCTTACCTGTTGGGCGGCTTCCAGCGGATTTTTAGCGATGGCGATAAACCCGGCTTCAACTGGAACGTTGGCGGCAGGCTCTACAACATCGGCGGCGGATATCAGCAGGAAGATAAGAAAACCCGCCTTGCGATGACCATTAATAGCGAACCTGTGGTTGAAATCGATATCAGGGCCAGTCACCTGACCATCTTACATGCCTTAAAGAAGGAGCCGATGCCCGCCGGTGATCCATATGAAGGGACAGGATATCCTCGTGCCATTGTAAAATCTTGGGTGGCGATGACTTTGGGCCATGACAAGCTGCCGGGGAATAAATGGTCTCCCTCGGCCAAAAAGGCCTATGCCAAAAAGCAATGCGATATCAGGCAGCGAGGCGGGTTTTTCCAATTCTTCTGCGAATCAGTCTGCAAGGCTCGTTGCCTGCAAAAATTCCATCCGATGAGCGAAGTCGGGCCAAATATCGCCCCGCATTTCCCTATCCTTGATGATTGGGCCACAAGCCCTTGGCGATGGGGTGATTTCCAGTTTCTTGAAAGCAATGCTGTGATCGATGCCGTGCATCATCTGGCTATGGTCCATGACATACCCGCGCTTCCTGTCCATGACAGCCTGATCGCGCCGAAGAGCCAGCAGGCCATAGTGGAGCAGGTCTTATCCGACATGTTTTTGAAGCATGTGGGGGTAAGAGTCTGACTCGGAATCGGAATGCAAGTAAAATCAAAGCCTTGCGATTTTGCGAGTGATGAACTGAACGGAAGCAAGGAAGATCCACGCGATCGCGCTCTCAATCGTGCGCTCAAAGTCTTTCGCCAGCCTTCGATTACGATTGAGCCACGCCAATGTTCGTTCGACGACCCAACGGCGTGGCAACACGAGAAAGCCACGGGCGGTGTCTGACCGTTTGACGATCTCGATCGTCCAGTTGCCGGTCTTCATGGCTTTCTTGCTGAATTTCGGCCCGGCATAACCGCCATCGGCAAATATGTGGGACAGCCATGGGAAGCGCCGATGTATTCGCTTCAGGAGCAGCGGCCCGCCATCCCGATCCTGAATGTCAGCGGTGTGGACGATCACGTCGAGCAACAGACCGAGAGTGTCTGTGAGGATATGGCGCTTGCGTCCCTTGATGCGCTTGCCCGCGTCGTAGCCGCGAGGCCCTCCGCTTTCCGTCGTTTTGACCGACTGGCTGTCGATAATACATGCGCTCGGGCTCGCCTCGCGGGCCTCCAGTTCACGCGCTACCATCACCAGCCTGTGGTTGATTGCCCGCCACAATCCCATGTCGCGAAACCGATAAAACCACCGCTGAACGGTTGTGGCGGGCGGAAACAACCCAGGCGGCAACATCCGCCACGGAAGCCCGCCTCGCAGAAGATACAGCATAGCATCAACAAGCTGGCGCCAATCCCATTTGCGACGCCGACCAAGCGGCAGATCGCCAGGCATCATCGGCTCCAGCACACGCCATTCGGCATCGGTCGTGTCACTTGGCAAACGCAGCCCTTTGCGCGCATGCTGCGCGCGGGTGGTATCGGTCCACATGGGATACTCCGTCGGTGTCTCGCAACTCCGACTGAATCACATGTCGCTGATATCGCCCACCTTTCTTTCAGATCCTATTCCGGTTCAGGCTCTAAGGCCAATATTGACCGTCAAGTGATATCAGGGCGGCAGCATGCCGCCCCGGCTCTACAAGGAAGAGATGATCGCCTTCCTTTGCTCATCATATTCTTGCTGATTGATGATGCCGTTAGCCCGCAGCGTATCGAGCCGCATCAATCTTTCTTCTGGTGTCGGGTTACTGTCAGCCTTTTCTACAGGCTTTGGAGCAGTTTTCGGCAGATTGGCGACTACAACCTTGGGCGGAGTCTTGGCTTTCTTCTTAGCCTGGGGCATCGACGCTATTGCTGCGATGATGCCAAAAATGAAGCCGCCAGTAAGAAGTCCGGTAAAACCTCCAACGGCATACCCAAGCCCGCCGCCGATAAAGAGGGCAACGCCAATGCATCCATGCGCAGCTTGGTCGCTCGACTTGTCACGCTGACAATAGGGGCAGACTTGCCCTGCAAAAGGAATATCTTTCCCGCATCCTGAACAGCGCATAAACGCTCCTGTCCTTTTATGTAATCAATGCTGGCTATCCGGCTACGGTGTAGTCCGCCGCGTCATAGGTGCCATCAGAATATTTTTGGCCAATTCTGATCGTGCTGCCGTCGATGCTGTAGGTGATCACTTCATCATTCGGATCGTTTCGCCAGCGTCCCGCTCCTGACGCTCCGAAGGCATCAACAGAGCGCCACATGACCCGCTGGCCTTCCAAGCGGCAATCATCTTTCCAGATCGTGCCATCATCGGGCCGCTTGTACTGGATGCGAACAATACCACCCCGATTGCTGACTACCTTCATGATAGAGGGGCTTTTACCCATCATATGGGCCACGGCAGCGCGGCACACTCGCACCAGATCAGCGCTAGAAACCGATGCTTTGATATTCATCGCTGCATCTGCCGCCGCCATGGCATCGTTCATCGCGGCGTCGGCGGCGTTGGATGCATTCATTGCCGCTTCAACGGATTCGTTGATCGACTGTGCCTGTTCCATCGGACCTGAAGAAAATTTGATGACGGCGGCCACAATGAACGCGACTGCCAAGCCACCGAAGATTAATGCCCCAACGGGGTTACCACCCCATTTTGCGTTATCTTCGGCAGTGGCCGCTCCGCCCTCTGTAGGGAGCGTCGGTTCTGGCTCCTTCCCCTCCAAAGCGGTTGACTGAAATCGATACCCGCAATGCTTGCAGACCTTTGCAGCGGCTTTGATCGTTTCTGCACAATCTGGGCAGGTAGTTTCGTCAGCGTTCATGATGCCGCCCCTTCACCGGGGCATCGCAAGGTGCCGATCAGCTTGCCATCAAGCCAGAAGTCATCGGCCAATTCGCAGCCTGTGCCCTGCTTGGCGGCCTTCCTCATTCGTTCCCGAAGATTATAGCTGACCCCGTCACCGAAGATGCCGCCGTCAACGACCTTCACGCTACCGTTATCATAGCGGATGACCCGGAAGGACTGGCCATCGATGCTGACCTTATGTCGCTCGATTTCCTTGGCCCGCGCAAACGCAGCCGGTGAGTGACCCGCCGCCAAAGCGACAATCAGCATGGATGATACTATTCGACTGATCTTCATTACGCCCCCTATTCAACATGGAGGCGTAGCCCGGCCCGAAGCCGGGCGTTCGTAACCTGAAGGAGTCCGACAGGCGCATGCGCCTTTACCCTTGCGGGTTGGACATGCGCGCATGCCACCCGGCCGAGAAAACTCGACCGGCTGACTCTTCTTGGGGTTACGACGCCCCACAGCTTCGATTTGGCAAAGCTGCATGTTCCTGATGGCAAAACAGGGCGTTGGGGTAAATCCCTATTTGTTCTTCTATCTGTTTCGTAACCGAAATGCCTTCACCAAGGCGACAAGACTGGTGACGATCGCTGCCACGCCCATCAAAAACGAACCATCGATATTGACCATGTGCCGAATCCTTTCCTATGAGACATGTTCTCTTTTTGTTCTCAAATAGGAAAGGTGATTCTCATGGGCGTGCGCATTGAACCCATTCCAGATTCTGTTCGCGTTCGGATCAGTGGTGATGTGGAAACAACCCTATCCGTCCCCTATGAGGATGATGACCGCTTCCTTGTGGCGCTCAGCGATGGCACCCTGCTTGTCGGTTCCTATGATGAAGACCTACGCTGTAAGTTTGACGTTGCGCGTGATGGTGCAGGAATAGTTCGCTTTGAAAGCGGAGCAGCTTATGTAGATTGGCGTGTAGAGTGGGCCACTATCGGCATATATGATGCTAATGTTGTAGAACCAAGCCAACCAAAGCCGATGCCTTTGTTTCCAGATTTAGAAGATCTGCTTCATTAAGCGGAAAACTATTTTTCAGAGTTTATTTTTATATTTCATTCTTATCAACCTATACTTCAAAATAGGCGATTTTAAGCCTCGTAGAGCGTCGATTTTCTATTTGGCTAGGTAGGTAGCTAAAATTTGATTTCGTTGTCTGGCAGCCCCTTCCAGGGCAAAATAGAGGCATTCTAGTGGGGCAGGGTAGGTCTTTTACCCTCTGCTATGACGAAGTTGCTGTTTTGTAATGAAATTGGGGCTGTCTCTTGGCCCTATCAGCCTATAACGTGCGACTTCCTGTCCACGGGGGGCAGGATGACCCCGGCATCTGGTTCCCAAAGCCCCGCCGGGGTCAATCCTACCCTATTCATCGGTAGGCATGTTGGGCTTAATGGCTAACATGGGTGGATCCGGGACCTTCCGCTATCGGTTGGTAAAGCGCTATACCGGACATCCGAATTTTCCAATGAGGCCAGCGTGAGAATAATGATCGCAGCAGTGATGGGACTATTGGCATCAGTTACTAGTTCAGCGAACGCCAGCAGCATTGTAGGGCCGGGACGGTTTTGCGGCTATTCACCGATTATCGACCTGCGAGATGGTGAGAAGGTCACGACTTTGGAGGGCGGGATACACGGGGGCAGCTTCCGCTGGGAAGGTGCTTTCGGGACCCTCGAAGTGCATGGAGTAGGATGGGCCAGTCGTCCGAGGGGTCGGATTGTTAAGGCCCGCTCTTCTAACAATCTCGCACGATTTGCACAAAAGCGAGTGGAAGGCCTTTTACCATATAGCAATCTGGAATGGCGAGCACGGCGCTGCCTATTTCACATCGCCAAAATCGTTTACCCGTCCTCAATTGGATGCAATTGATCGAGTAGAACTATTTGAGGAAGGTCAGTCCCCATCCAACTGCAAATTACGCACCATCTTCTCTTGGGAGTAGGCAAATTCGGGCAGGTTTTGATTGCGGTTTCATCCGATACGAACGGCAATGGTCGCCTGCCGCTGGGCGGCTTCCGAACCGCGAACCCGACGATCCGCTTACCGGCGGCGCGGATCGATTCGCGCGCAGGGAACAGCGATCCATGGTGGATTCCAGATGATCCGCTCTTGGGCAAATTTTTTGGATAGCTGCCGTAACCTGCTGTTTACATTGGCTTGAGAGAATAGCTACGGCGTGGCTGTCCAGAGAGCAAAATGAAACTTCATGCAGAAATCGCTGATCAGCTTAATATCCGTCGTGGTATGGTTCCACGTGAATGCAGTACGCTCGATGATGCGGTCCTTTGGTGTTGTCGACATGATATTCACCCCGCCTTCCCTTGGGACGGCCTAGATTATGACCCCACCGTCGAGGAAAGGAACGCATTATCTCTTCCTTTGTTAGAAGACTATCTCGGCCTTATATTATCCAACGCGAAAAGTATTAATATAGCATCATACGCAAGATCATTATTGGATAGAATTGATAGCGATCTCGCAAATTTGGAACGATATTGTGATGGTGGCATCCCACCATCAGCGATGAGTGACCTTTTTACCAGATTTACTACAAATGGGTTTGATAAATCCCAGAGAGATAGAGAGCTATCAATTTACCCGTTTGACGATTTTGATATAAGAATAACGGAAGATAAAATTAAAGAATTACAAAATAATTACGTTGTAGATATGATAGTAAAAATGTTTTCTTCATATTTTCCAAAAACAATAAAAATGGCGAAATCCTTATGCTACATTAGCTATACCGATAAAATATATTGTTATCATGTCGATTTAATTCATACAACAATGCGATCATTCATATTCTCGAATGCCGCCATACCGGCCGAAGGCAAGTTCAAATGGCGCATGTACCTCGATGATTGGGCGCGTCATGCCACTTTGTTTATCCGTCCTCGCATGAAAGAAGACTTCACCGGCTAACGTCTGCTAGAGGCGAGTTCCGTTGGTTTTTGCAGTGTCTTAAATTGGTCGCCTGCCGCTGTGCAGCTTTCCAATCCTGAACCGGACCAGCGGGATAACGGCGGTGCAGAATGATTCGTGCGCCGGGATCGACGATGCCGGCTGGTTAGCGGACGGGCGGGTTTAAACTATCGTGTAAGCTATACCTGCCATTATCGGCCGATCATTCGAAAGGTGCCCATAGAAATGAATGGCCTACAGAAATTCGGCATCCGGTCATCTGATGATATTGCCCTCAATGAGTCCGCCGATGATTTAGAGCGTGACATACGTGCGGTGCCGGGGCTTGCAGATTTATTGAAAGATGACTGTATGTCGTTTCATCTCGGTCACGCCATGATAAATAGCGTAGTGCGCAACTTAAACTCTCCAAAATTTCTGGATTTGTCTAGTGATGCCATTGGTCAAATGCTAGCAAATCTCCGGGAGAGATCCGAAAACTGTTTATTTTTCATGTTCATACTTGGTTGCCACAAAGATGCTATTTCTATGGAGCCAGATTCTTTTCTCCAAAAGGCAGGCTGGTCAATTCTCCGTGGCGACGACGAGCTTATTTTCTATGAGGCGTGGTTGGCAGCTGGCAAAAAATGGACGGCTTAAGTGACCGTTTCTCCGGCAGTTAAATGTGGCTCGGAATGGCAAAAAATGGTCGTTATCGCGACGATGACGTGGGAACGTTAATCTTCACGGCATGCGTTTGAACCGGCGTGAGCATGAAAATGGTTGCGCTGCCAACACCCAAGATACCCCACGCATACTTTCGCTGACGTAGATCGATCACGCCTCGGGTGATACAAAATAGGGCGGCTCCCAAGGCTGCGAAGTTCCACAAAACGAACATTGTCATGGCGCGGAGTCTGCACGAACGGCGGCTTACGGGCAACTCAAAGGTGGGAACGAATGGCCAAAACTGGTCGCTTGCAGAATGTCAGCTTCCTTGTCGCTTGTTAGGTTCGGAAAATCAAAGGTGTGAGCATTCGATGTGTCGATAGTGCAGTCAGGCGGCACCGGATTACCCAAATTTGGGCTTTTTTCTAAGACTTCGTATTAATCAAAAGCATCATTCTACTCTGTTGACAGGAATGCTTCCTGATCGTTCCCCATCAGAAGAACAGTAGATAGCCAAGCCCGACACCCACCATCAATCCGATAGGGACAATGATATAGGCGCTGATGGACGGCTTGGGCATCGGATCGAACCTCAGGCGTGGGCCTGCGCATTCATCCAATGACTTCAAGCGCCGTTCAGTTCGGAATGGTCGAATATCAGCCATGTCGCCCCCTGCGTTCCATAGCGCTCCACATGATGCCTTTATGCGGCCCGCTTTTCTACCCGCTGAATAGCTGCCCTGCTCACAGCATATTCCTTTGCCAAGGCCCCAAGGGACATGCCCTGCCGACGCTTCTCTATAATGGTGCGCTGCTGATCATCTGTAAGTGCTTGTGGACGTCCTAGAGCCTTGCCTTCTGCTTTGGCCCGCCGCAACCCTGCTTGGGTCCGTTCGATCAGCAGGTCACGTTCAAATTCAGCAACAGCAGCGATGACGCTCATAGTCATCTTTCCGGCGGCAGAAGTAAGATCGACGCCTCCAAGAGCAAGGCAATGAACCTTGACCCCTTCTGCTGCCAGCCGTTCAACTGTTGCTCTTAGGTCCATGGCATTGCGCCCAAGGCGGTCTAATTTGGTCACTATCAGAATATCGCCAGCTTCTAACCGATCTACCAACTTGGCAAAGCCCTTGCGCTCCATAGCGGCGACCGAACCAGATACGGTTTCTGTTACAATGCGCTTGGGATCGACGGCAAAACCAGCCGCTGCAATTTCCCTAATCTGATTGTTGGTTGTTTGATCGCCGGTACTGACCCGGCAATAGGCAAAGGCACGGCTCATTTCGTCATCCTTGTATCGAATCAGTGCATCGAAACTAGCAAGGTAACGAAAATATGTGGAGTCTAATTTTCAATACACCTTTGGAGGTTGTATCGGAATCGGACGGTTTTGATCTGATATGGGCGACTTCCTGCTACGTTGGATTGGTATGAATCGCAGCATTCAAAAAACTCAGTAGTAAAAAGACGTTGCAATCAGCTATTACGATCATGCAACAACTCCAGGGGGAACAGTGATAGAGCGGGAAATCGGCTCGATTGGTGACTTCTTAGCGGCGAGGCAAGCCGACGCAGAGCACTTTCCGGGCGCAATTTGGTACAGGGGGCACGCTGATGCGAAGTGGCAACTCGTGCCAGGATACATTCGATCACAACGAACTGTATCAGAGACCACGCTGATGGCGCGCTTTCGTCAAAGCGCCGCCATGTTGACGGAACGCTTGCCAAATTCTGAATTCGACTGGCTGTTCCTAATGCAGCATTATGGCGTGCCTACCAGGCTGCTTGATTGGTCAGAAAGCCCGCTTGTGGCACTGTATTTCGCAGTCGAGCCTCAGGCTGAACTATCAGCGGTCGATGGCGCTCTCTGGTGCTTAAACCCACACAAGTTGAATAAAAAGGCAAATATAAAAAGCCCTGATGAAGAATACTATATTCCATCATTTGAAGATGAAGAAATGAAGGGTTATACACCGGAAAGCGTTAGTAGGCAGAGGCGTCTAGAGCTTTCGCCTGCTGCAACTATAGCCACTAGAAATAATTCTAGAATTCAAGCTCAGTCTGGTACATTCACTGTCCATCACAGCTTAATTATCCCAATCGAAGATATTGGTGACAAGGATCATGTAGTAAAATATTTGATCCCTCATGTCCAAAAGCCAATGATATTCGAGGAACTTCGATCTCTGGGTATAAACCGTTTTAGTTTGTTTCCAGAACTGGCCAGCGTTGGTCGCATTTTGTCGGAATCGCTATCATGAGCTTTGTTGAGACATCACTGCTTAAAAACAGCACCATCATGCTCTTGTACTCAGATAGGGATGAAATTCTCCTGTCTCCATCATATCAGAGAATGGGCGGGGTCTGGACACTTGAAAAAAGACGACTGTTAATTGATTCCATACTCAATGACTACGACATTCCTAAGATATATTTTCATTCATATTCGAATGATCGTATCTCCGAAACGGGACGTCGATATGCTGTTATTGACGGACGGCAGAGATTAGAGACGATATGGTCTTTCCTGGATAATGAATTCACTCTTGCTTCTGATTTCGAATATCAAAGGGATCCTTCTATTAACCTTGCTGGGCTTTCTTATGACGATATAGCCAAGACTCACCCAAAGATAAGAATAAAGTTTGATTCTTTTATTTTACCTGTGGTGACTGTCTCAATCGAGGGCGACGAAATTGACTTGATCGAAGACATGTTTTCTCGATTAAACGAAGCAGTTCCCCTTAATGCTGCTGAGAAAAGAAACGCTTTTGGCGGGGACATGGTTACTGCAATCAATAATGTATCGGCCCATGCCTTTTTCCGCCGCTGTGTAAAATTCCCAAATACCAGATATCAGCATAAAGAAGTAGCAGCTAGATTCTTGTTAGTCGAGGAAAGTCTAAAAACGCATGGAAGGATAATTGATACAAAGAAGGTATATCTTGATAAGATGGCTATGAATTACAGACGAAGCCAGAAAGAGGTTGTAGATGAGCTAGAGGCAAAGGTTTCTTCGGTTCTCGACGACATGCTCTCAGCATTCTCTGATCGAGATGAACTGTTGATGGCACAGGGATCGATGGTGCTTTATTATCTATTGTTCCGATCTGCGGCGGATCATGGAGAACTCCATAAAATCACCCGAAGGCATTTGTTGGATTTCCGTAACGATATCGCGGAGAATCGCGAGTTGGCGGAAACGGAATATGCAGCATCATCTTTTGAGTTGTTGGAATTCGACAGATTGAATCAGCAGGGCACTAACGATGCATCGAGTATCAAGGAGCGTTTTTCAATTCTGGCTCGCTACCTGGAACTTGCGGAGCAGGACCTTTCGTGAACCGGGTCCGAGTATGACCCCGGAACTATCCTGGAGGGGGCGGCGCTCGTCTGCCACCCCGAGATGCGTGTAATTCCTGTGTAATCGTGCAGGGAAATAGCCGGAAAAAGCGGGCATCTTACGGCAAATCGGAATGATCGAATTTGTCGTAAGATACTGAATTATAGCATTAAATAGCATCGTTCAGCATTAGCCGGAATTTGCTCCCGATAGACTGCAAATCCGTATACGCCGGTTCGATTCCGGCTCGGGCCTCCAGAATCCTGTCAGCAGAAGTGTGCTGATGGTTGAAAAAACCTTAGATTTCCGCTAGTTTATGGGCATTCGCTGATCGTCGGCGATTGCCTCTGATTGCCTGTAAATGTGGCTGATGGGGGCAAATTTGGGGGCCTCGCCAGGCCCCTCCCAGAAGCGAGGCCCCCAAATGGCGCTGACCGACACCGCAGTCCGCAAAGCGAAGCCCAAGAGCAAGCCCTACAAGATCACGGACGGGCAAGGGCTTTACCTGCTGGTCAATCCGAGCGGTAGTAAGCTCTGGCGCGTCAAATATCGGATCAACGGCATGGAGCGAAAGCTGGCGTTGGGGTCGTATCCCGAAATCACGCTGGCGGAGGCGCGTTCGGCGCGTGATGCGGCCCGAAGGCAACTTGCCCATGCGATTGATCCTAACGCCGCCAAGCGTCAGGCGCGAATTGAGGCGAGCATCCGCGCCAACAACAGTTTCGCCAGCGTGGCCGAGGAACTAATTGAGAAGAAAACGCGGGAGGGGTTGGCAGAGCCGACGCTGAAAAAGATGCGCTGGTTCGTGAAGCTGCTTGGCAGCGATTTTGGTAAGCGCCCCATCGCGGAGATCACGCCGCAGGAACTGTTGCACGAACTGCGTAAGCATGAACGGCGGGGCCGGTTGGAAACGGCGAATCTTCTCCGGGCGTTCGCCAGCCGAGTGTTTCGCTATGGGGTAGCGACAGCGCGGGCCGAACGCGATCCGGCCCAACTGCTGATAGGCGCGCTGACGACAGCGAGGGTCAAGCATTTCCCCGCAATCACCGATCCGGTGGCTTTCGGCGCGTTGCTCCGGGCTATTGAGGATTATCAGGGCGATCCCGCCGTCATGTATGCCTTGAAACTCACGCCCCACGTTTTCCAGCGTCCCGGCGAAATTCGGCATATGGAATGGACGGAGGTGGATTTTGAAAAGGCGGTCTGGATCATCCCGGAAGGGAAGATGAAGATGCGCCAGCCCCATTCAGTGCCGCTATCCCGGCAGTCACTCGCCATCCTCGCCGATATGCGCTCCCTGTCCGGCTCTGGACTTTACGTGTTCCCATCGGTCAGGACACGCGAAAGGCCGCTCAGCGAGAATACGATCAACGCTGCCTTGCGCCGCATGGGCTTTCCCAAGGACCAGATGACCGCTCACGGTTTCCGCACGTCCGCATCTTCGCTTTTGAACGAATCCGGCAAATGGAACCCCGACGCCATCGAGCGGGCGCTTGCGCATATGGTCGCGGGCAGTGTCCGGCGCATCTACAACCAATCGGCCTATTGGCGCGAACGCGTTGCAATGGCGCAATGGTGGAGCGACTATCTGGACGAATTGCGGGATAGCGCCAATGTTCCCCGCCAACAGGAGAAGATTGAGCGATGGAGCACGACGACGACGCCCGCTCCCTTCGGAGAATTGTCTTACGGCTTCTCCATGAGGATGAAGATGAAGCACGAAGGGAACTGGACGACCTTATCCGCGCGGTAGCGGAATATATCGGACGGGAATCTTCCCTTTATACGTGGGCTGTTCCGCTCCTCCTCACCATTCCGCCTATTCTCCTGACAGCGTTCTTGATAACTTGGCCATTCTCGAAAACGGCTGGAAATATTCTTTTTGGAGCGGCCCAGCTATCATGTCTCATCCCGTTATACGCCATATGGAAATGGGGCCGGTTTCAATATGGGCGCGGCTGGCTTTGGAAGCCGCGCGAAGCCGTCTATATGAATGCCAGCGACGAGACGAAGGAGGCGCTGGAGAAATTCTTCTCCTATATCCAGCGCGAGGGCGGGCCAAAGGCATATTACCGGGATCGCAGAGGCAAAAAGCATTATCTGGATCGCCGCTACTCATTTGGGAAATTGCGCGTTCTGTTGCTCTCGGAGTTTGGAGCGTTCCGGTCGCTTTGTCTCTTGCCCGGTGGCAAGCGCATTTCGGAAGCGATCAGGATCGAGGCGGACCCCGACGAGGTTATCAAGGAGCTCGACATTAAGCCGAAGCGGGCGGGAGGACCGGGCCGGAAGGTCAAATACGCATATATCGAAGCCGTTTTCGATTTACGCGCCGATCCAAGGTTAGAGAGGCTAGACCTGAACGATGAGGCGGCGGCGATCCATTCCATCACCGATTGGCTCGATGAATGGTTCGACAGCGCGGCCAATGTGTCCGGCGAGATACCGAAACGCAGCCTGTTGGCCCCCTATGCCAAAAAAATTTTCGGCCATTTGCAGAATCGTCCTTCAATCGACGGGCGCTGACAGCCGTTTTCCTTTTTTTGCGAATCGGCGGGGCATTTTTGCCGCGCGCCATCTGTTTTCCGGCCACCACGCCATTGGCGGATTTCTGCGGCCTTCCCATTACTGGACGGCCCACAGGCAATCATGTGCAATTTGGCATGTCTCTCGCCGCGAATCGGCATCTACGGAGACACGCCCATGGAACCCATTGCCATTTCTATCAATGACACCGCGAAGGCGCTCGGCGTCGGGCGGTCGTCGGTTTACGCGCTGATAAAATCCGGCGGCCTCGACGCCATCAAGATCGGCAGGCGAACCTTGCTGACCACCGAATCCATCCGGCGCTTGGCCCAATCCCGCACCGCCATCTGACCCGCAGGCGCTCCACGGCCCCAGCCTTTTGAATTGGCGGGCCGCTCGGCGCCGCCTGCGCCACCTCCGCATCACACCCTTGCGATCGTGAGATTCACGAAAGGATGTCCCATGTCTATTTTTGACCGCGCCTTGGACTGGCTTGCCGATACCCTCTGGACCGGCCGGAAGGTCACACTGCACGTCACCGCCGACTTTGACCGGGCGTGTTACGTGCTTCCGCTCATTGAGAAGCTGATCGCCGATGATGAGGACGGCGAGACCTATCGCACCGCACTGATCGACTGGCACCGGGCCGAGCGTCCGCCAATCGCACTCTATGATGGCGAAGCGAGCTTCTGTCGGATCGACGGTCCTCTTCAATGGGCTGGTGATCGCCGCTTCCCGCTCGGCGGTCTGATCCTCAGTTCCGGCGTGACCGCGCACCTCGACCCGTTCGAGGCGAACGCGCTTCACGACCATATGAAAGCGGCAATCGAACGAGCCATCCGGTCATGGATTACAGATTATGGACTTCGGAATTGGCCGCGCGTCCCGATCGAGTTCGATCGCCAATATGCCGACCGTAAAGCAAAGGTGATGATCGCGGATTGGGCGGCGCGACGAGGCAGGTCACGGCCGAACGCCGCGACCGACGCGGGGGGGACGGACCATGCCTGAACCGACCTCCCTTATCGCAGGGTTTCAGGGCTGCGATGCTACGCATCGAGCCAGCAATTCAGATACACACCTCACGCACGGGTGCATCCAGCTTTTCCGCCACTTTTGGAGGCGGCGATCCGACAGCGGCTCTTACCGCGATCTGGGAAAGCGCGGATTTCCGCCCTTGGATGAGACAGCGGATCGCTGTCGCATGGGAGGCGGCCGATGAAACTCGTCCGCCACACCGTGCGCGTGCCGGTATCGCTCGACAAAGCGCTTCGCGCGCTCGCCGAGCGCCGAGGCATCAGCGTCTACGCGATGCTCCAGCGCAGCGTGAAGACGGGCGTCGCGACGCTCGCCGATCCGACTGGGCGCGATGCCATATCGGGGGAACTGGTCTCCGAACTGGCGTCGATCAGCAACCGCATTGTCGATGTCGAACATATGCTGGACCGGGCGTTGTTCACGGCTTGCGCCGCTTATTGCTACGCCCGCAGCGCGGGACTGGGCGAGCGCACCACCGACGAAATCGCTGTCGCCGAGATCAACGAGGCCTATGATCGCCAGCGGCGGCTTTCGCAGGGGAAGCGGCCATGACCCAATCCAACGATCGCCGCATCCATGCCGACGCCTTGCGCCGTCATCATCGGCTGAGCCAGTGGCAGCGGTTCAAGCGACAGATTGGTATCATGCTCGCATCGGTCGCCCTGGGCGCGATCGGCGCGCCCTACGCGATGATCGACAAGGATGAGCAATGGGCGATCGGCGTTTATGCCTATGCGCGTGGAGCGCTATGGATCGCCTTCAGCCCCGATCCGGCAATCAATGTCACATATGAGGGACGGCAATATCGCGTCCCGGCCGGTGATGTGGTCGCCCACCCATATTATCGCGGATCGGTCTCGCGCCTCTTGGCGCTATCGGTCAAAGGCGGGCTTGTCGGTTTCGTGGGCTGGCTGTCCGGTCTGCTTCTCTTGCGTGGCGTCAGGGCGCGCCGTCGCGAGCGCGACTTGCGCGATCGCGTCATCGCCGGAACCCTCGTCACCACCGAGAAGCAGCTCGCGGCACTGACCGCCGCCGAAGCCGGGTCCCACGCGCTCGCCATCGGCTCGGTGCCGATTCCGTCGCGGCTCGAGACGCGCCATATGGCGATGATCGGCACGACCGGCAGCGGCAAGACCACGGCGCTGCGCCAGATGCTCGATGGGATCGAAGGGCGCGGAGAAGCGGCGCTGGTCTACGATACCAGCGGCGAGTTTATCGCGCATTATTACGATCCCACGCGCGGCGACATCATCTTGAACTCCTTCGATGGCCGCTGCGCCTTTTGGTCGCCGTTCGCCGAGATCGCGCATCCCGCCGATGCCGACCGTATCGCGCAGCAGCTTATCACGGAGACCGGCCAGCACGATCGCGATGTCTGGCTGGAAACCAGCCGCATCCTCGTCGCCAACATGATCCGGGAATTGTGGAAGGAGAAGAAATGCACGCTGCCGGACCTGCTCGAAGCGCTTCAGAAGTGGGACAAGGACAAGCTTAAGAGCTGGCTGAAAGACACATCGTCGGCCCGGACATTCTCCGACGATGCCGACCGGGCTACCGGCAGTGTGCTCTTCATGCTCGCGAAAGCTGCGAACCTCATCCAGTTTCTGCGAATGCCGAAGGAGGGTGAGAATGCCTTCGCCTTCCGCGATTTCATCGCGGGCCTCGACAAGTGCGAGGGGGCGCGTGCTTGGATATTCGTGCCGCGCAAAGAGGACTATTTCGAGGCGTCGAAGCCGCTTCTCTCCTGCTGGCTCGAATGCGCGGCGAGCGCCGTGCTGGGGCTTTCCCCATCACCCGACCGGCGCATCTGGTTTGTGCTCGACGAGTTGGCCGACCTGCCGCGCGTGGATAATCTTGCGCGGCTTTTGCCCGAGGGTCGCAAGTTCGGCGCGGCGGTCGTGCTGACCTTTCAGGCGCTCGGCCAGATGCGGCACCGCTATGGGCCGCAGATCGCGGAATCGATGTTGGGGTGCTGCAACACCAAGTTGTTCCTCCAGACCATCGACAGCGAGACGCGCATCTGGGCCAGCCAGACGATCGGCGAATGCGAAGTCGAGATCCAAACCATGACCGACGCGCTCGCCGAAGGCGACGATGCGGCGCGCACGACCTTGGGCCGGATGCGGAAGATGCGGCCCGCGATTCTCGAAAGCGAACTCCGCCTGCCGAAATATGAGGGCTATTTGCTGTTCCCCGACGGCTTGCCGGTCGCGCGGATTAAGCTTACCGCCGATCATATCGCTCGGCGCGGGAAGGCCCGCCAGCTGGGGTTCGTCGCGGGCGATCCGAAGACCACGCTTTGGCAGCAGGCGGTGCGGACCGCGCCGTCGTCTCCGTCTCCGTCCCCATCGCCGCGGCTCTCGCCGCCGACGCCCAAGAGCCGGGGGCCGGTCTGATGGTCGCGTCCGTTTCGGCGCTGACCAGTTCGGCGCAGGCCAGCAGCTATTATGAGGCCGATGACTATTATGCAGAGGGCGGCTTATCGCCGTCCGAGTGGCAGGGCGCTGGCGCGGAGGCGCTAGGCTTGTCCGGCGAGGTCGATCGCGACCATTTCCGCGAATTGCTGGACGGCAGGATCGGCGAGCAGCAGCTTGGCACATATCGCGACGGGCAGTTGGAGCATCGTCCCGGCTGGGACGTGACCTTGAGCGCGCCCAAGTCGGTATCGATCATGGCCGAGGTCGCGGGCGACCGGCGATTGATCGCGGCGCATGGCGAGGCCGTCAAAACCGCGATGGCGCATGTCGAGACGCATATGGCCGCCACTCGCGTCCGAGACGGCGGCACCGTGACCCGCGAGGCGACCGGAAATCTGGTCGTCGCCAGCTTCCAGCACGGCACCAGCCGGGCGCAGGACCCGCAGCTTCATACCCATAATGTTATCATGAACGCGACGCGCGGCGAGGACGGCACATGGCGTAGTCTTGAACCGCGCGCCATCTACCAGTTTCAGAAGCAGATCGGCGCGATTTACCGGCAGGAACTGGCGTTGAAGGTCCGCGAACTCGGTTATGAGATCGAGGTGGGCAAGGACTCGCAGTTCGAGATCAAGGGCGTGTCCGGCGAGGTCATCGGGGCATTCAGCACCCGCAGCGCCGAGATCGAGGCTGCACTGGCGGGACGCGGCACTTCGCGCGATGCCGCCAGTGCCGCCGAAAAGCAGGTCGCCGCGCTCAACACCCGGCAAGCGAAGGTCGCGACGGACCATGCCGCCTTTGTTGCCGATTGGCGGGAGACGGCGAGCGCCGCCGGGTTCGGCCCGGAGGCGCGGCTGGCGATGGTGCGCGAGGCCGAGACCCGAGCGAGCAGCGCCGGACATCGTGTCGATATGGCCGCAGGGTCCACGATGGCTGACCGCGCTGTTGCCCATGCTGCCGACAAGCTCGGTGAACGGCAGTCGGTCTTCTCTGCCGCTGCCTTGCAGGAGGAAGCCGGGCGGATCGGGCTGGGCAAGGTCGGTTACGCTGAGATTGGCGCTGCCATCGACGCTGCCATGAAACAGGGAGAGTTGATCGACCGGACCTATCTCGACCGGCGCGGTGCGGAGTTCGCCGGGATCACCACGCGCCAGAATGTCGAAACCGAAGCCAAGATGCTGCGGATCGAGGCCGAGGGTCGCAGCGCGCTTGCCCCCATTGCCTCCCCGCTCGCCGCCGCCAAGGCCGTTGCCAGCGCCGCGATGCAGGCCGAGCGGGCGGGCCTTGGCTGGAACGCCGACCAACGTTCCGCCACCGAGCAGCTTCTGACCAGCCGCAATCGCGTCACCGCCGTTCAGGGCTATGCGGGCACCGCCAAGACGACGACAGTCCTCGCGACTTTTGCCAGCGAGACCGAGGCGCGGGGCGTGTCGGTCGTTGCGCTCGCGCCCACGGCATCGGCGGCGTTGGTATTGGGCGAGGCGCTGGGCGCGCGTAGCGATACCGTGGCGCGCCATCTGCTTGTCCCCGAGCGCCCAAGTCAGGGTCAGGCCGCCGTATGGATCGTGGACGAGGCATCGCTTCTATCGGCCCGCGATACCGCGCGGCTGTTCGACCTGGCCGACAAGCACGACGCCCGCATCATCCTTGTCGGCGACGTGAAGCAGCTTGGGTCGGTCGAGGCGGGCGCGGCGTTCGCGCAGTTGCGGGGTGCAGGCATGGAAACCGCGAAACTTGGCGAGATCGTTCGGCAGACCAACGTGGCGACCAAGGAAGCCGTGCTGGCGTCGATCGAGGGGGATGCCAAGAAGGCGCTCGCGGCGCTTGATCGCGGTGGCGGCCAGATCATCGAGAGCGCCGATCGCGCGGAACGGTTCACCGCTATCGCCGAGCGATATGCCGGACTGGACAAGACCAGCCGCGCCCGCACCCTTGTTATCGAGCCGTCGCGTGAGGGGCGCGATGCGTTGACGGCTGATATTCGTGCTGCGCTCACCAGATCGGGGGCGCTAACCGGCCTCGCCGTCACCGTGGAGAGCCTTGCCAACAAGGGGCTGACCCGCGTTGAGGCGCGCGACCCGATGAGCTATGACAGAGGCGATGTGGTGCGCTTTACCCGCGATTATGCCGACAAGGGGGTGACGCGCGGCGAGGCCTATCGGGTCGAATCCATCGATCCGGTCAAGGCTGCCGTCGCGCTCAAATCGGAGGATGGGCGCGAGGTGGATTGGCGGTTGCGGCAATGGGGTGCGGGCAAAAGCCAAGCTTTCGCGCCGCAGGCGCTAGACCTGAAAACCGGCGATAGCATTAGGTTCACCCGCAACGATCGCGAGGCGGGTCGCGTCAACGGCGGGCGCGGCGAGGTGGTCGCCGTGTACAAGCAGACCCGCACCGCCATCATCCAGACCCCGGACGGCAAGACCGAGACGCTCAATCTCGATTCCGCCCGCGACCGGCATATCGCCCATGCCTATGTTGACACCGCCTTTGCCGCCCAAGGCCGCACCGCCGATCATGTGATAATCCACGCGGACAGTAAGGCGACCAACCTTGTCGATCAGAAATCCTTTTACGTGGGCATATCTCGCGCGAAGGAATCCGCCACCATCTTCACCAATGATCGCGGCAAGTTGGTGTCCGCCATCAACGAGCGCGCCGGTCAGTTGCAGACCGCCATCGCGCAGGCCGCCATGCCGACGCCAGTTGCCGAAAAGGCGATGGGGGCCGGAATAGGGTAAAGCCGGGAAATATGTCGCTGCCCCACATGGTTTGGGATGACATTCGTAGTCCGTCCCTCTAGTTCTCCATCAGGGGAAACGCAGCTTGGCATTCGCCACGCGCCGCACGCCCACCCAAATAAAACTGGACTATGGTTGAGTAATGAACGCCGTTGAGATTGAAGAAGCTGTTTCCGCTCTGGCGGAACGCCCGTTCGATGCAGCGGAATTTCCGTTTCAGTTCCTTGAAGCCTTCGGGAACAAGGCGACAACAATTAAGCGCCTGCGCGCCATCAAAGGTTCGAGCAACGCCTCTGATCTTCCCGGCGCGGTCTTGCAGCGCAACAATATCCATATCGCCGTTGCCGCGCCCGGGGAGGTTTCTACGGCCTTCGCCGCGCTCAAAGCCAGTCCCGCGACCGCCAAGGCAAAAGCCAAGTTCATCCTCGCCACGGACGGCGACACCTTTGAAGCCGAGGACGCCGATTCCGGCGAAACCGTCGCCTGCACCTTCGCCGAGTTTCCTGACCATTTCGGGTTTTTCTTGCCGCTTGCTGGCATCACCACCGTCCGACAGGTGCGCGAAAGCAGTTTCGACATCCGCGCCACCGGCCGCCTCAACCGGCTGTATGTGGAACTGCTGAAAGACAACCCCGAATGGGGCAGCGCCGAACGCCGCCCCGACATGAATCATTTTATGGCCCGGCTGATCTTCTGCTTTTTCGCGGAGGATACGGACATCTTTCATCGCAGCTATCCCTTCACCGGCACCATTGAAAAGATGAGTGACCGGGATAGCTCCAACACCCATGAGGTGATCGGCGAACTGTTCCGCGCTATGAACACGCGCAAGGAGGATCACGAAGCCGCGAATATCCGCAACTGGGCGCGACCCTTCCCCTATGTGAACGGCGGGCTGTTTTCTGGCAGTCTCGACGTGCCGCGATTCAGCCGCATCGCGCGGTCCTATCTGCTGCATATCGGCAGTCTCGATTGGACCAAGATCAACCCCGACATCTTCGGGTCGATGATTCAGGCCGTCGCCGATGACGAGGAGCGCGGCGCGCTGGGGATGCACTACACCAGCGTTCCCAACATCCTGAAAGTACTGAACCCACTCTTTCTGGACGACCTGCGCGCGCATCTGGCCGAAGCCGACGACAACCCGCGCAAGCTGTTGAACCTGCGCAACCGCATGGCGAAAATCCGCGTGTTCGACCCCGCGTGCGGCAGCGGCAATTTCCTTGTCATCGCCTACAAGGAAATGCGGGCCATCGAAGCCGAGATCAACCGGCGGCGCGGCGAGGAAAGCCGGGCGTCCGATATTCCGCTCACCAATTTTCGCGGCATCGAGCTGCGCGACTTTCCCGCCGAGATCGCACGCCTCGCGCTTATCATCGCGGAGTTTCAGTGCGATGTGATGTATCGCGGCGAGCGGCTCGCCCTGGCCGAGTTTCTACCGCTCAATGCGCAGAACTGGATCACCTGCGGCAACGCGCTGCGGCTCGACTGGTTGAGCATCTGCCCGCCGACCGGAACTGGCGTGAAGCTGGTTGGCGATGACCTGTTTCGCACGCCGCTCGATCAGGCGCTGATCGACTTCGAGAACGAAGGTGGCGAAACCCACATCTGCGGCAACCCGCCGTATCTCGGTCGAAAGTATCAGTCGGACGAACAGAAGGCGGAGCTGAAGGCTGTTTTTGCCGGACGGTGCAAGGACACGCTTTCCCTCGACTATGTATCCGGCTGGTTCATGAAGGCGGCCGATTTTATGTCGGCAACCTTGGCCGACGCGGCTTTCGTTTCCACCAATTCCATTTGCCAAGGCATACAGGTTTCCTCGCTTTGGCCGGTAATTTTCGCGCGCGAGGTATCAATTTCGTTCGCTTACCAGTCGTTCAAATGGGCAAACCTTGCCAGCTTTAACGCAGGTGTCACCGTTTCCATTGTCGGCTTGACCAAGCGCAAGGGAGCCACCCGCAAGATATTTTCCATTGAGGATGACGGCACTACGACCGTCAGGGAAACAGACAATATAAATGCCTACCTAGTGGCGGCGGGCGATGTGTTTGTGTCCCCCCGCAGCAAGGTTCCCGATAAACGGACTGCCATGCAGTTCGGAAACCATCCATACTATGCGAACGACCTCATGCTTCGGCCTGACGAAGCAAGGCAGTTGGTCGCATCGGAACCGCAGGCGGCTCAATTTATCCGTCCTCTATATGGGTCGAAGGAGTTTATCTCCGGTTCGCCGCGAGCCTGCCTGTGGATTACGCGCGACACTCTTGAGGAAGCGAGTGCCATCCCGGCGATTGAACGGAGGATCGACGGTGTGCGGGCTGCGCGGCTTGAAAAGTCCTCGGACGCTCAGGCGCAGAAACTGGTGGATATGCCCTATCGGTTTCGTGACCAATATGAGGCGGTTTCCGACCTTCTCGTTGTCCCCATAGTCAGCTCTGAGAACCGCCCCTACCTTCCTGTTGGCCTCGTTGAGCCGAACGCCGTTGTGCATAACAAGGCTTTCGCCCTCTATGACGCGCCGCTGTGGAATATGGCGCTGATCGCTTCGCGCCTTCACCTTGTCTGGATTGCCACGGTCTGCGTGCGCCTGCGCACGGACTTTTCTTATTCCAACACGCTGGGTTGGAACACCTTCCCGGTGCCGACGCTGACCGAGAAGAACAAGGATGACCTGACCCGCTGCGCCGAGGACATCCTGTTGGCGCGGGAAGCGCATTTCCCCTCCACCATTGCCGACCTCTATGATCCCGAGGCGATGCCCGACGACTTGCGCGAAGCACACGAGCGCAACGACGAAGTGTTGGAGCGCATCTACCTCGGGCGGCGATTCAGGAACGACACCGAACGGCTCGAAAAGCTGTTCGAGCTATACAACAAAATGACCGCAGGCGCGGGAGCGGCGCGGAAGCAGAAGGCGGGGGCGAGCGCGTGACGGACGAGACAAGACAGGTTCCTTCGGTATCGGTTTCCTATGCCCGCAACGGCAATTCCACCAAGGCCAACGCCCTTGGCATGAGGCCGATGCAGGAACGCGCCTATGAGAAGCGCGGCGAGCAATACTTGCTTATCAAGTCGCCGCCTGCGTCCGGCAAAAGCCGCGCTCTCATGTTCATCGCGCTCGACAAGCTCGCCAATCAGGGATTGAAACAGGCCATCATCGTCGTGCCGGAAAAAACCATCGGATCTTCCTTCGCGGATGAACCGCTGTCCAAATTCGGCTTTTGGGCTGACTGGGAGGTTCAGCCAAAATGGAACCTGTGCAACGCACCCGGTTCCGACAACGGCGGCAAGGTCAATTCCGTTGGCGCGTTTCTGGACAGCGACGATGCGGTGCTAGTTTGCACCCACGCCACCTTCCGCTTTGCCGTCGACAAGTTCGGCGTGGAGGCATTCGATAACCGCCTGATCGCGGTGGATGAGTTCCACCACGTTTCCGCCAACCCCGACAATAAGCTGGGCCTTCACCTGGGCCAGTTCATCGCCCGCGACAAGGTGCATATCGTAGCCATGACGGGCTCGTATTTTCGGGGTGACGCCGAGGCTGTCCTTGCCCCGCAGGACGAGTCCAAGTTCGATAGCGTCACCTATACCTACTACGAGCAGCTTAACGGCTACGAGTATCTGAAACAGCTCGACATCGGTTATTTCTTCTATTCCGGTGCCTATGCCGACGACATCCTCGCCGTGCTTGATCCCGCCGAAAAGACCATAATCCACATCCCCAACGTAAATTCGCGCGAAAGCACGAAGGACAAGATCAGGGAGGTGGAGCTTATCATTGAGGCGCTGGGCGACTGGCAGGGGACCGATCCCACGACTGGATTTCAGTTGGTCAGGACGCCGGAAGGCCGCACCCTGCGCATCGCCGACCTTGTTGACGACGATTCCGCCAAGCGCGACCGCGTTGCCGCCGCGCTCAAAGACCCCGCGCAGAAGAACAACCGCGATCATGTGGACATCATCATCGCCCTTGGCATGGCCAAAGAGGGCTTTGACTGGATTTGGTGCGAACACGCGCTGACCGTCGGCTATCGCGCCAGCCTGACCGAGATCGTGCAGATCATCGGGCGTGCGACCCGCGACGCACCGGGCAAGACCCGCGCGCGCTTCACCAACCTTATCGCGGAGCCAGACGCGGTGGAATCCGCCGTGACAGAGGCCGTGAACGACACCCTCAAAGCCATCGCCGCCAGCCTGCTGATGGAACAAGTGCTGGCCCCGCGCTTCGAGTTCAAGCCCAAGAATCCCGCCACCAGCACCGCCACGCCGGGCTTCGACTATGGCGACGGCGGCTACGATCCCGACAAGTGCAATGTCGGATTCCACGAGGAGCGCGGAGTCTTCCAAATCGAGATTAAGGGCTTGGCCGAACCCAAGTCCCCCGAGGCCGCGCGCATCTGCCGCGAGGATTTGAACGAGGTGATCGCCACCTTCGTTCAGGACAAGCCGAGCATCGAGCGCGGCCTGTTCGATGAGGAGCTGATCCCCGAGGAATTGACACAGGTGCGCCTTGGCAAGATCATCAAGGACAAATACCCCGAGCTGGACGAGGAAGATCAGGAGGCCGTGCGCCAGCACGCCATCGCCGCCATCAATCTCACCCAGCAGGCCAAGAAGGTCGTTCTTGGCGACGACGGTGGGGAACCGAGCGCTAACACCGCGCTGATCGACGGCGTGCGCCGGTTTGCGATGGACGTGCGCGAACTCGACATCGACCTGATCGACCGCATCAATCCCTTTGGCGAGGCTTATGCCATCCTCGCCAAAACCATGAGCGAGGACAGCCTGAAAACCGTGGCTGCCGCCATCGCCGCCAAGCGCACCAGCCTGACGCCGGAGGAAGCGCGCGAGCTGGCCAAGCGCGCATTGAAGTTCAAGCAGGAGCGCGGACGCCTTCCGTCCATCACGTCGCCCGACGCTTGGGAAAAGCGCATGGCCGAAGGTGTCGCCTTCCTTGCCCGCATGAAGGCGGAGGCCGCGCGTGGCTAATGCTTTTACCGACGACGATGACGCCCTGCTGGCCGAGCTTGGCGTTGAGGTCGAGGCGAAGAAAGAGTCCGCCCGCACTCCGCGCGAGGAACGCATCATCTCTGGATTTGAGGAGATCCAGCGATTTGTCGAACAGCACGGTCACAGCCCCCGCCACGGCGAGGGACTCGACATCTTCCAGCGCCTGTATGCCGTGCGGCTCGACCGGCTGCGCGCCCAGCCGGAAAGTCGCGCCTTGCTGGAACCGCTCGACTATCAGGAATTGCTCGGCGGCGCGGCTCCGGCCATCGCCGAAACCCCCGAGGACATCAGCGATGACGAGCTTCTGGCGCAGCTTGGCGTTGACGCCGAGGCGGATGACATCACCGCGTTGCGCCATGTCCGTTCCGCCGCCGAAAAACGCGCCGCCGAAGAAATAGCCAACCGCGAGCGTTGCGACGACTTCGAGCGCTTCAAGCCGCTGTTCGATGCCGTGCAGGCGGACATCGACAGCGGCGCGCGCATCACTCAACCTATCCGCAAAGATGCCGGATTCCTGAAAACCGACATCAGGGCGGGGGAGTTTTTCATCCTTGGCGGCCAGATCGCCTATGTCGCCGAAGTCGGCGAACCTTTCAAAGCGCCCAATGGCGAAAGCGATGCCCGCCTGCGCGTCATCTATTCCAATGGCACCGAGAGCAACCTGTTGCTCCGTTCCCTGCAACGCGCGCTCTACAAGGACGATACCAGCCGCCGCGTGTCCGAACCCAGCGCCGGACCCTTGTTCGCAGGGGAGAGCGACGATGGCGACCTGGCCAGCGGCACCATCTATGTGTTGCGCAGCAAGTCCGACAACCCGACCGTCGCGGCCAACCGCGAGGTGCTGCACAAGATCGGCGTCACCGGCGGCGATGTCGCCAAGCGCATCGCCAATGCCAAGCTGGACGCGACCTTTTTGCTGGCGGACGTCGAGATCGTCGCCACCTACACGCTCTACAACATCAACCGCACCAAGCTCGAAAACCTGATCCACCGCATCTTCGATCCGGCCCGCCTCGACATCAAGATCAAGGACAGGTTCGGCAATCCCGTCATCCCGCGCGAATGGTTCCTCGTGCCGGTGTTCGTCATAGATGACGCGGTGGAGAAGATCAGGGACGGCACGATCACGCATTATATATACGACCCGAGCGCTGCCCGGCTCGTGCGGCGCGATTGAGCGGGCTGGGGGGCAGCAGCATGACAACCGAAGCCGAGGCGCTGGCCACGATCCTTACATGGTCCGCCGATTGTGCGGGCTGGCAGAGTGACGCGCTGCGTAGGCTGGCGACACAGGGTGGTGTCGATGCAGCCGGACTCGAGGAGCTTGTGGCCATTTGCAAGGGCGACAGCCCAGCCGTGCCGCTGGAAGCCGCACATCTGCGCGATCCCAACCGCGAGCAGGGCGAAGTTTATTTGCGGCAGGTGCATGGCGTGCGCCACGTCAATGCCCTTGCCCCCGACCAGCGGCTGACCCTGCACCGAGTCGGCCTGACCATCATCTATGGCGACAATGGTTCAGGAAAATCCGGCTACGCACGCATCCTGAAAAGGGCGTGCCGCGCGCGCATGTCGGGCCGAGGCGAGGAAATCATCCCCGACATCTACGAGGCGCAGCCCGGCACGCCGAGCGCCAATATAGAGTATGCCATCAGCGGCCAGAACCGCACCTGCGCATGGCAGCTGGGCCAGCCGGCCGACACGGCGCTGTCCGCCGTCAGCGTCTTTGATTCCCGCACCGCCAATATCCACGTCGATGAAACCAACGACGTGGCCTACACGCCGTTTCCGCTCAAACTGCTGGGTTCGCTGGCCCAGCTCTGCAAGTTGATTAAAGACAAGCTCGCCGCTGAAATCACCCAGCTACAGGCGCAGACGCCGCAGAGCATCAAAGCCCCGACATGCAGCCCGCTCAGCAAGGTCGGCCAGCTTCTCGCGCGTCTCGCCGCCAACACCGATCCCGCCGCCGTGGAGGCGCTGGCGACGCTCACGCAGGCCGAACGGGACCGGCTGGCGCAACTCACTGCCGATCTGGCCGGTGATCCCTCGCGTGCGGCCCGCCAACTCGCCGCCCTCAAAACCAAGGTCGAGGGACACATTGCGCGGCTGGACCGGCTGATTGCCGCCATCGGTAATGATAGCGCCGCCGCTCTGCGCCGACTGGCGACCGAGAGCGATGCAACGCGGCGGGCGGCGGAGGCTGCGTCCGGCGCGCTGTTTGCGGGCGAGCCGCTGCCCTATATCGGCTCCGAGGTATGGCAGTCGCTGTGGGACAGCGCGCGGGCCTTTTCGGTAGAGGCGGCCTATCCCGAGCGGAATTTTCCCGTCACCGAACCTGGCAGCGTTTGCGTCCTGTGCCAGCAGGAGCTGTCACCGCAAGCCGCCGACCGCCTCAATCGCTTCGAGGCTTTCGTGCGCGACGACAGCCAGCTGCGGGCCGATGCTGCGCGCGCGGCTTATGACGAAGCCGTTGCCGCTTTCGCCGAAAGCGGCCTGACGCTGGCCGAGCTTGACGCCATCGTGGCGACCATCCGTGACGATTTGCGTCAGGATGCGCTGGCAACCGAGGTCAGGCGCGCGGGCCTGCACGCCCTCTGGCGTCATCGCCAGATCAGCCGCCGTCATGCAAATCCCGCCGCCGTCATCGGCGCGGAGTTGGTCGCTTTGCCACGTCAGGCGCTGGCCGATCAGGTCGCGGACCTTGAGGCGCGCGGCGAGGGGCTTGTCGCCGAGGCCGATTCACCGGCGCGCGCCGCGTTGATCGCCGAGCGCACCGAGCTGGCCGACCGCCAATGGCTCAACGGCATCAAGGCCGACGTACTGGCGCAGATTGGACGCCTGAAACAGATCAAGGCGATTGAGACGGCGCAGCGCGACACTACCACCAACCGCATCACCACCAAGAGCACGGAAATCGCGCAGGCATTGGTGACGGACGCGCTGCGTGCGCAGTTTGCGCGTGAGGTGGCGAGCTTCGAGATCGCAGGTCTTGCCGTGGAGCTGCGCCAGCAGAACAGCGTGCAGGGCGTGCCGCGCTTCAAGGTCGCGCTGACCCGCAAGCCCACGGCATCGGTTGGACAGGTCTTGAGCGAGGGCGAGCATCGCTGTGTCGCCTTGGCCGCGTTCATGGCCGAACTCGCCACGACCGAGAACAAATCCGGCATCGTCTTTGACGATCCCGTGTCCTCGCTCGATCACATGCACCGCGAGGCGGTCGCCAAGCGGCTGATCGCGGAAGCGGCGATTCGGCAGGTCATCGTGTTCACGCATGATCTAGCTTTCCTGTTCGAGCTGGATCGGGCTGCGAAAGAGGTGGACCCGAAGCCGCAGGTTGCCGTCAGTTCCGTCAGTCGCGGCAGCGACAAGGCAGGCTTTTGCCGCAGCGAGCCGCCCTTCAAGGCTCGGCGAGTTGCTGACATCACCGCCAGTCTAACCAACCAGCTTGCCAACGAACGCTTCCACTTCGATCAGGGCGATCAGGACAAGTGGCGCGATACGGTGAAATCCATTGCCGGATCGCTGCGCGATACGTGGGAAATCGCGGTGGAGGAGGCGGTCGGCCACGTCATCCGCCGCCTGTCCAACGAGGTCAAAACGCCAGGCCTTGTCAAGCTGACGGCAATCACCGTTGCCGATTGCGAAGCCATGCGCGACGGTTTCCAGCGGTGTTCCGAGCTGCTGCACAGCGCCGCACCGGCATTGAACCGGCCACTACCGAGGCCGGATGCCCTTACCGACGAAATCAACGCGCTGACCACTTGGGCCGATAATCTCCGCCAGCGGCAGAATGCGGCACGGTTGCCCTAGAGGGGCGAGAATGCGAGCTGGAGCAAAATCGGCGCGGCTGGCCTAACCGCGACGGCAAGGGCTTCAACATCCGCTGCGACGCTGTTCCGCTTCAGTCAGCCGCGACGGTGAAAACGGCTTCTGCGGAATCCTCGCTTTCTTCGATATCCTCCCCTTCTTCCGCCACGCTGCCGCTGTAGGCGGCCTTGCCCATCGCCTGTTCGATCAGGCCAAGCAGGCGCTTTTGCCGATCTTCCATGAACGCTTTGAACTGGTCGGTACGGAGCAGGGCGGGGTCGATAAGGTGCGATTGCAGATAGCCGTCGAGCTTCTCACCGGCGATCGGTGGCGTCGAGCTGTTGCCGTTTTCCAGCTTGGCCAGATATTCGCTCGGGGCGACGCCACCGATGATCCGGTTGGTGCGATAGGATAACGGCGTTTTGTTGATGATGGAGTCGAACACGGCAGGCGTGATGCCTTGCGCCTTGCACCAGTCCTGCGGAAAGATGTGGTGAATATCCACGTTCTCCCCGAAGAACACTGTATGGTCGAACTTCTGGCCCGACCGGAAATCCTGCGCGCCCTCCTTCATCAGCAGGGCATTCATCCCCTTGTAGGCCGCTGAAAGCCGCATCCGCATGGTTTTCAGGCGGTCGGCACGGAAGATGGTTTCACTGACCGTCGAAGGTTCCGGCCCGCCGCTCAGCCAGCGCGGCACTTCCATGAAGTCTTTGGCGATGCGCGTTTCCACGGCGGAACCGTAGAGCTCCCCAAACACCCCGTTCCAATACCACTGTACCAGTTTTGCTCGGTTGGCCTCATGCTCCCACGCATCGCCAATGTCCGCAAGGATCGCCGCCAGCGGCACAATCTGCGACTGATAGGGCAGATCGAAGATGCGATAGATATGGAGCATGTGCAGGAACTTGGCGGCCTGCATGAAACCGCGCTCTACCTGCGTTTCATATTGCTTGTAGGCTTCCAGCGGAAGATCGAGCAGCGCCTGACGATTGCCCGATACGGCAGGCAATTCCTTGCCTTCCTTGCCCGCCTGTTCGGTGGCGCGCCGCCGGTCCCGGGTGAAAAAGAGGGAAATGGCTTGCAAGAAATCGGTGTTGCCGACACCCGTCAGAATACCTGCATCGGAATCCGCAGGGCGTAGGGTATCGGCAAGTCGCTGGTGGCGACCCTTGATACCTTCATCGCCATACCAGTCCTTGCGCAGCTCGTGACCCGAAGCCGCATACATTGCCGTGACCAGTTCGAAGGCGTCGAGCGGCTTGCCGCCCGTGTTGACCTTCTCGAACACCACGCAGACGGCTTCCTTGGAGGTCGAGCGGTCGAGCGCGATCACCGGCACGCGGTAGTATTTGAAGTTTTCCAGCACCTCGCGCTTGAACACTCGGAATTGTTCGCGCACCGCCTTATGCTCGTCCCCTGACCAGTATTCGTCAAATCCGTCCTGCCATTTGTCCCAATCGAATACCTGGCTAACCGGATACATCAGCGCCGCGTATTCCATTTCCGGCGTGGAGAGATCAAGGGCGACTTCGCGCCCGAAATCCGTGCGCTCCACGCGATCCTCAGGCACGCCGATCACGGCTTCCTCACGGTCAACGCTATCGTCAACCGCCTTGCGAATATCGAGGTAAAACCAGCGTTTCACGCGCTTCTTCTTCGGAGTGACGGTTTCCACGACCTTGCCGCGCAACGTCACCTGATAGAGCGAGGTCATGCGCTGCTGCCCGTCGAGCAGTAGAGATTGCGGTGCAGTCTGACGGGCTTCCGCCGGTGCGCCCTCGACGGGGCGCGGCTTGAAATTGACCGGCCCGCCAGTGTCCAGAGACATAAGCGCGCCTACGGGAAACGCGCGCGAAATCGAAGCAATCAGGCTCTTGATCCGATCTTCGTCCCAGACCCAGCTCCGCTGAAAATCCGGCAACTGGATGATGCCCCGATGGCACTCGTCGAGCAGCCGGTGAAGATCGATAGGATTGGTCTGGAAGGTTGATCCCGCCATGTGATGTTTGCCCCCGTCATTGGTTTGCCCGGCGTGCCGCCTTCATCCCGGCGGATTTCGGAAAAGTCGATTCAGTTTACCTATGGTGCCAACGGCTTGCTTAATGTCCATTTATCACTTTGGCATCCCCTTCGGGCCGGGCTGTATCGCTGGCGCAACGGAACCGGCATGCCGTTTCCGCCCATGCGGGTTGACATCCCTGACGCGGAATAGGGCGGGCAAGCCCTCCGGTCATTGAGCGCTGAAAGCGGCGCGACCCTTTCCCTGTTTCGAGGGAGAAAGAAGCTCTGCCTCTCTCTCCCTGCAAGGTGCCGCCTTGGGGCCGTGGCTCGCTGCGCTGCGCCCGCACCACCCCCGGCACCGGACCTTGCCCCCACTCTCTCCGCCCCTCGCCGGGTCGGCAGGGGTCATGCGCGGCATGACCCGCTGCGCGGATTGGAAGGGAGTGAACATCGTGACCAAGCAAGACCCTCACAGCCGCATCACGGACCGCATCTTGGCGGAGCTTGAGGAAGGCACTCGCCCGTGGCTCAAACCGTGGAGTGGCGGCGACATGGCTGCATCAGGCCAGACCCGCCCCTTGCGCGCCACCGGCCAGCCCTATCGCGGGATCAATGTGCTGCTACTGTGGATCGAGGCGCAGGCGTCCGGTTTTATCAGTCCCTCATGGATGACCTACAAGCAGGCGCAAGCCTTGGGCGCGCAGGTCCGCAAGGGCGAGCATGGCGCAACCGTGGTCTACTATGGCGACAGCAGCAAGACAGTCCGCGACGAGGCCAGCGGCGAGGATCGGGCGCAGGCGTTTCGTTTCCTGAAAACCTACACTGTGTTCAACGTGGTTCAGATCGACGGATTGCCCGAGCGATTTCATATCGTGCCGGCGCCCGCGCCGGAGGCGGAGCGCATTGAAGCAGCGGAGGCGTTCTTTGCCAGCATTCCGGCAACCGTGAACCACGGCGGCGACAAGGCATATTATATTCCGTCAGCCGACCGCATCCAGCTTCCGTCGTTTGCCGCGTTCCACGATGCCCACGGATATTACACCACGAGGGGCCATGAAACCGTGCATTGGACTCGCCACGAGAGCCGCCTTGATCGCAGGTTTGGCCGCGAGAAATGGGGCGATGAAGGCTATGCCCGCGAGGAGCTTGTTGCCTTATCTGGACAGTCTGCGCCGCCCGCAACATTGCAGTAAGGTCGGCGATGGACGCCCACGGTAGGTAGTTATCAGGCTGGCCGTAGCGCTGACCCAAGAGCTGGCGGAGGCCAGCCTGATAACTACCGGGCCATGGGGCGCATCGGTGTGAGGTCAGCTTCCGGGTGGGGGGTCCGGGGGGAGGGTTTCGTGCCGGTGTCGATCATTACCGTTTGCGAGCGCCGCGACGCCAGGGGGCTCGACGCGCATGTGCCGCTGATCCTGCGGGGAGACGCTCTCTATGATCCCGATCTCGACCGCTTCTTTCTCGACCTGCCGCTAGCGGGGATCCGCTCGCGCCATTCGCTGCGCGCCTACGCCTATGACGTTGCGGTGTGGCTTCGCTTCCTCGATGCCTGCGGCACGACGATATGGGACGCGGCCCGCGACGATGTGACCGCCTATCACCGCGCGCGGCGGCGCGGCGACGCCGCCCAGCGGATCAGCGCGGCAAGCTGGAACCGGGCAGTCGCCAGCCTCGATCGCCTCTACCGCTGGGGTGAGAGCCAAGGGCTGATCGCCGAAGCGCCGTTCAGTCGGCGCGCTATATGGCGACCGGCGCATGGGGGCCGTCGGGGCATGATCGCCGCGCGCAACGACGCCTATGAACGCACTGCCAAGCGATCGGATGTGCGGTTCGTCACGATGGACGACTACCGCATTTTCCGCGAGGTCGGTCTGCGCGGCCTCGCCCTTGACGGTACGGAACGCCCCGGCGCTCGCGATCGCAACGGGCTGCGCAACGCGCTGTTCGCCGATCTTCTCGTCACAACCGGCCTGCGTCTCGAAGAGGCGTCGGGCCTGCTCGCCGATGAGCTTGCGGCCATCGATCACGACCACGATCAGGCTCAGCAGCTTTGGCTGCGCCTGCCGCCGCCGCTCACCAAGGGCGACCGCGGACGCAGCGTCCTGGTCCCGCGCCGGCTCCTTCGTCAGATCACCGCCTATGTCGCCGTCGAGCGCGCCGCGGGCGTGACCAAGTTCGCCGCGCGCGACGGTGCGGCCAGCTTCGAGCGACCGATCCACGTCACCCGCGCCGGTCTCGACCGCATGCGCGATGTCTGCACCCCGGAGGAACGATGCCGCCTGATCCTGTGCGACGAGGATGGAACGCCCCGCGAGCCGGTGGCGCTATGGCTGACCGAGGTCGGGCAGCCTGTCCGCCCCAACTCGTGGGAGGTGATCTTCACCCGGGCCTGCAAGCGGTGCGAAGAGAACGGCTTCCCGCTGTCGATCAGCCCGCACCAGCTTCGCCACACCTTCGCAGTCCATATGCTCGCTCTGCTGATCCAGCAGCGACTGCGCGAGGCCGCACTGCCGGTGGGGCCGGTGGAGAGCTATCGGCTGATCCTGGGCGACCCGCTGCAACAGGTGCAACGCCTGCTCGGCCACGCGAGCCTCGCCACCACCTATGTCTATCTCGACCATATCGCGACCCGCGCCGATACGGTGGATGCGGCCGTCGAGGAGCTGCTGGCGCTGTTGCCGGGACCGCAGGGCGCATGAGCGAGCGTCCCCGCAAGGGCCGGCCTGTCGCCTTCGCGCCCATCACGCCGGAGCGACCGCAGGCCGATCCGGTGTTCGGCCTCAAGTTCACCATCGAGGCGCGGCATGGCGGGACGGTCCTGGTCGATATGACCGCGCTCGATCCTCGCCCGCTCGCCATCGCCTTTGCCGGTGCGCTGCGTCGGTCGGCCGCGCTCGGGGGATCGATCGGTGCGGCCAGCGTCATCAAGCAGTATGTCCAGGTCTATCGTCACTTCTTCGCCTGGCTTGCCGACGAAGGACTGAAGGTGGTTGGCGTCAGCGACCTGCGCGCGGCCCATATCGATGGTTTCGCATCCGCGCTCGAACGGCGTGGGATGGGCGCGATCCACCGCCACATGACGGTCAGCAAGATCATCAACACACTGCGCGCGATCGAAGCAGACCGGCCCGATCGGATCGCGCCCGAGCTGCATGAGCGGCTGCGCTACACGCTGGCCACTTCGGCGGGCCGCTCGACCCCGCGCGATGCCTACAGCCCCTTCGTCGCCCGCGCGCTGCGCGACGCGGCGCGAGCCGATGTCGAAGCGATGTTCCGTCGTCTCGGCGCCGACGATCGTACCGACGAGGGCGATCCGGCCATCGCCACCGCGCGCGCCGATGTCGAAGCGATCATCGCTCGGCAGGGCTTTATCGTCGCAGACCAGCCCGAGCTGAAGAGCCTTTATTTCATGCGCGTGCGCCGCAACCTGCCAACCGCGACGCTCATCGACGACCTGCATGGCCGGCATCATCTGCTCGCGTGCGACCTGCCGGCGCTGCTCGTGCTGCTCACGCTCGATACCGGCCTTGAGCCCGAGTGCATGAAGACGCTGACCGTGGATTGTCTCGCCAACGCCCATGCCGGCACGGTGGAGCTGCGCTATCTGAAGCGCCGGGCTCGCGGCGCCGAGCACAAGAGCATGCGCATCCGCGACGGCGGTGGCGGCACGCCGGGCGGGCTGATCCGCCGCCTGATCGACGCCACGGCGGCTGCCTGCGAGCACCTGCCCGGCGATTGTCTGTGGGCCTATCACAACGTCGGCGGCCTTCGCGCCGGCATAGTCGACCTCAAGTATCAGCTCCCCGCCTGGGCTCGCCGCCATGGCATTGTCGACGATAACGGCAAGCCGCTGCATCTGCTGCTTTCCCGGCTGCGCAAGACCCACAAGGCGCTGTGGTACACCAAGACCGAGGGGCACATGGCCCGCTTCGCGGTCGGTCACACGCGCGAGGTCGCGGCGCGCCATTATGCCGACCTGCCGTCGCTCCGGCCCCTGCACGAGGCGGCCGTCGCCGATGCCTTTCGCGAGGCGGTCGCCGCGGCGATTCCCACCGTCCTCGCGCCCACGGCCGAGCAGGCGCTGCGCGAAGCGCCCGAGCAGGCCGCGCCGTTGATGTCGGCCGATACGGTGGGTCCGTTGCTCGACGGCGAACAGGATGTCTGGCTCGCCGCCTGCGCGGGCTTCCATAGCAGCCCCTTCGCCGAGGCCGGCTCACCTTGCGCGCAGCCCTTCTGGGGCTGCCTCGATTGCCCCAACGCCGTCATCACCGCGCGCAAGCTTCCCGCGATCCTCGCCTTCCTCGCGTTCATCGAAGAGCAGCGACCGAGCCTGCCGGCGAGCGACTGGGCGGCCAAGTTCGGCCGCGTCCATTCCCGCATCACGACCCAGGTCCTGCCGGTCTTCTCCGATGCCGTTATCGCCGATGCGCGCCGGCAGATGGAGAGGGAGCGGCTCTATCTGCCGCCGGAGGCACGCGCATGATCACGCCCGCCCATGCCCGCGCACCCGCGTTCGACGATCGGCCCGTGCTGGCCACTGCGCCGCTCAAGGCGGGCCACGTCCGCGAAGAGCTGTCGCGGGTCGGCGACCCAAGCTGGGATCTCGGTCCCGCCGTCTTCCGCGAGAACGCCCGGCGCTGCCACGCCACCGTGCATTTCGACGTGCTCGAACATGCCGATGTGCAGGCGGCGATGCGTGCCTATCTCTACGCCCGCCTCAACGTCGATCTTCCCGGCTACCGCCCGAAGCTGCCGCCGGCGAGCATCCGCCACGCATTCAACCGCGCACGCCGGTTCTTCGCCTTCGCGCGCCTGACGCTTGGACGGCTCGACCTTGGCCGCATCGATCAGGCGCTGGCCCATGCCTATGCCCGGCATCTTCGCGACGATTCTGCCCGGCGACCCGTCATAGTCGGCCACCTCCTCGAAGTGGTCTCCGATCTCTATCACTATCGTGACCACCTCGCTGGCGGAGGCCTCGCGTTCGAGCCCTGGGCCGGACAGGCACCCGCCCGCGTCGCAGGCTATCGGCACGTCGTTGAGAACCGTACCCCGCGGTTTCCAGAAGATGTCATCGCCGCACTGCTCGCCTGGTCATTGCGCTACGTCACCGTCTTCGCGCACGATATTCTATCGGCTCGGGCCGCGCTGGATCGGCTCGAGGCGCGCCGCGCCCGGCTGCTTGCCGCCGAGCGCGGACTGCCTGGCGCAGAGCGCCGCCTGCGGCAGCGCGCGCGCCTCGAGCGCCATATCGCGCGTCGAGCCCGGCAAGGCCGCGGCGTGCCGATCTGGACGACCGCGCATAACGGCGTCACGCGCACCGATCCCCGCACCGGAGAAGCGACGCCGCCGATCAACGTCCATCTTCTCCATCTTCATGCCGGTGTCGATGCTGAGGCGGAACCGGCCATGCATTTCGGACTCGCCAAGGGCGTCTCCGCCCTGATCGAAGCCGCTGCCGCCGACCTGGGCGTCGAAGTGGGCGGCATGGACACGCCGATCTCGATTGATCCCGATAGCGGTCGGCCATGGCGCGCACGCTTCGATGCGAAGACGCTCGCACAAGAGGAACGGATGCTTCAGGCGGCCGCCTATATAGTGTGCGCCTATCTGACCGGCATGCGCGACTGCGAGGTGCAGGCGATGCGGCGGGGGTGCCTCTCGATCGCGCGCAGCGAGGACGGCCTGATCGAGCGGCATCGCATTCGATCGACCATCTACAAGCGTCGGTCGACCATGGGCGAGGCGGCGAGCTGGGTGACGATCGAGCCGGTCGCAGACGCGATAGCGGTGCTGGAACGCCTGTCGGCAAGACCGACGCGCGCCAGCGGCAGCGATACGCTCTGGCCGGTGCTACGCCCCGGCGCCGCCACCAAGACGCATCTGTCGAGCGAGGTGGTCCGCCAACTCAACGCCTTCCGCGACCACCTCAACGCTGCCTTCGGCAGCCCTGATGTGCCGGTCATCCCGTCCGGACCCGGTGGCAAGCCGTGGCGCATAACGACGCGGCAGTTCCGCCGCACCATCGCATGGCACATCGCCAACCGTCCGTTCGGCACCATCGCCGGCATGATCCAGTATAAGCACGCCTCGGTCGCCGCTTTCGAGGGCTATGCCGGAACCAGCGCATCGGGGTTTCGCGCCGAGGTCGAGGCGCAGCGCCGGCTCGGTCAGCAGGGCGACCTGCTGGACTATTTCGACCGGCGGCAGGGCGGTGCCTCACTCGCGGGGCCGGCGGGACCACGCATCGCGCGGACGCTCGACGATGCGGCCACGCAGCTCGGGCCCTTGCCCGCCATGATCGCCGACCGCTCCCGGCTACGTGTCATGCTCGCCAGCGTCGCGCGAACCCTCCATGTCGGCCTCCTCGCGGATTGCTTCTTCGATCCCGCCACCGCGCTCTGCCTCAAGCGCGTGACCACCCCCGATCCCAAGCAGCCGCTCACGGCGCTGTGCGAGCCGACCCGCTGTCCCAACGCCTGCATCACCGCCCGTCACAGGCCAGCTTGGGAACGCGCGGCCGATGATGCCAGGGCATTGCTGCGCGAACGACGTCTGTCGGATCTTCAACGCCATGCACTCGCCACCGAGATCAACCGGCTCACTACCGTGATCGACGCCATCGGTCCCGCGCCGCCGGAGGCCATCCCCGGCTGACGGCGGAGGCTCTGCGCCGGTCGGCGCGCTGGCGCAACGGCGTTGCCGTCCTCCGCTCCGCTGCGGCCCTACGGGTGCGCAACCGCGCCTGTGCCCGGCGCTGGTCGAGCTCCGCCGCCGGGGATGGTCCCCGACGGGCAAGCGGAGTTCAGATCATGCCAACCCAGGTACGAGCCGACGTCTACACTCGGGTCACCGAGGCGATCATTGCAGCGATCGAAGCCGGTACGGGCAGCTGGCGCGTGCCATGGCATCACAGCGGCGCCGATGTCACCCGGCCGACCAACGTCGCCAGCGGCAAGCCCTATCGCGGCATCAACACGGTGTCGCTCTGGGCGGCGGCCTATGGCGGCGGCTATGCGAGCGGGGTCTGGGGCACTTATCGTCAGTGGCAGGACCGCGGCGCCCAGGTCCGCAAGGGCGAGCAGGCCAGCCTCGGCGTCCTCTGGAAGGAGATCAGCCGGCGCGACGACGAGCAGGATGACGAAGATGGCGGCAAGGGACGGCGGCTCTTCGCCCGGGCGTTCAGCCTGTTCAACGCCGATCAGGTCGACGGCTACGCGCCCGAGCCCGGGCCGGTCCTGCCCGAGAGCGAGCGCCTTGCGGCCGCCGAGGCCTTCATCGCCGCGCTCGGCATCGACACGGTCTACGGGTCGAGCAGCGCCTATTACCATCTCGGCGAAGACCGCATCTACATGCCGCACTTCGCAACCTTCCGTAGCGCGCATGGATTCTACGGCACCCATATCCACGAGTGTGCCCATGCCAGCGGCGCGGCGCATCGGCTCGACCGGGATTTCAGCGCCAGGTGGACCAAGGACGCGCTCGCGATGGAGGAAGCGACCGCCGAGCTGACCGCCTCGTTCCTGCTTGCCGACCTCGGCATCGCGCACGATCCGCGTCCCGATCATGCCGCCTATATCGCATCCTGGCTTCAGGTGCTGAAGAACGACAGCCGCGCGATCTTCACTGCGGCCAGCAAGGCGCAGGCGGCGGCCGATTGGATGCACGCCCAGCAGCCGTGACGCTCACGCGGCCCGCACGTCGGCGCCGAGCGCATCGAGCAGCGGACAGCCCGGATCCTGACCGGCATCGCAGGCTCGTACCGAGTCTGCCAGAACCCGTTCCATCCGCCTGAGGTCCGTGATCCGCGCGCGCACATCCTGCAGATGCGACGCCGCGAGCTCGCGGACCTCGGTGCAGGAGGCCTGGCCGCCGGCCGCGAGTCCGAGCAAGGCGCGCACCTCGTCAAGGGTGAAGCCCAGCTCCCTCGCACGGCGCACGAAGCCCAGGCGAGCCACGTCCTCCCGACCGTAGCTGCGGTAACGGCCCCGCCGCGGCGGAACGGGCAGCAGCCCGATCCGCTCGTAATAGCGGATCGTCTCGATGTTGCAGCTGGTACGGCGCGAGAGTTCGCCGATCTGGATCGCGGCGGTTGCGGCCATCGTCAAAATACCTCTTGAGTCTGTAGTCGCTACAGATGGTAGGACAGCTGCATGCCCGCCACAAGGAGTCGCCCGTGACCCAGACACCAAGCCCGCCCAAGGGGATAAGCACCGCCGCGCTTACCCTGGCGGGGATCGCCGCCGCGTTCGGCGTCGCTGCCTGCTGCGCGCTGCCGATCCTCTTGGCATCCGCCGGCATCGGCGCCGCCTGGCTCGGCGGCGTGGCCGTCATCTCCGCGCCCTATCGCACGCCGCTCCTCGTGATCGGCGCATTATGCCTCGGCGCCGGCGCCGCGCTGCTGTTGCGCCAGCAGCTCGCCGCCATGCGCTGCGGCCCGGACGGCGTGTGCACGCCGCGCTGGACGCGCATCCTCACTCTCGCCGGCCTGTTGCTCGGCGCGGCACTGCTCTGGGCGGGTTATAGCTATGTCTGACGTCGTTCCGGAGCTGCACTCGACCCTGACCTGTCCACACTGCGGACATCAGGCGACCGAGACGATGCCGACCAACGCATGCCAGTTTTTCTATGACTGCCGGGGCTGCGGCGCCGTCCTCAAGCCCAAGCAGGGCGATTGCTGCGTCTTTTGTTCCTATGGCGACGTTCCGTGTCCGCCGATCCAGATCGAGGGCAAGGGCGCGTCCTGCTGCGGCTGAAGACAAGCCGTGACGCTTGCCACCCCCGCTGACGCTGCCCCTGAACCGACGGTTGCATTCCCCGACGGCACCGTCGTCCCGGACTGGACTGCGGTCACCGCGCCAAGCGCCCATTCGGCCCTGACAGCGCTGTTCGCGGCATTTATCGGCCGCAGGTGGCATGGCATCGACAGCACCGAGGACGAGGTGCGGCGTGCCATCCTCCGGGCCTATGTCACCCAGGGCCACGCGCCGGCGCCGGTGGAGATCGCTGCCGCGGTTGCGCTCCCGCCCGGCGACGTGGCCGCAGCGCTCCACCGGCTCGCCGGACGCGATCTCGTGGTCCTCGACGGCGACGGCCGAGTGAGCGGCGCCTATCCTTTCACCGATGCTCCCAGTGAGCATCAGGTGGAGGCCGCGGGTATCACGATGGGAGCCATGTGCGCCCTCGACGCGCTGGGGATCTGCACGATCGCACCGCACGCCAGCCTCATCCGCTCGTCATGCCGCCAATGCCGGCGCTCGCTTGCGATCCATGTCCACGACCGGGGCTGCACCCTGGGCGACGTCGTGCCCGAGGGGATTCTCGTCTGGTCCGGTCATCGCTACACCGGCGGCTGTGCAGCGTCTTCGCTCTGCACTCAGCAGGCTTTCTTCTGCCATGCCGATCATCTCGAAGCCTGGCGTATGGACGGTTCCGTGACCGCCCGCGACGGCATTCGCCTGACCCTGCGCGAGGCCCTCCAGGTCGGCCGCGCGATCTTTGCACCGATGCTCGGAGGGATATTGCCATGGCCCATTACGACCTGATCGTCATCGGCAGCGGAACAGCCGCCCAGGTCGCGATCGGTCAGGTCCGCGCCGCCGGATGGTCCGTCGCCGTCATCGACCACCGCCCGTTCGGCGGCACGTGTGCGCTACGGGGCTGCGATCCCAAGAAGATGCTGGTCAGCGGCGAAGAGGCGATCGATGCCGCTGCTCGCATGGCCGGGCATGGTGTCGGCGGCGACCTGGCGATCGATTGGCCGAGCCTGATGGCGTTCAAGCGCAGCTTCACCGATCCGATCCCCGCCAAGCAGGAACGCCGCTACGCCAAGCTGAGCGTCGACGCCTTCCACGGGCCGGCCCGCTTCGCAAGCCCGGACGCGGTCGCGGTCGACGGTCGGACGTTGCAGGCCCGGCATATCCTGATCGCAACCGGCGCGGGGCCGATCCCGCTCGGCATTCCAGGCGAGGAGCTGGTCAGCACGAGCGACGCTTTCCTCGAGCTGGAGACGCTGCCGCGCCGGATCGTGCTGATCGGCGGCGGCTATGTCGCCGCGGAGTTCTCGCATCTGGCCGCGCGCGCTGGCGCCGAAGTCACGATCCTGCAGCGCGCTAGCCGGCTGCTGCCGCATTTCGATCCCGACCTGGTGGGCTGGCTCACACCGCGGTTCACGGCGCTCGGCATCCGCATGGAGACCGGCACCGCGGTCACACGGGTCGAGCGGAACGGGGACGGTCTGCAGGTGCATGCCTCTCGCCAGGGAGCGCCGGACCTGGAGGTCGCCTGCGATCTCGTCGTTCATGCTGCCGGGCGTCGTCCCGATCTCGACAGCCTCGACCTGTCCACCGGGCAGGTCGCGGTGCAAGACGGACGACTGCAGCTCGATGCGCATCTGCGCAGCATTTCCAACCCGCGGGTCTATGCCGCCGGTGACGCCGCCGGCGTCGGGCCGCCCCTGACCCCGGTGTCGAGCCACGACGCGAAGATCGTCGCCGCGAACCTCCTGCAAGGTCCATCGCGCGAGCCCGACTATCGCGGTGTTCCGAGCGTCGCCTTCACCGTGCCGCCGATCGCCGCCGTCGGACTTTCGGAAGAGGCGGCGCGCCGCAGCGGCCTCAAGTTCCGGGTTAACGCGGCCTCGACGCCGGACTGGTTCACCGCCCGCCGGCTCGCCGAGCCGGTCTATGGCCACAAGGTTCTGATCGACGAGCGGACGGACCTCGTCCTCGGCGCGCATCTCGTCGGGCCGAACGCCGACGAGGTGATCAACCTTTTCGGCCTCGCCATCCGCCACGGCCTCACTGCGGCCGATCTACGCTCCACCATGTTTGCCTATCCAACCGGCGCCTCGGATATCGGCTACATGCTCTAGGCGACGCCGCGCACGATCCGTCACCAGCGCTCGCCCGCGGGCGGGCGGCAGCCTGTCGCGAAAGACGATAGCGGGCTGTCGCCCGCCTGATCTGCGGACGCCGCTGACGCGGCGGCGCTACTTATTGGGCCTCCCTTCCGACGCGGAGGTGGTCGGCGCTCCCTGCTAGGCCCGCCACGGCGGGCTGCAAGCCCCGGCTTCGCCGGGCTGCTCCATTGCATTTCGCCCCTGCGGGTGCAGCCCGCCGCTCGAACGGGCCTCTTCGGTCGCTCTCGCCGCCCACCCCCGCCTCGGGGGAGGCCGATGCGGTTTTTGGGCAGTGCTGGAGGCAGCCGATGGTTTTCTTCCTCGAACCCCGGATTGGGGCTGGACTGTCAGGATATGTCGCCGAGCTGGGCGCCGCTTTCCTTGCCGCCGACCTTGGGCTTTGCATCGAGCCGCGTCCCGATCATGCCAGCTACATCGCGAGCTGGATCAAGGTGCTGCAAAACGATACGCGCGCCATCGTGCACGCTGCCGCCCATGCCGAGCGCGCCGTTGCCTATCTTCATCAACTGGCGAACCCCGAGGACGTGAAAGAGGCGGCATAGCCGCCGATCGGCTAGGCCGCCCCAGACAGGGGCGGCCACTCCGATTGCCCTCCCACCCAATCCCGTGCGCAGGCCGCTCCCTTCGGTCGCGGCCTGGTCGCGATAACTCTTGCTAATGGTCAGCGATTGCTCGAAGATTCGCAGGTCTATGCGCACCGACATCGATCATCTTCCTGCCGCGAAGCAGCGCGAGCTTGAGCGCATCGTCGCGATCATCTTCGACGAATTCGGTGCGGCGACTGAAAATGCGACCGGCCCGCGAAGGGGCGCGCGCATTCTCAAGATTATCCTGTTCGGTAGCTATGCGCGCGGCGATTGGGTCGATGCACCGACATCGGCGAACCAGTATAAATCCGACTACGATATTCTCGTCATCGTCAGCCAGAAGGAACTGACCGACCGCGCTGCCTATTGGGCAAAGGCCGAGGAGCGGTTGATCCGGGCTTACACGATCGAGAAAACGCTTCAGACGCCAGTCAACTTTATCGTCCATTCGCTGCACGAAGTGAACGATGGGCTCGCGCATGGCCGCGTCTTCTTCATGGAAGTCGCGAAGGATGGCATCGCGGTTTACGAAACCGATGGCAGTGAGTTGGCGACGCCCAAGCCTAAGACGCCGGATCAGGCTTTGACAGCGGCGCGGGAGTATTTCGCAGAAGAGATTTCCGGCTCCGTTGACTTTTATGAGGGCTTCAAGGACGCCCAAGCCCGCGGAAAGCTGAAAAAGGCGGCTTTCGATTTACATCAAGCCACCGAGCGGCTCTACCAAGGCCTCCTCCTTACGCTGACATTTTACACACCGTATAACCACAACATCGCCTTCTTGCGTTCGCTCGCAGAAGGATTGGACCGTCGCCTGTTCGGCATTTGGCCAGAGGGGACTCATCGCGAACGCGCAATGTTTCAGAAGCTGAAGGAGGCCTACACCAAGGCTCGCTATTCAAAACATTACAAGATCAGCGAAGAAGAGCTGACTTGGCTCGGTGAACGCGTCGAGGAACTCGGCCGCGTCGTCCACCATGTCTGCACCGATAGGATCGCCGAGCTCGAAGCCGGAACGCGCAGATAGCTCAGACGTCGATGTCTCCATCGAGAAGGTCCCATTGGTGGCCAATAGGAGTTGCTTCGGGGAACGCGCGATAGAAATTTCGCTCAAACTGGTCCCGAGAATTGCAGATGCTTCCGATGCCGATCACCTGCCATAAGTGCTGCCTTAGGGCGGGCAAGCCAATCTCATCCGACAGGAAAGAGTGCATCTTATACCGACGTCCCCCATTTGTGTAGACGACTGGATTCTTCTTATCGAGCTCCTCAAGGATCGCGCCTTTGCTGTGGGCTAGTGGCGCATAGATATATTTGCGCGTGAACTTTCCGAAGAACCTCGGCGTCCTTGTGCTATCTGGATCGATGCGTTTCAAACCGTATAGATTATAAATCATATCCAGGTATTTACGGGGAAATTCCTGCTCCCACTCTCGGCATTCATCGAGAATGAAGCGTTCAAAAAGGGCTTGGTATTCGCCGCGCCGATGATCCGGCGTGTACTGCACTGCTGCATCGACGAGTGCCGTGATGCCGAGCTTAGCAGCCGCTCGGATAATAACTTCGGCCCGCACGTAAAGGAAATACTGACTGCCATGCAGCTTTTCAGTTTGCTGAGCAGCGACAATCGCCTTGCAGCAATCGATCAGGGTGTCTGCCTCATAGCCGTCAGCCGTTACTCCCGCGTCCGTTTTTGAATCGAGTTCGATAATCTTGAAAAATATAGGGTTTTCGATCTTCTCCCATGTTTCATCGGGTATTTCGGATCGTACTCCCTTACGGGTCATGGTCCTTAGAAAGGCATTACCCCCGGAGCTTTTCAGCCCGAGAATATCTGCCATGCCCTTCTTAGAAATAACACGCCGCCCATCGCGGAGACGATAGGCATCGACGGAAATTTCGCCGATCGTGAGCGACCCAAGGTGGCTCGTCGTCGGGAGCGTATTGGGATCGTTGATCTTCGCCCAGCGCGCCTGTGCCGCCTGCTTCGCGATTTCGCGCCGTCGTTCCGTGGAGAGCGACTTCGCCCGTGCATCTCCGCCCGCTGATTGAATGCTGCGCGCCAACTGAGCCTCCATGCTTGCAATAGGACATTGATAAATATGCTTGCTGGGAATCGCAAGCATAGAATTGAAAAGAATCTCAGGCATGCTTGCAGCCCCTTACGCCTCCTGAAACCACTATCACCGCCTTACCCTCGGCGCCCGCTGAAGGATTGCGTGCTACTCTTGCCGGGACTCCCCGATTCTGACATATTCTGCCCACGGGATGGAGTGACTGGCGGCCATCCCGAGGATTATCCTGCCAGCATCATGTAGGTCCGGCCGAGGGTCGGGCAGTTGCTGTAGACCGCATTGGCGGCGCGCAGCGGACACCGCTTGCACATCCGCGCACAATTGCGCGGACCGCCGCTGTGCGAGCTGCAAATGACACTCCCAAAACCGAAGGACTTCTACGCGCGCGAAGTCGTGATGGCGCGCGTCGACCATCTCATCCGCCGCAAGCAGGGCGAGATCGAGCGCATCACGCGCATCCTGCGCGCCTTCTTCGATCCCGATCAGGTGCAGACACCCGAGCCGGGCCAGATCAGGCGGATCATCCTGATCGGCCCCTATGCGCGGCGGTCGTGGTATGAAGACGACCAGACGATCAACTTTTCCGATTACGAACTGTGGATCGTCGTCAATCATCCGCTCTTCAAAGAGGAATGTTGCTGGACTCGCGCCCGCGAAATCATCGGCAGCGAGCTTGGCGATCGCTGCGCGGTCAGCCTCGAACTCTATTCCCGCGCCGACATTCGCATCGCCAAGGCCGAGCGTGACACTTTCATCCTCGACCGGATCGAAGCAGGCATCACCCTTTACCGGGCCTCGCGCGATGCGCCGCTCAACGAGCGCGAACGCAAGGGAGTGCGGGCATGATCGCGCCCGCTTCGACCGCCGCCTTCGAGGACCTATATCGCACCGAGTATCGGCGCTTGTTGCGTAAGCTGCGGCGCGGGGTCGGCTCCGACGAGGCGCCCGATCTGGTGCAAGAGGTGTTCGTGCGCTTTCTGCGCAGCGAGGCGCTGGGCCGCGTGGAAAACCCGGCCGCCTATCTTTCCCGGATCACCCGCAACCTGCTGATCGATCGCACGCGCCGGAAACGGCACGGCATGCCGATCCTATTTCCTTTCGACGACGAGCGCGACGCGTCGTCGCGTGCCGACCAGACATGGCGGATCGAAGCGATCGACCTGTTCCGCCTCTATCGGCAGACCGTTCGCGCCATGCCGCCGAAGACGCGGCGGGTCTTTGTCATGCGCCGGGTGAAGCGCATGACCTACAAGGAGATCGCGGCGAGGCTCGATATCAGCATCGCGACCGTCGAATACCATATGGTGCAGGCCCTCGCGCGCTGCCGCGCTGCGGTTGCCGCACAATGGTGATCGGCACATATGTCGGGTGCGAGCCCGCCGCCGACGTTCGAGAACAGGCGGAAACTCGTGCCTCGCCCGGTTCGGGGACTGATTTCGCGGCCTTCTATCGCGCTGAGCGAGGGTGGTTGTTCCATTATTTCCGGAGGAGGATCGGGCGTGATGCCGCGCCCGATCTTGTGCAGGAAGCGTTCACACGGCTGCTTCGCAGTGGCGCGTTCGATCGGGTCGAATATCCGCGCCCCTATCTGGCGCGAATAGCGCACAATCTGCTGATCGAGCGAGCGCGCAAGATTATGCGCGAGGGAGGCACCGCCTGTCAGTTCGACGAAACCTGCGATGCACCCGTGGCGCCCGAGCAGGAACGGCATGTTGAAGCAATGGAATTGCGGAGGGCCTACCGGCGCGCGCTTCGCCCCCTGTCGCGAAAGACCCGGCGCATCTTCCTGATGCACCGCCTGCGCGGCATGACATATCGGAATATCGCCGACGAACTTGGGATCAGCAATAAGGCCGTTGAGAAGCATATCGGACGCGCACTCGCACGGTGTCGCAGAGTCGCGCTCGCGCATCGGGAATAGCATCGCGCATCCACTACTGCGTAATGCACTTGGGAGTCGGTTCGATTACCTCTGAAGGAAAAAATTCTCGGGGCCTAAGTGGGGGCACCCGAAGACCACGCTTAGATACATCTATTTGTAATTAAACTAAAAATCTTGATCTATTCGATTCCGGCTCGGCAGACAATTTCCCCGTCAGGCGATCAAACGCCATCCCACCACCACCAGCACCGCCGCCAGCAAGGGCTGAAGCACGCGGTCCGACGTGCGCGTCGCCAGCAGAGACCCGATCACGATGCCCGGCAGCGATCCTGCCAGCAGGTTGACCAGCAGCACCGGGTTGACGTTGCCGATCCACAAATGGCCAAGCCCGGCCACCAGGGTCAGCGGCACGGCATGGACGATGTCGGTCGCCACCAGCCGCTGCATCCGCATGCGCAGCGGGTAGAGCGCCAGCAGCAGCGTCGCCCCGATCGCTCCTGCCCCGACCGAAGTCAGCGTCACCATCGCGCCCAGCAACGCCCCCGCCAGCACGGTCAATGCCGGCTGCCAGCGGGTAAAGCGGTCGGCCGTGCCGACCCGGCGGGCCAGCGCCCATTGATGGAACCGCCCGCGCAGCAGGGTCGCGACCGCCGTGCCGATCAGCACCACGCCCAGCGCACCCGTGATCACGCCGGTCTTGATCTGCCCGAGATGCATCTGCGACAGGATCGCCAGGACGATCAGCGATGCGGGAATGCTGCCGATCATCAGGCGCTTTACCACATCATAGTCCGGGCCGCCGTCCGCGCCGCCCTGATGGTGGTGCACCGCGCCCCCGACTGCCTTGGTGATCGATGCGAACCACAGGTCGGTGCCGACCGCCGTGGTGGGCGCGACGCCGAACAGCAGGATCAGGATCGGCGCCATCAGCGATCCGCCCCCCACGCCGGTCATGCCAACCATCAGGCCGACAAAAAGGCCCGCGATCGCGTGCAACCAATCCATATTCCGCCCCAAACTCATTACGTCGTGAAATCGACCGACGTGTAAGGCCGAAAAACCATGCCAGCCAGCCCCCTTTTGGATTGGAAATTTATCGTCGCCAAAACAAATGCTGTTGAATGCATGAATGGCGCGATCCCCTCGACTTTCCGCGCCCGCCTCGTCTAAAGACCATTGGACAATGCGCCTTCATGGTGCATGGCGTCGTCGGCCCTTTTCGCCTCCCGGCCACCCAGCGGCATCCTGATATGAGCGGGTGGGAGGGGCAGAGAGCCGGCGCCGCATCGAAATTGGCTCTTTCGCGCATTTCCAAACAGGCTCTAAAGACAGGGGCATGATGAAGCTGTTCATTGGCAACAAGGCCTATTCGAGCTGGTCGCTGCGCGGCTGGCTGGCGTGCAAGCTGTCCGGCCTTCCCTTCGAGGAAGTGGTCGTGCCGCTTTATGACGAGGCATGGGAGAAGCGGCGCGAAGGCGACGAATTCGCGCCCTCTTCCGGCAAGGTGCCCATATTGTGGGACGGCGATGACATCGTCGTGTGGGACAGCCTGGCGATCGTCGAATATCTGAATGAAAAGTCGGGCGGCGACAGATTCTGGCCGGCCGATACCGCCGCGCGGGCCATGGCCCGTTCGATGGCGGCGGAAATGCATTCAAGCTTCGCCGCGTTGCGCCGCGAGCACAGCATGAACATCCGCCAGATCTATGCCCCCGTCCCGCCGTCCGAAGCGGTGACTCAGGACATAGCGCGCATCATGCAGCTCTGGGCGCAGGCCCGCGCCCGCCATGGCGGCGAGGGGGAATTCCTGTTCGGAGACTTCAGTGCGGTCGATGTGATGTTCGCGCCGGTCGTGACGCGCTTCATCACCTATCAACTGCCCGTGCCGCGCTTTGCGGAGGCTTATATGCGCGCGGTCATCAACCATCCCTGGATGCAGGAATGGATCGGCGGCGCCCAGGCGGAAGAATGGGTGATCGACAAGTTCGAAACACCGCCGCAATTGGGGTGAGGCCGGTTTTGGCCAATCCAAGACATTCCCCTCCCGCAGGCGGGAGGGGTTAGGGGTGGGTGCGAGCGCAGCGAGCTTCCAGCTTAGCCGTTGAAAACTCACGCTGATGTCGCGCCAGCCCACCCCCTAGCCCCCTCCCGCCTGCGGGAGGGGAATGTCCTGATTCCACCTAAGCCGGGCTTTTAGGGCTAAAGGCGTCCCAGAACGCGCGCTGTTTCCACGAATTCCTCGACGCTGACGGTTTCCGCGCGGCGTTGCGGGTCTATGCCGACCGCCTCCAGCGCTTCGAGGGCGCCGGGCAGGCCCTTGAGGCTCTGGCGCAGCATCTTGCGGCGCTGGCCGAAGGCGGCGGCGGTGAGGCGTTCGAGATGCTTCAACTGCACGCCTTCGGGGGCGGGTCTGGGCGTGATGTGGACGACCGCCGACATGACCTTGGGCGGGGGCGTGAAGGCGCTGCGGTGGACCTTCATCGCGATGCGGGCGTCGCTGCGCCATTGGGACAGCACGGCGAGGCGGCCATAATGATCGCCATTGGGTTTCGCCACGATCCGCTCGGCAACCTCCATCTGGAACATGAGCGTCAGGCTCGACCACCAGGGGAGTGGAGACCAGTCCGCGGAAAGCCAGCCGATGAGGAGGGCGGTGCCCACATTATAGGGCAGGTTGGCGATGATATGCGCGCCTTCGCCTGCCTCGGCGCGGGCGTCGACCGCCATCGCGTCGCCGGAAATCACCCGGAACTGGCCGGGAAAGGCCTCTGACAGTTCGGAAAGCGCGGGCAGGCAGCGCCGGTCGCGCTCGACCGCCACCAGCCTTGCCCCGGCGCGCAGGATCGCGCGGGTCAGGCCGCCGGGACCGGGGCCGACCTCGAAGGCGGGCTGATCCTCCAGCGGGCCGGGGATGGCCGCGATCCGGTCCAGCAACTGTTCGTCCAGCAGGAAATTCTGGCCGAGCGCCTTGCTGGCCTGCAATCCGTGGGCGGCGATGACGTCGCGCAGCGGCGGGAGCTTGGGCGGCGGGAGCTTGGGGCGGGTATCGGCGGCCATGAGCCTCAGCAGCCGGGGGTCAGCCGGGCGCGTGTCGCTTCGGCGGCCATCCTGATCGCGGCCATCATCGCGCTGGGATTGGCGCTGTCCTTGCCCGCAATGCCGAAGGCGGTGCCATGGTCGGGCGAGGTGCGCACGATGGGAAGGCCCAGGGTGATGTTCACCCCCTCGTCGAAATTCAGCGTCTTGATCGGGATCAGCGCCTGATCGTGATACATGCAGAGCGCCGCGTCATAGGTTTCGCGGGCGCGGCTGTGGAACAGGGCGTCGGCGGCGAGCGGCCCCTGAATGTCGTAGCCTTCCGCCTGGAGCGACTCCACGGCGGGACGGATGACGTCGATCTCCTCCCGCCCCAGCGCCCCGCCTTCGCCCGCATGGGGATTGAGGCCCGCGACGACCAGACGGGGACGGCCGATGCCGAAATTGCGCTGGAGCCCCTTTGCCGTGGTGATGGCGCGGGCGCGGATCAGGTCGACCGTGAGCACGGACGACACCTCTGCCAGGGGGATGTGGATGGTGATCGGCACGACCTTCAGCGACGGCCCCGCCAGCATCATCACGGCATTGTGGGGCGCGACGCCGCAGCGTTCCGCGATGAATTCGGTCTGTCCCGGATGGGTGAAGCCGACGCCGTAGAGCTGTTCCTTGCCCACCGGGGCGGTGACGATCCCGGCCGCCGAACCGCTGCGGGCGAGGCCGACCGCGACCTCCAGCGCCTGAAAGGCCGTGCGCGCGCCATCCATGCTGGGCGTGCCGGGCGTGATCTCGCCCGCCTCCGCCACCTGCAGGCATGGCAGGGCCTTGTCGAAGACCTCCACCGCTTCCTCCGGCGTGCTGACCGGCTCGACCGGGCCGAGCCAGACGGCGCGCAGGGACGCGGCGTCGCCCACGGCGAAAAAGGGCGACAGGCCCCGCGCCTCCCGCATGACCCAGCTTTTGGCGACGATTTCCGGCCCGATTCCCGCCGGATCACCGAGCGACACGGCGAATGGCGGCATATCCGCCGGATCAGTTATAGTCGATAACGGCATCGCGGCGGAGATCGCGCAGATAGATGCGGGCGCGCTTGTTGACCCGTTCTTCTTCCAACTGCGCCATGATCTGTTCGGCATTGGGCGCGGCGGCGGAGGAGGCTTCGTCACGGCCGCAGACGACCAGCACGCGCACGCCGTCGTTGATCGAGCCGAAGGGCGGCGTCGCCTCACCGACCTGGAGGTTCAGGAGGATGTCCTGCAATTGCGGGGGCAGGTCGCGCAGCTTCACATTGTCGTTGTCGACCACGTCGGCGCCGATCTTGCCGCCCAGTTCATTGGCCTGGCCGCAGCCCTTGATCGTCTTGACCTGCGCGGCGAAGGCGGCCGCCCTGGTGCTCGCCTGTTCCTTGGTCGTGCCGGCGGGGAAGCTGACGGAGAGCTGCTTGAGGCTGAGCAGCGCATCGCGCGGATCGGCGGTCAGCACCTTGCGCTTGTCCATGACATAGATGATCGAGACGCCGCCCGGCACGCCGATGGGGCCGGCGATCTGGCCGACCTGCATTTCGGCCGCCGCCTGCGCCAGTTCGTCGGGCAGCTGGACAGGGCGGACCCAGCCCAGATCGCCGCCGACCGCCGCCGTGGAGGCTTCGGAAAATTGCCGCGCATAAGCGGCGAAGCTGCCGCCCTGCTTGATCTGTTCGATGATGTTGCGGGCGTTCGCGATGATCTGCTGCTGGTTTTCCGGCGTGGCCGACAGGTAGATCTCGCCGATGCGGAACTCGTCGCTGCCCTTGGCCGCGTTCATGCGGTCGACCACCGATTTCACCTCATCCTCCGACACGTTGACGAAGGGCTGGATGTTGCGGCGGAGCAGGCGGCTCCAGGCCAGCTCGCCCTCGATCTGGCGCCTGATGCTGGCGGCGGAGCTGCCCTGCTGGCGCAGATATTGATCGAACTGGGCGGGAGACTGGCGGAAATTGGCCGCGACCCGCTCATAGCTCTGGTCGATCTCGGCCTTGTCCACCTTGATGTCGTTGGCGGCGGCTTCCTGGATCTGGAGCGTCTCGTCGATCAGGTTGCGCAGCACCTGGACGCGCAGCCTTTCCTTTTCCTCGTCCGACACCTTGCCGCCATTGGCCGTGATGATGAGGGCCAGGCGCTGGTCGACGTCCGTGCCGGTGATGATCCGGCCGTTGACGATGGCCGTCGCCTTGCGGACATTGGGGTCGCTCTTGCCGAAGACGGTCACATCCCTGGGCAGGTTGAGCTGTTGCGTGGCGACATTGTCATCGTCGGCGACCGTCTGGGCCAGGCTTCCGCTGACGCCGGTAGCCAGCAGCGCCGAGGACAGAAGCACGGTCCGCAGGCCCCTGTAGGCCGTGCTGCCAATGCGGGAAAACGGGGAAACGACAGGCTGCATCGTCGACAAAACTCTCCAATCGGTTCGGCACGAGATGCGCCGATCCGCCTTAACCGACCCTGAGCAGGAAGCGGGAAGGCTGATCCTTATATGCCAATATTGCGAAAAGCCAGCCGAAGCTGGAAGCTGTTGCCCTTTCGTGCGTCGCCCAGCACCTGATAGTCGCGCCGCCAGGTGAGGCCGAGCGTCAGGCAATCGTCTTCATAGGCTATCCCCAGACGATGGCGCACGGGTTCATAGCCATCCGCGACGGACAGCGGATCTTCCTTCGTGTCGGTCAGGTCGATGACGGTCGAGCCGAAGACCGACCAGAAGCGCGCGAACTGGACGCGGCCGCCCAGGCGCAGTTCCTCGCGGTCCTGCAAATCCTCCAGATTGAGGTTCGCATCGCGGTTGAGGCGCAGATAGCCGACCGTCGCATAGGTCTTGCGGCTGCCGATGGTGGCGTCGATCTCGTTGCGGCGGACCGACAGATTGTCCTTGTCCAGCCGGAAGCGGTGGGTGAAGCTGATGAAATCCTTGTAGCGGACGGTGGTGCGCCCGACGACGTCGGACAGGCGGTCCGACAGGCCGGTTCCTTCCGGCAGGATGCTCTCTCGCTTGTCGAGGCGGTAGCTTTGCCCCACCACGCTTTCCAGCGAGAAGTCCGGAAGCGACAGGCTATATTCCATGCCATAGGTGACGCGGGTCGAATCCTCGAACCGGTCATATCCGGAAAAGCGGTTGAGCGCGAAGAGGTTGCTGTCCTCCAGGTCGATGGCGCGCGCATCCTCATTGGGGACGGAGAGATTGGCGATCTTGGGCGCGGCGACGATCTGGACGCGGGGGGCGATGCGCTGCACGCCGCCGAACGCCTCGCCCATGAAGGGCCAGCGCATGTCGATGGCCGCCGCCGCGATGCCGCGCGCCTTCCAGCCCGGATCGCCGGCATAGCTGACGATGCTGTTCATCAGATTGTCGCTGCTGTGATAGACGTCGCCGCGCAAATAGGTGGTGAAGGTCAGTTCCTGACCCATCGGCGTCAGCTTGCGCAGGTTCCATTCGAAGGCGGCAAAGGCGCGCTGCGTGTCCTGGCCATGGGTGCGGGTGATGGCCAGGCTGTTCGCCTGGAACTGCGCCACGCCGCCCAGCAGCGGGTCCTTCATCCGCAGGCGATAGTCGATGACGGGCAGCGCAATCGGCATCTGCCCCTGCGAATCGCCGGTGCGCAGCGTCTGCACCGCCCAGCCGGCGATGGAGAAATAGCTGTTCTCCCCGATTCGCTGGGCGTTGAGCGTAGAACGCAGCCGGTCGTCCCGGCTGATGTCGTAGCGGCGCAGGAAGGTGCGGTCGGTCGCGGCGCGGATCGACCCGCCGATGCTCCATTCCGGCGTCAGTTGCAGCGCGCCGCTGGCGTCGAGATAGCCGCGGAAATCCCTTTCCGATCCCGCCGGGGTGGTGGAAGAGGCATTGCCGGTGGCGACGCGGCTGCCATAGGTCGCATAGCCGGTGATCTGGTAGGCGCCCCGGTCCCATAAGTGGCGGTAGTTGGTCTCCAGCATCGGCAGCGTGTCGGTATAGACATGCGGCGTGACGGTGAGATCGCGATTGGGCGCCAGCTTCAGATAATAAGGCAGCGCGACCTCGAACCCGTTGGTGCGGTCGTAGCGAAGATTGGGCACCAGCAGGCCGCTGCCGCCATTGTCGCCCACCGGATGGGAGAAGCCGGGCAGCGGGATCAGCGGCAGGCCGAACAGTTCCACGCTGGCATTGGTATATTTGACGCGGGCCTTGACCGGGTCATAGACGACCCTGACCGCCTTGATCTGCCAGGTGGGCTCCTTGGGGCAGCCCTCATGATCCTCCACCACGCAGCCGGTATAGGCGGCCTTGCGCAGCGTATAGACCCCGTTCACCCGCTGGCCGCTGGCGGCGGCCAGCCGCCCGCCCGATTGCAGCACCAGCAGCATGTTCTGGACCATGCCGTCCTGCAGGGAATCGGTGACGTCGAACCGGTCGCCATAGGCGATATTGCCTTCCGGATCGGTGACGGAGACATTGCCGTTCGCCTCCACCTTCCCCGTGGTGCGGTTCCAGACGACCTTGTCGGCGCGCAGCCGGTTGCCCTCCCGCAGCAACTGCACATTGCCGCTGGCGGTCACGACCTCGCTGTTGCTGTCATATTCCAGCGCGTCGGCGGCGAAGCCGATCTGTTCGTCGCTTTCGGGCACGGGGGCGTCGGGCGCGCTGATCGTCGCCTGCGGTTCCTGGAGTTGCTGGGCCGTGGCATGCGGGACGGCGACCAGGCACGGAAAGGCGGCGCCGGCGGCCAGGAGAGGTTTCAAACGCAAGGGGAAAGGGCTGTTCTGCAAAAGGATGGGGCCTCTTTGACGGGGCGCTTTGTTTCCCGCCTATCGCACTGCTTTGTCTGCGCTGCAATCGTCTCCGCCAAGAGTTTTGCGGGAAAATCAGTCGAACGGCTTTGCCAGACAGGGTAAGCCGCACTATCTGGCCATAGAGATACAAGCCTTGCAGGAAATAAAGGACCCTAGATGGAAATCGCGTTCAGCCCCGTCCGTCCCGAAGCCGATACGCTGGTCTTCGCCGTGCCGAAGGGCGGTTTCGACGCCTTGCCCCTGAGCGCCGCGCCCGTGCTGGCGGCGGGCGCCGCCGCGGCGCGCTTCACGGGCGAAGCGGGGTCGAGCTTCGAGAGCTTCGTGGAAGAGGGCGGCAGGGTGCTGCGCGTGGTGCTGGTCGGCACCGGCGCGGGCAGCGATGCGGATTATGAGCGAGCGGGCAGTGCGCTGACGGCGCGCCTGTCGACCAGCGGCGCGACCCATGCGGCGGTCGAATTCTTCGGCGGCGCGAGTGGGGACAAGGCGGCGGCGCTGGCCTTCGGCGCGTCGCTGCGCGGCTGGCGGATCGACACCTATCGCACGCGGCAGGCGGAAAAGGCCAAGCCGACGCTCAAGCAGATCACGCTGGTTTCGAGCGACGCCGGGGCGGCCTGGGAAAGCCGGTCGGCGGTCGCGGCGGGCGTGGCCTTCACCCGCGAGCTGGTGTCGGAACCGGCGAACATCCTCTACCCCGAAAGCTTCGTCGAGCGCTGCAAGCCTCTGGAGGAGCTGGGCGTCAAGATCACCGTGCTGGACAAGGCGGCGATGGCGGATCTGGGCATGGGCGCGCTGCTGGGCGTGGCGCAGGGTTCGGTGCGCGAGCCGCGCCTGCTGGCCATGGAATGGGACGGAACGGGTGGCGCGACCGAAAAGCCGCTGGTCTTCGTCGGCAAGGGCGTGACCTTCGACACGGGCGGCATTTCCTTGAAGCCCGGGCCGGGCATGGAAGACATGAAATGGGACATGGGCGGCGCGGGCGCTGTCGCGGGCGCTATCAAGGCGCTGGCCGGGCGCAAGGCGAAGGTGCGCGTCGTCGGCATTTGCGGGCTGGTCGAGAATATGCCGGACGGCAATGCGCAGCGGCCGGGCGACATCGTGACCTCCATGTCCGGGCAGACGATCGAGGTGCTGAACACCGATGCCGAAGGGCGTCTGGTGCTGTGCGACGTCATCACCTGGGCGCAGAAGACCTATGCGCCGGAGGTGATCATCGACCTTGCTACGCTGACCGGGGCGATGATCATCTCGCTCGGCAATGAATATGCGGGCATCTTCTCCAATGACGACGGGCTGGCCGACGATCTGATCGCGGCGGGCAAGGCGGCGGGCGACCAGTTGTGGCGCTTCCCGCTGGGCGACGCCTACAACAAGCTGATCGACAGCCCGATTGCCGACATGAAGAATATCGGGCCGCGCTATGGCGGGTCGATCACGGCGGCGCAGTTCATCAAGCGCTTCGTCGATGAGGGCGTGAAATGGGCGCATCTCGACATTGCGGGCATGGTCTGGGCCGACAAGCCCGGCGCGACATGGGACAAGGGCGCGACCGGCTATGGCGTGCGGCTGCTCGACCGCTATGTCGCGGACAAGTTCGAGAGCTGATCTTTCTTCCCGTTCGGTTTGATTTGGTCCGGACCGAGGGCAAGCATTGTCTGGCTAAAACCCCGCCCCGTTCGGGCTGAGCCTGTCGAAGCCGTTGGCCTCGCCGACCTTCGGTTCGACAAGCCCGGGGCGAACGGTTAGAGCGTGAAGAATGCAAGTCGATTTCTACCAGCTCAGCCGCGATCCGGTGGAACAGGTGCTGCCCGCCATAGCGGGCCGTATCCTGGGCATGGGCGAGCGGCTGCTGGTGGTGGCGCGCGAGCCTGAACGGCTGGAGCGAATCTCCGCCGGGCTGTGGGCGGGGCCGCCGGAAAGCTTCCTGGCGCATGGCCGGGCGGGCGAGGGCGGCGAATCGGTGCAGCCGGTGCTGCTGGCGCAGGATTGCCCAAGCGTCGATCTGACCGCCAATGGGGCACGGCATGTCGCATTGGCCGATGGCCTCTGGCGCGAAGAGGCGCTGGGTTTCGAGCGGGCCTTTTACTTCTTCGACGCGGAAACCGTCGAAGGCGCGCGGGCAAGCTGGCGCGATCTCGCCAAACGCGATGGCGTCACGCCACGATTCTGGCGGCAGGAAGGCCGCAAATGGGTGCAAGGTCCATAAGCATGGGCCAAAAATCAGCCCTCTTGCGATAGGCTGCGGCCCGGTCTAAAGGGCGCGCCAACTTATCCCAACAATTCGGAGCTTTTGAGCCTTATGGCCGTGACCCGCACCTTTTCGATCATCAAGCCCGACGCGACCCGTCGCAACCTGACGGGCGCCGTGACCAAGAAGCTGGAGGAAGCGGGCCTGCGCGTCGTCGCTTCCAAACGCATCCGCATGAGCCGCGAGCAGGCCGAGGGCTTCTACGCCGTGCACAAGGAACGCCCCTTCTTCGCCGATCTGGTCGCGTTCATGATCTCCGGCCCGGTGGTCGTGCAGGTCCTTGAAGGCGAGGACGCCGTGAAGCGCAACCGCGACATCATGGGCGCCACCAACCCCGCCAATGCCGATGAGGGCACCATCCGCAAGGAATATGCCGAATCGATCGAAGCCAATTCGGTCCATGGTTCCGACAGCGAGGAAAATGCCGCGATCGAGATCGCCTATTTCTTCAAGCCGGACGAAATCGTCGGCTGATCCGGCATAGTCGGATTGGAAACGGGCCGGGGGCGACAAGCCTGCCGGCCCTTTTCTTTTGGAATCTTGGGTGGGAACCGGATTTTAAGCCAGACCCCCTTCAAATGATCCAACCCGCCAAACCCGGAACCGGAATGACTTCACCCAGGATCACCCGTAACCCGATCGCCACAGGCCGACCAAAAAGCATCCTATTTTCGACCGAAACATGATTTCGGCCTGTCCTATTCCGCATCCACGGGCCTATCCCGCTTCCTTCCGTGAAACATCCGGTAAACCACACGCACCCGCCCACGCGCGCGTAGGCACGCGCGCGCATATGGTGTGAACTTCGGTGTAAAAGATTTGGGAGCAGTCCCGCGGAAACGGGTCAGGGCGTCTCGGTTTCCGCCGCCTTGGGCGCGGGCACCTTGTCCTTCGCGCTCAGCACCGTCGCGGGCGGCCCCTTCTCTATCGCCGCCGCCAGTTGTCCGACCGCCGCGCAGTTCACCTTGCACAGCCCCTGCGCCTGGGCGAGATTTTCCTTCGCCTTGGCAATGGCGCCCTTCTCGACCATCGCCTCGCCCTGACCGACCAGGGCCGCGACGTCATTGGGCTCCAGCAACAGCGCCTCGCGATACAGCCGGATCGCCTTGCCCTGCAATCCCTGGGCCCGCGCGACTTCGGCCAGCTCGATATAGGCCATGCGGTTGCGGGGATCGACCGCCAGCGCGCTCTCCAGCGCATCGGTGGCGCCCTGATAATTGCCCGCCTTGCGCGCTGCTTCGCCCGCCTTCTGCCACTCGATGGACAGCGGCGAAATCTGCGAATCCGGGCGCTGCGTCAGCCCGACGCTGGAAACGGTGGTCAACAGGACGGCCAGGGCGATCGAAGCGGGGGTAAAACGCATGCACAACTCCAGCCATGTTTCAGGCGCTGATTCCGTCCAAGTCTCGCGATTTTGCGGGCGCTTGTCCATCGACTCTTTCACGCCGTCCGTCGCAGCCGCGCGAAATAGAAACCGTCCGTCCCGTCATGCGCCGGCGTCAGCAGCAGCCCGTCGCCATGGGCACGGCCCGTCGGCACATCGACCGGTTCGGCCATCCATCCCTCATGCCGTGCCAGAAATGCCCGCACCTGATCCCGCCCCTCCCGGTCCGTCAGCGCGCAGGTAGCATAGACCAGCAGGCCGCCCGGCGCCAGCAAAGGCGCGGCGAAATCCAGGATTCGCGCCTGCTCCGCCACCAACCGGTCGAGCCGCGCGGGGGTCAGCCGCCAGCGCGCCTCCGGATTGCGGCGCCAGGTGCCGGTGCCCGAACAGGGCGCGTCGACCAGCACCACATCGGCGCGGCCATGCAGGCTTTGCAGCGCGCCCGCCTCATGCCCCTGATCCAGCAGCAGCGTCTCGATGAAGGTCGCCCCGGCCCGCTCCGCCCGCGGGTCGAGCCGCGACAGCCGCGACCGGATGGTGTCGGCGGCGATCAGCGTGCCCTTGCCCGCCATGGCGCTCGCCAGCGCCAGCGTCTTGCCCCCCGCCCCGGCGCAGAGATCGATCACGGTCATGCCCGGCTGCGCCCCGCAGGCGGCGGAGATCCATTGGCTGCCGGCATCCTGCACCTCGACCTGCCCCCATTTCCAGGGATCGCTCTGCTCGACCGGCGCGCCTTCGGGCAGGCGCAAGGCCTCGGGCAGGCCGGACAGACGCACCGCATCGGGATAGAAGGACGCCACCCTGTCCGGGTCGGCCTTCAGCCGGTTGATGCGCAGGTCGACCGGCGCCCGGCCCAACAGGGCCTCGCGCTCCACGGGCGCGGCCAGCAGAGGGTCGATCCAGCCGGGCACGACGCCTGCCGCCGTTCCCGCCTCGTCCGCGGAAATCGGCGCCGGCCCATGGGCCGATCCATTGAACAGTTCCGCCAGTTCCGGCCGCTCGCGGGCCAGCCCCACCATCGCGGCGCGCCCGCTTTCGGGCCGCTCGGCCGCGCGGCGCACGGCGTCATAGACATGATCGCGCACCGCCCGCCGGTCCCGCGATCCGGCATAGCGCCGATCCTTGAAATAGCGGGCAATCAGCGTATCCGCCGCCGGCCCGCCGTCACGCGCCGACGATATGATGGCGTCGAGCAACTCAATCGCGGCCTGGACGCGTGCGGACGGGGTCATGCGCTACTCCCCCATCACGGGAAAGGAAGAGAATGGAAAAAGGGCCTTACCGCGTCGGATAATTGGGTGCTTCCCGCGTGATCGTCACGTCGTGGACATGGCTTTCCGACAGGCCGGCATTGGTGATCTGGACGAAGCGCGCCCGTTCCTGAAGGTCCTTGATCGTGGCGCTGCCGGTATAGCCCATGGCCGCCTTCACGCCACCGACAAGCTGGTGGATGACGTCCTTCGCCGGCCCCTTGAACGGCACCTGGCCTTCGATCCCCTCGGGCACCAGCTTCATCTGGTCCTTGATGTCCGCCTGGAAATAGCGGTCGGCGGAACCCCGCGCCATGGCGCCGACGCTGCCCATGCCGCGATAGCTCTTATAGGCGCGGCCCTGATAGAGGAAGGTCTCGCCCGGAGCTTCCGTCGTACCGGCGAGCAGGGAGCCCACCATGACGCAGCCCGCGCCCGCCGCCAGCGCCTTCGCCACGTCGCCGGAGGTGCGCAGGCCGCCATCCGCGATCACCGGCACGCCCTGCTTCGCGGCTTCCTCGGCCGAATCCATGACGGCGGTCAGCTGCGGCACGCCCACGCCCGCGACGACGCGGGTGGTGCAGATGGAACCCGGCCCGATCCCGACCTTCACGCAGTCCGCGCCCGCGCCGATCAGCGCCTTGGTCGCTTCGGCGGTGGCGACATTGCCGGCGACCACCTGGACATGGTTGGACAGCTTCTTCACCGCCTCGACCGCGACGGCGACCTGGCGGCTGTGGCCATGGGCCGTGTCGATGACGATCAGGTCGCATTCCGCGTCGATCAGCGCCTTGCTGCGTTCCAGCCCCTTGTCGCCGACGGTCGACGCCGCCGCCACGCGCAGGCGGCCCGAAGCGTCCTTGGTCGCCTGCGGATAGGTGACGGCCTTTTCGATGTCCTTGACGGTGATCAGGCCGACGCAATGATAATTATCGTCCACCACCAGCAGCTTTTCGATGCGGCGCTGATGCAGCAGGCGCATCGCTTCGTCCTGGCCCACCCCGGTCTTCACCGTGGCCAGATTGTCGCGGGTCATGAGTTCGCTGACCGGCTGGGCGGGGTTCTCCGCAAAGCGCACGTCGCGATTGGTGAGGATGCCGACCAGCTTGCCCGACGCCTCGACCACCGGAATGCCGCTGATCTTGTGGCGGGTCATCAGCATCTGCGCATCGGCCAGCGTCGCATTGGGCGTGATGGTGATCGGATTGACCACCATGCCGCTTTCGAAGCGCTTGACCGCGCGTACCGCGTCGGCCTGTTCCTCGACCGACAGGTTGCGGTGCAACACGCCAAGGCCGCCCAGCTGGGCCATGACGATCGCCATGTCCGCCTCCGTCACCGTGTCCATGGCGGAGGAGAGGATCGGGATGTTGAGCTTGATTGCGCGGGTCACATGGGTGCTGGTGTCCGCCTGACTGGGCAGCACATCGGATTCGGCGGGCTGCAAAAGCACGTCGTCAAAGGTGAGGCCAAGGCGGATGTCCATGTGAAGCCACTTTCTGCTGCGCGTTTCATGCGGGGGCCTGGCATGATCGCTGGGGGATTCGTGGCGGCCCATGTAACCATTAACCGGCAAAACAGCCAGACCCCCGAAAGCATTTTATTGCGGAGGCGAGAAAATCCCTGCGCGGCGCGCAACGGGGTGGAAGGTGAAGGTTCGAGAGAAGCAGGCGATTCCCGTCGCTGCCCCGGATTGGCGGGCGTCCGGCGTCTCGACGCCGGCGCGTTTCGCTCCATCGTCCGCTGCGCGGAGGGAGGATTGGGGCCTGGCCCGCTAAAGGTCCAGACGCCTCAATCCCCCAGGATCACGTCCACGCCCGCACGTGCATGGATGCTGGTGCCGTCATAGATCGGCAGGACGTTCGCCTTCACATCGACGATCATCTCCAATTCGGTGCACGCAAGGATCGCCGCCTGCACATTCTCCTTGGCGATGTCGGTGAGTTCGGACTTCATATAGCGTTCCGACTCGCGGCTGACCTTGCCGATGGTCAGTTCGTCATAGACGATCCGGTCGATCCGCTCGGCCAGTTCCATGTCCGGGGGCAGCAGCGATATGCCGTGCGCCACCAGCCGCTGGCGATAGAATTTCTCCGTCATCACATTGCGGGTGCCGATCAGCGCGGCCTTTTCGATGCCGTCGGCCTGCATCTTGCGCCCTACGGCTTCGGCGATGTTGACGATCGGAATGTCGACGCCTGCCTGCACATCGTCATAGACGCGGTGCATGGAATTGGCGCAGATCAGCAAGGCCGCCGCCCCGCCCTGCTCCAGCCGCCTGGCGGACGCGGTCAGCACATCGGCCGCATGGGCCCATTCCTCTTCGGTGATGGAACGGCCTATGTCCGCGAAATCGAGGCTTTCGATCAGCAGCGGAGCGCTATGCTGGCCGCCCCGGGCGCGATACACCGCCTGGTTGATGATCTGATAATAGCGCGCCGTCGACGTCCAACTGAGACCGCCTATCAGGCCGAGCTTCTTCATGAATCCGCTTATCCCCATGCGCCGACAAAGCCGGACAGGCTTGTCCCTCGCCCAAATCGTTAGGGACGGCGTCCCGCATCGGCAAGCCCCTTCCTGCCCGCACCGCCGCAAAGGCGCGCGCCGAACAGGCTGCCCGCCGCGCCCGCCAGCCCTCCCGCGACGGCCATCGGCATATTTTCCATCAGGAAAGCGGACGCCGCCAGCGACCAGCCGGCAAAGCCGCCCACCAGCGCCAGCGCAGGTCCGGTTCCCCACGACAAGGCCCATTTCACAACCGTCCAGCCCGCAAGCCATGCGGCTCCGATGCAGGCAAGAAGCCTGCCCAGGTCCGGAGTCGCTATGAAGGCCGCGACCAGCCCGCCGGTCGCCGGCAGCATGGCAGCCGCCACGAGCGGATGCCACCGCCCCGCCGCCCCGCGCCACAGGACCGCCGCCGCCCCCGCGCAGGCCATGGCTCCGCAGGCGACGGCTGCGCCGATCGCAGCGGCGCCCTCGATACGCAGCCGGTCCGTCGCATCGTCCAGCAGGCCGAAGGCATGCGGATCGCGCAAGGCCGCTCCGCCGATGAAGACGGCCGCCAGGCCGGCCTGTCCGATGAGACCGCTCATCAGCGATGGAAGCGCGGATCGCGGCATGCCGCGCCCCAATGCCAGCCCGATCGCGCTTCCCGCGATCAGCGCCGCGCAGATTTGCGGCAGGGCCATGACATCATGGCTGTAGAGGGTCACGGCGCCCGCAACCATCATCGCGGCGCCTGCCAGATGCGCGCCCCGCCGCAACCCGCCGCCAAGCGGGGCCAGCAGAGCCGCCGCGAACAATAAGGCGGCCAGCGACCAGCCGGCGAGGATCGTCGCGTTCACGCCTTCCATCATGGCCGCGGCGGCATGCCGATCCGCCGCGCCGCCACCAAACCGCCGCAAAACCCGGCGCTGCCCGCCACTATCGCCAGCAGGCCCAATGTCCGGGCGATACTGCTGCCCGCCTCCGCCGCCACGGTCAGCGCGCCGACCAGAATGGCGGATGACAGCATCTGAAGAACGGAAACGAGCGCCCAGCCCTCGTCCAGCCGCGCCCGCCATGCAACGAGCGCCCCGACGATGCAGGCCGTCAAAAAGCAGGGGAGAAGGAACGGCATCATCTGCTCCCCCTTCAGCGATCAAGCCTGGCTTAGCTGGCGATCAGCAGCACGACCAGAGCGGCGACGACGGCGCTGGCGATGGTTCCCCATTTGATGAGGGCCACGAACCCTTCATAGGTCTGGGTTGCGCTGTTCATATTTCCGTCCGAAGCCATGCACTGTCCCTCTCTGTCCGTTTCGCGGCATCCTCTTATCGCCAAGCCCTCTCCCCCTCAAGCCGTCAGCGGACAAGAAAATTTTTCCGGTTAAGCCGGTCTTTACCCCTCTTCCCTACCTTCGGCACCAGTTCGCTTATGAGGGGTAAGGATGGCGCGCGACGGCGTTCCGATGCTGATGTTGATCGACGACGAGCCGGCGCAGCGCAGGCTGGTGTCGGCTCTCGCCGCCCGTGCGGGATGGCGCACCATCTTCGCCAATGACGGCGACACCGCGATTGCGATGCTGGGCACGCAGGACGGCATGCGGCTCGACGCCGTGCTGCTCGACCAGTGGAGCCCGAGCTATGAGCCGACCGGCCTGATCCGCGAACTGCGTGCCCGCCGGCCGGCCCTGCCCATATTGATCCTCACCGCGCATAACAATGTCGCCGTCGCGGTGGAGGCGATGCGGGCCGGCGCCACCGACTATCTCGCCAAGCCGATCGCGCCTGAGCGGCTGCTCGCCGCGCTCAACGCCACGCTGAACGGCGAACATGGCAAGGGCGAGTTGCGCCCGCTGACCGAAAAGATCCCTGCCGCCCTGTCCTTCGAGGATGTGGTCGGCGCCGCGCCGCAGTTCCGCGCCGCGCTCGCCATCGCGGCCAAGGCGGCCCGCGCCCGCGTCCCCGTGCTGATCGAGGGCGAAAGCGGCGTCGGCAAGGATGTGATCGCCCGCGCGATCCACGCCGCTTCCCCCCGCCACAAGCAGGCGATGATCACCGTCAATTGCGGCGCGATCCCGGCCAATCTGGTGGAATCCGACCTGTTCGGCCATGAACGCGGCGCCTTCACCGGCGCCTTCGACCGGCAGGTCGGCAAATTCGTCGCCGCCGACATGGGCACGATCTTCCTCGACGAAGTGAGCGAAATGCCGCTGGACGCGCAGGTGAAGCTGCTGCGCGTGCTTCAGGACGGCGAAGTCCAGCCCATAGGCGCGCGCCGCCCGATCCATGTCGATGTCCGCGTCATCGCCGCCACCAACAAGCGGCTGCATGACGAAATCGAGGCGGGGCGCTTCCGCGAAGACCTATATTACCGCCTCAACGTCGTGCAGCTCACCATTCCGCCGCTGCGCGAACGTCTGGGCGATGTGCCGGCGCTGTGCCGCCATCTGCTCGCCCGCATCGCGACCCAGCCGGGATTGCGCGGCCTTGGCCTTACCGACGACGCGCTGGCGCTGCTGATGCAGCATGACTGGCCGGGCAATGTGCGTCAGCTTCAGAACGCCCTGTTCCGCGCCGCGGTGCTGTGCGAGGGCGATGCTCTTACGCCCCAGGATTTTCCACAGATCGCCGCCCATATTCGCGGGCGCGGTCATGGCGAGTCCCGTGGCCGGCTTCATGCCGTGCCGCAGCCGCATCGGGAGGCCGCCGGCATCACCCTGTTCGAAGGCGACGGCCATGTCCGCCAACTGGCGGAGATCGAAGCGGACGTCATCCGCCTGGCCATCGGCCATTATCGCGGGCGCATGACCGAAGTGGCCCGGCGGCTGGGCATCGGCCGCTCGACCCTCTACCGCAAGCTCGCCGAACTGGGCATCGACAGCGCTGCCTGATCGGACCGGCTGACGGGGGCGGACGCCCCGCACTGCCGTCGTCCCATCGCGCCACACGCGGTTGCGGCGTTGAAATGTCGCGGCGGCTATGCTTTGGGGGAGCGATGAAAAGCGCCATCCTCGCCGCCGCCATGCCCCTCCTCCTGCTGGTCGCCTGCGGCCGCGCGGAACCGGTGGAGGACCTCCCAAGCCAGGACGAACTCGCCGCCGCCGCCAATGCCGCCGCGGCCAGGGCGATGGCCGAAGCAAAGGCCGACACGCCCGCATCCCGCAACTATGTCAATGTCGAGCGCGGCTTTTCCATCACCTTCCCCGAAGGCTGGCAGAAGGACGCGGCCTCCAGCAATGCGGACGGCGTGGTCTATCAGGACCCCGGCGCGGGCGCGGACGTCCGCATCTTCTGGCAGAAGAAGGAGGGCGACCAGACGCTGCAACAGATCGTCGAGACGGTGAGCGAAGGCTCCGAAGGGGTGAGCGGCGACTATATCGGCGATAACGAATATCGCGGCACCGCCAATGACGGCGAGGGCAACAATGTCGCGCTGCGGCTGATGAAACAGCCGGACGGCTCCATCGTAACGGCCAGCTTCGTCTATCCTGAAATGCTGAGCGAGCAATATCAGGCGATGGCGGAAAAGACGCTCGACAGCCTCCGCATCTTCGCGCCCAAGGCGCAGACGCCGGAGGGCGGCGCGGTTCCCGTGGCGGCGGAGAATGCCGGCACGCGCTGAAGCGGCCGGTCATGAAGGGATCATGGGCGAGAGGGGAAACGTCCTCTGATCGACCAGGAACACCCCCAGCGCAAACTCACTCGCCAATCGGGACGAAGGCGCCCTTTTCCCGATCCTTCACCACCCTGTCGGCCCGGAAGACCGACCCGCTCATCGTGATGTAAACGCCCGGCGCGGCAAGCTGCACCGTCGCAAAGGCCATGCCGAGGTTGAAGCTGGCGTCGCTTTCCCCGAAACGTGCCGGTGCGAGCGCGCCCACCAGCACGACCGTCTTGCCGGCGATGGCGGAAAGCAGCTTCGCCGTCTCCGTCATCGTGTCGGTGCCGTGGGTGATGACGATATGGCTTTCAGACGCGGCGGCCACACGGTCGCGGATCAGGGCGCGGTCGGCATCGTCCAGTTCCAGGCTGTCCTTGCGCACCACTTCCTCGATGCGGAAGGGCCGCTTGACGCGGGCGATGTCCAGCAGCTTCGCCACCACCGTTTCGCCCACCTGATAGTCCGACAGCGCATCGAAATAGATCTTGTCGATCGTCCCCCCGGTGGTGAGGACAAGGATGGACGTTTCGGGGGACAGCATCGCAGGACTCCAAGGGAGGGAAATGTCGTTTCTCTAAGGGATTTGCAGGAAGAGGTGAACCGCCCCGGCCCTATTCGCCCCGGGCCATCGCCTCGCCCCGGTCGCGCGCGGCGACCAGCGTATCGGTGAGCAGCTTCAGCAACCGGTCGTCGGCATCGAGCACGTTCAGACCCTGCCGGGTCATGCCGCCGGGGCTGGCCACGCGATCCGCCAGCACGGCCGGGCTTTCGCTCGCCATGGCAGCCATGCTGGCAGAGCCGCGCACGGTGGCGAGCGCCATGCGCCCGGCCTGCTCGGCGGAGAGGCCGATCGCCTCGCCCGCCCGCGCAAGGGCATCGACGAAGCGGAACAGAAAGGCGGGTCCGCAGCCGGACAGCGCGGTGACTTCGTTGAACTGGCCTTCATCCGCAATCCATTCGGCAAGGCCTAGCGGGGCGATGAACGCATCCACCGCCTTGCGCGACGCCGCCGGGAATGCGGCATCCGCATGGAGCGCGGTGACACCCTCCCCTATGCCCACCGGCAGGTTGGGCATGGCGCGGACGATTTCCGCCGCCGCGGGGAAAGCGGCGCGCAGATCCGCCAGCCGCGTTCCCGCAAGGATCGAAACGATCCGCATATCGGCGCTGCAAAGCGGCGCAAGCTGGCCCGCGACATCGCCAAGCTGATAGGGCTTCATGCCCAGCAGGATGGTGGTGCCGGCGGGCAGGGAGGCGGGATAGTCGGTGACGACCCTCACCCCTTCCGCCACCGCCTTGCCGCTGGGACGCAACACGACCACCCGCGCCGGATCGAGGCCGCAGGCGAGCCAGCGCCGCAGCATCTGCCCCGCCATATTGCCGCAGCCGACAAGGAAAAGATGGTCGGGCCAGATGTCGGTCATGGGAAAGGGTCTCAGGCTTCGCCGCGCGTTTCGATGAGGCTGGCGGAAATCGCCTCCGTCGGGGTCTTGCCGCCCCAGAGGACGAACTGGAACACCGGATAGAAGCGCTCGCATTCGTCTATGGCGGTTTCCACCAATATCTGCGCCTGGTCGAGCGTCAGCGTGCCGCCCGCCCCCAGCAGCGCGCCGTGGCGGAACAGCACGATGCCGCTGGAAGACCAGAGTTCGAAATGGCCGAGCCAAAGCTGTTCGTTGATCAGGCCCAGCGTTTCGTAGATGGCGCTGCGCTTGTCCTCATTCACCCTGATGTCGGGCAGGGCGAGCATCTGCAGCACCTGGTCCTCGTCGCGCCAGATGCCGCGCAGCTCATATTGCGCCCAGGACCCCTGGGTGCTGGCGACGATCTCATCCTCACCGACCTGATCGTAGCTCCAGCCATGCGCCTCGAAATAGGCGGCCAGCATGTCGATCGGCGCGGCCTCCTGACCGCCATTTTCATATTCGTCGCTGTCCATCATCTGCGCGCCTTAAAGCATTTTTTGCGCCGGTGGAAACCGGGGCGGCATGGAAAATGCGTGGACAACTCCGCTTCCGCCGGAAATCAGCCGGTTATTCACCGTCCCTGGGCTTGGCCCGGACCGTCTGCTTGACCGGTTCGGACGCCTTGCCCTCCAGCGCGTCGAGCCGGGCCTTCAGCAATTCCACCTCCTCCCGGGCGGCGGCGGCCAACGCCTTGACCGCGTCGAATTCGTCGCGGCTGACGAAATCCATGCCGCCGATCCACTGCTTGGCTTTTTCGCGGGCATTGGTCTCGAATTCCCGGCTCATGCCCGCGACGGTTCCGGCCGCGCCGTTCACCAGCTTGGCAAGGTCGTCGAAAAAGCGGTTTTCGCTCTGCATGATGCTTATCCTTCCGTGCGGCGCCGCGATGGGCGGCGCCAAAAATCATATCTGAGTCTGGAGCGCGGGTTTGCCAAGGCTTTCCGCGTCCGGATTGAGGCGGCCGATCTCATAGTTGAGGTAGGAGGCGAAGGCCAGCCAGCACAGATAGGGCAGCAGCAGCAGGCCCGCGACGCGGCGGACGCGCCAGAACAGCGCGGTCGTGACGGCGACGAGCAGGAACAGCAGGACGATCAGCAGCAGCGCCTGGTCCACCAGATGCGCGCGGAAGAAAAGCGGGGACCAGAGGAGGTTGAGGCCCAGTTGCACGATGAAGGCCGCAATCGCGATGCCCCGCCCTCGTGCGCCCCGCGCGTGCAGGACGATGGCGAACGCGAGCGCCATCAATATGTAGAGCACGGTCCAGGCAAGGCCGAAGACCCAGCCGGGCGGGATCAGCTCCGGCTTGGCGAGGGCGGCGAACCAGCGATTGCCATAGCCACTATTGGCGAGCTTGCCCGAAAGAAAGCCAAGGAAAACAATCGCAGGCACAGTAACCAGCGCCCAGCGCGCATAGGCAAGACGTAATTGACCCGGAGACGCAATCTCGTTCATCGGCAACGAAGCTCCACCTTTTATTCGGCGGCTTCCGGCGAATCCTTCAAGGCCGAGTCAAGCCGCCGACTGACGGTTTGCGGTGAAACGGTTCGTCCTGCAACCCGCGAATAGAGGATCGGGATCAGGAACAGCGTGATCAGCGTCGCCAGGCTGACGCCCGAAACCACCACCACGCCGATGGAATGGCGCGCCGCCGCGCCCGCGCCGCCGCGAATGACCAGCGGCATTGCGCCGATGACCGTCGCGATGGAGGTCATCAGGATCGGGCGCAGGCGCCGGGCGGCGGCCTGACGGATGGCCGCGCCGATCTCCAGCCCCTCGTCGCGCAGCTGGTTGGCGAATTCGACGATCAATATGCCGTTCTTCGCCGCCAGCCCCACCAGCATGACGATGCCGATCTGGCTGTAGAGATTGACCGATCCGCCCGTCAGCGCCAGCCCCAGCACGCCGCCCGCCACCGCCAGCGGCACGGTGGCGATGATGACGCCGGGATGGACGAAGCTTTCGAACTGCGCGGCTAGCAGCAGATAGACGATCAATATGGTGAGCCCGAAGACGAGCCAGATCGACCCGCCGGTCTCGCGCAGCGACTGGCTCTCGCCCCGATAGCCGAGCGCCAGCACCTCAGGCGACTGGCGCGCCTGTTCCTCCAGGAAACCCAGCGCCTCGCCCAGCGAATAGCCCGGCGCGAGCGCGGCCGTCAGCGTGATGGCACGCAGCTTGTTGTAGCGGTTGAGCTGGCGCGGACCGGCGACCTCGCGGACGGTGACTACGGCGGACAGCGGCACGAGGACGCCGGTGCGGCTGCGCACATTGATGCGTTCGAGGTCCGCCTGGGTCTGCCGCCCCTCCCGCTCTGCCTGCACCAGCACGCGATATTCCTCGCCCCGGTCGACATAGGTGGTGACGCGGCGGGAACCGAGCAGCGTCTGCAAGGCCTGGCTGATGTCGTTGGCAGACACGCCCAGGTCGCCCGCCCGCTGCTGATCCACCTCGATCCGCATCTGCGGCTTGGTCTCCTTATAGTCGGAATCGAGGTTGATGAGGCCCGGATTGGTCGCGGCGGCGGCCATGATGCGGTCGCGCGCGGCCACCAGCCCCTCATAGGTCGCACCGGCCAGCACCAGATTGACCGGCAGGCCACGGCCACGGCCAAGCCCGGAACGCGGCGCGACATTGCCGCGCACCCCCGGCTGGTTGGCGATCACCTTGTTGATGGTGTCGGCCACCTGCGCCGTGGTGATCGTGCGGTCCTCCCAGGGCCGCAGGAAGGCGATGATGTTGCCGCCGTTGAAATCGTCGCTGGTGCCGAAGCCGGCGGGTGCACGGATGTTCAGCACCTGCAGCGTGCCTTCATCGCGCAACGGCTGAAGATCGGTCTCGATCCTCTGCATATAGGCGTTCATGCGGTCGAACCCGGTGCCTTCGGGCGCAGTCACCTGCCCATCGACGACGCCGGTATCCTCCGCCGGGGCCAGTTCGGTCGGCAGCGTGGTGAACAGCACGCCCGTCCCCGCCAGGAACAGCAGCACGGGCACGAGAGCGAGGACGGGCCGTTTCAGCACACGGTCCAGCAGCCGCGCATAGCCCGCCTCCAGCCGCTGGAACCGGTCGTCGACCCAGCGCGACAGGCGTGACCGTTCGGAATGGCGCAACAGCTTCGAACAGAGCATCGGCGCGAGGCTCAGGGAAATGAAGCCCGAAAAGGCGATGGCGGCGATCATCGCGATGGCGAGTTCGCGGAAGAGCAGGCCCGTCTGCCCGGCGAGGAACATCACCGGCACGAACACCGCGCAGACCACCAGCGTGGTCGAAATGATGGCGAAGCCCACCTGCCGCGTGCCGAGATAGGAGGCGACCAGCGGGTCCTCCCCCTGTTCGATGCGGTGATAGACATTCTCCAGCACGACGATGGCGTCGTCCACCACCAGGCCGATGGCCAGCACGAAGGCGAGCAAGGTCAGCAGATTGATCGACAGCCCCAGCAGCCACATGACCGCGCAGGTCGCCAGCAGGCAGATCGGCACTGTGACCGACGGAATGATCGTCGCGCGCAGGGAGCCGAGGAAGAGGAAGATGACCAGCACGACCAGCAGCGCCGCTTCGGCCAGCGTGTCGTAGACATTGTCGATGGCGCGGCTGATGAACAGCGATTCGTCCGATCCGATGGTGACTTTCATGCCCGCGGGAAGCGTGGGCCGCAGTTCAGCGATCAGCGCCTTCGCCTTTTCCGCGACCTCCAGCGTGTTCGCGCCCGACTGGCGGATGATGCCCACGCCGACGCCTGTCGCGGCGTTGGAGCGGAAGGAGGTATAGGGGTTTTCCGCGCCCTGCTCGATCCGCGCGACATCGCCCAGCTTCACCTGATAACCGTCCGCACCGCGCCCGACGACAAGCTGGGCGAATTGTTCGGGCGTGGAAAAGGCGCGCTCGACGCGCAGCGTCTGGTTCTGGTCCTTCGATTCGAAGCGCCCGGCGGGCAGTTCGACATTCTGCGCGCGCAGGGCGGCCTCTATGTCGCCCGGCGTGATGCCGAAGGCGGTCAGCTTCTCCGCATTCAGCCAGATGCGGGTGGAGGGCCGTTCGTCGCCGCCGCCGGTGACGCGGGCGACGCCGTCAATGGCCGAGAAACGGTCCAGCACATTGCGGTCGAGATAGTCGGCAATCTGCGTCGGGGTCCAGCCGTCCCTGGTGAACACGATGAACAATATCGACCGAGCATCCGCATCGACCTTGCGGATTTCGGGCGCGAGCGCATCCTCCGGCAAATCCTCCACCACGCCGCCCACGCGGTCGCGCACGTCGTTCGCGGCGGAATCGATGTCGCGCGACGGATCGAATTCGATGCTGATCGAGGAGACGCCGTCGCGCGAGGTCGAGGTGATGTTCTGTATGCCCTGTACGCCCGCGACGCCATCCTCGATGATCTGGGTGATGCGGGTTTCCACCACCGACGCCGCCGCACCGGTATAGGTCGTCTCCACCGACACGATGGGCGGATCGGTATCGGGATATTCGCGAATGGAAAGGCTGAGATAGCCGACCATCCCGACGATGCAAAGCAGCACCGCGACGACCGCCGCGAAGACCGGGCGACGGACGGACAGGTCCGAAAGCTGCATGGCCGCGCCTCCCTAACCGGCCGCCCGGCCGGCGCTGGCGCTTTTCGCTTCCGGCTTGTCGCCGGGCAGGCGGACGGGCACGCCGTCGGTCAGCTTGACGACGCCGTCGGTGACGACCGTCTGGCCCGGCTTCACCCCGCCCAATATCTCGACCAGCCCGTTCTGGCGGATGCCGGTATCGACCCTGGTCCGCCTGGCCTTGCCATCCTCCACCAGGAAGACGAAGCGATCCTCACCATCGCCCACGACCGCCAGCTCGGGCACGGCCAGCGACTGGCGCTGCTTCGCAAGCACATTCACCGTCAGCAGCATGCCGGGCTTCAGCGCGCGGTCGGGATTGGGCAGGATGGCGCGTATCCGGACGGCGCGGGTGGCGGGGTCGATCACCGGATCGATGGTGGCGATGGTGCCGGTGAAGGGCCGGTCGGGCCAGGCGGCGGAGACCGCCCTGATCGGCTGCCCCTCCCGCACCAGCGCCAGGCGGGTTTCGGGGATGGTGAAGTCCAGCTTGATCCGCGAAATGTCGCTGACCGTGGCGATCGGCGTGCCGGCGGTGACGATGGCGCCGGGCGACACCATGCGCAGGCTGACCCAGCCGGAGAAGGGTGCGCGCACCACGCGGTCCCCGATGGAGGCGCGGGCCTGCTGCGCGCTGGCGCGGGCGGCATTGGCCAGCGCGACCTGGCTGTCGAGGCTGGCGGCGGTTGCGAAGCCCCGCTCCTTCAACGCCTTGATGCGCTCCAGTTGCTGCTGCGCCTGAAGCGCCTGCGCCTGGGCGGCGGCGAGTTCCGCCTTCTCCTGACCCACGGCCAGGGACGCGATCACCTGCCCCTTGCCGACATAGCCGCCGTCGCTGAAATTGAGAGAGATGATCCGCTCCGTCACCGGGGCAGACAACACCACCTGCTCATTGGCGAAGGCGGTGCCGACCGCGTCCAGATTGTCGGTGAAGGTTTCGCGCAATATGGGCGCGGCTTCGACCAGTGCGGAAGGACGCGGCTTCTTTTCCTTTTGACCGCCACAGGCGGAAAGGGTCAGCGCGATCAGGAAGACAGGCAGGATGGTGCGCATGGGATCGGGCTAATCGGCCTTTGCAAGCGACTCAAATGGGCATTTGTCGCAGATGATGACTATAGCGGCGAAACGAACAGGATGGGATTATCCGCCAAATATTGCGAAGAGGAGAAATTCGACATTGCCCTGTGGGCCGGTAATCGGGCTGGCGGTTATGCCTTCGACCTGCCACCCGCGTGACAACACCCATTCCCGGACGTCGTTGCACACCCGTTCATGGATCGCGGGATCGCGCACGACACCGCCCTTGCCGACTTCCTCCCGCCCCGCCTCGAACTGCGGCTTGATGAGGGCGACCAGGCGCGCGCCGGGACGGGCGAAGCTCAAGGGCCGGTCCAACACCTTGGCGAGCGCTATGAAGCTGGCGTCGCAGACGATGATGTCCACCGGCTCCGGGATGTGATCGGCGGTCAGGATGCGGGCGCTGGTCTGTTCATGGACGATGACGCGGGGGTCGGAACGCAGCTTCCAGGCAAGCTGGTTGGTGCCGCTGTCCACCGCATAGACCCGCGCCGCGCCATGGGTCAGCAGGACGTCGGTGAAGCCTCCGGTCGAACTGCCGACGTCGATGGCGACGGCGCCGGTCACGTCGATATGGAAATGCTCCAGCGCATGGGCCAGCTTGATGCCGCCCCGCGACACCCAGGGATGGTCGCGGCCCTTCACCTCCAGCCCGGCGTCGGCGGCGACCTGCTGCCCGGCCTTGTCGATCTTCCGGTCGCCCAGGAAGACGAGGCCGGCCAGGATCAGCGCCTGCGCGCGCGCCCGGCTTTCGGCAAGGCCGCTGTCGACGAGCAGCTGATCGGCGCGGACCTTGGCCATCAGGGCACCAGCGCCGTCAGCGTGGCGGGCGTCAGAAGCTGCGGCAATGTCTGCGCCTCCCGGCCAGGCGCATACCAGAGGTAGAGCGGGACGCCGGAACGCCCCTGCCCTTCCAGGAAGCGGGTGATGGCGGGGTCGGCATTGGTCCAGTCGCCCACCATCACCGTGACGCCCGCCCTTTTGAAGGCCGCGCGGGTCTCTTCGCGATCGATGGCGGCGGCTTCATTGGCCTTGCAGGTCAGGCACCAGTCGGCGGTAAAATAAAGGAAAACCGGCTTTTTCGCGGCGCGAAGGCTGGCGAGGCGGGCTTCGTCGAAGGGGACGCCATGGGCCGATGCTGCGGCGGCCGGCGCATGCGCCGGCAACAAAATGGCGGCTCCTGCGAAGAGGATGAGCGCAGCGCAGATCATGGCAAGCCCGCCGCGCCGGCCGTGACGCTGCCTGCGCCCAAGCCACCACAGGCCGGCGCCGAGGATCAGCGCCGCGCCAACGCCCAGCACGATGGCCGTAACGCCGCGCTGCTGGCCGAGCAGCCACAGCAGGCCCAGCGCGGTCAACGCCATCGGGATGGCGAGGATCTTCTGAAGCCGCCCCATCCACGCGCCTGGCCTGGGCAAACGCGTGCGGAGCGGCGGGATATAGGCCAGCGCCAGAAAGGGCAGCGCCAGGCCAAGGCCAAGCCCCGCGAAGATCGCCAGCGCCGCGCCGAGCGGCAGGACCAGCGCCGCGCCCATGGCGGCGCCCATGAACGGCCCGGTGCAGGGCGTGGCGACGAAGGCGACCAGCGCGCCGGTCCAGAAGGCGCCGGATGCGCCCCCCTTGTCCGCCAGCCTGTCGCCGCCGCCGAAGGCGCTGAGTTCGAACAGCCCGGCGAGGTTGAGCGTGATCGCCGTCACCAGCAGCAACAGCAGCAGGATGATGCGCGGGTCCTGCAACTGGAACGCCCAGCCCACGGCCGCGCCCGCCGCGCGCAGGCCCAGCAGCACGCCGCCCAGCGCGAGGCAGGTGAGGATGATGCCAAGGCTGTAGGCCAGCGCCTCCCGCCGGACGACATGCTCATCGCCCCCCGCGCGGGCGAGCTTCATCGCCTTCAGCCCCAGGATCGGAAAGACGCAGGGCATGATGTTGAGCAGCAGGCCGCCGACCAGCGCGCCGCCCAGCGCGAGGAGGACCGTCTGGAAGGTGGCGGGCCGCGCGGCGGCAACCGCGCCGGGCCGGGCCGTCAGCAGGAAACCGACATGGTCGCCGGTGCGCAGGACGGCCTGGACCGGCCCGGATCTCATGCCTTGTCCGGCTTCGGTTTCGATCAGCAGCCGATCGCCCTGCCGCATGACGCTTTGCGGGGCGGCATAGCGGATGAGGCCGTCGGCCAGCGCGAAAAGATGGACGTCGCGGACGCTCGCCGCCGCGGGGAAAGGAATGGACAGGCGCAGGCGACCGTCAGCCATGGCATAGGCCGCCTCGCTGCCCAGCGGACGCGGGAGGTGGCTGCGCCAGCCGTCGAACTGCGCCCTGCTGCCCGGCAGGATGGAGCCGTCACCCGCCATCAGGTCCAGCGCCAGTTCCGCCCCCTCGGGCACGCAGACCTTGTCTGTGCAGGCCAGCCAGTCGGCGCGGACGCGGATCGGCAGCTTCGTGCCCTTGGGCACGTCCGGCGCGACGGTCAGCTTCGCCAGCACGCCATAGGGGCCCTCATAGACATGGTTCATGAGGCCGGAGATCAACAATGTCTCCGGCACCGGATAGCGCAGCGGGCCGATGGCGACCCCCTTGGGCAGCGTCCATTTGACGGTCATGCCCAGCCCCGCATCGCCCGGATTTTCCCAATAGCCGTGCCAGCCCGGCTCCGGCGTCATGGAAAAGGCGATCGTCGTGCCCGACGCCTGCCCCTCGCCCGGCCTCGGCACGGCGCTTTCGGCGGCCAGTTCCGCCGCGATATGCGGCGCGCCCCCGCCGAACGCGCCCTGCGCCCGCGCCATGGCTGGCGCGAACAGCAAAAGCACTGTCATCAGAAGGACATGAAAAATCCGCATCGGGCCTCTGTTCCGGTGGACGCAAGGGGGCTAGGTCCGCTTGCATGCGCCGTCAAGGCATCAGAAGGTCTCCTCCCCCATGTTCAAAAAAGTCGCCGCCGCCCTGCTCATCGCCAGTTCGCTGCCCGCGCTGGCCCAACCAGCGGCCACCCCCACGCCTTCCGCCCCGCCCAGGCTGATCGTCGCCATCGCCATCGACCAGTTTTCCGCCGATCTGTTCAGCGAATATCGCCAATATTATAGCGGCGGCCTCAAGCGGCTGACGGAACAGGGCATCGTCTTCCCGCGCGGTTATCAAAGCCATGCCGCGACCGAAACCTGCCCCGGCCACAGCACCATCCTGACCGGCAGCCGCCCGTCGCGCACCGGCATCATCGCCAATAGCTGGTTCGACCTGCGCACCGCCCGCGCCGACAAGCTGGTCTATTGCGCGGAGGATGAGACGCAGCCGGGCACCGACAGCGAAAATTACCAGGCTTCGCCCACGCATCTCAGGGTGCCGACGCTGGGCGGGCGGATGAAGGCGGCCAATCCGGCGACGCGCGTCGTATCGGTCGCGGGCAAGGACCGCGCGGCGATCATGATGGGCGGACCGACGGCCGATCAGGTCTGGTGGCTGGGCGGGCCGAAGGGCTATGTCAGCTACAAGGGCGTGGCGACGCCGCCGCTGGTCGCCAGGGTCAATGAGGTGATGGCCCAGCGTCTGGCAGAGGGCAATCCCGGCTTCGAACTGCCGCCGCAATGCGCGGCCAAGGATTTTCCGGTGAAGGCGGGCGACCGGATCGTCGGCACCGGCCGTTTCGCGCGGGAGGCGGGCGATTACAAGGCCTTCCGCATCTCGCCGGAGCAGGATGCAATGACCCTCGCCTTCGCCGCCGCCGCCATCGAGAACATGGCCCTGGGCCGGCAGGCGCAGACCGACATCATCTCCATCGGCCTGTCCGCGACGGACTATATCGGCCACACCTACGGCACGGAGGGTACGGAAAGCTGCATCCAGGTCGACCGGCTGGACCGCGAACTGGGCGCCTTCTTCGACCGGCTGGACAAGGATGGCATCGACTATGCCGTGGTGCTGACCGCCGACCATGGCGGCCATGACCTGCCCGAGCGGCACCGGATGAACGCCATGCCGATGGAGCAGCGCGTAGACAGGGCGCTCACGCCCAAGGCATTGTCGGCGGCGGTCGCGGAAAGGACCGGCATCATGGGCAAGACGCTGATCTGGGGCGATGGCCCAGCGGGCGACCTCTATTTCGACCGCAGCCTGACCGCCGCCCAGCGCGACAGGGTGGAAGCGGCCGCCCTGGCCCTTCTCCGCGCTCACCCCCAGGTGCAGACCGTCTTCACCAGGGCGGAAATCGCCGCCACCCCCTCCCCCTCCGGGCCCCCGGAAAGCTGGTCGCTGATCCAGGAAGCCCGCGCCAGCTTCGACCCGCAGCGTTCGGGCGACCTGCTGCTGCTGCTGAAACCGCGCGTCATGTCGATCCCCGAAGCGGCGGTGATGGGATCGGTCGCGACCCATGGCTCACCCTGGGATACCGACCGCCGCGTGCCGATCCTGTTCTGGCGCAAGGGGCTGGCCCATTTCGAACAGCCGCTCGGCGTGGAAACGGTGGACATCATGCCGACGCTGGCCGCGCTGATCGAATTGCCGGTGCCGAAGGACCAGATCGACGGACGCTGCCTCGACCTGATCGCCGGGGACGGGGATAGCTGCGCGGCGGAGTAAATGAATAAACCTGTCATTCCCGCGAAGGCAGGAATGACGAAGTTTTTGAAGGCTCGCTGCCGCCTCAGATATTCTCCGCTATCCCGTCGCGCCCTTCCTCCAGCAGCGCGTGGACGCGATGGGGCGCGGACACTTCCACGCGGCTGGTGACTTCATAATGCGCCTTGGCCTGGCGGACGTTGCTGTCCGCGGGCACGCTGTCGGTCAGCCAGACATTGCCGCCGATCACCGACCGGCTGCCGATGATGATGCGCCCCAATATCGTCGCGCCGGCATAGATCACCACATCGTCCTCGATGATCGGATGGCGCGGCAGGGCCTTTTCCAGTGCGCCCTTCTCATCGGCCGGAAAGCTGCGCGCGCCCAGCGTCACGCCCTGATAGACGCGCACCCGGTCCCCGACGATCGCCGTTTCCCCGATGACCACGCCGGTGCCATGATCGATGAAGAAGCTGTGCCCGATCCTCGCACCTGGATGAATGTCTATCCCGGTGCTGCCATGCGCGATTTCGGAGATGATCCGCGCCACCAGCGGCGCGCCCAGCTGATAAAGCCGGTGCGCCAGACGATGGTGCGTGATCGCCATCATCGAGGGATAGCAGATCAGCACCTCATCCACGCTGCGCGCGGCGGGATCGCCCAGAAAGGCCGCCTCCACATCGCTGTCGAGCAGTTCGCGCAGGGCCGGCAGGCTTTCCGCGAAAGCGCCGATGATGCGCGACGCTTCCCGGTCCACATGCGCGATCGGCTCGTCCTTCATCGCATAGATCAGTTCCAGCCTGATCTGTCCGTAAAGCCGGCTGAGCACCGTCTGCAGCGTCTGGGCGACATAGGCGTCCTCATTATGCAGGCGCACGAAGCTGGGGCCAAGGCGCAGCGGAAACAGCGCACCGCACAGCGCCTCCATGATCTTGGTCAGCGTGGCGCGCGACGGAAATCCCTCCGCGCCATATTCGGCGTGGTGGTCCTGCCCCTGCCGCCAGCGCCGCCGCACCGCGCCCAGCTCGGTCGCCAGCCTGTCTATATCCCAATAACCCTGGGCGATTTCCTTTTCGCCTTCTGCCGTCATAAGCGCCTCTTTTCATACAGACGCCCGGCATAGCGCGGCATCCCGCCCGCCAGTAAATGAGTTTTGCTTGGGGGCAGGCAGATTCTCTTTTGTCAGCGCTTCTGGGCATCGGCCGGAAGATGCAGGCAGATTTCCGCCCGCAATCCCCCTTCGGGCCGGTTGGCGAGGGTCAGTTCGCCCCCCTCCAGTTCCACGGCCCGCGCGACGATGGCCAGACCCAGGCCAAGCCCGCGCGTGTTGCGCTGCCGCGCCTCGTCCAGACGCGCAAAGGGCTTCAACACCTCGTCCAGCTTGTCGCGCGGGATGCCGGGTCCGTCATCGTCGACCCGGATCAGCACTTCCCGGTCCCGGCGCTCCAGCGTGACGCGGGCGCGGCTGCCATAGTGCAGCGCATTTTCGATCAGGTTGACGATCGCCCGGCGCAGGGTGAGCGACCGCACGGCCATTTCCAGATGGTCGGGCCCCGCATAATCGACCTGCCTGCCCTGATCCTGGAAGGCGTCGACCACCGTCGCCACCAGCACGGCCAGGTCGGTGCGCACCGGCGGTTCGCCATTCTTCTCGCCGCCCAGGAAGGCAAGCAGCGAATCGATCATCTCGCCCATTTCCGCGAGGTCGCCCTCGATCGCCTCCCGCGCTTCGTTGTCGGGCAGGTTCTCCAGCCGCAGCCGCAACCGGGCGAGCGGGGTCCGCATGTCGTGGCCGACCGCCGCCAAAGTCTCCGTCCGTTCGGTGATCAGGCGATGGATGCGCTTCTGCATGGCGTTGAAGGCGCGGATGAGGTTGCGGACGTCATTGGACCCGCCCTCCTCCACGATCACTTCGTCGCTCAGGCCAATGCGCTCGGTCGCGCGGGTCAGGTCGCGCAGCGGCGCCAGCGTCCGCCGGATCATGATGCCGCCGACGATCAGCAGCGCCAGCACCGGGATCAGCGCCAGCCCCATGCGGCCGATGGCGAAGGTCCATTTGCCGCCGCTATGGCGCATGCCGAAATAAAGCCAGCTTCCGTCTGCCAGGCGCAGGCCGCCATTGATCTCCGAAACCCGGCCGGGCGAGGCGAGGCGCAGCCACAGGCCCGACTGTTCCAGCGTCGGTTCCCAGTTTACGATCTGCCGGCGCATCCGCTCCAGCCCCGGCGCCAGGGCCGGCGGCGGCGGCGAGGACGGGGTCCAGTGCACGTCGTAGCGATCGGTGGTGAGTTGCAGCGACAGCGCATGCCGCTCGTCCGGCGGATGTTCGGTCAGCAGCTTGCGCGCGATGACCAGATGTTCGGCCAGGCGCCGGGCCTCGTCATCCTGTAGCGAGAGGTGGTTGGACCGTTCGTTCAGGAAGATGCCGACGGCGAATTCCAGCGTCAGGGTCAGCAGCAGGATCGCGAAAATCTGGCCGACCAGGCTGACATGCCGTCTCAAGCGCGGCTGACCTCCGCGTTGAACATATAGCCGACGCCGCGAACGGTGGTGATCGGCGCCGTGCGATCCTGCGTCGACAGCTTGCGGCGCAGGCGGCTGACCAGCACGTCGATGCTGCGGTCGCTGCTGTCGCCCATGCGGGTGCGCGAAAGCTCGATCAGCCGCTCACGGGCGATGACGCGCTGCGGATGGCTGAGGAAGCTGCCCAGCAGGTCGAACTCCGCGCCGGTCAGGTCGACGATGGCGCCGGTCGGCGAACGCAGTTCCCGCCGGGGGAAGTTGACGATCCAGCCGTCGAAGCGCGCCTCATTCTCGCGATGCTCGTCCGGCCCGCGCTCCACGCCGACGCGGCGCAATATGGCGCGGATGCGGGCGATCAGCTCGCGCGTGCCGAAGGGCTTGGGCAGATAGTCGTCCGCGCCCAGCTCCAGCCCGACGATGCGGTCGGTCTCGCTGCCCTTGGCGCTGATGAAGATGATGGGTACGTCGCTCTTGCGGCGGATCTGGCGGCAGAGATCGATGCCGTTGGTGCCCGGCAGCATGACGTCCAGCACGACAAGGTCGACCGGCCCGGCGTCGAACGCCACCCACATCTCCGGCCCGGAGGACGCCGGGCGGACCTGATAGCCATGCTCCTGCAACGCCCGCGCCGTCAGGGTGCGCAGCGGCGGGTCGTCTTCGACAAGGATGATGGTCGGCGCGGTCATGAAAATGTCGGCACGGCTATGGGCATGACAGCGGGATAAGGACGGCCGGACCCCGGGTCAACCGCAGGGCCGGCGGGAAGCGCCCGGATGCGACAGCAGAAACAATTTGTCACGACCGGGAAAGAAGCATGCGCCGGGCCCGGCGAACCGGGCCCGGCGCATGGGATCAGAAAGCGGCGCTCAGCGAGAAGAGGATCGTGCTGCGCGCGATCGACTTGCCGAAGTCCTTGCTGTCATTGACCATGAAGTTCGGGCGCAGATATTCTTCCTCGACCCTGGCGATATCGGTGTCGACATAGGCGACGCCCACGGTCAGCGGCGTGCCGGGAATGGCCAGGTCGGCGCCGACCAGCCAGTCGAGATATTTGCCGGTCGGCGCGATCGAGGTGCCGTTGGGCCCCAGGCCCGAATTGCCGTTCGACCAGCCCATATGGGCCTTCAGCGTGACGGGGGTGTTGGGAACCGCGGCGCTCAGATCCCCCCAGACGTAGAAATTGTCTTCCTTGTCGCCCGGATCGTCGATGCCGCTGGTGGCGCTGCTCTGCCACTTGCCAAGCGCTTCCTGCTTGGGAGCATAGGCGACGCCGACCAGGCCCTTGACCGGGCCGAACTGGTGGGACAGCTTCACATAGGGTTCGGCGAAGTCCGTCTTGTCGGCGCCCGACGGATACATGTACCAGGTCAGGCCGACGTCGACCGTGGTGCCCTCGCCCAGCGCGGCGGAATAGCCGGCGACCAGGTCGAGTTCCATGTTCGCCCCGCCGAAACGGCCCCAGCCGCCAAGGCTCGAACCCCAGGTGCCGACATAGAAGCCGCTTTCATGCGTGGCAGTGATGCCGCCCTGAATGGCCATGCCACGGTCGCTCTGCGACACGCCGCGGAAACGATAGTCGGAAACCAGGCCGACGCTGCCAGTGACGGTGACGGGGCCTGCGGGCTCTTCCTGAGCGAAAGCCGGAGCGCTGGAAAGCAGCGCAAGCGCGGCACAGGCAATCTGATACTTCATGAACATTCCCCTTTTACGTAAGAATGTTCCGTCCTGCGTCCGCTCCGTCCGAAGATCTCTTGTCTTATCGTCTTCGATACCGGCGGATCGAGAGCAGGTTATGGGGATAAGGCGAATTGGGGAAATGGCTTTTTCGCAAATGCGAAAGGACATGAAGGCACTGTGATGTCCGCAACACGATTATTGTCTTGCAGTCTTCTGAATATTTCTATTGTGTTTCCAGTTTGCATCTTAACGAAAAATCGCCGCATCGCCCAAGGGTGATGCGGCGGTTCGTTCAACGCCTGACGAGGGGGTGAAGGATCAGGCGGCGAGGTGGCGCATGCGGCCGGTGGCGCCGAACAGTTCGACCTGCGCACCGGTCCCGCGGCGGCGGTCGACCCATTCGCGGACCATTTCCGCGCAAGTATGGTCGATATGGCTGAGCCGCTCGACATTCAGGATGACGAGCCGCCCGGCGGGAAGCGCCTCCAGCCTGGCCGACAGCTTCGGCAGGTTGAGGAAGGTGGCGGTGCCGTGCAGCGCGACTTCATGCGCGTCGTCGCGTGCTTCCTCGTCCACGCCCAGGCGGAGACGTCGGGCATGGGGCAGAAGCTCGATCAGCGAGAGGCCGATGCCGACCAGAACGCCGGTCAGCAGGTCGGTCGCCACGACGCAGATCAGCGTCGCTGCCCAGACCACGGCCGGCAGCGGCCCATAGCGGTGGAGGAGATGCTTCACATGGTCCACGCTGACCAGACGCACGCCGGTCACCACCAGGATGCCCGCCAGCGCCGCCATCGGGATTTCCCGCAACAGCCACGGAAGCAGGGCGACGAAACCCAGAATCCAGATGCCGTGCAGGATCGTCGACAGCCGCGTCCTGGCGCCGGCCTGGACGTTGGCCGAACTGCGGACGATGACGCCCGTCATGGGCAGCGCGCCGGCCACGCCGCAAAGCAGGTTGCCCACGCCCTGCGCGCTGAGTTCGCGGTTGTAATTGGTGCGCACGCCGTCATGCATGCGGTCGACCGCCGCCGCCGACAGCAACGTTTCCGCGCTGGCGATGAAGGCGATGGCGATGGCCGTGGTGATGATCGTCGGGTTCAGGAGCTGCTGGACCAGATTGTCGCCCGGCAGCGAAATGGCCGAGACGATCGATTCCGGCACCACGACGCGCGCGACGGGAAGGCCGAGGAAGAAGGCGACCAGCGTCGCCAGCACCACGCCCACCAGAGCGCCGGGAAGCAGCTTCATGGAGGCCGGACGCAGCTTTTCCCACCCCAGCATGCCGCCGATGGTGACAAGGCCGACCGCGAAGGCGGTGGCCGCGTCCTGGTTGCTGAGGCCGAAAATCTGCCCCGGCATGGCGATCAGATTGGCAAGGCCGCTGGAAAGCGGCTTGTCGTCGAACAGCACGTGGAACTGACCGACGACGATCAGCACGCCGATGCCCGCCAGCATGCCGTGCACCACCGCGGGCGAGATCGCGCGGAACCAGCCCCCGACCCGCAGCAGCCCGGCGATCACCTGAATGGCGCCGGCCAGGATCAGGATCGGCCCAAGGGCGGACAGTCCCTGTTTCTGCACGATTTCGAAGACGATGACCGCCAACCCCGCCGCCGGGCCGCTGACCTGAAGGGGCGAACCCGCCAGCAGGCCGACGATCAGGCCGCCGATCATGCCGGTGATCAGGCCCTTTTCCGGCGGCACCCCGGAAGCAATGGCAATACCCATGCAGAGCGGCATCGCCACCAGGAAGACGACGATGGACGCCGTGAAGTCGCGGCTGAAGGTGCCGCCGGAAAATGCCTTGAGCATGAGCTTACTCCGCGGCCTCGGCATAGGCGATGTCGACCGCCAGACGCCTGGCATGGGGCAGCGCCACGGGCAGCGGCTGGCCTTCGCGGAGCGGCAGGAAACGGCCGGTCTCGCCGTCAAGACCCAGAACCTGGCCGGCATGGATGTCGACATACCAGCCGTGCAGCGCGATCTCGCCGCGGGCGATGCCCGACGCCACCGAGGGATGGGTGCGCAGATGGGCGAGCTGCGCCACCACATTCTCCAGCGCCATGTTGCGCAGCTTTTCCGCATCGCTGAGGTCGGCGGGGTAGCTTTCGCGACACACCTTCTGCGCGGCATGGCTGTGGCGCAGCCAGGCGGCGACATTGGGCATGGCGCTCAGGTCGGCATTGGTGGACAGCGCCTTCATCGCGCCGCAATCGCTGTGGCCGCATACTATGATGTCGCGCACGCCCAGCACCATGACGGCATATTCGACCGTGGAGGTCACGCCGCCATTCTGCGTCGCATGGGGCGGCACGATGTTGCCGGCATTGCGGCAGACGAACAGGTCGCCCGGATCGGCCTGCATGATATGTTCCGGCACGATGCGCGAATCCGCGCAGGAGATCATCAGCGCCTTGGGGCTCTGCCCGTCGCTGGCGAGGCGGTTGTAAAGCGCGCTCTGGTTCGGAAAGACATGGCTTTCGAAGCTGAAGACGCGACCGATCAGATCGTTCATGTCGTTGCATCCTTCTTATCTGATGGCCGGTCAGGGGGCAGACCGGCCTTGAGGATGCACAATAGGGAAGCGTTTTTGCTGCGTCGCAGCGGCTTTGTTAAATAATATGTCTGAGCGATGGAAAGCGCGATCGACAGGACGGCTCGTCCGATTTTCCAACGGAATCAATGCAATGGATGGGAAACATTCGACCGCGCCGAATCGGCTCAGCGCCGGTCGACCACGGCGCTGAACATATATCCGCCGCCCCGCACCGTAACGATGGGCGCGGGCCGGCCGCCATGGCTGAGCTTGCGCCGCAACCGGCTGACCAGCACGTCGACGCTGCGGTCTGACGAGGGCGCGTCCCGCACGCCGGCCAGTTCCATCAGGCGCGGACGGGCGATCACCACCTGCGGATGGTCGAGCAACACGAGCAGCAACGAAAATTCGGCGGCGGTCAGATCGACCTGCGCGCCGTCGGGATCGAGAACTTCGCGCCGGGAGGAATCCACCACCCATCCTTCGAACCGCGCCTCGGCCGGGCGGCGCACGCCAAGGGCGCGCTCGTTGCGCCCACGGCGCAGCACCGCGCGCAGCCGGGCGGCCAGTTCGCGGGTCGAATAGGGCTTCGCCATATAATCGTCGGCGCCCAGTTCCAGCCCGACCACCCGGTCGACCTCGCTGCTGTTGGCGCCCACCAGGATGATCGGCACGTCGCTGCGGTCCCGGACGTCGCGGCACAGGTCCATGCCGTCCGGGCCACGCAGCGCGGCGTCCAGCACGACCGCTCCCACGGGCATGCTGTCCATGGCATTCCAGATTTCGTTCGCAGAGGCGGCGGCCAGGGCCCGAAACCCGCTTTCCTCCAGCGACTGGCGCACTTCATGGCGCACATCCTGCTGGGCCTCCGCGATCAATATCAGCGGTGGACTCATCCGCCGGTTACGGCGTCCTTCGCGGACAGCGCATGAATGCCGTCAAGCTCGCCCAGCAATACCGAACGGTCCCGCTGCGCCACGGCGACCGCTTCGGCGGCGCGAGCGCTGGCGTGGCGGGCGACTTCCGCCTCGATCTCATCGCGCGCGGCAGTGCAGCCGCCGGCATGGCTGCCCGACAGCGGGGCGAAGCGATGGATCGGCTTGGCGACGGCGGCCAGCGTGCGGCCCTGCGTCGCAACGTCCCGGTTCACGACCAGTTCGGCCTGCCAGCGGCACACCGGCATAGACGGCCGGTTGGCGAAGCGGGATTCGACCTCGCGGAAGCGGACCGTCGATTCGGTCTCGTAACTCGCCCGATAGGCGTTCGAAGCATGGGTGATTTCAGCGCTGTGGATGGGCGTGGCGACGGCAAGGGCCGCCGCGCCGGATGCGAGAATGAGCAACATGGGGCCTTCTCCCTGACGACCGGACATGGTCGGTCAGGGTTTAGGCGCACTGAATGTCTCCGAAATTTGCCGAGCGTTACAAATTGTTGCTCAAGCATTTTCCGGTTGCGGCAGGCGCATGGAACTCCTCCCGGTCTTCCGATGGGAGGACGGGTCAGGCCATGCGCATCAGGGCGGGGGCATGGATCGTCCGGCCGGCGATATGATCCAGCAGCGACGCCAGCCACAGCGCATCGCTCGCCGCGCGGTGGCGATGCGGCTGGACCGAGTCGGCAAGGGCGACCGCTTCCATGATCTGCCGCTCGCCCGCGCGATGCTCGTCGAGCAGCAGCGAGACATGATCGATGAGGAAGGGCGTCGCCTGCCCCGCCGCGTCGGCCAGCGTGTCCAGCCAATATTGGTCGATCATGCTGTCGGCCACCATCCGCTGCCCCGCGCAGGCGTCGGCCAGTTCGGCCAGCACGGTTTCGACGGGCAGGCCTTCGCGCTCCACCCGGTCGCGGCTCAGGCCGTGCAGCGCCTCCGCCTCGGCCGACCAATGCCATCCGGCCCAATCGTCATGCGGCCGGATCAGCCAGCTTCGCGCCTGGCCCTTGCGGGCGATACCGACTTCGATGGGATAGGACAGGCCGTGCCGGGGCAGGCACGACGCCTCGAAATCGATCGTGATGACCGTCAAATTGCTCTCCATATTTCAAGGCCATGTCCGCCCCACTTCAGACCGGCCGGCCAGATTTTCGCTGTCGCTCACCTAAGCGGCGACTATGTCAGTCCGAAGTCAGCGGCGCGAAAAATGATGCGGACGGGCGCTTTCCGTCGACCGGCCGAAAAACGCCCGCCCACCGGAAAATCCCGACATGGAAGCGCAATCGCCATGCAACCTGCGGGCCTTTCACGCTTTTAACGGGGGCGCCCACCGCAGGTCGGGGGATCGGTGGCGGCGCGATCTTCGAAGGGATGCCCGACCATGAAAATTGCACAGATTGCTCCGCTTGCCGAAAGCGTGCCGCCGCGCCTCTATGGCGGTACCGAACGCATCGTGTCCTACCTGACGGAGGAACTGGTGCGTCAGGGTCATGAGGTGACGCTGTTCGCCAGTGGCGACTCCGTGACCGCGGCGGAACTGGTGCCGGTGACAGACATGGCGCTGCGGCTCAATCCCGACGTGCGCGACCCCATTCCCTATCACATGATCCTGCTGGACGCCGTGCGCCGCCGGGCCGACGAATTCGACGCGCTGCATTTCCATATCGACCTGCTGCACATGCCGCTGGTCCAGGATTTCATCGGCCGCACGGTGACGACGCTGCACGGCCGGCTGGACCTGCCCGATCTTCCCGCCTTCTACCGCGCCTTTCCCGATCACAGCCTGGTGTCGATTTCCGACCATCAGCGGCTGCCGATGCCGCCGGTGAACTGGGCAAGGACGATCCACCACGGGCTGCCGGCCGACCTGCTGCCGCCCCGCACCGGCCCCAGCGACGGCTACCTTGCCTTTCTGGGACGGATTTCGCCCGAAAAACGCCCCGACCGGGCGATCCGCATTGCCGCCCGCGCCGGACTGCCGCTGCGGATCGCGGCGAAGATCGATGCGGTGGACCGCGCCTATTGGGAGGAGGAGATCGCGCCGCTGGTCGAACGCTATCCCAATATCCACTATATCGGGGAGATCAACGAGGCGCAGAAGGCCGAATTCCTGGGCCGGGCAAGCGCCCTGCTGTTCCCCATCGACTGGCCCGAACCCTTCGGCCTGGTGATGATAGAGGCCATGGCCTGCGCCACGCCGGTCGTCGCCTTCCGCTGCGGCTCCGTCCCCGAGGTGATCGACCATGGCCAGTCGGGCTATATCGTCGAGAGCGAGGATGAAGCGGTCGCGGCGGTCCGCCGACTCCACGAACTCGACCGCGCACAGGTGCGCGCCGCCTTTGACGCACGCTTCACGGCAGAGCGGATGGCGGCCGATTATGTTCAGCTTTATCATGATCTTCCCGGCGCGCGGACGCAGGCCGCGATGCTGCGCCGGCTACGCGGAGAAGGTTCGGAACTTCAGGTCGTGGGATAGGGCATTTTCAACTGGACCGTTTACGGTCGACAGCCCGGAAAATGCGGCATCAAAGGACAAGAGCGTTTTCACCCGTCGTGAAAACGCTCCGGCATCAGGAGAGAGGCATGACGGCAAGCCAGTTGCAGCCGGAAAACCCCAGCCCTTCGGTCCCGAACGCCGGTCACGGCGTCGATCCGGGACAGGCGCTGTCGCAGGCGCAGACGCAATTCTTCATCCCGGCGACGGCGTCGCTGCATGAGCGGCGGCCGCGAACGCTGAAACATGGGGACAGCTTCGCCGTCTTCGACCATAGCGGCGACGCGATTGCCGGTCCGGGTAGTCCGGAAGGACTCTATCATCGCGACACCCGGCATCTGTCGCATCTCTACCTCACCATCAACGACACCCGGCCGATCCTGCTGAGTTCTGGCCTTCGCGACGACAATGCGATGCTGACCTGCGACCTCACCAATCCCGATTTTCCGGGCGGGGACGGCCGGGTGGCGGTCGAACACGATCTCATCCACCTGCGCCGCACCCGTTTCCTGTGGGAAGGCGCGGTGCATGAACGGATCACGATCCGCAATTTCGACACGGAGGTCCGCACCGTGGCGGTGAATATCGGTTTCGCCGCCGATTTCGCGGACCTGTTCGAGATACGCGGCATGACCCGTCTGCGGCGCGGCGCCGTGCGGGAACCTGTGATCGGCCCAAAGTCCGTGCTGCTGGGCTATGACGGGCGCGACGACAAGCGGCGCGAAACGCTGCTGCGCTTCGATCCCGCTCCCCAGATCCTGACGGAAAGCCGCGCACGCTTCGAGGTGGCCGTGCCGCCCGGCGAGCGCCGCACGCTATATCTGCAAATCTGCTGCCAGCCGCAGGATGACGAGCCGGTGGGCGACCTGTCCAAGCATTTCCTGAAGACGCTGCGCGAATCCATGCAGGCGCTGAAGCAGGCGCGCACGCGCGGGGCGACCGTGCGCTCCTCCAACCAGCTTTTCAACGAGGTGGCCCGACGATCCGTGGCCGACATCACGATGTTGTCGACCGACACCGAATATGGGCCCTATCCCTATGCCGGCATTCCCTGGTTCAGCACCGTCTTCGGTCGCGACGCGATCATCACCGCGCTGGAGACGCTGTGGCTGGACCCGGCGATCAGCCGCGGCGTGCTCGGCTATCTGGCCGCGCATCAGGCAACCGAATATGACGCCGCCGCCGATGCCGAACCGGGCAAGATCCTGCATGAAGTGCGCCATGGCGAAATGGCGGAACTGGGCGAAGTCCCCTTCCGCCATTATTATGGCAGCATCGATTCGACGCCTCTGTTCGTGATGCTGGCCGGGGCCTATCTGGAAAGAACGGGCGACAGCGGCTTCATCGCCTCCATCCTGCCCCATGTCGAGGCTGCGCTGAGGTGGATAGACGAGCATGGCGACCGCGACGGCGACGGGTTCGTCGAATATGGGCGGCTGACCGACCAGGGGCTTGTCAATCAGGGATGGAAGGACAGCCATGATTCGGTCTTCCATGCCGATGGCAGCATTGCGCGCGGCCCGATCGCGCTGGCGGAGGTGCAGGCCTATGTCTATGGCGCGTGGCGAGCGGCGGAGGCGATCTTCACCGCCCTGGGCGATCCGGACAGGGCGGTGAACCACCGCGCGCGGGCGGACGATCTGCGCGATCGTTTCGACGCCGCCTTCTTCGACGCCGGGATCGGCACCTATGTGCTGGCGCTGGATGGGGATAAGAGGCCGTGCCGCGTCCGCTCCTCCAATGCCGGGCACGTGCTGTTCACCGGCCTCGCGAAGGAGGCGCGCGCCGACATGGTGGTGCACACGCTGATGGCGCCGGCCTCCTTTTCCGGCTGGGGCGTGCGGACCATCGCCTCGACCGAGGCGCGCTACAATCCGATGAGCTATCATAACGGATCGATCTGGCCGCATGACAATGCGCTGATCGCGGCGGGCTTTTCCCGCTATGGCTACCGGACGCAGGCGGCCCAGATCTTCGAGGGGCTGTTCGCGGCCGCGACCTATGTCGACCTGATGCGGCTGCCCGAACTGTTCTGCGGCTTTCCCCGGCGGCGGGCGCAGGGGCCGACATTCTATCCCGTGGCGTGCAGCCCGCAAGCCTGGTCCGCGGCGGCGCCCCTGTCGCTGATCCAGTCGAGCCTGGGCCTGACCTTCGATGTCGCGGGGGCGGAGATTGCCCTGCGCGATCCCACCCTGCCCCGCTTCATCGACGAGCTGACGCTCTACGGCCTGCGCCTCGGGGACGCGGCGGTGGACATCGCCTTCGACCGGATGGGCGACAAGGTGGTGGTGAAGCCGCTCGACCGGAAGGGGCATGCGCGCGTCGTGACCATTGCCTGACAAATGGCGCTTGGCATTGCCGCAAATGGGCTTACATCCCCGGCCATTGGCTGACAGGATGGAATGAAGCATGGCAGGGACGGCGCTGATCACCGGAGCAACCGCGGGCATAGGCGCCGCATCGGCGCGGCGTTTCGTCGCCGCCGGGTGGAAGGCGATAGTCACCGGGCGCCGCGCCGAACGGCTGGACGCGCTGGTTGAGGAACTGGGCGCGGACAGGGTGCATGCGATCAGCTTCGACATGCGCGACGAAGCCGCCATCGACGCGGCGTTGGCCGCCCTGCCACCGGGCTTTGCCGATGTCGACCTGCTGATCAACAATGCGGGACTGGCATTGGGCACGGCGCCGGCGCAGCAGGCCGATCTCGACCAGTGGCGCCAGATGATCGACACCAATGTCACCAGCCTCGTCACCATAACCCACAAGCTGCTGCCCCGCCTGATCGAGCGCAGGGGCGCGATCATCAACATCAGCTCGGTCGCGGCGACCTATCCCTATGCGGGCGGCAACGTCTATGGCGGGACCAAGGCGTTCGTCAGCCAGTTCTCGCTGGGGCTGCGGTCGGACCTGCATGGCACGGGGGTCCGCGTGACGTCCATCGAACCGGGCATGGTCGAAACCGAATTCACCCTGGTCCGCACTGGCAGCCAGGCGGCATCGGACGCGCTCTATGGCTCCGCCAATCCGATGACGGCGGAAGATATTGCGGAAACCCTGTTCTGGGTCGCCAGCCAGCCGCCCCATCTGAACCTCAACCGCATCGAACTGATGCCGGTCACCCAGTCCTTCGCCGGCTTCCAGGTCGCTCGCGAGGGCTAGGCAGCGTGGACATGTTCATGACCTCGCCGGACTGATTGATCGGGTGGCTGCAAGACATTCCGAATTCGTCCACGCGGCCGGGAACCTATTCCCTCATCCGTCAACTTGCCCATCACGCCACGCCATTGTGACATCCCCGTCACAAAAACGTCTCCCTCCAGTCAAACAGCCCACATCGCAGTGCAACATTGAACCGCTAGGGCGCCCCCCAATCCACGATTGCGGAAAAAGGGGAAGTCCACATGCGTATCGCCACCGCCCTGCTGATGGCCTCGACGGCCATGGCCGCCATGCCAGCCTTCGCGCAGGAAGCCGCGCCCGTTCCGTCCGCCGCCGACGCGGCGGTCGAGGGTGCGAACATCATCGTCTTCGGCCGGGGCGAAACCCGTCAGGTTCAGGAAATCCAGGCGCAGGACATCGTCACCCTGACGCCCGGCACCAACCCGCTGAAGGCCATTGAAAAGCTGCCCAGCGTCAATTTCCAGTCGGCCGATCCCTTCGGCAACTATGAATGGTCGCAGCGCGTCACCATCCGCAGCTTCAGCCAGAACCAGCTCGGCTTCACCTTCGACGGCATTCCGCTGGGCGACATGAGCTACGGCAATCACAACGGCCTGCACATCACCCGCGCGATCAGCTCCGAAAATATCGGCAGCGTGCGCGTGTCGCAGGGCGCCGGCTCCATCGGCACCCAGGCGACCAATGCGCTGGGCGGCACGATCGAACATTTCTCCGCCGATCCAGCCGACTATCTGACCGGCGGCGCGCTGGCCGGCCAGGGCAACCTCACCTATGGCAGCGACGAAAGCTGGCGCGGCTTCGCCCGTCTGGCGCTGGGCAGCCGCGACGGCATCCGGGGCTATGTCTCCTACGCCTATGGCTCGACCGACAAATATAAGGGCAATGGCACGCAGGACCAGCATATGGGCAATGCCAAGGTCGTGATCCCTGTCGGCGACGTGACGGTCGATGGCTGGCTCAGCTATTCCGACCGGCGGGAACAGGATTATCAGGACATGTCGATGTCGATGATCCGGCGGCTGGGCTGGGATTGGGACAACACCTATCCCGATTATGCCCGCGCCATCGACTATGCCAGCCGCCTGAACGATGTCGATCGGGTCAGCAACAGCGGCGGGTCGCCCTTCCCCGATGGCCGCTACGACTATAGCGGCGCGCTCGTTTCCGGCGGGCAGGTCTATCCCGGCAACGTCACCAGCGCGGACGACGCCTATTATGACGCCGCCGGCCTGCGCAAGGACTGGCTGGGCGCTCTGGGCATCGCCGCCCCGCTGGGCGAGCGGGCCAGCTTCAAGCTCAAGGGCTATTATCACCACAACAAGGGCATGGGCCTGTGGGCGACGCCCTATGTCCCCAGCCCCAACGGCGTGCCGATGTCGGTCCGCACCACCGAATATGAAATGGACCGGATCGGCGTCTTCGGCAGCGTCGACTTCGCGCTGGGCATCCAGAATTTCACGGTCGGCGGCTGGTATGAGAACAACGAATTCAACCAGGCCCGCCGCTTCTACGCCTTCGCCAGCCGGACCGAGCCGGGCCTCAGCTTCCGCGACTATCCGAAGAACCCCTTCGCGACCCAGTGGGAATTCGACTTCACCACCGACACCATCCAATATCATGTCCAGGACAGGATCGACCTTGGCATGGTGAAGATCGACCTGGGCTGGAAGGGGTTCAAGGTCACGAACGAAGCCGACGCCGTGGTGCAGGCCAGCTTCCCGGAGGGCCGCATCAAGGCCGAGGACTGGTTCCAGCCCCATGCCGGTTTCGCGGTCGAACTGTCTCAAAACGCGGAGGTCTTCGGCGGCTTCACCCAGGCGACCCGCGCCTTCGCCAGCGCGACGACCACCGGTCCCTTCTCGACCAACCAGACCGGCTTCGACGCGATCAAGGGCAGGCTGAAGCCCGAAGCATCGGACACCTATGAACTGGGCCTGCGCTACCATGACGGCATCTTCAACGGCGTGATCGGCGCCTATCTGGTCAACTTCCGCAACCGCCTTCTCGCGGTGCAGGTCGGCAGCCCCATTCAGGGCTTCGCCTCGGCGCTCCAGAATGTCGGCAATGTCCGCGCGATCGGCGTGGAAGCGGCGGGCACGCTGACGCTGGGCGGCGGTTTCAGCCTCTATGGCTCCTACAGCTACACCGACTCCACCTATCGCGACGATGTGGTGGACGACAGCGGCGCCGTCACGCCGATCAAGGGCAGGACCGTCGTCGACAGCCCCAAGCATATCGCCCGGGGCGAGATCAGCTACGACCATGAGGGCGCGTTCGGCCGGATCGGCGTCAACTACATGTCGCGCCGCTATTACACCTACACCAACGATCAATCGGTGCCGGGCCGGGTGATCGTGGACGCCAGCGTCGGCTATCATTTCAACGAGAATCTGGAATTGCAGCTCAACGCCACCAACCTGCTGGACAAGCGCTATGTCAGCACCATCGGCTCGGGCGGTTTCGGCAATAGCGGCGATGCGCAGACCCTGCTGGTCGGCGCTCCCTCGCAATTCTTCGCCACCTTGAAGGCGGGATTCTAAGGCGATGAACAAGGCCGCGCTGCTCCTCGCCGCCCTCGCCGCCCTTCCGGGCGCGGCGCTGGCGAACCCGGTCCTGCTGATCTCCATAGACGGGCTGCGCCCGGGCGACGTGCTGGAAGCGGACAGGCGCGGCCTTGCCATCCCCAATCTGCGCCGCTTCGTGAAGGAGGGGGCCTCCGCTTCGGGCGTGACGGGGGTGCTGCCCACCCTCACCTACCCCAGCCATACGACGCTGATCACCGGCGTTGCGCCCGCGCGGCACGGGATCACCGCCAATAACAGCTTCGATCCCAATGGCATCAACCAGGGCGGCTGGACCTGGTACGCCTCCGACATCCGGGTGCCGACATTGTGGGAAGCGGCGACCAAGGCAGGGCTCACCACCGGCAACGTCCATTGGCCGGTCAGCGTCGCGGCCAGCGGCGTGACCTGGAACCTGCCGCAGATCTGGCGCACCGGCCATGCCGACGACGTGAAGCTGCTCGACGCGCTGGCGACGCCGGGCCTCAGGGCGGAACTGGAACGCGCGACCGGCACGCCCTATGCCATGGGGATCGATGAAAGCCTGTCGGGCGATGAAAATCGCGGCCGCTTCGCCACCGCCCTGATCGAAAGCCACAGACCCGGTTTCCTGACCGTCTACCTGACCGCGCTGGACCATGAGCAACATGCGAAGGGCCCGGACACGGCCGAAGCGAAGACCGTGCTGGAAAGGATCGACGGCATCGTCGGCCGGATCGTCGCGGCGGAGCGCAAGGCGCATCCCGATGCGGTGATCGCGCTGGTCAGCGACCATGGCTTCCAGGCGACGCACAGCGCCGTCAACCTGTTCCGCCCCTTTATCGACGAAAAGCTGATCGTGCTGGACAAGGACGGCAAGGTCGCATCCTGGCTGGCCATGCCCTGGATTTCCGGCGGATCGGCCGCGATCATGCTGGCCCGGCCGGAGGATGAGGCACTCGCCGCGCGGGTCGGGGCGCTGCTCGACAGGCTGGCCGCCGATCCCGCCCATGGCATTGCCGATATCGCCGACCGCGAACGGATCGCCCGCATGGGCGGCAATCCGCAGGCGGCCTTCTACGTCGATCTCCAGCCCGGCTTCGTGACCGACATCTTCCGCGGCCCCGCCGCGCCCCTGGTGGCGCCCGCCCCGATCAGGGGCATGCATGGCTATTTTCCGGGACCGGCCAATCTGCAATCGACCTTCCTGCTGATGGGCGAAGGCGTACCCGCCGGGCGGAAGCTGGGACAGATCGACATGCGGGCCATCGCCCCCACCCTGGCGCGGATCATGGGCGCCAGTCTGCCCGATGCCGAAAAGCCGGCGATCGATCTGCGCCCCTGACCCGGCGGCGATGGCGGATGAGTCCTTAGTCTGATCCTCAGGGTCAGACCGCCGCCTCGAACCCCCGCATCAGCGCGATGGCCGAGTTGCGGAAGCGGGGGTCGCTGGTCACCTCGTCCCCCACCCAGTCCGGCAGGTCGAAGCGTTCGTCAATCGACCGCATCTCGACCTCCGCCAGGACCAGCCCTTCCGCCGCCCCGGCAAAGACGTCGACTTCCCAGACCTTGCCATCATGCGGCACGCGATAGCGGGTCTTCCTGATCAGCGTATCGACGCAGAGCCGGTCGAGCATGTCCTCCGCATCCGCCGCGGGTATCGCATATTCGAACTCGTCCCGGACCAAGCCTGCCCGCGCACTCTTGACGGTAAGCCAGGCCCCGTCCGCCGACAGGCGCACCCGCACGCTGGCATGGCCGCCATGCGCGACATAACCCTGCCGCAAGTCCCGCCCCGCGTCCGCCATCGCCCGCCATTCATCGCTCACGACCAGGAATTTCCGTTCGATCTCGACTGCCATGAACGCTCCGACGAAGGATCGCCAGCGGCCGGCGAACTGATCCATGTTTAGCGCATGTCGGACATGAACGGGAGTCGGTTCGTCGCGATTGAGCAATGACTCTTCCCGGACCGGCCGGCATGGAAGGGCGGCCGCCCCATGCGGTCATAGGTTGATCCGGCGCGCTTTCTCGTACATTCTAAGGCACGCTGCGTTAAATCGGGGGCAGGTCCTCCCGGTCTCCGTTGCCGCATCCTTTCAGGCAGAAACCCCTTTCCCACTTTTCTGCACGATGCTCCAGGACGGAACGGCAGCATATAGGCTGTATCGACAGCCAGCCCTGACAGGAGAAAAGCCATGCGCGTGATGGTGCTCGTAAAGGCCACTGAGGACAGCGAACGAGGTTTCGTCGCGACTCCGGAGACTCGGGCGGCGATGGAAGCCATGGGCCGGTTCAACGACGAACTGGCGGAGGCCGGCATCCTGCTCGCCGCCGACGGCCTGACGCCCTCTTCCCAAGGCAAGCGGATCGCCTTCAACGGTCCGAACCGGACGGTCATCGACGGCCCTTTCGCACAGGCCCGCGAACTGGTCGCCGGCTTCTGGCTGTGGGAAGTCAAGGACATGGAAGAGGCCGTCGCCTGGGCGAAGCGCTGCCCCAACCCCATGCCGGGACCGAGCGAGATCGAAATCCGGCCGATTTACGACCTGGCCGATCTTTCCTGAGATGCCGGGTGGCAACAGGTCAAGGATTCGACGGGAAGGGCGCATATCCCCTCCCCCCGCGCCAGGGGCCCGTGGCAGGGAGCGGTTCGAAGCTGCCGGGCTCTATCCGCGATGGCGGAGTTGCGGAATCTCTTCGCCTGTTTTCAATATCCAGGATCGGTCCAGATCGCGGACCGAACGGCATCCCATCAAAATGAGCGTGCGATGCAAATCCGATCGCAACAGCTCGATGATCTCCCCAACACCCTTTTCTCCAGCCACCGCCAAACCGTAAAGATAGGGGCGGCCCAGGAAGACGCCGGTCGCGCCAAGGCACAGGGCCGTCACAATATCCGCCGCCCGCCTTACCCCGCCATCCAGATAGATTTCGGCCCGACCGCCGATCCTGTCGGAAATGGCCGGCAATGCATCGATCGAGGCCATGGCCCGATCGAGCTGACGCCCGCCATGGTTGGACACGACAATACCATCGGCGCCGACAAGATCGATCGCCTTTTCCGCGTCATCGGCGTCCAGAATGCCCTTGATGTAGAAGCGTCCCCGCCACTGGTCCCGCATCCATCGCAGGTCGTCCCAGCCCAGATCCTGCTGCATGGCGCGCCAAGCCTGCCTTGCCCCAGCCGCCCCGTCGAACCGCAACCTTTCTGCCTCGACATAATGAACCGGCACATTGCGGCGATGCAGCAGCGCGTTCGCCATCCATCGGGGCCGGCGCGCGATGTCCAGAATGCGCGCGGGTGTAAGGACCGTAGGCATGCCTATTCCGGCTCGGCGCTCGCCTTCGCGATTTCCCGGCACGGGCACGTCGACGGTGACGATCAGGGCGCCATAGCCCGCATCGCTCGCGCGCCGCATCAACCAGGACGCCACCGGCCGGTCGGCAAAGGGATAGAGCTGAAACCAGTGGTTGCTCTTCGTGGCCTGCGCGACCTCCTCGATCGAATAGCAGGACGCCGTGCTCAGCGCCAGTCGGGTGCCCGCCGCCTCCGCAGCGCGCGCGGCTGCGACATCCCCGCTCCAATGCGAGGCGCCGGCCAGCCCGGTCGGCGCCAGCGCGACCGGAAGGCTGACGTCGACGCCGCACATGATCGTGCCCAAGGATGGCGCCGCCTGTGCTGTCAGACAGCGCTGCCGCAATTTCCAGCGGGTGAAGGCGGCCTCATTGTCGAGCCGCGTCAGATGATCTCCCGCACCGCTTTCCACATATGTCCAGATCATGTCGGGAAGGATGCGGCGCGCCCGCTTCCGGTAATCCTCTATGTTCTGCAGCGCGCTGAAATCCCGCCAAGCATATCGAAACGTCATTGAATCTCCAAATCTGCGCCTGACCGCATCGTCCCCATGCCCGCGCCGGAAGGCCGCCGGGCCGACCTGCCCGGCCTTATCCGGCGGCAGGGAAAACCTTGCCGGGGTTCAGCAGGTTCAGCGGGTCGAGAGCCTGTTTGAGCGACCGCATCAGCGCGATTTCCTCCCGGGAGCGCGATCGATCGAGAAATTCCAGCTTCGCCTGTCCGATGCCATGTTCGGCGGCTATCGAACCGCGATATTGACGGATGGCGTCATAGACCAGGCATTCGGTCGCATGCATGACCTGCGGATCATGCAAGGCGGGGTGGCTCACGATCAGGTGCATGTTGCCGTCGCCGCCATGTCCATAGTGCAGGACCACGGCGCCCGGCAGCATCTCGCCCATTTTCGCATCGGTCTGCTCGATGAACCGGTCCATATCGAGCAGCGAAAGACTGATGTCGAAGCCTGCAAAAGGGGAGAGGGCCGCCAGCGGTTCGAGCAGATCTTCCCGCAAGGCCCAGATATTCTGCCTTTCACGCTCTGATTGGGCAATGACGACATCATGGACGACCCCGCCGTCGAATATGGCCGACAGAACTTCCTCGAACACCTGCCGATCGCGCTCCGGGTGAGAACCCAGCGCTTCGACTATCGCATATAGCCGATATTCCGGCGACATGGGCAAGGGACGGCGGGCCGATTGCGCCTGGCCGATGACGTTGAAGAAATCCCTCCACATCAGTTCGAAGCTGGACAGCCGCCCGTCCAGATCCCGTTGCAACCGGCGAAGCAGCCGGCTTGCCTGCTCGACCGTATCGAACGCCAACAGGGCGGTCTGCGCCGTCGTGGGAAGCGGCCGCAGCCGCAGGACCGCCTGGGTGACGATGGCCAGCGTGCCCTCGCTGCCGATGAAGAGATGCTTCCAGTCATAGCCGGCATTGTCCTTCAGCACCTTGCCCAATCTCGACACCACCGTGCCATCGGCAAGGACCGCTTCCAGCCCCAGCACCATATCGCGCATCATGCCCCAGCGCAGGGTTCTGAGGCCGCCCGCATTGGTCGCTATGTTGCCGCCGATCGTCGCGCTGCCGCGCGATCCGATGTCCAGCGGCATCAGCAGGCCCTTGCCGGCGGCCGCCTCCTGCAAGGACTGGAGAGTGACGCCGGCTTCGGCGGTGATGGTCATGGCATCCTCGTCGATCTCAAGGACCCTGTTCATCCGTTCGAGCGACAGGATGATGCCGCCATCCGTGCAGGCCGTGCCGCCGACGCCCCCCGTTCCGCCGCCCAGAACGGTGACCGCGATGCGTGCCTTGCGCGCCGCCTCCATCACCCGCGCCACCTCCCCCGCGCTTCCCGGGCGGACGACGCAGGATGGAGAGCAGGTGTAGAGGCCAAGCAGGTCCGTTCGATAGCGCTGGTCGATTTCATCCCCGGCAAAGCAATGGGCCCTGCCGACGATGGATCGAAGTTCTTCCCTATGATCCATCACGAGAACTGGCTTCCTTTCAGCGAATATTTCCCTGGACTGAGCCAGGGGCGGCTTCCGGGAACTTGCCCCGCAAGCCGCCTCGACCTCAAAAGTTCGCGCCCAGCGTGACGCCATAGGTGCGGGGTGCGGCGGCCGCATATTTGGCGCCGGCCGTCGACCCGGTCGTGGCGATGGTGTAATATTTCTCGCCCGTCAGGTTGTTCGCCCACAACCGCACGTTGAAAGTGCCGCCCGGCGCGGTCCACTGGACCGATCCATTGACGATGTCCGTCCTGGGCTGGCGCGTCAGCGGACTGCTGAAGACGTCATATTCATAATTGCCGCCATGCGCCCAGGATGCCGACAGGTCGAAATCCCCAAGGTCGGTCGGCAGCGTATAGAGAAGCTGAAGATTGCTGGAGAAGGGCGGAGCCTGGATCAGCCTGTTGCCCGATACGTCGCAGCTTCGTTGCGTCGCCGGGGCGGAACCCTGGACCGCGGGATAGGGATTGGGTCCACTACATCTGGCGGGATCATAGGGCGTGGGCGCATTTGGCGGCAGCAGGAAGAAGGAAGGGGCATTCCGGAAATCCTTGTACCGCCCGTCCAGCAATCCGATGGAGGCGCTGACCGTCAGATTGCGGACCGGGATCGCGGATATTTCGAAGTCGATCCCCTTGATGGTGGCCTTGCTCGCATTGGTGAGGGTCGTTCCCGTCGGCAGGACGATCTGCACCTGAAGGTCTGAATATTCATAGAGGAAGGCTTCAGCATTCACGCGCAGGCGGCGATTGAGGAATTCGGACTTGAAACCTATCGTATAGGCATCCAGCGTCTCCGGATTTACCGGCGGAGGCAGAGTGGTCGTGCCCGCGACGATGCCGGTAAAATTATATATGCCCGATTTGAAGCCTCGATTATACGCAATATAGCCCATGAGATCGTCGGAGAAATGATGATCGATCGAAGCCCGGCCGGTCACGCTGTTGAATGTCTTTGCATCCTCGAACGGGCCGAATGTGACAGCCGCGCCCGTGGCCGGCAGCAATCGGGCAACGGCATCCAGCGACCGGCGGTCCGAAGTATAGCGCAAGCCCAGCGTCAGGTTGGTCCTCGGCAGGATTTCCGTTGTCACCTGCCCGAAGCCGGCGATCGAATTGGTCCGCTGAACCGCGTCGGTATGCGATTTGGAGGTGCCGAACGCCTGCCCCTCATAGGTCGCGTCCATGAAGGACCGGTCATGCAGGTAGAAGGCGCCCAAAATCCATTTGACCGCGGAGCCTTCGGGCGAGAGCAGTTGCACTTCCTGCGTGAACGTGCGCCCGCCCATGGCGAATTCGCGCGTCTGGAAGAAGGGGCTGGGCGATCCGTCGCTGTCGCTGACCACGGGATCGACGACGGTCTTGCTGAATGCGCTTATCAGCACGAGCCGCGCAGATCCGAAATCATGCGTCAACTTGCCGCTCAGGGATCGGGTGGTCGACTTTTGCACGGTGTCGAGATTGGACATGACGTCGTAGAATCCCAGTCCCGCCGCATCCGCGCTGTAACCGTCCCGCGTAAAGGTTCCTGCAATCGAGCGCCCCGGCTGCCCCTGATCGGAACTGCGCCGGTCATAGCTGCCCGCGACCAGCAGCGACGTCTCTTCGCCCATGTTCCAGAGCAGCTTGGTGCGCCCTCCCCAGCCCGACATGCTGTTGGCTTCGTTCCCTGTCGTGCCGTTGACGCCCCAGCCCTTGCGCTGGTCGATGCCCTGCAGGGCGAAATTGATCGCGACGGTGTCGGTAAGACCGGTCGATCCATAGAGCTGGCCAGAGATCGTGTCGTAATTTCCATAGCTGGCGGTCGCGGTGGCGGAGGGGTCGAAGCTTGGGTCTCTGGTGCGGATGTGGATCACGCCGCCCGTCGCATTCCGCCCGAACAAGGTGCCCTGAGGGCCCTTGAGAACCTCGATCGAGCTGATCGAATTGAGCTGGAAGACACCAGCCGAACCGGTCGGCAGATAAACGTCGTCCACGAACAGCGCCACCGCAGGCTCATTGCCGATGGCGACCGAATTGGTGCCCACCCCGCGAAGAAACGGCGTAAGGCCCCAGGCGGAGTGGTTCAGTTGCAGGCCGGGAACCATCTGAGCGATCACGTCCGGCTGGGTGATGCCCAGCTTGATCGCCTGTTCCGACGTGATGGCCGTTACCGAGATCGGGACGTTCTGCAGATTTTCCGACCGGCGTTGCGCCGTGACGACGATGTCGGCCAGGCTTGCCCCCTCTTGCCCCGCCTCGGTCGTCCCCTGCGCCATGGCCGGCATGGCGATCAGGCTGGCGCAGACCAATATTGTCCGGTGGATCGTCCTTTTTGTCATGATACCTCCCCTTGTTGATATTCGTCGCGGGCAAGGCCGCGTCTTTTTCGGTGCGTCTATCCGGGTTTAGCCTCGATGGATGCGGCAGCCGCCGCGGCCGCCTGAAGCGCGAACATCCGATCCATGCCGAAGATCGCCAGCTTTGCTCCGGCATCGCGGGCATGCCGGACCTGCCGGGCGGTGGCGCACACGGCGATGCCGGCAATGGCTGCATCGCGCGCCGCGCGGCAGATCCGGTCCATCGCGGCGGCATGCGCCGGCGACCCCACCGGATGGCCGATCGACACGGCAAGGTCGAACGGTCCCATGCACAGGCCGTCGATGCCCGGAACAGCGGCGATCTGCTCCACCATGTCCAGTCCGGCCAGTGTCTCGATCTGAACGATCGCGGCCAGATGATCATTTGCCTGTTCCAGATATGGCTGCAGCGAAGCCCCATAGTCGCATGCGCGGACTGCCCCAGCGCCCCGCGCGCCGTCCGGCGGGAAACGGACTTCAGCGACGATCCTTTCGGCCTGGGCGACGCTTTCCACGCGCGGCACTATGACGCCCGCCGCCCCCAGGTCCAGGGCTCTGCCGATGTCCGGACCGATCGCCGCCACGCGGACCAGCGCGGGCAGACCGGCGACGTCGGCGGCGCGGATCAGCGCCTCAAGCTCCGCAATGCCGAACGCGGCATGTTCGGCGTCGAGCACCAGCGCATCGAAGCCGATGCCGCCCAGGGATTCGACCAGCGAGGGAGCAGGCAGGGAGATGAACATGCCGATCAGACCGCCCTGCCTCAATCGATCGCGCATGCGGTGCAGCCTCATGGGATCGAACGCCGGTCCACCGGGTCGGCCATTCGGCCGGCAAAGGTGGAACACAGGGCCGCGAGGAAGGCGGGCATGGCCAGCAGGATGAGCACCAGCCTGAATTCGCCGGTCATATCCTTTGAAATGCCGACGGCGACCGGCGCCACGAAACCGGCAAGATTGCCGAAAGAATTGGTGAGCGCACCCGCCGCTGCGGCTGCCGCGCCAAAGACATGGACCCGCGGAATGGCCCAATAGGATGCGGACGCCATCGAACTCAGCGCAACGCCCAGCGACAGCAGCCACAACCCGGAAAGCGCGCTGTCGTCAAGGAGCAGCGCGCCGGCGATCGTGATCGCTCCCGACGCCAAGCAGGGCAGGATGGCGTGCCAATAACGCTCGTTGGTCGAGGCTGAATGCCAGGCCCAGAGCGGCGTGAGCAGAGCCGCAAGCACCCATGGCACAGTGCTGAACAGCCCGGACTCGAGCGTCGACATGCCGGTCGACCGGATGATCTGGGGGAACCAGAAGATGATGGCCTGGCTGCTCAGCCCTATGCAGAAATATTGCAGGCTGAGCAGGAGCACCTGGGGATGCGTCAATGCGTCCCGCCAGGACCCGGCCTGACGATGGGCGCCGTCCGCCATCAGCCGGGCGGACAGGGCCTTTTTCTGATCGTCGGAAAGCCAGGGCGCGTCGTCGATGCGCTCGGGCAGCGATTTCAGCACCAGAATGGCGACGAGAAACGCCGGCGCGCCTTCGATGATGAACAGCCAACGCCAATCCACCGCCATCAGGAGACCCGTGGTCAGCGGCGCGCAAATCGCCAGCGACGCTGGCATCATCGCGATCATCAGCCCCATGACCTTCGACATTGCGCGCCGGTCGAACCATTGCGCGAGATAATAGACGATGGCAGGCACGAACCCCGCTTCAGCAATGCCCAGGGCCAGACGAACCGCATAGAAGCTTCCGACATCGGATATGAACCCGGTGGCAATCGCGATAAGGCCCCAGGCGACCAGCAGGGCCGCGATCCACCGGCGCGCGCCTATTCGGGCGAGCAGCAGGTTGGCGGGTACGCCGGCGAAGAAGAAGCCGATGTAGAAGAGGCCCGCCCCCATCCCGTAAGCCGATGCCGACAGGCCGATATCCGCGCGCATGTTGAGGGCGGCGATGCCCACATTGGTGCGATCGACGATATTCACGAAAACGCACAGCGCCAGCGTCGGCAGAATATGCCGCGCCGCGAGATCGACCGGAGATTTCTCCAACTCGCCCCTCCTGTTTATATTTGTACGCATGCATATCTTATCGACTGTAGACTGTCGACAGTTTTTTGCTTTTTCGAACGCTGAGAGGAGGAAGCCCGAAGCCCCAGAAAGATCATTTTATTTCAATCGATTACTCTCGAAGAGCGCTGATTCCGCGCCGGGCGCCGTCGCAAGCCGGAAAAGCATAGCTGAGGGCTTCAGCCCTATTTCCTCGATTCGATATGCAAGCATATGACATGACAATGATCCGTCCATTGTCAGGCGAAGGCCTGGCTTGCCGTTCGACCTTGAACAGGACAAGGACCTTATCTTACAGCCAGCACCTCAATGTGAGACGATCGGATGGAAATCGTCATAAAGGCGGTGGAACGGCAATGGCACGCGCGAGCACTGATGACATGAATTTCACCGCAGTTCGAACCAGCTCGATCGTCAGCGAGGTATATGCCCAGATCAGGGAAAAGCTGCTGTCGGGGGAATTCCTCGCCGGGCAACCGTTGCGGGAGTCCGTGCTCGCGACGGGGATGGCCGTCAGCCGCGCCCCCGTGCGCGAAGCGCTTCGGTTGCTCGAACAATCCGGACTGATCGTGAAGGCGCATAATCGATCCTATGTCGTTGCTCCGTCCGCGCCGGGCGACATGCCCGAACTGGCCGCGCTTCGGGCGGCTGACGAGATATTGGCCATTCGCATCCTCGTGCAGCGCAAGACCGATCTCGGTCCGCTAGCCGCCGTGGTGGATGGAATGCGGGCGGCGCAGGCCAATTCCGATGTGGAAACCATCTCGGCGCTGGACATCGAATTCCATATGACGCTGGTCCGGCTCACCGGACTTCCGCGATTGATCTCACGCTACGACCAACTGAGAGATCAAATTCGGTTCGCCATGCTCTCGGTCGAGGATTTGCACGGCCGTGTCTTGCAGGACCAGGCGGTCATGCATGAGGAATTGCTGACGGAATTGCTGAACGCCCAGCAAAGCGGCCGCGCCGCCGACCTTCTGCGCCTGTGGGAAGAGCATGTCTTCTTTTCCATGAACCCGGCAGATCACATCATTCCCTTGCACGATGACGACCCGGCCTGAGCGCCGGATCGAACAAAGGGCATCGAACGCCATGGGAAACCTATCTCCTCCGCCGCGTTCCTTCATCACGAAGGAGACCTGTCATGTTGAGGACTTTGGCATTGCTCGGCGTCGCGGCCTTGGCCGGGCGGCAACTCTTGAAAGGCGGACGCCCAACCTGGTCCACGCCCATTACAGGAAACCGGGATTCAGCAGCGGAGCACGATGAACAGACCGCAGCGCATCGGCAACGGGCCGACGCTCCCGGCGAAGTGGGACATCGTCCGGTCGATCTGGAAGGTCCCGAACATCCCGATGGATCGCAACGCGCGGACGAACATTACCGGCCCGACATTCATGCAACGGTCGCTCCGGAGGACAAGGAAAGCCTGCGTCCCGTCACCCTGAAATCGGCGCGAGGCCCAACTGACGCCTAGAGCCAATCGACATTCAGATGATGATGAGCCGAAAATGGCGGTTTTCCGTGACCCGGAGCGCAGCCTACTCAAAGTAGGTGAGCACCGGAAGCACGGAAAAGCGTCATTTGCAGGCCGTCAGGGCTGAATGTCGATGGCTCTAGCCTTTCGGCGGGACGCAGCGACCATCGCTCCCGCGCGCCGGCTTTGCCGGACATGCCAGCGATCCGGCTGCGAAGCGCAGGGATATATCATCATTCGTCATTCGACATCATGCGGACCAGCACCCGCCGGTTGAGAGGATCGGCAGCGCCTCCCTCGGACCGGTGCGCGGGCGTGCGCTCCCCCGCTCCGGAGACCTGGAGGTTCGACAGGGGCACCCCCATCGCCACCAGATCCCTGGCCACGGCATCCGCCCGCATCAGGCTCAGCCGGTCATTATAGGCATCCGGTCCCGCGCTGTCGGTAAAACCCGTCACCGACAGCTTTTGGATGCTTCGCTCATTCCCCTGTAGGAATGCGGTCAGTTCGCGATGCGCGTCTTCGCGCACATCGGCCTTGTCGAAATCGAAATAGACCGTGAGCGTCGGCAGCTTCCGCACCGTAACCGGGCGTTGCGGATCGCCGGCCAGCGGTTGCGGCGGCGCGTAGACCATGTCCCGGCACACCTTGTCGCTCCAGGCCATTTTTTCGAGGCGCATCCTGCGGTCCCAATGCAATTGCAGGCGGCAAATCCGATATTCCGTTCCAGAACCGGTATAGAAATCAAGGATATAGTTCCAGCGCCGCTCACCGATCAAACCCTCATGGAAATGGGGCACGCCCAGCAAGGCATAGACCTGCCGCTTGGTCATGCCGGGCGTTAACAGGCGCGGCGTCTGGGGCAACAGAAACACACCCTCGCGGCGGGTGGCGCGACCGGGATCGGGGAAATCCGACAGGGGCGCGATGTCCGGCAGAAAGTCCGGCTCGGCCGCCGCCGCGGGCGACGGACAAAGGACCAGTGCCAGCAGGGCCAGATACCGGCGTCTTTCAGAACGCGATGCCCATGCCGGCATTGGCGCCTCCCTGATTGCGGCTGTTATAGGTTGCGGACGCCCGCATGATGAAACGGCCATTATCCGACACCTTCGATATTCCCATGGCGACCGCATGTTCCCCCTGCCACGTGCTGACGCCCAGGCCCAGGGTGCCGCCGCCGGCTTCGGAAAATTGCGGTATGCCAGCCATCGCCATGGACGCGGCGATGCCGCCCTCCGCATCGCGGCGCAAATTGCGCAGGCCGCTGTCGAACAGATTGAAGCGCACATCCGTATAGGCGTTGGCGGCATCGACCGCTTGCCCCATTCCGCCTTGCAGCTGGCGCAGATTGACCGCGTCGGTCGGCGCCATGCCGTCGGCGACATGGGTGATCTGCCGCTCCGCCCCAGCGCTGCCGACCGACACCGTATTGGCCCGGTCGGCGACAGAAGCATAGCCAAGCGCGACGCTGCCCGGCGCAATCGCCTGCGCCTGCGTGCCCAGGGCCAGGCTGCCGCTGCCGGACGCCACGGCGCCTGCCCCCGCGGCCAGCGTGTCCGCGCCGCTCGCGACGGGCTTGGCATGGCCGGAGCTGTTGTTGACCTGGAGATACCCTGCCCTTGCTTCCTGAAGGTCGGCGATGGCGGTCACATTATAGGCCAGTTGCACATTGGTCGCGTAGAGTTGCGCGCCATTGACCGCCTCAGCCGATGCCGCGCTCAGTTCGCCCGCGGCAACGCCGCCGATCTTCTGGTCGACGCCGCCGCGCGCGGCATTATAGGCCTGGATCGCCGGATCATAGGGCAGCGCGTCCTGCGCCGCACCGCCACCGCCGCCGCCTCCGCCGCTCCCCGAACTGCTCAACTGCGACAGGTTGACCGCGTCGCTGCTCGTGGTGCCGGCGGCCAGATTGGTGATGGCCGTGCCGCCTGCGCCGCCGAGGATGATGGAGGATTTCGTCCCATCCTGATATTTGACGGCCAGATCGTTCAATATCGCAAGATCATAGCCTAGCTGGACGATGGCCGCGCTGTTCTGGGCGACAAGGTCGTTCGTCGCCTGCAATTGCGAGCCGTTGACCGCATCGGTGCTGGTGGCGTTCACCGCTCCCGCGCTAAGGTTGGTGATGCCGGTGCCGGTCGCGCCCTGCAGCGTGACCATCGACCGCGCGCTGCCGTCATATTGCACCGCGTTGCCGGCCAGGGTGCCCAGCGCGTCGTTGACGGCCTGCAATTGCGCGACATTGACCCCATCGGTCGGATTCGCCCCGGCCGCGAGCCCGGTCAGGCGGCGGCCGCCGATATTCACCTCCGCGCTGGCAGTGCCGCCGACCAGATAGGCGGGCAGGTTCAGGCTGAGGCCGTTGGCGACCGATCCCGCACCCAATGCCACGCTGCGCATGTGGGTGGCAGATGCCCCCGCGCCGATCGCCACCGCCTCATAGGCGCCCGTGGCCGTGCTGGCGAGGTTGCCGATGGCGATGGCGTCCAGCTCGCCCGCGCTGGCTTCAAGACCCGGCGTACCCAGACCGGTGATCTTATTGCCGCCAAAGGAAATGCCCCTGGGCGTAAGAAGGCTGAAACTGTCGGAGGTCGTTTCGCAACTCGGGTCGGAGAGCAGGTCGACGGCATTGCCGTTGATGTCGAGCACATTGAGATTGATCGGCGCGCCCGACGCCGCATTGGACAATGCGGCGTTGATGCCGAGGTCGACCGATCCGAAGGTCAGGATGCTCAGCGTCGATTCCACCGGCGCCAGAACGGGCGTGATGACATCGCCGATGGTCTGCGTCAGCACCGATTTGGGCAGGCTGACGCCGGAGCAGGCGCTGACCACATTGGCTCGGGCGGTCACGCCCGACCCCGCGCCCGCCAGCAGCAAAGCGCCCGTCAGCCATCGCATGGCCTTCCTGCCTCGCCCCTCCGCCGGGTTCGCTATTCCGGCAATCCCGGATGAATATCGCGATGCGTCGCGCCTCATGGATCCGTCCCCTGAACGGGTGCCCCCCACGCGCCCGTCCAGCGGTAGCGCAAGCCCGGCATCCCACGTCCCCGGACGGAAGATGGAAGCGCCACGGCTAAGGGCGCGCGAAGGCGAAGACAGGGAATTTTACGCAATATATGTATCGGCACGGCCCGCAGGATTTTTCCCTTCCCCGACCCCGCCCATATTCGTCCGGCAACACAATGGGTTGAGGAAGCATTTGATCGGCGGCAGCGCACTCGTTACGATTCCGTTTTAATGACAGGCCCGATATTGTACGCATTATGCGGACACCGACGGGATGATGGGAAAAGGGGAGCAAGCCGGTGGATGATTTACCGCCCGGTCAGGTCGTCACGGCCACGGCGCTGATTCGGCATTTCGCCGTGCATTCGCGACAGGCAATGGGCGAACCCATCCATATCATGAACCATGGCCATGTCGGCCTGACGCTCCTTGCGACGGACCTGTTCCAGCGTCTGGCCAGTGGCCGGAAATGCTCCAGCGGACCGGATCATCCGGAAACGCAACTGGACATCCTGCTGGACATGATCCCCACGCAGGTGATCCTGACGGATCGGGATCTGAAACTCTCCCGGATCAATCTGGCCGCACGCCGCCGCTTTGGCGTCAGCGAGAAGCAGGTGCTGGGAGTCCCCCTGGCGCAGATGCTGGCGGGCTCCGACTCCCATTCCCTGTTGCGGGCGCTTGAACGCGTACGCGACACGGGCATTCCGGAAGCGTTCGAGCAGAACGCCGCCGGGCCGCCGCCGCTCGTCCATCGCGTCCAGGCTGCGGCCTTTCCGGGCGGTTTTGCCGTGCTTGCCGATGAAATCGCGGATCGCGTGACCCTGCGCGCCCAGGATGCGCGGATCGCCGCCTATGAGGATCTGATCGACCGGCTGCCCGGACTGGCCCGCGGAACCTTCAATGTCCGGGCCATCGTCACCGATATTTCGCCCGCGCTCGCGGAGCTGGTCGGGACGGAGAAGAGCCGGATCGTCGGCACCCGATTTGCGACCCTGTTCGGGGCTTCCAACCGCGGCACGATCAGCGATGCCGTGGAAGAGTTGCTGACCGTGGGGAAACCGTTCGGCATGGCGGCGGCATTGGTGGGCGGCCGTCCCGACGGCCAGACCGTCTGGGTCAATGCCGCGCCGCTCTTGTCCGCCGACGGGCAGGCGGGCGGCGTCTTCATGATGGGAACGAAGCCGGTCGGCATCAGTAGCTGATGGTGACGATCAGGCTGTCGGCATAGGCCCCCGCCTGCGGCCATTGTCCCGCCGCGATGCGGCCATAGACGGACACGGTCTGGCTGAAGGACAGCAGCCCGTTCAACGAGGCGGTGACCGTGCCGGTCCCCGACGATCCGGTTCCCCAGACGGTCGTGCGGCTGGCATTTGTATAGAGGTTGTAGTTGAGCCGTGCGCCACCCTGCGTCATCTGGCGCGCCAGCGCATCGCCCGACGAGCCCGGGCTGATCGCGATGTCGATGGTCCCCGCCAGCGAGACCAGGCCCGTGCAACTGAGCGTCACGCTGCCCGCGGCGTCCTTGGGCGCGGGCGAAGTGGGATCGTAGCCGCCAAAGCCGATCCCCGTTGTCGACGCCGAACAACTGCACAGGGTGCAGCCCCATGCCGGCGTCGCCAGCCCCATGCCGGCCAGCGCGGCCAGAACGAATCCCGCAGCTTTCATCGCTTCCCCTCCCGATCCGGCACACAGCGTACCGGCCCCATCCGTGCCGCACCGGCGTTGCCCGGCAGGGCCGGGACGATCGCGCGGCAGGCGACCGCCGGGCCGGACAGCAGGATTTCCTGCCCTTCATGCGCATCGGCCAGATACACTTCGCCGCCATGTCCGGAAATGCCGGGTGCCGCTCCCTCCATGGTGACGGTCAGTCCTTCCGCAATGGCCGCGCCGCCGCCGTCGACCAGCCGCAAGGTGACGGGGTGAGCGGCCGCACCCCCAAAACCGATCCTCACCGCCTGCCGGTATCCCGGAACCGCGACCTGCTCCGCCGATGTCACGACAGTGTCGATCGGCAGGGCATCCAGGTCGATCGCGATCCGGTTGGCCGCATAGGGCTGCAACCCCGTGACGATCGCGGGCCTGCCCGGTTCCGCCTTGCGCGCGACCGGCCGGTTTTCGAAGAAGACCGTCACGTCCTGATCGGCGGCCACATCCACCACCGCAAAGGCGTAATCGAGCTGCGGTGTCGCGATGATCCGCCCCCCTACCCGCAGCAACGCCCCGCGGGCCTGGAACCGCATCCCTTCCATTTCCCCCATGCGCGACGCCGACAGATCGACATCGCCGGCCGCCGTGCGCCATGTCACGCCGCCTTCCATCTGTACTGGCGCATCCGCCTGACGCGACGCCAGAAAGCGATAGCCCCACCCCGCGTCCGGCGGCGGGTTCTGGCTGAAGCTGGCGGCGGTGCGGCCACCCTCCACGAACAGGCCCGCGCTCGACCCCGCGCCGAGGGGAAGGGTCAGCGATCCGAAAAGGCCGTTGGTCCGGCTGTCCGAAAAGCGCGTCCGCCGCGCGCCCAGCGTGACCCAGGCCGCCCCCAGGCTGGCCGCATAGGAAAGGGAACCGGTGGAGAAGCGGTCGCCTTGGCCGCCCTCACTGTCGAGATAATGGGCATTGACGGTGCCGCGCCCGCCAAGGGCCAGGCTTCCCGCCACGACCCATTCCCGGCGACCGGCGGGCACTGGATCATCCTCCCCGACCTGCGTGAAATGCGCATCTTCCTGCATGTAGCTGGCGGTCACGGAATAGCGGGCCGTGATCCGCTGCACCTGCGCGCGCCACAGGAAACCATCACCCGAACGGCCATGCGACCCCGCCGCCGCCAACGATATTTCGCCCCAGGAAGACAGAAGCGCGCCAAATCCCAGCCCGGCCATCTGCCCATCCTCGCTTGCCTCCATGCGGCCGGAAAGCGTCAGGCCGTCGCCCAGCCCATGCCGCCAGAAACCAGCGGCGAAGGGAGCCCCATAGGAAAAGCTGCGCGCACCGAAGTCCCTGCGCAAAAACCCTGCCTCCAGCGAAAAATCGTCCAGCCCTTCCCGCAACAGCCGCGGACTGGTGTAGAAGCTTTGCGTGACGGTGCGGGCGGCGCCATTGGCGTCCCTGATCGTCATCGTCACTTCGCCCGCGCCGGTAAAGACGGGCTGATAATCGATTTTGAAATCGCCGGGCTGAACCGCCATGCTCTGGCGGCTGCTGGTCGCCGCAAGGTCCACGACCGAGGGCAAGGCGGCGGAGCCGGAAAGCCGGGGCACCGGATAGGTGACGGCTTCCGGCGTCAACGAGAAATCGGTCCCCAGCCTCACCCCGGCGAACCGGACCGGCCGGTTCCAGTCGGCGCCGCGCGTCAATGTGTCGCCCAGGACCAGCCGCAAACGCCGATCCTGAAAATCGCGGATGACATTGCTGTCGAGACGAACCGCCGCCGGCCCGCCGCCGCCCTGCTGCATCAGGGCGGTGATGCCGGCGACGCCCCAGCCGCCCGACATCCCGGCATCCAGCAGGGCGGAAGCGGCCCAGCCGCCGCCCCAGCGCGCGACCGACAGATCATAGCCGGCAAATTGCACCGGCACCGCTTCCATCACCGGCCGTCCGCGCTGTTCCGGGCCGATATGGGCGGTCGGGAAGAAGGACGGCCCGGCGTCGATCAGCAGGGTTCCGCCGGAACCGTCGAGTTTCACCGAAAGGCCGGGCAGCCCGTCCAGCAAGGCATAGCTGCAGCCGCCCACCTCCATTTGCCGAAGCGGCGCGGGCAACCGCAAACCCCATTGGCTCAGCATGTCCTGCCGGACGAACAGGCGGCCCGCGCTCAGCACGACAAGGCCCGTCTCTTCAAGCGGCTGGCCATTGATGACGACGCCCACGGGCATGGGGCGCGGACTGCCGTCCGGCTCGACCGCCACCGGAACCGCGAGTGCCAACGGAAGATCGGACGCCGCCGCCGGTTGCGCCAGCGACAGCCATAGCAGGACCGATGCCCTGCCCGGCCGCCAGCCGGCCTGCCCTGCGCCGGACAATGCAGCAGCGAGCGGCATCGATCATCCACCCTCACCGCTCGGCGACGGCGGTTGACGCGGCGAGTGGGCCAGTGGCCGTCTCCACCTGCACTCCGCTGATCGCATCGCCATCCGGGGATTCAAGCGGCAGGTCGATGCGCCCGCCCGCCAGCAGGTAGAAACCACGGTCGAGCCGCGTGACTTTCCCGCCAGCTCCGGCAGGCGTCATGTCGATCGCCGTGACCTGGACATGCCGGTCGCCCTGGTTGAACAGAATGAGCGTCCGCCGTCCATCCGCGCCCTTTCCGACCGACCAGCGAAGCAGGGGCGCCGCGCCGGACGGCGCGCGGAATATCGGCATGCTGATGCGAAGCAACGTCCGCACGGTACCGGGAGCAACCGTCGCCATCGGCAATTCATCGATGATCAGGCGGTAGCTCTCTTCACGCGACCCGCTGCGCGCCGGCAGGCTGCACCGGACCAGCCGGCTCGACCCGCCGGGAATGCTGAGAATGGAGGGATTGACGACCGGCCCCCCGTCCGGGTCCAGCAGGTCGACGCCGTTCGCATCCTTGCGCCAGCCAAAACCCCTGACCTGGACAGTCGCGGGTGCCTTGTCATCATTGGCGATGGTCAGGCTGCAAAACTGTTTCTCGGCCGCCATTTCGATCCGCACCGGCAGGATGCGCAGCGCGCCCGCATTCGCCGACGGCGCGATCCCCCAGAACAGGGCGCCGACCATCACCGCCAGAACCCGTCCGGGTCCTGCGCCATGCCGCCTGATTGTCATGACCGGGCCTGCCTTCAGTAGCTGACGGTGATCGTCACCGTGTCGGTGTAGCTGCCGGCGGCCACGCTCTGCTGGGCGGGGATGCGGCCATAAACGGTGAACGCCGCCGGCAGGATCGTCGACGCGGTCTGGGCGACCGTGTCCGACCCCACCGAGTTGCCCCAGTTCGTGCTGCGTCCCGAATTGCTGTAGAGCGCGTAGCCGAGCGGATTGGCGCCGCTCAGCATCTTCCGGGTCGATACCGTCGCTCCGACGGCGCTTCCGGCGTTCAATCCTATGTTGAACAATGTGCCCGGCGTGCAGGTGACATTGATCGTGCTGGTCGCATCGGTCGGAGACGCCGATGTCGGATCATAGCTGCCAAACGCCATGTTCGTCGCCGATACCAGGCAGACGTTCAATACCGTGGCCGACACGCCCATCGTCGTTGTGGCATCCGTTGCCATCGCCGCATTCGGCAAGAGACCCAAAAGGAACAACGCACAATATTTGCGCATGACGTTTCCCCCTCCGGTGATTTCGACACCTATTGATCTGAACCAATATTGGAGCAGGAAAGGTTAGAGAAACGTTAGCAGTGTTTACTGTTTCCGATGAAAAGGGGATTATATTCACTTCCGATCACAATTTGCGGGATGGATATATAACTTTCGAAATATCGAAGAAGACCGATTATCTTTATTTGAATGTCAGGAATTGGCTCCCGCGCGACCTGATGCCGCGGTCAGGGTTGTCCCGGCCGCTTCCCATGTTGCCGATCGGCACGCAACAACCACCAAAGAATGGCGGCCACGAACGACCAGCACTCGCAAGTCGATCGATGGCGCAGGCCGCAGGGATGGACTTCCACCGCATCCTGCGGCGATTTCCGAAAGGCCGGAAAGGGAATGTGCGGGCGCAGGGGGCGGGTGATGCGTCGGTCAAGCAACATGGCGTCGTGCCCCTGCAATATCGTCATAGGCCGCAAACAGCCGGTCGAAATGGTCGTCCATGGTCATGACGGCCGGCGCAGACTCCAGCGCCGCCCGGCGCCGCGTCACTGCATCGGCGCGCGCGAATTTCGCGATCACGCCGGCCAGACTGTCCGCCTGTCCCGCGCGATAGAGCAGTCCGCCGCCGCTGCGCGCCTGATCGGACGCGCCGCCTTCGTCGGGCACGATGACCGGCAGGCCGCTGGCGCGCGCTTCGGCCGCGACCATGCAGAAGGTCTCCGCCTCGCAGCCATGGACGAGCGCGTCGGCGCTGGCGAGCAGTTCGGCCAGCGCCGGGCGGGAATGCATCGGCGCCAGCAGCTGGATGTGCGGATTATGGGCCGACGCCCGGCGCACCCGCCCTCTCTCCCGCCCGTCACCGACCAGCACCAGACCGACCGGCGTCGAAAAGCCCGCCGACGTCACCGCATCGATCACCATCGGCCAGCGCTTTTCCGGGGCGTGACGGCCAACACCCAGCAGCAGCGTCGCCTCCGGCCCCAGCCCGCAGCGCTCCAGCAGGCGGGCGCGCAGCCCCTCATGCCGATGCGCGGGGCTGAAATGCCCCGGCTCGACGCCCATGGGCAGCGTCATCACCCGCCGGAGCCGTCCCGCCTCCAGCCGGCGCGACAGGCTGTCGCTGGCGCTGACCACCAGATCGAACCGCTCGTCCAGCCGGCGCAGGTGGCGCCAGAACCAGTCGAACCCCCGGTCGATCGCCTCGCGGCTCAGCACCGATCCGAACCAGCGATAGGCATAGGCCGACAGCGGATCGGCGTGCATGATGAGCGCGCGCGGCGCGCCGCCCCGCCACCGCGCCACCATCGCCGCGCTGGCCCAGGGCGAGGATGCCTCGACCAGATCGGGCTGCAACCGGTCGAGCATGGCATGGAGCGACGCTTCGTCGTCGAAATAGGAATAGCGCCGGTCCAGCGGAAAGCGGCGCGCGGGCAGCATGACGATCCTGCCGCCGCCCGCCTCCACCACCCGATCGCTGTCGGACGGCGCGAGGATGATGACCTCATGCCCGGCCAGCGCCCCGGCGCGCAGCTTGCGCTCGACATAGGTTTTCACCCCGCCGCCGCTGGGCGCGTAGAAGGCGCAGACGTCGACGATGCGCATGGCCTATTTCTCCACCGGGCCGAAGGACAGCAGCCCCCGGCGATAATTGACGATGATGCCGATATGGGCGGGGCCGCTGCCGACGACCGCCCTGGCGGCGGCGGCGGACGGTCTGGACCAGCCCAGCTTCGGATTGCCGGGAAAGCCGATCCCGTCGACCGAAAGCGAGAAACGGCGGTTGGCGTCGCGGTCGTGCAGCAGGCTGAGCGCATAGGTGCCGGGACCGGGCGCGCGGATGCAGAGCTGCACGGGCCCGGTGGCCGGGACCGCCACCTCCACCCGGCGGAAGGGCTTGCCGGCCGCGACCAGCAGATTGTCGTCGGCCAGGAAGTCCGCGTCGTCCGCGGGGTACAGTTCCAGCTTCAGCCGTCCCTTGCGGTCCTTGAGGCCGTTGACGTCGACCAGAAAGGACGGGCCCTTTTCATCCACCCGGCACTGGCCCTCCGCCTTGCCAAGGTCGGGAGTGGAGGGGATGGCGGCGGCGAGCAGCAGCGTCGCGATCATTGCGCCTCGCTCTCCTTCACGAGGCCCGTCGCGCCCAGCGCCATGCCGACCAGCAGATGCGCCACCAGGATGAGCGAGGCCATCAACGCCATCGCCGACACGATCTCGCTGTCGCGCCCGATCAGGAAGGCGGCCATGCCTGCGAACACCACATCCTTGTTCGGCAGGAAGGGCAGGCGGGATACCAGTTGGCGCAGCGTGCCGAGCAGGATCCACCAGCTGAGTTCGATGTCGGGCAGCAGCATGTGCCACATCATCGCCGCCAGCACCGTGGTCGCGACGATGCGGGCCAGATGGATGCCCGCAACGACCCGCAATTCCGCGCGCGGCAGGGTGAACAGCCGCCTGCGCAGCAGCATCGCCACCAGCGATGTCGCCAGCACGAACAGGATCGACCCGCCCACTTCCCAACTGTTGAGCCGCGCGTCCACCGCCCCCAGCAGCGGCACGGCGAAGGCGACCATGACCAATGTGACGCCGTTGCCGACCAGCGCGGAAAGGATCGTCACATCCTTGATCGCGCCGAACGGCGCGGTCGTGATCTTCCCGCTGCGCCGCGCCCAGGCGTAGAAATAGACTTCGCCGAGATAGCCGAGCAGTATCTCGTTGCTGACCAGCTTGCGCAGCAGCGCTGCGAAGCCGTCTGCCGGGATCGCCCAGAGACGACGGAAGATCACCCATTCGGAAAGCGGCCCGGCCAGATAGTAAAGCGCGAACGCCGCCCAGAAGGCGATGCTGCCGGGCAGCATCGCCCACAGGCTGGACGGGTCGATTCCATGGAACTGGTGCAGCGCGACGACCAGGATCAGCACCGACACCAGCGGCCCGGCCCAGCGGGTCCAGTTGCGGCCCGACTGGATCAGCGGCTTGGGGTCGAGCACCGGCGGGTCGAGCGGCACGACGGGAGGAGGAAGCAGGCCGGTGGAGCTGTTGCCGGTCATAAGGAACTCGTCATTGTGGACGGGATGGGTTGACGACACGCAATGAGGAACGCCTCAGTCGGTCGCGCGGCAATTCGGGCGAAGCTGTCCAGATAGGCGGGGGCGGCCGCCTCCAGCGTGAAGTGCCGCGCCTGGGCCAGACTGGCGGCGGCATGCTGGGGCCCCGGCGCGTCGGCCAGAACCCTTGCGAAGGCGGCAAGATCACCTGCCGGCACCAGCCTCCCCAACGCGCCGTCGCCCAACAAGGACCGCATCGCGGCGCTGCACTCCGTCGCGATGACCGGCAGGCCGACCGCCAGCGCTTCCAGCACCACGGCGGGAACTCCTTCATAATCGGACGAGAGGAGGAAGGCGTCGGCCTGCCCGATCCTGAGGGCGGGATCGGGAACATGGCCCATGAAGCAAAGGCGTCCGGCAATGCCAAGCCGGCGGGACCGCGCGGCGAGCCTGCCGCGTTCCGGGCCCTCGCCGAAGATCAGCAGACGATCGTCGGGGCCCGCGGCCCGCGCGAAGGCGTCCAGCATCAACCCGAAATTCTTCTGTCGCGCCAGCCGGCCGATGGCGACGAACCAGCGCCCCTTGCCCGCCCTCTTCCGCCGGACGGCGCGCAGCCGGTCGATCTGGTCCAGCGACAGCGCCGGATCGGGGATGATGCTGATCGCCCCGGCTCCCGGCCGGACGAGCGCGGCAATCTCGCGCTCCAGCCCCGGCGCCATGGCGACGAAATGATCGATGAACCGCCCCTGGATGCGCAGCCACAACCGGTAGGCGGTACGCACCGGCCAGACCATGTCCCGCCGCTCCAGGTCATTGCTGATCTTCGCCAGGACGGGCGGGCAATGGCGTCCCAGCAGCAGCTTCATCGCCACGGCGACCACCGCATAGCTGTTGCCCGCGCAGAACATCGCGTCCGGCCGCGTCCGGCGGATGAAGCCCGGCAATGTCATGATCATCCACAGGGTCTCGAACCCGGCAACGGAAAAGCCCGGCCCGCGCGGCACATGAGGGTCAAGGTCATGGCCCAGTTCAGCGCCCATCGCGCCATCGCCGCGCCCCAGGAACAGTGGCGCGTCGATGCCCTGGTCCCGCCAGCGGCGCACCAGCCGCAGCGCGACCCGCTCGACGCCGCCCGGCTCGAAACTGTGGAGGAAGGTCAGGATACGCATTTCAGCCAGCCAGCAGATCGCCATAGCGCGCCGGGCGGTGGGTCCGCCCCAGACGCCGCACCACCCGGTCGATGCTGTCGAGCAGGGCGGGCACATGCGCGTCGCCCGGATGCACCGCGACCCGCGCGACCGGCGCATGGCGCAGGACAGGCGGCAACAGCCGCGCCGCCAGCAGGGAGGAGGCGATGCGCGCCCGGCTGCGGCTGGCCCAGGTGATGACCGGTCCACGGGCCAATATCCTGCCCGATGGCGGATGCCACACCTTCATATGATCCTCCGCCAAGGCGAATCCGCACCGGCCAAGCGCGGCGCGCGCAGGGCTGCCGTAAAGCCAGGCGGGCGCGACGAAGCCCGCCACCGGCAGGCCCGTAACCTGTTCGATCAGATCGCGGCCGTCGGTCATCCGCCGTGCAGCGGTCGCCCCGTCCAGACCCAGAAACTCGCCCTCCCCGGCGGTCATGCGCCGCGCCTTGAACCGATCCAGGGCATTGTCATGGGTCGCCATGTCCCTGTGGAACCATCCATGGGCGAACATGCTGACGCCGGCCTCCGCCCAGCCACGCAGCCGCGTCGCGAAGGGCGATCCGGGCAGCAGCGGGTGCACGCCCCAATGATTGGGCACCACCAGCATCGCAAGCGTGCCGGGCGCGGCGTGCATCGAAAGCCGATCCAGCAGGCGATCGACTTCACCCTCGAAACATGGACCAACATCATGAAGGGAAAGAAGAAGTCGTTTCATGACAGGTCCACACCCCCAGCACGCCTGCGCCTATCGAGCGCCGCTATGATGCCGGGTGATGACCTGCCTGTGACAATTTGCGCCATATCCGCCTTTCGCCCTCATCGGGAAGACGCCATCGCCGCAAAGGACCGCAGTTGCTGCATGAATATTTTTATCGCCCGGCGACAACTGCGGTGTTGCTCTGCCGGCATCGTCGTTGCGCCACAGGAGAAGAAGCTGTGCGCATTCCGACATGGACTTTCCGCATGATCGCCGTCGCCGCACTGATCGCGGCGGCGCCTCCGGCTGACACGCGCGCCCTCCCGCCGCCGCCCGTCCCCATCGGCTTCGATGGCGCCCTGTCGGTCATGACCTATAATGTCCATGGCCTGCCCTGGCCGCTGGCCTGGGGGCGCGAAGCCGATTTCGACCGCATCGCAACGACGCTGCGCGACATGCGCGCGGAGGGGCGCAATCCCCATGTCGTGCTGTTGCAGGAAGCCTTTACCGACGATGCGAGGGCGATCGGACGGGCGGCCGGCTATGCCTATGTCGCGGACGGCCCGGACGACCGGACGACGAACGATGCGCGACCGGCGGTCACGGAGCAGCGCTTCGTCGCCGGCGAGAGCCCGCTCCACGGCGAGGGCATCGGCAAATATGTCGGCAGCGGCCTGCAGATCCTGTCCGACTTTCCCATCGTCGCGGTCCACCGCATGGCCTTTCCGCGCTTCGCCTGTGCCGGGTTCGATTGCCTGGCGAACAAGGGCGCCATGCTGGTGCGGATCAGCCTTCCCGGCCAGCCCGGGCCGATCGATATAGTCACTACGCATCTCAACAGCCGTCGCGCCTCCGACGTGCCGGATGCCCGCTCCAACCATGCCCACAGCCTTCAGATCGCCAGCCTCACCGCCTTCATCCGCCAATGGCACGACCCTCACGACCCGCTGATCGTCGGCGGCGATTTCAATGCAGGCCAGGCGGTCGAGCGGCGCGTCGACCTTATGGACCATGCGGCGCGGGACTGGAGTTTCGGCACGCCCATGGACAATGCCTATGCCGCTGCCGAGGGGCTGCACCTGCCCTTCTCCGCCGATGCCCGCCTGTCGGAACGGCGCGCCCGCGACTGGGAGTTTTTCGCGTCGGGCCGGCAGATGACTCTGACGCTGCGCCGGATCGACATTCCCTTCGGCCATGGGGCGGACGGCACCATGCTTTCAGACCATGTCGGCTACACCGCCACCTATGCGCTAGAGCCAATCGACATTCAGCCCTGACGGCCTGCAAATGACGCTTCCGTGCTTCCGGTGCTCACCTACCTTGAGCAGGCTGCGCTCCGGGTCACGGAAAACCCCTATTTTCGGCTCGTCATCTTCTGAATGCCGATTGGCTCCAGGGCGAAGGCCGGTCACCAGTTTTTCGTGAACCCGATCGCCCATTGCCGCGGCCGCAGCGGCGTATATTGCGTGCCCCTGGCGAGCGCGAAGGGATTGCCGAAGGCGAAGCTGTCCGCCTTGCAGTCCAGCAGATTGCTGCCCGACAGCCGGATGCTCCAATCCTTCCGGCGCAGCGCCAGATCGGCATTCGCCAGTGCATAGTCGCCCATCCGCCGGTCGATGCCCGGATCGAAACTGAGACGGGAAGGACCGAGATAGGCAAGGTTCACGCCCATGCTGCCGCTCCAGCCGGACAGATCGAAATGGCGGTTCACCCCCAGCCGCGCCTTCCAGTCGGGAACGACAGGCAAATGCCGGTCCTCCAGCCGCAAGCCCTCGTTCGTGCGGGTCAACAGCGCGCTCTGCCCGACCAGCCCGGCGCTGATCGCCCATCCGGCGGCCGGTTTCCAGTCCACCGACGCCTCGACCCCCCGGATGCGGGCATCGCCTACATTGCGCGTACCGATCAACCCGTCGGCCAGCAGATAATCCGACTGCATATGCGACCATGTCGTCAGGAAGGCGTCGAGATTGACCGTCAGCCAGGCGGAGGCCGAATGCCGCCAGCCCATCTCGACCGTCTGCAGCTCGTCGGATTCGAACCGCTCGGCCGAAGCGGCGCCGGTCCGGCTAAGGCCTCCGGGCCGCAGCGCCCCGGCATAACGCGCATAGAGGAAATCATGCGCGCCCGCCTGCCAGGACAGGGCCAGCGAAGGCGTAAAGCCGCTGCGCGCAACCGACGCCTCGATCCGTGCGTGGCGCGCGCCCTGCTCCTCCTCTATGCGGGAATGGAACAGGCGGCCGCCGACGCTGAGCGACAGCGCCCCGGTCAGCGGCATGCGCATGTCGCCGAAAGCCGAAAATTCGACCACGCCCTGTATGCCGGTCCCGACCGTCTCATCCCGCACGCCCCGGACCGCGCCGGAGAGATGGTTGCGCACATCCACGAAGGAGAGACCCGCCAGCCAGGACAGACCGTCATCCCGCGTCTGCGACAGACGCACTTCCTGGTCGAACAGGCGATTGCGACGCTGCTCCAGATAAAGCGCCGGGGGAGCAATGCCGAAGGCGGAGGCGGAAAGATCGCTCGCGTCCAGCGTGCTCGATACGTCATGATCGACCCAGTTGCCGGCATAGACCAGGTCCGCAGCGCCCAGCTTTCCCGCGACGCGCAGCGCCATCAGGGCAAAATCATTGTCGTGCGGCTCGGCAGGCTGGGCGGGCCGCTCCAACGCATGGCGGGCATAGACATATTGGCTGTCGGCCACGTCCCGCATCTGGGCCATGCCGTTGAGATCGACGGCCCAGTCCCCCGCCAGCGCGCGCAACGCCACGCGCCCGCCGCGCAACTCGCCCCGGTTCGCATCCCCCCGGCCCGCCGTGTCGATCCATCCCGGCTCGCGGACCGCATAGGCCACGGCGCGCAACGCCAGCCGGTCCGCCACGACCGGCAGGTTGACCATCGCCTCCGCGCTGCCGCCCATTTCGCCGTGGGTGGCCAGTGATGCGCCCATGCCCGCCATTGCCGCGAACGACCCCGCATCGGGCGGGCGCGTGACGATATGATAGACGCCCCCCAGCGTGCCGGTGCCGTAAAGCGACCCCTGCGGTCCCTTCAAAAGTTCCACGCGCTCGACATCGACCAGCTTCAGGTCGGGATCGGGCGCATTATAGGTGGCGCGCGCATCGTTGATCAGGATGGCGACGGTCGACTGGCTGTTTCCGTTGAAGGGACTGTCCGCCACGCCGCGGATGAACTGGCGATTGCGCCCCGGTCCCAGATTGGTGAGCGTCAGGCCGTCCAGCCGCTGCGCAACCTCCTCTGTGCCCGGAAGCAGCGCGCCGCCCTGTTCGCCGGGCGCCTGCACGATCGCAACCGAAATCGGCAGCCGGGCAAGAGGCTCCTCCCGCTTGGTGCCGGTGACGATGATATCCACCGACCCCTCCGGCGGAAGCGGAGGCGCTGGCCGGACGGGGTCGCGGCGCGATGCCGGCGGCGCGGCTTGCACCAGGCGATAGGCGGTGGGGGAGAGACGCCGCGCCTCCAGCCCCGTTCCCTCCAGCATCCGCGCCAGCGCCTGCTCCACCGTCATCCGCCCGTCGACGTGGCGCGACCGAAGGCCGGGCAGGCGGCCTTCGAAGCCGATCGCTATCCCGGTCTGCCGCGACAGCGCCGTCAGCGCCTCGGCCAGCGGCGCGGGTTCGACATGGATCGGCCGCTCCTGCGCTCCGACGCTAGCGGGCGCCAGCGCGCAGCAGCACAGCGCCGCCCTGATGTACGGTGCGAAGGTCCATGAACTGCGCGACTTCCCCGACAAGGCCCGATCCGTCCCCCACGATCAACACACCGGAAAATGGCCGGTCGGCGACATCGGCCCCGACCCTGACAGGCACCCCTGCATAGCGGCTGAGATCGGACGCCACCAGAGAGAGCGGCACGGCCTCATAGACCAGCCGTCCCTGCCGCCAGCTGCCGACGGTGCCGGGCGATACCGCGCTGGTCGCGCCGCGATGCGTCACCCGATCGACCAGCAGTTGCCGCCCGGCCGGCAATGGGATCGCATCCCCGCCATCGCGCGGCGCGATGCTGATCCTGCCCTCCGCCACGGCCACCCGCATCGTCCGGGCGTCGGCCAATATGTCGAAACGCGTGCCGATGTCGCTGATCCGCTGCCCGCCCGCCTCGATCGTCATCGTCCGCCCGGGCCGATGAGGAATGTCGAACAGGGCGCTGCCCTCCAGCGCCAGCCGGTCCTGCGCCGCGCCCTCCACGCGCAAATGGCTGGAGGCGGCAAGCGCGATCCGGGAGCCGTCCTTGAGCAGGATGGTGCGCCCCTGCCCCGGCCCGGTGCGATAGTCCGCCGGTTGCGGCGCGGGCGATCGCAAGGCGGGAATGGCGACGGCAAGCGCGAGCGCCGCCGCGACTCCACCGCCCACCCACCGCCGTCGCCGGCGCGGCGCCTCCGCCGCGATGGCCGGACCCGGCATATCCACCGGCGGCACCAGCGCCGCCAGCGTCGCACGATGCTCGACGATCCGGGCATCGACCAGCGCAATGGAATCGAACGCGGTTCGATGCGCGGGATCGGCCTCCAGCCACAGCGTAAAGCCGTCCCAGTCGAAATCCGCATCATCCTGCGCGCGGTGCCAGGCGATCGCCTGGTCGAGGATCGTCTCCGTCATGGCCCTATCCCACCAAAGCCGGTCCCATCGAAGCCCGCCCATTCGGGGCACCGCCTCCCGCTCATGCTCCTGTGTCCCGCTGTGACGCCATCATGCCCGCTCCGCCTCAGTCCTCGCACAGGGCCCGGCGCAGATATTTCATCGCAACCGCCATATGTTTCTCGACCCCGCTCCTGCTGATCCCCAGCCGCTGCGCCACCTCGTCATGCGACAGCCCCTCCAGCTTGTGCAACTGGAAGGCGCGTCGCGCCCCGGCAGGCAGGTTGGCGATCGCGGAAGCAAGCCGCGCCACCTCCTCCCGCTCGGTCATCTGCGCCAGCGCATCGGCGTTCGGATCGGCGGGATCGGCATGCCGCAGGTCCACGCCGGCGGCCATCTCCATCCAACCCTGCTCCCGCACCGCGCGCCGCCGCGCCTCCCGCAGGCGGTCCAGCACCAGATTCTGCGCGACCCGATAGAGATAGGCGCGCCCATTGGCGACAGGACCGCTTCGGCCCTGACCGACCCGCAGCCATATGTCCTGCAGAATATCCTCGGCCTCCGCCGCACTGCCGGTGCGCGCCAGCAGAAAGCGCAGCAGTTCGGCGCGGCAGCTATGATAGACAGTCTCCAGCCCGCCTTCCATCCTTGGGCGCCTTTCCGATCCGATGCCCCTCCTTCGCCCCTCCAGCGGGATTGCGCAATTTAATTGGCTGTAATCTTCTGCCCCACCTGCCCGGCAAGGGTAGCAGACCGTTGGGCCGATCATCATTGATCGAGCACAATCCATTGCATGCGGAAGAGGCGACAGCGTCGATTCGGTTGCCGCGCCCGGTTCAGGGATCAGGAAAGCGCCCCATGCTCCCTCCTCATCCTCCGCGACCCGCTGCCTGACTTCGGATACGGTTGTGCGCCGCGAGCGCATTTGCCATAGCGGCGACGGGTGTTCGCTTCGGCTGTCGGGCGGGCAGGTTGATAGCCGTTGGTCGGGCCGCCAGCGGGCTGATGACTTGCCGGGAGTTTTCTCGATGGCCCTCTTGCGTGTGAAGCCGCTCAGCGCCCTGCGCCAGTTTCTCAAAGGACAGGCCTCCGGCGGAATCATTCTCATGGTCGCGGCCGCGCTGGCGATGCTGATCGCCAATTCACCCCTCGGTCGGGCTTATGAACATCTGCTGCACAGCCGGATTGGCCCATTGTCCCTGCATCACTGGGTCAATGACGGGCTGATGGCGGTCTTCTTCCTGCTCGTCGGGCTGGAGATCAAGCGGGAGGTGATGGACGGGCAACTCTCCACCTGGCCCCGTCGAATATTGCCCGGCATTGCGGCGGCGGGCGGCATGGCGGTGCCCGCGCTCGTCTATCTGGCGTTCAACGGCGGTGCGACCGCGCGGGGATGGGCGATCCCGGCGGCGACGGACATCGCCTTCGCACTGGGCGTGATCGCGCTGTTGGGCAACCGCGTTCCCATTTCCTTGCGCGTCTTCCTGACGGCGCTCGCCATCATCGACGATCTCGGCGCGGTCGTCATCATCGCCTTCTTCTACACGGCAAAGCTCTCGCTGATCGACCTCGGCGGCGCGGCGGCTGTCACCATCCTGTTGTTCGCGCTCAATCGTTCCGGCGTGCGCCGGCTCATTCCCTATCTGCTCATCGGCACGCTATTGTGGCTCTTCGTCCTGCGCTCGGGCATCCATGCGACATTGGCGGGCGTGATCCTCGCCTTCGCCATTCCGCTGCAAGGGACGCCCGGCAAACCGGATCTGGAGGAACATAGCCCGCTCCACCGACTCGAACATCTGCTGCACTGGCCGGTGGGGTTCCTGATCGTGCCGCTCTTCGGGCTGGTGAATGCGGGCGTTCCCCTTCTCGGCCTTCGGGCGGAGGCCCTTGTCGCGCCGGTCACGCTGGGCGTCGGGCTAGGCCTGCTGGTCGGCAAGGTGGTGGGTGTGTTCGGCGCATCGATGCTCGCCGTCCGGCTCGGCATGGCCGACATGCCTGCTCATGCGGGCCGCCTCCAGATGCTGGGCACGGCGCTGCTGTGCGGGATCGGGTTCACGATGAGCCTGTTCATCACGCTTCTCGCCTTTTCGAACGACGCGATGCTCCAGGCCGAAGCCAAGATCGGCATCCTCGCCGGCTCCCTGCTTTCCGGCTTGCTGGGCTATCTGCTGCTGCGGGTCACCAAGGGAGACACGCCGGACCGCATGGAGGCTTGAAGCGTTGCCGGGGACGCGGTCCAGAGCGAACCCGTCTCCGGTTAGTTTTCCCTGCCGGAGGGCGTTTAGCAGGGAATTTCGCGCCATCGATGGGAACGCCTGCAGGCGGCGGTCGCGCTGGATCAAAGCGGTTCGCTGGTGGTCGAGGCGGAGAATGCAGCGCGTTTCGTGCAGCGCGCGGCACCTAAGACGGGCTTCTCGGTGGTCCGGCAATATATCCTGCCGGTCGAGCAGGCGCAAATCCTTGCGACGTTGGAGAGCCATGCCGCTGCCGCGACGGCCGATGCGCCGTTCTTCTGGCTCCGGATGGAACTGAACGAGACCGCGCGGCAGTTCGAACTGCGGCTATGGTCGGGGCCGGGGCACGACCGGCTGCTGGCTGTCGTCCATCCCCATGGTGAATATGCCGTCTGGCAGTAATCAGCCATCGAAACAGACGAAAACAACGCGCTATCGCCAATTTTCGGTCCTCAGGTCCGGACGGTCAGCTATCTCATGCCACGCCCCTCAAGATGACCTTTGACCGATGCGGCCGGAGATCGGCGTCGATCAGGCGCCGAGGTGCCGATGTTCGATCATGTCGGTGATCTTGTTCGCGAGTTCGGTCATCACAAATGGTTTGGTGATAACCTCCATGCCCCTCTCAAGATGACCATTGCCGACAGCGGCATTCTCCGCGAACCCGGTTACGAAAAGGACCTTCAGGTCCGGGCGACCGACGCGGGCCGCGTCGGCGATCTGTCGGCCATTCATGCCTCCGGGTAATCCGACATCGGTGATGAGCAGGTCGACCCGGACGTCGGACTGCAGGATTTTCAACCCTGAGGGGCCATCTTCGGCTTCGAGTGCGACATATCCAGCCTCTTCGAGCACCTCTACTATGAGCATGCGAACGGTCGGTTCGTCGTCGATCACGAGCACGGTTTCCCCGGCGCCCGTTTCCGGGATCGGCGACTCCGCCGCCGCGGCATCGTCCGCGACATCGCCGGAGTAGCGGGGCAGATAGAGGCACATCGTCGTTCCCTGCCCCGCTTCGCTGTAGACGCGAACCTGGCCGCCCGACTGCCGCACGAAACCATGGATCATCGAAAGACCCAGACCCGTGCCCTGACCGATCGGCTTGGTCGTGAAGAACGGATCGAAGATCCGGTCGGCGATGTCTTTCGGTATGCCCGTCCCCGTGTCGGTGACGCACACCGAGATATACTGTCCCGGCGGCAGGTCGCGTTCCCGCCCGGCGCGATTGTCCAGCCACTTGTTCGCGGTCTCGATCGTCAGTTTGCCGCCGTCGGGCATGGCGTCGCGAGCGTTGATGGCGAGATTGAGGAGCGCGCTTTCAAGCTGGACGGTGTCGATCCTGGTTGGCCAGAGGCCCGCGGCGCCGACGACCTCGACCTTGATGGCCGGGCCGACGGTGCGGGCGATGAGGTCCTCCATGCCGAAGACCAGCCGGTTCACGTCGGTCGGTTTGGGATCGAGGGTCTGGCGACGAGAGAAGGCGAGGAGCCGCTGGGTCAGCGCCGCGGCGCGTCGGGCGGAGGTCTGCGCACCGTTGATGAAGCGCTCTATACCCTCGGTCCGGCCTTCGGAAATGCGCCTTTCGATGATTTCCAGGCTGCCGATGATGCCTGCCAACAGGTTATTGAAGTCGTGGGCGATCCCGCCGGTGAGTTGTCCTATCGCCTCCATCTTCTGCGACTGGCGCAGCGCCTCTTCCGCTTCCGCGCGTTTGCGGATTTCGGCCTCGACCTGTTCTTCCAGCCGCTCGTTAAGCTGGTGCAACCTGTCCTCGGTCGCCTTCCGCTCGGTAATGTCGATCACGGTCCCGACAAACCGCGTTCCCTGGTCGGTATCGAAGAGCGCGCGGCCGTTCGCGGAAATCCACCGCTGCCGTCCATCCTCGATACCGATGGTGCGATATTCTATGTCGTAGCGGCCCATGCCCTCGGGATCGATCGCTCTTCGGACGGCCTCATCCGCGCGCTCCCGGTCGTCCGGATGAATTCCCGCGATGAAGGAGCCCGCATAGGTGACTGCCGCCTCCGGGGATAAACCGAAGAGTTGCTTGCACCGAACGTCCCACCGAAGTTCGTTCGAGGCGGGGTGGTAGTCCCAGGTGCCGATTTCAGCCGCTTCAGTGGCCAGCCGCAAGCGCGCTTCGCTGTCGGCCAGCTCGCTCTCCGCCTTCCGCCGTTGTGCAAGTTCGCGTTCGAGCGCCTGAAACAGCCTGGCATTATCGATTGCGACGGCCGCCTCGGCCGCCAGGCCTTCCAGGCCCCGTTCCGACCGATCGTCGAAGACGCCGATATCGGCATGGCCGAAGAACAGGCCCCCGATCACCTCTCCGCTACGCGAAATGACCGGCACGGCCAGATAGCTGCGCACGGGCAGATGTCCCTCAGGCATGCCCTTGCGTGGCGCATTCCGCCCGTAACGCGGGTCCCTGGTGATATCGTCGGAGCGAACGATCCCTTCGCCTGAGAAGGTCGGCGCGAACACCGATGTGTTGCGCGGCATCGGAAATTTGGAGAAGGCCTCGGCCGGCGCCCCGGACAGGGTGTAGAGCATGTAGCTCTCCCCGGCCTCATTCTCGACATTGTAGAAGAAGGCGCCGAATTCGGCGCCGGTCAGTTCGACCCCCGCATCGGTGACGATCTGGACGAGTTCCTGAAGATCGGTCTTGGCCGCCAGCGCGGAGCCGGCCCGATTGAGTATCTCCAGCGCGCGCCGCTCTTCGGAGATCGCCTCCTGCGCTTCCCTGCTTTTCGTGCGATCGTGCAAAATCTTCGTGAATCCGACCACGGAACCGGCCTGATCGCGGATCGGGGACATTTCGCCTACGGCCCATATCTGCGATCCGTCGCGGCAAATGCGCCAACCTTCCGTTCCGCCGCCACGGCCGACGGTCAGCGCGTCGGTCATCTCTTGTCGGAGCGCCGAGGCGCCCTCTCCGGGGGGGAACAGGCGCTCCAGCGTCTCGCCCAGAACCTCAGAGGCGGTCCAGCCCAGCATCCGGGACGCGCCCTCGTTCCAACTCGTCACCCGGCCTTCGAGATCGGTGGTGACGATCGCCGTGCCAACCGCGCCATCGACGATCTGGCGCCATTCGTCAGCGCTGATCGCGCGCGACGGTTCTGGCTTTTTCATCGATCCCCCGGGAAAAAATTCTTCTGATGCTGGACGCAAACGCAAAACGCCTGAACTGGTTGCAGACGGGACGGTGGGACCGGGCCGATAATCTCGATCGAAGACTCATGGCAACCAGATCGCCGGTGAAGATTTATTGCGATGTTGAAACTGATTTGAGGTAGCCCGTGGCCGACAAGGATGGCGCAGAAGCGCCCGTCAATCCCAACGAAGCGACCGGCGAGCCAGCCGGCGATCTGGAAGACACCAGCTCCTATAGTCCGACAGGCGCCCGACCGACGCATCACTGGAAGCGATCGACCGTGGCGGAACCTGGGCTCGACCAGCGCGGTACGGTGTTCTTCGCTGCCTTGCAGATGACGCGGATGCCGATGATCCTTACCGATCCGCGCCAGGACGACAATCCCATCGTCTTCGCCAACAAAGCGTTTCTCGATCTGACAGGCTATGAGGAAAGCGAAGTCTTCGGCCGCAATTGCCGTTTCCTGCAGGGGGCCGACACCGACAGGGAAACCGTCCGCGCCCTTCGCGAAGCCGTAAGGGCGCAGGAAGCGATTTCCACCGAAATCCTGAACTATCGCCGCGACGGCAGTCCCTTCTGGAACGCGGTGTTCGTGGCGCCCGTCTATGATGACGACGGCACGCTCCTCTATTTCTTCGCCAGCCAGCTTGACGTCACGCGTCGGCGCTCCTCTGAACAGGCTTTTCGTCAGGCGCAAAAGATGGAGGCGATCGGACAACTGACTGCCGGCCTGGCGCATGATTTCAACAACCTGCTGCAGGTGGTGACAGGCAATCTCGACATCGTGCTCGGAGACGATCTGAACGATGCCCAGCGACGGATGCTGGGCAATGCTGCCCGCGCTGCCGAGCGCGGCGCGAGGCTGACGCGCCAATTGCTTGCCTTCGCGCGCAAGACCCGGCTCGAGCCGCGCCGGATCAACATGAACGAGCTGATCCACGAATTCGGCGATCTGATCGACAATACCGTGGGGCCGCAGATCAGGCTGGTCACCGCGCTGGAGCGTCGGCTCCCGGCGGTGCAGATCGACCCCACGCATCTTGAGATGGCGGTGCTCAACATCCTGATCAACGCTCGCGACGCGATGCCGGGCGGCGGCACCGTGACGATCGCGACCGAGCTTTGGAAGCTGAACGGCAACGCGGCGGCGCATGGCCTTCCCGAAGGGGATTATGTCGTATTGAGCATCCGCGACGAAGGCCATGGCATGAGCGCCGAGGTTCGCCAGCGCGCCACCGAGCCGTTCTTCAGCACCAAGGGCAAGGAGCGCGGCACCGGCCTTGGCCTGGCAATGGTCCACGGCTTTGTGCAGCAGTCGCTCGGCCGTCTGGAAATCGACTCCGAGCCGGGGCAGGGAACGACGATGCGGCTGCTCTTTCCCGTCGCGCCGCCCGAAGAGGCCGTGTCCGGCCCCGTGCGGCCCATGCCAGCGCCGGCGATTTCAGGCGATGCCGGAGGACAGACGATCCTGCTGGTCGAAGACAGTGACGATGTCCGCGCGCTGGCGAGCGAGCAACTGGCTGCGATCGGGTACCGGGTCATTCCTGTCGCAAGCGGCGAGGAAGCGCTCCTGAAGCTTGAGAATATCAAGGTCGACCTGCTCTTCACCGATATGGTCATGCCGGGTGGCATGAGCGGCCTGGAACTGGTCGAGAAGTTCAACGAACTATATCCGGAAACGCCAGTGCTTATGACCACGGGCTATAATGAGGATCTGGTCGCCGACATCCCGCGCGGCACGCGGCTCGACGTGATCGGCAAGCCCTATCGCCGCGAGGAGCTGGCGGATCGCGTAAGGACGGCTCTGTCACGCCGCACCGTCGTCAGGCGGGAGGAAAGTCCGTTTGGCGCCAAGGAGGGGTGATGGGCTGAATCCCCACACGCCCTAGAATGCTGATTAAGCTTGTGGCAATCCTATTGGATAGGACGGTATCCTCAGCTAGACAGCGACCATGCGGGGGCTGGACATTGCGATCGCGGGCTGCGGGCCGTGCGGACTGGCGGCGGCGCTGCTGCTTCATCGTGCCGGACATCATGTAACGCTGTTCGAACGCTTCGATACGCCTCGACCCATCGGGTCCGGCTTGATGCTCCAGCCCACGGGCATGGCGGTCTTGTTTCAATTGGGATTGCTGGAGGAGGCTCTGGCGCGGGGCGCGCGGGTCGATCGCCTTTTCGGCAAGGCGGGCAGGCGGATCGTCCTCGACGTCCATTATGCAGCCCTTCGCCACCGGGAAATGTTCGGCATTGGCATCCATCGTGCCAGCCTGTTCGCGATCCTGCACGAAGCCGTCCTGCAGGCGGGAATAGCCGTCCATACCGGCCGCACGCTGACGGGGAGCGCCCCGGTCGGGCTGAAGCGCGCGCTACATTTTGCCGATGGAGAGACGAGTGGCCCCTATGATCTCGTCGTCGATGCGCTGGGCACGCGCACAGCGCTGGCGCCGCCCACGGGCCGGGAACTGGCCTATGGCGCGCTGTGGGCAAGCCTCGACTGGCCGCAGACCGCCGCATTCGATCCCCACGCACTCGCGCAGCGTTACGAGCGCGCCAGCATCATGGCGGGAGTCCTGCCCATCGGAACGCCGCCCGGCGCGACGATGCCCAAGGCTGCTTTCTTCTGGTCGCTCCGCGCGGACCGGCTGGACGACTGGCGCGAGGCCGGGCTGGCGCCATGGAAGGCGCAGGTTGCCAAGCTATGGCCCGACTGCATGCCGCTGCTCGATCAGATTCATGATGCTGACCAACTGACCTTCGCCCGCTACGCCCATCGGACCCTTGCGGCTCCAGTGGGACCGGCGCTGGTCCATATCGGCGATGCCTGGCACTCCGCCAGCCCTCAGCTGGGACAGGGCGCCAACATGGCGTTGCTCGACGCCTGGGCGCTGGCCCAGGGTTTAGCAAAGAAGAATGGTGTCGATGAAGGGATTCGGCACGCCATTGAACTGCGCCGTCGCCATGTGCTGACCTATCAATGGCTCACCGCACTGTTCACCCCGGTCTATCAATCGGACAGCCGTCTGCTGCCGTTGATCCGCGACCGCGTGGTCGGCCCCTTGTCCAAGCTCTGGCCGGCCACCGCCATACAGGCGGCGATGGTCAGCGGGCTGGTCGGCAATCCCCTGCCGCCACTGGGGCTGGATGGCGATTGGACGGTTGGGATGCCCATGGCGGAGGCTGCATGAACGATGCGTCGAGCGATAGCGACGGCCCCATCATCGTCTTCGACGCCATGTGCGTGCTCTGCTCGGCCAATGCCGCTTTCGTGCTGCGCCATGACCGCGCCGGTCGCTTTCGGCTCGCGTCCATGCAAGGTGACATTGGGGCCGCGCTCAACCGCCGGTTCGGGATCGACCCGGCCAATCCGGAAAGCTTGATCGTGGTGGAAGATGGCCGCGCCTTGCGGGACAGCGATGCGGTGCTGGCCATTTGGGCGGGTCTGGACCGCCCCTGGGATGGGCTGGCGGCATTCCGTATCGTTCCGCGCTGGCTGCGCGATCCCGTCTATCGCTGGATTGCGCGCCATCGTTATCGGCTGTTCGGGAAGCGATCGACCTGCTGGGTCCCGACGACGGAACAGGCACGCCGCATTCTGTGAGCCGGATCTTGCTCCTTGGCGGCTATGGCGGCTTTGGCGGGCGCATCGCGCGGCGTCTCGCCGCCGCAGGGCATGAGGTGCTGGTCGCTGGACGGTCCATCGACAAGGCCCGCGCCTTTTGCGGGGATGCGCCCAGCCTGATGCCGCTGGGACTGGATCGCAGTCGGATCGCCACCGCATTGGAGGAGCATAGGCCGGACATGGTGGTGGATGCCTCAGGCCCCTTTCAGGCGATGGATCATGCCATCGCCAAAGCCTGCATTGCTGCCGGGGTTCACTATGTCGACATCGCCGACAGCCGCGATTTCGTGTGCGGCATCGGGGCGTTGGACGATGCCGCCAGAGCCGCAGGCGTCATCCTCCTCTCCGGCGCTTCGAGCGTGCCGGCGCTGTCGGGCGCGGCGGTGCGTCATCTGGCGCAAGGCATGGACAGGGTGCGCGCGGTCGAGATGGCGATCAGCGCATCCAACAAGGCGACGGCAGGTCCGGCGGTTTCCGCCGCCATAGCAGGACAGGTCGGCCAGCCCCTGCGCATCTGGCGCGGTCAGCACTGGGCGAAAGCCTTCGGATGGCAGGAGATGCGTTCCGTCCAGTTCCGATGCGCGGGAACGGAGGCGATCACAGGTCGCAAGGTCGCGCTTGTCGATGTGCCCGACCTCGCCCTTCTGCCCGAAAGGTTGGCGGGACGCCCAGCCGTCACCTTCCGGGCGGGTACGGAACTCCGGTTCCAGAATTGGGCGCTCTGGCTAGCCAGCTGGCTGGTGCGTTGGCGGCTCGTCGCGACTCTCGCGCCGCTCGCGCGCTTCCTTCACCCTCTCCAATCCCTGACCCGGTCGCTGGGGAGCGATCGCTCCGCCATGATCGTGCACCTGTTCGGTGACGTGGCTGGCCAAAAGGTCGAGCGCCGATGGACGCTGATCGCCGACCGGGGCGATGGCCCGGAAATACCGACATTGTCCGTGGTGCCCATCGTAGCGCGCATCCTGTCGGGACAGGAAGCCGCAGGCGCCCGCGATGCCGCAGAGGCGCTGACGCTGAGCGATTATGCCGATGCCTTCGGAAATCTGGCCATCCATCATGATAGGGCGGAACTGCCTGCTCCGCCGCCCCTATATGACCGCATCATGGGTGATCGCTTCGGACAGCTCCCACCGGAGGTGCGCGCCATTCATGATGTGTTTCGCGATGGCGGCGCAGCGGGCGAAGCCACGGTGACCGGCGCGTCGAACCCGGCCGCGGCATTGATCGCGCGGATCGTGGGCTTTCCCAAAGCCGGTACTCATCGCCTACATGTTCATTTCCATGAAGCCGACGCCCGCGAAAGCTGGACCCGCAATTTTGGAGGGCGACGCTTTCAGAGCCACCTCAGCCAACGGGGCCGCTGGCTTGTCGAACGCTTCGGCCCGTTCCGCTTCGCCTTCGATCTTCCCGGCGACGCTCAGGGATTGACCATGGTCATGCGGCGTTGGTGGATCGGTCCCCTGCCCCTGCCAACATGGCTTGCCCCGCGTTCGCCCGCCCGCGAATGGGCCGAAGGCGGGCGCTTCCATTTCGATGTGCCCATCGCATTGCCCCTGATCGGGCGGCTGGTCCATTATCGCGGATGGCTGGAACCGGCGACAATCCGATAGCAGACCACGCTTTCGACCACTGGCTGCAATTTGGAACATCGATCCTTATCGGACGCTCAGTCTTCGATTTTCATTCCCCAGGTGCCGACCCTTTGCTTTCGCAAAAGTCTACCTCCTTAACTGGTTAAATGCGGACCTTTTGTCGATCAGTTACGGTGCAAGCTACCGAACCTCTAGAACGCTCGGGTGATCCCGATTTCAGTGGCGGCGCGGCGATATTCATAGAGGGCTGTCGTGGAGATATTGCGTTCATAGGCGAGCCGGACGTACGGCGCGAAACCACGATAGGCCAGGCCACGGAACGTCGCGCCGGTACGGGCGCTCATCAGCCATTCTTGCCGACGTGCCCCAAACAGGAATAGCGCGGCATCGGCCTCAGTTCGCCTGATGCCAGTCGAAACAAACAGAGTAGTATGTCCAGCCTCCCGCCAGCCGGTCAACGTCAACCCGCCCGCCGCAGTGGCATAGCCCGGATCACGCGCAGTTTGGCGCGTTCCAGAGAATGTTACGCTGGCTCCCGCACGTGCCGACAGGGCTCGCTCGAACGACAGGCCCAGATCGTAGATGGTTCCGTCCTGCAAATTATTGCGTGCATAGGTGACGTCACTCACGCTCGCCGTGGCGACAAGCTGCGAGGTCCGGCCCAGTCCATGCAGCCAGTCGATGGTCACGGCGTCAGTATCTGCATAGCGCTGTCCCCCATACCAGCGCCGGGTCGGACCTGCCTAAACACTCAACCGATCGCGCCCATGCAACCATTCGATCCCGATCAGAGCCGACCCGGACACATCGTTGAATTCATGATTGCGGTACAAATTCACAAGTCCGGCGAGCCTTGGCACGAGCGCGAGATCCTTGGCGAGGCCGATACGTGGCTTGGCCAGCAAGACGCACGCCATGCCCGGATTGCGCGCGCGCATCCTCGGAAAGTGTGAGGGGCGCGATGATCGTATCGAGTACACGCGCCTGAGTTGCTCGATTGATATTGGAATCGGGAGCCAACGCGAGTTCAAATGTGCCGCCCCATGGCTTGCGCGAACGCAGCGCGCGATCGAATCGGCCGACAGTTACGGCCACTTCAGGCGGCAGCCCCGCGGCCTGGGCCTGGCGTATCTGTCTCCGGGCGCCCCCATCATCGCCGATTGCCGCCAGAGCGCGTGCAAGCTCCAACCGGACGCGGGGCGCGTTGGGTTGCTCGTCGAGCAGAGCGCGGAATGCAATGGCCGCGTCCTGCCAACGCTCGGCGTCAGCGAACATCATCCCCTTGCGAAACCGCGCCTCCCGCGCGAACCTGCATATCCGGGTCTCTGGCGAGCGCGTCGTAAAAGGTTGCCGCGTCGTCGATCTGGCCTGCGGCTCGCGCACGATCAGCCAAGCCGAATAGATCGACGGCGGAAAGATGGTCGATATGCGTCTGCGCCCGCGCGGACACCGCCGGAGCAGCGACCGCCAGCGCGAGCGCCAGCCCAAAATGTCGGATCACTGCCGCTTCGCAGCCGCAACACCCTGGATCGTGATCCCGGCGCCTGCCGCGCCGGTGGGCGCCGTCACCGAGAAGGGCGCAACGATTTCCTCGCCATCGGGGCCATAAAAGCGAGGGGCGAACTGGCCCGTCTCGACACCCGCGCGTGTCAACACGCCCGTGACGCCTGTGTTGGTCAGCCGTCCTGCCACGTCATAGCTGCCGAAGTCGATCACCCCGCTCCCGTCCGAGGGGGTGCCCTTCATCGCGAGCGCGCCGGTGTAGCTCTGTGCGCCAAAGTCGACGGCAAATTGGGAAGTCCCCTTCACGTCGTAGAAGATGTTGGACGGATATTGTCGACCGGTCCCATAGAGGATGCCGCGATAGCTGCCCGTGCCGGTCTTGCCCGCGAGCAATCCCGACGGCGTCCCCAGCCCATAGGCGCCATATTGATCAACGCGCTGCCGTCCTGTGCCAAACGGCACAGTGGTCGAATAATGAACGAAGCTCGCATAGGTGAGTGCCAGTTCGCTGTTGCCGCCGCCTGGCTTGTAGAGCTTCAGGGTCACGTCCTGCGTATCATAGCTGCTGCTGAACGTCTTGCGATATTCCATGAAATTGAGATCGCTGCCCGCCACCTTGTCATTGATGGTGAACTGCCCGCCATACAGATCGGAGGTGGGCGGTCCAAAGCTGAGAGTCTCGGCATTCTGCTGGTTTAGCCCGCCAACAAGGTTGTTGAGATACTGGACATAGAAATGTTGCGAACTGGTAAGATTGATCAGCGTCAAATTCTGAGCCTGGACGGTTGCGTCGCGCTGGCCGGTGAAGCCCCCCGCGACGGTCATACCGTTCCCGTTCGCCCCCGAAAAGGCGCCACCCAGTTCCTCTCCATTGGGGCCATAGAAGCGCCCGGCGAGAGGACCGGCGGCCGATCCAAACCAGCCCTCATTAGCGCATTGCCCGAAAAGGTTCCGCTGCTCGACGAGAGATGTCCCGCCCCGGTGAACTCGATTCCACCGCCGGACACACCCTGGTCCGTTACGAGAGTCGTCTCGTTGAGATAGCTGTGGGTTGCGAACACGCCCGCAGCAAAATCGACGCTGAAGTCGCCTTGGCCCTGAAAAGAGCGTGGCTCCTGTCCGGGCGTCGAAACCGCGCCGAATGTATCGGTCCTGAAACCCGCCACGCCGCTTCGCGGCACGGTCGCGGCAGAAGTGGGCAAACCATAGGTGAAGATATAGAAATCCATGTCCTGGCGCGTCCCGGACACGGCATTTTCCTGCCAGAATGCCAAGCCGACATATTGGTTCGACTTGCTGTTGGTATAAGGCGTCGTGGCTATCGTCAGATAGCTGCGATCCGTACCGCCGGTCTTCTGATAGATAGTCTCACCGTTGGCATTGGACTGGATGTTTTCGGGTGCGAAGCGTTGGCTCCACCCATCAGCACTCACGCTATAGCTTTTGGTACCAGCGTCATAATTCACTGTGAGACTGTTTGGACGGATTTGCCGGCTGATTTCCGTACTGGTGGCGAGGTCGAGTCCAAGCTTCATACCCGCAGCATCATTCTGGAAAGCCTGGCTGACTTTCAGGTCCGTGATCATATTGTTGGTAGACGGAGGGGGCGCAGGCATATTGCCAACCCCGCCGCCTCCACACCCGCCGAGCAGCAAAAATAGCGTTACGGCCGTGATTTTGTTTCGCATGATACCCCCTATTCCGGGCATGCGTTAAACAATCATATAACAACGTCAATAGTTTAACGCCTACTCGCGGAGGAAAAGGCCCCAAATGGCGATTACTGGATTTCTGCGCATAGTCGGGTGATGCTTGAGGGACGCGGAGCTCACAGTTGTGCATCTCGGGACTAGCCAAATCATGCTCCAGCTATCCGACCGGTCAATAGTTTACAGACAACCCCGGTGCAAACAGCAGTTTATGGGATAAGAATGGACGATGCCGTAGGGCCGTCGAAAAGATGGCCGTTCATGTTCGTTTTCGCGGATTCGCAAAGCAGGAACATTATGTCGAACATTATCTGAGACCAATGCGTCTTTCCCCGGTTTTACGCCAGAAAACGACAAACCCCTCTGGCGCCCACCAGATGACTGGACAATCATCCAGAAGATGAGCGAGGAAGGCGGGGGCACCGAAATAACGATGGATGATTTTGCGCGGCGCTTTTCCATGCGGCCGGCAAGTTATGTGGTTTCTCGGCGCCGGCATTCAGCTGCCGCTGATAGCCCTTTGTCCGGGGACCGCTCTACCATGTCCTCTCCAACCCCATCTATATCGGCAGATCTATGAGATGCGGTGCAGGCGAAGCGGCAGGCTGGCATCGGAACGAAGCGTGATCTTGGCAATAGTCCGCATAGCAGCCTCCTAACCAGCATGATTCAGGATCATGCTGACCGGCCGATATCGCCCAGCCACGCGGTCAAGCAGCAGCGGCGCTGCCGCTATCATGTGTCTAGCATGACACTGCCCGCAGAGGATGCAGTGGCCAAAATTCCTGCGCTTCGGCTCCCGGCGCCAGAGCTCGAACAAGCCGTCCTAGATGCAAGCTCCGGCCTTCTTACTGATCAGCGCACCATCTTGGCGCTACCGCAATCCGAGATCCGGGCGCTGATCCATCGTAGCAGGCGGGGGTTGCCACCTTCACCTGCCGGGCGCGCACGGCCCCTACTGACCCATCCTTATCACGCGAAACATCGCTCATATCCGCGACAGCTCGTCGGCAAATCTTTCCCTCAGCCGTTTCTTGTCGATCTTTCCCGTTGCCGTCAGGGGGACGGGAGCGAATATGACCTTGTCGGGCATCCACCATTTGGCGATTTGCGACGCCAGATGATCCAGGATGACCTGCTGCTGAAGTTGCGCGCCGTCATGTCCCTCTATGATGAGGATCGGACGCTCCTCCCATTGGGGATGACGGACGCCGATGACCGCGGCGACCTTCACCCCGGCACAGGCGGCCGCGACATTCTCTATGTCGATCGAACTGATCCACTCGCCGCCCGATTTGATCACATCCTTGCTGCGGTCGGTGATCCGCAGGAAGCCATGCTCATCGATCGTGGCGATGTCCCCGGTGTCGAACCAGCGGTCGTCGGATGTGGCGTCCTTCTCGCTTCGGAAATAGCGCTGCACGGTCCACGGCCCTCTCGCCTGCAACCCACCAGGCGTGGCGCCGTCATGCGGCAGCGCCGCCCCATCCTCTCCGACGATGCGCAGTTCGACGCCGAACTGCACGCGGCCCTGGCGGGTCCAGAGTATCTCTTCTTCCGCTTCCTGACCCAGATGCGTGATCTGCGGAGTCGGAGTCGATATGACGCCCAGCGGGCTCAGTTCGGTCATGCCCCATACCTGGCGGACCTTGACGCCATGGCGACGCTCGAACGTCTCCGCCATGGCGCGCGGAACCGCGGAGCCGCCGATCATGATGCGGTCCAGGGTGCCGCTATCCTCGCCGGTGCGCGCCAGATGGTCCAGATACATGGTCCAGACCGTCGGCACCCCGCCGGAGAAGGTCACGCCTTCGTCCCTGATGAGGGAATGGAGGCTCTCCCCATCCATGCGGTCGCAGGGCAAGGCAAGCTTGCAGCCGTTGATCGCCGCCATATAGGGCATGCCCCATGCCGTCGCATGGTACATCGGCACGCATGGCATGATGCAGTCGAAGGCCGAAAGGCCAAGCGCGCCCGGAAGGCCGTTGGCGAGCGCATGGAGCACGATTGACCGATGGCTGTAGAGAACGCCCTTCGGATCCCCGGTGGTCCCTGACGTATAGCATAGGACGGCGGCGCTGTTCTCGTCGAAGCTCGGCCAATCATAGCCGTCCGCTTCGCCCGCGATCAGTTCCTCATAGCTCTCAAACCCCTCATCCGGGGCGCTGGCGAGCAATATGACCGCCTCCACCGCCGGAATCCGGTCGCGCAGCCTGTGGATCAGCGGCAGGAAGCTCCTGTCGACGAAAAGAAGGCGGCTGCCCGCATGGTTGATCGTGTAGACGATCTGATCGTCGGAGAAGCGCGGGTTTACCGTGTGCAGAACGGCGCCCATGCCGGGAACCGCGTAGAACAGCTCAAGATGCCGATGGGTGTTCCAAGCCAGCGAGGCGACCCGGTCGCCGGGCTGGATGCCGCGCCGCGCCAGCGCCAGCACAGCCTGGCCCGCGCGGCGGCGCAGTCCGCGATTGTCATAGCGCCAGGCCGGTTCCCCGACGAGACGCGAGACGATCTCCCGGTCGCCGTGCGCGGTGGCGCAATGGCGTAATATGTCCCCGATCATCAGGGGAGTCCGCTGCATGAGGCCTTCGATCATGCCTTCCCCTCCCCTGGCTTGTTTTTGGACCGGCGATGCTGCTCCTGCCGGCGTTCACGCAATGGCGGCACGTTATTCTCCATGGTTGGCGCGCGCTTTTGCCGCGGGCGTAAGGTCGCCTGCGGTCCTCCGCCTATCTTGCCGGCGCGAGCAGCGCCAAAGGCGCCTCTTCCGGATTTTCATAGGCGCCCGCCGGGTTCAGGCCGAAGATGCAGACATGGTCCGCGCCAGCGTCCCAATGTTCCTGAATCCGGGCGCGGATGGTCCGTTCATCGCCCCAGGCGACGATCGCGTCGATCAGCCGGTCCGATCCGCCGTCCGTGAAATCATCATCGTCAAAGCCCAGCCGCTTCCAATTGTTGCGATAATTGGGAAAGGTTAGGTTCCAGGCCAAAGCCCGGCGCCCGGTGGCGCGCGCTTCATCGGGATCGCTTTCCAGCGAAACCAGAAGGTTGACGCACAGCAGCTTGTCCGGTCCCAATATGGCGCGGGCCATGGCGGTATGGGCGGGCGGCGAATTATTGGTGTAGGCGCCGTCGGCATGGGACGCCGAAAGCTCGATCATCTTGGGGCCAAGCGCCGCCAGGACGGTCAGCGGCCGTTCGCTGGGCAAGACGGTCGAATCCATTCTGAAGCGTTCCATGGCTTCCAGATAGGCCTTCATCGTGGCGACCGGCTTCCTGCTGTAGGTCTCGCCGCGCAATTCCTCCACCAGTTCGGGATGCGAGACGCCAAGGCCAAGGAGGAAGCGGTTGCCGGATTGTTCGGCCAGGGCGATCTGGGCGCCCCTCATCGAGACATGATCGCGGCCGTAGATGTTGACGATGCCGGTCACCATGTTCAGTTCCCGCGTGTTCGCCAGCATCCAGGAGGAATGGACCAGGCTGTCGCGCCCGGCGGACACGTCCGGCACCCAGAGTGTTCGATAGCCCCAATTTTCAACGCGCTGCGCGAATTTCGCCGCTTCGGCGGCGGGCATCAAATCCGTGAAGGCAAAGACACCGAGCGGCCCCATGCGGGAGGCAAAGGTGGATTCCGCCATAATCAGTTCTCCTTGCTAAAGCTGTATCTCATCGCGCCGGGAAAGCGCTTCCCCCCCAGCCGTCGGCCCGGCAAAGCCCCGCGCGACAGGGCGCGGGCCGCCTCCCGAAATCCGGCTTGTTCGTCCCTGTGCGGCCCCGCAACGGGCCAGCCTGCCTCACAGAAAGACGAAACCGCCGTCGACCATCAGGCATTGCCCGGTCATATAGTCGGAGCCGGAAGAGGCGAGGAACCGCGCCACTCCGGCCAGATCTTCGGGAACCGACGCGCGGCCCAGCGTGATCTGGGGAATGAGATTGTCCATCGCCTCGTCACGCTCCCGGGTTAGCCCCTCGGCGCGGAAATCCCCCTCTATGCTATCCCAAAGGTCCGTCTTCACGACACCGGGGCCGATGGCGTTGACGGTGATCCCATGCTGTCCGAACGCGCGCGCCCCGCCCTGGGTCAAGGCGGCCACGGCGAATTTGCTGGCGCCATAATGGACCAGAGGTTCGTGACATTGTTTCGAGGCGATCGACCCCGTGTTGACGATCTTTCCGCCCTGTCCCTGCTCGATCATCCGGGCCGCGACCTCCTGCATGCATATCAGCACGCTCAGGCCGTTCACCGTCATCATCCTGTGCCAATCCTCCTCGGTGATCGAGAGGAAGGGCTTTCCCTGAGCGGTGCCGGCATTGTTGAACATGACGTCGAGCCTGCCGAATTGGGCAATGGCCTGCGCAATCATGGCGCGCACGCTCGCCCGGTCGGTCACGTCCACCTTCACGGCGATCGCCCGGCCGCCAGCTTCCTCAATCTCGGCGGCGACGGCGGACGCGGCGGCATGATCGATGTCCGCAATCGTCAATTGCGCGCCGTCGGCGGCCAGCGCCCGCGCCATCGCCCGGCCGATGCCGCGCCCGGAACCGGTGACGATGATGGATTTGGTCGAAAGATCAGAGCTCATATTTCCATCCCATTTGGACGTTGATCGTCTTCATGCGTCCTCGGCTTCGCGCATGCGCAACAGCATCGGAATCACCTCCCGCCGCAAAACCTTGCCCGACATGTTATGCGGCAGCGCCTCGACTATCCGGATCATGCCGGGCACCTTGACCGCCGCCAGCCGGGCCGCGCAATGCTCCTGGATCGCCGCTTCGCTGGGCGCGGCGCCCGGCATCGGCACGATGGCCGCCGCCACCATCTGGCCGTGATCCGCGTCGGGAAGGCCGACCACGGCCGCCTGCGCCACATAATCCAGTTCACTCAAGACCTGCTCGACCTCGGCCGCGTAGATCGGCCTTCCGTCCCGGTTGATGAGGTCGCTGGCGCGGCCCAGGACATAGACATAGCCATGCTCGTCGATGCGGGCATAATCGCCCGTGCGATACCAGCCGTCCGGCGTGATCGCCTTTCCGGTGAGGTCGGGCTCCTTCCAATAGCCCATCATCATCGCCGGCCCGCGCCCCTGCGCCTCGCCCACTTCGCCCGGCGCGACTTCCCGCCCGTCCGGCCCGAGGAAGCGCATCCGCGCGCCCGGCGCGATCTTCCCGGCCGATCCGGTCGGCGGGGGAACGCCCGCCGGGTCGTTCATGACAAGGGGCCAGCATTCGAACGCCGCATAGGCATCCAGCACGGGCGTTCCGGTGATGCGGCGCCAATCCTCGAAAACGGCTTCGTTGCGCGCCTCTCCGCCGGAAATGCAGCAGCGCAGATGGAAGTCCGGCACCGCGTCGCGCCGATGCCAGGCATTGGCGATCTTCACATACATGCTGGTCGACCCCGCGAAGAAGGTGATGCCATGTCCCAGCATCGCGTCCAGCACGCCATCCGGGGAAAATTCGCGCATCAGATGGATTCTGGCGGCGCGGGTGGTGGCGGTCAGCGAGAGGATGACAAGCCCCATCATCCAGGAAAGCGGCACGGCGACCAGGATCGTGTCGGCAGCGTCGATCCGCCAGATGTCCGCCACACCATCCGTTCCCTCCGCGATCGAGCGGTGCGAATGCGCAACCGGCTTGGGCACGCCCGTCGTCCCGGAGGTATAGCCGATGACGCCGACCGCGTCGCAATCGACCTGCGGCAAATCCCCGGCGAACGGCGCGATGTGGGGGATGAGTTCCGCGTTGCAGACAAGATCGAAGATTTCCGTGCGCGAGCCTGTCCTGCTGACGGCGGCCGCCGCAGCGGTCTGGCTCTCCCCTTCCGCAAACAGGAAATGCGGCTCGGCATTGGTCAGCGCATAGTCGAGCTCATTGGGCCCCGTAGAAGCGTGGACGACCGCCATCACGCCGCCCGCGCGCCACACGGCGAAGCTGAGTATCAGGAACTCCGCGCAATTGCCGCTCATGATGAGCACGCTCTGCCCCGGCGCGAGTCCGGCGGTGGTGAGCCGCCGCGCCAGACGCTCCACGGCCCGATCGAAATCCGACCAGAGGATTTCGCGATCGCCGTCGACGATCGCCACCCCCTGCGGAAAGGATTGGGCCGCCCTGCGAAGATGGTCGCTTGCCAGATTGATCACGATAGCTGCCTTTCGAATTGCCGATGCTCTGCATGGGCGGGGACGCCGACGGGCTCCTGCTCGACCGCTTCGCCCGCTGCCCGCGCCCGCTCGACCTTCGTCGCCTCCGCCGACTGGACGTGCCGGGCCGCCATCCACAGGGCGGCCACCGCGATCGGCACCGCCAGCAGGCCCGCCATCAGCCCGGTGGCCAGACTGCCCTGCGCGGCGGAAACCTTGCCGACCAGATAGGGGCCCAAGGCCGAACCCACGAGCGTGCTGACAAGGATATAGGTGACCGACGCCGTTCCGCGCATGCGCGGCATGACGATTTCCTGAATGGTGGCGGCGCCGGCCGCCATCCACATGATGCCGACGAATATGACGGGAAGGTTCAGAAGGAAGAAGATCCAGGGATTGTGCGTCAGGCACATGCCGATCACGAAGGGAACCGGGATCACCGTGGACGCGATGCCGACATGGATTCGCCCCGCCGCGTGCCGACGCAACATGATGTCCGACAGGCGGCCGCCGACGAAGACGCCCGCCATGCCGCAAATGGCCGCCGAAGCGCCCAGAACCATGCCCACCGTCGCCTTGTCGACCGGCAGCGAACGCAAAGCCAGAGGAGCCGTCCAGAAGCCCATGTTCAGCACCAGCATGGAGGAGAAGCCGAAGCCGATCGTCGTGTAGAGAAAGGCCGGCGCCTTCCACGTCAGCGCAAAGGTCGCGGGATCGCGCGCCCGCAGCATCTGGGCGGCGGTGAAGGCGGCATACCATCCGATGGCGATCGCGATCCATTGCATCCTGTCGCCCGAAGCGGCGATCAGCCCCCATGCCGCCGACGCCACGATCAGGGCCGCCGCGATGTTGACCGCAAGGACTTTCGGACCGGTGCGGGCAGCCTGGTAAAAGGTGAAAGGAGGAATGACGCTGGCAATATCGTCGAACAGGCGCAGCCAGATGTCCTTTTCCGCCGGAGGATAAGTGCCGTCGGACAACCCCCTCCTCGGTTCGCGCAGGGTCGAGACGAGGATCGCGATCAGCAGGCCCGGGAGACCGACGACCATGAAGGCCGCCTGCCATCCCCGCAGGCCGAAGGGTCCGGCCTCCCCGAAGGACGAGAGCCACGAAGCCACGACCAGCCCCCCGATCGCGAACGCCAGGCCCTGACCGAGATAGAAGCCGGTGCTGAAGATGCCCAGCGCCGTCCCGCGCCGCCCGCGAGAGAACCAGTCGGATAAAAGCGAATAGGCGGAAGGAACGGCGGACGCCTCTCCAATGCCGACGCCGATGCGGGCGGCGACCAACTGGCCGACGCTGCCGGCCAATCCGCAAAACACCGTCATCATCGACCAGATCGAGATGCAGATGGACAATAAGCGCACCCGCTTCCACCGGTCCGCCAGACGGCCGAACGGAAAACCGAACAGGGCATAGAAGACGCCGAAAGCGGTTCCGTGCAGGAAACCAAGCTCCGCGTCGCTGAGCCCGAAATGCGCCTTGATGTCTTCGGCCAGGATCGAGAGGATGGTGCGGTCCATCCAGGTCAGGGTATAGACTCCGACAAGCACCATCAGAACATAACGGGCATAGGGACCGTCGACCGCATTCCGTTCCGCCGCGGCTCCGCCCATGACCCTGTTGTCCGGTGCAAGCGATGCGCTGCTGGCTTCCAAACCCGTTCCTCCTTCACCCGCCCGCTCATAACGTCGCTGAAGGGCGACCGGCTGCACGACGGCAAGCCGGCTACCCTTGAACGTCACTGGATATTATATCGCAGCTTCAGGCCGATCTGCCGGCCGCGCGAATAGGAGCCGAACGTCGATGTCGAAGACCCCACGCCCGTATAGTCGACTTCCAGCAGCCGCTTGTCAGTCAGATTCCGGCCGAACAGCGACATCGCCCAGCGGCCATCCTCCGGCCCGAAATCGATATGCGCGTCCAGTTGGGCATAACCGTTCTGCACCATGCGCGGATCGTTGAACGATCCCGCATTATATTTGGTGCGCGCAAAGACGGACGCGCCGGCCGCGATCTGATTGCCGTTCCCGACCGGCTGCACATATTCGACATTGAAGGAGCCCGTCCATTTGGACGAATAGGGCGTCGGCGTCCCGGAAAGATCCTGCGCGCCGCCGACACAGCCGGGCGCCAGCCGCGCATTTTGCAGCGTGTTGCAGGCTGCCCCCACGAAGGAAATATATTTGGCGTCCAGATAGGCGCCGTTGAAGCCCAGCCGCAAATTGTCGGTAACCTGATAATTGAGGTCCAGCTCGACGCCCTGCGACCGCGCCTTGCCGATGTTCGACACGACCAGGTTGAAGCCCTGCCGCACCGATTGCTGCAGGCCGTTAAATTCCTCGCGGAACACCGCGATCGAATAATCGAGGCGGTTGTCGAGCAGAAGTCCCTTTATCCCGGCCTCGACCATCCATGCCTTTTCGGACCCGAACCCGTCATTGGCCGGGCTGGTGGTATAGGTATAGTCGAAACCGCCGACCTTGGCCCCCTTCACATATTTCACATAGGCCATGTTATTGGGGGAGAATTTATACTGCACGATCGCCTGCGGCTGCCACTGGCGGTCGACCAGATGGAAGGTGCCCATGGGGAAGGCGTGCTGGATTCCGCCGAGCACCGCCGCAAGGACTCCGTCCAGCGAGGGGTCGCGCGCGGCCAGCAGCGCGGCGCGCGAGGTGTCAAGATCGATGTTCGGAATGATGCGCGCCGCGAACATGCTCTGCCCGGCCTTTTTCCGCGTGTCGGAATAGCGGACGCCGCCGGACAGGCTCAACTGATCGGTCAGATGGTAGGTGAGATCCACGAAAGCCGAAAAGACCCGGTTCTTCTGATCGAAGGTGAAGTTCCGCGAGAAAGGCGTCGCCGCGGTTCCGGTAAGCCCCAGGGCGCCCAGATTCAGTTCCTGGTTCGCGTCGATCGCCAGGGTGTCGCGCTGATAATAGCCGCCGACGGTGGCGTCCAGCTTGCCGAAAGTGCCGCCAAAGCGCAGTTCCTGGCTGAACTGCTTATAGTGGGTCCATTGCCCGTTCACGAATGCGGGACTGTGGTTGATGCCGTCGGTGCCGTATATCACGACGCCGTCGCTCTTCCGCCATGCCGTGGTCGAGGTCAGCGTCCCGCCCGCAATGTCGTAATTGATGTCGGCCTGATAAAGTTGCGCTTCCAGCTCCGCCAATTCGTCGGTGAAGAACGGCGCGACATTGGTGTTGACGTAGCGCGTGTCCTTGTCGCCCACCACGGGATAGAGCGAGGTATTGCCCACCAGCGGCTGGTTGGTCGGCACCAGCGTGTTGCCGCGGTCCTTGATCCGGTCAAGCTCGGCGCGCAGCACGATGTCCAGCCCGTCGACCGGCTGCAGCCGCAGCGACGGACGTATCGCATAGTTGCGCGTTTCGGGTTCGCGTTCGCCCTTGACCGGATTGTCATATCGTCCCCGGTCCAGATTCTGGAAAAGCCCCGCCACGCGCAGACTCATGCCCTCGCTGAGCGGAACGGTGACGCCGGTCTGCGCCTGAAATTCGCGGCCATAAAATTCGTAGCCGATCGAACCGTCAGCCTCGAATTCGTCGCCGGGCTTCTTGGTCGAGATATTGAGCGCGCCGGCCGTGGCGCTGTTGCCGAACGTCAGCACCTGCGGCCCCTTCAGCACTTCCACCCGCTCGACATCGAAGATCGGAATGCGGGCTTCCTGGTCGCGGCCGTAGGAGACGTTGTCGACGAATTTACCGACGGCTTGTTCGAAACCCGCATTGCCGCCCGACCCGAACCCGCGGATGACCGCCACGCTGTTCGCGGCGCCATAGGTGTAGTTGAAGCTGGGCGTGATCTTGCCGATGTCGATCATCTGCGTGATATTCTGCCGCTGCAAAGTCTCGCCGCTCAAGGCGGTGATCGCCACGGGAACGTCGCGAAGGCTTTCGGAACGCTTGCGCGCCGTCACGACAATGTCGCCAACCGATGAGCCGCCGCCCGCGGCCTGGTCCGCGCCCGCCGCCTGGGGAGCTTCCTGCGCCTGCACCGCCCCGGCCGCCAACGCCACGGCGGAAACCCCCGCCAGTGCCTTGGCCGCCGCGATATGCCATTTTCCCATTGCGATCATCCTCTTTCCCCTCCTTATGATGCGCCGGTCTCGTCGCCGTCGCGCGCTTTTCGATGCTGTGGCTCGGGTCCGTTTCGAAACGGATCGCCATTCAGGCCGATCCGGACAAACGTCCTCCCGGCCACGGGCAGAACAAATTTAATATAGGTACAGAACACGCCCCTTCCGTCATCGCGCACCGCGATTTCAGGATATTTTGAGGTCGCGCTATTCAACGATCTTCGACGAAGAGAGATTTCTCTGCTTCACGAATATCCATGGCATGGATTTTCCACAGCTATCGTCCATCTCTCCCGTCCTGGTCCTGGAGGCCGATCTGAACTTCCCGACATCTTTCGGGCTTTATGCGCAATCGACCTCTTCATTATCGATTCGTATCTTAGGACACAGGCCGGCGCGTGTCAATGAAACGTTTCATTTATGAAAAGTGACATGATCCTGAATGGCCGTCTTGCCGATCCAGTAGCGGCTGGCCGCCGAATCTAGGTCGGGATAGCCGAAGGATATGCCGAAAAGCATCTTGAGCGACGGATCGATGCCCAGCACCTCGCGGGCCGTTTCCGCGAAAAAGCCGAGCAAGGTCTGGGGCACGCCCCCCAGGCCGTGGGCCGCAAGCGAAAGCAGGAACGTCTGAGCATACATGCCCACATCGCCGGCGATCCGGACGCTGTCGTAGAATGACGGCATGAACAGCAGGCAGGCATGCGGCGCACCAAAGAATTCGAGATTCCGCAGCATCGTCATGCGACGCTCGTCGAACGCCTCGCGCGCGACGCCCAGCGCTTCGTAATAAGCGGCGGCCTGGGCCTTCTGGCGGTCGCTGTAGACGCCGTAAAGTTCATCATATCCAAACGGAAAATCAGGCGTCAGCCGTCCCGCCGCCTCCGCCTCCAGCATCGCCTTGCTCAGCTCGTCGCGCTTCGCGCCGGAGACGATATGCACCGACCAGGGCTGGATATTGGCGTTCGATGGGGCATGGCGCGCATCATCGACCACCGCCTGCATCAACGCGTCCGGCACGGGCGTCGGAAGAAAGGCCCGAACGGACCGCCGTTCGCGAACGACATCGTGAAACAATTTGCTCTCATCCATCGCAAGTTCACCTTATTGAGACAGAAGCGGATACCGCCAGACGCCGTTCGTCAAGCGTCTACCAGTCGTTTTCCGAACAAGGCGACGTCCAGTTGAAGCGGGTCCAGAAATTCGACAAGCTCGGCAAAACCCTCGCCCTCGACACGCAGGTAGAAACCGTAGAAGGGCTGGGCATAGGGACCATATTTGCCCGCGCCGCCGGTGCTGGACGCCCGCAAAAAGGCGCGATAGCCGTCGATCATGATTTCCGAGAACGTCATCTGCGGACGCACCGTGAAATGCACGAGCAGGGGCGCCAGCCGCTCCATCGTGTCGTCCGGGCCATAATAGGTGCCCGATACCGGGGATTCGCCTATAAGCGTATACACCGCATCCGCATTGAGCATGCGGTAGCAAGCTTCGAAATCCCCGGCCACATCACGCTCTATGAAGCGATCGACCAGTGCGCGGGTCTTCTTCTCCGCGACCGCCCGCTCTTCGAGGCTCAGACTATAATCAAGCATGTCATCTCTCCCAAACGGCCCATGGCGGGGATACCGCGCCTCACCAAATTATGAAACGTTTCATATCTCACTTTCCAGCCATACATCAAGACGCGACGCGCATCGTCTTGGGCAGGCCCGCGCGGGCGAGCTGGCCGCCAAGCGCGCCGGGCGGCAACATCGCGGCGACGGCCGATCGCGCAGCCAGCAGCCGGGCGAGATCGATCCCGGTATCCACCCCCATCAGCTCGAACATGAATATGAGGTCCTCGATCGCGACATTGCCCGTCGCCCCCGGCGCATGCGGACAGCCGCCCAGTCCGCCGAGCGACCCATCGAAGATACGGATGCCCGCCCGATAGGCTGAAAAGGCGTTGGCAAGCGCCAGCCCACGCGTATCGTGCAGGTGGATGGCGATGGGCAAATCGGCAAAGCGTTCCAGCATCGCCGCGCTCAACCCGGCGACCGCGATCGGATCGGCATAGCCCACCGTGTCGGCTATGGTGATGCCGTCGACGCCGGCGGCGGCGACCTCTTCAGCCAGCCGGAGGGTCGCCTCGGGATCGACCCTGCCTTCGATCGAACAGCCGAACGCGGTCGACAATCCGACATCGATCCCGGGGCGACCATCCGGCGGAAGGCTTGCCAGCATCGCCACGATCTCGCGCAATTGGCCAATCGATTCATGGGGCGTGCGGCGGACATTGGCCAGATTATGGCTTTCGCTCACCGAGATGACGAAGTTGATCTTGTCGACGCCCGCTTCGGCGGCGAGCTGCGCGCCCCTGAGATTGGGCGCGAGCGCTGTCACCGTCAATCCCTCAACCCCCCGGGCGTAGCGGACGATGTCGGCCGCGTCGGCAAATTGCGGCATGAGCGTCGCGGGTACGAAGGAGCAGACCTCCATCTCCCGCAGTCCAGCCGCGCGTTCGGCGTCGATCCAGGCTTGCTTCTGCCCGGTCGTCGGACCGGCGGCCAGCATCTGAAGACCGTCCCTAAGCCCGACTTCCCGAATGACGACAGGCCGAATGACGACAGGGTCCATCGCGCTCACCGCCCCTGAAACACCGGCGGGCGCTTCTCGTTGAAGGCCGCTATCCCCTCGCGCCGGTCTTCCGTCCCGATCAGGCGGCTATAGGCCTCGACCTCAAAGAACAGCCCCGTCCGCAAATCCATCTGCAGGCCAAAGCCAATCGACTTCTTCGCTTGCGCGATCGCGATCGGCGCGTTGGCGCAAATCGTCGCCGCGGTCTCCAGCGCGGCCGCCATGATGGCCGCGCCGGGCATGATCTTGTTCACCAGCCCCCATTCCAGCGCTTCGGCCGCCCCGAAAATGGCGCCGCTCAGGATGAGTTCCTTGGCGCGGGGGGCGCCGACGATCCGGGCCAGATGCTGCGTGCCGCCGCCGCCAGGCATGATGCCCCGCATCACTTCGGGAAAGCCGAAGCGGGCATGATCCGCGGCATAGGCGAAATCGCATCCGAGCATCAGTTCCAGCCCGCCCGCAAGCGCCGCCCCATTGACGACCGCGATCGTCGGGATCGGGCAGTCGCTGATCGCGCGCACCATCCGCTCGAACAGATAATGCTGTTCCTGAAACGCCGCATCGTCCATGCCGTTGCGTTCCTTGAGGTCGGCGCCGGCGCAGAAGATGCGATCGCCTTCAGCCGTCAGGATTATGCACCGATAGAGGGACGGTTTCGCCTCCAGAGCGCCGAAGATCCGGACAAGCTCCTCGCCCATCCTGGTGTTCAGCGAATTGCCGCGGCCCGCCCTTGCAAGCGTGATGCGCAGCATATGATCGCCGGGATGATCGAGGCGGACGGTTTCCAGACCGTCGAAGCTGAGTTCATGCGCCATGATGACTCCGCGTTTCCAGGGGATCGTGCGCGCCCAGCCGGGGGCCGGGCCGGCCGAGCGGCGGGCGGCAACTGTCAAAGGCGAGCGGAAGGCCGACCGTCTTTAACTCATTGCCGGAGGTGGCGCCGATGATGCCCAACGCGCCGACCTGCGCGCTGCCCATCACCTGATCGATGCTGTTCACCCGGCCGCAGGGGACGCCGGCGCCCTCCAGCTCCTTCTCCAGATTCGGTCGGTTGCGTTCGCAGATCATGGCCTGCAGCATGGGAAGAAGCGCGCTTCGGTTGCGGACGCGCATGTCGTTGGTGGCGAAACGCGGGTCGCCGCCCAGCTCGGGCGCGCCAAGCACGGAACAAAGCGAACGGAACAATTTGTCGTTGCCCGCCGAAATCATCAGCTCTTCGCCATTGCGGCAGAAGAAGGTCTGATAGGGCACGATGTTGGCATTGCCCGAACCATGCCTTTCGGGCGCTTCGCCGGAATTCAGATAGTCCGAAATCTGGACCGTCTGCCAGGCGAGCGCGGTTTCATAGAGGGACGTGTCGATCGTCGCGCCGACGCCCGTCTTCGACCGCTCGATATAGGCGGACAATATGCCCATGCACGCCCACATTCCCGTGCCCATGTCATTCACCGAGATCGGAATGCGGATGCTGGGATCGCCGGCGCGGCCCAGCAGGCTCATCATGCCGCTCACCGCCTGGATCAGCGGATCATAGCCGGGATGATCGCGCAACGGCCCGGTCGAGCCGAAAGCGGTGATGTTGCAATAGATGAGCGCGGGCTTGGCCGCGCGCAGCGTCGCCGCGTCCAGGCCGACGCGCTCGACGATGCCCCGCTTGAGATTCTGAACGACGATGTCGGCTTCGCCCAGGATCAGATCCGCGATCTGCCCGACCGACCGGCTGTCGCGAAGATCGGCGGTGACGCTCTCCTTGCCCAGATTGACGGCGTGGAACATGATCGCCGCGTCGCCATGGCGCACCGAACCCCATGCGCGGGCGTGATCGCCCATCCCCGCATTCTCGATCTTGGTGACGGTCGCGCCAAGCTGGCCCAGAATATGGCCGGCATAGGGCGCCGACAGGCTGTGGCCGATCTCGACCACCTTCACGCCCGCCAGCGGAAGGGGACGCGTCATGTGCTGGTCCCCCATCAAACGGCTGCCTTCCCGGTCGCGGAACCGCTATCCGGCGCCGCCTGGCGATAGTCCCGGCGCGCAGCGGCCGCCGTCACGTAACCGTCGGCCAGATCGGCGGCGATCGCCGCCTGATCGCGGTCCTCCGGCTTCCCGAAACCGCCGCTGCCGGCCGGTTGCACCAGAACCCGGTCGCCCTTCCGCACGATGACATGGCTGCCGCGCGCGGGAACCGTCTCGACCGTGCCGTCGGACCGTTCGATCTCGCATTTGAAGCAACTGCCCGGCAGGCCGCCCTCCAGACCGTCGGGCACCTGACGCTCGCGCTCTCCGGCGACGGTGAAGGTCGCTTCGTCATAATCGACGCGATAGACCCGCCGCGCGGCCAGGCCGCCGCGATGGCGGCCCGCGCCGCCGCTGTCCGCCACCAGGCTCCATTCGTCTATGCGCAACGGATAGGCCTGCTCTATGGCCTCCACCGATTGCGCGCCCGCATTGCCGACATAGACGCGGATCGCGCTCACGCCGTCCTTGTCACTGCGCGCGCCCATGCCGCCCGCATGCACGTCGAACAGGCTGGCGAAGCGCCGGCCGGTCCGCGCCACCCGATCCTCATCCGGATCGGAACCGGCGAAGATTCCCGCGCACGCCGCGCAGTTGCTCTGCGCCGTGACGCGCTGGGGCACCGCAGGCGCGAGGGCTTTCAGCAGCATGTCGATCACCCGCGGCGACGTTTCCGTCACGCCGGACACGACGGAGGCGGGAAAGCTGCAGTTGAGGACGCTGCCTTCCGGCGCGATCACCTTCACCGGCCGATAGCAGCCCTGGTTGATGGGGATCATGTTGTCGGTGATCGCCTTCACCGTGAACCAGGTGCTGTTGTAGGTGACCGACAAGGGGCAGTTGATGCCGCCGCGCACCTGCGCTCCGCTGCCGCTATAGTCGAATTCGATCGTGTCGCCCTGCTTGGTGATCTTGACCCGAATAGGGATCAAGGGCCGCTCGCCGTCGACCTCGTAGACGGCGTCGATCTCATCCTCGCCCAGATACACGCCATCGGGCATCGCTTCGAGCGCCTGGCGCATCAGCGCCTCGGAATGGTCCAGCGATCGCGACATGGCGGACTTCAGGGCGTCGGCGCCATAGCGCTCGACCAGAGTCAATATGCGCTGGCCGCCGACGAAGCAGCCGGCATATTGCGCCTGCATGTCCAGCAGCCGCGTCTCGGGATCGCGCGTATTTTGCAGGATCAGGGTCTTCACATCCTCGACCACCCGGTCGTCGCGATAGAGCCGGACGGGAGGAATGCGAACACCCTCGCCAAAAATGTCCCAGGTCTCCGCCGCGAAGCTGCCGGGGGACTGGCCGCCTATGTCGCTCCAATGCCCCTTGGTCATCACATAGGCGACGATCCTGTCGCCCGCGAAGACGGGTCTGGTGAACTGCACGTCCGGGTGATGATTGCCGCCCCCCAGATAGACGTCGTTGCTGATGATGACGTCGCCGGGCCGCAGATTGTCCGCGCCGATCGCCTGGACGGTGGCCTTGGTCGAGATGACCGCCGCGCCGAGCATCGTGGGTATGTCATTGCCCTGCGCGACCAGTTGCATCTCATCGTCGAAGATCGCGGCCGATGCGTCCCCGCCGGAATGGATGATGGGGCTTCCCGCCGTGCGGGTCATGGCGATCTTCATCTCGCGCGCGATCGCATACAGGCTGCTGCGGATGATTTCGTAGGTTATGGTATCCATCGCTGTCAGAGCTCTACAATGAGGTTGCTGAAGGCATCGAGGTAAGCCACGTGCCCGGTGTCGACGACGAGGCAACTGCTCGCTTCCTCGATCACGGCCGGGCCGTGCACCCGGTCGCCGTCGCGAAGCCTGCCGCGCTTGAAGACGGGAACGTCGATCATCTCCCCGCCCAGATAGAGGCGGCGCACGCGCGAAGTCTGCAGCGGTTCGAGATCGGATGTCCCGTCGCTCGACCTTATGGTTCCGCGCCAACCCGTCTCCGCTTCGGCGCGCGCCCGGATGTTGACGCAGATGATCGGCTGATCCGGCTTGATGAAATTCCACTGCCGCATATGCGCGGCCTCGAAAGCGGCGCGGATGCCCGCCACGTCCACCGCGCCTTCCCCGATGTCGACCGTCATCGCCTCCGGCTGACCGGCATATCGGCAATCGACCCGCCGCGTCACCCGGATGTCGGCGCCGCCGCTGACATAGGATGACAGGTCGGCCCGCACCTCATCCTCGAGCGAGGCGAACATCGCCGCCAGTGCTTCGGGATCAAGCGCGGCCAGTTCGCTCTCGATCGAGGTCTGCCTGTCGATCGACTGATCCGCGACGGTCATGCCGAAGGCGCTGAACAGACCCGGCAACGCAGGCACGACGACCTTCCTGATCTCCAGCTCGCTGGCGAGGTCGATGGCGTGGACAGGGCCGGCGCCGCCATAGCAGACATAGACGAAGTCCCGCGGATCATAGCCCCGCTCGACCGTCATCAGCCGCATCGCCTGCGCCATCAAGGCGTTGGCCACCGCCCGGACGGTCCGCGCTGCCTCCAGGACGGAGGTGCCGAGAGGTTCGGCAAGATGCTTTTCGATCGCCCGCCGCGCCGCCTCGACATCCAGCGGGAAAGTGCCGTTCAGGAAGCTGTCCGGATCGATATAGCCAAGCACGAGGTTGCAGTCGGTCACGGTCGGCCGCGTGCCGCCGCGCCCATAGCAGGCCGGGCCTGGGTCCGCCGCCGCGCTTTCGGGGCCGATGCGCACGCCGCCGCCCACATCGATCCAGGCGATGGACCCGCCGCCGGCGCCGACCGAGTCGATATCGATCGTCGGAGACCGAACGGTATAGGAATGAAGCAGGCCCGAAGTGCGAAGCTCCGGCTTGCTGTCGCGGATCAGCGACACGTCGAAGGTCGTGCCCCCCATGTCGCCCAGGATCGAGTTCGAAAGGCCAAGCCGCTCCGTCACGCGGGTGGTCGCGCTCACGCCGCCCGCAGGCCCGGATTCGAGCAGCACGACCGGCCGCGCCTCCACGAAGTCGGGATGGGCCAGGCCGCCGTTCGACTGCATGAACAGCAGCTCGCCGCCGAAGCCGAGTTCGCGTAGCGCGCCCTTGAAGGTGCGGATATAGCGGCTGCACACCGGACCCAGCATCGCGTTCATAACGACGGTGCTGGTGCGCTCATATTCCATCAGTTCCGGATTGACCTCGTGGGAGGTGGTGATGAAGCGATCCGGCAGCCTCTCTCGCAATATCTCCGCCACGCGCAGTTCATGCGCGGGATTGGTGTAGGAGTGAAGCAGGCACACGGCGACAGCCTCGATGTCCGATCCGGCGAGCTGGTCGGCCAGCGCCTTCACCTCCTCCTCGTCCAACGGCTTGGCGATATTGCCTTTGGCGTCGATGCGTTCGTCGACCTCCAGCCGCCAGCGCCGTTTGACCAGTTCGCGGGGCGCCTCGAACTGAAGATCGTACAGATCGGCGCGATCATGCCGCGACACCCGGCGGATCTCCAATATGTCGCGGAACCCCTTGGTCGTCACCAGGGCGGTCCTGGCCCCCTTATGCTCGACCACCATGTTGGTCGCCATGGTCGTGCCATGACCGACGAAATCGATGTCCTCGCTCTTATAGGCGCTGATCTCCAGGATCGCCTTAAAACCCTCGATCGCCCCTATGACGCGGTCGGCGGGCGTGGTTGGGACCTTCACCGACCAGTGACGGTCCAACTCATCGTCGATGAGAACGACGTCCGTGAAGGTTCCGCCAACATCGATACCCACTCGCCTCATGCCAACATCCTCAGTTGAATTCGAATTTCTTTTTGCGCCGATCGGACGAGACCATCTTACACCTAACCGCTGTCTCCGCCGCCCCGCGGCAAGAAGCCCATTGGAATCTTCCCGCTATCCGCGCTGCTCCTGCCCCTACCGCACCCCATGGCGACTGTCAATGAAACGTTTCATATTTATTGTGGCGTTTGCATGAAGCCCGGCTCCCGCATGCCCTTCGGCCGCCGTTATTCTGGGAGAAGCACCCTATCGCTCGCGCCGAAGCCGACGGGAAGCGGATGCGGAGCATTTTAATATGAATCGTTTCATTGACACTATGCCATGCATGCCTATATCCCGTGATCCAGGGAATGCGCCCGGCGCGGGACCGGATATTTCTCCCTCCCTTGCAGACGATCCAATCGCGGAGACGTTCCGTCACCCATCTGCGGAGATCGGCGCCGGACCTTTCTTGTCGCGCAGCCCATTAATGGCGGCTTTGACCGCCGCGAACGGAGAAGAAGGCATGAGCAAATTGGCCGGAAAGGTTGCGGTCGTCACGGGAGGAAGCAGCGGCATTGGCCTTGCCACCGCGCAAGCCTTCGTCGAGGCGGGCGCCTATGTCTATATTACCGGCCGCCGCAAGGCCGAACTGGATGCCGCGGTGGCGCAAATCGGCGGGAATGTTGCCGGCATCCAGGCCGACTCGGCCCGGAAGGACGATCTGGAAAGATTGTTCAGGACGATCGCGGCGGACAAGCGGCGGATCGACGTGCTGTTCGCCAATGCCGGCGGCGGCGCAATCATCCCCCTCGCGGACGTGACCGAAGGGCATTTCGACGATGTTTTCGACCGCAATGTCAAAGGCGTGTTCTTCACCGTCCAGGCCGCCTTGCCCCTGCTGGTGGAGGGCGCGTCCGTCATCCTGGTGGGATCGACGGCGGGGAGCATGGGCAATGAGTCGTTCAGCGTCTACAGCGCCAGCAAGGCGGCCGTCAGAAATTTCGCCCGCAACTGGATATTGGACCTGAAGGACCGGCATATCCGGGTCAATACGCTCAGCCCCGGTCCCATTCGCACCCCTGCCCTGGTCGGACTGGCAGGCCCCGACGCCGATCAGCAACAGGCCCTGCTGGACCGCATGGCCAGCCTGGTGCCGCTCGGCCGCGTCGGGGAGCCGGAGGAAGTGGCGAAAGTGGCCCTCTTCCTCGCCTCCGACGATTCGAGCTACGTCACCGGCTCGGAGCTTTTCGTCGATGGCGGGCGCGCCCAGATTTAGCCGGGGCGGCCCTTGGCAAAGCGCGCAGGCGGCATATCCGCCTGCGCCTGCTCCATCCTCTATGCCGACACCAGCTTCTTGCCGAAAAGCGCGACCTCGATCTGCACCGTGTCGAGAAACTCGACTATTTCCGCAAAGCCATCGCCCTTGGCGTGCAGGAAAAAGCCGTAATAGGGCTGATCATATGTTCCATAGGCGGCCGCCGCGCGCCCGGACGCGCGCAGAAATGCCTTGTCGCCATCCACCAGCACGTCCGAGACCTTGATGTCCGGCGCGCCCGTGAAGCGCGAAAGGTGCGGCGCCAGGCGGGTGAAAAGATCGTCCACCCCCTCATAAACGCCCGACGCGGGCGTCGTGCCCGTCAGGATGTAGCGCCCGTCCGCATTGAGCATGCGGAAGGCCTGCTCAGGCCGTCCGGACTCAAGATGATCCGCGAATTGGCGGACCAGTTCACGCGTCGCTTCACACATATCGCCATCTCCTTGTTCGCCCCGAAAGCCGTTGCCGTGCAATCTCAGAGCCCCCCTCTCACCTCGGCTTGCTCCGTGTCCCGCGCACGCGCGCGGGCGCGGATATATTGGTAGAGATCCTCTATCTCCCGGTCCGAAAGGTCGTCGAACAGAGGCATTCCCCGCGAGACGAGCGCTCCGCCTTTCAGAATCTCCTTGAATGCTGACCGGTCCAGCGCCACGCCCGACTCCCGCAAATCCGGCGCGTTGCCCGAAGCGATCGCGGCGGCGCCGTGACACATGCCACATGTCAGCATGGCGTAGACTTTCGCCCCGGTCCGAACCCGTTTCGGGTCGAGCGCAAGGCGCGGATCGTCCAGCTTATGCACCACGAAATCCGGGGGCGGCGTCGCAGGCAGGTTCGCCTTTCCGCCCAGGGCGAAGCTCAGCAGCCGCCTCGGCTGAAGCCCATATTTCCAGCCCTGATCATGGCCCGGACCACCCATGCCGCCCATGGCGCCATAGCCCACGAGGATAGACAGATATTGGCGACCGTCCACCGAATAGCTGATGGGCGGAGCGATAATGCCCAGCTTGGTATCAAAGCTCCAAAGTCTTTCCCCAGTCGTCGCGGAATAGGCGTATAATTTTCCCGTATTCGTGCCCTGGAAAACGAGATTGCCCCCAGTCGTCAACGTACCGGCGTTGAGCGAAGTCGGATAATCCACGCGCCATCGCACCTTTTGCGCGACCGGATCCCAGGCCAGCAGCGACCCTTTACCGTCCAGCCGATCGCCGGGATCTTTCATGGGCTCAATGGCGGCGCCAATGCGGAAGCTGATCCGCTTTTCGTTCGGATCGACGTCCACGGCCTCCGCCCTGGTCAGCGCAGGGCCATATTTCATGCCCGACTGCATATAGGGAATATAGGCCAGGCCGGTCCGGGGATTATAGGACATGGCCTGCCAATTATGCGCGCCGTAATTGTCCGGATAGATGATCGCGGCCCCCTTTTCGCCGCGAATGCCGGGCCGCTCGACCGGCCGGCCGGTGGCCAGATCGATATGGTCGGCCCAAGTCACCTTTCCGATCTTCCCGGCCGAAATCAGTTTTCCGTCGGCGCGATCTATGACATAGAAGAAACCGTTGGTCGGCGCCTGCATCATCACCTTGCGCGTCTTGCCCTGCACGGCGATGTCGGCCAGGATGATGTCGGCGGTCGCCTTATAATCCCAAACCTCGTTGGGATTATATTGATAGTGCCATTTATATGCCCCGCTATCCGCATCGACGGCGACGACCGACGCCAGGAACAGATTGTCCTGGCCCTTGGGATCATTCGATCGGAACTTGTTGTTCCAGGGGCCGCCATTGCCGGTGCCGATCAGTATCTGATTGAAGCTTTCGTCAAAGGTGATGGCGTTCCACGGCGTGCCGCCGCCCCCATATTTCCACCATTCCCCCGACCAGCTTTTCGCGGCCATGGCCATCGCATCATTTTCAAACCCCTTCGCGGGGTCTCCGGGCACGGTGAAGAAGCGCCATGCGAGCTTGCCCGTCTTCGCATCGAATGCGGTCACATAGCCCCGGCTTCCGAATTCCGATCCGCTGTTGCCGATGATCACCTTGCCCTTGAAGGCCCGCGGCGCGCCGGTGCTGGTCGAATTGCTGCCGGGAACCAGGAAGCTGCTCTGCCAGACGAGCTTGCCGGTCCGCGCATCGACCGCCACCATCCTGCAATCGCGGGTCGCCACGAAAATCCTGCCGTCCGCATAGGCCACGCCGCGATTGGTCGCCCATGCGCGCCGAATATCGCGCGGCGCCGCCTCATTGGCCTGCGGATCATAGGTCCACAGCAGTCGTCCTGTCCGCGCATCGACGGCATATATATGGCCGAAGGCGCCGCTGAAATAGAGCGTCCCGCCCACCTCGATCGGGGTCGCCGCCAGCGCCGATTGCTCATCCAGATCAAGCGACCAGACGAGTCCAAGCTGGCCGACATTCTTGTCGTCGATCTGCGCGACAGGCACGAAACGCTGCTCGTCATGCCCATTGCCATAGCCGACCCAGTCGGCATCGCGCCCCTGGGTCGGCGCGCCAGACGAGCGGTTGCAGGCCGGCAAGGCCAGCAGCGGGACAAGGAGCAGAAAGCCGCCCCATCGGCTCTTTCGACGAACGGCTGGGCACGGCATTAATATCCCCTTTCCCCATGACTGAAGCATAGGCCGCATCCGCGAGCCAGACCGGCGCCGCAGGCAGACGGCGCGCCAGCATGCCTTCAGCGGCACGCCGGCCCGTTCAATGGATTGCAGCGCCTTCGCCGTCACCGACGCCTGAGCAAGAACTCCGGCGGCAAGGCGCCGGCGGATGCGGGCGAAAGGGGCATTGCCGGCCGGGGAAACGGCTCTACCCCGGACGGTAGGCCGCGTTCAGGCGCCCGCCATGGTCCAGACGTCCCGATCATCCTCCGGCGGCACGACCGCGGCGCCATACATTTTGGTCGCCATTTCGATCGGATCGTTCCATTCGATGATCTCGGCATAGCCTTCTTCCACGGCGCGGAACCAATAGCCGTAATAAGGCTGCGAATAGCTGCCGTAGCGGGCCTTGCCGCCCTGCCCCACCGCGCGCAACAGCGCCATGTCGCCATCGACCATGATGTGCGAGAATTTGATGGTAGGCCGAACAAGATAGCGCTCATATTGCGGGGCCATCTTGGTGAAACATTCTTCCTTGCTGAACTTGCCCGAAACGGGCGTGTTTCCTAGCAGTACGAAATAGCTGTCGGGCGTCATCTTATCCAGGACTTCCTCGTAAGTCCGCCCTTCGACATTATCGATGAAATGCTTGACCCATTTGCGCGTGTTCTTCTCGATCCGCAGCTTCTCTTCGATGTCCATATTCTCCGTGGACACTATATTGCCTTCGGCCATCCTCTCTCGCCTCTCTCCATTGGGGTGCAAGCCATCGGCATTCCGCCGACCTTGGACCATATTTACCCTTCGTCCGGCATCGCGTCAATGAAACGTTTCATATAATCAATAGCGGTAGGACAGCGTGGCGCCGAACGTTCTTGGCGCGGCCGGGACCTGATTGTCGCCAACAGGCGTGGCGGAAGGCCCCGCTATGACGAAATAATATTTGTCGAGCAGATTCTTGCCCCACAGCCTGATGTCCAGCGGGCCGTCGCCGGGCGTCCAGGAAATGCTGCCGTTGACCAACGTGTAGGAATGTTGGCGCAGCCGCTTGTCCGCCACCCAATAATAGCCGTCATTATACTGAACGCCCAGACTGGCAACGACTTCCCCGATTTGGGTGGGCAGACTGTATCTAGCCGACATATTGCCGACGAACTTCGGCGTGCGAGCCGTCGTCTCGCCCTTTGCGTTGATGGGGCCGCCAATATTGTTGCCGTTGGCGTCCCTCGGCTGATAGTTGAAATAATCCGTATAATGACCGTCCATGATCGACAGGGCCCCGCTGAGCTTCAGTCTTGCAGCGGGAACATAGTCGAAATTCGCCTCAAAGCCCTTTATCCTCGACCCGGCAGCGTTATCGACGACATTCCCGCCAAATTCGGAAACGTTCACCTGCTGATTCGTATAGTCATAATAGAAGCCGTTAATGTTCAAGCGAAGCTTGCGATTGAACAATTCAGTTTTCAGGCCAGCTTCATAGGATGTCAGTTTCTCCGGATCGAATTTTCCGCCGGGCTGAAGCAGATTATATCCGCCACTCTTGAAGCCCGTATTGAAGGAGACATAGCCCAGAATGTCCGGCGTGAATTTATAATCAAGCGCGACCCTGAAAGTCGGCTTCTTCACGCTTTGGCTATCGGTCAATCCACCCGCCGGAAAGAAGAATCTCTGCTTTTCCCAGGTATAGCGCGCTCCACCCGTCAGTTTCAGGCCGGGCAGGACTTCAACGGTCGCCTGAGCGAAACCGGCCAGGGATTCCGTCCGCTGCTGGTCGAAAGGCACATAGACCGTGCCGTTGACCGCGAAATCGTCATAGGAGCCCCGCGCATTATAATAGAATGCGCCAACCATCCAGCTCAGGGCCGCATCGCCCTGGCCGGCGATCCTCAGTTCCTGCGAAAAATTGCGGAAGCGCGTATTCCAGAGGATGTCGATGACGGGCAAGTCCGTTTGATCCTGATCCAGCCCGTAAACGCTACGCAATTTCCGATAGGCGGAAATGCTGGTGAGATTGCCCCAGTCGAAATCATGATCGACTTTCAGCGAGACGCCGCCTGACTTGACGGAGAGAGAATCGGGTTGATTAATGTTCGCATTGAACTTTCCCGGATAACCGATCGGTTCGGAAGCACCCGGAAGGGGGGAAGAAGACCCAGCTATTCGCTGATAACTGATCGTATTGGCGATGTCGGAATAGTCGGCCGAGACATGGACGATCGTCGCGTCGGACAGATCGAATTTCCATTTGTTGCGGACCGATATATTGCCGATCGCCTGCTTGTTGATCTCCGACCCGTCGAAGAAATTGCGGCCATATCCTTGGCCCTGATCCTCATACAAGGCCGAAATGCTGGTCGATACCGCATCGCTCAGACCGGTCGAGGCGTAGACCGAAGCGCTGACATATTCGTAATTGCCATATGTCACGGCGAAATCCAGATGGGGCTCTTGCGTCGGCTCCAGCGTCTGGACCTGGATGACGCCGCCCGTCGCATTGCGGCCGAACAAGGTGCCCTGAGGCCCGTTGAGCACGTCGATCTGCTTGACGCCCTTCAGGGAAAAGAGATTGGCGAGCGGCGCCGCCATATAGACATCGTCGACATAGATAGCGACCGCGGCTTCCGATGTGGGATCGAAGAGGTCCGATCCGACGCCCCGGATATAGGGGCTGGCGGCACCGACCTGACTGTTGAAGATCAGGCTTGGCGTCGCCTGGGCGAGATCGGAAGTGCTAGACACGCCTTGCTGCGAAAGAGCTGCCGCCGACAGGGATGTCACAGCGATCGGCACGTCCTGAAGACGCTCGCTGCGATGCTGGGCGGTGACCACAATCTCTTCCAACTGCCCCGTCGATAGGCTGGCCTCGCGTACGCTCGACGTCGCTGACTGGGCGTTTGCGGCAGCAGGCGCCGATGCGGCGGAGAGCGCCAGCAAGGAGCCATGCAACAGCCGGGACCGCACGATGTTTGAGCGCGAGCCCGTCCGACCGGAATATAGTGCCTGTGACCGCATATTCGCGTCCTCCCCCTTTTTCATTGTCGATTTTACGCAGCCGAGCTTGGCTCAGACATGGCGAAGCCGTTTCGCGCACCTATACAGTTCGAATCGAACTTGTCAATGAAACGTTTCATATAACATTGAATATCGATTGCTCCCCCGCCAGGGGACTCGGGAAGGGATGCTTCTGATGTTTGCATCGATCCCGGTTTCGCCCTATGTCGTGGGGGACAGGCACATGATCGATAAACGGCCGGGCCCTCATCCATCGGGCCGACATGCCGAGAAGATGCGGGTAAGAATAAGGTGGCGAAACAGGATACAAGACCCACGATCAGGCATGTCGCCGCATTGGCGGAGGTATCGCTTGGAACCGTTTCCCGCGTCCTCAACAACCATAATTCCGTCAAGCCGGCGATCCGCAAGAAAGTGCTGGAGGCCATCGACCAGCTCGGCTTCAAACCCGACGCGATCGCCCAGAGCATGCGCGTGGGATCGACTCGCACGATCGGCTGCATCTTGCGCGATCTCACCATCCCGCCGCTGATGGCGTTCATCAGCGCCGCGCACGACACGTTGGACGCGGCGGGCTTCTCGCTCCTCATCTCCAACACCGAAGGCCGCGAGGAACGCGAGCGCACCCTTCTTTCCAGCCTGTCCCGGCGCCGGATCGACGGGATCATATTCGGCAACTACACGCCAATCGTGGGGGAATTCCGGGATTTTCTACTGGAACTGAACGTGCCGATCGTGCTGTTCGATCGCAACGAAGCATCTTTCGACGCCGTCATCGTCGACCATCGTGCAGGCGTTTTTCAGGCGACCAAGAGCCTGCTGGAGCTGGGCCACAGGCGCATCGCGCTCATCACCGGCGATCAGCACCTCTATCTGGCGCGCGAACGTCTGCAGGGCTATCAGGAGGCGTTCGCGGAAATGGGCCTGTCGCCCGATCCCACCCTGCTCTCCTCGAAAAGCTTCCTCGCCAGCGCGGCCTACGACGTCGCCACCGACATGCTGCAACGGCCCGAGCCCCCCACCGCCATATTGGCGGGCGGCATGGACATGCTTTCGGGCGTGCTTCGGGCCGTGCACGACCGGGGCCTGCGCATTCCCGAGGATATTTCGGTGATCGGCGCCGCCAATTCGGACCTGGCGGAGCTGCATTCACCCCCGATCGCCATGATCGATTGGGATTATGCCAAGGTCGGCCGATTGGCGGCCACCCTTTTGCTCGACAGGATCAACGGCACCGCCGAAAGCGAGGCCCGGCATGTGATCGTGCCGACACATTATATCGCCCGTCCTTCGATCGGCGCGCCGCGAGCGGCGGAACCCGCCAAGCCCAAACCCAAATCCGCAAAGCCGAAAAAAGACACGGCGGCGGTAGTTTAGACGGGAAAGGGCGAACCGCGTCCGGCGGCGGCCTAAACGACCGCCGCCTGCCCGCAGACCGTCACACGGACCCATATCCGCCGTCGACCGGCACTATGGCGCCGGTGCAATAGCTTGCCGCGTCGCTCGCCAGGAACAGGACCGCCGCAGCCACTTCCTCCTGCTTTCCGAACCGCCCCATCGGCGTCATGTCCATCCAGACCTCAGCCCAGGCGCGAACCTCTCCGCCGATTTCCGCCGGATCGGTCATCGGCGCGGCGATATAGCTTGGAGCGACCGCATTCACCCGCACATTATGGGGCGCAAAGGCGACCGCCAGCGATTTGGTGAGGGTGTGCACCGCCCCCTTGCTGGTGCAATAGGGCAGCGGATTTTGCGGGCGCAGGCCACCGAAACCGGCCAGCGAGCCGATATTGACGATCGATCCCGCCCCCCTTTCAACCATGCGGCGCCCAAAAGCCTGCGAACAGTAGAAGACGGCATCGACATTCACCTCCATCGTGCGCTTCCATGCCGCCGCCGTGGTTTCGAGCGGGTCCATGACAAGCACGATGCCCGCATTGTTGACCAGAATATCGATCGGGCCGACATCCTCGGCCAATGCCTCCACCCGATCGGCCTGCGTCAGATCGGCCTGCCGATGATGCGCGAGCCGCCCGGCCGCGACCAGGGCCGACGCCGTTTGCTCGGCGGTTTCGCCATCGATGTCGACGATCACGACTTCCGCGCCCGCCTCCGCCAGCGCCCGCGCAATCTCCGCGCCGATCCCGCGCCCTCCACCCGTCACCAAAGCCCGGCGCCCGTCCAGGCGAAACCTTTCAAGATACATTCCGATCTCCTTTTCTTGCGCGCATCGGGGCGTGCCTGAATGATCTGGGATAAACGCGCTCAAACCAAGGCGGCGTTCAAATTCCCGCGCATCATGGCTAGCATCGCACGCGCCATCTTGCAATGAATCGTTTCATTTACTAGGTGACGGTCTCCCGCTGCTGAAGAACGGGGCGCCAGCCCTTGCGCCCGACAATCGGGAATCGATGCCCTCTTCAGATGGGATGCGACAGGAAGATGCACATGTCAGTTGAACCCGATCCGGGCCCGGATAGCGCGGTTTCTTATCCCGGCGATCGGCTGCTCTCCAGCGAGCTTCCCGCCTTGATGGCGCAGGCGCGCCGGATTCGCGACGGGGGTCACGGCCGAATACGCACCTTCTCCCCGAAAGTGTTCATCCCGCTCACGCATCTCTGCCGGGACGTCTGCCATTATTGCACTTTCGCCAGGCCGCCCCGGCGCGGCGAGCCCGCCTTCCTGGACCGCGAGGCGATTTTGCGGATCGCCCGCGCCGGTCGCGACGCCGGCTGCACCGAAGCCCTGTTCACTCTGGGCGAAAAGCCGGAACTGCGATATGCGGCGGCACGCCACGCCCTGTCGGAACTGGGCCACGAAACGACCATATCCTATCTTGCCGAAGCCATGCGACTCGTCCTCGAAGAGACAGGACTGCTGCCGCATGCCAATCCCGGAACCCTCTCCCGCGACGAGATGGCGTTGCTCAGAACCACGTCCGTTTCCCAGGGCCTGATGCTGGAAAGCACATCGGAACGACTGTGCCAGCCCGGCGGCCCGCATCATGGATCGCCGGACAAGGCGCCTGCGAACCGGCTGGCGACCATCGCCCTTGCCGGCGAGCTGCGGATTCCCTTCACCACAGGCATACTGATCGGCATCGGAGAGACGCGTGCCGAACGGCTGGAAACGCTGGGCGCGATCCGCGAATTGCACCGGCGGCATGGCCATATCCAGGAGATCATCGTCCAGAGCTTCCGCGCCAAGCCGGGGACCAGGATGGCGACGGCCCAAGAGCCGGACCTGGAAGATCTGCTGTGGACGCTGGCCGCCGCCCGCATCATGTTCGGGCCGCAAATGCACATCCAGGCGCCGCCGAACCTGTCGGCGTCCGATTACCCGCTTCTGCTCGACGCCGGGATCGACGATTGGGGCGGCATCTCTCCCGTCACGATCGACCATGTCAATCCCGAGGCGCCCTGGCCCCATATCGCCAAACTGCGCGATCATACGGCCGCTGCAGGCGCGACGCTGGTTCCGCGCCTGCCTCTCTATCCCGACTTCCTGCGCGACCTGAACCGGTGGGTCGACCCGGCATTGACGCCCGCCATCTTGGCCAGGAGCGATGGCGGCGGCTTTGCCCGGGAAGACCGCTGGACGGTCGGTGATGCCGGACATCCTGCGCCTCCCGCGCCATCCTTGCGCCATCGGTCCGCCCACCCCTCGATCCTCTCTCTGACCGAGCGAGCCATGGCGGGCGACGAACTGGCTGAGGATGACGTCGCCCGGCTGTTCACCGCCCGCGACGATGATCTGGCGAGCATCTGCGACGCGGCGGACAGGCTGCGCGCAAAGACCACCGGCGACGCGATCTCCTACGTCGTGACGCGCAACATCAACTATACCAATATCTGCGGCTATCATTGTCATTTCTGCGCCTTTTCGAAAGGCAGCCGCCACGATGCGCTGGGCGGACCCGCCTATAATCTCGACCTGGACGAGATCGCCCGGCGCACCGCCGAAGCATGGAACCGGGGCGCGACCGAGGTCTGCATGCAGGGCGGCATCCATCCGCATTATACGGGACAGACCTATCTCGACATTTGCCGCGCCGCCCGCGACGCGGCGCCGGGCATCCACATCCACGCCTTCTCCCCGCTCGAAATCCATCACGGCGCCGGAACGCTTGGCATTTCCCCCGCGGCATTTCTCGAAAGATTGCAGGATGCCGGCCTGTACAGCCTGCCGGGCACCGCCGCCGAGATCCTGGACGATGAGGTGCGCGCCCAGATCTGTCCCGACAAATTGTCCACCGCTTCATGGCTGGACATCGTCGAAACCGCGCATCGGGTGGGTTTGCGCACCACCTCCACCATCATGTTCGGCCATGTCGACCGGTACGAGCATTGGGCGCGCCATATCCTTGCCCTGCGCCGTCTTCAGCAGCGCACTGGCGGACTGACGGAGTTCGTGCCTCTGCCCTTCGTATCGAAGGAAGCGCCCATGGCCTTGCGGGGCCGCTCCCGCCAAGGCCCCACATTCCGGGAGGCGGTGTTGATGCATGCGATCGGCCGGCTCGTCCTTCATCCGCTGGTGCCCAATATTCAGGTGTCGTGGGTGAAGATGGGACTGGAAGGCGCGCTGCACTGCCTCCGGGCGGGCGCCAACGACTTTGGCGGCACCTTGATGAATGAGAGCATCTCAAGGGCCGCGGGCGCGCAGCATGGACAGGAATTCTCGCCGCCCGAGATGGAAGCGGCGATCGGCTCGATCGGACGCCGGCCCCGGCTTCGCACCACCCTCTATGCCGATGCGAGCGAGGAACGGCGCGCAAAGGCCTTCGCCGCCGCCCCCCTCGCTCCGGTGGTGCTGACGCCGCCGCATGGCGCGGCGCGCAAGCCGAAAAGCCCTCTCTCCTCCCAACTCATGACCTGCGGGAATTCACTATGACGACAGACAAGCCGACCATTGCGGTCGTAGGCGGCACGGGCAATCTGGGCTGGGCGCTCGCGCGGCGGTGGGCCAAGGCCGGCTATCCGGTGATCATCGGATCGCGCGACGCGGCGAAAGCCGAAGCCGAAGCCTCCCGACTGAACGGGGAACTGGCTTCTCCGGCGATGCGGGGAGCCAGCAATGGGGAGGCGGCAAGGCAGGCCGACATCATCGTCGTCACCGTGCCTTTCGCCTCCCAGACCGCGATATTGGAGGACATACGGCCGATGGTCGCGGGCAAGCTGGTCGTGGACACGACCGTTCCCCTCATGCCGCCCAAAGTCGCCCGGGTGCAGCTCCCGCCCGAAGGCTGCGCCGCTCTGGTCGCGCAACGCATGCTGGGGGACGATGCGCAGTTGGTGTCGGCCTTTCACAATGTCGCGGCCCACAAGCTCGCCACCGACGAAAACGTCGATTGCGACGTGCTCATATTCGGGGATCAGAAGGCAGCGCGGGCGCGCGTCGTGGCGCTTGCAGAAGCGGCCGGGCTGCGCGGTCTCCATGCGGGGCCGCTCGCAAATTCGGCGGCGGCCGAAGCGCTCACCTCCGTGATGATCTTCATCAACAAAAATTACGCCGCCGATGGCGCGGGGATTTGCATCACCGGCTCGATCGCGCAACTGGTGGATTGAAGGCTCTCCGCCGCGCCGGTCCCCGACCGGACGGCCTTCGTGTCAAAGTGAACAGGCTGACGCCGTTCGGATAAAGGACGAATAAAATGGGAGAGACCGTCAGCGGCCCGCGCCATATCTCCGGCAAAGGCCATTCCGGGCCGGCTGCTTCCCCCTATCTGGCGGATGGCCGTTATGCCCATTTCGTTCTTTTCGTCCTTCTGGGCGTATATTCCGTCGCCTGGATGGATCGCACGATCCTCTCGATCCTGGCCGAAGACGTTAAGCGGCATTTTCAGCTCACCGACGCCCAGCTCGGCTTCCTGCACGGCACGGCGTTCGGCGTGTTCTACGCCCTGTTCGGCTATCCGCTGGGCCGCTTGGCCGATCAGTGCAGGCGCGTTCGCCTGATGTCCGTATGCCTGGTCCTGTGGTCGGCCATGACCGCCTTTTCCGGGCTGGCGGCGAATGTCGGGCAGCTTGTCGTGGCGCGGATCGGCGTGGGCATCGGAGAGGCCGCGGCGGCGCCGATCTCCTATTCGCTGCTGTCCGACTGGTTCTCCCGCACGCGTCGCGGGATGGCCTTGGGCATATATGGCGCGGGCCTTTATCTCGGTCAGGGCCTGGCCTTCACCGCTGGCGCCTTCGTGGTGGTCCGCTGGACGGAGACCTTCGGCAAAGTGGGACCATTCGGCCTAGAGGGCTGGCAGGCGGCCTTCCTGATATTGGCGATTCCGGGCATGGCGCTGGCGGTGGTCGTCTCGGCGCTGCGCGAACCCTTGCGGGGGCTGGCCGACGGGATCGAAAGGCCAAGCACGCCGGGCCTCTGGTCAAGCTTCTTCGACGATGTCGCGAGCGTGATCCCGCCCTTCACCCTGTATCAGACGGCGCGCTGCGGGCCGCGCATATTCGGCCATAACATCCTCTTCGCGGCTTTCGCCATCTTGCTGAGTTGGACGCTCATCCATGCGACGGGCGACGTGCTGCAATGGCTTGCGCTCAGCTTGGTATCCTACGCCATCTTTTCCTCCGCGCAGATCTTGCGGACCCGCGATCCGGCGGCCCATGCCCTGACCTGGCGCACGCCCGCCTTCATGTGCGCGACATTGGGCTTCAGCCTCGCTTCCATGCTGACCATCAATCTCGGCTTCTGGACCGCGCCGCTCGCCCTTCGCTCCATGGCCCTGGATAAAGCGACCGTCGGCACCGTGCTGGGCCTCACCACGACCATATTCGGCATGCTGGGCGTCATATCGGGCGGGCGACTGGCGGACCTGATGCTGCGCCGAAGCCCGGCAGGCCGGATTCATGTCGGCCTGGCCTCCGTCATCATCCCGATCCCCTTCGTGATCGGCATGTGCATCACCCGGAATCCAACGGTCTTCTTCCTGTTGAACGTCCCGGTCGTGTTCTTCGGCATCATGTGGCTGCCCGCGGGCGCCGCCACCATCCAGGAGCTTGTCATGCCCCGCATGCGCGGCACGGCGGCGGCCATCCTGTCCCTGATGAGCACCTTCATCGGATCGGCGTTCGGCCCCTATCTCGTCGGCAAGGTATCGGCCGCCCAAGGCAGCTTGTCCATCGGCATCCTCGCTAGCCTGCCCGCTTCGCTCGCGGCCTTAGCACTGCTCTGGATCGCCCGTCGCCAGGTTCCCGCAGCCGAAAGCTCGAAGGCCGCCAGAGCGGGGCATGCGGAAGATGCCGGCGCGCGCGTGAAATCCCGCCCTCAAATATGAATCGTTTCATTGCACCACTGGAGAGCTGCTGCTATTGTCGATTCAACAGCGCAAGGGAACGCTGGCGGGGATGCTTGGCAGTCCAAAAAACGAAAAGGCAATAATCATGCAGCATGGAGAGCGCCTCGCAGAACAGGCGAAATTATTGTCCGAAGCACCGGAATATTTCCTGGAAATGCCGACCGCCGACCTCTTCGCCATCGGCGGGGAAGAATTGGAGGCGATTCAACTCTCGCTCCTGCAACGCCGCTTTCAGGAATTGCGGCCCAGGATCGCCCTGCTCGATCGGCTCGCTTCCGAAGCCGGGATCACGCAGATCAACGATCTTTCCGACCTGGCTAGGCTTGGCCTGCCTCACACGGTCTATAAATCCTATTCCGCACAAGATGTCGAAGAAGGGCGCTATGACCGCCTGACCGCCTGGCTCGACGCGCTGACCGCTTTCGACCTTTCGCATATCGACGTTTCCGAATGCGCGTCCCTGGAATCCTGGCTTCGCCGCATCGAGGAGGCGACGTCGATGCGGCCCATATCCTCGTCCGGAACGACCGGCAAAATATCGATCCTGCCAAGAGGCCTGCCGGAAGACGCAGCCCAGCTCGCTTTGCTCGTCCGGTCGTTCGAACCCTATCGCGACGAACCCGGCATGGACATTCGCGATGGCGACGTCACGCTCCTGATGCCATGGCCTGCGGACAGCGGTCGGCAATCTTACAGCTATTTCATAGAGTTGCTGCGATGCACCGTCTATGCTGGCCAAGAACATCTGGTGAAGACCTTTGCCAAGGGCCGCGTGACCGCCGACGAATTGAGTCTCGCCAGCCGGCTTCGCCGCGCCGAAACCATGGGGGAGGAGATCATCCTCTCCGACGCGGAAAAGCAGATCGCTCATCAGGTCAACGAACGGCTGCGGAACATGGACGCCATGACCAACGCCTTCATCGACGAAGCGATCGTCGGACAGAAGGGAAAGCGCGTCCTCATCTTCAGCTTCCTCCAGAAGCTCCACGAGCTGGCGGCGATCTGCAAGGAACGCGGCATTAAGGCGGAATGGTCGCCCGACAGCGTCATCATAACCGCCGGCGGCACCAAAGGCTTCGACTTCCCCGATGGATGGCAAGAAACGCTTCGCGAAATATTCCCTTATCCCATCAGGGACAATTATGGGATGAGCGAGACCACATCGGGCGGGATAGGTTGCTCCCAGGGTCATTTTCATCCCCTGCCCTGGGGGATCAACATGGTGCTCGACCCCCAAACCGGAGAGGCCAGGCCGCGCAAGGGCAGACAGACGGGCAGGCTGCTCGTCTACGACCTGCTGGCAACAAGTTTCTGGCCGGCCACGCTCTCCGGAGATCTTGTCACGATCGACTTCGATGGCGGTTGCGCGTGCGGGCGGGAAGGCCCTTACACCCTTGCGACGATCGCCCGCCTCGAAGCGGATCAGGGCGGGAATGACAAGATCAGCAGCGCGCCGATGCTGGAGGCGTTTGCGAAACTGGGCGCGTTCACCTCGACCCTGTCATGACCGGCTGAAGCGCCCTTGCCTGCGTCGCAACGTCGAAGAGAAAATCGAAAGAGGCCATGATGATCCGGAACGTCTATATGATGAACCTCAATTCCCTCGACGCCTTGCCGCGCTGGGAAAGATGGTATTGGCGTCATCATGCGCCCGAAGCCGTGGAAGCTATGGGGCCATGGCTCCGCCGCTATCAGAGTTGGCGGGCGATCCCGGAGCGGGAGGACTTCAGCCCGCTCGGTCATTATAATTATCGCTGGACCGAACTCTGGTTCAACGACTTCGAGATCATGGACCGCCCGCTCGTGCTGACCTGGTGGGATGGGCAGGACGTGGAAAGCGACACCCCCCTTGAAGACCCCTATCATGGCGGCTGGTCGGGGAGCATGGATGGGCCCCATCCGATCGCCCAATCCTGGGTGCCCGCCATTCCCCAGATCAGGATCGACAATCATCCTTCCGCGACCGAGGAACCGGCGGCGTTCCGCTGGACCGGGCTGATCCGCTTCCCCACGGGGGGAGAAGCGGCGGACCGATGGTTCACCGATCATGTCCTGGCGGGCCTGGCGCGTACCGAGGGCGTGCTCCGCATCCGGTCGAGCCGGACATTGCATGTGCCGGAGGATATTCTGCGGAACCTTTCGAGCCGGGAGCCGCAGCAATTCATATGGGAACGCTTCTTCGAGATCGATGTCACGCGATTGAGCATTTTTCGTGCCGCCGCGCTTTCGCTGCTGGAATGGGACCCGGACAAACGCAGGCTCGCGCATGGGGTCGAGCCCTATCGGGATCTGATCAGCATCGTCACGCTCGAACGCCCGGATTGGCGCCTCCACGACATCGTGCCGAAAGGATGACATCGGCAGTCCCCGCCAGCCCCGCATCCCCCCAATGGCAAGCTGACATCGGCGCGCGAAGCAGATATGATGAAACGATTCACGGTTTAAATCGCATTTCAGGAGACGGACATGAAATATGACATTCGCTTGTTGACCAAGGCGGCCGACGATCTGCTCAGGAAAGTCACCAATCCCCGGCATCGCAAGATATTGATCAACTACCGCCGCCACGCCATTTTGGAGGTCTGCGGGCGGTATGAGGAGATTCTGGCGGAAGATTTGACGGTCGAGAACCCGGATTATCTGATGTATGTCGGCGGCGCGCCCGTTCCCTATAAGGGCCGGGACCGGGTCGAAGCTCTCTACGGTTCGATGGTCAAGACCAATATCTGCGTCATGATGTTCGAAAATGAACTGCTTCGCGTCGACGATACAGGTTTCTCCACCAGGGTCACCTTCCATATCTTCATGCCGGCCGCGATCGCGATCCATTTCGGCGCTCCGATCGAAGCCCATCAGCTTGACGAGATGGTCATCCAGACGACCGACCGGATCATGGTCTGGGACTATAATGAGGATTGCAAGCTGACGGGCGAGAATATCTGGGTCGGCGGCGCCAGCTACCGCATCTGCCCGCCGGACGAGGTGATCACCATCGAAGAGTGCAATCGGATTCTCATGCCGCTGATCGACAAGGTTCCCGAGCCGGGTTGAACCGGCGCAACCGACGGGCCGAGCGGCCGCCAATGGCTGCCGACGTCGAAAACCGCGATAGGAGTATGCAATAATGACTGGAAGCACCACGCCCGAATGGCCGAACGGGGTCAGGGCGCTCAACAAGCTGTCCGCCCCGATCCGGCAGATCGGCGTCATCGTCCGCGACATCGACGCCGCCATGCGCTATTGGAGCGAATTGACCGGCGTCGGCCCGTTCGTGGTTTTCCGGAACCTCGCCCTGGACGATGACTATCGCTATCGCGGCCGCTTGTCGAAGCCCCCCGTCGTGGACCTCGCGCTCGGCTATTCGGGAGCCATCCAGTTCGAGCTCATCCAACAGCTCAACGATGCTCCCAGCGGTTTTCTGGACTATATCGCGGCCGGGCAGGAAGGCATGCAGCATGTCTCGCCGCAATTCGCCTCACCGGAGGAATATGACGCGGCTTATGCGCATCTCTGCGGCAACGGGCTGGAGGTAGTTCATGAGGGGCGGATGAAGGACACGCCGTTCCGGATCGCTTATTTCTCCCTGCCCGGCGGCGGATTTCCACAATATGAGATCAGCGAGGTCCGCCATCCATCGATGGTGCCCGCCTTCGACCGCATTCAGCAATTGAACGAGGAATGGGACGGCACGACTCCGGCCGTGATCGAGATCATGGACATGGCGGAAATGGGTAAGGTTCTGGGATTAGAACCTTAGCTCGTCTTTGCACGATCCGGTGGCGAAGTCGAGTGCCAGGACTACGCGCAAGTCTCAGGGAGTGTTGATGAATGTCTCCGAACCAGAACTGGAGGCCGGCGGCCATTGCGTTACCGAATGTGCCGCATCGACTGCCCGCATTACGGACATTGGGCTCTCGGCTTTCTTCCCAAGGTACGGAAGCCGCTCGAAGAGCTGAGCCTCTATAGTCACGGCATGATGAGGAAAATCAACTCCGCTTCCAGATCTTTCGGCATGGGCACCGCCGTTATTGGCGATCCACAGAAAGTAGGCGACTGCCTCGCTCAGACGGCGCGGCATGGATAACCGCGTTTTGGTCGGCGGCCGACCGGCAGCTATTCCGCTGTCAGGCCGGCTGCTCAAGCCTGGATGACTGACCGCCTTCGGGAATGGTCGGCAATTGCACCACCCCCCTGCCAGAACCGCGTAACGCAGCGTCGCCATGTCGTCGTTCACGAGCCGGGACGCGTGCGTGACGCTTGCCGTTTCACCCCCGGCATGTTCGAGATGCCAATGATAATCGCGCGACGCCGGCCTCAGGACGACGCTGGGCAAGCGGTTGAGATCGGCTGGAGAGGAGAGCGCCCTAGCAAAATGACCGCATGATCACAGTGGCCGACTTTGCGCATTCCAGTTCCTCCAGGCTGAGCTTGCGGACTCATGGCGTCTCAGGAAAGCGCAGGTCGCTGAGGCCCCTAGCATGATCGACCGCCAAACCGACTTCCTTGTCGCGCAAAGATGCCGCCCATCCAAAAACTCCTTCAGTTCGGCCGGGTCGGTTCGCACGAGCCTGCGCTGTCTTCCCCTTCGCTTCCCCCAGGGCAATCAGATCGTCCTTCGTCACGTCATGAATGGCCTTGGCCAACTTGGGTTCGACATAACGGGCGAATAGGGTGATCTTGTCCGATATGGTCCGCGGCTTGTTCTTTCGTTTGGACCGTGAAATTCGACCCTTCCGGACGGCTTCCATGCGAGATCATGGGCCCGCTTGACCGCCATCGTGGCAAGCCGCTCCGCCTCCCGCCAAGCATCGCGCGGATCAATACCACTTTCAATCGCGACATTGAGTTCCCCTGCCCACTTCCGTGCAGCCGCGATGGCAAACGCCGGATAAGAATCGAGCGTTCGCCTCAGAAAGGCGCTTCGGGGATATCCAGCGCATATATTCCATGTCTTCCTGCCGCTCAGCAGTAGTTGGACCGAAAGCCCGGGCGTCAGGGGGGCATTAAGGGAACCCTTCACCAATCCATCGATCAGCGAGGGGGTAAGCGTAGGCATGCGAGTCATAGCCCGATATCCTGGTCGGCCCCTCCCTCGATGAAAGCGCGATAAAAGAGGAGTCAAATCCGGCCCAAATGAGGCGAACCGGGCCAACTCTCTTCTACGATGATTCTGACACAAGTCATGGGAAACGGGCCAAATCTAGAGGATTCAGCTGGCTGGGGCGGCAGGATTCGAACCTGCGCATGGCGGTACCAAAAACCGCTCGGTTCAAATTTCGCTGCGTGACCAACCCACTGAAAACCGCAGAAATCTGCGGTTCCTTGTAGCCTGCTCGCACTTGGATACGAAGGCAAGAAAAATCATGATACAAATCGCGATACAGACGCGAAGTTGTGTAGGGGTCAGTTCCCCATAGGCCTGAAAGCCTGGTACTGCCGTTCTGCATAGCGCGACGATCTGGGTGAGAGGTCCGGCGCAATCGTCGAGGTGCGATGCTGGCAGGACGACAAGGGCCATGGACGGCTCTCGCTTGCAACCCGCTCCGATCTTCCGCTGCGTGAACAGATCACAGCGCCCGGCCACTTGGCTCGATCGCCAGCTTGTCGCACGCGGGAGATGGACCAGGAAGCCGATGCGATCACCGCGCGTACCGGCCTTGCTCACAAGCCATCGGCCGAAGGCGATTATGTGAGCAGCATCTATCGCGAGCGGGTGATGCTCGCATCGAGACGGTTCGCGATGATTGACGATGGCCTCGGCTTCCAGCTCGTGCCCTGGCGCCCGGCCTCGACCAGCATCTCGGCCAGTATATCAGCGGCACGATGGGGCGTGGCAGCAGCGTCGATTGGGGGCTCCGCGGTAACCGGGGGCTTGGGCTGTGGACCGGGAAGCCGCTGAGCAAGCAATGAAGGAGCGACGATTATGACCGAGGGCATGTCAGACACCCTCGACCGGCAATCGTCCCCACCGCCGGGTGCCCTTTGATCACAACTCGGCGCTCATCCCCCCGGGCACCGGGCATTCGCGAAGGGCCTGCTCACAGGGCGATCTTGGCGAGCCAATCTGGCCTGCTAATCCAGTGGCGATCCGACAGGCCAGCAAGACGTCGCAGGGCTTCAATGTCGTATAGCCGCAAGATCGATCCCCGCCGGTCAACAAGACCCTCTCCCTTCAATGCTCGCATCATCCGATTTACGTGCACAGTCGTCAGGCCCAGAGCATCACCTATATCGGTCTGCGTCAGTGGCCATTCGATCAATCCTTTCGTATGACCTAGCACAACCAAGCGATCATGGACGTGCAGAAGCAGCACCACGAGGCGGTTCATTGCAGGCATTCGGCCGACCGATGCGAGGCGCTCCATAAGGAAGACGCGCTCCTGCTGAGCGCTGAGGAACAGGCTTGCGGCCAGCGCGGGCGTTTCTTTGAATATGCGCCCAAGCGCGTTTAACGGCATCGCCCGTATCTTCACATCGGTCACGGCAATGAGAGTGTCTGCAGCGCTTTCCAGCGCAAGGCTCGGTGCGCCAAGCACATCACCGGGAATGTGTATCTTGACGATTTGACGCTCCCCATTTCGCAGGTCCACGCTGCTCGTCACCCAGCCCTCAGACAACAGATATATCTGTTCAACCGGATCGCCTTGCGCCCGGATGATGCTGCGACGCGGCAGCGCTCGCTCAGGTCCGCAGAGCCCTTTGAAAAAATCCAGATCTGCAGCGCTTGGTCCGGCAAACTCTGTGAGCCGGTGCATCGGTATCTCTGCCATGTCCCGCTAGATGCCCCCGAAATCGTCCTCCGGCTCACGCGGCAGCCAGTCATCATCGCCATAGCCGTCAGGATCAGGCGCAGGAACCTGGCGCTCGGCCGGCTTCTCGACCGGCAGCACTGGCTCACTACCGTCGAACGTCACGCGGATCGCCGCGCCCCATGTCTCGGCGCTCTGGAAAATCGCGCGCACGGTTTGCAACTGCCCACCGAGCCACTGCGCATAGTCGGCAGGGATATAGCCGATCTGGATGCCGCGTGCGGAATAGACGCCGATCGCCCTGCTGTCGGCAGGGTTCTTTGGCTCGCGCCGAAGCTCGACAGGTTCACCGGGCAAGCACATCGCTATTTCGAAGCGCCGGCCGGGGCCGCGCTTGTTCGGGTAGTCTGCGCCCTTGACGGCGATGGACTGAGGCGGCCGGGCCATGACATAGAAATATGGTAAACCCTAAGAATCGCAAGCCGCATTGTTGCCGATGCGCAAAATAATGCGCAATGCCGCTTGCGCTAAGGTACAGTCGTGTGTATATATTTGCGCATGGAACGGGACAGCAAAAAGATCGTCAGGCGGCTTCTGGAAGAGGGCTATGAACAGGTTTCGGTGAAGGGCTCTCACCACAAGTTCAGAAAGGGCGACCGGACGATCATCGTGCCCCACCCGAAGAAAGACCTGCCGCTGGGAACGGCACGAAGTATAGCAAAGATGGCGGGGTGGCTGTGAGCCGCCCCGGAAAGGCAAAGTCATGAAATATTTTTACGCCATCGTTCACAAGGATGCGGACAGCGCCTTTGGTGTCAGCTTTCCCGATCTGCCGGGTTGCTTCTCGGCGGCCGACCGTCAGGAAGACGTACTCCCCAATGCGGTGGAGGCGCTGGAACTGTGGTTTGAGGATGCGGAGGAAGTCGATCCGCGCCCGGTCGATCAGGTGCGCGAAGCGGTGAAAGAGGATCTGGCGCAGGGCGCCTTCCTTCTTGCCGTTCCGCGCATCACATCGGCCAACAAGCTCGCCCGCGTCAATCTGTCGTTGGATCGGGGCATGCTCGACGCCATCGATCAGGCGGCAGCGCTTCGGAAGCTGACCCGCAGTGCGTTCATGGCGGAGGCGGCCAGGAACGAAATCGAAGGCCGCCATTGATCCTCAGGAGCGGCCTCAGGAGTTCGAACTATGAAATCCCCCGGCGCTAACTCCGGCGTGTTTTGCTCAACGCGGGGGCGTCCATGGACATGACCGTTATCTCGAAAAGGTAGAGGCCGTTCTCATCCATGGCCGTGAGTTGCAAAACGCCCGCCTGCCAGAGAGACACAGCGCTGTCCCGCACCATGTCGCCCATGAAGCGGGCCGCCTCCATCCGCGCAGCGTCAAGGTCTGGGAGATCCAGCCAAGCATCATCGTTCTCAACGCCATCATCGATCTGGAAGCGAAATTTCGGCATCATCACTGAAAACGAGACGACGCCCTCTGTTTCGCAAAGGCTGACCAAAATTCCACGTATGTTGGAGTGGGCCCCTGGGGTCGGACAGGTGGGACCATAATGATTGACCGTGGGTTTGGCTTTTGGAGAAAAGCCAATGCGACACCGTTCCCACAGCATGGAGTTCAAACGTCAGGTCGTTCAGGAATATCTGGGCGGCGAAACATTGCATGGGCTGGCCAAGCGTCATGACGTTTCTCGCCAATTGATCCGGGTCTGGATTGAGAAGTATGAGGCGGGCGAGTTCGACGATGACGCGCAAGCGGCTGATCTCATCCAGCAATATGAGGCCCGCATCGCCGCGCTGGAACGCCTGGTAGGCAAGCAGGCTCTCGAACTGGAGTTTCTAAAGGGGGCTCTGCAAAGCGCACCGCGGCCGAGAAACGGGACTACATCCGTCATCACCGGCCCCTTGGCATCTCCGTCTCCCAGGGGTGCAGACTGATGGGTATCGCACGTTCAACCTATTATCATGGGCGGGTGAAGCGGGTTGACGAAGCCGATCTGCTGGCCGCAATCATGGCGATCTGCGATGAGTTTGAGGCTTATGGCTGGCGACGCGTACGGGCGGCCCTTCAGCACCAGGGCATCTGCGCAAATCATAAGCGCATCAAGCGTTTGATGCGGGAACACAGCCTTCAGCCGCGGAGACGGCGGAGATATGTCGCAACGACTGACAGTGATCACGATCTGCCGATCTTCCCGGACCTGGCAAAGGACGTCGCTCTGACAGGTGCGGATCAGCTCTGGGTCGCAGATCTGACCTATGTCGCGATTGCGAGTGGCTTTGCTTATGTGGCGATCATCCTAGACGCATGGTCAAGGCGGGTGGTTGGCTATGCCATCGGTCGGTCGATCGATGCCCGCCTCGCCATTGCCGCGCTTGAAACTGCTATCGCAAGTCGGCAGCCCTCACCGGGCCTCATTCATCATTCGGACCGTGGATCCCAGTACGCAGCCGCTTCCTACCGTGCGCTGCTGGCAGCCAATGGCATTACCGGATCGATGAGCCGGCGCGGAAATCCTTACGATAACGCCAAGGCGGAAAGCTTCATGAAAACGCTCAAGGTCGAGGCGGTCTACCCGATGGCGTTCGAGACTTTCGAGGATGTCGCCACCCATCTTCCACCGTTCATCGACCGCGTCTACAATGAACGCCGACTGCATTCCGCTCTGGGCTATTTGAGCCCGGTGCAGTTTGAGGAGTTACACACCAAAACTATGGTCAAATCCGCGGCCTGATACCTGTCCGACCCCAGGGGCCCACTCCATGTTAGCGTAGATATACCTGCTCCATAAACATCGGCTAATCGGCATCTATGCTGACCGGAACTCGACCATTCATCATGCGTATTGGGGATGCCTCGCCCCGGCTTCTAGCCACGCAAACCAACGGGGCGAGGCAACCCTCACCATCTCAGAAAAACGGCCCGGCAGCATCAGCCACCGGGCCAGGAGAAGGCTGAATTAAGAGCCTTCAGGTCGCATTAACGGCTTGCGCGCCTTCCGGCGATTCGGATTGTAAAAATCGGACACCGAGCAAGTATTTTTACCTACATTGATCTATTGTCTTTTCCGGCGAGGTTTTATATTTGCCCTAGATTAAGAAATGGCTCGTCTGTTCCTCCTGCCTTCTATCAAAAGGAGCGGAGCCTTCCCTTAATCGGCAGCTTCACTTGCTGGTGTTACGTCCACCGCCGCCTGCTGCCTGACCCATTCGCGCAATTCAATTAGGTTCCAGGCCTGCCGCTCGGCTATCCGGAGCTTGGCAAGAAGTCCGTCACAACTGGTTCCTCCATAAGCTCGGCAGGTGGCTTCGCTGGCGATGGACACTGGAGCCGGGTCGGAACTGCGGAGATCGGTTCGGGCCGCGAGTTGCACGCGGACACGCTCATAGCGAGCATCAACAGCGGCATAATGAGCCTGGAGGTCATTGATCTTCCTTTCGGTGATGGTGGCCTGTTCGGCCTTGACGCGCTTCACATTCTCGGCCGCCTGGCGCAGCGCTTCGGCACTGGCCGCGCGATAGTTGGCGACGGTCTGCTTGCGGGCCTGTTGTTCGGCGCTGAGGTCGGTCCGGGCCTTGTCCCGCTCGGCCGTGCGGACATCGACCTTCATCGATGTCAGGGCGAGGGCGACCACCAGGCCGATGATGACGGGTGCCCACCAGAGGCGACGGGCGAGCCCCAATGCTGTGGTCCAGCTCATGCTGCGGTCGCCACGCGGTTGAGAAGCCAACTGTAGACGAAAGCCTCTTGCGTCGGATTGCGCTGGCAATCCCCAGATAGCGTTCGCCCTGAAGCGCGTTCATGGCCTCCAGCAGGACATCGATTCGGCCGCGACGGGGATGGGCAATATATGCAGCAAGCGCCGCGTCGCTCATCGCTCCATAGTTGCCGTCAACCTTCGCCAGATCCGGCCAGAGCTTCCCGCCCTCGTTGAAGGCGTTGAGCGCGCGCTGAAGAAACATGACGCCCCAGGGAGCACCCATGTTGACGCCGGTGTCCAGCGGCTCCGCAGCAAGCGCCGGCGCCCGCTTGGCGAGCAGATCGATGCCGGTCGCCGTGACGAACTGCCGCCAATAGATGTCGAAAGCCAGCGAGCGGGGCAGGGCCCTCATATCGCCTTGGTATCCATTCGACCGAGCGAGGTCCTGGATGATCCCGAACCGCGTCGGCCCGCCGCGATCGGCAGGGTTGTTCACATAATCGCCCTCGCGGGCGATGACGTCGTCGATCATCTCCTTCGGCGTCTTGGCCATGTCTTTCTCCCATGAAAAAGGGCGCTCGAAAGCGCCCGCGTGGAGTTGGTGTTTTCCCGGATATTCCTGCCCGCCGGATTGCCCTATTCAGGGTTTACTCCGCTCCGGCACGGTCGCCCCCCTTTAGCCCCCACCCGGAGCGGGGACCATTCCCCTTCACTCGCCGCCGATCGGGCGCTTGCCCTTGGCGATGTCGGTCACCACGCGGTCGGCGCTGAGTTCTGTCTGCATCTCTTCCCGGATTGCTGCCTTGCGCAGCGCAACCGTCTCTATCAGGGCGGCGTCCACCTGGCGCAGGAACCTGTCGGTATAGAGCTTGACGACGCGGTCGGCCCCGACGGTTGCAGCCGCAGTGAGGAGCGCCGCCCCTTCTCCGTCCACGCCCGCCTGCTTGACGATCCAGAACGCTATCAGGGCGACCATCGGCAGCAGCAGAATGTCTGCGATGACCAGCCATGCCTTTATCTTCACCCCGCGCTTGATCAGCAGCGCATATTTCGCGGCCAGCCCAAAGGTCAGGCCAACCCAGATCCATCCATATTTGGCGATCAACGCCTCAACCCCTGGCGTCATCGCCGATGTTCCTTGTTGTGTGAGACTAGCGCCGTGTATCGGTCACGCCTCAGGGTCACCCGGCGGGACGGTCATTGCTTCGACCCGCGCAACTTCCCGATCGAAGAAATCGGTGACATTGCGCATGACGGTGATCACGCCCATCGCCTGGTTGAAGGGCGAGCCGAGTTCCGACGTGGGCGCGAGCTGGGGCACGGCCAATGACGAGGTCATTCTCAACATCCTGTCGCGCCGACGCGAACCACAGCCCGTGCAGGCGATCAATGTTGTCGTCGATCTCAGGCTCAAGCATCCGCCCATTGCCGATTGCGCGCGCTACGATACGGTGCGAGGCCTCAATGCAGCGGCATGAGATGCTGGCAGCCCTCAAGGGGCTGGGCCTGAAGGGCATGATCGCCGCGTTCGACGATGCCGTCACCAATGGCATCCGACGTGACCGGAGCGCCATGGAGATGCTGGGCGATCTGCTGCGCGCCGAAACGGCCCATCGTGAAGCCGCCTCGATCCGGTATCGCATGACTGCGGCCAGACTGCCGGCCATCAAGGATCTCGACGGCTTTGTCTTCGCCGACACACCGATCAACGAAAGCCTGGTGCGCTCGCTCTATGCCGGCTCGTTCCTGCCGGAACGGCGCAATATCGTGCTGGTTGGCGGCACGGGCACCCGCAAGAGGCATCTCGCGCTCGCCATCACCGCTGCGGCGGTCCGTGCCGGGGCCAGGGGCCGGTTCTTCAATACCGTCGATCTGGTCAATCGTCTGGAGGAAGAAACCCGGCAGGCCAAGGCCGGCAGCCTGGCCGCCCAGATGGCCCGCCTGGACGTCGTGGTTCTGGACGAGCTCGGGAATCTGCCGTTCGCCCGATCAGGAGGCCAGATGCTGTTCCACCTGGTCAGCAAACTCTACGAAAAGACCTCGGTGATCATCACCACCAATCTCGCCTTCGGCGAATGGCCCAGCGTCTTCCAGGATGCCAAAATGACGACGGCGCTGCTGGACCGTGTCACGCATCATTGCGACATCATCGAGACCGGCAAAGACAGCTGGCGGTTCAAAAATCGAAGCTGAGACGAGGGAAAACCCCTTCCCCCGGACCCCCATCCCCGGCGGTTACCCCGGTGGGTCCACAGGTACCTCCCGCGGACGCCGCCGCCAGCGCTCCTGACGGCGCGCGTCGGCGTCCGCGGGTCCCCCCTATGACTACCGGGATAACCGCCGGCACTCCCGCTAAGGGGGTCAATGTTCGGCGCCGATATGGAGTGGGCCCCTGGGGTCGGACAGGTATCAGGCCGCGGATTTGACCATAGTTTTGGTGTGTAACTCCTCAAACTGCACCGGGCTCAAATAGCCCAGAGCGGAATGCAGTCGGCGTTCATTGTAGACGCGGTCGATGAACGGTGGAAGATGGGTGGCGACATCCTCGAAAGTCTCGAACGCCATCGGGTAGACCGCCTCGACCTTGAGCGTTTTCATGAAGCTTTCCGCCTTGGCGTTATCGTAAGGATTTCCGCGCCGGCTCATCGATCCGGTAATGCCATTGGCTGCCAGCAGCGCACGGTAGGAAGCGGCTGCGTACTGGGATCCACGGTCCGAATGATGAATGAGGCCCGGTGAGGGCTGCCGACTTGCGATAGCAGTTTCAAGCGCGGCAATGGCGAGGCGGGCATCGATCGACCGACCGATGGCATAGCCAACCACCCGCCTTGACCATGCGTCTAGGATGATCGCCACATAAGCAAAGCCACTCGCAATCGCGACATAGGTCAGATCTGCGACCCAGAGCTGATCCGCACCTGTCAGAGCGACGTCCTTTGCCAGGTCCGGGAAGATCGGCAGATCGTGATCACTGTCAGTCGTTGCGACATATCTCCGCCGTCTCCGCGGCTGAAGGCTGTGTTCCCGCATCAAACGCTTGATGCGCTTATGATTTGCGCAGATGCCCTGGTGCTGAAGGGCCGCCCGTACGCGTCGCCAGCCATAAGCCTCAAACTCATCGCAGATCGCCATGATTGCGGCCAGCAGATCGGCTTCGTCAACCCGCTTCACCCGCCCATGATAATAGGTTGAACGTGCGATACCCATCAGTCTGCACCCCTGGGAGACGGAGATGCCAAGGGGCCGGTGATGACGGATGTAGTCCCGTTTCTCGGCCGCGGTGCGCTTTGCAGAGCCCCCTTTAGAAACTCCAGTTCGAGAGCCTGCTTGCCTACCAGGCGTTCCAGCGCGGCGATGCGGGCCTCATATTGCTGGATGAGATCAGCCGCTTGCGCGTCATCGTCGAACTCGCCCGCCTCATACTTCTCAATCCAGACCCGGATCAATTGGCGAGAAACGTCATGACGCTTGGCCAGCCCATGCAATGTTTCGCCGCCCAGATATTCCTGAACGACCTGACGTTTGAACTCCATGCTGTGGGAACGGTGTCGCATTGGCTTTTCTCCAAAAGCCAAACCCACGGTCAATCATTATGGTCCCACCTGTCCGACCCCAGGGGCCCACTCCAATAGGGGGTCAACTTTGCGCGCCGGTTGACAGGCTTGGGCTGTGAGGCGGCCTTCAGTCAATAATCCCGCGCAGCGCCTCGATCGGGAGGATCAGGGTCAGCTCCCCCAACGGCGATCGCAGGAAACCATGATGCTCATAGAAGCGGGCGGCGGCCTCATCGATCGCATGGACCGCTATGCCGCGGGCGCCGGCGATCACCGATGCCGCAAAGCACCGCCGGAGGGCGTCGCCCAGAAGATCCCCGCCCAGCCCCAGGCCTTGCCATTCGCGGTCGACCGCGAGCCGCGCGACCAGCAGCAGCGGCACCTGCTCGGGCATCGCTCGCCGGAGCTTTGCGCTCGGCAACGCCGCGCGCTGCTCCATCGCGGTGGTGATCGTGTAATAGCCGACAATCCGCTGCGGCGCGGCCGCATCGCAGATGACATAGGTGCGCGCCGACAAGCCCTCGCTGGTCAGTGCGCGCTGCCTCAGCCAGCTATCGAGCGTGTCATGTTGGCCGGACGCAAAAGCGGCGGCATCATGCTCCGCACGAAGCGGCGTCGGCGCGGCAACGGCGCGTGTCGTCATCGTCGCTCAACGATCCCGGATCAGCGGTCCCAGGCGGGCTTGCGATGCATCAGCTCCTTGAGCTTTTCGGACGGCGTGTGGGGTGCATCGAGCATCACCACGAACGCGGCATGGCGTTCGTCGTCAAGGAAGAAGGTGCGCTGGTCGAGGAGAGCATTCTCCGCTTCGCGCCGCGCGCTCTCCAGCATGAACTCGGACAGCTTCTGGCCGCGCATCGCCGCCGCGCGGTTGAGCAGCGCCTTGGTGCCCGCCATCGCACGCACCTGGATGACATCATCCTTGCGCGCCGTCGCACGCCGTTCCCGTCCGTGGCTCTCCGCCCGCGCCATCGCTCACATCCTCACCAGCCGACAATCTGGCAAAATTGTCATGACAACAGCAATACAATCTTTCACGCAAAAGGTCCAGCGATGAACGCTACGCGGATCTTATAGGGCCAGGGCAGCGCCGCCTTCAGCAATCTAGGCCGAGACACAATGGACATCCAACTTACCAGAGAGCGCGGCTGTCGAGCCAGGCTTGAACCTCTGAAATGCGGAAGCGAGGGCAGCGGCGAAACTTGCTCTTTCCGCTACCAAGCTCAAACTCGGTTGGAAATCCGTCTGGCCGGCACGTTCTCAGACGATCGATTTGGCGCCTCGAGATGCCTGCAAGGGCTGCAAATTCTTCAACCGTAATCATCCGATCGCTTGCGTTGAGTTGCAGCCTACGCAAGACCCGATTCCCGCTATTACCGTCCGACATAAGCAGCCTCCCGAGGAAAGATGGAGGGACCAAAACGCTGGGTGAGTTTCGCCGCGACGAGGCTCGCATATCTGCGCTGCCGCCAATCAGTCGGGCTATGATAAATGCCGACAGCCTTCCAATAGTCGCGAGTCGCTGCGAGCGCTGACAGGAAGATCCATCGCGCTGCCTGCACATTGAAACAGGGGTCATGCGTGAGCCAAGTACGAACCTGTGACGGAGGTCGGTCGATCATGGCGGACAGTCTGGGAACCCAGAAACTGTTGACCTGAAGCGGCCCCAGGTCGTGGCTGCCATCGCTGTTGGCGATCTCAGCGCCGATCCACCCGCTCTCCTGATCTCTCAGCCCCCATAGCGTTCGTTCGAGCCAGATCCTGCCGTTGGCAGATTGACGAATGCATTGCCCAATTCTGCCCTCATGATCTGGCGGAAGAGGCGGCCGCGAATGGGCAGGCTGGCTTACGCACAAGAGAAGAATGCAGGATACGCGGCGTCCAATTCGGTCAGCGATCACGGCCGCCTCCTCGATTGTGATCATCGTTATGTGCGGGCGTGGGCGGCGGGTTCCCCTGCCCTTGTGGCAAGCCATGCTCGTACCCAGTGCCGATTCGGCCCCGGTCAATGAGAGACATGAGCCATCGATCCAGCGACCGAGCGGCCGATTGTGCTCTCCCCGCGAGGAGTCCCGCCAGGCCAACCGGTTCCGCGCTCGCCCGATTCGCGCGCGAGGCAGCCAGCCGCATCTTGCGGGCTTCACGATCCCCGAGTTGTTGCTCGCGCAATCTCTCAAGGCGCTCGCCATGCTGCCCGGTCCGACCCTTGATGCCGCTTCGATCGAGGCGCCCAAGCCCCTCAAGTGAGGACGTCTTTTCGCCCGACTTCAGGGTGAGCTTCTCGGCGAGTCGCTTTGCGTCCTCAGTCCAGAGCTTCACGCCATAGCGGGCGCGGGTGATGGCGGTGTAGTAATTCTGTCCTGTGACCAGCGGCGAGTTGACCGGCGCCAGGACATAGACCCGGTCGTAGGTCTTGGACTGCGCCGAGTAGACGGTCTCCCCATAACCATGATCCCAGGTCCGGTGTCGGGACAAGTCGACCGCCTGTACCTGGCCATCGCGGTCCCAGCGAATGGTGGCGATCGGCCCATCAAGACGCTCAACCGTTCCCCGCTCGGCGTTCTTCAGCCCGAGTTCGTGGTTCACCAGCCGCCACTGGATGCGATCGCCGGCGGCAAGGTCGCGGTTTTCTTCCCTGAACACGTTGATCTGCGACGCGCGCCCGAGTCGGGGATCCCACTGGATCGTCCGTCCATTCTCGTCGGCAAGGCTGACCTTCTGCCGGCCGCGCGAGTCGCGCGACAGGCCAACGACCTTATACTGGGCGTCGCGGGCAATCCCGAGGCCGGCATTGTCACGGGAGAAGGTCACCACCTGTCCGCGAACATAAAAGCGGGCGAAATTTTTCTCCTGATCGGTCATGCCGGACGGGGCCAGGATCAAGAGCCGCGCATCTTCCGCCGCTATCGCACCTTCCGCCTTGAGCGCTTCGCGGACCTTAGTGTTGACGATAAGTCGCGTAGCATTCTCCAGAACAAGGATATTCGTCTTGCTCCGGCTTTCGGAACTGAGCCGGGTCCATTCGCCGACCAGCCCCGCCGCAAGCTGGTCACTCGATTCGCCGCTCACGACCTTGTCGAGATGCCCCAGCGATTCGTCATAATTGCCCAGGCGCGCCTGGGCGACGGCCATCCGCATGGCGCGGTTCTGCTGGCGAACCGACTCGGCAAGCTCCACTTTCGGCAGCCCCAGGCGCTGCATCAGCCAGAAGGGCTTGCCCTGCTCGATGGCTCCGGTCTGGCGATTGTCGCCGAGCAGGATGAGGCGGGCGCCGCTCAAGCGGCTGATTTCAAGGAGGCGAATCGCCTGGCGATTGCCAAGTTGGCCGGCCTCGTCGACGACGAGCGTGTACCGCGCGTCGAGACCACGGCCACCCCCGGCTATCAGGCTCGCGACGGTCCGCGATTCGATCTCCGCCCGCTTGCCCAGCTCAGCCGCTGCCGATGATGTCGGAGCGAGCGCGATCAGGACTGCCTCGGGGTCGGCCGCCTGTCGCAGGGCGGCAACGAGCGTCGACTTTCCCGCCCCCGCCACTCCATGCACGCCGATTACCCGATGCTGGCTACTTCCCAAATGCAGGAGGGCCGCACGCTGCTCGGCATTGAGGCCGTTCGCCTTCGTCTGGAGGATGAGCTGCTCTGCCAATGCGAGAGGCTTGGCATCATGAAGGGCCAGAGCGAGGTGATCCGAGAGGGCCAGTTCCAGCCGCGCTGTGCGCCGGGTCGTCCGTCCGCGGGTGAGGATATCGTCGCCGGTCTGATGGCTGGTCGCCAAAAGTTTCCGCCGGCCTTCATGCTCATGCGCCAACGGACGAATGTCCTGCAGGCGAACCTCCCCGACATGGGAGGCCAGGGCAACCTGGAGCAGCCGGCCCAGATTGTTGACTGCCTCCCTACCCTCGGACTGCCGAAGCCCGAAGAGCATGGACCGGGCCGCCAGCTGGGGAGCGACATCGAGCGATCGGTCACCGATCTTCTCCGCAGCGAAGCGGGTCTCATCGACCGCCTGCTCATGTTTGCCAAGGCGGGAACGCCACTTATCATGCAGCACCTCGAGCGACACTTTCTCCTTCGCCCCCCGAGTCGCGTAGAAGGAAACGCGCCGCGCCGCCTGTCCCGTGAGGCCGTGCTCCCTGGCATGGGCCTCGATCTGCTCGGCGCGTTGCGACATGTCTGCGATCAGGTCGCGGGGCACGCCGCGAATCTCGAACAGCCCCTTGCGCGGATCGAACTCGACATCATAGCCGCGCTCGCGCAGCAGATGCGCAAGTTCATTGCGATAGATCTGCCCCGCCACCATCTGCTCGGCGTACATGGCCCTCGTCTCCAAACTGACGAACCGTTCGCCTGCCCCATCATTGGTGAGGTTCATCACCACGACATGGGTGTGGAGATGGGGGTCGAGTTCGCGGGAGGCATGTTCGGTGAACCGGGCGAAGAGAAGGCGCCCTGTTGTGCGCTCGGTGATCTCGCCATTGACGCGCGCCCTCGTCGCGGCATGCTCCTCGATCCAGGAAAGCGCTGTTCCGACCGCCTTCTCATGCGCCTCAATGATTCGCGTGTCACCGGCAACGAGCGCCATGATCGACACCGACTTGGGGGCGTTCACGGCAAAGTCCCATCCGGGGTGATGCTGGATTTCCCCGTTGGCGCGATGTCGGCCAAGTTGCTGGTCCGCGACCTTCCCTTCCAGCAAGGCCGCGAAGATGTCGCCATCCACCTTCCCTGCGAGACCGAGGTCTCGCGCGATGGCCCCACCCCATTCGCTATGTTCGTCGGCGCCCTTCGTATAATAGTCGCCCACCGTATAGTAGCGGGCGATATTGGCGGATGTGCCTTTGAGGCGGCGGGGATGGATCATGCCGGCCTCGCTGAGTTACGGTGGCCGTTGCGCCGGCCATGCTGCCGAAGGCGGAAGCCGGCAGGTTTGCCGAAGAGTTCAAGCTGGGGGACTGCGGGCGATTCGTCTGGCCCGACACCACCGGCATTTGCCGGCGACCCGGCCTGGTCGTTATCCTCCCCAGGATCCGCTTCCGGATGCGGCTGGAGTGGCAGTTCCGCTTCCTCAGCTATGATCCGTGGCTTGCGCGATTTCGCTTTCGGCGGAGTCGGGCGGGGAGATCGTGGTAGCGCGGACCGGGCACTAACGGGCTCCGGCGCGTCCTCGACCAGCCTGACGGGCGGAGCGATTCGTTCTTCGAAGGCGGTGGCAATGGAGGCAACCTTGTTGAACCGATCCTCGAACCGCACGACGGGGAGACTCCTGCCGAATCGCAGATAGCCGGCCAGATTGGGAAGGTTCGTCACCTCCGTGTGCATTACCAGCGGACGGGTCACCTGCATGCGCGAGAGGTTCACCCCGTCGCGCATGTCGTTCACGCCATAGGACATGCCCTCATTGGCCTCGACCTGCTCGACCTGCCCGAGATTTTCGCTGACATGCTTGGCGGTCGGTGTGTCGTTGGCACGGAGCGCGACCCAGGTCGAGCAATAGCCTGTGATCGCGGCGGCATCCTGGATTCCGTAGGTCGCCTCGAGCTGCGGATAGCTCTGGAAGCCAAGAACGCCGCAGCCGCCATATTTGCGGGCGCGGGCGAGGAAATCCGAAAGCGAAGGCAATTTCTGGAGTGTCGGCAGCTCGTCGATCACGCAATAGAGGCGCCGTTTGCGATCAGGCGTCAGGCTCATGATGGCACTGATCGCGATGTCGAGCCACACCGTGATAAGGGGCCGCAGCGACGGCAATTGATCCGACTTCACGGTGATGAAAAGCCAGCTATCGTCCTTCTCGTGAGCGACCCAGTCACGGATGGAAAGGCCATCTGCTGTGTCGTCGAGATAGGAGAAGCTGCGCATGACCGAGGCGAGTTCCGCCTGGACACCCGCCGAGGTGCGCTCTCCTTCTGGGCTGATGAAGGCAGCCGCCTCAGTACCGTCCACAAATGCGGCGAGATCCTTCAGCTTCGAGCGCAGCAGGATGTCGAGAAGGATGGAAATGAGGGGCCGTTCCTGCCGCGCAAGCTTGCGCAATACGGCGACCAGTGTCCCCCTCGCGGCCTTGGCCCAGAAGGGATCACCCGCCTTGTCGGGCATCGTCGACTCCGCGATCTGGTCATAATGATAGTCGCGCGGAACATCGACCCAGGGTGACCAACAGTCAGAACGGGCATCTAGCGGGTTGAGGAGAACGTCGATACCGGGCCGGTAGAATTTCTCCACGAAGGTGCCGGCCGTATCGTAGACGATCGCCCGCCGCCTGCGCTGCCGGATCCCTTCAAGCATCTTGACGATGATGTTCGTCTTCCCCGTTCCGGGAGCCCCGCAGATGAGGATATGTTCGGGTTCAAAGATGTCGGGCACGTTCACGCCGCCGATATCGAAGCTGCCCTTGGCATGCCTCCAGAGCGCGCGGCGGACCTGGCGGACGGTTCCGAAACGCGCCCCGCGCAGGAACTGGTTGGACCCCAGCCCCCTCCCCGTCCGGGTGAAATAGAACCAGGCCCAGAACAGCATGAGTAGTGCGAAGGCGCCGGAGATAAGCGCCCCGTGAATCAGGTAGGTCTCGAAAGCACCCAGCGTCCTGTGCGCGACGCCTGACTCGATGATGGCCTTGGGGTTCGTCCAATATTGCTGCCCATCTGGCGTCCGGAAAAGGATCGGCGTGACGTTGCCCGGGACCGCATCCCCCATGACCGTCGCCTGCCCAATCTTCAGGAGGACAAACCGCTCATAATCAGTGGACGCCTCACAGGCATACCAGATGATGCCACCAATCCAGATGACGAACCCTGCCAGGAAAGTCTGGTAGAAGACCTGCGTCGTCATCCGCACATTGTGAACGATGGCCTGCCCGCCCCTGGTCCAGGAACCGAGCGTGTCATGACGAAAGATGCTCATGGCCGGTCCTCGCCTGCATCGAGGAGCCCCCTTTCACGAAGCAAACGGCGTGCCTCGACCAGCCCTTTCTGGAGGAGTTCGGGCGAACGCTCACCGACCGACGTCGCGAGAATGGCGAAGGCCTGGATGACCGTCGCATGGAGTTCGTCGAAGCGGGCGTGATAGCCGGTCGGGTCGTCGCCCTCGAACCGGTCCAATATGTCGCGACAATAGCTTGCCGTACCAACACCGGTGCTGCGCGCCTGACTGGCGAGACGCGCATGAAGGTCGTCATCTATTCGGATTGTAATACGTGCCACGCGCCGGACTCCTTATCCGACACGCGAAACCGTGATGAAGCACAGCCTTCTTAGCCTAATTATGGTTCAAACTCAATAGTTTATGAAAACTGCCGATGGCAGCCACAAAGTGCCGAGCCAGATCAGCGACTTAGCCTGTCTCGGTTCAAGTGGTGGCTGCCGCCGGCTGCCGGGCTGTGCCAAAACGGCTGCCACCTTGCGCCATCGGAATGCCGCAGAAAAGCTGGCCTTTTGCGCCCGCAGCACCCGTGCGTACGGTGCATTACAAACGCCCAAGGGCGTGCGTCCCCTCTTCGCAGCGCGCTTGTCCGCTGCGCCGACCTCGTGCCGGAAGGCGCGGGTCCCTTCGTGAGAGGTAAGTCGCATCCCCACTCCTTCCCCTTTCCCGCCTGATCGGCAAAAGCCGCCATTCTGGCCGCGATCCTTCTTGCCGCTTCCGACACCCCTGCTACCATCGTGAGCGGCGGACCGACCTTCTTGCATAGAAGGTGTCACCATGCCCAAATTGACGGACCGCGAACGACTGGCAGAGCTTGAGCAGCGCAAGCGCAAGATCGCCGAGGAGATAGAGCAGACCCGCGTTGCGCTGCGCGGCAAATATGCGGCCATCATCTCCGAGCTGGAGGTGGAGTTGCTGACCGAGCGGGATTTTCGGGACGTCATCAGCCTCGCGATCAAGGCCGGGTCCACGGCCTCGCTTCAGGCCCTCAGGGCGCTGCCGCCCCGACCATCCTGAAGTCGAGCCGTCCCCCTCGCCATGACGGCCATGGGGGTTCGACGCCCCCATGGCCGTGTCTCGAACAGGAAAAGGTAGGAGGGCCGCGCTGGCCCTCCCTGGGATCAGAGTTCGTCGATAAGCGCGCCCGGTACGGTGTGGACGATCCGCTCGATGAGCATCGGGGGCAGCTCGGCATAATCCCCCTCGTCGATGGTGACATAGCCCTGCTCCCCATCCTCCAGGACATGCTGGTCGTAATAGCTGCAAGCGGCGCGGCGCTCGGCGGTTTGAAGCGCGGCAAGAAAGGCGCTGTGGTTGTAAGCGGCGTTCGTCTGCATGGGAGCCTCCTTCATGTCGAAAAGACGGGAGGCTTCGCGTCGGGCCGGCGAGCACGGGTCAAGGAGCGCCGGCGCAGCCGGTGACCGCGCAGCGGGCGGCGGGGGAACCGATTTAGTTGCCGCCGCTGCCGCGCGAAGCGTGGCGGCGGCGGCGGCTAAATTGGGGGGACCACCGATCCTTGAGGCGGGTGAAGGCGGTCTGACACAATGGGAAGTCTGTGAGAGAGTTTGGCTGTTGTCCGGGCCGGTCGATGCGTAGCGCCGCGCGGTCTGGCCGGGCCGCGCGACACGCGAGCGAGCCGGACCGGTGAGCGAACAGATGCCCGGTCCATAGTCGGCATCCGCCTCATCATCACCATATCCGAGCGCGGCGGCAATCGCGTCGGCCTCGCCTCCGCAGGTCGGGCTCAACCGCGCCCAGAAGCGATTCGGCCTCGGCGCTGAAGCGGCGGACATAGAGGTCAGGAGAGGCCGCAACCTCGCTGCGCCTCGGCGTCGGTGCGTTCAAGCCGTGCCCGGATAGTCGAAAGCGGGTCTGCGCCATCGGCGGTAGTGCCGTTGGGATTTTGGGTCATGTCATGCTCCAATTCTGGGATTGGTTTGGGGGAGAGGTCGGGATCGCTGAGGCGACTCCGGCCTTTCGTTTATGGGCTGTCAGATCAACGGGACGGGCCGCGCTTGCCGATCATTTCGGGATCAAAACCGGGCGGAAGCGGATGGGGCGCTTGGGCCAGTTTCGCTTGCGCCATGATGATAGACCCTGTGCGCCGCGACCAATCGGACCAGATGGAAATCGGCGTCAGGCTGTTGAACGCAATGTCCCGCTCGATCCTGAGACCGAAAGGAAGTCGGATGGCGGCAATCTCCGTCAGGCTGAAATAGCCCAGTTCGGGACAACCAAAGCCAAGGTCCGCAAGTCCGAACAGCGAGTCGCCATCCTCGCAAAGCTCCGTCACAAGCCACGTCGCCGCGCCCATGGGATTGAAGAATTTGACAAGCGGTGCCGGGTCCGGTTCCCTCCTTCCCTCTGCCTGCGCCGCGCGCCGCGCGGCGGTGTTCGCTTCAAGGGCGGCGATATGCTGGGGTTCAAGGAGGATCATGCCATTTTCCCTAGCCACGTGCCCGGGGAGAACCTCCCTTCGGTAGCTATCCCATCCTCCCCCTCATCGGGTGCCGGAAGGAAGCTCAGCAGATAGTCGGCGGCCTTGCTGGCCTGACTGGCGGCGCGGAAGATGGCGCGGGCATCTTCTCTGAGAACCCCCAGCCACGCCCCCAGGTAATCGCTGTGCCGGACGGTCGGGACGATCCCCAATTCGGCGCATAAAAAAGCGCTGATCAATTCGGCACATAGTTCTTCCCTCGCATAGTCGGGCGAGCCAAATCCGGTCTTCGGGAGGCGGTCGAGGCGCTTTGGGTGGCCCGAAAAATGACCGAGTTCGTGCAGAACCGTCCGGTACCAGTTGATCGGTTCATAATAGACTTCCTGCGGAGGCACGTAGATGTGATCGGTCGCAGGGGCATAATAGGCATCGCTGCCGCCAATCCTGATATCCGCGCCGGTCGCGGCGATCAGGGCCTCGGCGCGGGGAATCAGGACCGCTTCGTTATGGGTGGTGATCCTGTCTGTCGAATCGTCGGGAAGCCCCTCGCATTGGTCGACATTGAAGATCGTGAAGCGCTTGAGGAAAGCAATCTGCCGGGGATGGTCGCCATCCGTCTCGCGCGCCTCCTCCCCGCCCTTGGGTGTGAACTTGTCGGCATAGCAGACGGTGGTGCCCTGCTCGCCCTTGCGGACATGCCCCCCCAGCGCGACCGCCTGACGATAAGTCAGCCAGCGTTGTGACTGATAGCCGCGCTCGAAAAGGGTGTGCCATAATATGAGAACGTTTATGCCTGAGTAGCGCCGATCGGTTCCGGCATTGCGGGGAAGGCCCAGCGGCGCCCTGCCATCATCCCAAGGCTTGACCCAAGGCAGGGTCCCCGCCTCCAGTTCGGCAATGATCCGGTCCGTCACCTCGCTATATAGGGTGGAACCGGCACTCTGAGCTCTGTCATGATATCCCATTGTCCTTACTCCCTTCGCGCACCGGCCGCCGGAGTGGCGGGGGTGGGCGGCAGGAGCGAACCGGCAGGCCCACCGCATGAGGCGGGTTGCATCCGAAGGACCGAAACAAAGTGGAGGAGTCGGGGTGCAGCCCCGACTTGCGGCTTGCCGCGATGGGCCTATAGGGCAGCGACGTCCACCCCCGCCGCACCGCAGGCTGGTCAAAACCGTCAAACGTCACCGCGCCCGTGCGCGGTGGCCGCTGGTCGACACTTCGCGCTGCTCTTTGCAGCGGACCGCACGGACATGGTCCACGGCGACGGGTGTAAACGCCGGATGGAAATGAACCAGTTTGGGTCTTCTACGACTTCCTGCGGCCATGCGCCTTCTTCGGCTTGGAGGATGCCCGATCATGATGTGCGATGACGAGCTTTCGCGGTTCGATTCGATGCCCTGATGCGTGTGAAGCGGCACGTTCGAAGCAACAGATAGTGGAGCATTCCAAGCTTCCGGGGCGCGCACAACGGTTGTTCGCTCTCGGCCTCCTGCGCCATCGCGATGAGGGGGGCAGGGTGCGTTTCGACGCGGCAATTCTCCTTGTAAGATTTAGTGTTATCCACTAGATTTGTATCCATGGAACGAGCAATCAGCGCCAGCGATGCCAATCAACGTTTTTCGGAACTCCTGCGCGAGGTCGCCGAGGGCGAGAGCTTCACGGTCATGTCGCGCGGACGCGCGGTGGCGCGGGTGCTTCCCGTTGATCGTGACCGCGAGCAACGTTCGATACAGTATCTGCTGAATTTTGTCTCCGGCCTACCCATCCGTCATGCTGGTAACTGGTCGCGCGACGATCTATACGAATGACCCGCGTCGCCCTTGATACCAATATTCTGGCCTATCTCGCTGGTGTCAGTCGAGACGCGCGCGATGACGCCAAGATAGAGCGAGTCAGAAATCTGATCGGACGGCTGAGCGAAGGGGTTAGCCTTGTTGCTCCTACGCAAACGCTGGGCGAACTTTTCGTCGTGCTGCGCCGCGGAGGCGCGAGCGCAGAAGAAGCGCGTGCTATCCTGCTCGAATTTGCGCAAGCTTTCGGCAGTTCAGCATCGGAAACCAGAACTGCGCTGGCCGCTGCCGATTTGGTCGTCGACCACAGGCTGCAATTTTGGGATGCGTTGATCGTGACCGCTGCGGCTGAGGCCGGCTGCGCTTTACTGCTGTCCGAAGACATGCAGGATGGCTTCCTCACGCGCGGGCTGACGGTTGTCAATCCGTTGCGGGATGCCCTGCATCCCAAACTTGCTGTGCTGTTAGAGCCATCCCACTAAGAATCTGCCCAACTTGATATTCCCCGGAGTACTCGGACCTTAACACCCATTTAGCAAAGCGCCATTTTTCGTCATTCCGGGGCGAATTTCCGTCCCCGAAAGCCGACGCTTATTCACGAGCGAACGTCGCCGTGCCCGTACACACACGAAGGCGTTTGCTGAGTGTGGACCTTGGCACAGACGCGTGGATCCCGATAAAGGATTTATCTCATTTGGTCTGGATCGGGGCAAGGTCAAACAGGGACGAGTGGCGCGGTGTCTTCGCTTGCGTCAGTCGTCAAATGCATGAGTAGCCGTGTAAGGTATTTGGAAATAATCCAGACCTGCCCCGATCGCCCGACCGGCAAAGGAATGACTGTTCTTGAAAAAAATTTCCTTCAGATTGAGCGCAACGCCGAAGAAAATGTCACGATCGGGCTTGATTCCCATCGCACGGTCGCGGTTCGAGAAGTTCTTGCCGCGATAGCCCACTTGTAGTTCTACAAATCGCAGCGGGCTGTTTTCAAACGTTTTGAAGCCCGCAAGCTCCAGCGACAATAGGAAGCGCTGCTGCTCATAATGCTTTTTCCCACTGCGCGAAAAACCCTTTTTATTGGGCATGAGCATCAGGCGGAAGTCGATTTTACTTGCAAGACCAGGCACAATATGGCGCGCCGCCGAGAAGCTGGCACCCAATCCATTGAAGACGACGTCCTGTACAGAAAAGCCGCTACTGGTCTTGAAGGCATCAAACATTTCGCCGTATAGCTGGAGTCCGAAACCCATTATCGCCGAAGGAATGGCCGCACGCGCGCGATCGCCGGTTTTACGAGCGATGCGCCACCCCAGAAATTCCGAAAATAGGTAACCGTTGAACGCGTGCGTCAGCTTATCGATGCCCAGATTGGTTGTGTTCCTGCCGAACCATCCCTCGTCGTGAAAGTGAAAGCCGGTGTTGAGATGTGTAAGCTGCGTCTGGATCGTGGTCGTGTAGGCCATAATTCCAAGCATTTCCCATTTGGCTGCACCTATACGGCTACCTAGAGATCGATATTCCCGTCGCGGTTCAGAAGCGACTGTCCCTTCCTCGACATTCTCCGTAAAGGCGGCAGTTGGCGACATGATGACCCATGAGAGCGATACAGGCTCAGGTGCGGTGAACGCCTTTTGCGTCTGCCAAGCTTCGATCGGATCTGAAACAGTCGGATTTGCGATTACTGCGTGTGGCGGTTTTGGACGGTATGCAGCCAGATCAAAAACCGCAGAATTTTCGTCTGACACGCCGTCAGCGTCGACAAGGTCGGTGAAAAGCGGATCAGCGAGAGCGGCATGTGCTGACGACATAGTCGTAAGTAAGGCTACACCCCACATGGCAAACGCTGTGCGCATGCTTCCTCCTCAGCAATCTTAGATAGTCGTACCGACCGCTTCTAAGCATCGCAAGAGCGACAAGGAGGTAGACAGGGATCCAAGTTTTTCAGCACTGGCGCTTATACTGATAGCGTTCCCCAAGGCCGCCCTTCCGAAAGCCATCCGCCATCGTCGCTGATGACATCCGAATCGCTTAGTGCCGCCCTTAACCTGCTGTTCCGGTTCACGGTTTGGAAGCCGCCCAGCGGCAGGCGACCATTGCCGTTAGTATCGGATAAAACCGCAACCAAAACCTGCCGAATGTGCCTTACTCCCAAGAGAAGATGGTGCGTAATTTGCAGTTGGATGGGGACTTACCTTCCTCAAATAGTTCTACTCGATCAATTGTATCCAATTGAGGACGGGTAAACGATTTTGGCGATGTGAAATAGGCAGCGCCGTGCTCGCCGTTCCAGATTGCTATATGGTAAAGGCCTTCCACTCGCTTTTGTGCAAATCGTGCGAGATTGTTGGAAGAGCAGGCCTTAACTAACCGACCCTTCGGACGTCTGGCCCATCCTACTCCATGCACTTCGAGGGTCCCGAAAGCACCTTCCCAGCGGAAGCTGCCCCCGTATATCCCGCCTGCCAACGTCGTGACCTTCTCACCATCTCGCAGGTCGATAATCGGTGAATAGCCGCAAAACCGTCCCGGGCCCACAATGCTGCTGGCGTTCGCTGAACTAGTGACAGATGCCAACAGTCCCATCACTGCTGCGATCATTATTCTCACGCTGGCCTCATTGGAAAATTTGTATGTCCGGTATAGCGCTTTACCAACCGATAGCGGAAGGTCCCGAATCCACCCGCGATCGTCGCTCCCAGCCTGCGAATCGCTCCGCCTTGCTCATAACCTGCTGGTCCGGTTCGGGATTGGAAAGCCGCCCGGCAGCAGGCGACCATTTGCAGACATTCAGGAGTTGAAATCGATAACCCAGTTCCAGACAAGATTGCGAGAGGCGTTTACGGTTTATAGAAGCCGAGCAGTTGATCCAACACAGCCAACACACGACGTTCGTTGGTTGGCTTCCCGGCGTTCGGGACGCCCGCTAAAATCTCGCCGCCATATTGTTCGGGGCTTGCGTAAGCCGTTGCGACCGCGAACGGTATCCTGCTTGCTTTCAGCGCCACCGCAACAGGCGTTACGAGTTCCCTGCCCAGATTGACGTCGAGGAGCGCAACAGTGGGCAGATCGATCTTTAATAAGGCAAGGGCGTCTGCAACGGTCGCCACCGGCCCAATGACCCGCCATCCATGTCTTTCAAGCAGAAGCTGGAGGTCCATCGCTATGAGATATTCATCTTCAACGATGAGGACCGTCTTCTGCATCATTCGTTGTCAGTCTTCGGGAGAGGCACTCCCCAGCGGAATGACGATCTCGGCTTTTAAACCGTCGATGGCATATTCCAGTTCCACCTGTCCGTGCAGGTTGTAAGCTGCCGCCGATTGGATGAGGCGGGTTCCATAGCCGCTGGCCGCTGGGGTGGCCACTGGAGGGCCGCCGCTTTCGGTCCACTTGATCCTTAGCATCTTACCGCCATCCTCCACCAGCCAACTGACCCGAACTTGGCCGGTCGGCACCGACAGCACCCCGTATTTCACAGCGTTTGTTGCCATCTCATGCATGATGAGGCCCAACGACATGATCGTGTGCGGAGCCAGCACCACAGGTTCGCCCGGCTCTATAACGACCGCATGGGGATTTGCTGAAAAGGGCGCGAATATCCTACCTAGCAGTTCCTCGAAGCCACTATCTTCTTGTTCCGCGAAGGCGAGGTTCTCGGCCTCGATCAAGGCGGCAAGCCGCCCTAGAAGAGCGTGACGGTATTCCTCAGCCGTTCGGCCTTCTGTCGTTGTGAGACTGGCCAACGATTGTATTATTCCGAGCAAGTTTTTCATGCGGTGGCGGAGTTCGCCAAAGAGCAGGTCCTTGGCGACATCCCGCCGATGCTGATCGGTAGCGTCCATGATGGACACCAACATGGAACGGCTGCCCCCATCCGGCTGATGTAAGGTGCGCGCGGTCAGCAGCATCGTTCTTTTGCCGAGGGAGGGAAAATCGTGCTCCACTTGGTAATTGATGATCGCGGTCGCCTTCGGGATCACCTCCTCAAGCAGGTGGCGTAGCTCGGGGATATTCCACTGGCCATTGCCCAGATCGTAAATGGGCTGACCGATTGTCTCATAACTGCTGACCCCGAACGTTTTGAAGAACGACCGGCTCGCAGCTTGAACGCAGAGACTGGCGTCCAAGACGAGAAGCGGCTCGGTCACCGTATCCACGATGCCCTGCGCTTGGGCGTGGTTGGTCCGAAGAAGGCGGTAGAGATCGTCGGTGTTCATAGAGTGTGTTTCGCACCGAAATACGGATTAGACAATATCGATCGGGTGGCGTGAGCATGTTCGCTACGCAGATTAGTGTCTCCACAACGAGACCGAGACACAGCATCGTCGTTCATCGCCTGCGAATAACATCGCACCGCCGATAACCTGCTGGTCGGGTTCAGGGTTGGAAAGCTGCCCAGCGGCAGGCGACCGCTATCCGATGGTCGCGTGCTCTGGGTAGAGGATCATCGCAGACGTTTATCCCCGCATGGCTTGACGCAACGCTTCCGCTGCATGAAGCGTTGATGAGGGGCGCAAAACGCAAGGTTGGCTGTGGTGGATATAAAGAGGCTATTAAAGCAGGAAGAAGGCGTGCAGCTATTTCAGCGTTCGTCTTTTGCCGAGGAAGTCTTCCTGATCCGCTCGCTTAGGACGCGGGAAACCTGGGAGGTTGCAACGGAAGCTGAGGCCACTCAAATTTACGACAAGGAAGTTGTAAAGAGCCGGAACTGTTCCACCGTTCAGAAAAAACTCGGCGGCTTCTAACCCATAAATCTTGCAAATTCGGTCCATAATCTATCCGCAAGCCATCGTCTGAAGCCAATAGCCGACCGTCCCCTATCCACCAGTGCCTGACGCAAAATCACACTTGAGGTGGCCCGCTGCTGATCCGATGGATCCGAGTCGAATCCTTCGTCCGTCGCTCGACCTTCCTTACGGTAGGGGCTTCCCTGCGCTAAGCCGATGGCTCCGCGCCGCCCCTTCTGTCCTCAAAATAATGCCATCTCGAAATGACGGAAACAAACGGTCTAGTGGATTGATCGGAACGGACGAGTCTTATTGGGGATTCCCGACGCTGATGCGGCGTGCGACACTGCGGAATGCGTACTGGTATCAGCATTTCCGTCACGGCCTCGGACAGGGCTCGGCTTGAGGCTATCGCTGCGGCGCGGAGCTCGCCGCAGAAGCACGCTTGGCGAGCGCGGATCATTCTCCTGACCGATCAGGGTCTCGGAACCAATGCGATCATGGCGGCCACCGCCAAGTCCAAGACTTGCGTGTGGCGCTGGCAGGAACGCTTCATGGCCGAGGGGGTCGAGGGCTTGCTGCGCGACAAGACCCGGCCACCGGGCATCGCGCCGCTCGACGCCGTGCTGGTCGACAAGGTCGTGGCGTTGACGCTGGAGCCGCCTGCTCACGAAGCGACGCACTGGACGGTTCGCGCGATGGCCAAGGCAGTTGGCATCGCCGCGTCCTCGGTCGTGAAGATCTGGCACGACCACGGCCTTGCTCCCCACCGCTGGCGCAGCTTCAAGCTGTCCAATGACAAAGCCTTTGCCAAAAAGCTTCACGACGTCGTCGGGCTTTATGTCTCGCCGCCGGCTCACGCCATCGTGCTGTCGGTTGACGAAAAGAGCCAAATCCAGGCACTCGATCGCACGCAGCCGGGGCTGCCGCTGAAGCGTGGCCGCGGGGCGACCATGACGCACGATTACAAGCGCAACGGCACCACCACCCTGTTCGCCGCGCTCAATATCCTCGACGGCTCGGTGATCGGCCGCAACATGCAGCGCCACCGGCATCAGGAGTTCATCCGGTTCCTCAACGCCGTCGAAGCCGAACTGCCGGCCGACAAGGCCGTCCACGTCATCCTCGACAATTATGCGACCCACAAGCAGCCCAAGGTCCGCGCCTGGCTGGCCAGACGTCCGCGCTGGACCTTCCACTTCGTGCCGACCTCGTGCTCATGGCTCAATGCCGTCGAAGGCTTCTTCGCCAAGCTGACCAGGAGGCGCCTGAAAAACGGCGTCTTCCACTCCGTCGTCGACCTACAGGCTGCCATCAACCGCTTTATCACCGAGCATAACCAAGAACCGCGCCCGTTCGTCTGGAAGGCTCATCCCGACAATATCATCGCTGCCGTTCGGCGCGGGCACCAAACGTTGGAATCAATCCACTAGGAGTCATGCCCACTTTGCGCGAGAAGGTGTTGGTGAAATGAGCTTGGTCCGTGAACCCACAATCCAACGCAATGCGCACTATCGGGATGGCAGGGATGCACAGGAAAGCTTTAGCCTGCGCGACTCGCTGCTCCAGCAGCCAAGCATAGGGGGAAATTCCCACGGAGTTCGCGAACGCCCGCTCGAAGTAACCGACTGACAGGCGGCAGTTCATAGCTATATCGGCAATTGCAACCGTGGACGCCAGCCGTTGGCGCATAAGGCTCTTTGCCAAGCTAACCTGCCAGGGAGCCAGACGCGGTGGTCGTCGCGGACCTCGGACCGTCGCGGAGGTCACTGCTCCCGAACCAATGGCATATACACCAATCGCTACGTTTTCGGCTCCTGCAGATTCGCCACGCACGCTCAAGCTCGCTCCGCCATAACGGCGCCCCTTCAATTCCAGAGGCAGCTAAAATGACGCCGTGGGATTAGGCGCCCCACCTCTCTGGCGGCCACCGATCCGGCAACATTTACGGCAAGCCGAAATGGACCGAAAAGGAAGCAACCCTTACATTCCCAAAAGGCTGACACCTAAGGCGCCTTCAATGCGCCCCTCTCCCACAAATATTTTTACCGAAGCCGGAGAACGACACGGACCAGCCGCCTTTGGAACATTCCCAATTCTCATGCGCCTAATCGCAGGTGTTCCCAAGCACATCGAGAACACTGGCCACGGTGCATGGACAACGCGATGTGCGCTATCATCGGCTGGAAGATCGCAGATGCTCGGGCAAAATGCGTCGCGCTGGAATTGGGCCCCAACTTAGGCCAAACCCCACCAGGGGGGGAATCATCCAATGAAATCAAAGGGAAATGGTGGATCCGAGGGAAATCGAACCCCTACACACCCTCCCTTATGTATCGCGATTCCGTCTTGGCCGTGTCGATGCCGCCGACGATGAAGGGTCAATTCTCAAACGTAGCCTTCATTGGGAGCATCTAGTAGGCCTGCGACACCGGCTCGGCGCGCAAGTTGCACAATTTCTGTTTCCCACATCAAGAACCACCGTCGCTTTTCTTCTTCCAGATCATATCGGTCATAGATCCGTTCCAACCCCGTTTTCATGTGATTGAGCATCGCCTCCGCCGTTTCGTAGTCGACATTCAGTCGCTTTGTGTTCGATCGCGCTGTCCTGCGAAAATCATGCGGCGTGAACCGGGCGACTGGCTTACCTGCGATCTTGCTCATGCGCTGCAAGATACGGTCCCGCGCTTCATACCAGCCTTGTGTTCTGGGGCCTTCAACCTTGTCGGCAGGAAAAACCCACTCGCCTTCTGATCGGAACAAGGCCTGGCCCCACGGCCCAAGCGCAATGCGGTGGGCCTGATGATTCTTCGAGCGTTCTGCAGGGATGGTCCATACCCCACCCTCCAATTCTGATGACTTCGCCCACACGAGTTCCGAAAATCGGGTTGCAGTCAAAAGCCAGAGCAACATGCCTCGCCGAATATCACGCCGCTCTTCCGCAAGGCCGCGGAGGAACCACTCAAGCTCGTCCAGCCCCAGCTTCCGCGATCGAGGAGTCTCGACAAATCGGAGGTCGCCAAGCCGCCGGGCCGGGTCATGCTCCAGCCCGACTTCCCTGCCACGGAGCGAAGCGGCCCATCCGAAGAACACCTTGAGTTCCGCTGCTACTCTGTTGGCTCGCACTGGAGCTGTCTTGCCCTTGCGCTCGACAAGACTGATCAGTTCGGTTTCACTTACGTCGTAGATGATCTTGCTGCCCAACGATGGCTCTATGTCGCGTTGAAACATTGTTTTCTTGTCAGAAATCGTTCGTGGTTTGTTTCTCCTTTTGGCGCGAGAAGCGCGTCCTTGCTGGACAGCTTCCATATATATCGCATGCGCCCGGCTTACCGTCATCGTGGCCCGCCGCCGCTCTTCCTGTTCAGCGTGACGCGGATCGACGCCTGCCTCCACCTGTTGATTGAGAGCGCAGGCCCACGCTCTCGCTTCTGGAATATTGAACGCAGGGTAATTGCCCAGGCTTCGCCGGAGCAATGCCCCACCCGCCGAGATGCGCCGGGCATATCTCCACACCTTTTTGCCGCTCGAGAGCAATTCAATCGAGAGCCCGGGCGTCAATGGATCTTTGAGCGCGCCTCCGGTCAACGCGTCAATCATCGAAGGAGTAAACAAGGGCTTGCGAGTCATTCACCGACATCCTTTGCCGGCCCCTACAGACAAAAATCATGATACAAATCATGATACAACAGGCGTCCAAATCAGACTTGTCGAGGCAAGCCTGGTCCAGCTTCGTGGCGGAGCGATACTGCTGTAAGTCACTGAAACAAGGGCCAAATCTAGAGGATTCAGCTGGCTGGGGCGGCAGGATTCGAACCTGCGCATGGCGGTACCAAAAACCGCTGCCTTACCGCTTGGCTACGCCCCAGCATCGCCCGGACATCGCCGGCGCGGATCGCCATATAGCGCCTGTTGCGCGAAAGGAAAGCCTAGTCATTATTTTCCGGAACCGCCAATATGCGCGCGCCCTTTCCTCTCAGCCTGGAACCGACCGGCATGTCCGCGCCCCATTCCCCATCCCCCGTCCCGACATCCCAGATCGCGCCCGCTTCACCGCTTTTCCTGCGCGAGGATGAGATCCGGCGCGGCATAGAGATGCTCTATTTCGGCTATTCCGCGCTGACCCGCTCGATCGACGAAGGGCTCGCCGCGCAGGGGCTGGGCCGGGCGCATCACCGCGCCCTCTATTTCATCTCGCGCCAGCCCGACCTGACCGTCAAGGACCTGCTGCGCCTGCTCGCCATCACCAAGCAGTCGCTGGGCCGCGTGCTCAACGACCTGATCGAGCAGGGTTATATCGAAACCCGGCAAGGCGCCAGCGACCGGCGGCAGAAATTGCTGCGGCTGAGCCCGGCCGGCGTCGCGCTGGAGGCGGAGCTGTTCCGCGCCCTGCGGGAAAAGATGGCCGCCGCCTATGCCCAGGCGGGGCAGGGCTCCGTCACCGGCTTCTGGCGCGTGCTGGAGGGGCTGATTCCCGATCAGGACCGGTCCATGGTGTTCGGCCTGCGCGGCCGGTGAAGGATCGTTACGCAACCTTATCGCCGCAGGGGCGCTTATCTGCTCTTTGTTGAAGGCAAGATAAGGGTGAACCCATGCGCACATCATTCCTGACCGCCATGTCGGCGCTGACCGTCCTCGGCGCATCGGCCTGTTCGGAAAAGGCGGCCGACAATCTGGAAAATGCCGGCTCCGCGATCGGCAGCGACGTCGGCAATACGGTCGACCGGGCGGGCGACAGGATCGAACGGGGCCTGGACGAGGCGGGCAATGCGATAGACGAAGGTTCCGGCCGCCTCGGCGCGGCCATGGACAATGCCTCCCGCGATGCGGAGCGGGAGGCGCGCGAAGCGAAGCGGGATGTCGGCGCGGCGATGGAACGCGCGGGCAACGACATCCGCAACGACTGACGGCACGGAAAAGAACTGGGGAAAGGGATCGGAAAAACGCCGCGCCCTGCCGACCGGACGGGAGCGGCGCTTGACCTGAGCGGCCATCCGCAGCACCAGCGACGGCATGCACGGCGCCGCACCCGAAACCCCCTCCCGGCTGATGATCGGGCGCCCGGAACTGGCGCTGATCGGCATCACCCTGCTGTGGGGCGGCACCTTCCTGATCGTGCATCAGGCGATGCGGCACAGCGGACCGCTGTTCTTCGTCGGACTGCGCTTCGGCACCGCCGCCCTGATCGCCCTCCCCCTCGCCCTGCCGGTCTTGCGCGGCGTCACGCGGCGGGAATGGCTGGCGGGGACGATGATCGGCTGCGGCATCTTCACCGGCTATACGCTCCAGACCTGGGGCCTGCGGACGATCCCCAGCAGCACCTCCGCCTTCATCACGGCGGCCTATGTGCCGCTGGTCCCCATCCTGCAATGGATCGTCCTGCGCAGGCGGCCGCGCCTCGCAAGCTGGATCGGCGTGGCGCTGGCCTTCGCCGGCCTGCTGCTGATCGCCGCGCCGCGGGACGGGCTGTCGCTCGGCCGGGGGGAGGCGCTGACGCTCATCAGCACGCTCGCCATCGCGCTGGAGATCATCTTCATCAGCCTCTGGGCGGGCCGCGTCGATGTGGCGCGGGTGACGTTCATCCAGTTGGCGGTGACGTCCCTGCTCGCCTTCGCCTGCATGGTTCCGGCCGGAGAGGCCGTCCCGCCCATCAACTGGATCGTCATGCTGTCGGCCTGCGGGCTGGGCCTGATGACGGCGCTGATCCAGCTGGTGATGAACTGGGCGCAGCGCAGCGTGTCGGCCACCCGTGCAACGCTGATCTATGCCGGAGAGCCCGTCTGGGCGGGCCTGATCGGCTGGATCGCGGGCGACCGCCTGCCCGCCAGCGCCCTGCTGGGCGGCGCGCTGGTGGTCGCCGCCGTCATCGTCAGCGAAATCCGCTTCGGCAAGCCTTAGAGCGCGCCGGGAGCAGCCGACCCGCAGCCGATCCGATGCAGCCATAGAGGAACCCGCCACAGCGGCGGGACACTAAGAGCATCGTGCGCAAAAGTGGGAACCGGTTTTGCGCACGATGCGACAACAAAAGCTTGGAGCGCACGGCCTGCGCAGGATCTAACGCAGCGCGCTCTAGCGGCGGAACACCGGCGCGCGCTTCTCGAAGAAGGCGGCGAACGCCTCCTGCGCCTCGGCGGATTGCATCGTCTGCTGGAACAGGCGCGCCTCCTCCTCGATCCGCTGGTTCAGCGCCGCCGGGTCGCCCTTCATCAGCCGGCGCGTCGCGGCAAGCGCCTGGGGCGGCTTGGTCATCAGCAACGCCGCCTTCTGCCGGGCATGGTCCAGCAGCGCGTCTGCCGGGACGATCGCCGTGACGAAACCCGCATGGTCGGCGGTCTGCGCATCCATCGGCTCGCCCAGAAGCAGCATCGACGCCGCCTTGGCATAGCCCAATATGGCCGGCGCCAGCAGGCTGGAGCCCGCCTCCGGCACGATCCCCAGATTGACGAAGGGCATGATGAACCGCACGTCGGGGCTCGCATAGACCAGGTCGCAATGGAACAGCATGGTCGTCCCCACCCCCACGGCCAGACCCTGCACGGCGGCGACCACCGGCTTGTCGAAGGCGGCGATGGCGCGGATGAAGGCGAAGGCCGCCTCCCCGCCCTGCGGACCGGACATGAAATCCTTAAGGTCGTTCCCCGCGCAGAAGGCGTCGCCCTTGCCCGCGAACAGCACGGCGCCGATCCCGTCCCGCGCGGATGCGTCGGCCAGCGCGGCGGTCATGGTGCGGTACATGTCGGCGGTCAGCGCATTCTTCTTTTCCGGCCGGTCGATGTGGATTTCGACGACGCCCTGATTTTCGACAATGGCTATCCCTTCGCTCACGACCGGAGTCTCCTTGCTGTTCTTCCGCCCTTGTCACGGATGTCGCCGGTGTCGCGGGCCTCTTGGTTCGTCGCGACTGTTGGCGCATCGGCACGAGCGCGTCTATCCTTTTCCGTCCATCCTGCCTAAAGGCGACCCATGCAACGCCTGCGCGAGATACTGGACCCCTTCCTGCTGCTGCTGATCGGCACGGTGGCGCTCGCCTCCCTGCTGCCCGCCCGCGGGGAAGCCGCCGGCCTGGCCGGGGCGGCCGCCGATGCGGGCATCGTCCTGCTTTTCTTCCTGCACGGCGCCAAGCTGTCGCGGGAGGCGATCTGGAATGGCGCCCGGGCCTGGAAACTGCATCTGGCGACCCTGGGAACGACCTTCGCGGTCTTTCCCCTGATCGGCCTGGCGACTCAGCAGGCGGCGGCGATCCCGCCTTCGATGCGGGCGGGGCTGCTGTTCCTGACGCTGCTGCCCTCCACGGTGCAATCCTCGATCGCCTTCACCGCCATTGCGCGGGGCAATGTCGCGGCGGCGGTGGTCAGCGCATCCTTCTCCAACCTGCTGGGCATCGTCCTGACGCCGCTGCTGGTCGCGCTGACGATGGAGAAGAACGGGACGGGCGGCCTGATCTCGCTCTCCTCGGTCGAGGACATCGTGCTGCAACTGCTGCTGCCCTTCGTCATCGGCCACCTGTCCCGGCCATGGATCGGCGGCTTCGTCAGCCGGCACAAGGCGATGCTGGGGCGGGTGGATCGCGGATCGATCCTGCTGGTGGTCTATTCCGCCTTCAGCGCGGCGGTGGTGGAAGGATTGTGGCAGAAGGTGTCGCGCGGCGAATTGCTGCTGCTGGCCGCGATCTGCATCGCCATGCTGGTCGTCGTGCTGGTCTTCACCTTCCTGCTGGGACGGCTGCTCGGCCTGTCGCGGGAGGACGCGATCGTGCTGCAATTCTGCGGATCGAAGAAAAGCCTGGCGTCGGGCGTGCCCATCGCCGGGGTGCTGTTCCCCGCCAGTGCGGTGGGGCCGATCCTGCTGCCGGTCATGCTGTTCCACCAGATACAGTTGATGGCCTGCGCCTTCCTCGCCCGCCGCTACGGCGCGGCGGCGGATGCCGAAACCCGTCTGGCGGCGGCGGGCTGACGCGATGGGCCAGCCGATCCTGACCCCCGTCACCATGGATGCGTTCCTGGCCCAGATCGATGCGCTGGCCCGCGCCCTGGCGGCGTCGCAATGGCGGCCCGATTATCTGGTGGGCATCGGACGCGGCGGCCTGGTGCCCGCCACCTATCTCAGCCATGCGACCGGCCTCGCCATGCTGTCGGTCGACCTGTCGGCGAAGCTGCCCGATTTCGGAGAGGCGCTGCTGGCCGGCCTGGCGCAGCGCGCAGCGACAGGCGAAACGCTGCTGTTCGTCGACGACATCAACGACAGCGGACGGACGATCAATGCCGTGCGCAATGCCCTGGCGCCCGCTCCCGCCGCAGGGGTGCGCTTCGCGGTCCTGATCGACAATATCCGGTCCGCCGCCACGGTGGACTATCGCGCGGAAACGATCGACCGGGACGCGACGAAGGACTGGTTCGTCTTTCCGTGGGAGGCGGTGGCCAGCCGGGACAGCATATTGGCCGACTGGGGCGAGGTGCCGGAAAGAACGGCTTAGGACAGGTCCGACCGCCGCCATTGCCGGAAAAACGAGGTTGTTATACATACGTAAAATCTATCGGCTGGGGTGGGGCGCGGGATAGTGGAGGAAGGCGGGCAACTGACGGACCCGGACGCGGCATGGAGCCTGCCGGCATGGACCTATCGCGATCCCGAATTTTTCGAGCTGGAGCTGCGCCGGATATTCCGCCCCTCCTGGCAGATCGTGGCGCATGAAAGCGACATTCCCGCTCCCGGCGATTTCCGCACGCTGGACTATATCGGGGAAAGCGTCATCCTGATCCGGGGCGGGGACGGCGTCATCCGCGCCTTCGCCAATGTCTGCCGCCATCGCGGCGCGCGGATCGTGGACGCCGCCGCGGGCTGCGCCAGGAAGCTCACCTGCCCCTATCATGGCTGGACCTATGACGACCGGGGCCGCCTGACCGGGGTGCCGCTGAAGGCCGGCTACGACTTCGACCCCGCCCGCCATGGGCTCCACGCCGTGGAGGTCGAGGATTTCCACGGCTTTCTCTTCGTCAGGCTGGAGGATGACGGCGGCCCCCGCGTAGCGGAGATGATGGCGCCCCATGGTCAGGAGATCGCGGCCTATCGCTTCGCGGACTTGAGGGCCATGGGGCGCATGACGCTGCGGCCCCGCGCGGTGAACTGGAAGGTCATCGGGGACAATTATTCGGACGGGCTGCATATCGCGGTCGCGCATCCCGGACTGCGGCGCCTGATGGGGGAGGGCTATCGGGTGGAAACCGGCGCCCATGCCGACCGGATGTGCGGGCCGATCCTCCGCCAGCCCTCCTCCAACCCGTCCGAGCGGGCCTATCAGCATTTCCTGCCGCGCATACCGCATCTGGGGGATGAGCGGCAGCGGCTTTGGACCTATTTCAGGCTGTGGCCCAATATCGCCTTCGACATATATCCCGACCAGGTGGACTTCATGCAGTGGCTGCCGCTGTCCCCCACCCGATCGCTGATCCGGGAGGTTCCCTATGCGATTCCTGACGAGCGGCGGGAAATGAAGGCCGCCCGCTACCTCAACTGGCGGATCAACCGGCGGGTGAATGCGGAGGACAGCGCCCTGCTGGACCGGGTGCAGGCGGGCCTTTCCTCGGACAGCTTCACCGTCGGCCCCCTGTCGACGCAGGAGGTGGCGCTCCGCCATTTCTGCGCGCGGATGCGACGGATCATTCCGCAGGCGCGGCTGCATCGCGCCCCGGCCCCGGGATGGAGCCGGGCGGCATGACCGGGGCCTATGACGCGGTCATCATCGGCGGCGGGCATAACGGGCTGGTCTGCGCCTTCTATCTGGCGCGGGCGGGGTACCGGGTGCGGATACTGGAACGGCGCGCCATCGCCGGCGGCGCCGCCGTGACGGAGGAGTTCCACCCCGGCTTCCGCAATTCGGTGGCAAGCTACACGGTCAGCCTGCTCCACCCCAAGGTGATAAGCGACATGCGGCTGGCCGAACATGGCTATCGCGTGCTCGAACGGCCGATCAGCAATTTCTTCCCCCAGCCGGACGGCCGCTATCTGAAGCTGGGCGGCGGGCTGGAGCGGACGCAGGCGGAATTCGCGAAGTTCAGCCAGAAAGACGCCGCCACCCTCCCCGCCTATTATGACGCGCTGGAGGTGGTGGCGGACCTGCTGCGCGACATGACGCTGAAGGCGCCGCCCAATGCGGGCGACGGGCTGGCGATGATCGCCGCCGCGCTCCGGCAGGGACGGCGGATGGGCAGCCTGACGCTGGAACAGCAGCGCGACGTGCTGGAACTGTTCACCCGCTCGGCACGCGGCTTCCTCGACGGCTGGTTCGAGAGCGAGGCGGTGAAGGCCGCCTTCGGCTTCGACGCGATCGTGGGCAACTATGCCTCCCCCGACGCGCCGGGCAGCGCCTATGTGCTGCTGCACCATGTCTTCGGGGAGGTGAACGGGAAGAAGGGCGCCTGGGGCCACAGCGTCGGCGGCATGGGCACGATCACCCGGATCATGGCGCAGGTGGTGCGCGGCCTCGGCGTGGAAATCAGCCTGGAGGCGCCGGTCGCATCCGTGCTGGTCGACGGCGCGCGCGCCGTGGGCGTCCGGCTGGAAAGCGGCGAGGAGGTGATGGGCAGGGCCGTCATCGCCAATGTGGGGCCGAAACTGCTCTACGAGCGGCTGATGGACCCCGCCGACCTGCCGCCGGATTTCCTGAGGCGCATCCGCGGGTTCAAAACGGCGTCGGGCACCTTCCGCATGAATGTCGCGCTGTCGTCCCTGCCCGACTTCACCTGCCTGCCCGGCATGGGCGAACATCACCAGTCGGGCATCATCATCGCGCCCACGCTCGACTATATGGACCGCGCCTATATGGACGCGAAGCGCGAAGGCTGGTCGCGCGAGCCGATCGTGGAGATGCTGATCCCCTCGACCGTGGACGAAAGCCTCGCCCCGGCCGGCTGCCATGTGGCCAGCCTCTTCTGCCAGCAATTCGCGCCGGTCCTGCCCGACGGACGCCGTTGGGACGATGAGCGGGAGGCGGCGGCGGATCGCATCGTCGCCACGGTCGACGCCCATGCGCCCGGCTTCGCCCGATCGGTGATCGCGCGGGACATTCTCTCCCCGCTCGACCTCGAACGGAAATTCGGGCTGGTCGGCGGCGACATCATGCATGGCAACATGACCCTGGACCAGCTCTGGGCGGCGCGACCGGTCCTGGGCCACGGCGCCTATCGCGGACCCCTGAAGGGCCTCTACATGTGCGGCGCGGGCACCCATCCGGGCGGCGGCGTGACCGGCGCGCCCGGCCACAATGCCGCGCGGGAGGTGATGAAGGACGGCGCGCTGCTGGGCCGCTGGCTCGGACGGGGCTGAACCTGCCTCGCAGGAAGGGGAGCATACTTGCCCTCTTCCCCACCCTCGCCTAAAGCGTCGGCTCATGCCCGACATCCCCGTTTCCTCCACCCAGTCCGATCTTGAAGGGGGCGACCTGACCGGCCGGGCGCTGTTCCCGCATCGGCATCTGCTCTCCATCGCGGACCTCAAGCCATGGGAAATCCGCTTTCTCCTCGATGAGGCGGAACATTGGGCCAGGAGCAACCGGGGCGGCGCGCGCAAGCATGACGACCGGCTCGCCGGCATGACCCAGATCAACGCCTTTTTCGAAAACAGCACGCGCACGCTGCTGTCCTTCGAGATCGCGGGCAAGCGCCTGGGCGCCGACGTCGTCAACATGCATGCCGGCCAGTCCAGCGTGAAGAAGGGCGAGACGCTGATCGACACCGCCATGACGCTCAACGCCATGGCCGCCGACGTGATCGTCATCCGCCACGCCAGTTCGGGCGCGGTCGCGCTGATCGCGGACAAGGTCGACTGCCCGGTGCTGAACGCGGGCGACGGCTGGCACCAGCATCCGACCCAGGCCCTGCTCGACGCCCTCACCATCCGCCGGCGCAAGGGCGGGTTCGAAGGGCTGATCGTCGCGATCTGCGGCGACGTGCTGCACAGCCGGGTGGCGCGCTCGAACATGCTCTGCCTCGCGGCCCTCGGCGCGCAGGTCCGCGCCGTCGCCCCGCCGACGCTGATGCCGCCGGAGGTCGAGATGCTGGGCGCGACGCCCTACACCCGCATGGACGAAGGGCTGGAGGGCGCGGACGTCGTCATGATGCTGCGGCTCCAGAATGAACGGATGGACGGCGCCTTCATCCCCTCCCCGCGCGAATATCACATGCTCTACGGACTGACGCCGGAACGGCTGGCCATCGCCAGACCCGACGCGCTGGTGATGCACCCCGGCCCGATGAACCGGGGCGTGGAGATCGCCAGCGTCGTCGCCGATCACCCGCAACGCTCCGCCATCACGGAACAGGTGGAAATGGGCGTCGCCATCCGCATGGCCTGCCTGGACGTGCTGACCAGAGGCGCGCGCGGCGTGGAGGGTTGGGCATGACGAGCCCCTCTCTCGTCATCCCCGCCCGTTCCTTCGCCACGTCCGCCCGCTCCTCAGTCATCCCCGCCCCCTCACCCGTCATCCCCGCGAAGGCGGGGACCCATCTCCCGCCCCATCCCAAAACGCAAGGCAGGGGGATTGACGGCATTGGCCGCAAGGTGAATCCGAAATGACCAAACTCGCCATCATCAACGGAAAGCTGGCCGACCCCGCAGGCAATGACCTCGCCACCGGCGTCATCCTGATCGAGGATGACCGCATCCTCGCAACCGGCGACATCACCGTGCCGCAAGATGCCGAAACCATCGACGCAAACGGCCTCGTCGTCGCGCCCGGCCTCGTCGACCTCGGCGTCTTCGCCACCGACAAGCCGGCCTTCCACTTCGGCGGCATCACCCGTGCCGCGCTGATGCCCGATCAATCCTCCCCGCTGGACGATGCCGGCCTCATCCGCCAGGCGACGCGGGCGGGCAAGCCCGACTTCTGGGTCCACCCCATCGCGGCGGCCACCCGCGGCCTGAAGGGGGCCGAGCTGGCGGAGATCGGCATGATGCAGGCCGCAGGGGCGAAGGCGGTCGGCACCGGACGCCAGTGGATCGCCGATTCCGGCGTGATGATGCGCGTGCTGTCCTATGCCTCGGGCCTTGGCCTCACCGTCATCACCCATGCGGAGGATAGCGGCCTTGCGGGCAAGGCCGTGGCGACCAGCGGCGAAACGGCGACGCGGCTCGGCCTGCCCCACGCGCCCGCCTGCGCCGAAGCGATGGCCATCGCCCGCGACATCATGCTGGCGCGGGTGACCGGCGGCGCGATCCATTTCCGGCTGGTGACGACCCGGGCGGGTTTCGACCTGATCCGCGCGGCCAGGGCGGATGGCCTCAGGATCACCTGCGGCATCAGCCCGGCCTATCTCTTCCTCTCCGACAATGCGGTGACGGATTTCCGCACCTTCGCGCGCCTCTCTCCGCCGCTGCGGTCAGAGGACGACCGGAAGGCCGCGATCGAAGCGGTCGCGGACGGCACCGTCGACGTCATCACGTCCAGCCACGACCCCCGCGGGCCGGAGGACAAGCGCCTGCCCTTCGCGGACGCCGCCCCCGGCATGGCCGGCGCGGAAACGCTGCTCGCCCTGTCGCTCAACCTGGTGCGGGACGGGCATGTGACGCTCAACCGGCTGATGACCCTGCTCAGCGCCAATCCGGCAAGGATATTGGGCGTCAACGGCGGCAGCTTCGCGGCAGGCAGCGCCGCCGACCTGATCTTCATCGATCCGGACGCGCCGTGGATCGTGGATTCGGGGAAGATGGCCGCCCAGGCCGGAAACACGCCGTTCGACCGCATGCCCGTGCAGGGCCGCGTGCGCAGGATCATGAAGGGGGGAAATTTCCTCTAGGGCGATCTCCAGTGAAATGGCCCATTCCAAGGTTCGGAAATCACCGCAGGCAGGGAAAATCGAGGGCATGTTCCGATTCCATCCAATCGGAACATGCTCTCGGTTTTCCCGCTTGCTCTCCCCGGCGGGCCACGCTAAAGCGCCCTCCTTCGCTGGCCCCGGCCAGTGCAGGAGTGTAGCTCAGTTGGTAGAGCGTCGGTCTCCAAAACCGAATGCCGGGGGTTCGAGTCCCTCCACTCCTGCCAAGCGAACTGGCCGCGAAACCTTGAAATATCGGGGGTTCGCGGCTAGCTGTGCTTGACGAAGCATGGGTCGCGGAGCGCGGCCGCACCCCCGGACGCCGAACAGGGCGGGATCGGGAGGGCGGACTGTTGCTTCGCGCTTTGGTGTTTGTTGGAAGGATTTGGTGCGGGCGATGGCGAAGGTTTCTCCGGGCGAATTCGTCAATCAGGTGAAGACCGAAGCGTCGAAGATCGTGTGGCCCACGGGCCGCGAAACGATCATGACCGGCGTGATGGTGGTCATCATGACCTCGCTGTTGGGCCTGTTCTTCTTCGGCATCGACACCTTCTTCGGCGCGATCGTCCAGTGGCTGCTGGCGTTCGCCGCCGGACAGGCCTGACGACGAAACTGGGAGTTTGACAGGATAACATGGCGCGCTGGTACATCATCCACGCCTATTCGGGCTTCGAGAACAAGGTCAAGGAATCGATCCTGTCCGAAGCCGAGCGCATGGGCCTCTCCCAGCTGGTCGAGCAGGTGGAAGTCCCCACCGAGACCGTGACGGAGGTGAAGCGCGGCAAGAAGGTGCAGGTCGAGCGCAAGTTCATGCCCGGCTATGTCCTCGCCAAGCTGGCGATGAACGACGACATCTACCATCTCGTCAAGAACACGCCGAAGGTGACGGGTTTCCTGGGGTCCAGCGGCAAGCCGCAGGCCATCAGCGAGGCGGAGGCCGCCCGCTATTTCGGCGCGCAGAAGGCCGCCGAAGCCGCGCCCAAGCACAAGATCAACGTCGATTACGAAATCGGCGACAGCGTCAAGGTGCTGGACGGCCCCTTCGCCAGCTTCAACGGCACGGTCGAGGAACTGGATTTCGAAAAGAACCGGGTCAAGGTGTCGGTGTCGATCTTCGGCCGCGCCACTCCGGTCGAACTGGACTTCGAACAGGTCGAACTGTCGAAGTGATTTTCACGAGATCCCAGCGAAAGCTGGGATCTCGTGCCCCAGGCCGTTCCCTTGCGGCCTGAGATGCCAGCTTCCGCTGGCATGACGACAAGGGAAAGTGCGGGAGGATCGCTCCGGTGATCCGTCAATACCGCTAAACTTGAACCGGGCGCGCCTTCGGGCACGCCCAGCAACAGAGTGAGTGACAATGGCCAAGAAGATTACGGGCTATATCAAGCTCCAGGTGCCCGCTGGAGCCGCCAACCCCTCGCCGCCGATCGGTCCGGCGCTGGGTCAGCGCGGTGTGAACATCATGGAATTCTGCAAGGCGTTCAACGCCTCGACGGAAAAGATGGAAAAGGGCACCCCGCTGCCGACCATCATCACCGTCTATGCGGACCGTTCGTTCAGCTTCGTCACGAAGCAGCCGCCCGCCACCTACCTGATCAAGAAGGCCGTCAACCTGAAGTCGGGCTCGAAGGAGCCGGGCAAGGTTTCCGCCGGAAAGATCAAGCGCTCGCAGCTCGCCGAAATCGCGCAGGCCAAGATGGCCGACCTGAACGCGAACGACATCGACGCAGCGACGAAGATCATCGAAGGCTCCGCCCGCGCGATGGGCCTCGAAGTGGTGGAGGGCTAAGACCATGGCAAAGCTGACGAAGAAGGCGAAGGCCCTGGCCGCTGCCGTTGACCGCGAAAAGCTGCACGGCGTCGATGAGGCGCTGGGCCTGATCAAGACCCATGCGACCGCCAAGTTCGACGAAAGCGTCGAAATCGCGATCAACCTGGGCGTCGATCCGCGTCACGCCGACCAGATGGTCCGTGGCGTCGTGACCCTCCCCGCCGGCACCGGCAAGGACGTCCGCGTCGCCGTGTTCGCCCGCGGCGACAAGGCTGAAGCCGCGACCGCCGCCGGCGCCGACGTGGTGGGCGCCGAAGACCTGCTCGAATCGATCCAGGCGGGCAATATCGACTTCCAGCGCGTGATCGCCACCCCCGACATGATGGGTCTGGTCGGTCGCCTGGGCAAGGTTCTGGGCCCCAAGGGCCTGATGCCGAACCCGAAGCTGGGCACCGTCACCCCGAACGTCGCCGAAGCGGTCAAGGCCGCCAAGGGCGGCCAGATCGAATTCCGCGTCGAAAAGGCGGGCATCATCCATGCCGGCCTCGGCAAGGCGAGCTTCTCGGCCGAAGACCTGCGCAGGAATTTCGACGCCTTCGTCGACGCCATCGTCAAGGCGAAGCCGTCGGGTTCGAAGGGCAAGTACGTCCGCAAGATCGCCCTGTCGTCCTCGATGGGCCCGGGCGTGAAGGTCGACGTGGCGGAAGTCGCTTCGGCCTGATCCGACGCACAAACAGATAGGGGAGCCTCCTTCCTCCATGCGGGGAAGGAGGCTTTCGCTTTTTAGAGACTTGGCACCATGAAACGCCCTCTCACCCGTTCGGGCTGAGCCTGTCGAAGCCCTCTTCTTTTCCTGAAGGAAAGAAAAAAGCCCCTTCGACAAGCTCAGGGCGAACGGAGGACAGGCATGCATGTTATAACGCGATCACCAGACACCGTGACCTTGGGCGGACTCGCCCGGCAACGGTGTGAACTTCGGGGTGCATGACCTTGCACCCCGGCTCCAAAAACCCCCGGAGCGCATTGAGGTCACCTTCGTATCCGTCGGGAATGGCGGGTCGCTTTACCGATGGAAAATATAATGTCTTTCGAACATCTCCCCACCCTCCTGTCCGACGCGCTGACGCGAAAGGGCTATGAAAGCCTGACCCCGGTCCAGGCCGAAGTCACCCAGGCGCAAGCCGAAGGCCGCGACCTCATCGTCTCGGCGCAGACCGGATCGGGCAAGACGGTCGCCTTCGGCCTCGCCATGGCCGCCGAACTGCTGGGCGAACAGAACCGCCTGCCCGTCGCCGCCCAGCCGCTGGCCCTCGCCATCGCGCCGACCCGCGAACTGGCGCTTCAGGTCGCGCGCGAACTGGAATGGCTCTATGGCGAGGCGCGCGCCCGCATCACCACCTGCGTCGGCGGCATGGACGCCGCCAAGGAACGCCGCGCGCTTTCCCACGGCGCGCACATCGTCGTCGGCACGCCGGGCCGCCTGCGCGACCATCTCGAACGCGGCGCGCTCGACCTGTCGGCGATCAGGACGGTGGTGCTCGATGAAGCCGACGAAATGCTCGACATGGGCTTCCGCGAGGATCTGGAAGAAATCCTCGACGGCGCGCCCGAAGGCCGCCGCACGCTCCTTTTCTCCGCCACCATGCCCAAGCCGATCGTGGCGCTGGCCAGGCGCTACCAGAAGGACGCGCTGCGCATCTCCACCGTCAGCGACGAGCGCGGCCATGGCGACATCAGCTATCAGGCCGTCACCGTCGCCCCCGCCGACATCGAAAACGCGGTGGTCAACCTGCTGCGCTATCATGAGGCGGAAACGGCGATCCTCTTCTGCGCAACCCGCGACAACGTCCGCCACCTCCACGCCAGCCTGACGGAGCGCGGCTTCGCGGCGGTGGCGCTGTCGGGCGAACACAGCCAGAATGAGCGCAACCACGCGCTGCAGGCCCTGCGCGACCGCCGCGCCCGCGTCTGCGTCGCGACCGACGTCGCGGCGCGCGGCATCGACCTCCCCAATCTCAGCCTCGTCGTCCATGTCGAAATCCCGCGCGACGCGGAAACGATGCAGCACCGCTCCGGCCGCACCGGCCGCGCCGGCAAGAAGGGGACGGCCGTGCTGATCGTCCCCTATCCGCGCCGCCGCCGGGTCGAATCCATGCTGCGCGGCGCGAAGATCCCCGTCGAATGGGGCACCCCGCCCAGCCGGGAAGCGATACAGGAACAGGACAATGCCCGCCTGCGCGAGAAGCTGATGGAACGCGCCGAGCTGGACGAGCAGGACTGGGCGCTGGGCGCCGAACTGCTGGCCGAAAAATCGCCCAAGGAAATCGCCGCCATGCTGGTCAAGAGCGCCCGCGCCGCCCTTCCCGCGCCGGAGGAGCTGCTGGACGCCAGCGAAGCGCCCGCCCGCCGCGACGGACCGCGTCCGGGGTTTGAGGATACGGTCTGGTTCCGCATGGACATCGGCCGCAACCAGAATGCCGATCCGCGCTGGATATTGCCGCTCATCTGCCGCCGCGGCCATGTGTCGCGGCAGGAGATCGGCGCGATCCGCATCGCCGCCAATGAAACGATGTTCGAAATCCCTTCCGCCATCGCGGCGAAGTTCGTCGGCGCGGTGAAACGCACCGGCCAGGCCAGCGACGAGGGCGCCGAAGTCGCGATCGAGCAGATCGAGGGCAAGCCCCGCGAAATGGCGCGCGAAAACCGGCGCGACGGCGGCCCGCGCGGCAAGGGTCGCCCCAATGAAGGGCACGGCCCCAGGCCCGCCTATGGCGCGCGGCCGTTCAAGGGCGGCCCGCGCAAGGCTGGCCCCCGCAAGCCCCGCGGTTGACCGGGCGGGAGCCGGGCAGCCCTTCATGCATTGAAAAGCCATGGCTGCCCCCCTCCTCATCCCGATCCTCGGCGACCAGCTGACGCCCGGCATCGCGTCGCTCCGGAACGCCGACCCGGCAAACAGCATCCTGCTGATGATGGAGGTGGCGGACGAAACCACCTATGTCCGCCATCACAAGGCCAAGATCGCCTTCATCCTCTCCGCCATGCGCCATCATGCCGATCGGTTGAGGGCGCTCGGATGGACGGTCGACTATGTGAAGCTCGACCAGCCGGAAAACAGCGGCAGCTTCACCGGGGAGGTCGCCCGCGCCATCGAACGCCACCGTCCCTCCGCCATCCACGTCACGGAGGGCGGCGAATGGCGCGTCCGCGCGATGCTGGAGGAATGGGAAGGCCGCTTCGGCATCCCCGTCACCATCCATGAGGATGACCGCTTCCTCTGCTCCCATGCCGAATTCGATGCCTGGGCGGCGGCGCGCCAGCAGCTCAGGATGGAATTTTTCTACCGCGACATGCGCCGCAGGACCGGGCTGTTGCTGACGGAAGAGGGCGAACCCGAAGGCGGCCAGTGGAATTTCGACGCGGAAAACCGAAAACCGCCGCCCCGGCGCGACCTGTTGATGCCGCAGCCGCTCCGCTTCCGCCCCGACCCGATCACGCGGGATGTGCTGGCGCTGGTCGCGGCGCGTTTTTCAGACCATATCGGTTCGCTCGACCATTTCCACTTCGCCGTCACGCATGAGGATGCGCAACGCCAGCAGGACCATTTCCTCGACCAGGCCCTGCCCCGCTTCGGGGACTATCAGGACGCGATGCTGACCGATGAGCCATTCCTCTGGCACTCGGTCCTTTCGCCCTATATCAACGCCGGACTGCTCGACCCGCTGTCGCTCTGCCGGGCGGTGGAGGGGCGATACCGCGCCGGCAGGGTCCCGCTCAACGCGGCGGAGGGCTTCATCCGGCAGGTCATCGGCTGGCGCGAATATGTGCGCGGGGTCTATTGGCACGAAGGCCCCGGCTATGGCCGCCGCAACGCGCTGGATGCGACGCGCGACCTGCCCGGCTTCTACTGGACGGGCAAGACCGACATGCACTGCATGGCCCGGGCGGTCGGCCAGACCATCGACCACGCTTACGCCCATCATATCCAGCGACTGATGATCACCGGCAATTTCGCCCTGCTCGCCGGGATCGACCCCGTGCAGGTGCATGTCTGGTATCTGGAGGTCTATGCCGACGCCTATGAATGGGTGGAAATGCCCAACACCATTGGCATGGCGCTGTTCGCGGACGGCGGCCTGCTGGGGTCGAAACCCTATGCGGCGGGCGGCGCCTATATCAACCGCATGTCGGATTATTGCGGCCGGTGCCGCTATGACGTGAAGCAGCGCCTTGGCGAGGACGCCTGCCCCTTCAACGCCCTCTACTGGGACTTTCTGGCCCGCAACGAGCGGAAGCTGGCGCGCAATCCGCGCCTCGCCATGCCCTATCGCAACTGGAACCGGATGAGCGTGGAGGACCGCGCCGCCCTCAGGAAACAGGCGGCGCGGTTCCTCGACGGATTGGGCAACGGTTAGAGCGCGCTGCGTTAAATCCTACGCAGGCCGCGCGCTCCAAGCTTTTGTTGTCGCATCCTTTTAAGCGCAAGACCGGTTCCCACTTTTGCGCACGATGCTCTAGAATGCCTTCGCATCGATCGACCAAGCTCCGTTTGACAACACCCTAACCCGCCCCGCAGAGCGACAGCATCCGCGCCGCCAGCTCCCGCTCCCCCATCACCACATGGGGCACGCCCAGCCCCTCCAGATGCCTGACCTCCGCATCGGAATGGGCGCGGGCGATGACCTGAAGATGGGGATTGAGGTGGCGCGCATGTTCGTGGATCGCGCCGCCCTCGAACCCTTCGGGCACGGCGATCAGCAGCCGCCGCGCCTCGTTTATGCCGGCCGCCCGCAGATGCCGGTCCTCCAGCGCGCTGCCCCGCACCACGGTAAGGCCGGCCTCCTCCGCCTCTTCCGCCCGGTCGGAATCGGCTTCGATCACCACGAAATGCGCGCCCTTCTCGGCCAGCCGATCCGCGATCAGCTTCCCCACCCGGCCATAGCCGACCAGGATGACATGGCCGATGCGCGGCTTGGCCTTCGCCTTCTGGGCCTGCGCCTCTTCCTCCACCTCCTCCTGCTTGTGCCCGCGCACGATCAGGGAGAAGATCAGCGGATTGAGGAAGATCGAAACGATCGCGCCCGCAAGGATCAGGTCGCGCGCCTCGGCCGGCAAGACCCCCAATCCCGTCCCCAAGGAGGCGAGGATGAAGGAGAATTCCCCGATCTGCGCCAGGCTCGCCGCGATGGTGAGCGCCGTGTCGCCCGGATGGCCGAAGGCGCGGACGATGGCGAAGGCGGCGATCGACTTGCCGACGATGATGATCGCCACCGTCGCCAGCAACGGCAGCGGCTGCTCGACCAGCACCGCCGGATTGAACAGCATGCCGACGGAAACGAAGAAGAGCACGGCGAAGGCGTCGCGCAGCGGCAGCGTCTCCTCAGTCGCGCGGCGGCTGAGCGGCGTCTCGCCCAAGATCATGCCGGCGAAGAACGCCCCCAGCGCGAAGGACACGTCGAAGGCGACCGCCGCGCCGAACGCGACGCCCAGCGCTATCGCCAGCACGGCCAGGCGGAACAGCTCGCGCGATCCGCTATGCACGACCCAGTGCAACGCCCAGGGAATGACGCGGCGGCCGACCACCAGCATCAGCGCGACGAAGCCCGCGACCTTCAGCAGCGTGCCCAGCAGCGGCGCCAGCAAGGCCCCGGCATTGGCCCCGCCCGCCGCATCGGCATTGTTCATGACCCCGGCAAGCGCGGGGAGCAGCACCAGCGCCAGCACCATCACCAGATCCTCGACGATCAGCCATCCGACGGCGATCCGGCCCCGGCGCGTTTCCACCAGGTCCGCCCCCTGCAGGGCGCGCAGCAGCACGACGGTGCTCGCCACCGACAGCGCCAGGCCGAAGACCAGCCCGCCCAGCAGCGGCCAGCCCATGACATGCGCCAGGCCCATGCCCATCAGCGTCGCCACCGCGATCTGGCCCAGCGCGCCGGGCACCGCGATGTTCTTCACCGACAGAAGGTCGCGCAGGGAGAAATGCAGGCCGACGCCGAACATCAGCAGGATGACGCCGATCTCCGCCAGTTCATTGGCCAGGCTGGCATTGGCGACGAAGCCCGGTGTGAACGGCCCGACCATGATCCCGGCGATCAGATAGCCGACAAGCGGCGACAATTTCAAGCGATGGGCGATGGCGCCCATGACGAAGGCGACGACAAGGCCCGCGACGATCGTTCCGATCAGGGGCGTGTGATGGGGCATGGAGTGTCTTTCCCTGACCGCCGATGGAGGAACGCCCTCCATCGGCGGCATATCATATTCATTCAGCGACGGTCAGCATCGCCGCCGACAACAGCGCGCCGGCCGCGCCCAGTCCCGCCATGACGGCCGGCATGAACCACCATGGCGGACGGCGGCGGGACGAGCCCGCGCTGCCGCGTCTCGATCTTCTGCGGGTCATGAAGAGGCTCCTTTTTCCTGATGGCGGCCTGGAACGGCCGCCCAGAGGGCGATGCGTCAGGAAAGGACCGGGGGCGCCCGCGCCCGCCGGGGGGAAAGCAGGTGGAAGGACGGGAAAGAAACGAAGGCGGGAGAGAATCGGTCGCCGGCGCGCAGCAGGACGACGCCCGGCAGCATTGCGATGGCCATCGGCCCGCTCATGGCGAACGCCGGAAACGGCGCCCGCCCGTCGCCATCCGGCTCGATGGCCTGCGCGGCGACAGGGGTCGCATGGGCGCGGGCCTTCAACACCACGGCGGTGGTGGCCGGGTTGAAGGCGGAGCCGGTGAACCGGCTGGATGGCGGCCCCAGGGGCGCGAGCGCGCTCAGCAGGGCCACGCCGATCGACAGCCACAGGGTCAGGATGAACAGCAGCCGGGCGGCCAGTGCTTCATTCCTGTATGGCGCTGGCGTCATGCGTGATGCTATCCTTTCGCCGCGCCAAGATAGGGACGCGCAAGGCCAAAAACCAGCCCCGAATGCCGCGCTTGCCGGTTGACATGGGCGAGTCATTCCAGTAGCGGGCCACATTCCCGCGCGGGTCCAACAGGGCATTGTCCCTCGACGATCTGCGTAAAGCAGATTTGAACGAGAAGAGAAGAGCCATGTTCGCAGTCGTGCGCACGGGCGGCAAGCAGTATCGCGTCGCCGCCGGAGACAAGATCGTCGTCGAGAAGCTGGCCGGTGAGGCTGGCGACAAGGTGACCCTGGATGACGTCCTGTTCGCCGGCGAAGGCAGCGACGTGAAGGACGCAGCCAAGCTGACCGTCGCCGCCGAAATCGTCGCGCAGGCGAAGGGCGAGAAGGTCATCGTTTTCAAGAAGCGCCGCCGGCACAACTACCGTCGTCGCAACGGCCACCGCCAGAATCACACGATCCTCAAGATCGTGTCGATCGCCTGAGCCGCAGCAAAGTCACGAGGAGTTTAAGTCATGGCACATAAGAAAGCTGGCGGTTCGTCGCGCAACGGTCGCGATTCGGAATCGAAGCGCCTTGGCGTGAAGAAGTTCGGCGGTCAGGAAGTGATCGGCGGCAACATCATCATTCGCCAGCGCGGCACCCGCGTCTATCCGGGCCGCAATGTCGGCATGGGCAAGGACCACACGCTGTTCGCGCTGGGTGAAGGCCGCGTGGTATTCCACACCGGCAAGCTCGGCCGCAAATATGTGTCGGTCGACGCACTGGCCGAAGCAGCCGAATAACGGACGATCGATGACGGATCGTCCCTCGCAATCGGGGCGATCCTCCTGGCGGAACGACTTTGGTCACACCGCCAGAGTTCGAGGGAAACAAGGGGCGCCCCATCCGGGAGCGCCCCTTTTTCGTATCGACGGGCGTCTCCCCTGAATTTCCCTCAACTCTCTGGAACCCCTCGCTTTCTCGCGCGTCGTGCGGGCGGGGCCCAGCCAGAGAAGATAGTCGTCAAGCCGTAACTTTTCGCGGTCATTGGCGCGCCGGAGATTAGGAGACTTTCGATGTTCGCCCGTACCCCCCGCCTGTTGCTGCGGCCCGGCTGGATGGAAGATGCGCCGGCCCTTGCCGAAGCGATCGGCGATGCGGCCGTCCTGCGCAACCTGACCCGCGCACCGGCCGCCTACAGCCAGGCCGATGCGCAGGCGTTCCTGGCCCAGCCGCAGGACCCGCGCCTGCCCAGCCTGCTTGCCTTCACCCGCACCAAGGGCGCGCCGCGCCTTGTCGGCGGCTGCGGCCTCCATGCAGCGGCTGATGGCAGGGTGGAGCTGGGCTATTGGATCGCCCGCCCCTATTGGGGACTCGGCTTCGCGACCGAAGCGGCCAGCGCCGTCATGCACATGGCCCGCGCCTCGGGCGTCCGCGATGTGCGCGCCGCCCATTTCGTGGACAATCCGGCATCCGGCAACGTCCTGCGCAAGCTCGGCTTCCGCTATACCGGCCGGATGGAAAGGCGCTTCAGCCTGGGCCGGGGCGCGGCGGCGGATTGCCTGGTCTTCGAGGAAGGCGCCTCCGGACAGGCGGGCGCCAGCCCCATGATGACGGATTCGTCGACCGACCTCTACGGGGATTCGCTGCCCGCGCTGGCGGCCTGATCCCTGCTGCCGGGGATGGCGGCGCGGCGCCGCCTTCTCCGGCGCCGGCCGCTTTTCGGGCAAGCGGCCGCTTTTGCCGCGCGCCTGTTTAATTCCGCCGCATAAACCGCTATGGGCGCGCGATGCATTTTCTTGATCAAGCGAAGATTTTCATCAAGTCCGGCTGGGGCGGTCCCGGCGCGGTCAGTTTCCGGCGCGAAAAATATGTCGAATATGGCGGTCCCGACGGCGGCAATGGCGGCAAGGGCGGCGACATCATCTTCGAGGCGGTAGCCGGGCTGAACACCCTGATCGACTTCCGCTACACCCAGCATTTCAAGGCGCAGCGCGGCATGCCCGGCGCGGGCAAGAACCGCTATGGCGCCGGCGGCGAAGACCTCGTCATCAAGGTGCCGGTGGGCACGCAGATCCTGTCCGATCCCACGCCCGTCGACGGTACGGAGGATGAGGACGGGACGATGGAATATGAACAGGAACTGCTGGCCGACTTCACGCAGGTGGGGCAACGCATCGTGCTGCTGCGCGGCGGCGACGGCGGGCGCGGCAACCTGTCCTACAAGACCAGCACCAACCGCGCCCCGCGCCAGCATGGCACGGGTTGGCCGGGGCAGGAAATGTGGGTGTGGCTGCGGCTGAAGCTGCTGGCCGATGTGGGCCTTGTGGGCATGCCCAATGCGGGCAAGTCGACCTTCATCAACCAGGTCACCAACACCAAGGCGAAGGTCGGCGCCTATGCCTTCACCACCACCAAGCCGCAACTGGGCGTGGTGCTGCATCGCGACCGGGAATTCGTGCTGGCCGACATTCCGGGCCTGATCGAGGGCGCGGCCGAGGGCGCGGGGATCGGCGACCGCTTCCTGGGCCATGTCGAACGCTGCCGGGTGCTGCTGCACCTGATCGACGCGACCGGCGACGACCCGGTCGAACAGTTCCGCATCGTGCAGGATGAACTCGCGGCCTATGGCGGCGGGCTGGACGAAAAGCCGCAGATCGTGGCGCTCAACAAGGGCGACCTGCTGGGGCCGGAACTGATGGAGGACATTGCCGGCCAGCTTCGGGACGAGGCCGGGGTGGACGATGTGTTCATCATCTCCGGCGCGACCGGCGAAGGCGTGCCGGCCCTGCTGGACGCAGTGCTGCCGCTGCTGGACCAGCCCGGCGAGGATGATGAGGATGGGACAGAAGAAGAAGACGAGAAGCCGTGGTCGCCACTGTAACTCCTCCCCTCCCCTTCAGGGAAGGGGTCGGGGATGGGGGCTTGCCGGATAGGGCTTCCCCCGCCTTGCCTCCTCACCCCACCCCCTCCCCTGCAGGGGAGGAGCGCATTCGGACCGCTTCATGACTTCTTCCCTCTCCGGCTTCCCTCCTTCGCAAATCCGCCGCCTGGTCATCAAGATCGGCTCCGCCCTGCTCGTCGATCCGAAGGGCGAGGTGCGCCAATCCTGGCTGCGCACGCTGGTGGCCGACATCGCGGCGCGCAAGGCTGCGGGCCAGCAGATCATCATCGTCTCCTCCGGCGCCATCGCCCTGGGGGCCCGGCGGCTGAAACTGCCCAAGGGCGGACGCGGCTCGCTCGAAGACGCGCAGGCGGCCGCCGCCACCGGCCAGATCGCGCTGTCGCAATGCTGGGCCAGCCTGCTCCACGAAAGGGGCATCACCGCCGCGCAGATGCTGGTGACGCTGGACGATCTGGAAAACCGCCGCCGCTATCTCAATGCGTCGGCCACGCTGGAACGGCTGATGGCGCTCGACGTCGTGCCGGTCGTGAACGAGAATGACAGCGTCGCCACGGCGGAAATCCGCTTCGGCGACAATGACCGGCTGGCGGCGCGCATCGGACAGGCGGCACGGGCTGACGCAGTTGTGCTGCTGTCGGACGTCGACGGGCTTTACACCGCCAACCCGCATGTCGATGCGGACGCCATGCTGATAGAGACAATCGAGCGCATCGATGCGCGCATCGCCGGGATGGCGGACGGCGGCTCCGCCTCGGGCATGGGATCGGGGGGCATGACCTCCAAGATCGAGGCGGCGCGGATCGCGACCGGGGCCGGCGCGCATCTGGCGATCATCTCCGGCAAGGTGGATTCGCCGCTGTCGCACTGGACGGATGGCGGCAAGGGCTCGATCTTCCTCGCCGCACAGGCCAGGGGCGCGCGCAAGGGCTGGCTCGCCGGCCGCCTCACCGTGCGCGGTCGTATCGTGGTCGATGCGGGGGCGGAGGCCGCCCTGGGCCGCGGCAACAGCCTGCTCCCGGCCGGCGTGGCGCGGGTCGATGGCATCTTCGCCCGCGGCGATGTGGTCGACATATTGGCCGAGGATGGTCGGGTGATCGCCCGCGGCCTCATCGAATATGACAGCGAGGAAGCCTCCCGCATCGCCGGCAAGCGCAGCGAGGACATCGCCGCGCTGCTGGGGCATCTGCCCCGCTCGGTGCTGGTCCACCGCGATCATATGGCGATGGTCTGATCCCATGTCCCTGCGCATTGCGATGACGGGCGCGACGGGTTTCGTCGGCGCCGAAACGCTCCATCAGGCTCTGGCGGCGGGACATCATGTCAGCGCCATCACCCGCCGGGCGCAGCCGCCGCGCGCCCATCTCAAATGGGTGCCCGGCGCGCTGGAGGACCGGGCGGCGCTCAACACGCTGGTGCGCGACGCCGATGTGGTGATCCACATCGCCGGCGTGGTGAACGCGCCCGACCGCGAAGGCTTCGAAACGGGCAATGCGCGCGGCACCATGGCGGTGGTCGACGCGATGCGGCATCGCGGGGTCAAGCGGCTGATCCACGTCTCCTCGCTTTCGGCGCGGGAACCGGAACTGTCGGACTATGGCTGGTCGAAGGAACTGGCGGAGCGGCATGTGAAGGCGAGCGGCCTCGACTGGACGATCATCCGCCCGCCCGCCATCTACGGCCCCGGCGACCGGGAGATGCTGGAACTGTTCCGCATGGCCCGGCGCGGGATCATGCTGATGCCGCCCGGCGGACGCCTGTCGGTGATCGAGGTGGGCGACCTCGCCCGTCTGTTCCTGACGCTGGCGGTCGAAAAGGACATGAAGAGCCTGACCCATGTCTATGAGGTCGATGACGGCACGCCCGGCGGCTGGGACCATATGGACTTCGCGCAGGCGATCGGACGCGCCGTCGGACGGCCGGTGCGGACCTTCGCGACGCCCGCCTGGCTGCTGGGCATGGGCGCGCGCCTCGACCGGCTGGTGCGCGGCAGGAACGCCAGGCTGACGCCCGACCGGGTCAGCTATTTCTGCCACCCCGACTGGGTCGTGACGAAGCGCAGGCAACCGCCCAAAAAGCTGTGGGTGCCCCGGGTGCCGACGGAAGAGGGATTGAAGGCCACTGCCGAAGCCTATCGGGCGAAAGGCTGGCTGCGATAAGCGGCACGGCCTCCGCCACGGCCTGAACGGGGACTCTCCCGGCAAGGCCTAAACCGCCTCCCCTTTCTCCGCACGATGCTCTAAACCGCGCCCAAGCCCGCATCCGCGAGACCGCGCCAGAGGTGCAGCGCCTGAACGCTTTCCGCGACATCATGCACCCGCACCATCTGCGCGCCCAGTTCAGCGGCGCGAAAGACCAGGGCCACCGATCCGCCCAGCCGCTCCGCCGCCGGCGCCTCATTCGACAGCGCCCCGATCAGGCGCTTGCGGCTGCCCGCGAACAGCAGCGGCACGCCCAGCCCCTGCAACGTCGCCAGCCCGTTCACCAGCGCCAGATTGTCGCCCAGCGACTTGCCGAATCCCAATCCCGGATCGACCATGATCTTCCCGCGCGGCACCCCCGCCGCCAGACAGGCGTCCACCCGCGCCTCCAGCATGTCGAACACATCGGCCACGACATCGCCATAACCCCCGGCATTGTCGTGCGGATCGTCCCCGGCCGACGGCGCATGCATCAGGATGACGGGGCACCCCGCCGCAACCGTCACTTCCATGGCGCGGGGATCATGCCGCAGCGCGCTCACATCATTGACGACCGACGCTCCCGCCGCCAGCGCGGCTTCCATCACCGCCGCCTTACGGGTGTCGATGGACATGGGGATCCCCGCCGCCGCCAGCCTTTCGATCACCGGCACGACGCGGGCGATCTCATCCCCTTCCCACAGGCGCGGCGCCCTGGGCCGGGTGGATTCGCCGCCCACATCGATCAGCGCCGCCCCCGCCGCCGCCATGGCGAAGCCCGCATCGGCCGCCGCCTGCGGATCGTCCATATGCCTGCCGCCGTCGGAAAAGCTGTCCGGCGTGATGTTCAGGATCGCCATCACCTGCGGCGCGTCGAACCGGATGGTGCGTTCCCCCAGCACCAGGGGCGGACGCTGCGCAGAGATATTGGCCGCCAGCCGCTGCGCCCGCTCCGCCAGCGCATCGGGCAGCCCCGCAATGGCGTCGGCAAATTCCGCGACCGGCACCGTCGCCCGCGCCACCCGCCGCCCGTCCTTCCGCGCCGTCAGCTCATAAGCCTGGAACCACAGCAACCCATTGCCCATCCGCGCCGCCGACCCGTCGGCCAGACCGACGGGCGACGGCACGAACCAGATGGGGCGCAGGTAAAGCCGCGCATCGGCAGGAAGCTGTGGCAACATCTTCAAACTCCGTCGCCCAGAGCCCGAAAGGAAATCCGGGATCGTTAAGGCTCGTTCGCCAGCAAATAGGTCTGCCGCAGCGCATCGATCGGCTTCAGCACGCCCTCCACCTCGCAATGCCAGAAGGTCCAGCCATTGCAACTCGGCGCACCCTGCAAGGTCGCGCCCATCTTGTGGATCGAGCCGGTATCCGCCCCCACCGACAGCGATCCGTCCGCCCGCACCACCGCCTGCCAGCGCCGCTTCGAATCCGTCAGCACCGCGCCGGGCTGCAGATAGCCCGTCTCGACCAGCGTGCCGAACGCCACCTTGGGCTGCTGCCGCGCCGTCTGCATGATGGTCAGCGCGCTTTCGTCCAGCGGCAGCGCCGCCTCGATCCGCTCCAGCGCGACCTCGATATAATCGTCCTCGCGCTCGATGCCGATCCACCTGCGGCCCAGGCGCTTGGCCACCGCGCCCGTCGTCCCGGTGCCGAAAAAGGGATCGAGCACCACGTCGCCCGGCTTCGTACAGGCCAGCAGCACGCGATAGAGCAGGGCCTCCGGCTTCTGCGTCGGATGCGCCTTGGTGCCGTTGCGCTTCAGCCGTTCCTGCCCGCCGCAGATCGGCAGCACCCAGTCGGACCGCATCTGCAACTCGTCGTTCAGCGTCTTCATCGCCTTGTAGTTGAACGTATATCGCGCATCCTCGCCCTGGCTCGCCCAGATCAGCGTCTCATGCGCGTTGGTGAAGCGCGTGCCCTTGAAATTGGGCATGGGATTGGACTTGCGCCAGATGATGTCGTTGAGGATCCAGAAGCCCTCGTCCTGCAACGCCGTGCCGACGCGGAAGATATTGTGGTAGCTGCCGATCACCCAGATGGTGCCGTTCGGCTTCAATATGCGCCGCGCTTCCCGCAGCCAGGCCTTGGTGAAACGGTCGTAGGAACCCAGCGTATCGAACTTGTCCCAGTCATTGTCGACCGCGTCCACCCGGCTGCCCTCGGGCCGGAACAGGTCGCCGCCAAGCTGGAGATTATAGGGCGGGTCCGCGAAGATCATGTCGATGCACGCATCGGGCAGCTTCGCCATTTCCGCGATGCAGTCGCCGCGCAGCAGGCGGTCGGCCTCGACCTCCACGGGCGCAACCGCCTTTTTCCGCCGCGGCGCGACGCGTTCCATGACACCCATTTCGTGACCCCCGTTTCCTTCTGAGGCCCAGCGATGAGTCCTCCGGAGTCAGCCGTCAAGATCAGCAACTTAGGGTTCAAGCCTCACATAATGGTTAACATGACGGAGAACGAACCGGGTAGCCACTAGATATTGAGTCGACAGCGACTCGAAAGACTCAAGATCGGCTAGTGTGACTCAAAAGACTCAGCGGAGAACAGGCCCGAAGTTTTTTTGGTTAACGCCGCTGGGAAGGGTAAAAACCGCCTTCACCTTGACCCATCGATAACCCGATGATTATGAATGGGTCCATGACCGACCATATTTTAAAGGGGGATCGATCGGCCTCCTGCGACGAACTGTTCAAGGCCCTGTCGGACGGCACCCGGCGCGCCCTGCTGGAATATCTGGTGCGCGAAGGGGAACAGAGCGTCCACGCCCTCACCGCCATTTCCGGCGTATCGCAACCCATGGTGTCCCGCCATCTCGGCAAGCTGAAACGCGCTAGCCTCGTGACGGCCCGCCGCGCCGGGCGCGAAACCTATTATTCCGCCCGCGCCAAGGGCCTTGCGCCCGTCGTGCAGTGGATGGCGGTCTACGGCGCGCTCTGGTCGCAGCGTTTCACCGCGCTGGAGGAACTGGACGCCTACTGACTTTCGAACATGGAACAACATGCGGAAATGGAATTAGGTGCTCCTGCGCAGGCAGGAACACGCCGCTTCTATCGCACAGACCCCGCCAGGATCGCCTCGATCAGCGCCACGTCATCCGGCTTGTCCGCGTCGATGCAGGCCTCCGCCTTCTCCATCGCCACCAGCCGCGCCACGATCCCGAAGCGCCGCCCCACCCGCGCGATCCCGCCCCGCAGCGTCGAAATCCGCAGCACCGCGCCCAGCAGGGCCAGCGGTCCGAAGGCGGACAGAATCTTCCACCCCTTCTTCCGGTCCTGCTCGACCTCCTGCCACAGCGCGACCACCGGCCGCGCCTTGCCGCTGCCGAACCAGAAGAGATTCGCCCCCGACCACCCGCCGTCGCGAAATTTGAGCCAGGTCCGCCGCGACCCCGGATAGCGCGCCAGCAATGTCCTGCGCTCGACCATCGCCACGGCGATGTCCGCGCCGGATGCCTCGCGCACCATCTGGTCCAGCATGGCCCCGTCCAGCAGCACATGATCCGCCGTCGTCATCAGCAGGGGAAAGGGCAGGTCCCCCCGGTCCAGCAAGGCGATGAGGGAGGAAGCGATTCCGCCCCCGCTCCTTTCGAACCGCACTTCGGGATGCTCCGCCAGCCAGGCGGTCGCCGGATCGGCGGCGAACAGTTCCGGCGCCTGGGTCAGCACGACCAGCCGCCCGACCGCCGGATGCGCCAGCAGGGCGCGGGCCGGCCGGTTGATCATCGGCTCCCCCGCCACCGGCACCAGCGGCTTGACCGCCACGCCGGCCGCCGCCGCCAGGGGATCGGGGATCGGCCGCGCCCCGGCCAGCAGGATCGCGGTGATGTCGGAAGCCGCTGCGTTCATTCCCGCCCGTTAGCGGAGGGAATCGCCCGCGAAAAGCTATTTCCCGGCCGCGGCCGGCGCCGCGCTCTTCTGCGCCACCTGCACGGGCAGGCCGATGCGCAGGCTCTTCAACTGCACCAGCCGCTGCCGGAAAGCCGCCAGTTCCCTGCCCGCCAATTGCGATGTCGTGGTGAACCGCACCGACAGCGGATTGATCGTCCGTCCGTTCCGGTACAGCTCATAATGCAGATGCGGCCCGGTCGACAGGCCCGACGATCCGACATAGCCGATCACCTGCCCCTGCCGCACCCGCTGCCCCGGCGACGCGGCGATGCGGCTCATATGCGCATAGCCTGTGGCAAGGCCGTTGCCATGCTCCAGCCGCACATAATTGCCATGCCCCCCATGCCGCCCGGCATAGGACACCACGCCGTCCGTCGCCGCATAGATGGGCGAACCATAATGGGCGGCAAAATCGATCCCCGCATGCATGCGGGTATAACCCAGGATCGGATGGCGCCGCATGCCGAAGCTGGACGACATGCGCCCCGCCACCGGCGCCGACAGCACGCCACGCCGCTGGCCGACGCCCGACGCCTCGAACCACTGGGTCCGCCCGTCCTGCGTCCATTTCAGCATGTCGATGCCGCGCCCGCTCGCCCGGTGCAGCCCGGCGAACAGCAGGTCGCCCACCTCTACGTCGCCCGTGTCGGCCCGCCGATATTCGGTGACGATGTCATAGCGGTCCCCCGCCGAGATCGATCCGAGATCGACCTGCTGCGCGACGACGCGCAGGAAACTCTGGATCGCCTTGGGCGGCGCGCCCGCGGCCCGCGCCGATCGATAGAGGCTCTCGCCCACCACGCCCTGGATGCGCAGCGGCGTCTCGTCCACATGGATCGCCGTCCGCTGCACCTGCAGGACCCCGCCGGCCCGCGCGATCTCGATCCCCAGATCGAGCCGCGCCCGGAAGCTCAGCCGGTCCAGCGGCCGCGGCACGTCCCGGCTCGGCCGGCGGCCCAGCACGATGTCCAGCGGCGTGCCCGGCTTCAATCCCGCGCCGGTGTCGCCCGCCACCAGGCTCGTCACCGTCGCCACGTCGCCGCCGCTCACGCCCGCCCGCGCCAGCGCCCGGCCCAGCGAATCGCTGCCGCCGATCTGCGCGCGCAATTCGATCTGCGGCCGCTCCGGCGTCTCGCGCAGCGGCTGCACCGCGTCGGTCGGCCCCATGCGCCGTCCGCTGTCCGCGCCCAGGGCAAGCGGCATGATCATCTGGCTGCGCACTTCGTCGAACTGCCTCGCCGGCATCAGCGGCTGCGGCGCGCCGGGCAGGGCATGAAAGCCCGGCGACAGATAAAGCGCCGCCGCGCACAGCCCGAAACAGGTCGCAAGTCCCCGGAACCAGGTGAAACTTCCCACCCGCTGGCCGAGGTCGGGAACCAGTTCCACATCCTCGGCCCAGTCGCGCAGCTTCTCCCGCCAGTCGCGCCGATCCTCGGCCGGTCCCGCCCTGCGGATCGAGTCAGTCAGCCACAGGGACGCGGAAGCGCCACCCTGCTGGGCATTGATCTGACCATCATGAAACACGGTAAAACACGCCCCCGGGGCAAATATCGCCCGACCCCCGCCGCGCGTTCATCCGCAATTTTGTAAAAGCACAAGGTTAAAGTCAAATAAACACGCCTTTTTTAACCCTTTTTCCGCGACCGGCCGTGCCCCGCAAAGGACCGGCGGACCAATCCCCGCCGCTCGTCCCCTCATCCTCGCCTCTCCCCGTCACCCCCGCCTCCTCCGTTCATCCCCACCCCCTCCCCGTCATCCCCGCGAAGGCGGGGATCCATCTCCCACCCCCACCCCCGCCGCAAGGCCGGCGGCCCACCCGCAAGACCCGCGCACCCCAATTCGACCTCCCGCCCGGGCCTTTCCCCTTGCCCTTCCCCGATCCATGCCCGACATAGCAGGGACCATGGCCCAGTTCGCCCGATCGCCCCTCACCGCCGTCCTGGGCCCCACCAACACCGGCAAGACCCACCTCGCCGTCGAACGCATGTGCGGCCATAGCTCCGGGATGATGGGCTTCCCGCTGCGCCTGCTGGCGCGGGAAGTCTATGACCGGGTGGCCGGCATGAAGGGCCCGGCGCAGGTCGCCCTCATCACCGGCGAGGAAAAGATCGTGCCCCCCGGCGCCCGCTATTTCCTCTGCACCGCGGAATCCATGCCGATCGGTCGGCAGGCCGGGACCGCGAACGAGGGGCTGGCGGATTACGCCTTCGTCGCCCTGGACGAAGCCCAGCTCGGCGCCGATCCGGAACGCGGCCATGTCTTCACCGACCGCCTCCTGCGCGCCAGGGGCCGGGAGGAAACGATGATCCTCGGCTCGGCCAGCATCGGCCGGGTGGTGAAGGCGTTGGTCCCCGATGCGGAGATCATCGGCCGCCCGCGTTTCTCGACGCTCAGCTATGCCGGCGCGAAAAAGCTCTCCCGCCTGCCCAAGCGTTCCGCCATCGTCGCCTTCTCCGCCGAGGAGGTCTATGCCGTGGCGGAAATGCTCCGCCGCTTCCGGGGCGGCGCGGCGGTGGTGATGGGCGCGCTCTCGCCCCGCACCCGCAATGCGCAGGTGCAGATGTTCCTGAACGGAGAGGTCGACTATCTGGTCGCCACCGACGCGATCGGCATGGGCCTCAACCTCGACGTCGCGCATGTCGCCTTCGCCTCGCTGCGCAAATATGACGGCCGCCGCACCCGCCGCCTGACCGTCGCGGAAATGGCGCAGATCGCCGGTCGCGCCGGCCGCCACCACCAGGACGGCACCTTCGGCAGCCTGGGCCATGAGGATGGCGACGCCGCCTTCACGCCGGAGGAGATAGAGGCGATAGAGGCGCACCGGTTTCCGCCGGTGGAGCAGCTTTTCTGGCGCAACGGCACGCCGCGCACCGACCGGCTGGATCACCTCATTTCCGATCTGGAGCAGAAGCCCGAACGCCCCGAACTGCGCGCCGCGCCCGAAGCGGTCGACCTCGCCGTGCTCAGGCGGCTCGCCGACGACCCGCTGGTGATTGATCGGGCACGCGGCAGGAAGCAGGTCGAACGGCTCTGGGCCGCCTGCGGCCTGCCCGATTTCCAGAAACTGGGCGCCGAACATCATGCCCGCGCCGTCAGCCGCATCTGGCGCTTCCTGTCCGAAGGGACGGGCCACATCCCCCGCGACTGGTTCGCCCAGCAGATTGCGCGACTCGATTCGGTTCAGGGCGACATCGACACCCTCTCCGGCCGGATCGCCGCCGCCCGCACCTGGTCCTACATCGCCCATCGCGCCGACTGGCTCGCCCATCCGGCGGAAATGGCGGAGCGCACCCGCGCCCTCGAAGAAAAGCTCTCCGACGCGCTCCACGCCGCGCTGACGCAGCGTTTCGTGGACCGGCGCACCACCGTTCTGCTAAGGGACATCGGCCAAAGCGCGGCCAATCTGCCGGTCGAAATCGAACAGGACGGGACAGTCTGCGTCGATGGCGAGACGATCGGGCGACTTGACGGATTTCGTTTCTCGGTCGATCCCGCTACCCGGCATCAGGACAGGAAGATGCTGCTGGCGGCCGCTGAACGGCGCCTTGGAAGGATATTGCGAGTGAAGGCTGACGAATTGCTGGGCGCACCCGATACCGATTTCGCGCTCATGGACGAAGCAGGGCAGGCCCCCGGCATAAGCTGGAAGGGCGATCCGGTGGCGACGCTGCACGGCGGCCCCGCGCTGCTGACCCCGGAAATCCGTCTGGACCGCGCGCTCCTCGCAATGGGACAGGATGTGCAGAAGCAGGTGGCGGCCCGCCTTGCCGCATGGATGGACGCGCAGAAGGAAAAGCATCTGCTGCCCCTCACCAGGATGGTGGCCAGCAGCGCCGATCCCGAAGTCCCCGCCGTCGTCCGCGCCGTCTTCGCCCAGCTTGCCGATGCCGGCGGCGTCATCGCGCGCACCGAACTCGATTCGGCGCTCGGCCATCTCGACAAGGACCAGCGCCATCTGCTGCGCCGCGCCGGCATCGACATCGGCGTGCTCGATATCTATCATCCCGGCCTGCTGAAGCCCGGCGCCGCCCGCTGGCGCGCCGCCCTGCTGGCCGCGCGCCTGGGCAAGCCCTGCCTGCCCCTGCCCGGCCCGGGCCTCACCCTGATCCCGGCCGGCGAAAAGCCTGAGCAGATGGGCGCCCGCATCGCCGGCTTCCGCGGCTTTGGCGAACAGATGCTGCGCATCGACATGGCCGAACGCATGGCCCGCACCGCGCATGAAGCCATCGCCAGGAACGAGGCCTTCACCGCGCAGAGCCCGCAGATCGTCTCGCTCGGCCTGTCGGAGAACGCCTTCCTGCAACTGATGCGCCTCGCGGGCTTCCGCGCCGTGGAGGCGCCTGCGGAGGGCGGACCCAATTGGGCCTTCCGTGGCCGGCAGAAGGCGCGGACGCACCAGCAGCATCCGGGCCGCGAAAAGCGCGGCGCGCCCGCCCAGGGCAAGCCCCGCAACGACCGGGGGCCGCGCCCCGCCGCCTCGTCCGGCCCTGCCCCCACCGGCAACCATGCCTTTGCGGGCCTTGCCGAACTGCTGGGCCGCAATGGCTGACGCGGGCCTGGTCGCGGCCCACGGCCCCAGCCTGCGCATCGACAAGTTCCTCTGGTTCGCGCGCCTCGCAAAGAGCCGTTCGGTCGCCCAGAAAATGGCGGAGGACGGCCATATCCGCCTCAACGGCCGCCGCATCGAACGCTCGCACGCGCCGGTGCGGGCCGGCGATCTCATCACCTTTCCCCATCCCAGCGGCGTCCGGGTCGTCCGCATCCTCCAGCTCCCCGGCCGCCGAGGCCCCGCCCCCGAAGCCCAGTCCTGCTACGAGGAACTGACGGTCGGCGCCTGAAGCCCCCCCCCCTTTTGTCGTTCCCGCGAAGGCGGGAACCCATCTCCCAACATCGCCCCCGGCTCATCGGCAGGGAAGATGAATCCCCGCCCCCACAGGGATAACGGGAAAAAGCCCACTACCCGCGCCCCAACAATATCCTCATTGACCTTCGCGCCGACCGCGCATAGCAGGGCGCCGATTGTCTCCCTACCAAGAGTGCTGACCCATGACCTATGTCGTGACCGATAACTGCATCCGCTGCAAATATATGGATTGCGTCGAGGTTTGCCCCGTGGACTGTTTCTACGAGGGCGAGAACATGCTGGTCATCAATCCGAACGAGTGCATCGACTGCGGCGTGTGCGAACCGGAATGCCCTGCCGAGGCGATTCTGCCCGATACGGAGAACGGCCTGGAAAAATGGCTGGAGCTGAACACGAAATTCTCCGCCGAATGGCCCAACATCACCGTCAAGGGTGAAGCCCCCGCCGACGCCGACGAGATGAAGGGCATCGAAAACAAGCTGGAGAAATTCTTCTCGCCGGAGCCCGGCGCGGGCAGCTGAAGCGCCGCGCCGCAAGGCTGTCGCGAACCGCCGCCGGCATCCTCATGAAGACTAGCTGTTGCGTTTAATTTGCACCGCCACTCCCGGATTTTGTGTCCGGGGGTGGCAATTTTGTTACGAATCTGCTAAATAGGCGCCAACAGGTGGACATGGTCGCGTCCACTACGGAGACAAATGCCTGATGTTATGATGGTGGCGCCGCGCTTCCCTGGCTCGTGCACCTTTTCGCACCTGCAACGCGAATGCCACCGCTCCCCCGAAGACATGGAAAGGTTTCAAATGGCTGCCAAGGCGCTGTCCTTTGACGTAGGTGATTATGTTGTTTACCCCAAGCATGGCGTTGGCCGCGTCATAGAACTGCAGAAGGAGCAGATTGCGGGCATGGAGCTGGAACTCTATGTCCTGCGCTTCGAAAAGGAGCGGATGACGCTCCGCGTGCCCACGAACAAGGCCGAGGGCGTCGGCATGCGCAAGCTGTCCTCCAACAAGACGCTGGAGGAAGCGGTCGAAACCCTGAAGGGCAAGCCCAAGGTGAAGCGCACCATGTGGTCGCGCCGCGCGCAGGAATATGAAGCGAAGATCAATTCGGGCGATCTGGTGTCGATCGCCGAAGTGACCCGCGACCTGTTCCGCGCCGACGATCAGCCGGAACAGAGCTATTCCGAACGGCAGATCTTTGAAGCCGCGTCCAGCCGCCTCGCCCGCGAACTCGCGGCGATGGAGGAAACGGACGAACCGAGCGCGCTCAAGAAGATCCTGCGCATCCTCAACGAAGCCGCACCCCGGCATGCGAAGGTGGAAGGCTGACGACATCCGGCTGAGCCGACAACGGCAGGCCAGAATTAAGGGCGCCCCGAACAGGGCGCCCTTTTTTTGCAATCCAACCGGACGAACGGCGGGAGACCGCCGGTGCGGCGCCGGGCCTATTCGCCCTTCGCAGCGCCCGCCGCGTCCTTCGCCGCATCTCCGACATCGCTCGCCGCCTGGCCGACCTGCGTGGCCGCGCTCTCGACTGCGCTGTCCTTCCGGCTCTGGCTGCTGATCAGGAAGAAGGCGGCAATCGCCACGACCACGACCAGCAGGAGAACCGCCACCATGGTTCCGCCGCCGCCACGCTTCTCGATGATCGTGGTCGTCGCCGGACGATCCTGATAATCCGCCATAGAAATCCTCCTCGTCTTCACGCCACCCGGCGGCATAAATGCGCAAGCGAGCGGGCGGGTTCCTGACCGGATCAGCGGCAATAGCCCTCCCGGCCCGGCAGCACGATCAGGCAATCCTGCCGGCCGGCAAGATCCTTGAACCCGGTTTCCGCGCCCGTGCCCGGACGAATGCTCAGGTCCCTGCCGTCGCGCACGAAGCGGATCGTCGCCCCTTCGGCCACGCCGGGATAGTCTCCCTGCCGGTCCAGATTGTCCTGATTGGCGATGGCATAATGTCCGGGCCGGCCATCGGGCGACGGCTGGATGTCCAGGAACAGCCCCTCCGGCCCATTCCACCGCCCGACCCACTCGTCGGTGGGCAGGCCCGCCGCCCCGTTGGCGGCGGCATTGACGGCATCGGGCTCGGCAATCGCCTCCACATCGGCCGGCTGCGCGGCATTGTTCGCGGCCCCGCCCTCGTCGGCGCTCCTGGCGCAACCGGAAGTTAGCGCTCCCATCGCCATCAGCGGGAGAATCAGGCCCAGATTGCGACGATTCATCCATCTTTCTCCTTGCAATTGACCCGATAAACCGCTGAACGCGGGGCTTCGATCCATTTCCCGACAGGGGGCGGAGCCGCTTGCCAGCGGCTGCGGCGGGAAGGCAGGATCATGGGCGGGGAAAAGAGATGGAGAACAAGGTTGAGGGGCGCCCGGAAAGGGCGCGGTTCGTTCGCGAATCCGCCGATGTCCGGCGGCAGGCCCTGATCGAGGCGACGGCGCGCTGTCTTTCGGAAAAGGGCGGGGCGGCACCTCCGTCCGCGCGATCTGCGCCTATGCCGGCGTTTCGGCCGGTTTGCTCACCCATTATTTCGACGGCGTCGACGCGCTGATCCTGGCCACCTATCGCGATGTCGGTGAAAAGGTCGCCGCCGCCATGGAACGCGCCGTGGCGGAGGCCGGCTCCTGCCCCCGCGCACGGCTCTGGGCCTATCTGCGCTCCAACTTCCAGCCGCCCGTGCTGGACCCCGATCTGCTGGCGACCTGGATTTCCTTCTGGAGCCTCAACAAGACCAATCCCGCCATCGCCGCCACCCATGCCGAAACCTATGGCGGCGGGCGCGAACGCATGGAGGTGCTGCTGCGCGAGGCGGCGCCCCAGATTCCCCGTCCCGACGCGCGCATCGCCGCCATCGGGCTTACCGCGATGATCGACGGCCTGTGGCTGGAACTGTGCCTCGACTCCTCCACCTTCACCATAGAGGAAGCGCTGGGCATGCTGGAGGAGGCGATGAACTACGTCCTGCAAAAGCCGAGAAACGGCTAGATCGATTAATGAAGCTGGCGGTGATCGTTTTTATCAATCAACCTTGTCGATAAAACCAATTTCACGGCGCCCTGCGCTTTCCCTACATGGGTCGGGCAACAGCAACCCCCTAAAAAGGAACTGGAAAGCCCATGGCGCTTATCAACACGACCATCAAGCCGTTCAAGGCCACCGCTTACAAGGAAGGCAAGTTCGTCGACGTGACCGACGCCGACGTGAAGGGCAAGTGGGCCGTCTTCTTCTTCTACCCCGCCGACTTCACCTTCGTCTGCCCGACGGAGCTGGAGGATCTGGCCGACATCTACCCGACGCTGCAGAAGCTGAACGTAGAGGTGTACTCGGTGTCGACCGACACGCATTTCAGCCACAAGGCCTGGCACGACACCTCGCCGGCCATCGGCAAGATCAACTATTATATGCTGGGCGACCAGTCGGGCCAGATCACCAATAATTTCGACGTGATGCGCCCGGGCGTGGGCCTTGCCGACCGCGCGACCTTCCTGGTCGATCCCGAAGGCGTGATCCAGTTCATGGAAATCACCTCGGAAGGCGTCGGCCGCAACGCGACCGAACTGCTCCGCAAGGTCAAGGCCGCGCAATATGTCGCCGCCAATCCCGGCGAAGTCTGCCCGGCCAAGTGGGAAGAAGGCGAAGCGACCCTTGCTCCGTCGCTCGACCTGGTCGGCAAGATCTGAAGACCTGAAAGGGCGTCTGCCGGATCGGGTCGAGTTCCTCCCTGATCCGGCAGCGCCTCTGCATGCCGCGTGCTCCTGCCTTCGCAGGAGCACGACGAAGTCAAATCGCATCATCGCAAACACCGCCGGACCTTCGGGTCGCACCGTTCCGGCGAACATGTAGCCGCGCCCCGGATAGGCGCGCCCAACCCAAGGAGACCGAAGATGTTGGACGCAAATCTGAAGGCCCAGCTCAAGGCCTATATGGCGAACATCACCCAGCCGATCGAGCTGGTCGCATCGCTGGACGACAGCCCCAAGAGCCGCGAACTCAAGACGCTGCTGGATGAGATCGCCGAACTGTCGGACAAGGTGACGATCGCCGCCGGTAACGCCAGCCGCGTCCCCAGCTTCATGATCCGCCGCACCGGCACGGACATCGGCGTCACCTTCGCCGGCCTGCCCATGGGGCATGAATTCACCTCGCTCGTGCTGGCGCTGCTCCAGGTCGGCGGCCATCCGTCGAAGGCGGCGCAGGACCTGATCCAGCAGATCAGGGATATTGACGGCGACTTCGCCTTCGAAACCTATTTCTCGCTCTCCTGCCAGAACTGCCCCGACGTGGTGCAGGCGCTGAACCTGATGAGCGTGCTCAACCCGCGCATCAGCCACACCGCCATCGACGGCGCGCTGTTCAAGGAAGAGGTCGACGCGCGCAAGGTCATGGCCGTCCCCACCGTCTTCCTGAACGGCGAACCCTTCGCCAGCGGCCGCATGGAGCTGGAGCAGATCGTCGCCAGGATCGACAGCGGCGCGGCGGCCCGCGCGGCGGAGAAGATCAAGGCCCAGGACCCGTTCGAGGTGCTGGTGGTGGGCGGCGGCCCCGCCGGCGCGGCGGCGGCCATCTACGCGGCGCGCAAGGGCATCCGCACCGGCGTCGCGGCGGAACGCTTCGGCGGCCAGGTGCTCGACACCATGGACATAGAGAATTTCATCTCGGTCAGCCGCACCGAAGGGCCCAAGCTCGCCTCCGCGCTGGAAGCGCATGTGAAGGACTATGATGTCGAGATCATGAACCTCCAGAAGGCGGCGAAACTGATCCCGGCCAGGGCCGAAGGCGGCTATCACGAAGTCGTCCTCGAAAATGGCGCGTCGCTCAAGGGCCGCACCGTCATCCTCTCCACCGGCGCCCGCTGGCGGCAGATGGGCGTGCCCGGCGAGGATGAATATCGCAACAAGGGCGTCGCCTACTGCCCCCATTGCGACGGTCCGCTGTTCAAGGGCAAGCGCGTCGCGGTGATCGGCGGCGGCAACAGCGGCGTGGAGGCGGCGATCGACCTCGCCGGCATCGTCGCCCATGTGACGCTGATCGAATATGACAGCCAGCTCCGCGCCGACGCCGTGCTCCAGCGCAAGCTCGCCAGCCTGCCCAATGTCAGGATCATCACCTCGGCCCTGACGACCAGGGTCGACGGCAATGGCGAGAAAGTGACCGGCCTCAGCTACAAGGACCGCAACGGCGGCACGGAGCATGATGTCGAGCTGGAGGGCATTTTCGTCCAGATCGGCCTCGTCCCCAACACCGAATGGCTGAAGGACGCGATCGCCCTCTCCCCGCGCGGAGAGATAGAGATCGACGCGCGCGGCGAAACCAGCCAGCCGGGCATCTTCGCGGCAGGCGACTGCACGACCGTGCCCTATAAGCAGATCGTGATCGCCATGGGAGCCGGATCGACGGCGGCGCTGTCCGCCTTCGACTATCTCATCCGCCTCCCCGCGACGGAGGAAACCGCGGAAGCGGCCTGATCGGAATGCCGGAAAACAGGAAGGCGGCGGGATCTAGCAGGAACCCGCCGCCTTCCTGCCCCGTCCGAAGGGCCCCTAACGCCGCATCAACCTCAGCCGGAATATCCCCGGATCGACCTCCAGCATCGGCGCGCCCGCTCCCACCCCCGCATCGTCGCGCTGCGCCAGCACGACCGGCGCCTGCGGCGTGAAGGTGGCGACCGCGCTCCCCGGATCGCCCACCACCAACGCATCCACCATCAGCGCGGGGCTCAGCCGGTCCGACGTCACGCTGACCAGCGTGCCGATCTGCGTCATCCCGAACAGCTTGCGGGCGAAGGCCTGGGGCAGGCGAATGCACCCATGGCTCGCCGGATAGCCGGGATTATGCCCGGCATGCAGCGCGATCCCGTCCCAGGTCAGCCGCTGCATGAAGGGCATGGGCGCGTTGGAATAGAGGTTCGACCGATGCCATTCCCGCTTCTGCAACACCGGAAACTCGCCGGTGGGCGTGCGATGCCCCTTCATGCCGGTCGACACGCTGGCGACCCCGACCAGCCGGTCGCCGTCATAGACATGCACCCTCTGCCGCTCGATGCTGATGACCAGATAGAGCGGCCCGGCAAAGGGCCCCTCCTCCAGCCAGCGATAGCCCCCCGGCCCCAGCGCCTCCTGCGCCCCGGCCGGCGGCGCCACCGCACAGGTCAGCAACAGCAGGAAGGTCAGAAAGGCGCGCATAAACACCTTCTTAACCATAAGACGGCGCAGCGCCAGCCCCCGGCGGACTCGCATCGGTATCGGATCGGGACGGTCGCCGCCCCGGCGCGTCCCTAAAGCAGGCTCAACTGCGCGACCGGCGCAAAGCTCCTGCGGTGCAGCGGCGTCGGCCCATGCTCGCGCAGCGCGGCCAGATGCCGGGCGCTGCCATAGCCCTTGTTGCTTTCCCAGCCATAATGCGGGTGCGCCGCCGCCGCCTCAATCATCATCCGGTCGCGCGCCTCCTTCGCCAATATGGATGCCGCCGCGATGGACAGGCATTTGGCGTCGCCCTCGACCACCGCCGTCGACGCCCAGCGCCATTGCGGACAGCGATTGCCATCCACCAGCACATGCGCGCAGTCATGGGTCAGCGCCTCCACCGCCCGCGTCATCGCCAGCATCGTCGCCCAGAGGATGTTGAGGCTGTCGATCTCCTCGACCGAAGCGACCCCCAGGCCCCAGCACAGCGCCCGCGCCTTGATCTCCCCCTCCAGCACGGCCCGCTTCGCCGCGCTGAGCTGCTTGCTGTCGTTGAGCCCGTCCGGGCAATCCTCCCGCCGCAGGATCACCGCAGCCGCCACCACCGGCCCGGCCAGCGGCCCCCGCCCGGCCTCGTCCACCCCGGCGACCAGCCCCGGATGATGCCGCAATTCATGGGCGAAATCAGGCATGGTCATGAAATCCGAACGGCGCGCCCATCGGCCCATGTCCGCCGCCAAGGCCGGGCGCCAGCGCCAGCGCCTCCCGCACATATTTGCGCGCCCGCTCGATCGCGTCGATCATGTCCCATCCCTGCCCCAGCCCGGTCGCGATCGCGCTGGCCAGCGTGCAGCCCGTGCCATGGCTGTGCCGCGTGTCGATCCGCGCATTGCTCCAGGCCTTCACCACGCCGCCCGGCCCGATCAGCCGGTCGGTCAGCATCGGCCCCTCGCCATGGCCGCCCTTGGCCAGCACATGCGTCGCGAAGCGGACCGCGATCTCCTCCCCGCCCAGCGCGTCCAGCTCCGGAATATTGGGCGTCACCAGCGCCGCCAGCGCCATCAGCCGCTCGAACGCCGCCACCGTCGCCTCATCGGCCAGCGCCGAACCGCTGGTCGCCACCATCACCGGATCGAAGACGATGGGCACGCCTTCCAGCGCCGCCAGCCGCTCGGCCACCGCCGCCGCCGTCTCCGCCGATCCGATCATGCCGATCTTCACCGCGTCGACCCCGATGTCGCCGATCACGCTTTCCATCTGCGCGATCACCATGTCGGCCGGCACCGGATGGACGCCCTGCACGCCCAGCGTGTTCTGCGCGGTGATCGCGGTGATCGCCGTCATGGCATGGCCGCCCAACAGCGTCACGGTGCGGATGTCGGCCTGGATGCCGGCACCGCCGCCGCTGTCGGACCCGGCGACGATCAGGATGCGGGCGATGCTCATCCCCCGAAACGCCGCTCCGCCGAAGCCGGATGCCGCTTCAACGCATCCCCCACCCGCGTCGGCCGGTCCATCAACTCCCCGCCGCAATTGGGGCAGCGGTCGTCCAGCGCCTCCGCGCAGGGCGCGCAAAAGCTGCATTCGAAGGAACAGATGAACGCCCCCGGCTGGTCGGCGGGCAGATCGACGCCGCAGCGTTCGCAATCGGGCCGCATCTCAAGCATGGACGATCGCCCTCCGTCCGTCGTTCGCGCGCAGGCGGGAACCCATCTCCCGCCGCCTCCCCCGGCCCGGACGCGCTGGAAAGGCAGCGCCATATCGGCAAGGACAACCGCAACGCAACGCCGTCACGCCGCCGCCTTCGCCACGGCGTCGCAGATGCGCTCCACCACGTCCCTGACCTGCTCCTCGCGGTCGCCTTCCGCCATCACCCGGATCACCGGCTCCGTGCCGGACGGACGGATCACCAGCCGCCCGCACCCGTTCAGCTCCGCCTCCGCCTGCGCGATCACCTTCCGCACATCCTCATGCTCCAGCGGCCTGCCGCCGGAAAAGCGCACATTCTTCAGCAATTGCGGCACCGGATCGAACTGGTGCAGCACCTCGCTCGCCGGCTTGCCGGACCGCACCAGCGCCGCCAGCACCTGCAGCGCCGCCATCGTGCCGTCGCCGGTCGTCGCATAGTCGGACAGGATCATGTGCCCCGACTGCTCGCCCCCGACATTGAAGCCGCCCTCGCGCATCCGCTCCAGCACATAACGGTCGCCCACCTTGGTCCGCTCCAGCGCCATGCCCTGCCCGGCCAGAAACCGCTCCAGCCCCAGGTTCGACATCACCGTCGCCACCAGCCCGCCGCCGCGCAGCATCCCCGCCTTCGCGAAATTGCCCGCGATCAGGGCCATGATCTGGTCGCCGTCGACGATCGCGCCATGCTCGTCCACCACGATCAGCCGGTCGGCATCGCCGTCCAGCGCGATGCCGATGTCGGCGCCCGACGACACCACCGTTTCCTGCAACAGCAGCGGCGCGGTCGATCCGCACTGGTCGTTGATGTTGATGCCGTTGGGCGTGACGCCGATCGCCACCACCTCCGCCCCCAATTCCCACAGGGCGGAAGGGGCGACCTGATAGGCCGCGCCATTGGCGCAATCGACCACGATCTTCAGCCCGTCCAGCCGCAGATCGGCGGGAAAGCTGGACTTGACCGCATGGATATAGCGGCCGCGCGCATCCTCCACGCGGCGGGCGCGGCCGATGTCCTGCGACGCGGCCAGCGGGATCTGCTGGTCCAGCATCGCCTCGATCTTCAGCTCATCCTCGTCCGACAGCTTGTAGCCGTCCGGGCCGAATAATTTTATGCCATTGTCGAAATAGGGATTGTGGCTGGCCGAAATCATCACGCCCAGGTCGGCGCGCATCGAATGGGCCAGCAACGCCACGGCGGGCGTCGGGATCGGCCCGAACTGTACCACGTCCATGCCGACCGCCGTGAACCCGGCGACCAGCGCATTTTCGACCATATAGCCCGACAGCCGCGTATCCTTGCCGATCACCACGCGATGGCGATGGGTGCCGCGCTGGAAATGCTTGCCCGCCGCCATGCCGACCTTCATCGCCAGTTCGGCGGTCATCGGCCATTGGTTGGTGCGCCCGCGAATGCCGTCCGTACCGAAATATTTCCTGCTCATCGTCCCTGCCCGCCCCGCGGTGAAGCTCTCATGCTTCCCATAGCAATCTTTGTTCGACTTTCCAGCAAGGACCGGCCATCCCCTTGCGAATGGACGGATTCAATGCAGCGGTCGACGCCCTTTCCGGCGCGGTCTTCATGAAGGTGCCGGTGCTCGGCGCGCAGATCGAGCTGATCGTGCTCTATCTGGCGCTGCCGATGCTGTTCTTCACCCTCTGGCTCGGCTTTCCCAACCTGACCGCGGTGGGCCGGGCGCTCCGCATCCTCAGGGCGCAGCCGCATGCGGGCGAGGCGAAGGGCGACGTCAGCCAGTGGGGCGCGCTGTCGACGGCGCTGTCGGGCACCATCGGCCTCGGCAACATCGCGGGCGTCGCGGTCGCGCTGACGATGGGCGGGCCGGGCGCGATCCTCTGGATGTTCATCATCGGCTGGTTCGCCATGACGGTGAAGATGGCGGAAGTGACGCTGGGCCTCAAATATCGCGTCTTCGACGCGCAGGGCCATGTGCATGGCGGGCCGATGTATGTGCTGAAGGCGGTGGGCGCGGCGCGCGGCTGGCCGAAGATCGGGCTGATATTGGGCGGCTTCTACGCCTTTTTCGCGCTGTTCGGGGCCATCCCCATGGTGCAGGTCAACCAGAGCTTCGCGCAGGTGAAGGTGGTGACCGGCTTCGCCAATGGCTGGGCCTATGGCACGATGCTGGCCGGCGCGGTGGCGCTGGTGACGCTGGGCGGCGCGGCCTGGCTGGGCGAGGTGGCGAAGCGGCTGACGCCGCTCAAGGTCGCGGTCTATCTGATCGGCGTCGCGACCGTGCTGATCCTTCACGCCGCCGCCATTCCGGGCGCGCTGGCGGACATCTGGCACGGCGCATGGAACGGGCAGGCCGCGACCGGCGGCGCGGTGGGCGCCTTCGTCGCGGGCATGCGGCGCGCCGTTTTCGCCAGCGAGGCGGGCGTGGGATCGGCGGTGATGGCGCACAGCCTGGCGCGGGTGCGGCACCCGGTGTCGGAGGGGCTGGTCGCCCTGCTGGAACCGCTGCTCGGCACGATGATCGTCTGCGCGCTGGGCGGGCTGGCGCTGGTCGTGGCGGGCACATGGAATGGCGGGCTGGAGGGGATCGCCATCACCTCCGCCGCCTTCGCGCAGGTTTCGCCCTCCTTCCCCTGGCTGCTGGCGGTGGTCGTGGTGCTGTTCGCCTATTCGACGCTGGTGGCGTGGGGCTTTTACGGGCTTCAGGCCTGGGGCTATCTGTTCGGCAACGGTCCCCGGGCGCAATGGACCTACAAGATCCTCTATATCGTCGCCTTGCCCCCCGCCGCCGCCATCGACCTCGGCCGGGTGGTCGGCATCGTCGACAGCAGCTTCTTCCTGATGGCGATCCCCAATGTCATCGCCCTCTACCTCTGCGCGGGCGAACTGCGACGCGACGTGCGGGCCTATCTCGCCGCGCCCGAAGAGGATTAAAATCGATTTCAGCAAACCGCGCTCCTGCACGGACAAGTTCAAGTCTCGCCAGCCCGCATGATGTGGGAAGGAATCGGACACCCACCTTACCCCTCTCCCTCGAGGGAGAGGGCTGCGCAGACTTGGCAGCTTGCTGCCTAGTCGCAGCTGGGTGAGGGGGTTGCGATCCAACGGATCGCGCGGGCCGCAGGCCCGCTCCCCCTCATCCAACCCCGCCCCGTCTCCTCCGTCGCCAACGCTTCCCATCCTTCCCTCAAGGGAGAAGGAAGGTCTTGAACTTGCCCACACACCCCAGAGCAGATCCCAATCCGACTGCATCGGCTCGACTGCTTCAAGTTTCCGTTTTGTCGCCTTTTCCAAGTCAGCAGATGATTCCATCCGCCCGGAAAGCAAGCCTACCGCCCCATCGCAGCCTCGATCTCCGCGACGGTGCGCGGCACGGCTTCGCTCAGCCGCTGCGAACCGGTCGGCGTGATCAGGTACAGATCCTCGATCCGGATGCCGTAATTGGCGGACTGGACGTACAGCCCCGGCTCCACGGTGATCACCGCGCCCGGCGGCAGCGGCTTCGACATGTCGCCCACATCATGGACGTCCAGCCCGACCAGATGCCCCAGCCCATGGGTGAAGTCGTCCACCCGCCCGGCCTTGCGGAACACGTCCTTCGCCGCCTCGACCAGATCCTCATAATAGACCCCGGCCTTCAGCCTGGCGACGGCCGCCGCCTGCGCGGCGAGGACCAGTTCATAGGATGCCCGCTGTTCGTCGGTGAACCTGCCGCCGGCGGGGAAGGTGCGCGTCACGTCGCAGGCATATCCCCCGACGGAGGCCGCCGCGTCGATCAGGATCAGGTCCTTCTCCCCGATCACCCCGCCGCCGCCGGTATAGTGCAGCGACGCCGCGTTGCGCCCGGTGGCGACGATGCTGTCATAGGCCAGCCCGTCGCCGCCCCCGGCGCGGAAACCATCCTCCAATATCGCCTTCAACTGCCTTTCGGTCATGCCGGGCCGCACCTGCTTCATCGCGGCGAGATGGCCGCGCGCCGTCGCCGCCATCGCCTTGCGCATCAGCTCCAGTTCGCGCGCCTCCTTGACGATGCGCAGCGCGGGCAGAAGGCCGCTGTCGTCCTTCAGGGATACGCCCGGCACCCGCTGCATCACCTTGCCGTAAAGCTCCAGCGCCCTGGGCACGGGCGCGGACGCGCTGACGATCGGCCCCAGGAAATGCAGGGTCTTGGACCGCTCGGTCAAAGCGGTGACAAGGCTCCCCAGCCCGCCGGTGCGCGCCACCCGGGAAAAGCCCGTGCGCCGCTCCACTTCGGTGCCCAGCGGCAGGCGCTCGACCTCCCACCGCTCCGACTCCACATCGCGCGACGGCAGCAGCAGCCATTCCCTGACCGTGCGTTCGGCGGGCGCCATGACAAGCACGGCGTCCGGCTCGTCGACAATGCCGGTGAGCCATGCGAAATCGCCATCCTGCACGAAGGGCGGCGCCACCGCCGCGCTGCTTTCCACCGGCCCCGCGCCATGGACGACGGCGACGCCGTCCTTCAACGCCTCCATCACCCGGCGGCGGCGCTCGCGAAACACATCGGGCGCGAAGGGAACGGTGCCCGAAGGCGTCGCAAAGCCCTGCGGCGGCAGGACCTGCGCCCGCAACCCGGCGGCGCACAGGAACGAAGCCGCCCCGCCCGCGATTATCGACCGTCGATCCCACATGTCCCTGAACTCCCTTGCTGAAAGGATTGGAACAGCAAGAGGCGTATGATGTCAATAATACAGTAAAAGGCCCCGCCAAAAAGGCGAGGCCATTCTATGGAAGCTTCTTGGACTTGGGCTCAGATCTTGTCGCCAAGCGCGCCCTTGACCGAACCCTTGACGTCCTGCGCCGTGCCCTTGGCCTTCTGCGCCTTGCCCTCCGCGACCAGATCGGGATCGCGCTGGTTGCGCCCAGCCGCTTCCTTGATCGCACCGGCCGCCTTGTTGCCGGCCGCCTTCACCTTGTCGGTCATCTCGCCCATCGGTTGTCTCCTTCAGTTGCTGTTGCCCGATAAACGGATGGGCAGAACCGAAAGTTGCCTCCAATACGCAGGCGGAACGGACGGAAGAGGAAACAGGGTGACAGGCGGACTCGGGGGATCGCCCGCTAGAGCCAATCGACATTCAGCCCTGAGGGCCTGCAAATGATGCTTTTCCCTGCTTCCGGTGCTCACCTACCATGAGTAGGCTGCGCTCCGGGTCACGGAAAACCATCATTTTCGGCTCGTCATCTTCTGAATGTCGATTGGCTCTAGTCCGTCTCGGATGGCTTGCGCGCCCGCCGTTCCGCCACGAATTCGCTGATCGCCTGACCGCTGGCGTTCAGCAGCGGATAGGTCCGCGCATCGGACAGCCAATCCGGCCGCCGCGCACCGCTGCCGTAGAAAGTGTCGTAAACCAGGCTGAACGCCAGAAAGACCAGCGTCGCGCCGATCAGCCCCTTGACCGCGCCGAAGCCCGCGCCCAGCACCCGATCGACGGGACCCAGCACCGACTGCCGCGTGCGCCGGCCGATGGCGTGAGCCAGCAGCTTGCCCGCGCCGAAGGTGATGCCGAACACCAAGGCGAAGGCAAGCACCGCCGCGCCGCTGGTGCTGCCGACGAAGGGCGCCGCCAGTTCCGTCGCCGAAGCGTGAAAAAGGCGGATCGCGAAGATCGCCAGCACCCAGGCGATCAGCGACAGGGTTTCCTGCACGAAACCGCGCATCAGGCCGAAAATGGCGCAGCCGCCGATCAGCAGCAGGACGAGAATGTCGATCGCGTTCATCGCGCTGTTGGCTATCCGCGGCCGAGCATCTGGTCAACAAGTTGCGCAAGGGCGCGATAACCGCTGACCGAAATGCCCTTGACCCCATCGGCCACGGCGGCGGGAACGAAAGCGCGGTTGAAACCGAGCTTGGCCGCCTCGCGCAACCGCAACGGGGCATGGGCCACCGGGCGGATTTCGCCGGACAAGGCGATTTCCCCGAACAGGACGACATCGGCGGGCACCGGCCGCTCCGACAGCGCCGACATCAGCGCGGCCGCGACCGCCAGGTCGGCCGCCGGGTCCGACAGGCGATAGCCGCCCGCGACGTTCAGATAGACTTCGCAGGTCGAAAAGCTGAGGCCGCAGCGCGCCTCCAGCACGGCCAGCACCATGGCCAGCCGCCCGCTGTCCCAACCCACGACAGCCCGGCGGGGCGTGGCCCCGCTCGAAAGGCGGACGACCAGCGCCTGGATCTCCACCAGCACCGGGCGCGTCCCTTCCAGCGCCGGAAAGACGGTGGCGCCGGTCACATTCTCGTCGCGATGGGTCAGGAACAGGGCGGACGGATTGGCGACCTCCTCCAGCCCCTCGGCCACCATCGCGAACACGCCGATCTCGTCCGTGCCGCCGAAGCGGTTCTTGATCGCGCGCAGGATGCGATATTGGTGGCTGCGCTCTCCCTCGAAGCTCAGCACCGTATCGACCATATGCTCCAGCACGCGGGGGCCCGCGATGCTGCCGTCCTTGGTCACATGACCGACAAGGATCAGGGCGGTGCCGCGCTGCTTGGCGAAGCGGATCAGTTCCTGGCTGGACGCGCGCACCTGGCTCACCGTGCCGGGCGCGCCCTCGATCAGGTCGCTGTGCATCGTCTGGATCGAATCGATGATCAGCAGCGCGGGCGGCGCGCCCTCCCCCAGCGTCGTCAGTATGTCGCGCACCGAAGTGGCGCTGGCAAGCTGCACGGGCGCATTGCCAAGCCCCAGCCGCTGCGCGCGCAGGCGCACCTGATCCGACGCTTCCTCGCCGCTGATATAGGCGACGCTGTGCCCGGCCGACGCAATGCGCGCGGCCGCCTGCAACAGCAGGGTCGACTTGCCTATGCCCGGATCGCCGCCGATCAGCGTGGCGGAACCGGACACGATGCCGCCGCCCAGCGCCCGATCGAACTCCGCAATGCCGGTGGTGGTGCGGGGCGGCAGTTCGACCTTGTCGTCCAGCCCCACCAGCGTCAGCGCCCTGCCGCCGCTATGCAGGTCGTGGCGGGCGGAAAAGACCGTTTCGGCCGCTTCCTCGACAATGCTGTTCCATTCGCCGCAATCGTCGCACTGCCCCTGCCACCGGCCCGAGACGGTGCCGCATTGCTGACAGACGAATTTTCGCTTTGCCTTGGCCATCCGGCACGCATATCAGAACATATGCGGAACACAAATCCTCTTTGCATCTTGCCATGGAAACCGGGCGCACTGTGGCGCATTGTTTCGCCATGAAGACCATTCGCGTCGCGAGCTACAATATCCGCAAGGCCATAGGCACCGACCGCCGCCGGGTTCCCGAGCGGGTGATCGACGTGCTGAACGAACTGGACGCCGACATCATCGCCCTGCAGGAGGCCGACCGGCGCTTCGGCGTCCGCTCGGCGGCGCTGCCGCCCTGGCTGCTGGAGAGCATCAGCCCCTATAAGCCGGTGCCGCTCAACGTGCAGGTCGATTCGATGGGCTGGCACGGCAACGCCATATTGGTGCGCAAGGATGTGGAGATCGGCGCGCACGACGTTCTGCACCTCCCCTGCCTGGAGCCGCGCGGCGCGACCATGGCGGAGGTCACGTTGGGCAAGACGCATCTTCGCATCTTCGGCATGCATCTGGACCTGTCCGGGCTCTGGCGGCGCAAGCAGGCCGCCGCCGTGATCCACGCGGCAGGGCAGCGCGACGCCATGCCGACGGTGCTGATGGGCGACCTCAACGAATGGAGCGCGGAACGGGGGTGCCTGGCGGATTTCGCACGGCATTACAGCTTCGCGCCCTGCGGCCGTTCCTTCCATGCGCGACGGCCGGTGGCGCGGCTCGACCGGATCATGCATTGCGGGCAGTTGAAGCTGGTCGATTGCGGCGTGCATGAAAGCGCGGGAGCGCGAAAGGCGTCCGACCATCTGCCCATCTGGGCGGAATTCAAGCTGGGGTGACGGCGAAGCTCCATCATGTTCCTGCGAAGGCGGGAGCACCGAACCCTTTGGGCAAACGCGCCTGTCCATCTGCGCCCCCTCGACAAGCCCCCCTTGCTCTGCAACTCTCAACCCCATGAAAGAGCGGGAACTCAGGCTCGCACTGGTCTGCTATGGTGGGATCAGCCTGGCCGTCTACATGCACGGCATCACCAAGGAGATCTGGCATCTGGCCCGGGCCAGCCGGGCGTTCCATGACGGCGTGCCGTCCGGCAACAGCAGCGAGGCGGTCTATCGCAAGCTGCTGGAGGATCTGGAAACGGCCTGCGGCGTCAAATTGCGGGTGATGCCCGACATCATCGCCGGGGCCAGCGCCGGCGGCATCAACGGCATCTTCCTGGCGCAGGCGATAGAGACTGGCCAGTCGCTGGACCCGCTGACCGATATGTGGCTCGACAATGCCGATGTCGAAAAGCTGCTCGATCCCGATGCCCGCCCCGCCCGGCGGATCACCAAATTCTGGGCGACGCCGCTTGTGTGGATGGCGGCGCGGCATCCGGGAGATACGGTCGAGCGCACCGTCGCCCCCGATACGCGGGAGGAGGTTCGGCACAAGCTGTCGCACTTCATCCGCTCCCGCTGGTTCGAGCCTCCCTTCGGCGGGGAAATCTTCACGGCCATGATCCTGGACGCCTTCGACGCGATGGAGGCGACCGGGCGCGGCCCGGCGCTGCTGCCGCCCGGCCATCCGCTGGACCTGTTCGTCACCGTCACGGATTTCGAAGGGCATCCGCAGAGCCTGAACCTCAACAGCCCCCCACAGGTGGTGGAGACGGAACATCGGCTCTCCATCGGCTTTCGCGCCCGCGGACATGGACAGCGCAACCTTGCCGATCCCGCCGAACTGGTCTTCGCCGCCCGCGCCACGGCCAGCTTTCCCGGCGCCTTTCCGCCCTTCACCGTGCGCGAGCTGGACCGGGTGCTGAAACGCCGCTATCGCGCCTGGCCGACGCGGGACGCCTTTCTGGCGCGCGCCCTTCCCCGCCATGCGGCGCGCGGACGCGCCGAGGACGCGGTGCTGATCGACGGCTCGGTGCTGGCCAACGCCCCGTTCGCCCAGGCCATCGGCGCGCTCAGGAACCGCCCCTCCCGGCGGGAGGTCGACCGGCGCTTCGTCTATATCGATCCCAAGCCCGGCCATCGCTCGATCCAGCTCAACCGCCACGGCGAGGCGGAGGAAGCCTCATCGGGCGAGGATGCGCCGCTGCCGGGCTTCTTCCGCACCATTTTCGGCGCGCTCAGCGACATTCCCCGCGAACAGCCGATCCGCGACAATCTGGACGCCATAGACCGGCACAGCGCCCGCATCCGGCGCATGGCGCGCATATTGACCGCTCTGCGGCCCGGCATAGAGGCGGAGGTCGAAAGCGCCATCGGCGGCATGCTGTTCCTGGATCGCCCGACGCCGGCGCGGCTGTCCGCCTGGCGCAGCAAGGCCCAGCAACGGGCCGCCAGTTCCGCCGGCTTCGCCTTCCCCGCTTACGGCCACCTCAAGCTGTCCGGCATCGTCGAGGACCTGGCCGACCTGCTGTTCCACCTGAGCGGGGAGGAAAGCGCGCTGATGCGCGAAAGCTACCGCCAGGCGCTATGGGGCCATGTCAGGTCGATCGGTGCGGACCAGTTGACGGAGGATGTCGGACCGGCATCCGCCCCGGTCGGCTTCTTCCGCCAGCATGACCTGCCCTTCCGCATTCGCCGCCTGCGCTTCCTCGCCCGGCGTCTGGCCGAAACGCTGGAGGTGGAGGGCGCCGCGGACGACGCCGTCATCCAGAAGATGCACGACGCCATCTACGCCGCCCTGTCGCACTATACCGAATGCGAGGGCGCCGACTTCTACAATGGGGAAATCAAGGCGGCGGCGCGCGAAGTCCCCAATGATCCCGGCGCAGCGCTAGAGGCGGTGGCGCAGCTACGTGGCCTGCGCGAACGGGACGAAGCGGCGGACATGATGCTGGCCGATGCCCTGGCGGCGCTGCCCAGGGCGGCGCGTCGGACCATGCTGCTCGCCTATCTCGGCTTCCCCTTCTACGACATCGCCACCCTGCCGCTGCTGCAAGGGCATGGGATGGACGAATATGATCCGGTCAAGGTCGACCGCATCTCGCCGGAGGATTGCAGCGCGATCCGCTCCGGCGGGGCGGAAGCGACGCTGAAAGGCGTAGAATTCAATAATTTCGGCGCCTTCTTCAGCCGCGCCTATCGGGAGAACGACTATCTGTGGGGGCGGCTTCATGGGGTGGAGCGGCTGCTGGACATCGTGATTTCTGCATGTCCCGCGGCAAGCCGTCTTTCCCAGGAAGCGGTGCATCAATATAGGCGAACCGCTTTCATGGCGATTCTGGATGAGGAGGAGGAGCGGCTGGACCATGCCGCCGACCTGATCGCCAGCTTGAGAGAGGAGATCGGGTGAACGCAGGCAAGACGCTGTTTCCGATGCTGGTGCTGGCACTGGCCGCCGGTTGTTCTCCTGGCTCCGATGGACAGACGAGCGCAAAGGCGGGGGAACGGCCCGGCGAGCCGCGTGACGCCCTCGGTTCCCTCGCGCTACCCGACATGCCTTTGCGCCGGGAAGAGGCGGCGGAGACGCTTCCCGCATCTTCCGCCCTCGCTGCCGCGCCTTCGCGCCCCGGCGGACAAGACGCCCGACGGCAGGCAGACGCCGACCCGACGAGCGCCGTGCCATTGCGGCTGCTGCCGATGAAGCCTTCGGTGGTCAACATCCCGCCGCCCCCCTATGTCCCCGACCTGCCGCCATCGGACGGCGCGGCCGACATCCAGCCCTTTCCCGATGAGGTGACGCGCTACATGGTCGACCGCGACAGTTGCGACCATTTCCGGGGCGAGGAAGCCTATGATCCGGAGCGGCTGGCCTATTTGCAGGACAATATCGCGGCGCTCTGCACCGGCACCGATGCGCGGCTGGCGCTGCTGCGCCACCGCTATGCCCATGTCCCGGCGGTCATCTCGGCGCTCAGCGGCTATGATGACCGGATCGAAGGAAATGCGTCGCAATAGGGCCTTATAAAAGGGCGTCGATCTGGGCGGCGAGTTCGATGTCCCGGCGCGACAGGCCGCCGGCATCATGGGTGGTGAGCAGGATGTCGACGCGGTTGTAGACATTCGACCATTCGGGATGATGATCCGCCTTTTCCGCAAGCAGCGCCACCTGCGTCATGAAGCCGAAGGCGGCGTTGAAATCCTTAAAGGTGAAAAGGCGGCGGATGCCGTCTGGATCCTGCACCGGCGCCCATTCCGGCAGATTCCTCAGCGCCAGCGCGCGTTCCTCCCCATCCAGTTTCGCGATCATTTGTCTTTCCCGTCCCTTGCCCGGCCGATTCCTGGCGGCGTTAACTCATTTTCCCAAGCGTCGGCGGTTTGCAGACGATTCGGAACATGCTTTATGTCTCTCCCATGGACGATGCCGGTCAACAGCCCCGATTTGCGCCGACGCGCGAGGATATAGAAAGCCTGGCGCTGGCGGCCCTGTCGCGCCTGCCGGAACCGTTTCGTTCGCACCTGTCGAATGTCGTGCTGTTTGTCGAGGAATTTGCCGATCCGCAGGTGCTCAAGGAAATGGAGATCGACGATCCCTTCGGCCTGACCGGCCTTTACACCGGCCGGCCCGTCGGGGAAGCGGCGCAAAGCGGAGACCTGCCGCCGACGGTCCATCTTTTCCGCCGCCCGCTGCTGGACGAATGGGTGGAAACCGGCGTGCCGCTCGACATGCTGATCACCCATGTCGTCGTGCATGAGATCGGCCATCATTTCGGCCTGTCCGATCTCGACATGCATGTGCTGGAGGACATGGTCACTTTATGAGCCGGGCGGGATTGCACCTGTCGGGCGTCGCCTGCGCGCGCGGCGGGCGGCTGCTGTTCCGCGGCGTCGACCTGGCGATGGAGCCGGGCGGCAGCGCCTTGCTGAAGGGGCCGAACGGCATCGGCAAGTCCAGCCTGATGCGGATTTGCGCCGGGCTGCTGCGGGCAACGGCGGGGACGGTCGATCGCCATGGCCGGATCGCGCTGGCGGACGAGCGGCTGGCGTTGGACATGGAGCAACCGCTCGAAGCGGCGCTCCGTTTCTGGACGCGGTTGGATGCAGTGGCGTCGGACGCACTGGACGCGGCGATGGCGGCAATGGCGCTGGAGCCCCTCCGCCAGGTGCCGGTGCGCATGCTGTCGACCGGGCAGCGCAAGCGGGCTGCGCTGGCACGGGTGATCGCCAGCGGCGCGCCGATCTGGCTGCTGGACGAGCCGGGCAACGGGCTGGACGAAGCGGCACTGGACCTGCTCGGAACGGCGGTTGCGGGGCATCTGGCCAAGGGCGGGATCGTCGTGGCGGCGTCGCACCAGCCGCTGCCGCTGGCGACGCCGGTGATTGTGGCGATGCAGGACCATGCATGGGCGGAGGAGGAGGCATGACCATCCTCCTGACGCTCGCGGCGCGGGATTTGCGGCAGTCCTGGCAATCCGCCGGGCTGTGGCTGCCGGTCGCCTTCCTGTTGCTGGTGGCCAGCCTCTATCCCTTTGCCGTGGGGCCGGACGCGGCGCTGCTGCAGCGGAGCGGCGGCGGCATGCTGTGGATCGCGGCGTTGCTGGCCAGTCTTTTGCCCGTGGACCGGCTGGTGGCGCCGGATCGGGATGCGGGCGTTCTCGATCAGATAGCCCTGCGCGGGATCGGGGAGGAGACGGTCGTGCTCGCCCGGCTGATCGCCCATTGGCTGGGCTTCGGCCCGGCGCTGATGATCGCCACCCTGCCCGCCGCCGCACTGTTGAAGCTGGACGGGGCGACCATAGGCTTGCTGGAAGCCGGATTGCTGATCGGCACGCCCGCCCTTGCGGCGCTGGGGCTGCTGGTGGCGACGCTGACGGCAGGCCTGCGCTCCAGCGGGGCGCTCGCCGGACTACTGGCCCTGCCGCTCGCCGTGCCGCTGCTGATCTTCGGCGCCGGGACGCTGGGGGACGGAAGCGGCGCAGCGCTCAAGTTCCTGGGCGCAGCGTCCCTGCTGCTGGTCGCGATCACCCCCTTTGCCGGCGGCGCGGCAATCCGCGCCGGGCGGGAGTGAAAGACGGGTTGGGTGGTTTCTTGCCATTAAGCCCCTCCCCTTCAGGGGAGGGGTTGGGGTGGGGGCGTGCCTTTACAGGTCAACTTTTCCCGTGGGGCACGCCCCCACCCCTCAGTCCCCTCCCCTGAAGGGGAGGGGAAGCATTGACGTCCGCCATTGCCCAATTCCCACCAGATCACGCGTCGGCCCATCGCCGCAGCAGATTGTGATACACGCCGGTCAACCGGATGACCTGCGCATTGTCATGGCCCAGTTCGCCCGCCAGCGCCTGAACGCTGCTGTCGAGATCGAATAGCATCTGCCGCGCGGCATCGTCCCGCACCATGGATTGTAGCCAGAAGAAGCTGGCCACCCGACGCCCCCGCGTCACCGGTTCCACCCGATGCAGCGACGATGACGGATAGAGCACCGCATGGCCGGCCGGCAGCTTCACCTGCTGCACGCCGAAATTGGTCTCGACCGTCAGTTCGCCGCCGTCATAGCTGCCGGGCTCCTCCAGGAAGACGGTGATCGACAGGTCCGAGCGCACGCGAAAGCCGGTGCCGGCCTGCATCCGCACTGCATTGTCGACATGGGTGCCGAAGGCCTGACCGCCTGCATAGCTGTTGAACAGCGGCGGGAAGACCTTGAGCGGCAACGCGGCGGCAATGAACAGGGGCGAGCGGCCCAGAGCATCCAGCACGATCTGCCCTGCCTGCTTCGCTTCGCCGCAATCCTCCGGCAGTTGCAGGTTGCGCTTGGCGAGCGCGGACTGGTGGCCGGAGGTGACATTGCCGTCGACCCACTGCGCCGCGTCGATCAGCGCGCGGACCCGGGCGACGGCCTGGCCATCCAGCAGTTCGGGAATGACAGTCAGCATGCCGATGAACCTGGACAGGCACGGATGAAGCGCAAGCGGCCCATTGCCGTCACGCCGCCCCGCCGCGCAGGACGAAGGGAATTTCGACCACGCCCTTGACCCGAACCGCCTGGCCATCGCGCATCACGGGTTTCCAGCGCCAGCCGCGCACCGCGTCGCGCGCCGCATTGTCGAGCCGGGGAAAACCGCTGCTCTGCGCGATGGAGAGATTCTCCACCGCGCCATCCAGACCCAGCGTCAGAGCCAGAACGACGGTCCCCTGTTCGCGCCTGCGACGGCTCTCCACCGGATAGCGGGGCGGCTTGCCGGCGATCATCTGCGCGCCCAGGTCGCCGCCCTGGACCAGGCTCGATCCCATGGATGCGGCGGGCGGCGCGGGGGGTGAGGAAAGCGCGACGGGAGGAGCAGGCGGCGCAGGCGGCACGATCTCGGGCGTGGTCGCCACGGCCGGCGCCGGCGGCTGGGGCACTTTCACCAGTGGCGGCGGCGCGACGATCTTGGTCTGCGGCGGGGGTGGCGGGGCCTCCGCGGATGGAGGCGGAGGAGGCGGTGGCATGAGGTTCACGACCGACAGGCGCGCCTCCCGCACGCGCTGCGCATGATGCCGGACCTGGACCAGCGCGGCGATAAGGACGGCATGAAGCAGGACGATGACAAGAATGGCTGGAACGTTCGGCCCACGCCGCGCGCCGTAGCGGGCGGGAGCATCCTCGAATCGAACGGTTACGCTGGGGACGGAGAGCGGAACGGCGGGGGATGGGACGATCGCGTCATCCGCCGCCTCTTCAACATATCCATCTGCTACGCGAAGCATGCCAGATCCCCTTTGCCGCCCTGCCGGCGAAACCGGTCCATAACGCGAATCCTAATGCTACTCAATCGCATCTTTGCCATGGGACCGGACGGGTGGCGACCCGAGGAGGATAGGAGTGCATCGCCACCCGCCCGCTTCCCCCGGCAAGGGACGAGTGCCGGGGGATAGGGATCGGTCAGAACATATAGTTGAGGCTGAACACCGCCGACCGGGTCGGGGCAGGCTGCGCCCAACTGTTATTGATGTTGTTGCGCACCGTCGTCACATATTTCTCATTGGTGAAGTTCTGCACATTCACCTGCGCCTTCAGATTCTCCGTGATCGGGTAGGAGGCCATGAAACGGTGGATGGTGTAGCTTGGCACCCGGTAGCCGACATAGCTGTTGGCGACCAGTTGGGCGAGCGACGGCTGGTTCAACAGGAAGCTGCCCTGATAGGTCAGGCCATAGCCCAGTTCCAGGCCGAAGCCGAAGCGGTAGGTGGTAAACAGGCTGCCCGAATGCTTCGGGGTATTGGTCAGCGCGTAACCAGCCGTCGGATCAAGGAAGGTCGTGCTGTTGGCGCAGGTTCCGGCCGCCGGGTCGGTCGCGCCCGGATGGGCGAGGCAATAGTCGGAAACGCCCTGCTTGATCTTGCTCTTGAGGTACATGTAATTGGCGGAAATCGTCCAGTTGCTGGTGATGTTGCCCGACGCGCCGAAGGACACGCCCTCCACCCGCTGGCGGCCATCCGTCGCCTGATCGGGCAGCAGCGGATCGCCCGACACCACCTTGATCTGGTTGCGGTCGTTGCGGAACAGCGCGAGTGTCAGCAGCAACTGCTTGTCGAACAGGTCGGCCTTGGCGCCGATCTCGTAATTCTTCGTGGTTTCCGGCCTGACATTGCAGGTGCCGCTGCCGCCCGCGGCATTGTCCGCGGTGCAGCTTCCGTCGACCGACGATTTGGACGGCAGCTTGGAGTTGCCGAAAGCGACATAAAGGCTGGTGTCCGGCGTCGGCTTCACGACCGCGCCGATGCGGAAGGAAAAGAGATTGTCGTCCACCTCCAGCCGAGTGCCGACCGTGCTGATCTGGCCAAGCTGCGCCGAACCGCCCGTCGTGTTGTAGGTGAAGGTGCGGTTGAAGCCCTTGACCTTCTCATAGCGGACGCCGCCGTTGATCTCGAACCAGTCGGTGAACTTCATCGTATCGAACAGATAGGCGGCATAGCTGGTCTGTTCCCCGACATTATGCGTGCCCAGGATGAAGTTGACCGGCCCGACATAATTGTTGCTGCCATAGACGCGGGCCAGGCCGGTGGTGGCCGCCGGGCCGACGATGCCGGACGACGGATCGGCAATGTTCACCAGCGGCAGGTAGAAACCAAGGCTGGCGGCGGCGCTATAGGCCGGATTGGCGGCGCCGGCGCCGGTGGCAGGCGCGGTGAAAGGCGCGGCATAGGGATCGAAGCCGTTGGCGCTGCGGCCCAGGCTGCCCTGCAACTGATCGTAGCGCTCCCACAGGGCCGAACCGCCGACGACCAGCGTATGGCCGATGCCGCCGGTGTCGAAATCGGCGCTGAGGTCGATCTGGTTATAGGCGGTTTCATTGGTGATGAAGCGCTGGTTGCCGCGGCCGCCGATCGGCAGGTAATAGCCGACTGGAATGGTGAGCGTTTCGCCGGCGGCGGTCGTGCCGATGCGCTGGGTGCATGCGCCGCCGGTGTCCGGATTGAAGCCGCCCGCCGTTCCGTTGTCGAGGCAGAAGACGCCGTTCGGCTGGCTGGTCACCGTATCCTGGCGGATATGTTCGTACCGCGTCAGGTTGCGGACCTTGACCGTATCGCTGAAGGCATGGCTGAAGATCGCCTGCAGCGACTTGGTCTTGCTGTCCTGGCGGTCGAGATTGGCGAAGCCGTAATAGCCCGACCGGTCGAACTGGTCGACGATGCCCCCCAGCGCCGGGAAGTAGCGGATGCCATATTGCGGCATCGCCTTGTCATCCAGATATTCGCCCTGCAGCGTCAGGCTGGTGGGGCTGTCGATGCCGATGGTGATCGCGGGCGCCACGCCCCAGCGCTCATAATCCTCGACATCGCGGCCCGGCACATCGTTGCGGTGATAGACGGCGTTGAGGCGCACGGCGATCAGGTCGTTGACGCGCTTGTTCGCGTCGATGGTCGCCCGATAATAATTGTCCGTGCCGATCCCGGCGTTCAGGATCGTCTTGTCGTCGGCCAGCGGACGCTTCGTCACCAGGTTGATCGTGCCAGCGACCGAACCGCCGCCGTTCATGACCGAATTGGCGCCGTTGGTGACTTCGACCTGCTCGATATTATAGACTTCGTTGCGGTTCAGGAACGCGCCGGAACGCACGCCGTCGACCGTGACGTCGTTCTTCGCGTCCTGCCCGCGCAGGATGATGCGGTCGCCATAGCCGAAGCCGCCCTCGCCCGCGCCGAAGGTGATGCCGGGAACGGTCGACAGCACGTCGCGCAGGGTCAGCAGGTTCTGCTGCTGGATGGTTTCCTTGCCGATCACCGTGATGGTCTGCGGCGTATCGAGCAGCGGCCGGGTATATTTGGGCGATTCCGCCTTTTCGACCTTGACGGGCGATTCGTCGATCGCCGTGTCGGTGACCGTCATCCCGCCAAGCTTGGCGCCCTGCGCTGCATCCTGCGCCTGCGCGGACGAGGCAAAGGCGATCGCGCCGACGCAACTCAGCGCCAGGAAGGACGGTCGTGACAGTGCTTTGGACATGGAAACAGAACCCCTTTCTTGAACCTTGAGGGGTCTGCTATTGCGACTTGTTCGCAGAGTCAACGCTATTGCGAGTAATTATTATTTTATGATTGTATATTATCGTTGAAAAGCCAGCATCTTATCGCGCTCGCCAGATTGGGCGGATCGGCCGCCGCCATGCGCGCGACATCGATGCGCGCGATCAAGGCGTTGACGGGCAAACCTTCCCGCAGGGCGGCCGCGCGCAGGGCTTGCCAGAATATCGGTTCCAGGCTGATCGCGGTCTGATGGCCCGCAATCGTCACGCTGCGCTTGACGGGCGGAGCGAAGGGCGATGCCGCCGGCGCCGAAGCGTCAATGGAAGGCCCCTCGCCTTCCATCAGTACATATGCTGGCCGCCGTTGATCGACAGCGTGCTGCCGGTCACGAAGCCCGCCTCCTCGCTGCAGAAGAAGGCGACGCCGCGGGCGATCTCATCGGCATGGCCCAGACGGCCGACCGGTATCTTGGCGACGATCTTCTCCAGCACCGCCTGCGGCACCGCCGCGACCATGTCGGTGTCGATATAGCCCGGCGCGATCGCATTGACGGTGACGCCATATTTCGCGCCTTCCTGTGCCAGCGCCTTGGTGAAGCCATGGATGCCGGACTTGGCGGCCGCATAGTTGACCTGGCCATATTGGCCCGCCTGCCCGTTGATCGATCCGATATTGACGAAACGGCCCCAGCCGCGCTCCCGCATCCCGCCGAAGGTCGCCTTGGCCATGTTGAAGCAACCGCCCAGATTGATACGCATCACCTCGTTCCAGTCGTCGAAGCTCATCTTCGCCAGCACGCCGTCGCGGGTGATGCCCGCATTGTTGACGACGACGTCGATCGGCCCCAGCGCCTCGGCCACCTGCGCGCAACCGTCCAGACAGGCCTGGTGATCGCCCACGTCCCATTTGAAGGACGCTATGCCCGTCTTGTCCGAAAAGGCCTGCGCCTTGGCGTCGTTGCCGGCATAGTTGGCGGCGACCGTGAACCCCATCTCCTTGAGCGCCAGGCTGATCGCCTCGCCAATTCCACGCGTTCCGCCCGTGACGACTGCAACCTTGCTCATAGTGGCTCTCCTCAAAGAATATTGACGGGACGAAACTTACCTCTCCAACCAGCCAGCCAGTTCGCGACGGGCCAGAGTCTCGCACAGATTCATAGCGTCCGGGGAGGCGTTCAAACAACTCAAATGGACAAAATTATTGCCACCGGAAGCGATAAAATCCTCTTTGCCGCGAATGGCGATTTCCTCTAGGGTTTCCAGGCAATCCGCCGAGAAGCCGGGGGTCAGGACGGCAACATTCCGGACATTTTCCGAAGGGAGCTGCCGCAGCACCGCATCGGTTGCCGGGCCCAGCCATTTCGCGGGGCCGAAACGCGATTGGAAGGTGACCCGGACCTCCCGCCCCAGCGCCTCGCCCAGCAGCCTTGCGCTTTCGACGCACTGGTCGCGATAGGGATCGCCCAATTGCCGCGTTCGCTCCGGCATGCCGTGGAAGCTGGCGATCAGCAGGTCCGGCGCGAAATCCAGCGTGGCGAGCTGGGCCTGAGTCGATGCGCGCAGCGCCTCGATATAGGCGGGATCGGCATGATAGGGCGGCAGCGTGCGGATCGCCGGCTGCGCCCGCATCTTCGCCAGCGCCGCATAGGCGGCATCGAGCGCGGTGGCCGTCGTCGCCGCGCAATATTGGGGATAGAGCGGAGCCAGCAGGATGCGGTCGCACCCTGCGGCGACCATCGCCGCCAGCCGCGCGCCGATCGCCGGATTGCCATAGCGCATCGCCCAATCGACCATAACGCCAGCGCCCATCCGCTCCTGAAGCCCGCGGGCGGCGTCGCGCGTATAGACGGCGAGCGGCGATCCCTCCTTCATCCACACCTGCCGATAGGCATGGGCGGATTTCTTCGGACGGGTCAGCAGGATCGGGCCGCGCAGGATCGGCTGCCACAGCAGTTGCGGAATTTCCACGACGCGCCGGTCGGAAAGGAATTCGGCCAGATAGCGCCGCACCGATGCCGGGTCGGGACCGTCGGGCGTGCCCAGATTGATGATGAGAAGGCCGATCTTGCCCAAGAATTTCACCCTTCCATCAGCAGGGGCAGGGTGCGGAAACGCCGCCCCGCCGTGGTGAACAGCGCATTGGCGACGGCGGGCGCCACCAGCGGCGCGCCCAGGTCTGTCAGCCCGGCGGGAGGCGCGGTGCTGCGGATCAGTTCGACCGTCACTTCCCCGACATCGCCCAGCCGCGGCAGACCCATGCGGCCCAGCATCGCCCGCGTCGGCATGCCCTTCGCATAGGGGACGGACGCCCCCATGGCGAATGCCAGCCCATGGATCAGGCCGCTTTCGACCTGCTGCCGGGCAATGTCCGGATTGACCTGATCCCCGCCGTCCACCGCGGCGACGATCCGTGAGACCTGCAACTTGCCCTCGGCCATGCCCGCCTCCACCATCACGGCGATGAAGGCGCCGTTCATCACATGCGCCGCCAGTCCCTGCCCGCTTCCTTCTATGCCGCCCTGCCAGCCGCCCATGGCGCCGACGGTGGTCAGGCAATGCGCCAGCCGGGGATTGCCGCCCAGCATCTGGATACGAAAGGACATCGCCTCCATCTGCGCCTGATGCGCCAGCTCGTCCATGAAACTTTCGGTGAAGAAGGCGCCGTGCAGATGCGCGTTGCCACGTGCGAACCCCAGCGGCAGGCCGACATCGGCGGGGAAGTGATCGACCGCCCAGTTGGGCACCGCATAGGGCAGCTCCATGCCCGCCACCGCCAGCCGGGTGGACGTGCCGGACGCATCGGCGCCGGCCTCGTGCGGCAGCTTGCCATGGGCGATGCGCGCCCATGTCTGGGTCAGGGCGCAGGGGGCGGCGACCTTCGCCGACCAGCCCTCGATCGCGCCGTTGCGGCCCAGCTTGCCCGCCATGCGCGCATGGGCGGGGGCGCTGGGCCTGTCCTGGATCACATCCTCCAGCCGCGACCAGAGCAGTTGCACCGGCCGCCCCATCTCGCGCGAGAGGAGCGCGGCCTGCACGCCGGCCTCGAAATCCATGCGGCGGCCATAGCCTCCGCCGGCATGCAGCGGGTAGAGCGTCACCGCTTCCGCCGACAGCCCCAGCGCGCGGGCGATGGCGGCGCGGGCCAGGCCGGGCGCCTGCGTCGCCATCCATATTTCCGCGCTGTCCTCGCCGATCCGGGCGGTGGCGCACATCGGCTCCAGCGCCAGATGCAGGCCCGGCCGCACCCGATATTCGCTGGCAAGGATGGTCGCATCCCCGAACAGCGGCTGCGGATCGCCCTGCGCATAAAGCCGTTCGCCGGAGCCGGAAAAGGCCTGCTCCAGCGCCGCCTCCATCCCGGCGCTGTCCACCGGCCTGCCGGAAAGCGTAAAGACCGGATCGGCCAGATCGAGCGCCTTGTTCGCCGCCCACCAGTTGCTGGCGACCGCCGCGACCCACCGGTCCCGCCGCACCAGCTTCAGGAAGCCGGTGACGGATTTCGCCGCGCCCTCGTTGACGCTTTTCAGCACGGCATCCCCGATCGGCCCCTGCCGGATGGAGGCGAAGACCATGTCGGGCAGGCGGATGTCGGCGGCGAAATTATGGCTGCCGTCGATCTTGGACGGGGTGTCCAGCCGGGGAAGCTCCTGCCCCGCCAGCCGGTCCACCTCCGCCTGGCGGAAGGGCAATATCTCGGGCAGGTCGAAGGTCACGGCATCCTCCACCACCTCGCCCAGCTTCAACCGGCGCTGCCCGCCGTCGGAAATGATGCCGTTCTGGATGTCGCAGCTTTCCCAGGCGACGTCCCAGCGCGCCGCCGCCGCCTTGCACAGCAGCACCCGCGCCGCCGCGCCCGCCTCCCGATAGGGCTGGTGGAACATCGGCACCGACGTGCCCGCGCCCGTCAGCATCAGGGCGCGGCGGGTCGCATATTGATCGATGGTCCATTCGCCCGCCTCGCCCGCCAGCCGGCTCCAGTCATTGGCCAGCCATTCTCGCGCCAGCAGGATATTGGCGTAGAGCGGCCCGATCGGCGCGCTCTGCACGCCGACGGTCCGCCAGTCCGCGCCCAGTTCGTCGGCCAGTATCTGCGGCAGAAGGGTCGTGACCCCCTGCCCCATCTCGGTCTGGGGCACGATGACGACGACCTGGCCCGACCGGTCAATCTTCAGGAAAGCGTTGAACGCGGTCTCGCCCGGCGCGGTGTTGAGACTGGCGCGATAGGAGCGCGGCCATATGGCCCATGCCAGCAGCAGCCCCACCGTGGCGCCCCCGCCGACCAGCAGGGTGCGCCGGTCCAAACCCTTTTTCGTCTGCTGACCCTGCTTCCGCGGTGCGCGCCCCATGCCATCGCTGATAGAGGGGCTTGGAAGCTCTGCAAAGCCCTATTGCGCCCGAAGGTTCAGGCGACGGGCCTGAGCTGGAGCCGGCGTATCTCGATGGCGGGGCAGCGATCCATCACCACCTTGAGCCCGGCCGCCTCAGCCCGGGCCGCCGCGGCCTCATCGACCACGGCCAACTGCATCCAGACCGCCTTGGCCCCTGCCGCTATGGCATCGTCCACGACCTCCCCCGCGGCGTCGCTGCGGCGGAAGATGTCGACCATGTCGATCGGCACGCCGATGTCGGACAGGCTGGCCCAGACGAATTCGCCATGGACATGCTCGCCCGCGATCTGCGGATTGACGGGCAGCACGCGATAGCCGTGATCCTGAAGGGTCTTCATCACGCCATAGCTCGGCCGGTCGGGCCGGTCGGAAATGCCGACCAGCGCTATGGTGCGGGTTTCGTTCAACAGATCGGCTATATCCTGCGCATCGGTAAGCGGCATGAGGGGTCCTCCATATTCGCGAGACATGGGAAGGACGCTGGAGAGGCGCAAGCCGTTCCCTCCAACCCCTTCATCCCCACGGAAGCCGGGATCTCAGGCGATAGGGCATGGAGTAGTCTCACGAGGTCCGGCTATCGCCGGGACGACGAAAGAAGGAACAGGGTGAAGACGTCAGCGCCCACCCCGCAGCCACGCAACGACCTTCTCCGCAATCGTGCGGAAAGCCACACCATGCGCGTCGTCCCCCGCCGCCGGAGGATCGCCCGCATCGGACCGGCGGCGAATGTCGATGGCGAGCGGTATCCGGCCAAGGAAGGGCATCCCCATTTCCCCGGCGGCCGCTTCCGCGCCGCCCTGACCGAAGGGGTCCGACACTTCCCCGCAATGGGGGCAGGCATAGCCCGCCATATTCTCGACCAGGCCGATCATCGGCACCTGCGTCTGCTCGAACAGGCTCACCGCGCGTACCGCGTCGATCAGCGCCAGGTCCTGCGGCGTGGAGACGATGACGGCGCCGGCCGGCTTGTGCTTCTGCACCATCGACAGCTGCACATCGCCCGTGCCCGGCGGCATGTCGACGATCAGCAGCTCCGCATCGCCCCAATCCGCCTCGATCAGCTGGGCCAGCGCATTGCCCGCCATCGGCCCGCGCCAGGCGAGCGCCTTGCCCGGCTCGACCAGATGGCCCATGGAAAGCATCGGAACGCCAAAGGGGCTCTGCACCGGGATGAGCTGCTTGTCCTTCGCCTGCGGCTTCCTGTCCTCGCTGGCCATCAGCCGCGCCTGCGACGGGCCGTAAATATCGGCGTCGACCAGCCCGACCTTCACCCCCAGCCTTTGCAGCGCGACGGCGAGATTGGCCGACAGCGTGGATTTGCCCACCCCGCCCTTGCCCGATGCGACGGCGACGATCTTCAGCGGCCTGCGCTCGGCCGTCATGGCGATGCGCACATCCTCGACACCGGGCACGGTCAGCGCGCCCTCCCGGATCGCGGCGGCCACGGCTTCGCGCTGATCGGACGACAGGCCCGCCACGTCCAGCACCAGCGACATCACCCCGTCCTTGAGGCGCGGCGCGCTGGCGCGGCCGTCGGTCAGCGTTTTGAGTCGAGCGGCGAAATCTTCAAGCTGGGTCATGGCAGGCCATCTAGGGACTTTCCCCGTCCGGCGAAACCGGCAGGCCGCCGTTTTTCTTGGCCATCGACATCATTCGAAACAATAATCGTTGCGAAGGGCACTGTTTTTCGCCGGAGAGCCTACCTATAGAGAAGGCATGAAGAGATTTTTCGGGTGGATGCCGGGCATAGCGAGCGCCATGGCCCAGGGTCCGTGGGGCGGCAAGAGCGACGGTCCGGACGGCAATGACGGCCAGGGCAAGGGCGGCGAAGGCAAGGGCAGCGACGGGCCGCGCAACCCGTGGACCCAGCCGGGACGCCCCGGCGCCAAGGGCCCTTCCGCGATCGAGGAACTGCTCCGCCGCAGCAAGGAAAGCTTCGGCCAGGGGGGTGGCGGCTTCGGCAATCTGCCGCCCCGCCCATCCGGCAAGGCGCTGTGGCCGGCCGCCATCGGCATATTGGTGGTGCTGTGGCTGGTCCTGACCTGCTTCCACCGGGTCGGCCCGCAGGAACGCGGCGTCGTCACCCTGCTGGGCAAATACAGCCGCACCCTGTCCCCCGGCATCAGCCTGACGCTGCCTGCCCCGCTGGAAAATGTGACGACCGTCGACGTCGAGGAAATCCGCACCATCGACATCGGCTCGACGCGGGCGGAGAGCGAGAATCTGGTCCTGACCGGCGACCAGAACATCATCGACCTCGCTTATTCCGTGCGCTGGAACATCCGCAGCCCGGAACTCTATCTGTTCCAGCTTTCCGACCCTGACTCATCGGTGCGCGAAGTCGCCGAAAGCGCGATGCGCTCCGTCGTCGCCAGCGTCAGCCTGGAGGATGCGCTGGGCGCCGGCCGCACGGAGATCGAGCAGCAGGTCGAACAACGGATGCAGGAGATATTGGACGGCTACCGCTCGGGCATCCGCGTGCAGGGCGTCGCGATCAAGCAGGCCGATCCGCCGACCGCCGTCAACGATGCGTTCAAGGCGGTGTCCGCGGCGCAGCAGACGGCCCAGACCTATCTCAACGAAGCCCGCGCCGCCGCGCAGCAGGTGACCGCCAAGGCGCAGGGCGAAGCCGCCGCCTTCGACAAGGTCTATGAGCAGTACAGGCTCGCGCCCGACGTCACCCGCCGCCGCATGTATTATGAAACCATGGAGGGTGTCCTGTCGAACGTCGACAAGACCATCGTCGAAAGCGGCAATGTCACGCCCTATCTGCCCCTTCCCGAACTCAAGCGCCGGGCGCAGGGCGGCACCGCGCAGGGCAGCGCGACCGTGGAGGGCCAGTGATGCAGAACCTCGTCCGCCATCCCGTCGCGCTGGCGCTGCTGGCCATCGCCGCGCTGCTGCTGATCGGCAGCACCATCGCCATCGTGCCTGAAACCAAGCAGGGCGTGATCGTGCGCTTCGGCGATCCCAAGAAGATCATCAACCGCTATCGCCCCAACGAGGATTTCGGCAAGACGGGCGCGGGGATCATCCTGCGCTGGCCGTTCATCGACCAGATCGTCTGGATCGACAAACGCGTCCTGTCGGTGGAGATGGAGCGGCAGCAGGTGCTGTCCACCGACCAGCTCCGGCTTCAGGTCGACGCCTTCGCCCGTTACCGCATCGTCGATCCGCTGCGCATGTACATCGCGGCGGGCAGCGAGGAGCGGGTGTCGGACGCCCTGCGCCCGATATTGGGCTCCGCGCTGCGCAACGAACTGGGCAAGCGGCCCTTCGCGGCGCTGCTCTCCCCCGAGCGGGGCCAAGTGATGGACAATATCGAGGCGGGCCTGAACCGCGTCGCCCGGCAATATGGCGCGCAGATCGTCGATGTGCGGATCAAGCGGGCCGACCTGCCCGACGGCGCGCCGCTGGAAAGCGCCTTCACCCGCATGCGCACGGCGCGGGAACAGGAAGCGCTCACCATCCGCGCTCAGGGCGCCAAGCAGGCGCAGATCATCCGCGCGGAGGCGGACGCCAACGCCGCCCGCATCTATTCGGAAAGCTTCGGCAAGGACGCCCAGTTCTACGATTTCTATCGCGCCATGCAGGCCTATCGCTATACTTTCGCTCCGGACCGGCAGGGGTCGACCACCATGGTCCTCTCCCGCGACAATGATTTCCTGAAGCAGTTCCAGGGGCGTTGATTTCATTACGGAACCAGCGTCATTCAATGAGGGTTAAGGCAAGACGGCGCATCCCGCTCATCGCAGAGTCCCGCCTTTCCTTCGCAAGTTCATGAGAGGACCGTCACGAGTGCGTTACGCTTATGCCATTACCGGCGCCCTGCTGCTCGGCGGCACGGCCATCGCCGTCACGACCAGTTCCAATGTCGGCGCGCAGGTCGCGCAGAATGAAGGCATGCAGGCCGCCGCCCCCGCCGGCGCCCCGGCAAGCCTGGCCGACATGGTCGAGAAGCTGCAACCGGCCGTGGTCAACATTTCCACCAAGCAGCGCGTGCAGGTGCAGAATCCCTTCGCCGGCACGCCCTTTGGCGACCTGTTCGGCGCTCCGGGCGGAAGGCCGCAGACCCGTCAGGCGCAATCGCTGGGGTCGGGCTTCATCATCTCCGCCGACGGCTATATCGTCACCAACAACCATGTGGTGTCCGCCGGCGCGGAAGGGGCCAGCGTCGATTCCATCACCGTCACGCTGACCAATAGCGAGGAATATCCCGCCAAGCTGGTGGGCCGCGATCCCGCGACCGACATCGCCGTGCTCAAGATCGAGCCGAGGAAAGCCCTGCCCTTCGTGAAGTTCGGGGACAGCACCAAGGCGCGCGTGGGCGACTGGGTGATCGCCATCGGCAATCCCTTCGCCCTGTCGGGCACGGTGACGGCCGGCATCATTTCCGCCGTGCATCGCGGCACCGGCGGCACCTACGACAAGTTCATCCAGACCGACGCCTCGATCAACCAGGGCAATAGCGGCGGTCCGATGTTCGACATGCGCGGCAATGTGATCGGCATCAACAGCCAGATCCTGTCGCCCTCGGGCGGCAATGTCGGCATCGGCTTCGCCATCCCGTCGGAACAGGCGGCGCCCATCGTCGACACGCTGCGCAAGGGCCAGGCCGTCAAGCGCGGCTATCTGGGCATCCAGATCAGCCCGCTGGGCGAGGATCTGGCCGATTCCCTTGGCCTCGCCAAGAATCGCGGCGAATTCGTGCAGGGCGTGGAGCCCGGCAAGGGCGCCGACAAGGCCGGGATCAAGGCGGGCGACGTGATCGTCAGCGTCGCCGGCCAGGAAGTGACGCCGGACCAGAATCTCTCGTCCATCGTCGCCAACCAGCCGATCGGCGGACGCGTGCCGATCGTGCTGCTGCGCAATGGACAGCGGCAGACGGTGACGGCCGTCGTGGGCGAACGCCCGTCCGAAGACGAACTCAACGCCTTCGCCCAGAGCCAGGATGAGGATTTCAGCCAGCAGCAGGAGAACCCCTCCAATAATGGCCAGGCCAGCCAGCAGTCGCTGGGCATTTCGGCCATTCCGCTGACCTCGACCATCATCCGCCAGCTCGGCATCGCCGCCGATACGCGGGGTATCGTGATCACCGCCGTCGACGGCTCGACCGATGCAGGCGCCAAGGGCCTGCGCCGCGGCGACGTCATCATCACCGCGAACAACCGGCCCGTCGCGACCCAGGCGGACCTCGACGCGCAGGTGAAGGCGGTGTCGGCGCAGGGCCGCAGCGCGATCCTGCTCCAGGTGCTGCGGCGCGGCCAGCCCGCCGTGTTCCTGCCCGTGCGGCTGCGCGACAAATAAGCGCGCGCGCCGCACGACAGGCCCAGAGCTGAAAACCAGCCGATCGTTACGGGTCGCGCTTGCCGGAAGCCCTGCCTCGCCTCTACAAAGGGACGGCAGACTCCAGTGGGCGCGGCCCGTCACCTTTTTGGGAGAATGACGCGAGATGAGCGACGGCATTTTCATCGGCCTTGGCGCGCCGGACAAGGACGGCGGCATCCCCCAGACGCTGAACCTGCGCCGGGCCAATCGCCATGGCCTGATCGCCGGCGCGACCGGCACGGGCAAGACCGTGACGCTCCAGGGCATAGCCGAAAGCTTCTCCGCGCTGGGCGTGCCCGTCTTCCTCGCCGACGTGAAGGGCGACCTGGCGGGCATTGCCATGGCCGGCTCCCCCACCGCGAAAAATGCGGACAAGCTGGTGGCGCGGGCCAGGGAGATCGGCCTCGACAATTACAGCTATGCCGACAATCCCGCCATCTTCTGGGACTTGTACGGCGAGCAGGGCCATCCCGTCCGCACCACCGTCAGCGAGATGGGGCCGCTGCTGCTTTCCCGGCTGATGGACCTCAACGAAACGCAGGAGGGCGTGCTCTCCATCGCCTTCAAATATGCCGATGAGGAAGGGCTGCTGCTGCTCGACCTGGGCGACCTGCAGGCAATGCTGGCCTATTGCGCGGAAAATGCCGACAGCCTGTCCGCGCGCTACGGCAATGTGACCAAGGCCAGCGTCGGCGCGATCCAGCGGCAATTGCTCCAGCTCGAAAGCCAGGGCGGCGACCATTTCTTCGGCGAACCCGCGCTCGACATCCACGACATGTTGCAGGTGGATGAAAAGGGGCGCGGCTATGTCAACATCCTCGCCGCCGACAGGCTGATGCAGAGCCCGAAGCTCTACGCCACCTTCCTGCTCTGGCTGCTCTCCGAACTGTTCGAGACGCTGCCGGAGGTGGGCGACCCGGACAAGCCGGTCCTCGTCTTCTTCTTCGACGAGGCGCATCTCCTCTTCGACGATGCGCCCAAGGCGCTGACCGACAAGATCGAACAGGTGGTGCGACTGATCCGTTCCAAGGGCGTCGGCGTCTATTTCGTGACGCAGAACCCGATCGACATTCCGGAAGATGTGGCGGGCCAGCTTGGCAATCGGGTCCAGCACGCCCTGCGCGCCTTCACCCCCCGCGACCAGAAGGCGATCAAGGCAGCGGCGGAAACCTTCCGCGTCAATCCGGACCTGAACGTCGAAACCGCGATCACCGAACTCAAGGTGGGCGAGGCGCTGGTGTCGCTGCTGCAGGAGGACGGCTCGCCCGGCATCGTCCAGCGCACGTTGATCGCCCCGCCCCGGTCGCGCCTGGGCCCGCTTGATGCCAGGGAACGGGCGATCATCCAGTCCATATCGCCCTGCGCGGGCAAATATGACGCGACCGTCGATCGGGAGTCGGCCGAGGAAATCCTCGCCGCCCGGGGTCAGGCCGCCGCCGCCGCCGCCCAGGCCGCCAAGGCGCAGGCCGAAGCGGACAAGGCGGCCGCCGCCCAGGCCAAAATAGAGGCCAAGCAGCGCGAGGCCCAGCTAAAGGAACAGGCGCGGCAGGAAGCCGCCGCCGCCCGCGAAGCCGCCAGGCCCTCCTCCTTCGACAAGGCGATCCAGTCCGCGACCCGTTCCGCCGCCTCGTCCGTCGGGCGTCAGGTCGCCAATGAAATCGGCCGGGCGGTCTTCGGCGGGTCCAGCCGCAGGTCCGGCGGCATTGCGGGGCAACTGGTGCGCGGCATATTGGGCAGCCTGTTCAAATAAGAGGGGAGACATGCCATGCGAAAGACGATCATCTTCACCTTAGGCATCTTCACCCGGGGCATCTTCACCCTGGCCATCTGCACCCTGGGTCTGGGGCCTGCCCTGCCCGCCCATGCACAGGATTATCGCGACCTGCGCCGCGCCACGGACGCCGCCATCGCCAGCGACATCGCCCGCGACCGTCAGGCCGAACGCGATGCCAGGCGTCAACCCTATGTGTCGCCCGGCTACGGCCCGATCCAGACCGCCACGGCAGCCCGCAATGCCTGCGCGGCCAAGGCGCGGGAAGAGGCAGGACCTGGCGCGAAGGTCCTGGGACGGATCGCCGCCAGCACCATGTCCACCGGTTGGGAAGTGGAAGGCGAAGTCGGTCCGTTCGACGGCCGGCGGTCGGTGCCCTTCGTCTGCTCGGTGCGCAATGGATCGGTAAGCGGCATCCTGTTGCAGCCGGATCGCTAGGGTTCGCCCCCACCGACACGGAAAGCCTGCCCAGCCGAAAGCCGCCATGCCCAATCGCATGGGGAACAGGCCCGATCTCCTCTAAAGCCAGACCATCACCGCCCCAAATATTGCTGCGCCTTTTCTCTACCGCCGCGGTTGCGAGGATCATTGTGCAGGCGCTAAGGAGGGCGCATGCTTAGCCCCCCGGTTCCCGCCCATCCCCTGCGCTTCGGCAATTTCCGGGCCTATCTTCTGGGGCGGCTGGCGACGGTTCTGGCGCAATATAGCATGATGATCATATTGGGCTGGCAGGCCTATAATGTCGCCCGCGAAACGATGAGCACCGCCGCCGCCTCGGCCCAGCTCGGCCTGATCGGGCTGGCGCAGTTCCTGCCCCTCTTCTTCCTGACGCCCGTGACGGGATGGGTGGCCGACCATTTCGACCGGCGCCTGATCACCCGTTTCACCCTGCTGCTGCTGGTGCTGGCGTCGGCCGTCCTCGCCTTCGCCACCTATGAGGGCTGGGTCAGCCTGCCGCTGATCTTCGGCATCGCCGCCCTGGTCGGCGTCGCGCGTGCATTCAATGGCCCGGCCTATAGCGCGCTCGCCCCCAATCTGGTCCCGCGCGAACTGCTGCCCAACGCGATCGCCATTTCCAGCGTCGTGTGGCAGGCGGGCATGATCGCGGGCCCGGCGCTGGGCGGCTATGCCTATGCGATGCAGCCCTGGGGGGCCTATGCGCTGGCCTCGGGCCTGTTTACGGTCGCCCTGCTCTGCATGATGCTGATCGGCCCGGTGCCTCAGCCGCCGCGCGACACCAGCCGGCACCCGGTGCGCCAGATGATCGACGGCCTCACCTATGTCCGCACCAACCGGCTGGTTCTGGCGACCATCACGCTCGACCTGTTCGCGGTGCTGCTGGCGGGCGCGACGGCGCTGTTGCCGGTCTATGCCCGCGACATATTGCATGTGGGTTCGGCCGGCCTCGGCCATCTTGCCGCTTCCCCCGGCATCGGCGCGGGGGTCACCGCCCTTTTCTTCTCCTTCCGGCCGATGAAGACGGAAGTCGGACTCAAGATGCTGGGCGCCGTCATCCTCTTCGGCATCGCCACGATCGTCTTCGGCTCGACCGCCTTCCTGCCCCGCGCCATCGCGCCGGAAGTCGGCATCGGCGCGCTGATCCTGCTGGGATCGGCCGACATGGTGTCCGTCTATGTCCGCCAGTCGCTGATCCAGCTTCACACCCCCGACGAGATGCGCGGCCGCGTATCCAGCCTGTCGCAGCTCACCATTTCCGCCTCCAACGAACTGGGCGAGGCGGAGTCCGGCTTCCTCGCCGCGCTGGTCGGGCCGGTCGCGGCGGTGATCGGCGGCGGGATCGGCGCCATCGTGATAACCCTTATCTGGGCGAAGCTCTTTCCAGAACTCCGCCTTGCCCGTACCTTCGACCCACCCGAAACAAGGGCGGCCGAGCCCACGCAGGAGAAAGTGCAATGAAGGCATCCAGTATCTTGGAAACCATCGGCAACACGCCGCATATCCGCGTCAACCGGCTGTTCGGTGATGCGGAGGTGTGGATCAAGTCCGAACGGTCCAACCCCGGCGGGTCGATCAAGGACCGAATCGCCCTGTCGATGATCGAGGCGGCGGAGGCGTCGGGCGATCTCAAGCCCGGCGGCACCATCATCGAACCGACATCCGGCAATACCGGCGTCGGCCTGGCCATGGTCGCGGCGGTCAAGGGCTACAAGCTGATCCTGGTCATGCCCGAGAGCATGAGCCTGGAACGCCGCCGGCTGATGCTGGCCTATGGCGCCAGCTTCGACCTGACGCCGCGCGAAAAGGGCATGAAGGGCGCGATCGAGCGTGCGCTGGAACTGGTCGAGCAGACCCCCGGTTCCTGGATGCCGCAACAGTTCGAGAACCCCGCCAATATCGACGTGCATGTCCGCACCACGGCGCATGAAATCGCCACGGACTTTGCCGACTCGCCGCTTGACGCCCTGATTACCGGCGTCGGCACCGGCGGCCACATCACCGGCGTCGCGCAGGTGCTCAAGCAGCTCTGGCCCCATCTGAAGGTCTATGCGGTCGAACCGACCCTGTCCCATGTCATCAGCGGCGGCCAGCCCGGTCCTCACCCGATCCAGGGGATCGGCGCGGGCTTCATTCCCGCCAACCTCCACACCCAGTTGCTGGACGGCGTGATCCAGGTCGATCCGGCCGACGCCAAGGAATTTGCCCGCCGCGCCGCGCGGGAGGAAGGCGTGCTGATCGGCATCTCCTCCGGCGCGACGCTGGCCGCCATCCATCAGAAGCTGCCGGAACTCCCGGCGGGCAGCCGCGTTCTGGGCTTCAACTATGACACCGGCGAACGCTATCTGTCGGTGCCCGACTTCCTGCCCGAATAAGGCCAGACACAGGCAAGAGCCGGAACGGGCATGACCGACGCAAACCCCACCAGCCAGCCGCATTGTTCGATGTGGCTGCTCTGGCTCGTGCTGTTCGTCGGCCTGCCCGCTATGGTTTCCGCCTGGGAGGCGCGGGTGCCTCCCGGCAGGCCGCGCCCGGAAGCCGTCGCCGCCGCCCGGCTCACGCGCCCCGCCACGCCGCCGCCGGCGGTCGCGCCGGTGGAGGTCTATGCGCTGGAGCGCGATCAGGCGCGGGCCTTCAACGCCGCCATTCCCTTCTCCCGCCTGCCCAATCCGGCGGCGCGGCCATTCCTCTTCTCAGGATCGCCCATCGACCTTGCCCGCGCCACGGACTGCCTGGCCGCCGCGCAGCTTTACGAGGCGGGCGACGATGCCGTGGGCGAGCGGGCCGTCGCGCAGGTGGTGCTGAACCGCGTGCGGCATCCCGCCTTTCCCAAGACGGTCTGCGGCGTCGTCTTCCAGGGGCAGGAACGGGCTACGGGGTGCCAGTTCACCTTCACCTGCGACGGCGCGCTCGCCCGCACGCCGACACAGGCGGCCTGGGAAAGGGCGCGGGACATCGCGCGGGCGGCCCTGGCGGGCAAGGTGTACAAGCCGGTCGGCTACGCCACCCATTATCATACCGATTGGGTCGTGCCCTATTGGAGCGGCAGCCTGGACAAGATCACGTCCGTGGGCACCCATCTCTTCTTCCGCTGGCGGGGCTGGTGGGGCACGCCCCCCGCCTTCCGCCGCGCGGGCGAAAGCGGCGAGCCGCTGGTGCAGCGCATCGCGCGCCTGTCCGCCGCGCACCAGGGCGATCCGGATGCGCCCGCCGGTCTGTCCCCGCCTGCCCTGACCGACGGCACGCTGGCCGACCTCGCCGCCCGGCCGCAGCAGGCGATAGGGGCGGATTCGCTGGGCCGGACGATGGCCGGCGTCCGGCTCATCGCCATCGCGCCGGGGGCCAGGAGTTTCCTGGTCGAACTGGGGCGCGCCATCTCCCCCGACAGTTGGCCGACCATGGCCCAGACCTTCTGCGCCGGGCGCCCGGAATGCCGGATCATGGCCTGGCGAGCGGGAACCGCGCCGGGCGGCCTGCCTCTGTCGGGCGACCAGATGGAAAGCATGGCCTTCGCCTATATCCACAACAGCGCGACGGGATTGCAGCGCTCGCTCTGGAACTGCTTCCAGACGCCGCGCGGCAACAAGGATGAATGCATGCTCCAGCGGAACCCCAGGGCGGCAGCCCCGCCGCCGCCGCCCGCCGCGCCGGAACTGGCGGGCGTGCGCCGCAAGGAACGCTTCGAAGTGGTGAAGATTGCGCCGCCGTCGCCGGCCGTGACGGCGCCCGCCCAACCCTGAAGGGCGCTCCGCCTCGCCTGCTATTCCATGTTCTCGAACCCGCTCAGGCGCGGCAGCGCGCCGATGCGGGCGACCAGTTCGGACTGGCGGCTGCAATCCAGCTTCACATAGATATTCTTGATCTGCGTCCGCACGGTGTTGAGCGCCACGCCGCGTTCCTGCGACAGGTCTTCCAGGCCCCGTCCCTGGCAAAGCGCTTCGGCCACCTCCGCCTCCGCCCTGGTGAGGCCGTAAAGCGATCGGATGCGGCTGGCGAGGCTCTGGTCCCGGTCCGCGGGATCGGTGGCGATCGCGACGATCTGCCGCTCCATGCCGACCCGCACCGCGGCGATCGACAGCACATAGGGCGCGCCCCGTTCGCGATGGACGAAGATCGCGCTCGCCTGTCCACCCTGCCGGGCCGTCGCAGCCCTGAAGGCGGCCTGCAACGCTTCGTCGTCGCGGGGATCGCGCGCCTTCAACTGCCGCTGCCGCAAGCTCAGCGCATCGCCCCGGCGCAGCAGCGCGTCCGCCATTCGGTTGCAGTCGATCAGCGCGCCGTTGGCGCGCAGGGTGAAGACGGCATGGCCCACCATGTCGAGCGTGGCGTGCAGCGAACGGCCATAATGGTTGGCGCGGTCCAGCTTGCTGCGGATCGCGAACATGCGGCCGATATGATCGATGCTGTCCTGCATCGCCCGCACTTCGTCCTCGTTGAACGGCTTTTGCGTGCGCCCCCGATGCAGGCCGATATGGCCGGTCGTCCCGTCCTTCCGGATCACGCCGCCCAGGCAGCGGAAAGTGTCGTCGCCCATGCCCTTGATCCACTCATTGTAGATGCGGCTGCCTTCATAGGCATGGGTCGGTACGAGCGCTTCGACATTCCAGACGCGATTGACCGCCTCTGCCCGGTCCAGCGCGACGCCCCAAATGTCGTCGTCCTGAAACTCCTCGTCGTAAAGCGCCATTTGCGCATCGGTGAAATAGCCGGAGTAGGAGATTTCCGCGACATGCTGGGGCGTGCGGCCCCAATGCAGAACGCCCGAGCGCGCGCCGACCGCATCGGCCAGCGTCGAAGCCAGCCGGTCGAACGCGCCGTCGTCGGTCGCCGCGTCGTAAATATCCTCCGTCCGGATCACAGCTTTGCCCCGATCTCTCCACGTCCCCATGCGGAATATACGCAATTGCGCCCTGCCGCATTGCACAAATCGGACACCGATCCATTCAAATTGCTGGAAAAACGGATAAAGCTGCCGTCGTGCCGCGTCCCTTGCTCCTCCTCCCCCGCTTTTCCGCAGACGGCGCCTGGCTTCCGGTCCTCGCCCTGTCGGCCATGACGCTGCTGGTCCAGGGGTGCACGCTGATGTCGCTGGGCGTGCTCCTGCCCGGGATCGCGGCCGATTTCGGGGGGCAGGCGGGCGGCGGCGCCACCGCGTTCCTGCTGGCGATGAGCCTTGCCAGCCTGGCGGTCGGTTCGTCCATGGGAAAAGCCGGCGTCCGGCCGGTGCTGCTGATCGGCGTTCTGCTCAGTGCGGCCGGCTTCGCGCTCGCCGCCATCGCGCAGCAGCGAACGGCCTTGATGGCGGGCATGGCGCTGTCGGGCTTCGGCGCGGGCGCATCGACCATCGTGCCCGGCATCGCCGTCATCACGCGGCATCATGTGGCGCGGCGAGGCCTCGCGCTTGCGGTCTTTCTGGGCGCCGCCGTCGTGGCGGGCGCCGTCGTACCGCCATTTGTCGCGGCGGCCATGACCTTCTGGACCTGGCGCATGGCCATGCTGTTCTGCTCGGCGGCGATCATGCTGGCCTGCCCCCTGCTGGTGCTGCTCGTCCCCGGGGGCCGGACGGATGCCGGGCCGATGCCGGTGGAGCGGACCGCGCGTCCAGCAGCCATCCGGACGGGGAATTTCCTCAGGATCGCGCTGGCCATGACCCTGTTGCAGCTCGCGATCAACGGCGTGCTGTTCGCGGCGGTGGACAGCCTGATGGCGGAGGGCCTGAGCCAATCCACGGCGGTCCTCGCCTATAGCAGCGCCAATCTGCTCGGCCTGCCCGCCCTGTTGATGGGCGGCATGCTGGCCGACCGGCTCGGCGCGCGGCGCAGCCTGACCGCGACGGCGCTGCTGCTGGCCGCGGGGACCATGGCGCTGCTGGGGGTCCGCATGATGGACATGGCCGGGGTCTGGCTGTTCGTCCTGCTCTGGGGCGTTGCGAGCGCGCTGCCGGGCCAGTCGGGATCGATGCTGCTCGCCGACGCGGCGGAGGCGGAGGCGTTCCCCCGGCTGCTCGGCCTCAACACCGCGATCATCAGCCTGGTTGGCGCGCTGGCGCCGCTCTGGACAGACCAGATGCGCGCGGCGGGCGGCGGTTACGGCTTGCCCGTCTCGGTCTATGCGGCACTCGCACTGGCCGCCGCGCCGCTTATCGCATCGGTTCGTTCGTCACAGTGCGAAGCTGGCTGACAGACCGACAGTGCGCGGCCGTTGCGCCATTTCGCGCAGCGGCGATCCGGTTACCGGCACCAGCTCCGCATTGCGGTAGAGCAGCGCGCGGCTGTTCAGCAGATTGTCGACAAAGGCGGACAACTGCCAGCCATCGCGGCCAAGCCCCATGCGCAGGAACAGCAGTTCGCTTCCCTCGCCCGAATAGACACGCGGATCATAGGCCACCGACCGGGTCGAAGGTGCGCGGCGATAGCGCCCTGCCTGCCGCCATTCGGTCCGCACGAAACCGTCCAGCCGCCCCGGCAGCGTAAAGCCATATTCCGCCGCCAGCGTCCCCGACCATCGCGGTACATAGGGTATCCGGTCGCCCGCCGCGACGATAGTCGAGCCTGGAAGCCCAACATCGCGGCGGAAACGCGCATCCACGAAGCCGAACGAGAAATCCAGCACCAGCCGCCGCAGCGGCTCGCTCCGTAACGCCAGCTCGACACCCTGGTTGCGAGCCGCCCCCAGGTTGTCGACATAGGAAAAGCCGCAATTGGGCAAGGTGACGGACTGCTGTATGCGTCGCCAGTCGATGCGGAAAGCGGCCAACGACAAGTGAAGCCGCCGAGCGGGCAATCCCGCCTTTACGCCCACCTCATAACTCCAGAGCGAGTCGGAGCCATAGCTGTCCGGTGCGGCAGCGCGGCCCAGCGCCGAAAGATCGGCCGCGCAACTGTTCGCCGGCACCGCTCCATTGGTCCCCCCGCCGCGAAAACCCTTGCCGGCGCTCAGATAGACAAGACTGTCGCCCCCCGGTCGCCAGGACAGCCCGGCATAGGGAATGAGGGGCGTATCGCTTTGTCCCCGGGGCCCGACCGCGTTGCTGCCGCCCGCAAAAGGCCCCTCCGACATCAAGCGGAAGCGCAATGGATTATAGGACAGACGCAGGCCTCCCGTCACTTCCCAACGGGGCGCGAAGGTCCAGTTTGCCTGCCCGAAAACCGCCAGCGTGCGCTCGCGAATTTGCTGCCGGCTTTGATAGCTCAGCCCGCCGGGCAGCAACGGCAGGCCGAAAATCTCCTCGATCGACAGGCCCAGTTGCGACTGCGCGAGATCGGCGATCCCAGGCTCGACCACATGCTGTTCCATGGCGATCCGCGATCGGCTGTAGAAGCCGCCGACGAGCCAGCGGACGGACGCACGAGGATCGGCGGATGCAATGCGCAACTCCTGCGTGAAAACCGTTTGATCGACCGTCGTCCGGCTATAGCTGCCGCCCGGCGTGCGGATTCCCGGGACCATGCCACCCAATATGATCTCTCCGAAATAGCCCGAATAATCCACTATCTGGCGGTTGCGGCGGTCCAACCAGGCGGTGACGCCGGTCAGCACGGCGCCGCCCAGGTCCAGCCGCGCGGTGAGGTCGGGCAAAAGGAAACGATCATGGCCCGGCTGGCGGAGGCTGGCGGTCTGACGGAAGAGACCCAGGCTGCTTTCGTAAAAGGGCAGGTCGCCCCGCTTCGCCCTCTGGAAGAAGAGCGACGGCGTCAACTCCAGGCGCTCGCCAAGAGCCGCCTTCAACGCGAAGCGCAGACCCAGCGCCGCGTCGTGATCGATATTCTTCGTCAACAGGCCGCCGGAAGCAGGGTCGAACCGGTCGATAACGCCGGCATCGCGGCGATAATAAGCGCTGACGCGCATGCCGATCCGGCCGGGCAATATGGCGCCGCCCAGGGCCGCCTGCATTTCGCGGCTGAATCCCCCTCTCCCGACCAACGCAAACTCGCCGCTGGCCTGCCCATCCAAGCCTTCCAGTTGAGGCTGCCGGGTCAGGGTGCGGATGGTGCCGCCCATGGAATCCGCGCCGAACAGCGTGCCCTGCGGCCCGCGCAGCACCTCGACGCGGTCGAGGTCGAAACGGCGCAGGTCGGGATTGCCCGCCACCTCCAGCGACCGGATCTGAATAGGCACATCATCGACATAGAGGCCGATCGTGGATGCGCCGATGGGAGAAAAGACGCCGCGCATGATCGGCTGCTGCGCACCAAAGGCACCTATGGTCGGCATGGTGAGATTAGGCGCCACGCCAGCCAGATCGGCCAGCCTGGCAATACCGCGCCGTTCCAGATCGGCCGCATCAAGGCGGTCAAGACTGATCGGCACCCTCTCCTGCGCTTCGGCCACGCGACGGGCGGTGACGAAGACGGCATGCTCGCCGGCCGAAGGTTCCCCGGCTTCATCGCCCTCCTGCCCATAGGCAGGCGCCGCCATGGCCAGTGCGAAAGCGCAACACAGGCGCGCCCATGGCTTCACGACAGACGAGCCGACGGCAGAAGAGGTTGAATCCCGGCAAAAGCCATCCCATCTCTCTACAGCAACGACCTGACGCGGCAACCAGCCAGAATCAACAGACCTGCCCCCTTCACAAGAGCGGGCATGGAGCCTATATGAGTCTTTCAAATCCGGCTCTTGCACTGCCCTCGGGCGTGCGGGAACCGTCCCCCGGATCGCCCGGGGACCGGCTTCGTTTAGCGCACGGGACCGGCGGGATTGGGCGAAAACGGCGGGTCACAAGACGCTGACAGTGCGGATCGGACAGTCCCGGCCCGCACTTTTTTGCGTGGCGGTGGAGGGGCGAATCACCCCTGAAACCGACAGGCCAGGCTGAATTTTCGCTGCGATGCGAAAAAATGCGACGAACAACCAGGCAGGATACGCAATGGCGACCAAAGCTCTCCCCACGATCAGCAATACCGGCGCGAAGAAGCGCATCAGAAAGGTATTCGGCGACATCCACGAAGTGGTGCAGATGCCGAACCTGATCGAAGTCCAGCGGGAGAGCTATGAGCAGTTCCTCCGTTCCGATCCGTCGATCGGCTATGTCTCCGGCCTGGAAAAGACCCTGCGCTCGGTCTTCCCGATCCGCGATTTCGCCGGCACCGCCGAAATGGACTTCGTCCATTACGAGCTGGAAGACCCGAAATATGACGTCGAGGAATGCCGTCAGCGCGGCATCACCTATGCGGCGCCGATGCGCGTCACGCTGCGCCTGATCGTGTTCGAGGTGGATGCCGACACCGAAACCCGCTCCGTCCTGGATATCAAGGAGCAGGACGTGTACATGGGCGACATGCCGCTCATGACGCAGAACGGCACCTTCATCGTCAACGGCACGGAGCGCGTCATCGTGTCGCAGATGCACCGCTCGCCGGGCGTCCTGTTCGACCATGACCGGGGCAAGACCCACTCTTCGGGCAAATATCTGTTCGCCGCCCGCGTGATCCCCTATCGCGGTTCGTGGCTCGACTTCGAATTCGACGCCAAGGACATCGTCAACGTCCGCATCGACCGCAAGCGCAAGCTGCCGGTCACGGCGTTGCTCTATGCGCTCGGCCTCAATGCCGAGGACATTCTGGGCTATTTCTACAACAAGGTGACCTTCCTGCGCGGCGAAGGCGGCTGGCAGATTCCCTACACCGCCGAAGCCTGGCGCGGCCAGAAGCCCGCCTTCGACATCGTCGACGCCAAGTCGGGCGAGGTGGTGTTCGCCGCCGGTCACAAGATTTCGCCCCGCGCCGCCAACAAGGCGGAGAAGGACGGCCTTGAAACCCTGCTGATCCCGACCGAGGAAGTCTATGGCCGCTACAGTGCCTATGACCTCATCAACGAGTCGACCGGCGAAATCTACATCGAGGCCGGGGACGAAGTGTCGCCGGAAAATCTGGAGAAGCTGGACAAGGCGGGCATCGACCGCCTCGAACTGCTCGACATCGACCATGTCACCACCGGCCCGTGGATCCGCAACACGCTGAAGGCCGACAAGGCCGAGGAGCGGGACCAGGCGCTGGCCGACATCTATCGCGTGATGCGCCCCGGCGAACCGCCGACGAAGGAAACCGCCGAAGCCCTCTTCGCCGGCCTCTTCTTCGATCCGGAACGCTACGACCTGTCGGCCGTGGGCCGCGTCAAGCTCAACATGCGCCTCGACCTCGACGCCGAGGATACCGTCACCACCCTGCGGACCGAGGACATCCTTGCGGTCGTCAAGGAACTGGTGAACCTGAAGGACGGCAAGGGCGAGATCGACGACATCGACAATCTCGGCAACCGCCGCGTCCGCTCGGTGGGCGAACTGCTGGAAAACCAGTATCGCGTCGGGCTGTTGCGCATGGAGCGCGCCGTCAAGGAACGCATGTCGAGCGTCGACGTGTCGACCGTGATGCCGAACGACCTCATCAACGCCAAGCCCGCCGTGGCCGCCGTGCGTGAGTTCTTCGGCTCCTCGCAGCTTTCGCAGTTCATGGACCAGACCAACCCGCTGTCGGAAGTCACCCACAAGCGCCGCGTCTCTGCGCTTGGGCCGGGCGGCCTGACCCGCGAGCGCGCCGGCTTCGAAGTCCGCGACGTTCACCCGACCCATTATGGCCGCATCTGCCCGATCGAAACGCCGGAAGGCCCGAACATCGGTCTGATCAACAGCCTCGCGACCTTCAGCCGCGTGAACAAATACGGCTTCATCGAAACGCCCTACCGCAAGGTGATCGACGGCAAGGTGACGAACGAGGTCGTCTATCTGTCGGCAATGGAAGAAGCCAAGCACACGATCGCGCAGGCCAACGCCGAGCTGACCGAAGAGGGCACGCTGGCCGAAGACCTGATCTCGGCGCGTGAGGCGGGCGAATTCCTGATGGCGCCCAAGGACCACATCACCCTGATGGACGTCAGCCCCAAGCAGCTGGTGTCGGTCGCGGCCTCGCTCATCCCGTTCCTGGAAAATGACGACGCCAACCGCGCGCTCATGGGATCGAACATGCAGCGTCAGGCCGTGCCGCTGGTCCGTGCCGAGGCGCCGTTCGTCGGCACCGGCATGGAAGGCACGGTTGCGCGTGACTCGGGCGCCGCAATCGCGGCGCGTCGCGCGGGCATCATCGATCAGGTCGACGCGACCCGCATCGTGATCCGCGCCACCGGCGACATCGAACCCGGCCAGTCGGGCGTCGACATCTACACGCTGCAGAAGTTCCAGCGCTCCAACCAGGACACCTGCATCAACCAGCGCCCGCTGGTGAAGGTGGGCGACCTGATCGAAGCGGGCGACGTCATCGCGGACGGCCCGTCGACCGAGTTCGGCGAGCTGGCGCTGGGCCGCAACACGCTGGTCGCGTTCATGCCCTGGAACGGCTACAACTACGAAGACTCCATCCTGATCTCCGAGCGGATCGTGAAGGATGACGTCTTCACCTCGATCCATATCGAGGAGTTCGAGGTCATGGCCCGCGACACCAAGCTGGGGCCGGAGGACATCACCCGCGACATCCCGAACGTCGGCGAGGAAGCGCTGCGCAACCTCGACGAGGCGGGCATCGTCTATATCGGCGCCGAAGTGGAGCCGGGCGACATCCTGGTCGGCAAGATCACCCCCAAGGGCGAATCGCCGATGACCCCGGAAGAAAAGCTGCTCCGCGCGATCTTCGGTGAAAAGGCGAGCGACGTGCGCGACACCTCGCTGCGTCTGCCGCCGGGCGTTGCCGGCACGGTCGTGGAAGTCCGCGTCTTCAACCGCCACGGCATCGACAAGGATGAGCGCGCCATGGCGATCGAGCGGGAGGAAATCGACCGCCTCGCCAAGGACCGCGAGGACGAACGCGCCATCCTCAATCGCGCGACCTTCAACCGCCTCCAGGAAATGCTGCTGGGCCAGACCGCCACGGCCGCTCCCAAGGGCGTGCGCAAGGGCGTGGAAATCGACGAAGCCCTGCTGGCTGAGGTCGAGCGTCATGAATGGTGGAAGTTCGCGGTCGCGGACGACGCCCGCCAGGCCGGCATCGAAGCCGTCAAGGCGCAATATGACGAAGCGGTGAAGCTGATCGTCGAGAAGTTCGAGGACCGCGTCGACAAGCTGCAGCGCGGCGACGAACTGCCCCCGGGCGTGCTCAAGATGGTGAAGGTCTTCGTCGCGGTGAAGCGCAAGCTGCAGCCGGGCGACAAGATGGCCGGCCGTCACGGCAACAAGGGCGTCATCTCGCGCATCCTGCCGATCGAGGACATGCCGTTCCTGGAGGACGGCACCCATGTCGACATCGTGCTGAACCCGCTGGGCGTGCCGTCGCGCATGAACGTCGGGCAGATCTTCGAAACGCACCTCGGCTGGGCCGCGCGCGGCCTGGGCCAGCAGCTCAAGCATGCGCTGGAGGAATGGCGCGAAGCCAATCCGAACGCGCAGGGCGGTGAGATGCCGGATGCGGTGAAGACCCGCCTGCTCGAAACCTATGGGCCGCAATATGCCGACCAGATCGAAGGCCGCACGGCCGATCAGATCGTGGACCTGGCCGAACATCTCGCACGCGGCGTGCCGATGGCGACCCCGGTGTTCGACGGCGCCCGCGAAGCGGACGTGTCGGCGATGCTGGAACTGGCGGGCCTGCACTCGTCGGGCCAGTCGGACCTGTTCGACGGCCGCACGGGCGACAAGTTCGACCGCAAGGTGACTGTCGGCATCATCTACATGCTGAAGCTGCACCACCTGGTCGACGACAAGATCCACGCACGCTCCATCGGCCCCTACAGCCTCGTCACCCAGCAGCCGCTGGGCGGTAAGGCGCAGTTCGGCGGCCAGCGCTTCGGTGAGATGGAGGTGTGGGCGCTCCAGGCCTATGGCGCCGCCTACACGCTGCAGGAAATGCTGACAGTGAAGTCGGACGACGTCGTCGGCCGCACCAAGGTCTATGAGGCGATCGTCAAGGGCGACGACACGTTCGAGGCCGGCATTCCCGAAAGCTTCAACGTGCTGGTCAAGGAAATGCGCTCGCTGGGCCTCAATGTCGAACTCGCGTCGATGGACGAGATCGAGGACGATGACGGCTTCGCGCAGGCGGCGGAATAAAGGGAACTCCGGAGCGCTGTCTCGCGAAGACGGCGCTCCCTCCCTGCCCCGCCCCGAACAATTTACCCTCTAGAGGGACTGAAAAATGAACGAACTGACGAACTTCGCCAATCCGATCCAGAAGCCGGAAACCTTCGACCAGATCCAGATCGGCCTTGCCTCTCCGGAGCGCATCCGCAGCTGGTCCTTCGGCGAGATCAAGAAGCCGGAAACCATCAACTACCGCACGTTCAAGCCGGAACGTGACGGCCTGTTCTGCGCCCGCATCTTCGGTCCGATCAAGGACTATGAATGCCTGTGCGGCAAGTACAAGCGCATGAAGTACAAGGGCATCGTGTGCGAGAAGTGCGGTGTCGAAGTCACGGTGTCGAAGGTCCGCCGCGAACGGATGGGCCATATCGAACTGGCCGCGCCCGTCGCGCACATCTGGTTCCTGAAGTCGCTGCCCTCGCGCATCGGCCTGCTGCTCGACATGCAGCTCAAGCAGCTTGAGCGCGTCCTTTATTTCGAAAGCTACATCGTCACCGAGCCGGGCCTGACCCCGCTGGAGAAGTATCAGCTTCTGACCGAGGACGAACTGCTCGACGCGCAGGACGAATATGGCGAAGACGCCTTCTCCGCCGGCATCGGCGCGGAAGCGGTCAAGCAGATGCTGATGGACCTCGACCTTGAGGGCGAGAAGCAGGCGCTGCTGGACGAACTGGCCGTCACCAAGTCGGAACTGAAGCCCAAGAAGATCATCAAGCGGCTGAAGGTCGTCGAGTCCTTCCTGGAATCGGGCAACCGGCCTGAGTGGATGATCCTGGACGTCGTGCCGGTCATCCCGCCGGAACTGCGCCCGCTTGTTCCCCTGGACGGCGGCCGCTTCGCGACCTCGGACCTGAACGACCTCTATCGCCGCGTCATCAACCGCAACAACCGCCTGAAGCGGCTGATGGAGCTGCGCGCGCCGGACATCATCGTCCGCAACGAAAAGCGCATGCTGCAGGAGGCCGTCGACGCCCTGTTCGACAATGGCCGCCGCGGCCGCGTCATCACCGGCGCGAACAAGCGTCCGCTGAAGTCGCTGTCCGACATGCTGAAGGGCAAGCAGGGCCGCTTCCGTCAGAACCTGCTCGGCAAGCGCGTCGACTATTCGGGCCGCTCGGTCATCGTGACCGGCCCGGAACTCAAGCTGCACCAGTGCGGCCTGCCCAAGAAGATGGCGCTCGAACTGTTCAAGCCCTTCATCTACGCCCGCCTCGACGCCAAGGGTCTCTCCATGACCCTGAAGCAGGCCAAGAAGTGGGTCGAGAAGGAGCGCAAGGAAGTCTGGGACATTCTCGACGAAGTCATTCGCGAGCACCCGGTCATGCTGAACCGCGCGCCGACGCTCCACCGCCTCGGCATTCAGGCGTTCGAACCCGTGCTGATCGAGGGCAAGGCGATCCAGCTTCACCCGCTGGTCTGCTCGGCCTTCAACGCCGACTTCGACGGCGACCAGATGGCCGTCCACGTCCCGCTGTCGCTGGAAGCCCAGCTTGAAGCCCGCGTGCTGATGATGTCGACCAACAACATCCTCAGCCCCGCGAACGGCAAGCCGATCATCGTCCCCTCGCAGGACATGGTGCTGGGCATCTATTATCTGTCGATGGAGCGCGAAGGCGAGCCGGGCGAAGGCATGCTGCTGGCCGACATGCAGGAGGTCCATCAGGCCCTCTATGCCAAGGCCGTCACCCTGCACTCGAAGATCATCAGCCGCGTGCCGCAGACCGACGAAGCCGGCAATCAGTATATGAAGCGCTTCGAGACCACGCCGGGCCGCATGCTGCTGGGCGAATGCCTGCCCAAGTCGCACAAGGTGCCCTTCGACGTCGTCAACCGCCTTCTCACCAAGAAGGAAATCGGGGACGTCATCGACCAGGTCTATCGCCACACCGGCCAGAAGGACACGGTGCTGTTCGCCGACGCCATCATGGCGCTGGGCTTCCGCCACGCGTTCCAGGCGGGCATCAGCTTCGGCAAGGACGACATGGTGATCCCGGATTCGAAGACCGCGATGGTCGACGAAACCAAGGCGCTGGTGGCCGACTATGAGCAGCAATATCAGGACGGCCTGATCACCCAGCAGGAAAAGTACAACAAGGTGATCGACGCCTGGAGCCGTTGCGGCGACCAAGTCGCGAACGCCATGATGGACGAAATCCGCGCCCAGCCCAAGGACCCGAATACGGGCCGCATGGCGCCGATCAACTCCATCTACATGATGGCGCATTCCGGTGCCCGTGGTTCGCAGGCGCAGATGAAGCAGCTTGCCGGCATGCGCGGCCTGATGGCCAAGCCGTCGGGTGAGATCATCGAAACGCCGATCATCTCCAACTTCAAGGAAGGCCTCACCGTCCTTGAATATTTCAACTCCACCCACGGCGCCCGCAAGGGTCTGGCCGACACCGCGCTCAAGACGGCGAACTCGGGTTACCTGACCCGCCGTCTGGTCGACGTCAGCCAGGACTGCACCGTCGTCGAGGAGGATTGCGGCACCGACAAGGCGCTGGAGATGAAGGCCATCGTGCAGGGCGGCTCGGTCATCGCCTCGCTCGGCGAACGAATCCTGGGCCGCACCACGGCGCAGGACATCGTCGACAGCAAGGACGGTTCGGTCATCGTGCCGATCGGCACGCTGCTCGACGAAGCGCTGGTCGCGCAGATCGAGGCCATCGGCACGCAGGCCGTGAAGATCCGCAGCCCGCTGATCTGCGAAAGCAAGATGGGCGTCTGCGGCAAGTGCTACGGCCGTGACCTCGCCCGTGGTACGCCGGTCAATATCGGTGAAGCGGTCGGCGTCATCGCGGCGCAGTCCATCGGTGAACCGGGCACGCAGCTCACCATGCGGACCTTCCACATCGGCGGCGCGGCGAACTTCAACGAAACGTCGAACCTGGAAGCCATGTCGGACGGCACGATCGAGCTGCGCGACATGCCGACCATCACCGACAAGAATGGCCGCCGCCTGTCGCTCGCCCGCAATGGCGAGATCGCGATCATCGACAGCGAGGGCCGCGAGCGCGAAACGCACCGCCTGCCTTACGGCGCGACCATCCTGTTCGCGGATGGCGACACCGTGAAGAAGGGCGATCGCTTCGCTGAGTGGGACCCCTTCACCATGCCGGTGATCACCGAAAAGCCGGGCATCGTGAAGTATCAGGACCTGATCGACGGCAAGACGCTGACCGAACAGACCGACGAAGCGACCGGCATCGCGCAGCGCGTCGTGACCGAGCATCGTGGGTCCGCCCGCACCAAAGAAGACCTTCGTCCGCGCCTCACCCTGCTCGACGACCAGTCGGGCGAAGCCGCACGCTACATGCTGGCGGTGGGTGCGACCCTGTCGGTGGACGACGGCGCGCAGGTGCAGGCCGGCGACGTGCTGGCGCGTGTCAGCCGCGAAGCGGCCAAGACCCGCGACATCACCGGCGGTCTGCCGCGCGTCGCCGAACTGTTCGAAGCCCGCAAGCCCAAGGACAATGCGATCATTGCCAAGGTGTCGGGCCGCGTCCAGTTCCTCAAGGATTACAAGGCGAAGCGCAAGATCGCCATCAATCCGGAGGATGGCGGCGAGCCGGTCGAATATCTGATCCCCAAGAGCAAGGTGATCGACGTTCAGGAAGGCGACTATGTGAAGCGCGGCGACAACCTGATCGGTGGTTCGCCCGACCCGCACGACATATTGGAAGTGCTCGGCATCGAGCCGCTGGCCGAATATCTGGTTGCCGAAATCCAGGAAGTCTATCGCCTGCAGGGCGTGAAGATCAACGACAAGCACATCGAAACGATCGTTCGTCAGATGCTGCAAAAGGTCGAGATCACCGTGTCCGGCGACACCACGCTGCTGGTGGGCGAGCAGGTCGACCGCGAGGAGATGGAGGAGATCAACGCCAAGCTCCAGCCCGGCTTCCAGCCGGCAGAGGGCAAGCCGGTGCTGCTCGGCATCACCAAGGCGTCGCTCCAGACGCGCAGCTTCATCTCGGCGGCCTCCTTCCAGGAAACCACCCGCGTCCTCACGGAAGCGGCGGTCCAGGGCAAGAAGGACACGCTGGTCGGGCTCAAGGAGAATGTCATCGTCGGCCGCCTGATCCCGGCGGGCACCGGCGCCGGCATGAACCGCATGCGCGTCGCCGCCTCGTCGCGTGACGCGGCGATGCGGGCGGCGCTGCGGGCCTCCAGCCAGGTCGACCTGATCGCGCCCAAGACGGCTGCGGAAGAGCATGCCGCCGAACTGCGCCAGGGTCCGGAAGCCGCCATTGGCGACGATCCGCTGGCCGTTGTCCAGGGTGAGGATTTCACCACCGAGGACATGGAATAAGCGCTTTGAAATAATGGGGTCCGCTTCCTATCTCGGGAAGCGGCTCCCAGCCCTTCGTACCCCATCGGGGATCGATGAAGAGCCCGCCGGAAGCGACAGCCTGTCCGGCGGGTTTTCTTTTATGGTTGCGCCGGGCAGGGCATGAAATTGTCCGGCAGGCCTGTCGCAAAACTCTTGACCAATCCGGAATCGCCGCCTATTTGCGCCTCTCCGGTGAGCCGCTGGCCCATCCTGATGCCCGATCCTCTAATGGTAAGAGAGCGGACTCTGACTCCGTCAATCAAGGTTCGAATCCTTGTCGGGCATCCACACTTTCCTAAAAATCACGGGACACACGGCAAGGCCTGGGGCACTTTGGGCTCCAAAGACGCCGCGCCCGATCACCGCCTTGTCAGGAAACGACATTCCCTGGCCAGCCGGCGCCCCATGTCCCATGCCGGCCTATAGACAGCCATGCCCTTGCGAAGCTGTTCGCACGACATGTTGAGCCCACCGGCATAGACGATGGCCACGGTACGCCCATAGGCGTCGCGCGCCACGGGAACGATGGTGATGGGATCGCGCAAAGCGTGCTTCAGGCTTTCCTTGCTCCGGCGCGAACTGTCCTCCGGGCAGGTCTTGCCCTTGCGGCAACGGCCGACAATGTCGGGGGCTTCGATGCCGATCAGCCGGATCGGCTCGCCATTCACGCGCAGCATGCCGCCATCGACCACCGTCAGGGCGGACGCCAGGAACAGGGCGCCGATCATTCCCTCAACCTCGGACCGGGAAGGGAAACGCCCAGGCTAGCAATCATGTCCTCTCCCCATCGTCCTTGCCCCGCGCGGGACAGTGGTCCCATCGCCCGGAGCCGTTGCAGGAACCTGCGGGGGAAATGGTGCCAGACTCCCGCCGTCCACGACCTTGGGAAAGCTGGCGCCGGCACGGGAGCGACCTCTACGGGCCCCTCACCGACTGCCTCCATTCTCCACCGGAGACCTGTCCCCATTGCGTATGTTTACGCATTCATAATTGATCCTCCAACCTATTTTGCCTTTCTCCGCGAATATGTATCGCTTTGATACAGAATGGTAAAATATCCGATCCGACGCCATATGACTTCCGACATATAGGGCGGCCCGGGCATGCAGATGTCATGGCGCATCGCCGCCGCCCGGGATTTTCGCCGGCGCGTCGGGGCAGGGCGCGATACAGGATATAGATCGTCCGCTATTGGACGCCGATGCCAACGCAATAAGCAATAATGGGCAAGCATTACCCATTTTCCCAAATTGTCCCCGATGGCCGGTCCAGATTAAATTCCCGCGATGAGATCAAGCGCCCATGCAAAGCCTGCAATGGGCGCAGTCTGTCGGGGAGGAGAGGATGCGCCCTGCATGGACATTCCTGCCGCTCCCCTGGGCTCTCTGCATCGCCCTGACGCCGGCGGATGCGCAAGACGTCCGCCCGGATGAAGCGGTCCAAACGGCCCTGCTGGAAACACCCTTCGACCTCCGCGCCATGACGCCGGAACCGCCCGAGACCGGCAACAGGGTCCAGGGGCCGGCCGATCCGCGCATCCAGCCTCCTCCCGATCCCGTCATGGAAGGGCGTTACCATTCGCTGGGCAGCCGCATCGGCGCCGCCAGATGGGAGACTATCGGCCTGTTCGCCTATATCACCGCGACGCAGGCCTATTGGACCGACGGCACGACCCATTTCCATTTCAAGGATGAGGGCTGGTTCGGCAAGAACACCCATAATCTGGGCATCGATAAGCTGACCCACGCCTTCAACGCCTATCTCTTCGCTGAATTTCTGGGCGCGCGGATCGCCCGCAGGACTCATGACCGGGCGCGGGCGGCGGCGCCCGCGGCGCTGCTTTCCATGGGCCTCATGCTCTATGGCGAGCTGTGGGACGCGCATAAGAAGGACAGCGGCTTTTCGATACAGGACGTGGTCTTCAACAGCGGCGGCGCGGCCTTCTCGGTGCTCCGCCACACCGTGCCGGGGCTGGAGGAGAAGCTGGATTTCCGCCTGCTGATGATGCCCAATTCAGAGGTCTACAGCTTCAAGGGAAAGCGTCATTATGAGCAGCAGCGCTTCCTTCTGGCGCTCGAACTTTCCGGTTTCAGGGGATTGCGCGACAGCCCGCTGCGCTTCGTCGAACTGCAGGTCGGCTATCGCGGCAGGAATTTCACCAATGCCGACCGCGCCGCCGGAAGAGAGCCGGAGCGCGACATCTTCTTCGGCGTCGGCCTCAACATCAAGCAGCTGTTCTTCCGCGACAGCCGCTCGCGCCTGGGCCGGGCGATCGGCAGCGGGCTCAACTATTTCCAGCTTCCCTATACCGCCGCCTATTTCCATTGACGGGCAAGGGAAGCTGGAAGAGCGAACGGGGCGGATGCGCGCAGGCTGACCCGCGCCGCATCGAACCGCCCGGCCGCTCCTCCAGACTCCGCATCGCGCAACGCCATCCGGGGGGAAGGACGGCGCTCAGCGCGACGCAATCAGGACCGGCCTGTCGCCGTCGGCCTGCGCCATCGTCCGGGCGCGGTGGTCGGTGCGCAGCCGGCGCAACATGGCGTCGCGTTCCAGCGCGTCGCTGGCGACGACGATCCAGGCTTCGAACCGGGACGAGGCGGCGATCTGCGGCGGCAGGGGCGTCAGCCGTCCCATCCGCTTCACCGCCCGCAGCGATATGCTGTCGACGGCGGGCGACGATGAAGGCTGGGCCAGCGAGACGGCTTGCGGCCGCCCCTCCCCGTCCAGACGGAATTCGACGCGGGTATAGCCGGTCGCATCCCGGTCGAAATTCTGATCGGCGGCGCGGCGGATGCTGCCGGTCAGCCGGGTCGCGGTCCGGCTCTGCCATTTTTCAAGGGTCATCTCCTTTTCGGGAGAGGCAATGACGGTCAGCTGGTCACCGGGCTGTCTGGCGCTAACCCCTGTCGACAGCAGCAGGGACGAGCAAAGCACCAAATATCTGGCACGCATAAGGGCCTCCTCTGCCAGGATAATGATGTCGTGGATTGCGGCTGCGGCTGTGTCTGACCGGCCGAAAGCAGCGCGAAGCTATATATTACAAAATCGATCCTGCTGGTAATGAATATAAACCAGCAATCTCATCGACATGCATAATATTTCACGATTGTGTCTTTGCGCCGGCATGGCCGCATGGCTGCCGGTGGCACGGCGGGGATGCGGGCCAACCCGTTGTCGTTGATCAGTTTTGGTGAACGGGACCGAAGCTCGCGGCGGCGACTCGGCCTTTCCCCGGACGTACCGTCACCCCGAGCCGCTCCACAATATCCGTCCAGCCCGCCATCGCCCTCTCCAGGCTGAACGCTTCGATCCTGTTGCCCGACAGGATGGCGCTGGCGGGTTCGATCTGGCCCAGCAGCGCATCCGCCATGGCCGTCGCATCCGCCGGGTCGACCAGCCGCCCGAACCGCCCGCCATCCAGCAGATCGGCCGCATTGCCCGCCGTGCGGGAGGCGACCACGGGAACGCCCACGGCCATCGCCTCCAGCAGCACATTGGGCGATCCTTCCCACCAGCTCGGCAGGACGAAGGCGTCGGCATGCGCCAGCCAGGGAAAGACGTTCGCCACCACGCCGGGCAGCGCCAGATCGTCCGCCATGCCCAGCCTGCGCGCCTGCTCCATCAGCCGGTCGCGCATCCGGTCCCGGCTCTCGCCCAGGATGATGAGCCGCGCCCGCCGGCTTTGCCGCAAGGTGGCGAAGGCGCGCAGCAGCGTCTCGAAATTCTTCTGCTTCGCCAGCCGGCCGATGGCGAGGATGACCGGCGCATCCTCGGTCATCCAGCCATGGGGCGCCGGACCTTCCGCCCTTGCGCGCGCCGCGGCGGCGTCGATGCCGTTGGGAATGACCGCGACCCGCCCCTCGCGCGCCGCGGCCGCGAAGGCCGGCGCGGCGGCCAGCGTCGGCGACACCAGCACGACCCGGTCGGCGTCGGCGGCGATCAGGCGGGTCATGATCCGCCGCTCCCACCCCGCCGATCCGCCATGCGGGGCGCCCGGAACGGCACGCACCATGTCGTTGCTGATGCGATAGACGCGGCGCAGGCCGCCAAGCCCCCTGCTGGCCGCCCAGGCGACGAAATGACCGTGATTGCCGGCAGAGATCAGCAGGCCCGGCGCGCGCCGCCGCAAATGGCGGCGCAGCGCGTGGATCGCGATCAGCTTTTCGATCAGGCGGGAGGCATGGCTCCGCTGGAGCAGCGCATGGTGGCGCACGCCCGGAACGCCCTCCCCACCGGGCGCGGCCGTCACCAGTTCCACCTGATGGCCGCGCTCTGCCAGGGCGGCCGCCAGCAGCCGCGCATTGCGCACCACGCCGGTCGCCGCCAGGGCGTGGACGTAGAGGACGATCACCGCCGCGCCTCCGTTTCGATGGCGCGGGCCGTGCGCCAGCGTCGATCGGGCAAACGGTCGAGATGATGGCGGTATAATGCGCCCATGCGTCCGGTCCCGACGCCTCGCCCGCTGACAAGTTGCACAATGTCCGTGCCGGGGTTCCAGTTCCCCTCGATCAGCGCCGGTCCCTGCGCGGTCAGGCCGATGTCCCAGCCGATGACCGCGAAGCCCTCGCTAAAGCGCCGGTGCGCGGCCAGCGCCAGGGCCTCCGCCGCATCCCGGTCGGGAAGCATCATGCCTTCAAGCCTCGCACCGGTGGCGGGGTGCCGGCCCGGACGAACCCGTCCCATGCCTCCGCGCCACGCAGCGCCGCAGCGCCCCGCATCGTCCACCGCCAGCACCAGATTGCCCGCATTGAAATTGTCGACCGGCCGCCCCTCCCCCGCCGACAGGCGCAAGGCCAGCGCGCAGGCCTCCGGCGCGCCCCGCTCATCAAGGACGGTCACGACACGCAGGGTCGGCAGCGCGCCGGGCGACACCGGCTCCAGCGCCGGATGGGTGGCGAGCCGCTGCTGGATGACGCCGCCCCGCGCCCATTGCCGATGCAGCCGGGCGAGCAGCGCCGTTTCGGACAGGCGGCCATGACCGCCGCGCCAGCGGTCCCCGTCCCGGACGAAACGCTCCACGCCCCGCCCCCTGGACGTGTAGCTGGGCTTGGCGATGATGTCATGATGGCGGCCCAGCCATTGCGCCAGCGCCTCCCGCTCCGGATCGTGGCTGTCCGGCGCGGGCAGGCCCGCCTCCCGCACCAGCCGGGCGAACAGGCGCTTGTTCTTGAGCGGGTTGGCGGCAAGCGGAAAGGCGCCCGGATTGAGCAGCCGGTGCAGCCCCTTGCGGTCGCGCATCGACAGGCCCTGGGCGCGCGCGGCTTCGCTCAGCATCGCCCGCTCGGCGCGGCTCCAGCCGCCCTGCCCCGCCTCCGCCAACAACCGCGCAAGGACCCGTCGGCTCAGGCTCCAATGGCTGCGCAGCCCCCGGTGATAGGCGGCCATCAGCTCATTGTCGCCCGGTCCGGCGGGCAGGGCGCGCAGGGTGAACAAGGCGGCTACTCCGCCGCCTGCGCCACCGTCATGCGGGCGTCCAGCAGTTCCGCCGCGACGGCGCGGGTGCGGCTGTTGTCGACGTCGATGGCGACCGCGCCGTCGCTCAGGATCACCGGCGCGATGGTCATGCCGAACCGCCGGGAAAAGCGGGCGAAGGTCTCCGCCAGCGTGCCGATGCCAAGGCGGAAACGGACGAGATTCAGGAAACCGAAGGCGTTGACGATGCGCATCGGATGCTTGACGAACTGCCCCCCCGACCGGAATGTCTCCGCGGCCGTCAGGGCTGCGCGGTCCTTCAGCCAATAGCTGTTGCAGTTGGAATAGCTGCCCTCGGCAAAGCGGTAGAATTTGCGCTGCCCCTCCGGATGGGCGGCCAGCACGGACTCGCGCCGGGCGAAGGCGACCGCCGCGTCGGTTCCCGGCGTCCCGCATTGGCCCAGCATGTCGGCCACCGCTTCGGGCGTCAGCAGCACATTGTCGGCGGTGGTGATGAACAGCGGGAACTGCGCGCCCTGCGCGGCGGCAAGGATGCTGTCGACCAGATTGGGCCGCGCGGCCACCGGCATCATCCGGCCGCTGTCGAGCAGGCGGCGCAGCAGCGGTACGCCCGCCAGCACTTCGGGATCTTCGATGGCGACGCGGATCTCCCCGATCCCGTCGCTTGCCGCCAGTGCCGCGGCCACATGGGTCAGCATCGGGCTGCCGGCGACGGGCGCCAGGCATTTGTGCGACACGCCCGCCTCCAGCGCCAGCGGATCGGTCAGGCCGTCGCGCCTGCCCGCCAGGATCAATGCCGTCGTCATGCCGCCGCCCGGTCCGGCACGTCGGCCGACAGCCCCTGCCGCAACAGCCCCTGCCGCAACAGGCTGTGCGCGACGATGGTCTCGACCAGCGCGGGATGATCCACGCCCAGCGAACGGGCGGAACGCGAAATGGTCTTCTTCGACCAGAGATTGCAGGACAGGTTCAGTTCCATGAACAGCAGCGCATCGGTCGCCGGATCGTAGCGGAACTCGAACCGGCCATAGTCGAACGGCCAGAATTCGGGCAGCAGGCGGCGGGTCAAATCCTCCAGCCGCTCGCGCAGGTCGCGATCCTCGACCAGCACCAGCGGATCGTCGCCCGCATCCACCAAGCCGCGCTTTTCCTCATAGCTGCGCTCGCGATGCGGGTCGGCGGGGACGTACATCATCGGCGGCAGCACCCAGGGGGCGTTGCCGCTGCCGCCCACCACCGGCACCGCCACATCCAGCAGCGGAGCCCAGGCCTCCACCAGCACGTCATGGCCCAGGTCGAACAGACGATCGGCATGGACCAGCGCCTCGGCCCAGCCGTCAACCATGGCCAGCCCCCAGGAGGCGGAGGATGCGTTCGGCTTCACCACCAGCCGCTCGGCCGCGAAAGCGGGGCCGCCGGGCAGGCCGCCGCGCCGGAAGAGCTGCGCCTTCATGGTCGGCACGCCGCGGGCGCGCGCGATCAGCTTGCTCAGATATTTGTCGTCCGACACGCCGCGCACGATCGGGCTGGCGCCCAGAAAGGGGACGTCGCGCCACGACAGCAGCAGGGGCGCCAGCATCTCGCTGTTCTGGAAGCCGCCGCGATTGAGCAGGGTGACGACGAAATCGGCATCGGGCCGTTCGAACAGGGCATCATAGCGGCTGGCGGCGGCGACATGGAGGCCGATGCCCTCCAGCGTGGAGCGCATCTCATGATGGTAGATGGCGTGATTGCCGTCCACTGCGTCCGGCCGCCCGCCCGCGCAGGCATGTTTGGCAAGGAAAAGGACGCGCAGCCGCGCCTTGTCGGCGGCCGGAATGCGCATGCAGCGGTCGGGGCTGGTCGTCATGCCACGACTGCTAACGCGGCTGCATGACGCCGCCTTGACGCTGGAGTTACGGCAGAGCGTCGGTCAGGAGACGATAGGATGACGGGCGCATGACCGCTTTATTTCACCCCGCCAAAGCGGCAGGTCCCGCATGGCTGCGCAATCAGGAAGATGCGACATCAAGTCGCCGCGATGCCCAGCCCCACCGCTTCCGCCACCTTGATGCCGTCGATGGCCGCGGAAAGGATGCCGCCCGCATAGCCTGCCCCCTCGCCCGCCGGATAAAGCCCCGCGACATTCAGGCTCTGGAAGTCCCTGCCCCGCGTGATGCGGATGGGGGAGGAGGTGCGCGTCTCCACCCCCGTCATCACCGCGTCCGGATGGTCGTAGCGCGCGATCTGCCGGCCGAAGACCGGGATCGCCTCGCGGAACGCCTCCAGCACGAATTCGGGAAGGCAGCGCGACAGGTCGGTCAGGGTCACGCCCGGCTTGTAGGAAGGGACGACCTCCCCCAACCCGGTCGAGGCGCGGCCGGCAAGGAAATCGCCCACCTTCTGCCCCGGCGCATGATAGCTTTCGCCGCCCGCGACGAAGGCCATGCTTTCCCAATGGCGCTGCAATTCGATCCCCGCCAGCGGCCCGCCGGGATAGTCCCGTTCCGGATCGATGCCGACGACCAGCCCTGAATTGGCGTTGAACTCGGCCCGCGAATATTGGCTCATGCCGTTGGTGACGACGCGCCCCTCCTCGGACGTCGCGGCCACCACCCGCCCGCCGGGGCACATGCAGAAGCTGTAGACCGTCCGCCCATTGGCGCAATGATGGGCCAGGCTGTAGGCCGCCGCCCCCAGCACCGGATGCCCCGCGCAACTGCCGTAGCGCGCCCGGTCGATCCAGCTTTGCGGATGCTCGATCCGCACGCCGATGGAAAAGGGCTTCGCCTCGATATGCACGCCCCGGCGGTGGAGCATCTCGAAGGTGGGCCGGGCGCTGTGGCCCACCGCCAGCACGACATGGTCCGCCTCGATGAAGCCGCCATCCGCCAGATGCAGCCCGCGCAGCTTTTGCGTGCCGTCCGCCTGCCGCTCCAGCTCCAGTTCGTCGACCCGGTGCCGCCATCGATATTCGCCGCCCAGCCCCTCGATCTGCCGCCGCATCGCTTCCACCATGGAAACCAGCCGGAAGGTGCCGATATGCGGATGCGCCTCGGTCAGGATGTCGTCGGGCGCACCGGCCGCGACGAATTCCTCCAGCACCTTGCGGCCCAGGAAGCGCGGGTCCTTGACGCGGCAATAAAGCTTGCCGTCGGAAAAGGTGCCGGCCCCGCCCTCTCCGAACTGCACATTGCTGTCGGGGTTGAGTTCGGCCCGCCGCCAGAGGCCCCAGGTATCCTTGGTCCGTTCCCGCACCACCTTGCCCCGGTCGAGGATGATCGGCCGGAAGCCCATTTGCGCGAGGATGAGGCCGGCGAACAGCCCGCACGGACCCGCGCCGATCACGACGGGGCGCTTGCCCGACCAGCCCGGCGGCGCATTGGCCACGAATTTATAACCGGTGTCCGGGCGCGGGCGGACGTCATGATCCTTCGCGAAGCGCGCCAGCACGCCCGCCTCGTCGGCCAGCTCGACATCGACGGTATAGACGAGCTGGATCGCATTCTTCCGCCGCGCATCATTGCCCCGGCGCACGACGACATGGGCCAGCAATTCCTGCGGTTCGAGGCCCAGCCGCTCGCAAATGGCGGCGGGCATCGCCCCGGCGGGATGGTCGAGGGGCAGTTTCAGTCCGGAAAGGCGCAACATCCGCCTGCCCCTAAACCTATTACCGAGTCGGCTCCAGTGCTCCTTAGATTATCTCTCCCATTGTCGTTCCCGCGAAGGCGGGAACCCATCTCCCATAAGAATAGACGGGATGCCGCGTCGGAGATGGATTAGCTTTGCTGAACTGCGTTTCCCGCCTTCGCGGGAATGACGCTTGAATTAGAACCGGGCGCGCACCCCGCCATAGAAGGCGCGCCGTTCGATGGGATAAAAGGCGACGCTGCCTTCATTCGCCACAGTCGCCGGATTGTCCGGCACATAGCGAACCACCGCGCTGATGTCGCCCACGGCCCGCTCGCCGGTCAGGTTGCGCGCATCGAGGAACAGGGTCAGCCCCTTCCGCACTTCCGCCTGCGCTCCCAGGTTCAGCGTCGCGTAATCGCCCACCCGCTTCGTGTTGGCATAGTCCACCCAGGCACCCTGCGGCAGCCACTCGACGGCGGGCGAAATGCTCAGCCGCTCCGTCCCCAGCTTCAGTTCCGCCCGATAGAAATGGCGCGGCACCACCGGCAGGCGGTTGTTCCCGAACTGCGCATCGCCCCGGAAGCGGAAATCGCTATATTGATAGACTTGCCGCAGCGTCGCCCAAGGCGTCAGCGTCAGGTCCAGTCCTGCCTCGACGCCCTGATGGCGCGTGCGGCCCGCATTGAAGGTCGCCGCCGGAATGGCGCTGTCGCCCGCGCCATATTGCAGCATCTCGCCGCGAAGATCGGCCCGGTAGATGCTGATGTCCCAACGGGCCATGCCCAGCGTCCCGCGAGTGCCGATCTCCGCTGTCCATGCCTTTTGCGGCTGGAGCGGGACGAAGCCGACGGCCAGCGTATCGAACTGCGTCTGGCCAAGCTCGATAAAGCCCGGCAATTCCACCGACCGGCTGTAGTTCGCATAGAATTGCACCGCCTGCGCCGGCTCCACGAGCAGCCCGAATTTCGGCGCAAAGGCGTCAAAGGACGCATCCCCGCTCCGCGCCGGAGCGAAGCGGTTGTCCAGCCGCCGCTCGCCATGGGTGTAGATGCCGCCCGCGATCAGCCAGAGCCCTGCAAGCGGCGCGATCCGCGCCTCGCCATAGCTGTTGATCGTCTGCGCCCGCGCCTTCTGATAGGATGTCGGCGCCCCCGCCCTGCCGTTCACATTGACGAACTGCCGGAACCGGCCCTGCCCGAAACGCGCCTGCGTGCCCAGCGTCAGCCCGACCGGCATCCCGCCAAGGTCACCAGCCAGGTCGAGGCTGGCAAAGACCCCGCGATCCTCCGATTTCTGGTCCACGACCTGATAGATCGGATGATCCAGCGCCTTGGCGTTATAATAGACGCCGAACGCCAGCTCCCCGCCATCCAGCGCCACCGTGGTGCGGTTCTGCAAGCGGATCGAATCGATGTTGCGTGCCTGATCGCCGGTAAAATTGCCCTTCGCCGGATGATCCAGCGCATCGCTTTCATTAAGCGCGCCGGGCAACTTCTGCCGGATCGTCTGCACGCTGGCATAGAAGCGCGTTTCGACCCGCTCACTGAGTTTCAGCCCGACATTGCCGTTGAAGCGCAGCGCCCTGCGCCGTCCATGGTCGCGGTCGCCGTCGGACCGGTCGGCGGTCACCGCGGCCCAGGCGTCGCCCCGCGCGCCGGCATGGCCATAGGCCGCCTTCGCCCGCAACGTGTCGAACGACCCGCCGTCGACCCGCATCTCCACGCCCGGCGCCGTGCGCCCGGTCGGCGTCACCGCATTGATCGCCCCGCCCAGCGTCGACCCGCCCAGCCGCAGCGCATTGCCGCCGCGATAGACCTCCAGATGCTGGAAGACCTGCGGGTCCAGTTCCTGGAAGTCGCCATTGTCGTCGGCCATGTTGATCGGGATGCCATCCTGCAACAGCGTCAGCCCGCGCATATGATAGCCGCGCGACAGGCCCGACCCGCGAATGGAGATGCGCACCTCCTGCCCGAAGCGCGGCTGGGTGTAGACGCCGGGCGAGAAGCTCAGCGCATCGCGCAGGGAGATGGCGAGCCTGTCCTCGAAATCCCCGGCCGACACCACGTCGACGCCGCCGGGGGTGCGGACGACTTTCGCCGCGGCTTCCTCCACCACGGGGCTGGCGGTGACGATGATCCGGCTCTGCTCGGCCTCCTCGGCCAAAGCGGGAGCGGACAGGGAACAGGCAAGCGCGCACAGCGAGACGCCGCGCGAAACGGAAAAGACTGGCATGAAATGATAACCTTACTGAAAAATCGCGGAAAATGGCGGATTTTCAGAAGGCGGGCGGCCCCGAGGAGGGCGGCGGCGGCGCGGCCAGCCGCGCGATCAGCCCTATCTTGAGCGCGAAGGCGATGGGCCCGAAACCAAGCTGCCAGGCGGGCAGGGGCAGATCGGCCAGAGCCAGCGGCGGAACCAGCGGCTGCACCGATGCGGCAAAGGGGCAATGCTGCTGCCCCGGCGCACCGTCGTCCGGACGATGCCGGCCCGACTCGCCATGCCGGTCGAAGGCGCCCCGGTCGACCACGACATTGACCGCGCCCTGCCCGGTGCAGAGCGTCACGACGACGCCCCGTTCGGTCCGCACCGGCATGAAGCCCGAAGGCGCGACAAGCTGGATCGCGAGGACGAGCAGGGCCAGCGCGGCCAGCAGGCCCCTTGCCGATTCCGATCGTCTGACTGCCCCCATCATGGCCCAGGCCCTAGCGGCGACGGCCTGCCCTGTCACTAGGACAAAAGGGCCAGGGGCCGCACACTCACCTTGACGTAAACGTAAAGCACCGTTACATCAGCCGGCATGGACAAACACACCAGTATCGCCGGTATCGAACTGCCCGATCACAGCGACCGGCAGTCTTATACCATCACCGACCTGTCGGAAGAATTCGGCGTCACCGCCCGCGCCCTGCGCTTCTACGAGGATGAAGGGCTGATCGCCCCGGAACGGCAGGGCCTCGCCCGCATCTATTCGCGCCGCGACCGCGCCCGCCTGGCCTGGATATTGCGCGGCAAGCGGGTCGGCTTCAGCCTGTCCGACATACGCGAGATGATCGACCTCTATGACGCCGACGAGGAGCATGAGGAACAGCGCCGCGTCACCATAGAAAAGTGCAGGGCGCGCATCGACCTGCTCACGCGGCAGAAGGACGACATCGACGCCGCCATAGCGGAACTCTCGCAGTTCGTGACCGTCCTCGACAGATAATCCCCCACCAGAACAGAACCGTCCGGAGAAGATCATGCCCAGCTATACCGCCCCCGTCCGCGACACCCGCTTCGTGCTCGATCACATCGTGGGGCTGGACCGCTACACCAACCTCCCCGGCTTCGAAAATGCGTCCGCGGACCTGGTCGACGCGATCCTGACCGAAGGCGGCAGGATCGCCGCCGAAGTCCTCTTCCCCCTGAACGCCGTGGGCGACAGGGAAGGCTGCACCCGCCACCCCGACGGCAGCGTCACCACCCCGACCGGCTTCAAGGCGGCCTATGACGCCTATGTCGAGGGCGGCTGGACCACGCTGCACGCACCGGCCGAATATGGCGGCCAGGGCCTGCCCCATGTCGTCGCCACGGCGGTCAGCGAATATATCCTCTCGGCCAATCACAGCTTCGAAATGTATCATGGCCTGACCAGCGGGGCCGTGGCCGCCCTGCTCGCCAAGGGTAGCGAGGAACAGAAGCGGAAATATCTGCCCAATATGGTGTCGGGCAAATGGACCGGGACGATGAACCTGACGGAGCCGCATGCCGGCACCGACCTTGGCCTCATCAAGACCAAGGCGGTTCCGAACGCCGACGGCAGCTACGCGATCAGCGGCACCAAGATCTTCATTTCCGCGGGCGAGCATGACCTTGCCGAAAACATCATCCACCTCGTCCTCGCCAAGACCCCCGGCGCGCCGGACAGCAGCAAGGGCATTTCGCTGTTCGTGGTGCCCAAGTTCCTGGTGAACGAGGATGGATCGCTGGGGCAGCGCAACGCGGTCTCCTGCGGATCGCTCGAACACAAGATGGGCATTCACGGCAACGCCACCTGCGTCATGAACTATGACGGGGCCACCGGATGGCTGGTGGGCGAGGAGAACAAGGGCCTGGCCGCCATGTTCATCATGATGAACGCCGCGCGGCTGGGCGTCGGCCTGCAGGGCCTGGGACAGGCGGAGATCGCCTATCAGAACGCCGCCCATTATGCCCATGACCGCCGTCAGGGCCGCGCCCTGACCGGCCCCAGGGACCTGGAGGAAAAGGCCGACACGCTGTTCGTCCATCCCGACGTCCGCCGCATGCTGATGGAGGCGAAGGCGCTGACCGAAGGGCTGCGCGCGCTGATGCTCTGGGGCGCGCTCCAGGTCGACCTTTCCCATCAGGCCGCCACCGAAGAGGAACGCCAGGCCGCCGACGATCTGGTGCAACTGCTGACCCCCGTGATCAAGGGCTATGGCACGGACAAGGGCTTCGACGTCACCGTCATGGCGCAGCAGGTGTTCGGCGGCCATGGCTACATCTGGGAAAATGGCGTCGAACAATATGTCCGCGACGTCCGCATCGCCCAGATCTACGAAGGCACCAACGGCGTGCAGGCGATGGATCTGGTCGGGCGCAAGCTGCCGATGAACGGCGGCCGCGCGCTTCAGGCCTTCCTGAAGGTCGTCGCGGATGAAGTGGCGCAGGCCAAGGGTGACGAGAAGCTCGCCGGCCTTGCCGAGGCACTGGAAAAGGCGAGCGGCCAGCTTGGCGCGGCGACCATGTGGCTGATGCAGAATGCGATGAAGAACCCCGACAATGCCGGGGCGGGGGCGGTGCACTATATGCACATATTGGGCATCGTTGCGACCGGCCTGATGTGGCTTCGCATGGGCAAGGCCGCAGCGGCCCTGCTGGCGGCGGGGGAAGGCGACGCGAAATTCCTGGAAGCCAAGCTGGTGACCGCCCGCTTCTTCGCGGAACGCATCATGCCCGACGCCGGCGCGCTCCGCCGCAAGATCGAGGGCGGCGCCGACAGCCTGATGGCGCTCGACCCGGATATGTTCCTGGCGGCCTGACCGCCGGGGCAGGCAAGGCGCTCCATCCGGCCCAAGCCGGACGGAGCGTCCCTGCGTTCAGGCGGCGAGGGGCAGTCGTTCGGCCGGACGCCGCGCCGCCGGGGCGGCAGGGCGGGCTTCGGCCCTGGCCAGTCCGGCGACATAGCGCTCGGCAACGACGACATCGCGGCGATAGGCGAAATATAGCGACAACAGGGAGAACATGGCGACCTCTTGATAAAAGGATTGCTGCGTTGCAGCATCGACGCCCATCTGGGGTCAGCGGGAAAAATCCGCAAATGCAATGGCTTCGAACGCGATTGCAGAAAGCTCATCCTCATGACCGCGCGCATCATGGCTGGATTTTGAGCGGCGCGATCCCGCTTGCAGGCCGATGCTCCCGCTTTCGGCAAACCGTCCCAGTCAATCCAGCGAAGGCGGAAAAGCCGCGCCCTGCCTTCGCAGGCGCCCGTCGCGCATAGCGCCCGCAACGGACCGTCCACCGCTGCCCTTCATCGCCACCGACCATTGACCCATTGCGCGCGGCGCGGCATGGGCCCATCAAACGGGACATGATGCAGCGAGCCGCTTCGTGAACGGGCCAGTGCCGGCAAGCCGCACGCTCGGCCTGCCCGCCTGCATTGCGCTGGTGATGGGCAACATGATCGGGTCCGGCGTGTTCCTGCTGCCCGCCTCGCTCGCGCCGTTCGGCTGGGATGCGGTGGCGGGCTGGATATTCACCATCGCCGGCTCCCTCCTCCTTGCCTATGTCATCGCCCGGCTGACGGTGCGGATGCCCGACGCCGGCGGCACGGCGCAGTTCATCACCCGCGCCTATGGCCCGTCCGCCGGCTTCGCGATCGGGTGGATATACTGGATTTCGGTGATCTTCACCAATGTCACCATCGCCGTCGCCGCCACCGCCAATCTCAGCAGCATCCTGCCCGCGCTGCACCGGCCCGGAATGGGGGCGCTCCTTTCCATCGGTTTCCTCTGGGCGACGACCGGCATCAACCTGGTCGGCGCGCGCGCCGTGGGCGCGACCCAACTCGCCACCACCGCGATCAAGCTGATCCCGATCGCGGTCGTCTTCGTCCTGCTCGCCCTGACCTTGGGCCATGGCCGGGCGCAGGTCGCGCCATTCCCCGCGCAAGGCTTCACCAGCGCCGGCATCACCGCCTCGGCCGCGCTGACGCTCTGGGCGCTGCTCGGCTTCGAATCGGCCAGCGTCGCCGCCGACAAGGTGCGCGATCCCGCCCGGACAATCCCGCGCGCCACGCTGATCGGCACGGCAGTCACCGGCCTCATCTACCTGCTGGTCTGCTCCGGCATCGCTCTCACCCTGCCGGCGGAGGAAAGCCGGTCCGGCTCCCCCTTCGCCGCCTTCGTCGCGCATTACTGGTCGCCCGGCCCGGCGGGACTCATCGCGGTCTTCGCCACGATCAGTTGCCTCGGGGCGCTCAATGGCTGGACATTGTTGCAGGGTGAAGTGCCGCTTGCCATGGCGCGGGGCGGCGAATTGCCGCGCTGGCTGGCCGGGACCAACGGTCGCGGCACGCCGGTCTGCGCGCTGCTGCTGTCCTGCCTGCTCGGAACGCTGATGCTGGTCGCCAACAGCCTGCAGGGGCTGGTGGCGCTGTTCACGGCGATGGCGCTGCTGTCGACCTCGGCCACGCTCTGGCTCTATGTCGGCTGCGCGCTGGCGGCGCTCAGGTTTCGGCTGGCGGTGCCCGCCGCTCTGCTGGGGCTGTGCTATGCGCTCTGGACATTATGGGGCGCGGGGCTGGTGCCCAGCGGAGCAAGCTTCCTGCTGATGGCGGGGGGATTTCCCTTTTACGCCTGGGCGCGGCGGGACCGAAAGTCCCTGCCCTGTCTCCACTCAGGCTGAGCCCGTCAAAGCCCTTCCCTTCTCCTCGAAGAAAGAAAAGCCTCTCCACCAGCTCGGGGCGAACGGAGGCAGGGAAGGCGTCCGACGGGTGGAGGGAAAATCAGTCCCCCCACAATTCCTTGAGCTTGCTGAAGAAGCCGGTCGATTGCGGGCATTCCTCGCCGGTTTCCGTCTCGCGAAAGGCTTCCAGCAGTTCGCGCTGCTTGGCGCTCAGCTTGGTCGGCGTCTCGACGTCGACCTGGATCACCAGATCGCCCTGCCCACGCCCGTTCAGCACAGGCATGCCCGCGCCGCGCTGGCGGATCTGCTTGCCCGACTGGATGCCGCTCGGAATCTTGATCTCATGCCGCCGGCCATCCAGCCCCGGCACCTCGATGACCCCACCCAGCGCGGCGGTCGTGAAGCTGACCGGCGCGCGCGCGAACAGGGTCGTGCCGTCCCGTTCGAAGATCGCATGCCGCTTCACATGCAGGAAGATGTAAAGATCGCCCGCAGGAGCCCCCCGCGCCCCCGCCTCGCCCTCACCCGACAGGCGGATGCGCGTGCCTTCGTCGACGCCGGCGGGGATGTTGACGGAAAGCGTCTTGGGCTTGTCCACCCGCCCTTCGCCCCGGCAGCTACGGCAGGGGCTTTCGATCACCTGACCCGCGCCATGGCAGGACGGGCAGGTCCGCTCGACCACGAAAAAGCCCTGCTGCGCCCGCACCTGGCCATGGCCATGGCAGGTGCCGCAGCTCTTGACCCCGGTGCCCGGCTGCGCGCCCGAGCCGTCGCAGCTTTCGCAAGGGGCCGAAACCTCGATCTCGATCTCGGTCTTCTTGCCATGATAGGCGTCGTCCAGCGTGATTTCCATGTCGTAGCGCAGGTCCGCCCCGCGCCGCTGCGCCTGCCGCCCGCCGCCGAAGCCGCCCGCCGCCTGACCGAAGATCGTCTCGAAAATATCGCCCAGGTCGGAAAAGCCGCCCGCGCCGCCGCGCCCGCCGCCGAAACCGCCGCCATTCTGGAACGCCGCATGGCCGAACCGGTCATAGGCCGCGCGCTTCTGCGGGTCCTTCAAACATTCATAGGCTTCCGAAACGGCCTTGAACTTGGCCTCGCTGTCGGTGCAGCCCCCGGTCTTGTCCGGGTGATATTTCATCGCCAGCTTGCGATAGGCGCTTTTGATCGTGGCGGCGTCCGCCGTGCGCTCGACTTCGAGCAGTTCGTAATAGTCGATTTCGGTGCTCATCTCGCCCCCGGCGTCCCTGCCCCGTCAAGGCCATAACAGTCCTGACGGGGCAAGCACATCAGCTTACGCCTTGTTATCGTCCACTTCGGAGAATTCGGCATCGACGACATCGTCATCCGCCTTCGGCGCGTCCGCGCCCGGAGCAGCCGCAGCCGCCTGCTCCTTCTCGTAAATGGCCTGCCCCAGCTTCATCGCGACCGTGGCGAGTTCCTGCGCCTTCGCCTTCATGGCTTCCGCATCGCCGCCCTCGACCGCAGACTTGGTGGCCGCGATCGCGGTCTCGATCTCCGACTTCAGGCCAGCATCGACCTTGTCGCCATGCTCGGAAAGCTGCTGCTCGGTGGTGTGGATCAGGCTTTCGGCATTGTTCTTCGCCTCGGCCGCCTCGCGCTTCTTCTTGTCTTCCTCGGCGAAGCGCTCGGCATCCTTGACCATCTGGTCGATGTCGGCGTCCGACAGGCCGCCCGAAGCCTGGATGCGGATCTGCTGTTCCTTGCCCGTGCCCTTGTCCTTGGCATGGACGTTGACCAGACCGTTGGCGTCGATGTCGAACGTCACCTCGATCTGCGGCACGCCGCGCGGCGCGGGCGGGATGCCGACCAGATCGAACTGGCCGAGCAGCTTGTTGTCCGCCGCCATCTCACGCTCGCCCTGGAACACGCGGATCGTCACCGCCTGCTGATTGTCGTCGGCGGTCGAATAGACCTGGCTCTTCTTGGCCGGGATGGTGGTGTTGCGGTCGATCATGCGGGTGAACACGCCGCCCAGCGTCTCGATGCCCAGCGACAGCGGAGTGACGTCCAGCAGCAGCACGTCCTTGACGTCGCCCTGCAACACGCCCGCCTGAATGGCGGCGCCCATGGCGACCACTTCGTCGGGGTTCACGCCGGTGTGCGGTTCCTTGCCGAAGAACTCCTTCACGGCCTCGCGCACCTTGGGCATGCGGGTCATGCCGCCGACCAGCACCACTTCGCTGATCTCGCTCGCGGAAACGCCGGCATCGGCCAGCGCCTTCTTGCAAGGCTCCATCGTCCGCTTGATGAGGTCGGCCACCAGCCGCTCCAGATCGGCGCGGGTGATGGTCTTGACCAGATGCTTCGGCCCATTCTGGTCAGCGGTGATGAAGGGCAGGTTGACTTCGGTCGACTGGGCCGAGGACAGTTCGATCTTCGCCTTTTCCGCCGCTTCCTTCAGGCGCTGCAAAGCCAGCTTGTCCTTGGTGAGGTCGATGCCTTCATCCTTCTGGAAGCCCGAAGCCAGGAACTCCACCAGCTTGGCGTCGAAATCCTCGCCGCCCAGGAAGGTATCGCCATTGGTCGACTTCACCTCGAACACGCCGTCGCCGATCTCCAGGATCGAGATGTCGAACGTGCCGCCGCCAAGGTCATAGACCGCGATGGTCTTGCCGTCCTGCTTCTCCAGCCCGTAGGCGAGCGCGGCCGCGGTCGGCTCGTTGATGATGCGCAGCACTTCCAGGCCCGCGATCTGGCCCGCATCCTTGGTCGCCTGACGCTGGGCGTCGTTGAAATAGGCGGGCACGGTGATGACCGCCTGCGTCACCGTCTCGCCCAGATAGCTCTCGGCGGTTTCCTTCATCTTCTGCAGGATGAAGGCGGAAATCTGCGAAGGCGAATAATCCTTGCCGCCGGCATTGACCCAGGCGTCGCCATTGGGACCCTTGGCGATGCTGTAGGGCACCAGCTCCATGTCCTTCTTGGTCATCGGATCGTCGAAGCGGCGGCCGATCAGGCGCTTCACGGCGAAGATGGTGTTGTCCGGATTGGTCACGGCCTGACGCTTGGCAGGCTGGCCGATCAGGCGCTCGCCGTCCTTGGTGAAGGCGACGATGGAGGGCGTCGTCCGCGCGCCTTCCGCATTTTCGATCACCTTGGGCTTGCCGCCGTCCATCACAGCGACACAGCTGTTGGTGGTGCCCAGGTCGATACCGATTACTTTTGCCATTGTGTCCTCTTTGAACCCCAAATCATATTCAGCGGTTGACGGCCCCATACCTCACGAAAGCGCCAAGGCAAGGGCGTTTGCGCAAGGGATATAGGCGTGCTTTCGCTTGGCACAAGAAGCTGTGACGATTACCTCCAGGAAACGATCGGAAACGGGACATTGAGGAAGCCTTTGCCCATGCGCGCATTTTACCCCCTAATCGCCCTTGCCGCCCCGCTTGCGCTCACGGCGTGCGGCGATCCCGCGCCCACCTATGTCGATCAGGCCTGGGTGCGGCTCAGCCCCAACAAGGACATGCCGTCCTCCGGCTATTTCATCGCCCATGGCGGCGATGCGGACACGGCGCTGCGCGGCGTGCTCACCGACTATGCGCTGAAGGTGGAGATGCACGAGAGCATGAGCGAGGGCGGCAGGATGACGATGAAGCCGCTCGACAGCGTCCCCATCCCCGCCAGGTCCACGGTCGCCTTCGCGCCGGGCGGCAAGCATCTGATGCTCTGGGGCGTCAACGACACGGCGATCGGCCGCGGCAGGATGACGCTCACCTTCCTGCTCGCCAATGGCGACCGCCTGCTGGTCGACGCCATCATCCAGAAGCCCGGCGCCGCCGCTCCCGTTCCCCCGCAAAAGGAGCATGAGGCGCATTGACCGGACGTCCGCTGACCGAGGCTGAAACCGCCCTGGCCCGGTCGGTGTTCGCCGCCGCCATCGATTATCGGCGGGTGCGGGTGCATGATCGCAAATGGTGGCCGTTCCAGCCGCGGCAAGTCACCATGGCGCCCGACGGCGACCTCTGGTTTCATCCGGAAAGCGGCCTGTTCTGCCCTGATTTCTGCGACAGCCCCCTGCACGTCCAGGGACATTTCATCCATGAAATGACCCATGTCTGGCAGGCGCAGCGGGGCGGCAGATGGTATCTGCCGCTGATGCGCCATCCCTTCTGCCGCTACGGCTATGAGATCGTGCCGGGAAAGCCGTTCCGCCGCTATGGCCTGGAGCAGCAGGCGGAGATCGTGCGGCATGCGTTCCTGTTGCGCCGCGGGGTTTCCGTGCACGGCAAGCCGCCGCTTCCGGTCTATGAGGCGCTGCTGCCCTTCGCCGGCCGGCAAGGGGTCGACGACGGACCGTGATTCGCGCCATGTTCCGGCGAAGGCGCTCCAGCGAGACGGGCGGCCCGGTGCGATGGACCGCCCGGCGACCCTCGCGCTTTCGAGAAGAAAAGCCCGGCGATCCTCGACCGCCGGGCAAAGGGGCATGGCTGGGAGCCGCCCTGAGGAAAGCCGCTCAGCCCTTCTTCTCGGGCGGCAGCGTGATCTTCACATTCTCGCCATTCTGGCCCGGAAAGCCGGTGAACATCGCATCGATCAGGTTCGGCACCAGATAGGTCAGCTTGTTGGAAAGCGACTGGGCCTGCGCCTTGCCCTCGAACAGGCGGCGATTGTCGGCGGCGCGGTCGATCTTCATGCTGAGGTCGCCGGTATAGACGGTGTAGCTGGTCACGTCATTATAACCGCCGGGCCCGAACAGCCACGGGTCATAGAAGCCATAGCCCCAGGGGCGGCCCCAGCGGCCCCGCCAGCCCCAACCGCCGTAGAAGAACGGGTCGGGATTGCCGAATCCGGTCGATCGCACCTTTTCGCGCCCATTGTCGACGCCATAGGCCACGCGCACGATCAGGTCGGCCCGCGCGGGATCGCCGGCGGCGACATAGCCGGTCTGCGTCAGACGCTGGCTGACGAGGTCGGCATAATGCGAAAATTCAAGGCCGCCCGCCAGGCGCGGATCGTCCGCGACAACGGTGAAGCTCTGGCCGGCGGGTGCGGGAAGCTGCTGAAAGCGCGCCACATCCGCCTTGAAGGAACTCGCGCAGCCTGACAGCGCCACAAGCGCCAAAGCGGGCGCCGCGAGGAAGCCGATCTTTTTGAAACGGGTCATTTTTCTTGCGTCCTGTACCAGGCACTTCGCCTGCCAAACATCTTGCGTCCTGCCATGGCAAAACGCAACTGAACATCGTTTGAACGCACGTAACGGGCGAACGGGCGCAAACCATGTCCTGCCATCCGTACGACGCCGCGGCATGGATTATTCCGTCACGAACCGGAAAGGGCCGCCGCTTTGGCGACCCCTGCGGCATCAGCGCATCAGTCCCATCGCGTCATAGGCCGCCCGCAAAGTGGGCGCGGCCGCCGCCGACGCCTTGGCCGCCCCCTTTTCGAGGATGGCGTCCAGCGCGGCGTCGTCGGTGCGCAATTCCATGAACCGCGCACGGATGGGGCGGAGCGTTTCCACCAGCAGTTCGCCCAGGGCCGGCTTGAACGCGCCGAAGCCCTTGCCGGCGAATTCGGCACAGACCGCGTCCACGCTCATGCCCGACAGCGTCGCATAGATGCCGAGAAGATTGTTCGCCTCCGGACGCCCGGCCAACCCCCCGGCATTGTCCGGCAGCGGTTCGGGATCGGTCTTGGCCTTCTTCACCTTCTGCATGATCGCATCGTCATCGTCGGTCAGGTTGATGCGGCTCATGTCGGACGGGTCGGACTTGGACATCTTCGCCGTGCCGTCGCGCAGCGACATGATGCGCGCCGATTCCCTGGGGATGATCGGATCGGGCAGGGTGAACAGCTCCACGCCGAAATCGGTGTTGAACTTCGTGGCGATGTCGCGGGCCAGCTCCAGATGCTGCTTCTGGTCCTCCCCCACCGGCACATGGGTGGCGTTATAGACCAGGATGTCGGCGGCCTGGAGCACCGGATAGACGAACAGGCCGATGGAGGCGCCCTCGCGGTCCTTGCCCACCTTGTCCTTGAACTGGGTCATGCGGTTGAGCCAGCCGATCCGCGCCGTGCCGTTCAGCAGCCAGCACAGTTCCGCATGGGCGGGCACCCGCGCCTGGTTGAAGAGGACGGAGCGGTCCGGGTCGATCCCGGCGGCGACCAGCGCGGCGGCCATGTCGCGGACATTGCGGATACGCTGCTCGCGCCCCTCATGCACGGTGATCGAATGCATGTCGGCCAGGAAGAAGAAGCACTGGCTCCCGCTGTCCATCTCGTCCTGCATCCGCACCCAGTTGCGGATCGCGCCCAGATAATTGCCCAGGTGCAGATTGCCGGTCGGCTGGATGCCGGAAAGGACGCGCATTCTTCTATCCGTTCTCTGTCTTGGTTGCACTTTTGCGCCGCATCAGCGCCTTCAGGTCCGAGAGCCGATAGGCGCCCGTAAGGAAGCAGGCCACCCCGTACAGCGCGATTCCCGCGCCGACAAGCACCGCCAGCGCCACATAGCGCTGGACCATCGCCCCGCCGAGCCATGGATCGAGCAGCCCTTCGCCGGCATGGAGCGCCCCGCCCATGGCGACCGCCGCCACGGCGAGGCGGGGCAGGCGCCGCCGCAACTGCCCGTCGGCGGCGAAATGGCCGCGCTTCACCAGCGTCGAATAGAGCATCGCCACATTGACGGTGGAGGACAGCGCCGTCGCCAGCGGCGGCCCGACATGGCCCAGCAGCGGGATCAGGACGATGTTCCCGACGATGTTGATGAGGATCGACAGCATCGCATAGCGGACCGGCGTCCTGGTGTCCCCGCGCGCATAATAGCCGGGCGTCAGCACCTTCACGAGGACATAGGATGGCAGGCCGATGGAAAAGGCGGACAGCGCCCAGCCGCAGCGCTCCGCATCCAGCGCGGTGAAGCGGCCATATTGGAACAGGCCCCGCACGATCGGTTCCGCCACGGTGATGAAGGCGACGGTCGCGGGCAGGGTCAGGAACAGCGCCAGTTCGATACCGCGGTTCTGCGTGTCCATGGCCACCTGCTCCTGGCCCGTCGACAGCAGGCGGGAAATGGTCGGCAGCAATATGGTGCCAAGGCCGATCCCGATCAGCCCCAGCGGCAACTGGTTCAGCCGGTCGGCATAATAGATATAGGTGATGGAGCCTGAGGCGAGCAGCCAGCCGGACAGGGCGGTGGAGATCAGCAGGTTGATCTGCGAAGCCCCGGCCCCCGCCGCCGCCGGCACGATCAGGCGGAGCAGTTCCTTCACATCCGCGTCCAGTCGCGGGCGCTTGAGCTTCATCGACACGCCCGCCCGGCGGCAGGCCCAGATCAGCCACAGCAATTGCAGCGCCCCGCCCACGGTGACGGAAATCGCCTGCACCCGCGCGGTTTCATATTCGTCGGCGCCGTGGAACAGCCACAGCCCCGCGATCATGGCGATGTTGAGCAGGATCGGCGCGGCGGCATTCACCCAGAATTTGTCGAGCGAATTCAATATGCCGCCCAGCAGGGAGGCAAGGCTGATCAGCGCCAGATAGGGCAAGGTGATCCGCGAGAGCGTCACCGCGAAGGCGAATTGCTCCGGCGTCGGGTTCTGGCGGGAAAAACCGCCGGAGAGCGCCCATGTGATCGGCCAGGCCGCCGCGATCAGCAGCGCGGTGAAGACGACCAGCACCGGCAGCAGCACGGCCAGCGCCCGCTCAGCGAAGCGATAGCCGTCCGCGACCCCACCCGGCCCCGCCGCCTTGCGGTTGAACATGGGGATGAAGGCGGCGGAAAAGGCGCCCTCGGCAAAGAGGGCGCGGAACATGTTGGGCAGGCGGAAGGCGACGCCGTTGAAGGCGTCCGACGCGAATCCCGCGCCGACATAGCGCGCCGCCAGCGAATCGCGGACAAGGGCCAGCACCCGGCTGGCGAGCGTCAGCCCGCCCACGGAACCAAGGGCCCTGGCGAGTTTCATGGCAAAACCCCTCCTCCCGTTCGCCCTTGGCTTGTCGAAGGGCTGCACTTCTTCATCGGAAGAAAGTGGAGGGCTTCGACACGCTCAGCCCGAACGGGGGGATGGATCATTCCCGGACTCAGGCGTGGCCCGCCGGCTCGCCTGCGGTCTGCGCCATGGCCTGCGCCTGCTGGACATAGAGGCCGCCGAAATCGATGGGATCGAGCAGCAGCGGCGGGAAGCCCCCGTCGCGGATCGCGTCGGCCAGCACGCGGCGGGCGAAGGGGAAGAGAAGGCGCGGCGCTTCGGCCAGCATGAAGGGCTGCATCTGGTCCTCGGGCACGTTCCGCATGCCGAAGATCGCGGCATAGACCAGTTCCACGGCAAAGGCGGTGCCCTGCGGCGCGGTGGCCTTGACCTCGATCTTCAGGGATACTTCGACGACTTCCTCGCCCACCTTGTCGGCGCCGATGTTGAACTGCACGTCGATCTGCGGCTGGTCCTGCCACTGATAGACGGCGGGCGCATTGGGGTTTTCGAAGGACATGTCCTTCACATATTGGCTGATCAGCGCGATCTGGGGGCCATTGTCGGCGCCATTGCCGGTGGTCTGAATGGTATCGGCTTCCTCGGCCATCTCATTTCCCTGGTTTTTACGGTTTGCCTGGCGGGCGGAATGTCCGCGCATGTCGATCCGCGCGCTTAGCAGGGGCGGCAGGAGGGGGCAATGCGGCACATGAAAAGCGGCCATTTGAATATGCGGGGAAACATGCCTATGTTGGTTGCGTTACAGTTTCAGATTCAGTCCAAAGGGTGCCTGACCCCGTGTATGTGATCGTCATCCTCGCCATGATTGCCGGCTTTCTGGCGTTGCGGCTTTATTCGGTGCTCGGCAAGCGGACCGGGCATGAGCAGGAGCCTGCGCTTCGCCCGGCGGAGGAACGCGCCAAGGTGACGATCGTGCAGCCGCGCCCGGTTCCGGAAATGGCGGGCGATTCGGTGCGGCTGTCGGACGGGCTGATCGCTCCCGGCGGCGAAGCGGGCGTCCGCGCGCTGATCGCGGCCGACCGCAGCTTCGACGTGCCCCAGTTCGTGGAGGGCGCCAAGGCCGCCTACAAGATGGTGCTGGAGGCGTTCTGGCGCGGCGACCGGCAGGAACTGGAATGGCTTTGCGATGCCGATGTTCTCGCCTCCTTCGAGGAAGCGATCGCGGCGCGGGAGGCGGAGGGCCATGTCCTCGACAACCGCTTGGTCCGCATGGAAAAGGTGCAGATCGTCGACGCGGGCGTCACGGGCCGCATGGCGGAGATTTCCCTGCGTTTCGAGGCGGACATCGCCGCCGTCACCCGCGACCGCGACGGCAATGTCGTCGCCGGTTCGCTGACCGACGCTGTCGGCACCAACGACATCTGGACCTTCACGCGCGATCTGCGCAGCACCGATCCCAACTGGAAGCTCAGCGAGACCGACGAGGCGGCATGAGCCTTCGTCAGTCGTGGGGCGCGCTGGCCGCGGCTTTGCTGCTGTCCGCTTGCGCCGGCGGCGTGATTCCGCCCGGCGCGGGTGGGCCTGCCCCCTCAAGGCCGCCTCGCGGCGCTGAGACCGCAACCCGCCCCGTTCCCGCCACCCCCCGTCCGCCCGTGCCGGTCACGCCTCCCGCGACCGCGCCGGCCGATACAGCCAATGCCGTCAGCGCCGGAATCGCCCCCGGCCCGGCCATCACCGACCTCATTCCGTCGGGCGAGCGTTCGCGCAAGGCGTTGCAGGCGTTCCGCCTCTCCTGCCCTTCGCTGATGCGGCGGGGCGACCAGAGCGGACTGACGCGCGGCACGGACTGGAACAGCGCCTGCGCCGCCGCGTCGAGCTGGCCGGAGGCGTCGGCCGGCGAATTTTTCGCCCGCTATTTCGAAGCGGTGCAGGTGGGCGACGGAAAGGCCTTCGTCACCGGCTATTATGAGCCGGAGATCGCGGGGTCGCGCACGCGGCAGCCGGGTTACGAGGTGCCGATCTACCGCCGCCCGCCCACGCTCATCGACGTCAATCTGGGCCAGTTCAGCGACAGCCTGAAGGGCAGGACCATTCGCGGCAAGGTGGACGGCAGCAATCTGGTGCCGTTCGACGAACGGTCGCAGATCGTTTCGGGGTCGCTCGCCGGCAAGGGGCTGGAACTGGCATGGGCCGCCGATCCGGTGGAATTCTTCTTCCTCCAGGTGCAGGGCAGCGGCCGCCTGCTGCTGCCCGACGGCGGCGTGATGCGGATCGGCTATGACGGGCAGAATGGCCGCGACTATACCGGCATCGGCAAGCTGATGAAGGATCGCGGCCTCATCCAGGCCGGGTCGATGCAGGACATCATGCAATATCTGCGCGCCCATCCGGCCGAGGGCGCGGCGATCATGAACGAGAACAAGAGCTTCGTCTTCTTCCGGGAACTGACCGGCGCCGGCCCGCTGGGCGCGATGGGCGTCGCCGTGACGCCCGAAGCGACGGTGGCGGCCGATCCCCGCTATGTGCCGCTGGGCGCGCCGGTGCTGCTCTCGCTGGACCGGGCAGAACCCAATGGCATCTGGATCGCGCAGGATACCGGCGGCGCGATCAAGGGCGCAAACCGCTTCGACAGCTTCTGGGGCGCTGGCAGCAATGCGCGCAGCATCGCGGGCGGCATGTCGGCGCGGGGCAGCGCGCTGATCCTGCTGCCGCTCGGGTCGGCGGCTCGCCTGGGTCAGCAGCCCTGACATCATGCTGCGATGCCCCGACGCGGTCTCACCTCCGATGAACAGGCGCTCTGGACGGCGCTGACCCGCTCCGTAAGGCCGCTGAGGCCGAGCGCGCGCATCTCTTCCCTTCCGACGCCGCCAACCCCCGCAAAGGACGGGACAGGGTTAACGGCTCCGTCCGTTCAGGCAGTCGCGACGGCCCCGGCGCGCACTCCCGCAGCCACTCTGGATTCGGGCTGGGAGCGCCGAATCCGTAGCGGAAATCTGACCCCCGACATGACCATAGACCTGCACGGCCACAGCCTGTCGGCGGCCCATTCGCAGCTTAACCAGGCGCTGGCCTCGGCCTGGGCAAGGGACGTGCGAATATTGCTGGTGGTCACCGGGAAACCGCCGAAAAGCCCCTCCGCCAGCGGCGGTTCGCGGCGGGGCGCCATCCGCGGCGAGATCGGTCACTGGCTGGAAACCAGCAGCTATGCCGACCGCATCGCCAGCGTGCGGATCGCGCATCGGCGCCATGGCGGCGACGGCGCGCTCTACGTCATCCTGCGGCGCAAAAAATAAGCCTTTCGGACTGATTCACTGACCTTTTCTTAACCACTGTCCTTCATATCCCACTGATCCAGTCCAACGCCGGACTGGCGGGGGTAGGGAGACTCATGCAGGGCGTGACATTGACGAGCCGCGCCACTGCCTTCGCCTGCGCCGCGGGGGCGCTGGTGTTCATCCTGTCCCTGGTCCTTGGGCAGGGGCAGGCGACCGACATGGACGGCATCGGCCGCTCCCTCATCATCGCGATCCTGTGCGGCACGCTCAGCTGGGCCTCCGCCCGCCGTACCGTGGCCACGACCGCCAGCGCCATCGACGGTGCGACCGAACGCCTGCTGGCGGCGGCCCATGGCGACCTGCAATCCGCCGTGCCGCGGGACATAGGCCGGGAATTGCCCGACCTGTCCGTGGCGATGGAAAGCCTGTTCAGCCAGGTCCGCACCAACCTGGACCATGTTCAGGCGCTCGCGCTGTTCGATCAGGTGACCGGCCTTCCCAACCGCGCCAGCTTCTGCCGGCAGGTCGAACGGCTGCTGGCGGAACGCAGCGAAGAAGGGCTTGCGGCCCTGTTCTTCATCGACCTGGACGGGTTCAAGGGCGTGAACGACACGCTGGGCCATGCGGCGGGCGACCAGTTGCTGGCGCGCGTTGCCGGCCGCCTGCGCGAAGTCGCCATGGCGCAGGCCAGCGCGGGCGCGGGCGATTGCCTGATCGGCCGCCTGGCGGGGGATGAATTCACCCTGTTCGTCCCCAGCATGCCCGATCTCGACACGGCCGGCCGCATTGCCCGCGCCATCCAGTTCGCGCTGCGCGAACGCTTCGACCTCGGTAGCCAGCATATCGACCTGGGCGCGTCCATCGGCGTCGCCTGCTATCCCGAACATGGCGACACGCTGCCCGCGCTGCTGCGATCGGCGGACATCGCCATGTATCATGCCAAGCATCAGGGCCGTAACCGGGCCGAGATGTTCACCACCGAACTGGCGCTGGAAGCCGCCGACCGCGCGGAGCTGGAGCGCGACCTGCTGCTGGGCCTGCAACGGGACGAGTTCCTCCTCGAATTCCAGCCGCAGATCGAAATTTCCAGCGGCCGGGCGATCGGCGCCGAAGCGCTGATCCGCTGGGTGCATCCGGAACGCGATCTGGTGATGCCCGGCTCCTTCGTGCCGATTGCGGAGGAAAGCGGCGCCATCGTGGCGCTGGGCGACTGGGTCATGAGCCGCGTGTGCGAAACGGCGGCGCGCTGGGCGCAGGCCGGGGTGAGGCAGCGGATCGCGATCAACATCTCCTCCCGCGAACTGGGGCAGGCCGACTTCTTCATGCGCCTGCGCCATGCGATAGACGCGCATCGGGCGCCGGCGATCATGCTGGAACTGGAGATCACGGAATCGCTCGCGATGGAGATGAAGTCGCGGACGCTGGACCAGATCCGCGCCCTGCGGCGCGACGGCGTGCGCATCGCCATCGACGATTTCGGGACCGGCTATTCCAACCTCTCGCGGCTGCGCGAACTGCCGGTCGACCGGGTGAAGATCGACCGTTCGCTCGTCCGCGACATCGCCGTTTCGGCCGAAGCGCGCACGATCTGCAGCGCCGTCGTCGGGCTGATCCAGGGACTGGGCATGGAAGTGGTGGTCGAGGGGGTGGAGACAGAGGCGCAGATGGAAATGCTGCGCGTGATCGGCTGCACGCTGTTCCAGGGCTATCATCTGGCCCGGCCCATGGGGGAGGAGGATTATCTCGCCCGCTTCGCCGCGCCCGCGCCGCTGGTCCGGCATCGCTCCGTCTGAAGCGGATGGCCATGCGCATCCCGCTCCTCATGGGGCGGGATTTCATTCCCTTCCGTCATGACCGGGTTCCTGCCCTTCGACAGGACCGGGACAGGCCGTTCCGCGCAACGCTCCAAGCTTTTGTTGGCGCATCCTTTTAAGCCCAAAACCGGTTCCCACTTTTGCGCACGATGCCCTAGCTCGCCAGCGCCTTCGCCGTAACCAGCCGGTAGATTTCGGTGAGGTCGCGCAGGTCGGCCAGCGCCACCGCCTCGTCCAGCTTGTGCATGGTGGCATTGTTGAGGCCGAATTCCACCACCGGGCACAGGCGCGAGAGGAAGCGCGCGTCGGACGTGCCGCCGGTGGTCGACAGGTCCGCCTCCACCCCCGTCACGTCCCGGATCGCGCCCGCGACCATGTCCGACAGCATGCCCGGCTCCGTCAGAAAGGGTTCGCCGCTGATCTTCGCTTCCACCCTGCCCCCTTCGGCCGCGGCGATGGCGGTGATGCGGTCGACCAGTTCCGCGCCGCCATGTTCATTGTTGAAACGGATCGAGATGCGCGCCTGCGCCGCGGCGGGGATGACGTTGGTCGTCGGATTGCCGACATCCAGATTGGTGATCTCGATATTGCTCGCCTGGAACCAGTCATTGCCCTCGTCCAGCACCAGCGCATCGATGGCGGACAGGATGCGGATCAGGCGCGGGATCGGATTGTCGGCCAGGTGCGGATAGGCGACATGGCCCTGCACGCCGTCGACATGGATCCACATGTTGACCGATCCGCGCCGGCCGATCTTGATGACGTCGCCCAACCGCTGCGAGGAGGTCGGCTCGCCCACCAGGCAAAGGTCGGGACGCAGCCCATGGGCGGCCATCCGCTCCATCAGTGCCAGCGTGCCATGCACAGCCGCGCCTTCCTCATCGCCGGTGATGATCAGGCTGATCGTGCCGGGCAGGTCTTCGGGCAGGTGGTGCAGGGCGGCGACATAGGCGGCGATGGCGCCCTTCATGTCGACGGCGCCGCGCCCATAGAGCAACTCGCCGCGCACCTCCGGCCGGAAGGGATCGCTCGCCCAGCCATTGCCCGGCGGGACCACATCCAGATGCCCGGCAAAGGCGAAATGCCTGCCCGGCCCCGTCGTCCGCCATGCCAGCAGATTTTCCACAGGGCCGTCCGGCGCCTCCCCCGCCAGGAAGCGGTCGACGGTAAAGCCCAGCGGCTTCAGCATCGCCTCCAGCACGGCGAAGACATCCCCCGTGGCCGGCGTGACGGAGGGACAGGCGATCAGCTTCTCGGCTATGTCGATCGGGTTTGCATCGGCGCTGGTCTTGTTCATGGGGTTGCGTTAGAGCATTTTGAAGCTGGCTGAAACAGGCGCGGCTCGCAAAATGCGGTGGCGCACAGCGCGCATTTTGAAGCTGGCGGGACCGCCGGCGCCGACGCCGGCAGGAGGATATGTCATGCCCAGGATCGACCTTGCCGCCATCGAACAGACCAATCGGACGGGCTATCCGCCCGAATATGCGGATGCGGTGGCGGGGCGATGGGTGCGCAGGCTGGGACCGGCGACCGGCCTTTCCGATTTCGGCATCAGCCATGTGGTTCTGAAGCCCGGCGCCGCATCCTCCCAACGGCACTGGCATGAGGATGAGGACGAATTCCTCGTCATGCTGAGCGGCGAAGCGATGCTGATCGAGGAAGGAAGCCGAACGGCGCTGCACGGCGGCGACATGGCCTCCTTCCCGAAGGGCGATCCCAATGGCCATCATCTGGTGAATGAAAGCGGCGAGGATTGCGCCTTCCTGGTCGTCGGGCGCGTTCCGCTGGGCGATGCGCATTATCCCGACATCGACATGCAATGGGTCGAGGGCAGCTACCGCCGCAAGAATGGAAGCAGTTTTTGAGGCTGGACCGGCGCGCATTGATGGCCGCGCTGGGCGCTGCGATGGCGGCTCCCGGGCTTTCGGCCGCGCCCCTTGCGGGCGTGGTGAAGCCGCCCCGGCTGCGCCCCGGCGACAGCGTGGGCCTGATCGAGCCGGCGGGCTTTACCGACGACAGCTTCGACCTCGATCTGGTCAAGGAAACGATCGTCGCCATGGGGCTGGTGCCCAGGCCCGCCCGGCATCTGGTCGAACGCTACGGCTATCTGGCCGGGACGGATGCCGACCGCGCAGCCGACGTCAACGCCATGTTCGCCGATCAGCAGTTGCGCGCCGTCTTCGCCACCCGGGGCGGATGGGGCTGCGCGCGCATCCTGCCCTATCTGGACTTCGCGAAGATCAGGGCCAATCCCAAGCTGCTGATCGGCTTTTCCGACATCACCGCGCTGCATCTCGCCTTCGCGGCGCGGGCCGGCTTCGTCACCATCCACGGGCCCAATGCGGCCAGCAGTTGGCCGCGCTTTTCCTGGGATGCCTTCCGCGCCGTCGCCTTCGATGGAGCAACGCCGCTGATGACCAATCCGGACGGGCATGAGGACCGGCTGGTGCAGCGCAGCGGGCGCATCCTGACCTTCCGGGGCGGAAAGGCCAGCGGGCGGCTGCTGGGCGGGAACCTGACCGTGCTCTCGACGCTGATGGGAACCCCGTGGCTGCCGGATTTCGACGGCGCGATCCTGTTCATCGAGGATGTGAGCGAGCAGCCCTATCGGATCGACCGGATGCTGACCCAATTGGCGCTGGCCGGCCTTCTGAGCAGGGTGGCGGGCGTGGTGTTCGGGCAATGCACCGATTGCGGTCCCAGCGGCGCCTCCTATGGCGGGTTCACCCTGGCGGAGGTGTTGCGGCAGCATCTGGCGCCCCTTGGCGTCCCCGCTTTCCAGGGCGCGCTGTTCGGGCATGTCGCCAGCCAGTTCAGCCTGCCGGTGGGCTGCCGGGCGGAAATCGACGCCGACGCGGGAACGATCCGCCTGCTGGAACCGGCGGTCCGCTAGGGAGCGTCGTGCAGAAAGGCCTGTCCCGACCCCGGCGAAGGGCGGGAACCGGTTTCCGCCTGAAAGCATGCGACGACAGGAACCCGTAGCGCGCGACCGGCGCCCGCTTCAACGCAGCGCCCCCTGAAGAACGGCCGACATGCAGTCGGGGTCAGTCCCTGTCGTCGGCGGGCCTGACATAGGCGCCGCGGCCATCGGGCGGGACGAGCGACCTGTCCTCGACTTTCAGGACAAGCGTTCGGAAGCCGGGCTCGGGCACCTCCTTCGTCCTTTCGGCAGTGAGGATGACGGCCCCGTCCCTCTCGGCCCACCGCCCCTCCGCGAACAGGTCCAGCGCGCCATAGACCAGATACCATTGGAAGCGGCCGTCCGGATGGAGCATCAGTTCGGACCCCGTCTCCATCACGCCGCGCAGATAATAATGCCCCGCCCGCTCGGAGGCTTGCGCCCAGGCCGGCCCGGCCAGGAAGGCCGCAAGGGGGAGGAGTGCCGTGAGGACGCGCATCCCACGATGCTATCGCAAGCGGCCTCGGCAGAACAGGCCTACCAGGCGCGGGGGCTGTGCCCGACGCGATGGGAGACCTGCTGCTCGATCTCGTTGAGCTGGGCCTGGCTGAGCACGCCGGAATGAAGCAGCTTGCGCATCAGTTCATCGACCAGCGCCGCGAGGAAGTGAAGCTCCGCCCGTTCGGACAGGGTGTCGTTGCTGTCGACCTGCATGGCTTGCTCTCCGCAAAAAGCTGAATCTTAAAGGGGAAAGCGGCAAGGCATAGAGCCGACCGCGCAGGGCATCCCTCATTGGAGGCGGCCCGGCGAATATGGTTAACGATGCAGCGGCATCGGGCCAGCCGCGCTGCCGCAAGAGCAGGAGCCCGGCTCAGGGCCAAGGTCAGGGCCAAGGTCAGGGAAGACGGCGCGCCGTCAGGATCGTCACCGGCCGCTCCAGCATCTGCCCCTTCATCACGCCCTCGCCGGCCGTGGGGGATTTGGGGGCGGCGAGGATCGTCTTCACGACATCCATTCCCTCGATCACATGGGCGAAGACGGCGAAGCCCTGATTGTCGCCCGCCGCTTCGGGATGCGCGTCCATGCCGGGCATCTTGCCCAGCACGATGAAGAAATCCCCGGTCGCGCTGCCGGGCGCATAGCGGGCCATGGAGAGCGCGCCATCATCATGGGTAAGGCCGGTCTGGCTGGTCGGCTCATGCTTGACCGGCGGCAGGATGCGCTTGGGATCGTTCTGCGCCCCGCCCTGCACGAAGCCATAGTCGGCCGAACCGACGCCGCGGTAGAAGCTGGCGCCGTCCAGCCGCTTCTGATCGACATAGCGCAGGAAATTCGCCGCCGTCGCCGGCGCCTGCGCCACATGCACCGCGATCAGGATGCGGCCCGCGCCGGTGTCGAGCGCAACCCGCACATCGGCAGGCGGCGGCGCAGCAGCAGGGCTCTGGGCAAGGGCGGGAGCAAGGGAGAAGAGGGCGGCCAGGAACAGGGCGAGTTGTCGGATCATGGCGCGAAGCCTAGAGCCAATCGACATTCAGCCCTGACGGCCAAATGACGCTTTTCCGTGCTTCCGGTGCTCACGTACCTTGAGTATGCTGCGCTCCGGGTCACGGAAAACCACCATTTTCGGCTCGTCATCATCTGAATGTCGATTGGCTCTAATCCAAAGCCGCCCGCCTGTCAGCCTTCCAACTGGCGCTGCAGGGCGCGGATGTCCGCGTCTATGTCCGGATTGCTCTGCCGCAATTCCTCGATCGTGCGCACCGCGTGGATCACGGTGCTATGGTCGCGCCCGCCGAAGATACGGCCGATCTCGGGCAGGGAACGCGGCGTCATCTTCTTGGCCAGATACATCGCCACCTGGCGCGGACGGGCGACCGCCCTCGCCCGGCGCTTGGAACGCATTTCCGCCGCGTCGATCTTGTAATGCGCGGCACAGGCCTTCTGGATCTCGTCGACGGTGATGCGGCGGGCATTGGCCCGCACCGCGTCCGCCAGCATCGCCTGCGCGAACTCCAGGTCGATCGATCGGCCGGTAAGCTGGCCATAGGCGATCAGCTTGTTGAAGGCGCCTTCCAACTCGCGCACATTGGAACGGATCGACCGCGCCAGGAAATCGACCACCGCGTCCGGAACCGGCGGGTCGCCCGCAATGGCGCGCTTGGCCTCCAGGATCGCGAGGCGCAGGTCGAGCCCGGCGGGACGGATGTCGGCCACCAGCCCGCCGGCCAGGCGCGAGAGGATGCGCGCATCGATCGCGTCCAGCATCTGCGGCGCACGGTCGGCGGTCACGACGATGCGGGCGCCCGAATCGATCAGGTCGTTGATCGTGTGAAGAAACTCTTCCTGCGTCGAACCCTTGCCGGCGATGAACTGGATGTCGTCGATCAGCAGCAGCCGCGCCGCGCGCAGCCGCGCCTTGAACATCATCGTTTCGTTCGCCCGCATCGCGTTCACGAATTCCATCATGAACCGCTCGGCCGACATGTAGAGCACGGGGGCCGAGGGCGAATGCGCGGAGAAGCCCTGGGCGATGGCATGGAGCAGATGGGTCTTGCCCTGCCCGGTGCCGCCATGGATGAAAAGCGGGCTGAAACGCGGCTGGCTCCTGCCCGCCATGGCCTGCGCGGCGGAGAAGGCGAGATGATTGGTCTCGCCGGTCACGAACTGGTCGAAGCTGTGGCGCGGCTGGAAATTGGATGCGGGGGCCTGATCGTCCGCCACCCCGCCGTCGTTCACGGCAAGGGCCTCGGCCGGCGGCAGTTCCAGAACCCGGGGGCCCACCGCATTGGGGGCGCGGCGCAGGCGCACCTCGCGCACGCCGGCGCCGGCGCAGCGCCATGCCATGCGCAGCCGATCCCCGAACTGGCCCGACACGAAATTGGCGGTGAAGTCGGAAGCGAACAACAGGTCCAGCGTCTGCGATTCGGGGCAATAATCGCCCAGTTGCGCGGCCTTCAGCCACTGGTCGAACATGCGCGCGCCGATGTCGCGGCGCAGCCCGGCGCGAATGGTCGCCCAGGCAGTCTCCAGGCGCGCATTCTGCTGCGTGTCGAGACCGCTCAAACTTCCAATCACTGCCGTAATATCCTTCAT